>CAWBCV010000001.1:0-1559378 GCA_963787425.1 uncultured Alphaproteobacteria bacterium
ACCGCGAGTTCATGCGCTTTGTGCCGTTGCAGCTGTTCTCCAAGGAGCACCGCTACAACACGATGGTCGGGGTGTTATTCGGCCTCGGCTCGCTGCTCGCGATCTGGACCACCAACATCTGGCTGCCGACGATCCTCTCCTTGATGGCGCAGAAGAGCGGCGCCGCCGACGCCACCGCCGCAGTGCCGTTCGTCAGCAAAGGCATCATGTTGTGGAGCCTCGGCGGCATCTGCGGCTATATCGCCTTTGGTTTTATCTGCGACATTATCGGCCGTCGCCTGACCGTGATTTTCTATAGCGCCGGCACGATCGTCTTCGGCCTCATCCTCTATTTGGCTCTTCCCGCCTACGAGCCGTCGTAGCCGGTCGTTCTGCCGATTTTCGGCTTCTTCGTCTTCGGTGTATTCTCCGGCTACGCGGTCTATCTGCCGGAGCTGTTCCCGACCCATATCCGCTCGACTGCAGTCGGGTTCTGCACCGGCAGCGCCCGCATCATTACCAGTTTCGGCCCGCTCGTCGCGGGGCTTCTGGTCGGCGCGTTTGGCGGCAGCTTCAACCGCGTGACGGCCTTCATGACCTGCTTCGCTGTGCTCAGCATCCTCGCGATGCTGCTCGGCCGCGAAACCAAGGGGAACCCGCTGCCCCGCTAGCGTCCTGATCACGCCGTCGCCCGCACTGAATGATATGGTGCGCCGCCTCTTTCGGGCCCCCGTCTATCTGTACCGTTGGAACTTCGGCTGGCTGCTTGGACGACGTTTCCTGCTGCTGATCCATATCGGGCGTCGCACGGGTCTGCTCCGCCACACTATCCTGGAAGTCATGGCGTATCGCCAAGAAGGTCCCGAGGCGGTCGTGATGAGCGCCTTTGGCCGCAACGCCGACTGGCTGCGCAACATCGAGGCAACACTAGGCCCGGAGGTGAACGTCGGTTCACAACATTTCATCGCCGGCGTTCCGTCCAGCGGGTCGTTCGTGGTGATTCATGGTCCCTGACGAAACGAACATGCTCGCGGGCGCGGGCCGCCTACCTTCAGGCTGGCGCGAGTTTGCGGATGCGGTGGTTGTTGGTGTCGCCGATGTAGATCGCGCCGTCGGCGGCGACCGCGGCGCCGTGCGGCCGGTCAAGCGCGGCGGCGCGGGCCGGACCGCCGTCTCCGTCGCCGCCTTGCGGCCGCTGCCGGCGATCGTGGCGACTGTTCGGGTGCGCAGGTCGAGCCGGCGGATCGCGTGGTTTTCGGTATCGACGATCAAGAGGTTGCCCTCGCGGTCGATCGCCAGTTCCTTTGGCGCATCGAAGACCGCCTCAGAGCCGGCCCATTGTCTCCGCCATAGCCCCTCTCCCCGGTGCCGGCGATCGTGGTGATGTTGCCGCTGCGCGGATCGACCGCGCGCAACGTGCTGCCTTGGCGCTCCAGGATGTAGACGGTCCCGTCGGCTCGCGACTTTGACGGCGCGGGCGCCGTAAATGCCGGCGGCTGTCGCCGGACCGCTGTCGCCGCTGTGCTCGGGCGCGCCGGTGCCGGCGAAAGTCCATATGACCCCCGAGGCGAGATCGACGACCCGGACGCGATGGTCCGCGACATCGGCGATGAAGAGCCGGGTCTGCGCGGGGTCGAGCGCCAGCCCGTTCGGCTCGACCAGGCCCGCGCGAGAGACTGGTCCGTCGTCGCCCGCAAAGCCCGAAGAGCCGTTCCCGGCAAAGGTCGTGACAATGCCCGAGGCACCATCGATCCGACGGACACAATGGTTGTGCCGGTCGGCGACATAGACGTTTGCGGCATTGTCGACCGCAATGCCGTAGGGTTCGTTGAAACGGGCACTGGCGGCCGGGCCGCCATCCCCGGAATAGCCGACCTCACCGCAGCCCGCGCAGGTCGTTATCACACCCGTGCGTGCGTCGACGCGGCGAATGCAATGATTGAACGTGTCGGAAAAATAGAGGTTGCCGAGTGCGTCGAACGCAACGTCGAACGGGCCGTTCAGCAGGGCCCGCGACGCCGGGCCGCCATCGCCGGCATAGCCCTTCTCGCCGGTTCCCACCGCTGTCGTAATGATCCAGGACTGCTCTGACATCCGCTCGAGACTCCCTGCTCCGCGTGTGTGTCGATCTTAGCACTGCAGAAGGGGCGCTCAAGCCGCAGAAAAGCGGCGTTTTTGCGATGCTCTTTTCGGGCCGCCGACCGGCGAGGTAGAGTTGCGTATGTTTGTTCCTCGCCTCTCCCTTCACCGCAGGTTGGCCGCGATGATGTCGCTGCTGGCGGTGCTGATCGTCCTCGGGGCAGCTCCACCCGAGCATTCGGATACGACTTCGCTCGCTGGGCAACTGCTGATCGCAGCACCGACGATCGGCGATCCGCGTTTTGCCCACACCGTCATTCTGATCGTACGGCACGACAAGGAGGGCGCCTTGGGGATCGTAATAAACCGCCCCGTCGGCGAGCGTTCGATTGCGGCCTTGCTGGAGGCGACCGGTCATGATGACGCCGACGTAGCGGGCATTCTGCGCGTCTTCGCCGGCGGTCCTGTGCAGCCGGAACTGGGCTTTGTCGTCCACAGCGCCGAATATCATCGCGCCGAGACCGTGGATGTCGACGGCCGCGTGGCGCTGACCGCGAGCCGTCAGGTCTTGCTCGACATCGGCCATAACCAGGGTCCCGAGAAGAGCCTCTTCGCACTCGGTTATGCCGGCTGGGGACCCGGTCAGCTCGAGGGCGAACTGGCGCGTCACAACTGGTTCACCACTCCCGAGGAGCCGAAGCTGGTCTTCGACGACGACCGCGACAACTTGTGGGAGGATGCAATGGCGCGCCGCACCCGGGAACTCTAGCCACCAAAAGGAGAGTTGGTCGATGTCGCAGCATCACGAATTGCGGGCGAGCCCGGAGACCTGTCACTGGGGGTTTTTCGATGCCGGGCTGAAGCCGGTGCTGACCGTCGCGTCGGGCGACACTGTGACGATGGATTGCGTCTCGGGCGGGCCCGATGTGCTGCCGCAGGAAGGCAAATTCGAAATTCTACCCGACCACCTGGCAATTCAGCGCGCACTCGAGCCGCGCCTCGGCGCCCATATCCTGACGGGGCCGATTGCGGTCGAAGGCGCCGAGCCCGGCGACGTGCTCGAAATCCAGATCCTCGCGATCGACCCCCGGCAGAATTGGGGATACACCCGCATCAGGCCGCTCTCCGGCACCCTGCCCGAGGATTTTCCGATCCGCCGGATCTGGCATACCGCGATCGACCGCCAACGCGGCATCGCCACCGTGCCATGGGGCGCGGAGATCGAGCTGGCGCCGTTTTTCGGGGTGATGGGTGTGGCGCCGCCGCCGGTTTATGGCGCGGTAACCTCGATCGTACCGCGCGAGTTCGGCGGCAACATGGATTTGAAGGAACTGGTCGCCGGCACGACCTTGTACCTGCCGGTGTGGGCGCCGGGAGCGTTGTTTTCCGCCGGCGACGGCCACGGCGTGCAGGGCGACGGCGAGGTCTGCGTGACGGCGCTCGAAACCGCGCTCTGCGGCACCTTTCGCCTGGTGCTGCGCAAAGATCTGAAATTCGACCTTCCGCGAGCCGAGACGCCGTCGCACCACATCACGATGGGTTTCAACGAGGACCTCGACGATGCGGCGAAAACAGCCTTGCGCGAGATGATCACGCTGATCGGCGAGCGTCTCGGCCTCTCGCCCGAAGACGCCTACATGTTCTGCAGCCTTGCCGTCGACATGCGCGTGACCCAATTGGTGGACGGCAACAAGGGCATTCACGCGATGCTGCCGAAGCGCTACGCGAACCAATAATTTGGAGGACGGGCCGAATTAAAAAGCAAGCGGCGGATAGAGCAAGCCGCTTCTCTCCTCCATCTTGGGCTCATTGGAATACGGAGGAGGTGAGGATGTTGGATTTCGAGCAATGCTGGGCGGCGCTCGAGCGGCGCGACGCCGGCCTGGATGGCCAGTTCTTTTACGGTGTCCGGACGACTGGGGTCTATTGCCGGGCTGGCTGCGCATCGCGGCTGCCGCTGCGCAAGAACACAATGTTTTTCGAGACGACGGCGGCGGCGGAAACTGCCGGGCTGCGGCCCTGCAAGCGGTGCCGGCCGACCGACGGCACCCCTGCTTCGCGGCATGTCGCGGCAGTCGAGAGGGCCTGCACTTTATTGCGGAACAGCGACGCCATCCCGAGCCTCGCCGAGCTCGCCGATGCCGCCGGGATCAGCCCCTTTCATTTTCATCGGGTTTTCAAGCAGATCACCGGCGCGACGCCCCGCGATTACGCGCGGACCCATCGGCTCGGCCGTCTCGCCGACAAGCTCGAGACCGGTCAGCCGGTCACCGAGGCGATCTATGCGTCGGGGTTCGGCTCGAGCTCGCGCGCCTATGACTCGGCTCCGTCAGGGCTGGGCATGACACCCGGCGCACGGCGACGCGGTGGCGCCGGCCAGACGATCCGCTTTGTGACGGTCGAGACCCCGCTCGGCTGGGCATTGGTGGCCGCGACCGAGCGCGGCATCTGCATGACCGCGCTCGCCGACAATCGCGAGAGCCTGGAGGCCAATCTGCGGCAACGCTTCCCCGCTGCTAAATTTATTGCCGAAGACGGCGGGCTCAAAGACTGGGCTGACCGGATCGTGCATTTCATTACCGCTCCCGATCGGAACCTCGACCTGCCGCTCGATATCCAGGGCACCGCGTTCCAGGCGCGGGTGTGGCGTGCACTGCAAAAGATACCGCTCGGCAAGACAGCGAGCTATACCGAGATCGCCGCGGCGCTCGGCCAGCCAAAAGCGGTTCGCGCCGTCGCGCAGGCCTGCGCGGCAAACAAGCTCGCTGTGCTCGTGCCGTGCCACCGCGTGATCCGCGCCGACGGCGATCTCGGCGGCTATCGTTGGGGATTGGAGCGTAAACGCGAGCTGCTCACGCGGGAGCGCGCCACAGTCGCGCCGGAGACGGCAGATGAGGCGGCAGCCTAAGGAGAAACCCGCGTCTGATCCGGTCGATTGGCTCGAAATCGCCGGTTCGCTCGAAGAGCGGGGCTACGCGATCACGCGATCATTGCTGACCACGGGAGAGTGCTGCGAAATCGCCGCGCTCTACCCGCGGGACGAGGTTTTTCGCAGCCGCGTGATCATGCAGCGTCACGCTTTCGGCCGCGGCGAATATCAGTATTTCAAATATCCTCTGCCGGGCGCCGTCGAGGCATTGCGCCAGGCGATTTACCCGCATCTCGCTCCGATCGCCAACCGCTGGCGGGAACGGCTAAACGAAGAGGGGCGGTTTCCGCCGTCTCTCGCCGTCTATCTCGAGCAATGCCACAAAGCCGGCCAAGAGCGGCCGACGCCGCTCCTGCTCAAATACGGGCCCGGCGACTACAACTGCCTGCACCAGGATTTGTACGGCGATCTGGTGTTCCCGCTGCAACTGACGGTGCTGCTCAGTGACCCGGAGGCAGACTTCACCGGCGGCGAGTTCCTGCTCGTCGAGCAGCGGCCGCGGGCGCAATCGCGGGGCGAAGTCGTGCCGTTGCAGCAGGGCGAGGCGGTGATCTTCCCGGTCCACCATCGACCGGTCGAAGGCACCCGCGGGCCCTACCGGGTAACGATGCGCCACGGTGTCAGCCGCCTGCGCTCCGGCCAGCGCTACACGCTCGGCATCATCTTCCACGATGCCGCCTAAGACCTCCTCACTTACTCGACGTTCAACGGCTCAAGCTGTCGCTGTTACCGGAAAATATCAGCCCCCGCCTCGCGCCCTGAGTGCCGCAAGCCGGTCGCTCAGACTCTGTGGCGCCGGAGACTTGCCGGATGCGACGGCAAGGGCAGCCGCGATGTTCGGATCGTCCTGTTCCGGCTGCGTCGGGCGCAGCAGCCTCGCCTTGGCCGTTGCCGCATCGGCTGAGGCGAGATCCCTATTGGCGGCTTCCTGCATCGCCTTTAGCGCGACCGTCATGCTGCTCGTCGCACTCGTCAGCCCCGCCGCACGGCGCGCCGCCTCGGCTTGCTGCTCGGCTACCTGGCGCTGTTGCCCCGCGCGTGCCATGTCCCGGCGTGCACGTTCCAACTCGGACCGACCTTGTCTCAGCTTGCCGCCCGCCTCCGCATAGGTCTTCTCGAGCATTTCGAGGAAGTCCTTGGCGTCGGCGGCGTCCTTCTTTTCCCGCTCAATCTCCGGCGTCATCTGCTCCAGCATTGTGACCAGAGTTGCCAAACTCCGCTCAAGCCCCGCCTTGCGTGTGGGATCGATCTCTGCCGCAATCTGCTTTTCCAGCTGCTCCGCCGCGACCATGCGCTGGTGCGACAGGGCTTGGATCGCTTCGGCCTCCTTTTGCTCCTTGTCATAGCTCTGTCGCGCGGTTGCCACCTGCCGGCCGAGGTCGTCGAGATGCTGCTCCATCGTGCGCAACTCCGCCTCGCTGGCTGATTGTGGATCCCATCGCACGAGCGCCTCGACGCCGGCCTGCATGGCCTTATCGGCCTTCACACCGACCAGATTGCTGAAGAAAGTGAGCATGAGCCTCCTCCTCGTTAATTGCGTTCAAGTCGGCACCATTGCCGCTGCATTCAGCAGACCGATGGAAAGTTGGGCGGCGACCAGCGGAATCGCCGCGGCAACCTCTCCAGCTTCGATCATCGCGCGCATCCCGCGAAGCAAATGCAATAATATCGTTACCGTCAATAGTTGCAGCAGGACGGCCACCACCCCCCACACCAAGATGTCGAGCAGCGCCCCGGTGGTAGCCAGCAGTGCGGCAAGCGGGATCGCCAATGCGACGAGAGCGCCCGCGAGCACCGTCGCCGCGGCGGGATTGCCGTTGCGCAACAGGTCGCGCTCGTGAAACGGGGTGACAGCCATATAGATAAAGATGCCCGCCACCAATAGCGTCAGCACCAACAGAAACTGCAGCAGCAGCATCGGCAGGCCGGTGCCGAGCGCGTCGAGAATGGCGGAGCCGGTGCCGTCGGATGCGGGGCTCATGCGTGACCCGGTTCAGGCGGCCAGCGGGACGCTCGGCAGCGTCAGCGCGGCTGGGTTGATGTCGATGCCGGCATCGATCTCGACCCACGCCTGGCCCGCCGCCTCGATGGCGCTGACGAGAATGTACTCGGTCTGAGGGGCGGGCGGTGCGCCGCCTGTGGGGCCGCCATAAAGCATAATCTGCAATTGGCGCTGTTCGGTGTGGTCCACGTATTGCAGCGTCTCCTCCATTTTTCGCGGCGGAACTCGGCTGTTCCCCGGCGCCCAGACGCGCCCGTACATCTTACCATCCTTGGTTTGAAACGATGGCCACCCGATCATGCCTTCTGCGGGATCGAGCCACAGCCCCCACTCCTGGCTATTCGCCGGGGTGACCTCGTCCAGCCGCGAAAAGTACCGGCATTCGTCGGGTCGGCCATCGCCGCCGAGATGGAGCTGAAAGAACGCCTTGCCGCCCGGCAGATAAAGGCGATGCAGCAGCACGCCGCCCTCGCGCAGCAGGCCCACGACTTCGACGCTGATCATGCTGCTGCCCTCCGGCGGCTGCACCTTGGTCAATCCGGCAGCCAGCAGAAACGGGGACGGATCGACGGGCATGGTCATGCCGACACGGAACCGTGTCGCTGCGCTGCCGGTAAGGCCGGAGGCGGCCGCCGCAACAGCCGGATGAACCATGCGGCGCCGCCACAACCACAGCAGCAGCAAGATGACGATACCAATGAAGAGGACGGGCCAGATAAAGCCCGACCCGCCCCTCGGCGCGGGCGATGGTAGCGCGGGAGGTGCCGCGGGCGGGTTGCGCGGCTGACCCTCGATTTGAGCGAGCCGCGTGTCGAGCTGCTGAAGCTTGGCCGCAACGGCCGGGTTTTGCTTCGCTTCGCGATTGGCCTCCTGGCGCCATTGCATGTAGCCGGGATCGTATTGGTAGTTGTGGAAATACCCGACGGAGCTCGCCGACGACAGGGAATTCAACGCCGCCCACAAGGCTACAGCAGTCAACGGTCCCGAGCCCGGCAATACCGGCCTTCTCGCCACCCTTCGTGTCGGCTCCTCTCCTCCCCAAACCGGTGGCCTGCGCGGCGCTTCGGTTGGCCAGTCAAAGCTACCGGCATAAGAGGGCGGTCGGCGGGCATATGTTTCTTCGGGCCCCTGTGCCGCCTGATAGTCGCGCAGCGCCTGCGACGATGAGCTGCGGGAAACAGCCCGATCTCCGGACGAGCCCGTACTATAGCCGGTGCCCGAATAGGGTCGCCGACTGTATCCGCCGCTGCTGCTGACCGGTGTCCTACGGCTTGGCGCCGAGTAGTTGGAAGTCGATCCGCTGCCGGGCCGGCTGTATCCGCCGCTGCTGTACTGACCCGAGGCGCGGTCGGGCACATCCAAAACAAGTAGGCAGCATACGCAGCAGAACAGGACCTTCCGCCACAGCGTGGTCCGCGGGAAGCTCGCCGAGGGTCGAGGGATCATACTGCGGCCGCTCTCGACATCGCACTCGCCCCGGCAAAGAGGTCCGCACTTATCGCATGGTAGGTTGCCGACGCGCCACCGCTTGCAGTCTTTTGAGCGATGCCATGCGCCAGCTTGTTCAGACGGCCTTCTGACCGCCCATGGCCTGCTTGATCAGCCCTACGATCACCATCAGGATGCCCCCGCCCGCACCGCCGGAAGCGATCTGGCCAATAATGGAACCGATATCAAAGCCTTCCCCTCCGGCCGCTTCCGCTCCGCCGCCGAGGAATTGACCTATGATCTGTGCGCCTACGCCGCCGCCGATAACACCGGCGATCGTATTGCCGATAGTTCCCAAATCATATTGCTTCAGCGCGGAGCCGGCAATGTTGCCGCCGACGCCGCCTGCGATCAGTTGGATGATCAGACCGACGATACCACCCCACATCGTAGCCTCCTCCCGTTGTTCGCCTTCTGGCAATGTTGACTGGAGCGAGACGCTTGGCGGCGCCCGCTACAGGAAAGGTTAACAGAATCGTCGGTGGCACGCAACCAACCGGCGATTTCGGGGATTTGCGCTCTCGCGGACTCGTATCCTCGCCCGGGCCGGCAACCATGTTTGCAGCCGCGCAACGGACCAAGGCGACAAAGTTGCGGGCGTTGGCTACTTCGTTGGTCCCTGCCGAGCGATGATCTTGTCCTTGATTTGGCTGTAAACGCTCGGTGAAATGATTTTGCGTTGTGCGAGATCATCCTTCCCATTGTACGGCCGGTTGGCAATGATCGCCTTCGCACGAGCGGGCCCGACACCTGGCAGCTTGTCGAGTTCCTCGGCGGATGCGGAGTTTATATCGACCAATCCGCCCGATGGTTGAGACCCGGTGGTGGCGGGCGGCTTTGTGGCCGATGGAGAGCCCGGCGACTTTGACGGGGATGTCGTCTGCGCGGCAATGGGCATCGCGAGAACCATGCTCAGCCCGATCGCGATCAGATAACGCTTTACGTTCATTGTAACCTCCGATTGTACCCAACGGGCCTCAGCAGGCGGCTCAGCGTGCAGGTGGCCGCCATTCGACATTATCGTCGAGGGGAATGACGGGGCGGGGCAGGCGCTGCCATTCGAAACGGGTCAGCATCGGCGAGGTGAGGCCGGGCAGGTCGACTTCGACGATCTGGTCCGGTCCAAAGAACTCGTCGAAGCCGCCGCGGAAATGGCCGCGCGATTTGACGACGACCGAACGTGCCCGGCCGATGTCCAACCCCATCATTTCGAAAAAAATAGGGTCGGCGCATTGAACCCGGTGTGAGATCACAACCACCGTGACCCCGCCGACCTGAAGGGCGGCGCAGGGTCCGAGCTCGAGCCGAAGATCGGCGTAGATGCCGCGCCGCCCGATACAATTGCCGTCGGTCAAGGCCACAACGGTCGCGGGGGCGGTGTAGGGCTCAGAAAAGCGGGTGGTCTCCGACCGGTTGAACAGTGACTCGAAATGCGCGCCGACCCCGCGTCGATGCGCCTCCGCGGCGAGATCAGGGTCATAGAAGACGCCGAGCAGCGCGCCCTCGACGCCGGCCTCGTGAAAGGCGCGCAGCAGGAAGGTCGTGTTGCCCCGTCCGCCGCCGCCCGGGTTGTCGGCAACATCGGCAAAGGCGAGAGCGGGGGTCGGGTGGTCGCGCCCGACAGCCAGAGCTTTCTCGACGGCGTCGTCGAAAGAAGTCAGCCGCGGGTAAAACCGCAAGCGATTGGCCCAGCCGAGTTCGGCGATTTCGCGGGCCAGAGCTTCAGCGGCATGTCTGTCGTGACGAGCGGTCACCACGACGGTCAATCCATTCTTGGCCGTGTCGGCAAACGCAAACCCTCCCATCACCGAGACGTTGATGATCTCGGGGGTCATCCGGCGCTGGCCGAAATCGATCATCTCGGCATAGGGACCCGCGGCGGTCAGCATCGTTACCGTCGGTGGCACGATCGGCAGGCGGATGAAGGCGCGCTGCGGCTTGAGGCCGCCTAGCATCTCGCGGATCGCCGCGGCCGCCTCGGCGCCGCGCTCGCGCATGTCGAGATGCGGGTTGGTCCGATAGCCGATGAAGACATCGATCGACTGGACCATGCGCTCCGACACATTGGCGTGCAGGTCCAACGTCGCCGCGATCGGCACGTCGGGGCCGACGATCTCCCGCACCATCTCGAACAGGACGCCGTCGGGATCGTCCTCCTCGGTGGTCAGCCCGGCCCCGTGCGAGCAGATGTAGACGGCATCTAGGGGCAACGCGGCGCGAAGCCGGCCAATGATCGTGTCGAGCAGTGCGACGAAGAAGGCGTGCTCGACCGGACCGTTCGGCTCGGTCATCGCCAGCGCGATCCCGACCGGGGTCCAAGTCCCGGACGCGTCCATCGCGGCGACAAAGCCCGGCGTCTCCGGCAGCATCGTCCGGGTGGGCGAGCGCGCCTCTGCGACGATCGCATCGCCCTCGAGATAGGTGCGCGCGAGGAAGTGCGCCTTGGTGGCCGGCGGCGCGAATTTGTTGCACTCGATCGAGAAGCCGAGCAGCGCGACACGGGGTGACGAGCGATCGGGCATCCCAGTTATCCACAGGCCGTTTCCGTCGCCCGCTATCCTAGGCTAGTCTTTGGCGGATCGCCACGGCCGCTGAAAGGATGCCAAGATATGCCAACCATCGACGGACAGCGCGTTGTCGCGGATCTGAAACGACTCGCCGAGTTCGGCCGCTACAAGACCGGCGTCCACCGGCCGACCTATTCGCCGGTCGATGTCGAATTGCGGCATTGGTTGGCCAACAAGTTTTGCGAAGCTGGGCTCGACACCCTGATCGACGGCATTGGCAATGTGATCGGGCGCAACCCGCGCCCGCAACGGCGTCTATTGGTCGGCTCGCACAGCGAAACCCAGCCCTATGGCGGCTGGCTCGATGGCTCGCTCGGCGTCATCTATGGGCTGGAGCTCGCGCGGGTCTTTGCCGACGATCCGGCTTGCGGCATCGAAGTCGCCGCCTGGGCGGACGAAGAGGGCCATTTCGGGAATTACCTCGGCAGCCGGTCGTTCACCGACGCGCTCCCCGACGACGAGATCGACCAGACTCGGGGGCGCGACGACGGGACGCCGCTGCGCGAGGCGCTGCAGCGCGCCGGTTTTACCGGACGGCCGCGCGAGCGGGTCGATCCGTCGCGCTACATCGGCTACCTCGAAGCGCATATCGAGCAGGGCGACACGCTCGACATGACCGGATTGCGCATCGGCGTCGTCGAGACGATCGTTGGCATCTGGAACTACCGGGTCGCGCTGATGGGCGAGCAGAACCATGCCGGCACGACTCGCATGGTGCGGCGCCGGGATGCCGGGGTCGCAATGGTGCGGCTCGCGACGCGCATTCATGACCGGTTCCCCGACATTGCCGGCCCGCGCACGGTGTGGACGATCGGCCGCATGCTGCTCGAGCCGAATGCGCCCTCGGTCGTGCCCGGACGCGCCGAGATGATGGTTCAGTTCCGCGATGCCGATATCGACCGGCTCGCCTCGGTCGAGAAGGCGCTGCACGAGCTCGTCGGCGAAGCCGACCGGGCCGGACCTTGCGCTTGCGAGATCGAGACGATCGCTCGCACCGAGCCGCGTCCGATGGATCCCGGATTTCAGGAACAAATTGAAGCGGCGGCGGAACGGCATGCGCCGGGCAAGCACATGCGAATGCCGAGCGCGGCGGGGCACGATGCAGCCGTGCTGTCCTACCGGATGCCGTCGGGCATGATGTTCATCCCGAGCCTGCGCGGCATCAGCCACCACTGGTCCGAGGACAGCAGGGAGGAAGACATCGTGCTCGGCGCGCAAGTCTTCGCCGATGCTGCCGAGCGCATCCTGCGCTCCGCGCGGTGACGCCATGCCGATTACTCTGCAAGAAAACCTCCGAGGCATCTTGTACACCCCGTTCTACGCGGCGCTGGCGCTGGAGGCGTATCGTCGCGAAGGGGTGGAGGTCGGGTTTGTCAGAGCACCCGAACCGGCGCGGGCGGTCGAGGGCCTGTTCGCCGGCACGGTCGATGTCGCCTGGGGCGGACCGATGCGGGTCATGCAGACCTATGACCGCCGGGTGGATTCCGACCTCGTGTGCTTTGGCGAGGCGGTGACGCGGGACCCGTTCTTTCTGATCGGCCGCGAGCCGTGCCCCGATTTCACCTTCGCCGACCTCTACGGCAAGCGTCTCGCGACAGTCAGCGAGGTGCCCACCCCGTGGCTTTGTCTCCAGGAGGATCTGCGCCGCGCCGGCCTCGACCCGGACGCATTGCCGCGGATTGCCGATCGAACGATGGCCGACAACGCGGCGGCGTTGCGCCGCGGCGAGTTCGATGTGGTGCAGCTGTTCCAGCCGTTCGCCGAGGAAATGATCACTACCGGCGATGGCCACGTCTGGTATGCCGCCGCCACCCGCGGCCCGACCTCTTATACGAGCTTTTACACCCGCCGTACGACGCTCACCGCGCGGCGCGAGGAGCTGAAGAAAGTCGTTCGCGCCCTCTACCGGACGCAGAAATGGCTCCACGCCAGCCCGTCCGAGGCCATTGCCGAGGTAATACGACCCTTCTTCCCAGTGGTTCCGGTAACTCTGCTCCGGTCCGCCATCGCCCGCTATCTCGAGCTCGGCATCTGGGGCCGCAACCCGATCCTGCCGCGCGCCGGGTATGAGCGCCTCCGGGCCGGGCTGATATCCGCCCGCTTTGTCAAACAGGCCGCCCCGTTCGAGCAAGCGGTCGACAACACTCTCGCGGAGGAAATCGTCCGCGAAGACCCGCCCGCATTGGAGAGGACGAAGGGTCCCTTTCCCGCACCGCTGAGTGGCTAGGCGCCGCCTCGGACGGCGGGCATGACCTCCTCGGCGAGGATCTGCATCTGCTCGAGGGCGAGGCTGATGGGCATTCCGGGCCAGTGGAGTGAGGCGACGAGGTGGTTGACCCCGAAGCGCCGCTGGATGTCGATCAGCCGCTCGGCGACCTCGTCTGGAGAGCCGATCAGAAAACGGTCGTCAAGCAGCTCGTCGAAACCGTGATCGAAATCGTCCCCCGCCGGCATGACTTTGTCCTGGCCCCATTCGCGGTAGGTCTTGTATTTGACCTCGAGATAGGGCTGGGCCAACCGGATCGCCTCTTCGCGGGTGCCGGCGACGAAGACTTCGCGCCGCATCGGCATTTCGGCCGGGAACGGCTTGCCGTACTCGTCCAATGCCCGCTTGTAGAGATCCAGCTGCCGCGCCAGGGTCGTCAAGGTGCTATGCGGGTTGATGTACCAGCAATCGCCGAGCCGGGCGGCGCGCCGGATCGCGGCGTCGGCATTGGCGCCGATCCAAATGGGCGGCATCGGCTTCTGTAACGGCTTCGCGGTAGAGTTGGCGTGGTCGAGCACGAAATGCGAGCCCGCCATGTCGACGAAATCCTCGGTCCACAGCCGCTTCACCGCGAGGAGGCACTCCTCGAAGCGTGCAGCGGCTTCTTTGCGCGTCAGGCCAAAGGCCTTGAATTCGACGTCGCGGTAGCCGATGCCGCAGCCGAACACCAATTTACCGCCGCACATGATGTCCAACGTCGCGAGCTGCTCGGCGATGTCGAGCGGCTTATGCAACGGCAATAGCACGAGCCCGCAGACGAGTCGCAGGCTCGGCGCCAAAACCGCCGCCTGGGCCAGAAACGGGATCTGCTGCAAGGATTGCAGCGGGTGGGCGCTGTAATGAGAGCCTTTGACCAGCGCATTGAAACCGAGCTCCTCGGCCCGCATGACCAGGTCGATGTCGTCTGCGAGACGGGCGCGCATGTCGTCGCCCGCAGGATGCTGGCCACGAACGATCAGGCTCAATTCCATTCGCCACCTCCGTTTTCCGGCACCCCGGACATTGTCTTCCGACCTCCGACGATGCAAGCTCGGCCGAGCCGCACGCAAGGGAGGAATGCAATGACGATCGAGCCTATGCTGACCGAAGAGACGCCGGCGAACGCATTGGTCGCGCGGGTCCTCGAAGAGGCCGGGATCGAGATGGTGTTCGGCATCTCCGGCGGGCATACCGGCCGCATCGTCTCGGGACTGAGCCAGTATCAGAACTCGGTCCGCACCGTGCTGGTGCGCGAAGAATCGCTGGGTGGCGTCATGGCGGAGGTCTATGGCCGGCTGACGCGGCGGCCGGGAGTGCTCCTGGGGCAAGGCCCGTGGGTGCTCGGCAACGGCCTTCTCGGCACGATCGAGGCTCACCTGTCGAGTTCGCCGATGCTGCTGTTGACCGATTTCAGCGACGCGCCGCGCTTCGCGTTGCACGCGCCCTACCAGCAGGCGACCGGCGACTGGGGCAGCTGGGACGCGCGCCGCGCCTTCAGCGGCGTCACCAAGCACGTCATGCAGGCGCACGACCCGATTGCCGCCGTGCAGGCCACCCAACTCGCGATCAAGCATGCGCTCGCCGGCCAACCGGGGCCGGTCGCCGTGCTCTACAGCCATGATTTGCTCGCGGGCTCCGTCGCACCCAACTCGCAGCCGATGCTGTACCCGACCCGGCACTACCTCCCCTCCCCGCCCCCGCCGGCCGACGCGCGGACGGTCGAGGCGGCCGCGGCGGCACTGCTGGCGGCACACAAGCCGGTGCTGATCGCCGGCAACGGCGTCCGCATCGCGCAGGCCTATGACCAGCTGCGCCGGCTCGCCGAGACGGCCGGCCTTCCGGTGGCGACGACGGCAGCCGGCAAGGGATCTTTCGCCGAGACCCATCCCTTGGCGCTCGGCGTATTCGGGACGTTCGGGACGGCGGCGGCGAATGCCTGCATTGCCGAGGCCGATCTCGTCCTCATCATCGGCTCGAAACTGTCGCCGAGCGACACCGCATGGGAGAACCGCGCCTTGCTCGACCCGACGCGGCAAAGCTTTGTGCAGCTCGACATCGAGCCGCGCAACGCGTCGTGGAACTACCCGGCCGAGCATGTTCTGATCGGCGACGCCGCAATCCTCCTCGACCAGCTGATCGAGGAGGTCCGCTCGCGCAGCGGCGACCGGCGGCAGCAAGCGGAGCGGCGCGTCACCGCCCATCGCGAGCGCCTCGGTTATTTCAATGACCGCGCCTATTTCGCCGACGACCAGCCGATCTTGCCGCAGCGCGTGATCGGCGAATTGCAGCGCAACCTGCCGGAGGACGCGATCGTCACCTGTGACGCCGGCGAGAACCGCATCATGATGACGCATTTCTACCAGACGAAGCGGCACGAGGGATTTCTGCAGGCAGCCGGCTCCGGGCCGATGGGCTTCGGCATTCCGGCGGCGCTCGGCGCCAAGCTCGTGCATCCCGACCGGCCGGTCGTCGCGGTCTGCGGCGACGGCGGGTTCGCGATGACGATGAATGGCCTGATGACCGCGATCGAGCAGGACATCCCGATCATCACCGTCGTCTTTAACAACAAGGCGCTGGGGTGGGTATTGCACGGGTCGGGCCGGTTCGCCGCCGAATTCAACGACTTCAACCATGCCGAGATCGCCAAGGCGATGGGCTGCCGCGGTGTGCGGGTCACCGATCCGGCGGCACTCGGGCCCGCTTTGCGCGAGGCGCTCGCCGCGCGCGCCCCGACCGTCATCGACGTGATGACCTCGCTCGAGATCACCTTCGCCGACATCACCTCGCAATTGGCCAAGGACGCCTCGCCGCGCCGCCGCTAGTCGATCGGCCTCCCGGGGGCTCGTTTGAGCGCCTTCTCCGCCGCCGCTTGCGGCGTCATCCCGCCGGTCATGATGTCGGCCCACGCGACGGCCCAGACGTGTCCGTTCTGCCCCTGGGCATATGCCGGGTTGGAGGTCCAAAAAGTCGGAACGGTGGACCCGAGCGAGCCCTACTGGGTGTAGGTTCAAAGGGCCAAGAGAGATCTTCACCAGAGCCGAGAATCACTAACGTCAGACCGGCCGACTTCGCCCCAGCGATCACTGCATTCCAGAAATGTCGTGGCCACGTGCGCGACTGCCACGATTTCGCTGCATGAATCGCTACCACTCGTTCCCAAGAGACCACAGGGTGTTCAGATATTGAAGCTTTGTGCAAGAAAGTACTATTATTCGACCACGCTGTATCGAGACCCGCCTCTAGCATGTACGCGTCGACTTCGTGCATTCGCGGGCGGCGTTCGTATGTGAGATCGAGGTCGATGACTTTGCCGTAAGCATTCATTCAAGAGCTAGCAGGCAAAACCTGAGAAAGCGTTCCACCGTGCAAATCTTAGATACGGCGTTGCCGGAAATCAAAGTCGTGATGCCGCAGCGCATCGGCGACCCACGGGGGTTTTTCTCCGAGGTTTGGAATGCGCGCGATTTCGCCTCCGTCGGGATCGATGCGACTTTCGTGCAGGACAACCACGTCCGCAACCCCCTGAAGGGCACGTTGCGCGGGCTGCATTATCAGATGCCGCCGGCGGCGCAGGGCAAGCTCGTGCGGGTGACGCGCGGGGCGATTTTCGACGTCGCCGTCGACATCCGGCAGGGTTCCCCCAGCTTCGGGCGCCATGCGGCTGCGGTGCTGACCGCCGACAATTGGTACCAGCTGTGGATACCGCCGGGATTTGCCCATGGTTATTGCACGCTCGAGGACGACACGGAGGTGCAATACAAGACGACGGACTTCTACAGCCCGGCGAATGATCGCGGCATCGCCTGGAACGATCCGGTGCTGATGATCACCTGGCCGGTGACGATCGAAACCGCGATCGTGTCGGACCGCGACTGCGCTTTGCCACGCCTTGCGGAGCAATCCGATCTTTTCGAGTACGCTAGTAAAGGATAAATTGGGGCTGACTGGGGCGTACGGCGAAGATTGTAGTCCAGTCTTCAGTAGCTGAGAGCACCAGGCTTTGACATAAAAACACTCTAAGGAAAGTCGATGATCTATTCTTGATAATAGAGGGGTGGCGCAGGGCAGAGGGCCTTGTCACAGCAATCGGGATCGAGCGAGGGCGATGGGCAGGTTAACATGAGCCATGGCTCAGCTTTCGTATCTCCGCCATCGCTTTCCGGCCGAAATCATTCAGCACCGATCTGGCTTTATCTCCACTTCACCCTGAGCTACCGAGACGATGGAGGAGCTGCTGGCCGGGCATGGGCTCGACGTCTCGTATGAAACTGTGCGGCGCTGGGTGCTGAAATTCGGCCCGCCGATCGCGCGCAGTTGCGGCAAACGCCGCCCACGCCCGAGCGCACGCGCCTGAGATCGTGCGCCTAATCCAAGAGCCTCACCATTATGCGGATTACCCGGATTACGGCCGAGCAATCGCGATCGTCAGCAGCCAAGCATGGACTGCAGGCGCGATTGGCATCCGCTCCGAACCGCTGGTAGGGTGTCATGTTACGGCTTGGAGAGGAAGCGAGATGGACGTGCGCGCCTTTGGTTCCGCTAGTCAGCTGGCCGTCGAGATCCGCGACCGCCGCGTCGGCTGCCTCGAATTGCTCGACTTCTATCTAGCCCGCGCCGAGCGTCATAACCCGACGCTCAATGCAATCATCGCCTGGCAAATCGACGCCGCCCGCCAGCGCGCCCGCGACGCCGATGCTGCGCTGGTCAAGGGCGAGGTGTGGGGCCCGCTGCACGGCATCCCAATGACCGTCAAGGAATCATTCAACGTCGCAGGCTTGCCGACCACCTTTGGCAATCCGCTGTGGAAGGACAACATCGCGACGCGCAACGCCGTCGTGGTCGATCGCCTGTTGCAGGCCGGCGCGATCGTGTTCGGCAAGACCAATGTCCCGTACATGCTGATGGATTCGCAAAGTTACAATGACATTCACGGGACCACTAACAACCCCTGGGATCTCTCGCGCGGGCCGGGCGGCTCGTCGGGCGGTGAGGCTGCGGTATTGGCTGCCGCGCTCTCCGCCCTGGGTGCAGGCAGCGACATCGCCGGTTCATTGCGCAATCCTGCTCATTACTGCGGCGTTTATGGCCATAAGCCGAGTTGGGGCCTGATCCCGTCGCGCGGCCATGCGTCCGCGGCGACTGTGACGCCGACCGATATTTCAGTGGTCGGTCCGATGGCACGCCATGCCGAGGATATCGCCTTAGCCATGCGCGTCCTCGCCGGCCCGGACGTGTTGCAACAGGCGGCGTGGCGGCTTGAATTGCCGTCGCCGCGCTGCCGCAGGCTCGACGAGTTCCGCGTCGCGGTGTGGGCTACCTCTGCACTCTCCGAGGTCGACGCCAGCGTGCGCGAACGTTTCGAGGCGGCGGTTGCCGCGATCGCGCGGACCGGCGCCTCGGTCGACGAGAACGCCCGGCCGGATATCGGGGATGCCGAACATCATCGGCTGTTCATGACCCTGTTGCGCGCGGCCACCGCCTCGCGCATCAGCGACGCGGATTTCGCCGCACAGAAGGAAATCGCCGCGACGATTTCAGCCGAAGACATGAGCTTTCGAGCAACCTTGGCACGGGGCGCCACGCTCGATCACCGCGCCTGGGGCATCGCCAACGAGGCGCGCAATAAATTGCGTTATGCCTGGCGTGATTTCTTCCAGCGCTTCGACGTGCTGCTGACGCCGGTCGCCGCCACCGCCGCCTTCCCGCACGACCACAATCGGGATCGCGACCAGCGGCTGATCCCGGTGAACGGACGGCTGATCCCCTATGGCGACCAGCGCTTTTGGGCCGGATTGCCGAGCCTCTCCTATCTGCCGGCCACCGCCGCACCGATCGGCCTTACCGCGGCAGGCTTGCCGGTCGGACTGCAGATTATCGGGGCGGAAGGCGAAGACCCGACGACGATTGAGTTCGCCCGCCTGCTCGCCGATGAGATCGGCGGCTTCACGCCGCCACCCGGGTATGAATAAACTTGAAACCTCGCCCGCTGAGCCCGCTGGAGCCCATGCCATGAAGGAGATACCAATCGGGGCCAGAGGCTCGTTTTCACTTCTGGTCCAGCCCGAGCATCTCGCGAACCGGTTCAAGGATGCGACGCTGCCGGCGGTGTTCGCCACGCCCGTTATGATCATGGTCATGGAAAATGCCGCGCTCAATGCCATCAAGACTTATCTCGACCCTGGCGAAAGTGCGGTCGGCACCGAAGTCAATGTCCGCCACCTGGCAGCCACACCGGTCGGACGCACGGTCACCGGCGAGGCCGAGGTCACGAAAGTCGACGGGCGGCGGGTCGAATTCCGGGTGCGCGCGACAGAGGGCGACAAGGAGATCGGGGCCGGGTCGCATTCCCGTGCCGTCATCGATATGGCCAAATTCGCGCGTCGCCTCGAAGCTTAATCGGTGCCGCTGGAGGAGGCGGAGCACATTGGCTGGCTGCACCTGCGGTGCAGAGCATTCACACGCCCACAGCGATGATCGCGGCCGCCACGACCACCTCTATGATGCGATGGGACCACCGATTGCGGCGCAGCTCGAGCCGGCGTCCGTCGCCGTCGGGTGGCGACGTCTCGCTCAGATCTCGACTTGACCGCCTAGCTCGACAACGCGGTTCGCGGGGATCCGAAAGAACTCGGTCGCGTCGAGCGTATTGTTCGACATCAGAATGAAGAGTGCGTCCCGCCAGCGCCACAATCCCTTATGGTGCGGCCGCTGCCGCAGCTTTTCGCGCCCGATGATGAACGAGGTGTCCATCAGGTTGAAGCGGAAGCCGCCGACCCGGCATTGCGCGAGAGCGCGCAGGATATTCGGTTCATCCATGAACCCGTAGCGGATGCGGATCGTATAGAAGCCCTTGCCGAGCTCGCGGATTTCGAGCCGCTGCTCGTCCGTTACATGCGGCACGTCCTCGGTCTCGACCTGCATTATCACGACGCGCTCGTGCAGCACCTTGTAGTGCTTGAGGGCGTGCAGCAAGGCGACCGGAACCCGGTTCAAATCGCGCGACATGAAAATTGCCGTTCCCGGAACGCGAGCCGGTCTGTTGGGCTTGAGCGCCTCGACGAACTGCTGGAGCGGCATCGCGTCCCGGGCACGCAGCTCGGCGAGCAACCGACGGCCGCGCCACCAGGTTCCCATAAGCGTGAACACGACGATAGCCACGACGACCGGGAACCAGCCGCCGTCGGCAATCTTCAACAAATTGGCGCTAAAGAAGGTAAGGTCGAAGATGCCGAAGGCGGCAAAGACCGGTACTGCGACGGCGAGGCTCCAGCCCCGGCTGCGCATGTACAGAAAGGCCAACCCCGTTGTTATGGCCATCATGCCGCTGACCGCGATGCCGTAGGCCGCGCCGAGATTGTCGGATGACCGGAACCCGACCACGAGGATGACGACCGCGACCAGCAGGGCACTGTTGATGCGCGGCACGTAAACTTGTCCGATCTCCTGCTCCGAGGTGTGCCGTACCTGCAGCCGCGGCAGATAGCCCAGCTGAACCGCCTGGCGAGTTATCGAGAACGCGCCCGAGATCACCGCCTGTGAGGCAATGATCGTCGCGACCGTCGCTAAACCCACAAGCGGATAGAGACCCCAGTCGGGCACCAGGCGATAAAAGGGGTGCTCGAGGGCATCGGGATTGCCGAGCAGCACCCCGCCTTGTCCGAAATAGTTCAGCAAGAGCGCCGGAAAGACGAGCCCGACCCAGGCCGTCCGCAGAGCATTCCGGCCAAAATGCCCCATATCGGCGTAGAGAGTCTCGGCACCGGTCACAGCAAGGAAAACTGCTCCGAGCATGTAAAAACCGCGCCACGGCGCATCGAGAAGCAGCGCAAATCCATGGATCGGATTGAGCGCCAAAAGGATGCGCGGGTGGTGCATAATGCTCCATATGCCGAGCAACCCCAGCACCACGAACCACACCAGCATCACAGGTCCGAAGAGTCTCCCAACTGCCGCCGTTCCGCGGCGTTGCATCAAAAACAAGCCGGTCAGGAGAACGACCGAGATCGGAACGACGTAGGGATCAAAAAACGGCGTCGCCACTTTCAGCCCCTCCACCGCGCTCAGCACCGAGATGGCGGGAGTGATGACACCGTCGCCGTAAAACAGCGCGGCGCCGACCAGACCCGCCGCCATGATCCAGAGAAATCGCTTATGCGCCCGGTTCGTCCGGCGCAGCACCAAAGCGGTCAGGGCCAACAGCCCGCCCTCGCCGCGGTTGTCGGCCCGCATGATGACGACGACGTATTTGACCATGACTATGAGCACCAAGGCCCAAACGATGAGCGAGAGCGCGCCGAGGATGGCGTGCTCGCTCATGTCGCCGAAATCGATCAGCGACTGCCGGACGGCGTAGAGCGGGGAAGTGCCGATGTCGCCGAATACGACGCCGAGCGCGGCGAGTGTCAGGCTCGAACCAGCGCTCAGTTGAAATCCGCTACGTCGTGCGGGCGCGTCTAGCTGCAATGGGTGGATCCGGTCCGCCGGCACAGCGCATAACTCCGCGCCGCCACTCCACATGAGCCAAATTAAGATCCGGTGTGGATTGGCGCCGTTCGATACCAACAACCGATAAAGATTTTGGTTCGCGGCGTAAAGACCATAGGAGGGCGGCTTTGCGCAGCATTATCGTCTGTTCAGACGCGCTGCTCGGGCGGGAGCTGCAGGCGGTAGCCGACGCCGAGTTCGGTCAGGATGTGGGTTGGGCGGGTCGGGTCGGGTTCGAGCTTTTGCCGCAGCCCGCGGATAAAGACCCGCAGATACTGCACCTCTTCGGATTGGGCCGGGCCCCACACCTCGCGTAGCAAATGGCGATGTGTCAGCACCTTGCCGGCATGCATCACAAGATGACGCAGCAGGTCGAATTCCTTCGGGGACAGCTTTACCTCCTGGCTGCCGCGCGTGACGTGACGGCGGACCAAGTCGACCGCCAGGTCGCCCGAAACAAAGACCGGCAATTCCCCCTGCGCCTGGAAGGCATGACGCAGCGCGGCGCGCATTCGCGCCATCAGCTCGGCCATGCCGAAAGGCTTGCCGACATAATCGTCCGCGCCAAGGTCTAGCGCCTCGACCATCGACCGCTCGTCGTGACGCGCCGACAGCACGACGATCGGCACCACCGATGTCTTGCGGATCTCGCCAATCAGCTCCAGCCCGCTCTTGTCGGGAAGACCGAGATCGAGGATCACCAGATCCGGCTTCTCGGCTGCCAGCAAGCGCACGGCTCCCGCGGCATCTTCCGCCTCGACCATCCGATAACCGGAAGCGCCAAGGCTGGTGCGCAAAAACCGCCGGATCGGCGGTTCGTCGTCGACGACCAGAACGGTATAGGCATTAGCCATGCGCCAATTCCGCCTCCCGCGGCGCAGGGATCTCCGGCACGACCGGCATGCGGATCGTCAATACTGCACCGGAGCGGTCGCGCCGGTTGCGCGCGACGATCCATCCTCCCAGCGCTTCGACGAAGCCGCGGCAGATCGCCAGACCCAGTCCTGTGCCGGCCCGGCGACGATCCTGCGCCTGGACCCGGTAGAACTTGTCGAAGATCCGCTCGAAGTCGGCCGGCGGTATCCCCAGGCCCTCGTCGACGACCTCGATCTCGACGAGTTCCCCGTCGCGGATTGCGCGAATCTCGATTCTGCTGCCGGCGCGCGAGTATTTCGCCGCGTTGTCGAGAAGGTTGAACAACACCTGCTCGAACAGGACCGCATCGAGGCGCAGCATCGGCAGCGCAGGCGCGATGTTGACATCGACTCGGTGCCCCGCAAGCACATTTCCCGCCCGTTGCAATGCCGACCCGACAATTTCGGCGACATCGATCAATTCGAGCTTCAATTCGATCGCGCCGGATTCGAGCCGGGTCATGTCGAGGAGATTGGCGACGAACCGGTTCAAGCGCTCAGCCTCTTCCTGCAAGGTGCGGAGCAACTCTTCGCGGTCGGTCGCGCTGTACTTCTCCGGGAAACTGCGCAGGCTCGATACGGTGCCGAGGATCGAGGCGAGCGGCGTTCGCAAATCGTGCGAGATCGAAGTCAGCAGCGCCGCGCGCAGCCGCTCGGTCTCGGCCAGCACGCGGGCTTCGTCGAGCCCCTTGGCGAGCGAGATTTGCTCGATCGCTACCGCCGCTTGGTCGCACAGTGCGTCAAGCAGCCGCCGCTCGTCCGGCGTCAGCAATGGCCCGGCCGTATCACGATCGATCCCGATCACGCCGACCGGGCCGCTCCCGGTGCGCAGCGGCAAGAACAACCGCTTGACGCCGGGCAAGGTATCGGCACCGCGCCCGGCCGCCCGATTGTGCTCCCAGGTCCAGCGCGCCGCTGCCATGTCGGCCGCGTCTAGCTGGTCCTCGGGCGGGTAGCCTGACGCAACTTCGAGCCCCTCGCCGTCCTTTACCGGCATCAACAGAACCGTGCGAACATTCAGCATCGACGAGATCTGATAGGCGGTCGCCCACAGCAAGTCGTCTAACGCGCCGATACCGGCGACCTTGCGGCTAAAGGCATAGAGTTCGGCCGTGGTCTTTGCCCGTGATCGCGCGGTCACAATTTGGCTACGCGTCCTCGCGGTTAGATTGCTAACAATTATCGCGACAATCAGAAAGAAAAATAAAGCGAGAACATTCTCGGGATCCCCGACTGTAAAGGTGTATAGCGGCGGCATAAAAAAGAAATTATAAGCGAGCATACTAAAAATTGCCGTGAATAGTGACGGCCACAGGCCCCAGGCAATCGCAGAGGCAAGAACCGCAGTTAAAAACACGAGCGAGATGCTCTGGACTGCGATGAACTGTTTGAGCAGGAGGCCGATAACGAGGGCAATGGCGACGGCGACGGCACTGCCGAGATAAGGCTCGATGCGGACCGGCTCGAGTTTCGGGCGGGTCTGGACGGATTTGGGCGCCACAGGCTCGCTGTCATCGGCCGAGATCACATGAACACTGATCTGCCCCGTTTTGCGCACGAGCTCGTGCACGACGGAGCCGTGTATCATCTCGAACCATCGCGAGCGATCGGACTTTCCGATGGCGATCTGGGTGATGTTGTTGGCCGTCGCGTAGGCAAGGACCTCCTCGGCAATGTTGCGGCCCGGGATCGTGATTGTCGACGCGCCGAGCCGCTCGGCGAGGCGTAGGAAATCGGCGATGCGGTCGCGCTCAGCGTCGTTGAGACGCTGCGTCCGGGCGGTCTCGACATAGATCGCGGTCCACGGCGCTCGCAGGTGATCCGCCACCCGCCGCGCATAGCGGATCAGTCCCGCGGTGCTCGGCGCTTCACTGACGCAGACGAGGAGCCGCTCGCCCGCCGCCCAGGGGCCGGAAATCGCATGCGCGCGCATATGCGACAGCAGTTGCTCGTCGACCCGCTGGGCGGTGCGGCGCAGCGCCAACTCGCGCAATGCGGTGAGGTTGCCGGCCGAGAAGTAGTGCCGTATCGCCCGTTCTGCCTGTTGCGGCACATAGACTTTACCCTCGCGCAGGCGCTTGATCAGGTCATCGGGCGAGAGATCGATGACCTCGATGTCGTCCGCCTGATCGAGGATGCCGTCGGGCACCGTCTCGCGCACGCGGATCCGGGTGATCTTGGCGACGACGTCGTTCAGGCTCTCGACATGCTGGATATTCAGCGTCGCAAAGACGTCAATGCCGGCGGCAATCAGCTCCTCGACATCAAGGTAGCGCTTGGGATGCCTGCTGCCGGGGGCGTTGGTGTGTGCGAGTTCGTCGACCAGAACCAGTTGAGGGCGCCGCTTCAGGATCGCGTCGAGATCCATCTCTGCAAGGATGTGGCCCTTGTATTCGACCTGCTGCCTTGGGATGACCTCGAGGCCTTCGACGAGCGCTTCGGTTTCGGGTCTGCCATGCGACTCGACAACACCGACGACCGCATCGACCCCGTCGCGCCGCTTGGCTTGCGCGGACAGCAACATCTCGTAGGTCTTGCCCACGCCTGGTGCGGCGCCGAGAAAAATCTTCAGGCGTCCGCGGCCTTCCTGTTTTGCCGCGGCGAGCAGTGCTTCGGGTGACGGTCTTCCCTCGCGCTCCGCCATGCTCCTAGTCTAGCCCATCCCGGTCTGCCTAGCGAAGCTGATCGAGCGCGAGGTTGAGCTTGAGAACGTTGACCCGCTTTTCGCCGAGGATGCCGAGAAACCGGTCTTGGGTCATGTCGGCGACGAGGGTGCGCACTTTTTTCTGCGAAAGGTTGCGCGCCTTTGCCACCCGCGGAACCTGGAACTCGGCGGCGGCCGGCGTGATGTCGGGGTCGAGCCCGCTCGCAGAGGTGGTCACGAGATCGACCGGGATCGGCGCCGACGGATTTTCCGCCTTGAGCTTTTCGGCATCGTCTTTGACACGGTCGATCAGCGGTTGGCTGGTCGGCCCGAGGTTCGACCCGCCGGAATTCGCCGCGTTGTAAGGCGCGGGCACCGTCTTCGTTGCGTCGTTCGGGTCCGCGTCGGTCGTCGCCGAGGGGCGGCCGTGGAAATACCTGTCGTCAGTGAAATTCTGGCCGATCAGCTCCGAGCCAATAACCTTGCCATCCTTCTCAATGAGGCTGCCGTTGGCCTGATGAGGAAAGATGAGCTGCGCGATCCCGGTCATGCCTAGAGGATAAATGAGACCGGTAATGACCGTCATGACGATGATCATCACGATGGCGGGACGGATTTGTCGCAACATGGAAACGAGTCCTCAGGCAAGGCCGATGGCGGTGATGGCGAGATCGATCAGCTTGATGCCGATGAACGGCACGATGATCCCGCCGACGCCGTAGATCACCAGGTTCCGGCGCAGGATGCTGGCGGCGCCGGCCGGGCGGTACGTGACCCCGCGCAGGCTCAACGGGATCAGCGCGATGATGATCAGGGCGTTGAAGATGATCGCCGACAGGATGGCGCTCTGCGGCGTCTGCAAATGCATGACGTTGAGAACGCCGAGCTCGGGGTAAAACGCCACGAACATCGCCGGGATGATTGCGAAGTATTTCGCGACGTCATTGGCGATCGAGAAGGTGGTGAGCGCGCCGCGCGTCATCAGCAGCTGCTTGCCAATCGCCACGATCTCGATCAGCTTTGTCGGATCGCTGTCGAGGTCGACCATGTTGCCGGCTTCGCGCGCCGCCATCGTGCCGGTATTCATCGCCACGCCGACGTCGGCCTGGGCGAGCGCCGGCGCGTCGTTGGTGCCGTCACCGCACATCGCGACGAGCTTCCCTTTCGACTGCTCCTCGCGGATCAGCTCAAGCTTGTTCTCGGGTGTCGCCTGAGCGAGGAAATCGTCGACCCCGGATTCGGCCGCGATTGCCGCGGCGGTCAGCGGGTTGTCGCCGGTGATCATCACGGTGCGGATGCCCATTTGCCGCAATTCGGCAAAGCGTTCGCGGATGCCGCCCTTGACGATGTCTTTGAGGTGAATGACGCCGAGCAATCGCTCGTCTCTCGCGACCGCGAGTGGGGTGCCGCCCTCCCTTGCGATGCGCTCGGCAATGACTGTCGCCTGGCGCACTGCGTCGGAAACCGGCGCTGCGCGCAACGCCGCCTGCGCGCCCCCGGCGGCGCTGCGCCACATCGGGGCGGCGCTGCCGCCGTCTGTAAACGCGATGATGGCGTCGACGGCCCCCTTCCGGATCGAGACCCCCTCGATATCGATGCCGCTCATCCGGGTCTGCGCCGAGAACGGCACAAAGCGAGCGTTGAGAGGCGCCATCTCCCGCCCGCGAAGCCCGTATTTCTCCTTGGCCAGGACGACGATCGAGCGGCCTTCGGGGGTTTCATCCGAGAGCGAGGCGAGCTGTGCCGCGTCGGCGAGTTCGCTCTCTTCAACTCCCGGGAGTGCGATGAATTCGGTCGCCTGGCGATTGCCGAGCGTGATCGTCCCGGTCTTGTCGAGGAGCAAGGTATCGACGTCGCCGGCAGCCTCGACCGCGCGGCCGGACATGGCGAGCACGTTGAAGCGTACGAGCCGGTCCATCCCGGCGATGCCGATCGCCGACAAGAGGGCGCCAATCGTCGTCGGGATCAACGTGACGAAGAGCGCTACCAGTACCACGACCGAGACCGCACCGCCCGCGTAGGACGCAAAGCTCGGAATGCTGACGGTCGCAAAGACGAAGATCAGCGTCATGCCGGCCAGCAGGATATTGAGCGCGATCTCGTTCGGCGTCTTCTGCCGCACTGCACCTTCGACGAGCGCAATCATCCGGTCGAGAAAGGTTGAGCCCTGAGCCGCCGTGATGCGCACCCTGAGCCAGTCCGACGTAACCCGCGTGCCCCCGGTCACCGCCGAGCGGTCGCCGCCGCTCTCGCGGATGACGGGGGCCGATTCGCCGGTGATCGCCAACTCGTCAACCGAGGCGACACCCTCGATGACCTCGCCGTCACTCGGGATCAGATCGTTAGTTTCAACCAACACGAGATCGCCGGACCTGAGCGCGGTCGCGTCAACGAGCTCGAAGTCGCGCGAGTTGGCGGCCTGCAGGCGCTTGGCCTTGGTCTCGGTCCGCGTGCGGCGCAGTGCGTCGGCCTGAGCCTTGCCGCGCCCTTCCGCTACCGCTTCCGCGAAATTCGCGAAGAGCACGGTAAACCAGAGCCAAACTGTGATCTGCCCGGAAAACAACGCGTTGGTGCCGACCACCGTGCCGCTGCCGACGATCAGGTCGCGCAGAAAGAAGATCGTGGTCAGCACCGAGACGATCTCGACGCAGAACATGACCGGGGTCTTGACCAGGGTGCGCGGATCGAGCTTGCGGAACGAGGCCCAGATCGCCGGTACGATCAGCGAGCGGTCGAAGATCGAGAGCGGCCGAAGCTGGCGCTTGTAAAGCCCGGTGTCCGGGGAGCCGATCATGATCGGGGAGATGTCGGTCATCGTAAATGTCCCTCGGGAATTCTGCAGTTCATGGCCCCGGATAGAGCTTGCCCTGGTTCATCGCGACCTGCTCGACTGCGGGCCCTAGCGATATCGCAGGGAAATAAGTGAGCCCGCCGATGATCAGCACGACACCGACCAGCAGACCCACAAAGAGGGGCCGGTTGGTCGGGAAGGTCCCGGCTGACGGGGCGAGGAGCTTCTTCTGTGCTAAAGAACCGGCCACGGCCAATAAGGGAATGACGAATATGAACCGCCCCATCAGCATCGCGCCCGCAATGGTCGTATTGTAGAACAGCGTGTTCGCCGAGATTCCCGCAAAGGCGCTGCCGTTGTTGCCAGTGCCCGATGTAAAGGCGTAGAGGATCTCCGAGAAGCCGTGCGGCCCGGTATTGGCGATCCCGGCGAGCCCCGGCGGCACGACCGTCGCCAGCGCTGTCCAGCCGAGAATTGAGAGCGGCAAGCTCAAAAGAGCCAGGATAGTCATTTTGACCTCCTTCGCCTCGAGCTTTTTGCCGAGATATTCGGGCGTGCGTCCGACCATCAACCCGGCGACAAACATCGCCACGATCGCGAAGGCGAGCATGCCGTAAAGACCCGAGCCGACGCCGCCAAAGATCACTTCGCCGAGTTGGATATCGACGAGCGGCACCATGCCGCCCACGGGCAAGAAGCTGTCGTGCATCGAATTGACGGCGCCGCAGGAAGTGTCGGTCGTCACGGTCGCATAGAGCGCCGAGAGTGCGGGGCCGAACCGCACTTCCTTGCCTTCCATGTTGCCGCCCGCCTGCAGCGCGCTCGGTGCGCTATCGACATTGAAGGCGGTCACGGCGGGATTGCCGTGCGAACTCGGACCAGTAGGCGGTCGTCACGCCGGCGAGGAAAAGGATCCCCATCGCCGCGAAGATCGCCCAGCCCTGGCGCTCGTCATTGACCATGCGGCCCAAGACATTGGTCAATGCCGCGCCGATCGAGAAGATCGTGACCAGCTGGATGAGATTGGTGAGCGGGGTCGGGTTCTCGTAAGGATGTGCCGAGTTGGCGTTGAGGAAGCCGCCGCCGTTCGTGCCGAGGATCTTGATCGCTTCCTGCGAGGCGATCGGGCCTTGCGCGATTGTCTGCTTAGCGCCCTCGAGGGTCGTCGCGTCGACATAAGGGCCGATATTCTGCGGCATCCCTTGCCAGACATAGAAGAGGCCGATGATGATCGACAGCGGCAGCAGCACGTAGAGGGTCGTGCGGGTCAGATCGACCCAGAAATTGCCGATCGCCTTCGCTTCGCGACGGGCAAAGCCGCGGATGAGCGCCAGCGCCAGCGCGATGCCGGTCGCCGCCGAGACGAAATTGTGCACTGTCAGCCCGGCCATCTGCACGAGGTAGCCCATCGTGGTTTCGGGCACATAGGACTGCCAGTTCGTGTTCGTGACGAAGCTGACCGAAGTGTTGAAGGCGAGGCTTTGCTCGACGCCGGTCTGCTCCTGCGGGTTTAACGGCAAATACCACTGCAGCCGTTGCAGCGCATACAAGGTCAAAAAGCCGACGACGCTGAAGAACAGCATCGCCACGGCATAGGTCAGCCAGTGCTGCTCCTCCTTCTCGTCGACGCCGCAGCACCAGTAAACCGCGCGTTCGACCGGCCGCAGAACTGGGCTGAGGAACGTCCGCTCGCCGGCGAAGACGCGCGTCATATAGCCGCCGAACGGCCGGGTGATCAGGATCACGATCACGCTGAACAGCGCGATCTGGACCCATCCGACAATGGTCATCGGGAGCTCCTAGAACCGCTCGGGGTTGATCAGCGCGTAGACGAGATAGACCATGATCACGATGGTCCCGATCGAGCCGAGGATGTAATCGAACAGCATGGCCGTCTCACATTCTTTCGCAGGCGAGCACATAGAGGATGGAGGCGACGAAAAAGCCGACGCCGATTGCGATCATGACGAAATCGAGCATGGTGATTACCTCAGCAGGTCTTGCAACCCTGCCATTTGCTATGAACGCCAAGCCGGGCGGCCATGATGCAAATTAAATCGACCCAAAACCATGATAGGCATACCCGCGCGTTGTCCCGGCTCGGATGCGCCCGCTCTCCGGGCCCGGATCGGGTTGCGTGGATCAGATGCACTTTCCACTATTAGGATTCGAGAGGCATTGACGTTTTGTCCTATAAAAGCGCCATAAAGATTCCTCCCGGCTTTGGCCCGGAATGCACTGCGCGGGTGGCGATGCAGGCGACCGCTTCCTTTATGATCACGGTTTGCGGCATCGAGGAGTTGACGGAACATTGCAAGGCTCGAGTGAGCCATGTGGTGTCGATCCTCGATCCCGCCTGGCCGGTACCACCCGCACTCGGCGCTTACGGCGAGCATGCGTGTCTGGAGCTTCGCTTCGACGATGTGATCGAGCCAGTGCCTGGCAAGGTGTCTCCAGGCCCGCAGCATATCCGACGACTTTTGGCTCTCGGTCGGCGGCTGATGGCCGAGCCGGCGGCCACGCGCCATCTTCTAATTCACTGCGGCGCCGGGTTCTCCCGCTCGCCCGCAGCCGTCGCCCTGATGCTGGCACAGGCCGTGCCGGCGATTGCGCCCGGCGACATCGCCGCCGAAGTACTTCGCCTTCGGCCAACGGCATGGCCGAATTTAAGGATCATCGAGTTGGGCGACGGCCTGTTGAATCGGCACGGGGAGCTGGTCGACGTCGCATCGAGGATATACCGGCATCGTCTTGCGCACCAACCAGGGCTCGCCGAACTTATGATTGCGAACGGACGGGAGCGGGAGGTCGAGGCAGGTCGAGGTTGAACCGAAAAGCCGTTCTCCTCTGCGATTAAGCGCGTACCAGCTCTCCCACTTCGGGTTCGAGCTGCGGTGGGCACGTATCGGAGTCGCTCTCCCGCAGATCCGGTATTGCCTCGGGTGTCGCCTCGAGCCAGCAGACGAACAGCTTGTCGCGGCCGATCATCAGCGCGGCTAGGTAATCGTGCCGCCCGTCACAGACAACGAACCGTCCGTCTTCCCAGTGCCCTACGATAGGCGGCCACGGGGCGCACCCGCCGAGGTTCAGCAGCCGCCGATATTTTTTTTCTACCGCTTCCGGGCTCATCGGAAGCCGAAAACTGAGCCGGCACAGGTCGATGTCCACCCAAGCGGTCCGCACAACCTGGTTCGGCTGCACGCACATCGAGCGATCTTCGGCAACCATGACGGTCATTGTAGGAAACCCCTTTGCTCAACCCGCAGCCGGGCGCAACGCGCCTTCCCTCCACTGAGAAGGCGGATCAAATATCGCGAGGAACGTGCTCTCGTTCTACGAAAAAAGGGAGCAGCTGGATAACTAACGCGGCGCTTATGTGGCCGGCACTATCCCATTACGTTATTCTAATGCTATCCGCCGTTTTTCCTTCTCGAAGCTTTGGGCGGGCATCGCCTTATCGTGAGAACACGTGATCTTGGAGCCCTTGCCCAGGTGTGCGAGCCGAGACCGGATCGAGATGAAATGTCCGATCTGCTGATGTTGGCACTGATCGGCGCCGGTTTCGCAGCCGCGGCGGTTTGCGCGCAGTTTTGCGACGGGCTCGTTCGTCGCCCGACCGGCAACGGCGAGACCGAGAATTGACCGTCGACGGCTGGCTCCAGATCGCCTTATTCACGATCGCTATCGCACTGCTGGTCCGATCGCTGGGCGGCTACATGATCCGTATCTTCCGCGCGGCTTTTCGGAGATCCTTTACGCCTTCACCTCAGGGACCGCTATCAACGGAAGCGCTTTCGCCGGTCTCAACGCGAATACGCCGTTTTACAATCTGCACCTCGCGCTTGCGATGTTTATCGGACGCTACTTTGTGATCGTGCCCGTATTGGCTGTCGCGGGCTTGCTCGGAGCCAAGTAGCTCGTCCCCGGTCCGCAGAGACTTTGCCGACCAGTGGCGGCCTTTTCATCATGTTTCTTGTTTGCGTCATCTGCATCGTCGGCGGCCTTACCTTCCTTCTCGCCTTGTTCCTCGGGCCGATCGCGGAGCAGATGACGATGCAGGCCAAAGAACCCGACTGTCTTTGTCACGTCGAGGATCAGAGTGACGAGATCGACTTGAATTCGGTGGCAGCGCTGTTGACGCTGATCGGCTATTCCGTCACCGACAAGGTCGTAGTCTACGACCGTATCCGGGAGAATCTCGCCAAATTCCGGACGATGCCATTGCGCCAGCTCATCGACCTCAGCATCAACCAACCCTCGGCCGTACGGTTGCCACATCGCTGACCGTCGTCCTCTCGATCCTGCCTCTTGCGCTAATCGGCGGCGAAGTTATGCGCGGCTTTGGTCTGGCGATCATATTCGGGATCATCATCGGCACCTCCTTGTCGATCTTCATCGCCTCGCCGATTTTGCTGTTCCTCGGCGAAAAACGGCTGCGGCCGGCGGCGATCCATGTTTCTCAGCCGAGCAGTTCCGCTGCGGCGCAATAGGACATCAGATCAAATCGGCGTTGTCGCGTCCGGCTAGAGAAACGCGGATCCGGCAAAGTCTCTCGGTTTCGGTGTCCCGGCGGCTCGACCGACGCTAAAATCCTGTCCGAAGCAGGGCATCCGATCGGCCCTGCTTTTCTGGATTCAGCAACTCTCGGCGTCGATGCTCGACATCGCTTTTGTACTGATCGTCATTACCGCTCTGCTGGTTGTTGTCGGTCTATGCCAGCCGCTGGCTGCTTATTTGAAGCTGCCGCCGCCTGTTCTGCTTGGCGTGGTTGGCCTGGCCCTGGGAGGGTTTCCTGCGCTGGTGACGCATCTGGGCTGGTCCCGCGAGACAGATGCATTTTCCGAAGTCTTCGTCGACTTCCCAGTCAGTTCCGGCACGTTTATCTATGTCTTTCTGCCCTTGCTCGTGTTCGAGGCCGGTATCGCCACCGATGTAAGGCGGATGCTCGAGGATGCAGCGCCGATCCTGCTGCTCGCGATCGTTGCCACGTTGGTTTCCACCGCGGTCGTCGGTTTGGCACTGTGGCCGTTCGGGCGGGTCTCGTTGGTGGTCTGTCTGCTGCTCGGCTCTGTGGTGTCGACCACCGACCCCGCTGCGGTCATCGCGATCTTTCGCGACATCGGCGCACCGGCGCGCCTGACCCGCCTAGTCGAGGGCGAGGCTCTCCTCAACGATGCGGCCGCGATTGCGCTATTCGCCGTCTTGCTCGGAATGATCGGAACCGCCCGTGAGCTCGACTTAGGTTCCGGGCTGAAAGAATTCATCATGTCGTTTGTCGGCGGCGGTCTGTTCGGAATGCTCGCTGGCCGGGCGCTGCTCGCGGTCATTCCATGGGTTCGCGACGACCGCCTCGCAGAGGGTACTTTGACCTTGGCGCTCGCTTATGGCGCTTTTATCGTAGCTGAGCGCCTGCTTCACGTATCGGGCGTCGTCGCCGTGCTGACCTCTGCCATGACCATCAGCGCGCTCGGCCGTTCTCGCATCGCGCCCTACAACTGGTCGTTCCTGACCGACCTTTGGGACCAGATCGCCTTTTGGGCCCGCTCCTTGATCTTTATCCTCGCCTCGATCCTTGTTCCACGGCTGCTCGGCGACATCGATTCTCATGATCTGCTGCTGCTCGGGGTCCTGATAGCGGCGGCCTTCGCGGCTCGCGCCCTGGTCCTGTTCGTGCTCATGCCGCTGCTCGAGCTCGTCAAAATCACCCAGCCGATCAGTTCCGCCTACAAATATGCGATCATCTGGGGTGGATTGCGCGGAGCGTTGACTTTAGTTCTGGCGCTCGGGGTCACCGAGAACGCAGCCCTCGATCAGCACGCACAGCGGTTCGTAGCGGTGCTCGCAACCGGCTTTGTGCTGTTCACGCTGTTCGTCAACGGCACGACGTTGCGTCTGGTCATCGCCGTGCTCGGCCTCCATCGCCTTTCGCCCCGCAACCAGGTCCTCCGCGACCGGGTTCTCGCAGTTGCTTATGCCGAAGTGGCCGATTTGGTACGCCACATGGGGCAATACCACGGTCTTGCTCAAAGCTCGGTCGAGCAAGTCATCGAACCGTACCAAACCTGGATCACCGCGGCGGACGCCCGGGATGAAGCGGAGCGGCTTCCCGAGCAGGAGCGCCTGGCCATCGCACTCGTTGCGCTAGGCAACCAGGAACGGGTCCTCGTCCTGGAAACCCGTGCCGACCAGGTCGCCTCGCAGGCGACGGTTCAGGTCCTGTTACGGAATGCAGACGCCCTGGTCGAAGGCGCGCGCTCCGAAGGCCGTGTCGGATACCATAGAGCTGCGGAAGCGGCGCTCTCGTTTCCGCTGGCGTTCCGCATCGCGTATTTCCTTTACCGGCATTTCGGAATTCAGCGGTTTATTGCCGATCGGCTGGCTGACCGCGTCGAACTTCTACTGGTGACGCGGCTGCTGGTCGAACGGCTGGTCAGCTTCAACGATGAGCGTTTGGGGACAGTTTTCCAAGAAGGTCTAACCGAGATCACCAGGAAAATTATCGAGCATCGCCGCGAAGAAGTGGGCGACGCCTTGGATGCGCTTCGTCGGCAATACCCTGACTACGTAGCGGCTCTCGAACGGAGGTTCCTGCGCCAATCGGCGCTGCGGCAAGAGATGAGCCGGTACCAGGCCTTATTCGAAGAAGGGTTGATCCCGCAGGAGCTCTACGACGATCTGAAGCGGGGAATATCCGGAAATCGCGGTGAGCCGCGGCCGCGCTTCGAGATCGGTCTGGACACGCATCGCCTTATCGAGAGGTTGGATATCCTCTCCGGCCTCGACGAACGTCAGCTCGGGCGTGTAGCCCAGCTGTTGCGGCCATGTTTCACGGTGCCGAACGAGCGCATCATCCGCCGAGGAGACCGGGGGGACGCCGTATTCTTTATTGCGTCCGGGGCAGTCGAGGTGAGATTGCCGGCGCGCCGCGTGCGGCTCGGCAGCGGCGAGTTCTTCGGGGAAATGGCTCTGCTCTCGGGCCGGCCACGTCAGGCCGATGTGGTCGCTTTGACCTATTGCCGGTTGCTCGTTCTGCGGAAAGCCGATTTTGAGCGTTTCCTCGCAGCAAATCCGGAGGCGAAAGCGGAGATCAATCGCATCGCTGAGGCGCGTCTTTCGGTGAACCAGGGGGACGGAGACCGAGCTGCCGAATCCGTGTCAAACTAGCCTGAGGCTTGCGGCATGGGAGACCTCCCGCTTGCTCAAAGAAGCAGGGCTGGTTGCAGTACTCGAGTGCCGCGGTCCTCTCAACCAAGCAACCAGCCGGCTCCATAGCGCTACTCTGCCCGGATCAGGGCCCGCAGGGACCGGGCGGCTCCGCCCGATGTCGGAAGCAACGAGCGTTTTTGGCCAACCGCGCTCCTGATGGGCCACGATGTACATCCCGTCGACATACAATTCGATGGTAGCCGGGGCCGCATTACATGCCTGGCGGGCATAATCGATGCTCGCCGACAGGGTGGGGAGATCGGAAACCGGCGCGGGGGATGGCCCATGCACACTCCAGCTTCCTCCGACATCGCAGCAGATCTCGATGCGCAAGCTCATTGTCGTCGGCCTTCTCAGTGCATGACGCCATGGATAAGGACCAGCGCAAACCGAAGCGTCAGAATGCCCACCGCGATCCCCGCCAGGACGAAAAAGGTCCCGACGGCGTCTAGTACCGCACGGTGCCATGTGCTGTGACGGTGCCATGTGCTGTGACGGTGCACGGTGATCGCGTGATTGACCGATCCGCGCGAGGGCGATGAAACTGCGACCCGAGTTGCTGCCAAATCCATGAGCGCCATTGCCGCTGTCCAGATCCTCACCCGACGACGGGTGCAGCCATTAATGAGCGATCATCGGATAAGGTTTCGATTGGAAACCGGTGCCGCCATCATCAAGAAGCCATAAAGCTGGCTCGAGCAGTGGACGCGCCCGTCTCCGACTCGGATCGGCACCTGGGCGCAGAAACCACTTTGACGCAGGCGCTGTCACCCGCTGCCTCAAACAGCGCGAAGCGCAGCGCATCCTTCTGAGTACGAAATACTCCGCCTATCAGCCCTTCCTCGTCTTTAGCAACCCAATTGCCTCGACCGTTCTCGCTCACTTCGAAGTGGTGCAAGGTAAGCACGGCTGCGGGTGCAAAGCTGGACATGTTCGGTCTGCCATCTGTTGTTCCTGTCGCTCTTTCGAGCGGCTAATATAGTCGGTGGACCATCATAAGATTGCGAGAGGCCTTCGATCAGCCTTGCATTAACTTCTCATAACTCCCGCAAGCTGCACCAGCTGGGATCCAAAAGGGAGTTCACCTGTGAGGATCGACCCGCGGCTTGCGGTGAGGGCTCGGCCTTGTTCGAGGACGTGAGACTGTGGTCATTCCGGGCATCAACGAAATATTTACCAAGATCGGGTACTGAACAACGGCGAGGTGCTCTGCCTTCCGGATCAAAACTTTTTCTCCGTCGAAAATAATCGTTTCCAGCTTCTGTCCCGATCGGCCATCGAACCGGGCAGACCCTTTCCTGGAGGCTGAATTGCCCATAGCTGCGGCTACAAAACAGCGTATTTTCGCGGTCCTGACGGTCATACTTCTCGCGGGGCCTGCTGCGAGCGCCGCTGATACGCCGGCCTATATGGAGGCGATCTCGGGCCGCGTGACGTCAAGCGCCGCGGACACGGCGACGAAGAACGTCCTGGCTTTAAATGCTGCCATGTTCGGACTTTACGACGCCGCCGGCCGCGTGTTCCAGAAGAACATCCTCGACCAGCACCCCATCATCCTCGGCCTATTTTCCGGGGCGGGCGGCCGGTTCATCCTTTACAGGCCGGAAATGAGCCCACTCGAGGCGCCGTCAGTACCAATTGTTTATCAGCTATTGAAATCCGTCGGGCACAGTGTCATGGCGCTGAGCGAGGTCGTCGCGCCATATTTGGACAACGCGGCGAACCAGTCCTGGCGAGGGCCACTGCTGGCCTATCGCAGCCAGATGGAGACGGCTCTCGATACGCTGGAGGCAACCGACATGCCGGCGGATTGGCGGGTGAACAGTCGCAGATTGCTGCAGAACAATGTCGCGTTCATGGACGCGTGCACCGAGAGAGGCACGATATCAACGGCAGATCTGCAGAGTTTCGCCCATCAGCAGGCCCCACTTCTGAAAATGAATATCGCCTGGGCGGCCGAGACCCAGGTCGACCATTGGATGGGGGTGATCTCCGGGTGGAAGAAGCTGCTCGGCGACAACTGGGACAAGGCGTACGCGGCCAGCAACACGATCTACGTCGCGCGCCAGAATAATGTGCTGTTCAGTGTTCTCGCTCAGTTTTTTGGCCCCGACGCGATCAACAGCAGGCTGATGCTGATCGAGACGATCTCCTTCACCACTACGCCGGAAGACATGCTCGAAGCGATGACCCGGATCATCGCCGACCGTTCGGTGGGCGCAGTGTTCTTCGGCAACTACTATCTGATGGACTACGAGCTGATGGGCGGGGATGCACGGAAGGCAATCGCCGCGCAGAGCGCGAAATACGACCTGAAGCCATTCCTGCCGCCGGCGGTGCCCTTCGGCTCTCATCAATGGCCGACCCTGATCACCCCTGGCGCCGGCCCCGCCGCACTGGACGATCTGCCATAAACGGTTTGGAAGATGAACCTCAACACCATCACCGCGCTGCGCCATCCTTCCCTGGCGACCGAGATCGCGGAGTGGCGCAACGGCTTTGCCTGGCTCGCCGGCGGCACATGGCTGTTCTCCGAGCCGCAACCTGAGACCGACACGCTGATCGATCTCGGCCACCTCGGCTGGCCGGCACTGGAGGCCTCGCCCGCAGGAACTCGACATCGGTGCAACTTGCCGCATCGCCGAGCTCTATCGCTTCGAGGCGCAGCGGGAATGGATCGCCGCTCCGATGATGCGCGCCTGCTGCAACGCCCTTCTCGCTTCGTTCAAGATCTGGAACGCAGCCACCGTCGGCGGCAATATCTGCATGTCGCTTCCGGCCGGGGCGATGATCTCGCTGGTTGTCGCCCTTGAGGGACGCTGCACGCTATGGCCGCGTGACGGAGCCTCGCGCGAGGTGCTGGCGGTCGATTTCGTCACCGGCAACCACACCAATGTTCTGCGCCCCGGCGAATTACTGCGCAAGGTCCACCTGCCGGCTTCGGCACTGATGAAGCGGGCCACGTTCCGCCAGGCCTCTCTTACCAAGCTCGGCCGCTCCGCCGCCCTGCTGCTCGGCACCAGCGATCCGTCGCGGCGCGACCTGTTGCTCACGATCAGTGCGGCAACCCCCCGCCCGGTGCAGCTCGGGTTTGACGAAATCCCATCCGCTGAAGCACTGCGGCAAACGATCGACTCCCGAATTCCAGCAGACGGCTATTTCGCCGATGTTCACGGCAGCGCCACCTACAAGCGCCACCTGACATTCCACTTCGCGGAACAGATCCGCGCCGAGTTGGCGCGGGCGGGAACCAGGGCATGAACGACATCGCGCGCTCGACCAACCAGACCGCCGGCACACTCGACTTCAGCGTCAATCAACAACGGTTCGAAGCCCGGCCGGACCCCGGCCAGTGCCTGCGCACCTTCTTGCGCGAGCACGGCTGCCTCGGCGTCAAAAAGGGCTGCGATGCCGGCGATTGCGGCGCCTGCACCGTCTGGATCGAAGGAACCCCGGTGCATTCCTGCCTGATGCCCGCGTTCCGCGCCACCGGCCAGGAAGTGACGACAATCGAGGGGTTGGCCGCGAACCACGAGCTGCACCCGATCCAGCGGGCGTTTTTGGATGCGCAGGCATTCCAATGCGGCTTCTGTACTGCCGGCATGGTCATGACCGCCGCTGCCCTGGATGCCGTTCAGCGCACCGACCTTCCGCACGCCCTCAAGGGAAATCTTTGCCGCTGTACCGGCTACCGCGCCATCGCCGATGCGCTCGCGGGGGTGCGCTCCGCGGAGGAGGACGTGGCCGACCGGGCCTGCGGGGCGAATCTGCGCAACCCCTTCGCCGAGGCGATCGTCACCGGGCAAGCCCGTTACACGATGGACGTCGCGATGCAAGGGCTGCTGCACCTCAAAGTGCTGCGGTCACCGCATGCGCACGCGCGAATTCTCCGCGTCGGGCGCGAGCAGGCAGACTCCGTGCCGGGCGTTGTCGCCATCTTCACTTGGGAAGACGTGCCGCGACGCCTCTACAGCACCGCCACTCATGAAGATCACCTGGTTGATCCCGACGACACCTACGTACTCGACCATGTGGTCCGCTTTGTAGGGCAGCGCGTCGCTGCGGTTGTCGCAGAAACCGAGGCCGCGGCCGAAGCCGCCTGCCGATTGATCGAGGTGGAGTACGAAATTCTGCCCGCCGTGTTCGACCCGGAGGCCGCGATGCGTCCGGAAGCGCCGTTGCTGCACGACAAGGGGATCACCGCGTACGGAAATGTGTACGTCGATATCCACGGCGAGGTCGGCAAAACGGCGGAGGGTTTCGCCGCTGCCGATGTCGTGCATGAGGGCGTCTATTCAACCTCCCGCGTGCAGCACGTGCATCTCGAAACGCACGGTTCGATCGCCTGGACCGAGCCGGACGGGCGTGTTCATGTCCGCACCAGCTCGCAGGCTCCGTTCATTGCCCAGCAGAAGCTCTGCCACATCTTTGGTCTGCGCCCGCGCGACGTGCATGTGTTCACCGAGCGGGTCGGCGGCGGATTTGGCGGCAAGCAGGAGATGCTGACCGAAGATCTCTGTGTGCTCGCCGCGCTCAAGACCGGACGGCCGGTGAAGTGGGAATTCACCCGAGAGGAGCAGTTCATCGGCGCCACGACGCGACACCCGATGACCACGAAGGTACGGCTCGGCGCGCGTCGCGACGGTACTCTAACGGCGATTGATGTCAGGGTCGTCTCAAATACGGGTGCGTATGGAGGTCACGGTGGTGAAACGCTGGCGGCGGCGCTTGCCGGGCCGCTCGCGGCCTATCGTTGCCCGAACAAGAAATCCGATGGCTATGCCGTCTACACCAACATGCTCCCGGCCGGTGGCTTCCGCGGCTACGGCTCCTCACAAACAACTTTCGCCATCGAATGCGCGATCGACGATCTAGCGAAAAACCTCGGGTTCGACCCATTCGAGATACGCCGGCGCAATATGATTCGCCCCGACGACTGGATCGGATCGATTTGGGGCGACCCGTCGGATGTCGATTTTGGCAGCTACGGGCTCGACCAGTGCATGGACCTCGTCGAACGCGCCCTCAAAAGCGGGCGCGGCATGCCCAAGCCCGAAGGCGAGGAGTGGGTGGAGGGAACCGGTTCTGCGCTCGCCATGCTGGAATGCGGACCGCCGACCGAGCACCGTTCGGGCGCCGAGATGCACCTGCTGGCGGATGGCCGCTATCATCTGGCGGTCGGGTCGACGGAAATGGGCAACGGCTCTGTCACCTCGCATCGGCAAATAGCTGCCGAGGTGTTGGGGACGCGGGCCGGGCGCTTCGACATCGTCAATGCCGACACCGACCTGACGCCGTATGACACCGGCACCTTCGCGAGCACCGGCACGGTGGTTGCCGGTCAAGCGGTGGCGCTGACGGCGGCGGCACTTCGGGAAAACATCCGCGAATACGCCGCCCGCCACATGGGGGTGCCCCTAGCGGAGTGCCGCCTTGTCGATGACGAAGTGATCTGCGGCGCGCGGCGGATGCTGCTCTCCGAGCTGCATGCCGTAGGCTCCCGCAAACAGCATCGCTTTGAGGCGCGGCGCAAATCCTACCTTTCTCCGCGCACCGTTGCCTTCAATGTGCATGGGGTTCGCGTCGCCGTGAACCGCATTACCGCCGAGATCCGCATCCTGCACAGTGTGCATGCGGCAGATATCGGCCGGCTGATCAACCCGATGCAGTGCCGCGGGCAAATTGATGGCGCGATCGCCATGGGCTTCGGCTGGGCATTGACTGAGAACATGGTGCATGGACCGGACGGCGCGATGGTTAACCCCAGCTTGCGCAACTATCGGATCCCCGCCTTCGCCGATGTGCCGCCGAGCGAGGTGTTCTTTGCGGACACCTACGATCGCATCGGTCCGCTTGGCGCCAAATCGCAGGGCGAATGCGCCATAAATCCGGTCGCGCCGGCCATCGCCAATGCCGTCGCCAATGCCACCGGCATCCGTTTCGCGCACCTGCCGCTGACACCGGATCGCATCTTCGCCGCGCTCTCGCCGCAGCCGTGAACGACCACGCACCGTCGCCCGCCTCGGCGGTAACCCTCGTCACGCAGACCCGCGTTCGCGAGGGCGTCGCCGAGGAATTTGGCCGCTGGCAGAGCGAAATCAGCGCTGCGGCGGCAGAGTTTCCCGGCTTTATCACACAAAGCGTGTTGCCGCCCAACCCGCCCTTGCAGGTCGATTGGGTGATCCAGCAGCGCTTCGCGAGCGTCGAGGATGCGTCCGCCTGGCTGCGCTCCGCGAGACGGTCGCGACTGCTGGATGTAGCGCAGCCGATGCTCGCCGGGCACGATGATGTACATCTGGTGCGCGACAGCGCCGCAGGCGTGCAGCCGGCGCCGGTTTCTGCGGTGATCTCATCGCGCGTCAAGCTCGGCCAGGAATCGGCCTTCCGCGCCTGGGAGCAGCGCATCGCCAGCGCCCAGGCCAGATCACCCGGTTTTCAGGGCTATCGGTTCGAGCCGCCGATCCCGGGGGTGCAGGACGACTGGCTGGCGATCCTGCGCTTTGACAGCGAGCGCAATCTGCAGGCCTGGCTCGATTCGCCAGAGCGGAAAAAGCTGCTGCAGGAAGCGACGCCTTTTCTCGAAGAGTTTCACGCCCGCGTGGTGCGCAGCGGTTTCGAGCAGTGGTTCCCCACGGCCGCAGACGGGACTTCGGCGCCGGCTTGGAAGCAGAACATGATCGTTCTGCTGCTGCTCTACCCGGTGGTGTTCCTGTTCGGTCTCTGGGTGCAGACGCCGCTCTTGATCGGAAAAACCGGGCTGCCGTTCTGGCTCGCGCTGTTCATCGGCAATGTCGTCAGCGTGATATTGCTCAACTGGCTGGTACCACTGGCGAGCCGCGGCTTCGGCTGGTGGCTGTCGCCGGCACGCGAGGCGGACGGGCGTAACAACCTCGCAGGCGCAGCACTGGTCGTACTGCTTTACGCGGCGTGGCTAATCCTGTTTTCGAGGCTCGCTTAGGGAAGGGCGCACCTGCGAGGACCTTGGGTGCGTAGACGTATCGATTTCCGCGAGCTGTTGTTGCTGGCGGCCCTCTTCGCCGGACTTGCTCACCCGGCGCGCGCGCAAACCGCGCCCGACGCGGACGCGGCAAGTTCGGCAATCGCAGGCAATCCCGGCGCAGTTAACATCGCAGCCGGGACCGGCGATCTCGGGCGGGTGCTGGGCCTCGAACCGGAACGCGGCCTCCGCTTGGGCGGGGTGCTGGTTAGCAATGGCAACTATCTGATTTCCGGCGGCAATGCTCCGGGAACCACAAGTTTCAACAATCTGCTGCTAGCGGATCTCCAAGCAGATCTGGACCGGCTCGCGCATATTCCGGGCGCGAGCTTTGGTACCGCTATGCTGCGTTTCGATGGCCAGCCGACCAATCAACGAGCGGGCATCGTGACCGGCTACAACGGCCTGACCGGCGCGGCGCCACTGGACCGGACGGAACTTTACGAACTCTGGTGGCGGCAATCCTTTTTCTCAGATCAGCTTGTGGTGCGGATCGGAAAGACCGTTCCGACTTATGACTTCGGAAATGTCGTCCGGCCGGTTCCCGTACAAGATTTATCGCTGCAAATCCCGGCGGTGAGCGGTCTTCTCTACACGCCGTTGTTTGTGAACCCGACGATCCTCGGGGCACTCCCCGGCTATTACAATTCGGCCTATGGGGTCACTGCCACCATCGCGCCGATCCGCCGCCTCTACACCTCCCTGGGAGCTTACGATGGTAACGGCGCGCGCGGCGAGCAGACCGGCTTGCAAGCGGCGCCCACCTTCAACGCCTACCGGTTTCAGATCGCCGAGACCGGTACCGCCTGGCTGCTCGGCCCGGAAAATCTGCCGGGCGCCTTTGCCATCGGCGGCTGGAACCAGACAGGGACGCTAACACTGTCGACGCCGCAAAGCACGATCACGCAGAACGGGACCCATGGCATTTACGCGTTTGCGTCGCAGCGGTTGTGGCGCGCCAACGGGGATGGCGATGCGCGCGGCGCGTCCGGATTTGTGCAATTGGGCGCCAACAACTCGCGGACAATGATCGCGACCCGATATATCGGGCTCGGCGTTACCGCGTTCGGCGTCGTTCCCGGCCGCCCGTCGGATTCGCTCGGTGCCGGATTTGCCTGGTCAGGCCTGAACCGCGCCGGCGGCCATCGTTCGGACGAAGCATTGGTGCAGGTTTATGACCAGATTCAGGTCTTCGGCCCCATCTATTTGCAACCCACGCTGACAATATCCCCAAACCCGGGAGATAAAGCCGCCCACGCGCCCGCTGTTGCATTCACGCTGCAGTCCACGGTGCTGTTCTGATAGTGCCGCAAAGGTTCCGCGTTCACCTTGCACAGCTCTATGAATCCGCTCCTAAGATTTATTTTCTTCCTTTTGCGGTGAGCTTCGTCAGTTATCTAGCGAGGTGGTTGTCAAAGAACCGTGTCAATTCGGCAAAATACTCCTCGGTCTCTGGTGCCCAGGGGTCAGCCTGGTATTGCCCATGCGATTGACCTTCGAAGACCTGCAGTTCGGCATCTACCCCGGCTGCTCGCATCCTGCGGTGCACACGCACCGTGTTGCTGAGAAACAGATCGCGCGTACCCGAGGTCAGGATAGTAGGAGGAAAGCCCTGAAAGTCGCCGTAAACCGGCGAAAGCATCGGGTCCTTGGGATCGTGCCCACTGGCGTAGAGTTTGGCGGCATCGGCAAGCCAACCGTCATCGCTGACGAGGACGTTGTCCAGCATCTCGTTGGTAAAATAGGTGTCGCCGGTCTTTGTTAAATCCACGGTGTACCTGGCGCAGTCGCTGCCGGTAGCGGCAGTCCCTTCCTTTTCGGCGCGCAGTACAATCGCCAATGTCATGCCCCCGCCAGGTGGCGTGCCAAAGATTGCAATATTCTTTGGATTCGTGGTCTTGACGACCTCTTTCCATACAGCGATAGCGTCGTCCAGCGCAGCTGGATAGGGAAATCGGGCGGCATGCGATAGTCTACTGAGATCACCTTCATCCCGGAGTAGCCCGCCATCAAAATGGCCTCCCTCGTACCCGACTCTCCCGGAAAGAGCACGTAGCCGCCGCCGTGGACGTGAAAGAGCAATCGATTGCGGTTTGCCTCCGGGATCGGTTCCGGGGTTACAATGTATGTCCTTACGCCACCTATAACCGTTGGTTCGACCCTCACGCCTAGACGCTGCCGCAGTTCAGGGAGGGTTGAGACCACTCCATCGGCCAGTCGAGCAACCAGAAGCTTCCATTCCTCTGCAGATTTCGGGTGCTCGTTCCAAATCGGCGAGAGTGGGCGGCCGATCACCGCCCTCATTGAAGGACTCACGGTGTCAGGGACGGCAACGTCGCGCTCCGGCACGTGTCGAACACTTTGCTCGGCCAGAGTTTGGCCCGCGCTCAATGCAACCGAAACAGCAGCGATAAGCAAAACAAGGCGTACCGTCTTCATCCCCCGTTTACTCCTGGCCGCAAACTCAAGTGCGACGAGCGGGTCGTGCAGAACGCGTTTATCGGGTTACATCGGCCGGCCGGGCTTGGCCTCGCGCAATGGGGTGCCGCTTTCGGCGAGTTGGCGCAGCAGCGGCGCGGGGGCCCAGCGCGCGCCATATTGCTGGTGCCAAGCCTGGATCTGGCGATAGACCTCAGCCGCACCGATGCCGTCGGCCCAGTACATCAGCCCGCCGCGGTAGCGCGGGAAGCCGAAGCCGTTGAGCCACATTACGTCGATGTCGCTGGCGCGGTAGGCCTTGCCTTCTTCGAGGATCTTGCAGGCCTCGTTGACCGAGGCGAACAACAGCCGGCGCAAGATCTCCTCGTCGGTGAAGGTCCGCTGCTCGACCCCCATCTCGGCCGCCTTTTCCTTGATGATGCGGGCGACTTCGGGATCGGGGTGCGGGGTGCGGTCGCCCTTCTCGTACCGAAACCAGCCGGCCTCGTGTTCCGCCTGTTTTATCAGGTCGAGATCAGGCGACACCAAATACCCTCATCGAAAATCCCTTACGCCTCTCAGCTGCCGACGCCCGCGACGGTACCTTAAGAATATGGCGATTGCAGGGTTGTTATATTACGTAGAGATTGCGGGATTGCCGGCTACGTTCGCGTAAGTCCAACCGGTGTTCGATAGGGCGGGTGACATGTACTCGGCGGGGTGGTAGAAAACCAGACGGAAGGCTCGCGGGTCTCTCTCGTCACCCCGCTTCCGCGACAACGACCGCGGACGCCGGTCGGCGATCCAAATGCGGCCTCTGGATTGCAAATCGTCCGCCGCTTGGCGGCCAGGCGCTAGTCGACGGCGCCGACACACGCGAACGTCAGATATTTCGCCGATTTTAGGTGGTGCTGTTCGCTTTCAACTCGATAGACGGACCCCCGATCGCTGTAGTGCTGCTTCCACATGGGATGGAAGATCTGCTCTGCTTCCAATTGCGCGGCGCTTCGCGGCGCGGCGGGGTAGGGCTTCGGCTTCCGGATCCGACCACCGCGCAGCGAGGCCAGGTCATTGCCGTCGCCGTGGACGAGCTGTCGCGTGCCAGCCGCTGAGTCGGAGGTGCGTTTTTAGCGATACCCCAACCCCCCCGTCCACTCCCTCAACCAGCAAACAGTCCGGCATCAGCCGCGGCCAGCAATCGGGGGTTATGTAAAGTGTCACCGTAACCCTCCGGCTCGATGGCGGCCCAGAACCGGCCAAGACGGGAGAATGCCGATGATCGAAAGCGACGGAATGCGCTGCGCTTTTCCGCCCTACCCTGCTGCAAAATGCCGGTCAGTGCGCCGTCCGCGTTACCACTTCTTCACCATTGGCGAGGACGCTCTGCCGGGCATTACCGCCTTCAGGATCGCAAATGATTGACGCAGAGCCACTCGCTACATGCGACGAATTAATCCGGAACCCAGAGATGCAGCGGCCCCATGTCGTGATTTTGGGCGCCGGATCAAGTGTAGCGGCGTGCCCTGAGGGAGATAAGAATGGTCGCCGGCTGCCGACCATGGAAAACTTCGTCGAGATTCTCGGACTTGGCGCTCTACTTGCAAAACACGGGATCATAAATACACGCGAAAACTTCGAGGCTCTATACAGCAGTTTGTATTTGGATCACTCGCAGTCGGGTCTAACACGCGAAATTGAAACTGCCGTCCACAATTATTTTTCGTCTTTAGAACTCCCAGATCACCCTACGGCATATGATCACCTACTGCTGTCGCTTCGGAGGAAAGATGCCGTATTCACGTTCAATTGGGACCCCTTCCTTTTTGATGCGTGGGTCCGAAATCGACGCTTCGGTCTACCTGAAATCTTCTTCCTGCATGGCAACGTGAGGGCCGCGTATTGCTCTTCGCACCCGAACCAGTGGGGGGCGCCGTGGTGTCACTGCCCCGAGTGCCGCGCGAAATTCGTTCCAACGAAGCTGCTTTACCCTGTCAAAGTCAAAAACTACGCGTCAGATCCATTCATAGCTTCTCAATGGGACGCCGCCAGATGGTTTTTGCAGAACGCCTTTACTCTGACGATCTTCGGCTACGGCGCACCTGCCAACGATGCCGAGGCTTTCAATTTGATGAAAACTCCTTGGAATGGGACGCGGCAGAGGCTCATAGAGCACGTTGAAATAATCGATGTGAAACCCCAAGCCTCGCTTTATGAGACTTGGAAGCCATTTATCTCATACCATCATTACATGTGCCGTTCGTGTTTCTATCAGTCCTTTATAGCAAACTATCCACGACGCAGCGCAGAAGCATTATATATCCCATCCACTCAAGGCCGACCGGCAGAGCAGTTTCCACTCCCAAGACAAGCGCGTTTCGATGAGCTGTATGCGTGGCTGGAACCCATCGCCCGGTATGAGACGGAAAAACCGTTCACGAAAACGATGGGAGAAAAAGAGGCTTGAGTGATTTTCTGCATCTTGTGTTTCTGCGTCGTCGCCGCGTTGCCGTCAAAGGTCGCAAAAGCGATCGTCTGGAAACTCGGCAATCACATTTTAGCAATCGCGGCGTCGTAGTTCCTTGAGAATAAAGCGGACAAGAGCCGTAGCATGTTCGAGCGTCGTCGACGAAAGTATATGGGTTATACAATTGGGCAGTTGCTCTTTTCGAGCCGCTGGGTTATCCGCCGAGGGTGGACGCATATCGCCTCCGCACCATCGGCCTTTGATGCGGTCGAGCTGGTGGATGGGATCATCGACGCGGTCGAGACGGAACGGTTGCTCCAGGGCGACCCGCATGCCGTCGCCAGTCTTAGCGAGGCCCGGCCGGGGAGGAACGAAGCGATCAATGGGAAGAACCCGTCGCCCGCTACACTCGCGGAAAACCTCGCGAGGGCGTCCTTGGCTGTAAAGCGCGATCTTGCTGAACTCCGCGGAGCACAATCGGTCGGCGACCCTGCGCCGAAACCGCCGGATGGGATCGAACTTGATCACAAGAACGAAACAGAAGCCGCTGCTCATGCTAACGCGAGCCTGTCGCCCGACGTCGATGCCTTCCTAAAATACCCGTCGATTGCTGCGCTGAGGCAGGAGGAACGCGTATTATCGCTCAAACTAGCGGAGCAAGTCGCGGATGATCCCGAAGTGTTCCGAACGGCTGCTGGCGCGACCGGCAAAATAGAGGCCACCGACAGCCGAAGTGGATCATCCTTGCGAGATGATGAGCGTAGTCCTCCCCTGTGGGATGCGTTGAAGGGTATTCAAAATACACATGATATAATATATTAGTCAAAAAAGGCGAAATAAAAATATTTAAAATAATTATAATGGGATTGAAAGATGGAGAGTTTGTCGCTTCTACTTTATCGGCGAAAATTCTTTGGTGCGCTCGATATCGAAACAAGAATATCTTACCTCTAGAGCAGAAACGGCAGCATTTTTGCTCTATATTGTTGATAAATTTCTGAGGAAGTTCCTTGCAGTTAATGAACGAGCGGTTCTCATGCCGGTAGTTGAATATCATATAAAGCAGGAACTCACAACCATTGGCTACGATCGGGTCGAGTTGTCCAAGTTGTTCGAGGAAAGATATGCCGAGTATGTAAAATATGACAGGTGGAGCATAGAAATAAACCAAGAAGGTAGGCCATTGTTTTGGGATTTTTCGAAACGAATCAGTAATATATATTCTAGGTAATGGACAAAATTATTTATTCAATTTGCTTCTAACGACGATGTTGCTCAAAAAAATTGACGATTGGGATCTTCCGCGTCTGTTAAGAGGCGAGTAGTGGTGAGCGTGACCGGTGATAATCTGCCTCCAATTACGGCGCCAATTACGGGTGACAGTTTACGCCAATTACGGGTGACAGTTTACTTTCCAGAACGATTAAAACGCCTTTGGCTCTCGCGTCCCGCTCCAGCTCGATGTTGCGCCGTGACCCGTATGGTTGCTTCATCGAGTGATCCGGCGAGAGCGTGAACGAGAGCACCTCCAAGAGCGGAAGGTCAGCGCATCTGCCGGAACCGCGTCGGCCCGTGGCCAGCCTTCCCGAAGGCGGTCGAATGGGGTTCCGTGCCCGGCCCGCTCTGTCGACAGCCGGCGCGAGACTTACGATCCCTACCTCCCGCCGCCCGGCTTGGCCTCGCGCAATGGGGTGCCGCTTTCGGCGAGTTGACGCAGCAGGGGCGCGGGGGCCCAGCGCTCGCCATATTGCTGGTGCCAGGCCTGGATCTGGCGGTAGACCTCGCCCACGCCAATACCGTCGGCCCAGTACATCAGCCCGCCGCGGTAGCGCGGAAAGCCAAAGCCGTTGAGCCACATTACATCGATGTCGCTGGCGCGGTAGGCTTTGCCTTCTTCGAGGATCTTGCAGGCCTCGTTGACCGAGGCGAAGAGCAGCCGGCGGAGGATCTCCTCGCCGGTAAAGCTGCGTTGCTCGATCCCCATTTCGGCCGCCTTTTCCTTGATGATGCGCGCGACCTCGGGGTCGGGATGCGGGGTGCGGTCGCCCTTCTCGTAGTGGAACCAGCCGGCCCCGGTCTTTTGCCCCAGACGTCCCATTTCGACGATCGCGTCGGCAATCGGCATTTTGCGGTAGTTGGGGTTCTCCGCCGCGCGCCGCTGGCGGCTGTCATAGCCGATGTCGAGACCCGACAAATCGGCCGTCGCAAACGGCCCGATCGGATAGCCGAAATCGACCATCACGTTGTCGACCTGCTCGGGCAATGCCCCTTCCTCGACCATGATGTTCATCTCGGTCCCGAACGGGGTGCGGCTGCGGTTGGCGACAAAGCCGTCGCCATTGCCCGCCATCGCGCTGATCTTGCCGATCTTGCGCCCGAGATCCATCGCCGTCGCCAAGGTGTCGGGCGCGCTCTTGGCCCCCTTCACGACCTCGAACAGTTTCATGACGTTGGCCGGAGCGAAGAAATGCGTGCCGGCGACGTCCTGCGGCCGCTTCGTCGCGTTTGCCATGATGTCGATGTCGATGCCCGAGGTATTCGTGTATAGCAGTGCGCCCGGTTTCATGACCTCGTCGAGCTTTTTGAACACCTCCTCCTTGACCGGAATGCGCTCGAACACCGCCTCGATCAGGACGTCGCATTGGGCGATGTCGTCATAGCTGGTCACCGGCTCGATCAGCGCCATCCGGCGGTTCATCTCGGCCTCGCTGAGGCTGCCGCGCCTGACGCTGGTTTCGTAATTGCTGCGGATGCGCGCGATGCCGCGGTCGAGCGCCTCCTGGCTCGCTTCGAGAAGCTTCACCGGAAAGCCGAACTCGGCAAAGCTCATCGAGATGCCGCCGCCCATCGTGCCGGCGCCGACGATCGCCGCGGTCTTGATCGGGCGCAGAGGTGTGTCGCGCGGGATATCGGGCAATTTGGCGACCTCGCGCTCGGCGAAGAAGGCGTAGCGCAAAGCGCGCGCCTCGGCGGAATTTTCGAGCTCGTCGAACAGTTCGCGCTCGCGCCTGATACCATCCTCGAACGGCAGGCTGCACGCCGCCTCGACGGCGGCGATGCAATTGTAGGGGGCCTTCTGGTTGCGGGCGCGCCGCGCGATCGACTTCCGCATCGCGTCAAAAATGCCGGGGTCGGCCTTGGCCTCGGCCAATTTGTCGTCACGGTTGCGGATGCGCGGCAATGGCCGGATGTCGGCGACGCGGCGCGCCATCGCGATCGCCGCCTCGCGCAAATCGGCGCCCCCCTCGACCAGGTCGTCGATGATGCCGAGCCGTCTTGCTTCGTCGGCTGGAACGTGGCGGCCCGACACGATCATCTCCAGCGCCGCTTTCGGGCCGATCAAGCGCGGCAGCCGCTGGGTGCCGCCGCTCCCGGGTAGAATTCCGATCAACACCTCGGGCAGGCCCACCTTGGCGCTCGGCACGGCGATCCGGTAATGCGCGGCAAGCGCGATCTCGAGCCCACCCCCAAGCGCATAACCATGGATGGCCGCAACGAGCGGTTTGGCGCTGGCATCGAGGATCTGGTGCAGACGCCTGCCCGGAACCGGCGGCGGACGGTTGGTGCCGAACTGGCGGATGTCGGCACCGGCGATAAAGCTGCGGCCGGCACCGATCAACACCATCGCCTTGATCGCGGGGTCAGCATTGCCGTGCTCGACATTCTCCACGATGCCCTCGGGCACCCCCGGGCTCAGCGCATTGACCGGCGGGTTGTCGACCGTAATAACGCCGATCCCATCCACATTCTCGAAGCGAACCAATCCGCCTTCGGCCATATCGTCTCCTCCGTCGTACACATTCCAGCTTGCGATACGCCGGATCTTCGATGCATAGCTGTGGCGGGGCCGATCCCGTCGGCACTCGATCCGGCACCAAGTCAAACAATATCGGCTTGAGGATCTTCGCAACGCAAGCGGCATCACGAAGCGGCAGCGCTTGGTTTCGGTGCGGCGGCTGGGTCGAATTGGCTCGCGGCTAGCAATTCAGGCTCGCAAGGGGAGCAATTGTGATTGCTTTCCGAGTCCGGGGTCCAATCCGGAAAGTAGCATCCCTGAACTCAACACCTCAAACGGCTCGTGAGCCTCGCCAGGGGCCTCAGGCACGGCAGCTGTCCCCTGACCGCATCCGGTTCGGGGATCGGCCCAGAATACGTCCGGGCAGAGAGCATGACGCGAAAATACGAGAGGACCAGCTGATCCCGGTGGGCTCAATACGGGGAAAGCGGCGAGAACGGGAGAAGCGCGCTGCGCACATCGGACGGGACACCCATGCTCCACACTTTGTACAGCAGTAGCACATAATGGCTGCAAAGGATCCCGAGGAGGCATGACCCCGCCGCAGCGATGCGCAACCGGCGGCGCCAGACATCGGTGGTCTCAGCGGAGGCGATGGAAGTCCACCGATATCCGATGAGGGCCGCCAAGGTCATGAACGGCGCCAAGTCCAACCGGTAGCGCAGAGCAAGATAGATCGCCGTGAAGATCAGGAACACAGCGCAACCATGTCCAATCAGCGTCAGGCGCAATATCGCTACTGGGCGCGAGCATAGCTCCGGCTTCCACCATAGGCTGAAAAGACCCGTACTGGCGAAGAAGAGCGTGATCGGATTGGTGAGCAACGGCGTGACTGGTGGCGCTTCGATGCCCTGATAACGGGCATGCAGGAACTCGGCAAATGGCGATACCGTCTTCAACAGCCACGGAATCCCAGTCAGATAATAGAGAGCGCCTATCCACAGGCGGCCGAGGTTGAACTCGCCGTAGTCGCGGAGCACCTCAAGCCCGTTCGTTTGACTTTTTCCATAGGTAGCATACTGCAGGTCTACAAATGTGAAAGGATTGCCCCAACGCTCAAAATTGATCACGCCGGCAATTGCAGCCACCGCGCCCAGGATCAGGATCGGCAGCACTGTGCGCCGATCACCAAACGCAGCCGCCCGGATGAGCCTCGAAAGGTTCGCGGCCCTCGCCGATATCGATCGCGCGGCGGCGTCGCGGCGGGGCCAGTCTAGCGCTGCCCGCAATATCAGAAGGATAGTGCCCACATAAAGTGCCACGCCGGTTGTGGGCCGCGTCAGAAGCGACAAGCCCGCACAGAGCGCCATCCAGGCCAGGTCGCGGCCGCGCAGGTCGCTTCCAGTGAATGCCGCACGCACGATAATCAGGTTGAAAGCAGCCGCCATCACTGCCGCCCAAAGGATAGGCTCGTGATAGATCCACGCCACGGCAAGTGTGTAAAGCTGCGGCCCGCTGAGCACAGTCGCCGCTACCATTACCATGAGCAGGTGGGGGTCTTGACCAGCGCCCGGCAGGCTGTTGTGGACGTGCAGCAACATCCGCAACTGCAAGGCAACGAAGGCAACCGTTGCCGCGAGGCAGGATAGTCTGGCCAATCGAGCCTGGGTGACATCGGTGAACGGCATCGCCACGAGCCGCAAGAGTGCCGGGAAAACCCCGAAATAAGTGTAGGTCTTACCATTTCGGGTAAATGCCTCCGAGTAGGCCTCCGATTTGATTGCCTCGGGATCTACGGTGAATTCACCGTGAAGCAAATGGATCAGCATATTGCCAAAAGCCTTGCCGAACATTTCCGGCGCAAAGAGCTGGAAGGTTCCGTTACTCAATAAAAAAACGTAATAAAAACCGACGACGACCAGAAGCGCCCCGAAGCTGATCGGATTTGCCAAAGCCGAGACAATCGTGCCCGACTTCCTACAGCCGATTAAACTGATACTGGCCAGATCTCTTCGCATAGCCCAGGGTTTGAACAGGGTGGTTCGCTTAGAGGGTAGGGCTGCTGCGCAATATTGTCGAAGGCTCCGTAATCAGCTCTGGGGGTAAGAGGTGCAAGCCCGTTGTCCATCGGAGCAAAGGGTTGGACCCAGATGAGAGCGACGAGGTCGGCCACTCAATCGTAATGCGATGGCGCGCCGCGGCCCCCGAACCGGTCTTGGTGGCTGACGGAGAGGCAAAGCGGCCGGAGCGACGATAACACCCGAGCGGCGCGTCACTTGTTCCCGCCAAGCGAATTGTGCAACTGGTTCATCTGTGTTGTATCCGGAACTTGAAAAGATAAATCAATGCCTTGAGGCCGTCTACCCAGTTGATTTTCTTCCCCTCATCGTAGGTGCGGCCATAATAGCTGATCCCCACCTCGTAAATTCGCCACCGTCGCGCGCGCGCGATCTGTGCAGATATTTCAATCTCGATGCCAAAACCGTCGGAGGTAAGTTTGAGGTCCTTTGAGACCTGCTGTGTAAACATTTTATAACATACTTCAACGTCAGACAACATCTGATTGTATAATAAGTTGAATAAAACTGAGATAAGCCGGTTGCCGAGGTAATGATGGAAATACAGCGAACGATGCGGCCGGCCGTAGAAACGGGATCCGTAGACAACGTCGGCCACCTTCCGCTCTACGATTAGTGGAAGCATGCGAGACCAGTCGTTCGGGTCGTATTCGAGGTCGGCGTCTTGGATGACGACGACATCACCCGACGCGCTCGTCAAGCCGGTTCTAACCGCGGCGCCTTTGCCTCGGTTGCGCTCATGAAACAGCACGGTAAACGAAATCTCGGCGTGATTGGACGGGCCATCGGCGGAGAGTTCGAGTTCGCCGTGGGCGTTCAGCGACAGTCGGCGCCAGCTCCTCTCTGATTGGCCGAGGTTTTTTCTCAGCCAATCAGAGGTGCCATCGCTCGATCTGTCGTCGACAATGACGATTTGCTTCGGGATTTCGGGCAGCGCCTTTGCCACTTCGTTCAGAATGCGCCCGATCGTTTGTACTTCATTGTATACGGGGATCACGATCGAAAGTACAGGCGCCGGTTCCCACTCGGTAGGATTCCCGGTCACAGCCCTCTCCGAAATCCCATTCATTGCCGCTGGTGGGGGCGGCTGGTGATACGTCATTGGCCAGCCTTCCCGTCATCGGTTGGTCGCCTTAATATGGTGTAAAGAGCCGCTCCAGAGCCGTGTACGATAATCGCGGCCGCGATCACGGCGAGGGGGAGCAGCAGGCAGAGCTGCGCCAGAGTTGCCGCAGCGATGCCGAGCGCACGAGCACCGCCGGCAAATTCGACCGCCAGTGCATAGGCAAATTGCAAGGTTCCGAGAAAACCGGGGCCGGACGGCACGAGCGTGCTGAGGCTCGCTGAGCCGAGAAGGACCAGGGTGTCGGAAAATCCTAAGGTCAGCCCTACCGCCTTGACGAGAAACCACAGAGTGAGCGCATCCGGCACATAGATGATGAGAGTAATCCCGATGACCTCCAATGTCCGCCACGTTCGGAGGATTTGGAACCCTTGCTGCACCATTGCCGTCCGGCCCGATAATCCCGGAAATCGTCCAACTATGCGGGACATCACGGAACCGGAAAGGTAGACGGCAGCAACCAATAAAACGCCGAACAGCACGCTGCCCGTCACCAGTACGTTTATCAGAAGCCCCGCGTTTGGCCTTGCCGCAGCGGCGAACAGCAGGCCGAATCCGAGACAGCCGATGACTGTAATCCCGTCGAACAGCCGCTCGATGACGATCGAAGTCAGCCCCCACACCCGCGACAGTCCATAGGTTTTCTTGAAGAATTCAGCGCGAAACAGTTCGCCCAGCCGCGCCGGCATCACGGCGTTCAACCCATAGCCGACCAGCAGCGCCCGCGCCACGATGGGGTAAGGAATCGCCGCAACCGGGCGCAGGATGACCTGCCACCGCCAAGCTCGAAGCGCCAAGTTCAGTGCATATATGAGCATGGCAGCTGCAACCCAGAAAGGATCGGCACCCGCCAGAGCCGCACTGACCGCTCCCAGCTGCACTCGATAAAAGGCGATCGCCAGAAAGAACAAAGTGCAGGCGAGGCCGATTACGAGCTGTATCAGACGCACCTTCATCTACGTTCGCCGTGCAGCTGGTGGGGTGAGGGGAACGCCATCGGCACGGGGATGCTCCACACCTCGTGGATCAGAAGCACGCAATGGCTGCTTACGATGCCGAACCACACCCAGCCCCACCGCAGGGATAGGCAGCTCTTGCGCCAGCTCGAAATCCTTCGGACATCGGATGCGGATGGCGACGGGCTGGGCCCCAGCTACCGGCCATGTTTTCGAAAAAACACCAAAATATTAGTCTTGCTATCTAGCCCAAGATACATGTTTACAGGCGTCCATACATCCGATCTTTCGCGAAGCCGCCGCGCAAGCTCATCATTATTTTGGCCGTCGAGAGACGATTCGAAAAGAGATCTGGGGGCAGTTAGGACGACATCTGCTTGCGCCAACAGGCTGTTCAACTTGCTCCAATCAATCGGGCGATTTTCGAAACCTCCACGACCGTAGGGCCACTCGGGCTCGGGTAATGCCTCACCGTGACATAGCCAAGGATATTGGATCTGTGGTGGATTGAAGGTCTCAGTTGCTCCTACTAGGACGATAGCTGGATTCGGCAACCCGTATGCCCGTGCGAGCTCGCGAAGCCGTCCCCAATCCCAAGGGTCTCGAAAAACCATCCGGGGGATCTGCCGAGCGATAATCCCGGTCTGCACTATCAATAGCAATGCGATGAACGCACTAACGACCCTTCGCTTCAGAAGGCCATCGAGATCTAACAATACGGCAACTACTCCGATACCAGGAATTAATGCTGGAGTGAGTAATCTCATCATATGATTGGCGCTCGCAATGTGAAGTGCTACTAACGGCAGACAGCCGGCCAAACAAACAAAAACAAAATTCCAAGAAGTCCTGTTCGGTACTTTCCACAAGCTGTTCGCTCGTACCAGTATCCAACAGAGAAAAATGAGGAAGCCAATGGAAAAGGGCACACCCAACAGATTGGCTGCGGCGTTTATTACCCATGGAACGTCTGAATCAATACTCCAACGGCTCGAGAACTTGGCAAACCAGAGCGCACCTCTCCAGTTGGCCAGCCACCATGGGATCGTGACCAACGTACCGCCGGCTATAGCCCCGAAAATCGCCAACAATGACCGACGCCGCTGATCAGTTTCCGGCGCCAACAGCATCGCAGCACCGATAAGAGGCGCGGATACAGCAAAAAACGTTATTTTACTGAATGAGCCTAGGGCAGCCGATAGCGCGAGCGCACCCAGGGTAACAACGTCAGGTCGAACTTTATGGAACCAGCGTGCAACGCCATAGAGACTGCCGGCCAACGCCGGATACAAAAACGTGGTTTCGGTGCCGAAGTTCAATGCAGCCGAAAAGGCTCCCATCGAAAATGAGAAACCGCTCGCCCAGATTATGCCTGCATTTGTGCCGGAGATCTCTTTACCGGACAAAAAAAGGAGTAATGCTGTCACGAAGAGCGACAGGAGCGACAGAGATCGTAGCATCGCCGGGCTTGGTTCGCTCGCGAGTCCGACGAAAAATCCGGCCAACCTATATCCCGGCGGGCGGATGCCACCTGACAACACGAAGTGTCTTGCGAATTCGACCAGCCCTTGGTTCATCAAAATCGAGCGTTCAGCGCATACCTCATTGATGTAGTATGTCTCGTCATAATCATCAGGAAATGGGCGTATTATGTTAAATTTGGCATCAATTGACACCAAAATAACACCGCAAAGGAGCGCAGCTGCGGCAAGTATCCTGCCACTTGTAATAGACCATTTCATAGTTTGATGGTTCGCATACGGGTCCCCTGGTCCGTTTGGGTGTGATTTTTCATTTCAGCAAGGGCGGCGCGCAAGCAACAATTTGACGCAGAGATAGCCGGGACAGACATCGGACAAACCCCAAGCCGTCTCGGCAGGGGCCGCGGACCGACACCGCAGTCAAGGTTCGAAAGCAGCGCGAGCGAAGGGTGCGAAGGGCAACAGGGCGAGGCGGACCGGCATCGGCACGGCGATGCTCCACACCTTGTGGATCAAAAGGGCGTAATGGGAGCCTAAAATCCCAAGCACGCACAAACTCGCCGCCGCGATGCTCAGCCGCTTGCGCCAGCTCTCCGGTTTTTCCGCCGCCGCGAATGACATCGCTCGATAACCAATGAGCGCCGCCACTGTCATGAAAGGCGCGAAATCGAACCGGTAGCGCATCGTGAGATACATGGCAGTGAGGATCAGGAGCACGACGGAAGAGTGGCCGACCAGTGCCAGACGAAGGATCGCCGCCGCTTGGCGAGGAAGCGAGGGCCTCCACCACATGTGGTAAAGGCCGACCCCGGCGAGGAGAATGGTAAGCGGGTTGGTCAGCAACGGTGAGAACGGCGGCGCTTCGATTGTCGCAATCCGGCTGTCCAAGAACTCGGCGAACGGATGGACTCCCTTCAGCAGGTATGGAATGCCCGTCGCATAATACAACCCGCCGATCCAAATTCGGCCGAAGTTGATCTCCCCGTAATTTTGCAGGATGTCGAGAAAGTTGGCGTGCCTTAAACCCCAATAGTAATATCGAAAGTCGACGAAGGTGAAGGGGTTGCCCCATCGCGCGAAGTTGACCGCGCCCACCGCGGCGGCAAACAGCAGCAGGACGGCGATCGGCAGCGCGATGCTCGGACCGCTCGTCACCGCCCGGACCGTGGTCGGCGCGCCTCCTGCGGGAAACGTCCGAAGCTGCTCGCGGCGTCCGGCCGCATGTCGCTTCCACGCCGACCAGGCGAACAGAAGAATGGTGCCGAGATAGAGCGCCACACCGATCGAAGCACGGGTGTTGATCGCCAGTCCGGCAAGGGTGGCCAACCAGACCAAATCGCGCGCGTCGAGGTCGCGCCCCCCAAAAGCGGCGCGCACGAGGACGAGGTTGAAAGTTGCGGCCATTGCTGCTGACCAGAGTATCGGTTCGTGATAAATCGAGGCTGAGCCGAGTATATAAAGCTGCGGCCCGCTGAGCACCGTCGCCGCCATCATGATGGCGAGAAAGCTGCGCAGCCGATTCTGCGGCGGCAGGCTTCGGTGCACGATCAGCAGCATCCGCGACTGCACGGCGACATAGACGACGACCGCGGTCAGACAAGACAAGCGCGCGAGCGGGACCTGGGCAATGTCGACAAACGGCAGGGCGGAGAGCCGCAGCAACGCCGGAAACACCCCAAAATAGGCGTAGGTTTTGCCGTCATGCGTAAACGCCTCGAAATCGATCGCTTCGCGGTCGACGGTAACCTCGCCGCGCAACAGGTGAACCAGCATGCTGTCGAACGCTTTGTCCAGCATCTCCGGCACGAACAGCTGGAAGGTCCCGTTGCTCAGCAGAAACAGGTAATAGACCGCGACGGCGGCAATCAGCGCGGCAAAACGCCAATCGAACGATATCCAACCCGCGCGTTCCCGAGCGCCGAGCCCGACGCTAGTGTACCGTCCCGGCAGTGACATTTAAGGAGTGTCCAAAAGGGCTCGCAGACCCAATACCGGTTCGTCGGGAGGGTTTGCCAAACTTTAATGTCTCATCCAAACTTTAATGTCTCATATCGTTGCCTGTGTTCCGAGGATGACTGAGCTCTGCGACGACAGCACGCCGCCATTGCCGTGCGCGATCGCGGTCTCGCAATCGGCGATCTGGCGGGCGCCGCATTCGCGGCGGAGCTGCCGTGCCGCCTCGATCAACAAGAACAACCCGTACATGCCGGGGTGGCAATAGGAGAGGCCCCCGCCATTGGTGTTGACCGGCAGACCGCCGCCGGGCGCGATATGGCCGTTGGATACGAAGCGGCCCCCCTCGCCTTTCGGGCAGAAGCCGAGATCCTCCAGGAAAAGTATCGTGTTGATCGTGAAGGCGTCGTACACCTCGACAACGTCGATGTCGCCGGGGCCGAGACGCGCCGCCTCGTATGCCACGCACCCCGACTGAAGGGCTCCAGTCACGGTCAGGTCCGGCATGCTCGAAATATTGGCATGAGTGACCGCCTGCCCGCAGCCGAGGACATAGACCGGCGGTTTTTTCAGCGATCCGGCGCGCTCGGCGGTAGTCATGATCACCGCGCCGCCGCCATCGGTGATCAGGCAGCAATCGCGCACGGTTAGGGGATAGCTCACCATACGCGCCAACAACACTTCGCCGATCGTGAGCGGCTTCTTTTCCCATGCCGCCGGGTTCAGCGATGCCCATTCGCGCGCCGCCACCGCGACTGCTGCCAGCTGCTCGCGCGTCGTGCCGTATTGGTGCATATGGCGCGAGGCCGCCAGCGCGTAGGCAGTCGCGGGCAGAAAGGGCCGGAACGGGGTTTCGTAAGGATTGTATTCGCGCACCGAGGCCTGACGGCGGCCAACAGTCCGCTGGGTGCTGCCATAAGCGATGACCGCGACCTTGCAGAGGCCCAGCTGGAGTGCCGCCTGCGCGTGCGCGACATGAAACATGAAAGACGAGCCGCCCAGGATCGTCGTATCGATGAAGGCAGGCGAGATGCCGAGATATTCGCTCAATGCGAGGCCCAAGGTGCGGCTCTGCGTCGTCGCGCAAAGAAGGCCGTCGACATCGCGCAGATGGAGGCCGCAATCGGCGAGCGCCCGGTGGATGCCTTGCGCCATCAGATCGATCGGGGTCATCTCCTTGGCGACCGCGCCCAGATCGGACTCCGCGATGCCGACGATCGCGGCGGAACCGCGCTGCAGCCCCTCCATCAGGCCGGCGCCAGCGGCACGAATACCGGGCAGGGCGGCTCGTCGCCGCCGGGCCGATGAACACGGAACCTGACCCGCATGCCGATCTGCACCGCCTCCGGCGCAACACCCTCGACCCGGCTCATCATCCGGAAACCTTCGTCGACATCAATAAGGGCGACATTGTACGGCGCGCCTTCTCGTGGATGGGTGACCGTCGTGGCATAAACCGTCCCGAGACCCGCGCTCACCCGCCATTCGAGACGGTCGCTGCCACTGAAGGGGCAGATGATGCGCGGGTAGAACACCGCTTTTCCGGCCTCGGCGCTCCATTGGTAAGCCAATTCACCCGCTTCCAGGTGCGCCTGATAGAGCGTAAGAGGTGATTCCTTTATCCGCTCCATCTTCGGCTCCCGCTGCCGGCTCATTCTGTCCGATTAAGAACCCATATTAAATTGGTTTCCCGGCGAAGGCCGGGATCCATGTGGCAGCAGGCACAATGTTGTACGTCTATCTGCTCGCGAGCAAGCCCCTATGGAAGACTGGTAAATAAACCTGATGTGACGTAAGTGGAGCAGGCTAGGCGCGTCGCCGGCACGCTGTCGACGCGCGGCGGAGCGGGAGGGGGCAGCATGCCGACAAAGATGATTTTGACCGGTGACGTCAATCTGATGAACGTCACTGATCCAACCATACCGTTTTCGCTCGTCGAGCGCGAAATCCGCGCCGCCGACATCGTCTTTTCGAATCTGGAATGCTGTCTCTATCAGCCGACGGGCGGGCATTCGATCGAGCGCGAGGGGTTCTATGCCGATCCCTCGGTAGCCGCCGAGGTGCTAACATTGGCGGGCATTCATGCGGTCGGCGTGGCCAATAACGTCAACTATGGCGAGGCGGCTATTATCGGTTCGGGCGCCCGCCTGGACGAAATCGGGATCGCGCATACCGGGGCCGGGGCGAACCGGGTGGCAGCGCGGGCTCCAGTGATCCTCGAGCGGGACCGGGTACGGTTCGGCTTTCTGCAACGCAGCTCGGTCTATTGGCCGACGAACCACGAGGCCGGCGACAACAGCGCCGGCATCGCGGTGATCCGCGGGCACACCGCCTATCATGTCCCGCTCCACGGCGGCCACCCGCCGGCCAACCGGCCGGGCATCCCGCCCGAGATCGTGACCTGGGCCGATCCGGCCTATCTGCAATGGCTCGAAGAAGACATCGCTGACCTGCGACGGCGGGCCGACATCGTTATCGCATCGTTTCACTGGGGGCTCCACGAGGAAGTGCTTCATTACATGACCGAAATCGCCCACCAGGCAATTGACGCGGGCGCCGGCATAGTCATCGGCCACGGGCCGCACTTTTCGCTGCCGATCGAGGTATACAGGGGCGCGCCGATCCTCTACGGACTCGGCAGCTTTTCCTTTCATACCGGCCATCGCGGCAGAAGGCACGGCGACTGGCTCGGCATGATGGTCCGGGCAATTTGGGACGGAGAGCGGATCGAGAAGGTGACGTTCCAATTCGTCCGGCACGATGATCGCAACCGCACCGTTGCCCGCGCGCTTGCCGACGAAGGCGCGGCATTCGACCGGATTGCGCGGGAGAGTGCAAGATTGGGCGCCAAGCTCGTCGCGCAAGGCGATGAGGTCGCGATCGACCTCGGGACTTGACGCCGGGTGGCCGGTGGCGGTTTAGATCGGCTGTCGCTTGCCCTGTGTCCAATTGCCCCTGTGTCCAACCGATAGGAAAACGATGCCGAAAGTCACCTACGTACATCCGAATGGGGCGCGCGAAGTGCTCGATGTTCCGCTTGGCACCAGCGTCATGCGGGCGGCGATCGTCAATGGCGTCGACGGCATCGTTGCCGAGTGCGGCGGCGAGATGATGTGCGCCACCTGCCATGTCTACGTGGAGCCGGACCAGCTCGATCGCACTCCTTCTCAGTCGGACGACGAGAAGGCGATGCTCGAATTCACTGCGAGCGAGCGCAAGCCGAACAGCCGGTTGAGCTGCCAACTGGTCGCGACCGCTGAGTTCGATGGCCTCGTCGTCTATCTGCCCGAGACGCAGGTCTGATGCCGGATCCGGTCGTCGCCATCATCGGCGCCGGCCAAGCCGGTTTCCAGGCTGCTGCCTCGTTGCGCGACACCGGCTTCGACGGCCGCGTCGTGCTGATCGGCGACGAGCCTGTCGTGCCCTACCAGCGCCCGCCGCTGTCGAAATCCTACCTCGCCGGTCAATCCGCGGTCGATGATCTGTGGCTGCGGCCCGCCGAGTTTTACGCCAAGCAGCAGATCGACCTCGTCTACGGCGACGCCGTGACGGCAATAGATCGCGGACAGCGCCGCCTGCACTTGGCCTCGGGTATCGAGTTCTCGTGGGACCATCTCGTCTTTGCGACCGGAGCCCGGTGCCGTCCGCTCGCCGTGCCCGGAGCCGAGCTCGACGGGGTATTGGCGCTGCGCACTCTCGCCGATGCGGATGATCTACGGCAGCGGCTGAACGAGGCAGCCGAGGTCGTGGTTGTCGGTGCTGGCTTTATCGGCCTCGAATTTGCCGCCGTCGCGCTCGCGCTCGGCACCATCGTCCACGTAATCGAAGTGACCCGTCAGCCAATGGGCCGGGTGGTTTCGGTGCCAGTGTCGCGGTTCTTTACCGAAGCGCATATTGGCTGGGGAGCCGAGGTCGCACTCGGCACCGGAGTGGTCCGAATTCTCGGTTCCGGCGGCCGGGTTACCGGGGTCGAGACGACCGATGGCCGGCATATCCCCGCCGAACTGGTCCTGATTTGCATCGGCGTTATCCCGAATGCCCAACTGGCCGGCGACGCTGGGCTGGCTGTCGATGACGGCATAGTCGTCGACGAATACCTCGTGACGAGCGACCCGGCGATCTCCGCCATTGGCGATTGCGCCAATTTCCCGACCCCCTTCGCGCCCGGTCGCGTGCGCCTCGAATCGGTGCAGAACGCGGTAGACCAAGGACGCGGTGTCGCCGACCGTCTCGCCGGCCGGCCGGCGCCCTATCAGAAGGTACCGTGGTTCTGGAGCGACCAGGGCGATCTGAAATTGCAGATCGCCGGCATCACCATAGGCCACGAGACGTCGGTTCTGCGCGGCGACCCGGCCGACCGCAATTTCTCGGTTTTCTGCTTCCGCGGCCGGCGGTTGATCGGCGTCGAATCGGTCAATCGAACAGCCGACCACGTTGTCGCACGGCGGCTGTTGGCGAGCGACCCTGAATTGTCGCCGGAGCAGGCAGCCGATGAAAGTTACGACTTACGGGCCCACGCTCGCAGGCTGCCGAGCCGCTAGCGCGTGCGCGCCAATTGCGTCTATCTGGGGAACGCAACGGCTAAGGTCGTTGCCTACGGCTGACATGGGAGGAGGAGCGAATGGCAACGAAACCCTACATCATCGCGCTGGAGGAGCACTATTTCGACCCTGAGGTGAAGCGGCACATCACCGGATTGGACAGGACCAATGCGCCACGGATCGTCGAGCGTCTCGACGATGTCGGCGAGTTGCGACTGCGGGAAATGGACGAGGCGGGCATCGATTTGCAGGTCTTGTCGCACGCCAATCCGGGGCTGCAGAAACTGGATGCCGAGACCGCCGTCGGGCTGGCGCGCGGCGCCAACGACCGGCTCTATGAAACGGTGCGAGCGCATCCCGACCGGTTCGCCGCTTTTGCTGCAATCCCCACTCCCGATCCGAAGGCGGCGGCCGACGAGCTGGAGCGCACTGTTACCAAATTCGGCTTCAAGGGTGCCCTGGTAAATGGGCTGACCAACGGGCTCTTCCTCGACGACAAACGGTTCTGGCCGATTTTCGAGCGGGCAGAGGCGCTCGATGTGCCGCTCTACATGCATCCCTCGACCCCGCATCCCGCTGTCATCGAGGCCTACTACAAGGACTACGTAGCGCAGTACCCTTCACTGCTCCGCGCCGCCTGGGGCTTCACGGTCGAGACGGCAACGCAAGGCGTTCGTCTGGTGTTGAGCGGCGTGTTCGACGCCTATCCCGGTCTGAAAATCATTCTCGGCCACCTCGGCGAGGGCCTGCCGTTTTATCTCTGGCGCATCAACATGGGCCTGGCGCGAGACGGCAAGGGCGGCAAGGGCTTCCGCGATACCTTCTGCGAGCACTTCTTCATTACGACGAGCGGCTTCTTCTCCGATCCCGCCCTGCTGTGCTGTATGATGGAGATGGGGATCGATCGCATTCTTTTCTCGGTCGACTATCCGTTTGTCGACAACCCGCCGGGCACCAAATGGACGGAAACTTTGCCACTATGTGCGGAAGACAAGGAGAAACTGTTGAGCGGCAATGCCAAGCGGCTGTTGAAAATCGAGTAGCGCCACCGTCCCGAGATCGGCTTGCGGGAATTCAGGTTGGGGCAACTGGGGGCGCGCCCAATCGCCCAAAGGCCGCACGCGCTTCGAAATAGGACCGGCTGCTGCGGCCCTATTTCGACATCTAGCAGGCCCGCTGAGGTCAACCGGCCATTGCAGCGTGCTCTGATTGCTCTCGCTGCGCAGATGCCGGCAGGTGCCAGCGCTGATCACGGTTTTCGAGCCGGCCAGCGCGCCGGTGCCGTTGCAGCGCGATACCGAGGTGGTTCGGCCGGACCGTCATGCCGAATTCCCGCGACAAGTGGTTGAGTATGTCGCTCGCGGTCGCCCCATCGGGATGCGCCTTGACGGCCTGCAGAGTGGCGTCACTCAAGGACACGCTCGCCGCCGCTTGCTGGCCGCCGCGCGCTCTGCGCTGCGGGGCGGCTGTTGGGGCAGTTCTTGCCGGGCGTCCCCGCCGCCGCCTTTCGGCTGTATCGGCACTGCCGCCGAATCGCGTCAAAACGCGCTCGGTGATCTCCAGTTCATTGAGCTGATCAGCCAGCTTTGTGCGTTCGGCATCAATCCGCGCCAGCCGCTCGGAAATCCGCTGCTTTTCCTGCCCAATCTCGTCCAACGTCGCCATTTGGTCTATCCCTCCTCGTCTCCCAATAGCGAGCCCTACACGCTATTGCGCCGATATTCTCCGATAAATGGAGAATTAGCGCATCGAAAAAAGGTCGGGTGCAAGAAATTATTACTGTTTGATGTCGAGGCGATGGGCTCGCCGCACTGCGTTAGACAGAGTGGCGGCCCCGAGTCGCAAGGGGGCGACCTGAGGGAACCCAGTTCGGAAGCGGTTGGCTGCGAGATTCACCGTCTGGCAGTGAGCGATCACTGCGGCAACGGCCGATAATCTTGCAGACAAACCTGCGGGCGCGGCACTTCGCCGACGGTCCCAAACACAGTCGAAGCGATGCAGTTCGACCGCCGCACGGTTTGCGCGATGTCGGTTCCGGAAAATAGCCGCAATGGCATGGTATCGAGTCCAATTTGGAGGGTCGGCGCAGCTTCCGCTGATTCAAGGATTTTCTCGAATTCGATCTAAATCTGAATCCACAGATGCTCAGTCCGAAGAATTATAGTGTCAGTAGGTCATCCGTCATTCACCCGAGAGGCAGCCACCATCCGGCGATTTGCAGCCAGACTTGGCTGTTCCTGTTGGCTGTTATTCGCTGTTATTCCGCCGCCGTGCAGCCAAAAAAGTGAGGGTTTCCGTGGTGAATGCCGCCTCCTTCGCTGTTTTTTTCCGGGCATATCAGCGAAAACATCGGCGGCTTCTGCACGGCGTTGAGCTGCGTTGACACTGTAGGGGCGGGTCGATCATGTTGCGGCGCCCTCAAACATAGTCAGCCCACTCGAAACAGCCATGACCGACGCCGATCTCGCCGCGACTATCGATGCCGCCTGGGAAGCCCGCGACGCGCTCGGGCCTCAGAGCCGAGGCGCCTACCGCGACGCCGTCGAGGAGGCGCTCGATGGCCTGGATGCCGGGCGGATGCGCGTCGCCGAGAAAACCGGGACGGGCTGGCAGGTCCATCAATGGCTGAAGAAGGCGGTATTGCTGTCGTTCCGGCTCAACGACATGGTCGAGATCCCGGGCGGTCCGGTCGACCCCGAGCGAGGCGCGGCGCGGTGGTGGGACAAGGTCCCATCCAAATTCGCCGGATGGTCGTCGAACCGCTTCCGCAACGCCGGATTTCGCGCGGTCCCGGGATCGATCGTGCGCCGCTCCGCGTATATCGCCCCCAATGTGGTCTTGATGCCGAGTTTTGTGAATGTCGGCGCCTATGTCGATGCCGGGACGATGGTCGATACCTGGGCGACGGTCGGCTCTTGCGCACAAATCGGCAAGAATTGCCATCTCTCGGGCGGCGTCGGGATCGGCGGGGTCCTCGAGCCCTTGCAGGCTGAACCGGTGATTATCGAGGATAATTGCTTTATCGGGGCGCGCAGTGAAGTCGTTGAAGGAGTGATCGTCGAGACCGGTGCGGTGCTGGCAATGGGCACCTTTGTCGGCGCCACGACCAAGATCGTCGACCGCGACACTGGCGAGATCCTGATGGGCCGCGTGCCGGCCTATTCGGTCGTCGTGCCGGGCTCTCTGCCGGGCAACAACCTGCCCGACGGCCGGCCCGGCCCGAGCCTCTATTGCGCGGTGATCGTCAAGAAAGTCGACGAGCGCACCCGCGCTCGGACCTCGATCAACGAACTGCTGCGGGAATGAGCAAGACGGCTCTCGACCCTGCGGAACTCGCCGCGGCGCTGATCCGCTGCCCGAGCGTCACCCCGAAGGACGAGGGCGCGCTTGACCTCGTCGCAGCCGCATTGGAGAGGCTGGGGTTCGACTGCCACCGGCTGGTCTTTGGCGATATCAACAATCTTTATGCCCGCCGCGGCGGTGTCCGCCCCAATCTGTGTTTCGCCGGCCATACCGACGTGGTGCCCATCGGGACTGCCGGAGCCTGGTCCTTCGATCCGTTCTCGGCCAGCTTGCGTGATGGCGCGCTGTGCGGCCGCGGCGCAGTCGACATGAAGGGAGCAATCGCCGCCTTTATCGCGGCGGCCGGGCGTTATCTCGGCGAGAGCGGGCCGCACTTCGCCGGATCGATCAGCCTGCTGATCACCGGGGACGAGGAAGGCGACGCGGTCAATGGCACCCGTAAGGTGCTCCGCTGGATCGAGGAGCGCGGCGAGACGATTGATGCCTGTCTTGTCGGCGAGCCGACCAGCGCGCGGCAGTTGGGCGACATGATCAAGATCGGCCGGCGCGGCAGCATGACCGGCCGTCTGACAGTGCACGGCGTGCAAGGTCATACTGCCTACCCGCATCTCGCCGACAACGCGGCACACCGTCTCGTCGCGATGCTTCATTTGCTGACCGCCGCCAAGCTGGATCGGGGCTCCGAGCATTTCCAGCCTTCCACTTTGCAGGTCTCGACGATCGACGTCGGCAATCCGGCCGCGAACGTGATCCCCGCGGTCGCGCGGGCGGTGTTCAACATTCGCTTCAATGATTGCTGGACTAGCGAAAAGCTTGAGCGCTGGCTCAGGCAGCGGCTCGATGAGGTCGGCGGGCGTTACGCGCTCGATATTTCAGTCAGCGGCGAAGCGTTTGTCGTTGCGCGGGGTATGCTCAGCGACTGCCTTGCCGAGGCGATCCGGCGGGTCACCGGAAGGACGCCCGAACTCAGCACTACCGGCGGCACCTCCGACGCGCGGTTCATCCGGGCTCACTGTCCGGTCGCCGAATTCGGCCTCGTCGGAGTGACAATGCACAAGGCGGACGAGCGGGTCGAGCTCTCGGAGCTGGCCACCCTGACCGAGATCTACCACACCTTTCTCGACTTGTTCTTCGAGCGATCCATAGCCCAGGAACGCGAGGCCGTCATGGGCGGGCTTGATCCGGCCATCCACTCTCCCGACACTCCGCTTATCGGCGCCGGGGCGGCCGTGGATCACCAGGCCGAGCCCGGTGATGACGATTGGTGAATAGGGCGGGTGGCCTCACGCATAGCCGAAGCCCGACACAACCATTGGCAAGTCCCTGATGCCGACGGCGGCATGGTTGGAAGTACGACAAGCGATGATTGGCGCGCTGCGGCTGGCGCGCGGCGACCGTGGCGGTCTGTCGTGTTTCGATCGGTCAGCCGACGGGTTCTGGCGCTCGTTCCGCGCCGCCGTCATCAGCTATCCGCTCTATCTCGTGCTGCTGTCGATGCGCGTCACGGTCGCCGAATGGGAGGCGTCCGGGGCCATCTTGATCATCACGGTCGAGACCATTGCTTATGTCATTGCCTGGACCGCGTTCCCGCTGCTTATGCTGGTCGTGACGCAGCGGATCGGCCGCCCTCACCGCTTCTTCGATTTCATGGTCCCCTACAACTGGTCGCAGCTGCCGCAAAGCGCGCTCTTTGTGCTGGTCGGCCTAGAAACTGAGAGCGGAGTGCTGGGCGCTGAACCAGCCCAGGCGATCGAGGTCGCCGCTGCCATCGCCGTTCTCGTCTACGAGTGGTTCATCGCTCGCGCCGCACTTGAGACGACCGCCGGGGCCGCGGTGTTCGTCGTCTTCGTCGACCTTCTGCTGGGGGTACTGATCAGTCACGTCGCCGGCGGTCTCTACTGAGACTGTTGGGGCAGCAGCCGCTCGATTTCTTCGATGATGCGGCCGTCGGTCGGTGCGACTTGCGCCGGCCACGCGCTGGCGAGCTGGCCATCGGGTCCCACCAGATATTTGTGGAAATTCCAGCGCGGCGTGCCGGCCTCGCCGAGGCTGTCCGTAATCCAGCGGTAGAACGGGTGCGCTTCGCCGCCGATGACCCGGCACTTTTGGGTCAAGGGAAAGTCGACTGCGTAATTCGTGGCGCAGAACTGCTTGATCTCGTCGGCCGAGCCCGGCTCCTGCCGGCCAAAGTCGTTGGACGGGACGCCAAGCACGATGAGGCCGCGATCGCGGTAGCGCTGCCACAAGGCTTCGAGATCGCTGTATTGTGGGGTGTACCCGCAAAACGAGGCCGTGTTCACGACGAGCACGGGCCGGCCGCGCCAGGCGTCCAATGGCAGACTTTCGCCATCGATCGAAACGAACTGGAAGCGGTAGGCATCTTCGGTGTCGGTCATCGCGACCTCTAAGGGCTCGTAGGTTGCAGCAATGCCGAATAGCATAGCGCGACTTCGCTCACGGTGCAGCGGCGGGATTTCAGGTTGCTTTTGGTATTCCTACTGAAGGGCATCGCCGTCGGCATTGTGATCGCCGTGCCGGTCGGCCCGGTCGGCGTCATGTGCGTCCGCCGGACGATCTTCGAGGGCAAGCGAGCCGGCTTCATCTCCGGGCTCGGCGCCGCGACGGCGGATGCGATCTTTGGGTGTATCGCCGCGTTCGGGATGACCTTTGTCTCGGACTGGCTGATCGATTATCACCAATGGCTGCGTATCGCCGGCGGATGTTACCTGCTCTATGTCGGCGGCTCCGCATTGCTCGCCCGGCAAGAAAACAGGCAATCCTCCGAACCTGATGCCGAGGGCCTGTTGCGGGACTTTCTATCGACATTCGCGTTGACGTTGACCAACCCGATCACCATCCTGGCCTTCCTCGGCATCTTTTCCGCGCTCGGCCTCAGCGGTGCCGACGCCACCTTCGGTCGCGCAGCAATGATGGTGCTCGGGGTGTGGCTTGGTTCGCTGCTGTGGTGGCTGGCCCTGACCTTCGGGCTCGGATCGCTGTTCCGCTCCTTCGAAGCGCGTCACCTGAAGTGGATCAACCGCGCCTCGGGGACCATTCTGTTGCTGTCCGGGGCAGGGCTGCTCGCCGCTCCGCTGATCGCGCATATGGGCTGACGCCGCCGAGCGTCGGCCACGGAGACGATTGCATGGTTTACCTGCCGCCCGCCTTCACCGAAAAGCGCCCGGAAGTTTTGATAGAGCACATCGAGCAATACGATTTCGGCCTGCTCGTCAGCCATGGGAGCGCGGGGCTCGTGGTGAGCCACATACCGTTCCTGATCGAGCGCGACGGCGAGCGGCTTCACCTGCATGGCCACCTGGCCCGCCCCAACCCGCAAGTCGCCGATCTCGCGCGAGGCGGCGAGGTGCTGGCGATTTTTCACGGGCCGCACGCCTACATCTCGCCCAATTGGTATGCGACCGGCCCGAGCGTGCCGACTTGGAACTACGTCGACGTGCACGCCTATGGAACGGTGCAGCTGGTCGAGGATGCCGAATGGCTGCGCCGATTTCTGGTCCGTCTGTCGGAACGCCACGAAGCCCCCAATCCAGTACCGTGGCGAATGCAGGAACTCCCTGACGCCTACGTCGAGACCATGTTGAAGGGCATCATCGGGCTCGACATCGCCGTAACTCGGCTCGAAGGCAAATACAAGCTGAGCCAGAACCGCCCGGCGGCCGACCGCCCCGGCGTCATCGCCGCGCTCGAAGTCCAGGGTGATTCCGACTCCCACGCCGTCGCTCGGCTGATGCGTGCCCGCGAGCCGGTTTGAGGCTGCATTTTCTCCGGTCCCTCTGTACCCTACGAACGCGAAGACGTCAGTCGGGCTCCCCTCGTGCCAGTGCCTCGATCGCCGCGATATCGGGACAGGCGAGCACCGCCTCGGCCACCGGGCGGCTGAAGCCCGCTCGCGCAAACGAGCCGAGCTCGCGCGCATAGTCCGCCGCAGCTCGCCGGAACGGCCCTAGCCGGCGCCGCCGGGCAAAGGCACAGGCCGCGGCGAGATCGGGATCGGGCGTGGTGGCCCGCAGGCCCGACACGGCGTCGGCGACATCGGCGGCCGGCACTCCCTTCGCCGCCAGCCGGGCGCGCATCGCGCGCATCGACTCGCCGCGACGATGCAGCGAGTGCACCCGCGCCGTGGCATAAGCCGCGTCGTCGAGCAGCCCCGACTCCCGGTAGCGCGCGACGAGCGCATCGATCAACCCTGCCGCTGCAGATGCAGCTTCGGGAGAGCGTCGGCGCACTCGCCGAGTCAGCACCCGCCGCAGGTTCTCGGCCGAACTGGCATAACGCCCGAGGTAATGCAGTGCCCAACGCTCGAGGAGGTCGGAACCTATTTCGCGATCCTCCACCTTTGGCCCCCACTGCTGGTTCACAATCGGCTATGGTCCTCGCGTCCTACAGGTGTCAACCGCAAGCGGCAAAAAGCCGTAAAGTACCGGGCATCCCAGGCTGAGCGAGACGAGCCACCTCTCCGACACCACGCGGAAGCCACGCCCCAGGATCCTTATCCCGCTGGTGATCGGCTGCGCCTTTTTTATGGAGGGGCTCGATTCGACGATGATCGCGGTGGCGATCCCCGACATGGCCAAAGGCCTCGGCGAAAGCCCGCTGCGGCTCAATCTGGTCATTACCACCTATCTATTGAGCCTGGCCGTCTTCATCCCGGTCAGCGGCTGGATTGCCGACCGGCTCGGCACGCGTGTCGTGTTATGCGTTGCAATTTCGATTTTTGCCGCCGGATCGGCCCTCTGCGGGCTGTCGACGAGCCTGCCGATGATGCTGGCGATGCGCGTTCTGCAGGGGTTTGGCGGCGCCATGATGACGCCGGTGGGCCGCCTGATCCTGCTGCGCAGCTTCCCGCGATCGGGTCTCGTTTCGGCGATGAACTGGATGACGATCCCGGCGATGATCGGGCCGACGGTAGGCCCGATCGTCGGCGGATTCCTGACGACATATATCTCCTGGCGCGCGATCTTTTATCTCAACCTGCCGATCGGGACCGCCGGCGTGGTGCTGGCGCTGTGGCTTGTCGAAGATTTCCGCGCACCGGCGCCGACGCGGTTCGATCTGCGTGGGTTTTTCATCGCCGGACTGGGCCTCGCATTACTGGAGCTGGCGATCGAGAATGTCGGGCGCCCGATGATCCCGGGGCCTCTCGGGACCGTTTTCTTCGTCGCTGCCTTCGCCATTCTGCTGCTCTATCGCTGGCATGCCAGGCGCCGCGAAGATCCGATCCTCGATCTTAGTCTGCTGCGTATTCGCACCTTCCGCATTGGCACGGTTACCGGCAGCGTCTGCCGGATGGGTCTCGACGCGGTGCCGTTTCTGCTGCCTCTTCTCTTCCAGGTCGGGTTCGGGATGAGCCCATTGCAATCGGGTCTCCTGTCCTTCTCGTCGAGCCTCGGTGCGATGCTCGTGCGGACTGTTTCTGCACCCTTTCTGCGTTTTTTCGGGTTTCGCCGGCTCCTTGCCGGCACCGCCTGTCTTGCCGCGGCGGTGACCGCCGGCTGCGGCCTTTTGCGCCCCGACACGCCGGCCTGGCTGATCGTTCTTTTGGTTCTCTTGTCCGGGTGCGTGCGCAGCATCCAGTATCTCGGCCTCAACACGATCAGTTACGCCGACGTGCCCGGCGCGGTGTTGAGCAAGAGCACCAGCGTCGGCGGCGTCGCTCAGCAGCTGGCCAGAGGCTTTGGCATCGCAATCGGCGCCGCCCTGCTGGCGCTGATCGCCGGTCCGCGAATGGTCACAGTCGGCGATTTCCGCCTCGCCTTTTTCTTGATCGCCCTGCTGCCGCTGTGTTCCGCATTGGGCTTTCTTCGACTGTCGCCGACGGACGGGGCGGAAGTCAGCGGTCATCCCGGGGCACGGCCTCGCTCCGCGTCAGATGAGGCCGCGCCGCGCACGAATTGACAGGCGCTATAGCCCTCCCCATACTCCGCCGCTTTCCTGCTCGGCGAATGGGGCGGCGAAGCCCGCCCCGGCGAAGCGAGGAGAGGGCGATGATGGGCGACCCCGGCGAATTGAGTCGGTATTGGGACGAGGGCTGGGGAGCCGCGTTTGTGGGGCACCGGCGACGACGATAGACCTGCGTTCCCGCTGACCGTCCACCACTAAATCGCGCAGGAGAGATTCCGTGATACCAGCCGTTATGCCGACCTACGGTCGGTGGGATGTTGCCGTCGAACGGGGTGAAGGCCCGCATCTTTACGCCACCGACGGCCGCAAGTTTCTCGATTTCACCAGCGGGATCGCGGTCACCGGCCTCGGTCACTGCCATCCGCATGTCGTTGCCGCCGTCACCGAGCAGGCGAAGAGGCTGTGGCACACCTCGAACTTGTTCCGCATTCCGGGGCAGGAAAGGCTGGCGCAGCGGCTCGTCGACAACACATTCGCCGACACGGTGTTCTTCGGCAATTCCGGCGCCGAAGCGTGCGAGCTGGCGATCAAGATCGCCCGCAAATTCCAGTCCGAGACCGGCCATCCCGAGCGCTACCGCGTGATCGGCTGTCACGGCTCGTTCCACGGCCGCACCTTTGCGACGTTGGCTGCCGCCGGAAACGAGGCCTATCTCAAGGGTTTCGGGCCGCCCATGGGGGGCTTCGATCACGTCGCCTTCGGCAATCTGAACGAGATGCGCGCCGCGGTCGGCAAGGAGACCGCCGCGATCATGGTCGAGCCGATCCAAGGCGAAGGCGGCGTACGGGCCCCGCCTGAGGGATACCTGCGCGGGCTGCGCGACATAGCCGACGAGTTCGGCCTGATGCTCGTCTATGACGAGGTTCAGTCCGGTATGGGGCGCACCGGCAAGCTATTTGCCCATGAATGGGAGAGTGTGCCGCCCGACATCATGGCGATCGCCAAGGCGCTCGGGAACGGTTTCCCGGTCGGCGCCTGTCTCGCCACCGAGCGCGCCGCAGTCGGGATGGTGGCCGGGACCCACGGATCGACCTTCGGCGGCAACCCGCTGGCGATGGCGGCAGGAAATGCCGTTCTCGACACGATGCTCGAGCCCGGCTTCTTCGCCCGAGTGGACCGGATGGCGAAGCTGCTGCGAGCGCGGCTCGAAACATTCGCCGGGTCCTACCCAAAGCTATTCGCGGAAGTGCGGGGCACCGGTCTGTTGCTCGGCATCCGCTGCGTCGTGCCGGCCGGCGATTTTGTCACGAAACTGCGGCAGAACGGGTTGTTGACTCTGACGGCGGGCGACAATGTGCTCCGCATTCTGCCGCCGCTGATCGTCGGCGAGCGCGACATCGACGAGGCGCTCGACATCATGAACAAGGTGGCGCGGGAATGGCCGGCATGAGAAGCGCGGCGCGCGAACTAGCGTCGATCGGCGAGCGGCGTGAGTCACCAGATCCGCCGCGCCATTTCCTCGACATCGACCAGTTCGACCCCACCGAGTTGCGGGCGATCCTCGACACCGGCTTTGCGTACAAGAACGGCCGTCGCGACCGGCCGCTCGCCGGCAAGATTTTGGCGATGATCTTCGAGAAACCGTCGACGCGGACCCGCGTATCGTTCGAGGTCGCGATGCGCCACCTCGGCGGCGAGACGATCTATCTCAGCGCCACCGACAGCCAGATTGGCCGCGGCGAGACCGTGGCCGATACCGCGCGCGTCTTGTCGCGCTATGTCGACGCGATCATGATCCGCACCAACCAGCCGCGCAAACTCGACGATCTCGCCCGCTACGCCACCGTTCCGGTCATCAACGGGCTGACTGACACGTCCCACCCCTGCCAAATCATGGCCGACGTGATGACGTTGCAGGAAAAAAAGGGTCCACTCGCGGGCAAGGTCGTGGCTTGGAGCGGCGACGGCAACAACGTCGCCGCCAGTTGGATTCACGCGGCGGTCCGTTTTGGCTTCACATTGCGGCTCGCCTGCCCGGAGGAGCTCAGCCCGCCGCAGCGGCTCTTCGAGTGGGCGAACCGCGAAGGCGGCCGCGTCGAATTGACGACCGAACCGTCGCGCGCCGTCGCCGGCGCCGATTGCGTCGTCACCGACACCTGGATTTCAATGGGTGTCGAGGTGAGTGTCAATCGCCACAACATGCTGGCCCCTTACCGCGTCGACGAACATCTGATGGCGAATGCCAAACCCGACGCCATATTTATGCATTGCCTGCCGGCAAAGCGCGGGGAAGAGGTGACCGCTGGGGTGATCGACGGCCCGCAATCGGTTGTCTGGGACGAGGCGGAGAACCGGCTGCACGCCCAAAAGGGAATTCTCGCCTGGTGTCTTGGGTAGGCGTCGTTCCGGGGCGGGGGCTTAGGCTCCCGAACCGGCTATCCATCGACGAGGGCCTGGGTAATTCAGCGGAACGCTGGTGCTCATGGTTTTGCGGGTCTGCCCTTTGTTATCCCGGAATGACAGTCGAACTGCCATTCTCTTCCCCCGTATTGACGCCGGAGCGCCCGACATTGAATTTGCCAAGTCAGACCGCACCCGACGATCTGATCCAGCCCTTCCGGATCGATCCCTTTGCACTGCGCGGCCGCCTCGTGCGGTTGGGGCCAGCAATCGACCGCATCCTGTCCCAGCACGACTACCCCGAGCCGGTTGCAACGATGCTCGGCGAAGCCATCACCCTGGCAGTGGTGCTCGCCGGCGCGCTCAAATACGACGGGATCTTTACGCTCCAGACCAAGGGCGACGGACCGATCCGGATGATGGTCGCCGACGTCTCGACCGAGGGTGCATTGCGCGGGTATGCGCAATATGACGAGGCGAAGCTCGAGGCGGCGCTGGCCCGTGCCCGGGTGTCCTCGCCATCGGTGCCGCTGCTCGTTGGCTCCGGCTACATCGCGTTCACCGTCGATCAAGGCGAGGATACCGATCGCTACCAGGCCATCGTCGAGCTCGCGGGATCGACGCTCGCCGAATGCGCCCGCCACTATTTCCGGCAGTCCGAGCAGCTTCAGGCCGGGATCAAGCTTTCGGTCGGCCGCTCCGGACCGGGCGGCACCTGGCGGGCCGGCGGGCTCATGCTGCAGCGCGTGCCACCTGAGGGTGGCTATACCGTGATTGCCGATGATGTCGAGGACGGCTGGCGGCGGGCGATGGTCCTGATGAGCTCGGCAACGCCCGAGGAGCTCGTCGATCCCGATTTGCCGCCGCATGGGCTGCTCTACCGGCTGTTTCATGAGGAGGGGGTTCGGGTCTACGACACGCACGGGCTCGAGGCGCGCTGCCGCTGCTCGCGTGAGCGCATCGAAGGGATCCTGCGCGCGTTCCCGGCGGATGAGCTCGACGATATGCGCAAAGAAGGGGTCACCACCGTGACCTGCGAATTCTGCAACACGCGCTACGTGTTCGATCAACCCGATCTCGACCGCCTGAAGCCGGGCTGATTACGGTAGCGGCCCGGTAACTTCCCTTCTCAGGCTTGTGCCGAATCGCGCTCGCTCGATCGCGGCGGCTTGACCGCGCCGTGCCGCAGAAACGTGCCGTAGGACAGAACGGCAATCACCGTCGTCTTGACCCCGGTGGCCGGGCTCAAGAAAATCCGCGCGCCGCTTCGGCGCGGAACACCGAACATAGCATCCGCGGAGAAAATGTCGTGCTCGAAAACCGTCCTCCTGCCCGGATCGCCAGCCGCGAAGGCAAGTCACGGGTGCGTTCGGCGGTTGTCTTCGGGTTGGTGCTGTGGTGCGGCGGATGTGCCTCTGCGCCTCACGATGCGACCGTCACAGATGACGCCGATGCCGAGCATGATCCGGCGGAGCCCGTCAATAGGGCGATCTTCAAGGCCAATGTCGCAGCGGATCATGCGGTAATGAAGCCGGTCGCCCAAGCTTACACCGACCATGTTCCGGAGGAAGTGCAAAAGGGTATCCATAACGTCGTGCAAAACCTCAAAGAACCCGCCGTCGCCGTCAATGACGCACTGCAGGGCAACGTCAAGCATGCCTGGGAATCGGTTCAGCGGCTCGCGGTAAATTCCACGGCGGGGGTCGCCGGCATCTTCGATGTGGCCGATAAGCTCGGGCTACCGCCGCACAAGGCCGATTTTGGCCAGACCTTGGCGGTTTGGGGTGTTGGAGAAGGCCCGTTTGTCGAGCTGCCTCTGCTCGGGCCGTCGAATGCGCGGGATGCGGTCGGCACGGTTGTCGACATGGCGATGAACCCGTTGACTTTTGTCGGCGGCGCGCCGGCGACCTATGCGAGCGTCGCTACCGGGAGCGCGAATGTGGTCGACACGCGATCGCAACATCTTCACGACCTCGACGAGCTGGAACGCAATTCCCTCGACTATTACGCGACCCTGCGCAGCGTCTACCGCCAACACCGCGACGCCGAGATCAGTGCCGCCAAAGAGCGGGAACCGCCTCAAGGACAGGTCGACATTTCGGTTCCGGCGACCCGCCCTTGAGGCCAGGATCGGCCCCATATAGCGGGCGATGAGCGTAACCGCGAAGATTTGTGGCTTGTCGACAGAGGAAGCGGTCACGGCGGCGAGTGACGCCGGCGCCGCCTATCTGGGCTTTGTGTTTTATCCTCGGAGCCCGCGCGCGGTGACGCCGCAGCGTGCCGCGCGGCTGTGCGCCGGCGTTCCCGCCGGGATCGCACGGGTCGGCCTATTCGTCGACGCCGGCGATCGGGTGATCGAGGCCGCTCTGGCGGCGGCGCCGATCGACATTCTGCAATTCCACGGCGGCGAAAGCCCGGAACGAGTAGCCGCGGCCAAGCGGCGCTTCGGCCGCCCGGTCATGAAGGCGGTGACAATCGCGGGGTTCGAAGACGTGCTCGGCGCCGCTCGCTACGAGGATGTCGCCGATATTTTGCTGTTCGACGCAAAGCCGCCGCTGCGCCCCGACGCTCTTCCCGGCGGCAATGGTCTCGCTTTCGACTGGGCGCTGATCGCGGATCGCCCGTGGCTTGCTCCGTGGATGTTGTCGGGCGGGCTGACCGCCGAGCTCTTGCCGGAGGCGGTCAGAATTTCTGGCGCCGCGGCAGTCGACGTGTCGTCTGGCGTCGAGAGCCGCCCGGGGACCAAGGACCTCGACAAGATCCGCGCGTTTCTCGCCGCCGCCTCCGCACTTCAGTCACCCAAAAGCCGCGGCGGCCCGCGTCATACGCCGCCGCCGATAGCGCGATAACGAAGCAGGTGATCGGCCAGGACGCAGGCGACCATCGCCTCGCCGACCGGGACGGCGCGGATGCCGACGCAGGGGTCGTGGCGGCCGCGGGTTTCGATCTCGACCTCGTTGCCGTCGACATCGATGGTGCGCATCGGCTGCAGAATCGAGCTTGTAGGTTTTACGGCAAAACGCGCGACGATGTCCTGGCCGCTCGAGATCCCGCCAAGGATACCGCCGGCATTGTTCGACAGAAACACTACTTGGCCATCCTCGATCCGCATCTCGTCGGAATTGTCCTCCCCCCGCAGCGCCGCCGCGGCGAAGCCGGCGCCGATCTCGACCCCCTTGACGGCGTTGATCGTCATCAGGGCGCGGGCGAGATCGCCGTCGAGCTTGTCGTAGACCGGCTCACCGAGACCGACAGGGACGCCGCTCGCGACGATCTCGATGACCGCGCCGGCAGATGAGCCCGCCTTGCGCACACCATCGAGATAATCGGCCCAACGCAGCGCCGCGGCGGCATCCGGGCACCAGAACGGGTTTTCCTCGGCGGCGCGCCAGTCCCAGGCGCTGCGGTCGATCGCATGCGGCCCGATTTGCACGAGCGCCCCGCGGATCGTTACGCCAGGACCGAGGATCTTGCGCGCGACGGCTCCCGCGGCGACCCGCGAGGCGGTCTCGCGCGCCGAGGCGCGTCCGCCGCCGCGGTAATCGCGGATTCCGTATTTTTTCCAGTAAGTGTAATCGGCATGACCCGGACGGAACCGGTCGGCGATGTTGCGGTAGTCCTTCGAGCGCTGGTCGGTATTTTCGATCAACAGCTGGATCGGAGTGCCGGTTGTCACCTCGTCGAAGGTGCCGCTCATGATGCGTACCAGATCGGCTTCCCTGCGCTGCGTCGTGTAGCGCGACTGACCGGGCTTGCGCTTGTCGAGCCAGTGCTGAATGTCGGGCTCCGCGAGTGGCAGCCGCGGCGGGACGCCGTCGACCACGACACCGATCGCCGGCCCGTGGCTTTCGCCCCAGGTGGTGAAGCGGAACAGTGTGCCGAACGAATTGCCCGCCATCGTCTTCAGGAATTCGGCCGCATCAGCTGGACGAGCTGCTGCTTCAACTGGTCGAAGTCTACCGGTTTGGTCAGGAAGTCTGCGGCGCCCAGTTCATCGGCGCGATGCCTGCGCTCGTCGTCGCCATAGGCGGTCACCATCAAGACCGGCAGCTCCGGCCGCAGCTGCCTCACTTCCCTCAGCAATTCCAAGCCGTCCATCCCTGGCATATTTATGTCGGATAATATTACGATCAGCTCGGGACGAATCTCGGCGAGCCGGCGCAAGGCTTCTTCGCCGGAGTCCGCGAAATGGAGCACGTACTGTCCTTGCCGCACCTCTCGCCGGAAACGTTGGCGAAAGAGATCGGCGATGTCGGGCTCGTCATCGACGATCAGGATGCTAAAACTCATATGCTCGCGTCGGCCGGTCGGCCGTCCCTCAAACAATTTTCCCGTCTACCACGTTTCCCGCCTCCCGATGCTCGATCTCGACAACCCAAACGTCCGGATCTCGCTGTCGTTGGCGGGCTATGTAAGCATCCGCATCGGCCTCGCCGACCGGGACGGGACCGGTTGCCCGCATCCACAGAAGCTCCCCGTCCTGTCCACGCGCCTGCGTCAACACCGAACAGCCCTCGGGGACGCCGCCGTTGAGCTTGAGCAATATAGCGCCGGCATCACCATCGCCGCGGGCCACCACGGCGATCGGGATCGCGGCAAGGTCGCACCGCCGGATCAGCGCCTTGATCCATATCCCGCTCTTCAACCTCGCTTCCAACGCGCAGGGCCCGTTTCAGCCGCGCTCGGGTGCCAAGGGCAGGCGAACGTGGATCGCCAATCCTTGCGGATCTAGATTTTCCGGTTCGATCGTCCCGCCCATTGCTTCGACATTGCGCCGCGCAATCCACAATCCGATCCCGAAATAGCTCGACGTCGCGTCGCTGGCCGCCTCGGCGCGACGCTCGGAGTAGTAGCGGTCGAAGATGCGCTCGAGTTGCTCGGCGGGAACTCCGGTACCCTGATCGGATATCGTCAGGTGGGCGAACCGACCATCGCGGGCCAAATGAACCAGGATTTCGCTTCCCGCCGGAGAAAACGAAACGGCGTTCTCGATCAGGTTTTCGACGACGGTCTCGATCATCTCTTCAGTGCCGAGCACGTACAGATCGGGCAAAAGGTCGGCCGAGATCGTCAGGTCATGACTGGCGAGAATGATCGAGACATCGTGGCTGCCGAGGATGGCGGACCGGATCTGGATCAGGCCGCCGATCACGCGTCCGAGATCGACCGGAGTATGCGGTTCGGCGATCAGATCGGCGGTCGCCTCATCGAGACTGCGCGCCGAGGCGATCAGTCCGTCGAGCCGGTCAAGCGAGTGTTCGACAACGCCGATCGCCCGCTGCGCGCGCTGATTGTCTTGCGGCAACGCGCGACGCAATGGCTCGATCGATTGGCGTATGACCGCAATCGGCGTCTTGAAAGCGTGGGTATTGTCTTCCGCCGTTTGCCGGATGTCCGCAGCGTAACGATGTAGGGCCTCTACCATCCGGTCAAACTCGGCCGCGACGTCGGCCAATTCGGGGAGGTTGTAGCGGCCGGCGAACGATCCTGCGTCCGGACCCTGCTCGCGAATGCGGCGGGCGCGCAGCGCAAAGCGGCGCAGTCCACCGCGTACGCTCAGCAAGGTTGCAAAGGTGATGGCTGCCATTGTCACGTAGATCAGCGTCGCAATAATGACCGGGGGTGTCGCCCAATAGGGCTGGCCGAGATGAGCGCCCGGGAATGCATCTTCGGAAAACGAGGCTACGACCGCCCAACAGCCTGCCGCTGTCGACACGGGCGTTACCGCCGTGACGATCTCGGCGCCGCCGGTCGGCCGGTGATAGATTAGTGAGAACGGAATTTCGTCTCTGCAGTTCTCGGAGAGACGATTGAGCACGCCCTGACTCGCCAGTGTATCACGCTCCGCGTCCAGGTTGCTCGGCGCTACCGGAGGCCAGGAGGCTACATAATAAAACCCTTCCGTTCCGTTTTGGTTGGAGGCCGGCTGCAGCAACAACTTTATAGTCGTTACCTCGCCGGCGTACCGGGCGAGATCGCGGCCGATCTCCGGCAATGCGGAGGGATCGGCGTTCGTCAGCAATGGCAGCAAGGACTGGCTGATCGTGCGCCCTTCGGCGCGCACGCTGCGCAACAGCAGCTCTTGGCTCGTCTCGTGGGCGGAGCGGAACTCTATGTAAAGGAACACCGGAACCAATACGAAGACCACCCCGAGAAAGGCGGTCTTGGCGGTAATTGACCATGCCCAGTGGATATGGCGGCGCGTCTCAGCCTTCCGCGGTCCACCGGTATCCAAAACCAGCGTAGTTTTCGATGTGGTCGAAACCTGGGTCGACATCGCGGAACTTTTTGCGGATACGCTTGATGAAGGTGCGTACATTGGCACGATACCCCTCGGAGCCGTGTCCGGCGATGAAGTTTTTGCCGTGGACCAGATCGTAAATCTCGCGGTAGCCGACATCCTGACCTGCTTTCTCGGCCAGCAGGGTGAGGATCTTGAATTCCGTCAAGGTGAGGTCGAGAATCCGTCCCGCCCAGATCGCCCGGCTGATATCGAAGCGCAGGGTCAGCCGGCCCAGCTGCAGCGCGGAATTCCGCGCCGGCTCTGGCTCGCTGGACGGCCGGCCGCCCTCCGCGATCAACTGCAAACGCCTTAGCAGGATTGGCAGACGGCGGGACTTATCGATGAAATCAACCGCCCCGCTCTCCAGCGCCGCCTCCTCGTAGATGTCGTCGGACAGTACCGTCAGGAAAATGACTGGGATAGTCGTCCCGGCAGCCCGGATTTCACGGAGCACATCTAATCCTGTCAGGTTGGGCATGCGCCAATCCAGCAGCATCACATCGGCGCCACCGCCCCGATCGAGATAGGCAAGCACATCGCGCCCATTTGCAAAGCTGGTAACCTCGTAACCTTCGTCGATCAGATTGAGGCCGAGCGACTCGCGAAAGAGGTCGTCATCGTCGACCAGAAGAAGGTGCGGCATCGGCGAACCGGCCTAGCCGCCTCGAGAGGCGATCAAAGAACGCCAACATTCCTGTCGCCTCGCCACCTGGGCGGCCTCGCCCTTGAAGGAGTAATGCAACGTACGCATGTTGCCGCTGCGCAGGTCGAGGTAAAAGAACAGGTCGAGCTCGCAGCTTCCCGTCTTATAGCGCCAGACTGTCGCTGGCGGTTCGTCCGATTTCTCCGTCGCCGGCCCCAAGAGGCGCATCGCCCCGGATTGGTCCAGCCCGATCAGTTCGGCTTGCGAAGGGATCTGACCCTGCCGGCCCGGTGAGGGCGACAACGCCGCCAAGTCTGAAGATGGAGAGGAGCTCTCGGGGCCAGCCTCACCCTCCGTCGGTTTCGGCCCGGTCATCGAGGGATCATCTCCATCCGGCCCCGAAGCCGGAATGCTGGCCGGTGGCGGCGGGATCGGCTTGCGGGCCGGTCGCGGAGCGGCGCTATGCACGGCTGGCGCCTCCGGGTGCGGCGGCACCGGGTGAACCGCCGCGGTCTGGGCCGGCGGCTGCGATTTGTCTGCGGCGCAGGACGCGAGAACACCTGCTACCAGGCTGAGCAGAGCGGGATAGACGAGAGACCATCGCCGCTCTCCATTGATCGTTCGCACCGCTAACCGCCTCGCAAGGGGAACATCAGCCAAATCAGGGACGTGCCAGGCGCTCTATTGCGCCGATATCGCCGTCGCGGTAGATCGCCAGCAATTGACGATCATTCAGCAGGACATAGGTCTGATCCCCTCGATCGCAATTGAGTTCAGCAACCGGATAGCTTTGCTCGATCAATATGTCGGAAATCTTCTGGCGGAGGTCGGGCTGACGCGGCACCAGGCCGGTGAGGTCTTGGCGGCTCTTCGTGCCGTGGGCAAAGCGGAACATTCCATGGCACGCGGTCGGGTCGAGTGTGGTGCTTTCCCCATCCGGTTGATGCTGAACAATCGTATCAGGACGGATTGTGATGCTCGCGTTCTCCGCTGTGACCCAATTTCCTACAAAAGGGTCTTCCACGCGCTGGGGTAGCGAGGGCGTGCAGGCGATCACCAGCGCGGAACATATTATAACCGTGGAAAGGCGTAAGATTCGCATCGCATCGCCGGAGCTGGGCACCACTCGCATCTTCCTCGCCAGACGCGCTCGCAGGTACTCGCGCAGGCCCCAATGCGACCGCACCTCCGCAGAGCCTGGATGCCGTGCCAGGATGAGGGCTCTGTTCGTCTCCCCCAAGTTTTCTCCGACCCGCGAATCCGCTGCTATGCTAAAGCCAGTTTGCCACAGAGTCGAGAATTACCCGTGAAAGGGCCAGTCTATGCGGGCGGGGATCGGGCTTTGGCCCGCCTCGCTTCCGGCGAGTACATCTGCGTCGATACCAATTCACTCGATGCCATTGACTACCTCCTTGGCTGGGACATGGAGGCAGATGTTCTCCCGGTATTCCGAAGTTTTTTGCAACCCAAATCTGTGGTTCTCGATATCGGTGCAAATTTCGGACTCTACACTGCGACTTCGGCCTCTCTGATGAGGGATCACGGTCGCCTTTATTCTTTCGAGGCGAACCCGCACACTTTTGATCTACTGAAGCGAACTTTGTACGCGAACAGGCTGGCGCATCGCCCGAACATAACCGCAGTCAACGCTCTGGTCGGCGAGAGTACCGGACGCGGGACCCTTCATTACCTGCCGGAATTCCTCGGCGGCGCGACGATGACCGATATTGGGCAATGGGGTGAGGCAAAGCGCTCGATCGAGCTCGATATGATCACGATCGATGAATTCCTGCCGGCTGGGCTGGCGATCGATCTCGTCAAAATCGATGTCGAAGGTCACGAGCCCTTTGTCATCAGGGGCATGCAAAAAACCATACGGCGCTCGCCGAATATTCGGATCTTTATCGAGTTCGTCGAAGCCTTTTTGTCGCACACCGTCGGTGCGGCCCAGTTTGCCGCAGAAATCGAGGCCTTGGGTTTACGAATTTGCCGCCTATCGCCGCGCGCGGAGTTGGAGTTGATCGAACGCGGGCAGGCACCGCGCGGCGCTAACTTCTGCTTGCTGACCAGGACGCCGGAAGAGGATATCGCGCATGCTAAGCGTGCCGGGAAGCATCTGCCGACTCGCATAGCAAGGTACATCAGACGGCTGGAAGCCGGATGGGACAGATACCGCCGCGCGATGTACCGCCGTTAGAGCATCGTCCCGGCGCTCTAGGCGAGTAACAACGTGCCCGCCAAAAACATTTGCCGCGTGAGGTTGCGCTGGATCTTGCCGCTGGTCGTCTTGGGAAGGCTGCCGGTACGGATCAGGACGATCTCACGGGCGGCAACTTCATGTTCCCTGCTGATCGCTTCGCGGATCGAGGCGACGATCTCTTCGATGGCGATCTCTCGTCGAAAGGTGCGCTCGACCTCCTGCACTACGATCAATTGCTCCTGGCCCTCCTCCTGGTCGGGCACGCTGAAGGCGGCCCCAGAATGGCGGCGTAAAGCAGCATGGCAATCCTGCACCGTCTCCTCGATATCTTGCGGGTAGTGGTTTATTCCGCGGATGATGATCAGGTCCTTGATCCTTCCGGTGATGTAAAGTTCGCAATTCTCGTCGAGAAAGCCGAGATCCCCGGTGCGCAACCAGCATCGGGCGCCGCCGGACGCCATCCGCACCCTGAACACCGAAGCAGTCGCCTCCGGGTCGCGCCAATAGCCCTGCGCGACATGCGGCCCGGCAACCCAAACCTCGCCGACCACCTCCGGCCCCGGCGGCATCCGAGTTTCCGGATCGACGATCGCGAGGCGCTCGCCGACGAGTTGCCGGCCACACCCGACCAGTATCTGAGCATCCTGCGCTTGCGCCGGGGCAATGATCTGGTTGCGCTGCAGGGCGTCCCGATCGATCCTGCGGGTCACCGGGCCAATCCCCCGCTGGCCCGTCGAAATCAGCAATGTCGCCTCCGCCATGCCGTAGGCGGGTTGAATGCTTTTGGCATCGAAGCCATAGGGCGCGAAGGTGGAGGCGAACCGGTCGATCGTATTCGCCCGGACGGGTTCCGCCCCATTGAAGGCGACCTTCCAGCACGAGAGATCGATGCCCTGGATCTCTTCGGGCCGATGGCGTCTGACGCAGAGATCGAATGCGAAGTTGGGGCCGCCCGCGACTTCCGCCCGATAGTCGTGGATCGCCCGCAACCAGCTGAGCGGGCGCTGCATAAAGCTGACCGGCGCCAAGAGGACGCACGCCGCGCCGACATATAGCGACTGTAACGCGTTCAGTATGAGCCCCATATCGTGGTAAAGAGGGACCCAGCTGACGTGTATTGATTTGCGCGTATTGCCGAAGGCAATACGGATCATCTCTGAATTTTCGATCAGATTGCCGTGGCTAACGATGACCCCCTTGGGTACCGAAGTTGATCCGGAGGTGTATTGCAGAAACGCGACATCGTCCCGCGCGGGAAGGGGAAGCGGGGTCCGCGGTTCTTCGGAGCCCGCAATGCAGGAAATCGACAAAGACCCAATCGAGTTGCCCAGTACGGAAACGCTCGGTCAGGTCCGGCCTACCGTTGGTGAGCAAATCGCGGCGTGTCATCGCAAAGCGCGGCGAGCAGTCCGCCAGAATGGCCGCGCTGGCATCCCTCGAGCTGGCGCGCCGCGGGACCATCATCGGCACTGCGATCACCCCGGCCAGGAGGCAAGCGAAGAACGCGACGATGAAATCCAAACCCGGCGAAAACAGCAGGACCGCTCTGTCGCCCTTTTTTCCGCGCTCGGCTAGGCTGACAGCCACTGCCTGGGCGTGCGCGTAGAGCTCGGCAAAGGACAGGGAAAACCGCTCGGCCCCGCGGTCGGGCAAAAAAATGTAGGCCGGGTCGTTCGGCTGCTGCGCCGCCCGCCGTCGGAGCAAGTCAACCGGGGACGAAAACTTGGCTCGCGCGACCCGCTCGGTGTGGGGCGAACATTCAGCCTTCGTTTCGTTCATCGACCAGCGCGCGTTGCCAAGTGTCGGGCGAGTTCGCTGATCGTCGGATGTTCGAACAGCAGGTCGGGCGTGAGCTCCAATCCGAGCCAATCCTCAAGCTCGACGATCAAGAAGACCGAATTCGCGGAATCGAGCCCTAACCGCGCGAACGTCATCTCCGGGTCGACGGTGTGGTCCGGCAAGTCGAGCGTGCGCGTCAGGTATTCCACGCACCAGTCTCGGATCGCGGCTTCGCTCGGATTTTCCGCCCGCAAAACAAGCTCCCTTCGAGGACCCCGTATGGACGCCGGCTTCCCTAACAGCGCTGCCTTCCGCCGGCAAGGGGCGGGTTACCTCGGCCAGGTAAAGAGAGGCTGCCGGAAATAAGGATGCGTGAGAAGCCGATTTCGGGAAAACTGGTTCGCGCCAAGCGGGGAGCGAGGAAATGACATTGCGGGACCGGATAGGGATCGATGTCGGGCGCCGTCTCCGGCTCGAGGAGGCCATCGCATGGGCGGCCGCTCACGACGTCCGCTACATCGACATCCAGTTCGACACGGCCGACAACGCCTTCACCAGCTTCGACGACGCGCGTGCCGCGGGGATCCGCCAAACATGCCAAAAACATGATATCCATCTCGGCCTGCATACCCTTTCGGCAGTCAACGTCGCCGAATATTCGCCCTTTGTGGCTGAAGCCGTCGACCGGTATCTCAGAGGCTATGTCGATGTGTACGGCAGGCTCAGCGCACAGTGGATTGTCGTCCACGCCGGCTACCATTTCACCTCGGACAGGGATTTGCGGAGGGATGCCGGGCTGGAGCGCTTGAAGCGCCTCGTCGCTTACGCCGAGCAGAAGAACGCGCTGATTTTGCTCGAGAACCTCAACAAGGAACCGGCCGATGCGGAGGTGCACTATCTCGCGCACACGATCGAGGAATGGCGGTTTTACTTCGAGCGTATCCGGTCCCCGGCATTCAAGCTCTCGTTCACGGTCAACCATGCGCACCTCGTTCCGGAAGGGGTGGCCGGGTTTGTCGATGCGATCGATATGCGCCGAGTCGAGGAGGTGCGGCTGGCCGATTGCTTCCGCAACGGCCACGAAATCCATCTGAAGCCCGGCGCCGGCGATCTCGATTTTGCCGATATGTTCAGGCGGGTCGAGGGCAAAGGGTTTACCGGCCACTACATGAACGCATTCGGATCGCTGGACGACATGCTCACAGCGCGCGACGATCTGGCGCGGCAAGCCGAAGCGCCGGGCTAACCCGCGGCGCGGCATCACCAGCGGCCCCAGATGCTGGGCCAGCGCCCCCATCTTACCGGATGCCGATCGAGCCATCGCTTGAATCGGATCGGCAGGAATTTCCGGCGCTCTTCGACGGCCCGAATGTCCTCCTCGGGTGTGCGGGTCAACAAGCAATAATTGAAACCGCTGGGGGCATCGCCGGGCGGGACCAGGCGGATTTTGAAGTTCGGCAGCACCAGACAGATTGTGAACCCCAGGCCGCGGATGTAATCGACAAAATCGGCCGGGGCCACCGTGTGAGCGAGCAGGTGGTCGGCAAATTCGATGACGATGCGGATATTCGGTGATCGCGCGATGGTTCGTTCCATGCCGCGCAGTACCAAGGGTTCGTGGCCCTCGACATCGATCTTGACCAGGTCGACCGTCAGATCGGATGGTAGAAACTCATCGATCGTCGTCATCTCGACCTCGACCGCATGCTGGTTGCCGCCCGAAAGTTGTATGTCCGACATGGTGCCGCCGGACGGCAGGTTCGCCGAGTAATGCAGAACGCCGCGACCGCTCTCGCTGGAGACGAGGACGTTTGCCGCGACGATATTCGGGTTGAGATAAAGATCGTTGGCGGCGATCGTGCGCTGCAGGCTGTCGAACACTCGCGGGTTGCCCTCGAATGCGTAAAGCCGCCCGTGATTCCTCACGATGCTGGCACTGAGCGCGGTGTAGAGGCCGAAATTGGCGCCGATGTCGAGGACGACCGAGCGCTGCGTCAGAAAGGTCCGGAAGACGCGAATGACGTCGGCCTCGTGCTCCCAGCCGAGAATATAGCCGAGGGCTTCGAAGGTGGTCGTGTCAACGCAGAGATATTCGCCGGACGCGAGCCGCACCAACGCCCAGTCCGCTCCGACGGCGATCGGACCGCGGATCTTCATTCGCTCCCGTCTGGGGGAGGACGGCTATGGCCGCGCGCCGTCCCGCTCACATGGGACAGACGCCGGCGGCCTTCACAGCACGGATTCGACCCACTCGTAGAGTTTGCTCTTGGGCAGGGCGCCGATCTTGGTGGCGGCCACCTGGCCGCCCTTGAAGAGGATCATGGTAGGAATGCCGCGAACCCCGTACTTCATCGGGGTCTGCGGGTTCTCGTCGATATTGACCTTGGCGACGGTTACCCTGCCGGCCATGTCGGTGGCGAGTTCTTCGAGGAATGGGGCGATCATGCGGCATGGTCCGCACCACTCCGCCCAGAAATCGACGACCACCGGCCCGCTCGCGCGGAGCACCTCGGCGTCGAAGCTGCTGTCGGTGACGGCGATCGGTTTCATTTCGTGTTCCCTCGGTTAACTGCCGATCAGATTAGGGGAGCCGAAAATACCCCGTCAAGGCAGGTAGCCCGCAAGGAGTTCGGGGCTGATCGGCATCAGCCGCGGACCTTCGGTCCACAACAGGGCGCAACGGACCTCGCGATCCGGATAAATACGCGCCAGCGCGGCTTGGTAAGCCGCGAGCTGCCGAAGATAAATCGGCGCCACCTCGTCCTCGGTGGCCGGCGGCGGGCGCAGGCTCTTGTAGTCGACGATCAACACGCGGTCCTCCGCGATGACCAGGCGATCTATCTGCGCCGACATGGTATGGGCGGTCCCCGCGGAGCCGGGGATCAACCCGACGACGGGTACTTCGGCCTGCGCGCCCGGACCAAACAGCGCGGCGAATTCGGGGTGATCGAAGACCGTGAGAATTTCGCGCCGAATTTCATCCTGTTCCTCGGGCAAGAGGCCGTGCGTCGGCAGCGCCAGGAAACGCCGCGCGGCAATCTCGCGCTCCTCTATCGGCAGTTCGGGCAGGCTCTGCAGCAGCCGGTGGACGAGGAGGCCGCGCTTGAACCGGTCACGCCCTTGCGCCGCGAGTGGGGAGATAGTGGGCGGCTCGGCGCCGCTCGGCCGCGACGGGGCGAGCGGCCGCGTCGGATCGGGCTCGGCCGGCGGCGGGTGATGCACCCAATCCGGCAGTGGTCCAGCCGCCGCTACGGCTGCCGCCGGGCGCTCCCGAACCGACGCGACTGTTTGAGGGCTGGTGAGCCGGAGACCCTGGCCGCACCATCCGTCGGCGCCGATCAGCGCCGTCGCGTCGAAGGGAAAAGGGGTCGAAATCTCGGCGAGACCCGTGCGGCAGAGCGCGTGCCACGTGTCTTCCCGGGGCGCTTCCCGGGTTTGCCAGCCGCAAATATAGAGCCGGTCCTGGGCCCGGCTCAGTGCGACATAGAGTAGGCGGCGATATTCTTCCAGGTTGCGCTCGCGCAGGGCCCGTTTTTCGCTCGTATAAAACGGGACGGCGAGATCGGCCCGCGGACACCATAGCGGCAGCCCCTCACGCTGCGTCCACAGCAGTGTGTCCGGCAGGGTCGGCAGCTGCATCGTATCGGGCAGAAAGACCACCGGCGCTTCGAGCCCCTTCGCGCCATGAACCGTCAATATGCGCACCTCGTCGCGCTGCCTTGCGCCGAAGTCGCGCTTGACTTCCGTGTCGCCGGCAACGAGCCAGCGCAGAAAACCCTGCAAGGACGGCACATGTTCCCGTTCGTAGGAGAGTGCCAGCCCGAGAAACTCCTCGACCGGCTCCTCGGCCTCGAGCCCGAGGCGTTCGAGGAGCATGCGCCGCCCCCCCTGAGCGCCGAGGATTTCAGCGTATAGTTCGTACGGCGGCACGAAATCGGCGCGGGCCAAGAGATCGGAAAGCCGCTCCACCGCCCGCCGAAGCTGCGAAGATTTGCCGGCGTTGACGCGCAACCGCTGCCACAGCTTTTCGCTGCCGCGGTTATAGGCGAGATCGAATAATATCTCTTCGTCGATGCTGAAGAGGGGGCCCTTCAGCACCGTCGCCAGGGTGAGGTCATCCTCCGGCAACAGCAGGAACCGGCCGAGCGCCACCAGGTCTTGCACGGCTAGCTGTTCGGTCAGGATGAGGCGGTCGGCCCCGGCCACCGGAATGTCGCGTTGTTTGAGCGCGCGCAGCAGCTCTCCGACGAACTCGTTGCGTCGCCGCACCAGCACCATCACGTCTCCTGGCCGGATCGGGCGGCCGGAGGCTTCGAGCAATTCCCCCTTGTCGAGCCAATCCGCAATCGTTGCGGCGATCGCGTTTGCCAGCCGGGTGCGAGGCTGCGTCGTTCGCTGGCGAGTGATCGGCAGCGCCATCGGGTCGGGCGGCTCTTCGGGCGCCCCGACCGCCGGCGGCCACAACTCGACCACTCCCGCGTGTCCAGCCCGGGAAGCGACATGACGGATCTCGCTGCCGTCGAGAGCGACGCCGTCGCGGGCCGCCTCGTGTCGAAAGACGGCATCGATCGCCCGCAGCACCGGCTCGGTCGAGCGGAACGAGACTTCCAACGGCACCACGCGCCATTCGTGCTGGGCGTCGCTGATGCGTCGCTCGAAATATTCACGCATGGCCAGAAAGGCCCGCGGATCCGCGCGCTGAAAGCTGTAGATCGACTGTTTGGCGTCGCCGACGGCAAAGATCGTGCGCAGACGGTTGCCAGCGCCCTCACCGGCGAAAAATTCCTCGGCGAGCGACGCCACGATTTGCCATTGCTCGGGGTTGGTGTCTTGCGCCTCGTCGATCAGGATGTGGTCGAGGCCGCCGTCGAGCTTGAACAGCACCCATGGCGCGATGCCGGGGTGGCGCAGCAAGTTGAGGGCGGCCGAGATCAAGTCGTTATAGTCGAGGACGCCTTGGGCGCATTTCAGCTCGGCATAGGCGTCCATCAACGCACCGCCAAGCCTGGTCACCGCGCAGCTGGCTTCGACAAGCGCTGCCGCCAATCGCGCCTCGCAGAATTCTTTGACCCGTTCAGCCTCCGCGTCGAGCACCGCCCGAGCGTCGCAGCCGGCGCTGCGGGCGGCGTCCCGGGTGATCAGGATTTTGCGGGTCTCGCCCTCGATGGTCAGGAATGCAGCGGTATACGCCGGTAGCATCTGACGACGCTGCCTCGGGGTCTCGCACCACGCGGCAAGAATGGCGCCGCGCTCTCGATCGGTGCAGGATCCGTTGGAGAGCGCCGCTGCAGCCGAGCGCAGCCGCATTTCGTTCCCGACTCCCGCGGCGCAGAAACCGGCGATGACAGCCTCCTCGGTTGTCCCGGCGCGCAAGCTCAGGGCCCGGCAGAGCTTGTCGCGCAGCTCTGAATGGCCTTTGCCGAGCACATCGCGGAGCTTGCCGCGCTCGTCCGCAAGTGCCGCCATCAGTACACCGAAGCGTTCCTCGGGAGCATGGCGGGCCACCACTGCAAGCGCCTCGGCGAGCTCGGGCTCGTTTCCGTTGCGCGCGGCAATGACAACACGCTCGCCGGCCTCGATCAGCGTTTCACGCGCACTGCGGTCGTCGAGGACCGCAAACTCGGTCGGCACTCCGGCCTCCAGGGGGAAGCGGCGCAACAGTGTTTGGCAAAAGGCGTGGATCGTCGCGATCTTAATGCCGCCGGGAGTTTCGAGAACGCGCGCGAAAAGCTGTCGCGCCCGGGCGATCGTCGCGTCGCTGGGCATGAGCCCGGTCAGCTTCTGCAAGGTCTCGGCGAGTGCCCCCGACCTCAAGGTCGCCCAATTGGCCAGCTCGTCGTTCAGCCTGTTTGCCATCTCGGCAGCAGCAGCGCGTGTGAAGGTCAGGCACAAGATGCGTGCGGGATCCGTCCCTTCGAGCATCAGCCACAGCAGGCGGTCGATAAGCACCCGCGTCTTGCCGGTTCCGGCCGAGGCGGAGACCCAGACGGAAGCCCGCGGGCCGGCGGCCTTGCGCTGCGGGGTGTCGGGATCGTCGAACGACCTCATTCCTCAGCCTCGCTCTCGGCGAGCCGCTCGAGGTGCCGGTAATCGGAGAAGCGCGGCGCCCAACGGGGCGCTGGAACCGCGAGATAGGGTGTCGCCGGATCGTCGAACCGGTCGATCAGCGCCGCGACACGGGCGACCACGCGATCAATCAGCGCGCCGGGGTCGCCCGCGTCGATCGGGCAGCGCTCGCCGGCGGGTTCGCCGCCGCTCAGCCGCCAATATTCGAGCGCCGCAGGCGAACCGATGACGCCCTTGAAACCGCCGCCGCGCAGGATCGCGCCCTCAAGAGGCAGTTGCGGCGCAAACCCCGTTTGCACTTGCTTTGCCGGGGGAACGGCGCCGGTTTTGTAGTCGACCAGCAGAAAGCCGCCTTCGGCGAGACGGTCGATGCGGTCCGCCTTGGCGGTGATCGTGAACGGCCCGCCTGCGCCCCTGTAATGTCCAGCTTCCCTCGCACTCGCTGAGACTCTCGACGATGCCGAGGCGTCGGGCGCGCTCCTGATCGACCAGCCAGCGAGCAATCCTCGCAAAGCGGGGCCACCAGAAAGCCCACGCGCCGGGGCGCGACAGGATGGGCCCGAATTGCTCGCGGCCGATGCGCAGCAGCTCCGCCTCGGCGTCATCCGGCAGCCCCTTCGGGAAGCGGCGAAAGAAGGCGTCTAGCGCCCGATGAATGGCGGTGCCGAGCTCGGCACGGCCGGGATCGGCGTCGAGTTCGTCCAGCGGCCTCAGTCCGAGGATATGGCGGGCATAGATCGCATAAGGATCGCGCAGCCAGGTCTCGATCTGCGTCACCGAAAGCTTTCGCGGCCGCGCCGCGAGAGGCGGGCGCGGCTCAGGCGGGGGTAGCGGCCGGTACCCCTCCGCCCTATCGATCAGCTCCGCAGCGTGCCGGAGGGTATCGTCCGGCCCGATCGCGCCCTCTAATCCGACAGCCTGCAGTACCGTATCGAGGCGAAGAAGCCAGCGCGACGGCACGGTCGGAACACCCTCGCTCCGCGCCGCGCGGGTCAGCGCTACCTCCGGCGCCCCCAGCGCCTGGGCAAAGTCGTGCGCGGCTATTCCGATGGCGCGCTCCGGCAAGGCAATACCGAACTCCCGCCGCATCTGCCGGGACATCCATGGGTCGTGCTCGGCCGAAGGCGGCCAGCTGCCCTCGTTCAGACCGCCAAGAACGACGAGATCGGCCTGCTGCAGCCGCGCTTCGAGGAGACCCCAGATCGCCAACCGGGGATGCCGGCCGAACACCGGGCGCACGACCGCATCGGCGGCCAGCGCCTCGAACAAAGCCGGATAATGCCGGCCGGGCAGAGGCGGAAAGTCGCGCGCGGCATCGATCAGTTCATGGCAGAAGCGCGCGGCCGCCTCGCCCGCCGCCTCACGCCAGAGGCGCTCGCCGCCGGTTTCGCGTTGCGGTCGCGGCGAGCCGCTCGGCGGCCTCGACATGCGCCGCCGCAAGACGCGACAGCGGTACGGCATCCGCGACCAGCAATTCCGGCAGCGGGCCGAGGCAGGCCTCGAGCCGGTCTACAAACCTCGCCAAACCGAATTTCTCGTCGGCGAGAGCAGCCCTGAGGCCAGCGAAGCCCGGAGCGGGACGAGGTCCGCGGATTGCTTGTTCGAGCTGACGCGCGAGATCGCGGAAGGCGACCGGAGCGAGCCCGCCGGAGGCGAGCGGATGCTTCAGCGCGGCAAGCAAGGGCACCGGAGCGAGCCCGCTGGCGGCCAGATCGAGGACCAGACGCAGAAAGACGCCCGGCGGTGTCCGGTTCAGCGGCAGACCGGCCGAATCGTCGATGTCGATGCCCCAGCGGCGCAACTCCGCAGCAACCCTGCGGGCGAGCGCTCGATCGGGGGTGACGAGAGCGGCGGTGGCGCCCGGTGTCTCCAGCTTGCGGCGAAGCAACAGCGCGATGGTGACCGCCTCCTCTTGCGCGCTGGCGCAGTCGTACCGGCTCAGCCCGTCGAGGGTGTCAGCGGGTTGCGCCGGCAGGCGCCGCCACGCATCGGTGGTGATGGCCGGCCGCATCGCCTCGGCGATCAGCCGTACCCGGCGCGCAATTGTGACCTCATTGTCGCGCTCGGCACTCTCTCCCGCGCTGCGGGAGAGAGAAGCGAACAGGGGAAGATCGGACAGGCCCTCGAAGCCGCGGGCGGGCATCCCGGCGGGCCGGCTCGGAGGCCAATCGCGAACCTCGGCCGCAGTCAAGTCGAGCGCCCTCAGCAACCCCGCCATGAGATGCTGCGGATGAGCCTCGTCCTCTTCGATTGCCGACCACTCGGCAGCGTCGCGGTCGCGGTCGAGGCCGGGGAGGATCACCGCGCCCTGGTCGAGCGCGGCGACAAGCGAAAGCAGCTCGGTCATCGCCGGGATGCCGCCGATCAGTCCCGCGGCGATCACCGGATGGCGAGGCGGAGAGCGGCGCCAAGCCGCGGTTTGCTGTTCCAGCAGGCGATTGCGCCGCGATGCCGCGTCGAGAGCCTCTTCCTCGGCGAGAATCCGCGGCCAATGCTGCGGCAGGATCTCAAGAAATTGGTGGACGATTCGCCAATGCTCCGCCAGCCCCTCCGGGACCAAATCGGCGATCTTCGCGAAGCTCGCCCCCTCGGTCGCGACCCGGTCGAGAAGCCGGCCGAGAGCTCGCCGCGAGCGCGGCGGCTTGTCCCGGAAAGAGCGGCTCGGCGCCACGCCGCTCGCCCCAATGCAGGACGAGCCGGGTCAGCAGCAACCGCCGGCGCAGCTCGGGGATCGGCGGCGGCACCGCCAGGTCGTTCTCGCCTCCGTCCGATAATGACAGTTCGTCGGAATCGAGATCGCCGATCGGCCGCATCCGCGGCAATAGCAACGGGGTCCCCGCCGCTTTTCCTTCCGGCGCTACACGCAGGAATGCGTCGCGCAGTGAGCGCACCGCGCGGCGGGTCGGCAGCAGAACGAGTGATCTGCGCCATCTTCAGCGGATCTGTGCCCGCCATCCCGAGCAGCCCGGCCGCCAGCGTTGCCAGAAATGGCCGGTGCGCGGCAATGGTATAGACCTTGGGCTGCACTGGATTTCACAAATTCGGTAACTGCGCGAGCTTCACTTATCGCTCGATGCGGTGCGACGATAGCCGTTCGCGGGTGGCGGCGAGGCCCTGCGGCGTCCCGACATGGAACCACTCGCCATCATGCACTATGGCGTGCAGGCGCCGCTTCTCTTCGGCGCGGTCGAACAGCCGGACCAGCGAGAAAACGCGCTCGGAAATGCCGGCGAAGGCACGGCGGTGAAGCAGCTGAAGGCCGGCGAAGAGAAAGGGAGCTACCTCGCGCTCGCTGCGGCGATGCGGGCATCCCGACGGGTCGATCATATAGTCGCCGCTGCCCTCGTAGCCGACCGCGGTCACGGTCCGCTGCAGCAGCAGGACTGCGTCCATGCGTTCGGGATCGAAGGCGGCGGCGAGCCGCTGCAAGGCGCGATCCTTGCCGTCGAGCCAGAACACGTCGCTGTTGACGACAAAAAAGACGTCGTCGAGCAATGGCAGCGCCCGCGCGACGCCGCCGCCGGTATCGAGCAGCAGCTCGGTTTCGTGAGAAATCTCGATGCGCGGGTGGTCGCGGCGGGTTAGCTGCGCGGCGACCATCTCGGCCTTGTAATGCACATTTACGATGACGGTCTCGACCCCAACGAGCGCCAGCCGGTCGATCGCATGATCGAGCAGGGTGCGGCCGTTTATCTCGATGAGAGGTTTCGGAATGGTTTCCGTCAGCGGCCGCAGCCGGGTGCCGAGCCCGGCGGCGAGCACCATCGCCGTCCGCGGCGGGACGATCATGCGGAGAGATGCCGAGCCGAGCGCGGCAGGTGACGGTCGAGCCACCGAGCGATCGGGTCGAGGGCCGGGTGGGCAAGCTCCTCCTCGAGCAGCCGCCAGATCCGCGGGAGGTGTACCAGGTAGCGTGGTTTGCGGTCACGCCTCCACAATCGCGTGAAGATGCCGAGGATCTTGCAATTGCGCTGAGCCCCGAGGATGGCCGCCGATCGCAGGAACACCGCCCGGTCGAGTGCCGGAAAAGCAGCAAGATAGCGCTCGGTCATCTGCCGGCGGAGGTCGGCCGGAACGTCGCGCCGGGCATCATCGAGGAGCGATACGAGATCGTAGCTCGGCGGGCCGCATACCGCGTCCTGAAAATCGAGGAGCCCGCAACCCTGCACCCCGGAGCGGTCCGGCAACAGCATCAAATTGTCGACGTGATAGTCGCGCAGCACCAAAGTATCGTGACGAAGCGCCGCCTGAGGCAGAAGCGTCCGCCACAGATCGAGATATTCGTCGCGCCGGGCGTCGGATAAACCCTGTCCGAGAGCTGCCGGGGCATACCAATCGACCAGGAGTGCCGCCTCGGCGAGGAGCCGCTCCGCGTCGTAAGGGGGCAAATCCGGGCTCCCGCGCGCCTCGACCGCGCGCTGCAGCTCGACCAGCGTGTCCACCGCCAGGGTATAAAGGGTCGGCTCGTCGGCGCCGCGGTCGAGAAGGCGGGTGTAGGTGTCGTCGCCGAAATCCTCGATCAGCAGAAAGCCGGCCGCGCGGTCTTCCGCGAACACTTCGGGGGCGCTGAACCCGAGACGGCGCAACAGCTGCGAGACGGCGATATAAGGGACGACATCCTCTTGCGGCGGCGGCGCATCCATCAGGACGGCGCGCCGGCCGTTGCTGCCGAGGCGGTAATAGCGCCTGAACGACGCATCGCCGGCGAGAGGCGCCGGCCAGGCGCCTCCCCAGCCGCATCCGTCGAGGAAGGCTGCCATTGCCAGCTTTCGCGCGGGATCGCCGGGAGCAGCCATCGGACTGACCGGTGACGGGGATTTGCCAACAGAGCCGGGCTTGCTCGGATCACGCATCGGCTGCGATCATCGCCAGGCGCGCTTGCCACTCTTTGCCCGGATCCATCGCAATACATCGCGCGCCAGGTCCATCGCCGAATGCGAAGCTGAGTTCGAGCCGCCGGTCGGGCAGCAGCGGTCCCAGCCGCTCGGGCCACTCGATCAGCGAGATGCCTTCGATGAAGGCATCCTCGATCCCCAGCTCCCATGCGTCCTCGGGGGCGCAGATCCGATACAGATCGAAATGCCAGATCACCGTCGGGCCTGCGTCGTAGACCTGCACGAGCGTGAAGGTTGGGCTCGGGACCTCGTCCTGGTTGCCCCGCGCCCCGATGAAGGCACGCGCAAAGGCGGTTTTCCCAGTGCCGAGATCGCCCTTCAGCGCAATGATGTCGCCCGGGACGGCTACCGCGGCGATGCGGGCCGCGAGCGCGGCGGTGGCAGCTTCGTCCGGCAGATCGACAATAATCATCACCTAGACGTTGTATAACCCGGCATCGGCTAGGCGCAATATGTGCGGCGTCGGTGTTTGTTCGCGGCCCTGATCGGCGGTCGTCGAGATTAGCTTCACCCCTATGGTGCCGCTATCGCACGAATCGGGTCAGGACTTGGTCTATGCCGCCGCCCGGCTCTCGATTTGGCCCGAAGTCGGCATGCCGGCGAATTCCCGCAAGGCCGTGGGCAGCCGGCAGGTGATGGTAGTTCCCCGACCTTCGGCCGAGTCCATCGTGACGGCTCCGCCATGCAGATCGATCAGGCTCTTTACCAGCGACAGGCCCAGCCCCGCACCCGATCGCGGCGTGCCACGTTCGAATTTTTCGAACATCCGGGCCTGATCGGACGGCGGAATACCGATCCCGCTATCGGCGACGGTCAGCAGCAGCTCGCTCTCACGGCGTTCGGCCTCGATGCGTATCGCGCCGCCCGGAGGGGTGAACTTGATCGCATTGGAAACCAAGTTGAAAAGCGCCTGCTTGAGCCGGCGTTCGTCCGCCGCAATCGCGCCGATGTCGGGCGGACAAGAGAGCTCGATCTCGAGCGCTCGGCTTTTCGCACGCCCCCGCGTCAGCGCCAGCACCGTCTTCAGCATCTCGAAAATCTCGACACGGCCCGTCTCCAGAACCATGTAACCCGCCTCGATCGTGGCGAGGTCGATGCTATCGTTGATGAGCCCCAGCAGCTGTTGCGAGCTCTGGAGGATGCCGCGGCTGTAGTCGAGCTGCCGCGGGTTCAAGTCGCCGAAATACTGGTTGGTCAAGATCTCCGCAAAGCCTATGACCGCATTCAACGGCGTCCGCAACTCGTGGGAGACGTTGGCAACAAACTCGCTTTTCAGCCGCCCCGCGGTTTCGAGCGCTTCGTTGCGCTCGCGCAGCACGCGTTCATATTTCGCCGTATCGGTCACGTCGAGATAGGTCACCAACACATTGCCATCCGGCAGTGGAACGGTCGCCTCCTGCAGCATCGACCCGTCGGTTCGATAGACCGGGCCGCTCGCCGGCGCGTGGGCGGTGACTTTTGAAATGAATCGCTGCTTCCTCGCATTCCAATCGCCCGAATTATCGAGGAGAGCGCGGGTCTTCTCGAGGATCTCCCCGATATGCGGTTCGCCCGCGACGTCGTCTTCCGATAATTCCCAAAGCGCCAGATAGGCTGGATTATGGAGCTTCAACCGGCCGTCGCTGCCGTAGACCGCGATGCCCTCGAAGAGGTGGTCGAGAGTGGCGCGTCGCACCTTCGTCAAGGTGTTGCACGAGCGCTCGAGCGCCAGGCGATCGCTGACGTCCTCGTAAACGAAGGTGAGGCCGCCGAATGGATGTGGGGAGATCGACAACAGCAAGGTGCGGCCATCAGGCAAATGCAGCAGGTCCTGCTGCGGCCGGATGACCGACGTGAAAAGCCGCAGCTGCTCGCACTTGAATGCCCGGAAATCCGCGGCCTCAGGGAGACAACGGGCTTCCCGCAGCCGTTCCAGAACTTCCTCGAAAGAAGGTTGAGCGCCGAGCCAGTCTTCTGCGAGGCTCCACATCGAGGCGAACGCCGCGTTAAAAAATTTGAGCCGCTTGTCGGGGCCGTAGATCGCGACCGAGGCGCGGATCGTCTCGAGGACTTCGGCGTGCGCATTGATGTGGCGCCACAACTCCGCTTCCGCGGCTTCGCGCTCGGTGCGATCACAGGCGAAACCGATCGTGCCTCCTGTGGAGCACGGCACCTCGCCGATCTCGACCAGCCGGCGCGAGCCGCCGATGACAACATGCCGGCATTCGCCGGGGCGGGCGCAGGAAGCCAGTTCCCGGCCTTCCGCGACAACCAGATCGGCGGTGGTGTCGAGGGCGCTCGCATAGGCTCGGTTGCAATCGACGAGGATGCGGTCGGGGTCTCGCCGCCACACCGGCATCGGAATCACGTCGAGCATCTGGCGCAAATCGGCGACTTCTCGGCGCGCCCTCTCGACTGTTACCGCAGCCGAAGCATCGCGCAACCACAGTACAGTGTCGCCGCTCGCGGTGCGCCGCCCTTCGACGGCATAGGCGGCCCCGCTGCGGGTAACGAAAGTTGTGGAGAAAGCGGCTCCCCCGGATTGCAGCCTCTGCCGGGCCTTCTCCAGCCGCTCCGCGTCGACGGCCTCTAGCCTTGCGAGGAACTGGCGATAGCCCGACCCTTTATCCTGCGCGTCAGCGTTCGGCCGATTTGGACGCCAGCGAAACCATTCGAGCGGAGCCGTTTCGAGTACCGCGGATCTCGCGCGCTCCTCGTAGAGTTCGGAGCGGGCGCGCAACAGAGCCGCAACCAAAGCCAATGCGACGAGCAGGCACAACGCAGCAGCCGATTCGAACACAACCACTCGCTCTTGATAGAACCATGGGGTGTAAGGGCGATCTGTCGATCTCCCGTATGGCTCACAGTAGGAGTGTTATTTACCCAATTGCAAGAGCGTTTTCGCCAATAATATAGTTAAAGTTGTAAAACGCGACTAATAGCGGTAATGGTCCGGTTTGAAGGGCCCCGCGCGCTCGACGCTGAGATAGCCGGCCTGGGCCGGGGTGAGCGCCGTCAATTTCGCCCCGAGCTTGTCGAGATGCAGCGCCGCGACCTTCTCGTCGAGATGCTTGGGCAGTACGTAAACCTTATTCTCGTACTTCCCGTGATTGGTCCACAGTTCGATCTGCGCGAGCACCTGGTTGGTGAACGAAGCGCTCATCACGAAGCTCGGGTGTCCGGTTGCGCAACCGAGATTGACCAACCGCCCCTTGGCCAGGACGATCAGCCGCTTGCCGTCGGGAAAGACGACCTCGTCGACCTGCGGCTTGACTTCCTCCCAGGGATAGTTGCGCAGCGCATCGATCTGAATCTCGCTGTCGAAATGGCCGATATTGCAAACGATCGCGCGGTCTTTCATCTGCCGCATGTGATCGATCGTGATGACGTCGATATTGCCGGTCGCAGTAACGAAGATGTCGCCTTGTGACGCCATCTCGTCCATCGTCGCGACCTGATACCCCTCCATGGCTGCCTGCAACGCGCAGATCGGATCGATCTCGGTCACCATGACGCGCGCGCCCTGGCTGCGCAGGCTCGCCGCAGAGCCTTTGCCGACATTGCCAAAGCCGCAGACTACGGCGACCTTGCCGGCAACCATCACGTCGGTAGCGCGCTTGATCCCGTCGACCAGGCTCTCGCGACAGCCATAAAGGTTGTCGAACTTCGACTTGGTGACGCTATCGTTGACGTTGATCGCCGGGGCCTTGAGCGACCCCTCCCGCACCATCTCGTAGAGCCGGTTTACGCCGGTGGTGGTCTCTTCCGAGATCCCGCGAATGTGGTTCAGCACCTCGGGATACTTGTCGTGAAGCACTTTGGTCGCATCGCCGCCGTCATCGAGCACCATGTTGGGTGTCCATCCCTGAGGACCGCGCAAGGTCTGCTCGATGCACCACTCGTATTCTTCCTCGCTCTCGCCCTTCCAGGCAAAGACCGGAATGCCGCGGGCGGCCATCGCCGCTGCGGCATGGTCCTGGGTGGAGAAGATATTGCACGAGCTCCAGCGGACTGTGGCGCCGAGCTCGACGAGCGTCTCGATCAGCACTGCGGTCTGAATCGTCATGTGAAGGCAGCCCACGATGCGTGACCCCGCGAGCGGTTTCGCCGAGCCGAATTCATCGCGCAACGCCATCAGACCCGGCATTTCGGTCTCGGCAATGGCGATCTCGCGCCGCCCCCAGTCGGCGAGCGCAATATCGGCAACCTTAAAATCGGCAACCTTAAAATCGGTCAATGCGGGCATCTTCGGCTCTCCTCGATCAATACGCACCAGGGGCAAGTCCAGAAAGATATACACATATCTTTATATCGTCAATCGGATCGGATTGGCTCGCCGGGCAGGGGACCTTGGGAGCGATCACAAGTATTCGTGTTCTAGCAGCATAAACGGCGGTCGAGATCGCTCGACCGCGCGCAACGTCTGGAGGAGAGGATGCAGCGTTTCCACCATTTGGGCGGCATGGCCGCGATCGCATTGACCGTGTAGGGATTATCGGCGTGTTATCCCCCGCCGCCGGCGACCGTCGCAGTCGGCCCGGCTGACGTCGCGACGGGACTGCCGCCACAGCCGCCGCCCCATTATGTGCCGCCGCCGGCCGCGCCGACCGCGCCCTATTCCCCCGCTGGGGTGACGCAGCCATACGGGCCAACGATCTTGCCGGGCGCCGCGCCGAGCAACGCCGGTACGACTTTAGTCAGTGTCGCCCCGTTCGCTCCGCCGCCGCCACGCGTGGAGACCCCGCCACCGCCGCCCTCGCCGCTGGCAGTTTGGCAACCGGGCCACTGGAGCTGGAGCGATGGACAGTATGTCTGGATCGCCGGGCAATATGTACAGCGGGCCCACGCCAACCGCGAACTGGGTCCCTGGCTACTGGCAGCAAGGGCCGAACGGCTGGGTCTGGACCGAAGGCCGCTGGGCGTAGGGAAGGCCCCGATCGGCCGGCCGGGTGCATCTGGGGATGGACCCGGGCCCGCACCTGGGCTAACCATTAGGGCGTCGAACGGCCGCGATCGGGCGGCCTAGCTGCACGGCGAAAGGGAGCGACGATGGCCTATGAAGGAATGATTGCGGAGCGGATTGCGATCAACGGCGACAAGAATGAGCCGATCTCGGCCTATGTTGCGCGGCCGTTGGGGCCGGGCCCGTTTCCCGGCATGGTGCTCCTTCATCATGCGCCCGGCTGGGACGAGTGGTACCGCGAGGCGACCCGTAAGTTCGCTCATCACGGTTATGCGGCGATCAGCCATAACCTCTATCACCGCGCCGGCGAAGGCAAAGCCGACGACGTCGCCGCCAAGGTGCGCGCCGAGGGCGGCGTTCCCGACGCCCAAGTCATAGGCGACACCGAAGGCGCCGTATCCTGGCTGCGCGGCCAGCCCTGGCTCAATGGCAAGGTCGGGGTCTTTGGCACCTGCTCCGGCGGGCGGCAGACCTTCCTCTATGCCTGCCATACCAACAGCATCAACGCGGCCTGCGATCTGTGGGGCGGCCGGGTCGTGATGAGCAAGGAGGAGCTTAACCCGAAGCAACCGGTCGCGCCGATCGAATACACCCAGAAGCTGTCATGCCCGCTGCTCGGCCTCTTCGGCAATGAAGATCGCGCCCCAACTCCGGAGCAGGTCAACCAGCACGAGGCCGAGCTGAAGAAGTACGGCAAAGACTTCGAGTTTCACCGTTACGATGGCGCCGGACACGGCTTCTTCTATTACGACCGGCCGATGTACCGCATCGAACAGGCGCTGGACGGCTGGCAAAAGGTGTTCGCGTTCTTGCACAAGCATCTGGCGGCATAACGCCCCTATGTGCACCTCGATCGTCGAGGTCGTCAGCGCCGACGGCGCCGGCAAGGGCGGTGACGGGTGGTTCGATCTGACCCATTCGGTGGTGTCCTACGACCACCCGCACCACGCTCTCTTGGAAGAGGCCATCACGATCGATTTCGTGAACGCTGCGCTCGGGCCGGGCGCGCGGGTCGCCGTCGAGCTCACCCTACAGTCAGCCAAGGAGCTGAGCGGCGCGCTAGCCCGGGCGATAGAGGCGGCTGAGATCGAGGAAAGCGCGCGTTTGCGGCCGCGCTGACCTAGTCGGCAACCGGTTCGCAGCGAAAGCCGTCGCCCCAGCGCTTGATGTGCCCGAGCGAGGGCGACGGGAAATGCATCGTGCAGCACAGGGTGGTGGTGTCGCAGTAGCGTTCGAGAAACGCGCGGCGGGTAACTGAGGCCTGCTTCTGGTCGTAGTCGACCCGCATCACGAGATCCGGATAGCGTGCCTGGATCGGCGAGTGGATCAGATCGCCGGTAAATACAGCCTGGTCGCCGCGCCGCCCGGCGCAGACCGCGAAGTGGTCGGGTGTGTGACCGGGGGTCGGAGTCAGCCGAATATGGTCGTCGACGGCATAGTCACTGGCGACTAGCTCAGCCTTTTTGGCCTCGATGATCGGCAGCACGCTGTCCCGCATCGGGTCGAGCGGGGTCTCGCGATCAACGCCCGCCCAATAATCGAATTCTTTTTTCGAGAAGAGATATTTGGCATTGGGAAAGGTCGGGACCCAGCGGCCATTCTCCAGACGCGTATTCCACCCGACATGGTCGCCGTGCAGATGCGTGCACATGACGATGTCGATATCGTCGACGGTGACACCGGCCGCCTTCAACGCCTGCATCCAGTTGCTGTCGCTCTTGCGGTGCCAGGTCGGGCGATGCGGAAAAGACTTGTCGTTGCCGATGCAGGCATCGACCAGAATCGTGTGGTGCGGCGTCCTGACGACATAGGATTGGAAGCACAGCACCGCCATGCCGGCCGGGTCGAGCGCTGCCGGCTCCATCCACGACCGATTTTCGTTCAGCAGTTCCCGACTCAGGCTCGGCAAGAACTCCAGGATCGGTGTGAAACCCGCCTCCTGCTCGACGATCCGGTGGATCGTCATGTCGTTGACGGTAAAGCTCGTGCGCATGCAGCCGGTCCTCCACAAAGTCACTTACCCGAGCGTAGCGGCGCACCGGCGGCGGAGCAAACGGAAACGGCCGCGCCGATCCGCCGCCAATCCCCGAGCTGCTGTGGCCACGGCCGGTTGATGACCCCGAGTGGCCCGCAATGGCCGACGGCAAATATCCGGGTACTGTCTCCAGCGACCCAATCTGAGCCGGCTGCGTGCGAGATCTGCCGCGGCGCGCCATGCAGCGCAAAGACGACGCGAACGGCACGCCATCCGGCGTTGCCCATCCCGACGACGACCGCTGGTTTCAGAAGGGCAATGAGCGGTAGCAGGTGTTGCTCGGAGCAGGCATCTACCCAGCTCGCTAGAATGGGTGCATTCATTGCCCCTTCCTTGATGCACAGGATAGAGTTGGTCAGAAAGACGGGCGCGCTGTCGTCACGTTGCTGCACCGCAATGCCGTCTGCCGTCAGCAGCTGGTAGAGATTTTCGTTGGTTTTGTTGTGCGGCTCGTCGCGTCCGCGACAGCGGACGAAATAGCCGACATTGCCGAAATCCTGGCCGACGACGAGCAGCTTCGGGTTGTGATGGCCGAGCCATTGCTCCCAGTGGCTGATCACATCGGGGTCGAAGTCGAACTCGGCGCAGCTTCTGATTTTGCCGGGGCTGCGCTCGACGCAGATGCGGCAAGCCTTCCGCGCCGCAATGAGCGCCTCAAACTCAGGCATGTGCGGTCAATGCCCGGACCCGCTCGGCCAAACGGCGAAGCGGACGATCCGCAAAGCCGAGCTGTTCCAGGTGTTGCAGTGTATTTTCGAAATAATCGACGCATGTGCCACGTCTGCCGGCAGCGCCGAGAATCATGCGGGCCGCCTCGTCGAGCGACAGCCTGCCGGCATAATCCGGACAGCTGCGCAGCACGGTAAACGCAAGGGTCTGCCGCGTGCCGTCCGCGGTTTGCACCCGCAGCAGCCGCGCTGCGTAGACCACGCGGCCGCTCATCTCGCGCTGCCATACCCGATCGAGCGCGTCGATTGGCAATCGAAGCGCTGCGCCGCGGCAGGACCCGCCGCGATCGAGCCCGAGGGTCAGTCCGGGATTTGCCACCGTCCCGCGGTAATCGTAGGAGTACAGGCAGAAGCGGCGGTGGTAGCCGTGCAGCAAGGCCGGCTCGGTAGCGGCATCACGCAACTCGGCATCCCACAGCAGCGAGCCGTAGGCGAAGATCCACACCGGCTGTCCGACGTCGCGCCATGCCGCGATCTCCGCCGGCATCGGCGGCGCCTGAGGCCTATCGGAGTCCTTCCCTCTCCGCCCCCTGGGGGGAGAGGGTCAGGGTGAGGTGGGGGAAGGCCCCGCCCGGAAACCGCGGCAGCACCCACCTCACCCTCCCGGCCGCTGTCGCGTCCGGGCCCCTCCCTCTCCCCCCGCAAGCGGGCGGAGAGGGGCCAAGTTTGGCCCAACGCGATACAATTCGGCTGGCCTCTACGCGAAGGCGCGGCGGATGCGGCCCCAATCCTCGATCGCGTGCTCCTGGCCCGGCACGATCTGCAGTGCGATCTCCGTGTAGCCGGCGTCGGCCAATACCTCGATGCGCTCTTTCAGCTCCTTCTCGGTCGCCGTGAAGGTCGTGCGCCGGATCAATTCGGCGGTGACGAACGGCCGCTCCTCGGGCTTCACGAACATCAAATGGCCGCGGTGGTTTTCGAGATAATGGGCGCCCTGCGGCGTGAATTTTCGTGCCAGCTCGACGTAGCCTGCGACGCTCTCGGCAACTGCGGGCGGCATCGGCGCCATCATCGGCAACCCCGCCAATGCCGCGTCGGCCGCGCGATGCAACAGCATCGCGGCGCGCGGCCCGGCCTGCGCGAGTGCTCGCGGCGAGTTCGGCGGGCTCGCCTTCTTCCAATATCGTGCCGCCGGTTAGCACCACGGCATCGAGCGGCTCGGCGTCATGCCCCGCGGCGCGCCGGCGCTCCCGCATGTCGGCCATCGCGGCGACCCCGCCTTCGACGTCGCCGGCCGTGGCGATCCAGCCGGCGCCCAGCTTCGCGGTCAAAGTGCGGCCCCGCGGACCCGAAGCCGCAACGTAAAGCGGGATCGGATCGCGCGTGTTGATCAGCCCGAGCTCGGGGTTCAGCAGCCGGATCAGCCGCTTCTTGTTTTCAATTTCGGCCTCGACCGTTTCGCCGCGCAACAGCGCCATGACGACGCGGACATACTCCTCCAGATCCGCCAGTTTGACCGCGCCGAGCCCCATCGCCCGCCGGCCGGTAAACCCGGTGCCGACCCCGAAATCGATCCGCCCCGGCACCAATTTGTTCAGCGAAGCAAACGCGTTCGCGGTAACCGGAGCGATGCGGTTCGATGGGATCAACACCCCGGTGCCGAGCCGGATTTTCGTCGTTTTCATCGACGCCGCAGCCATCGCGACAAACGGGTCGGCACTCAGCATCTGCGTGTCGTAGAACCAGGCGCGCGCAAACCCCAGCTCTTCGGCCCGCCGCACCACCCGCCAGGAATCGGCGTCGGTCGGAATGGCGATCGCGAATTGCATCACCGCCTCCCCCATTCGATTTCACGGAGACACGGGGATCGGTCGGACTTCCCTTGGTGTCCTCCGTGCCTCCGTGGTGCAATCTGCTTATCTAGCGCTTCGAGAACTGGAAGCTACGGCGGGCTTTGGCTTTGCCGTATTTTTTGCGCTCGACGACGCGGCTGTCGCGGGTCAGAAACCCCTGGCTCTTCAATAAGGGGCGCAGGCCCGGCTCGTAGCGGGTCAGCGCCTGGCTGATGCCGTGGCGCACTGCGCCGGCCTGGCCGGAGAGACCGCCGCCCTTGACGGTGCACCACACATCGAACTGGCCGAGCCGGTTGGTCGCGACGAGCGGCTGGTTGATCAGCATCCGCAGCACCGGCCGGGCGAAATAGACCGGGCTTTCGCGGCCGTTGACGTCGATCCTGCCGGCGCCGGGCTTTATCCACACCCGCGCCACCGCGTTCTTGCGCTTGCCGGTGGCATAGGAGCGGCCGAGAGCGTCGATCTGCGGCCTGACGTCCTCGGGAACGGACCCGGTTGGCACCGGCGCTGCGGGCGCGGCGCGCGCCTGCTGCAGCGCCTGGCGCAGGCTCCCCAGGCCCTGAAAGGTCTGCGCGCGGGGCGGGCTCGGTGGGTCGTTGTCAGCCATGATCAGAACTCTGTTCTTGCGGTTCAGCGCGCCGACGTCGAGCCGGTCCGGCTGCTGTGCTTCGTGCGGGTGCTCGGGTCCGGCAAACACCCGCAAATTCTTCATGACCCGGCGGCCGAGCGGGCCGCGCGGCACCATGCGCTCGACCGCCTTCATGATCACCCGCTCCGGGTGTTTGCCTTCGAGAATGGCGCCTTTGCTGCGCCCCTTGATGCCGCCCGGATAGCCGGTATGCCAATAGAAGATGTCGTCGGCGCGCTTGTTGCCGGTCAGCTGGACCTTCTCGGCGTTGACGACGATGATATTGTCGCCGCAATCCATATGGGGCGTGAAGGAGGGCTTGTGCTTGCCGCGCAACCGCATCGCGATGATCGAGGCAAGCCGGCCCAAGACGAGACCGTCGGCATCGATCAGCGACCATTTCTTGTCGATATCCGACGGTTTGGCGGAAAAGGTTTTCATGTCTCGAAGGAAATGCCGGCCCGCCCGGAACAGTTGCCCAGGCCACGAAAGCCGGTCATGTAAGCGATCGGCTCCCAAGGGTCAAGCAATGCGTTAGCCGAAGAGAGGTCCCACAATGGCGGCGATACTGTTGGAGGAGCGCGCAGACGGAGTTCTGCGCCTGACCCTCAATCGCCCGGAGGCGCGCAACGCCCTTTCGGTCGAGCTGATGACGGCGCTCGTCGCGGCGCTCGGGCGCGCGGCAGACGACCCGCATAGCCGGGTCGTGGTCATCGCCGGCGCGGGTCCCGCCTTTTGCGCCGGTCACGATTTGCGCGAGCTGCGCCAGGATCCGCGGCGCGAAACCTATCAGCGCATCTTTGCGCTGTGCAGCGAGCTGATGCTGGCGATCGTGCGGCTGCCGAAGCCGGTCATCGCCGAAGTCGACGGCGTCGCGACGGCGGCCGGCTGTCAGCTGGTCGCGACCTGTGACCTGGCGGTCGCCGCCGAGGAGGCGCGTTTTGCAACGCCGGGGGTCAATATTGGGCTCTTCTGCTCGACCCCGATGGTGGCGCTGTCGCGCGCGGTCGGGCGCAAGGCTGCAATCGAGATGCTGTTGACCGGCGAGCTGATCGATGCGGCGACGGCGCGCTCGCTGGGGCTCGTCAACCGCGTGGTGCCGCGGGAGAGGTTGCGCGAGGCGGTCGATGGGCTCGCCCGGCAGATCGCCGGCAAATCCGCCTTCACCGTCAAGATCGGCAAGGAGGCGTTCTACCGCCAGGCCGAGCTCGATCTGTCCGCCGCCTATCGCTATGCCGCTGAAGTCATGACCGCCAATATGCTGGCCGAGGATGCCGGCGAGGGGATCGATGCCTTTCTCGCCAAGCGTGCTCCGGTCTGGCACGACCGGTGAGGCGCAAAAATGGACCACGACAACTATCCGGACCTTTATCTGCGCGACATCCTGACGAGTGTGCGCACGATCGCCGTCGTCGGCGCGAGCCCGCGCCGTGAGCGGCCAAGCCACCGCGTGATGGCCTATCTGCAGCGGCGCGGCTACCGGGCGATCCCGGTCAACCCCAACGCGGCCGGCGGCACGATCAACGGCGAGACCGTTTACGCGACGCTCTCCGATGTCCCGGAGCCGATCGACATGGTGGACGTGTTTCGACGGACCGAAATGGCCGGCGGGGTCGTCGATGAGGCCATTGCCGCCGGCGCCAAGGTGGTGTGGATGCAACTCGGCGTCCGCGACGATGACGCGGCCGCCCGTGCCGAGTCCCACGGCCTCGAGGTCGTCATGAACCGCTGCCCGGCGATCGAGATTCCCCGCCTGGGATTGTAGGGACATGAACCGCTTGCTTGAGGATTTGCGGATCGTCGAAATCTCCGCTTTTGTCGCCGCGCCACTCGGCGGCATGACGATGGCGCAGATGAGCGCCGACGTGATCCGCATCGACCCGATCGGCGGCGGTATCGATTACGCGCGCTGGCCGGTGACGCGCGACGGCGCCAGCCTCTATTGGGCCGGCCTCAACAAAGCCAAGCGCTCGCTGGCACTGGCCCTCGACAAGCCGGAGGGCCGCGATATCGCGCGTGCCGTCATTACCGCACCGGGTGTGGGTGGCGGCATTCTGCTGACCAACCTGCCGCCGTCTCGCGGGCTCGATTTCGCAACCCTGAAGGCGGCGCGCGACGATCTGATCATGCTGCGGCTCACCGGCAACCGCGACGGCTCGGCGGCGGTCGACTACACGGTAAACGCGGCGAGCGGGTTTCCGCTGGTGACGGGGCATAGCGGCATGCCGGTCAACCATGTGCTGCCGGCCTGGGACATCGCCGCCGGGCTCTATCTTGCGACCGCACTGCTCGCGGCGGAACGCCATCGCTCGCGCACTGGCGAGGGCCAGGAGGTCGTGGCGGCGCTGTCGGATGTCATGCTCGCGACGGTCGGCAACCTCGGCTACATCGCCGACGTGCAGATCAATGGCAGTGCACGGCCGGCAATCGGCAACGACCTCTACGGCAGCTTCGGGCGCGATTTCGCGACCGCCGACGGCCGACGGGTCATGATCATCGCCCTGACCCGCCGCCAGTGGCGTGCGATCGGCGAGGCGACCGGTCTCGGCGAACGCCTGGCGATGATCGGGCCGATGATGGATGTCGACCTCGAAACCGAGGCCGGGCGCTACGAGGCGCGCGACGCTATCGGCGCGTTGCTCGCCCGCTGGTGCGCGAGCCATACCCTCGACGAGATCCGGCAAGCTTTCGCCGGCACCGGCGTACTCTGGGGTCAATTTCAAGAATTTGCCGAATTGGTGCGCGGCGACCCGCGCTGCTCCGAGGCCAACCCGCTGTTCGCTGCCGTCGATCAGCCCGGCATCGGCCGCCATCTCATGCCCGGCCTGCCATTGGATTTTTCCGCCGACCCGCGTCAGCCGCCGCTCCCGGCGCCTCGCCTCGGCGAACACACCGATATCGTGCTTACCGAAGTCCTCGGTCTTTCATCAGCCGAGATCGGGCGGCTTCACGATGAGAGCATTGTTGCCGGGCCGAATGGCCGCTGACGGCCCTCAACCTTCGCGCTCGCGCTGCCGCAGTTCGAGAAGCAACTGACGCACCCGCCGCGCGGTGCGCAGCTTGCGGGCGATATCGGGGGCGAGGCGCAGATCGCCCTGCGCGTCGAGCCAGCCGGCCTCGACATCCGGCGGCAGCTCGCGCATCGCCTCGGCGAAAGCCGTGAAAATCTCCCCCACCTCGCGCGCATCGAGCCGCCGTTCCCTGGCCACGCCGCCACCTCTCCGGCCTCGTCGACGGAGAGACTAGTACAGTGCTCCAAAAATACCGAGCGCTAAGCTCCTTCACCGCGAGATAGGGGCTATAACAGGACAAGCTGATCACCCGACTTCGGCGGTGATTTGAACAGGGTCGTATCGAGCGATTGCGTCGTTCGCTGGTTGAAACCGAGCTTGCGGCAGGCACGGTCGAAGCGCAGCCGCAACATGTCCGCATAGGGGCCGGTGCCGGTCATGCGCTTTGACCAGGTCGAGTCATAGAGCCGGCCGCCATGGGTTTGCGCGACGAGCGAGAGCACGTGAGCTGCCTTGTCCGGGAAATGCTCCTCGAGCCATTCCTTGAAGAGCGACTTTAATTCGAGCGGGAGCCGCAGGAGGGTGTAGCCGGCCGAACTCGCGCCGGCGGCACGAGCGCGCTCGAGGATCTGCTCCATCTCGTTGTCGTTCAGTGCCGGGATCATCGGCGCGCTCAGGACGCCGGTCGGGATCCCTGCGGCGGCGAGGGCGGCGATCGTCTCAACTCGGCGCTCCGGTGTCGAGGCGCGCGGTTCCATGCAACGGGCCAGAGTGCGGTCGAGCGTCGTGACCGATATCGTCACGCTCGCCAGCCTGTCCTTGGCCATCTCGCTGAGGACGTCGAGGTCGCGCTGGACCAGCGCCGATTTGGTTACGATCGTGACCGGGTGGCGGAAATCGCGGAGCACCTGCAGAATCACACGTGTGATGCCGAGCCGCCGTTCGACCGGCTGGTAGGGATCGGTATTGCTGCCAAGCGCGATCGGGCGGCAGCTGTACCCCTTTTTCCTCAGCTCCCGGGCGAGCAACGCCGCGGCATCGGGCTTGTAGAACAGGCGGCTTTCGAAATCGAGGCCGGGGGACAGGCCGAGATAGGCATGGCTCGGCCTTGCGTAGCAATAGATGCAGCCGTGCTCGCACCCGCGGTAGGGGTTGATCGAGCGGTCGAAGCCGATATCCGGGGAATCGTTGCGGGCGATGATGGTCCGCGTTGAATCCACGCTCAAAGTCGTGGTGAACGGCGCCGGCTCTTCGTCGGCCGTGCCCCAGCCGTCATCGAATGCGACGCGCCTTTCGGCCTCGAAGCGTCCGCTCTCGTTGCTCGCCGCGCCGCGTCCCTTGCGCGGCCTGACTGTGGCCGGCATATCCATGTCCCCAAAATGCCGCGCTTATGAGAACAATCCAAGAACTATTTGAGACTTCCGTGATCATTCCGGCGCTGAACGCGGCCGCCATGGTTCCAAGGCTCATAGAACAGTTGCAGGCCTCCGCCCTGGTGAAGGAGATCATCATTGTCGATGGCGGCTCGTCGGACGAAACCGCCGCTATTGCCCGGACGGCAGGGGCACGCGTCATCGCGGCACCGCGCGGGCGGGGGATTCAACTCGCCGCGGGAGCCAGCGCCGCGGCAGGCGATTGGCTGCTGTTTTTGCATGCCGATTGCCGCCTTTCGCCGGATTGGGAAAGGGCCGTCTGTGCTTTCCTTGCGGCTCCGAAGACGGCGGACCGCGCCGGCTATTTCGACTTCGCACTCGACGACAGCGCGCCCGCCGCGCGGCGGCTGGAGCGGATTGTCGCCTGGCGTTGCCGCGTTCTGGCGCTGCCCTATGGCGATCAAGGTCTGCTGATCGCCCGCAATCTATATCGCGCGGTCGGGGGCTTTGCCCCGCTGCCGTTGATGGAAGACGTCGACCTTGTTCGCCGCCTTGGCCGCAGGCGTCTCACCCGCATCGGCGCGCGGTGCATCTCATCGCCGGCGCGCTACCGCCGCGAAGGATACTGGTGTCGGCCGCTGCGCAACCTTTTGTGCCTCTCGCTCTACTTCGCCGGCCTGCCGTCCGACCGGATCGCGCGGCTCTACGGATGACGCACCGCACCCTCGTTTTGTTCGTCCGCGCCCCACAGCTCGGAAGCGGCAAGCGTCGGCTCGCGCAAGAGATCGGCGATGTCGCAGCTCTTCGCTTCGAGCGGGCGATGATCGCCCTGCTGCTCCGCCGGCTCGGGAAGGACCGGCGCTGGCGGTTGCGGATAGCAGTGACACCAGACAAGGCCTGCCGCCGCGCCCGTTCTTGGCGCAGCGGGGTCGAGACTGTGCGGCAGGGGCAGGGGGATCTTGGGATCCGAATGCGCGGCGCGCTCGAAACCTGCGGGCCCGGTCCGGTGGTGCTCGTCGGGGCCGACATCCCGGCGCTCGCTGCACCTCACGTTGCCGCGGCCTTCCACCTCCTTGGGAGCCATGACCTCGTATTCGGTCCTGCCGGTGATGGCGGCTTTTGGCTCGTCGGCGCCGGTCACCCGCGGCGATTGCCGCCCTTGTTCGAGCGGGTGCGGTGGTCGGGTCCCGATGCTCTCGCCGACACCCTCGCCGGCCTGCCTCGGCGGATCAAGATCGGGTATGCCGACAGGCTGGAAGACGTGGACGACGGGAGTGCTTATTGCCGGCTCAAGCCGAGCCGGGGGTTCTGAATCAGCGCTTTAAGTGTTCCTGCAGGCGCGGCATCAGCTCGACGAAATTGCATGGGCGAAAGCGGTTGTCGAGCTGGTGGACGAGGATGCCCTCCCAGGCGTCTCGGCAGGCGCTCGGCGATCCGGGGAGGGCAAATAGATAAGTGCCGCCGGCAACTCCCGCCGTCGCGCGGCTCTGGATCGTCGAGGTCCCGACCTTGTCATAGCTGAGCCAGCGAAAGAGCTCGCCAAAGCCGGCGATCTCCTTCTCATAGACGCTGTGAAAGGCCTCGGGCGTGACGTCCCGCCCGGTGACCCCGGTACCGCCGGTCGAGATCACTACGTCGATGTCGGGATCGGCGATCCATTCCTTGAGCTGGGCGACGATCTGGTCCTGCTCGTCGCGAACGATCCGCCGCGCCGCGATGCGATGGCCGGCCGACGCCGCAAGGTCGGCGAGCGTGTTCCCGGAACGGTCCTGCGCCGCATCGCGGGTGTCGGAAACGGTCAGCAAAGCGACGTTGACGGGCAGAAAAGGCCGGGTTTCATCGAGCCGGGGCATCGAGCAGCTCCATTTCAGTGCCACCAAGATAGCCCCGCCATTCGCGCGCGGCTAGGAGTTCGCCCCGGGGGCTTCGGCGGCGAGGAGTTCGTCGAGGCGGGCGCGCAGCGACAAGAGGTCGCGCCAGGTTTCGCGCTTGCGCTCCGGGGTGCGCAACAGAAAGGACGGATGAAACATCGGCAGTGTCGCGACCGGCTGGTCGAGGCCGGGCACCGCGAGGTCGAACCACCGGCCGCGCAGCCGCGTGATGCCCTGGCTTTGCGCCAACAAAGCGCCGGCGGCGGTGCCGCCGCTGAGGACCAGCACCTTGGGGTGGACCAGCGCAATGAGGCGAAACACGAAAGGCAGACAAGAAGCGATTTCTGCGGCCGTCGGCGTGCGGTTGCCGGGAGGGCGCCAGTAAATGACGTTGGTGATCAAGACACCGCTGCGGTCGAGGCCGATCGCCGCCAGCATGCGATCGAGCAGCTGGCCGGCGCGGCCGACAAACGGCCGGCCGATCCGATCCTCGTCCGCGCCGGGGGCCTCGCCGATGATTACGACGGGAGCTGCCGGGTTGCCGTCGATGAACACCGTGTTCGTCGCCGTGCGCTTCAGCGGGCAGCCGTCAAACCCGGCGACCAGCGCAGCCAGAGCTTCGACGTTAGCGGCGCCGGAGGCGAGCCGGCGTGCCGATTGGGCGGCCTCGCCCAGAGATTCGGTCAGCGCAGGAGGCGGGGCGGCCGGAACGGAGCGGGGGGATTGCGCACGGATCGGCGCCGGGCTCGCTGCGGGCGGCATGCTCGCCGGGGGCGGCGCAAGCCGGTCTTCCGGCTCGAACGCGATCGCCTCGTCGGCCCCCATCTCGATGTACCAGCGCAGAAGAGCGAGCGCCGCCTCGCGATCATCGGCATTCATAGGGCGAGTTTCTCGTCCGAACGGAGCAGCGCACTCCCGTTTTTATGCAGATCCTCTATAGTCGTTTCGGAGGGATCGGCGGAAGGGTGATGGGCGAGGAGCGGGCGCCGCGCGAGCGGATGGAGTACGATGTCGTGATCGTCGGGGCCGGGCCGTCGGGTCTTGCCGCGGCAATCCGACTGAAGCAGCTTGCGGCCGCCGGCGAGCGCGAGCTCGGCGTATGCGTCGTCGAGAAGGGTTCCGAGGTCGGCGCCCACATCCTGTCCGGCGCCGTGTTCGAGCCTCGGGCATTGAGCGAACTGATCCCGGACTGGCGCGAAAAAGGCGCCCCACTCGTTACCCCTGCGACGCAGGATCGCTTCCTCTTGTTGAGGAAGACGCGCTCGCTGCGCCTGCCGACGCCACCGCAAATGGCAAACGACGGTAATTATATCATCAGCCTCGGCAATCTCTGCCGTTGGCTGGCGCAGCAGGCCGAGGCGCTCGGCGTCGAGATCTATCCGGGGTTCGCCGCGGCCGAAGTGCTGTACGATGCTGCCGGCCGTGTGCAGGGGGTGGCGACCGGCGATATGGGAATCGGTAAGGACGGCCGGCCGACCGACCGTTACCAGCCCGGTGTCGAGCTGATCGGCCGCGAGACATTGTTTGCCGAAGGCTGCCGCGGTTCGTTGACCAAGACATTGGTGCAGCGCTTCCGGCTGCGCGACGGCGTCGGCCCGCAGACTTACGCGATCGGGATCAAGGAGTTATGGGAGGCCGCGCCCGACCGGCACCAGCCCGGACTGGTCGTGCACACGATCGGCTGGCCGCTTGACACCGCGACCTACGGCGGCTCCTTTCTGTATCACCTCCAAGACCGGCAGGTGGCTGTCGGATTTGTGATCGGGCTCGATTACAAGAACCCGTTTCTAAACCCGTTCGAGGAGTTCCAGCGTTTTAAGACGCACCCGGCGATCCGCCCGTTTTTCGAGGGCGGCAGGCGGATCGCCTATGGCGCGCGGGCGCTCAACGAGGGGGGCTTCCAATCGATCCCGCGGCTCGATTTCCCGGGCGGCGCGCTGATCGGGTGCGCCGCGGGCTTCGTCAACGTGCCGAAGATAAAGGGCAGCCACACCGCGATGAAGTCCGGGATGGTTGCCGCCGAGACTATATTCCGCCGGCTCTCAGGAGACGCGGGCACCGAGGTCAGGGCCGCGCTCGAACAGAGCTGGGTTTGGGATGAGTTGCGCAGCGTGCGCAACATCAGACCGAGCTTCCGCTGGGGCCTATGGGCGGGCCTCGCCTATTCGGCGCTCGACACCTATGTCCTTCGCGGCAACGCCCCCTGGACGTTTCACCACCATCCAGACCACCTTCAGCTGACCAGAGCCAGCGAGGCGCAACGGATCGAATACCCGAGGCCCGACGGCAAAATCACCTTCGACCGGCTCTCTTCGGTCTTCATCTCGAACACCAACCACGAGGAAGATCAGCCGCCGCATCTCCGGCTTCGGGACCCGGAGAAGGCGATCACGGTCAATTATCGGCTCTACGATTCGCCCGAACAGCGCTATTGTCCGGCTGGCGTCTACGAGATCGTCGAAGAGGCCGGTACGAACGAGCGGCATTTACAGATAAACGCGCAGAATTGCGTACACTGCAAAACCTGCGACATAAAAGATCCGGAGCAGAACATCGATTGGGTTGTGCCGGAGGGAGGCGGGGGGCCCAATTATCCAAACATGTGATACAAGTGAACGGGTAGAGAATACATGCGGAAATCAGTGATCGACGTTTACCGGATTTGGGGCGCGGCGGGGTTTTTGCTCGCCGCCCTCGCCGCCGGTGCGAGCGAGGCGGCGCCGACCCTCGACAAGCCCGAGACCACCCTCGAAGCGCCCTTCGGCGCTTACTTGGCCGGCCGCCACGCGCAGCACATGCGCGATTATCAGTCGGCCGTTACGTGGTTCGAGGACGCGCTGAGGTCCGACCCCGAATCGCCCGAGCTGATCACGCGCACCTTCCTGATGGACGCGAGCGTCGGACGGTTCGATCGAGCTCAGACGCTCGCCGAGAGCGAGCTCAAACTCGATTCCACCGATGCAATGGCCGAGCTCATCCTGCTGGTCGAGCGGGTCAAGGCCGGCGACAAAGCCGGCGCGGTCGCCCGTGCCGACGCGCTTCCCCAGGAGGGGGTGCACCGATTTGTTCGCCCGCTGGCCCGGGCTTGGACGCACATGGCGGTTGGCGATGTCGCAGGCGCCGACGAGGCGCTGCAGGCGTTCGACAAATTCAACGGCTTTGCGCCACTTAAGTTCTACCAACTCGGCCTCCTCTATGATTTTGCCGGCAACGCCGAGCGGGCCGCTGACAACTTCAACCAAGCCCTCGAGGCGAGCGGTCAGCTCAACTGGAGGCTGACCGACTCTTTGGCCAATTTCTACCGGCGTCACGGCCGCGAGGACGAGGCGCAAGCGCTTTATCAACGCTTCGTCAAGGACAATGCGGGAAGCGAGCTCGCGGAATTCGTGCTCGCCCGCAGGCCCGCCGGAGTTCCGCCGCCGTTGATCGGCTCTGCTGAGGATGGCTTGGCCGAGGCGCTTTTCGACTTGGCGAGCGTCGTCAATCAGCCCGAAACACTCGATCTGGCGCTGCTGTACGTCCGCTGTGCACTCGACCTGCGCCCGCACATGGTGCTCGCTCAACTGCTGCTCGCGGACGTGCTGAGCGCCCAGAACAAACCGGAACTGAGCCTTGCGACCCTTGGCGAGATTCCGTACGGCTCGCCTTACTGGTGGTCGGCTCGGCTGCGCATCGCCGCCAATCTCGAACTGCTGGATCGCATCGACGAAGCAATCGCCCAGCTCAAAGAAATGGCAGCCGAAGAACCTACGCGCGCCGGGGCGGACATGCAGCTGGGAGACCTGCTGCGCGGCAAGAAGCGGTTTACCGAGGCGGTGGACGCTTATGACGAAGCCATCCAGCGCTTTGAAGCGGCCGGCATGCCGGAGCGCTGGTCGCTCTATTACAGCCGAGGCATCGCGCTCGAGCGCTCGGGACAGTGGCAGCGGGCCGAGGCCGACCTGCTGCATGCTCTGGAATTGAAGCCCGACCAGCCGCTGGTGCTGAACTATCTCGGCTATTCCTGGATCGACCGCGGCGAGAACCTGGAGCGCGGTCTGCAGATGATCCAGAAGGCGGTCGAGCTGCGGCCCGAAGACGGTTACATCGTCGACAGCCTCGGCTGGGCGCATTACCGTCTCGGCGACTACCAGAGCGCCGTTCAGTATCTCGAAAAGGCGATCGAGCTGGTACCCGAGGACCCGACGATCAACGACCATTTGGGGGACGCCTATTGGCAGAGCGGGCGACCGTTCGAGGCACGTTACCAATGGCGGCGGGCTCTGCAATTCGGGCCGCAAGACGACGAGATCAAGCCGATCCAGGCCAAGCTCGACGGCGGCAGCGTGCCCACTGCCGGGGCAGCGCGCGGCGGCTGAGCGGGAATGGCGGTTACGGCCTTTGCGCCTGCAAAGGTCAACCTCTACTTGCATGCGACCGGCCGGCGGGCGGACGGCTATCACCTGCTCGACAGCCTCGTCGCATTTGCGGATATCGGCGATCGCCTGACGGCCGAGCCGGCGACATCCCTGTCGCTGGAGGTCGATGGGCCCGAGGCGGTCGATCTCGGCGCGGTCGGCGACGATAACCTCGTGCTGCGCGCTGCCCGCCTGCTGGCCGACCGGGCCGGGATGACTGCGGGTGCCGCGCTGTATCTGGGCAAGCATCTGCCGGTCGCCGCCGGGATCGGCGGCGGGTCGAGCGACGCCGCGGCGGCGCTGCTCGCGCTGAGGCGGCTGTGGCGGATATCGCTGGACGACGACGCGCTTTGCGCTCTCGGCGCCAGGCTCGGCGCCGACATACCCGCTTGTCTCTATGGGCGCGCTGTGTGGGTCGGGGGAATCGGCGAGCGGCTCGAGCCGGCCGGGCCGCTGCCGGAAGCCGGCATTCTGCTGGTCAACCCGCGCGCAGCGCTGCCCACCGCCGCGGTATTTGCTGCCCGAAGCGGCTCCTTCGGCCATGTCGGACGGTTCGCCCCGATGCCAAACAAGGCCGCTGACCTTGCCCGTGCATTGATGCCGTGCCGCAATGATTTGACCGAAGCCGCGATCGGCATCGTGCCGGAGATCGGCGCGGTGCTGGCGCGGCTCGGCCTCCTGCCAGGGTCTTTGCTGGCCCGGATGAGCGGCAGCGGCGCCACCTGCTTTGCGCTGTTCGCCGATCGTGCCGCGGCCGAAGAGGCGCGGGCGCTGGTCGCGGCGGCCGAGCCTCGGTGGTGGTGTGCAGCGGGCGGCTTTGTGTCCGGGGCCTCACCCGCCGACTAGGAAACACCGATCTTCCCGGGCATTTTTATCTTTGAGTGGGCGTCTGCTTTGCCGGGTTCGGGGGCGCCGGCGGCTCGGTCGGAGATAGTTGGATCTCGTGCGGTTCGACACGCTTGCAAGCGCTCGTAGCAGTCCCGGCGTTGGTGCGACGCAACTCCATGCATGCGGCCTCCGTGTCCTTACAGAGCGTCGCACCCTTCCCCATCTCGAAACACCATTCGTAAGACCTCGAGGGGACGCTCGATTGGGGCGCTTGCGCCATCAGGATCGCGATGGCCGGGATCATGGGCCACATTACATTTTGTCCTTCTCTGATCGCACCGGTCGGAAGGTATGCGCCTGCGCCCGGTGACGCAAATCCCTTCATGGATCGGTCGCGGCACGTTATTGTGTTGCCGGTTGGGGCGTAGCCAAGTGGTAAGGCAGCGGATTTTGATTCCGCCATACGGAGGTTCGAATCCTCCCGCCCCAGCCAGTTCTTTCAAAGCTTTAGAACGACCGCCCATTGCCCCCACCAGCGAGACGCGGCTAAAATCATGGCTGATTGATGCTATCGCGATCGAGGAGCAAGGATCCATGCCAGCGCAAGCCGCAACAGCAACAAACGGCCGTCAAGAAGCGGCTCGCCTTTATCAGGAGCTTGAAGATCGCGTGCTCGCCCGCGATCAGGAGGGCGGCAGCCGTGTCTATTACGAATTGCTGCGGCGCGGGCGGCCTCTGCCGGAGATCATGGCCGAAGCAGTGCGCATCCATGCGCCTTATACGCATGTGCCATACCATCAGCGCATCGACGACGGCTTCCCGAACTTCGTCAACAATGACCATTGCCTGCTTTCGTCGCGCGCCGCGGTCAATCTGCAGAGAATGCTGCCAGAGAAGCTCGCCGGCCTGCCGCTGGCGCAGACGATCTGGTACATCCCGTCGGGGCTCGACATCTGGAATCAGAAGATCCTGAAGGCGCCGGGCCATTATGCGACGCGCGGCTACAAGATGCCGAATGCCGAGCCGCCAAAGCCGGTCGTGTATTGGCCGGACCAGAAACCTCTCAGGGAATCGGGGCCATTGAACGAGCGTCTCAACAATTGGCTGACATTGGTCGAACGCGGTCAGGTGATCGACGCCTACCGGGTTTTCCTTGGCCTCATGGAGGAAACCGAGCACCGCAAGGAGGTACTGGCCCAGCTGGTCTTTGCCGGCATGATCGATGTGCAGGACCGCATGCTTTACAACCGCTCCTATACGACTGGGCACAAGGCGTACCGCGCGCGGTCGGTGGTCGAGATCGGCAATGCGATCGGCTGGGACAATGCGCATGACGTGATCTATGCGGGGGCGCTCGACATTGCGGTGGGGCCGCGCTGGCACTCGGTCTATGAGATGGCCTGCAACGTCGTCACGATCTTTATAGAAGGCAAGGAGGTGCATGCCGTTCCGCAAGGCGGCACGACCGAGCGCGAGCGTGCCCTGCTGGCCAACACCGGATCATTGAACGAAGCCGAGACCGAGGAGCTGATCGGCGCCCTGATCCATCAGCACGAGCCCGCCTATATCGAAAAGATCAGCGCTCTGTTGTTGGCCGGCAAATCGCCGCGCCGGATTATCGACGCGATCCAGCTGGCAGCCGCCCAAATCGTGCTGGAGACCGTAGGGCCGAACAATTTCTCGATGCCCCAGCACACCTACGAGTACTGCAATACGATCGGCTGGTTCTACGACAATTTCGAGCACCCGCAGCGCCTGAAGCTTCTCTATGTGGCAGGCTCGATGGTCAACCAGGCGGCGTGGAACCAGCGGAGCTCCGGTTGGCTCAAACCTGACCCCGTGAAGGCGCCGAGCGGGGCCGACCGGATGGATGGCAGCCAAATTATCGGGCATTTGGAGGCGGCGATCGCCGCCCTCGACCCGCCACAGGCGGTGGCCTGGACCAAGGCCTATCTCGACAGCGGCGAAGACCGCTCGCTACTCGTCCAGCGCCTCGCCTTGATGGCGGCACGGGTCGGCAACGACCCGCATAACCAGGAAATCCCGCAATGCATGCTCGAGGATTACGGAAAGAGCCAGAGCCGTGACCGCGAGCGGTTATTGCTCGCCAGTGCGCATATTTCGGCAGGACACCGCAAATACGGCGATTTCTTCGAAGCCAGCCGCCGCTTTGGCGAGGCGATGAATCTGGCCGAACTCCACTGAGCTGACGCGTAGTAGCCCTCTCCCGGTGCGGGAGAGGGAACCCCGCCGCGATCAATGGAACTGCGGCTTTACTTTTTCGCAGAGCAGCTGCAGTGACTTCATCACGCGGTGATGCGGGATCTTGGTGCCGCAATTCATTTCGGCCAGGATGCCGTCGAGGCCGATCTCCTCCTTCAAACCCATGAGCCGGTCGGCAACCTGCTCGGGTGTACCGACGATGATCTTGTCGCGCAACGCCTCGTCATAAGTGATGGTCTGCAGCCTCCGGCCGCGTGCGGCGCGGTCCTCGATCGCGCGCACGCCGGCGCGGGTCGCCGAGTCCTCAAGCCGCTCCCCGAGATAACGATAGAAGTACATGATGCTTTCTTCGGGCTCCAAGCGTGCCTGCGTGGCCGTCTCGGCGACATAGACGGGCGCCCGCAGGAAGACCTGGCCCTCGCCGGGGTGCCCTCCCTCTTTCCAGCCTTCGCGGTAGGCCTTGATGTTTGGGGCGAGTTCGGAAAGCGTGCCGAGGCGGACGGCGACAAACACGCCGTGGCCGAGCCTGCCGATAGCCGGAAACGTGTCGGGGCTGTTGGCGGCGATGCGGATCTCCGGCCACGGTTTTTGATAGGGCTTGGGTGTCGCCCTGACATTTTGGAACGAGTAATACTTTCCCGAGTAGGAGAACGGGTCCTCGGTCCACGCCTTCTTCAGGATCTCGAGGGTCTCGGCGAAGCGCTCGCGACTCTCGCCATAGGGCACGCCATAAGCTTCGTAGGTGCGCGGGAAGCCGCTGCGCCCGACGCCGAAGATCAGCCTTCCGTGGCTGATCTGATCTACGGTGGCGGCCTCTTCTGCCAGGCGCAGCGGATGGCAGAGCGGCAATACCTGGACGCCGGTGCCGATCTTCATGCGTTTGGTGCGCGCCGCGATGGCGCTGGCGATGGTCAACGGCGCGGCGCAGACCGACCGCTCGGGCGCGACGTGGATTTCCGCCAGCCACATCGCATCGAGACCCCAGCGCTCGGCCGCTTCAACCTGTTCGAACAACTCGGCGAAAGCATCCGGCTGGCTCATCCCTGCCGGACACTGAAACTCGTGAAACATGCCGAATTCGAACGCCATCGCCGCTTCTCCTTTTGTGTCGCGCCGACACTGTAAGGTCGATGAGGCGCCGATGCCAACCAAGAAAGGGCGCTGGGTCGGTTGCGATTGTCACAGCCCGGTCATTGCGAGCTGCCCTGCCCTGCCGCAAAACGACCGCTGATTTCCTATGTTAATGTTAAAGATCAGCCGCTCGGCTTCAAGTCAGCATGCCGAACTAAGAAAGGTGTGTAAATATTCTTTACCTTCATATAAAATTAATCGCATTCTGTCAGAAGATAGTCCTTAATCCGTACGGAATGGACGAATTCTTGACGATATGATGACGAAATTCTGACGGGCGACGCTTCATCCTGACTAACTAATTCTTAACATTTACTGCTGGTAAACGGCGCACCTGCCCGAGAACATCGTCAGTGACCGATTTCGATGAAATTTGTGAAGAGGCGATAGGTATTGCCCGACCATTGGGCGCCACCGCCGATTTCATCGAGGCCTGCCGAGTCTATCTCGCTCGGCGCAGACTTCCCGAGGACGAATTCTCTATCTTCTTTGGCCGGCTCAGCGAAGCCTTGCTGCACCGGGGATGGCGCGAGCATGCCGCCGAATGCGCCCACATCGCCTTCCAGTCGCGGCCCGCTCAAGAAGAAATAGCCAATCTGTGTGCCTGGGTGTTCAGCAATTCCGGACGACACGAGGACGCAGCGGCGGCCTACGAGCGATTGCTGGAAATCCGCCCCCGATGGGCCGAGGGTCACCGTCACGCGAGCGGCTCGCTTGCTGCGGCCGGACAGCTCGATCGCGCAATTCTCCACGCCGGCAGAGCCAGTGAACTCGATCCTGATTCGTTTGAATTCGCCGTCCATGCCGCCTGCCTCTGCGAAACCGTTGGCCGATACGAGGATGCCATCGACTATCTGATGCGCGCGGCGGTCATTGCGCCCGGCGTCAGCACTGTCTTGCGGCAGATGTCGGGCCTCAAACTCGCCCTCCAAGAGCCCGCGGACGCCGTGTCGCTTGCACTGCGCGCCCTGTCCCTGGCGCCCTGCGATCGCCAGAACGCGCTGCATGCCGGCGAGTTGTTGCTGCGCACCGGACGCTTTGACGAGGCGGCCGACATCATCGCCGGTACGCTCGATAGATACCCGCGGGACGAAGTCGCATTTCGCCTGCTGTCCGCAGCGCAGATGCTGCGCGGCCGGATCGGGGATGCACTCCAGGCGATCGACCGGGCTCTTTCGATCGCCCCTGAAACAGCGGAATACCATCTGCATCGAGCCAACCTGCTGTACCGGCTCGGCCGGCTCGACGACGCGGCCGAGGCATTCGGCCGGGCGGCGGCGCTCGATCCGTCAAATCCCGATGCCAAGCGCTCGCAGCTCACGGTCTATTTCGACAGCGGCCGCTTTACTGAGGCGCTCGCCGTCGGCGGAGAACTGATCCGCGCCGCCCCGGAAAACGAAGAATATGCGCAGGCCATGCTGCAGGTACTGAACCGCCGGTTCGAGACCTTGGACGGCGATTACGTCGTGCTGAGCGAACGTGCGTCGCGACCGCATCGGGAGCCGCAACCGCCCGCCGGATTTTTCGAGAGGTTGCGCACCCAGGCGCGGGTCGTCCACGCCCTCATGATCCGTGAGACCCGCACCCGCTTCGGCAACTCGAAACTCGGATACGGCTGGGCATTGCTCGAACCGATTGCGCACATCCTGATGCTGTCCCTCGTATTCGCAGTGTTGATGCGTGGCCGGCCGCCGATCGGCGAAGAATTCTTCATCTTCTATTATACCGGGATCATTCCCTATCACATGTTCGTCCACACCAGCACCAGCATGACTTACGCGATTGCGAGCAATGGCTCGTTGTTGCAGCTGCCTCTGGTCGGCACTTTCGACGTGCTGATGGCGCGAGGTCTGCTCGAACTGCTGACCGATACGCTGGTGGCGGTCATCCTGCTGGCGGGTTTCGGCGCGCTCGGGCTCGGCGCGCTGCCGCAAGATTTTGCAGGCGTCTCGACATCACTCCTGGTTGTCTGGCTGCTCGGCTGCGGGTGCGGCTTCCTCAATGCCGTGATCAATGCTTTTGCCAAGTCGTGGGACAAGATCTGGGCTCAGTTGACCCGTCTCTTGTACTTCTGTTCCGGAATTTTCTATGTGCCGGGAATGATGCCGGAGTGGATTCGTGACATTCTAGCGTGGAACCCGGTATTGCACGCGGTCGATTGGTTCCGCTCGAGCTTTTTTCGGGAATACGAGCCGCACTGGCTCGACCGCTCCTATTTGCTGACGTTCGCCGTCGTGACTTTGCTGGCGGGGCTGGGCCTCGAGCGCGGATTGCGGCGTCGGCTTTACGAGCCGCTATGATCATGCTCGATCGGGTCTGCAAGTCGTATCGCACGAAAACCGGTCGGAAGACCGTGCTCGACCAGGTCAGCACGGTCTTCCAATCCGGTCACAACTTTGGAATCCTGGGGCCGAACGGGGCCGGCAAGTCGACATTGATCCGGCTCATCGCCGGCTCCGAGCCGCCGGATAGCGGCATCGTCCGGCGCTTCGCCCGGGTGTCTTTTCCGCTCGGTTTCGGCGGCACCTTTCACGGCGCCCTATCCGGACGAGAAAACGTTGCCTTCATCGCTCGCATCTATGGAGCGGCGATACGGGGGACGATCAACTACGTCGAGGCGTTCTCCGAGCTCGGCGAATACTTTGAGATGCCGGTGAATACCTTCTCGGCCGGGATGCGCGCACGGCTGGCTTTTGCCACCTGCCTCGCGATCGACTTCGACGTCTACCTGATCGACGAAGTGACGGAGATCGGCGATCAACGGTTCCGCCGCAGATGCGCCGAGGCGTTCCGGCAGCGCATGCTGCGGTCCGACATCATTCTCGTGACCCACAACCCCCATACGATCCGGCAGTATTGCGACAAGGGTGCTGTTCTCGCCAATGGCCAGCTGACTTTGCATGACGATATCGGCGCGGCATTGGAATCTTACCATCGCCTGCTGCAGGAGAGTGCCCGATGACGGCTCAGCTGACACGCGCACGGCCCGGCGGCGATTGGTCCAGCGCGCCTTCATCGGAAGCACCTGGACCCATTACCGCTCGACTGCCAGTACCCGCCGAGGAAGGCGGAGCAATCGCCGTTTTTCAGGCGCAGGAATTCAGTGCACGCCCCCGACGCGTCCCGGTTCGCCTGCTGTCCCTGGTTGTCGTCGTGTTGGTGCCGGCGACGCTGGCGGCAGTGTATTATTTCCTGATCGCTGCCGACCAGTACGTCGCCGAATTCCGCTTTGCATTGCGCACAGTCGAACCTGTCCGAGCCGAGATCGGCGGGTTGTTTCAAGGAAGTGTCGCGCCCTCGCCGGTCGGTGTGGACTCTTATGCCGTTGTCCAATACCTCGGCAGCCGCGATGTCATCGACGAGCTCGGCAAGACGGTTGATCTGCGCGAGATGTTTTCGCGGCCGGAAGCCGATTGGGTGGCGCGACTGCAGCTCCCGGTATCGATCGAAGAGCTGGTCAGATACTGGAAGGGCCAGGTGGACGCGTTCTACGACATCACCAACGGGACGATCGTGGTCCGCGCCCGCGCCTTCACGCCGGATGATGCGTTGCAGCTGGCGAGGGCAGTCCTCGCCTCGGCCGAGCGCCTGGTCAACGATTTGTCAGCGCGGGCGCGGCACGACACTCTGTCGAATTCTGAGAAGGAAGTGCGCCGCGCCGAAAGGCGGCTCAAGGCGACGCTCGCGCGGCTTCGCGAGTTTCGCGACCGCGAGGGCATCATCGATCCGCGCAAGACCGCCGACGCTACCCAGGCGCTGGCCGGCCGGATACGCGACGAGATCGTCCGTACGGACACCGAATTATCCACCGTCAAGCACTATATGCGGGCCGACGCTCCGTCCGTCAGGATGCTGGACGCCCGCATGCAGTCACTGCAGGCTGAGCTCCACTCGGTGGAAAGCGAGGTGACCGACACCGAAAAATCGCGCTCCGAGGTTCTGTCGCGGGTGATGGGATCGTATGAGCGGCTCGAGAGCGAGCGGACATTCGCGGAGAAAGCCTATCAGCACGCATTGGAGGCGCTCGATCGGGCGCGCATGAACGCCGACCGCCAGCAGGTTTACGTTGCGGGCTTCGTTCAGCCGAGCCTTCCCGAGGAAGCGCTTTATCCGCGCCGATTGCGCAATGTGGGCATCACCCTCTTTCTCTGCTGCGCTGTTTGGCTGATCGGGGCCTTCATTGTCCAGACCGTGCGAGAGCACCTGTAGACTGCACTAGAACCAGTTTGGCGTCGAACGGGAGCTGTCGAAGAGAGACATAATGGCGACGCTCGAAATCGACCCTCTCCCTCGGCTCCTGTCGGCGCCGCCGATCACGGCCTCGCCCTTTCGTCACGTCCGCCGCAGACGCAAGAGGCTCGCCTTGATTTCGACCCATGACGATTTGTGCGGGATCGCGGCCTACGCCCGCAGTTTGGAGAAGCAATTAAATGATGTTTTCGAGGTTACCGTATTCGACTTGGATCAGTATCTGCTGCGCAGCACGCATGGCCGCGTCAGAAAATTCGGCGACCGGCACATTCTGGATATATGTCGTAAAATAAGAGACTACGAGGCCGTCAACCTGCAGCTCGAGCATGGCACATTGGGGAGAGACTGCCACGACATTCACCGGCGGTTTTCCTGGGTCCTGCGGGCCGCGCCGCGGCTCTCGGTGACGTTCCACACGGTATTCCAGAGCGAGGCCTTCAATTATCGGGAGTACTTCAGAGAAATTCTGAAGCGCAATTTCGCAAGAGCGATTGCAATGAGAGCGCAATACAATCGGGAGCACGTGCTGTCGGCGGGGCTGGCCAGCCGGCTTCGGCGCGCGCAGCGCTTCAAGCCCGTCACTCTGATCGTACATACCCGCCGCGACCTCTGTCAGATGAAATTCGCGCACGGCATGCGGAATGTGTATGACCATCCCCTGTCGTTTCTGTCCGCCGCCGAGGTGGCGGATGTTCGGCGCGCCGCGTCCCGGAAAAAGTTCCCGGTGCTCGACGACGTCCCGGCCGGAAGCAGGCTGATCGGGGTCTTCGGCTTTCTCGGGCGCTATAAGGGGTTCGATACCGTCGTCAGGGCATTGCATCACCTGCCAAAAGATCATCACCTGCTGATTTTCGGCGGCGTTCATCCGAATGAAATCAAGCCCCACCAGACCATCGATCCGGTAGTCTCGTCATTGTTCGACGCCGGTTATGTCGATACCAGTGTGGCCGAGCGGATCCTGTCCAACGGAGAGGGGACCGCGCCGACGATCTCCGTCGCCGTGGATAGCTCGATGCGTGATCTGTTGATCGAGCATCCAAAGGATTTGTCAGATCGCATTCATTTCATGGGGGCCCAGAGCGACGCCGATTTCCTTGCCGGCATGACGATCTGCGACGCCGTCGTGTTCCCTTATCTCGAGGTCGGGCAATCCTCATCCGGCCCGATTTCCCAGGCATTGGAGCTGGGCTGCCGCGTCATTGCTTCGCGGACCCATACCTTTATTCAGCTCAGCCGCTATCACCACAACCTCATCGAGTTTTTCGACATCGGTAACCACCTGGAACTGGCCGGCCGCGTCCGAGCGCGGCCGCAATTCGAGCGGCGCGACCACCTCCCGGCATTCAACGTCGAAACCAACAAGGCCGTCTACCTCGCCGCCAACGGCTCCCACGCCGCGGCTTCCCGGGTCAGGGTTTGACCCCCTAAAGTCAAAAAGCTCGCGACAATCGATAGCAGCGAACCTATGATCAGCGCTGCCGCTTCGACTTAAAAGCGTCGGCGAACGAAGGAGCGCAGCATGAGAAACGGGTTTCGCGTCTATGATTCCGACACGCATGTCAACCCTGCCGCGGAGGTGCTGGAGCGCTACGTCGACCCGGCCTTTCGCGCCCGCCTTCCGGAATTGGCGCCGTACCGGCAGCCGATCAGGGGCGCCGTCGAAGGTCCGAGCGAACTGCACAACTATCGCGTCGGCGTGAAGTATTACCGCCGGGTTCTCGGCGAGCCGGCGCCTCGCGAAACGTTTACCGGCCGCGAGACCAAATGGATGGGCAGCAAGATGCCGCGGCCGGGAGTGCAGGACGACCAGGCGGAGAACCGCGTCAAGGACATGGACGACGAGGGAACGGATATTCATTTCCTGATCCCGACCTCCTGGCTCAGCCTGGTCGGCCTCCCGGATCCGAGCCTCGAAATCGGCATGATCCGCGCTTACCATCGTCACATGGCGGATTTTTGCGGCCAACATCCGACGCGCCTCAAAAGCATGATCATCGCTTCCTCGCGCGCCGTCGACGAGGCGGTACGCGAAATTCGCGAATGGGGGAATTCCAAATGGGCGGTGGCGGTCATGCCCTTGCTCGCCAAGGATATCCCGGCGGACCACCCCGACCTCAACCCGGTGTATCAGGCCGCTCAGGAATACGACCTGCCGATCGCCAATCACAGCTTTACCTGGACCCCTCCCTACTACCCGGGCTACGAGGACCTCTGGGAGAACATATTCCTCGGGCGCCTTGCGGCTCACCCGTGGGGCGCGATGCGGTTTGTCGGCTCGTTCATCGGCGGCGGACTGTTCGACCGCTATCCGAAACTCCGGATGGGTGTGCTCGAATGCGGTTTCGGCTGGCTGCCGTTCTGGGCGAGGCGCATGGACGAGCAGGCGGTTTATGTCGGCGGCACCGCCCCGCTGAAGAACAAGCCCAGCGAATACATGGCCAGCGGCCGGTTTTTCTGCAGCATCGAGCATCACGAGGGGGAGGATATGTTCGATTACGTCACCCACTTCCTGGGTGACGACGTCCTCATGTACGCTTCCGACTATCCCCACTCTGAATGCCAGTTCCCCGAGTTGGTCGACAACATCCTCGCCTGGTCGTCCTTGAAGCCGGACACGAAAAAGAAACTGCTATGGGAAAACGCCAACCGGTTCTTCAAGCAGACCTGAGGCCGCTTCGCGCAGCCTGCGCAAACGCACGCTCCACTCTACCTCATGGCTGGGCTTGGCCCGGCCATCCACGAGTCGGGATGCAAGACTCTGCCAGCTTCCGCGGATGTCGGGCACAAAGGGCGCGCACGACGCGTAAGATGAGATTACAGCATCTGAGCGCCAGGAAGGAGGGGCAGGATGAAGAATGGATTTCGCGTTTACGACGCCGACACGCACGTCAGTCCTTCCGCAGAGGTCCTCGAGCGCTACCTCGACCCGAGCTTTCGGCCGCGGCTCGCCGAATTGGCGCCCTATCGCCATGACACGGGCGACGGTCTGCACTCCTACAGCTTCGGCAGGAAATTCTATCGCCGCGTCCTCGGCGAGGCGACGCCGCGCGAGACCTTCACTGGCCGGGAATCGCGCTGGCGCGGCAGCAAGATGCCGCGCCCCGGGGTGCAGGACGCCGATGCAGCCAACCGCGTCAAGGACATGGACGACGAGGGGACGGATGTCCATTTCCTGATCCCCGGCTCGTTCATGAGCTTCGTCGGGCTCGACGACCCGGCTTTCGAGGTCGCGATGGCGCGCGCCTATCACCGCCACATCGCTGATTTCTGTGGACAGTTCCCGAGCCGGCTAAAGAGCTTGATCGTCGCCTCGGCCCGCGTTCCCGAGGAAGCCGCGCGCGAGATCCGGGAATGGGGAAATTCGAAATGGGCGGTGGCGGTCAAGCCTTTGATCCCGACCGACATCCCGCCCGATCACCCCGATCTCGAGCCGATCTGGCGTGCAGCGGAGGAGCACGACCTGCCCATCGCGCACCACAGCTCGACCTGGAATCCGCCATACTACCCCGCCTATCTCGATGTCTGGGACAACATCTTCCTCGGCCGACTGGCCTCCCATCCGTGGGGGGCGATGCGGTTTGTCGCCTCCTTCATTGGCGGCGGCATCATGGACCGTTACCCAAGCCTCAGAATGGGCGTACTCGAATGCGGCTTTGGCTGGCTGCCGTTCTGGGCCCGGCGAATGGACGAGCAAGCGGTCTATGTCGGCGGCACTGCGCCGCTCAAACTTAAACCGAGCGAATACCTCACCAGCGGCCGCTTCTTCTGCAGCATCGAGCGCCAGGAAGGCGAGGACATGTTGAACACCGTCACCCAATATCTCGGTGACGAGGTGCTGATGTACGCCTCAGACTACCCGCATTCGGAGTGCCAATTCCCGGACTCGATCGACAACATCCTCGCTTGGTCGAGCCTCTGCGGCGACACCCGCGGAAAGCTCTTCTGGGACAACGCAAACCGCTTCTTCAAACAGACCTGAGCCGTATGGCGAGCAGCCCCCTCCCTTTCCTCCTCCGCACGCGGGGGAGGGCTAGGGTGGGGGCTCGCGGAGCTTGAAGCGCTGAATCTTGCCGGTGGCGGTCTTTGGCAGGTCGTCGACAAATGCGTACCAGCGAGGGCATTTGAAGGGCGCGAGCAGGCCCTTTAGCTGTGACTCCAGAACTCGGACGAGTTCCTCGTCGGCACGAACTCCGGGCTTGGCGACCACGAACGCCTTCGGCTTCACCAGACCGTCCTGGTCCGGGGCACCGACCACGGCCGCCTCGAGCACATCCTCGTGCGCGATGAGCGCCGCTTCGACCTCGGCGGGCGAGACGTACATTCCACTGACCTTCATCATGTCGTCGCTGCGGCCGCAATAAACGTAATAGCCGTCTTGATCTTCGAAATACTTGTCACCGGTGCGGGTCCACCGGCCCGTGAACGTCGCGCGGCAGCGCTCGCGATTGTTCCAGTAAAAGGCGGCACTGGTCGGCCCGCTTACCAACAGGTCGCCGATTTCGCCGCGTCGGACGGGCTTTTCCTCCTCATCGACAATTTTCAGCTGATAGCCGGGGATCGGTCTGCCCGTGGTACCGTAGCGAACCGCGTCCGGCCAGTTGCTGAGAAAGATGTGCAGCATTTCCGTCGAGCCGATACCGTCGAGAATGTCGACCCCGAGCCGCGCCGACCAGCGACGGCCGATCTCCTGCGGGAGCGGCTCGCCGGCCGAAACGCAACGACGCAACAAGAGCTCATCCCGCTGCGGCAGATCGTTGCCGGCGAGCATCGCTGCATAGAAGGTCGGAACCCCGCAAAAGACGGTCGGCCGATGCTCGCGCAATACCCGGCTGACCGATGCCGGGGACGGCCGCTCCGCCATCAAGACGCTGGTCGCGCCGACCGCCATCGGAAAAGTGAGCGCATTGCCGAGCCCATAAGCGAAGAACAGTTTAGCCACCGAATACACGACATCGGTCTCGGCAATGCCCATTACGGGAATGGCGTAGAGCTCCGCCGTCTGGACGAGGCTCGAGTGGATGTGCACGGTGCCCTTCGGCCGACCGGTCGAACCCGAGGAATAAAGCCAAAAGCAGGGCTCGTCCGGATGGGTCGGTGCCGTTTCGGACGTGGGCGGCGCCTCCGCGATCAGCCGGATGAGGGAGTTCTCATGCGCAGCTGAGCCCGAGACTATGAGGGTTGGGCGGGGTTCATGCAGTTCGGCCAACGCCGCCTTCATCGCCGGCAATACCGGCCCCGACACGACCACGGCACGGGCCCGGCTGTCGAACAGCATGAATGCGAATTCGTCCGCCGACAGTTGGGTGTTGACCGCGACCGGAACGACCCCGGCCTTGATGGAGCCGAGAAAGGCGGTCGGAAAATCGATCGTGTCGTGGAGGCAGAGAAGGATCCGCTGCTCGGGATGGATGCCGAGCCGGCGCACGAGATTGGCGAACCGGCTCACCCGTTCGGCGAGTTCGGCATAACTGTAATCCCCCGCATCGTCGATAAAAGCCGTCTTTGCGCCGCGCCCGGCCAGGAGGTTCCGCTCGATCAGGTCGGCGGCGGCATTGTATTTCATCCGGTCTTCGCTCATCCGCCCCTCTCCCGGTTTCGCCTTGCGGGCCGCAAGCCGTCGAGATCGGCCGCAAGGCCATTATATTCCTCGCATGCAGCAGTCAAACAGCGGCCGCCTTCCCGACACCGGCGCCGAACTGGACGAATATCTCTGCCGCCTCGGCGAACGGGTGCGCGAGGAACGCGCCCGCCGAGGTATGACCCGCCGGATTTTGGCTCGCGACTCCGGATTGTCGGAGCGCTACCTGGCGCTGCTGGAAACCGGCAAGGCCAATCTCTCGATCAAATTGCTGCGTCGGGTCGGCGACGCGCTGAACCTTCCCCTCCCCAGGCTGCTCGCCGGGGAGCCCGCCGAACCGGCGGAATTGGGACGGATCGTCGAGTTGCTGCGCCGTCTACCCCCGGAGCGGCTCGGGGAGGTGCGGATGCTGCTCGACGCCCATTTCATGGCGCCCGACCGCGAAGCTCGGCAATTCCGGATCGCGTTGATCGGCTTGCGCGGGGCCGGCAAGTCGACTTTGGGCAACCGGCTGGCCAACCATCTCGAAATCCCATTCATTGAACTGGACGCCGAGATCGAGCGGGATTTCGGCCTCTCGCTCGGAGAGATTTTTTCGCTGTCGGGCCAATCTGCATATCGCCGGTCCGAGCGCCGCGCCTTCAACTCCGTGCTCGACCGTCATCCGAAATTTGTGCTGGCGGCCGGCGGCAGCATTGTGGCCGAAGCGGAAACTTATGACGAGTTGCTGTCACGCTGCTTTACGGTCTGGGTCAAGGCCTCGCCGGAAGAGCATATGAGCCGCGTCGTCGCGCAGGGGGACCTCCGCCCGATGTCCGACAACAAGGAAGCAATGGCCGATCTCGAACGCATCCTCCTCGCCCGCACGCCGCTCTATGCAAGAGCCGATGCCGTCGTCGATACTGCGGGGGCCACGAGCGAGGCCAGCTTCTCGGATTTGTTGGCTGTTTTACCCAAGCGCTGCAATCACAAAGCCTGACCTCGGAATTTGTGAAAGAATCGGGATCGGAGTTGGTCGACAACCAATCTTTGTCGTCCCGGCCAAGGCCCGGCCAAGGCCGGGATCCATCGTTCAGCCGCTCCAGAATTTCCCGCAAGTTTGCCCTGCCTTCGCAACCCGTCGCGGGCTCGTGCGCCGGCAACATGGACCCCGGCTTTCCGCCGGGGAGACGAGTAGATCGGCGACAAAGATACATATTCACAGGCTCTCAGCAGTTGCTGCCCGCAACTGCCTGCCCCATGATGAGCACCGGTGCACAAAAACCTGGGATCGGGGGATGAACGCCAGGAGCAAAGTTTACCCGAGCTTCGACGATGCGGTTCGCGACATCCCGGATGGCGCGACCCTCGGCTTCGGCGGATTCGCGGTCGTCGGGATGCCGATCAACCTTTATCAGGCGGTCGCCAAACAAGGCGCCAAGCAGCTGACCTGCGTGTCGAATTCGACGCGCGGCGGCGCCACCCTGCCGGCCGATGCGCCGGATATGGGCCAGATGATCAAGAACGGCCAGGTCAAGAAGGTGATCTGCGCCTTCACTGCTCCCACGCGCGCCTCGCAAAGGCTGATCTTGTCCGAATACGTCGAGAAAGGTCTGATCGAGGCGGAACTCGTCCCGCAGGGCACGCTCGCCGAACGAATGCGCGCCGCCGGCGCCGGGATCCCGGCCTTCTACACACCGGCTGCCGTCGGCACCGAACTCGCCGAGGGGCGAGAAACCCGCGTGTTCAACGGCCGGGAATACCTGCTCGAACAGGCCTTGCCGCTCGACTACGCGTTCATTCGCGTCTATCAGGCAGACGCGGTTGGCAACCTGCGGTTCCGGCGTTCACAGCGCAATTTCAACCCGATCATGGCGATGGCTGCGCGGGTTACGGTAGTGGAGGTCGAGGAGGACATCCTGCCGGTCGGCGCGATCGATCCCGACGACGTCCACACGCCGGGCATCTTCGTGCACCGCATCGTCAAGATCCCGCCGCCGCCCGAGGGCTGGTGGCCGCAGCGTCCGGGGAGCATCAAAGAATGAGCGAGAGGGCGAAAGGGCTCAGCCGCGAGCAGATGTGCGATCGCCTGGCGATGGAATTCGGCGACGGCTGGATCGTCAATCTCGGGATCGGCATCCCGACGTTGTGCTCGAATTTCGACTTCGGCGACAAACAGATCATCTTTCATTCCGAAAACGGGGTCATTGGCTATGGCCCGCTGGCGCCGGCGGGCGAAGAGGACATGCACCTCGTCAATGCCGGCGGCCAGCACGTCACATTGCAGCGGGGTGCTGCGATCGTGCACCACGCCGACTCGTTTGCGCTGATCCGCAGCGGCCGCATCGATGTGACCGTTCTCGGCGCCTACGAAGTCGCCGAGAACGGCGATTTCGCAAACTGGAAGATGGCGGGCCAACAGGGCGGCGGTATCGGCGGCGCGATGGACCTGGCGGCCTGCGCCAAACATGTCTTCGTCGCAATGGAGCACCAGACGCGGGACGGCAAGCCGCGCCTCGTCGGGCGTTGCGCCATCCCGGCGACGGCGCGCGGCGTCGTCAATCTGGTCGCCACGAATTTCGGCCTGTTCGAGATCACTCCGGAAGGCATGGCGCTGCGCGAAATTGCCCCCGGCGTCACGGTCGACGAGGTCCGAGCCACAACTGGGTGCAACCTGATCGTACCCCGCGACATCCCGCCGGTCCGACAGGTACGGTAATTTCTGCGCCCATAACAGGCCAGCTCTAAGAAAAAGGACGATCAGTGGAACAGCGTCGTCTCGGCCGATCCGGCCTTCTCGTGTCGGTGGTGGGCCTTGGCTGCAATAATTTCGGCGGCCGGATCGATTTCGAGGCAACCAAGAAGGTCGTCCACAAGGCGCTCGATCTTGGCATCACCTTTTTTGATGAAGCCGACACCTATGGCGATCCCCGCGGCAGCTCCGAGACATGCCTCGGCCAGATTCTCGGCGACCGTCGCAAGGACATCGTGCTGGCGACCAAATTCGCCCGCCCGATGGATGCCGCCGGCCGGTTTCAGGGGGCGTCCCGGCGCTACATCATGGCCGAGGTCGAGGCGAGCCTACGGCGCCTCAAAACCGACTGGATCGATCTCTACCAGCAGCACCAGCCCGACCCCCTGACCCCCATCGAGGAGACGTTGCGGGCGCTGGACGATCTCGTCCGGCAGGGCAAGGTCCGTTACATCGGCTGCTCGACCCTGCCGGCCTGGCAGGTCGTCGAGGCGCGATGGACCTCAAAGCATCTCGGCCTCCACCATTTCATCTCGTGCCAGGAGGAATACAGTCTGCTCGCACGCGATCTCGACCGCGAGATGATGCCGATGCTCGAAACTTACGGTCTCGGTCTGATCCCGTTCCGTCCGCTGACCGATGGCCTGCTCACCGGCAAGTACCGGCGCGGCGCGCCGCCAGCCCCAGGCACGCGTCTCGCGACGATGGCGAGAGCGGCGGACCGCAACCTGACGGATGAAAACTGGGCGATCGTCGAACGGCTTGCGGCGTTTGCCGCCGAGCGCAGCCATACGCTATTGGAACTCGCCTTCAGCTGGCTGGTGCGCCGCCCGGCCGTGGCCAGCGTCATCGCCGGCGCGACCAAGCCGGAACAGGTCGAACAGAATGTCCGCGCGGCCGCATGGGCCTTGACGCCGCAGGAGATGCAAGAGATCGATGCGCTGACGGCCAAATGACTCAAATCCCGGAGGAGGAGTAGCGAGATGGAAATTCGGCTGGACGGCAGGACCGCGGTCGTCACCGGCGGCAGCAAGGGGCTGGGTTTGGCAATCGCCGAGGAATACGCCAAATCTGGCGCCGACGTCACGATCCTGGCTCGCGACCAGGGAGCCCTCAACGACGCCAAGGCCAGGATCCAGGACGGCGCGCCGGGCCGCAAGGTCGCCGCGATCAGCTGCGACGTATCAAAGGCGGCCGACATCCGCAAGACCTACGACCAGATCATCTCCGAGTTCGGCAAGATCGACATCTTCGTCAACAACGCCGGGCAATCGACGCGCGGGCCGTCGGAGACGATCACCGATGAGATGTGGCAGGCTGACCTGGACCTCAAACTGTTCGCGCAGATCCGCTTCTGCCGGCTCCTCTTCCCACAGATGAAACAGCGCAAATGGGGCCGCATCATCAGCGTTCTCAACATCGGGGCGAAAGCACCGGGCGCCGACAGCGCGCCGACCTCGGTCAGCCGTGCCGCCCAGATGGCCTTCACTAAAGTGTTGTCGCAGGAAGGCGCGCCGCACAACGTGCTGGTCAATTCGCTGCATGTCGGGGTCATCGTCAGCGACCAGATCGTGCGCCGCCATCAGCGCGAGGGCGCCAACGTCTCGCTCGAGGATTTCATCGCCCAGGCCGGGCGCGGCGTGCCGATGGGCCGGATGGGAAGGGCCGAGGAATTCGCCAATATAGCCTGCTTCCTCGCTTCCGACGCTGCCTCCTATGTGACGGGCTGCGCCATCAACGTCGACGGCGGCCGCTCGCCGGTGGTGTAGCCGACCCCCTCACCCACAAGCCCCCTCTCCCGCAGTACGCTGCGGGAGAGGGGCCGAGCGTAGCGGCGCGCGTGAGGGGTCTTGCTCAGACGTTATCGGCGCCGAAGCCCCAACGGCGGGCGATCTGATGGCCGATGGCCAAGGGCGGCGGCAGGGTGGCAAGACCCGGAACGGGGTCGTCCGAGCGCGACCGTTCGACCATTGCCCGGACCTCGTCGCGCTCGAACCAGCGCACCTCGGCGAGCTCCTCGGGATCGATCGTGATCTCTTCGGTCAGCGCCTCGCCCAGAAAGCCCATCATCAGGCTCGACGGAAACGGCCAAGGCTGCGAGGCGAGATAGCGGACACGTCCGACTCGAATGCCCGATTCCTCGAAGACTTCGCGGCGCACCGCCTCCTCCGGGGTCTCGCCCGGCTCCATGAAACCGGCGAGACACGAGAACCGCGCCCCGGGACGCCTATGACCGCGGCCGAGTAGGCAACGCTCGCCCCTGACGGCAAGCATGATTACGACCGGATCGACGCGCGGAAAATGATGCGCCTTGCAACTGGGACAATGCCGCACCCACCCTCCCGAAGCGACGACGCTGGGCGTCCCACATCGTGCGCAGAAGCGATGCCGGTCGTGCCAGTCGATCAGCGAGCGCGCCTCGGCGAGGATCGCCGCTTCGCCGCCGTCGATCATCGGTGCGGCAGCGCGCGCATCCATGACGACGCTGCCGTTTTCACCTGGGACCTCCGTGGAGCCTGCGTCGAGCGCGAAAAATGCGCGGCCGTCGCGGACGCCGAGCAGAATAAGAGTGCTGCCGCCGTCAATCAGCGGCCGCCATGGGGCGACGCCCTGCCAGTCCAGCGCCGCCGCGGAAGAGTGCCGAACCGGGGGTTTGAGGCCGTGCAACGGCAGCACCCGGGTGGTGGGGTCTTCAAGCAACGACGCGACCCAGCCGGCGTCCTGCCGACGCTGGCTCACGCGGTCTAGCGGGTTGCCGGCAAAACAATAGATCTCTTCCATGTGGACAGAATACCTCTTGGATGCAGGTCGCGGTCAAACGGAGCAAACGTCGCATAGAGCCGCGGCTCATCCCGCTCCGCGAGTTAGCAGCATGCGGCCGTAGGGTGCCATGGCGGCCTGGCGGCTCGCGGCGTGGTGGGTCAGGATCGTCATGACATCGCGCCGGATGGCCCCCAGCTGGTCGCTGTCGTAGACCCAGCGGGCGCCGTTCAACTCGCACAGGCAGTCGAGCGCCCAGCCCACCTGATGCTGCGCGTAGACCATGTCGCGCCGGGCGCGCAGCGCCTCCGCTTCGGTGATCCTGCGGCCCGAGCTGACGGCAGCAGTGCTGGACTCGCGTCCGGTATGCAGCAGCAAAGTCGCGGCGTCGATCGCCGCAGCGGCCTCGCCGATTGCCATCTGCACGACCTCTGATCCGGCCACTTTGGTCACTCCGCGCGACACCCGGCCGGCCAGCATCGTGCAGGCGATGTCGAGAGCGCGCCGGCCGAGCGCAATGGCGACCGGCGGCAGCGAGTAGGACACCAGGAAGCCGCGCGGCGCGCGCAGCACGGGGTAATCGGGGTGCACCAGCGCGCCTGGCGGAGTCCCGGCAAAGAGGTCGCCAACCATCACACAGCGGTGCTCGGGGATGAACAGGTCATGCAACACCAGCGATTTGCTGCCGGTGCCGGCCAGCCCAAGAACCTGCCAATCGTCGACGATCTCGATTTCGGCGAGCGGCGCCAGCAGATAGGCGATGTGGCGGGGGTCGCCCATCTCCCCGAGGAAGGCGCCGAGGATCGCCCATTGCGCATAGTCGCAGCCGCTGGAGAACGGATATCGCCCGCTCAGCCGCCAGCCTCCGGCGACGCGTTTGGCGGCCGCGCGCGGCGCCAGCGAGGACGAGGCGACCGCCTCGGGATCGTCGCCCCAGACATCGATCTGCGCCTCTTCGGCGTACTGGGCGATGATCCACTGATGCTCGGCCAGCACCGCATAGACCCAGGCCGAGGAGGCGCAGCCATAGGTCAACTCCTCGACGATGCGGGAGAACAGGCTGAACCGCCCCTGCATGCCGCCGAAGCGCTTCGGCTGCAGGATCCGGAGGATGCCGGCCTCGTGATACTCGGCGATAGTCTCCAGCGGGAGCCGCCGCGCCGCGGCGGCTGCCGGTGCGCGGCTAGCGAGTCGAGGAACCAGCGCCCGCGCGCGATCCAGCATCGCGCGCTCCTCCTCGGGCAACGTAGCGTCATCCGCGAAGGAAGGAACTCGGCCACAGCCTGTCATACATTACACTCTGGCGGAAAAAACCATGTGGTACTCCAGTAATACCACGGCGGAAATCTTGCCGCATTACGGCCATTCCGATCAGACCTCGCGCGGCTCGAACCTATAGGGCGTCGCGTTCGAGGTCAGCGGATCGAGCGCGAGCCGGTGCTCCAGCGGGGGAAAGGCCCGACTGCGGCAGTCGGCACGGTTGCACAGACGGCAGGACAAGCCGATCCCGACCTTGGCCCGGTCGAGGTCGAGCCCGTCGGCATAGGTGATCGCCTCAGCATGCGCCACGCTGCAGCCCATCGCCACGACATGGACAGGGCGGGGTTCGCCCCAATGTGTCGCTGGGCGCGACACGGCCCGGGCGAAGCAAAGATAGGCGTCGCCGTCGGGCAGTTCGGCGACTTGCACCTGGACCGCGCCAGGCTGCGAAAAGGCGGTATGCACCACCCAACGCGGGCACGAGCCGCCGTAACGCGCAAACGGGAAGCCCGCCGCGGAGAAGCGCTTCGACACGTTCCCCGCCGGGTCGACGCGGACAAAAAGAAGGGAATCCCGCGGGCCCCCGGCCGCTGCAAGGTGGACAGGCGGTGGCAGGCTTGTTCGAAGGATACCCCGAAGCGAGCCGCGATCGCCTCCATGTCGTGCCGCAGCTCCTGCGCCGACGCGAGATATGCGGCGTGCGGCATCAGGATCGCACCGGCGACATAGTTGAGGAGGCCCACGCGGATCAGCATCGCCGCTTCCGCCGAAGACGGCGCGGCCTCGCGCAATACGGTTTCTACCGCGTCGCGTGCTTCAAAGAGGGCGAGCTGGAACGCCATATGGAACCCGCGGCTCTCTCGCGGCAGAGTCTCGGCGAGGGCAAGCCGGCGGGTCTCCGGATCAAAGCGGCGCAGCACCCGATCCAGCGGCTGCACGGTGACGGTGAGGCCGTGCGTTTTGCGCAGCCTTTGGGCAATGGCGTGGTTCATCTCGGCCGGGGCGGTGCTGCAGGTGAGGGCGATCCCGTCGGCCGCCTCTTCGAGCGTCGGGAGATGGTTGGCGCGGTCATCGAAGAAATCGCGCGCCTCTTCATTGGGCAGCAGAACGCGCCGCCCTGATGTGAGGGCGATGCCTCCGGCGTCCTCGCGGGCGACCCGCCACGCGCGATAAAGCGCAAGCACCGCGCGCGCGGCATTCGGACCCGAGCCGGCCAAGGCGGCAATTTCGGCTTCGGGCACCGCGTCGACGCCCAGCAAAGGATCGGAAACAGCCTCGCGCAGCCCGATCTCGAGCCGACGCTCCTGCGAGCCTGAGAGCATGGCGAGGTCGAGGTGGAAGATTTCGGCGAGCTTGATCAGCAATGTGCCGCTTACCGCGCGCTGATCGTGCTCGATCAAGTTCAGATAACTCGCCGATATGCCGAGCCGGTTCGCCAATGCCTGCTGCGACAGGTTCCGCTCAGTGCGCAGCCGCCGCACCGTACGCCCGATCTGGACACGCGACATTTTTACAGCCTTTACAAAAATTGGGCGAGGTCTGTGAAGGCACCAACAGAATTGCACTGATCATGCCACATTGGGGCTCGCCGTTGCAGCTGCAATGTCGTTATTGAAACCACGCAGTATCGATTAAGGAAAGTCATGATGCAGCCCGACGCAATTTCGAACATTTGCCGAGACTACGGCTCCGCCGATGTCGAGCGGCTGGCCGGCTCCTTTCGCATTCGTCATACATTGGCGGAAATGGGTGCCGTACGGCTGCGGCACCTGTTGAACACCGAGCCGTTCGTGCCGACACTCGGCGCTCTGACCGGCAATCAAGCCGTGCAGCAGGTCAAGGCCGGTTTGAAGGCGATCTATCTATCGGGCTGGCAGGTTGCTGCCGACGCCAACACTGCCGGGCAGATGTATCCGGACCAGTCGCTCTACCCGGTGGATTCGGTGCCCAATGTGGTCAGGCGCATCAATAACGCACTGCGCCGTGCCGACCAGATCGCCCACTCGGAAGGCGATGGCGACGACACGTACTGGATGGCCCGGATCATTGCCGACGCCGAGGCCGGGTTCGGCGGCGCCCTCAACGCCTACGAGCTGATGAAGGCGATGATCGAAGCTGGCGCGGCTGGTGTGCATTTCGAGGACCAGCTCGCGTCGGAAAAGAAATGCGGTCATCTGGGTGGCAAGATCCTGGTGCCGATAAGCCAGCACATCCGCACACTCAACGCCGCCCGTCTCGCGGCCGATGTCGAAGGCGTGCCGACGGTGCTGCTGTGCAGATGCGCAATCGGCGCAATTGTTGACCAGCGACGTCGACGAGCGCGACCGCCCGTTCATCGGCGGCGAGCGCACCGGGGAAGGCTTCTTCCGCATTCGCCCGGGGCTCGGCGTCGAATACGCGATTGCGCGCAGCCTCGCGTATGCCCCTTACGCCGATCTGCTGTGGTGGGAGACAAGCGAGCCCGATCTCGACGAGGCCGAGCGTTTTGCGGATGCGATCCATCGCGAGTTCCCCGGCAAATTGCTGGCCTACAACTGCTCGCCGAGCTTCAACTGGCGCAAAAAGCCGGGTCCCGAGAGGCTCGCCAGCTTCCAGCACGACATCGCGCAAATGGGCTACCGGTTCCAATTTGTCACTTTGGCCGGCTTTCATAGCCTCAACCTCGCGATGTTCGAACTGGCCCGCGATTACCGCGAGCGCGGTATGGCGGCCTATTCCGGATTGCAGCAGGCCGAGTTCGCAGCCGAGGCGGATGGCTACACGGCAACCCGGCATCAGCGCGAGGTCGGCGTCGGCTACTTCGATGCCGTGGCAATGGTGATCTCGGGCGGGCGCTCCTCAACGACAGCGCTGGCCGGCAGTACCGAGACGGCGCAGTTCCATGAGGATCGGCCGGAAGACTCCACGCAGCACGGCCATGACGAGGGTTTGGTGCACAACCACGACTGGGCGGTGCACGATTGGGCGGCGCAATGACCGCGGGCGTCGCCATTCGCGGCCCGATAAAGCCCGGCTACGAGAAGGTGCTCACACCCGAGGCGATCGACTTTGCCGTCGAGCTCGAGCGTGAATTCGGTGCGGAGCGGCGGCGTCTTCTCGCCCGCCGCGCCGAAATCCAGCGCCGGCTCGATGCCGGATGGAAGCCCGATTTCCTGCCGGAGACCAAGGCCATCCGTGACGGCGACTGGCGGGTGGCGCCAATCCCGCACGACCTTCAGGACCGCCGTGTCGAGATTACCGGCCCGACCGACCGCAAGATGGTGATCAATGCGCTGAATTGCGGCGCCAGTGTCTTCATGGCCGATTTCGAGGATGCGAATACGCCGACCTGGGACAACCTGATCGAAGGCCAAGCCAATCTCAGTGATGCGGTGCGCCGGACGATCGCCTTCGATGACCCGCAGACGGGGCGGCATTATTCGCTGAACGGCGAGACCGCCGTGCTGTTTGTACGGCCGCGAGGCTGGCACCTTCCGGAAAAGCACGTCCTCGTCGACGGCGAGCCGATGTCGGGAGCGCTCTTCGACTTCGCCCTGTTCTTTTTTCACAATGCGAAAGAATTGGTGGCGCGCGGCACCGGCCCCTACTTTTACCTGCCGAAGCTCGAGAGCCATCTCGAAGCGCGACTGTGGAACAACATCTTTCTGCACGCGCAGGCAAGGCTCGGGCTGCCCAAAGGGACGATCCGCGCAACCGTGCTGATCGAGACGATCCTCGCCGCATTCGAGATGGACGAGATCCTCTGGGAATTGCGCGACCACTCGGCCGGCCTCAATTGCGGCCGCTGGGATTACATCTTCAGCTTCATCAAGAAATTCGCCGAGGACCCGAATTGCGTGATGCCCGATCGGGGGCAGGTCACGATGACCACGCATTTCCTGCGCAGCTACAGCCGATTGCTGATCAAGACCTGTCACCGGCGTGAGATCCACGCAATGGGCGGAATGGCGGCGCAGATCCCGATCCGCGACGACCCCGCCGCGAACGAAGCGGCGATGGAGAAGGTGCGCGCCGACAACCAGCGCGAGGCCAGCGACGGGCACGACGGCACCTGGGTTGCCCATCCGGGCCTTGTGGCGATCGCCAACGAAATTTTCGACCGCGAGATGCCTCAGCCCAACCAGATCGCCCGCAAGCGCCAGGACGTGGATGTCACCCCATCGGATCTTCTCGCGGTCCCGACAGGCACGATCACCGAGGCCGGGCTCAGGCAGAATCTAAATGTCGGGATCGGCTATATCGAAGCATGGCTGCGCGGCACGGGCTGCGTGCCGCTCTACAATCTGATGGAAGACGCCGCCACCGCCGAGATCAGCCGCGCGCAGGTGTGGCAGTGGATCCGCCACGGCGCCCAGCTCGATGACGGCCGCACCGTCGACATGGCGCTCTGCCGCAAGCTCCTCGACGAGGAGCTCGCAAAGCTGCGCGCGTCAAGCGGAGGCGGCAATCACGAGGAAGCAGCCGTGCTCTTCAACGAGCTGATCGAGGCGCCGAAGTTTCCCGAATTTTTGACAATGCCGGCATACGATATGATCACGACGGGAGTGGCGTAAGGGCTGGGAAAAGGTCGTGCGTCCCCCACCTTCGCGGGGGCAGGCTCTTCGAGGACTCGCTTCGCGAGACGTCTCAGGATGAGATGTTTTTCCTAATGCTATCAATATGATGCCTCATGCTGAGGAGCGACCCGGCACCGCCGGGTCGCATCTCGAAGCACGCATGGCCCAATACAGCGCGTTCCTCTCGGCCGGGCACCCTAAGCTCATGACGAACGCCATTCATTCAAAATCGGTACGGCAGTCATATGAGCGACCCTCATTGACCGGGCAGCGCCCGTCAGCGATGCTTCCGGGGCGCCGGGCATGGATTTGGGGCCGGGTGCCAGATCCATAAGGAACCGATATGGCGCGATTAACCGATCTACCGCCGGCGGTGGCAAAGCGCTACGCCGAACTCGAATGCCCGAATTTCGCGACGACGCCGTGGGTAGACGGGCCGCCTCTGGCCGAGCGGCGCGTCGCGATCGTCTCGTCGGCCGGCTTGGTCGTCAGAAGCGAAAAGCCATTCCGCGGGCGTGACGCCGATTACCGGGTGATCCCGTCCGAGACTCGGGCCGAGCAGCTGATGTCCAGCCACATCTCGATCAACCTCGACCGCAGCGGCTTCCAGGAAGACTGGAACGTCGTGTTCCCGCTCGACCGGCTGCGCGAGCTCGCCGCCGAGGGCGTCATCGGCTCCGTGGCGGCGACCCATTATTCCTTTATGGGCGCGACCGACCCGCTGCAGATGGAGCCCTACGCGCGTAACGTCGCCGCTCGGCTGAAATCCGATGCGGTCGACGCCGTTCTGCTCTCCCCCGTTTGACCGCTCTGCACGCGCGCCGTGAGCGCGCTGGGGCATTATCTCGAGGAAGAGGGTCTCCCGACCGTGGCGATCAGCCTCATTCGGCCGCAAACCGAAAATACCAAGCCGCCCCGTGCGCTGTGGGTTCCGTTCGAGCTGGGCCGACCGTTCGGTCCGCCGAGCGATGCGGCGTTCCAGAAGCGCGTGATCCTCGCGGCATTGCGCCTGCTCGAACGCGAGCGCGGTCCCGTGATCATCGAGGATTTTCCCGAAGACGATCCGCGGGAACAGCCCGACTCTGCTTGGAGACCACCCTTCGCCAAACCCCACCTCGATGGCGCCTCGGCAACGCGGCTCGCCGCTGCGCTGGAGGACGAGAGCGAGCGGGTCGACGCCGCATATCGACGCGCTGCCAAAGAGCGCGAGCGCGCGATAGTCGGGCTCAGCGGGCTCTCGATCGGCGAGGCAGGTCGTTACATGGCCAGCTGGCTGCGCGGGCAAACCCCGGAGAGCCCGAGCGCAGAGATGTCGGCGCCGCTGACACTGCGTTTCGCGGTCGACGATCTGAAGGCGGCCTACATCGAGGTCGCTCTTTCCTGCTCCGCCAAACCGTCGAGCAAGCAGCTCGGCGACTGGTTGTGGAACGACACCGCGGCCGGCGCGGCGATCTTCGCCTTGCGCAGCATGTATCTGAAGAGCGACGACGAACGCCTCAAGGCAATCGCGGGCCTCTTCCTCGTGCCCGGCGTGCGAGTGCCGTCGAGCGGGTGAGCTGCGCCCGAGCTAACCCAGCGGCTGACGGCTGCCGTTTCCAAACCTCCGCGACTGTTTCACCGCTCGACCCGCGCGAGCGCGATCCGCTACCCTTCGACCGGAGGCGCAGGTCACGCCGGCTTGAGCAATTTCCGCAGCTTAGTCGATGCATCGGGCTGAACACTGCAACTATTCGGAGGAATCACATGTACTTGGATCGAGACCGAGTCGACCGCATCGTCCGAGGGATCTCGAAGCTCGCCTTTGCATTGGCGCTCGTCTCTAGAACGGCGCATGCGGCCGACACCCTCCACTTTGCGGTCGGGCCGCTGCAACCGACGCCAGGCGAAACCAAGAAAGCCTTCGATCCTTTCTTCAAACACCTCGCCGAGCGGCTTGGTGTCACCTACACCCTCGAGGCAACGACCGACTGGGCGGGCATCGCAGTGGCGCTGGCCAGTGGCCAAGTCGATGTCGCTTGGATGGGACCCTGGGGCTATGTCATCGCGCACCACCAGGGGGCCGGCGACGCGATCGCCACGGCAAAGTACGACGGCAAGCCGATTTACCATGCGATCGTAATCGCCCGGCCGGACCTCGAAATCAAGAAATGGCCCGATGATGGCAAAGGGCTGCGCATATCCTTTGCAGATGTCGGTTCCACCTCGGGCTGGCTCGTGCCGACGTTCTGGTTCAAATCCCGCGGCCTCGATCCCAAAACCTACTTCCAGTATCACGAGGGTGCCACCCACGCGGCCAACGAGATCGCGGTGGCCAACGGACAAACCGACCTCGCGACCGACTTCGATCGAAACCGCACGGCGATGATTGAAAGCGGCGCCATCTCGCCGCAAGCGACCAAGATCGTCTGGACGTCCGATGACCTGCCCAATGATGCGTTGGCAGTGCGCGCCGGGCTCGATCCCGCTATGGCAAAAAAGGTGCAGGATATCGTGACTGCGATCACCGACGAGCAGGCTCAAACCATATTGCCAAAGCACTATACCGGCTTCATCGCGTCGAGCCACGCCAACTACAAGCTTATCGAGGATGCCGGCATCGCCGTCGGAGCTCTCAAAAACCAGAAATGAGGACCGGTGACGCCGGCGCCTTTTATCCGGATCCGGCGCGGTCTTGGATAGCGGTAGCGCCGGTTCGCTTTGTCGCGACGCTGCTGCTGGTGCTGCTGGTCTACGGCCTCTCTTTCTATTTCGTCGATTTCGATGTCGGCCGGCTGTGGAGCGGGCTGCCGAAGCTGGCGCATTGGGCAGCCAAGGCTTGGCCGCCCGACACGAGCGAGCTCGGTGTTCTGATCGAACGAGCCATAGAGACGGTAGCGATGGCGGTGGTCGGTACGACCATCGGGGTCGTCATCGCCGCGCCGTGCTGCATTCTCGCGGCACAGAACATTACGCCGAGCCGGCTTCTCTACACGCCGACGCGTTGGTTTCTCAACACCCTTCGCGGGATCAATTCCTTCATCTTCGCGTTGCTGTTTGTCGCGGCCGTCGGGCTCGGGCCCTTCGCCGGGGTGCTCGGCATCGGCCTCCATTCTGCCGGCACGATTGCCAAGCTGTGGTCGGAAGCGATCGAAGCGGTGGAACCCGGTCCGCTCGAGGCGGCGGCATTGACCGGCGCCAACCGCCTCAAGGTCATCAGTTACGCCTTGCTGCCGGATGTGCTGCCCAATTTGACTTCGATCACGCTCTACGTATGGGAGTTCAATGTCCGCTCCTCGACCGTGCTCGGAGTTGTCGGCGCGGGCGGGATCGGGCAGGAGCTGAAGAACAGCGTCGATCTGTTGGATTTCGCGCGGCTTTTCACGATCATTCTGATCATCCTTGCGATGGTCACCGCGATCGACCAGTTCAGCGCCTGGCTGCGGCGGAAACTGGTGTGACCGCTGCGTTGGCAACCGATCCGGCAATACGCATCGTCGGACTGAGCAAGCGGTTCGGCGACCGTATCGTCCTCGACGATGTATCCTTTGAGGTGGCGGCGGGCGAGGTCGTCGCGATACTCGGCGCCAGCGGCGCCGGCAAGACTACACTGTTCCGATGCGTCACACGCCTCGCGCAATCCGACAGCGGACAGATCTTTCTGGGCGAGCATGCCATACGGACTCTCGGCGGCCGCCAGCTGTCGATGGCGCGCAGCGAAATTGGCCTGATCTTCCAACAATTCAATCTGATCCGGCGACTGAACGCATTGGACAACGTCTTGGTCGGCCGCCTCGGTGAAGTAGCGACCTGGCGCGTGATGCTGCGCCGTTTCCCGCATCGGGATCGGCAACTGGCGCTCGCCGCGCTCGACCGGGTCGGCATGCTGCCCTATGCCTTGCAGCGCGCCGACAGCTTGTCGGGCGGTCAGCAGCAGCGGGTCGCTATTGCGCGGGCGCTCGCCCAGCAGAGCCGATTTGTGCTGGCCGACGAACCGGTCGCCAGCCTCGATCCGGAATCGGCGAAGAGCGTCCTGTCGATTTTGCGCGACATTGCGCGCGAGCGCATGATTGCCGTCCTCGTCAGTCTGCACCAGGTCGAGTTTGCAATCCAGTTCGCCGATCGCGTCATCGGTCTGCGCGCCGGCCGGATGATCGCCGACCGGGCAGCCGCCGCGTTTGCCGAAGCCGATCATCGCATGATCTTCGCGACTTGAAGACGGGTTTGGTCGCGGCCCATCAAATGCGTAATGCCCGAAGGAATTTTGTCATGACGGTTCAGGCCTTGGTCTTCGATGCTTACGGTACGCTCTACGACGTTCAATCCGTACTGGCCAAGGCCGAGGCCTTGTGCCCGGGCAAAGGCGAGGTGATCACCCAGATCTGGCGGTTGAAGCAATTGGAATACACGTGGCTGCGCAGCTTGATGCAGGAATATGCGGACTTCTGGGTTGTGACGGGGGCCGCGCTCGACTTTGCTTTGCGGGCGGCCGGGGTCGAGCCAAACGACGCCGTTCGCGAACCGCTGATGGAGAATTATCTCCACCTCGATCCCTATCCGGAAGCCCAAGAGGCGCTCGCCGCGCTCGCGGGACACAAGCTCGCCATCCTGTCGAACGGCAGCCCGAGAATGCTCGAAGAACTCGTCCGAAATTCCGGACTGGACCGTTGGATCGAGGCCGCGATCAGCGTCGACAGCGTGCGTGCATACAAGCCACACCGATCCTGTTATGCCCTCGTCGAGCCGGCGCTCGGCGTGCCGAAGGAGGAAGTGCTGTTCGTCTCGTCAAACAGCTTCGACGTCGCCGGCGCCAAGGCCTTTGGTTTCGAGGTCGCCTGGATCCGCCGCAGTGGCGGGGGCGCTCCGGCCAATATGTTCCGCATGCTGCGCGGACGCGCCGAAGAGCTCGGCCATGCCCCCGATCATACCGTCTCGGCATTGACCGATTTGCCCGACCTCCTCCGAGCGCGCTGTTAACGGAACCGGCCGGCAGAAAAAGGCCGGATATCGATCGAGGGCGGGCGGCCGGCGACGAGATCGGCGACGATCTTGCCGGTCATCGGTGCCGACGTCATGCCGACATGGCCGTGGCCGAAGGCGTAGATCACGTCTGGCGTCGCGCTCGAGGGGCCGAGAACCGGCAGCGAGTCGGGCAGGCTCGGCCGATGGCCCATCCACACCGAGATCCGCTCCTGCGGGTGCGATGCGGCGAGACCGGGCAGCATCTTGCGCCCCTGCTCGAGCAATATCTGGGCGCGCCGCCAATCGGGCGGCGCCGCCAGACCGGCGAGCTCGACCGTGCCGGCAAAGCGCAGTCCGGTATCCATCGGCGTCGCGACGAATTTGCCGTCGGCATCGGCGGTCGGAATGCGCGGCATTGTTTCCGGATCGCGGATCATCAGGTGATAGCCGCGCTCGGTCTCGAGCGGCGCCTTGTCCCCGAGCGCCGCGGCGAGCGGTTTTGAAAAGGCCCCGGCGCAGACGACCGCGGCGTCGGCAGGGAGGTCCCCGGTGTCGGTCTCGATCGCGTCGAGCCGGCCGCCTTCGATGCGAAAGCCGTGCGCCCGCGCCCGCACCAGCTCGCCGCCCGAGCGGACGAATTGCTCGACCAGACGCTCGACCAATGCCAGCGGGTTCGAGGTATGTCCGTTCTCGCGGACCAACACGCCGCGCACGTAGTCGCGCGACAGGGCGGGCTCCAGCTGGCGCAATTCGTCGGCGTCGAACTCGTCGATCTCGACCCCGTTCTCGCGCCGCAGATCCCAGGCGAACCGGTCCTTCTCCAGGCTTTCGGCCGAGCGGTAGACATAGAGATGGCCGAGACGATGGACGAGATCCTCGGCGCCTGCCGCGCTGACCAGCGGCTGCAATGCTTCAAGGGTCGGCCCGACGAGCGGGCGCAAGGCGCGGGCCGCCGCCCGCGCCTTTTCCGGCGTGCCGGCGCGAAGGAACCGCAGCAGCCACGGAGCGAGCGCCGGCAGATAGCTCCAGCGCAGCGCCAAAGGGGCGAGCGGGTCAAAGAGCCAGCGCGGAACGTTCCACACGACGCCGGGCATCGCCACCGGGGTGACGGAGGAGCCGTTGAAGCACCCGGCGTTGCCGAAGGATGCGCCGCGGCCGGGCTCGTCTTGCTCGATCAGAAAGACACTGTGGCCGTCGCGCTGCAGCCAACTCGCCGCGCACATCCCGACCATGCCGGCCCCGATCACGCCGACCCGCTTTGCCCCAATTGCCGGCATCGCCTCTCCTCCGCAATCGACTGCGATCTTAGTGGCCACCGCCGACGGTGGAAGGATATGTCCTCACGGGTTGCGGCCCTTGATGCTATCGGCTATTCGAGCAACTCGGAGAGGTGCCGGAGCGGTCGAACGGGGCGGTCTCGAAAACCGTTGTCCCTCTTACGGGGGACCGAGGGTTCGAATCCCTCCCTCTCCGCCAGAAACCTTCGTTTAGTCCGACTTTGCAGTCCGGGGTCGAGCTCCCGCTGTCGCAATCGGCTCTGTTGCTATATAAGGCATTTCAACTTGCTTTTATGACAAGAAACGGTCTCTAATTACATCACGTATAAGCGACGATTGCGTGGCACACATATTGGGTTAGGCGCAAAGCCGCGAAAGCCATCCGGTATCTCGAGACCGATCGCCGGTATTCACCCATGGCTGTAAATTGGCTGTAGAAACAGCGAAAACAGCCAGGGGGATGCCATTCTGGAGCGGATGCATGCGAGTCTCACTCCAGCTTTTTGACGAGATCAGGGCGCGGGCGGTTGCGTGGCTGACCGCGTGGGATTCGCAAGGGGCTCATCGGACTGCGACGACCGGCGACGAGGCGGGCGCTATTTGGCTCGCGCATGAGTCGGCTGGCCTCGGCGCCGAAGCGGGCACCGAGGTGTTCGAGCTGGATCGGTTAGATCCGGTCGCCTGCTACCTGGAGCTGGACGGCGAACGCATCTCGGCGATGCCGGCGTTTGACGCTCCCTCTACCGCCGCCGACGGCGTGACCGGCACTCTCAGCTCCAGCGGCCACGACGCGGCCATCCTCGTGGCCAAGCTGACGCCGCGATCGGTTTACACTGGAGAATACGAGAGGCTGCGTCGCGACGCGGTGCATCGCGCTTTGGTGATCGTTTGCAGCGGCGAGCGGCCCGGTATGGGGCCGCTGAATGCCGAACGGTTCCGAAATCCTTATGGCGCGCCTGTGATCCATGTTTCGAGCGAGGCGAATGAGACGGTGCTCGCCGGTGCCGCACGCGCCGCACCAGCCCGAGTAGTCGCAGAAAACCGATATGTTCCAGCGGCTGCCCGCAACGTGGTCGTCGCGATCGCTGGCTCCCGTCGCGCCTCTCCCCCAGTGGTGGTCATGACGCCACGCAGCTCGTGGTGGCAGTCGACCGCAGAGCGGGGCGGTGGGCTCGTCTGCTGGCTCGAATCACTGCGCGCGCTGATTGCGGCCCCGCCCGGCTGCGACGTGGTCTTCACTGCAAACAGCGGTCATGAGCTCGGCCATCTCGGTCTCGACGACTTCATGGCGCGCCGGCCGGGGTGGGAACGCCCGATTTCCGAAGGGGGCGCTACCTGGATACATTTCGGCGCGAACATCGGCGCCGCCGGCGGCGAACTCTCGTTGCTATCGGCTAGCGACGATCTGCGTCAGTCGACCGAGACCGAACTGGCTCGCGCCGGCCGAGCCCCCGACGTCGTCGCTCCCAGGACCCTTGTGCCCAGCGGCGAAACCCGCGACATCCACCGCGCCGGTGGGCGTTACGTCACGTTGGTCGGCAGCAATCCCTGGTTCCATCTGCCGCAAGACCGCTGGCCGCATGCGGTCGATGCGGACGCCGTGACCCGTATTGCCGCGGCCGCCGCCGCCCTGGTAGTCGAGCTGACGCGCTGATGGCGCGCCGGTAGACCGACAAGGCTACCAGAGCATCTCCTGCAAATTCGAAAATGGCGGAACCATGTTGTCGGGAACCGGCAGCATTCCCCGGTTCCAATCTCCCCACAGGCCGCGCAGCTCGTTCAGCAAATCGGGGCGCTTGCGGGCCATGTTGCCGCGTTCGCGCGGGTCGTAGCCGATATCGAACAGGTACTCCCTATCCTGTACCTTCAGATATTTCCAGTCGCCGCGGCGGACCGCCCGCTGGCTGCGGTTGGCCATCCGCCAGTAGAGGGTGCGCTCACTGGGCGGCGCCTGTTCGGCTAGCACCGGCAGCAGATCCCTCCCGTCCAGCGGATGGTCGGCATCGGGCGCGACATTGGCCGCGGCCAGACAGGTCGCCGTCAGGTCCATTGTGATGCACACCTGTTCGGTGACCTGGCCGGCTTTGATATGCCCGGGGCGCCAGACAATCTGCGGCACCCGCAGACCGCCCTCCAACAGGTCCCACTTGCGGCCGACGAAGGGCCAGATGTTCGAATACCGCTCGCCGCCATTGTCGCTGGTGAAGACCACCAGCGTGTCCTTGCCGGAATACCGCGCCGAGTCGACGACCCGGCCGATCCCGGCGTCCAGGATCTGCATCATCTCGCCATAGATGCGCGGGCTGCCACCCTCCATGATTTCCGCCCGGTCGACCTCCCGCTCGCGCGCCACCGCCTCGATCGAGGGAGCCGACCACGGCCAATGCGGCGCGTTGTAGTGCAAGCTGAGAAAATAGGGCCTGGGCGATCGGGCGGCCGCCTGCACGTATGCGAGCGCTCGCTCGCTCAGCAGGTCGGTTACATAGCCTGCCTGCTCGGCCGGCAATTCGCCTTCGTACAGGTCGGGCTCGCCGCCCTCGCCCTTATGCGTGTAGTAACCAGTGAAACCGCCCATGATGCCGAAGAATTCGTCATAGCCGCTCTTCAGCGGCCCGTATTTCGGCAGAAATCCGAGGTGCCATTTCCCGATCAGCGCGGTTTGATAGCCGGCCGCGCGCAACAGCGAGGGCAATGTCGGAAAGCCGGGCGGGATCCCCATCTCGGGCTCATCGCGGTTGGCGGGGCGCAACGGCTCGACCAGGCCGAGTTTGAGGCGGTACTGGTAGCGCCCGGTGATCATCGCAACGCGCGTGTTGGTGCAGAGCGGCGCGTTGGCGTAGGCCTGCGTGAAGCGCACCCCTTCAGCGGCGAGCCGGTCGAGCGCCGGGGTCCGGTAACCGGTCTGCCCGGTGCAGCCGAGATCCGCGTACCCGCAGTCGTCAACGACGATGAAGATTATGTTCGGGCGATCCGGGTTGGTCATAGCGGGCTCCTCGCGCACTACTCGAAGTCTGGACGCAACCCCGATCCCGAGCAAGCTCGCGTGGCCGCCAAGTCACGTCAGCGCGGTTGCATTGCACTTATCAGCTGTTCCGGCTTGATCGGCGTCGAATTCACCTCGACGCCGAACGGGGCCAAGGCGTCGCAGACGGCATTGGCGATGGCTGCCGGCGGGGCGACGGCGCCGCCCTCGCCGACCCCCTTGACGCCGAGCGGGTTGAGCGGCGACGGCGAGTGCTGGTGAACGATCCGCATTGCCGGAATGTCGCTGGCGGTCGGGAGCGCGTAATCCATCAGTGAGCCGCTCAGCAATTGCCCGTTCGCATCATAGGCGATCCTCTCCAACAAGATGCCGCCGAGCCCCTGAGCGGCGCCGCCCATGATCTGGCCCTCGACCAGCATCGGGTTGACGACGACGCCGCAATCATGGGCGACGACGTAGTCCTCGATGCCCACACGCCCGGTCTCGCGGTCGACCTCGACGATCGCGACATGCACGGCATAGCTCCAGGTGACCGTTTGCGGCTGCCAGTAATAGATCTCCTCGAGGCCGGCTTCGACCCCTGGCGGGCGTTCGTTGTCCCAGCCCGGACGCGCCGCCTGGGCAATCCTGGCGAGGCTCACCGTGGCGCCGGGGGCCCCCCCGGGGACCCCGACTATCCCCACGCCGCCATTGCGCAATTCGAGATCGGCCGGCGCACATTCCAGCAGATTGGCGGCGATGGCGAAGACCTTTTCCCGGAGCCGCTCGCTGGCGTGGTGCATCGCCGCCGAGAGAGTGACCGTGCTGCGGCTCGCCATCGTGCCAAACCCGATCGCGATTGCCGCCGTGTCGGCGAGGGCTATGACGACGTCTTCCGGGGGGACCTTCCAAAGGTCGGCCGCCACCTGGGCGAAAATTGTCTCCATGCCCTGGCCCTGCGGGCAGGCGCCGGACGAGACGTAGATTTTCCCTGACGGGTCGATGCGGACGAACGCGCTTTCGAACGGCCCGACGCCGGTCCCCTCGATATAGCAGCCGATGCCGAGCCCAAGTTGGCGGCCCGCTCTGCGCGCCTCGCCCTGACGCCGGCGAAACGCCTCGACCCCGCCGACCGCATCCAGCGCCTTTTGCAACGCGGCGGGATAATCTCCGCTGTCATAGACGATCGGCTCGCCGTCCCGGTAAGGGATGCCGACATTGTACGGCATCTCCTCGGCGCGGATCATGTTGCGCCGGCGCACTTCCGCGGGCTCCAGGCCCAGGGTTCGCGCCACCAAATCGATGGTCCGCTCCATCGCGAACGCGGCTTCCGGGCGCCCGGCGCCGCGGTATGGGGCGTTCGGGACCTTGTTGGTGACGACGATCCTTCCCGAGGCCGCAATATTCCCGATCTTGTAGGGGCCGGTCAAGTGGACGGCGGTATTGTAGGCGACGCCGGACCCGATCGGGTTCCACGCGCCGCAATCGACGATGTAATCGTCGCGCAATGCGAGGATATGACCCTCATCGTCAAACCCGACCTCGACATCGTGCAGCTGGTCGCGCGAATGCGTCGCGCTCATCAGATGCTCTGTGCGCCCCTCGATCCACCGCACCGGCCGGCCGAGTTTGCGCGCGAGGAAAGTGACCAGCAGGTCTTCGGGGTAAACATGCCCTTTGCCGCCAAAGCCCCCTCCGACATCGAGCGCTATGCAGCGCACCCGCGCCTCGGGCAAACCCAACAGCGCGGCGGCCTCGCGCCGCACCCAGTGAACCACCTGGGTCGAGGACCAGATGGTCGCCGAGTCGGTGCGCGGATCATAGGCGCTGACGACGCCGCGGCACTCGAGCGGCACAGCGGCGTAGCGGTGGTGATAAAACCGGCGGTGCAGCCGATGCGGAGCGCCGGCCATCACCGCGTCGACTTCGCCCCTCCCAACCGAAAACGCGCCGATCAAATTGGTCTGAAACCGGTCATGGACAATCGGACTGTCCGAGCGCAACGCCGCCTCTGGGTCGACCACTGCCGGCAACTCTTCGAGGTCCCAGGTCACCCGTTCGGCGGCGTCTTCGGCCAGGTCGCGGCTCTCCGCTACAATGACCGCAACCGCCTCGCCGACATGCCTCGTCTTGTCGTGCGCCAATAGCGGCTGCTGCGGATTGAGGAATTTATGCTGAATGACCGAGGTCCATTTGCGCGGCAACGAGATTTGCCCCTCCGGCACCGGCGGCAGCAGCTGCAACAGATCGGCGCCGTTGAGAGCGAGCACCACGCCGGGCGCCGCGGCAGCGCGCGCCAGGTCGACCGAGCGAATGCGCGCATGCGCTACTGGGCTACGGACCAAAACCGCGTGCAGCATGCGGGGCAGAACAAGATCGGCGATAAATTGCCCCTGGCCCCGCAGCAGCCGGCGGTCCTCGCGCCGCAACAGCGAGCGGCCGACATAAAGAGGACCAATGTCGCTCATCGTTAAAACCTCATTCCGCCGCGAGTTTGTGGGAATTGCCGAACCCGGTCAAACGAGACCGACCCGCGGCGTATGGTCGACGACATGAGCTTGGTCGGTTTGCGAGCCGGGTTTTCTCGCGCGGCGCTCCGATTGGTCTGGATTTATTTAGCAGACACACCTAGTCGCGACACGATACGACGTGAATGATGGACCGAAGCGAACATCAGCGCCGGACGGTCGGAAGTCATCGATGGAACGTTACTTCATATTGGCGGCGGCTTTAGCGCCGACTGCAGCTTGTTGCGGTTGCCCTCTACCTCTAGCGTTTCAGACTGCCGCCGCCTGTCCAGGCAAATACAAATGTCCATGTTTTCCCCAATTTAAAAATGTCAGTGCTGGGGTCGGGCGGCGGGCGGGCGCGGAGCCCCCGGCGTAGCGCAGCGCCCGACCGACGCCCGCAACGCGGACGGACGAAACCGCTCCCGGTTTTTTGCCGAGCGGGCGTCAGTGCGCTCGGCTCATAGAACAGTTCAGCGGACTTTAACAACAGACGGGCGGCGCGCTGATCGCGGCGGCGCGGTGCCTTGATGCTGCGACGCTGCGGCTCGCGACGCAGCTGTTGGTGCCTTAACGCTACAACAGCGGGCCACTTGTCCCATTTACAACTTAAGAAAAATTATTGGAGCGTCAAGACCGCACAAAACGCGTGTTGACTTAGACGTTGCTAAATCATCAGTTCAATCAGGCGGCGATAAATAGCCAAAACGGCTCAATCCAACGGCGCTCGATGGGAGGAGAAACATGAGAAGGCCTGCAGCCCTTTTTCCAATTGTGCTCGCCCTGGGAGCTCTGATTTTTGTATCTGGAGCTGGAGCACAAGAACCGACCAAAATCACCGCGTGCCAAACCATCAGTCAGCCAGGCTCATACAGACTCGCGAATAATCTACCTCCCATTCCCCCCGGCCTGACCTGCCTCGTGATTACCGCCAATTTTGTCACCATCGACCTTGGCGGTTTCTCGATGACCGGCAGTAGCGGGGGCGGGGAAGCGGGGACGGGGGTACTAACGCAGGGCCAGCTGCAGGGCATTGCTGTGCGCAACGGGTCGATCTCGGGATATACGCCCTCGGTTGATCTTGGCTCGGCTGACGGCTCTATCGTTGAGGGATTGCGCGTTTCCGGCCTCGGTGTGAGAGGTAATGGGATAATCGCCACGGGGATCGTGAAGGGAAATACCGCGACCGATTTCCGCTTTACCGCGATTGAGGCTACTGGGACAGTGACCGGCAATTACGTGAGCAACTACGAAGTTAGCGGGATTGCTGTCGGCCCGGGCAGCACGGTGACCGGCAACAACGTCAGCGGCAACGGGCCCAACAGGGCGATTGAAGTCGCCACCGGCAGCACGGTTATAGGCAATACCGCCACGGGCGGCGGTACGGGCGCCGGTAACTACGGAATTACCGTTGCATGTCCCTCCAACGTGATCGACAACACGTCCACAGGCCACTCGCACAACCTCGTACTGAATGGCAAGGGCTGCAACGATAGGAACAACGTGGCTCCTTAAGACTGGCCCTGACCTGCGCCGGATCAACGGGAGGTTGAGCCGGCACGCCTTTTTACCGAGTGGGCGTTAGCCTGCTCGGCTCCTAGGACACCTCAACCGACCTTGAAGAATCGCGTGTCGCGCTGATCACGGCGGGCGCGGTGCCCTTTCACTGCGACGTTCGGGCTCGCGACGGAGTTGCTGGTCGCGGATCATCGCCAACACCGCGCCGAACTGCTTGTTCTCGGCAATCGCCCCCTGGTCGACCTGACGAAGCTTGTCGAAAGTGCGGTAGGCGAGTTCGACGCCGCGGTAGCGGATGGCCAGCCGGCCATCAGGAAATCGACCACAGTGACCCGCTTGCCGATCGCCGCCTTGGCCTGGTCACTCGGCTCCAGGATGAACAGCACCTTGTCATATTGCAGGGTCAGCGCCCGCGACAGGGCGCGGTCCTCCTTCCAGCAAGCGTAGGGCGGATGTAATCCGCCATTTTTGCCTCCATCGGAATCCCGCTTGTCGGACAAGCGAGACAAGCAACCTTATACGATCAGGCCCCGGCATCCTGGCAAATAAGACGGCGGATTGCATCCGCCCTACGCCGGCTCATTGCGGTGCCCTCCCATCGAGACGTTCGGCGATGCGCACCATCACCGCGAGCAGCGCCGAGACGCGTTCCTCGACCCCGCCAACCCGGCTCTCGATAGCGCTCAATCGTGTCTCGATGCCGGAGAGCCGAGCCTCCACCGCGGTGAAGCGGCTTTCCAGCGCACCAAAGCGACGCTCGATCCCATCAAAGCGCAGCCGCAGATCGCGTACCTCGGCGGTCAACGTCATGACCCGCGTGCCGAGCAATTCCAGACTTATCTTCTCCTCGCTCATTTCTGGTTCTCCTAAAAAGTTTTCATACCAATAATCTACAATATTTATAAGTCGAATTAACACCCCAAAATATCATTAACTCCCGGTATTATGTAGCAAGCGCCACTGGGTGGCACTTGCTACATAATACCGCAAACTTGCGCACATTCGTTCTCAGTGGGTTTCGGGCGCGAGTTCAAGAAATTTACGGCATCTCGCTTTCAGACAGCCGGATTATAGACGCTATGAGGAGGGAGGATATTCCCGAGGATCTAATAGGGCTACTTCACAGATTAGAAACGTTCCGTAAGAGCAGTCTCTAGTGCATAAGACCTTTAGCAGCTTAGGTCCCTCCATTTCAAAATATCAATAAATAATGGGCTTCTAACCCTCTGGACTTGCGACAGATCGACCAGTAACAATCTGCGTTTTATCCCTCATTTCTGCCACAGCAACGGCTGCTCCTTTCCAGGGTCGCACCTCGGCTAGCGCCGTTGACTTGCTATTTGCTAGATATAAGCCGGGCTGCTTCGCTTGGTTAGAACGCCCTGCTTTCGTTTTCTCTACAGGCGGTGCGCCGATTTCACTCTCGGTATACCTGTTCTTACGATCCCGATCGTCATAAACCCGCGCACGATACAGCTTTCCTTCCCTCTCTGGCTCAAAGCTAACCGCTAGATCTTCGAAAGCTGCTTCAAATTGTCCGAACGGTTCCTCTTGTTCTCCGATCATTTCAGGATCGGGGGGTTTTGGCATTTCTCCCGTCAGTACGGCATATGCTTTCGCATCCCACGCTTCTTCTAGAGATGATTCTCTTGAAGAAAAAAGTCCTTCATAATCTTGGTAGTCATACAGTTCCTACCATGTATATCCACAGTGAGAATCGCCACCGCCAATTCCTGACGCAGGTCAACAAGCGCTTCCGAAAATAGCTCCCATTGGCAATCTAAAAGATCGCCTATGCGCTCGCCACGCTGAGCCACGTCAGGTCCATCTGCCTGGGTGTAAAGGTTCACAACTTCACGGAAGGGCTCCGCCAATTTCGTGAGGTAGATTAAATGCCCGAGCCTTCCGCACCATGGACATTTGCCTCGGCCGATCGCCTGCTCTTTGATCCAATCGCGCAATACTTTGTCATTGAAACATAAATGGCACGCGACTTCATCACGATCATACATGCCTGCAAGGTTCCTGCGGAGTTAGGTGCCCCAACGATGCGAGAGACGCCCGATTCACAATAGCAAACGCCGCCTCCACGAGTAGCATCCGTCTGATTTGCAAGTCCGCTCAACGCCAACCGTTGATTCACCGCCGCCCGGTGTAGCCTTCGAACTCGCCGCATTGCTATACAAGCAACAATAAAATTGCCATAATGTTCGTATCTCATTGAGATTCGGGAACGCGCCGATGCGGGGCGCCAGGTGAGCGGACGAGGTGAAGCAATGACTGCTATTTGGCTGCAAAAAACAGCGAAAACAGCCAGGAGAGCTGCAGGGAGAACCGAGCCTGATCTGCACCTGATAAAACAGGTGGAACAGGTGACAACGTTGTTTTGGAAGCTCGGCGATGCTCCATCCTTCGATTAAACCGCTTGCTATTATGGAAGCGATGAAGGCATGCGGCGCGGATCGCCCTACGGAGACACCTATGCAGACATTGCGAAGTTTTCTGTTTGCGCCGGGGAACCACGCGCGGCGGGTGGAGAAGGCGCTGTCCCTCGACGCCGACGCGGTGATCCTCGATCTTGAAGATGCGGTCGCGACCGCCGAGAAGAGGGCGACGCGCGCTGCGGTGATCGCGGCCCTCGCGCGCCCGCGGCGAGCGCTGTTGTATGTCCGCGTCAATGCGGTCGACACCGAGTTCTGTTACGGCGATTTGGCGGCGATCGTCCGCCCGGGGCTCGACGGCGTCATTCTGCCGAAAGTCGAAAGCGCCGCAGGGCTCGCGACGGCCGACTGGCTTCTCGCCCAGCTCGAGCGTGAGCAAGGGCTTGTGCCGCGCAAGATCGACCTGGTCCCGATCATCGAGAATGCGCGCGGCCTCAACCAGATCGACGCGATCCTCGCGACCGGCACCCGGGTGAAGCGCATCGCTTTCGGCGCCGGCGATTTCACGCTCGATCTGAACATGGCGTGGAGCCGCGGCGAGGCGGAGCTGGCCTATGCCCGCGCCAAGATCGTCACCGCGTCCCGCCCGCCGGCATCGAGGCGCCGTTCGACACGGTGTGGGTCGATCTGGCGGATGAGGAGGGGCTCGAAGCGTCGGCCCGCACGGCTTTAGGGTTCGGCTTCCAGGGCAAGATGTGCATCCACCCGAACCAAATCGCAGTCGTCAACCGCGTCTTCACCCCGAGCGAGGCGGAGATCGCCTTCGCGGAGCGGGTCGTCGCCGGCTTCGCCCGGGCCGAGGCCGAAGGCAGCGCGGCGATCCAGCTCGACGGCAAATTTATCGATTACCCGATCCGCTACCGTGCGCAGCGGGTGTTGGAAAAGGTCGCGGCGGTGCGCGCGCGGGAGCGGCAGTGATGACTAAAGTTGCGGCCGGTCCGCTCGACGGCGTCACCGTCCTTGATTTGTGCAGCTACCTCGCCGGCCCCTATGGCTGCACGCTGCTTGCTGATCTCGGCGCCGCGGTGATCAAGATCGAATCACCGCAGGGCGACATGCTCCGCCAGTTCCCGTCGAGCCTTGCAGGCGAGAGCCGGTTTTTCCTCGGCACCAACCGCGGCAAGCGCGCGCTCGCGCTCGATCTGAAGCAGCCGGAAGGGCTGGCGGTCCTCCACAGGATGGTCGAGACCGCCGACGTCCTGGTCGAGAATTTTCGGCCGTCGGTGCCGGCCCGGCTCGGCATCGACTACCCGCGGCTCAAGGCGATCAACCCGCGGCTCGTCTATTGCGGGCTGACCGGTTACGGCGATGGCGGGCCGTTGAGCGAGAAGGGCGGCTTCGACCAGGTCCTGCAGTGCCTCAGCGGGATGGCGGTCTTTCAGGGCGGCGGGGCCGACAAGCCGCAGGTGGTGCTGGGCTCGGTCCTCGATTATTTCACCTCGGCGCTCCTCGCCTACGGCGTCGCCGCCGCGCTGTTCAAGCGCGAGCGCAGCGGCGTCGGGCAATATTTGAGCCTCTCGTTGTTGCGCAGCGCATTGACGATCCAAGCCGGGCGTTTTGTCTGGGCCGAGAGCGAGGGCCGCGAGGCCGCACGCGATTCCGGCGCCGGTGGGCTGACCGGGATCCATCCGACGAAGAACGGGTTTCTCTACATCTCGGTTCATTCCAACCATTTCTTTGCCGCGCTGTGCGAGCTGGTCGGCCGGCCGGAACACGCCCGCGACCCGCGTTGCGCGACGATGCGCAGCCGCGCCGCGCATGCCGCGGAGCTCGTGCCGGAGCTGCGCGCTGCGCTCGCCGAGCGCAGCGCCGCGGAATGGGAGGAGATCTTCGGCGAGCGCGTGCCCTGCGCAGCGGTGCGGCCGATCGAGGACATGTTCGATCATCCCCAGGTGCTCGCCGAGGATCTGGTCGCCACGCTCGATCATCCGGTCGTCGGCCGCTATCGCACAATGACAAAGCCGATCAAATTCGCCGACACGCCGGGGCCCCTGCCCTGCCCGTCCCCGACCTTCGGCCAGCACAGCGACGAGATCCTCGCCGCGCACGGCTATTCAGCCGCACAGATCGCGGCGCTGCGCGACCGCGGCGTCGTGAAATAATGGAGGGTGCCGCGCTACCCTTACTCCGCAGCGGCGCGGCGCTTTGCGGGCTTCGGCCAGCGCGCGGCGACGAGTGGCAACACCTCCTCGATCAGGCGGCGGGTCTGGGACAGCATCTCTTCGTCGCCGCGGGCGGCCGGGCGCAGGATGAATTTGGAAACGCCGGCTTCGACATAGGCGGCGATGCGCGCGACGATCGCCTCGGCGTCGCCGATCGCGAAATAACGCAACGGATCGCGGCCGGTGCGCTTCTTGTAAGCTTCGAACAGCCGGTCGAGACCGGGATCTTCCGCCCCGCCGAAGCGGAACGGGATGCCGGCGCCGTAATGGTCGTCGTCTATCGGGCGGCCCTCGGCGGCTGCAGCGGCGCGGATGCCGGCGATGACGTCGCCAACCTGGTCCGGCGTCTCGGCGCCGGCCTGCCAGCCGGTGCCGAAACGCGCGGTGCGCCGGATCGCCGCCTCGGACGAGCCGCCGATCCACATCGGCAGATCCGGCTGCACCGGTTTGGGCGAGATCGAGGCGCCGGAGAGGTGGTAATGGACACCCTCGAAATCGACCGTTTCCTCGCGCCACAGCCGGCCGATGATCTCCAACCCTTCGTCGGTCTTGCGGCCGCGCGTCTTGGTGTCGAGGTTGAGGGTGCGCCATTCCGGCGCGAGCGGGCTGCCGATCCCAAAGGCCGGCAGCAGGCGGCCTTCCGACAACACGTCGATCGTCGCGCATTGCTTGGCGACCAGCACCGGGTCGCGGAACGCCAGCGAAAGCACATTGACGCCGAATTTGAGGCGGCGGGTCCGCCCGGCGAGCGCCGCCATGACCGACATGCATTCGAGGATCGGCTCGCGGCTGACGACCCGGTCGGTCTGCCACAGCGAGTCGACGCCGCCCGCCTCGCACATATCGACCCAGCGCCAGAACCCGCCGACGCCGGAGAACGGAAATTCCATCAGGCCGAGCCCGATCGCGACATTCCTCGGCATTGTAGTCTCCTCCGTTACGTTGAGCCTGGCCTCTCTCCGTCCACAGGTGGGTAGTATTGCGGCGCTTCGGCGCGGTCAAACATCCCGTAGTCGCGGATCACCCGGACGCGGCGGTGGCGAATATCCGCGCCCCTTTGCGGCGAGCCCTTCGCAGCCGCCCCATCGCGCCATGAGGTCAGGAGAATGAATTTTCCGGGCTGCACGATGCTTTCAAAAACATCCCAGTCGACAAGTCGGGGATGAGTCGTGTCGAGCTCTCCGAGCCGGGCGGCAATGGCTTCAGCATCGGGTTCGGCCGGCAGGTTTTGCGGAGCCGCTTCGGACAATGCAATCAGCTTGGCCGCAGCCGCCGTCTCGTCAAACCGCTGCTCGCGAAGCACCTCGCCGGCAGGCAACCGGTTATCGGCGATGATCTCGCCGACCCGGAGATGATAATCGCCGAAGACCTCGGTCCGGCCTTTTTGCTGAACTTCGTGGTGACGGGCGCGGGTGCGCCAGCGGATCACCGCCTTTTCGTCCCGCCATATCGACAGCGACAACAGCCAGCCCTCTCGTCGCAGGCTGGAAAAGCGCTCATTGTCGATAAACCCGTCTATCTGTTCCAGCTCGGGCCGCAGCAGCTTGGCGTAGCCGAGATAGGCTTCCCACTGCTCCGGCTTCGGGTTCACCTCGAAAATCACTGCGAACATCATCTCTGCTCCCGATTAAGGTATATCGTTCACTTGGCAGACGGTCGAACGCGATCAATACGGCCAATTCCGTAGTATCGCGCGATGACATCACGGCGGCGCCGGCTTAATTTGCCGGCATGGAACCAATTCATCCGTCACTCGCCGAAGTCGCCGCGCTCGTCGGCAATCCCGCTCGCGCCAACATGTTGACCGCGTTGCTCGACGGCCGCGCCCTAACCGCCACCGAGCTCGCCTTTGCCGGGGGCGTCGCGCCGCAGACCGCGAGCGGTCACCTCGCCAAACTGACCGACGGCCGGCTTCTCACCCTGGCAAAACAGGGGCGGCACGCCTACTACCGGCTCGCCTCACCGATGATCGGCCGCATGCTCGAAAGCATCATGGCCGTTGCCGCAGATGGTCCTCCCCGCTACCAGCCGCGATGGCGCGGCGGCGACGCGTTGCGCAACGCGCGCACCTGCTACGACCACCTGGCCGGGCGACTCGGCGTGGCGCTGGCCGATGCGCTGGCGGCGCGGGACCATGTTGCGCTGTCCGAAGACGGCGGCATGGTTACGCCTGAAGGCGAAGCCTTCTTGTTGGAATTCGGCGTCGACCTGCGCGAAAAGAGCCCGTCTCGCCGACCCTTCTGCCGGCCATGCCTAGATTGGAGCGAGCGCCGGACGCATCTCGCTGGCGCCCTCGGGGCGGCTCTTGCGGCGCGCTGCTTCGATCTCCGTTGGTTGGCCCGCATGCGCGACACCCGTGCGCTGCTCCTCACACCGGAGGGCAAACTCGGGTTCTCCGAGACATTCGGGATCGATCTGGCAGCCTGAAGCTTGCCTCCGAGCGTCGAGTTGTGGCCCGATCCCGACCGATTGGTCGGGAGAGCAGCGGATGCGCGTATTCACGACACTGCCGCAAGAGGATTTGCGCAAGGTCGCGCCGGCGGCCCGGGCGATCGAGGCCGAGGGGTATGACGGCGTCGCCTCGATGGAGAACAAGCACGACCCGTTTCTGGCGCTCGCGGTGGCGGGCGCCGCGACCGAACGCATCGAGCTCCACACCAGCGTCGCGATCGCTTTCGCCCGCACCCCGATGGCCGTCGCACAAGTCGGCTGGGACCTGGCGGGCGCGACCGGCGGCCGCTTTGTCGTCGGCCTAGGCTCGCAGGTCAGGGCGCATAACGAGCGGCGGTTCTCGGTGCCGTGGACGCCGCCCGCGCCGCGCATGCGCGAATACGTGCAGGTCCTGCGCGCGATCTGGCATTGCTGGAAAACCGGAGAAAGACCCGGCTACGAGGGTCAGCACTATCGTTTTACGTTGATGACCCCGAACTTTGCGCCCGAGCCGATTGATGCGCCGCCGCCGCCGGTGATGATCGCGGCGGTCGGTCCGGCGATGCTCAAAGTGGCGGCCGAGGAATGCGACGGCGTCAAACTGCACGGCTTTTGCACACGCCGATATATCGAGGAGGCGGTCATGCCCCGCCTCGCCGAAGGGCTCGCCAAGGCCGGGCGCCAGCGCGAGAATTACGAGATCTCGGGCGGCGGTTTTCTCGCCACCGGTCCCGACGACGCGACAGTTGCGCGCATGTTCGAATGGGTACGCGAGCGCGTCGCCTTCTACGGCTCGACCCAGGCCTATTGGCCGGTCTTTGCGGTGCACGGGCTCGAGGATCTCGGCCATAAGCTCAACGCGATGACCCGGCAGGGAAAGTGGAGCGAGATGGCCAAGGAAGTGCCCGACGATGTCGTGCATCTGTTCGCCGCAGTCGGCCGCTACGACCGGATTGTCGAGGCCATCACCGAACGTTTTGGCGGGCTGACGGATGCGCTCAACTCGCGCGCCAACGCGGCGCAGCCGGGCCACCTGCCACGCGATCTGATTCAGGACATCCGCCACATACCCCATGCCTTCCAAGGGTTCGTGCGCGCCGACGCCTGAACCAGGAGCCAGCGCTGTCTCCACCGTCGTTGGCAATCGACCGCCGGTTCGTATCGAGCCCGAGCGGGGCCCGGCGAGTGTCGCCCCGGCGATGAAGCCGCCAATGTGGGCCAATCGGGAAACCGCGGCGCAGCCCTGTCGGCGAGCTCGCCCGGGCGGTGGCCTGGCATCCCCCGCGGCGATCGGGCTAGGATGACCGAATGAAACACCACCCGCCGGGAGGACGCCGTGGCCGAAGGCCGCACTGAACACCCGATTATCCATTTTGTCGGAAGCATTCCCTTGCCGGACGCCGAAACCGTGTTACGCAGGCTGGCCGAAACGGCGGGGCCGTATCTGCGACGGCTGCCCGATGGTGAAACCGGGATCCGCAAGACCTGGATTCGCTTCTTGCAGGAAGTGCTCGCGCAAAACCCGGCAATCGAACCGGCCCATGACATGCCACCCTTAAAGTTCACGCAATGGGACGGCAAGCTCATTCGCGAAATCCCGCGCTTGCGCATCAAACCCGGCGTCAACCCCGACCCCGACACATTCGCGACCGGTTATGCCGAGATGGCGGTCGCATCCTGGTCACTCTTCGAACGGCTGCAAAAAGCCGGTGCCATTCCGGCGCCAGTAAAATTCCAAGTCTCGCTGCCGACGCCGATTGCGCCGACCTACAACAACATGGTGCCGTCAGACCGGCCATTGCTTCTGCCTGCGCTTACGCATCATTTGATCGGCGAGGTTGCTAAGATCGCTGCAGCGATCCCGAACGACCGGGTAGCCGTGCAATGGGATGTGTGCCAGGAAGTGCTGGCCTGGGAAGGCTATTACGAAACGGGGCCGATCGACTTTAGAACAGAGACGATCGAGGTCTTGACCAGGATTGGGGACGCGGTGCCCGCCGCGATCGAGCTCGGCTACCACCTTTGCTACGGCAGCCCGGCCGACGAGCACCTCGTGCAGCCCAAGGACATGGCGATCATGGTCGAAATGGCGAATGCGATCAGCGGCGGCGTCGCGCGGTCAATCCAGTTTTTCCACATGCCGGTGCCAAAGAGCCGCGCCGACGATACCTATTTCGCTCCCCTCGATAATCTGTTGCTCCATCCTGAGACCGAGCTCTATCTCGGCCTTATCCATTACAACGACCCCGAAGGCGACGCAGCACGGCTCGCCGCCGCACGGCGTCATGCGCGCATCGACGGGGTTGCCACCGAATGCGGCATGGCACGCGGCGACCCGGCCCGGCTATCGTCGCTGCTCACCGCGCATGTCCGCGCAACTGGGTATGAACAATAGCCGCGCTAATTGACCCATTTTTACCGCAATGTCCCGAAACTCGGCCATGTGGCCGTCAGCCGGCACGCACAGAGGCGCATGGAGGAGGACAAAATCTCTCAGGAGGTATTCGAACGGGTCCTGCTTACGCCTGTGAGGCCGGACGTCAGGGAGGGCACAGAAATCCTTTGGCGCGAGCGCGACGGGATACGGATTGTCATACTCGAGAACCCCACCCCGCCTTCCGGCGCGAAACTCGTCAAGACCGTGTACCGTATCGAAGCGCAGGCGAAGGCGAGATGAGCCTTCTCGTTCCCTCTTAGGCGTCCTCTTTGGCGAGTGCCAATTCGGCGAGGCGCACCCAATAGCTCGCGCCAAGCGGCAAGACCGCATCGTTGAAATCGTAATGCGGGCTGTGGAGCATTCCGCCGGTTTCGCCGGTGCCGTTGCCGATCCAGATGTACGCCCCCGGCTTGCGTTCGAGGAAAAACGCAAAATCTTCTGCCCCCATGCTCGGCAACAGCTCGCGCGCAACATTGCTCTCGCCGACAATCGAGGCGGCCGCAGCGGCTGCAATTTCGGTCTCCGCTGCCGCGTTCAGGGTCGGCGGATAGCGCCGCTCGTAGGTCAGCTCCATTTCGGCGCCACAGCTGCGGCAGGCGCCGTCGGCGATACGCCGGATCCGAGGCTCCATTTGATCGCGCACGGCCGGGCTGAACGAGCGCGTCGTTCCGCGCAGCACCACGGTCTCGGGAATAACGTTCCAAGTATCGCCGCCGTAAATCTGGGTGACGCTGACCACTGCACTTTCAAGCGGATGGGTGTTGCGGCTGGCAATCGTCTGCAGACCGTTCACGACCTGCGCCGCAGCAATGACCGGATCGACCGCGAGATGCGGCATCGCCGCGTGGCCCCCGCGGCCTTTGATTGTGATCTCGAAGATGTCGAAGGCGGCCATCATCGGTCCGGGCTGGATCGCGAACCGCCCGGCCGGCATCTCCGGCCAATTGTGCATGCCATAGACGGCATTGACCGGATACTTTTCGAGGACGCCTTCCTCGATCATGACCCGCGCTCCGCCTTCGTTCTCCTCCGCCGGCTGGAAGATGAAATGGATCGTCCCGGCAAAATTGCGCGTCTCCGCGAGATGCTTTGCGGCACCCAACAGCATCGCGGTGTGGCCATCATGACCGCAAGCATGCATCCGCCCGCGCTCTTGCGAGGCATGGGAAAACGCGTTCTGCTCGTCGATGTGCAGCGCATCCATATCGGCCCGCAGCGCAATCGCGTGTCGACCCTCCACCGATCCCCTCAGGGTGCCGATGATGCCCGTGCCCGCAATTCCGCGTTCGACGGTGATGCCGAACAATTCCAGGCGTTCGGCGACGAACGCAGCCGTTTTATGCTCCTCGAACGCGGTCTCGGGATGGGCGTGGATCTGATGGCGCCATTGCGTCATTTCGGGATGAAAATCTGCAATGCGATTGATGATCGGCATTGGTCAGCGAGCCTCTTTGAAGCCGGCCGCAGCTTGGCCAGCCGGTGGCTTCCCTGTCAACCGATCCTCGCGGCAAGTTATGGGTAGCAGCCGACACATTCGTACAAGAGGAGGGAAGACATGCCGTTCATCGCATCGAATGACCTCACCGAGACGGGCACCAGCAAGACCATCGTGGCCGGCGATATGCCAGGGGGCATGAATGTGCATTACCACGATGTTGGTGCCGGGGAGCCGGTGTTGTTCCTCCACTCCTACGGTCCCGGCACCACCGCGTGGATCACGTTTCACAAGGCCGTCGGCGCGCTGTCGCAGCACTTCCGCTGCATCCTGATGGACCTGCCGAACTTTTCGAAGACGGGCCCGATCGTCTACCGCGAGGGGGTGCACGCCGTGCAGGCGCGCACTGCAGTCGCGTTGCTCGACGCCCTCGGCATTGCGCGGGCGCACTGGGTCGGCAACTCGCAGGGCGGGCAGTCGGCGATGGTGGCGGCGATCACCTACCCCGAGCGGGTCGGCAAGTTCGTCATGGGCGGCTCGCACATCGGCACCGGCGGCGACCGCTACCTCTTGGCCAATCGCCCCTCGGAAGGCAGCCGCGCCACCCGCCAAGCCCTCGACGACCCCAGCCGCGAGAACATTGCGCACTACCTGCGCGTGCACATCGAAGACGAGAGCCTGGTGACCGACGAGCTGGTGGACTACATCCACCGGGCGCACACCTGGTCACCAGAGTTCATCGAGGCGCGCCGGCAATCGGAGAGCCTGCCGCACGACTACACACAAGACCTCGCCGGCATCAAGGCGCCCGTCCTCCTGATCCACGGACGCTACGACCGAATGGTGCCATTCGAGGTCTCGATCGCGATCCTCAACCACATCGCCAACTCGCGCCTCGTGCTGCTCAACAATTGCGGCCACTGGCCGCCCTTCGAGAAGCCGGCCGAGTGGACCGCGCAGGTCCTCGCGTTCCTGCGGGGCTATTGAGAGGGGCGGCTACGGGTCAAAACCCAATCAGTCTGACTGGGTTTCGACGGCGAGAAGTTATTTGCTCCTGTATAAACAAGATTTTTTGCACCTTACCGGTTGCCTAGCTTTCCGAGGCCCTTGATGCAGTTGGCCTCGCCCACAACGTCGCCAACCCCGCGGTAGAGCGGCAGCGCCTCCTCATAGGCGCGACGCGCGGCCTCGTGATCGGAGCGGGCCAGCGCGATGTCGCCGAGGCTCTTGATGCAGTTGGCCTCGCCCAGAACGGCGCCGACCTGGCGGTACAGCGGCAGCGCCTCCTCATAGGCGCGGCGCGCGGCCTCGGGATCGGAGCGGGCAAGCGCGATGTCGCCGAGGCCCTTGATGCAGTTGGCCTCCCCCTGAACGGCGCCGATCTGGCGGTACAGCGGCAGCGCCTCCTGATAGCCGCGGCGCGCGGCCTCGTGATCGGAGCGGGCCAGCGCGATGTCGCCGAGGTGCTTAATGCAGTTGGCCTCGCCCAGAACGGAGCCGACCTGGCGGTACAGCGGCAGCGCCTCCTCATAGGCGCGGCGCGGCACCTTATGATCGGAGCGGGCAAGCGCGATGTCGCCGAGCCGCTGGATGCAGTCAGCCTCGCCCAGAACGGAGCCGACCTGGCGGTACAGCGGCAGCGCCTCCTCATAGGCGCGGCGCGCGGCCTCGGGATCGGAGCGGGCAAGCGCGATGTCGCCGAGCCGCTGGATGCAGTCAGCCTCGCCCAGAACGGCGCCGACCTGGCGGTACAGCGGCAGCGCCTCCTCATAGGCGCGGCGCGCGGCCTCGGGATCGGAGCGGGCAAACGAGATGTCGCCGAGGCTCAGGATGCAGTTGGCCTCGCCCAGAACGGAGCCGACCTGGCGGTACAGCGGCAGCGCCTCCTCATAGGCGCGGCGCGCGGCCTCGGGATCGGAGCGGGCAAACGAGATGTTGCCGAGGCGCTTGATGCAGTTGGCCTCGCCCAGAACGTCGCCGACCTGGCGGTACAGCGGCAGCGCCTCCTCATAGGCGCGGCGCGCGGCGTCGTGATCGGAGCGGGCAAACGCGATGTTGCCGAGGCTCTGGATGCAGTTGGCCTCGCCCAGAACGTTGCCGACTTGGCGGAAGAGCGGCAGCGCCTCCTCATAGGCGCGGCGCGCGGCCTCGTGATCGGAGCGGGCAAGCGCGATGTCGCCGAGGCTCTGGATGCAGTTGGCCTCGCCCAGAACGTCGCCGACCTGGCGGTACAGCGGCAGCGCCTCCTGATAGGCGCGGCGCGCGGCCTCGTGATCGGAGCGCCGAAGCGCGATGTCGCCGAGGCGCTTGATGCAGTTGGCCTCGCCCAGAACGGAGCCGACCTGGCGGAAGAGCGGCAGCGCCTCCTCATAGGCGCGGCGCGCGGCCTCGTGATCGGAGCGGGCAAGCGCGATGTCGCCGAGCCGCTGGATGCAGTCAGCCTCGTCCAGAACGGAGCCGACCTGGCGGTACAGCGGCAGCGCCTCCTCATAGGCGCGGCGCGCGGCCTCGTGATCGGAGCGGACAAGCGCGATGTCGCCGAGGCTCAGGATGCAGTTGGCCTCGCCCAGAACGGAGCCGACCTGGCGGTACAGCGGCAGCGCCTCCTCATAGGCACGGCGCGCGGCCTCGTGATCGGAGCGGGCAAACGCGATGTCGCCGAGGCTCAGGATGCAGTTGACCTCGCCCAGAACGGAGCCGACCTGGCGGTACAGCGGCAGCGCCTCCTCATAGGCGCGGCGCGCGGCCTCGTGATCGGAGCGCCGACGCGCGATGTTGCCGAGGCTCTGGATGCAGTTGGCCTCGCCCACAACGTCGTCCTCGGTGCGGCATGCAGCGGCGACTTCGGCAAGCACTGGTGCGGGCAGCGACGCGATATTTGTCAGACGGCCGAAGCCAGTCAGAACCACCGTTGCGTCCAAGAGATTGCCTGCCGCCAGTACGGCACGGATTGCCGCTTCGATGTTGGCAAATTCCGGCACAAGCCGAGAAGTCACCCCTCCGCCTGCCCTCGTGCCGATGGCCTCACCAAGACGGCGGGTTAGGCCGAGATAGTGTGCAGGCCATGCCGTGTCGTCTGGCGCGCGAGGAACATGGTGGCGTCGTGCGTGATCGCGAAGAGGCGAAAGAAGGTCGAGACGGCTGCCCCTCTCGACCGCAAGACCGACCCGCAGCAACGCTTCCTCGGCGGCGAAGCCTTCGTCTCCAAGCAGTTCATCCCGGTCCTCAGCGAGGATTCCGACGGGAAGCTGGCCGAGCAGCCGGAACAGCCGGTGCGCGGTCTCTGTGAGCCGGCTCGATCGCAACGACAACTCGATCGAATGCGGCAGGGAGGTCTGTCGTCCGGCGGCGAAATCCGAATGGACCGCGAGTTCCGAACCAAGTTTGTTCCATTGCGTCCAGAGTGCCGCGAGCGATGACCGCCCATATGCCCGGGCCGCGACCAGCTCGATTGCTAGCGGGATGCCTTCCAGCACCGCGAGGAACAGCGGCAAATGTGGATCATTGACGAGATCCTGTTGCGCGATCCGGCAGAATAGCTCGCGGTCGAAAGGCGGTTTGAGCCGGTCGACCGGATGGACGAGGGCCCAGGTTGGACCGCTGACGCGATCGCGGCCGCGGAACGAGGCGAGAACCGCAAGACCCGGAATGGCGGCCAAGGCGGCAAGGGTCTCTTCGGTCGCGCGGCGCTCGGACTTCGGGTCCCAAGGGGTCTCGAGATTGTCCAGCACGAGCAGCCCCGGCCGCTGACGGATATCCGCCAAGGTCGCCCTGAACCCGCGCTGCGGATCGGCTCCCACTGCCCGCGTGACGGCATCTTGCATTGACGCGGCCGTGGTCGCCGCGTCGAGTTCGACAAACCATCGATTGGCCTCGCCAAACCGCTCGACCACACCCGCATCGTTGGAGACAGCCCTTGTAAGGGCGGTCTTGCCGATCCCGGGCGGGCCTTGAACGAGGATCGCCCGCGCCGGGAGCGTTGACAGCAGGACATCGAGGATTGCGGCGGCGTCGCCGTCGCGCCCCATGAAATTTGCGGGGCGGCTCGGAATGTCCGAGATTGCCTGCTCGCGGATCGGTGGTAGGGAACCGAGGACGATTTGGTCGAGGGATTGACCTGAACCGGGCGGCGGCGCGAGTGACCACACCCTGTGGTGTCCGGCGATGCCTTTGAACGCGAGGCCAGGATGATCTCGCCAACGCAGATCGTCGTGTTCCTTTGCTTTGAAGTTTTTGAGCGCGGTTATGGCAATTTCGCTCAGCCAAATTTCTGCGTCCTTGATCTCGTGAACAATGCGCGCCGCAAAGGCCACGTCGATCCCGAAGACGTCGTCGCCCTCGATATCGACGGTCCCGATGTGAATGCCGGCTCGGATTCCGCCCGCCTCGAGCGCCTCATGACCTGGGTTGCGCTGCAGCGCGTAGGCATAGTCAAACGCCGCCTCCGCCGTGTGGAAAACCCCCATAACGGCGTCGCCAATGGTTTTTACTTCACGGCCGGGACAGTGGTGACCCCCGTATCGGGGGAGCAACTCGGCGCTCCGAGAGAAGTGCGCTCGACGCACCTCTCTCATACGTTGGTCGCCTAATCTTGAGCCCAGTGCCGTGGAGCCGACAACATCGGTGAAGATGATCGCCAGCATACGGCGATTGCCGCCGGCCCATTCGGTTAAAGAGCTCACTGAGGGTCCCGGTGCCGGCGGCATGTGTCTTTCCTCGCTCCGGTCGTCTTTTGGCCTAAGCCGAAAGGATCGGCGAATTATCGCCGGCCTAAGTTGAGTTGCAAATCTCTCATTCCAGACCCCAACCGGTCACGAGCGCAGACGGGCCGATTGGTTTTGACCCTTAGAGAAGGTGGGTTTTTGTCGAGCAGGGCGTTGGTATCAAGGATGACCTACGCCTCCTCACCTTCCACGCCGCCGTTCACCTTCCGCAGCACGTCTTCGCGGCGGCGGAGAGGAGCTGATGATCCGTTCCAGATGCGAGCGGTGCACCAGAAACGCGGTCCTAGACTCTACCTCACCGTTCTCCAGCGGGGCCGCCTCGAGCTTATTGATCAGGTGACGACAACCGCCCTAGCCCCGCACGGTCGCGGTCTCTGCTGCCGGCAGCGCACGCGCGGCGTTGGAGCCTGATGTGCTGGCATGGCGGCGGCACTTCGTTTAAGCACGACAGCCGCGGGCGCGACCTGCACGTCGTCGGCGAGACCGTCGCGATCGCGCCGGGGGTGGCACCTGATCGGCAGCCGGGTGCATCTCGGGATGGACCCCGGCCCTCGCGCTAACCATTACGGCATCGAACGGTCGTCCGATCGCTGCCATTGGCGAGGGTCACGCTTGCTGTGGAAGCAGGCGATCACGTGCACCGTCTCGCCCATGACCCGAAAGAACAGCGCATACGGAAATCGTCGGCACCGAGCGCGGCGGACGTCTCTGTAGACAACGGGGAAATGCTGTGGCGCCGCAGCAATCCGGTCGACGACCCTCTCGACTTCCGCTGTAAAGCGAACGGCCAGTTCCGCATCGCGGGCGCTATACCAATCACGCGTGGATCAGTTCAGCCCGTGCAGCGGAACCAAAAACGACCGACGGCACGGTCAGCACCGTTGTCGAAGCTCGGCCTTAAGCTGGTCCCACGGAATGCTGCGTTCTCGGTCCCTGATCGAAACCTGCGATGCAAGGCTCTCCCAGAGGTGCTCGATCAAATCGAGCCGCTGGCGCGGCGTGAGCCGAGCCAGCTCGGGCGCGAGATCACTCATGTGGTACAGAATGGAGAGCGCAAGCGCGTCGGCCAATTCGCCTCACCGAGGCAGGCACCAGCAAGACCATTGCGGTGGGCGGCATGCCAGGGGCATGGATGTGCACTACCACCGATGCGCGCGGGGGCTCGACAATGACAATCACGTAATTGCCTTATTCGCATTGTACTCTTCCAGGCATCGGCACCCGTGAGCGGGTGCGAGATTGCGATTTGAGGAGTTGCCGATGCCTGATCTCGACCAGATGAAACAGGAGGAACAGGGAGTGCGGGACCCGGGCGGGCGGTTCGCCAAGGGCCGGTCGGGCAATCCCGCCGGCCGGCCGCGCGGCTGCCGCGACCACGTCAACCGCGCTGCCCGGCTGTTGCTCGCCGGCGAGGGCGAGGCGCTGACCCGCAAAGCCGTCGAGCTGGCGCTCGCCGGCGACCCGGCGGCATTACGGCTGTGCCTGGAACGCATCGTCGGGCCGTATCGCGAACGCGCGGTCGAATTCACGATGCCGCCAATCCGCAACGCCGCCGATTTGGCGGGTGCGATGGCCGCGGTCGCCGACGCGGCGGCGCAGGGTGCGGTCACCCCGCGCGAGGCGATGCAATTCGGCCACGTCATCGAGGCCTATGTCCGCGCGGTCGAGGCAACCGAGTTCGAGCGGCGCTTGCGCGCGCTGGAGGCGGCCGATGTCCAGCCTGCTTGATACTCGCCTCGACCGGGAGGAGGGGAGGCGAACGGCTGGCGCCGCCGAGCAAAGCTCGGCCGCGATCCGCCGCCGTCACACATGGCGCGCCGAGGCCGCGATGGGCACGGTCATCCGAAGCGCGCTGGCGCGCGCCGGCGTCGATGCGGCGCAGGCCACCCGGCTTTGCCTAGCCGCCGAAGCCGCTGCTGCCCTCGTCGCGCTTTCCGACACGCCGGAATTGCCGCGCGTCGATAGCGGCAGTCCGTCCCAGGATCGCGGGCGGGGAGATGCGTTCAAGCCCAAAATCCTGGCGCTGGCGCGGGGCATTGCCGGAGGGCCTCCGCCCGACTTCGCCAAAGCCTCCTTCGCTGAATTGTTTGCCTGGTCACTCACCCAGTCGCCAGCGGAGTAATGCGGCGCCACCCGGCCGGAACGACGCCGCTAGCGCCCGTGTTTTCGCCGGTATCGGCGGGAGCGGGGAATGTTGACGATTGCCGAGGCGCAGCGGCGGACCGAGTTGTTTCTGACCGGCCAGATGCTGGCGGCGCTGCACGCGGTCGAATACGAATTGCCGAGCTTCGACACCGCGCCGGTCGATGTCGAGCTCGCCCACGTCGCGCGCTCGCGCGTCGAGATCCGCCATGTGCGCGGCGCTTCCGACGCGACCTATCTGGTCAACGCGTTTGGCGACGAATTGCTGATGCAATTGCAGCTCAATGTGCACCGGCTGGTCGTCGTCTACCGCGTGCCGGCGCTCGATGCGCTCGATGCCAGCACATTGGCGGTGCGGCTCGAGCGCTGGCGCATTGGCGCCGAGCATGCCGGCTGGAAATTCGGCTGGCGTGACGCGCCGATCGCCGGCGATCCCGGCCGGCGCTATGTGGAAACCTATTGCTATGCCTTTGCCGCCAGCGATTTTCTCGAAAATGAGCCGCAGCAGCTCTATTGGCGCACCGACATCGTGCAGATGACCCGCTACTACATGATCGAGGCGTCACGCAGCGGCATCCGCCTGTCGCCGCGCCGCGCCGGCTTCCCGGTTTAGATGTTATTTCCCGAGCTGCGCGCGAAATCCGGCCACGGTTTCGAGCTGGCGGTCCGGATCGCCGACCAGGCGGACGATCACGTGAGTGGCGCCGGCGGCGACGAAGCCGCGCAGGAATTCGGCCGCACCCTCGCGCGACCCGGCATAGCACGCCTGTCGCCGACGCATCGCCGCTGCCGGCTGGCCGTAATAATTCTCCAGGAACCCATCGATCCGTTGGTTGGCGCGGCTCGCATCCTCATCGATGGCCAACGTCGTATAAATCGCCGCTACAAACTGGCCGACATCGCGCCCCGCTTCGCGAAGGATCTGCTGCACCTCGGCCCATTGCTGCTTCCAGCGGCCGAGGTCGGCCTCGTTGGCGAACCAGCCGTCGAAATGCCGGGCCGCCCGCTCGAGGGCGGGGCGGACCGAGGCCGCCATCCAGATCGGCGGGCCGCCGGCGCGGTATGGGGTCGGCCCGAGCACACCGCTTTGCACCGGCCAGCGGCCCTGCCAGTCGACCGGCTTCCCGGTCCACAAGGCGCGCGCGAGCCGCAGGCCCTCCATCATGCGCCCGACGCGGCCTTCGAACGGTACGCCCGCGGCATCGAATTCCGCCCGGATATTGGGAAGGTCGCTGGCGATCCCGGCCCCGACGACGAGCCGCCCCTCGCTGATCTGGTCGAGCGTGGCGAGCTGATGCGCCAGCACCACCGGATTGCGCAGTGCCGGCAGAAAGACTGCGGTGCCGAGCACCGCCTTGCGCGTTCGCGACGCCACCGCGGCCAACAGGGTCAGCGGGTCGTGCCGCGGCCGGGCCAGCAGCGAGTCGCCGACCCACACCGAATCAAAGCCCAGCCCCTCGGCGCGCGCCGCGAGCTCCAGCAAAGGCGCGGTTTCCGGCCGGCCTTCCATGACCCGCTCCCGGGTCGGCAGCAGATACCCGATCTGTGGCGGCATTGTCTGCGTGGCTGCGGCTAATGCAGGCGCAGCGATGCGCTGACGTGGCGGAACCGGACGCGGCCGGCGGACCGCGCCTGCCCGACCTTTACAGAATGGAGCTTGCCCTCGATGTTGTGGCTCCAGAATTCCAGGAAGCGGCGGAGCTCGGGAAAGTCCGGAGCGAGGTCGAGCTTCTGCCAGATAAAGCTCTGAAGCAGATCGGGGTGGTCCGGCATTCGGTAGATGATCTCGGCGGTGGTCAGCCGATACTCACCAAGGTGGGGAATGGTGTCGGTCATTCGAGTCTCCTCTCGGCTCGTTCCCGCTACCGCGAGCATGCTCCGTCGGTTTCGCCGCAGCAACAAAAAACTAGCTGAAACAGCATCTTAGCAGCTTCTCGGAGAGAGTGCTGCCAACCGGGGACCGAGCATCCCTTGAAGCCATGGCGCGAGAGGTTAGATTAAATCGCTACCGGAAACATTCATGCCGGCGGTTTGTTTACCGGAAACGGGTGTCTGCCAGGCTTAAGGTCTCCACAGCGATGAAGCGGGTTTTGTCAGCGCTCGTTGTCTCCGGCGGGATCGCCGTGACGACGGGCATCGTTTCCCCCGTTCTCGCCGGAGCGCCGATACCCTTGGCCGATGGCGCGCCGGTCCAGACCCTGGCGCCGGTGGTCAGCCGGATCACCCCAGGCGTCGTCGGCATTTCGGTGCGCGGGCGAGTGCGGGAAGACAACCCGCTGCTGCAGGACCCGATCTTCCGCCGCTTCTTTAACCTGCAACAGCAGCCGGTCGAGCGCGAGACGCAGGCGACCGGCTCGGGCGTCATTGTCGACGCCGCGCAGGGCTATGTAATGACCAATGCGCATGTCGTCGAGAATGCAAGCAACATCGAAGTCACGACCAAGGACAACCGGCGGCTGACCGCGAAATTGATCGGCCGCGACCCCGACACCGACATCGCCGTGTTGCAGATCCCCGCGGGCGGCCTGACGGCGGTCCCGATCGGCGACTCCGATCGCCTGCAGGTCGGCGATTTCGCGTTGGCGATCGGCAACCCGTTCGGCCTCGGTCAGACCGTGACCTCGGGCATCATCAGTGCGCTCGGGCGTTCCAACCTCGGCATCGAAGGTTACGAAGATTTCATCCAGACGGATGCCTCGATCAATCCCGGCAATTCGGGCGGCCCATTGGTCGATCTGCAGGGCCGCGTCGTCGGCATCAATACGGCGATCCTGGCGCCCGGCGGCGGCAATATCGGCATCGGTTTTGCCGTGCCGATAAACATGGCTCGCCAGGTCATGGACCAGCTGATCAGTTACGGCGAGATCAAGCGCGGCCGCATCGGGGTGGCGATCCAGGATCTGACACCCGATCTGGCCCAGGCGCTCGGCACCAGGCAAACCCAAGGGGCGGTGATCGCCCGCGTCGAGCCTGGGTCGCCCGCCGACCGCGCCGGATTGCGGACCAACGACCTCGTCGTCGCGATAAATGGCGCGCCGATGCGCAGCGGCACCGAACTGCGCAACCGCGTCGGTCTGTCACGGATCGGGGATGAGGTCGAGCTCACGGTCGAGCGCGGGGGGGCGGAGCGCAACGTGACGGTTCGCGTCGAAAGGGTCACGACCACCGCGCAGCGGCAGCGCCAGAGACCGCGCTGACCCCGGATGGCAGCGCAAACACCTTACGAGGTGCTCGGCGTCAAACCCGACGCCAGCGCAGACGAGATCCGCAAAGTTTACCGCAAGCTCGCCAAGCAGTTTCACCCGGATCTGAACCCCGGGAAACCCGAAGCGGAGGCACGCTTCAAGACAATCTCCGCCGCCTACGATCTGCTCTCCGATGCCGATAAGCGTGCGCGGTACGACAGAGGTGAAATCGACGAAACCGGCGCCGAGCGGCCGCCGCGGGGCTATTATAGAGGCCACGCGGAAGGCGCTCAGGGGTGGCGATACCAGCCCGAAGGCGAGATGGATTTGAGCGATCTGGAGGATCTGTTCGCTGCGTTCGGCTCGGCAGGCGACCGGCGGCGAAGCGAGGCGGGAGCGGGGTTCAGAGCGCGCGGTGCCGACCGGCATTTCACCTTGACCGTCGATTTTGTTACGGCGGCGACCGGCGGCAAGCAGCGGGTGTCGCTCGCGCCGGAGGAATGGCTCGACGTAACGATACCGGCCGGGGTCGAAGACGGTCAGGTGCTGCGTCTCAGAGGCAAGGGCGGCTCCGGCCTCGGCGGCGGCGCGGCGGGCGACGCGCTGATCGAGGTGCACGTCGCACCCCATCCGCTGTTCCGCCGGGATGGCGACAATGTCCAACTCGAATTGCCGGTGAGCCTTGCCGAGGCGGTCCTCGGGGCCAGGGTGGCGGTGCCGACGGTGACGGGTCCGGTAACCATGACGATACCGAAGGGATCGGATACCGGCAGGCAATTACGGCTGCGCGGCAAAGGCATCCAAAAGAAGAGCCCGGGCGACGAAATCGTGACGCTAAAGGTGTTCATCGGGCAGAGCTCTGATCCGGAGCTCTCGGCATTTCTCGAAAATTGGGCGCCGCAACACCGTTTCGATCCGAGGCAGGGAATGCCCACCGCATGATCGCGCTTGACGAGTTGCTGCGCCAAATGGAGGGGCTCGATCGCCGCGACCTGGTGCGGTGGGTCGAAAATCGCTGGGTGTTGCCGGAGCGGCGGAACCAGACCTGGATCTTTCATGAGGTCGATGTCGCCCGGGTCGAGCTGATCCTCGAAATCCGCCAGGAATTCGCGATCGACGAGGAGGCGCTGCCGCTGGTCCTCGGCCTCCTCGACCAGGTCTACGAATTGCGTCGCCATTTGCGCCGGATGTGCGATGCGCTTGCGGCCCAGCCATCGGAGGTGCAGGCCGCCGTCAGGCGCGCGCTGCCGCCACGGACAGCACCGGAAATCCCGCACGAGTGAGCCTCGGTGAAGCCGCAATTGTGAAGGAGCGGCGAAGGAGGCAGTATCCGCCCTGAACCGCAAGCACAGGGAGGATAACGTGCAGCTGAGCCGCGAGGAATTGCTCAAAGCCTATCGTGACATGGCGACGATCCGCCAGTTCGAGGAACGCGTGCAGGAAGAGTTCTCGAAAGGCGGCATACCGGGCTTTGTCCATCTCTACGCCGGCGAGGAGGCCTCCGCCGTCGGCGTCTGCACGCATTTGGGGCCGCAGGATCACATCGCCAGCACCCATCGCGGGCACGGCCACAGCATCGCCAAGGGCTGCGACCCTGTCTTGATGATGCAAGAGTTGTTCGCGAAGAAGACCGGGTTGTGCGGAGGCAAGGGCGGATCCATGCACATCGCCGACCTCGACCGCGGCATGCTCGGTGCCAACGGCATCGTCGGCGGCGGGCCGCCGCTCGTCATCGGCGCGGCGCTGACCGCCAAGACACTCGGCCGCAACACCGTCGCCGTCTCGTTCACTGGCGACGGCGGGTCCAACCAGGGCACCACCTTCGAGGCAATGAACATGGCGGTAGTGCTGAAGCTGCCGGCGATCTTCGTGTTCGAGAACAACCAGTACGGCGAAGGCACCGCGTTCGAGTATGCGGTCGGCAGCCGCGACATTGCCGGCCGCGCCGCCGGTTTCGGATTACCCGCCGTCAAGGTCAGCGGTGACGATTTCTTCGAAGTACACGAGGCCGCGTGCGAGGCGGTCGAGCGCGCCCGCACCGGCGGCGGGCCGAGCGCGATCGAGGTCAACACCTGCCGCTTCTACGGCCACCACTCGGGCGATGCGCAACTCTATCGCGCCAAGGACGAAGTGCGCCGCCTGCGAGAAGACCGTGATTGCCTGAAGCATTTCCGCCGCCGGGTGGGCGAGGCCGGGCTGCTCGATGGGGCAGAGCTCGACCATGTCGAGAGCGAGGTCGCCGCGCTGATCGACCATGCGGTCGAGGTCGCGCGGGCGGCCCCGCCTCCCGACTCCGACGCTCTGTTGCGCGACGTCTACGTCTCTTACTGAAGGAGCGCGCGATGGCAATGAAATCGATCCGCCAGGCGCTCAATGAAGCGCTGGCCCAGGAAATGCGGCGCGACCCGCGCGTCATCGTAATCGGCGAGGACGTCGCGGGCGGCGCCGGCTCGCAGGGCCAGCGCGACGCCTATGGCGGGGTGCTCGGCGTGACCAAAGGGCTCTTTGGCGAATTCGGCGAGGCTCGGGTCATCGACACCCCGATCACCGAGTTGGCGATCATGGGCGCGGCTGCGGGCGCCGCGGTCACCGGTCTGCGGCCGGTCGCCGAGCTCATGTTCTCTGATTTCTTCGGCGTTTGTTTCGACCAGATCTACAACCAGGCTGCGAAATTCCGCTACATGTTCGGCGGCAAGGCCAAGACCCCGCTGGTCATCCGCACGATGATCGGCGCCGGCCGCAGTGCCGCGGCCCAGCATTCGCAAAGCCCCTATCACATCTTCACCTCGGTGCCGGGGCTCAAATGCGTCGTGCCGTCCAACGCCTATGACGCCAAGGGTCTGTTGATCCAAGCGATCCGCGACGACGACCCGGTGATCTTCTGCGAACACAAGCTGATGTACGACCTGCGCACCGAGGTTCCCGACGAGCCCTATACGATCCCGTTTGGCGAAGCGAACATCGTCCGCGACGGCGACGACGTGACCGTCGTCGCGCTCGCCCGCATGGTGCATTACGCCGACGAGGCGATCGATACGCTCGCCAAGGAAGGGATCGAGTGCGAGCTGATCGACCCCCGCACGACCTCGCCGCTCGACGAGGACACGATCCTCGAGAGTGTCGAGCGCACCGGCCGGCTCGTCGTCGTCGACGAGGCGACGCCGCGCTGCAGCATGGCGGCCGACATTGCGGCGCTCGTCGCCGACAAGGCATTCGCGTCACTGAAGGCCCCGGTCAAACGCGTGACCGCGCCGCACACGCCGGTGCCGTTCGCACCGTCCTTGGAAAGGCTCTACATCCCGAGCCCCGAGCGGATCGCCGACGCGGTGCGCGACGTCCACGGATACGGCCGTTGAGGAACCAGCTTTTACTTCGTCACCCCCGCGAAAGCGGGGGTCCAGGGACGCGGGGCAATGTACCGGCGTTCCCTGGATCCCCGCTTCCGCGGGAATGACGAAGGGGATGCACCATGACGTCCGAAATTACGGCGATCACGATGCCAAAATGGGGCTTGACGATGACCGAGGGCAAGGTTGTCGGCTGGCTCAAGCAGCAGGGGCAGAGCTTTGCCGTGGGCGAGGAGCTCCTCGAAATCGAGACGACCAAAATCACCAACGTCATGGAAGCGCCGGCAGGGGGCACCTTGCGGCGGATCGTGGCGCCGACGGGTGCGACCTTGCCGGTCGGTGCCTTGCTCGCGGTAGTCGCCCCCGAGGAGGTGGCGGACGGCGAGATTGACACCTTTGTCGCCGGCTTTGCGGTCCCCGAGCCGTCCGCCGAAGCGGCGGCCGACGCCGAAACTGCAAGGCCTCGCGAATTGGACGCAGTCGGCCTGCGGCTGCGCTACCTGGCGCTCGGAGAGGGCGACAGCGTCCCGGTCCTCTTGCTGCATGGCTTCGGCGCGGACCTCAACACCTGGATGTTCACGCAGCCTGCTCTGGCCGAAGGAAGGCAGGTCATCGCCCTGGATCTGCCGGGCCACGGCGGATCCGCCAAGCAGCTGGATCATGCCGATGCTGAGAGCTTGGCCGCAATCGTCGAACACGCACTGAACACGCTCGGCATCGAGCGGCTGCACCTCGTCGGACATTCGATGGGCGGCGGCGTCGCCATTTCGTTCGCCTCGCGCGAGCCCGAGCGCGTGGCGACCCTGACCCTCATCTCGTCGGCCGCGCTCGGGCCCGAGATCAATGCGGCGTTTATCGACGGTTTCGTGCGCGCCACGCGTCGCCGCGAGGCGATCGAGGCACTCAACCTCCTGGTCCACGATCCGGCGCTCGTCAGCCGCACGATGATCGAGGATGTGTTGCGCTACAAAAGGCTGGACGGGGTGCCGGAGGCGTTGGCGGCTTTTGCCGAGGAGTGGTTCCCCAGCGGCCGGCAACGCGTCGCCCTCAGCGAGGCGGTCGCGGCTCTAAAACTGCCGATACAAATCATCTGGGGGCGGGAGGACCGCATCATCCCCGTCGCTCACGCCGAAACGCTCGCATCACGCCTTCCGGTTCACATCCTCGAGCAAACCGGACACCTGCCGCACATGGAAAAAGCCGGCGAGGTCAACCGGCTAATTAAAAGGCTGATTGAGAACCAGGCCTAAGTGCGACCGGCGGCGGCCAAGCGGCGGCGCAGAAGAGTACGCATGAATTTGTTACGGCTGCGGCCGATCGGGGCCGTAGGAGGCTGCGTTGTCGGGGCTGCGGGACGGGAGGGGCCGGCTGCTCCCGATGCTTCTTCGGAGGAATAGCGCCGCTCGAAATCTTCGTCGCTGAAGGTCAAATCAACTTCTTCTTCGATCATTTGAGCGCTTCCTCTTTGCACGATTTTGCTATTGCCGTTCGTATTTCACTACGCGGCGCACGCGGCCCCACTCGCCCGGCTGGACGACATAGAGATCGTGGTGTGAATCCACCCATATGCCGTGGCACGACCGGTTGACCGGTCCGTCGCCCCAGCGCGCCAGGCACTCACCGTCTAGCGTCAGGATGCTGATCATGCCGCCATTGTGCTCGGGGATGTAGACCGTGTCGTCTTCGTCGACATAGAAGAAGGCAGGTCCGATCAGCTCCGTCGGCCATATCGTCAGCAACTTGCCGTCCTGGTCGAACACTTGTACCCGGTCGTTTTCACGGTCGGCGATCAGTACGCGGCCGCGACGGTCGATCCACACGCCATGCGGCAGGTTGAACTGCCCAGGCCCGGTGCCCGGCTCGCCCCACGAGAACAGGTACTTGCCGTCAGCGGAGAATTTGTGCACGCGGGCGTTGCCGTAACCGTCCGTCATGAACATCTCGCCGCTCGGCGCAAACGCGATGTCGGTCGGCAGATTGAACGGCCCGCCGCCATGCGTGACCTTCTTCCACGCCGACGAGCTGAAATCGTCTGCCGGCACCCCGGTATCCGAGCGCTCTCCCTTGGTGCCGATGGTTTGCAATAGCTGGCCATCCGCGGTGAATTTCATGAACTGCCCGTGATGCTCGTCAGTGAGCCAGACGAAGTCATTCTCGTCGATGCGGATCGCGTGGGGAAAGGTGAACATCCCCGCCCCCCAGGACGACAGAAAGCTGCCGTCCCGGTCGAAGATGACGACCGGGTGCTCGGCGTTTCGGTTGAAGCAGTAGACGCGGTCCTGGGAATCGACAGACACGGCGCATGCCCTCACTTCGATACCTTCAGGAGGACGAGCCCAATCCTCACGTACTTTGTAGGTGTACTTGCCGCTGCCGACGATCGGATCCATCGTTTCCCCTTTCATTTTTTTCAGCGCCGCTGCTCACCATCATACGCGCCTGCAGCCGCGAAACATGAGCCTATTCTGCATCGGGAGTATGCAACAACATTGACCCGCCTTTCGGAGACAACCCAGGTTTGCGCATTGCCCATTGAAAAGGACTTCCACTTTGCCCAACTACCATCCAACAGGATGGTAGGCAGATGGTAAAAATGCCGGAACGGGTCGCGGACAGCGAAAAGATCACAATCAATCTCGGTCACGTCGATCTCGGCCACATCGACCTGATGGTTCAGGAAGGGTTCTACTCGAACCGTACCGACTTTATCCGTACCGCGATCCGCCGCCAGCTCGAGCGGCACGCCGATACGGCCGGGCAGGCGATTGTGCGAAAGAAAGTAGAGCTGGGGCTGCGGCAGTTCAGCCGTGAGGATCTGGAAGAAGTGCGTGCGACCGGACAGATGCTCGATATCCGCGTGTTGGGACTGGCCAGCATCTCCAATGACGTGACACCCGAGCTTGCCCGCGCAACCATTGCATCGATTGCCGTGCTTGGCGCGCTACACGCCAGTTCGGCTGTAAAAGCCGCTCTGGCGGACCGTATTCGGTAATTGGGGAGCATCCGTAATCGAGCAGCCCTCAGCCGAACCCCCGACATAGGAAAGTTGTGATGGATGACACACTGCACGCCGGCGTGCGTGAAGCAAGCCGGCTTACCCGCGCGGGCCGCCTCACCGATGCGACGGCACTGTTGCAGCGCGTCCTGCAGAGTGGAAGAGATCGACGTCCCGCCGCGGGTAATCGTGTCGTGCCGCCGACGATCGACCTGGTGCCCGACGCTCTCGAGGTGACTGGTGTCGAGCGCAGCCGGCCAGAAAGCGCAGTCCGGGCGCAGGTGCCCGACGCGCTTCACCGTTTCCTCGACCGGATCACCCGTACCGGGTTCGAGCCCGGCCCGGGCGGACTGGCAGAACCGTCTGCGGCAGATATCCCAGTGCCGGCAGGGGGGCAATTTCTCACGAAATCCTTCAGCAACCACGCCGGAAGCCGAGCCTACAAGCTCTATGTGCCGAGCCAATATCGCGGCCAGCCGCTGCCGTTGATCGTCATGTTGCACGGCTGCACCCAGTCGCCCGACGACTTCGCCGCCGGCACCCGGATGAATTTGCGCGCCGAGGAGCACAACTGCTTTGTCGTTTATCCAGAGCAGGCGGTTTCGGCCAACATCTCCAAGTGCTGGAACTGGTTTCGTCCGGGCGATCAAATCCGCGGCCAGGGTGAGCCGGCGCTGATTGCGGGCCTCACCCGTCAGGTTATGAGCGACTATTCGGTGGACGAAGAGCGCGTCTGCGTTGCCGGGCTCTCGGCCGGTGGTGCGGCTGCCGCGGTCCTGGCGGCGGCCTATCCCGACCTCTATGCGGCAATCGGCGTGCATTCCGGCCTCGCCTGCGGCGCGGCCAGCGACGTTCCCTCGGCCTTCGTGGCAATGCGGCGGAGTGGGCCGATGGCGAAGCGCCGGTCAGGCCGCAACTTGTCCGGCAGAGGGAGATATTCGCGGATCGTACCGGCAATTGTGTTCCACGGTGACCAAGACACGACGGTGCACCCAACTAACGGCGAGCAGGTTATTACCCAGCTGAAGGAAGCGCTGGCCACCGATGCAAGAGTGACAGTCGAACACGGCCGGGTCCCCGGCGGTCGCGCCTACACCCGCTCCGTCCACCGCGACGCGGCTGACCATTCGATTTTCGAGCAGTGGGTCATCCACGGCGCCGGTCATGCCTGGTCAGGCGGTAGTCTCGCTGGTTCTTACACTGATCCACACGGGCCAGATGCAACGCGGGAAATGCTCCGCTTCTTTCTCGAACACCCATTTGGCTGATTACAGCATCCCGAGTTCGAGCCGGGCTTCCTCGCTCATCCGGTCGGGTCCCCAAGGGGGGGACCAGACGAGCTTGACGCGCACGTCGTCGACCCCGGGGACGGATCGGATTGCGGTTTCGACCTCACCCGGCATGCTGGCGGCGACTGGGCAGGCCGGGGTCGTCAGGGTCATCTCGACATAGACGATGCCGCCTTTTTTGACGATCAGCTCGTAAATCAGGCCGAGCTCCACGAGATCCATCGGGATCTCGGGATCGCGCACAGTCTTAAGGGCTTCGAGCACCGGCCCCATCAGCGCGGGGTCGTCCTCGCCGCCCTCCGGGCGGTCGACATCGTCGCCGGCAGCGGGTGGGTTGACATCGAAGTCGAATGGATCGCGGTCCATCTTTATCTACTCCGTCTTCACCGTCGCGCCCGGGCTTTTCAGCGCCGCTTCGAGCGCGTGCCACGACAACGTCGCGCATTTGACGCGGGCCGGGTAGGCTTTGACCCCGGTCAGCGGCTCGAGCCGGTCCATCTCCTCGGCCAACGGCTCGGGCAGGTCGGGTCCCGGCTCGCCGCCGGTCGCGCGCGCGTGGAATTGCGCGAATAGAGCACGCGCCTCGGCGACGGTCTTGCCCTTCAGCACTTCGGTCATCAGCGAGGCCGCCGCGGTCGAGATTGCACAGCCGCGCCCCTGGAAGCTGACATCGGCGATGCGGTCGCCGTCGAGCGCCACATAGACCGTCACCCGGTCGCCGCACAACGGGTTGTGGCCTTGCGCAAAATGCGTCGGATGCTCGATCGCACGGAAATTCCGCGGGTGGCGGCCGTGGTCGAGGATGATGTCCTGATAGAGCTCGCGCAGATCCATCATCGTGCGAACATCTCCCGCGCCGCTTCAAGGGCGGCGGCCAATCTGTCGATGTCGCTCTCGTCGTTGTAGACCCCGAGCGAAGCGCGCGTGGTCGCCGCTAGCCCCAGCTTCTCGACGAGCGGCTGGGCGCAGTGATGACCGGCGCGCACCGCCACCTGGTGCTGATCGAGTACCTGGGCCAGGTCGTGCGGATGCACGCCTTCGAGGTCGAAAGAGAGAATGCCGAGCCGCCGCTGCCCGGCCTCGACCAAGCGGAGATCCGGAATGCGCGACAGCTGGTCGACGCCATAGCCGGTCAGCGCCTCTTCATGTTCGAGGATGTTGTCGCGCCCGAGCTCCTCGATGAAGTCGATCGCGGTGCCGAGCCCGATCGCACCCGAAATGTCGGGCGTGCCCGCCTCGAACCGGTGCGGCGGATCCTGAAACTCGCTCTTCTCGAAGGTGACGTTGAGGATCATCTCGCCACCGCCTTGCCAGGGCGGCATCGCGGAGAGCAACTCATAGCGGCCGTAAAGCACGCCGATGCCGGTCGGCCCATAGGTCTTGTGTCCGGAAAACACATAGAAATCGCAGTCCAGGGCCTGCACATCGACCTCGAGCCGTGGCGCTGCCTGGCAGCCGTCGATGAGCACCTTCGCGCCGTGCCGGTGGGCGAGACGCGTCACCGTCTCGATCGGAACGAGCGCACCGGTGGCATTGGCAAGGTGGGTCATCGCGACGAGGCGAGTGCGCGGCGACAACAGCGCCTCGAAGGCGGCCAGATCCAAACCTCCGGTCGCATCGATCGGCGCCACGACGAGCCGGATGCCGATGCGGTCGCGCAGCAATTGCCAGGGGACGATGTTCGAATGATGCTCGAGCTCGCTGATCAATACCTCGTCGCCGGCTTTGAGGAAGGTTGCGCCCCAGCTCTGAGCGACGAGGTTGATGCCCTCGGTCGCTCCGCGCACGAAGACGATCTCGCGCGGATCGGCGGCGTTCAGGAACGCCCGCATCTTCTCACGAGCCTCCTCGAACAACTCGGTCGAGCGAGCGCTCAGCCGGTAAACCCCGCGATGCACATTGGCATAATCGGTGCTGTAGTAATTCGAGATCCGGTCGATCACCGAGCGGGGTTTCTGAGCGCTGGCGCCGGAATTGAGAAACACGAGACCGGGATTGCTCGCGAAGATCGGAAACTCGCGCTTCATCACCTGCGGGTCAAACCGCCACCCTAACCCTCCCCCGCTTGCGGGGGAGGGAAGGGTGGGGGTTCCGGGATAAACCGTTCTCAAACTCGCCGGCCTCATGCCTACTCCTCCAATGTCGCCAGGCGCCGGACGAGACGCGCGTGCAGGTGCTCGCGGAGCGCGGCCTGCTCGACCAGCTCGACCGCCTCCCGGGCGAAAGCTTCGATCAGCATTCGGCGCGCCTCGTCACTTGGGATGCCGCGGGCGCGCAGATAAAAAAGGGCCGCCTCGTCGAGATCGCCGACGGCGGCGCCATGGCTGCATTTGACGTCGTCGGCATAGATTTCGAGCTCGGGCTTGGTGTCGATTGCCGCGCGCGGGCCGAGCACCAGGTTGCGGCTCAGCTGATGGGCGTCGACCTTCTGGGCGCCAGGGCGCACGGTGATGCGGCCCTGAAAGGCGCCGTGGGCCCGCCCCGCGGCTACCCCTTTGAAGACTTCGCGCGTCTCGCCGCCCGGCGCCATGTGATCCACCGTCGTCAGAATGTTGGCCTCTTGCCGGCCCGACAGCAGAAAGGCGCCGTTGAGATCGCAGCGGCTCTTTTCGCCCTCGCTGCACACCGTGATTTCGTGCCGCACCGTCCGGCCGCCCAGCAATAGGACAAAGCTGGAAAGCCGCGAGGCTGCATCGAGCGTCGCGAGCGTTTCGCCAAAATGCAGCGCTTCCGCAGCTTCTTCCACCAGCGTAACCCGGACGAGCTCGGATGCGGCGCCGAGCCGCAGCTCGACCACATCGTTGCGCCAGTACTCGCCGACCCCGGCATAGATCTCGACGAGTGTGGCGCGGCTGTCTCGACCGGCGACCACGAGGCTGCGCGTGTGCAGCGAGCAGCCGGTGTTGTCATTGGACAGATGGACGATCTCGACCGGCCGCTCGAGGACGACACCGGCTGGGACATCGAGCACAAAGCCATCGGCGAAAAACGCTGCATTCAGCGATGCGAACGGCCGGTCCAGCGATTGCGCATCGAGCCCGGCCCGTACCAGATCCGGCCGATCGGCGATGGCCGCTGCCATCGGCCCGAGCCACACGCCCGAAGGAAGCCGATCGAGCCGGGACAGCTCCGGCGCAAAACTGCCATTGACGAGCACGAGCCTATATGCCGGTTCGGCCAACCCGATATCTGTGAGCTGCGCGCACACGGCGGATGTGACGGCGGCGGGCCCACTCCCGACCGGCAGCATCGGCCGTTGCTCGAGCCGGTGCAAATCGAGATAACGCCAAGCCTCGCTGCGCCGAGACGGGAACCCCAGCTCGGCGAAGCGGGCAAGGCTGCGGTTGCGATAGCCCGCGAGCCAGTCCGGATCACCCTTGTGGCGGGCGCGCCCGAACGTCTCGAGATAAGGCCGCGTCTCGGGCTTGACCGGGAAATCAACGACGGCGCTCACCGGGGTTGCTCCCGTTTCCTCACGCCGCGTCTTCGACGACGCCATAGCCGCGCCGCTCCAGCTCCAGGGCGAGGCTCTTGTCGCCCGACTGGACGATGCGGCCGCCTTGCAGCACGTGCACCCGATCCGGCTCGACATAGTCGAGCAAGCGCTGGTAGTGGGTGATCATCACGATCGCACGGTCGGGCGCGCGCTGCTGATTGACCCCGCGCGCCACCATTTTCAGTGCGTCGATATCGAGACCGCTGTCGGTCTCGTCGAGAATGGCCAGACGCGGTTCGAGCATCGCCATTTGAAAGACTTCGTTGCGCTTCTTCTCGCCGCCCGAAAAACCGACATTGACGGCGCGCTGCAGTAGATCCTCGCCGATGTCCAGCAGCTTGAGCTTGGCGCGCACAATCCTGAGAAACTGACCGGCATCGATCTCGGGCTCGCCGCGGTGGCGGTGCTGCGCGTTGATCGCGGTGCGCAGGAAATACATGTTGTTCACGCCCGGGATCTCGACGGGGTATTGGAAGGCGAGAAACAAGCCTTCGCGCGCCCGCTCATCGGCCTCCATCGCAAGGAGGTCGCGGCCGAGATAGGTCACCGTGCCTTGGCTGACTTCGTACCCCTCGCGACCGGCGAGCACCGCAGCGAGCGTGCTCTTGCCGGAGCCGTTCGGGCCCATGATCGCGTGCACCTCGCCGGCATTCACCGAGAGATCGATTCCGCGCAGGATCTCGCGGCCATCAGCCAGCCGCGCATGGAGATTATTAATTTCCAGCATCATTTCCACTATTCGGGTCCTACCATCGGGCAAACGGCCGGACCTGTTTCACCTGTTTTATCAGGAGCAGATCAGGCTGCCTCAACCGACGCTGCCCTCGAGGCTGACGGCGAGCAACTTTTGCGCTTCGACCGCAAATTCCATCGGCAGCTCTTTCAGGACTTCCTTGCAGAAGCCGTTGACGATCAGCGACACCGCATCCTCGGCGCTCAAGCCCCGTTGCCGGCAATAGAATAGCTGGTCCTCGCTGATCTTTGACGTCGTTGCCTCGTGCTCGACCCGGGCCGAGGGGTTGCGCACCTCGATGTAGGGCACCGTATGCGCGCCGCAGCGGTCGCCGATCAGCAGCGAGTCGCATTGCGTGTGATTGCGCGCGCCTTGCGCCCTGGGTTGCACCCGAACGAGACCGCGATAGGTATTTTGTCCGCGGCCGGCCGAAATGCCTTTCGAGACGATCGTCGAGCGCGTGTCCTTGCCGATATGGATCATCTTGGTTCCCGGTATCGGCCTGCTGGCGGTTGTTGGTAATCGCCACCGAGTAGAACTCGCCGACCGAGTGGTCGCCTTCGAGGACACAGCTCGGATATTTCCAGGTGATCGCCGAGCCGGTCTCGACCTGGGTCCACGAGATCTTCGAGCGCGCCCCTCGGCAGGCGCCGCGCTTGGTCACGAAATTATAGATGCCGCCCCTGCCCTCGGCGTCGCCGGGGTACCAGTTCTGAACCGTCGAATATTTGATCTGCGCCTCTTCATGCGCGATCAGCTCCACCACTGCGGCATGCAGTTGGTTCTCATCGCGTTGCGGCGCAGTGCAGCCTTCGAGATAGCTGACATAGGCGCCGGCATCGGCGATCAGCAAAGTGCGCTCGAACTGCCCGGTCTTGGCTGCATTGATGCGGAAATAGGTGCTGAGCTCCATCGGACAGCGCACGCCGGGGGGGATGTAGGCGAAGGAGCCGTCGCTGAACACCGCGGAATTGAGCGCCGCGAAGAAGTTGTCGTTCTGTGGGACGACGGTGCCGAGATATTTGCGGACGAGGTCGGGGTGTTCGCGTACCGCCTCGCCCATCGAACAGAAGATGATGCCAAGCTTTGAGAGTTCTCCCTTGAACGTCGTCGCCACCGAGATGCTGTCGAACACTGCATCGACGGCGACCCCGGCGAGCGCCTCACGCTCACGCAGCGGGATGCCGAGCTTCTCGTAGGTCCGCAACAGCTCGGGATCGACCTCGTCGAGCGATTTCGGCCCGGTATTCTGCTTCGGCGCGGAATAATAGGTGGCGGCCTGATAGTCGATCGGCGCGAGATGAAGCTTGGCCCAATCCGGCTGGGTCATCTTCTGCCATGCGCGGAACGCCGCCAACCGCCATTCGAGCAGCCATTCCGGCTCTTCCTTCCTGGCGGAAATGAAGCGGACGGTGTCTTCGGTGAGACCCGGCGGCGCCGTCTCGGCCTCGATATCGGTGACAAAACCGTATTTGTAGCCCTCTTGCGAGAGCGAGCGGACGGTGTGCAGAGTTTCGCTTGAGGCTGTCATGCGGAATATCTGGGCTCGTCGGGTTGTGACGGACTGGCCGAAGGAGAAATTCGAGGCGCGAAAGCCGCCGGGGTCAGCATCGCATCGAGGGAAACCGCCGACAGCGCCTCCCCCACCGCCCGATTGATCGCCGCCCAATGCGGCCGGGTCGGGCAGTAGGTCGTGCGCGCGCATTCGTCGACATGGACCGAGCATTGGGTCAGCCCGATAGCGCCGTCGATCGCGGCCACCACCTCGGCTACCGAAATCAATGTCGCGTTGCGCGCGAGGCGATAACCTCCGCCGGCGCCCCGCGCCGCTGTGAGGAGGCCGGCATGGGCCAGCGCCTTCAAGAGCTTCGCGACGGTGGCCTGCGGCAGCCGCGTCTCGGTCGCCACCGTCCCGGCGGTGAGCTGCCGGTTGGGGTAAGCGGCCAAGTGAGTGGCGACGATGACGCCGTAATCGGCGAGCTTGCTGAGGATGATCATCGCTTCCGTGGCCTGATTTCCGAATTCGGACCGAATTGGTCCATTAATACATCGTCGCTCGATGCGCCCTGGTCAAGGCAAAAGCGGCAAGGCATCTGGGGTATGGCCGCTACAAGTCGGGTGATCCGCTGATCGCTTGCTCTGCCCGGCTGCCAATCCCACCTGATCCTCATCCCAGAGAGATCGCACCTTGCTCGATGAAAATCCTTGTCGTCGAAGACGATCGTGAGACTGCTGGTTATTTGACCAAGGGTCTGAGCGAAAGCGGCTATACCGTCGATTGCGCGGGTGACGGCCGCGAAGGTTTGTTCCTCGCGACTTCCGGCGATTACAGCGCCATGGTTCTCGACCGCATGCTGCCGAGCATGGACGGCCTTTCGATGCTGGGCGCGCTGCGGGCGGCCGAGATCCGCACGCCGGCGCTGATCCTCAGCGCGCTGGGCAGCGTCGATGACCGCGTCAAGGGATTGCGCGCCGGCGGCGACGACTATTTGGTCAAGCCATTCGCCTTCAGTGAGCTGCTCGCCCGCCTCGAGGCGCTGCTGCGGCGCGGCACCGGGCCGACAACCACGACCAAGCTAGGGGTCGCGGACCTCGAACTCGATCTCCTGACCCGCAGCGTTAGGCGCGCCGGCAAGGCGATCGAGGTGCTGCCGCGCGAGTTCCGATTGCTGGAATACCTGATGCGCAACGCCGGCCATGTGGTTACCCGCACGATGCTGCTCGAGCATGTCTGGGACTATCACTTCGATCCGCAGACCAACGTCATCGATGTCCACATCAGCCGACTACGCCAGAAGATCGACAAGAGCTTCGATCATCCGCTGCTGCATACGGTCCGCGGCGCCGGTTATTGTCTGCGCGCCCCGGAGTAACCCGCGAGGCGGCGCCGATGGTCGTCGAAGAATCTCGCCTCGCATCTGAGGGATCCTTATCGGCAGCGCGAATTCTCCGCAATGCCCGGCGGCTGGTCGGTACTCATGCTTTCCGGCTGGCAGCGCTTTACTTCCTGGTATTTGCGGCCTCGGTGCTGGGCGTTCTGCTGTTCGTCTATTTGACCAGCGCAGACTTCGTCGAGCGGCAGACCGAGGCGACGCTCGACGCCGAGATCACCGGGCTTGCCGAGCAATACGCGCAGAGGGGTTTGAGCGGCCTGATCCAGATCGTGGCGGCGCGCAGCGCCGGCGATCGCGGGGACGCCATGATCTACCTGGTGACCGACCCGGACGGAAAGCCGCTCGCCGGCAATATCGCGGCGTGGCCCGCCGGCGTGCCGACCCATTCCGCCTGGCTGTCCTTCGCTCTCGAGCGAACAAGCGACGGCCGCAGCGAGCTTCATCCGGCCCGGGGCAGGCTGTTCGTCATCCCCGGCGGTTATCGATTGCTGGTCGGGCGTGACATCAGTGACGCGGCGGCCTTCCGGAGCGAGGTCAGAACCACCCTCTTGTGGGCCGGGTCGATCGCGCTCGGCATCGGCCTGATCGGCGGCACAGTGATGAGCCGCAACCTGTTGCGGCGTGTCGAGCAGGTGAACCGGACGAGCGAGCGGGTCATGGCCGGAAATCTTTCGGACCGCATCCCGCTGCACGGCACGAGGGACGAGTTCGACCAGCTCGCCGCCAACCTCAACCGGATGCTCGACCAGATCGAACGGCTGATGACGGCAATGCGCGAGGTCACGGATGACGTCGCCCACGATCTGAGGACGCCGCTCTCGCGGCTGCGCACCCGGCTCGAACGCGCGTTGGTTGGTCCATCCGGGGCCGATGCACCCGCCGAGTCCAGGCAAAGCGAGGCAATTCGCGCCGCGATCGAGGAGGCCGATCGCCTGCTCGCGACGTTCAACGCCCTCCTCAGCATTGCCGAATTGGAATCGGGCGCGCGCCACGATCAGACCGCGCCGCTAGACCTCTCGGAAGTCGCCCGGTCAGCGGCTGAACTCTACGAGCCGGTCGCCGAGGAAAAGGGGTTCACTCTGTCTGTGATGGCCGAGCCCGGCGTTAGGATACGCGGCGACCGGCACCTCTTGTCGCAAGCGCTCGCCAATCTCCTCGACAATGCTCTCAAATATGCCGGGAGCGGCCAGATCGAGCTGCGGGTCTTCCCCAAAAACGGGCAGGCGATCCTCGAAGTAGCGGATCAGGGACCGGGCATTCCCGAGGCGGATCGGCAGAGCGTGCTGGACCGCTTTGTCCGCCTCGAACCGAGCCGTACGACCCCGGGCAACGGCCTTGGCCTGAGCCTCGTCCGTGCTATTGCGCGGCGGCACGACGGCTCGGTTACGCTAGAGGACAACAGGCCCGGGCTGCGGGTCCGGCTGCAATTCGCGAGACTGCCGACGTAAGCTTCGGGTGCGAGCTCCTTACCCCTTGTCCCTCCGCCGCGCCCGATCCTCGATCCGGCGCGCGGTTTCCACCATCATCTCGCGAAACTCCTGCGCCTCGAGACCGGCACTGCGCAGCACGGGCGTCATCACCTCGTCCGCGAGCAGATCTTCGAGGCTCGGCTCATAGCGGCAGCACTCAAAGCGCTCGTCCATGACTTCCCTCCTTACCTGTCCGATTGTACGCAGGATGACCGCGAAGCATGTCCGCTTTGTGTTCGCGGATCGGAATTTTCGCGGCAATTTGTATAGACGCCGGTCGTTATTATTCCGTCGGTAGCGTCAATGGGGCGTCAACGCCCGCATGGGTACTTGGTGCCGGCCCCGGTCGCGAAATCGCTGTAGCCGCCCAGGCTGATGCCGAGCTCGGCAACTAGGCTTTTTGCGGAGGGGCTCAACAAGGCCGCGAGCTCTTCCTCGTGCCGGTAGCCCGGCATTGTTGCACGCAGCGCGCCGCTGCGCACGGTTGCCGGGTGAAAATAGATCTCACTAACCCCTTGAGGTAACTGCGGCAGGAGGCGGAGCAGCCTTACCTCTACCATTCCGCCGGTCCAAGCGAGGCCGAAAAGGTTGTCGTTGACGAACAGACCGGCGCTCTGCAACCGGCGGCGTAACCACTCGATCCAGGGGCGGTAAAGCGGCGCCGAATGGTGCTCGTCGGGGAAAGCGGCGTGCAATGGCTCGACTGGTTCGAAGGGCAACCGCACGGCCGTCATGCCATAATCGCGGCCGATTTCGATGATCACCCGCGCAACCGTCGGATGAACATGCATGTGCTTGTGGGCGTTTACATGGTCGAGCCGCAGTCCGGTCGTATGAAACGCCTCGAATTGCGCGCGAATTTCCATCGCGAGCTGACGGCGAACTTGCGGCAGAGCGAAAAACCTTACGCCGGCGCGGCCCATATTCGGATCGAAACGGCCGTCCCGGCGCACCAAACCGCGGATTTCGGCGCAAGGAAGCGTCGGATGGCCATCGACGACCACCAGATGCAGGCCAACCCGCAAGTCCGGCAGGCGACGGGCGCGCGAGACGGCATCAGCTGCGGCGGGCGCGCCGACCATAAGGCTCGCGGACGACAGAATGCCGCGCCGGTGCGCTTCCTCGACAGCTTCGTTGACGGCGGGGTCGAGCCCGAAATCGTCGGCGCAGACGATAAGGCTTCTCAGCTCGCCATCTCGCGGTTGCGCAGAAACTGGAAAAATTCGACACCCTCGCGCAGCCGGCGCCGCATCATCTCGGGGCTCTTGAGCATCTCGGCGACCAGCGAGGCAATCTTGCCGCGCCGGAAATAGAAGCGCTTGTAGAAGGTCTCGAGCGACTCGAAGATCTCGGTATGTGACAGGTGCGGATAATGCAGCGGCGCGATCTGCACGCCGCGGTCATCGATCAATTCGGCATGGCTGACGTCGAGCCAGCCGTTCTCGACCGCTTGCCGGTGCAGGTAGGTGCCCGGATAAGGCGCGGCGAGCGACACCTGGATCGTGTGGGGGTTGATCTCCGCGGCGAAGCGGATGGTTTCCTCGATCGTCTCCTTGCTTTCGCCGGGCAATCCCAGAATGAAGGTGCCGTGGATCGTGATCCCGAGCTCGTGGCAGTCCTTGGTGAACCGCCGCGCGATGTCGATACGCATCCCCTTCTTGATGTTGTTGAGGATCTGCTGGTTGCCGGTCTCGTAGCCCACGAGCAGCAGCCGCAGGCCATTGTCGCGCAGCACCTCCAGGGTCGCACGCGGCACATTGGCCTTGGCGTTGCACGACCAGGTGACGCCGAGCTTGCCAAGCTCGCGGGCGATAGCCTCGGCGCGCGGCCGGTCGTCAGTAAAGGTGTCGTCGTCGAAAAAGAACTCCTTCACCTGCGGGAAATAGCTCTTGGCCAAGCGAATTTCGTCGATCACGTGACCGACGCTGCGCACCCGGTAGCGATGACCGCCGACGGTCTGCGGCCACAGGCAGAACGTGCATTTCGACCGGCAGCCGCGCCCGGTGTAGAGCGAAACATAGGGGTGTTTCAGATAGCCGATAAAATAGTCCTCGACCCGAAGGTCGCGCTTATAGACCTCGGTGACAAAGGGTAGCCGGTCCATGTCTTCGAGGACCGCCCGATCGCGGTTGTGGGCGATCGCGCCGTCAGGGCTGCGGTAACTCAGACCGTCGATCTCATCGTACGCCCGACCTTCGGCGACCTCTTTGATCGTGAAATCGAACTCCTCGCGGGCGACGAAATCGACGGCCGCAGAGGCGTTGAGGCTGTCCTCGGGCTCCACCGCGACCTTCGCGCCGACAAATCCGATCTTGAGCTTCGGGTTCGTATCTTTCAGCGCCTCGGCGACACGAACGTCCGAGGCGAAGGACGGCGTCGAGGTGTGGAGCACCGCCAATTCGTATTCCCGGGCGAACGGCAGGACCTGATCGAGCTTGAGCCGCGCCGGAGGAGCGTCGATCAGCTTGCTGTCGGGCAGGAGGGCTGCCGGCTGGGCGAGCCAGGTCGGGTACCAGAACGAGCGGATCTCGCGCTTGGCCTGATAGCGCGAACCGGCTCCGCCGTCGAAACCGTCGAAGGACGGCGGGTGCAGGAATAGGGTCTTCATCATAGGAGCTTATCTCCGTCGGCTGTCATGCGGCCGCTCGCCTCGACGTGAAAAACCTGATCCCGCCAGAAGACCGTGCGCCCGAAAAAGCTGGCGACGAACACGGCGAAGGACAAGGCATCGCGCAGCGGCAGCAGCCAGGGCTTGGCTGGAGGAAGGCCGAGCGCACCCGCAATGACCCGCGCCGTGGCCCATCTGAGGATGCAGGAAATCCCTAGAAAGATGCAGGGGGTCAAGGCAAATCCCGTCATGGCCGCGGCAAGCGCGGCAATGGCGACCGGATGGGCCAGCACCGAACCGGCAAAACCGACGGGTGCAACTGCTCGCACCGTCCGCGCCCAGCGCAGCTCGTGTCGCCACAGATCGGCCAGGCTGTTCTCGGTCACACGAGCCTCGACGATGTAGGGCGACAGCACGACGGCCAGTCCGACGGCGCGAACTTCATCGCCGATTCGGTGGTCGTCGGCGAGTTCATCGCGCAGAGGCGCAAACCCGCCGATACGTTCAAGGGTTTCGCGGCGCAACGCGATCGTCGCGCCGAAGCATCCTCCGCCGAGACCCAGCAATTCGGCGACGAGAGCACTGGGAAGGAACCCAAAATTGATGTGCATGGCTCCGAAATCGGACCACGTCCCACCAGTCGACACACCCTTGTAGAGGCACGTCACAACCCCCGTCTGGGGGTCGTGCACCGGCGCCGTTACCGCTCCGACGTAATCCCGGGTGACGCGCATATCGCTGTCGGCGAGCACGATCACGTCGTCTTGCGCAGCCTCGAGCATGTTTTCGAGATTGGCGATCTTCTTGTTCGACCCGCGGCGGCGCGCTGACGACCAAGGGCGATGTCGCAGGTCGGAAGATCGCGAATCAGGGCATGAACGGCCGGCAGCGCGCCATCCTGCGCGTCGTTGACGCCGAACATGATTTGCAGCGCCGGATAATCCTGCTCGGCGAAGGAGCGTAGATTGTCGTAAAGGCCCGGCTCGTCGCCGTGCAGCGGCTTCAACACCGAGACCGCCGGCCGTCCGGCACTGCCGGCGGCGGGCGCCGCACAAACCGTGGGACAGCCACCGCCGCCGCAATCAAGTACCCCCAGGCGGGCAGCAGCACGGCGGTGATCGCGAGGTTCAGGCCCATGCTATGGCCGAGAAGGACTTGTCGGGCATCAATCGCCCGGTGCACGTGTTTGTCCGTCCGGTTGCGTCTTCATTGCGCGGCGGATTGCGTCAGCGATGCTGCGCGTTCATATAGTCGACACGGGTGCGGGCCGATGGGGCTCCGGTCTGCTGGCGGGCACGGGGACGAGGCGATTTCATGCGGGTAGTGTTAGCCCAACCAAGAGGGTTCTGCGCGGGCGTCGAACGCGCCATCGAGATCGTCGAGCGCGCGCTCGAAAAATATGGCCCACCGATCTATGTTCGTCACGAGATCGTGCACAATCGCCACGTCGTCGAACGCTTGCGCGCCAAAGGTGCACATTTTGTCGACGAGATCGATGAAATCCCGAAGGGCAGCGTCACGATTTTCAGCGCCCACGGGGTCGCCAGTTCAATCGAAGAGCGTGCGGCCGACCGTGGGCTTCCGGTCATCGACGCGACCTGTCCGCTGGTCTCGAAAGTGCATAGCGAGGGCCAGCGTTATGCCAACCAGGGACGCGAGATCATCTTGATCGGGCATGCCGGACATCCGGAGATCGTCGGCACGATGGGGCGGATCAACGGCCGCGTTCATCTGATCTCGACCCCGGAAGAGGTAGCGCGGCTCAAAGTCGCCGACCCGGACAAGCTCGCCTTTATTACGCAGACCACGCTCAGTGTCGACGACACGCGCGCCGTTATCGAAGCGCTCAAGGCCCGCTTTCCGACGATCGTCGGCCCCGACACCAAGGACATCTGCTACGCAACACAAAATCGTCAGAGAGCGGCGCGGGAACTCGCAAAAATAGTCGATGTTGTCCTGGTTGTCGGGGCGCCAAACAGCTCGAATTCCAATCGGCTGCGCGAGATCGCGGCGGAAAGTGGGATTCCCAGCTATCTGATCGAAGACGCTCGCGCGCTCGACCCGAGCTGGATCGAGAACGCCACGGCGGTCGGCATTACCGCCGGGGCATCGGCTCCGGCCGAACTCGTCGAGGAGGTGATCACGCGGTTGCGCCAACTCGCTGAAGTCGAGCTCTCGGTGCTGCCCGGCGTCACCGAGAACGTCCGCTTCCGGATGCCTACGCAACTCGCCGACGTCGCCGGCTGAGGCCGGCTCCCACCTAAACTCAGGCAAAGAGGTTTCGCCGTGCCAATTCCGCTGCGCCAAACCATTCGGGTCGGCGCCTATGTCGTCACTCAGCATCTCAAGGGCGTGCGCCGCTACCCGCTGGTGCTGATGCTGGAGCCGCTGTTCCGCTGCAACCTCGCCTGCGCCGGTTGCGGTAAAATCGATTACCCCGACACGATCCTCAACCAGCGCCTCAGTGTCGACGAGTGTGTCGCGGCGGCGGATGAATGCGGCGCGCCGATGGTGGTCATCGCCGGCGGCGAACCGTTGCTCCATCGTGAGATCGACGAGGTCGCCCGGCGCATGATCGCCAAGAAGAAGTTCGTGTATCTGTGCACGAACGCCCTTTTGCTCGAAAAGAAGATCGACCTGTTCGAGCCGAGCCCTTACTTTGCTTGGACGATCCATCTCGACGGTGACCGCGAGGATCACGACCGCTCGGTATGCCAGACCGGGGTTTACGATCGCGCCGTCGCGGCGATCAAATTGGCAAAGGCTCGCGGGTTTCGGGTCAACATCAACTCTACCCTGTTCGACACCGCCGACCCGGAGCGCATCGGCCGCTTTTTTGACGACGTCATGGACATCGGGATCGACGGCATAACCGTATCGCCCGGCTACGCCTACGAGCGGGCGCCGGATCAGGAGCATTTCCTCAATCGGCGCCGCACCAAGGAATTGTTCCGTGAAATCTTCAAGGGCGATCCGCGCCGCCGCTGGTCATTCAATCAATCGAGCCTGTTTCTCGATTTCCTGGCCGGCAATCAATCGTATCACTGCACCCCCTGGGGCAATCCGACGCGCAATTATTTCGGCTGGCAGCGCCCTTGCTATCTGCTGGGCGAAGGCTACGCGAAGACCTTCAAGGAGCTGATGGAGGAGACCGACTGGGACGCCTACGGCACCGGCAATTACGAGAAATGCGCCGATTGCATGGTGCATAGCGGGTACGAGGCGACTGCCGTGATGGATTCGGTGAAGCACCCGCTGAAAGCGGCGGGCGTGGCGCTCCGGGGGTTCCGCACCGAGGGCGAGATGGCGCCGGAAATTCAGCTCGACCGGCAAAGGCCGGCGAAATACGTATTCTCCCGGCACGTCGAGGAGGCGGTCGCGCGGCTAGAAAGCCGCGGCCAGCCCGCGGAGAACGTGAGCAGGTCCGGCTAGCGCCGCCAAAGCCATCCGGGTTTCCCGGGCCAACCCGATCAGCGTCGCGATCTGCCGCGGGCGTCGCAGGACCGAGCCGAGGACACGAGCGAGGTTCGGGGTGCCGGCCTCGGACAGCGGGATCAGGGCAGCCGGAGGGAGTTCCCGGCAGGCTGTATCGGCAATCGTCCGGGCGACGAGAAAGGGGATGCCGGCCTGCGACGCGATGCGGGCGACGACATCGCTTTCGAGATCGACCGCAAGGGCACCTGTGTCACGCCAAGCGCGGCTTTTTTCTGCCTCGGTTGCGAGGATCGCTCCGGCGCCGAACACCGCGCCTTCGAAGGCGCCGATTTGCCGGGCGAGAGCAGCCACGCGGGTTTGGAAAGGTTCCGCGGCGGTCCAGCGATGGCCGGCGGACACGACCTCTGCCGATATGACGACGTCACCCGGGCGCAAATGCGGCGCTAAGGCGCCGGCAATGCCGAAGCTCATCAGGCAATTCGCCTGCCGGACCGCACTTTCGACCAGAGCGGCCGTTCGTTCCCGGTCTCCTGCGCCGATCACTACAGGAAACCCCGCCGCGCGCGCGATCTTCGCTTCCGCAGCGAGGCCGGAGGTGCAGAGCACGGTCGACAATCGGTGCATCCGCACCTTCCCAAATAGCCACAGCTCAAAGGCCGGTCCTTCGGACCGCATCCGGACCGGGCTAACGTCCGATCCTCGCCTAATGGTTGACAACCTCGAGCCTGGAGGCACGCGTCACGTTATCGCAGGTCGGGCCGCCACCGTATAGGGCGAAACCCCTAGCTGCCCACCGGGTGTTTGGCCATGGACAAAAGGACGCGGCCCGGCTCATTCGCGTCCCACCCTGCCTCAAATGCCGAACGGAACCTGCCGCGAGTTGCCCCGCGACAAACGGCGAAACCGGGCGAGAGCCCACAACGGGAAGAAAGCGCGGTAGCCGTGATACCGCAAGTAAAAGACGCGCGGGAAACCGACCGCAGTGTACCAGGGCTCGTCCCAGTTGCCGTCTTCGTCCTGGCTGTCGATCAAATATGCGATTCCGCGAGCGACCGCCGGATTGCCAACCTCTCCGGCGGCCATCAAAGCGAGCAGAGCCCATGCAGTCTGCGACGAAGTGCTGTAGGGCGAATCGCCGTGTGGCGCCCCCGGCCAATAGGATTCGCCGCCTTCACCCCAGCCCCCGTCCCTGTGCTGGCGAGCAACGAGCCAGTCGACAGCGCGCCGCACTTCGGGCGAATCCGGCGACAGGCCGGCACTGTTGAGGGCGGTGAGAACCGACCAGGTACCATAGATATAATTGGTCCCCCAGCGACCGAACCAGCTGCCGTCGGGTTCCTGCTCGGCCCGCAGATAGTCTATCGCCGCAGTCACCGCCGGATGGTCGGGGCCGCAGCCGATTTGAGTCAGGAAGCTCAGGCAGCGGCCGCTGACATCCGCCGTCGGGGGGTCCAGCAGTGCGCCGTGGTCAGCGAACGGAATGTGGTTCAAATAAAAATGCGTATTGTCGGCGTCAAAGGATCCCCATCCACCGCCCCGGCATTGCATGCCGATCACCCATTCGGCCGCCCGGTCGATCGCCACCCGATAACGCGCCGAGCCGAACCGGTCGAGGGCGAGAGCGACCGCAGCGGTGTCATCGAGATCGGGGTAGTAGGGGTTCTCGAACTGAAAGGCCCACCCGCCCGGCCGCAGGCCGGGGCGGGCCGACGCCCAATCCCCGACGACTTCGAGCACCTGCTTTGTCTCGAGCCAGTCCAGTGCCTGCCTTATGGTCGCTTCCAGGCGGATGTCTTCGACCTCCATCAGCGCATGGCAGGCAAGGGCCGTGTCCCACACTGGGGACAAGCAGGGTTGGCAATAGCTGCGCTCGCCGTCGAGCACCAGCAGCTTGCGCAGGGAGGCCAAAGCCGATCCGTAGCCGGGGTGATCGGGGCTGTGTCCCAAACAGTCGAACATCATCGCTGCGTTGGCCATCGCCGGAAAGATGCCGCCAAGGCCATCTTCGCCATTGAGGCGCTCGGTGACAAAGGTGACGGCTTTGTCTATCGCTCGCCGTCGCGCATCCGCCGGGAAGAACGGCTCGGCCACTCGCAACAGCCGATCGAGCATGCCGAACGCTGCGGAGAGCGGCGAGGAGGTCGGACCGCCGATCCAATCCCGCACCGCTTCCGGTGGCTCTAGAAAAAGCTCGCCGACGGTAATACCGAGCGGGTTGCGGGCCCGTGGCCTCAGTGCCATGAGGACAAGAAGCGGCACGAGAACCGTGCGTGACCAGTAGGACACCTTGGCGATGTGAAAGGGAGACCAGCTCGGCAGCAGCATGATCTCGACCGGCATGACCGGGACCGCCCGCCACGGAACCTCGCCGAACAACGCAAGCAGGATGCGTGTGAATACGTTGCAGCGCCGGGCGCCGCCGCCGGCCAGGATCGCCACTCTGGCCCGTTCCATATGCGGCGCGTCGACCGGATCGCCGGCCGCCTTCAGCGCGAAATAGGCCTTGACCGAAGCGCTGAGATCGAGCGCGCCCCCGTGGAACAGCGGCCAGCCGCCGTCCGCGCCCTGGGTTGCGCGAATATACCTGGCGATCCGCGTTTGCAGTTCTGGCTCGATGCGGCCGAAATAGTGCTGGAGCAGGATGAACTCCGACGGAATCGTCACGTCGGCCTCCAACTCGAACACCCAATGTCCGTCGGGGTGTTGCAAGGCGACCAGCGATTCGCTCGCTCGCGCGATCGTCCCGTCGAGGCGCGCCGCGTCGACGCGACGGCGCAGCATCGCCACTTCTTTCGTGGTTATTTCATTCATGGAAGGGCGCGGTGTCGTTCTTGTGCAATTTCCGTGGTTAGTGCGCGGGGGGCCCCCCGGCCGCCGCTCGACACAGATTGAGAAAACGCCTGAAGCCGGCAACCCGTTGCAAGGCCTGCCGCAGCAAAGCCGGAGCGAATAGCGCCTTCGATCGTTGCAGGCAAGCCCGTATCGACATAATCGCCGGCAAGTAGAAGATTCCTCCAGGCCGTCGTCTGTTGCGGACGGCGCTGCAGCTGCTCCGGGCTCGCCAGAAACGTGGCCCGACGTTCCTTGACGATCCGGGCCGGCGGAACTGGACGCGACGGAAGCTCATAGGCGACTGACACATCGCGCCAGAAGAGATTACGCAACTCCTGTGCGTCGCGCTCGACGAATCGGTCAGCAGCACTGACCGTCACCGATAACACTCCACGCTTGCGAAAGATCCATTCTGCCGCGCCGCCGATCACCCCCGCAAAAAACGGCGCGCCGGCCGGAGGAGTGCAGCGAAAATGTGCGTTGACGATCGGCGAGTGCCGGTCGGGGACGGTGAGCCCCGGAACTATCCGGGCGGCGATCGCGGCGGGTACCGCAAGAATCACGCTATCCGCACGGTCGAGCGCGATCGGAGCCGCTTCGAAGACGAGATCCGAAACCCTGTCGGGCCCAAAGATTAGCGCCCTCAGACGTGCGCCGAAGCGGATTTCCGCGCCCTTGGCGCGTAAGCGGGCGAGCGCCGGCTCGACAAAGCTCTCCGATAGCCCGATGCGAGGGAGCAGCGGACGGCATGCTGCGCCCCCCCGCCCGAGCGTCTCCGCGAGCATTTGCCAAAAGAGAGTGGCTGATCCCTGCTCGGCGCCCGTATTCAAGGCGGCAACGGCGAGCGGCTCCCATAGCCGGCGGAACAACCGCTGCCGCGGATCGAGCACGGCGGCGATCGTTGCCGACGGGTCCGCCCGCCGCAGTGCCAACGCAGCGAAGTAGTCACGTGCTCGCGTCCGCGGAACCCGCCGCGCCGGGCGAAATACCCACCAAGGCAGAGCGCCGCTATTCGGCCGCACCGTCCAGTGCTCCCCGGTCGCAGCATCGACAAACGGGAAGGCAGCCTCGGAGGGACCTTCTAAAGAGCTACGAGCGCCGATGCGGTCCAGGTAATCGAGGGCCGCCCGGTTACCGGCCAGAAGGAGATGATTGCCGTTGTCGATTCGGCATCCGAGCTCGGCATCGAAATACGAGCGGCAGCGTCCCCCGGCGTGTGGAGCGGCTTCATGGAGGATGACGGAGCGGCCGTTTCCCGCGAGCGCAACCGCCGCCGCGAGCCCGGCGAGACCCGCTCCGACGATATGCACGCAACCGGCGTTGGCCGCTGCCCTCATAACAAGCCGTGGCGCAACACCAGCCACAGCTTCAGCGAGTTCGATACGGCGACCCGTTCCGCGGGATCGCGCCATCCCGAGCGCTGCAGAGCCGAGAGTGTCGCACGGTAGATTGCCGCCATGGCCGCAGCCGGGCGCATAGCGCGGCGAGAGCATTGCGCCATAGCGCGCTCGGCATCCCGGAAATGGGCTTCGGCAATGGCGGCGACGTCTCGGCACGCGGCGGGCAATGCTGGATGCCGCAGGACCGTCTCCGGGTCGGTACCCCAAATCCCGTGCCGATCGAGGATTTCACGAGGCAGATAGAGCCGCCGTCGAGCGGCGTCCTCGGCGAGGTCGCGCAGGATGTTGGTTAGCTGCAGTGCACGGCCGAGCGCTTCCGCGACGACGTGCGCAGCGTCACCGGGATCGCCGAAGATATGAACCGAGAGATGGCCGACCGCGCTGGCGACACGCGCGCAATAGAGGTCCAGGGTAGCCAAATCGGGGGCCCTGATGTCTCCCCGAGCATCCATCTCCATGCCGGCGAGGAGCACAAGAAAATCCTCCTTGCGGAGCGCGTAAGACTGCACCGGCCGCAACAAGGCGCGCGCCACGAGATGGCGCGGACGCCCCTCATAAAGCGCTTCGATTTCCTCGTGCCATCGGGCCAGCTCGGCTAATTTGTATTCGGCCGGCCTGTCTCCGTCGGCAATGTCGTCGATCTCGCGGCAGAAAGCATAAATCGCGTACATGCCCTCGCGGCGATGTCGGGGCAGCAGCCGCATCGCCCAGTAGAACGAGGTCCCTGCAGCCTCGACCCGGTGCCGGATTGTCTCGCGGACCGCTTCTTCACTCTGCTGATCGGCAGCGGAGTACAGCGCCGCTTCGCTCATTTCCGGAAGCCCCGCGAAATGCCCATTACAAAAGCACCGAGGAAATCCGATTTGCGCAGCCCCACACGGGCCGCAACGGGATCGCCACGACGCAGTCGGCACAATAGCCGCCCTGCCAAATCGACGATGACGGCGGATTCCCAGCGCAATCCGCGGGAAGCGACCAGCCGGGGCAAGCCGCGAGCCTGATCGATCAATACGGCGGTCCGATTGAGCAGCCGGTCCAATACGCGGCTCAGCCCCGGGCTCGACACAACGGCTGTCAACGACTCGACCCCTGTTGCTTCTGCAGCGAGATCCTCGATCGGCAGGTAAACACGGTCGAGCCGGCGGTAGTCGTCGGCGCAATCCTGCAGGTGATTGAGCACCTGCAGGGCCGAGCAAAGCGTATCGGAAGCCGGCCAAGTAGTCCTGCTCTCTCCGTGTAAATCGAGCAGCTGGCGCCCGACCGGAGAGGCCGAATAACGGCAATATCCCATCAGGTCGTCCCAATCGCGATAGCGCAGCTTGATCGCGTCGAGCCGGAACGCGTGCAGCACGTCATGGCAGTGCTCCGCAGTCGTCCCGGTTTCAATCAGGCTTTCGCGCATCGCAGAGGCAGCGGGAGAATCGTCACCCGAAGCTCCTTCGAGGATGGCCGCCATGCGGTCGAGCCGGGCAATTTTCTCATCGGCGGTCAACGCCGGATTATCGGCGATATCGTCGGCGTTCCGCGCGAACCGGTAGAAAGCATGCACATGTGGCCGCAAGTTGCGCCGGATCAACAAAGAGCCGACCGGGAAATTTTCGCCGCTGCGCCATTTTCCCGATGGGGTTTCAACTGTCGCGGCGCGGCGGAGCGGCTCTTCCGGTAACGCCGTCATCTCAGGTATCCATTCGCCTCGAACCAGGCGACAGCGTCGGCGATGGCCTGGCGTGCCGGGCGCGGTCTGTAGCCGAGCTCGCGGGATGCTTTCTCCGAGCTGAAATACATCTTTTTTCGCGACATCCGAACGCCGTCAAGCGTGACGAAAGGCTCACGTCCGCTGATTCGCGCAACCAACTCCGCCCCGAATGCGACAGGTAGCAGAGCACTGTGCGGAACCCGGAGCCGTGGCGGGCGTCTGCCGACCGCCGCAGCGACCTCGGCAAGGATCTCGGCGAGGGTCAAGTTCTCGCTCCCCAGAATGTAGCGGTCGCCGATTAGACCCTTCTCGGCTGCCGCGAGATGGCCCTCCGCGACATCATCGACGTGGACGATGTTGAGGCCGGTATCGACAAACGCTGGCATCTGGCCGCGCGCGGCTTCGACGATCAGCCGGCCGGTCGGCGTCGGCTTGATGTCCCCCGGCCCGACCGGGGTGGAGGGATTGACGATCACGACCGGCAAGCCGTGCGCACGCGCGAATTCGCGTACGACCTCTTCGGCCGCAAATTTCGATTGCTTGTACGGCCCGATCATATCGTCGAACCCGCTCGGGGTTTCCTCGTCTGCCGAGCTCCCGGGCACCAGGCCGAGCGTGGCAACGCTGCTCGTGTACACGACGCGCTCGATACCGGCTGCCAGCGCTGCGGTCAGCAAATCCCGGGTTCCTTCGACATTCGCGCGAAACATCGGGGCAGGATCGGGCACCCAGAATTCGGTAATCGGCGGCGACATGGTAGAGGTATCGGCAGCCGGCGACAGCGCGGGCCAACGACCCCGCGTCCTCCATTGTACCCTCGGCGATTTCCACCGGAAGGTTCGCAAGATTGCGTCGATCGCGGTTCGGCCGGGCGAGGACACGGACGGGAAACCCTTGACGCAACAACGCACGGGCGACGGCCGATCCGACGAACCCGGTCGCTCCGGTTACAAGGCTCAAATCCGGCGGGAGTGGCATTGTCCTCCGGTTCGCGGTTTACGGCTGGTCGCGTCAGAGTTCAACCGTTCTGACGCCGTTTCGCGCAAACAGCATAAGCCCGCGCCGCTTAAAGGCCGAAAAAAGAACACCGTCGGTCGCGCGAGCGTTGCAATTGCTGACGAAGCGCAGCTGAGAGGACTACCTCCCCGACCCTTGTACTTGTGCGGCCCGGGCGCGTGCCGAGGCGGCTTTTTCGGATTCCCCCAACACATCATAGGCGTGGGCCAGGCGATCCCAGCCCTCCTTGTCGTCCGGGTTCTGCTCGAGACGCGCGGCGAGGCGGTCGACCATGCCGCGAATCATCGCCTGCCGTTCCTCCGGCGACATCGATTGCGCGGCGGCTACGTCACGCGAGCTTGGTCCCGCGGACGGCGACCCAGCCGACGGCGACCCAGCGGGGGCCGGAGAAGGAGATCCGCCTGCCGGTCCGGACGGCGGCTGCTCGTCGGGGGCGATCTCGGCGAGCCGTTCGGCGACGGCTTGTCGCCACGGAGCTTCGGCAGGAGCGGCGGCGAGTAGCGCCTTGAGACCGCTCTTCGCGGCTTCGCGATCCCCGCGCTGCAGGGCCGCCTCCGCGCCATAGAACCGCGCGCGCGGATCATCACCGGCTTTCGCGAACTCGGCCTGAGCTTCGGGCGTGACAACGCCGCCGGCAGCGAGGACGATGATCTCGCCGAGTTCGGCGTGCAGCCGCGGCTCGTTCGGCGCTAAAGCAATCGCTTGGTCATAGGCTTGACGCGCGTCGGCAAAGCGTTCCAGAGAAGCGAAAGTCCGGCCGAGCAGGACCCAGCCCTCGACATGGCCAGGTTCTCGTTGCAGTCGCTCCTTGAGCTGTTCGGCCGCAGCCGCGAGCTTTGCACTGTCATGCGGCCCCTGCTCGGCGGCAGCGGCAGCGGCGCCTCTAGTCGGATCGATTGCCGCAGGGGTTCCGACTGCGGCATACACCGCGAGGGCCGCCGCCGGCAATAGGGCGGCGATCCCGACAGCGGCCCCGACGCGCCACGGCATTTCAGACGAGCGGCCCCCGCCCGGCCGCAAATCGTCGCGCTCCTGATCGGCCGCCGCCAACATGCGCCGGGTGATCTCGGCCCGCGTCTCCGCTGCCTCTTCCGGATCGAGCCTTCCCTGCGCAAGCTCGGTTTCGAGGTTCGAGAGTTGTCGGCGGAATAGTGCAACCACGGATTCTCTCTGATCGCTCTCCCTGCCGGTGCCTCTGACGAGCGGCATCAGCAGCAGGATCAGCGCTACCAGAACGAGTGACCCGGCGATGATCCAGAAACAGATCATCCGCGCTCGCCCAGCAGCATGGCCGCGCGGGCTCGCTCTTCTTCCGTCAAGGGCGGAAGTCCGCTGTCCGGACGGCGACGCGCTCGGGTCACCAACAAGACTCCAATGCCCAGTACCAACATCGGCGGCGTAAGCCACAGCAGATAGGTCGTCGGCTCGAAGGGCGGGTCGAGCAGAACGAAAACCCCATACCGGGCGACGATGTAATCGAGAGCCTGTTTGTCGGTATCGCCGGCGGTGAGTCGTTTCCTAAGCACTACGCGCAGATCATGGGCGAGGTCGGCATTCGATTCATCGATCGACTGGTTCTGGCAGACGAGGCAGCGCAATTGCAGACTGAGGGCGCGGGCGCGGGCCTCGAGCACCGGATCGGCGAGTCGCTCCGACGGCTCGACGGCATAGGCAGCCGTTCCGAGGGCCGTCAGCAGCGCCGCCGCAAGTAGCACCCGCCGGATCATCCGGAATCCGCCGATCCAGCTGGCGATCCTACGGGCATGGCGACGGTGGAGGCCCGGGGCGCTTGCGCATGCATTCGCAGCCGGCGATCGCTGAGCGACACCAGCCCGCCCAAGGCGGCGAGGATTGCGCCAAACCAGATCCATGGCACGAGCGGGTTGTAATACGCGCGCAGGACCCACCCACCTCGGCCGTCGCCGTCGCCGAGCGCCAGGTAGAGATCGCCAAACCCGTTGGTCGCGATCGCCGTATTGCTGGTCTGACTTTTTGCCACGGGGTACCAACGCCGTTCGGGATAGAGGGTCATCGCCGCACTGCCGGGCCGCTCGACCACGATTTGAGCGCGCTGAGCCCGGTAATTGGCAACGTCTCCTTCGGTCACGCCCACAAAGCGCAGGGTGCGGCCGGCGATCTGGACGGTATCGCCCGCATGCACGGTTTCGATCCGCTCGCTGCGCCAGGCGGTGGACACGACCGCCCCCGCGATCAGCACGCCGACGCCAAAATGGGCGATTGCGTATCCCCAGGTCCCCCGCGGCAAATGCCGCAGCCGCCGCCAGACCGCGCCAAATGATTGCTTCGCCACTCCGCTGCGGTCCGCGAGATCGGCCAAGACGCCGAGCATCGCCCAAACCGCGAGCGCAATCCCCGCCAGCGCCGCCGGCCGAGCGGACCGGTCGAAGGCGAGGACGATCGCCGGGGCAAGAAATGCGCCGAGAGCGGCCGGCGCCAAACGGCGCAGCGCAACCGTGAGCCTGCCGCGGCGCCAGGCCAGTACCGGCCCGATCACCATGGCGATGATGCCGGGCGCCAGGATCGGCACAAAGGTTTTGTCGAAGAATTGCGGGCCGACCGACAGCTTTTCGCCGCTCCACACTTCGGCAAACAGGGGATAGAAGGTCCCCAGAAACACCGTCGCCATCCCGGCGCAGAGAACGAAATTGTTTAGCACCAGCGCGCCTTCACGGCTGATCGGGGCGAAGGGGTGACCGGCTTCAAGGCCGGGGGCACGTAGAGCGTAGAGCAAGAGCCCGCCGCCGATCACCACCGCGATCAGCACTAGGATGAATACCCCGCGCCTCGGGTCGACCGCGAACGAATGGACCGAGGTGAGGACGCCCGAGCGCACGAGAAACGTCCCGATCAGGCTCATACCGAAGGTGAGGATCGCGAGCAGGATCGTCCAGCGCTGCAGGCTCTCGCGCTTTTCGCAAACCGCCGCCGAGTGCAGCAGCGCGGTGCCGAGCAGCCACGGCATGAACGAGGCGTTCTCGACCGGATCCCAATACCACCAGCCGCCCCAGCCGAGCACGTAATAGGCCCACCAGCTGCCCATTGCGATGCCGATCGTCAGCCCGCACCAGGCGGTCAATGCCCAGGGCCGCACCCAGCGTGCCCAGGCCGCGCCGACCCGCCCCTCGATGAGCGCGGCGATCGCAAATGAATAGGTGATAGAGAAACCGACATAGCCGAAATAGAGAAACGGCGGGTGGAAGGCGAGGCCGGGGTCCTGCAGCAGCGGGTTCAGGTCGCGCCCATCGACCGGGACCGGGAGCAGCCGATCGAACGGGTTCGACGTCCCGATGATGAATGCCAAGGTGCCGAACCCGAGCAACCCCTGGATTGCCAATGCGCGCGCCCGCAAGGTGGCCGGCAATGACCGCCCCAGAGCGGCGACGAGTCCGCCGAACAGGGTCAGCATCAAGACCCAAAGCATCATCGAGCCTTCGTGGCTGCCCCAGACTCCGGTCACCTTGTAGAGCATCGGCTTCGCGGTGTTCGAATTCTCGAATACGTTCCTCACCGAGAAATCCGACACGATGTGGGCGTGCATGAACACCGCAAAGGCGAGCGCGACGAGCCCGAACTGCAGCAACGCCGCCGATCGCCCCAAATCCATCAGCGGCCGGCTGCGCAACGACGCCCCGACCATCGGCACGGTACCCTGCACCAGTGCTACGAGAAGCGCGAGCAGGAGAGCGAAATGGCCAATCTCTACGAGCATGCTGCGCTCCTCCCGCTCTTTCCTTGCCGGACGGGGAAACTCAGGGAAAATCCGGGCCGCCTTAACTTTAACTCCGTGGGGTGGTGACGGTACAGTACATCCCTCGACCTTGCTGCAAAGATGGCGATGGGCAACGAAACGGCATAGCCTAGGAGTGGCAGATGCGTCATTCGATCGAGGAGGCTCGGCAGCACTACGCAGAGGAATTGCGCTTCACGGCCAAGTTGGGTTCGCGCGCGGTCGTCGATGCCTTCGCGACGGTGCCGCGGGAGGGCTTCTTCGGACCGGGCCCTTGGCGAATCCTCAGCCCGATGGCTTCCGGAGAGTACTGGACGACGGAGGATGCCGATCCGCGCCACCTCTATCACGACGTGCTGATCGCGATCGACGAGGAGCGGCGCCTCAACAACGGGCAGCCCAGCCTTTGGGCTCGTATGTATGACCATCTCGGGCTAAGCCAGGGCGACCATGTCGTCCATGTCGGCGCCGGCACCGGCTATTACAGCGCCATCCTTGCCGATATTATCGGCCGCACCGGACGGGTCACCGCGATCGAAATCGACCCCATGCTTGCCGCCCGAGCCAAGGAGAATCTCGCCGCCGGTTGGCCGCAAGCGACAGTCGTAGCAGCGGACGGCTTTCTATTCCAACCCGACCGGCCGGCCGACGCCATCGTAGTCAACGCCGGGGTGACGCATTTTTCCCCTGTCTGGCTCGATGCGTTGGCGGCAGAGAATGGCCGGCTGCTCGTCCCGCTTACTAATGCCGAACGGTGGGGTGGCTTTCTCACGATCACACGCCAGCCCGGCAGCCCCTGCCGCTACGCCGCTCAGTTCGCGGGCCGCGTGGGCATGATCGCGTGCGTCGGCGGGCGAGATCCGGGAGCGGAGGAAAGATTGACGGCAGCGTTGGCGAGGGGAGATTTCGCCGCCATCCAATCACTGCGGCGTGCGCCCGATGAGCCGGATGACACATGCTGGCTCGCCGGCGAGGGGTGGTGGCTATCCACCGCCCCCGCCAGCTCCGGTTGAAGCCGGTCAGGCCGCGGCGGTCGGCAGCAGCTCGGTGCGATAGGTCGGCCGCAGAATTTCGAGCCGCATCGGCACCGGCGTGCCGAGCCACAGCGCATTCTTGCTGTGGTCGTCGTAGGAGCTTTCGGTCAGCGGATGGACGAGAACATCGAGGCCCTCGCGGTTCAGCATCAGCCAAGGCACGATCTTCTGGAACTCTTTGGTCTCGAAGATGACGGCGAACTGCGAGATCGGGTGCGGGCCTATTGGTTCATCGCTGAACGCGCCGGGTCTGACAGCGAATTGGCTGATGATCGCTTCGCGCAGGCGTTCGGCGGTCGGCCGGGTGGCGGTGTCGTAATAGACGTGCGCGTGATAGCCTTTAAGTTCGGTCATTGAGGTTCCTCCTCTCAGTGTTCGCGGAAAGTGTGAAGCCGTCGCTCGACCTCGGCCCGCCAATCATCGAGCGGCATGAAACCGGATGTCTCGCGGCAGTGCTTTTCAGTCTGCGCCATGATCTCGTCATTCGGCAATGACAGGTCGATCGGTACGCTGTGCGGTTGCGGCACGTACCAGGGCGTGTCCATGTAGATCTCGACGATATTGCCCTCGGGGTCGGGGAAATAGATCGACAGCGCGTTGCCGTGGCTGGTCTGGCGGATCCCGGTGACCCCGGCATCGCAGACCCGCCGATGCGTCTGCTTCAGCTGGTCGAGATCGGCAACCTTGAACGACAGCTGATTGACGGTGCTGACCCCCTCCGGCGCGCGCCCGGAAACGACGACGAGCTGATGATGGTGTCCCGGCGCCGCAGTCATGAACGCGAGCTCACCGCCGCGGCTGCTGACGCCGCGATCGGAGACCACGAGCCCGATCGTCTTCGTATAGAAGGCGACCATCGTGTCGATGTCGCGGGCATAGACACCGCAATGCGACAGTTGCGGATGAATCCGTGATGTCATGCTCTCCTCCTGGCACCGGGCTTACTCGGTTCATAGGGACACACATACGAGCGGAGTCATCATGTATCAAATCGATTGATTATATGCTATTCATTCGTTCTATGGATATCCGTGCCGTCGACCTCAACCTGCTGAAAGCGTTTGACGCGTTGATCAGAGAAGGCGCCGTCACCAAAGCGGCGGGCCGGATCGGCCTGTCGCAGCCGGCGATGAGCCATGCACTGTCTCGCCTGAGGGATCTGTTTGCCGACGATCTGTTTGTCCGCACCCCCAATCGCATGGAGCCGACCGCTCGCGCGCGCGAGATCGCGCCGCTCGTCTCGGCCGCTATCGAGCATATCGAGGCGGCGCTGAACCTCGGCGTCGGCTTCGATCCGGCCAAGAGCGCCGGTATCTTTACCGCCGGCATGGCGGAGTATGCCGAGGTCGCGCTCGTCGGGCGCCTGGCCAAGAGCTTTGCCCGACGAGCCGCCGAGGCGACGTTGCGTCTCACACCGCTGACCGGCATCGAAGCGGCCGAGCAACTCGATAAAGGGGCGATCGACGTTGCGGTCTCACACCTGCGCACCTTGCCGGCGCATTTCGATTCGATGGTGCTGCTGCGCGACCCATTCGTGCTGATCGCTCGCCGGGGCCATCCGCTCGCGGCCCCATCGCCGTCAATCGAAGCCTACGCGGCGCTCAACCACGTCCTCGTGTCGCCGCGCGGCGATACCACGGGCGCGATCGACCGTGCCCTTGCCGATTTCGGCTTGAAGCGCCGCATCGCGCTGTTGGTCGCGACATATCTGGCGCTGCCGGCAGTGCTCGCAGTGTCCGATCTCGTCGCTACGGTGCCGCAACGCACTGCTCGGCAAATCGCCGCGATGGCCGATATCCAGATCATGCCGCTGGCGATCGATCTCTCCGTGACCGTGTCGATGGCGTGGCACCGCCGTGCGACCAGCGAACCGGCGCAATCCTGGTTCCGCGCGCTGCTCATCGAAGCGGCGAGCGACTGATCGCGCTTTGTCCTGCCTCCTCTACAAGCCTACGGCGCGACCGCAAAACATAGCCGTCGCCCGACAAATTGGGGCAGGGGTGACCCTTTGATCGGGCGCCTACAGGCTCGACCGCGAAGTCTACGGGCCGTTCGGGAATATGGCGCCGAACAGCCCGTCCGTCTCGCCGTTGATCCCGTCAGAGAAGTAAAGGGTATTGGGATCGCCGTTATTGCCGCCGACCCCGAACCCGATGGACCAAAGCCCGCCCGGCTTGCGACCCTTGCCGAGAGTGATCGGGAGCGTCCCGCGGAACTTCCCGGTCGTCGGGTCGAAGGCATTGATCTCGCTATGGAGATAGCTGAAGTTGCCGACCAGCAAATGATTGATGAACCTCCCGAAACCGGCTGGCGCCAGAGTGATTCCCCAGGGCGCGGCGAGACGGCTGCCGGCGATCAACTGCGTGATGAAGGTGCCGTCTTCAGCGAAAATCGCCACGGCCCCTGCGCCGAACGGGGCGCTGATCTGGTTGGGGCGCCCGGCGGGCGCATAGGTCACGTAAACGTTGCCGCCGATCTCCTGCACGTTGAACGGGACCAGCCCGGCGGGCAGCGCGGGGTCGACGAATGCGCCGGCCGCGAGGCTCACCGGGGCGAAGGTGCTGTCGAAGACGTCGACGCTGCCGGTCCCCGCATCGTTGGCGGCATAAAGGCGCGTTTGTGCACCGTTGATCGCCAACCCGGTATAGACGGCCCCAGGGGTCGCGACCTGGATAAAGGCCGTCGGCCCCGTATCCCAGGCCGAAATGGTCCCGTTCAGATTGGCGAAGATGAAGTGCGCAAAATTACCATCTCCGCCACCGCCCACCGCGAAGGACGCAGTGTTGGTATTGTTGACTTGGCCTGTAGGTCCTACGGCCCCAACCCCACCGGGTGGGATCGCGACGAAGCCGGCTGGCGGGTTGATGTTGGTCTTGGTGACGGTCGTCTGATCGGTAACGGCGTAGAGAGTGGCGGTGTTGGTTCCTTGGTTCGAGGTCCAGAAGGGGCTCGTGGTGCTGTGCGAAACACCCCAGGGGTTGACGAGGTTGGAATCGGTGACCGTGGCCAGTCCCGGGATGTCCGAAACCAGATTGACCTGAACAAAGTCGGCGACCTGGGCGCGCAGCGTACCCGCCCACAGAGCGCCGACCGCAATCGACGTCACCAAAAAAGTCTTTGGGAACAGATTTGTCATCTCTCGGATCCTCCCCTCGCGAAACTGGCGCATTAGCCCGCCGTTTTGTGTGAATTTATTTTTAATCCAACCGATCGGCTCGGCAAGAGTTTTCTCTCAACCTCTCCATCTGCTTCCTCGTCGAGATCTCGCCCCGAAACCTTAGGTCGAGGCCGTCGAGCAGCTCGACCGCGGCGCGATCGATCTCGCCGTCGCCCGTCCGGGCACCTGCCGACGCATGTCGACCCGATCCCGCTGCTGCGCGTTTGTCGTCGTTGCCCGCCGCGGCCATCCAATGGCGGGGCAACCTGTCGATCGAGGCGCACGCGGCGCTCAACCACATTCTCGCCTCGCCGCGCGGCGATATCAGCGGCGCCCTCAACCGTATTCTCGTGGATTTCGGGCTGCGGCGCCGCATCGCGCTATTGGTCGCGCGGTATCGCTGCCGGCCGTGCTCGCGGCGTCCGATCTCGTCGTCACGGTGCCGCAACGCACCGCTCGGCAAATCGCCGCCATGGCGGATATTCAAATCATGCCGCTGGTATTGACCTCTCCGTGACTGTGTCAATGGCTTGGCACCGCCGCGCGACCAGCGAGCCGGCGCAGATCTGGTTCCGCTCGCTGCTGGTCGAAGCGGCGAGAGATTGATGGGAGTTGCCGTGCTCGACGCGGGTGCGCCGCGCCTAGCCTAGAACGCCGCACAAGAATTGCGGGTGATAACGCCAACCGATTGCTGGTGGAACTGCGTCCTGTAGGCGTCGATCACCCCCGACAGCCGCCGCGAGAGATCCGGTTCTGGCTTGGCCGCGATGAACAGGATTTTAGTCCGGCTGCTGGCGATCTGTCCGGTCTGGGGGTTGCGCCATTGGCCCTCTCCGTCGAACACGGTGAAGCCGTCGGGGAAGTTTGGCGCGATGGTCTGACCCGCAAATTCTGCCCATTCGGCATCGGTCAGCGGCTGGCGGCCCTTGATACTGCGGCCGAAGAAAAGTTCAGCGACGAGCATGTGCTGTTCGGCCGGCAGTAGACAGAAGTACGGGGCGGCTGGCGATGATGAGGACGTCGGTTGCGCCGGCGCCGCGGCACAAGCGGCAAGCAGCGTCAACGACAGCGCTATCGCCAACTTCGCTCGAAGCTTGTCCATCTACTACCCTTTGCTGGACTTGTTCCGGACATCCACATCTGGAAACTGCCGATGTCGAAGCAAAAAAGGGTAGACCGCAAACCGGGCCCTGAGCGCATCCAAATTTGCGAAGTCGCCATCCTCGCACCATCGCACAGTCCGTGGTAGGTATTACCATCGGAGCGTTCGGTATTACGATGGCGAACCATGTCAAAGATGACAACTAAGGGTCAGGTGACGCTTCCGAAGCGATTGCGGGACTACCTCGGCCTGAAGCCGGGAGCGGAGGTCGCGTTCGAATTGGCGGAGGATGGACGGGTCTTCCTTCAAACGCGTAACCAAGCGCCGGAGAGCAGATTTGCGCGTCTGCGCGGCAGCGCCAAGCTCGGCCTGACCACCGATGAACTGATGGCTCTGACACGCGGCGAGGACGCGGATTGATCCTGGTCGACACGAACGTTCTAGTCGACATCGTCAGCGACGATCCGATCTGGGCCGAATGGTCTCAGCGGCATTTGATCGTCGCCGCCGTACAGGACGAACTCGCGGTCAACGATGTCGTCTACGCAGAGTTGTCAGTCCGGTATGCAAATAGAGGCGTTGGATGCGATGATCCACGACGCGGGCCTTGTCAGCGTGCCGATCCCACGCCCCGCTTTGTTCCTCGCCGGCAAGGCATTCCGCCGATATCGCTCCGCGGGCGGCAGAAGAACCAGGGTGTTGCCGGACTTCTTCCTGGGTGCGCACGCCGTCGTATCCGACTCCCTGCTGATAACGCGCGATGCCGCCCGCTACAGGACCTATTTCCCTGGGATCATGCTGATCGCGCCGAATGGACCTACTCCTCAGCCGCCCTGATGGCGATGGACTCGACCTCGCCGGCGCAAAATTTTTATTCCGCGCTCTTGCCGAACGGGTCGGCCTGTGCCCCCTGACCTGAGCGAGCGCCAGAGCCGATCGCACCCTCACCTGCTGCGCTGCGCTTGACGCCTCCGTCTGGGCCGGCGCATTGCTCAACTGTGCACTTTCTGGCTACCGCTGCCGATGAACCGGTCACCGCGCGTCGATTATGACGCGATCGCTCCGCTCTATCACAGGCAACCCTACCGCGCGAAGACCGTCGATCCCGAGCTGACGGCGTTCATCGGACAACGCGTCCCGGCCCTCCTCGACATCGGCTGCGGCACCGGCAGTCAGCTCGTCGCGAACCGCACCGCGGCACCCGGCGCCAGGCTGGTCGGCGTCGACGGGTCGCTGGGCATGCTTCGGCAGGCCCGAGCCAAGGCAGCAGATATCTGCTGGGTGCAGGCCGACGCCGCCGCACTGCCGTTTGCCGGCCGCAACTTCGATTTCATCACCTGCCAGCTGGCCTTCCATCATTTCGGCGACAAGGCCGGGGCATTGCGCGCCGCCTTCCGAGTTCTTGCGTCCCGGTGGACGCTTTGTGCTGCGCAATCTGTGCCCGCAGGAATTGCCGGACTGGCTCTACTATGAATATTTTCCACAAGCCGAAATTGTCGATTTGAACGATTTCTGGCCGCCGGCGGCGATCGTCGCGGCCATGGAAGGAGCCGGCTTCGTGCCGGTCGCGGTCGCCTACGAGCATGTGCGTTTCGAGCAGAACTTGCGGGAGTGGCTTGCGATCGTGCGGCGCCGCGACATCTGCTCGCAACTCCAGGTGATCTCGGACGAGGCTTATGCGGCGGGTATTCGGCGGCTGGAACAAGATGTGGCGGATGCGGGCCGATCGGCGACGCGCCCAGACCATTTATGCTTGATCACGATCCGTGGCGACTGCCCCTGAGCACAAACCCGCCAACAACTATTCCGCGGCCGCCCTGGCGGCGGCAGGCTCCACCTTGGCGGCGCAGAATTTGTATTCCGGGATCTTGCCGAACGGGTCGAGCTGTGGGTTGGTCAGGACGTTAGCGGCCGCTTCGGCATAGCAGAACGGAATAAACACCTGCCCCGGGGCGACCGCGCTGTCGCTGCGCGCCTTCAGTTCGATGGCGCCCCGCCGGGTAGTGACGCGGATCTGTTCGCCGGCGGCGATGCCGAGCCGGCGCAGTTCGGCGGGGGCCAGGCTGGCGACCGCCTCGGGCTCGAGTTCGTCGAGCACATTCGCACGCCGCGTCATCGCACCGGTGTGCCAATGCTCGAGCTGACGGCCGGTCGTCAGCACCATTGGATATTCCGTGTCGGGCTCCTCGGCCGGCGGGATGATCGCGGCCGGGACCAAGCGGCCGCGGCCCGATGCCGTCGGAAACCCGTCGCCAAAGACGATGTCGTGCCCAGGCTCGGTCTCGGAGTCGCACGGATACGTCACCGAACCCTCGTGGTCCAGCCTCCCCCAGGTGATCCCGTTCAGCGACGGCATCGCCAGTTTCATCTCGGCGAACACGTCGCGCGGATGCGTGTAGGACCAGTCGAGCCCGATGCGCCGCGCAATTTCCTGGATGATTTGCCAATCGAGCCGCGCATTGCCGGGCAACGGCAGCGCCGCGCGGCCCATCTGCACCTGCCGGTTGGTGTTGGAGACGGTGCCGTCCTTCTCGGGCCAGGCCGAGGCCGGCAATACGACATTGGCGTATTTCGCGGTCTCGGTCAGGAAAATGTCCTGGACGACGAGATGCTCGAGCTTGGCGAGCGCCTCGCGCGCATGCTCGACATCGGGGTCCGACATCGCCGGGTTCTCGCCCATGATGTACATGCCCCGGATCTCGTCGCGATGCACCGCGTCCATGATCTCGACGACGGTCAGCCCGCGCGTGTCGTCGAGCGAGGTGTGCCACAGCGCCTCGAAACTCTCGCGGATCTTCGGATCATCCACGGGTTGGTAATCGGGAAAAACCATCGGAATGAGCCCGGCATCCGAAGCGCCCTGCACATTGTTCTGGCCGCGCAACGGATGGAGCCCGGTACCCGGCCGTCCGACCTGCCCGGTGATCAATGCCAGCGCGATCAGGCAGCGCGCATTGTCCGTGCCGTGGGTGTGCTGCGAGATGCCCATGCCCCAGAAGATGATCGCCGCCTCGGCGCGGGCGTAAGTGCGCGCGACATAGCGCAACGTCGCCGCATCGATGCCGCAGATCGGCGCCATCTTTTCCGGGCTGTAGTCCCGGATATGCTCGCGCAGCTGCTCGAAATCCTCGGTGTGTGCCTGCACGTATTGCCGGTCGAGGAGGCCCTCTTCGATGATGGTGTGCAGCAATGCATTCAGCAGCGCGACGTCGCGGCCGGGGTTGAACCGCAGGGTTTTCGTCGCAAACCGTGTCAAGCTGTAGCCGCGCGGGTCGATCACGAAAATTTTGGCACCGCGCTTCGCTGCCTGTTTGAAGAACGTCGCCGCGACCGGGTGATTTTCGGTCGGCCGCGCGCCGATGACGATGATCACGTCGGCATCGGCCGCCGCGGTGAACGGCGCGGTCACGGCGCCCGAGCCGATCCCCTCCATCAGCGCCGCCACAGAGGAGGCGTGGCACAGCCGCGTGCAATGATCGACATTGTTGCTGCCAAACCCGGTGCGGACGAGTTTCTGGAAGAGGTAAGCCTCCTCGTTCGAACCTTTGGCGGAGCCGAACCCAGCCAGCGCCCGGCGCCCGTCCCGATCGCGGATGCGCTTCAAGCCCTCGGCGGCGAGATCGAGCGCCTCGTCCCACGTCGCTTTGCGGAAGTGCGTATAGGGGTTGGCCGGGTCGATATCGGTGTCGTGCTTCGAGACACCGTCTTTGCGGATCAGCGGCTCCGTCAGCCGGTCCGGGTGGTGGGCATAGTCGAAGCCGAAGCGGCCTTTGACGCAGAGCCGGTTATGGTTGGCAGGCCCGTCTTTGCCCTCGACCGCGACGATGCGGTCGTCGCGGATCTTGTACGTCAACTGGCAGCCGACCCCGCAATAGGGGCAGACGCTGTCGACCTCCCGGTCGGGGGCGTTGGCATAGACGCCGTTCGTATCGACGAGGGTCGCCGGCATCAGCGCGCCCGTCGGGCAGGCCTGCACGCACTCGCCGCACGCGACGCAGGTGCTGTTGCCCATCGGGTCGTCGAAATCGAAGATGATCTTTTCATGGTAGCCGCGCGCCGCCATACCGATCACATCGTTGACCTGGACTTCGCGGCAGGCGCGGACGCACAGATTGCACTGGATGCAGGCGTCGAGCTGCACCGCCATCGCCGGATGGCTCCGGTCGGGGGCCGGTGCCGCGTGGCGCGGGAAGCGGCTGTCCGCGACGCCGAGCGCATCGGCCCATTGCCAGAACCGCGAATTTGGGTCGTGCGCCGCCGCCCGCGAAGGCTGATCCCCGATCAGCAGCTCGAAGACCATCTGGCGCGAAAACCGGGCGCGCTCGCTCGCGGTCTGAACCTTCATGCCAGCTGCCGGCTTGCGCACACAGGAGGCGGCGAGCACCCGCTCCCCCTCGATTTCGACCATGCAGGCCCGGCAATTGCCGTCGGCGCGATAGCCGGGTTTCGGCAGCCAGCAGAGATGCGGGATCTCGATGCCCTGGCGGTCGGCAACCTGCCAGATCGTTTCGCCCGGTTCAGCCGATACCTCGGTCCCGTCGAGGGTGAACCGGATCGGATCGCTCATCTCAGATCCTCGCGGAAATGCTTCAGCACCATTTTGACCGGATTCATCGCCGCTTGCCCCAGGCCGCAGATCGAGGCGTCGCTCATGACCTGCGTCAGCTCCTGCAGCAAAGGCTCGTCCCAGTGGGGCGCCGTCATCAGCTTGACCGCCTTCTCGGTGCCCGCCCGGCACGGCGTGCACTGGCCGCAGCTCTCGTCCTCGAAGAAGCGCAGCAGGTTGAGCGCCACCGCCTTCATGTCGTCCTTGTCGGATAGGACTACCACCGCAGCCGAGCCGATGAGGCACCCTTCGGGTTCCAGCGTCCCGAAATCTAGCGGGATGTCAGCCATGGCGGCCGGCAATATGCCCCCCGAAGCGCCGCCCGGCAGATAGCCCTTAAAGGTATGGCCGTGTGCCATGCCGCCGCAGTATTCCTCGATCAGCTGGCGCGCAGTGATCCCGGCCGCCGCGAGCTTGACACCCGGATCGCGCACCCGGCCGGAGACCGAAAACGTGCGCAGGCCTTTGCGCCCGTTGCGGCCCTGGCTGGTGAACCACTCCGGCCCTTTCTCGACGATGTCGCGCACCCAGTAGAGTGTCTCGACGTTGTTGCAAAGGGTCGGCCGGCCGAACAACCCAACCTGCGCCGGGAAGGGCGGCCGCTGCCGCGGCAGACCGCGCTTGCCCTCGATGCTTTCGAGCATCGCCGATTCCTCGCCGCAGATGTAGGCGCCGGCACCCCGGCGCAAGTGAACGCGCGTATGACGCGCTAACCCCGCCGTCTCGACCGCAGCGATCTCGCTTTCGAGGATCGCTTGGCATTGCGGGTATTCGTCGCGGAGGTAGATATAAACCTCGGCGGCTTCGACGACCCAGGCGGCTATCAGCATCCCTTCGAGAAAACGGTGCGGGTCGGTTTCGAGAAAGTAGCGGTCCTTGAAGGTGCCCGGCTCGCCCTCGTCGGCATTGACCGCCATCAGCCGGGGCGCCGGCTCCTGGCGGACCAGACGCCACTTGCGCCCGGTCGGAAACCCGGCGCCGCCGAGCCCGCGCAGACCGGCGTGTTCGAGGATCTCGATCAGCTCTTCCAGCTTGCGCTCCCCGGCGAGGCAGGCCGTCAGCAGGCGATAGCCGCCGGCAGCGCGATAGGCGTCCAGGCCGACAAATTCAGGGATCGCTGGGTGCTGCTCGCTCACCGAAACCGCGGCGGCGACGTTGTCCACGGTAGCGTGCTCGTGCAGCGCGTGCCCGATTGCCACGACGGGCGCACGATCGCACCCGCCCATGCACGGGGCGCGGACGACACGGACTCCGTCGCCGAGCCTGCCGCGCAGACCTTCGAGCAACCGCGCCGCACCGGCGAGTTCACAGCTCAAGCTGTCGCAAACCCGCACGGTCAGCGGGGGAGGCGGCGTCTCGTCGTCCATAACGATATCGAAATGAGCATAGAACGAGGCGACCTCGTAAACCTCGACGAGGGCGAGCCGCATCTCCTCGGCGAGCGCTGCGAGATGCCGCGCATGCAAGCACCCGAAATGGTCCTGCAATAGATGCAGGTGTTCGATCAGCAAGTCGCGTCGGCGCTCGCGTTCACCGAGCAGTCCCTGCACATCGCTGAGCGCGGCTGGATCGACCTGCCGCCCCTTTGGATGATCCGGCCCGCGCCGACGGCCTGAGCCCGGGTGGACGCGGCGGTCGTGTTTTAGGGGCGCATGCATTTGAATGCCGCAGTAAACCCCTCTCCGCCCTCAAGGGGGGAGAGGGAGGGGCCCGCGCGAAGCGCGGAAGGGTGAGGTGGGCCTTCGCCGTCGCACGCGATAGCCCCCGCCTCACCCCGACCCTCTCCCCCCCAAGGGGCGGAGAGGGAGAATTTGGTGCGAGTCATGGCCGGTCTATACCGCCCCTTCTTTGTGGAGCGCGGCGATGTCGTCCTCTCCGTAGCCGAGCCAATCGAGGATCTCGTCGGTATGCTCGCCGAGGAGCGGCGAGCGCTTCACCTCCGCCGGCGAGTCGGAAAGCTTGATCGGCGAGCCGACCTGGACGTAGCGGCCGCGCGTCGGATGGTCGACCTCGACCAGAAAGCCGCGTTCGTATAGCGACTTGTCTTCGTAAATGTCCTTCATCGATAGGATTGGGCCGCACGGGACATCGACCTCGTTCAACGCCGCCATGACTTCGAATTTGGTTTTGGTTATCGTCCATTTCTCGATGATCGAAAAACACTCGGGAATTTTTGATAAACGCGCCTGCGGCGTCGCATATCCCGGGTCGGTGATCAACTCCTCGCGGCCGCATAGCTTCATCAGCGGCTCCCAGCTCGGCGGCTGGATGATCACATAGACATAATCGTTGGGACCGCCCGGCGCGCAGCGCAATGCCGCTCCCGGCTGTCCGCCGCCCGAGGCGTTGCCGGCCCGCGGCACCGCATCGTCGAATTCCTTGTTCGGGTATTCGGGCAAGGGACCGCGCATAAGGCGCTGCTGGTCGCGCATCTTGACGCGGCACAAATTCAGCACGGCATCGGTCATCGCGACCTCGACCCGCTGGCCCTTGCCGGTGCGTTCGCGCTGATAGAGCGCAGCGAGGATGCCGGCAATCGTGTGCACGCCGGTGCCGCTGTCGCCGATCTGGGCGCCGGTCACCGTCGGCGGCCCGTCTTCCCAGCCGGTCGTGCTCGCCGCCCCGCCCATGCACTGCGCGACATTCTCATAGGCCTTGCAGTCCTGGTAAGGGCCGGGACCGAACCCCTTGATCGAGGCGTAGATGATCCGCGGGTTCAATTCCTGAAAGCGCTCCCAGGTGAACCCCTGCCGGTCGAGCACGCCCGGGCCGAAATTCTCGACGATTACGTCAGAGCGGCGGACGAGTTCTTCGATGACCGCCTTACCCTTCGGCGACTTCAGATTGACGGTGATGCTGCGCTTGTTCGAGTTCAGCATCGTGAAATAGAGACTGTCGGCGCCCTTGACGTCCTGCAATTGGCCGCGGGTAATGTCGCCGCGGCCGGGCATCTCGACCTTGATCACATCCGCGCCCATCCAGGCCAGGAGCTGGGTCCCCGTGGGGCCCGCCTGGACATGGCTCAGATCGAGAATGCGCACACCTTCAAGAGCTTTGCTCATCCAACTTGCCTCCACTTGTCGTCCCGGCGCAGGCCCGGATCCACGTTTCAGCCACTCGTGCGACTGAGAAGTGGACCCCGGCCTGCGCCGGGGCGACAGCTTCAATGGCCGTGCCATATCGAGAAAATCGCCCTGTTCCTCGATATGCGCGGCGAGCCCCAGCGTGTGCTGGACGTATATGGTGTACCAGAGGGCCCGGCAACCCGGTTTTGCGCCCACGGCGCGGTAGCACGCGGGATTGGCAAGTCGCGCTAGTCTCACTAGAGTTAATGGTTGAGGATCGAGCGCGATGTAAACAGCGCTTTTCGGTTGCACCCTACTGTACCGGGGGCCTCCCATGCTCGACTGGCCTTACTCGACTCTTGACGAGCCGCGCGGCCTCGCATCTAACGCACGGCGTCGGCGCTCGGGCTCGCTTCGCGCATCGGGCGTATGCGCAGCGTTACTGGTCGCTTCCTGTCAACCGGCCGGCGTAATGGATCCGCAGGGGCCGATCGCCTCGGCGCAGCGGCTCCTCCTGTTCAACTCCACAGCAATCATGCTCGTAGTCGTGGTTCCCGTGGTCCTGGCGACCCTGGGGTTCGCCTGGTGGTACAGGTCGTCCAACGCGCGCGCCAGCCGCAGCTGGGATCCGGCTTATGAAGGACGTATGGAGTTTGTCGTCTGGTCGATCCCGGCGCTGGTCGTGATCCTATTAAGCGGGGTCAACTGGATCGGTTCCCATCAGCTCGATCCGCGGGCGCCGGTCCCCGCGGACGCCAAGCCGCTCCAGGTCGACGTCGTCGCGCTCGATTGGAAATGGCTGTTCATTTACCCCGAACAGGGCGTTGCCGCGGTCAATCAGCTGGTCATCCCGGTCGGAACCCCGGTCCACTTCCGCCTAACATCGGCGACCGTAATGAATTCCTTCTTTGTGCCGCAGCTCGGCAGCCAGATCTACACGATGGGCGGGATGACCACTCACCTCAATCTGCTCGCGGACGCGCCGGGCGAATATCCCGGCTTTTCGGCAAATTTCAGCGGCGACGGGTTTACGGAGATGCGGTTCATTGCCAAGGCAGTGCCAGCCGGCGATTTCGACGCTTGGGTCACGCAGGCGCGCCGCACGGGGGCTGCGCTCGACGGCGCCGGCTACGCCGAATTGGCGAAGCCGAGCGAAGCCGTGCCGCCGACGACCTACCGCTCGGTCGAGCCGAAGCTCTTCGAGCGCATCATCGACGAGACGGTCTCGGGTTCCGAAAAGGCGGGCGCCGGCGCAGCCTGGTGTCCACCGGTGCAACAGGCAGGGGGTTGACATGCTGGGAAAGCTGACCCTGGCGGCGATCCCGCTCAACGAACCCCTCCCGATCATCAGCGGCCTGGTGGTCCTCGTCGTCATTCTGGCGGTACTTGGGATCGTCACCGTGAAGGGCTGGTGGCCCTACCTCTGGAAGGAGTGGATCACCAGCGTCGACCACAAGCGCATCGGCGTCATGTATTTTGTGCTGGGGCTGATCATGCTGCTGCGCGGCTTTGCCGATGCGATCATGATGCGCTCGCAGCAGGCGATCGCCATCGGCGACGCGCAGGGATACCTGCCGCCCTCCCATTACAACCAGATCTTCTCCGCGCACGGCGCGATCATGATTTTTTTCGTCGCGATGACATTCGTCATCGGACTGATGAACTTTGCCGTGCCGTTGCAGCTCGGCGTGCGCGACGTCGCTTTTCCGGTGCTCAACTCAGTCAGCTTTTGGCTCACTGCATCGGGTGTGCTGCTGATCAACGCATCGCTCGTTATCGGCAATTTTGCGCGCACCGGCTGGATGGGCTACCCGCCGCTGTCGGAGCTCGCATTTTCGCCGGATGTCGGTCCCGATTACTACCTCTGGTCATTGCAAATCTCTGGGATCGGCACCTTGCTGACCGGCGTCAATTTCGTCACCACGATCCTCAAACTGCGTGCCCCGGGGATGACCTACATGCGCATGCCGGTGTTCTGCTGGACTGCACTGGCCGCAAACTTGCTGATTGTTGCCGCGTTTCCAATCCTGACCGCGACCTTTGTCATGCTGCTGCTTGACCGTTACCTCGGCATGCACTTTTTCACCAATGAGGCCGGCGGCAACCAGATGATGTATGTCAATTTGTTTTGGGCGTGGGGCCACCCGGAAGTCTACATCCTGATCCTTCCGGTGTTCGGCGTCTTCTCCGAAGTGGTCGCGACCTTTTCCGGCAAGGCGCTGTTCAGCTACCGCTCGATGGTTCTCGCGACGTTGGCGATCTGCATCCTCTCCTTCATGGTCTGGCTGCATCACTTCTTCACGATGGGAGCGGGCGCCGACGTCAACGCCTTCTTCGGCATCATGTCGATGATCATCGCGGTGCCGACCGGCGTCAAAGTCTTCAACTGGCTGTTCACCCTGTTCCGTGGTCGGATCGTGTTCAGGACGCCGGTCCTGTTTGCGATCGGCTTCATGGTAACTTTTGTCATCGGCGGCATGACCGGCGTTCTATTGGCAGTTCCGCCGGTCGACTTCGTGCTGCACAACAGCGTCTTCCTGGTCGCCCATTTTCACAACGTTATTATTGGCGGCGTGGTGTTCGGCGCATTGGCGGGCTACAATTATTGGTTCCCGAAGGCGTTCGGGTTCACCCTCGACGAACGGTGGGGCAAGGCGAGCTTCTGGTGTTGGCTCATCGGCTTCTATCTCGCCTTCATGCCGCTCTATGCCCTGGGCTTGATGGGCATGACCCGGCGCCTCCAGCATATTCCGGACCCGAGCTGGCGACCGCTGCTGCTGGTCGCGGAGGTCGGCGCCGTGGTCATTTTCTGCGGTATCCTCTGCCAAATCGTGCAGCTCTATGTCAGCATTCGCACGCGCGAGAGCCGCCGCGACCTGACCGGCGACCCGTGGGACGGCCGCACCTTGGAGTGGTCGACCTCGTCGCCGCCCCCGGCCTACAATTTTGCGGTGCTGCCCAGAGTCGAGACGATCGACGCGTTCTGGGAGATGAAGCGCAAGGGGCTGACCCCAAACGGACCAGCTGGGGCCGAACCGGAGTATGAAACCATCGAGATGCCGCGCAACAGCTCCATCGGCTTTGTAACCGCCTTCTTTGCGGTGGTTACCGGGTTTGCGCTGATCTGGCAAATCTGGTGGATCGTGATCCTCGGCCTCCTAGCCGCCGCCATCGGCGTCCTGGTGTTCGGCTGGAGCGAGAATCGTGAACGCGAGATTCCGGCTGGCGAAATTGCACGAATGGAGCGGGCCCGGCTGGGCCTAGGGCGGCCCGCATGACGGTAGCAACGATTGACGCGGTTCCCGCCGGGCTCGCGCGCGGGCGAGGCGGCGGCGGACCGGCCCCGACGCGCATCGTCGTCGCTTATGGCTTCTGGATCTTCATCCTCAGCGACATCGTCATGTTCTCGGCGCTGTTCGCGGCGTACGCGGTTCTGTCGGGCAACACTGCCGGCGGACCGACCGGGTCCGAGCTGTTCAATCTCCGCAACGTATTCATCGAGACGATGTGCCTGTTGTTCTCGAGCTACACATGCGGGCTCGGGGCGTTGTCCGCCGAACGGCGGCAGTCGGGCCGCTTCCTGATCTTCGCTGCCCTCACGTTCGCGCTGGGTGCGGCCTTCCTCTTCATCGAGATCCGGGAATTTGCCGGCATGGTCAGCAAGGGCGCGGGACCCTCGCGCAGCGGCTTTCTATCCGGCTTTTTCACCTTGGTCGGCACGCATGGCGCGCACGTCACCAGCGGCCTGATCTGGCTCGCCTATATGGTGGCGCAGGTCGTCGTCAAGGGTTTGCGGCCCCACGTGCTGCGGCGCCTGTTGTGCTGGAGCCTGTTCTGGCACGCGCTGGACATCGTCTGGGTCGGTGTGCTGACGTTGGTCTATCTGATGGGAGATTTCCGGTGATGGACGGTAGCGAACGGGTATTCGGCGACCGGACACCGGGTGTCGAAGAATATGAGCCGACGGCCAGCGTTCTGTCCTACACGGCGGGGCTGGGGCTCGCGATCCTGGCGACGATCGGCTCTTTCGTCGTGTCGCAAACCAATTTGCTGTGGGCCCCGGGCATCCCGGTCGGGTTGGTCGTGCTCGCCTTCGCGCAGATCGGGGTCCACCTCGTCTTCTTTCTGCATCTGGGCAGCGCGCCCGACAACACGAACAATATTCTGGCTCTTGCTTTCGGCCTCCTTATCGTCTTTCTCGTCATCACCGGCTCGATATGGATCATCGCCAATCTCCACGACAACATGATGCCGTGAAATCCGCTCGGCACGGATGGATGACGGCTCCGGGCGGAGCCACCGGTCAGTCTCGTCGCGGTGACGCATACAGGCAGGTTTGGCCGCTTTGCCCCGATCAGCGCAGACCTCTGACGCGGACTGCCTCGCGCGTTTATTCGGCGGCGGCCAGGTTCGGAGTCGGCTCCAACGGCAGCCCCGGGTGGCCGGTCAACCTCTCGCCGTCCGCCCACATCTTAAGCGCCTGTTTCTTCATCGCCGGAAAAACGGAGGCGATTTTCTCCACGTCGAGATCGGCCGCGATCCCCGGATAGCCGGCGCGCTCGATCATCGCCCGCAATTTTCCGGTCTCGAACTGCTCCAGCGTCCACGCGAGCGGATCTTCGACCAACGTCCGGTCCCAATAGATGCGGTGGTTCTTGTTGCGGGGCCCATAGTGGTAATGTGCGCCGTTCCAGAAGTGATCGAAGGCCAGGAGCTCGGTTTCTTCCGTGTAGGCCTTGCCCGGCGTGCCGCCGACATCGGCCAGAACATGGATCGCGAGGCCGCCATCACCCATCGGCAGCCGCCGCATCTCGAGCCCGAACCGGATGTTGCCGGCTTCGAAGATGTGCGTGCCGCGGTTGTGTTTGACCGTATTCCGTTCGGTCGCATAAAGCTCGCGGGCGCAGGCTTCCAAATCGGGCAGGATATCCCGCACCTCTGACATATCGGTCGTCTTGGCGATCCGCGGATAGCCGGCCCGCTCCAGCATTTTCGGCAGCTTCGTCCCGAGCGTCTTAATAGTCCAGCCGATCGGGTTGCCGTCGGTGATCGGGTCCATCCGGTAGAGGTTCGTCAGGGCTGCGCCGCCCAGCATCTCCGGCCCGGCGACTTTCAGATCGGGATTTTCCGGGCCGTACTCATAGCTTTTTTCGAAGTCGAAGCAGTTGAACCGTAAGAGGGCCGTCGCTTTGCCGGCGACATCCGCCATCACGGCGATCGAGATACCCTGGTCCGCGTGGTCCTGGATGTTGCCGTCCCACAATTCGTGCCTGACGGTGAACGTCAAGAGACCGGCCGTAAATTTCTCCGATGCTTGTGCCATGCCTGACCTCTCCTTTAAGCGGCTGGTGAGAGTGTAGAAAACCTGTACGATCATCGCAAGATCTCGTGGTTTCGCTAAAAAGCGAACATCGCCGTATCCGGTGCGAGGCCGAAGAGGACGCGCCCGATCGTCTCGTCCCGATCGTCTCGTAATGCGCCCGGCGCCCTTGACAGCTGAAGGTAGGCGACCGGCCCGGAGGCGGCGCGGTCGAGAATCCAGTTTTGGGGTGGGAACTAGTAGATGATCGGCCGCGTTTGCTCCCAAATTGTGAAATTTCAGCACACAATTCTCAGAAAAGTGAAAGAGCTCAACTGCTTTCGGTCAATCTTTTGACCGCGAGGGTCGGACAAAGAGGATGCTCATGGCTCAACCAGAACGGTTTGAAGTCCTGATCCTTGGCAGCGGAGAGGCCGGCAAGCTATTGGCTTGGCACATGGCGGGATCGGGGCGGCGGACTGCCGTCGTGGAGCGCCGGTGGGTCGGCGGCTCCTGTCCCAACATCGCCTGCCTGCCCAGCAAGAACGAGATTTGGAGCGCCAGGATCGCGCATCTGGCGCAGCACGCCGCGCAGTTCGGCACGATGACCGGTCCCGTCACGACCGACATGGCAAAAGTTCGCCAGCGCAAGCGCGACATGGTCGAGCGCGAGATCGCCTTCCATTTGCACAACTACAAGACGACCGGCACCGAATTGATCATGGGCATTGGGCGTTTTGTGGCCCCGAAAACACTCGAAGTGCAGCTGAATGACGGCGGCACGCGTGTGCTGGCGGGAGACCAGGTTTTTCTCAACCTCGGAACCCACGCGGCGGTCCCGAACGTGGCTGGGCTCGAGGCCGCCCGGCCGCTGACCCACATCGAAGCTCTGGAGCTCGACTACTTGCCCTCGCATCTGGTGGTCCTCGGCGGCGGCTATGTCGGTCTCGAAATGGCCCAGGCTTATCGGCGCTTTGGTAGCCGCGTGACAGTCATAGAGGCCGGGCCTCAGCTCATGGCCCGCGAGGATTCCGGCGTCGCTGACGAAATGCAGCGGCTTCTCAGTGACGAAGGTATTAAAATTCTTCTGGCAGCCGAGACCCTCAATGTGAACGGCCGATCCGGAGGAGAGGTCAACCTCTTTGTGCGTACGACCTCCGGCGAGCAAAGGATCGAAGGCAGCGACATCCTGGTCGCGGCGGGGCGTGTTCCAAACACCGCCGGGATCGGGCTCGAGGAGGCCGGAGTCCAGTTGGACGGCCGCGGCTACATTCGCGTCAATGAGCGGCTGGAGACAACCGCACCCGCTGTCTGGGCGATGGGCGAATGTGCCGGCAGCCCGCAGTTTACGCACGTATCCCACGACGACTTTCGGATCATCAGGGACAATCTTGCCGGAGGGAAGCGAAGCACGCGCGATCGGCTGGTTCCGTACTGCATGTTCACCGACCCTCCCCTCGCCCGCGTCGGACTGAGTGAAAGCGAAGCGCATCGCCTGGGCGTCACCGCTCGCGTCGCGCGGCTCCCGATGAGCGCTGTGCTGCGGACCGAGACGACGGACGAAACACAAGGCTTCATGAAGGCTCTGGTTGGGAGTGACGACCGCATTCTCGGCTTCACGATGATCGGCGCCGAGGCCGGTGAGGTCATGACCGTGGTGCACACGGCGATGCTGGCAGACTTGCCATATGCGAGGCTGCGCGACGCCGTTATCGCGCACCCGACGATGGCGGAGGGCCTCGGCCAGCTCTTCTCGAATGTTCCAGCCCGATAGGCCTCGCGGAGGGCCAATGAGCAAGCTTTCGGACAAGGTCGCGGTGGTCACCGGCGCTTCCAAAGGGATCGGAGCCGAGATTGCGCGTGAGCTGGCGGCGGCAGGCGCCGCTGTCGTCGTGAACTACGCGACAAGCCGGGACGCCGCCGACAAGTTGGTCGCCGAAATCACGGGCAGCGGCGGCAAGGCCGCCGCTATTCAGGGCGATGTCGGCAAGGCGGCAGATGTCGAGCGCCTGTTCGCGGAGGCGAAACGCGCCTTTGGGCAAATCGATGTGCTCGTGAACAACGCCGGCATCTACGAGTTCGCTCCCCTCGAGGCGGTGTCGGAAGAGGAATTCCATCGGCTCTTCAACACCAATGTGCTTGGCGTTCTCCTCGCAACCCGCGAAGCAGTGAAGCACTTCGGGCCGCACGGCGGCAGCGTCATCAACCTGAGTTCGGTCGTCACCCGCACGGCGCCTCCGATGAGCGCCGTCTACGTCGCGACGAAGAGCGCCGTGGAGGGGATTACGCGCGTGCTCGCCAAAGAACTCGGTCCCCGGAAGATCCGGGTGAATTCGATCAGCCCAGGCGTCGTGGAAACCGAAGGAACCCATTCCGCGGGGATCATCGGAAGCGATTTCGAGCGCCAGGCAGTGCAGCAGACCCCGCTCGGCCGCTTCGGACAGCCGACCGACATCGCCCCCGCCGTCGTGTTTTTGGCTTCCGACGACGCCCGCTGGGTGACCGGGGAGACTCTCGCCGTATCGGGCGGCATGTAAAGCCACCGGTGCTCGGCTCGGGGTCGAGCGTAGGGCGGGTGTAACCCGCCGTGCCGGCCATGGAACCGATGGCGGGTTGCGCTACGCTGCACCCGCCCTACGAATTCCTGGTATTTCGCTCGTCCAGCGCATCAACTCGCGCTTGGGGCGTATCAGCGCCATTCCTATGGCGCCACCGACCAGCATGATGACGCCGCAGATCGTGAAGCCGGTGTTGAAGCCGTCGAGCGGGGTCGCCGCCGTCTCGACGACGCTGCCCATTACATAGGGTGCCAGAAGCCCGGCCGAGGTGCTGACAGCGGTGCCGATGGCGAGCAGTGCCCCGCGCTGAGCGACCGGAGTGATTTCGCCGACGACGGCATTGCTGATCACGTAGATCACGGTGGGCAGCGCCACCCCGACCGTCGTTAGGGCGATCTTGACCGGAATCCCCGGCACATACGGCATGATCGCCAGCGCAGCGCCGCCGAGCGTGACGCAGGCGCCGCCCAAGATTCCCCGCGCGACCCAGCTCGATACCCCTTGGGCGAGCAGGTGCTGCGAATACCAGCCGGCAGCGATCACCACGATTACGCTGACACCCGCTGGAAGCGCGCCCAAAAAGCCGATCGAGCCCTGCGCAAGACCGAGGCCTTTGATCAAAAAAGCGCCCTGCCAGGACAGGGCTTGCGACAAGCCCCAATAGGCGGCGAAACTCGCGCACCAGCACGCCACGATGGTCGGGCTTGACAGCAATTGCCGGTAGGCAACCCGCTCGCGCCTCGGCGCCGCATCCGTCGCTATAGCAGCGGCGAGGGAGCCCTCGCGGCCGAACACCAGCCACGCCGCCGTCCAGGCGAGACCGGCGATACCGAGTACACCGAAGGCCCAGTGCCAGGAATACTCCACGATGACCCAGTTGAGCAGCGGCAGCGCCACCATGATGCCGACGGCGGCGCCTTCCACGACGATCGCGGTCGGCAATGTGCGCAGCTCATTGGGAAACCATTTGTAGGCGGAATGCAGCGCCACAGGAGCAGCCGGTCCCTCGCCGGCACCGAGGGCGACCCGGCAGGCGACGACAGTCGCGAACCCGACATTCGCGAGCATCGGAAACTGGGTCAATGCCCAGACCAGCCCCATGACCAGCAACACCCAGCGCGTCTGCACGCGATTGGCGACAAAGCCGGTGACCACCGCAGAGACCGAAAACAGCAGGAAGAAGCTCGAGCCGATGAGCCCGAACTGGCTCGGACTGAGCCTCAGTTCCCGCATCATCGGTACAGCGGCGATCCCAATGACGGCCTTGTCGGCGAAATTGATCACCATGAACAGGAACAGCAGAGCGACGATGAGCCAAGCTTCCGTCGGCATCTCGGTGCGGTCGGCTTGAGTGAGCCGGCCGAGGCGAACGGACCGAGAAGTCTGGACACTCATGGGGGCCTCGGTGCAGAGTCTGGCAGGTACCCGCCGGTACCTATTATTTAGGGTACGGGTTGGTACCAAAGCAAGATGATTCTTTTGGCGACATGAAGAAGTCCATCACCCCGGTTGCGGCCGCGGCCGAGAACCCGATGCACGAGCGCATCCTCGGCGCCGCGTTCCAGGCATTCACGCAAGAGGGTTATGCCGGCACCAGCACCCTGGATATCGCGACGCGCGCCAAAGTCTCGAAACGTGATCTCTATGCGAATTTCGCCAGCAAGCATGCGGTGCTCGCCGCCTGCATCAAGAGCCGAGCCGCTCGCATGCGACTACCCCCGGACCTGCCCCCTCCGCGCAGCCGGAAGATGCTCGCCTCGACCCTCACCGCCTTTGCGACGAACTTGGTGCGTGAAACCTCCCATCCTGCAGTCATCGCGACCTTCCGCTTGGCGATCGCCGAGGCGACACGCTCGCCCGAGATTGCCCAAGCTCTCGATACGGCTGGCCGCGATGCGACGCGCCGCACGCTTGCCGAACTATTGGCGAGCGCCCAATCGACCGGGCTAGTAGGCCCGGGAGAGCCCGCGGAGATGGCGACGCAATATTTAGGACTTCTCTGGGAGGGCCTGATGGTGGGCTTGCTGCTCGGGGTTGCCGCGCCGCCCGAGCCGGCCGAGGCCGAGCGGCGCGCCGCAAAGGCGACAGCGGCATTCATGCAGCTGCATCCCGATCCTGCCTCGGACGAGTAGCCCGGGTTGGACGCCGCTTGCAATCACGCCGCTTGCAATCACGCCGCTTGCAATCACGCCGCTTGCAATCACAAAGCAGGGATCGGGAGATGGCCTTCGTGCTATCCGGCCGTTCTGCGCCGCCTTCCGCTCATCAGATAGATATTGGCTCGCGGCTCGAAGAGAGGATCGGCCGAGGCTTCGATGCCATCCACCCGCGGGATCGGATCGAAGATGATGTGCTGCTGCTCGCCGGCGTTGTTCGGCGCGATTTCCTGCAAACTGATTTCGCCGAACGCGAGTTGACGACGCTCCTCGGGCCAGCGGACCGTGGCATCGTCAGTGATGTCGCCGTCCTCGGCCAACTGTACGGCTGCGCGAAACCTAACCGGTTCCTTTGCAACTCGCTCTTTGATCTCGTCGAAGAGGAAGTCTGGACTGCGCGCGGCCGCTTCGGCCTCGTCGAGATATTCGTTGCCGGCGACCGGCAGCACTCGGTACCGTCCGTAGCGGCCCACGCCGTCCGCATTGGTAAACTTGAATGCGGACACCGCGAAAAACGACTCCTTCGCAAAGCTGGTCGGAATCGGCTTGGGAATCTGCACAAATCTCGCGGCCGCGGGATGTGCGCCGAGGAACTGCTCGATAGCATTCGGATGCGGTCCAGCCGGATCCATAACGATCAATGCATTGAGGAACTCCAGGAGCCCCTCCGCGGTGCGGGCCGGGAAGCTGTCGACCGAATGACCGATGATGTCGGTGTGAACATGTTCGGCGAGGTGGAACCGAACCGCAAAGCCGCGAGGGCTGGCTCCTTGCGGATCGTTATCGGCCACGGTCGGAATTCCCGCAAAGTCCGAGAAGCGGACCGTCACCGGCGTCGAATTCCGCTGCAGATGCGGCGCCCGCGTCAGCGAAGCGGCTTCCAAGGAAGGCGTAAACGTGCCTGTGAGCAGGATGCCCTTCGCATGCGCGGGTCTGAACCCCGGATGAATACCCCCATCGACTTTGTCGAACGCGTCGATGACTTCCCGGCTCAGGGCCAATAGTTCTGCATCCGTCGTCAGGGGCATGGCTCGGTTCTCCGTCTGATGACTCTACCTTCTACCACCGAGGCGACCCGGCGCGGAGATTAATGCAAAGTAAGGGGTACAGCTGACCCCGAAGCCCCCTCCGAGTTCACGGCTCAGATAATATTCGACGTGCCTCCGTGTCAGCCTAGCGAAGAAATCGCGCGCCAAGTCACCCAGCCGCGCCCCCGCCGACGATTACCACGTCATATCGCATGGGCCCCTCCTTCAATGGCAGTCCCCGGTCTCTCCTCGGGCGATGGCCATCGTCTTTCCTTTTCGTAGAGGTCGCAGGTCGCGCAGCCGCACGGGCAGGGTTGCGGTATCGTAATGAGGCGCCGTCGCGGCATGGGTCCGGATTCACCTGCGCCTGATGGGGTCAGACCTTTATGGCGCTATTCCCGTTTCCGCCGATCCAGTTGCTTCGGGGGGCGTGAGGCAAGAGAGCTGCCAGAGCAAAGGGCAGCTGCGGGCCCGATAGCGAGCCGCGAGCGGCGGTTTATGAGTACGCCTTGGCTGTAGCCGGCTCGGCAACGCCGCGCCGGCCGGTGCCGATGAACAGCACCATCAGCGCAGCGGCGATACATAAAAGGCCCGCCAACATGAAAGCTTCCAAATACGTTCCGAAACCGATGCGCAGCACGCCAGCCAGATAGGCGACCGACGCCCCGCCTATTTGGTGGATCACGGTGATCCAAGCCACCATGATGCCGATCCGCTCCACGCCGACCGCATGACTGAGGAGCCGCACTGTCGGCGCTGCGGTGGCGATCCAGTCGAGACCGTAAAATATGCTAAACAGCGACAGGCCGTAGAACGACATGTTGAAGGCGAAGGGCAAGTACAACAGCGATACGCCGCGCAGTCCATAATACCAAAACAGCAGATATCGATTGTCAAATCGGTCGCTGAGCCAACCAGAAGCGGTGCCGCCGATTACCGCGAAGACGCCGGTGGCAGCGAGCAGGCCCGCGGCGGTGACTTCGGTCAGGCCATGATCGACGCAGGCGGGGATCAGATGGGTGCCGATCAGCCCCATCGTTGAGGCACCACAAACGAAATACCCGCCCGAGATCAGCCAGAAATCCCGCACCCGCGCCCCATCCCATAGCGCGCGGAACGCCACGGTCACAGGATTGCCGCTGGGTCGCAGAGCGAGACCCTGGCCGCTCGTATCGCCATAGGCGAAGAGACCGAGATCCTGCGGATGGTCGCGCATCAGCAGGAGAAGGGGCAGCACGATGAGGAGGACGATGCCCGCCAGAATTAGCACCATCGCACGCCAGCCAGCATAGGCGATCAGGGCAGCGTTGGTCGGAAGGAAGATCAGCTGGCCAGCAGCATTGGCCGCGGTCAGGAGGCCGACAACCATCCCCTGCCGGGCATGGAACCAGCGCGCGGCGATGTAAGCTGCCACATAAGCGCCGACAAAGCCCGTCGACAGCCCAACCACCAGGCCCCACAGCAAGACGAGCTGCCAGGGATTATACATCAACGGGGTCAGCGCGACGCCGGCGGCCGCCACCGCCAGCGACAAGGCCATTGTGCGGCGCACGCCGAAGCGATCCATCGCCGCCGCGGCGAACGGCCCGACCAAGCCATAAACGAGCAGGTTTATACCGATCGCAAAGGATATCGTTGCGCGAGACCAATGAAACTCATTCTCGAATGGCACGATCAGCACGCCCGGGGTCGCCCTCACGCCAGCAGTGACCACGATCACCACAAAGGTTAGGGCAATAATGACCCAGGCGTAATGCAGCCGCCTCGCGGCGAGCCGGGCAGAAATCGCGATCATCGGCCCCTCGAATTTTTCCGACATCATCATAGCTGCTGCCGCAACTTTTGCACTTGGACCTTTCCAAGGACGAGACCTGCCCCACTCGGCACTGAGGTGGTCGGCAGTCCTCGTCAAGCCCGAGCCGCGGCCGGCAGTGTTTCAGTTTGGCAGTGTTTCAGTTTGATTGTATGGGATCGTCTCGCGCGGAACTCTCGGCTCTGCCGGAAAATCGGGTGATCTACAGGCCCATTCTGAGTAAAACACCCCGGTTCTCGACAGAGCGCCGGCCTATTCTCGGGAGGACAAGATGGATTGCTGCGGTCACGGATACGCCCTCACGCCGCGACCCTGGATGTGGGGCGCGGCGCTGACTTCGGTCGACGCGATGCTCGCCGGCGAGGTTGGACCGCGGGGCTCGACAGCCGCCGCCCAGGCGGCCGAGACCGCCTCTGCTGCGCTCGATGTGCTGCGCAAATCCATCTCCGTCGATGTCCATACGCATGGCGGCAAGACCGGGATCACGTCGAAAGCGCCACCGAACGACGACCTCGCAAAGGCCATGCGGGCGGGATCGCTGGCGGTCGCATGCCTGGCCGACGTGCCCGACGGCCCGGTCCTTGGCAGAAATAGAGAGGGTGTTCTGGCCGCGGTGCGCGCACCCGAGCCGGGCCAGCTTTATCGGCACCATCTCGAGCGCCTCGTATGGATGGATGAGATGGTCGCCAATCATGGTCTGCGCCGCGCCCTTTCCGCCGCCGATCTCGAAGCGGCCCATAGAGCGAGACAGCCCACGATCATCGCCGACGTGGAAGGGCTCGACTTTCTTGAGACCAAGCTCGAACGGCTTGAGGAAGCGCATCAGCGCGGTATCAGGCACGTACAACTCGTACACTACACGCCTAACGACATCGGCGATTTCCAGACCGGGGCCATTATGCATCAGGGGCTTACCTCGTTCGGCGTCGAAGTGATCCGTGCGTGTCACCGTCTGGGCTTCGTCTGCGACGTTGCGCACGCGACCAAGGACATGGTGAAGCAAACGGTCAAAATCGCGACCAAGCCCCTGCTGTTGTCGCATACGGCTCTCTCCGGGTCTCGGGCGATGGGCCCAACCCCGCTGAGCGGGCGGCAGATCAGCCCGGACCATGCACGGGCGATCGTCGAGACCGGCGGCTCGGTCGGTATCTGGCACTTCTTCCCGAGCCTCGACAAATACGTCGACGGTCTGAAGGAGATGGCCGAGATCATCGGTGTCGATCACGTCAGCATCGGCACCGACCAGCATGTTTCGCCGGGGAGCATGCCGGATTATACGCAATGGGCTCGCCTCGTCGCGGCGATGCTGCGCGGCGGCTTCACGCCCGAGGAAGCCGGAAAGATCGCCGGCGGCAACTATATGCGTATCTTTCGCGCTGCGGTCGGCTGACCCTTAAGCCCATCACGGAGAAGGACCATCGCCATCGACCAAACTCAGGCGAGGCCTGATCGGGCGCAGTAGACGCGGCGCTCGCGGTACTCGACCGTTTCATGGCGGCGCTGAATTCCGGCGATGGACCGGCCTTGTTCGCGACACTGCATTTCCTGCATTAGCATTTTGGACGTACAGTTCGCCCGATATCGCCTCGACACTTCGGTCATTGGCTCGTACCGCTCGTTGTGGATTGTCACCGAGTCTGGCGGACCGCCGCGCACTGAGTGATCGTACCGAGGCAACCCATAGCTCTGCGGATTGTCCACAGCACAGGCATAGATCGGCGTACCGCAATTGCCGCAGAATGCGTGAAGACGTTTGTTGCCGCTTTCGGCCGTCTTCACATATCTCTTCGAAGTGCGCTGAGGCGCGCGAAATGCTCGGCGGGTGTCGGGGCGTTGACTGGAGATGCTGAGCCGGAGCGTCCCGCAATCCGTGCAGTGGCAGGTGTTGAGCGCATCGGGACGACCTTCGCCTCAAAGGTGATCGCGCCGCAATGACAGCGTCTGTCGATCTTCGTGCGTGTTCTCCTCTGACAGCCGGTCATCCAGCGCAGCCCGACATTATCGGGACGGACGGGCCCGCGGGAACGCCTGAAGCCGGGCCGCCTCGGGCGCAGCAGTTGTCCCCGTTTGATGAGGAGCAAAAGCGAGATCGTTTCGCATTTCGACGGCGGCTTGCGGGTGGATCAGCACTTTCGCTCCGGGCAAAGCAGGCGTGCCGAGTTCGATTGTGGCTTTCCATTCGTAGCGGTCGCCCCAATTTCAAGTCTCCGACGCCGAGAATACGGCAGACGGGCGCACCGTGCTTACGGTTAACCGACAAACCCAAGACAGCGCCCTTTGCGTGACCGCCCAACCCTAACAGGGCTAGCATTTGCGGACCCGGAACGCCACCGGACCGCCAGAACTTTGTCTCGACGATGGATCAGTTCCTGCTATCGGCATCCGGCGCGGCGATGAGGAGTCCTTTATTTGAGTGACGCTGCGTCGACCTCGATCTGCTCGTACTGTGGATTGTCAACGAATTGGGGCAAGGGTCGTTTAGCATCTGCCGGTAGGGCGGCCATTGCGATCGAACGGCCACGGCAACTCCGCTGGGAAGGCGTCGACCAACCCGAGCCCACTGACCTGGTCTCGGTAGGTTTGAGCGTAATATAAAGACGCACGAACTGCCCGCCCAATGAATGTGATACCAGGACGTAGGGCCCAGGTACTCGGGCCGCAGCGAGCAGAGCGTGGAGGTCGCCTGTGACATCCTGCCTGGGCAGTCCGCGGTACCCGCACCGGGCTACTGCGGCTGGTGATCCGAGGCGGATCTGTGTAGAGGAGCGCTCCGGGCCGATTACAGGCGCATACCCTGGTGAAACCCAGCGACGCGACGCACTACTGCTGGTGCATGAACATCGGCGAGACTCCAGGGCTCGGACTGAGTCGTGGTGCCGGACTTTAGGACGACGGCAGGACTGCCGGTGCGATGAGGAAGTTGCGATGCGGCAAAACGCCCGGAAGCAGCTCGATCAGGAGCTCCTGGCGCTTGCCCGTCGAGCTCGGTGGCAAGGAGACTGATCCCGGTCGTATGGCGATCAGGATGTGCCAAGGAACGCACGAGGCCTTCGCCGACCATATCATCAGTAATTCCGATTTGCGGCTTTTGACCCTCGCCGCCCTCGGGCCATGACATGCCGTGATCCTAATAGCACGTTGCTCCCGGTTCACCGCCATCATAAATGGATGCAGCTGGGGCAAGAACTGCCCACGGGGAGCTATGGTAAGGGTCCGCTCGCCAACCCTGCTGCGACCACCATGCGTTCAGGACCAGTACCTCCTCGATCCATTTCGTCGGCCCAGGCGTGGCTCGGCACCAGTGGTAATCCGTTGGCAGCGGTCGACCGGCAATCGTTTTTTACTATCAAGAAACCTCGTGCGACGGGTCGGACGCCCGGCCTGCGCATTATGAAATTGCCGCGTGGGTAGCGGCTTCTTCATTGCCGTAAAGGTCAGCCGGGCTTTCGCCAGCCCGATCCGCCAGCGGACCGAATAGGGTGGCGAACAAGACCGCCAAGTCTTGTTGCCGGTAGGGTTTATGGAGGCGCGGCAAGCCCGCTTTCTCCGGAGCATCGGAATAGCCCGTGGCGATAACGACCGGCAAGCCGGGTCGCAGGCGCTTTATTTCTTCCGCAAGCTCGCTACCCTTCATCCCGGGCATTGCATAATCCGTTATGACCACATCGACATTCGGGTGGGTGCTCAACAAGTCGAGCGCGCGCGAAGCAGAATCCGCCTCTATCACTGAATGCCCGAGATCTTCGATCATTGCAGCGGTACCGGCAGCGACCATCGAATCGTCATCGACCAAGAGAACCCGAAAAGAACGGGTCTTCCCGACGTTAAGCAGCCCTTGTGCGTCCGGCTCGTCCTGTCCGAGCGCGCCGCAGGCCGGTAGCCAAAGATCGACAGAGGTGCCGACAGTTGGGCGGCTGTCAATCCGCATAGCGCCTCCGGACTGGGCAACGAAACCGTCCACCATCGACAATCCGAGACCCGTGCCACGACCGGGACCCTTGGTCGTGAAGAACGGCTCGGTTGCGCGGCGGAGTGTCGCCTCGTCCATCCCGAGACCTGTGTCCCTTACTCCGATACGCACATAAGTGTCCGGCCCGAGCCCGCCGACATCGCCCGCGGTGACCCGCTCACGATGCGCGGAGATCATAAGCTCCCCGCCGCTGGGCATCGCGTCCCGCGCGTTCACGGCAAGGTTCAACAAGACCAGTTCGAGCTGGTTGGGATCGACGCGTATGGGTGCCAAACCTCTTTCAAAATCGGTCGAGATCTGGATGGTGGGCCCGATTGAGCGGCGCAGCATCTCGATCATGCTGTCGACGAGTTTGGCTATGTCCACGGCCTCGGGTCTGAGCTCCTGGCGGCGAGCGAAGGCCAGCATGCGCTTGGTGAGCGCCGCTCCACGTTCAGCGCCTTGGATCGCGCCGTCGATCAGACGCAGGAGACGTGAGTTGCTCTGGAGGTATTTCTTCGCCAGCTCGAGGTTGCCGAGCACCGCCATCAACAAATTATTGAAGTCGTGCGCGACGCCTCCGGTCAGCTGCCCGAGGCTTTCGAGCTTTCGCATCTCGTGTACTTGTGCGAGCGCTTCCTCGCGCTCTCGGGTGCGTTGCTCGACCCGCTGCTCGAGCTCGGCGTTGGTGTGCGCGAGCTCTGCGGTCCGCTCGGCGACCCGTCGCTCGAGCTCGGCATTCAGCCGCTCGAGCTGCCGCGTCTTGCGATAAAGCTCGGCGAATACTTTGACCTTGGCCCGCAATAGCTCGGGAATGACCGGCACTGGAACGTAGTCTACCGCTCCAAGTTGGTAGCCGCGCAGTAGATCGACATCGGTGACCTGGATGGCGGACACGAAAATGATCGCGGTTTTCTGGAAGCGGGGGTGCTCGCGGATCATCGTCGCCAGCTGAAAGCCATCGAGGTCGGGCATGCAGACGTCAATCAGAATGATCGCCACGGTACGCTTCAACAGCTGCTCGAGCGCTTCCCTAGCCGACCCGGCCTTGATCAGGTTCTCCCCCATCTGCGCCAAAATCGCTTCATAACTAAGCAGCTTCGCCGGCTGGTCTTCGACAAGGAGAATGTCGACCTTATCCTGGTCGGTCACGATGCTTCACCCCGGCGAACCTGCTCCTCACCCCGACCCTTACCTAAGCGCAGCGCGGGATCTGGAATGGAAGTGGCAGGAGCGTGCCGCACGAGAGACAGCCTAACCTAACGGTGTAACCAAATGCGCAACGCGGACAAAAGCTGTTCGGTATCGACCGGCTTGGCGAGATAATCGGAGGCGCCCGCCTCCAGGCATTTCTCGCGATCTCCCTTCATCGCCTTGGCTGTCAACGCGATGATCGGCAGGCGGCGAAAAGCCGGATCGGCGCGGATCACTTGCATCGTCTGGTACCCGTCCATCTCGGGCATCATGATGTCCATCAGCACGATCGCCAACCCCGGCGTTGATTCGACGAGAGCTATCGCTTCGCCGCCGGTCGTCGCAGTCAGCACGTTCATGCCGCGGCGCTCCAGTGCACTGCTCAGGGCGAAAATGTTGCGCGCATCGTCGTCCACCAGCAGCGCCGTTTTCCCGACAAGATCCTCGTCGGAGCGGTGCAGACGCTCCAGCATCGTTTGCTTGTCTCGCGGAAGGTCGGCGACAACTCGGTGCAGGAACAGCGCGGTTTCATCGAGCAGACGTTCCGGCAATTCGACACCCTTGACGACAACGCTGCGTGCTATCGCGTGCAGCTGACTGTCCTCCTCCGAAGACAACTCCCTGCCGGTGAAGACGACGACTGGCAGATCCGACAACGCCCTATCGTCGCGGATCGTTGCGAGCAGGTCGAAGCCGGACATGTCCGGCAACTTGAGGTCTAAGACGACGCAGTCGATTTGCTGAGCGCGCAGGAAGACCAGCCCCTCAGCTCCGGTGCCGGCCGTCGCGATGTCTATGTCATCGTGGCCAAGCAGCTCGGAGATGCTGAGCTGCTCGGCCGGGTTGTCCTCGATCACCAGCAGGCGGCGGCGGCGCGACTCCGCATAGCACTTGATCCGCGCAAGTGCCGCTTCGAGATCCTCTGTCGTCGAGGGCTTTGTCACAAAGGAAAACGCGCCGCGGGCCAGCCCATGCTGCCGGTCTTCGTCGAGTGTCACGACCTGTACCGGAATGTGCCGCGTCGCCGGATCTTGCTTAAGCTGGCTCAGCACGGTCCAGCCGAGCATGTCAGGCAAGAACACGTCGAGCGAGACCGCCGACGGCTGGTACTCGCGAGCAAGAGCCAGCGCATCGGCGCCACGCATCGCGACGAGCACCTTGAACCCGGCATCATGGGCCAAATCGGCCAGAATGGCGGCATAATGCGGATCGTCCTCGACGATGAGCAATGTCGTGTCGCCCGGCTGCAGGATCTCGCGGTCGTCCGGCAATTGCTCGACCGGCAGCTCGGCCAGCCTGACAGCCGCAAGCGCCGCAGCGGCCGTCGGCGCTGCGACGGCGCCGGATGTGGGTGCGATTGCCGGCGACGCTCCGACGTATCTGAGCGGCAGGTACAGCGTGAAGGTGCTGCCGACCCCGGGTGTGCTGCGCAGCTGGATCTCCCCGCCGAGCAGATTGGAGAGCTCGCGGCTGATTGCGAGGCCCAGCCCGGTGCCGCCAAACCGCCTGTTGGTGCTCGCGTCAGCTTGCTGAAACGCTTCGAAAATGATCTTTTGCTTCTCCGGCTGGATGCCGATGCCGGTATCGGAGACCTCAAACGCGACTACCCCAGGGGCGTTCTTCAGCACCGGATGTTCGGGGGTCCAGCCGCCGATCGCCGGATAGATGCTCAACTTGACGCCGCCTTGCTCGGTGAATTTGAAGGCGTTCGAAAGCAGGTTCTTGAGCACCTGCTGCAAGCGCTTCGAATCGGTGATCATGCTGCGGTCGAGCTTTGAATCGATCTGCACATCGAACGACAGTCGCCGGTTTTCCGCTTCGTGACGGAACGGCCGGGCGACCATGTCCTGCAAGGTGACAAAGAAGACCTCTTCGGCGTCTACCGAGACGGTGCCGGATTCGATCTTCGACAGGTCGAGAATGTCGCTGATCAAGTTCATCAGGTCGGTGCCGGCACTGTGGATCGTGCGGGCGAACTCGACCTGCTTCGGTGACAGATTGCCTTCGGGGTTGTCGCCGAGCTGCTGGCCCAGAATGAGGATGCTGTTGAGCGGCGTGCGCAGCTCGTGCGACATGTTGGCAAGGAAGTCTGATTTGTATTTCGAGGCCTGAGCCAGCTCGGTCGCCTTGTCCTCGAGCGCACGGCGCGCCTGCTCGATTTCCTGATTCTTTCTTTCGACCTCGACATTTCTCTCTTCGAGCTGCTGGGCCTTCTGCTCGAGCTGCTCGTTGGTCTGCTGCAATTCGCGCTGCTGGGTCTGCAGCTCGGTCGCCAGCTGTTGCGATTGCGTCAGGAGACCCTCGGTCTGCATCGTTGCCTCGATGCTGTTCAGCACAATACCGATGCTGGCGGTCAGTTGATCGAGAAACGAGATCTGCAGGTCGGTGAAGGCGCCGAGCGAGGCCAATTCGATGACGGCCTTGACCTGCCCTTCGAACAGCACCGGCAGCACGATGTCGTTCTTCGGCATCGCCTTGAACAGTCCCGAGGTGATAGGCACGACCTCCTCGGGAATTTGGGTGATCAGCAAGCGCCTGGAATCCGCCGCACATTGACCGACCAGCCCTTGCCCGACGTGGAGCCGCTGGGGATGCCCAAGCGGCTCGGATTCGTCCGCAAACGCCGACAGCAGCCGGAGGCCGGATTCGCCTTCGGACAAGTAAATGACACCATTCTGAGCCGTGACCAGCGGCGCCAGTTCGGACAGCAGCATGCGCCCGACGGTGGCCAGATCGCGTTGGCCCTGGAGCATATTGGTGAAACGGGCGAGGTTGGTCTTCAGCCAATCCTGCTCGGTGTTGCGGTCGGTGGTGAGCCGCAGGTTGCCGATCATCGTGTTGATGTTGTCTTTGAGCTCCGCGACTTCGCCGCGAGCTTCGACCTGTATAGACCGGGTCAGATCGCCTTTCGTCACAGCGGTGGCGACTTCGGCGATCGCACGGACCTGCGTTGTCAAATTGGCGGCAAGGAGGTTGACGTTGCCGGTCAGATCCCCCCAGGTACCGGCGGCGCCCGGCACGTTCGCCTGCCCGCCGAGGCGGCCTTCGACACCGACCTCGCGCGCCACCGTGGTGACCTGATCGGCGAAGGTTGCGAGCGTATCGGTCATGTTGTTGATGGTCTCGGCGAGCGCCGCCACCTCGCCCATCGATTTGACGGTGAGGTTCTGCTTGAGGTCGCCATTGGCGACCGCGGTGACGACCTTGACAATGCCACGCACCTGCTCGGTCAGGTTGGCAGCCATAACATTGACGGTGTCGGTTAGATCCTTCCAGGTTCCGGCAACACCCGGTACCGCCGCCTGGCCGCCCAGCTTGCCCTCGGTGCCGACCTCGCGCGCGACGCGCGTCACTTCGGAGGCAAAGGCGTTGAGCTGGTCGACCATTGTATTGATCGTGTTCTTCAGCTCCAAAATCTCGCCTTTGACGTCGACGGTAATTTTGCGCGACAGGTCGCCACGCGCTACTGCAGTGGTCACCTCGGCAATGTTGCGCACCTGTGTCGTCAAATTGGCGGCGAGCAGGTTCACATTGTCCGTCAAATCTTTCCAGGTGCCGGCGACACCAGGGACGACCGCCTGACCGCCGAGCTTTCCTTCCGTGCCGACCTCGCGGGCGACGCGCGTCACCTCGGCCGCGAACGAACGCAACTGCTCGACCATCGTGTTGAGGGTCTCCTTAAGCAGCAGGATTTCGCCGCGCACGTCGACGGTGATCTTCTTCGACAAATCGCCGTTGGCGATCGCGGTGGCGACCTCGGCGATGTTGCGCACCTGGCCGGTCAGGTTGCTCGCCATGAAGTTGACGTTGTCGGTCAGGTCCTTCCAGGTGCCGGCGACACCAGGCACCGCGGCCTGGCCGCCGAGCTTGCCCTCCGTGCCGACCTCGCGCGCGACGCGCGTGACTTCGGACGCGAAGGCGTTCAGCTGGTCGACCATCGTGTTGATGGTGTTTTTGAGTTCGAGGATCTCGCCTTTGACATCAACGGTGATCTTGCGCGACAGGTCGCCGCGCGCGACCGCGGTCGTTACCTCGGCGATGTTGCGGACCTGTGCCGTCAGGTTTCCCGCCATGGAGTTGACCGAGTCGGTCAGATCCTTCCAGGTGCCGGCGACCCCGGGCACCTGCGCCTGTCCACCGAGCCGACCTTCGGTGCCGACCTCGCGGGCGACGCGCGTCACCTCGCCGGCGAAGCGGTTGAGCTGGTCGACCATCGTGTTCAGCGTTTCCTTCAATTGAAGGATCTCGCCGCGCACATCGACGGTGATCTTGCGCGACAGGTCGCCATTAGCGATCGCGGTTGCGACTTCGGCGATGTTGCGGACCTGACCGGTCAAATTGCCGGCCATCGAGTTGACGGAATCGGTCAGATCTTTCCAGGTCCCGGCGACTCCGGGGACGGCGGCCTGACCGCCGAGCCGCCCTTCGGTTCCTACCTCACGGGCGACGCGAGTGACCTCGCCGGCGAATGCATTTAGCTGATCGACCATCGTGTTGATGGTCTCCTTCAGCTGCAGGATTTCCCCGCTGACGTTGACGGTGATTTTCTTCGACAGATCGCCGCGCGCGACCGCCGTCGCGACCTCGGCGATGTTGCGGACCTGTCCGGTCAGGTTGCCGGCCATGTAGTTGACCGAGTCGGTCAAGTCTTTCCAGGTTCCGGCGACGCCTTTAACTTGCGCTTGCCCGCCGAGCTTGCCTTCGGTGCCGACCTCGCGCGCCACGCGCGTCACCTCGCCGGCGAAGGCGTTGAGCTGGTCGACCATCGTGTTGATGGTGTCCTTCAGCTGCAGGATCTCGCCGCTGACGTTGACGGTGATCTTTTTCGACAGGTCGCCATTCGCGATCGCCGTTGCGACCTCGGCGATGTTGCGGACCTGCGCGGTCAAGTTGCCCGCCATCGAGTTCACACTCTCGGTCAGGTCCTTCCAGGTGCCCGCGACGCCGAGGACGTTGGCCTGTCCGCCGAGGCGGCCGTCGGTGCCGACCTCGCGGGCGACGCGCGTAACTTCTCCGGCAAAGGCGTTGAGCTGGTCGACCATCGTGTTGATGGTCTCCTTCAGCTGCAGGATCTCGCCGCTGACATTCACGGTGATCTTCTTCGACAAATCGCCGCGCGCGATTGCGGTCGACACCTCGGCAATGTTGCGTACCTGCGCGGTCAGGTTGCCGGCCATGAAGTTGACGCTGTCGGTCAGATCCTTCCAGGTGCCGGCAACGCCGGGCACCTGCGCTTGTCCGCCGAGCCGCCCCTCGGTGCCGACTTCGCGGGCGACGCGTGTCACCTCGGAGGCGAAACGCGTTGAGCTGATCGACCATCGTGTTGATCGTGTCCTTCAGCTCGAGGATCTCGCCGCGGACATCGACCGTGATCTTGCGCGACAGGTCACCTCTTGCGACCGCGGTCGTCACATTGGCAATGTTGCGCACCTGGTCGGTCAGGTTGCCGCACATCGCGTTCACGGAGTCGGTCAGATCCTTCCAGGTGCCCGCGACACCGGGAACCAGGGCCTGCCCGCCGAGTTTGCCCTCGGTGCCGACTTCGCGCGCGACGCGCGTCACCTCCGACGCGAACGAGCGCAGCTGGTCGACCATCGTGTTGATCGCCTCCTTCAGCTGCAGGATTTCGCCCCGCACGTCGACCGTGATTTTCTTTGACAGGTCGCCGCTGGCGACGGCGATCGTGACCTCGGCGATATTCCGAACCTGCGCCGTCAGGTTGCTCGCCATCGAGTTGACGCTTTCGGTCAGGTCCTTCCATACGCCGCTGACCTCGCGAACCTGCGCCTGCCCGCCGAGCTTGCCGTCGGTGCCGACTTCACGCGCAACGCGCGTCACCTCGGAGGTGAACACGCCCAACTGCTTGATCATTGTGTTAACGATGTTGGCCGAGCGCAGAAACTCGCCCTTCAGCGGCCGCCCATCGACGTCGAGCCGAACCGTTTGCAATAAGTCGCCCTGCGCCACCGCCGAGATCGCATGAGTGACGGCAGTGGTCGGCCATAACAGGTCGTCGATCAGCGTGTTGACCGAGGTCTCCATTTCCCCCCACGCGCCGTCCGACAGACCCAGCCTGACGCGTTGCCTGGTCTTTCCCTCGCGGCCAACGACGTTACCGACCAGCTCGAGTTGCTGGGCCATCCGTTCATTGGCTGAGACGATCTCGTTGAACGTGTCGGCTATCTTGCCGGAAAGCCCGGTCTGGTCGCCGGGCAGGCGAACGGAGAAATCCCCCAACCGAACGGCTTGGAGCGCGTGCAGCAGCTGATGCTGATCGGAAGAGCCGTTGAGGTGCCCGTTGCCGGATCCGTGCGGCTCGGCATCCCCGTTTAGCGGCCGGGCACTCGGCCGTCCATCAGGAGCGACCTCGGCGAGAGATTCATTGGGCGCCATTTCATCGGCTCCTGATTTCGCGGAAGTCTAAAGAGCGTTGACATTCTGTTAGCGATTTCGCGCTTTTGCCGTGTCTGCTTAGAATTCAAGACCCACGCTCGGCGGCAGTGGACCTTGCCAAACTATCACAAACGGACTGAGGCGCAGAGACTGAAACTCTGCCCATTGTTTTTTGAACGGTAAATTTTTGTAACAGTGTTTTGCTAAAGTTGAATGCTTTGTAACCTGCTGTCTCTCGGAAGTCAGAAGAGTTCTCAGATTTTGTCCTTACGCCCCGTGTGAGCGTCACATAGCGGAGATATGTCGCTATCCGCCCACCGCTCTGCTCCATCGGCTTTCCCGGTGAGAGGAGGTCAGCTCAAGCGTTCATAGGAATCAAAGTGGGCATATAAAACTATATTGCGGCATATCTGTGGATTTATCCCTCATTACTCTAAAGGGGACGCCCCTCCGACATTCCGTTTCCGCGTGCCCCCTGCCGATGTCATCGCCGGAAGGTTGCTACGAGCTCGAGATGCGGGCTCCACACGAACTGATCGACCGGCGTCACGCGCTCAAGGCGGTATCCGCCGCTGACCAGCGTGGCAGCGTCGCGTGCGAAGGTGGCCGGGTTGCAGGATATCGCGATGACCGTTTCTACCGCCGAGGCGGCGAGCGCTTCCGCCTGGCGGGCGGCGCCGGCGCGCGGCGGATCGAACACTGCAGCGGCATATCGGGCGAGCGCGTGGGCCGAAACCGGGTTGCGCGCGAGATCGCGGCGCTCGACGGTAACCCTCGGCTGGTCTGCGGCAGCGCGGGCGAGCGCAGCGGCGGTGCCCGCGTCGCCCTCGACGGCGTGGACCGAACCATCAGGGGCCGAGGCAAAGGCGAAGGTGCCGAGCCCGGCGAAGAGATCGACCGCCGGGCGTGCGGCACCCACGCCCGAAAGAACCTCCTCGACGAGGATCATCTCGGCCGACGGGCTGGCCTGCACAAAAGCACCGGGCGGGAAGGGAACGGCAACCCCGGACAGCAGCACCCGAACCGGCCGGCGCTCGACCACGACAAGCTCGTCGGTGGCAGAGCGCCAAACTACGCGGGCAAGATCGCACTCCTCGGCAAACTGCGCGAGGGCATCGCATGCGCGGAGCTCCGGCCGCTTCGCCGCCTCGATCATCAGGTCGATCCCACTGTCGGTGTGAGTGAGGGTCGCCTCCGCCGTCCCATCCGGCACCAAAAGCTCGAACGCGATCTGCCGGAGCTCCTCGATGAGCGCGAGGAGCGCCGGTTCGAGCACCGGGCATTCTCGCAGGTCAACGAGGTAGTGGTGGAACTGCTCACGGTACCCGACCCTCACCGGGAGACGGGGATCATGCGGCCGGCTGATCCCGAGCCGTGCCCGGCGCCGTTCCGGCGGAACGAGCCGCACCGACCGGACGACACTTGGATCGATCCCGACCCGTTCGAGGGCGGTCTTCAATCTCTCCGGCTTGATCCGCCGGTATGATTCGTGATCAGGGTGCTGCAACGCACATCCGCCGCACGTTCCGAAATGCCGGCAGCGGGGAGCGGCGCGCCCCGGCCCGGAGGCAAGCCGCTCGACGACGAAGCCCTCCCGCCCGCCATGGCGGCGTGCCCCGAGCCGAGTGCGGACGAGGTCGCCCGGCACGGTGAAGGGCACAAAGACCGGCTCACCCTGGTATTGCGCGATACCATCCCCGCGTGCGCCGATCCGCTCGACAGCAAGCACGACGAGGCTGTCGCTATTCGCCTCCAGGCGGCTACGGCACATCTGGGTTAGAAGTCGGGTTTCGGCAGCGGCCGGGCCGGGGCACGGATCGGCACGGCCGCCGCCGTCTCGCCGTCGGCGACCGCCCAGCCCCATCCGAGCAGCGGCAGGGCGGTGCGTGCGAAGGCGACGATGCGGTCGACCAAGGCCGGCGACTGCATTTCGGCATCGCTCAATGCGGCGTGTGCCGTAAACGATTTCCAGCCGACATGCTCGGCCACTCTTGTGCCGTTCGCCGCCTCGAGCCCGCGCGGCGGGCGGGCCAGCCGCTCGTCGCTGGAGAGCGGGCTTCCCGCAGCGGCCAAGCCGTCGACGACCGCGAGGAACGGTTCGGGATCATCGAGGATGGTTTGTCGCAACCGGCGCAAAAGGTCGGGCTCCGGGTGCCAGAACCCCGCCGCCACCATCGATTCGGCCGGCGCGATGTGGAGATAGAGCAGGCCCGGGTCACGTTTGCGGCCGGAGCGCGTCAGCACTGCCCCGGCATGCGTCTTGTACAGCCGTTTGTCCGGCGAGAAACGCACGTCGCGAGAGATGCGGAAGATGCCGTGCCTTGCATCGCCGATCAGCGGCAACCCGGCTTCGCGCAGCGCCGCGCCGACCGCGGCGATCAACTCGCGGAACGGCCCCAGCACCTCGGCCTCGTAGACCGCCTTGCGCGGCTTGAACCAGGCCGGGTCGTTGTTGTCGCGCAGTTCGCTAAAGAACGCGAACGCCGCCGGCCGGAACCCGGCAAACCGGGTCGGGGCTTCCATCATCGCGTTTCCTCCTTGCCGATGCCGGCGCGGCGGGCGTAGAGCAGGAATTCCCGATTGCCTTGCGGGCCGAGGACCGGGCTCTCGACGACGCCCATGACGGTCCAACCCGGCTGCGCCGCGACCCAGGCGGCGGCGCGCTCGCAGACCTCGTTATGGATAGCGGGATCGCGCACCACCCCGCCTTTGCCGACGCGCTCGCGGCCGGCCTCGAATTGCGGCTTGACGAGCGTGACAAGCTCCGCCTCTTCAGCGGCGAGCGCCAGGGGTGCCGGCAATACCGTCGCGAGGCCGATGAAGCTTGCATCACAGGTGATCATGTCGACCGGCTCGGGAACATGGGCTCGGGTCAGATGGCGGGCGTTCAGTCGCTCGTGGACGACGACCCGCGGATCCTGCCGCAGTCTCCAGGCGAACTGACCGTGTCCGACATCGATGGCATAGACGCGCCCGGCGCCGCGCGACAGCAACACGTCGGTGAAGCCGCCGGTCGAGGCCCCGATATCGAGAGCCGTTTTGCCAACAGCGACGATCCCGAAATGGTCGAAGGCGTGGGCTAGTTTGACGCCCCCGCGCGACACCCAGGGATGAGCGTGCCCCTTGACGGCAAGCGCCACATCGGCCGCGAGCTGTTCGCCCGGCTTTTCGATCCGCCGCCCGGCGCAATTGACGACCCCGGCGAGGATCAGTGCTTGAGCCTTGGCCCGGCTTTCGGCGAGACCGCGCTCGATAAGGAGCTGGTCGGCCCGGCGTTTTGCAATTTTGGGAGAAGACACGACGTCGCTGTGCTTTCGATATTTGCCGGGAGGCGAGGTTAATGAGGCCTGGCGTCTGCGGAGGAAAATTGGGGGTGAAGGCGGTTCATCGCAATTTTGTTTGCGGAGCCGGCATTCAACCGAACCGACGACCGCGGCCAAACTCCCATCATCGTCGAATGAACGCCTTGCTCGGGCTGGTACTGAGCTGGGCCGCTGCGACAGCGCCGGCAGCCGAGATCGCACCCGACGAGCGGCGCTCCGGCTACGACTTCGCCGGCCCCGGCATCCGGGCGATGCGGGACGACACCGCCAACCCGGGGATGTTGTGGGTGTTGCAAGGCGAAACACTGTGGGCCAGCAGATCGGAGCCGCAATCCCGTCGTGCGCCGGCTGCCACGGCGACGCGCTGTCGCCTCGAATGGCAGAGCCTCGGCTCGCTGCAGCGCCGTCTGCGCGGCTGCATGGCCGGGGTGCGCGCCGCGCCCTTCGACTACGGCGCTCCGCAAAGCGTCGCCCTCGAATTCTATCTGATGGAGCGGTCACGCGGCACGCCGATGGATGCCCCGGCAGTGCGCCCCTGACTGATTGGGCCGCCTATCTCCCGGCCTCATCAGTCAGCGGTGGAATTTCGGCGCGAAGCTTGGCGATCGTGTAGTGCTTGACGTCGAGCGTCCACGGCAAGTCGATCGCCGGCTCCGGCACTCCGGCGAAAGGCAGGTAGAGCGCGATGTTGGAGACATAGAGGAATTGCCCGTCGGCGCTGAATGCCGGGCTCGCCGGGAAGAGCAGTCCGCGGATCGTTCCGTCGATGTCGATTCCGTTGAAATCACCGCGCCTGGCAATAACTTTGGGCAGCATCTGACCCAGCCGGTCGACCGCGTTCGGGTCGATGACGTCGACCTCGTCTTGCTGATTGGCGACGACCCAGAGATTGTCATGTCGGTCGACGGCGATCCCGTCCGGGGCATTGATGCCGGTGGTCAGGACTGCCGCCGTCACCCCGGCCGGGACCGACACCGAGCCGTCATGGTTTAAGGTTACGGGCACCTTGACGATCGAATGGTAAGCGGTGTTAGCCACGTACATCGCGGTGAATTTGTTGTCGAACTCGACGCCGTTCGCGCCGAAGGGCGGGACCAGGATCACTCCGGTGGCGGCCTGCGGCGACAGTGTCTGCGAGTTGACGAACGCCGTCGGAACGCCGCCGGTAGGGCCGGTCTTCCAAACCACGCCTTGAAACGAATCCGAAACGTAGACATTGCCGGCCTTGTCGAAGGTCAGCGCATTGAGGCCGGAGGCGCTGCCGAGCCCGGTGTTCATGAACACGATCGCTTTGCCTGTCGCCGGGTTGGCCTGCCAGACGATCCCTTGGGCGAGATCGCAGATCAGCAAAGTCTTCGAGGATGATTGATACACCAGGCCCAAGAGATGCGGGCTGGGCTGCGGCGCGGGGCTCGGCTGCCGGGTTGATCAGAGGTCTGTCATAGAGCAGCGCGCCGTCGGGCTTGAAGGAGAACAGATGAGGCGGTGCGGCGACCGCGCCTTCGCTGTTGAACCCGAAAGACGGCGTGTAAACCGTGCCGTCCGGGCCGACGGTAAGTCCTTCGATCGATACCGGCACGTTGCCGGGCAGGTAAGGCACGACGGCGAAGATCTCAGTGTCGCCGCGATCCCAAGCGAGCACCTGTGCTATACTGGAGATCAATAGCAACGCTACGACAACTCCACCGATCAATGCTCTTTTCACCGTTCCCTCCCGGAATAATGTTGGTTAATTTCGACCAGCCGTGCGCAACAATACTGTGTTTGGCCGGTAATGGTGTCAAGCATCTCTGTCGGAATTATTTCCGATGCGCCAAGTCCCTCCGATCGCGATCCGATGAAGTTCAACGGCCTCGAAATTCCCTGTTGCGATGCCTGCTGGCGAAACTACACTTTCTCAACTGAGACAAGGCCGGGCTGCTGGCTATCACTAGCCCTTCGCAACCGGTCGCCCCTCGACCCTCCTGGCTGTTTTTGCAGCCAAATAACAGCCATCCACCTCATTCGCTCGCCGGCGCCGGCCATCGGCGCTTTCCCGAAGCTCCATCAGACACGAACATTATGGCAATTTAGTGTTGCCTATTCGGCAACGAGGGTGCCCCGTCAAGGATGATCCGCTCCTTACAGAATGGCGCCTGGACGCAGCCTTTAAGTTGTAAATGCGATCGATCGCATGCGGTACCGATGCGTTTCAAAAGGAGCATTCGTGTCCTTCGACCGGTCAGACGAGGGGTCGCCGCCCCGGTATTGGAAAGACCACATCGTCCCGCTACCGTGCGGCTGACTTGATACGGTTTCCAACCTACAATGCAAACAATTCGCGACGCGAGGCCAAGGACGGGTGGGAGCGAAAAGCTTGCGTTCGCTAGCGTTCGTTTTTATGAAACAGCTATGTAATTCCGCAAATCATCCAATCGCGGAGCAGTGGCGAAGCGCCGTCGGCAGCGCTCGCGCACTAGTCATTTACTACGGCAATCCGAGGCGCCGATGGCGCATGGACAGGCTCTACTCCGACTTTGTGCGACAGGGTGACCTCGTCTTCGATATCGGAAGCCATGTCGGCGACCGGATAGGATCGTTTCGCCGCCTCCGCTGCCGGGTCGTTGCGGTCGAGCCGCAACCGAGGCTGGTCAGGATATTGCGGTACTTGTACGATCGTGATCCTGATGTCGCAATTGAACCGATGGCGATTGCCGCGGCTTCCGGAAACATCGAGATGTTCGACAACCTCGACAATGCGAGCTTGACCACCGCATCTCCAGGCTTTCTCGCCGCGGCGTCGGCGTCGCCGGGCTGGCGTGGCGAGCGTTGGCCCGGCCGCTTCGTCGCTCCGGCAATCACCTTGGACCGGCTGATCGAGCGCTATGGCGAGCCGACTTTTACCAAAATCGACGTGGAAGGCTTCGAGGCCGAGGCCCTTGCGGGACTTTCGCGGCCGCTACAGGCATTCTCCTTCGAATTCACAACGATTCTGCGCCAAGTCGCGATCGACTGCCTGACCCACTGCCGGGCGCTTGGCGCGTACCGTTACAACGCTGCCCTGGGCGAGAGCCAACGCTTGGCCTTCACGCAATGGGTCGATGCCGAGCAAATAAAGCAATGGCTCGAGATGCTGCCAGACCGCGCTAATTCCGGCGACATTTACGCGCGCCTGCCGGGCTCCGGCAATCAACGGGCGTAACCCCGCACATTGTCAGCCAGACCGCGAAGCTCTGTGCTGTCGCTTCGACGAGCTGCAACGCCGAGCGGTTTTGCAGCAGGGCGGCTGCCGATTTCCGCGCTCCTTACGGGGTCTATACGCCGGCTGCGGCGCGGTTTATTGAGATAGGATGAGAACCGGCGCCGAATACCGCGAGGCCCTGCGCGATGGACGCAGGGTGTGGGTGATGGGCGAGGGCTGGGCCGCGAGACGTCACGGCGCACCCCGCCACGCGGCCGATGGTCGAGGAATACGCCGCCTGGTACGACCGCCATCTCGACCCCGCTTGGCAGGAGGTGCTGCTGGCGCCGGCGGATGCCCACGGAAAGCGGGTGCCGTGGGCCTATGTGGTGCCGAGAGGCGTCGCGGACCTGATCGGCATGGGCCGGTCCTTCGCGAAAACGATGTTTTTGAGCGCCGGCAACATCACGCACACGCCGGCCTACGGCAATCTGATCGCGCTCGGCGTACTGACCGCGGTGCAGTCCCGCAACGTCTCGCAACAGCAGGTCGCCGAGGCTGTGGCGTACCGCGAGCTGATCGCTCGAACCGGCCGGTTTCTCACCTATTGCGGCGGCGCCCCGATCATTGGTCAGCGAATGCGCCCGGACCCGCGCGAGCGGGTCGCGTTGAAGCTGGTGCGCGAGAGCGATGCCGGCGTCGTCATCCGCGGCAAGGTCGGCATGCATACGAGCCCGGCCTATGCCGAGGACGTCTATATCGGCGCCCTCTGCGGCATCGAGATCGGCGAGCATCGCGCGAGCTTTATCGTGCCGGTCAATGCGGCCGGCGTTACCACGCTGTGCCGCAAGATCGCGGCGCGCGACGGCAACCCTTTCGTTTCGCCGCTCAGCAGCCGCTATGACGAGCTCGACGGCCAGATGTGGCTCGATGACGTGTTCATCCCGTGGGAGCGTGTGTTTTTTGTCGATCCTTCTCCGGAGGCGATCCCGCGCTGGCTGCGCTGGCATCACCTCTATGGCTGGCTGTCGAAAGCGGAGTTCACGCTGGGCCTGGCGCTAGCCTCGACCCATGCGATGGGTCTGAAGGAGCATGAGCAGACCATCGAGCACCTGGTCGATGTGATCGTCGCGGTGCAGTCTGTGCGCAGCTGCCTGACGGCGGCCGAGCGCGACCCTGATTTCACGCCGGCAGGCTATTGCTTTCCCAGTCACGCCCATATCGCGGCGGGCGGCATTGCGCTCTTCAAGTCCCGCCAGCGGATATCGGAGATCCTGCGGATCGTGCCCGGCTCCTCACTCGTCGTCGCTCCCTCCGACCGTGATCTCGCGGCGCCCGAGATGGCTGCAGGCCTCGAAGAATCATTTGGCGGCGGCGGTTACACCGCATTGCAGCGTTCGGCTCTGCTGCAATTGGCTTGGGACCACGTCTCTTCGGCGCTCGACGGCCGTAAATCGGCATTCGAGCTGCATGCCAGCGGCGGGATGGCCAACTGGCGCAGTTGGCTGCGCCGCAGCTTCAAGGACTACAACGAGCTGGCCAATGCAGTGCTTCGTGCGCTCGATTTGCCGATGCCGCAAATAGACCTGGGCAATATTCCGGCGGCGCCGCCGGCAATGCGGCGCACGATCACCACACCAGAATCGACCGAGAAGCCGTAATCGCGGTACGCTGCATCAAACCTGCTGCCGAGTTGCCGTTGCCGGTTCGGCCAATTGTCGTCAAACCGATTGCCGCTATGTCGACCGCTACTTTCGGGCTAAACTCGACTCTCGAACGGGAACTCACCGAGTTCAAGGAGAGGCTGAATGCGATCAATCGTCGGGACATGGCGGTTGGTGGCCGCCGCCGCACATGACGGGAATGGTCAGCCACTGCCGCCACCCTATGGCGCCAAGGGCATGGGCCGGGTGGCGTTCAGCGCCGATGGGCGAATGATATCGGTGGTGTGCGATGGACGCCCGGAGCTCCCGCTCGGCGTGCACCGAGACTATTCTTCGTATTGCGGCAACTACACGTTTGATGGCGCGCAGCTGGTCACCACTGTCGACGCCGCATCGGATCCGGCCCGGATCGGCAGCGAGCAGGTGCGCGACGTCCGATTTGACGGGGATCGGATGATCTTGCGCCCCCCGCCGCGTCGATCCGGCGACAGAACCGAGCAGCGCGAACTGACCTGGGAGCTGGTCGCGGCGGACTAATCGGCCCGCACCCCTTTCCCTCATGAGCGACTTGCGCTTTCCCCTCGACAGCGAACTCAGCGCAAATGCAGCGCGCAGCTTTGCTATCGCCGCGGCACTGGCGGGCGCGATCACCGGCGGAACGGCGAGCGCCGCCGCCACCCTCGATCAAGCTCCATATGGCACCACGCAAGGCGGGCAGGCGGTCGACATCTTCACCATGACCAACGATCACGGCATCCGCGTGCGCTTTCTCAGCCTTGGCGGCGTCATCACTGAGATCGACGTGCCCGATCGTGCAGGCCGGCCCGACAATATCGTGCTCGGCCTCAACAACTTGCGGGAATACGAGACGCTCCCCGGCCATTACGGCGCGATCACCGGACGTTATGCCAACCGCATAGGCGGTGCGCAATTCACTCTGGATGGCCAGACCTATCATCTGATCGCCAACAATGGGGCAAACACGCTCCATGGCGGCCCCAATGCGCTCGACCGCCAGGTCTGGACGGTATCGCCCCTGACCGTGCCGAACGGTGTCGCCGCGACGCTGAGCTATGTCAGCCCGGACGGCGATCAGAACTTCCCCGGCACCCTGACGACCCGCGTGACCTATACGCTGACCAACGACGATGTGCTGCAGATCGCCTATGTCGCGAGCACCGACAAGGATACAGTGGTCAACTTCACCAACCATTCCTATTTCAACCTGACCGGCAACGGCTCCGGTTCCGCCGCCGATCAGTTGCTGCTGGTGAACGCCGACCGCTACACGCCAGTCGGACCCGATCTCATTCCCACCGGAGAGATCGCACCAATCGAAGGCACGCCGCTCGATTTCCGGCAGATGATGCCGATCGGCGCGCGGCTCAACAGCGCGTTCCAGCAGATGGTTTATGCGCATGGCTACGACCACAATTTCGTGCTGAACAAAGGCGCCGGCAACGGCATGACGTTTGCCGCGCGCGGCTATGATCCGCGCACCGGCCGCGTCATCGACTGCTTCACCACCGAGCCGGCAGTGCAGGTCTATACCAGCAACGGCATGAACGGCTCGGTGGTCGGGTCGTCGGGCACGACGTATCGCCAGACCGAGGCATTCACGCTCGAGACGCAGCATTTCCCCGACAGCCCCAACAAGCCGAACTTTCCGACCACGGTGTTGAAGCCGGGGCAGGATTTCCATTCGACGACGATATTCCGTTTCGCGACGGATGCACCCTTGCCGCCACTGCCGCGCTGAGAACCACCAAGAACGCGGATGATCCCTTGCAGCAAGAACTCGGCGACACCCACGCCGAACGCCGCATAAAGCACACTGATGAATACACTTATGGTTTTTTAGGTTGTAATCCGATCGACCTCGTCGAGCGTCATCTCGGTGAAAGACCGGCTCAAACTCGTCGGACGCCATAGAACTGCGGCCAGCCATCGCGCACATCCTGCAGATAGGAGTGGAACGCGATCGGCTGGTCATACATGCCGAGCGGCACATAGGTGGGGTTCTGCCAGAATTCCTCCTGCATGTCGCGGCAGATTTTTTGCTGCACATCGAGGTCCGGCGCATCGAACCAGGCCTCCCGCAAAGCCTCCATTTTCGGGTCGCTGGGCCAGCCGAACCAGGCATCGGCGCCACTTGCGCGGATCGCGATATCGGGGCCGGGCGAGATGTTCCCCATGCCGCCGAGATAGGTATAGAAGATGTTCCACCCGCCTTTGTCGGGCGGCTCGCGGCTTGCGCGCCGCGCGACCACACTGCCCCATTCCATCGTCTGCAATTCGATGTTCATGCCGATGCGCTGCAGCACGTCGGTGGCGACCTGCGCCTCGGCGAAAATCACCGGAATGGTCGAGGCGGCGAGCACAACGACGCGCTCGCCTTTGTACCCCGCAGCAGCCAGGTCCTTCTTCAACTTGTCGAGGTCCTTCGGCCCGCGGGTGATCTCGACGCCAACAGTGCTCGCCATTGGCGTGCCCGGCACGAAGAGCCCGACATCAGTCTTGATTAAACTCGGCTCGGCCCCGGCGACCGCGGTCACCACCTCCTTCTGGTCCATCGCGGACAGCACGACGCGGCGAACCGCGGGATTGTCGAATGGCGGGTACAAATGATTGAACCGGAGACAACCTATCTCGCCGGTGCGGTCCTTGACCGTGATCACCAGATCCTTGTTGCGTTTGAGTTGTGGGATAAGGTCGATCGTCGGGTTTTCCCACCAGTCGATCTCGCCCTGCGCGAGCGCCGCCGAGGCGGTAGAGGGATCCTGCACGAAATTCCATACTACACGGTCGACATAGACCACCTTGGGACCGGCGCTGAAGCTCGGTTTTCCATCGCCGCGCGGGACATAATCCGGGTTTTTTTCGAAAACAACGCGCTGGCCGGGTATGCGCTCGGACGCCACGAACTTGAATGGCCCGGAGCCGATTGCCTCCTTTATCTGTTCAAAGGGGTCGGTCTTGGCCAACTGCTCGGGCATGATCGAGCAATAGGGCTCGGCCAGCGCATCCGGCAATAATGGAAACGGCCTTTTGAGCCGAAAGCGGATTACACGGTCGGATACTGCCGAGAGCTCGTCGGTGCGGGCCATCAGTGCTTGGCCCAATGGATAGCGCTTGGCCCATCGCCTGATCGTGGCGACACAGTCGCGCGCCAGGACCGGCGCGCCGTCGTGAAATTTCAAGCCGTCGCGCAATGTCAGGTCCCATTGCTTGCCGCTATCTTCGGTCGTGTGGGTTTGGACCATCTGCGGCTGGGCTCTAAATTCCGCATCATAGCCGTAAAGCGTGTCGTATACGGCCAATGAAAAATTGCGGGTGATGTCGGCGGTGGTCCAGACCGGATCGAGCGAGGCGAGATCGGCGTGCGGCACGAAGTTGATCGTCGTCCGAGCTTCGGCGCGGACGATTTGCGGGGCCGCCAGTGCTGCCGCTCCGGCGAGGCTATTCTTTACGAATTCACGTCGGTTCATCGGCGGTCAGGCGTCCATGCCACGGTTTCGAAGAGATCATCCTACCCACGCGCGGGCGGGCAAGCCACCATCTGAACATTGAACGAGCCGCGACGCTCCCAAAATTTGAGCATACCTCTTGTCCCGGTGACCAGCTTCCCGCAATGACGATGACTCAAAACATCTACGACAACCCGGAATTTTTCGAGGGCTACAGTCGATTGGGCCGCTCGATCGAAGGGCTGGACGGCGCCGCCGAATGGCCCGTGCTCAAGGCCATGCTTCCGGAGCTGCGGGGTCTCAGAGTGGTGGATCTCGGCTGCGGCTTCGGGTGGTTCTGCCGCTGGGCGCGTCAGCAAGGCGCGGCGACGGTCCTTGGCATCGATGTGTCGGAGAAGATGCTGGCACGGGCCCGGGCCACCACGACGGACGCGGCGATAAGCTACCTCAAGGCAGACATAGCGAGCGCCGAACTGCCCCAGGCGGCATTTAACCTCGCCTACAGTTCCCTCGCCCTGCACTACGTCGAGGATCTGGGTGGATTGCTGGCGAAGGTACAGCGCGCCCTCACCCCAGGCGGGCAGCTCATTTTTTCCGTCGAGCATCCGATCTTCACCGCGCCGACACAGCCGGGCTGGTCGGTCGGCGTAAGTGGCAAAAAGGCATGGCCCGTCGACAACTACCTCTGCGAAGGACCGCGCAGCACGGACTGGCTCGCCAAGGGCGTGATCAAGCAGCACCGGACCATGGCGACATACGTCAATCTTTTGCTGCGGTTGGGGTTCACACTGTCGCACATCGAGGAATGGGGTCCGACGGACGACCAGATCGCGGCACGGCCGGCCCTCGAGGATGAACGGCAGCGGCCGATGTTCCTCCTAGTCTCCGCTCGACGACGTTAGCCGCTTCCGTGCTCCGCGCGCGGCCGGAACCTTCCCTACGCCGGTAGCCTTTACCGGTCAGAGCATCGCCTCGGCTGCTCGTCGTACCGGGCGACGGTCGGGCGCACTGCTCTGACCCGCATAACGGAGACAAGGTGGCACGTGACAGCAAAGGCGCTTTCTCGAGGCGCACCCGGGCGGCTCGGCGGCGGAGTCAGTCGGCGCTCCCTCCTAACCTCTACCGCGTCCGCCGTGGCGCTCGCGCCGGTCGCCGCGATGGGTCAGGGCCGTGCGTCGGCGGAAGCGCCCACACAAGTCATCGATCCACGCGCTGTCGTCTCGTTCGACCTCACGGTCAATGGGCGCGCCCGGCATTTGACGGTCGATCCCCGCACGACGCTGCTCGATGCGTTACGCGAGCATCTCGGCCTCACCGGGGCGAAGAAGGGCTGCGACCACGGCCAGTGCGGGGCTTGCACGATGATGGTCGACGGCACACGGGTCCTCGGCTGCCTGACCCTCGCCGTCGCGGTGCGCGGCCCGGTGACAACGATCGAGGGGCTCGCCGAGCCGGGCGGCGCGCTGCACCCGATGCAGCAGGCCTTCATCGATCAGGACGCGTTCCAGTGCGGCTATTGCACGCCAGGGCAGATCATCTCCGCGATCGGCTGCGTCGATGAAGGGCATGCCGGCAGCGACGCCGAGATCCGCGAACATATGAGCGGCAATCTCTGCCGATGCGCGGCCTACCCGCACATCGTCAAGGCGATCAACCAAGCCAAAGGCGAGATGCGGAGCTGACGGGATGCGCCCCTTCCTTTACCGACGCGCCAGCGGTCTTGCCGAGGCGGTCCAGGCGGCGGCGAGCCACGACGGCAGCCGCCTCCCGCCGACCATGGCGGCGGCGCAGTATCTGGCCGGCGGCACGACCCTCCTCGACCTGATGAAGCTCGACGTGATGCGGCCCGAGGTGTTGGTCGACATCAACTCCCTCGATCCGGCCGGGACCCGCATCGAGCGCCACGCCGACGCGCTCTATCTCGGCGCTTTCGTCACGATGGCTGCCGCAGCCGAGCATCCTGAGATCAGGCGGAATTACCCGGTGGTCGCCCAAGCCCTCGATCTCGCCGCCAGCCCGCAGCTCCGCAACATGGCGACGCTCGGCGGCAATGTATTGCAGCGGACGCGGTGTAATTATTTCCGCGATCCGTCCTGGGGCGCGTGCAACAAGCGTGAGCCCGGCACCGGCTGCGCCGCGCTGGACGGTGTCAACCGCAAGCACGCGGTGCTCGGGGTCAGCGACCATTGCATCGCCGCCTATCCAGGCGATTTCGCGCAGGCCTTAGTTGCGCTCGACGCGGCGGTCGAGATCGTCGGCCCGGACGAGCTCGCGGGTCATGCCGTTCGAGCAATTGCACCGCCTGCCGGGCGATACACCGCATATCGAGACGGTTCTCGCGCCGGGCGAGCTGATCGTCGGTTTCCGGTTGCCGGCGGCGCCGTGGACGCGGCGCTCGCTCTACCTGAAAATTCGCGACCGGCAATCTTACGAGTTCGCCTTGGCTTCCGCCGCGGTAGCGCTCGACCTCACGAGCGGCATCGTCAACGAGGCGCGCATTGCGCTCGGCGGCGTCGCGGCCAAGCCGTGGCGGGCGCGCGAGGCGGAGGCAGCGCTAAAGGGTCAAGCAATCGATGAAGCTAGCGCCCAGCGCGCCGCCGATGCCGCTTTTGCCGCCGCACAAACTCACGGCGACAACGACTACAAGCCCGAACTCGGCAGGCGGACCCTGGTTCGCGCCCTCCTGCAAGCCGCCCGACTGAGCACGTGATCATGGAGCAGGACAGCCAAGATCGGCACCGCAGCGCCGCGCATCGACGGCCGCCTGAAGGTTACGGGCGAGGCCCGTTACGCCTCCGATACGCCGCTCGCCGACCCTGTCTCTGCCTTCTTTGCGACCAGCGCGATCGCGCGCGGCCGCATCGCCGACATCAACGAGAACGCCAGCCGAGCGGTGCCCGGCGTCTTGGATATCCTGACCCATCGCAATATCGGCAACGCGGTCAAGCCGACCAAGCTGTTCAGCGATGGTGGCTATGTCGGCTCGACCATCATGCCGCTGGCTTCGGACCAGATCTGGCATGGCGGCCAGATCGTCGCAGTGGTCCTCGCGGAGACTTTCGAGGCGGCGCGCGAAGCGGCACATCGGCTCAAGGTAACCTACGCCGCGGAGCAACCTTCGGCCGGCTTCGACAGCGCCGGTGGGACGACGGTCGCGGCCAAGGACGTCTCGAGCAATTACGAGGACCCGGCGGTCGGCGATGCCGAGGCCGCGTTCGCCGGCGCGCCGGTGACTGTCGATGCGCATTACGCGACGCCGACCCAGCACCACAATCCGATCGAGCTGTTCACCACCAGCTGCGCCTGGGCCGACGGCAGGCTGACAGTGTGGGAGGGCAGCCAGAACGTCACCGGTCTCAAGAACGGTCTCGCCGAGCAGCTCGGCATCGACCCCGAGAAGATCCATGTCGTGTCGCCCTTCATTGGCGGCGCCTTCGGCTCGCGCGGCTCGCTGACCCAGCGCACCGCGCTGATCGCGGTCGCGGCGCGCCGGCTGAACCGGCCGGTCAAGCTGGTCGCGACCCGCGACCAGGGTTTCACGATCGCCACCTACCGGGCCGAGACGCGCCATCACGTCAGGCTCGCCGCCGGCCGTGACGGCAAGCTCATGGCGTTGATCCACGAAGGCGAGGAGGTGACGAGCCGGCCCGACAATTACAAGGTCGCCGGCACCGACGCCTCGACCCGGCTTTATGCCTGCCCCAACATCGCCTCGAAAGTGTCGATGGTGCATGCCGACCGCAACACGCCGGGCTTCATGCGCTCGCCGCCCGAGGTGCCGTATCTGTTCGCGCTCGAATCCGCGATGGACGAGCTGGCCGTCGCGCTGAACATGGACCCGGTCGAGCTGCGCCGGCGCAACGACACCATGCGCGAGCCGATCAAGGGCCTGCCCTATACCAGCCGCAACTTGATGCCGTGCTTTGATGCCGCCGCCAGATCGTTCGGCTGGGACCGGCGCGATCCAAAGCCGGGATCGATGCGCGACGGCGACTGGCTCGTGGGCTGGGGTTGCGCCGCGACGATGTATCCGACGCAAATGGGCCCGGCGACGGCGCGAGTGACGATAACGCCGCAAGGCGCGGTCAAGGTGCAGACCGCGGCGCACGATATCGGCAACGGCGCCTATACCGTCGTCGCGCTGACCGCGTCCGACCGGCTCGGGATCGCGCTCGACAAGATCACCGTCGAGCTCGGCGATTCCGACCTGCCGCCCGCGCCGGTCGCCGGCGGATCCAATACCACCGCCAGCGTCTGCAATGTCGTCGCCAAGGCCTGCGAGCAGATCCGCTCGCGCATCGCCGAAGCGGCCGTCGTCGCCGCCAATGGCGCGTTCGCCGGCAAGGATGCGGACCACCTGGTGCTGACCGGCGGCACGCTCAGGGACTCGGAGGGCGGTTCCGAGCCGCTAGAGGCGGCGATCCGCCGGGTATCGAACGGAGCGATCGAGGCCTATGCCGAGAACATCCCGCACGGGGTCCCACCAGAGGGATTGAGCAAACTCTATCAGGGTCATGCCGTGCTGGCCGGCGGCGCCAAGATGAAGGACCGCATCCAATTCGCGTTCGGCGCCGAATTCGTCGAGGTTCGGGTACACGCAAGAACGCGTGAGATCCGCTGTCCGCGCGTCGTCGGCGCGTTCGCCGCCGGCCGCATCGTCGACCCAACGACCGCCAAGAGCCAGCTGATGGGCGGGTTGATTTGGGGGGTCTCCTCGGCCTTGCACGAGGCGACAGAGATCGATCGCCGGCGCGCCCGCTATTACAATACCGACCTCGCCGAATATCTGGTCCCGGTCAACGCCGACATCGACGAGGCCGAGGTGATCCTGATCCCCGAGGAAGATCACCTAGTCAACGATCTCGGCATCAAAGGTCTGGGCGAGCTCGGCAACGTCGGCACCAACGCGGCAGTCGCCAACGCCGTCTACCACGCGACCGGCGTAAGGATCCGCGAGCTGCCTATCCGGCTGGAAAAACTGCTCGATGCGCCGCCGATCGCCTTGTGACCGACGCGGATAGGTTCGCGCGTTCGCGCGGCCCCATTCTCCGTCGGCATTGATACCAAACGTCAGAGGCGCTCCATTTAGTCCCCGAAACGGGTTACGAGCACCGCCGCGGGCCGCTGACCCATGGCATAAGTGGCCAAGGGAATCAGTGCCCCGGTCTGGCCGTTAATGCGGTACGAAGCCAGGCGTCCGGAAGCCGTGCCAGCGGCGAAGACAAATCGGCCCTCCGGGTCCAGACCGAAGGCGCTGGGCACCGCTTCGGTGGGCACCTGCCCGATCGAAGTCAAACGGCCCGTAGCGTCATCAACAGCAAAACCCGCGATGCTGTTGTGTCCCCGGTTGCCCACATACAGGAATTGCCCCGACGGCGTCAGATGAATTTGGGAGCAGGTGTTCCGCGCGGTGAACCCGCCGGGTAGGGTCGTCATCGTCTGCACCGCGGCGAGATTGCCTGTCGCAGGGTCCAGGCGGTAGCTACTGACACTGCAGCCCTGCTCGTTTGAGAAATAGACGAGATCCTGCGTGGGATGGAAGCAATAGTGGCGAGGGCCAAGGCGTTCCGTCGGCTCAACCCGGAAGGTCGAGTTGGGTGATAGATGCCCGGTATCCGGGTCGAATTTGAATTGCAAGATCATATTGGGGCCAGGGTTCTCCCTGGGCGGTTCCAGAACGTTGTCATTGAGCCGGGCGATGTGCGGGACGAAGGCAAACCGATTAGAGGGATCGGTCGCTATCGCGTGGGCGCCGTTCGCCGTGTCCTGCCGGTCGAGTTGTGGCGCGCCGACCGCGGCGTCGTTGCCGAGAGGATGGACGGCCGCATACCCGCCTTGATAATAGGCGGACAGCAAGTACCTTCCCGTGCGGTCGGTAGCGAGAAAAGTGGGCGCATGTTCCGTTCCGACCCTCCCTTGCGGCGTCAACCCTCCAGTGCCCTGGTCGATCTGGAAGCTTGAGATCGCCGGCGACCCACGATGCCCGACATATAGCACCTGCCGATCAGGGCTAGCCGCCAGCACGGACGGGCCACCCGCCACCGGCACCTCGGCATGAGGCGTGAGCTGCCCGGTGCCGCTATCCAGGGAGAAGGCTGAAATCTTGTCTTCGTCTTGCAGGCAAACATAGAGAGAGTACGGCATCGCTTACCCTCCTGTGGGGCGTTGGGAGGTCGTTCAGCACGGCACCGTGCGTGCAGGTAACTTGCATGCTTTTACCGAAACCATCGGTCGGACATGATCAGCTCGACCTGCTTGTTCTCGAGCGAGTCACCTCGCATCTCGCTGCCGTCGGAATTGATGCGGCCGTGCCAGTCGACGCCGTCGAACGCCGCGGCGCCGATGCGCGCCATCACAAGCGGCTCGTCACTCGTCGCCTTGAACCAATAGAAAGTCCCGTGCGGCAACAGCACGCCCTCGTTCTTGCCGATTGTGCGAAGTCTCGCCATTCGGCCCATAGAACGTTGCCTCCCCCTGGAGGACGATAAAGGTGTGGTCCTCGTTGGGGTGGGCGTGCAATCCGTTCTCTCCGTCGGCAGCGTAGGTTTTCAGCACCACCCAAATCTTGTCCGAAGCGGCGACCGGTGTGTCGGTGCGGCCCTGTTTCGGGAGCTGAGCCTCCAGGCGAAAGAACGACGGCCTGGCGTCGACGACCTGCGACCGGACCTTGGTGTGCAAATCTTCCGGGCTCTTGGCGATGGTCGCGGTTCCCTCGGGCGGCATGGCGATCTCCTGCATTGGGGGCGGCGAAGGCTAGGGCTGGAGTCCGGCGCCTGTCAATTCGGCGCACGCCACCGAGTTCGACGGCCGCGATCTCGACTTCGCCGATGTTGTCAAAGTTGTCCGCGGGTAACCGGGGAGTGTCGAGCCGTTTCAGCTTTTGTCAATAGACTCACCGGCACAATGCTGCGTCGTCCCCCAATGACAGAGGCTAAAATGCGCGTGATCATCCCGACGCTGGTAGGTCTGGCGGCTTTGGCGGTTACCACGGTACAGGCAGCCCCGGTACCAACCAACCCGCATCATCACCCGAAATGGCACGAGACGCCGGCGCAGAACGTCCGGAAGAGCCAGCGGTACGATTACCTCGTGAGCACCAACAGCAGCTTTCGGGCCTCCCGGATGAGAACGGAGTGCGGGCTGATCAGAGATCCCGAACTGCGCGCAAGCTGTGTCGGCTCTTTCAGTGCTTATGAGCCTCGGTAAGGCTGCAAAGCCGGTACGTAGCACTGTGAGGCTAGAGCGGAAGCCGATCAGGTTGTAGCCGTCACTCCAATCGTCATTGCGACCCGCGGGCTTAGCCCGCGGGGAAGCAATCTTGTCTGTGCGCCGTAGTGCATCCTATCTGGCGCAGCATGGACCGCGGCCAAGGTCCGGGCTGCGGCGGCGCCGCGACCGCAAGCAATCGTGGGGTGCTTCCCCGTGTCGAGCAAGGCTCCGGCGTTGCCTGTCATTTCACGCCCGAACAGTTGCCGGGGCTCTTGCCCGCAGTTTGCAAGAAGGGGATAGGATGATGGCGTCGCAGCAACTGCTCCAGATGCAAATAGATGTGATCCTTTTTCTCGCCGACTCAGATATTGTCTACCTTCAGGATGGCCGCAGTATCTGTGCGGGTCTTGCGGCAGGCGTCTGCATCCTGGGCAAGATCGATCCCGTATGTCGGTATGATCTGCTTTAGCTTGGGGAGCCAGCCGCTCTCGGTGAGTTCGCTCGCGAAACACTTTTGGAGTACGCCAACAGCGATGAAGGCTGCGGTGGACGCACCTGGCGAGGCGCCAAGCAAAGCGACAAGGGATTTGTCCTCTGCTGCGACCAATTCGGTGCCGAACTCCAATACGCCGCCCCTCTGTTCGTCGGGCTTGATGATCTGGACTCGCTGCCCTGCGACCGCTTCGCGCCAGTCGTTTCGAGCGGCCTTGGGAAAGAATTGGCGAAGAGCCGCGAACTGGTGTGCCGAGCTTTGGAGGACCTGGCCAATCAGATATTCAGTCAGCGCGATGTTGTCTCGCGCGACTGCCAGCAGCGGCACAATGTTGCCGGGCCTGATCGACTCGAATAGGTCAGTCAGCGAACCGTGTTTCAGGAACCTGCTGGAGAACCCGGCATAGGGTCCGAACAGCAACGACTTCTTGCCTTCGATGATGCGGGTGTCGAGGTGCGGCACCGACATCGGCGGCGATCCCTGTGCGGCCTTGCCGTAGACTTTGGCGTGATGGCGGTCGCTTACTGTGCTCTCGTCGCACCGTAGCCAGATTCCACTGACCGGGAAGCCGCCATACCCATGGCCTTCGGGGATGCGTGACTTCTGGAGCAGCTCGATGGCATCCCCACCCGCGCCGATGAAGACGAATTTGGACGACACTGCGTGGCGCTCCAGCGTGTCGACGTCCTCGATACCCACCCGCCAAGCGCCGTTCTCCTCACGGTCCAGATCCGACGACACGATGTTTGTAACGCACTGAAACGCCGGGCTGGGCGGAAAGATGCTTTACCAGCAAGTGAGTCAACGCGCCGTAGTCGACATCCGTACCAGTGATAATGCGAGTCGCCGCAAACGGCTCCTCGTCCCCGCGGCCGTCCATGATCAGCGGAGCCCATTCGGCGATCTTGGCTCGATTCTCGGTGTACTCCATTCCGTAGTAGCAGTGGCTCGCGGACATCTCCTCAAAGCGCTTGCGCAAGAAGGCGACATTGTCCTTCCCCCATACGAAGCTCATGTGCGGGCAGGGATGGATGAAAGCGCGCGGGTCCGGGATCGCGCCTTTGCGGATCAGGTAGGACCATAGCTGGCGCGACAGATCGAACTCCGTATTGACCTTGAGCGCCTCGGAGATGTCGACGCTCCCGTCTGCGCGCTGAGGCGTGTAGTTCAGCTCGCAATTGGCCGCGTGGCCGGTGCCCGCATTGTTCCAGGCCTGCGAACTCTCCTGCCCGCAATCCTCGAGCGTCTCGAATATGGTGATGCTGAGCGAGGGCTCGAGCTCCTTGAGCACGGTGCCGAATGTGGCGCTCATGATGCCCGCGCCGATCAGCACGACATCGAGCGCGCCAGGGTTTTGGGTCTGGATCATGAACGGGCTTCCTTTTGGTCAGCTTGGCGACGAACTGGGCGAGTTGGCGACGAACGGCGCCTCGACGCCTGGGCGAAGGATCACATAGGCTCGGCGCCAGGGGTTCTCGTCGACAAGCTTCCAGCTGTGCCCGGTTCCTGCGGTGTCCTCGGCAAGGAGGATGTCGCCCGGGCGCAGCATGAAATGCTCGCCCGTGCGCGTCTGGAAGTCGAGCGTGCCGCTTAATGTGATGACGAACTGGCGGGCCGGCGCGTCGTGCCATTCGAAGGCGCCACCGGCTCTCGTCTCGCGGAACGAGATGCTGACGACATCGACGGTGCCGCTGAGAATGTCACCGCGTTCGCCCTTGGGAAGGTCGATGACCCCTTCCTCGAAATACGAGTTGTCGTCGTCTCCGGTCCAAAGCCGGATACAGCGTATCATTGAGGCTCCTCCTTGTTCTAGTTCAGAAAAGGATGGCACGAGGCGAAGCCATTGAGGCTTCGTGGACCTCTTCGATCGGGTCAATCTTGTGGGTCCTTGCCGTTTCAGTAGTGGTCGGCGGTAGGCCGGACCTTGCCTCTGAAAGACGCTGTAGCTGATCACCGTGTAGAGCAGCATCAGCGGGAAGACGAAGAGACCCTCGCCCCAGAACATGAAGGCGAGACTGGAATGTGGCGCCGCCGCTTCTTCGATCGTGATCGAGAACGGGATCATGTAAGGCCAGAACGAGATCGCCAGCGTGCCGAACGCGGCGGCGAAAATCAGCGCCACCATGTAGAACGGCACGCCATCGCGGCGACTGCGAACGCTTTCGGCCGCCACGAGCGCCGCGATGACCCCGATCGCCGGGAAAGCAAATAGATACGGGCGCTCGAGCCATCTGTGCACGACCCGAAGGTTCTCGAACAACGCGTAGGCGAAGACGACGACCAGAAAAACGAGCAGCCCGACCGCCAGGTAGGGGATCAGACGATAGGCCGCTTCCCGAACATCGCCCTCACATTTCCGGACCAGCCAGCAGGCGCCGAGCAGCGAATAACCAAGGCACAGGCCGATGCCGCACAACACGGCGAAGGGACTGAACCAGCCGAATTCGCCGCCGGTGTAATGGCCGTTGCTAATCGGAAGCTGCTCCACGAGGGCGCCCACGGTCAGACCCTGCATGAAGGCAGCGACGAGCGACCCTCCGGCAAAACTGAAATCCCAGATCCACCGCAGCCGCTCGGTCTTGCTGCGATATTCGAACGCCACGCCGCGCAGAATGAGGCCGGCCAGCATCAGCACCAGCGGCAGATAAAAGGCAGAGAGCAGCGTTGCATAGACGACCGGAAAGGCCCCCCAAAGCACCACTCCCGGCCACGACGAGCCAGGTCTCGTTGCCGTCCCAGATCGGCGCAACCGCGCTCATCATCGCGCGCCTCCGTGTCTCGTCGCCGGTCAGGCCGAAGAGAATCCCGACGCCCGAGATCGAACCCGTCGAGCAGCACGTAGAGGAGGATGCTGACGGCCAGTATGGCCACCCAGAACATGACCACGGCTATTCTCCTGGTGCGAGGTGGTGCTCGTGGACAACCGACATCGGGCGGTTGGGAACTGCGGCCGCCGGGGGCAGGACCAGGCGTCCCTCCGGTCCAGCGCGCAGCAGCCGATAGATGTAGTAGGTCCCGAACGCGAAAATGAAGCTGTAGACGACGCAGTAAACAGCCAGCGAAACTTCTACCGTACGGGCGGTCAGGAACGGCGTCATCGCGTCGGCGGTCCGCAGCACGCCGTAGACTACCCAGGGCTGGCGCCCGACCTCGGCAGTGACCCAGCCGCTCAATATCGCGATGTACGGCAGGGGGAAGCTGAGGAACGTCGCCCACAGCAAGATCCGATTCTGCTCGATGCGCTCCTTGTGGATCAAATACGAGCCGACCCAGGCGATCAGCAGCATGACGAGCCCAGCAGCCGACCATGATGCGGAAGCTGAAGAATGGGATCACCACCGGTGGCCAATTCTCCGACGGGATGCTCTCGAGCCCGACCTCGCCCGCCGAGAGGCTGTCCGAAGTCGATGAGGCTCCCGAACGGCGGGGGCAGCGTGATCGCGAAGAGGTTTCGCCGGTTCTCGACGTCCGGCCAGGCTAGCAGCACCTCGGAAGCCGGCTTTTCGTCGTGCCACCGGGCCTCGATCGCCGCCATCTTTGACGGGCTGGTGGTGAACGACATATTCACCGTTGAGGTGTCCGAAGAGGAGCTGGAGCGGAAGCAGCACGGCCGCGAGATACAAGCCCATCCGGAGCATGACGCGCGCTTCGGCGGTAAAGATCCCGCGCAGCAGGTACCATGCCCCGGTCGCGGCAACGCAAACAGCGCCGGTGAGATAGGCTGCAAGCAGCATGTGCGGGAAGCGTACCCACACGACCGGGCTAAACAGTGATCTTTGCCCAGTCGTCCGGAGCAAAGGCACCGTTCTCCATTACATACCCGGTCGGCACTTGCATCCAGCTGTTATTGACCATGATCCAGAACGCGGAGAGCGTGGTTCCCAACGCCACCATGGCCGTCGAAAACAAATAGAACCACGGCGGAACGCGAGAGCGGCCAAACAGCAGGATGCCGAAAAAGCTCGCCTCGAGGAAAAAGGCGGTGAAGGTCTCGTAGGACAGAAGCGGGCCCTGGATCGGTCCCGACATCCGCGACAGCACGCTCCAATTCGTGCCGAACTGGAACGCCATGACGATCCCGGAGACGACGCCGAGCCCGAAGGCGACGCCGAAAATCTTGAGCCAGAACTCGAATATCAGGCGGTATACCGGACGGCCGGTCCACAGATGCAGAGCTTCGAGCACCGTAAGCCACGCCGCCAGCCCGATCGTGAAGGACGGGAAGATAATGTGGAATGCGACAGTCGATCCAAACTGGATCCGAGACAGCAGAAGCGCCGTGAGGTCCATTGGCCTTTCCTCACCAGTATTGCGTAATTCTCTCGGGATGGGTGAACACCTCAAACCCATCGTCGCGGGCGATGCCAACAAGGGTGAGGCCCGTCGATTCGGCAGTCCGAACGGCCAAAGCCGTCGGCGCAGACACCCCGACTATGATAGCCGCCCCCATCATACCTGCTTTCTGCACGAGCTCGATGGAAAGCCGGCTCGACAGCACAATGATGCCCTCGGCAGCCGACCGGCCGGTGCGCAGCAATGCGCCGGCCAATTTGTCGAGCGCATTGTGCCGCCCGACGTCTTCGCGCAGAATCAGGCTCCGATCCGGCTTCCAAAACGCCGCAGCGTGGACCGCTCGGGTCTGCATGTTCAACTGCTGTCTCGCCGGCAGTGCTCCCACCGCCTCTGCGATGTCCTGGCGGCTCACCTCCAGGTCATAACGCGCCATCGGTATTGCGCGATTGGCCTCGGCCAAACTCTCCAACCCGCACATGCCGCACCCGGCCGGTCCGACAAACCGGCGCCGCCTTGCCGCGAACGCATCGGAACGGTCGCCCCTCAGCCACATTCGCAGCACGATCCCGTCGGTCACACTGACGACGGCCAGTTCCGCTATTTCCGCCGCTGTGGTGATAATTCCTTCGGTGTAGCTGAAACCGAGCGCAAAATCTTCTAGGTCATCGGGTGTCGCCATCAAGACCGCGTGCGTTGCGCCGTCATAGCTGAACGCGACCGGGACCTCCTCGGCCAATACGCGTTCCCCCAACAGCGGCGAGCCATTGCGCCATGCTTGCCTGGCGACGCGTTGCACCGGCAGCGGTACGGCACGCGAGGCCTCCTCCGACGCAAACATTCTTACTTACCGGGGTTAAGCTGTGGCCGCTGAGGGCGAACCAGGACGGGGATCGACTTTGCCGCGGGGGTCCCACTCTTCAGATCGTGATAGGCGAGCGGCAGTAGTGGATTGGTCTCCGGATAATAGGCGCCGATCGAGCCTACCGGGATGCTGTAAGGCTTTACCCAGAACCCACCCACGATTCGCCGTTTTCCGTCCTCGGCAAGCGATTCGATTTCGACCTCGTCGCCCTCCGCGATATCCCGCGCCTGCATGTCGGCTTCATTCATGAACACCACCATGCGGCCCCCGAACACGCCGCGATACCGGTCGTCGAGACTGTAGATCGTCGTATTGTACTGATCGTGACTCCTCAGCGTCGCCAGTCGAAGCATGGCGGGGTCGGAGACTGGAGGGTCTTCGTCGACCCCGGGAAAGACCAGAAAATTGGCGCGGCCCGTGGCGGTGTTCCAGACCCGCTGGCGTGGCGGAGTGGTCAGGTGAAAGCCCCCCGGCTGACGGATCCGCTTGTTGAAATCGGCAAACAGGTCCGGGAAGACCTCTTCGATCTTGTCGCGGATCCGGTCGTAGTCTGCGACATAGGAATCCCAGTCGATGCCGCAATCGGGCAGTGTGGCTTTCGCCATGCCGCAGACGATGGCGACCTCCGACTTCAGATGCTCGCTCGGCGGTGTAACGAGACCGGATGAGGCATGAACCATCGACATGCTGTCTTCGACGGTGACCGATTGCCGGCCGCCGGCCTGCATGTCGATATCGCTGCGCGCCAGAGCGGGGAGGATCAGCGCCTGCTGCCCATGGACCAGATGGCCGCGGTTGAGCTTGGTGCTGACGGCGACGGTCAGCCGCAAGCGGCGCATCGCCGCCTCGGCCACGGCCCAGTCCGGCACAGCTCTGACGAAATTGCCGCCGAGCCCGATGAATGCCTTGGCGCGCCCGTCCACCATCGCCTGCACGGCGTTGACGACATTGTGACCATGAGCACGCGGCGGCTCGAAGCCGAACACTTTCTTGAGCTGGTCCAGTAATACCGGCTTTGGCTTCTCGTCGATGCCCATCGTGCGATCGCCCTGCACGTTCGAATGGCCGCGCACCGGGCAGATCCCCGCTCCTGGCTTGCCGAAATTGCCGCGCAGCAGCAGCAAATTCACTGATCTGCTGCACGTTTGCCGTGCCGAGCCGATGTTGGGTGATCCCCATGCCGTAGACGACGATGACGGCACGCGCCCGCATGTAGACGGCCGCCACGCGCTCCAGCTGTTCACGGGGCAGTCCACAGCCGTGCAATATGTCTTCCCATTTTGTCTGGCGCAGATCGTCGGCGAACGCCTCGAAGCCGTGTGTATGGTTCGCGATAAAATCGAGATCGAGCACTGGCTCCTTGCCGTTGCGAAGCGCCTCGTCATGCGTCCCCAGCACCAGCTTCATCACCCCCTTGAGGGCCGCAACATCTCCGGCGATGCGGACCTGGCAAAATTCGCTGGCGATCCTCGTCTCGCCGAACGTCGCCATCTCGATCGGATCCTGGGGTGCGGCAAAGCGCTCGAGTGCCCGCTCGCGCAGCGGGTTGAACACGACGATCGGCACATTGCGGTGTGACGCCCGGTGCAGCTCCGTCAGCATTCGCGGGCTGTTGGTGCCCGGGTTCTGGCCGATGATGAAGATTGCGTCGGCATGCGCGAAATCGTCGAGCAGCACGGTCCCCTTGCCGATCCCGATGCTTTCGGGAAGGCCGACGCTGGTCGGCTCGTGGCACATGTTCGAACAATCCGGAAAGTTGTTCGTGCCAACGCGCCGCGCGAACAGCTGGTACATGAACGCCGCCTCGTTCGAGGTGCGCCCTGATGTGTAAAACTCGGCTTCGTTCGGGTCATTGAGGGCATTGACTTCGCGGCCGACGAGCGCGAATGCCTCATCCCAACCGACCGGCACATAATGGTCGGTCGCGGGATCGTAGCGCATCGGCTCGGTTAGACGCCCCTGCTCCTCCAGCCAATAGTCACTTTCCTGTTCCAGCTGACGGACAGTGTGGGCTGCGAAAAACTCCCGCGTCACACGGCGTTTGGTCAGCTCCCAGGTGACGGCCTTGGCGCCATTTTCGCAAAACTCGAAGGAGCTCGTATGTCGCGGATCGGGCCAGGCACAGCCGGGACAGTCAAAGCCTTCCGGCTGGTTCATCGACAGCAGTGCTCTGGAGCCTTTGAGCTCGACGCTCTGCTCGCGCAGCGCTCGCGCAGTGGCGTGCAACGCTCCCCAGCCGCCGGCGGGCGCCGCATAGGGTGCGAACCCCGGCTTGTCAGCCGGTTCGTGATTAGCGTCGTCGGCCGCGGCGTAGGGAGGCTGATTGCTCATAACTGCTACCCTTTCACAGACTATCGCAGATGGTGCTAGCGCCACAGATTGGTTCGCGCCAGCTCAATGATTTCATTAGCCCTGCCGTTCACCCCTTCACCATGTCCATGTGCCCGGGGGCGCCATGGCAAGCTCCTGCCGGTTTACCACCGCATCAACGAGCACCGGCCCGTTATGGGCCAGTGCCGCCGCGATGCCTTCTTGAACGTCGTTTGGGTCCTCGAACCTGAAGAATGAGCGGATGACCCCTGAGCAACCGAGCCTCCCAGCAGTGATTTGGAGAGCTATTCCTTCACTCGGCGGGCACGACCTCGTCCTGGGTCGACACCGACACGGACGCCATCGTTTCGAAGACGCCGTCGCGCCGGATCAGCGCATGGAACAGCGCCGCCGCGACATGCACCAGGACGAGGGCGAAAAACGCGAAAGCCAGGTAGAAATGCGCGTCCCAGAGCCAAGTATGCAGACTGTCGCTCTGCGGCAGGACATGGGTAAGGTAGATGCCCCTGAATACCACGACCGGGTAGGCGGCGGCCGCCAGCATGGCCCAGCCGAGCAGCGGCATGCCGATCATCAGGGCATATAGAGCGTAATGCGACAGCTGCGCCGCGAGCTTCATCGGCTCGGGCAGGTCAGCCGACAACGCTGGCGCGCCGTAGCGCAGACGTACCGCCAAGCGGATCAGCGCGAGCACCAGAATGGCGATGCCGAGCGATTTGTGGACCGCAACGAGCGGCAGGTATTTCGGCATGATGGTGGACACCATGCCGACGCCGATAAAGAGCATCGCCATGATGCCGACGGCCATGAGCCAGTGCAGCAGGCGCTGGAGCGGAGTGAAGCGTTGGTGGACGCCGATCATGGCTTGGTGCCCGTTGCAATTCGGGGATAATCCTTGGTCTCCGCCGTGCGCAGGTCATATGACCTCGCATAGGCGGCCGACCGTGCGGCCGGGAACGGATCGTCCGATGCCCGGATGCCGGTCGGCAGAACGGTCGGATCGAAGTTGATATCGCGGCACGGGCCATCCCGCTCGGCCTCGACCTTTTGCGCGACGAGCGTGCCGACCTCGATGGCGCGGCGGTCTCCTGGCCAGGCCTTGCTCGGGTCTGCGGTGGGGTCGCCCGGATTGGCGATCGTCACCACCATGGTCCAGCGCTGCGGCGCGCTGGCGACCCGCTCGGTGATCTCCTGTTCGAGGAAGTCGGGACCGCGCTTGGCGAGTTCATCCTGGGAGATAGGGACCGGTTGCGCCCCCGGCAGCAGCGACCAGCGCACGACGTGCTCGGCGCCGGAATGGTCTACGAAGACGAAGCTGTTGAGGCTGTTGAACCGGTCTTCCGCGTAACTGGCGGTCCACGGCGCGTTCTTGGCCCAATCGCCGAACGGCGCGAACTCCCGATGCGCCGCAACGAAATTCTTCATCGCATTCGGGTCCTTGCTCGCCGACGCGAGCAGCAGCTCGTAGAAGCCTTGTGGCGTCGAGACCGGGAAGACCGGAGCGTCGATCATGGCGCTGCGCCAATCCTGTCCGTCCGGCGTCGCGATGCTTATCCCCAGGCCCCGTATGCGGACCGTTGCATCCGGCGCGTTCGGATCGGGGGTGCCGAGATTGAAGCGCCCGAGCACCGGATACTGGCCGCGCGCGAAAACCTGGGCCCGCGACAGCTCGGACCCGGCTCCGTTTGTTTCGAACACGCCGGTAAAGCAGATGCCCTTGGCATGGTTGCGGCGATGGCCGAGCTCCGGCCCGGTGGCCGGCGCCAGCGCCGCCACCAGTCTCCTCGGCGTGAGACGCTCAGGCGAAAACCATCCCGCCGTATAGGCAAAGGCAGCGGTGCCGGCGCCAATGACGATGGCGATCAGCGTCAGCGATCCCAGCGCAGATCCGTGGGGCTCTACCACTCAGACCTCATTGTTGCAGTCGACGGCCGGAATAAAGCAAGCGTACTAACGTATTTGAGTTCCACCAACCCGCCGTACGTAGTTAAACTTGGTCAATTCCGGTAAATTCTGATGAGGCGCTCCATTGGCTACCCGGCTGTGAAGCCGGGTAGCGGAACGCCAGCAACCTGCAGGACCAACAGCAGATTGAGCGCGAGCACGATGGCGGCCGCTGCCGTCGCCGCGGCCATAGTGAAGCGCCCGTTCGCGTACGAACCCATGACGTCGCGGCGGCGCGTCAGGATCAGCAGAGCGATCATCGGGACGGGGAGGATCAGGCTGAGCGCGACCTGGCTCAGGATCAGCGCCTGGGTGGCGTCGAACCCAATGGCGACGACCGCAAAAGACGGCGCCATTGTGACGAGCCGGCGAAGCCAGAGCGGGATGCGAAACCCGACAAAACCTTGCATGATGACCTGCCCGGCCATCGTGCCGACCGCCGAGCTCGACAGCCCGGAAGCGAGCAGCGACACCAGGAACACCCCCGCGGCGCCGGAGCCAAGGATCGGTATCAGGGTGCGGTAGGCGGTGCCGATCTCTGCCACATCATCGTGCACGCCGTCATGGAAGACGGAAGCGGCCATTGCCACCATCGCCATGTTGACGAGACCGGCAAGACCGAGCGCCAGCACGACCTCGCGGTTCGAGAACCGCAGCAGCCGCTTTCGCTCTCTATCGGTGCGCGGGACGACACGATCCTGAGTGAGGCCGGAATGCAGATAGATCGCGTGCGGCATGACCGTGGCGCCGACGATGCCGACAGCGAGCAGAACCGCCTCGCCGCCATCGAGGTGCGGCACCACCGCATGGAACAGGCAGCCACCGACCAATCGGGCGGCGCGATCACCAACTCGATGAGATAACTCGCGCCGATCACCCCCACCAGGCCGCCGATCAGCAGCTCGATTGGCCGGAATCCGCCGCGCTGCAGGGTCAGGATTGCGTAGGTCGCAATGCCGGTGATCACCATGCCGATGAGCAGCGGCATGCCCAGAACAGCAAAGAAAGGCCGATGGCGCCGCCGAGGAACTCGGCGAGGTCGGTCGCCATCGCGCCGACCTCACTGACGACCCACATTGCCAGGACCATTGGTCGCGGAAACTGCTCGCGGCACAGTTCGGCGAGGTTGCGCCCGGTGACAATGCCGAGCTTCGCCGACAGCGCCTGGAACAGCATCGCGATGACATTGGCGACGACGACGACCCAGAGCAGATTGTAATTGAATTTGGCGCCGGCCTGACTATTGGTCGCGAAGTTCCCGGGATCCATGTATGCGACCGAGGCCATGACGGCTGGGCCCGCAAACGGCAGCAGCGAGCCCAGGCCGTGCCGCCGGCCGGCCAGTGCCTCGCCTGCGGCGAGGATGGCACGGTCGGTCAGCGTCGCTTGAGCTAGTGAGTCGGTCATACCCTGATAGAGCGGCAGGGTTTCCGGCTTATCCTTGGGCCACTGCGCGATGACTGACGGGTCGATATTGAAGGTTGCGGCGACCATCGCGGGCGGCGTGTGCGTCAGCCAGTCGGACAAGGAGACGTCCTGGAAAACGGGACTTCTGAATACCTCGAGGAACTGCAACTCGGTGTTGCCGGTGTTCTTGACATAATGACCATTGTTGCGCTTGACGTAGCCGATGTCGCCCGGATTGAAGTTCTGGGTCTGCGCTTTGGGGCCGGCAGTGAACACCCCGACCTGCGCCCGGCCTTTGATGTAGTATTGCCATTCATCGGCATTGGGATGCCAATGCAGCTCGCGCAGGCCGCCGGGGACAAGAGTCACGAGCGAGGCGGCGACATATTTGTTGGCGAGGAAATTCCTGCTGTCGGCGATCTGCGCCGTACCGCCGGGCCCCTGCCGAAAGAATGGTCCCTCTTTGACGCCTTTTAGCGAGAAGGAGAACGGGTCTTTCGGAGGGCCTTCGGGGCTCAGTACCGCTGCCCGGTCGGCGGCGAGCGGTCCCGGCAGGTTGCTCTGGAAAATGTAGCGATCCCAGAGTGGTATTCTCGAGAAGGTATCGACTGGAACTCGGAAATTCTGGGCCAGGATATCGGGTGGGGTGTGCGCGAGAAAATCGGTTACCAGCAGTGTACTGAACTCCGATGCCCTGCCGTCGTCGAAGGCGATGATAAATTCGCAGCCGTCCGGACCCACGCCCTGCAGACGAATGCGGATAGCCGTGCGGGAAAATCCACAGCTCGCCCTCGTTGACGTCGGCGACATAGGCCTGCCCGCCCGGGTCGAGCACGGTGATGCGGCACGTACCGTATGTCACAAACGCCCATTCGGCAAACTCATGCCAGTGCAGTTCGCGTATACCCGCCCGACGTCAGCCGCATATTGACGCCGGCGATCGTCTCCGAAATCTGGAAATCGTACTGGGTCACCTGCCGCGCCCAGCCGCCGTTCTGGATCCGTTTCGCCGCGTTGTTGAACGACGCCCAGAACTGCTGCATGTCGTTCGTAGAGGTGGCCGGCGGCGAGACTGCCGCGGGGAATTGATCGGCGATTGCCGGTGTCTGCGGGCCCGGGTCCGTCAAACTGGCGGGGTTCGTCGCATTGACGGCCCCTGTCGGCGGCGTGTCCGGGTTGCCGAACCCTTGCGCCCGCGCCTTCGAAACAACCGACGCTGCGGCAAGCCCGCCAGCCCCGGCCGCAACTCCTCCCAAGAGACCGCGACGTGTTACGTCAGCCATGAGTACCTCCATTGAACGCTGTGCGCTTGAGTGGATCGCCTGTACGAGGCTGTCGGGAGAGACCTCGCCCAATGCAGTGCGGACCGGACGTAACCTGTGAAGAAAGAACTGGCGTCCGTCGCTCGTAATCGAGAGCACCCCGAGACGAGGACGACTGTAGAGGAGCTCTTGATGATCCTGCAGCGGGCCTTTTGCCGGCTCATTGAGAATAACAACGTCAGCCCTGGTCTCCTTCACCGCCGCGCGGATGTCCGCCATATCCTCCATCGTTCCGGCAACCATCATCCTGGCGTGCAGCGCGACAATGTCTTTGATCATGTCGAGAAGCATCGGGGACATGCCGGCAAGCAAGATACGAATGCGCCTCATCGTCGCTTCTTTGCTCCGGTTTCAACGGAAGAAACTTTGCTTGAATTGAGTTCTGATTAAAATGGATCTACAGGCCGGAATTCGGATGCCAGAAGATCGGGGTTCGGATAGGCTTGCCGGACCTGCCTACTGGGCTAATGTCAGCTAAAGCAACTGACCCTCCATAAAAAAATCGGGATTTTCGCTCGGTTTCGGGGATTTTCGTTCGGTTATAGGATCCTGATCTTTTGATCTGGGCGCCATCCAACGCCATCTTTTTCAGACGCCGGTGCGGCGGGCTTGCATGTCATCTTAACTAGATTTAACCTTTGATTGGGTTCGCACACGGGATCAGATCCAACCGACGGATCGTTTTCTCCGGCGTGAGTTAAGAGACCGATCAACCCGCGAGAACGAGCCGGCGTCTCGCTTGGCCGGGGGACGGCACTATGAGCTCTGCCAAATCCGGGACCCATGCGGCCAGTGCCTACGATCACGTCCCAGTGAATCGGTCGGCCCTAGATCTTCAACCACGTATCATCATCGTCAGCGACACGCGTCTCTACCGCGAAGGTCTGGCCCTCGGCCTGGCACGTGTTGATCGCGTCGTCGTGGTAGGTGTCGCCGACACCGTTGCATCGGCGCTCACTTGCATCGAGCAGAAAAACCCAGACGTCGCCCTGCTCGATTTTGCGATGCACGACGCGCTAGCGCTACCACACGCGATAGCTGCAGCGCGGACGCAAGTAAAGGTTGTGGCATTTTCCGTGACCGACACGGAGGACGAGGTCTGCGAATGTGCGGAGGCCGGAATTGCCGGGTATGTCGCGCGTAACGGGTCTAAAGAGGATCTGATTGCAGCCGTAGAGAACGCCGTCCGCGGCGAGGTCCTTTGCTCGCCTCGAGTGGCAGCGTCTCTGTTCCGTCGCCTTGCCGATCGCGTTCAGACCACGAGGCAGCGACCTCCAGAGGCGCCACTGACGGGCCGCGAGCAGGACATCATCGCACTCATCGATAGGGGGCTTTCGAACAAGGAGATTGCGAGACAGCTAAAAATTAGCCTGCCTACCGTGAAGAACCACGTGCACAACATACTTGAGAAGCTGCAGGTAAGACGGCGCGGGGCAGCCGCAGCCCTGCTACGCGAGGCGGCCCTCGCGCGGGCCACGACACGGCGCTCGCCGACTCGGCGACACCCCAGCGAAGGTAACGCTCTAGAACCTGTGGTGAGACGCTATGCGGCTGTTCAACAAGGCTTTAGCTTTGTTAGTTCTGACTACCAGCACAGTCGCGAACGCGGCAGATGATGGTACGACGTCCGACGGGACGCAGGCCAGCTTCGATGCCGAGCGGAAGAATGCCAACTCGGCTAACGACCCCACCGAGCCGAGACTTACTGTGGAATACTGGAATTTCTACGCGCCGTCCTTGAACAATCTCAACGGCGGTGCCGAGAACGGTGAAGGTCGACTTTTGATCCCCTTCCAGATCGACGGCGTTCAGCAGCTCCTGCACATCGTCCCTCCGATCGTCACTAACCCGACGGCGAAAAGTGGACCGCGTACTGGGCTCGGCGACACACAAATCTACAATCTCACTCTAATCAAGCGTGACGTCGGCCTGTACCAGCACGAACCACTCACCTTCGGCATCGGACCGCTCCTCGCGGTTCCGACAAACATCAGCACCAATTTCGGCACAAACAGCCTACAGGCCGGTGCCGCAGGCGCCATCATCGCGCCCCAGCCTTGGGGTCTTCTTGGGTTATTGGGGACCTATCAGCGCACGGTGTCGGGGGTCAGCACTCAGCTGACCACCGTGCAGCCGAATATATTCTATAATCTCCACGACGGATGGTATCTGCGCTCGTCGGCCATCATGCGTTTCGACACCAGCACCCACACGACAACCATCCCGGTCGGGTTGGGTGCCGGCAAGGTGATCCAACTGAGTGGCGGCTATACGCTGAATGGCTATGTTGAGGCTCAACCATCCGTCTATCGCTCCGGGACGGGCGCGCCAAATTTTCAAATCTTCACCGGTATCAAGCTACAATTTCCGCCGAGCTTAACAAGCAGCTGGAATTTTTGAGCGAGCCGACGGGCGCTGCCTGTGCGACGTTTGAAAGTCGCAGAATTCGAGTTCGGAGAAGAAAAGTCGGTGCTGACCCCATGTTTGCATCCTCCGGGAGTTGATGTTAGAGCGCGTTAAATAAGCCCACGGTTCTCCGCCGGTGAGCCCCGTTTTAGGCCGACGAAGTCGAGCCGGCACAAGGAGGCGCCACCGCCATGGCAAAGACGATGAGGAACGCATCCCGGGCGGCTCTACGATGGCGGCTCGGCCCTAATCCCATGAAGAACATCAACATTGGACTTCTGTTAGGTACCACCTGTTCCTGGGCGTTGCTTTTATTGGGTGGCGCTTCCGCTGGGGCTGATGAAGCCACAACGCAGCCATACAGTGAACAGTCGGCTGCCGAACAAGCGGCCGAACCGGCCTCACCACTAATGGGGCCGTCGATCACCGGCCCGTTCGTGATCCCGCAGGCGTCGCCCAAATACACGTTGGGACCACTCGGCGACATATATGTGGACGGTATCGGTGCCGGTATTGTGCAATGGCAGAACAATCGGTTCCCCGCCAACCGCGCTTGGCAACCGGACCTGTCGAATGGTCAGTTGTTTATCCAGAAGCCCGATGGCCTGATTCAGTTTTTTGCGCAGCCCGCTGCCTATTCTGTTTGGGTATTGGGATCCCGCAATGTATCGACTGCTCAGGCAACCTTTGGCACCAATTCAGCGGACGGAAATTTGTTTGGATGGTTTCCGACCGGATACCTCAAAATCGCGCCGAGCGACAATTTCTCATTCCGGGGCGGCAAGCTTCAAACTCTGATCGGCGCCGAGTACCCCTTTTCGTTTCAGAACATAAACCCTGAGCGAGGCATCGTTGTGACTCAATTGCCGGCGTTTAGCAAGGGCGGCCAAGCCGACTACAAAATCGGCCCGCTCGCCTTGTCGCTCTCGTTTAACGATGGCTTGATTCCGGAGTTTATAATTGGATCACTGGCGCCGCCACCTACACCTTGAACAATTCCAGCTCGTGTACGTGTCGCTGGCGGCAATGCCGGGAAAACCAATATTGCGACGGCGAGGACCCCGTTCCTACAGAACACGTCTGACTGGCGTAAGGCTGGCTGTAGCCGTAGCCCCACCACGGATATGTATAATATGTCCATGCCAGCCCCGGGCCGACCAACCACCAGCCGTACCGTCCGTTGTGCCAGCCATGATACCAATGACGTCCGCGGGTATCAGCGAAACTGCGGTGCACGTCGACACTATGGTTTACGACCCTGACCTGCCGACGCGTGTGAACATCAGCGAAGCGGTGGTTCACAGTAGTGACATGACCGCGAAATCCGCCGCCATGGAAGCCACCACCGTGGAACCCGCCATGAAGCCACCGCCATGCCCCCCGCCTCCGCGCGCGTCGGCGAGACCTGGCTGGCAGAGGACCGCCATGCCCAGTAGTGCAGCTGCAATGCTCGCCACAACCCTTGCCTTCTTGGGAGTGGCTTGGTGATCGGCTAGCTGTTGCATCGAGGGCCTCCTATTGCATCGAGCAGCATAACCGCCACTCTGACGACCGGCCGGCTCTGCACTTTTCATCTCGGAAATATATTGCCGGCGACAGGCGCGCTAATTAATCCCGGTAAAATTGGGTCAATGCAAAAGGCAGCCAGAGCGGCTGGGACATCAGCTCGGATCTTTCCCGGAGCAAAGCGAAGAGATGCTACAACGCCGCCTGCTACGCGCCCCGTTAGGCATCGAGGGGCGGGCGGCCCTGTGGTTTCTCAGCACGGGTTGTCCACGAAGCTGAATTTCCCGCTAGCGCCAGAGATTTGTTCGGGCGAGGTCGATCAGCTCGTCGCCGCGGCCGCTCATCACGGCCCTCACCATGTAGAGCGTGAAGCCCTTCGCCATCTCCATCGTTATGGACGGCGGCATGGCGAGCTCGGTTCGGTTGACGACCGCATCCACCAGCACCGGCCCGTCATGCGCGAAGGCAGCATGGATCCCCTCATCGACATCGGCCGGGTCTTCGAGCCTGATCCCGCGCACTCCGACGGCCTCTGCCATTGCCGCGAAGTTCGGGTTCGTGAAGTCGGTGCCGAATGGGAGAAATCCGGTGGATTTCTGCTCGAGCTCGATAAAGCCGAGCGCGCCATTGTTGAACACGACGACCTTCACCGGCAGTTTGAGCTGCACGAGACTGAGGAAGTCGCCCATCAGCATCGCGAACCCGCCATCACCGGATAGCGAGACCACCTGCCGGCCCGGGTAAACGGCCTGCGCCCCGATGCCTTGCGCCAGCGCGTTGGCCATCGAGCCGTGCCAGAAGGACCCGATGAGCCGCCGGCCGCCATTCATCGTCAGATAGCGCGCGGCCCACACCGTCGGCAGGCCGACATCGCAGGTAAAGACAGCGTCGGCTGCGGCGTGGTCGCTGATCGCCTTGGCGACCTGCTGCGGGTGAATCAGCCCCTTGCCCGGCGTGCCAATGGCAAGATCGTCCAGTCCCTTGCGCGCCTTGGCGTAATGCTCCCGCGCCTGCGTCAGATGCGTCGCATCGCGTTTCTGCGCCAACAGCGGCAGGAGCGCCTGGACTGTCGCCCGGACGTCACCCACGACGGCCAGATCGATTGCAGCACGCCGTCCGATCTGCTCCGCCCTGATATCGACCTGCGCGATTTGTACACCCCCTCCGTGGGGATAGAATTGCCGATAGGGGAAGTCGGTCCCGAGCATCAGCAGGACGTCGCAGTCCAGCATCGCATAATAGCCGGACGAAAATCCGATCAGCCCAGTCATCCCGACGTCGTAAGGGTTCTCCCACTCGACATATTCCTTGCCGCGCATGGTATGGACCATTGGAGCTTTGAGGCGGTCGCCCAGCTCCACCATCTCGGTGTGCGCGCCTTGGCATCCTGAGCCGCATAAGATCGTAATGCGGCTCCCGCCGTTCAGCAGCGCTGCCAGGCGGTCCAGCTCCCGCTTCGCGGGCGTCACGACCGGCGCAGCCGGGACCAGTCCCGAAAGTTTGACGGGCGCCGCATTAGATGCAGGCTGCAGCGCGACATCGCCCGGAATTACCACCACCGAGACGCCGCGCCGGCCGACCGCCTCGCGGATCGCGACCTCGAGCACACGCGGCATCTGGTTGGCGCCGGAGATCAGCTCGCAATAATGGCTACATTCTTTGAACAGCGTTTGCGGGTGCGTTTCCTGGAAATACCCGGCGCCGATCTCGGCCGAAGGGATCTGCGCGGCAATTGCCAGCACCGGCACGCGCGAGCGGTGACAGTCGAACAGGCCGTTGATCAAATGCAAATTTCCCGGTCCGCAGCTCCCGGCGCAGACCGCGAGATCACCCGTCAGATGCGCCTCGGCGCCCGCCGCGAACGCGGCAACCTCCTCGTGCCGGACATGCACCCACTCGATCTTGCCCTGGCGGCGGATCGAGTCGGTCAGCCCGTTCAGGCTGTCGCCGACGATGCCGTAAATCCGCTTGACGCCGACCGCCGCGAGCGTCTCGGCGAATTGGTCTGCAACGGTCGCCATCCTCTTCCTCCCTATCTCGGATTGCAGCGGGGCTGTAGTCGATAGGTTAAGGGTTGGAGTGACCCGACCCGAGTGAAATCAGGTAAAGTTCCGTAAAGCGAGGGACGGGTATATCGAGGAGTGCACTTTCGCTCATCGGCTGAGGGCGGCAAGTCCTGCCTGGGCAACCTATTCGTCTTCCTCGGAGGTCGCGAAACTCGCGCCGATGGCGCCGATCACCTCGCCATCGACTACCACCGGGAGCGCCCCCTGCATTTCGGTGAAACCTCGCGCGGTGATCGCCGCGAAGCGACCCCGGTTGATCGCCTCCTCCAGTACCTGACTGGATTTCTCGAAGAGCGCCGCCGCTCGTGCCTTTCCGGACGCCAGGTCAACCGATGCAGTCATCGCGGCCCGATCCATACGTTCGAGCAGTATGGTCCAGCCACCATCGTCGACGACCGCGACGACGCCGCGCCAATGATTGCGCTCGGCCTCAGCTTCGGCTGCAGCCACCATTTTGCATGCCACTTCGAGGCTCAGCCCCTTTTTATCCAAGAGCTGTGCCTGCGCGCTCTGCCCAAGGAGAGAACGACTGCCCCAAGCACAAGGCCAAAGGCTGCAACGCTTCTCATCCCAGTCCACTCCTCGACCTTGGGTGACACCAACGCCTACTGGGAGGAAACCCTGGCGATCTCGGCGCTCATGGCCAATTTCGAGGCCCGCTGCAGGTGGTCCTCGATCTTGGGGAGGGTGCGTTGTGCAAATTCCTTGAGGTCTGGGTCGGTGCCGTTCTGGATCTCGCAACGGAAAAGTGCGGCGTTGCTTCCTGATACTCGACCTGGCCCTCCACTAGTCGCGGTCGAGTGTCGCGGCTCTGTCGGCCTTGAGCGAAGCAATCATTGCGTCGTAAGCACCTTGCAACAAGGTGTTGGGGGTGCGGTAGCCCGCTCGCGCCGCAGGATTGCGGCGAGGGCATCGACGACTGGCATATGGCTCACCACCATGAGGTGCGCGTAGTCGCGGATGTTGGCGGTGGTGGCTTTTTCTTCGGCAATCCGGCCGGAAGCGATCTGGAAGGGGGCGCCTAGATTGGCCTGGGCGACGAAATTGTAGTCGACCGGACTCCAGGCCGAATTCAGCTTTCGAAGCCGTTGCCACCGCACTCTTCGACTGCTCGTCGGCTTCAGTAGCGCCGGCGCCTAGGGCCAGCCGCGCGACGGCGAAACCAAGCGTCGAAATGCGAGTCATCTAGCTAGCAAACTCCTATCGGATTGAGTCCGACACCGAGACCGCTGCCGGCAACGAGGTCGACTTATCTGCCGAATAGATGGGGGCGTTGCCGTCCCCATCCCTCACAGACCCGGATGTACAGATTTCCCGCATCCGGTTCTTCACCAGAGAGATTTGCTCGCGGCGGCGTAGCCATGGAGGATCGGCGACCTCCGCCGCCATTGGCCAGTCTATGTCCCAAGGCCGCCCCAAACACCTCGATCGTGGTTCACTGGAGCCTCGCCTCGAACCCGCATCGCCGCTTCGCCCCGACCACCGGCAGGGCTCAATCCCCATTGGCCGCCACCCTCGATCCGCGGCTTCGTTCAACCAGGCTTCTGTGTCATCCCGCGCTCCTGCAGTGCTTCGTCGACTGTGCCCTGACGCGCGATCGCGCAAAACCCTCAATCATTGAACCCTTAATCATTTCCGGAATGAAGTCGGCCACCGATTCCGATTTGATCTCGGCCACGGTCGAGGTGGCCTGCTCGCTCGGCCGCAACTTTCCGCACTCGCGTCCAGGACGAAACGATGCTACCATTTTTGTTTTTTTAGGTGACCCGATGCGTGTAACCCATCTTCACGACTCGCATTGTTATTGGACTCCAATTTGGATTTCCGTGCGGGGCTGCTCAAGCCGCAGATTTGCTAAGGTTCAGGCAATCTGGCCAACCTGATGGTTAACTTCCCGTGTCCTGACCGGACGCAGCGCGGACATCATCGTCATCGACGATCCTTTGAAGCCGAAAGAGGCGCTCTCCGACGCGCGGCGCAGAGCCGCCAACGAGTGGTACGACCACACGCTCTACAGCCGGCTAAACGACAAGGGGCGCGGCGCTATCGTCATCGTCATGCAACGGTTGCACGAGGACGATCTCGTCGGCCACGTCCTCGCGCAGGAGCCCTGGGAAATCGTGCGGTTTCCGGCGATCGCCGAAGCCGATGAATCCCACGAGATCGAGACGATCCTGGAATCGCGATGCCGCACGCGCCGGCGCGGTGAGGCGTTGCACCCCGATCGTGAGCCGCTCGACACCCTGCACCGCATCCGGCGGACGATCGGCGAATACAACTTTGCCGGCCAGTATCAGCAATCCCCCGCCCCGATTGGCGGCGGTCTAATCAAGGCGCAACAGTTGAAGCGGTATGGCCAGAGCGAATTGCCGGAGCCCCTTCGACCGCGTCGTGCAGAGCTGGGACAACGCCAAAGGCGACCGAACTCAGCGATTTCTCGGTGCGCACAACCTGGAGAGTGAAGGACAAGACCTCTTCCTGCTTGCCGTATTCCGCCGAAAGCTGGAATATCCGGCACTCAAACGCGCTGTGCGCGAGCAGCAGAACCGCTTTAAGGCAAGGGTCGTGCTGATCGAAGACAAGGCCTCCGGCACGCAGCTGATCCAGTAGCTGATTAAGGATGGCTGCCACGCCGTCACGCGCTACCAGCCGACGGCCGACAAAATCATGCGGCTGCACGCGCAGACAGCCCTAATCGAGAACGGTTTTGCGTCCTCGGGGATGCGCACAAAGCGTTATCCTTGGTCTTGTTCGCAGCTGACGCCTTCATCGCAGCAACTATGCGTCGATTTTGTTTGCTGATCTTGTCCTCAAGTTGCCACAATACTCAAGCAGATTCTGCAGTTCTTCGCTCCAAGAACCGGAAGGTATATCGAGCCGGCGTCATGTCAGAGTTTGGGCAAACCCCCCTTTCCTCACTTGTAGATCTCAGTTGGCGCACTGCTTTCCGCCTTGGTTTCCCGCTGGCTCGCCTCTGGTGGCGGATGACAGGTCCGCGACATAAGGGCGTAGTCGTGGCGGTCTATATCGGTCCGGCATTGTTACTCGTGCGCTCCTCGTACCGGCGCGGGTGGCACTTGCCCGGTGGCGGTGTCAGGCGCGGTGAGATGCCGGAAACAGCGGCGCGACGGGAGCTGGCCGAGGAAATCGGGCTTCGAGCGCCAGTCCTCCTGGCTGCGGGCTCTACGTGCGGTAGTTGGGATGGTCGGCGTGACCAGGTACATTTCTTCGAGCTACGGCTGGCCAAGCCGCCACAGCTGAAGCTCGACAACCGAGAGATAGTCGCAGCACGCCTAACCTCACCTGTCGAACTGCAAAGCATGGTGCTGACCGGACCGCTCGCCGCTTATCTCGGCAGGGGCCGGCAACCGCTCGGATGTCGAGACTGACTTGTATGGGGCTTTTCCCGTTTCACAGCCGCGCCGGGTCTATTCCACCGCCGTGGTCGGCACGATCGCCTCGATCGCTCTGACCCTGGGGCCGGTCATCGGCGGCTGGATCACCGGTACCCTCGACTGGCACTGGCCGTTCTACGTCAACCTGGTGCCAGGCGTCGCGGTCACAATACTCGTCGCGTTGCTGGTCAAGATCGACTAACCGGATTGGAGGCTGCTGAAGGACGCCGACTACCCAGGAATCACGCTGATGGCGGTAGCCCTCAGCACTCTCGAATACGTGCTCGAAGAAGGCTCGCGCTGCAACTGGTTCGATGACGGGACGATCCAGAATTGTGCATGTATCGCAGCAATCGCGGGCGTGCTGTTCGTGACCCGCAGTCTGACCTTCGCGCGCCCCGTCATGGATCTGCGGGCGCTGAAGAACCGCAATTTCACGGTCGGCTGCGTTCTGTCCTTCGTGACCGGCGTCGGCATCTTCTCGACGATATATCTGACCCCGCTGTTTCTCGGCTATGTACGCGGGTTCCGCGCCTGGCAGACGGGGCTGGCGATGTTCTCGACCGGTGCCGCTTCGCTCGTCGGGACGCCCGTCTATGTCGTCGTGGCCCGCAAGTTCGAAACGCGCTGGCTAATGATGTTCGGGCTCGCGATGTGGAGCTTCAGCTTCGTTACCCACGACTGGAGCGGCGCAGAACTCCTCGTGCCGCAGGTCCTGCGCGGCTTCCCGCAGGTGTTCGCGGTTGCGCCGGCGGTCACGCTCGGGCTTGGCAGCCTGAGGTCGGAGCCCTCAAATATGCCAGCGGCCTCTTCAACATCAAGCGCAATCTCGGCGGCGAAGTCGGCATCGCGGTGTGCGGCGCGATCCTCAATGCCCGGACCATTTTCACTTCGAGATGATCGCGTCAGCATCTGACCCCGGCGAACGGCCGACGCCGCGGCTGATCGCCAGTGTTGCGCAGCGCACGGCACGACCCCGGCAGCCCGGAAGCCGGTCACCTCGCCGCTGAAAGCGTTCTGGCAACTCTCGAAGGAGTGATCCGCCGTGTCGGAGAGTAACGTCGTCAAGCTCGCCCAGCCAGGGCCTGCACCGATTCGCGCACAGAGAACAAATTTCAGCACCCAACGCCGTACCGTTTCGTAGGAAATTTCCGGCCCACGCTTTGCCAGGAGATCTTCCACGTCCCGATAGCTCAGCGTGAAGCGCAGGTACAGCCAGATCGCGTGCTGGATAACCGACGGCGGGAACCGATGGCGGCGATAAGAGATCACGGTCATGCCGAGATCCTATCCGATACGCCGCTCACTCCCGATCCCCCTTTTCCGCGGCAATGCCGGCCCGGCCGGTAACGCAACACCCCGTCCAGTGGGCGTTGCCTACCGAAGTCGATCGACGCGCCGCCGCCCGCCGTGATAATCGCCGCGGTGGGTCCGGCAATGCGCAAAAAAGCGTCGCCGAGGAATGCGCTTCTCGCCAGTTATGCTCGACACAAGTTAATCTGATAATGTCTACAGTGCGATCATCCGATCATGGCAAGATAAGCATGCGGATGCGGAGCACAGCCGCAATGGTCTGGTCGTCGATCGGGATATCTTCTTCGGGGTTATACATTTTCAACTTCAAGGGGCCAATGCCATCGCCGATCACGACGGCAGCGTCGGCACTTCCGTCGCGGCGTAGGAGGAAGGCGATGTCTCCCATCGCAACGGGGGTTTGTGGATCGACACAAGCGAGCGAGCCGGGCTTCATCAGGAAACCGAGCCGCTGCGAGCGCGGACGAGGAAGGAATCATCGTTCGCAGCCAGCAGCTGATCGATCTGGACTTGGTCGACCATGACATCGCGATCGATGACAAAACGGCGCGTACCATCCTCTTTTACGGCGATCTTGCCGTAGACGGGCAAAGCGGTTGGCCTCTGACGCGGGCCTACATAGCGGATGCTGCGGCGAATGGCGTATCGCTCGAGGGCGCCGAGCCGCCCCCATTTCGCCTCCTCTTTGAGGAGGGAACGCGGGGTACGCGGCAACAATTGCTCTGGCGGTACACCCTTCTCCAGCGCCAGCAGGTTATCGCGCGTCCGGCGTTCGAACATGCTGATCAGCTTAGCAGTGGTGAGACCGTAGAATTTTGCCACCGCCTCGATCTCGTCGTTCTGAATGATGCGGCTGGCCATCTCGACGCGATGATAAACCGACAAGGTCAAACCAATGGCGTTTGCCACCTGTTGCATTGTCTTCCCCGACTTCTTGCGCAGCTGCGCCAGGACGTACCCGGTGGCGGCCGCCCCGCTTTCGATGCTGTGTTGAACCGCCTCGTGCTGGGCTTTTTGCCAACGCAGGACACCCGATGACGGGTCACGGCTGACGACAACGGGGATCTCTTCGGCGCGGCAACCTAAGATGGCAGCAAGGTCTGCCAGCTGCAGGTTGGTAAGCCGCCGCTCGCCGCTTTCCATCTTTGAAATGGTCGAACTCGCCGACCGGCGGTTTCATCAGCCCGCCGAGCCTCGCCTGCGTCAGCTGTTTCCTAAGACGGAGTTCCTTGATATTGTTCGGGAAAACAATTTCACCCTTCATGCGCATCGGCTGCTCCGCAACGGAACGATCGCAAAAATCCGCGTTCACCGTCAAGTCGCAACGGTGCCGGCGCAAACCCGAGTAATCCGCCGCCGGCGGCTCGGCGGAAATTTCATTGAGCGGATGATCTTTCACTAGTTTATCCGTCCCATAGTGGTTCCCTTAGTCAGGTAATTTCCTCAAATCAAAAATGAAAATCATTGTTAATAATACCGGCATAAGATATCGACGTTACCCCGATACCATACCGACGCGGTGCTCAATTCACCTCAGGCATCGCTGATGCGGGCGCGCGCAGCTTTGATAGACCTGCCGGCTCCGGAGGGGGAATATGGCTCACCGTCGGACATCGGATCGCCTCCGACCGTTTGAATACGATCTCGATGGGGCTCGCCGAAGAAGTGTTGCGGACGCCCCTCCGAACCAGGATCGAATGCCTGCAGCAGATCCTGTGGGCCTTTCGCGACATTGCCGACCGCGACGATATCCATCAGGCAGCCGAACGGTTGGCGCTGGTGCAGCATTGGATCCAAGACGAGGCGAACAGCACCGCCGCCGATCCGATTTTCTTCGACTTGCGGTTGGTCTGAAAAGGGGAAAGCTCCCTCATCCGATCGTCCCTTTGGAGGCGAGAAGCGGCTCGATCTCCATCATCATTTTGGCGATCTGCTGCGGATTTGCCTGAAACGTGCCTGAGTTTATTGCTTGTTGGAGTTCGGCAACCCGCGGCGGATCGACCGGAGGCACCGTATGTGCAGCTTGAGTAATCGTTGCGAGTAAGGCCTCGACCCTCGAAACGTCGGCAGAATCGATTACCGTACCGGCGGGCGACGGTGTTCTGGGCGCCGCAGCTTGTGCCGTTCCGGTCTGGCCAGTCGACGCGAGACCGAGCGCGTCCATCACCGACAAACGGCGCTTCCGGCGATGCCGCAATGAAGGTTGCCCGAACTGGTTTCTATTGGGACTGCAGGCAAAGACTGAACAGGGCCGGCGCACCTATACCGCCCGTCGCGAGTTCTGTTCCGATCGCTGTCGCGTGGCGTACGCGTGGCGACAAAAGAGGAAGAAGACCGCCAATCCGTAGGCCATACCGCGAGCGCGCACTCGGCGCTTCGGGCTGCGATGTAACCCCGTGCCGGTCCCACGACGGACGGGGGAGGGCTTGAGAGCATTCGCAAGGTCACATTCGCCAGCGAGGCAACGGCTCGCGGGAGCTGAAGTTCGACCTCGGCTATGTCGACCCCACCAAAATGACGGTGGCGGCCTATCTGCGGCATTGGCTTGAGGCGGATATTGACCGCCGGGTCGCGGCCCGCACGGCCGCGCGCCATCGTGGCATCGTCGAGAAGAATATCATCCCACGGCGGGGCAATGTGCCGATGCGGAAGCTGACGGCTGTCCATATTGAAGCTTTCGAATCCGAGCTGCAACGCGAGGGGTGGGTGAAGCGCCGCCGGCAGCCAAGTGGCCAGGATTCCAGATCCGCACCGATAGAGAGCGCGGCCTTTCTCCTCAGACCGTGCAGCACGTGCACAGAACGCTTTCCCAGGCGCTCTGAGCTGGACCCCGAAAATGAGACAGTAGGCTAAGGTGGAGGCCTGCCCCCAGAAAGCGCGGATAGCGCAGGAGCAGGACATGAAGCGGACACGGAAGAAGCACAACTCGGCGTTCAAGGCGAAGGTGGCGCTGGCGGCGATCAAAGGCGACCGAACGATCGCCGAGCTGGCCAGTGAGTTTGGGGTTCATCCGAACCAGATTTACAATTGGAAGAAGCAGCTGCTGGATGGCGCTGCGAGTGTTTTTGAGGGCGGCGGCTTGGCCGAGGGCGCGGCCAGCGAGGCTCAGGTCGACGTCCTGTACCGGCAGATCGGTCAGCTGAAGGTTGAAAACGATTTTTTGGCACGAAAGCTCGGCAAATGAGCCGAGCGGAACGGCGCACGATGGTCGAGCGCATGAACCCGGTGCTGCCGGTATCCCAGCAATGCCGGTTGCTGGCGGTGTCGGGCGCGGCAGTCTACCGCAAGCCGGTCGAGGTCAGCGCGGAGGATCTTGCGGTAATGGCGCTCATCGATCGGCAGTATTAGCCAGGCCTTATTATGGCTCGCGGCGGATGGCGGCGTGGTTGGCGACCCAAGGCCATGTTGTCAATCGCAAACGGGTCCAGCGTCTGATGCGGCTGCTGGGGCTGACGGCGATCTACCAACGCCCAAAAACGAGCAAACCGGCAGCCGCGCACAAAATCTATCCATACCTCCTCGGTGGGATCGCCATCGACCGGGTCAATCAGGTTTGGTGCTCGGACGTCACCTACATCCCAATGGCCAAGAGGTTTCTCTATCTGGTGGTCATCATGGACTGGGTGAGCCGCGCGGTGCTGGCGTGGCGATTGTCCAACACGCTCGGCGCCGAGTTCTGTGTCGAGGCGCTCGGGGAGGCGCTCGCTCGGTATGGCCGACCCGAGATCTTCAATACCGATCAGGGCAGCCAGTTCACCAGCGACGAATTCACCAGCACCCTGAAGCGCCACGGCGTCATGATCAGCATGGACGGAAAGGGCCGCTACATGGACAACATCTTCGTCGAGCGGCTGTGGCGCAGCCTCAAATACGAAGAAGTCTACCTCAACGCCTATGCAACGGTCGCAGAGGCCAAAACCGGCATTGGCGCATGGCTCAGCTTCTACAATGACGAGCGCCCGCACCAGAGCCTCGGCTACCGTACGCCGCGGCAAATTTACCAGGAAGGCCTGTGGATATGTGGACGTTCGGCTCCGCCGACCGGCTGCGCTTCCCCCGCTTCCCGAGCCAGATCGGAAAGCGGGGAAATGCTCGCCTTCGACCACATACCCACAGGCGCTACAACCAACACAGGATTTAATATTGATGAAGTGAACAGCAGGCTCATCAAACCAGCCGTCGCGCTCACCGCGATCGGAGCCGACCTCGAAACCGGCAGGGATACACCTCAAGACGCGGCTCCGGCTGTCTCACTCTCAGGGTCCACCTCACTCAGCCATGCCGTGCGGCTCGGGGTGCTGCTAAAGAATCCGGCCGCGCAGGTAAAGCCGCCGAGACCCGATCAGCGCGAAATCAGGATCCTCAGTAAGGACGAGATCGGCGCGATTTTAACGGCAACTGGGGAGACCTGGCTTAATCTGCCCACCCTCGTTGCGGTCACGACTGGATTGCGCCGCGCGAGCTGTTGGGCTTGCGCTGGTCCGATCTCGATCTGAAAGCCGGAACGCTCACCGTCAATCAGTCGCTCGAACGCATCAAAGGCAAAGTCACTTTCAAGGCGCCGAAGACCAACAAGCCGGCGCTCTATCACTTTGCCCGCCGCTACTGTGCAGGCCTACAGGAGCATAGGGTCGGTCAGGCGGAGCGAATCAATTAAGCTCGGGCTCGGGCGCAAGCCGCGCGGGCTCATTTTCACCCGCCCGGACGGCGAGCCGATGGATGCCAATTCTTTGACAAAGGGCTTTGGGCGGCTGATCGCCGCGACAGGAGTGACTCCGATCACGTTCCATGGGCTCAGACACACCCACCTTAAGCCACCTTTTGATGGATGGCATTCATGTGAAGGTGGTCAGCGAGCGGGGGCCACGCCAAACGTCAAACATTACCCTCTCCGTGTATGCCCGTCTATATCCGAGCATGCAGGCCGATGCCGCGCTGCGGGTGGACGCATGGCTCCGATAAGGGCTAATAATCGCTCTCGCCGAGCTGCTCGGTGGGGATTAGGTGGGAAATCCGAAATCACATCGGGCCGCATGCTACCTAAGACATTGTGGCGAGGCTTGCCGGGTTAGCACAGTGGCAGTGCAGCGGTTTTGTAAACCGAAGGTCGGGGGTTCGAATCCCTCACCCGGCACCAAGGTAGGGGAGCGCCAGTTCTGCCGCGGTAGCGGTCGGCGCCGGAGCGCCGGTTGCATTGCACAACGAAGTCGCGCAGCAGGCCTCTGGTTTCCATTCTCGGGGTAGAGGACTTGATCGCCGCACAATAGAAAGCGGCGCCCATTTGGGCGCCGCTTGCAGGTCCTTTTTAGACCGGCCGTATCCAGTAGTGGTCGATCCGCCCGGTGTATGAACGGTCGTCCCAATTCGGCATGTCGCGCAACGTGTAGCTCGGGGCACCCTCGAGCCTATTGCGGTCGAGATCGACAACGTAGCCGCCCAGGCGGGTGTCGTAGGTCAGCATTTTCCAGGGCAGCGGATGATAGCTCTCGCCGATCCCGAGGAACCCGCCAAACGACATCACTGCATAGGCGACTTGGCCGGTATATTTGTCGATCATCAGGTGATGCACCGAGCCTAGACTTTCGCCTCTGCGATCATAGACGGAGGTGCCGGCGACCTTTTCGGAGGAAATAAGCCGGTTAGTTTCGTCGGCTTCCAGATGGGTAGCAGTCGTCGCAGTTCTAACGTCGCTCATTGCGTTGTCTCCTGTTGGCCGTAGGTACAAGGCAAACAAGAGGTTTAGACGTGGGTTCCGATATTGTGGGGCGCTCAGCCGGCGCCTTGCGGGCGGTGGCGCTTGACAGCCTCAGGATTGGTCGAGTTGGCGCCCATATAGATGCCGCGCTCCCAGCTGCGCTTGAGCGGGTCGACGACATTGAGCGACATCCGCCCGATGCGCTCGATCTCGATTTCCACCGTCTCGCCGTCTTGCAGTGCGCCGAGCCCCTCGTGATTGGTGCCGCAGGCAATCAAATCGCCGGTGTTCAATGTCATGATCGTCGAGGCGAACTCGACGAGCTCGGGCACCCGGTGCTCCATGTCGTCGGTGTTGTAATTGTGACGCAGCTGGCCGTCGTTCCAGAAGCGCACGACCAGATCATTGGGCTCGGCGATCTCATCCGCGGTCGCGATACAGGGGCCGATAGGCGCGAAGGTGTCAAACGATTTGCCGAGCCAGCTGCCGGCTTTCCAAGTCCGCCTCCCTTCGCCGCGCGCCGATACGTCAATGAGGCACGTATAGCCAAACACCGCGCTGCGCCAATTCGCCTGGCTGACCTTCTTGGCCGGGCCCTTGATGACGAGCGCCAGCTCGGCCTCGTGCATGAAGACCCACGGCTCGGTGAACTCCGGCAGAACGATCGTGTCGCCCGGCCCGACCACGGCCTCGGGGTTCTTCAGAAACATGTTGAGCGGGCGGGCCTCGCGCTGCGCGTGTTCCCAATAATTGGCGATGCAGCAAAGAATTTTGCCGGGCCGCGGCAATGGCGCCCGCAGGAGGACCGAACTCAACGGCAAAGCCTCGCCGTCTGCCGCCCGGCGTTCGAGAGACGGCCGCAGCCGCTCGAACCCATCAATCAACGCCTGCATCGTCGATTGCGGGGTATGGTCCTTCTCGGCAATGCCGGCAATATCGACGACACCGCGATCGGTCAGCAACCCGAGTACCGGCTCGTCTCGTCCGGAAGTCTGAAAAAGCACCAGCTTCATGATTCCCTCCCCAATCCCGCCGGAAAGATTAGCGGGTTTGACGCATGGCAACTATCGATATTCTCGGTTTGACACGCTGGAGACCCGAGGCCGACCATTGCGCGGCTGCCGACGGGAGAGCGAATGATGGCCGAGATACGCCGCTTGGGTCCGCAGATCGGTGTCGAGGTCACCGGCGTCGACGTCAAGACCCTCGACGACGCAGAGTTTGCGCCGATCTATCGAGCCTGGCTGGACTACAACATTCTCGTCGTGCGCGACCAGGAGCTCGAAATCCGCGACTTTCTGCGTTACAGCCGCCGCTTCGGGCCGGTTGTCCCGCACCCGTCGAAGTCGACACGCCATCCCGAGGTCCCCGAGATCACGATGCTCGGGATCAACAAATTCGATGCCGACGGCAAGCTCAACGACGCCATCTACCGCCGCGGCGCCGAGGGCTGGCATACCGACGGCGCCTACAATTTGCAGCCGTTCAAGGCGACCCAGCTCTACGCGCTCGCCGTTCCGAGCCGTGGTGGTGACACTTTGTTCGCCAATGGTTACGCGGCCTATGACGCTCTGCCCGAGCCGCTGAAGCGCCGGCTCCACGGGGTGATGGGCGCCTTCTCCTACGGCGGCCGCCGCGGCGGGTCACCGCTTCTCGACAAGAATGACCAGGATTGGAAGCCGGCATTGCATCCGATCATCCGCACTCACCCCGAAACCGGCCGCAAATCGCTCTATTTCGATCCCGGCAAGATCGTCGACATCGTCGGCTGGGGCCGAGCGGAGAGCCATGCGTTGATCGCCGAGCTGAAGGGGTACATGATCCAGCCCGATGCCGAATACCGGCACAAATGGCGCAAGGGGGACATCGTCATCTGGGACAACCGCTGCTCGTATCACAAAGCCGCCGGCGACTACCCGCCCGAGGAGGACCGGATCCACTGGCGCGTCTCGATCAACGATTACGGGGTCGAAGCCCGCGAGGCGGCGGAGTAGCGGAGGCCGCGGCTCACGCCGTCGCGGCGCCGTCGACCGGCAGAGCCGCGCCGGAGACGAAGGACGCCTCATCCGAAATCAGGAAGAGGGCGGCGTTGGCGATCTCCTCGGGCTTGCCGGTGCGGCCCATCGGGTTCTGCCGGCCTCGCATTTGGACCAGCTCCTCCTTGTCCTGGCCGGCGGTGCGCTGCTGGTCCGGCCGGGATACGAAGATCCGCAGCATCGGCGTGTCGATCGGGCCGGGACAGATCGCATTGACGCGGATCTTCTCCGGTGCGAGCCGCTTGGCGAGCGACCGCACGAAACCGACGACGCCGAATTTGGCCATCGAATAGACCGGGCTGAACGCCGAGCCCTGGATGCCCGAGGTCGAGGCGGTATAAAGCAAAGCGCCGCCGCCGCGGGCACGGATCTCGGGGATCGCCGCCTCCGTTGTCACCAGCACGGTGCGCAGATTGAGGTCGATCGCGATCTCGAAATCCGCCATGTCGATCCCTTCGATCGAAGCGGGACCGGGGTGGCCGACATGGTTCCACACGAAGTCGAGCCCGCCGAAGGCGTTGGCGGTCCGCCGTACGATGCTTCGGGCGAAATCGTCCTGGCGCAGATCGCCGACGAGGCCGAGCGCCCGGCCGCCCGCGGCGGTGATCTCCGAGACGACCGCATCGACACCCGCCTGATCGATATCGACGACGCCTACCGCGGCGCCTACGCGGGCAAACCGGATCGCTCCGGCCCTGCCCATCCCGGAAGCCGCCGCCGTCACGATCCCGACTTTATTTTCGAGCCGCATGGTTTTGCTCCCCTTCCCAATTTACTCCGCAGCGGCGGCTGCTGCACGCGCTGCCGGCGGTGGTTTGCGCAGCAGTAGCAGCAGCGGCAAGCCGACGATGACGATCATCATCATAAGCTTAAAATCATCGATATAGGCTACCATCGCCGCCTGGCGTGTCGCCTCTGCGTTGAGCGCGGCAAGGCCGGACGGGTCGGTCAGGCTGAAGGGCGGCGCCATATGCGGCAATCGGGCGAGCGGGTTGTCGGGGCGCAAATGCTCGACAAGGCGTGAATGGACGGTCTGGGTATTTTCGGCCAATAGCGCCACAACAATCGCGATGCCGACGCTGCTGCCGATATTGCGGGTCAGGCTGAATATCGCCGTCCCTTGTGTCAGGATGTGCCTCGGCAAAGTCGAGAACGTTACAATGCTTAGCGGGGTGAACACAAAGCCGAGACCGAAGCCCTGCAATACCCCGGTCGAGATGATCGGACCCATCCCCATATACAGCGAGAAACCCGTCATCTGCCACTGCGCCACGGCGGCCAGCACAAACCCCGCCAAGATGATCAGCCGCGTGTCGATGCGGCCGACCAGACGGCTCACGATGATCATAGCAGCCATCGTTCCGATGCCGCGCGGCGCCGTCACCAGACCGGTCGTCAGCACGGGATAATTCAATAGATCCTGCAGCATCGTCGGCAACAAAACCATCGTGCCAAACAGCGGAATGGCGACGAGAAACATCAGGATCGTGCCGACGACGCAATTGGTGTCCTTCAATAGCTCTCGGTTGAGGAAAGAGCGGTCGGTCGCGGTCGCGGTGTGGACCACGAACAAGTAAAAGGCGAGCCCAGCGATCGTCGCCTCGACCCAGATTTCGGTCGAGCCGAACCAATCCTTGAGCTCGCCCCGGTCCAGGAACATCTGCAAGGCGCCGATCGCCAGGCTCAGAGTGGCGAAACCGAAGAAATCGAACGCTTCGCGCCGGCCGCGCCGCGTCTCGCGGATGAATATGAGAATCCCGACTGCAGCAAGGACCCCGACCGGCACGTTGATGAAGAACACCCAGCGCCAGTTGTACTGGTCGGTCAGCCAGCCGCCGAGCGCCGGGCCTATAATCGGGCCCAAGATGACCCCCATGCCCCAAATCGACATCGCCTGCGCGTGTCGATGGGGCGGATTGATCTGCAGCAATACCGATTGCGACAGCGGCACCAGCGCCGCTCCGCAGACGCCTTGCATCAGGCGGTAAACGACCATTTGAGCGAGGCTCGTCGCCACGCCGCAGAGAGCCGACGCGACAGTGAACCCGCCGACCGAGATGAAAAAAACCCATTTGATGCCAAAGCGCCCGGCGAGCCAGCCGGTCAGTGGCGTCATGATCGCCGCCGCGACGATGTATGAGGTCACCACCCAGGCGATCTGGTCCTGCGCGGCGGAAAAGCTCCCTTGCATGTGCGGCAGCGCGACATTCGCGATCGTCGTGTCGACCCCCTGCATGAAGGTCGCCAACATGATCGAAACGGTGATGGCGCCCCGGTTCGCGACCGGGGCGCGCGTCTCATCCGTCATCGCTCCGCGGCTCGGGAACTCGGTCCGGTGAGCCAGGCAAAGATGCCCTGGACGCGATCGAGCCAGGGCCGGCGGTGACGCGTGTCGACCTCGACCGTCGCACTGAGGCCGGCCTGCAGCAGCGCGTCGTGGTCGAAAAGCTCGAGGCTGAGGCGCACTGGCAACCGCTGGACGACCTTCACCCAATTGCCGGTCGCATTCTCCGCTGGCAGCAGCGAGAAGGTTAGCCCGGTACCGGGGCTGAGGCTTTCCACCTTGGCGTTAAATTCAGCATCGGGGTAGGTATCGACTTCGACCGTCGCCTCCTGGCCCGGCCGCATATGGGTGAGCTCGGTCTCCTTGAAATTGGCCTCGACCCATATTCGGTCGGTTGACATCAACGAGAATAGCGGCGTCGAGGCGTTGACGTAGTCGCCGACCTGCAGCTGGTCGACTTTGGTGACGATCCCGTTTTCGGGCGCGCGGATTTCCGTATAGGAAAGATTGAGCTCGGCGCGGTCGAGCGCAGCTTGTGCGTGCTGCACCATCGGGTGTTGCTCAAGAGGAATCTCCGAATCGCCACCGATGTTGGCGAGGGCGACGGCGACATCCTGCTGCTTGGACGCGAGTTGCGCGCGCCCGGTTTCATAGGTCTGCCTGGCCTGATCGAATTGCTGCTGCGAGGCCGTGCCGGAAGCGACCAAGCGTTGCTGCCGCTCGAACTCGTGCTGCTGATAGTCGACCGTGGCCTCGGTCGCCCGGGCATCCGCCCGTTTCTGGTGGTAGGTCGCCTTCAACGCGTGAATTTGGAACCGCACGGTGGCGAGCTGCGCTTTGGCCTCCTCCACAGCAATCTGGAATGGGCGCGGGTCGAGCCGAAAGAGCACCTGACCAGCGGTGACCTTCTGATTGTCGTTGACTTTGATTTCGACGACCCGGCCGGAGATGTCGGTGCTGATCGCAACCCGCGCAGCCTGGATATAGGCGTCATCAGTCGACACGTAACGCCCGCCGGTCAGGTACCAGTAGCCCGCCGCCAACAGTACGAGGATCGGCCCCCCGAGCATCAACGGCAACCGCAACCTCTGGCGTAAGGGGCGGCGTCGGGCGAGAACAGCGGAGCGGCCCTCGAGCGGGCCCCGCAGCGCGCCGATCGTCGTTGCGTCGTTTTCGGCGGACGTCGTCAATGATGGCCTCCTACAGGCGACAGTTCCGCATGGCCACTCGGTGCGCGCTCGGTCGTCTCGTCGAGGTCGGCGAAGTCCGCCGCCAGCGGCAGCACGCGCTCCGAAAGATTGCGATGTACCCGCCGCAAAAGTTCGATCAGGTGTTTTCCTTCGTCTTTGGAGAGGCCGGCAAAGGACTCGGCACGGACCTCGTTCGAGAGATCCAGAATGCGCGCCAGGATCGGTCGGGCTTTGTCGGTCAGAACGAGACGGCGCGCGCGCCGGTCACCGGGCTGGGGCTGCCGCTCGATCCAGCCGTCTTCCTCCATCCGGTCGATCTGCCGCACCAAGGTCATCGGCTTGATTTCGAGTAGGTCGGCGAGGCCGGCCTGATTGATCCCCTCGTTGCGCGCGAGGTAGCCGAGCACCTTGCATTGTGCGCGAGTGAGTCCGAGAAAAAGTAGCGCGCGCTGATTGAACCGGCGCCCGAACAATCGGGCGACGTCGTGAACGAGAAAACCGAAGCTGCGATCGAGGTCCATGGGCCTAACACCAAGAAATACCCGAGGGTGATAATAAGCTATAGCATCAAATTCCACCACCATCGCGGCGCTCGAAGCCGCGCGCGGCTGGTAGTCGGGAATTCGATGGCTCGTCCCCTCAGCGGGGCTCGTTCATCATCGGGCCACCTCGGGCCGCAGCACCGGGCGCGCCCGCCGGACCAGCAGCAAAAATGGGATCAGCAGAAGCACGATCATCATCATCAGCGCGTAATCGTTGACATAGGCCACCATCGCGGCCTGCCGGGTCACCTCCGCGTTGAGCGCGGCAATCCCCGAGGGTGTGGTGAGGCTGAACGGCGGCGCCAACAACGGCGCCTGGGCGAGCGGGTTGTCCGGCCGCAGATTCTCGATCAGGCGCGAATGCACGATTTGCGTGTTCTGGATCAACAGCGCCTCGAGGACCGATATGCCGATGCTGCCGCCGAGATTGCGCATCAAGCTGCGCATCGCCGTCCCCTGCGTCAGGATGTGCCGCGGCAGGTTCGACAGGGCCATCGTATTCAAAGGCACAAAGGTGCAGCCCAGCCCGAAGCCTTGCAGCAACCCCGACACGATCACCGGCGCCATTCCCATCTGCAGTGAAAACCCGGTCATCTGCCATAGCGAGACCACCGTCAGCAGGAACCCGGTCAGGATGAGCAACCGGTTGTCGACCCGGTTGATCATGCGTCCGACGAGGAACATCGCGATCATCGTGCCGGCGCCGCGCGGCGCGGTTACCAGCCCGGTCGTAAATACCGGGTAATTCATCAGGGACTGCAGCATCGTCGGCAACAGCGCCAAGGTGCCGCTGAGGATGCCGCCCACAAAAAACATCAGGACCGTGCCGGCCATGAAGTTGGGGCTCTTCAACAGGTCGATATTGATGAAGGAATGATCGCTGGCTGTGGCGGTATGCACGATGAACAAGTAGAAAGACACGCCCGAGACGATCGCCTCGACCCAGATCTCGGTCGAGTTGAACCAGTCTTTCAGTTCGCCGCGGTCGAGCATCATCTGCAACGCGCCGATCGCGATGCTCAATGTCACAAAGCCGAAGAAGTCGAAGGCCTCGCGATGAGTGTGGCGCGTCTCGCGGATAAAAACGAAGATGCCGAGGCTGGCGATTACGCCAACCGGCAGGTTGATGTAAAAGATCCAGCGCCAGCTGTAATCCTGCGTCAGCCAGCCACCTAGCATCGGGCCGAAGATCGGCCCCAGCATGACCCCCATGCCCCAGATCGCGATTGCCTGGCCGTGCCGCTCGGGCGGGTTGATCTGCATCAGCACCGATTGGGAGAGCGGGACGAGCCCGGCGCCGCACGCGCCTTGCAGGAGGCGGTAAATCACCAGCTGGGTCAGACTGGTGGCGCTGCCGCACAAAGCCGAGGCGAGGGTGAACCCGGCCACCGAGGCCAGAAACACATATTTGATGCCGACGCGCCCGGCGAGCCAGCCGGTCAGCGGCGTCATGATCGCAACCGCGACGATGTACGAGGTCAGTACCCAGGCGACCTGGTCCTGGGCCGCCGAGAGGCTGCCCTGAATGTGCGGCAAGGCGACATTGGCGATCGTGTTGTCGACACCTTGCATGATAGTCGCCAGCATGATCGAAGCTGTGATCATCCCTCGGTTTGCAACCGAAGCCTGTGCCTCGCTCCTCACCTGCCGTCTTCCGTCAACGCAACAACTGTCCTTTATCGATGATAAGCAAGGCTGATGAGTTTGCAAAGCATCGATCGGGTACCGGCGCCGCGCGGCTGATCATCGGGAATTCGATGGCTTGGAAGTGCACGTAATGGTGACAAGCCGTTGCCTAAGCCTCGATCCGGATGCAAACTTCGTCGGGAACCGGCGCCGGCCCCTCACGGGGCACGGTCGCGAAAGGGAGGGAACATACGATGACGACGAAAATTCAATTCCTGCAGAGGGTTGCTGCGATCGGCGTCACTGCGCTGCTCGCTGCCGCGCCGGCACCGCTGAGCGCGCAGCAGACCCCGCAGTCCGCGATCCGCATTGGCGAGCATGATCTGAGCGGGGTGGTTACCGGCAAAAACGGGCCCGAAGCTGGCGTCTGGGTGATTGCCGAGACCACCGGGCTGCCCACGGCATTCGCCAAAGTCGTCGTCACCGACGATCAGGGACGGTATGTCATTCCGGACCTCCCCCAGGCCAATTACGATCTCTGGGTGCGCGGCTACGGGCTCGTCGACTCGCCGAGGGTCGTGACGACGCCGGGGAAGATCGTCAATTTGACGGCCGTGCCGGCGCCGGATGCGGCGGCCGCCGCGCAGTATTATCCCTCGATCTACTGGTTTTCGATGCTGAACGTCCCGGACGAGGGCAACTTCTCTGGCCCGAACCGCGACGAGAACATGCCGGAGAACATCAAGAGCCACACGGCATGGCTGAATATCATAAAGACCACCGGCTGCATCGCCTGTCACGGTATCGGCACACCCGGGACCCGGGCTATCCCAGCCGCGCTTGGCCATTTCGATAACTCCGCGGAAGCCTGGGCGCGGCGCATTCAGTCCGGACAGGCAGAGAACAACATGGTCAATACGATCAGCCGCCTCGACCCGCAGCTGGCATTCCAATACTTCGGCGACTGGACCGATCGGGTTGCGAAAGGCGAACTGCCCTTTGCGCAACCGGCGCGGCCGCAGGGCGTCGAGCGCAATATCGTGCTGACATTGTGGGACTGGAGCCGCGAGACGGCCTACATGCACGACCTCACTCCGACAGACCGGCGCAATCCGACCGTCAACGCCAACGGCAAGCTCTACGGCTCGGCCGAGGACAGCACCGATTACATCCCGGTTCTCGACCCGGCGCACAATTCGGTCAGCGAGATCAAGCACCCGGTGCGCGATCCGAACACGCCGACCTCGAAGACCGCGCCGATGGAGCCGTCGCCCTATTGGGGAGCCGACCCGATTTGGGACAGCCAGAGCACCACGCACAACCCGATGATGGACGAGAAGGGGCGGGTCTGGTTCACCGCCAGGGTGCGCCCGCCGGCAAACCCGGCTTTTTGCAAGCAGGGCTCGAGCCATCCGTCGGCGCAGGTCTTTCCCCTGCAAGAGTCCGGCCGTCATTTGTCGATGTATGACCCGGCGAGCGGGAAGTTCACATTGATCAGCACCTGCTTCCCGACGCATCATTTGAATTTCGCGACGGACGCCAACCAGACACTGTGGACCAGCGCCGGCGGCCCGCAGACGCCGGTCGTCGGCTGGCTCAATCGCAAGATGTTCGAAGAAACCGGCGACGAGCAGAAAGCGCAGGGCTGGTCGCCGTTCATTCTCGATACCAACGGCAACGGCAAGCGCGACGATTATGTCGAGCCCGACCAGCCGGTCGACCCGACCAAGGACAAGCGCGTCGTCGCCGGCCTCTATTCGGTCTCGGTTAACCCGGTCGACGGCACGATCTGGGGCACTTCACTGGGATATCCCGGCTATGTGGTTCGCGTGAACCCGGGCCCCGATCCGACCCACACGGCGCTCACCGAGGTCTATGAGCCGCCATTACCCGGCTACGGGCCGCGCGGCGGCGACGTCGACAGCAAGGGCGTGTTCTGGGCGTCATTGGCGAGCGGCCATCTGGCGAGCTTCGACCGCAGCAAATGCAAGGTGTTGAACGGCCCGACCGCGACCGGCAAGCACTGCCCCGAGGGCTGGACGCTCTACCCCTTCCCCGGACCGCAGTTCAAAGCCGTCAGCGACCCGGGCAGCGCCGAGTTCGAGCTATTACACGTGGGTCGATCAATTCAACACATTGGGGCTGGGCAAGGACGTGCCGATCGCCACGGGCAACCTCAATAGCGCATTGCTGGCCCTCGTCGATGGCAAGTTCGTGACGCTGCGCGTCCCCTATGTGAACGACTATTTCACCAAGGGCATGGACGGCCGCATCGACGACCCCAATGCCGGCTGGAAGGGCAGGGCATTGTGGACGACCTACGCGACCCGGACGATGTTCCACCTCGAAACCGGCAAGGGCACCTTCCCCAAGGTCGTGCGCTTTCAGCTTCGCCCCGACCCGCTCGCCGATTAGGCCCCGAGGATCAGTTCTGGCCGGCTATGTTGCGGCGTAATCGTTCCTGACTGGCAGCCGGCCAGATCTCCGGGATTTTGTAAAACGCGTGGAAGGCAGGCGCTTCGGGCGGCAATTCGAACCACGGTAGCTTGCTCCTCGTGAAGATATGGACGTCCGGCTTGATCCTTTCCGGATGATCGAGAGTCCCGACCCGCACGAGCAACGTGTCGCCGGGCGCTGCGTGGTATTTGCTCCACAGGCGGGTCATGCAATTGCCGCAGAAGAACACCTCGTGCGGCTTGCCGCTGCCCGCCGTCAGCATGACGGAGCTGGGCAGGCCGTGGTCGGCCTCGACGCAATTCTTCTCGATCCACATGTTGAGGACGAACGCGCTGCCGGTCTGCTTCTGGCAATCCCGGCAATGACAGGCGTGAACAATCAGCGGCGGCGCAGTCAATCGGTAGCGCACCGCCCCGCAGCCGCATCCTCCTTCCAGATCCATCTCCACCCTCATCGTTCGACCCCGAGCGCAGACCTGGCTGTTGTCGCTGTTCTGTGCAGCAAGGAAACAGCCAGCGCCTGTACCAAGAACCTCGGAAAATCTCGATTGCTGGCGGCGGCTGCGGCCGAACAACAGCGAACACGCTGGCTGTTTTCCGCTGTTACCTGGCTGATCTCTCCAAGGCTTTGCCCGGAGGCGACCGCAGCCCGGTCATTCTGAGAAATTATAGCAGGAGATTGAGGCTATTTTCGGGTTACAGCAACGTCCGGCGCGCAGCCTCCGGATCCGAGCAGGCGTGGCTTATGCGGCCTCGCCAGGGTCCGCGGCCTCGGTCAAAGTCACGCGTTCGGCCATGATCGTCTGCCGCCAACGATCGTCGATATTGCGCCAGTCGACGAGATCGACCTTGTAGGGCAGGTCGCTATCACTGAATGCCTCGGTTAGTTCGGCGATTTCATCGATAGTCAGCAGCCGGCCGGCATCGATCGCCAGATCGAGGTCGGAATAACGCCTTGCCCGGCCGGTCGCCCGCGAGCCGAACACCCATACCTTTGTGCTCTGAGGCAAATTCACGCGAAGGATACTCAGCACCAATCGCCTGTGCTCTGGAGGCAAGGCGATGTGCACGGGTCCGATCACGCGAGCCGCCGTTGCAGTTCGGCGTAGAAGTGCTCGGCTTCTTCTAGAAATCCCGGGATCGCCGAGGCGACCTGTGACGCCACCTTGGCGTTGTAAGTGTGGCTCGTGCGGGCGCGCATTTCGCGAAACCGCCGCCAAACCGGCCAGGCGCTCCGCAGCAAGCCCTGGGCATTTGCGGTCCGCACCAAATCGGCAAAGGGCATCCGGTCGATGTCATCAGGCGAAGCCGCCGTTTCCTTGAGATATCGCCTGAGCATCTTGTGGCTCAGCTCATAGGTGAACTCGAACCGCTGGATCAGCCCGTCGCGAATTTGTTCGTCCGCCGGCTCGCGCTCGTAGCGGGCGAGGCCCTCGGGAAGACGCCGCATGGCGTTGCCGAGCGAGGTGGTATCGAGCTGCATCCCGCTCCCTTATTCCGCCGCGAGTGCGGGGCGCTCGCCGAGATGCTGCAGGCAGCGGTCGACCCAGAGCTTGGTGAGTTTTTCCTGGACGCCGTTTTGCGAGAGGCGGCGGCGCAGGGTGCGGAAATCGACGCGGTCCATTTCCTGATCCTGGTTGAAGCAGGAGAAGACGACCGTCTCGGTGCCGGTCAACGGGTCGCGGTGGCGCTGCAGGCACTGCGCGCAGATCTCCTTCATCATGCACTGCATCGGCGAGTTGATCGAGGCGATCGCGCGGTGGTCGGGACGGAAATAGTGTTTCAGTCCCGCCTGCCGCGCTTCGGCGACGGCGGCCATCATGCCGTCCGAGCCGATCGCGATGATGCGGTCGACCGCCGACAACGAGATCGTGACCGGCCCCAATGCGCCTCGGCCATAGGCCTCGATCGCCGCAATGATATTGCCGACAAAAGCGCGATCCTGCGGCCGGCCCGGCATAAAGCCCGGCGCCTCGTCACGTCCTGCAGCAATCTGTAGCCGGCGAAATAAAGCACCCGCGAGCCGCGCGCGCCAGACAAAGAGGGATCAGGACCAAGTTGTTGAGATTCCTGGATTCGAGGCCTGGGGAACAGGTGATAGCAGGGCGGGAAATACGGATCACACGGATTTCCGGCATCAGCGCGCCCCATCCTATCCAGGCCGTCCTAGAAGTCACGATGCGTTTCCATCAATGGCCACAATCACAAACGATCAGAAGGAACATAGGACCACATTGCGGTTATTTTCGGGGCTCTCAGGCGGCCACCCAAGCCTCTGAAAGCAATGCCGCCTGCTCCAATACGGTTTGCGTCGCTTTTTCCTGCTTGTCGGGCGGATAGCCGTATTTGCGTAGAATTCGTTTGACCAGCACGCGTAGCTGCGCGCGGACGTTCTCGCGCAAGGTCCAGTCGATTGTTACATTCTTGCGCACGGTCAAAACCAGCTCGCGGGCGATCGTTTTCAAGGTCGGCTCGCCCAACACCTTGACCGCGCTGTCGTTGGTTTCGAGCGCGTCGTAGAAGGCGAGTTCGTCCTCGGACAGGCCGAGCTCCTCGCCCCGCGCATTGGCGGCGCGCATGTCCTTGGCGAGAGCGATCAATTCTTCGATCACCTGCGCGGTCTCGATCGCGCGGTTCTGGTATCGGCGGATCGACCGCTCCAGCAGCTCGGTGAAAGAGCGCGCCTGCACGACGTTCCGCTGCGAGCGGGTCTTGATTTCCCCGACCAGAAGCTTGCGCAGCAGTTCGACCGCGAGGTTGCGCTGCGGGATGCCGCGGATCTCGCCCAAAAACTCGTCAGAGAGGATCGAGATATCCGGCCTTTTCAGCCCTGCCGCGGCGAAGATGTCGACGATCTCGTCGGATACGAGGGCGTTCGAGACGATCTGGCGGATCGCGTGATCGAGCAGCTCGGGAGGCTTGCGGTCATCCCCGATGTGTTTCAGCAGCGCAGCGCGGACCGCCTGGAAAAATCCGACCTCGTCGCGGATGCGAAGCGTCTCCTCATGCGGCACCGCCAGCGCAAAAGCCTCTGACAGCTCCTTCACGGCTTGCAACAACCTTTCCTTCCCGCGTTCCTGCGCGAGAATGAATTCCTGCCCCGCAGGGATCATCGAAATCCGTTGCTGTGCCGTCGCCCGGATCAAAGGGCTGAGGTCGAAGCCGTGGAATAAGCCGAGACAGATCTCGTATTTCTCCAGCATGACCGCAACCGCCTCGGCCTGATCGATCGCGGTCTCGCCGGTGCCCCCGCTCTCGGTGTAGGTGGCGAGCGCCTGTTTCAGCTCGTCGGCAAGGCCGAGATAATCGACAACCAGGCCGCCGGGCTTGTCCTTGAACACGCGATTGACTCGGGCGATGGCCTGCATCAGCCCGTGCCCACGCATCGGTTTGTCGACGTACATCGTGTGCAAGCTCGGCGCGTCGAAGCCGGTCAACCACATGTCGCGCACGATGACGATGCGGAACGAATCCGACGCATCGCGAAACCGGTTCGCGAGCGCCTCGCGCCGCGACTTGTTGCGGACATGAGGCTGCCAGTCGGCAGGATCGGCAGCCGAGCCGGTCATCACGAGTTTGAGGGCGCCCTTCTCGTCGTCTTCGTCGTGCCATTGCGGGCGCAGCGCGATCAGCTCACGGTAGAGATCGACGCAGATGCGCCGGCTCATGCAGACGATCATCGCCTTGCCGTCCATCGCCGCGAGCCGCTCCTCGAAATGCGCGACGAGATCGCGGCCGATGGTCTTTACCCGGTTCTCGGAGCCGACAATGGCTTCGAGCTGCGCCCATTTGGTCTTGAGTTTCTCCTTGCGCTCGACTTCCTCGCCCTCGGTCAATTCCTCGAATTCGGGATCGATCCTCGGCCGCTCGGACGGCTTCAGTTCGAGCTTGGCGAGCCGGCTCTCGTAATAGATCGGCACCGTCGCGCCATCGATGACCGCGCGCTGGATGTCGTAGATGCTGATGTAGTCGCCGAAGACGGTGCGGGTATTGGCGTCGGTCTTCTCGATCGGCGTACCGGTGAAGCCGATGAAGGAGGCGTTCGGCAATGCGTCGTGCAGGTGCCGGGCGAGGCCGTCGATGAAGTCGTATTGGCTGCGATGAGCCTCGTCGGCGATCACGACAATATTGCGCCGCTCCGACAGCACCGGGTGGCGGTCGCCCTTTTCCTCCGGCATGAATTTCTGGATCGTCGTGAATACGACGCCGCCCGAACCACGCCGCAGCTTTTCGCGCAAATTCGCGCGGCTCTCGGCCTGCTCCGGGTCACACCGCAAGAGCTCGCGGCAACGCGCGAACGTCGCGAACAGCTGACCGTCGAGATCGTTGCGGTCGGTGATCACGACGATGGTCGGGTTTTCCATCGTCGGGTGCAGGATCAGCCGCCCGGCATAGAAGGCCATCGTCAGGCTCTTGCCTGAGCCCTGCGTATGCCAGACGACGCCGACCCGCTTATCTCCGGGCTCGCCGCCGGGGCTGTGGCGCGCGAAATAGGTTCCGGCCGCCTCCTCGGCTTCCGCCACGAGATTGGCGGCGCGCAAGGTCTCCTCGACCGCAACATTGACGGCGTGGAATTGATGATAGCCCGCGATCTTCTTCGCGAGCGCGCCGCCGCCGAGATCCTCGAACACGATGAAGTGGCGGACGAGGTCGAGAAACCGGCGCGGCTGGAACACCCCCGCGAGCACGACCTGCAGTTCGGGCAGGCCCGGCGCAGCATCCTCGCGCCCGCTGATCGTGCGCCAAGGCTTGAACCATTCCTTGCCCGCGCAGAGCGCGCCAATGCGCGCTTGCATGCCGTCCGAGGCGATCAGCGCCGCGTCATAGGTGAACAGGGCCGGGATCAGGCTCTGATAATTTTCCAGCTGCTGGACGGCCTCCCACACCGTCGCACCCTCGTCGGCCGGGTTTTTCAGCTCGATGACGCCGAGCGGAAGCCCATTGACGAAAATCATGATGTCGGCACGGCGGCTCTGCTGCCCCTCGACGACGGTGAACTGATTGACCGTCAGCCAGTCGTTCTGCTCGGGCCGCTCGAAATCGATGACCTGCGCCTGGGCGCCGGCGATCGACCCGTCCGACCGCGTGTATTCGACATTGACACCGTCGACGAGCATACGATGCAGCGCGCGGTTGCGGGCGAGCAGATTCGGGGCCTCGACCCGCAGCAATTTGCGATAGGCGTCGAACACCGCGGCCGCAGGCAATCCCGGGTTCAGCCGGGTTAGTGCCCGATGCAGCCGGTTCTGCAGGATCGTGTCGTGGTATCCCGGATCGCTGCGCTCGCCGCCACCGACCCCGAACGCGATATCCGGTCCATGCCGGACAGTGTAGCCCAGGGTCTCCAGCCAGCCGAGCGCGGCCTCTTCGGCATCCGACTCGGCGAAGCCGGCAGGCATGGCCTACCCTACCTCGGTCAGGGCCAGGCGCTCGGCCGCGATGGTCTGCCGCCACCGATCGCCGATGTCGTGCCAATCGACGAGATCGACCCGGTAGGGCAGGTCGCTGTCGCTGAATGCTTCGGCCAGCCTGGCGGTCTTGTCGAGAGTCAGTCGCCGGCCGGCATCGATCGCCAAATCGAGATCGGAGTAGCGGCTGGCGCGGCCAGTCGCTCTCGAGCCGAACACCCACGCCTTGGCATTCAGCGGCAAATTCGCATGAAGGATGTCGAGCACCATCCGCCTGTGATCCGCCGGCAAATCGATGTCCGAGCTTCGGCTCATGCGAGCCGCCGCTGCAATTCGGTATAAAGCTGCTCGGCTTCTTCGAGAAACGCCGGGATCACGGAGGCGACCTGCTCGGCTACTCGGGCATCGTAGGTATGGCTCGTGCGCGAACGCATTTCGCGAAAGCCTCACCACATCGGCCAATCGCTGCGCAACAGCCCTTGAGCATTTGCGGTTCGGATCAAATCGGCGAACGACATCCGTTCGATTTCGTCGGCCGAAGCCGCGGCCTCCTTCAGATATCGTCTCAATGTCCTGTGGCTAAGCTCATAGGTGAATTCGAAGCGTTGGATCAGACCGTCGCGGACCTGCTCGTCACCAGGCTCTTGCTGGGGACGCGCGAGGCCTTCGCGCAGGCGTCGCACAGCGTTGCCGAGCGAGGTCGTGTCAACCTTGATCGCCGGCCCACCGTCGGAGCTGTCGGGATCACGCCTCAAAGACCGGCTCCCGCGAGTCCTCGATACTCGCCTTGAGATAAGGATTGCGGACTGCGCGGGGCTCAACGAGATCGACGGCGCGGCCAAGGAGAGCCTCCAGCGCTTCCTTAAGGCCAAAATAGGTGTTGAACGAGAGCGCCTCGGGATGCTCGCGATCGAATTCGACTAGAAAGTCGACATCGCTGTGTTCGGGATCGAAATCGCCGCGCGCCGCCGAACCGAACAGGTCGAGCCGACGCACGTGAAAGCGGCGGCACAATGCACGCAACTCCTCGCGATGCAATTCGATTTCGTTAATCATGTTGGCTCAGCGACAAGTCATCCCTTTTGCAGGTATTCGCGCAACACAGCGTTGATCCGCGATTGCCATCCCGGTCCGGTGGCGCGGAAGCGCTCGATGATATCGGGGTCGAGCCGGAGCGAAACGAGCTTCTTCGCGTTTTCGGATTGGGGGCGGCCGGGCCGTCGAGCCGCCCGGATCAGCTTCTCGCCGACCCGGATTTCGGCGTTGTCGAAAAACTCGTCCGTCAGTTCCGGAATATCTTCGTATTCCTCGGACTGAACTTCATGGGCGTCCAGTTTAGCCAAGTCTGTGTGAATACCGCGCTTGCTCTCGGGCATTGGCCTTCCTCATCGAAATAATGCGCCGGCCGTCCTCGGTGGACGTCCAAACCACGATCACCATGCGGCCCGACAGCAATCCGACAGTAATGAACCGATCTTCCGGATAGGGAAACCGCTGGTCGGGGATCGTATAAGTCAATCCGGCGAACACCCGTTCGGCGTCCCGAAAATCGATGCGCCGCTTGCGAAGCGTCTCCGCTCCCTTCGTCGGATCGAAGGTGATCCGCATCGGCCATCATGTAGCTACAGAAACCACCTGCATCAAGGCGTGTTCCGCACTCTGCGTTCAGCCGGCCGCCTCGGCGACGACCCGCTCGGCCTCCTTCACCCGCAGATCGCCGGAAATGAGCTTCGGGAGCAGCAAGTCCCGGATTTTCGCGAGCGTCTTCGATTGACCACGGTTCGCCAGCGTTCCGTCGAGAATGGGGCCGGCCAGATCCTCGAAGCGCTCGGCGAGACCCGCGGGTGGAAAGGCAATTACCATCTCCAAGATCCCGTCGGCTCGCGCACGCTGATGGCTGTTTGAGGTCCCAGTAACCAGCGAATTTACCGCTTCGCGGAAATTCGGGGATCGCAACAAGCAATAAAGAAAGGACCTTCCAAAGGGGGCTTTGGGACGAAGTACCAGGAATTCTGTGGAGCAGACAGCGCCTTCATTCGTCTGCGGATCAACAAACCATACCCGTTCGATAGTCGGATTAAGCTTCGAAAACAGAACCGTCCCCGGGGGTACGCAAAATTTCATGCTTTTGATAGTGATACCTAGCTCCGCAAGGGGTAGTTGGCCGTTATCGAAGGCTGGAATGCTGTAATGTGAAAACACGCGGTCCGGCATCTCGAAGGGGTTCGCCTGGACGCGTACTAGCTCTGCGGCACTTTCGAGCCTGTCGACTTCCCAGCCCTCGGGTATCTCTCCGAGTTCGCAGTCGACGAAGCGGGCGGGGAACAAGTCGGCGATGGGCTCGGGAAGGCCGGGGTCGCAGCCCTCGGCCTTGGCGCGTACGGGGTCGAAATTGACGAACCACGACTTGAACAGCGCCTGAGCCATCGCCTCCAGCGTCTCATTCAATCGCCGGTTCAGCTCAATCTTATCATCCAGCGCGCCCAGAACGCCTGCAATCGCGCGTTGCTCCGCCGGCGGAGGAATAACCACGGGAATAGGATGTACAAAGTTGCAATTCAAGGACGGTTGAGCGCTTCCGGAATTATAGCCGCCAAAATCGAACGCCTTCAAAAAGTAGTACGCGAACCGCTCGTTGTTGCCGTGAAAGTCAATCACGTACAGGGCCGTATTTAAGGGCCAGAAATCGGTCTGAGAATAAGTGGCGACTCCGAAAGACGCACCACTCCGACCAACAGTCACGCCGGGGCCAAGGGCCTTTGCTTCGTCGTGCCAACCGGTCACACCGAAGGAACCCAAAATAGGAATACCGCCCGGACGGCGCTGCTCGTCCGGCAGATCGTGTCCCCGTTGCAGCGTGACAAAATCACCGAGCGGCATCCGAGCCCAGCAGTCAGTCGGCATATCCAAGGGTCCTCATGCCCGCGGCAATCGCCGCGTCCAGCTTTGCCGCTTCGGCCTGTTGCTGCTGCAACGTTGCAACAAGCCGTCGCATTCTCTCGTCAAAGGGCTCGTCGTCCTCTTCGCCGGCGCCGACGCCGACATAGCGGCCGGGGGTTAGCACGTGGCTGTGTTTGCGGATATCGTCGAGCGAGGCCGATCTGCAGAAGCCCGGCACGTCCGCGTATTCGCCGGCATTCCGGTCGCCGCGCCACGCGTGATAGGTGCCGGCGATCTTGGCGATATCGGCGTCGGTCAGCTCGCGGTGCACGCGATCGACCATCGTGCCGAGCTTCCTCGCATCGATGAACAGGGTTTCGCCGCGGCGGTCGCGGAAGCGGCCGTTCTTCTTGTCGCGCGCGAGGAACCACAGGCACACCGGGATTTGCGTCGCATAGAAGAGCTGGCCGGGCAGCGCGACCATGCAATCGACCAGGTCGGCCTCGGCGATCGACTTGCGGATCTCGCCTTCGCCCGACTGGTTCGATGACATCGAGCCGTTGGCGAGCACGAAACCGGCCGTGCCGGTCGGCGCCAGATGATGGATGAAATGCTGTACCCAGGCGAAATTGGCGTTGCCGGCCGGCGGAGTGCCAAACACCCAGCGCTTGTCGTTGCGCAGCAATTCGCCACGCCAGTCGCTGTCGTTGAACGGCGGGTTGGCGAGCACGTAATCGGCCTTGAGATCGGGGTGCTGGTCGTTGTGAAAGCTGTCGCCGTGCTCGATCTGGCCGTCGATGCCGCGGATCGCGAGGTTCATCTCGGCAAGTCGCCAGGTCGTGTAGTTCGATTCCTGGCCGTAGATCGAGATGTCGCCGACGCGGCCGCCGTGCGCCTCGATGAATTTCTCGCTCTGCACGAACATGCCGCCCGAGCCGCAGCACGGGTCGTAGACCCGGCCCTTATAGGGTGCCAGCATCGCGACCAGCACGCGCACGACATGGGTCGGCGTGTAGAACTGGCCGCCTTTCTTGCCCTCGGCGCTGGCGAATTGCGACAGGAAGTATTCGTAGACGCGGCCGAGGATGTCGCGGGCGCGGTCGGCCGGGCTGCCGAGGCCGATATCGCTGACGAGGTTGATGAGCTGCCCGAGCCGCTGTTTGTCGAGGCCCGGGCGGGCGTAATCCTTTGGCAGAACGGATTTGAGCGAAGGGTTGTCGCGCTCGATCGCCGTCATCGCGTCATCGACGATCTGCCCGATCGTCGGCTGCGGTGCGGCGCCCTTCAGATATGACCAGCGCGCTTCCGGCGGCACCCAGAAGATGTTTTCGGCGCGGTACTCGTCGGGGTCTTCCGGGTCGGCGCCTTCGGCGCGCTGCGCGTCGAGCTCGGCGTGTTTCGCCTCGAACGCGTCCGAAATGTATTTGAGGAAAATCAGGCCGAGCACGACGTGCTTGTACTCGGCGGCGTCCATGTTGTTGCGCAACGCATCGGCCGCCTGCCACAGCTTCGCCTCGAAGCCGAGAGTTGCGCCGCTACCGCTGGCGTTGCCCCCGCCGTTGCTCTTCGATCGTCCGCGCGCCATCGCCGCTCCCTGTCAACCGCTGGCTCGCGGCAAAATATATCATGCGTAACTTACAATTGCTTTACTCCGCCGCTATCGCCGGCCGCTCGCCGAGATGCTGCAGGCAGCGGTCGACCCAGAGCTTGGTGAGTTTTTCCTGGACGCCGTTCTGCGAGAGGCGGCGGCGCAGGGTGCGGAAATCGACGCGGTCCATCTCCTGGTCCTGGTTGAAGCAGGAGAAGACGACCGTCTCGGTGCCGGTCACGGGGTCGCGGTGGCGCTGCAGGCACTGCGCGCAGATCTCCTTCATCATGCACTGCATCGGCGAGTTGATCGAGGCGATCGCACGGTGGTTGGGGCGGAAATAGTGTTTCAGTCCCGCCTGCCGCGCTTCGGCGACGGCGGCCATCATGCCGTCCGAGCCGATCGCGATGATGCGGTCGACCGCCGACAACGAGATCGTGCCCGGCCCCAATGCGCCTCGGCCATAGGCCTCGATCGCCGCAACGATATTGCCGACAAAAGCGCGATCCTGCGGCCGGCCGGGCATAAAGCCCGGCGCCTCGTCGCAGCACCACACGACAGTGTCGGCGGCGTGCTCGATCTCGGCGACCTTGTAGCGGTCCTGCACCAGCTTATAGCCGGCGAAATAGAGCACCCGCGAGCCGCGCGCGCGGAACGCCGCGCCGATCGAGAACAACACCGCATTGCCGAGCCCGCCGCCGACCAGCAATACGGTCTCGCCGGACGGCGTCTCGGTCGGGGTTCCGGTCGGCCCCATCAGGATCACCGGCTCGCCCGGTTTCAACAACGCGCACAGGTCCGAGGAGCCGCCCATCTCGAGCACGACCGTCGACAGGAGGCCCTTTTCCGTATCGATGCCGGCGCCGGTCAGGGCCAGCCCTTCCATCGCCAGGGTGGTGCCGTCGACCCGCGGCGCGAGACGTTCGTAATTTTGCAAGCGGTAAAACTGGCCTGGCTTGAAGGCGCGCGCCGCGATCGGCGCATGCACGACGACTTCGACGATGTTGGGCGTCAGCCGGACGATCTCGTGCACCCGCGCGCGCAATTCGTAATCGAGCCGCGCCATCAGCTCTACCGGTGCAGGAGCCGAGGGCGTGAGCCGCGCGAGCATGCGGCTGACTACCGGGTAGCCCTGCGTGGCGCCGCCCATTGCCTTGACGACATTGCCCGAAAAGCTCGGATGCAGGTCGCCGAAAAAGCTGACCGCGCGCCCATCGGGACGCAGATGCGTCAAGACGCGAACCGCCGCGGGTTTTGCGACACGCTCGGGGGTCGCCGGGTTGCCGTCCTCGTCGAGCGCGCGGAAGTAACGGCCGTCGAGCGAAATGTGCTCGGGGTCCTCGCGGCCGAGGACGGTGTTCGGCTGGGTTCCCGCCGCGACGAGAATGGTCCGCGCCGGCAGAACGATGTCTTCGCCCGGGCCCTGGTTCGGGTCCGGGCGATGGCCGCCCACCTCGGTCACGCTGTGCCGGCTCAATCGTAAGGCGGCGGCCTGACCGAACATGTCGACTTCTACCTCGACAGGGGTCAGGAGCTCGGCAAACCGGATCCCCTCTTCCATCGCCTTCGCGACTTCCTCGTGGTTGAGGGTGTAGCTCGGTGACTCGATCAGGCGTCGCCGGTAGGCGATCGTCACCCCACCCCAGCTGTCGATCAGGCTGGCGAGAAGCGGCTCCCGGCCTTCGCGCTGTGCGGCCTCACGCTCGGCGCGAATTTCGCGCGCATGGGCGATGAATTCGGCGGCGGCGTCGCGCTCTGCCGGCGTCCATTGCGCACGCACCAGTTCCTCGCCGCGCTCGACGACGAGGGTCTCGTAGCGTGAGAGGAATTTTTCGACCTGGAGCGGATAATAGGCCAGCGACTCGGTCGCCGTGTCGATGGCGGTGAGACCCCCGCCGATCACGACGACCGGCAGGCGAACGCTAAGGTTGGCGATACTGTCGGTCTTGGCGGCGCCGGTCAGTTGCAATGCCATCAGGAAATCCGAGGCTTGCCGCACCCCCGGCGCGAGGCCGTTCTTCATTGGGATCACGGTCGGCCGGCCGGCGCCCGCGCAAAGTGCGACATGATCGAAGCCGAGATCGAAGGCGTCGTCGATCGTGATCGTGCCGCCAAAACGCACGCCGCCATACATCGAAAAGCTCGCGCGGCGTTCCAGCAACAGGCGGACGATTTTGAGAAAATTTTTGTCCCAGCGCACGGTGATGCCGTACTCGGCGACCCCGCCAAACCCCGCCATGACGCGGTCGTCGAGGCGTTCGACAAGGGTCGCGACATCGCGGATCGGCTCGAACGGCCGCCGCGTGCCATCGAGCGCGACGCCGCTGAGCTCAGGCGGCAAAGGCTCGATCTTCAGCCCGTCGACCGCCGCGACGAAATGGCCGTCGTTCAGCAAGTGATGCGCGAGGGTGAAACCCGCGGGCCCGAGGCCGACGATGAGCGCCTTGTAGCCGCTGTCCGGCCGCGGCAAGGGTCGGCGAATATTGAGCGGGTTCCACCGGGTCAACAGCGAATAGATCTCGAACCCCCAAGGGAGACCGAGTACGTCCTTCAGGGTGCGGGTCTCGATCTGCGGGATGTCGACCGGCTCTTGCCGCTGATAGATGCAGGCCTTCATGCAGTCGTTGCAGATGCGGTGGCCGGTCGCCGCGCAGATCGGGTTGTCGACGGCGACGATGGCGAGGGCGCCGAGGCTGTTGCCGCGCGCCTTCACCAGGTTCATCTCGGAGATCTTCTCTTCGAGCGGGCAGCCTGCGAGCGGGACGCCGAAGACGCTCTTCTTAAACGCGCCGTCCTTTTCCTTCAGCCCCCTCGAGCAGCTGTCCTTGCCCTGGTTATGGCACCAAATGCAGTAATTCGCCTGGTCGAGCGCGCCGGTAAGGTCGGTCCCCCGGTCGGTCAGCCCAAAGCCGTCGCGGCGCCGCCAATCGTCCTCGGGCAGCCGCAGCATTGCGACCCCGTCGCGCTCGATGGTTTCGACCGGCACGAGATGATGCATATCGAGCCGGTGCGGCACCTTGAACAGCGCGTCGCGGCGGTGCTTGCGCCGGCCTTCGGGCGCCAAGGTCGCCCAGGCGGCATAGCGCTGCGCAATGTCCAGCGCCTCCGCATTGCCGGCCTCGTCCTCGAGCCAATCAGCGACATGCTCGGCATAGCGCCGCTCCCACGCGGCGATCGGCCCATCGGGCGGCGCGCCCAACAGCCGGGCGAGATCGCCGGCCAACCCGACTCCGTCGATCGCCACGGCATCGGCTTCTTTGACCCCCTTGACGGCGCGCCGCTGAACAAACAGGCGCTTGACCGAGTACAGCGGCGCCAGTTCGTGATGGCGCGCCTGCAGCTCCCGGACCTCAGTTTCGATCCCGAACAGCTCGCCGATGAAATCTTCGAGATGGGGTGCGAGATCGACCAGCAGGTTGGATTCGTCGAGGCCCTCGATGACGTCGGGGTCGCGCCGCGCCGTCATCAGCCGGTCATGCAAACCGATATCGGTTTCGCCAAGATGGGACACAAATGCCCGATCCAGCCGAACGAGACCGTCCCGGTCATAAAGATCGGCGAAGGAGAGCCCGTGCTGTAGGACGAGGTTGGTCATCAGGACAGTGCGACGGCAGGAGCCGCGCCCTCAGTTCTCGTAAGCGGTGGAGATGCAGCGACACCCCCTAAATTGGGTCGATTGGCCGCCAATAAAGAAGAGCAGATCCGGAGGCTGCCATGCTTCGCGTATCTTTCGGCGACATTGAAAGAGATGCGGGACGGGTTGAGCGGAGCGGCTGGGCAAGAGTGTCGTAAGGCTGGAAGAAATGGCGCGCGTCCCCCGCCTTCGCGAGGGCAAGCTCTTCGAGGCCTCGCTTTGCGAGGCGCCTCAGGATGAGGCATTTTCATTCACAACATGCCCTCATGCTGAGGAGCGACCCGGCGCAGCCGGGGTGCGTCTCGAAGCGCACACGGCGCCCAATCATACATGTGGGGTGCCGCGTGCGGTCGACGGCAGCCTTCATCGTATTGTCACCGTCCTGTTGCACGCTTATTGCATCGTTCAACCGTAACGGCGGTTCGGTAACAGGGGCGAGGGCATGTCTGGCAACGCGTTCGACTATGACCTTTTGGTGATCGGTTCTGGGCCCGCCGGGCAGCGCGCGGCAATCCAGGGCGCCAAGCTGAACAAGAAAGTCGCGATTGTCGAACGAAGGACCGTGCTCGGCGGGTGCAGCGTCAATCTCGGCACGATCCCGTCCAAGACTTTGCGCGAGGCGGCGCTCGAACTTTGCGGGTATCGCTCGCGAGAATTTTACGGCGCGTCCTATACCGTCAAACAGCACATCACGATGCAGGATCTGCTGTTCCGCACCGACCGGGTGATCCAGCACGAAATCGACGTCACCCGTCACCAGCTGATGCGCAACGATGTCGAGCTGATCGCGGCGACGGCATGCTTCGTTGCTCCCGACACCCTCCGCCTCGACTATGTCGATGCCGCTACTTCCCGCACAGTAACGGCAAAAAGGATAGTCATCGCCGCCGGGGCGGAAACCACCCGCGCCCCGAATATTCCGTTCGACGGCGAGCGTATTTTCACCAGCGACGACGTCCTTCAGCTCGACCGGCTGCCGCGGACCCTGGCGGTTGTCGGGGCCGGGGTGATCGGATGCGAATACGCCAGCATCTTTGCCGCTCTCGGCGTGCGGGTGACCCTGATCGACAAGCGCGACCGCTTGTTGCCTTTTGTCGACCACGAAATCGTCGACGAGTTCAGCCATCACCTGCGGGAAAACCGGGTTACCCTGCGGCTCAACGAGAGCGTCGGCAGGTTAGAGATCATCGAGGACGAGCACGGCCCCCGCGTCAGGCTGCACCTCGACAGTGGCAAGACGATCATCGCCGAGAAGGCGCTCTACTCGGTCGGCCGGACCGGCGCGACCGGTAAGCTCAACCTCGCAGAAGCCGGCCTGATGCCCGACAGCCGCGGCCGGTTGACCGTGGACGAGCACTATCGCACCCAGGTCCCCGGCATCTACGCGGTGGGCGACATGATCGGCTTTCCGGCGCTCGCCTCGACCTCGATGGAGCAAGGCCGTCTCGCGGCGTGCCACGCCTTCGGGGTCAAGGCGCAGAGCGTCCCCGAGCGCTTTCCGTACGGTATCTATGCGGTCCCGGAAATCTCGATGGTCGGCAAGAACGAAGAGGAGCTGAGCGAAGCCGCCACCCCGTACGAAATCGGCAAGGCCCGCTACAAGGAAATCGCCCGCGGCCAGATCCTCGGCGACGTCACCGGGCTTCTGAAGCTGATATTTCATAGCGAGACTCGCCAGCTCCTGGGAGTCCACATCATCGGCGAAGGGGCGAGCGAGCTGATCCATATCGGTCAGGCCGTTTTATCGTTCGACGGAAAAATCGATTACTTCATCGAGACGGTGTTCAATTATCCGACCCTGGCGGAATGCTATAAAGTGGCGGCGTTCGACGGTATCAACCGCCTCGGAATTTTTGCAGAAGAGGTGTCGAGCGTGTGAGACCGCACCGGAAGTCATCTGGCAGACCACGATGGAGGCATGACTTTCCGGAAAGGCGTCAGTCTGGACAATTACCGCCGGCCGCGGCTTACCGTAGTCGCCCCGTGCGGCGACGGTTACCACATCACCGCGCCTCATCTGCGTCGAACTCGGAGACCCCCTCGATCCAGTCGAGCACTTCGAGTTCTCTGTCGCGGGTCAGGCGCGCTATTTGGGCTGCGACCCGGCTGCGAATTTTTTCCGAGCGCGCGTCCGGCACTAGCAGACGCAATTCGCGAAGACCCCGCCGGCGGCGCATTAAAAATGTAACGCGTTACGGGCCACAAACAAGCGCCGATTGAGCGCCCTGACGCGGTCTTCGCTGCGTTAGGGGCGAGCCCCCGGCCGGTCTTCTCCTGTTGAAGAGGCGGCGGCCCGGTCGAGCACGGCGTTGAGCAGCACGTTGCAGCCGGCGGTCAGGTCGTCGGGCTTGGCGTCTTCTATCTCGTTGTGGCTGATGCCGCCGACGCAGGGCACGAAGATCATCGCGGCTGGGGCGACGCGCGCCAGGTAGACCGCGTCGTGCCCGGCGCCGCTGACGATGTCCTGATGCAGATAGCCCTGCGCTTTCGCCGCGCCCCGGACCGTGGCGACGAGATCGGGGTCGAACGGGGTCGGCGGGAAATACCAGAATTCCTTGACCTCGGTTTCGAGACCGATCGCTGCGCCGGCGCCCTCGCAGGCTTGCCGCAACTCGCCATCCATTGCGCTCAGCACCGCGTCATCCGGATGGCGGAAATCGACGGTGAAGAAGACGTGTCCCGGGATGGTGTTGCGCGAGTTCGGGCTGACCTGGACAAACCCGACCGTGGCGCAGGCGTAGGGGGCATGCGCGTGCCCGATGCGGTTGACCGCGCCGATCATTCGCGCGGCGCCGACCAGCGCATCGCGGCGCCGCGGCATCGGCGTCGGCCCGGCATGCGCTTCCTGTCCGGTGACCGTGATTTCATACCAGCGCTGCCCTTGCGCGCCGGTCACGACGCCGATCGGCTTCTCGGCGGCTTCGAGGATCGGCCCTTGCTCGATATGGGCCTCGAAATAAGCGGCGACCGGCCGGCCGCCCACTGGCTCCGGGCCGGCGAAGCCGATGCGCTCGAGCTCGCTGCCGAGCGTAACGCCGGTCAGATTGTCCGGCCGCGCGAGACCTTCGGCGAGGTCGAAGACGCCCGCGAACGCTCCCGAGCCGACCATCGCCGGCGAGAAGCGCGAGCCCTCCTCATTGGTCCACGCGACGATCTCGATCGACGCCTCGGTCTCATAGCCAAGGTCGTTGAGCGTACGCACCAATTCGAGGGCAGCGAGAACCCCGTAAGCTCCGTCGAACTTGCCGCCGGTCGGCTGCGTATCGAGATGGCTGCCCGTCATGACCGGCGGGAGAGCCGCGTCGCGGCCGGGGCGGCGCGCAAAAATGTTGCCGATCTTGTCGACCCGGACGGTGCAGCCGGCCTCCTCACACCAACGGATGAACAGACGCCGCGCCTCGCCATCGAGATCGCTCGCGGCGAGCCGGCACACACCGCCCTTCGGCGTCGCGCCGATCCGCGCCAATTCCATCAGGCTCGCCCAAAGCCGCTCCCGGTTGATTTGCAAGTTCCGCATCCCGCCCTCCGGGCCGCTGTCGCCATGTCTCCGTGTCTTCGTCACACCCTCGAAGGCCGGTGTCCATCCTTACCATGCGGTCCCGGCCTTCTGGGACGACAGGGGGGGCCGAAACAGGTTTCGGACGAGCAACAGTCAACGCTATACATCTTTCTGCATGGGCTTGGCTGAAGAGAGGAATGTGATGGCGACTGGCGGAGCGGAACAGCTCCAGGTGTGCGGGATCGAGCTCGAAGCGCTGCGCCGTGGCTCTGGTCGGCCGATGCTGTTGCTGCACGGCTTTCAAACGGTGGATCCGCAAGCGCGTTTTCTCGAACTCCTCGGCGGACATCGCGAGATCATTGCGCCGTCGAGTCCGGGCTTTGGCCAGTCGCCGCGGCCGAAGGATTTCGACACGGTGTACGACCTTGTGCATCTCTACCTGGAAGTTCTGGAAAGTCTGCCCGGGGAAAAGGCGACATTGCTCGGATTTTCCTTCGGCGGCTGGCTGGCGGCGGAGGTCGCGGCGGCATGCAGCCATAGGCTGGACAAGCTCGTCCTCGTCGATCCGGTCGGCATCAAAATCAGCGACCGAGAGACACCCGATATCCTCGACATCTTCGAAAAATCGCCCGAAGAGGTGCGGCGGTGCAGCTGGCACGACCCGGACAGGTTCGCACCGAACTTTAACGCGATGTCTGACGAGGCGCTGGTCGTCTACGCCCGCAACCGCGAGGCGCTTTGCCTCTATGCCTGGCACCCGTATATGTACAACCCGCAGCTGTCGCGCTGGCTCGGAAGGATCAAGGTGCCCACCCTGCTGCTGTGGGGCGAGAGCGACCGGGTCGTGACGCCGGATTACGGCCGCGCCTACAGCCGCTTGATCCCCGGCTCACGGTTCGAGCTGGTCGAAGGCGCCGGACACCATCCCGAGATCGAGCGGTCCGAGGCCTTCGTCGAGCGGGTTTCCCGTTTTCTTGAGGAGTAGCCGCCATGCAGGCTTGGTATCATTGCGAGAACGTCTACCCCTTTGTGCCGAAGGAGGTGCTCGACCGGGCCGACTCGGTGCGTGCCAGCCTCCCCAACAAGTACTGCGACCCGAAGATCGCGGCCGATTTGTTCGAGGAATGTCTCGACGAGCACCTGCTGTGCGACGACCTCGGCGTCAATGTCGTATCGATCGAGCATCATTCCGGGATTAACAGCCTCTACGGCGCGAGCCCGATGATCCTCGGCATCCTCGCCCGGCAGACGAAGAAGGTGCGTATCCTCAGCCTCGGCACATTGATCACGATTCGCCCCGATCCGGTGCGGGTCGCCGAGGAATACGCGACGGCGGACGTAATCTCGCGCGGCCGGATCGAGATCGGCTTCGTCAAATCGGGCGACAGCGAAATGGTATCGGGCAACGCCAACCCGATCGGTTATGTCGACCGCTTTTGGGAGGCGATCGACCTCATACAGAAGACCTTGACCTCGCATGACGGGCCGTTCAGCTGGGAGGGCAAATATTACACGCATCGCCACGTCAACATCTGGCCGCCCGTCTATCAGCGGCCGCATCCGCCGATGTGGGCGGCAACCGGGGACCCCGAGACCTCGGCCGAGCTGGGCCGACGCGGGATGATCAACGCGCTGGTATTGCGCGGGCCCGAGGCCAGCAAGCGCGCTTTCGACACCTATCGCGAGGCGCGCCGCGATGCCGGTCTGCCCGAGCCCGGCACCGACCGCTTCGCTTATGCGGCTCTCTGCTATGTCGGCGACACCGATGAGGAGGGTATGCGGATCGGCGCCAAAACCTTGTGGTTCCTGAACACCAGCCTAAAGCAGGCGCCGCAATTCTCGCGGCTGATGCCGGGCCGGCAGCCGCCCGAGGTCACGGCGCAGAACTACCGCACTCAGCCCCGTCCCGGCGCGCAACCCGCGCGGCGCCCGGCCGACAGCCTGATCGGCATCAACGCCGAGCAGGCCATCGCCCGCGGCATTCTGTGCGCCGGCAACCCGGATACCGTTTACAAGCAGATCATGGACATCTACGACAAGGTCGGCGGGTTCGGCCATTTCATCTTCATCGGCCGCTCCGGCTTTCTCGACCACCAGGAGGCCGAGAAGGGCATCAGGCTCCTCGCCAAGGAGGTGCTGCCGAGGTTGCCGGCGGCCACGCCGACGCCTGCGGCCGAGCCCGCCCGCGCCGCTGAGTGAGGATCGAGGTGCTCAGACCACTTTAGTGTTCGTCATACCCGGGGAAGCGGGTATCCAGGGGGGCCAGGTTTTTGAGATTGGGTCCCTGGACCCCCGCTTTCGCAGGGGAGACGGGAGGGGAGAGAGACAATGAATGACGCGACACCCTGGATCGATCCCGAGCTGGTCGCTGCGGGGCAGCTGCTGCAGAGCCGCGGCCTCGTCGCGCCGGATCGCACGCAGGGGTCGTTGAGCGAGGTCCGTGCCGCAACTGATCGCATCGGCGCGTTTCTCGGCGAAGGCTCCGTTCCTTTGCAACGCGAACGGGATCTAAACCTGCCGGGGCCGCACGGCCAAGTGCCGTGCCGCCTCTATCTGCCGGACAACGCCGACCGCCCGCCGCTGATGATCTACGCACATGGCGGCGGCTTTATGCAGGGCGGCCTACCGAGCTGGGATGCGATGCTGCGCGAGCTCGTCCGCCAGAGCGGCATCGCCGCGCTGTCGGTCGATTACCGCCTGTCGCCCGAGCATCGGTTTCCGGTCGCCTTTGACGAGATGGTCGCGATGGTCCGCCTAGCCGCACGTGAGGGGGATGGGCTCGGCGTCGATCCGACGCGGCTCGCCGTTGGCGGCGATTCCGCCGGCGCCAACCTGGCGCTGGCAGCTGCTGTCGCGTTGCGTGACGCCGGTGAGCGTGCGCTCGGCTTCATGCTGCTGATCTATGGCTGCTTCTCGACCGACACCGAGAGCCAATCCTGGCAACGGTTCGGCCGCGGCGCCGGTCTGTCGCAGACCCAGATGCGCTGGATCTGGGAGACGTATCTCGAAAATCCGGACCAGCAAAAAGATTGGCGCGCCGCACCGGCGCTCGCCGAGCTCTCTGGCCTACCCCCGGCACATCTGATCGTCGGCAGTCTCGATCCGCTGCTCGACGACAGCCACCGCCTCGCCGCGCGCCTGAAAGAAGCGGGGGTGCCATGTGAACTCAAGGTTTATGAAGGCCTAAATCACGGCTTCATCCGCTACGGCCGATTGATCGCCGCCGCCCGCCGCGCCGCCGGCGACTGTGCCGCCGCCTTGTCCAAGGCGCTGCGCACATAGACCTCACCCACCAGCCCCTTGGGCTTGGTCTCCCTCTCCCGCGGTGCGGGAGAGGGTGCCGAGCGCGGCGAGGCGGGTGAGGGCCTCTCGGTACGAGCTTCCGCTGGGCTTTCGCTATGAGGCGAGGTGACGCCTCGCCTTGCGGCGGTCCGCGCGTTGTTGCGCGGGACCTTGCGCGCGGGTCAGGTTGTAGGCGGTGTTGACCAGCGCGACGTGCGAGAAGGCCTGCGGGAAGTTTCCGACCTGGCGAGAGAGGCGCGGGTCGTATTCCTCTGCGAGGAGACCCACATCGTTGCGCAAAGAAAGCAGACGCTCGAAAAGCTCGCGGGCCTCGTCGACGCGTCCTTGCAGGACATAGTTGTCGGCCAGCCAAAAGCTGCAGGCCAGAAAGGCCCCTTCTCCGGGGGGCAAGCCGTCTGCGACCTCTCCGGTGTCGTAACGCATGACGAAACCGTCGACGAAAAGGCGCTGCTCGATTGCCTTGACCGTTCCGACGATGCGCGGGTCGGTCGGCGGCAGAAAGCCGACGAGCGGCAGCAGCAACAGGCTCGCGTCGAGCGATTTCGACCCGTAAGCCTGAACGAAGCTGCCGAGATCCGGATCGAATCCACGCTGGCAGACATCCTGGTGAATCTCGTCACGTATCCGCCGCAATCTCTGGATCGGACCGTCGCCGCCGACCTGCTCGCCGACTTGCTCCAGAATTTTGACGGCTCGGTCGAAAGCAACCCATGCCATTACCTTGGAATGTGTGAAGTGCTGCGGCGGCCCGCGTACTTCCCAAATGCCCTCATCAGGTTGACGCCAGATTCGCGCCACGTGACCGAGAACGGTGCGGCCGATCGCGACCGCGCGATCAACCGTTGGCAGACCATGGCAGTGGGCATGGTATAGCGCGTCGAGGACCTCGCCATACACATCGAGTTGCGTCTGCTTCACCGCGGCATTGCCGATCCGCACCGGTCGCGAGCCTTCGTACCCCGACAGCCATGGTACTTCCCATTCTGTCAACCGGCGCTCGCCGCCAAGCCCATACATGATTTGCAACTGGTCAGGGCTGCCCGCGACAGCCCGCAGCAACCAATCCCGCCACGCCCGGGCCTCGTCATAAAACCCCCCATGCATCAGTGCCAGCAGGGTGAAGGTGGCATCGCGCAGCCAGCAGTAGCGGTAGTCCCAATTTCGCGAGCCGCCGATCTGCTCGGGCAACGAGGTGGTCGGCGCCGCGACAATTCCGCCGGTCGCGCTAAAGGTCAGGCCCTTCAGCGCGACCAAAGAGCCTTTGACGGCATCGCCCCAAGGACCGGCGGGACAGCAGCGTGACGACCATCGCCGCCAAAAGGTTTCGACCCGGCGCAAGGCCTGCTCTGCGTCGATCGGCTGTGGACGCGGAAGATGGGAGGGTCCGTAGCTCATCACGAAAGGGACCGTCTCACCCGCGCCGACGTCGAATTCACCGACAGTCTTCAGATCCTCGCCGCGGAGCGGCACCGGGGTGCGCAAGACTACTCTTTCGGGACCGCCAATGGCCGATATCCCGCCTTCCGGCAGCCGCTCGACCCAGGGCACCACGGCACCGTAGTCAAAGCGCAGAACGAACTCGGTCTGTATCGGGACACGACCGCGCAACCCTCGGACCAGACGAACGATGTCTGAGAAGCCGTGCCGCAATCCGATGAAATCGACCACCTCGACTGCGCCCGCGGCAGTCTCGAACATTGTTACGAGGATCAGCGAGCCGTTCAGATAACGGCGCTCGACCCGGTAGGAGGGATCGGTCGGCGCAATCAGCCAACGGCCGTGCTCAGGCTCCCCCAGAAGCGCTGCAAAACAGGCTGCGGAATCGAACCGCGGCAGACAGAGCCAGTCGATGGATCCATTGCGCCCAACCAGCGCCGCCGTAGCGCAGTTGCTGATCAGCGCATAATCTTCGATCCGCTGGTTTGCTGCCATGGCCTCCCCGCGCGTTCCCGGCCATGAATAGCGCAGGATGCGGACCCGATGAAGTGGGTGGTCGCACTTCGGGCGGGCCGCTTGCCGACGCCCCGCCCGAGCAATCATTCAGGGGTAATCGAGGCTACGGACTGCCGTGGCCGCTGGCCTTCGGACCGGCGTTGTCCGAATAGGGGCGCTGGGCGACGTAGGGATCCCAATATGCCTTCGGGGCCGGAAACGGTGATCCGGCATAGTAGTTATAAGTCGGGTAGTGGTAAGCGTACCCATAACCCGGATAATAATAATACCATGGATTGCCCGAGGTGCTGATCTGGTACCCTGGGTAATTATGAGGGGACCAGGAATTGGTGTTCGGCGTTCCGTAGTTATTGTAGTACTGGGCGTGCCCGGTGGCCGAGGTTCCGGCGAGCAATTCGAGCCCGACAACCGCCGCTGTTGCCAGTGTTCGCATCGATGACCCTCCTAAACAAGTCTTTCCATGGTTGATGAACATGAATCCTAAGGAATCGTTCAAATATCCCGTTTCAGAGATCCGCCGGAATCCAATAAGTTTAAGGAAAATAAACTATTCAGCGCTCGGCGACATGATGACGGACAATCGGAATTGGCATTTTTGGGATAATCTCTCAGATCACCGTCATTGTGAGCAGTTGGTCGTCTTAACAAACGCGGCGATCTCTTTGGCAAATATGAAGAAAGCCTGGGCCGACATGGTTGCATCCGTCGATAACCCGCCCCAACTCCTGAGGTGATGAGCCGTGACGGCAGAAGGGGGCAAAAAATTAAAAATTGCGGGTGATGCTGTGCCTGAGGGTCAGCAGAGAGGGGTAATGGAGGTTAATGAGGAGACGGGGGATGAGTGAACGAAATATGCGATACGCTTGGCGAGGCAATTTCCTCAGCCTTTGCCTCGCATTGTTTGCGGGTGTCGGGCTCATTGCACCGGCATCGGCGGCAGTTTCTAATCCCGGGGACACCGTGCGGAGCTTCTACAGCGTTTTGCTCGGTAACATGCGGGAAGGCCGAGTGCTCGGGGAAAGCGGGCGTTATACCAGGCTGGCGCCGGTCGTCGACCGTGCCTTCGACATCCCGTCCATGACGCGGCTGGCCGTTGGCCTGGCCTGGGAGACCCTCTCCCCGGCAGAGCAGCGACAGCTGGAGGCGGCGTTTGCGCATTATGTCACGGCCACTTATGCCGATCAGTTCGACAGCTATTCCGGGCAAAAACTGCAAGTCACCGGCGAGCGGCCAACTGGCAGAGATATCATGGTGCAAACAAAGATCGTCAAATCGAATGGCGAGGCGACCGAGCTCGATTATCTGATGCGTCCGGATCAAGGCTCGTGGCAGATCTCCGACGTTTACCTCAATGGCACAATCAGCCAGCTGGCGGTCCATCGATCGGAGTTCTATTCAATCCTGCGGCGCGAGGGTGTCGACGGTCTCGTGGTTGCGTTGAATCGCAAGGCCGACCTGCTGCAAAGCGTCGCCCGGTCGTCATAGGCGCCCGTCATCATAATGGGACTAGTCGGCGCTGCCCTCGCTGCTCTTCCTCAGCCCTGTGATAGCCGGTGAAGCTTCGATGATCGGCATCGGCGCAGCTTCGCTCGCCGGCTCCTCGAGGAGCGGTTCGAGCTGCGGTTCGAGGGCTCTGAGCAGTTGCACGGCCAGAGCGCTGGTGAAATGGTAAGTGCCGGCGATTGCGCCGGGAACATAAGCGGTGATTGTGCCGAAGAAGCGGTCACCCAGGAAGAATACAAAAGTGGCGGTGCGGTCGACGACGCGCTGTGATACCAAATGGCCGCCGCGGCCAAAGCGGTCCAGGCGATTGTCGCCCGTGCCGGTCTTGCCGCCGACCGGCAGCAAGCTCCCGTTCGGCGCGTGGTAAGCGCCGCGCAAACGCGTCGCGGTCCCCTCCATCACAACGCCCACCAGCGCCTGCCGCACGGTCTCGGCGATCTCGGGAGCCATGACCCGTTGCGGCTGGGGTTTGAGCGTCATGTCGGTCTCGTAAGGTGTACCTGCCGCGAAATGGACTCGCTGCAGGTCGACATTCGATTGCCGCACGCCGTCGTTGAGAATGATGCCCATCAGATCGGCGAGCGCGTCGGGCCGATCACCCGAGCTGCCTATCGCACTACCATATGACGGCACGAGATGTCCGAAAGGATAGCCCTGCTGGCGCCAATCCTGGAGGATCCGGTCGAAGGCGTCCTCCTCGAGGAGGATGCGGATTCGGGTGTTCTGCTTGTGCATGTTGCGGCTCTTGAAAAGCCAGCCATAGACGTCCTGCCGCACATCCGCGCTCGCCTCGAAGACCTCGTTGCGGGGCGCGTTCGGATGATCGTGGAGATGGGCGACGAGCCACAGCTCAAGCGGATGAATTCCCGCGATGTAGCCCCGGTCCTGCAGCGAAAAGCGGCCGGGCCCATACTCCCGCCACAAATCCCAGAGCTCGTCGTTGTCCACCGATGAAGGCGGCAAGTGGTGCGCGAGAAAGTCGCCGAGCTCGGCCCGGGTCGCTTCGGGCCGCGCCGTGAGATAGACGACCGCCAGCCGTCGCGCTACGGGGCGCGTCCGGCGCGCCAGCTTGTCCACCGCCTCTTGCGGCGTCAGACCGTTGTAGTCGTTCCAGAAACGGCCGAGGTAGCGGCGTCCCTCCTGATCGGCGAACCGCTTCAGATAGGCTTCCCGGTCCGGGTCGTCGACATCCGACAGAAGCTTCTCGGTCTCTATCCCGCTCTGCGCCTGGTAGTAGAGGACAATGTCGCGCATGATGCGGATAAAGGAATTGTTGATCGAGTGCTCGAAGGCATCGAGCACAGTCGGATCCCAATGGTCCTCCCATTTCTCGAAATTGGCGAAGGCGTGCACACCGCCGCCGGTGAAGAACGCCGAAGGACTGCCCGAATAATGGCGTTGCATCGCCGCGTCGATCATCGGCTGAAGGCCGTGATCACCAGTCTTCGCGAGGGAGCCCGCCGCCCACGCGGGCAGCGGGTCATCCTTCGCCGCCGCCATGGCCACCAAATCGCGCCGCGGCAGCAGCGCCAATCTGCGGTGCAATTCGTCGACGATGTTCAGATAGGTGACTAGGGTGCGCAATTTGGCGGTTGAACCGAGGATCAGCTTGGCGCCGGAATTGATGTCGAAGGGCGAGTTGAGGCTGTCCGCGTGGACTCGGAGGTAGTTCCGCTCGGCGCCGCGCTCGTAAAGCACGACGCTCCAGGCGAGCCTACCTGGCTTTTCTCCGCCAAGCAGATTGCGACCGACGAGCCCCAGCGATCTGACGTAAACGGGATCGCCGAGCCGCTCTAGAACACCCGTGACCCGTTTCTGGGCGGCCGTGTCGACCGTCCCATACCCTGTCACATCGAGCCGGTCTAACGCATAGAGATCGGGCAGGTGGAGCGAGGTCATCAGCTCGGCCCGCAGCCGGTCAGTCGCCTTGCTTCCGACGAAGGATACCGCTGCCGGGGGCGGCAGCTGCGTGCGGAAATGCAGCTTGGCGGCTAGGGCCGCGTCGCGCAGCGCCGGGTCAATGATCTCCGCCCCGGCCAGCAGGCGCAGATACCCCTCGGTAAGGCCGAGAGAGCGGCTCCGTCGCCGTTCAAATAATAGGCCGGCCGGCGGTTGGCGAGCAGCAGGCTGAGGACTTGCCGATAAACCTCACCCTTGCGCGCCCATTGAGCCTTGGTTGTGGCCGGTGTGGTCAGCACCCGGTTCGCCTCGGCGAGATCGGCGCCGTACCAGACCCACAGCGCCTCGGGGACGCCGATGATTTCGCCGTAACCGGGTCGCGACCCGAGCGGCGTCGCGTCGAGATAGGTCGTCACGATGTCGCGCCGGGCTGCGGCCGTCTCCGGGCCATTGCGATAGGCGCGCGCCGAAGCTGTGACCATTTGGCGGAATTTTTCGGCGATGCCGGGTGTGCGGCCGCCCGGCGAATGACGAAACTTTTCGATCTGGGTAGCAAGCGTGCTGGCGCCGCCTTCTCTGAAGCGGCGATCGACGACGCTGGCGATCCGTCCCGCCGCGGCGAGCATGAACCGGCCCCATTCGACCGCCGGGTTGCGCTCCGGGTCTTGCAGATCGAGAAGGTCGTGGTCCTCAATGAAGAGCAGGCTGCCGACCACGAGCGGCGGGATCGAGGAGAAATCCTTGTAGGCCCGATCCGGATAGCTCGCCTGGTAGAGCGGGTTCTGATCTCGGTCGAACAGTTTCACCCCGGCCCGCGATTTCTCACCGTAGATGGGGTAGCCCCCTTGGTCGACGAACCGCTCCAGCGGCGGCGACCAGCGCGCTTGCCGCGTGACGGCGAAATGGCGGGTGCTCAGGGCCGCGATAAAGGCCGGCAGCTGTGCATAGCCGAGCCGCTCGTCGTAAGGTCCCGATTTGGGGAAGCGGATGTCCTCGCTGGGGCCTGGCTGAACCGTGAATTTCATGTCCGCGGCCCAGCGCGACAGCAGACGCGACTGCAGATAGGAGGAGCGGACCTCGGTCGTGATGCCCCAACCCAGCAGAAAACATGCCGCGAGTGCTGCCGCCCAGCGCAGCATCGCGACAGCGCGAAGCAGCCATCGAATCCATCGCCCAGGGTCGCGCTGATGGCGCCGACTGATCGGGACCAACCGTCCCCAGACCGCCTCGACCATCACCGCTGCTCCCGCGTTCTCAACTCCAGCGGTGATAAACGTCGGAGATGCTGTAAGTGATCCTTAACCTGTTTTCGAGGGAGACAGCGTGATCAAGAATTAGGCAGCGTAAACGGCGCGCCAACCTAGTAATGTAAGACTGCAGTCAAATCGCGGCGCTACCTGGGCTCTTTTGTTCGGCGGCGCAAATCGCCGACGGCCTCAGCCGCCACCGATTTTGGGGATCAGGTAAATTTCGCTGTCGGGGTTGAGCGAGGCGAGGTAGGCGTCCTGGAAGATCTCACCGTCGATCGCCACCGCCATGCTCTCGTCGATCTGGCGGCCGAGACCAGGAAAGCGGCGGTCGAGCTCCAGGACCATCCGGCGGAAATTGTTCGCCTCCACCTCGAGCTCAGTTACGCCGCCGGTGAACCGGCGGGCGGCCTGGCCCGAGATGACGACGCGCGGCATTGCTACTCTGCCGCCCTGCGCACCGGCTGCTGCGCGTCGATCGCGGCGTGCAACCGCGGCGACGACATCGGCAGGTCGGGCATTCGAATACCGATCGCGTCGGCGATGGCATTGGTGACCGCCGCCATTGGCGGCACAATCGGCACCTCGTCGACGCCGCCGCCACCAAACCGATGCCGCGGGTTCGGGTCCCCGCCTCGATCAAAGCGTGAGCTGGATGTGGAAGGCGAACACCCAAGTGTTCGGATGCGTCGACGTCGCGCCGGGGCGGATGTCGTATTGGACGCCCGGCCGGAAAAACAGTGACGGGGTGAGCTGGAAGGCGTAGTTGAGTTCGACAAGCTGTTCGCTGGTCTGGATCGGCAATCCCGCCTCCGCCAGCCGAAACTGAAAGCGTGGATTGATCGTGGCCCGCACCCAGCCGAGGGACAGGAGGTCCAGCGGACGGTCCGGAAACACGCCGCGGGAAGCAAATCCCGCCTCATAGTCATTTTTGAATTGTGCGGTGTTCTGGTCACTCACGGTAAAGACGCCGAAGAGCGCCAGCCCTCTGATTTCTTCTGGCGGCCCCCAATGGATGATATGTTGTGCAGCCTCGACATAGAGACCGTACAGCCCCTCGTGGAAGATCTTGGGGTTGGCCAAATCGGCTCTCGCCGAGGAATCGTAATAGCCGCCGAGATTATAGGTTCCGGCATAATCTCCGGGGTTCTTGCCGATCTGATATTTGAGCTCCACCGGCGCGATCACACCAGTGTTCCCGGTAAAGTTGAGCTTGAAGCCGTCCTGCCGGAGCGTATAGCGAGGGTTCGCATCGACGGCCGCGGCTTGAATCTGAAGTTCGTCCGTTATGTGCCATTTGACGCGGCCGGTCCATCTGCCGGCCGGCGCGTCTGCCCATGCGCTGTTGTCAAAGAGCGTTATCGGATGCCCGCAGAGCGCATCGTTGATGAAGTTGCAGAGATACGGTAACACTGCAAAATCGTTGCCCATCGGATAGAAGCCGAACTTCAGGGCCACCTCCTTCGCCAAAAGGAATTTCTCGACACTAATTTCGTTGAAGCGCAGATTTTGCCCTTGCCCGTAAATCGACTGGTAAGGGAAATAGCCGCCGGTCCTTGCCGTAAGGTTATTGCCGGCGCGGTCCGTCATCGCGTAACGCGCGATGGCGTCCGGCCAAACGCCCAGTTTGTCGAGATCGAAGCTGACGCCGAAGTCGACTTGCTGGGCATAGGCGGTGCCCGTGCCGTGGATGCCGGCCGTGTTGGACGCGGTCTGGCTGATATGATGTGCGATGAAATCAATCCCCTTCTCCGCAAGTTCCTTACGGAAGGGCAACTCGCCAAACAACGGAATCTGTTCGTTGTAGTCGAGGTGGGGTACAGGCGATATTACAGCAGGGTTGGTTAAAGGCGTAATCACGGGTAAGGGTGACACCAGCGCGCCCGGAGCAGCCGGAGAGGGTTGCGCGGGCGGGTTGCTTGTTTCCGTCGTGACGGCTGATGGCGGCGCGCCGGGGGCGGCTGCCGGTGAGGTTGGCGCCGTCTGGGCTAAACCGGACTGGGCGGCAAACACGGCTGCGAGAAAACAAAAACATAGGATGCTTGAAGCGCAGCATTGCGCGCGGTAGCGGCCTCCTGCCTGCTTTGCGCGACGGATGCGTGGTTCACCAGGTTCGGCAGCCCTGTCAGGAAGCCCGCTGCGCTCGATTCCACGGGCGGCCAGCCCAGCGGCGCAATCCTTGCAATGTCGGACCTCCCAAAATACCGTGGTCAGCCCAGACTTACTCTGGTGTATAATCCGGAATTATAGCATGGTGGCAACCGATCAGCAACCTCAGCGCGAGTGGTCCGCGGCCCTCGCGCACACCGTCACCAGGCCAGTGATCGTCGTGGTTATGGGTGTCTCCGGATCGGGCAAGAGCACGGTCGCGGCCCTGCTCGCCGGCGCCCTGGGCTGTCATTTCCAGGAAGGCGACGATCTGCACCCGCACGAAAATGTCGAGAAGATGCGCAGCGGGATTCCGTTGACGGATGCGGACCGAATGCCCTGGCTCCACAAGATCGCCGACGAAATCGACGGCTGGCGCGCCCGGGGCGAATGCGGTGTGCTGACCTGTTCGGCTCTGAAGCGGTCCTATCGGGACCTCATCATTGGCGACCGCCACGACGTGGTGCTGGTCTACCTCAAAGGATCGTCCGATCTGATTTACCGGCGCATGGCCGCAAGGCACGAGCATTTCATGCCGGTTGCCCTGCTTGACAGCCAGTTCGCGACATTGGAGGAGCCTACGCCTGACGAACACTCGATCATTGTCGATGTCGGCGGCAAACCGGTTGATATCGCCAATGAGATCGTGCGTCGGCTCGAGGACCGGCAGCATAAGAACGGCGGGGCCGCGTCGCCCGCCACGACCAGCCCGCAAGAGGGGGGATGACCGCGATACCCGCCGCCCGCCGCATCCCGAAGGTGCGCTGGGGCATCGGCGTGTTGCTGGGAGCCGGGATTCTGGTCAATTATTTCGACAGGATAAACCTCTCCGTTGGCGGGCCCCAGCTGCAGCAGGAATTCGGTCTGACCGACAGTGAGCTCGGCTGGCTTTTCAGCGGGCTCTTCTGGCCCTATGCCGTGATGCAAATCCCGACGGGCATGATCCTCGACCGTTTCGGCGTCACTTGGGTCAATCGGTTAAGCACGTTTCTGTGGTCCGTCGCGTCTACCGCGACCGCCTTCGCCAGCGGCTTCGGCGGCATTCTGGCGGCGCGCGTTCTGCTCGGCGCCGCAGAAGCGCCGAGCTTCCCGGCAAGCTCGAAGGCCACCGGTTTTTGGTTCCCACGCCAGGAACGGTCGCTTGCGACAGCGACCTTCGATGCCGCAGCAAAGTTCTCCAACGTGATCGGCATCCCTCTGGTGGCGCTGGTGGTGGTGCAGTTCGGTTGGAGGTGGGGCTTCGGCATGACCGGATTGCTGAGCTTCCTCTATTTCCTCGCCTTCCTGATCGTCTACCGCGATCCCAGCAAACATCCGCGGCTCGGTCCGGCCGAGCGCGAATACATCCGCGCCGGCGGGGCTACCCCGGAAGGACCGGCGCCGAGCGGCGAGGCCGCCATGCTCGGCTATCTCCTGCTCAATCGCAAAGTATGGGGGCTGACCATCGGCTTTGCGGCCTACGGTTATTCGTTCTACCTGTTCCTGACTTGGCTGCCGAACTACCTCGAGCAGTCGATGCACATGAGCGTCATGAGGTCCGCCGGATACGCCGCAATCCCTTGGATGTGCGCCACGGTCGCCGATCTCGTCGTCGGCGGCTGGCTGATCGACCACCTGATCAAGCGGGGCTACGACGAAACGCCAGTGCGCAAGACCGTGCTCGTGCTGGGCATGCTGCTCGGCCTTGCCGTGTTCGGTGCCACGTTCACGACGGATCCCCTCTGGGCGATCCTTTGGATCTCGCTGGCGCTGAGCGGGCTGGCGGCGGCGGCGCCAGTGGGCTGGTCGATACCGTCCTTGATCGCGCCTCGTGGCGGGACCGCCACGATCGGCGGGATCATGAACTTTTTGAACAACATGATGGGCGTGGTGGCACCGATAACGACGGGCTACATCGTCGGGGCAACGCGGTCCTTCACCGGCGCGTTCCTAGTTGCCGGCATCGTGCTGGTGATCGGCATCGTCGCCTACGTCTTCATCCTTGGCCGGCTAGAGCCGATCGCGGATCCGCCGGTCGCATGATGCATCGATGCCTGAAAATTGAAGATTTAGCCGCCGCCGATTTTGGGGATCAGGTAGATCTCGCTGTCGGGGTTTAGCGGGGCGAGGTAGGCGTCCTGGAAGATCTCACCGTCGATCGCCACCGCCATGCTCTCCTCGATCTGGCGGCCGAGGCCGGGGAAGCGGCGGTCGAGCTCCAGAACCATCCGGCGGAAATTGTTCGCCTCCACCTCGAACTCGGTCGCGCCGCCGGTGAAGCGGCGGGCGGCCTGGCCCGGGATGACGACGCGCGGCATTGTTATTCGGCCGCTTTGCGCACCGGCTCCTGCGCGTCGATCGCGGCGCGCAGCCGCGGCGGCGACATCGGCAGGTCGCGCATTCGAATGCCAATCGCGTCGGCGATGGCATTGGCGACCGCCGCCATTGGCGGCACGATCGGCACTTCGCCGACGCCGCGGGCGCCGAACGGATGGCGCGGGTTCGGGTTTTCGACCATGACCGCCTCGATCATCGGCAGGTCGGAGGCGACCGGGACCCGGTAATCGAGGAAGCCCGGGTTATCGAGCCGCCCGTTCTTGTCGTAGATGTATTCTTCGTTGAGCGCCCAGCCGATGCCCTGCGTGACGCCGCCCTGGATCTGGCCCTCGACATAGGAGGGATGGATCGCGCGGCCGACATCCTGGACCGCGGTGTAGCGCAGGATCTTGACTTGGCCCGTCTCCTTGTCGACCTCGACGTCGCAGATATGCGTCGCAAAGCCGGGGCCGGCGCCTTGCGCGTTGATCGACACCTCGGCGCTGATTGGCCCACCGGTCCGGCCCGATTTGAGCGCAATCTCGGCCAACGGCAGCGGCTCGAAGCTGCCGGCGTTGGGGCCGGCGGGGTAGGCCTTGCCGTCCTTCCATTCGACCGCGTCGGCGGGAATGTCCCAGATCATCGCGGCGCGTTTTTTGAGCTCGTCGACAACCTTTTCGGCAGCCTGCGTCGCGGCCATGCCGGTCGCGAACGTGACGCGACTGCCGCCGGTCAGAAACGAGAAGCCGATCGAGCTGGTGTCTCCGACGATCGGGCGGACCTTTTCGACCGGGATCCCCAGAACCTCGGCCGCCATCATCCCGATCGAGGCGCGCGAGCCGCCGATATCCGGGTTCCCCGACACGACGACCGCGGTGCCGTCCTCGTTGATGTGGCAGGCGGCGCTCAACTCGCCGCCGATGTTGAACCAGAAGCCCGACGCGATGCCGCGGCCCTGGTTGGGGCCGAGCTTCTCCTTCAGATGCGGATGCTTCTTGGCGGCCTCGAGGGTCTGCGCGTAGCCGATGTTCTGCCAGGCCGGGCCGTGCAGGGCCTTGACGCCGTCCTTGGCCGCGTTCTTCTCGCGCAACACCAACGGGTCGATGCCGAGCTGATCGGCCAGCTCGGCGAGACAGCTCTCGACCCCGTAGGACGAGTTCGGGGCGCCGGGAGCGCGATAGGCGGCAACCTTTGGGCGATTTGACACGACATCGTAGCCGGTGACTTTCGCATTCGGGATGTCGTACATCGCAAAGGCGCACATGCAGCCGGGCCCCACCGGGGAGCCCGGGAAGGCGCCGGCCTGGTATTTGAGCACGACCTCACCGGCCGTCAGCGTTCCATCCCTCTTGGCGCCGATCTTGACTTCGACGACGCAGCCGGCTGCCGGCCCGGTGCCGCGGAAGACTTCCTCTCGGCTCATCACCATTTTGACCGGCCGGCCGGTTTTTTTTGCCAGCGCCAACGCGACCGGCTCGAGATAGACGAGCGTCTTGCCGCCGAATCCGCCGCCGATCTCGGCCGGGATTGCACGAATGTCGGAGATGTCGATGCCAAGGAGCTTGGCGCAATAAGCGCGCACCATGAACTGACCCTGGCTCGAGCTCCAGATCGTGCACTGTCCGTCGGCGGCGGCCGACACGACACAGGCATGCGGCTCGATGTAAGCCTGATGGACGGGCTGGGTCGAATAACGCCGCTCAATGATGACCTCGGCGTCGCGGAACCCGGCGTCGACATCACCCTTGTTGAAGGCGACGACCTTGGCAACGTTGGACGGATGCGTCGGCTTGGGCTCGACGCCCTGTGTGAACAGATCGTCGTGCAGCAGAGGCGCGCCAGGCTTCATTGCCTCTTCGACATCGATGACGTATGGCAGGACGTGGTAGGAGACCTCGATCAGCTCGCAGGCCTCCTCGGCGATCGAGGGCGAGGTCGCCGCCACCGCCGCGAGGGCATGGCCGTCATAGAGCACCTTGTCGCGCGCCAAACAGTTGCGCGACAGGTCGCGGAAGTTCATCGGCCCCTCGCCGACAAAGGCCTCCTCCGAAGCGATCGGCGGGAAGTCGTCCGAGGTCACGATCGCTTTAACGCCGGGCAGCTTTAGTGCCTTGTCGATATTGATCGACATGATGCGCGCATGAGCGTGCGGGCTACGTTTCACTTTGCCCCACAACATGCCCGGCATCACCATGTCGGCGCCGAAATTGGCACGCCCGGTGACCTTGTCGACCCCATCCGGGCGAATGGGGCGGGTGCCGACGACCTTCTGCAATTCCTTCGGCATATACGTCATGCGAACCTTACTCCCAATCCATCGTCGTTCGGGGAGACGCGTACGGCATCCAGCACGTGCGTGCTTCGAGACGCGCCTATTAGGCGCTCCTCAGCATGAGGTGGTTCCGTGGAGGCATTAAGAAAAGCCCTCATCCTGAGAAGGCCGCGGAGCGGCCGTCTCGAAGGACGCACCGCCGCGGTCCATTTACTCCGCTGCGGCGCGCATCGGCTCCGCGGCATCGAGAGCGGCGCGTAGCCGCGGCGGCGACATCGGCAAATCGCGCAAACGGATGCCGGTGGCGTCGGCAATCGCATTCGCGACCGCGGCCATCGGCGGCACGATCGGCACCTCGCCGACGCCGCGGGCGCCGAACGGATGCCGCGGGTTCGGCACCTCGATCATAACCGTGTCGATCATTGGCATGTCTGAGGCGACCGGCACGCGATAATCGAGAAAGCCGGGATTTTCGAGCCGACCGTCCTTGTCGTAGATGTACTCCTCGCTCAGCGCCCAGCCAACCCCTTGCGCCACGCCGCCCTGCATCTGCCCCTCGACATAGGAGGGGTGGATCGCACGGCCGACATCCTGGATCGCGGTGTAGCGCAGGATCTTGACGTGGCCGGTCTCCTTGTCGACCTCGACATCGCAGATATGGGTCGTGAAGCCCGGCCCCTGGCCTTGCGCGTTGATCTGCACCTCGGCGCTGATCGGCCCGCCGGTGCGCGCCGCTTTGGCGGCGATCGCCGCCAGGTCGAGCGGCTCGAAGCTGCCGGCGTTGGCGCCCGCCGGGGAGGCCTCCCCGTCCTTCCACTCGACCGCCTCGGGGCTGATGTCCCACATGATCGCTGCGCGCTTCTTCAATTCTTCGACGACCTTCTGCGTCGCCTGCGTCACCGCCATGCCGCCGGCAAAAGTGACGCGGCTGCCGCCGGTCGAGGCGCTGAAGCCGATCGCCGTCGTATCGCCGACGACCGGGCGGACGCTCTCAAACGGCACGCCGAGCACCTCGGCCACCATCATCGCCATCGAGGCGCGCGAGCCGCCGATATCGGGATGACCTTCGGTCACTGTCACCGTACCGTCTTCGTTGATGTGGCAAGCCGCACTCAACTCGCCACCGGCATTGTGCCAATAGCCCGAGGCGATGCCTCGGCCTTGATTGGGCCCAAGCGGCTCTCGGCACTGCGGATGCGCCTTGGCCGCCTCGACGGTCTTCATATAGCCGATATTGTTCCAGGTCGGGCCATGCGCGGCCTTGGCGCCATCCTTGGCGCCGTTGATCTCGCGCATCTTCAGCGGATCAATCCCGAGCTCGCGAGCCAGCTCATCGACGCAGCTTTCGATTGCGAACGAGCCGATCGGTGCGCCGGGCGCCCGGTAGGCGGCGACCTTGGGGCGATTGGATAGAACATCGTACCCGATCGCCTCGGCGTTCGGCAGGTCGTAAACCGCAAGCCCGCAAATGCAGCCCTGCTGAACCGGCGAGCCCGGAAACGCGCCCGCCTGGTATTTGAGCACGCTCTTCGCGGCGGTTATCCGCCCGTCCTTCTTGGCGCCGAGCTTGACCTCGACGACCGCGGCCGAGGTCGGCCCGGTCGCCCGGAACACCTCCTCGCGGCTCATCACGATCTTCACCGGTCGGCCCGACTTCTTCGACAGCATGTAGGCGACCGGTTCGAGATAGATGATCGTCTTGCCGCCAAACCCGCCGCCGATCTCGGCCGGGATGGCACGGATGTTGGCGATGTCGCCGCCACAGATCCGCGAGGTGTAGGCGCGAACCATGAACTGGCCCTGGCTCGAGCTCCAGATGGTGGTTTGCCCGTCCGACGCCACCGATACGACGCAGGCGTGCGGCTCGATATAGGCCTGGTGAACCGGCTTTGTCGTATAGCGCCGCTCGATTACGATTTCGGCCTCGGCGAACCCGGCCTCGACGTCACCCTTGGCGAAACGAACCATCTTGGCGACATTCGACGGCTTGGTCGGTCTGGGTTCGATCCCCGAAGTGAAGATATTGTCGTGCAGCACCGGCGCATCCGGCGCCATCGCCGCCTCGACATCCATGACATGCGGCAATACTTCGTATTCGACCTCGATCAGATCGGCCGCCTGCTCGGCGATAGCGGGAGATGTGGCGGCAACCGCGGCGACCGCATGACCCTCGTAAAGCGCCTTGCCCTTGGCCATGCAGTTGCGCGACAGGTCCCATAGGTTATGCGGCGCGGCGCCGATAACGGCCCTGTCCGGCGGGATGTCGGGGAAATCGGCTCGGGTGGTCACGGCCTTCACGCCCGGCAATGCCATCGCCTTTTCGGTATTGATCGAGACAATCCGCGCATGGGCATGGGGGCTACGCTTGATCTTGCCCCACAGCATGCCCGGCATTGTCATGTCGGCGCCGAAATTGGCGCGACCGGTGACCTTGTCGACGCCGTCTGGCCGGATCGGCCGGGTTCCGACGACCTTCAGCGCGTCCTTGTCTAGGTAACTCATCGCGCCGCCCCCGCTCGCATCTCCGCGGCGGCGTCGAGCACGGCGCGGATGATCTTGTCATAGCCGGTGCAGCGACACAGGTTACCGGCGAGCCAATACCGCGTCTCTTCCTCGGTCGGGTTCAAATTCTGGTCAAGCAGAGCCTTGGCCGCAACGATGAACCCCGGGGTGCAGAAGCCGCATTGCAGCGCCGCGTGTTCGAGGAATTTCTGCTGCACCGGATGCAGCTTCTCGCCCTGGGCGATGCCTTCGATCGTCTGGATCTTGCGGCCTTCGGCCTCGGCTCCGAGCATCAGGCACGAGCAGACGATGTTGCCGTCGGCAATGACCGTGCAAGCGCCGCAATCGCCTGAGCTGCAGCCTTCCTTGCTGCCGGTCAGGTTCAACTCGTCGCGCAGCACGTCAAGCAAGGTCTGCTGCGGCTCACATAGAAATTCGACAGGTTCGCCATTGATGATCGTCGATACGTGTTGCTTCGCCATTTAGTGGACTCCCGCCACGCGCCCGGCGGCGCGCTCAAATGCGATGGCGGCCGCCCGGCGCGCGAGGACGCCGGCGACCTTGGTTCGGTATTCGATCGTGCCGCGCTTGTCGTTGATCGGTTTGCAGGCTCGCTGCGCGGCGGCGTCGAGCCGGGAAAGCGTGTCGTCGTCGAGCCGGTGGCCTTTCAGCGCCTCGGCGGCCTCGTCGACGATGATCTGGGTCGGCGCCACGGCGCCGAGCACGACGCGGGCATCGGTGCAGAGCCCGGCCGCGTCGAGGGTGACATTGACGCCGCACCCGACCACCGCGATATCCATCTCGGTGCGCGGGATGAAGCGGAGATAGGCGTCAGATTGCCGTGGCTTTGGCTTTGGCACGCGAAACTCGACGATGAACTCGCCCTTCTTCAAAGATGTCTGCCCGGGCCCGGTGACGATCGCCTCGACCAGCGCCTCGCGCCTGCCGTCCGGGCCGGCAATGACGACAACCGCATGCGCGCAGATCAGCGCCGGGACGCTGTCCGCGGCGGGCGAGGCGTTGCACAGATTGCCGACGAGCGAGGCGCGGCCCTGGATCTGCTGCGAACCGATCAGGTCGACCCCCTCGACGATCCCCGGCCAGGCGCGGGAAAAGGCTTCGTGCTCGCTCAGCATAACCCCCGGGGTAGCGGCGCCGATCACGAAGCTGTCGCCGGTCTCGTGAATGCCGATCAGATCCGGGATTCTCTTGATGTCGACGATTACCTCGGGTCGCATCCGGCCCGACCGCATCTGCACCAACAGATCGGTTCCGCCGGCCAATGGTTTTGCCAAACCGGAGGCGCGAGCGAGGGCATTGATGGCCTCGTCGACTGTTGTCGGTGCGGTAAAACTCAGACTAGGCATTCTCGGCTCCTGACAATCACAAGGCCGCTACCGCTGCGCTGGCAGGCTGTCACGATGCGACCCGATAGGAATGACGCTCACGCTTACACTACCATGCCATCCGGCGTGAAGCGCTATGTTGATCCCGATTAACTGTCACCTGTTTCTCGACGACAGCGAGATCGAGGAAAGCTTTATCCGAGCATCCGGTCCCGGCGGCCAGAATGTCAATAAGGTGTCGAGCGCGGTGCAGATCCGCTTCGACCTGTCGGGCTCGCGCTCACTCCCGGAAGACGTGCGCGAGAGACTGGCGCGATTGGCCGGGCGTCGGCTGACCCGCGACGGCGTCATCGTCATCATTGCCCAGCGCTACCGCACGCAGGAACGCAACCGCCAGGACGCGCTCGACCGGCTGGTCGCGCTGATCCGCCGCGCTGCCGAGCCGCCCACTCCGCGCCGGCCGACCAAACCCAGCCGCGCCGCCAAGGAGCGGCGCCTCGAGGCCAAAGCCCGCCGCGCAGCGGTCAAACAGCAGCGCCGGACGGCGCCGGATGAGTGATGGGCGCGCCTTACTCAACGGCGAAGCAGTAGAACAGACCGTCGCCGCCGGTGCTGCGCAGGTCGGCCTGGCTGCAGCCGCCATCGGCCCCGCGCGAGGGGTGCGAGGAATTCCAGGAATGCGACGTTTCGTCGTCGCGCAGGCCCTGACGGTCGATGTGCCCGACGATCGCCGTGCCTTGCGTGCTGCTCGTCCAGTTGTGGCAGGTTTTGTCGTCGCCGGGCGGAAAGGCGCGGCCGTCGGGCTGCGTGCCGGCCAGCGCGTCGTGCTTGTTTGGAGTGTCGCCACGGCCGTTGACGACGTCGCCCTTCTCGGTCAGCGCGGTCTGCTTGGTCAGGTTGTTGCTGCCGTGCAGCTCGTCGACATCCTTGGCGATCACCGCCCCTTTGGCGTTTTGCCACGGCCCGTGCCCGATACGGTCGCGCGCATTGACGGCGGGCTGGCCGTCCGCCGCTTGGGTGCTGAGATAGGCATGCCAGGTGTGATTTCCGGCCCCCGCGCTCTGCGCGAGACGCTGGCAGATCTGGTCCGCGCCGGCCAAGCCGCCGAGATCTGCGCCATTGCCGGAGCCGGCGCTGGTTACGAAAAAGGTCATATTGGCCTGCTGCGCCAGCAGGCCGCTACTCATGCCTAGGAGCGCCGCCAAACTCAGGATAAGAATTGAGGCCGCTCGGTTCACGTCATCCTCCCATCATTTCGCCGCCAACCTTAAGATGGGACACCGTAAAGCCGTGGCGTTGCGCCAGGATTTCGGCGACCCGGCGGCGGTGGCAGATCTGCCAATCGGCTTCATAGCACAACAGGCAACCGGGCGCGGCTTCGGCGATTTCCCCCGCCTCCTGCAGCGCGAGCTCGGCTTCGCGGCGGGCGAGCTTCTCCTCGACAATGCCCCAAAACCGGTCCCACTCGCGGCGCCTGCCGGCGAGCCGGCCCTCCGGCGGCGTGCCGAGCGCCTGGAGGTGGATGTAGCGCATCCCGGCTTCCTCGATGGCCGAAGCGAGCTGCCGCTTCGAAAAGCCGGGCCGGCGCGATATCGGCCGATCGCGGACGTCGATGAGGGTCGCGACGCCAGCCGCTGCGAGCGTCGAGACTACGTCCTTCAGCAGGGTCTTCTCGTAACCAATCGTGTAGAGTTTGCTGCCGGTCATTCGGCGCGGTAGCGCTCGACTGCGCCGCGATCGAGCTCGATCCCGAGGCCCGGCCACTCCGGCAATCTGATCATGCCGTCGGGCTCGATGCGGATCGGTTCCTTCAGCAGTTCGTCGCGCAAACCGTTGGGGTTCTGGTCGAATTCGAGCACCAGCCCATTCGGGATCGAGGCGATGAAGTGCAGCGAGGCGGCGAGTGTCACCGCGCTGGCGAAAGCATGCGGCGCGACCATTAGGTGATGCGCCTGCGCCAGGGCAGCGATGCGGCGGCATTCGGAGAAGCCGCCGGCCCACGCGATGTCGGGCTGGACGATATCGACGGCGCCGCGGGTGATCAGCTCGCGGAAGCCGTAGAGGCCAATCTCGGTCTCGTAGCCGGCAATCGGCGTGGCGAGCGCATCGGCGACCCGGGCGCTGCCGTCGATGTCGTCGGTCGCGACCGGCTCCTCGATCCAATAGAGCTTATAGGGCTCGAGAGCGCGGCCCATTTCGATCGCGAAGGACGGGCTCCAGGCGCAGTTGACGTCGGCCATCAATTTCGCGTGCGGGCCAAGCGCGCGGCGCACCGCCGCGACCCTCGCGATGTCCTCCTCGGGTTCGACCTCGCACAGCTCGGCGTGATCGACCAGATGGCGCAAATGAGTCTGCGTCGACGGGTTGCGCCCGATCTTCATCTTCATGCCTTTGAAGCCGCGGGCGCGGTAACCCTCGGCCTCGCCGGCCAGGTCGTCGGCCGACTTGCCCTCCTGGTAAAAGCCGCCGCTGGCATAGGCCTCGAGCCGCTCGCGGCAGCCGCCGAGCAGGCGGTAGAGCGGCAATTTGGCGACCTTGCCGGCGATGTCCCAGAGCGCGATGTCGATGCCGCTGATCGCATTCATGACAATCCCGCGGCGACCGTATTGGCGCGTCCGCGCGAACATCTTCCGCCACAGCCCCTCGATCAGCAGCGGGTCCTCGCCGATCAGCATCGGCTGCAGCACCTTGTCGATGACGTCCCGCGTGATGCCGCCGCCGACCGCGGCCTCGCCGATCCCGTTGACCCGCTCGTCGGTCTCGATCTCGACGAGAAGGCCGCCGCGGCGCGCCTGCATGCCGCCGGCGCTGCCATAGGGCGGGTCGCAAGGGTAGGAGAGCGGGATCGTACGAATATCGACGATCTTCATGACCTCAGCCCTCGCCGAGCACGGCCATCAGGTCGCATTGGATCTGCATTGGCGCCGCGAAGTCGCGCGAGGTCAGCGTATGGCGTGCCGGCCGCGAATGCGGGTCGGGGAACATCACGACCCAGTGGCGATTCATGATCTCGCGCAATGAGCGGTCGGTGATCCACACCGTCATCTTGACGATATCGTCGGGCGAACCGCCGGCCGCGGTCATCACACGCCGCACATTCTCGAACATCAGCCGGCACTGCTCATCGAGGTCGGCGGGGACCTTGCCGGTTTCCGGGTCGGTGCCGGAGATCGCGCCGGAGACGACAAACGGGCCGCGCCGGCTGGCGCTCGGGATCGGGTTGACGTGCTTCGCCCCCGCCACATCGATGCTTCGCCGCTTTTCCATAAATCACCTCCCAATGCCGATGCCAACGCGACGCCGAAGACGCCGCGTTTCCGCGCTCCTTATAACAGATTAATACGACGCCGGCCGAGCGAGCCATCCGGAGCCGGGAAAGTGTTACGGGATACACTGGCTCGCAGCGGCTTGATCGCGCTAGCCGGCGCACTCGATACGCGCGACCTTCATCATAACGGGGCTGGTGAACGGCGCCCGGCTCTGGGACCTCCCAAGGGTCCGCCGGGCGCCGCGCCCTGCCTTAGATCGTAATCTTGGTTCCATCGAACCGCGTGAACGTCCAGCTGGCGTGCTCGTTATACACCGCCTTCTGGTCACGCAGCACGTAGATGGCGATCTCCTCGCCCAGGATCACCGACTTCTCGTAATCCGACCGCCAATGCACCCCTGCATGATTGCGTCCGATCGCGATGTTTGCCGCCAATTTGTTGGCTTCGCCGCCCAAGGTCAGTTTGTCCGGTCCGGTATAGTTTACGAGCCCCATCCCGTCGTCGCTCGCCATCAACGGCTGAGGAAACACCCAGTCCTCGTTGAAAATGGCCTTCAGCATCGTGGCGCACGCGCCGGCGACCGTCCCGTGCCCCTGCCCATAGGATGGGTGCCACGGACTACCCTCGGGAAAGGCCTGCGGCAGGAAACCGCTGCCGTAGTTGGCCTGGATCCGCTGGACTGCTTTGGAATTCAGCACGTCGCCATGGAGCGGATAGGCGAAATGCATTGGATCCGAAGTCGGCAACAACGTCTTGTGCACCAGGCCGCCATAGGCTTCTGGCCGCAGTGCGCGATGCACGAACCATTTCTGGAACCAGATCGACTTCAGTGCTGGCGCCGCAATGGCGGAGATCTGCGTTTTGGCATAGGGAGTGCCGAACGTGCCAAACCCCTGCTCGCCTGTGGTGGTATTGTACGGATTTCCGACATTGAACGGCGCGTTCAGATCAAGCGCTACCAGGCATCCATTAAAATACGCCTCGAACAGCACGTCGACATGCACATAGGCGGCCAGCGCCCGCCCATCCCTCAGATAACGCCGGGTCGGATCGGGCTGATTGGGACCGAACGGCAGCGACCGCAGTTTTGTCGGATCGGTGGCCTGGCCGTTCTGTACCTTCAGCCAAGAACCGAAGTCGGTCATGTAATCGGCCCCGCCGCCGCCGACCGGCAGGTAAGTCTGGAACGTCTGATCGACATGGATCGCGCCGTACTCGAACGGCAGCAGCAGGAACTGCGAGACGTAGGGCCCGGCCAGATCCCCCGGGGTAAACCCGCGGAACAACGTCTGGGCGGTGACGTTCCCCGCCATCTTCGGCCCGCGGAAGTCGGACAGCGTACTGAGCTCGTCGGTCGCCGCCTGCGCCAGCGGATCGGTATCATACCGGCTGAACGGCACGTCGCGCAGCAATGCCATCCAGTAATCCTCCACCGCCTCGCCGGCTCGCCAAGCGCTCGCGAGCTTCGGCGCCGGCGGCAGCAGCAACGCTTGTGGATCGCGCCCTTCGAGCACATAGGCGAGACCCGCCTGCGGGTCGACCAGAGGGACGTCGCCGCCCAGTGCGATCGCCTCGAAATCCGTCGGCGTCCCAGTCTGTAGCGCGCCCAACATACTGTCGTAGGAGGATGGCACGACATCCCCCCTAGCGTCGTGCTCCAGCCCTTTGGAATAATTACCCCAGCGCCCCGGATAGAGCGCTTCGTCGCCATTGTCGTGATGCGTCACGACTTGCTTTTCCGTCTGTGCCGCGTCGATACGGATCTTCTCCGCTTGATCCGCACGCGCTTGGGGGCTCAAGGTCGGCATATCGTCCTCGCACTTATGAACAATCCCGGATCAGTGGCGACAGGCTGTCGCCTACCTAGGGACGCAAAGAGAACTAGCACGGCTCCGGGCGACGCATGTGTGAGCTAGCTCACTCTGCTTTGCTCCAATGGCCAGATCGGAGGCGCGTGGATTTACTGTCCCGCTCCGCCGCCCGTCGCCTATTCGTGGCATGATCTTGACGATCACCCGGGAGAAAGCCTACACAGCAAGACCCGCGCTTTGACAAGCGCATGCGTCGACGGAGGATGACAATGGCTCGCATCAGGCATATTGCACTCGTCACTGACGATCCCGCGAAGACCGCAGAATTCTACAAGGAACAGTTCGGCCTGACCGAACTATATCGCCGGCCCGGGGATACCGGCGAAAAGGGCGTTTGGCTCAGCGACGGCTATATTTACTTTGCTATTCTGAAATATGGCGAGCCTGGTGCTCCTAAGCTCGGCCCGGGACAAACCTCCGAGATGCGGGGGATTCACCACATCGGATTTTATGTCGACGACGAGCAGAAAACGGCCAAGGCCCTGGAGGCCGCGAATTACTCGCCCGTGCCAATTCCGAAAACCGAAAGGCCGGAGCGGACCCCGATGGGCGACGCGGTCAATCTGAAGTATCTGGGTCCAGATGACGTACACATCGATATCCGCAGCCGAGGCTGGAATGAAGCGATCAGCTTTGCGATGCAGCGCCACGATCTGACGCCAGTCAAAGAGGAAGCAGCCGAATAGTCGGCAAACCGTTTTCACTTGGGAGGATGTGCCGATGATTTACGAAGTCCGTACCTACACCCTGCGCCCCGGAACCTTGGCCGAATTCGAGGAGCGCTATGAGAAGCGCCTCCCGTTGCGCGAAAAACACTCCAAATTGGGTGCCTTCTGGCACACTGAATTCGGTCCGCTCAATCAGGTCGTCCACGTTTATCCCTATGACGACCTGCAGCACCGCACGAGGGTGCGCGCGGCGATGGCGCAAGACGCCGCGCGCAACGCGCTCCCCGGCGGTCAGGATCTGATCGTGGCCCAGGAAGCCGAGATCATGAACCCGGCGCCGTTCATGCGCCCGCTGGGCAGCCGCGATCACGGCAGCGGCAACGTGTACGAGATGCGCACCTACACCTATGCCCCGGGTGACATCCCGAAGGTGCTGGAGGCGTGGGGCAAGGCGATCGAGGCGCGGGAGCGGTTCTCACCCTTGGCGGCGTGCTGGACGAGCGAACTCGGCGGTCTAAACAAGTTCACCCACATCTGGGTGTACAAGGATTTGAACGAGCGCGCCCGCGTCCGCGAAGAATCCCGCCGCCCCGGCGGTGCATGGCCGCCACAAGCCGGCGTCCGGCCGGTCCGCCAGGAAAACAAGCTGCTGATCCCCGCATCCTTCTCACCCGTGCGGTAGTCGAGGCCCTCGCCCGGCTCACGACGACGGCCCCTCTCTGCCCTTCGGGGGGAGAGGGGCATCGAGGATCTCGCCGTTGCGGGTCCATTCGGGTAGGGCGAGGGTGAGAAAAGCGTCGGTGACGCTCTCGGGCGGCGGCAAACGGGCCGGGTCTTCGCCGGGGAAGGCGCGGGCGCGCAGCCGGGTGCGCACGATGCCGGGGTCGATCAGGTTGGCGCGCACGCGCGTCTTGGTGATTTCGCCGGCATAGATCTTCACCAGCATTTCGAGGCCCGCCTTGCTGATTGCGTAGGGGCCCCAATAGGGGCGAATGCCGTGGGCCACTTCCGAAGTGACGAAGATCGCGCGGCCGGCGGGGGCGGCGCGCAACAGCGGGTCCATCGCCCGGATCAGCCGCCAGTTTGCGGTCAGGTTGAGGTCGATGACCTCGCTCCATGTCGCGGGATCGATGTGGCCGAGCGGCGAGAAGACGCCGAACTCGGCAGCGTTGCCGACGAGGATGTCGAGCCGGCCCCAGCGGTCCAGAATCCTCGCGGCGAGTTCGTCGATCTTGACGAAATCGCGCAGGTCGACCGGGACCAGGGTGGCGCTGCCGCGGGCGGCGCGAACCTTGTCGTCGACCTCTTCGAGCCCCCCGACCGTGCGCGCCGCCAGGACGACGTGCGCGCCCTCGCGCGCGAAGCGCTCGGCCACCGCTGCGCCGATGCCACGAGACGCGCCGGTGATCAGCGCGACCTTGTCCACGAGACGGTCCGTCACATCGCCTCGGCGGCCGTTGCGGGCTGCCGAAGCTCCCCGCGGACCTCCCATTGGCGCACTACCATCAAAGCGATGATGCTGAGGCCGGCGGTGAACATCAGGTAAAAACTCGGCGACAAGCTGTCCCCCGTCACGGCGATCAGCCAAGTCGCGACGAATGGCGCAAAGCCGCCGAAGATCGTCACCGAGATGCTGTAGCTGAGCGAAACGCCGACGCCGCGCGTCTCGGTCGGGAACAACTCGGACATCAAGGACGGCAGCACGCCGCTGTAGCCGGCTTTGACGAGGCTCAGCCAACTGGCAGCAAAGATCGCGCTCGCCAGTGAGGGATAGGCCACCATCAAATAAAAGACCGGGTAGGCGGTGACGAGAAAGAGCCAGGCCATCGCCAGCATGATGCCTGAGCGGCCGACCTTGTCGGACCAATGGCCGGAAAGCGGCGACACGGCCGCGAGGATCGCTGCGCCGACCATTGTCGCGGTGAAGCCGGTCGCCTGCGGCAGGCCAAGCTGCTTGACCGCATAGGTCGGGATATAAAGGATCAAGTAATTCGAGCTGTTCGAGATGATCGAGGCGCCGAGCGCCAGCAGCACCCGGTCCGGGAAGCGGCGGAGCAGGTCGCGCACCGGCGTGCCGGTCGGCTTGACGGCGGCGAATTCCGGCGTCTCGATCATGCGGCGCCGGATGTAGAGACCGACCGGCCCGATCAAGAGACCGAAGAAGAACGGCACGCGCCAGCCCCAAGCCAACAGCTGATCCGGGGGCAAGACGCCGGTCAGCACAACCCCGAAGCCAGACGCCAGCAGCGCCGTTACACCTTGGCTCGCCCATTGCCAGCTTGCCGCGAAGCCCTTGCGACCCTTCGACTGCTCGACGACAAAAGCGACGGCGCTGCCGAACTCGCCGCCCACCGAAAAGCCCTGCAAGAGGCGCGCGAATAGAATGAGGATCGGGGCGGCAATGCCGATTGTCGCATAGGTCGGCGTCACCGCGGTCATTGTCGTGCCGATCATCATCAGCAGGATCGACAGGGTCAGTCCGGCCTTGCGGCCGGCCCGGTCGGTAAAGGCGCCGATGACGATCGCACCGAGCGGCCGCACCAGGTAGGAGGCGCCGAAAGTGCCGAGCGTCAGCAACAAGGAGACCGTCTCGTTGCCGGTCGGGAAGAACAGTTTTGCGATCGTTACGGCGAAATAGCCGTAGATCAGAAAATCAAACCATTCGAGCGTATTGCCGATCGAAGCCGCGAGAATCACCCGATAAAGCGGCGGCGAGTCTGCTGAGCCGAGGCTGGCAGCACTCATGGGAGGAATTCAATCGGGGGAGGAATTCAATCGGGGGAGGAATTCAATCGGGGGAGGAATTCACGCGGGTGCCGCGAGCAGCGAAAGCTGCACCGAAACTTTGCCGTTATCGGCATCTGTCGGCGGGATCGGATAATCACCGGTAAAACAGGCGTCGCAGAAACGCGGCGAGAGGTGATCGCGCCGGGGCTCACCCATCGCACGGTAGAGCCCGTCTATCGACAGGAAGGCGAGACTGTCGACACCTATCAGTTTGGCCATCCCTGCGACATCGAAGCGCGCCGCGAGCAACTCCTCGCGCTCCGGCGTTGCAATTCCATAAAAGCAGGGATGGGTCGTCGGCGGGCTCGAAATGCGCATGTGTACCGCGGTTGCCCCGGCACGCCGCACCATCTCGACGATCTTGATCGAGGTCGTGCCGCGCACAATCAAATCATCGACGAGGATAACCTGCTTGCCCTTCAGATTCGCCCGGCTGGCATTGTGCTTTAGGCGCACGCCCAGGTGGCGGATCTGATCGGTCGGCTCGATGAAGGTCCGCCCGACATAGTGGTTGCGGATGATCCCGAGCTCGAAGGGCAATCTCAATTCCTGCGCATAGCCGATAGCTGCCGGCACGCCGGAATCGGGGACCGGGACGACGATGTCTGCGTCGATATGGCTTTCGCGGGCGAGCTCTCTGCCGATCCGTTTGCGCGCCTCATAGACGCTCGTCCCTTCGACGACGCTGTCGGGCCGGGCGAAGTAGATGTGCTCGAATACACAGAAGCGGCCGTCGCGGTGCTCGAACGGCATCACGCTGCGCAGCCCGCCGGCCCCGATAATGACGATTTCTCCGGGCTCGACGTCGCGCTCGAACTCGGCGCCGATGATGTCGAGCGCGCAGGTTTCCGAAGCCAGGATCCAGGACTGGCCGAGCCGCCCGAGGACCAGCGGCCGCACACCGAGCGGGTCGCGCACGCCGATGACCTCGTCCTGCGACAGCGCCACCAGGGAATAGGCGCCCTGGACCTGCCGCAACGCATCGGTCAGCCGATCGACGACGGTGTCCTTGAGGCTCGTCGCGATCAGATGGACGATGACCTCGGTGTCGCTCGTCGATTGAAACAAACTGCCGCGGCGCACCAGCTGGCGCCGCAGCTGATAAGAGTTCGTCAGATTGCCGTTGTGGCAGATGGCGAGCCCGCCAAACTCGAAATCGGCAAACAGCGGCTGCACGTTGCGCAACGCGACCTCACCGGTCGTTGCATAGCGGACATGGCCGATAGCGGCGCTGCCGCGCAGGCGTCCAATCACCTCCTTGGAGCTGAAATTGTCGCTGACGAGGCCTTGCCCGCGATGCGCGTTGAACTGCTCGCCGTCATAGGCGACGATCCCGGCGGCTTCCTGACCGCGATGTTGGAGCGCATGCATCCCGAGCGCCGCGAGCGCCGCCGCGTCGGGGTGGCCATAGACCCCGAATACGCCGCATTCTTCGTGGAAATGATCGGTGTCCAGGGGATCGGTCCCCAGCGGATCGGTCGGGGCCATCGGCGATCCTCGCTTCTGAACCCGCTACATAATTCCTTCATAAAGGAAATGCGAGTCGGGCCTGTGCAAACCTGCTATCGCGTGTTCTTGATCAACCGATCCATCTGCCGCTGCTGGCCGGGGTCATAACTCGGCGCCACCCCTTGGCCGGTTTTCGTCGAAGGGGGTGCGGCCGGGCTCGACAGGGCGCGCATGGCTTTTTGCGCCTCCTGCGCCTGCTCAAGCGCCCGGTGGGTGTCATCGGCGACACCGGCGCTCTTGACCTGAAGCGAATCGGGCAAGGCGGTCCGCAGCAAATCCGCCCCTTTCGCAAGGAAGCGTTCGCTCTTTGCCTCTTTGATCCATGCCGGCCGATCGTTCTGCGGCAGGCTGACATCGACCACCAGATAGGCAAGGCAAACGAGCACGAGACCGCGGGCCAGCCCGAAAATCAATCCGAGGGTCCGATTGATCGGCGACAGGGCGCCCGAATCGGCAAAGCGCGCGACGTAACCGGTGATAATCGTCAGCACGATCAGGCTGATCACGAACAGTCCGGCCCCGGCGATCAGGTCGGCGAGGAGGGGCGTCGTCACCAGCCGCACCGCGAACGCGTAAACGCTGTTGAACCCGTAAAGGGTGATCGCCGCCGCACCGACCCAGGCAATGATCGACAGTGCCTCGCGCACAAAACCGCGGGCGAAAGCGAAGATTGCCGAGAGTGCGATGATCGCGATGATCGCGAGGTCGAGGGCATTCACTGTGCGATCTCTCTCATGCTTCGCCGGTGCGGCGCGTGCCGGGAAGACAGTCGCGTCACCAGCTCGCTCAAATGTGCGATCGCTGCGGTCTTCAATCCGGTTTCGACGGTGCGCGAGCGCCCGGGGCCGGGGCTGCGGCGGAGCGGCATCCAGGCGGTGCCGAAGCCGAGCTTGGCGGCTTCCTTGAGGCGCGCCTCAGTGTGGCCGACCGGACGCACATCGCCCGAGAGGGCGATTTCGCCAAAGACCACGGCATCGGCAGGTACTGGCGTCTCGGTCAGTGCCGACACGAGAGCGGCGGCGACCGCCAGATCCGCGGCCGGCTCGACGATCCGCAGCCCGCCGGCGACGTTCAGGTAAATGTCGTTGGCGCCGACCGATAGGCCGCAGCGGGCATCGAGAACAGCGATGATCATGGCGAGTCGGGTCCCGTCCCAGCCGACCACGGCACGCCGCGGCGTGCCGAGCAAGGCCGGGGCAATCAGCGCCTGGACCTCGACGAGCACCGGGCGCGTCCCCTCGATGCCCGCGAACACCGCCGAGCCGCTGAGCTGCCCGGCGTTGGAGCCGGCTGGTTCGTCTATGTCCGAATGGGCGTCAGGCATCGCGCGCCCGGCAAGGAACAAGGCCGACGGGTTCGGGACTTCGGCCAGCCCGCGATCGCTCATCTCGAATACGCCGATTTCGTCGGTTGCGCCAAAGCGGTTCTTCACTGCACGTAGAATGCGGAACTGATGGCCGCGTTCGCCTTCGAAATAAAGCACCGTATCGACCATGTGCTCGAGCACCCGCGGGCCGGCGATGACACCTTCCTTTGTCACATGGCCGACCAGGATCAGCACAAAGCCCCGCCGTTTGGCGAGGCGTATGAGCTCCTGTGCGGCCCCACGCACCTGGCTCACCGTACCGGGGGCGCTGTCCAAGGTGTCGAGATACATGGTCTGGATCGAGTTCGACTACCACCAGACCGGGCGCGTCATCCCGGTCGAGCGAGGTGACGATGTCGCGCACGCTACTGGCGGCGGCCAGCAACACCTGGCTGTTGGCGACACCAAGGCGCTCGGCGCGCAGCCGAACCTGATCGATCGCCTCCTCGCCGGTAATGTAGGCGGCACTCGGCGGCGCTGCCTCGAGCTTACCCGGAGGCGGCGCCATCGCCGCCGCGGCCTGTAGCAACAGCGTCGATTTGCCGATCCCCGGATCTCCGCCCACCAGGATCGCCGAGCCGGGAACAAACCCGCCGCCGCAGACCCGGTCGAGTTCGGCAATGCCAGTCTGCCGGCGGGGGGGCAGCATGCTCGGCCCGGTGAGGCCGACAAAGCCGAGCGGACGGCCGCCGCGACGGTCTTTAGAGAGGCCCTGGGGCGGCGCCTCCCGCGGCAACTCTTCGATCATGCTGTTCCAGGCGCCGCAACCCTCGCAACGACCGGTCCATTTGGCGTGGACCGAACCACATTGCTGGCAAACAAAACGCGCCTGCGATCGCGGCATCCGGCTCAATTCCAACGAGGCATCGAACGCCTCATGCCGCCCGGACCTGCATCTTGATCGGCCCGTCGGCGCGTCCGTGGATGAACTGCTCGACATAAGGGTTGCTGGAATTGTCGATCTCGGTAGTCGGCCCGTGCCAGACGATGCGTCCCTGGTGGAGCATAGCGATGCGGTCGGCGATCTTGCGGGCGCTGACCATGTCGTGGGTGATCGAAACCGCGGTCGTGCCGACCTCGCGCACGCATTTGACGATCAGATCATTGATCACATCCGCCATGATCGGGTCGAGGCCGGTAGTCGGCTCGTCGAAAAACACAATTTCCGGCTCGGCCGCGATCGCACGCGCCAACGCTACCCGCTTTTGCATTCCGCCGGAAAGCTCGGCCGTTCGCAGCAGCGAGACTTCCGGCCCGAGCCCGACGGCTGCGAGCTTGGCAAGCGCGATCTCCCTGGCCGCCGGCCGCTCTATGCCGCGCCCCTGAACCAGACCGAACGCGACATTCTCCCAAACGTTAAGCGAATCGAACAGAGCACTGCCCTGGAAGAGCATTCCGAATTTCTGCAGCAAGCGTTCACGAGCGGCGTGCGGAAGCCCGACTGTTTCGGCGCCGTCGATGTGGATCGAACCCGCTTCGGGATGCAGCAGACCGAGGATGCACTTGACCAGAACCGATTTTCCCGTACCGGAACCGCCGATGACGACAAGGCTCTCGCCGCTGCCGCAGTCGATGTCGAGACCGTCCAATACCTGTTTACGGCCGAACGATTTGCACAGTCCCCGGACAGCGATCTTCGGCACTGAGTGAGTAGTCGTCATCGGCTGAAAAAGGCTGCGGTTATCAGGTAGTCGACGAGGAGGATCAAAATCGAGGCGGAGACGACGGCATGGGTGGTAGCCCGCCCGACACCCTGGGCTCCGCCGCGCGAATGGTAGCCCTGATAACAGCCCATCAGGGCAACGATAAAGCCGAATACCGCCGCCTTGACGAGACCCGAGACGAGATCCATCGTCTCGAGGTGTTGCCACGTGCCATTGAGATAAGCCTGAGGATTGAAGCCGAGCTTATAGACGCCAACGAGGTAGCCGCCGAAAACGCCGATTATGTCGGCGACCAGGACCAGCATTGGAAGGGTGATGACCCCGGCGAGCAGGCGCGGAAGCACCAAATAGCGCAGCGGGTCAGTGGACAGCGTGGTGAGCGCGTCGATCTGATCGGTGACGCGCATCGTGCCGATCTCCGCTGCGATTGCGGCTCCGACTCGGCCAGCCACCATCAGCCCGCTGATGACAGGGCCGAGTTCCCGGGTTACCGACAGCACCACCACCGTCGCCACCGCCCCCTCTGCGGAGAATCGGCTGAAGCCGGTGTAGGATTGGAGTGCCAGCACCATCCCCGTAAAGACTGCCGTCAGCCCGACAACTGGCAGGGAGAAATATCCTATAGAGACCATCTGGCGCAGGACCGCGCCGGGATAGAAGGGTGGCGTAAATGCGGTCGCCAGGGACATGCCCGCGAAGAGGGCGAGCCGGCCGGTGGTCGCGAGAAAGGTGAGAAAGGCCGCCCCAACCGCGGCGAGAAATCTCAGCATTGGCTTAGCATTGCCCTGGGGCGCCGCGATAGACCCTGTGGTAGCGCCGGCCGAGGGCAGTCAGGATCTCGTAACCGATCGTGTCGGCATCGGCGGCGGCGGGATCGACGCCGTAATCCTCGTGCAACAACTCGATGAACCCACCGGGCCGCGCGGACGCGGGCTCGACGTCGGATACGTCAAAAACTATGAGATCCATCGAGACGCGACCGAGGAGCGGCACTCGTTTGCCGCCAACGCGGCCCGAGCCACGCTGGCTCACCGAGCGGAGCCAGCCATCCGCATAGCCGACGGCGACGGTTGCGAGGCGTCCCGGTCCGGCCATGACATGCGAGGCACCGTAGCCAACCGTCTGATCCCGGTCAACTTCGCGTATCTGCAGAATTCTGCCCTTCAACCGGACGATCTGGCGCATCGGGTTGGGGCAGCCGGGTTGCGGATTGACCCCGTAGAGCGCGGCACCGGGGCGGACGAAGTCGAAGTGAAACTCATGCCCGAGAAATATGCCGGAGGACGCGGCGAGGCTGGCCGGCAGGTGGGGGTAACGTTGTCGCACAGCCCCAAAGCGTTCGAGTTGGAGGTGATTGAGCGGATGCCCCGGGTCGTCCGAGCAGGCGAGATGGCTGATGAGGGCGCGCCATTGGACCGGCTCCGGCTGGCACAAGTCCTCGGCAAGCCGGTCGAAATCTCGGACGGTCAATCCGAGGCGGCCCATACCCGTATCGATATGCAGAATCGCGGGCCCTTCCCCGTGCCGCGAGGCGGCGGATCGCCAATCCGCGATCTGCCCGGGGTCGTTGAGGACCGGGACGAGGCGGAATTCGATAAAATCATCTGCGCAACCGGGCAGCAGACCGTTAAAGACGGCGATCTCGGTCGATTCGGGCAATACCCTGCGAAGCGCGATCCCTTCATCGATCGTGGCGACGAAAAATCGCCGGCATCCGGCCTCGGCCAAGGCGGGCGCCACCAATTGGGCGCCCAAGCCGTAGGCATCGGCCTTGACCACGGCCGCGCATTCCGCCGGTTCGACCCGCCGCGCCAACAGGCGCCAATTCGCCGCTATACCTGCGAGATCGATTTCGAGGATGGCGCCCGCGCGGTTGGCGGGATTGCCTGTCATGTCAAACCGATCCGCGGTCGCCTAACGCGCTATGCTCCGGCCGCCACGCTCGTCTCGCGGTGTCTGATCACCGGGTTCAGGCTCAGCGAACGGGCGACGGCATCGAGGCGGCGCTGGACCGTTTCGCCGACGAACAAGTTGCTCTCCGGCGGCACATCGAGCGTGAGAGTGTTGCCCGAGCGGCCGAGCCCGAGCTCGGCCAGAAGTTCTATCGAGCCAGCGCACAGCGTGTAGGCGAGACGCAGTGTGAGACCGAGCGTCCGCGCCTCGTGGGTCGCCCGCTCGTCGAGCAGGCGTTGAGTTGGCTCTTTCACCGGGTCCTCGGCCGAGCCGCCGTAGCGGGCATGCAAGGCGGTCGCGACGAAAACCCGATCCGGGTGGGTGCTGCCGGCAAACGGCAGCGTCAAGCTTCGGACGAAGGCCTGCTTGGCGCGGTAGTCGGGGTGTTCGGTCCACGCCAGATCGCTGAGCCAGCAGGCGGCCCGATGACGACGTCCAACCGCTTCCGAGAAGTCGTCAAAGAGCGGCGACGTCCATTGCTGCAGCAGATCGCCGTCGAGCCGAAACCGACTCTGGCGCCGGCCGACGACCATATAGCCGGCGATCAGCGGATCCGGAATCCGCTCCTCTGCAGGAACGAGCCCATATGCATAGCCTTCCCGCAGCCCAAGAGCGGAAAAGACGACGCTTTGCGGCCCCGCGAGGGTAATCAGCTTGCGCAGGACCAATGCCGCGAGCGGCACGACGTCGAGACGCCGGCGCGAAATCGTGGTAATTCTCTCGAGCGATTTGCGAGACTGCCGGCCGATGATGTCGAGGAAACCTTCGGCCTCCCTCCGGGAAATCGTGTACCGGTGAATGATGTGGAGCGGATACTGCGTGTGCTCCATGTGTAGCCGGGCGATAGCGCGCGCCGCGCCACCGACCAAATACAGCTTCCTTCCGGCCGCCGCGCGCAAAACCGAAACGCCGGCGAGCGCGCGTTCGATCGTTTCGGACAAACCTTTTGCGCGATCGCTGAATTCGGCAAGGCGAAGCGGGCCAAGCGGGAGACTAATGCCCTCGTCAATTTGACCGGTACCGCCGGTAGACAATGTACCGGGTACAACACGAACCAGCTCTACACTGCCGCCGCCGAGATCGGCGACAATTCCATCTGCGTCCGGAATCCCGGCGAGCACTCCGGCGGCAGAGAGCCGCGCCTCCTCCGCCCCGTCGATTATCTTGACTTGCACGCGGCACTGCCGTTCGACCTCGGTGGCGAAGGCTTCTCCGTCGCTCGCGTCGCGCACTGCAGCGGTCGCGAGGACCGCGAGATGATCGACGGCAATGGCGCGGGCGAAAGCGACGAAGCGGCGCAGATTGACCAGCGCCAGCGCGACCCCTTCTGGGTTCAACCGGCCGGTCGAGGCGATACCACGCCCGAGGCCGCACATAACCTTCTCGTTGAACAGCGGAAACACCGCGGCGCCGAGCCGCTCGAAGACGACGAGGCGGAGCGAGTTGGAGCCGAGATCGATGACGCCGATGCGCTCGGCCGCGGCAAGCGGATCGGGATCGAACATCCGCTCAGCGCACAACAAGCCTCGGGTGCCCCCGCCTCAGCGCCTTGCCGCGCCCGGACAGGCTCGGATTGGTCATGAAGTAGGTATGGGCAGAAAAGCCTCCTTCATCGGCCGGCACGCGCTCGTAATCCCCCGTAGGCAACAAGCTCCAGCTCTGCAGCGTATCGCGGAGATTGGCCACGATGATTTCGTCCAGCACTTGGCGGTGAACCGTCGGGTTTTCAATCGGCACCGATGCTTCGACGCGCCCGTCGAAATTGCGCGGCATCCAATCGGCCGAACTGATGAACACTTTGGCCCCATCGGAGGGCAGCTTGTTGCCGTTGCCGAAGCAAACAATGCGACTGTGCTCGAGAAACCGTCCGATGATGCTCTTGACGCGGATGTTTTCGGAAAGGCCGGGAATACCAGGCCGCAAACAGCAGATGCCGCGCACCGCCAGGTCGATGCTCACCCCCGCCTGCGAAGCCTCATAAAGAAGATCGATGATTGCCGGGTCGACGAGCGCGTTCATTTTCGCCCAGATCTGCGCCGGCTTGCCCTGCTTTGCGTTCTTGATTTCGGCTTCGATCAGCTCGCCGAGCCGAGCCCTGAGCGTGAGTGGCGCGACCGCGATCTTTTCGAGGCTCGCGGGGCTGGCATAGCCGGTCATGAAATTGAACAGACGCGTGGCATCGCGGCACAATGCCGGATCACAGGTGAAGAACGAGAGATCGGTGTAAACTTTGGCTGTGTAGGGATGGTAATTGCCGGTCCCGAAATGAACATAGGAGCAAAGCTGGCCCCCCTCGCGACGCACGACCAAGGAAACTTTGGCGTGCGTCTTGAGTTCCAAAAAGCCGTAGACAACCTGCACGCCGGCCCGTTCGAGATCGCGGGCCCAACGGATATTGGCTTCCTCGTCGAAACGGGCCTTGAGTTCGATCAGCGCCGTCACTGACTTCCCGGCTTCGGCCGCTGCGGCGAGCTCGCGCACGATCGGACTGTCCTCGCTTGTGCGATAAAGCGTCTGCTTGATCGCCACGACCGCCGGGTCGCGTGCTGCCTGTCTGATGAACTGAACGACGACGTCGAAACTCTCGTAGGGATGGTGGACTACGATGTCCTTCTGCCGGATGGCCGCAAAGCAATCTCCACCGAAATCCCGGATGCGTTCGGGAAAGCGCGCGTTATAGGGCGTGAAGACGAGGTCGGGGCGCTCGTCGACAATCAGCTGCTCGGTGTCATTGAGGCCAAGAATGCCATCGGTCGCAAATACGTCCGCCGGCGCCGCGTCGAGTTTTTCCATCAGGAAGCGCCGCAGGTCGGCCGGCATCGTCGAATCGACCGCGAGGAGGATGGCATGACCGCGCCGCCGTCGTTTCAGCGCCGTCTCGAAGAGTCGGACCAGATCCTCGGCTTCCTCTTCGATCTCGACCTCGCTATCGCGCAGCAGCCGAAAAACGCCTTGCGCCACGACGGCAAAGCCAGGGAACAGATGATCGAGGAAGAGCGCGATCATCTGTTCGATCGGCAGAAACCGGATTCGGCTGCCCGGCAACCGAACGAAGCGATCGATAGAGGATGGGATAAGGGTCAACGCCTGAAGACGAATATTGTCGCTGACCCGCTCGAGCTCGAGTGCCAGGCCGAACCCGCGATTGGCAACAAACGGAAATGGGTGAGCCGGGTCGAGCGCCAGCGGTGTCAGGACCGGAAAGACCTCGGCCATAAAACGGTCTTCGAGCCACTCGCGATCACCCGGTTTCAGATCGGTTGGATCGATGACGCTGATCCCAGCTTCGTCCAGCTGCCGCCGCAACGCCAGCCAAGTGATCTGCTGGTCGGCCATCAGTTTGCCGGCCCTCCGCCTGATCGCGTCGAGCTGTTGCGCCGGGGTCAGCCCGTCCTGGCTCAGCGTCTTGATTCCAGCAAGATACTGGCCTTTCAGCCCGGCCACCCGCACCATATAGAATTCGTCGAGATTGTTTGCCGAGATCGACACGAAGCGGAGCCGTTCGAGGAGCGGATGACGCAAATTGTCGGCCTCGGCAAGCACCCGCTCGTTGAAAGCGAGCCAAGAGAGCTCGCGATTGATAAAGCGTGCCTCGGAATGGAAATCGAAAGACGTGATTTCGACAGGCTGGGGGCTGGTGCTCACTACCGCTCTCCCGATGGAGCTGGAATGTACTGGTCGACATGGAGTTTATCTTTCGCGTCAAAGAGTGTCATGTCCTTACGCTTTGTACACATGATTGAAAGCGCATGCGGTCGAGCACTCATGGCGCATGTAATTATTCGTGCAACCTCGCTGCGAGGGTAGGATCCCTGATTCGGGTCGGGCCCGGCGAAGAGGCCTGAGATGAATATGCTGCATTTGCTCCGCCACGCGAAGTCGAGCGCCAAAGAGGATGTCGAGGATCACGAGCGGCCATTGAGCCGGCGTGGCCGCAAGACGGCACGTCGCATCGGCAGAAATCTCTCGGCCAGGGTCGGCGCGGTCGATCTTGTTCTCTGTTCGAGCGCCCGGCGGACACGTGAGACACTCGATTTGGTTCTCGACGAGTTTCCCTCCGGCTCGCACACCTTGCCGCGCACCTCGATCGAGGACGAACTGTACCTCGCCTCGCGAGAAAAACTGACGGCGCGCCTGGGTCGCCTCGACGCGCGCGATGTAAATGTATTGCTAATCGGTCATAATCCGGGGCTTCATGAGCTGGCGGTTTCGCTCGCCGACGAGAATTCGCCGGCTTTTCGGGCGCTCGCCTCCGGAAAGTTTCCGACTGCCGCCTATGTCAGTTTCCGGGTTCCGGCGGATTGGTCGATTTTGGACTCTTCGCGGCACGAGTTGATCGGTTATGTCACGCCCGCTTCTCTGGCCGACGAAGACCCATGAACGCCGGCTTCTGAAACCCCGGCTTCTGAGACAAGTCGGCGTGCTAACGACACGGTGATCGCGCGGCGGTCGCGCAGCGAAACCAGGTCGAGCTGGGAGGCTATTTCGGCGGCTGCCGCGAAAGACCGCTCCATATGCGTCAGCAAATACGCGACCACCTCCGGCGCGACACGCAGCTGCCGGTCGGCAAAGTGCTTGACGAGAACCGCGCCGAGGAGCGCGTCATCGGGCAACCCGATCCCGATAGCCAAAACCGCGCGCAACCGCGAATCGAGATCCGGCAGCCCGACGGTCCAGGAGGCGGGCGGCTGGCGAGCGGCCACTAAAAGGCCGCCCCGGGTTTCCATGCAGAAATTGTAAAGGTGAAGCAGCGCGTGCTCGCAGGCGCGATCGGCATCATCGATCGCGATTCGACGCCGGCGCTCCGAGACGATACGCGCCGCCACCTCCTCGCTGAGCGTTTCGCCCGTCACGATGACACCTGCCGTCTGGGCACACCAGAGATGAACGAGATGCGTCTTGCCGCAACCCGCCGGCCCATGCAGCGCCAGGGCTCCGGAGGGCCAATCGGGCCACCGGTCTATCCAGCCAACCGCTGCGGCGTTGCTGTTCGAAACCAGGAAATCGGTGCGGCTCAAGGCGATACGGCGGGGCAGATCGAAGGTGAGTTGCATTGTTACCCCAGAAATCGAACCGGTCCGGTAACCAGGACCAGCGCCCGACCCGATACGCTCACAGGGCCTGCTCCGAGCGCGCAAGGATGCGGGCCCACCGCAGAAGATAGGTTAATCCCGAAGCCACCGTGGTCACGGCGACCGCAATCCCCAGCACCTCATCCGTCAGGCCGGCTTCGGCGCCGAGGCCGCGTCGAGCCAACACATAGCCGACCATCGCGACCTGCACGCCCGTGTTGACTTTGCTGATGAAGAGCGGGTGGGTGGGTTTCGGCAGCGCAGCAATCGCCTGGATCAGTAAGAAGCCACCGACAATCATGATATCGCGAAAGACCACGAGGACGACGAGCCACGCCCAGATCTGGCCGGCAACGCCGAGAGTGACATAAACGCTGACGAGGAGCACCTTGTCGGCGAGGGGATCCAATAACGCGCCCAATCGCGTGCGCCGGTCAAAGCGCTTCGCAATGAAGCCGTCGAGCGCGTCCGAAATTCCCGCGACAACGAAAACCCAGAAGGCGGCCCAATACCTCCCGTCGAGAATGAGCGAGATCGCGAGCGGAACCAGCAGCAACCGCCCCAGCGAAATCAAATTCGGGAGATTGAGCCCGAGCTCACTCATCATGGTTGCCGGAATGCGAGATCAGCGAGGCAGCCGCGCAAACCGGCGCGATATAACTTGCCGACGAAGCGGATCTCCTATGGTGAAGATCCGCATTTCGACGCGGCTATTGGAGGCGTGGCTAGCGCGCACTCGCCGCGCCTGAGGACTGAAGCCGCCAGATCGGATCGCCGCCGACGAGATCAAGGTTGACCTCGGCTAGGCTGGATTTCAACTGATCCTGACTGCCGACATACTTGACCTCGATTCTCGCCTCCTGGCGACTAAGCGACAACAGGTCGATTTTTCGGATCGAGCTGACCGAAGCGAGCCGGTTGCGCACCTGCACCCATTCGCCGAGACTGGTGATGGGAACGGTAACCGCAAGGCTAGCCAGCTGGTCGGATCGCGCGCCGGCATTCAGTTTGGTGCCGGTTTCGATCTCCGCGGCGGTTGATTCCGCCGCCCTCTTCAGAAGGTCGGTTTCGCTCTCTGCGGGATCGGCCTCGAACGAGCTTGTTTGCGTGTCGACGAGGTGCCCGTAGCGATACCGCTTCACCGTCACATCGAGTCCGGCAACCTTGTCACCTTCACGCCGCGCCGTCGCCAACGCGACCACCGCTTCGGACCCTTGATTTCGTTGTGCGATCGCGGTCAGAGCCTCGGATCTGCCGGATCCGGCCTTCTCCGCATCGATCGCCGCCAGATCCCCGGCATCGCCCAGCGGCAGCACCAGGCGGCCGGGTCCGGAGCCGGCCGGCCGCTGCGACCAGGCCATGCGCCACGCATTGGGGTCGTCCCAGAGGACGAGGTTCGAGCCGTCTTGGTAGACCGGCAGAACGACGATGGCCCGATTGCCGCTCTCGGCGGCTGGCTTGCTGCCGCCTTCCGCGGAGCTCTTGCCGCCGGTGTCCGCGGAGCTTTTGTCCCCGGAGCTTTTGTCCCCGGAGCTTTTGTCCCCGGAGCTTTTGTCCCCGGAGCTTTTGCCCCCGGGGCTTTGGTCGGGGGGGGTTTTGCTGCCGTAGTCCGCTGGCGGGGTCTCGGCAACCCGGACCAGCCGCCGCACCTTGGACGGGCGGAAGTGAAAGGTGTAGTCCGCGACATAACGCACGGCGGACATGTGTTCGTTTGCCACCTCGAAACTGGCGACCATGTCGGTGATCGTCTTGTCGTCGAGCTTCAGCGGCTTGGCAGGTTCGGACGCGCCGGACAGACGCTCGATGATTGCGGCGAGGGCACGCCTTTGCCCATCGATGCGCGCGATCTCCCGCGCGGCGGCGGCGCTGTCGGCCGTCGCATCCACCTTTACCGTTGCCGAATAGGCCTCGTCAGATTCCTGTGCGGGGGCCGGTCCCGCCCGCATCGCGACTGCTCCCAGCAGCAGGAGCGCACACGCGGTCATCAGCCGCAGAACCATTGCAAACCGCCTCCGACCCGATATCTTCGCGGCTGTCGGCCGCCGCGCAGCGGTCATACAGCAGTTTGCGCGAGGACGCCATCAACAGCCGGACCCGCCGGGCAGTCGACCTTGAACGGCGCCGCAAACCCGGAAAACCGCGATGGCGCGGATGAGGGCGGGCGTGCTGATCTCGGGCCGGGGCTCCAATCTGCGGGCCCTGATTGCGGCATGTTCGACAGAGGCCCACCCAGCCGAGATCGCTCTCGTCATCGGCAGCCGGGCCGAAGCGCAGGGCCTCGGGATCGCGGCCGCGGCCGGCGTTCCCGTCGCCGTCATCCCGCATCGCGACCGGCGCGCCTTCGCGGCGGAGGCGCAACCGCGGCTTTGCGAGCACGGGGTTGAGCTCGTCTGTCTTGCAGGCTTCATGCGCATATTGGACGCGAATTTCGTGGCGGCATGGCGCGACCGGATGGTCAATATTCATCCCTCACTGCTCCCCTCCTTCCGCGGTCTGCATGCGCAGCGGCAGGCGCTTGCAGCCGGCGTACGCTTTGCCGGCTGCACGGTTCATTTCGTCCGCCCGGAACTCGACTGCGGGCCGATCATCGGTCAGGCTGTCGTGCCGGTTCATCCCGACGATGACGAGGCGCGGCTGTCGGAGCGAATTCTCGAGGCCGAGCATCGGCTTTATCCGCTCGCCGTGCGGCTGATTGCGGAAGGACGGGTGCGGGTGGTCGCCGAGCGGGTCGAGATCGTGAATGCCCGAACCCCGGAGGTTTTGGCGCTCAGCCCACAGGATTGCCCCGGCGACCCGCCTGCCTCGAATCCAGGCTAGGATAGGCTATGCCTGTAAAGTATTCCCGTAGCGGATAGGAAAGCGATGGCGTTAGTCGATCCCAGTTTCGAGCAGCATCGTCAGACATGGCTCGCGTTCACCCGGCTGGTCAGATACGCGCTGGCCGTAATCATTCTCATCCTCATCGGGCTGGCGATCTTCACTTTGTAGCCCGGCGGCGCAACGAGGAGAGTCTCCGAGATCCGCTCGCTTTTCCGGGCGCGGCTCGGCAACCCGCGACGCGGCCCATCACCAAGACCAAAAAAAGCGAGAACGACAAGGTGCCGAGCCACCATTCCTGCCATATGCCATAGGTGGCAAAGCAGCCGACAAACGCGATCGTGAGGCTGGCGCCAGCCGCGGCCGCGAACAGCGGCGGCCACTCGGCACGTGCGAGTGCTCCCCAGACGAGCGCGACCAGCAGCGCGAACAAGACCGCACCAGGCGCTCCCAGCTCGAGCCAGACCTGCAGGGCCGCATTGTGCGGATGCAACGGCATCCAAGGTTCGCCGGGTCTGATCGGGTCATCGCCGCCCGGGATGGCGCGCGAAGCGTCCAAGCCCCAGCCGGTGAGCGGCCGCTCCGCGATCCGATCGCCGGCAAACGACCAGATCAGCAGACGGTGACCGGCGGAAATTTTGAAGCTGTCGGCCGTCTCGCCCAGACCAGGCAACCGCTCGAGCCGTGCAAAGGTCAGCGGTGCCGCGATGATAGCGACCAGGGAGATCGCCAGGGCGACCCCAGCGACCAGCGGGCGTGCCCGGTAGAGGAGCAAACCCATCGCCAGGCCGACGAGCAGCACCGCTTTCGCCGCGGTCCCCGCCAACTCGTAAACCGTTACCGCCGTCACGGCCGCGAGCAGAGTTGCCAAGACCGTCTGGCCGAGAGAAATCAATAAGGCGCTCCCCGGCAAGACCAAAAGCGCCAACGATATCGAAGCCTGATTGAGCTGGGTTGGCCGATAAGCGCGGTCGGAGACGAGCGAGGTCAAGCCGCCGGCGGTAGCGAGTTCGATAGCCACCATGGCGATCCCGAGCGCCATTCCAATGAGCGACAGGAATGCCAGGCGGCGCGGGGCCGCGACCAGGCCGGCGCCGGCAGCAAGGGCCAGCCCGACCGCAAATAGACCCGCCAGTCGCACCGCCACGACCAAACTCCGCACCGGATCGATCGACCACAAGGCCGAGGCGGTCCCCCATACGAGGAGACACCCGAGCAGCGTAGCGGCAACCAGGAAATCGCGGGTCAGCCTTATTCCGCTCGCCGACAGCACCAAACCCGCCGCGCACAGCCCCGCCGCCGAGACGAGTGCGGCTATGCCGCGGGGCAGCACGACGAGGATCGGGAACAAAATAAGAACCGCGGTGTCGAGACCAGCCGCGCACCACGCCGCGATGCGCGGGGCAACCCGGTTTCGCAAGAACGGGAACGATCGAGATCGCAAACCTTCCGCCCGTACCGCGGGCAAGGTGCCCCCAGTCAGAGAAAGAGGCTCAGAAGGATCTGCCGCCCTCACTAAGGACAGATTTCGATCGTCGAGAAAAAGAAGGCGATCTCCTGCGCCGCGTTCTCGGGCGAATCGGACCCGTGGACCGAGTTTGCTTCGATCAACTCGGCGAAATCCTTCCGGATGGTCCTGGGGGCGGCGTTCGCCGGATTTGTCGCGCCCATGATTTCGCGGTTGAGCGCCACCGCATTCTCCCCCTCGAGCACCTGGACCAAAACCGGCCCCGAACTCATAAACGCGACCAGATCGCGGTAAAACGGACGTTCAGCGTGGACCTCGTAGAACCGCTCCGCCTGGCGCTGCGAAAGCTGGATGCGCTTTTGAGCGATTATGCGCAGCCCGCCCCTCTCGAAGCGGTCGTTGATCGCGCCAGTAAGATTGCGCCGCGTCGCGTCCGGTTTGATGATCGACAAAGTCCGTTCGATGGTCATCCGCATCCCTCTTTCGGGGAGAGCCGCGGGTTATAGCGAGCGTTGGGACGACCGGCAAACCCGGCGGTATAACCACGCCTCTTCAGGCCTTTCGCTCCCAGCCCGATGCCGTCTGCTGCCAATAGGTCAAATTGCACCCGGCCTCGCGGGCACGTCGCCAACGACCGCGCGCCGCATCGACCGCGTCCGCGTCATTGCCGTCGAACACGTCGGCACAGCGGCTGAACGCCTGGAAATCCTCGACCTCGAGGCCGTCGACCAAAACGATCATCGAAGCGCCGTTCGGGTTCTCGGCGTGATGGGTCAGCCAGATCGGCTGCATCGCCGAGTTGCCGTCGCGTGCCGAACCGTGCGGCAGGAACGCGGCCTCCTCGTAGGTCCACAGTGCCGCATTGAGATGTTCGACCCGCTCGGGAGATGCGGCCCGGACGACCATTCGATGGCCCTGCGCGCAGGCTCGCTCGAGGAGCTTCGGCAGCGCCCGTTCCAGCGGCATCGACAGCAGGTGGTAAAAGCCGATTTCGGCCAAGGCCGACGTCCCACCGACGATCGTGGCGTTACTCCTTCTCGTAATACCGGGAGACGAACCGATCGAGCAGCCTGACGCCGAACGCGGTGGCGCCCTTCGGTACGGTCGGGGCGTCCTTTGTCGACCACGCCGTACCGGCGATGTCGAGATGCGCCCACGGCACGTCGTTGACGAAGCGCTGAATAAACTGGGCGCCGATGATGCTGCCAGCAGCGCGGCCCCCGCCGATGTTCTTGACATCGGCGGCATCGCTGTCGATCTCGCGGTCATACCTTTCGTCGAGCGGCAGCCGCCAGAACTCGCTCGCCAACCGCTTTGCCGGCCTCGACCAGCCGGTCGGCGAGTTCATCATTGTTCGAGAAGAGGCCCGCCTGATGATGGCCGAGCGCGACGATGACGGCGCCCGTCAAAGTCGCCAAGTCGATGATCAGGCGCGGCTTAAAGCGATCCTGGCAATACCATAGCGCGTCCGCGAGCACCAACCGACCCTCGGCGTCGGTGTTCAACACTTCGATCGTCTGACCTGACATCGAGGTGACGATGTCACCCGGACGCTGCGCGGTACCCGACGGCATGTTTTCGACCAGCCCAACGACCCCGACCGCATTTACCGGGGCATTGCGCGCGGCGAGCAGCCGCATCAGGCCGATGACGACGGCGGAGCCCGCCATGTCCCATTTCATGTCGCCCATGCCGGCGGCCGGTTTGATCGAGATGCCGCCGGTATCGAACGTGACGCCCTTGCCGACAAATGCGAGGGGCTGGCTGCGCGCCCCGCCCGAGCCCCTGGCGCCATGCCACTGCATGACGACGACGCGCGGCGGCCGGGCGCTGCCCTGTCCTACCGCGAGCAGCGCGTTCATTCCGAGCTCTCGCATTTTGTGCTCGTCGAGAATTTCGACCTCGACGCCGAGCTCGGCGAGCCGCGCGGCCTCTGCCGCGAGCGTTTCCGGGTAGATCACGTTCGCGGGTTCCGAAACCAGGTCGCGGGTCAGAAATACCGCTGCCGCCGCCTTATCGAGCGGCTGATAAGCGCGTTTCGCAGCCTTCGCGCCGCTGGTGGCGATCGTTAGGCGATTGAGCGACGGCGTTTGCTCCGGCTTCTGCTTGGTCTTGTACTTGTCGAACCGATAGGATCTGAGCTGCGCGCCAAAGGCTAATTCGGCCGCTGCCTCGGTTGAACCGATCGATGCCCCCTCGGCAACGTCGATCATCAACGTCGCTTCCTCCTCCCCGGCCCCATTCAGATGCGCGACCACCTTTCCGCCGAGTTGCTGGAATGATCGGGAGTCGGGCGATTCTGGTTTACCAAGACCGGCAAGGACAATCCGGCTCACCGAGAGATTGGGAGGGCCGACAATCGGCAGCAGCTCGTCCTTCTTGCCGGTAAACCGAGATGAGGCGGCGAGCGCCCGGGTGATCGCTCCCCCCGCCGCCTCGTCGAGCCGTCTCGCGGCCGCTGTCAACACCTTCCCCTCCCATACCCCGACCACCACGGCACCGGAGCGGGGCAAGTCGGGCTCGGTAAAGTTGATCTTCATCGGGCGACCTCGATAATTGGGCGGGAGCAGCGGCAGGTGCTTGGGCTTCCGGAAAGAGAGCAGGTCTTAGATAGTCGAGAGCCGTATCTGACGCCAGGATGCGCGAGGTTGGCGGTGGCGTCGAAGAGCCGCCGAGAGATGGCGCATGACGGGCTTGGGCATGCTGCTGAGAGTCTCACCCTGCACCCAAGCCGAGAAACCGGCGTGCCAATGTCAGGTGCGGCTTGTCGACCATCTTGCCGTCGACGGCGATTGTCCCCGCGTCGGGGTTTGCGGCAAACGCCTGGACGACCGTGCGCGCCCAGGCGAGTTCTTCATCGCTGACCGCAAAGGCTTGGTTGATGACCGGGATCTGCGCCGGATGGATCGCCATCTTGGCGGTAAAGCCGGATCGCCTTGCGGCAGCGCATTCGGCGGCGAGCCCGGCCTCGTTCTTGAAATCGGTATGGATCGTGTCGATCGGAACGACCCCAGCGGCTGCCGCTCCCAACAGGCATAGCGAGCGAGCCAGCCGGTAGACATCGTCATAGATGCCCCCTTCCCGGCGATTGTTGCCGCCGATACACGCAGCCAGATCTTCCGCCCCCCAGGTAATGGCTTCGAGCCGCGGCGAAACTCCGCCATAGCCGCCGATGGCAAACATCGCGGCTGGGGTTTCGGTGGCGATAGCGATGACCCGGATGCTCCCCGGCGGCAGCGCCGACGCCGCCTCCAGGGCCGATAAGTAATGATCGAGTATCCGCAGATCCTCGGGCACGCATTTCGGCAACAGTATTCCATCCGGTTTTCCCGGCACTACGGCAGCGAGATCATCGAGAGCGACGCCGCTCGACAGGGGATTGATCCGTACATAGCGGCGGAATTCGACGGAACCGGCGGCGACGAGGAAATCGCGGGCCTGACGGCGCGCCAGCGGTCGAGCCGGCGGCACCACCAAATCCTCCAGATCGAGGATCAACGCATCTGCGCCGGATTGCGGCGCACGGGCGAGCTTCCGTTCGCTATCGGCGGGAACAAACAGCAGGGAACGCATTCATCCCTCCGTCGATCGGCATTTCATCAAGCCGGCGCGCCGGCAGATCGCGACGGTTTCGCCGCGCTGGTTGATCCCTTGATGCTCGAACTCGACGATTCCCGCATCCTTGCGCGACTGACTGCGCCGCTTGGATTTCACGATCGTTCGCGCCCGCAACGTGTCGCCATGGAAGACCGGCTTTGGAAACCGGACATCGCTCATCCCCAAATTGGCGACCGTCGTTCCGAGCGTTGTCTCACCGACGCTGATGCCGATGACGAGACCAAGGGTGAACAGGCTATTCACGAGGCGCTGGCCGAACTCGGTCTGCTTGGCGAATTCTTCATCGAGATGCAACGGCTGCGGATTCATCGTCAATGTGCTGAACAGCACATTGTCCATCTCGGTCACTGTCCGGCTGATCGCGTGTTCGAAGACCTGACCCTCTGCAAACTCCTCAAAATACAGACCGGGCATCCGTCATCTCCTCAAATCGTTTGTGGGGCCGGAATCCGCTCGACCGTGAAGGCGGAAAAACATAGCATGCGCCGCGCCGGAAGTGCATGGGGGGCGCGCTCCAGCCACGGCCCGGGGCGATTGGATAAAGCAGGAACCGGTCGGGAATGGACATCAGCCGGCTAATCGCTGAGAACGGCGCCTGCTTTTACCTGATCGCTTTCATCTGGACCTATCTCGAAGGCGAAACCTTTGTGCTGTTTGCCGCCTTTGCCGCGGCACAGGGTCTGCTCAACCCGGCGCTGCTCTTTCTAGCCACTTGGCTGGGCAGCTTCTCCGGCGATCAGACCTATTTCTGGATCGGCCGGTATTTCGGACTGCGGCTGCTCAATCGATATCCGAAATGGCGCTACGGGGTCGAATCGGCTTTGTATTGGCTCGAGCGGTACAACACTGGCTTCATCCTGACTTTCCGCTTCATCTATGGCATCCGAAATTTCTCCTCCTTTGCGATGGGGCTGAGCGCGGTTCATTGGCAGCGGTTTTTGACATTGAATTGCCTCGCGGCGGGTCTGTGGGCGGGCGTCTTCGTTGCACTCGGCTATTTCCTCGGGCACGCATTCCGTGCCGTGCTCGGGCACTTGGTGCGCTCGTTCAGCCTCGGGATGCTGATCGTGTTTATCGTCTTCACTGTCGCCGTGTGGCTGTTTCACCGACTGCAGCGGCGTCGCCAGCTCAGGGTTCCGCCGGGCGCCAAGATCGTCGGCCCACCTCCTTGAGAGTAGCCTCGGCCGATTACGGCAGGATCGCCACCAGGCTCCCCACCGCGAGGCCGAGCGCGGCATCCGACCGTCCGGCATTCACGGCGATCTCGGCGAGCCCGTTCGAGTTCTCGTACCAAAACGCTTCGCCCGCCGGGACGTCTGAGAACGCCCGCTGGCGCGCGAGAACCCGCCCGGCAGCGGCAAGTCGCGCCCCATTCGGGATCAGCGCCGCCCGGAGGCCCGTCATCGCGTTGCCGAATCTTGTCGATGTAAACGATTTCGGGAAGGTCGTCCGGCCAATCGGGACGGCGGGAAACCTCCGTGGGACGGAGCCGGCCGGCCGGCAAGTCGCCACGAGCGAGCAGCCCTGCTACCGGGGCGAACAGATCACGGCCGTGAAAGCTTGCCGATATCGCCTCCGGCCCTGCGGAGATCTCCCAGCTCCTGGCGTAATCGGCGCGCCGCGTCACGAGCTCCAACAGGCCGTTGTCCGGACCGACATACCAGCGGGAGTCGGCTTCGACGACGACCGCTGCACGGTCCCCGCCCACTCCGGGGTCGACGACTGCGAGAATGACCGTGCCCGCAGGAAACCATCCCCCGTAGGCGGCAAGCAAATAGGCTGCCGGCTCGGGCTTTGCCGGGGGCAGGTCGGCAAACAGGTCGATCACCGGGACCCCGGGTGCGATCTGGTGCAACACGGTCTTGACCTGGCCGGTATAGGGCCCTTCGAGACCGAAATCGGTGAACAAAACAATTACCCCAGCCATCCTCGCCTCTTCGACGGATCGGAATCCTGATGCTTAACCGGCTCAAGCGCCAGGTTTGAAACTTCCTGACTTCTGGCTGCACGCTCTCGCTCGCTACTAATAATTTGGAGAAACGCGCACCAGTTCTCCATCCAATCATCGGTTGCGTTATAGCGTGCCTTCTCCTCGTTAAAAGAGCAAGCCTTTGTACTTAAGATTTGTCGAGAGCGAGCATTGTTGCTCTTGAAATTGAGAGAGCTCTTTGGCTATGCTGAGGGTATCGGGGACATCGTCGGGGAATTGCGATGAAGAAAGTTGTTTTGGCTGCGGCGCTCCTGGCCGCGGTGTCGGTCGGCACTGCGTCGGCCGCCGACCGGAATTGCTACTCGCCGGGGGATATCGAGGCGGAGCAGGCGTTGCTGTTTCAGACAAATCTGATGGTCATCAGCTCGGCTTGCCGTGATACCGTCTACGGCGAATTTCGAGCACGCAATACAGCCGCGATCTTGCGCTATCAGAACGCGATGATCGACCATTTTCGCCGCACCGGGGCCCGGAACGCGAAGAGCGCCTTCGATGCCTGGCAAACCGGCCTCGCCAATGAGGCTGCGCGCAAGCAAGCCGTCATTCCGACCGGACAATTCTGCCAGCAATCGACCGAGATGCTGAAGCTGGCCGGCACCCTCGATATCAAAGGATTTCACGATTATGCGGTCGCCCATGCGGTTGACGGCGTCCACCCGAGGTGCTCGAAGTAGCTGGAACGCCCTCGCGCAGCGGCGGTATTACACACTAGAAAAAGGGACGCCATGCCGGTTGGGGGAGAACCGGCATGGCGCTCCGGCGCGATCCGATAATGAGGCGGCATGGTGGTTGAGGGGAGACCACGCCGCGACGGATCATGCGGATGTCCCTCTTACGCTCTTAAACGGGGAAGGAGGGCTAGCGGTTCCGTCGATCGGTTGCATAGCCTAATGTCACTGCTCCCACCAATCCGGCCGCCGAGAGCAGGGCCATAAAAGAGTAGGCGCCTCCACCAAAGTTTGAGTAGAGCGCTCCCGCGATCCCCATTACGAGCCCGCTCCCGAGACCCGACGACAGTGCAGCATAAAGGCTTTGCGCGCTCGCCGCGGCCGAAGGCGGCACCGCACGAGAAAGGAAATGCATGGCTCCGAGGTGGCTCGCTCCGAATGTGAGGGCGTGTAGAAGCTGTAGGGCCGCGATGAGTGGGAGCCAGGCGAGCGCGCCGGCGAGGCTCCACCGCAGGATGCCGGCGATGCCCCCGAGCACCATCAACCCGATCGGCCCGAGCCGGGCGAGCAAGCGCCGGCCCTGCCAAAAGAGCAGGATTTCGGCGAGGACTCCTTCCGCCCAAAGCCAACCGATCGTCGTGTCCGAGAGACCCAGCGAGCGCCAGTAGAGCGTTCCGAAGCCATAATAAACTTGATGGCTCGCCTGCAGAGCGGACGCGGCGAGGATAAAGATCCAGAACCTGGGGTCGTCGGCGACAGCGCCAATTCCAGTGGTCCGAGCCGTCCCCTCTACTGGAGCCGTCCCCTCTACTGGGCGGATCGACGGAACTCGCAGGCACGCGAGCAGCACGAGCGTCGAGGCGCCGAGAACCAGTGGAAGCACCCGCTCTCCCGAGGACGATGCCAGTGCTGCACCGCTTGCGATCGAGGCGAAGATAAAGCTCACCGAGCCCCAGAGGCGGATCCGCCCGTAATCGAGATCTCCTGAGCGGGTGGCGGCGAGGGTAATCGTATCCCCGAGCGGCATCAGCGCCGATTGTGCCGTCAGCGCGACGAGGTTGAGCGAGATCAGCAGCCAGAAGCTTCCGGCGGACAAGAGCCCTGCATATGCGGCAAGTGCGGCTGCCGCGAGCGCCCCCATCAGCACGCGGCGCCCTCCGGTCTTGTCGGCGAGGGCGCCGATCGCCGGCGTGGCTAGCACTTTTACCCAGATCGCCGCGGCCAACAGGACGCCGATCTCTCTCGCGGTGAGGCCGCGCGAGGCGAGCCAAACCGGCCAGAACGGGAGCTGAATACCCGTCACGAGAAAGGTCGCGGCATAGAACGCAGAAAGGCGCATTGCCGGGCGCAAAACAATTGCTCTCGACATCGTGACGGTCTCGACGGTGCGCGGATCAGTGACTATGTGGCGATGGTGCTGATCGGCGTTAATCAACTAGGCACGCTGCTGTCGGTGGTCATCATCGACGTGGTGCTCGCCGGAGACAACGCGATCGTCGTCGGAATGGCGGCGGCGGGTCTACCGGCCGAACGGCGGCGGCGCATCATCGTGCTCGGCATCGCGGCCGCGACCGTCTTGCGGATCTTCTTTGCTTATTTTGCCGTGCAGCTGCTCGCGGTGATTGGCCTGACCTTGGCGGGCGGCGTGCTGCTGCTCTGGGTCTCCTGGAAAATGTATCGCGAGATCCGCGAGACTCCGACCAGTGACCAAGCGGGGTTGAGCGGGGCGGAGTGCTCCGGCGCCCGGCTCCGCATGGACCGGACGACCCCGACGGAGGCGCTCACCCGGATCGTCCTGGCGGATGTTTCGATGTCACTCGACAACGTTTTGGCGGTTGCCGGGATCGCGCGCGATCATTTCTGGCTATTGGCGTTCGGGCTTGTGCTTTCGGTCGCGCTGATGGGGGTCGCCTCGACCTGTATCGCCAGGCTCCTCGATCGCTTCTTCTGGATTTCCTGGGTCGGGCTCGGGATCATCACTTTTGTTGCGCTGCGGATGATCTGGGACGGCTCGACCGAGATCCTCAAGCAGACCGCGGCGTTGGGTCTGTCCTGACGCTTAGAGAGGGATAACGGGCGTCACCCGCGGCTGCAGGCGCCGCCGCCGAGGACGCAGAACTTGGCGCAATGCGGATGATTGAGCGGCACCGGGCCGCTCGCCGCGGCAAGGGTCCGGCCCAGCTCGAACCGGGAATCATAGGGAAGCAAGGTGCAGGCAAGAACGACCGGATGCGACGCGCCCTTGCGCTTCACGATCATCCGCGAAGTCGCGCACATGACGCTCTCCGGCGATTTCCCTAGAATGCCCCAGCAGGCTTCGGTGATCTCCGGAACATCGGCGCCGGCATCCATTTCCGGAAACACCGTGAGCGCCACCGGATCGGCGGCGTCGATCGCGACGCCCAGTTCGGCGAACAGTCCGGCAAAGCCGCTGCGTATCGCTGCTTCCGGCTCTCCCGAGAGCCGGCGGCTGGCGACATGCGGCGAGAAGCCGTTGCGCGCCAGCCAGAGGAGCCCGTCGACTGTCGGCCGCCAGCTGCGTTTGCCCCGCTCCACTTCGTGCACCTGCGGCCCGTAATGGTCGATCGAGACGCGTATCGTCAGCCGGTCGCCAAAGCGGTCTCTGAGTTTGAACAGCGCCGGCTTGCATTTTGCCATCGGCTTCATCGCATTGGTCAGAACCAGCGCGCGGAAACCGCGCGACAGTGCATCCTCGAGCATTCCCGGCAGCTCGGGGTTCATGAAAGGCTCGCCGCCGGTAAAGCCGATCAGCGAAGTCGGGAGACTGCCCGCTTCGATCTCGTCGAGATATTCGGCAACTTCAGCGGCCGTCAGGTAGACCAGCCGGTCATTTTTGGGCGAGGACTCGATATAGCAATGTTGGCAGGTCAGGTTGCACAGCGTGCCGGTATTAAACCACAGCGTGTCCAGCGATCTGAGGGCGACCTGAGCCCGTGGCTCGCCCTTGGCGGTGGTGAAAGGATCCTGAAACTTGCGCGGATCCAATTGTGAAGGCGGCTCAGTCATCGGGAGCATTGCCGGAAACCGAACAAAACGAGTTTAACTTAGTGCGCCGGAGCCGATTTCGGAGGGTATTTCGACCGCCTCACACCATCGTGAGGCGAACCGCCCGAGTAGCGGGCTGTTGATAACCTCATTACCCTCTCCATTTCTGATCTTTCCCGCGCGAAAAGGTCATGGAGCACTCCGCACCGCGTCATATTCGTCTGACTTCCCACCCTGGAACCGCTGGCCGCGGCGCCATTCCACTCTGTTGGGGCGCATCCAGCCCGGCCGAACGCGGGCCGGTCGTGGCGAGCCCCGCCGAGCCACGATACCGCAACGCTGTCGGTTCCTACTCCGGAGCTTACGCAGTTTATCGCGCCCTTGCCGTGGCGACGCGGGCCTTGGCGCGTGACCATCGGCCCGACTTCACCGATACCGCGCCGGCGACCTTGATCGGACCGCATCCCCAATGGGGCGATCCGACGAAAATCGTATCGCTCGATCCTTGGGGCCATCTCGCCGGTGAGGTGTTTGCGGAGCATATCCGCGCCGGCATCGATATACGTCCGACCATCGCGGTCACTCGAGCGCGAATCATGATGCCCGAGCTGCGCCCGCTTCTCGCCGACGGAACCTTGCGGCCAGACGGCGAAGTGTTGCTCGATAACGGCGAGATCCGCGTCACCAAGGCGGCAATCGATTCGGTATGGCATCTGCCCGGGCTGGCCGCCCGCTTCGGGGTCGCCGAGGCCGATTTGCGGCGCACCCTGTTCGAGGAGACCGGGGGGATGTTCTCCGAACTCGTGACCCGTCCCGACATCGAGGTCTTGCTCCCCCCGATCGGCGGCATGACGGTCTATTTCTTCGGTGCGGTCGAGCGGATCGCGGATCCGGGCACGGTGATCGCCTGTCGGGTCCATGACGAGTGCAACGGGTCGGATGTGTTCGGCTCGGACATCTGCACTTGCCGCCCTTATCTCGTCCACGGGATCGAGGTTTGCGTCGAGACCGCGCAGCAGGGCGGGGTCGGGATCATCGTCTACAACCGCAAGGAAGGGCGGGCGCTCGGCGAAGTCACCAAGTTCCTCGTCTACAACGCCCGCAAGCGCCAATCGGGCGGTGACCGCGCGGACACTTATTTCCGCCGCACCGAATGCGTCGCCGGAGTGCAGGACATGCGATTTCAGGAGCTGATGCCGGATGTATTCCACTGGCTTGGCATCCGTCGGATAGACCGCTGGGTGTCGATGTCGAATCTGAAGCGTGACGCGCTGACGGGACAGGGCATCGAGGTGGTGGAGCAGGTCGCGATCCCGGACCGGCTGGTGCCGCTCGACGCCATGGTCGAAATCGAGGCAAAGAAAGCCGCAGGCTACTTTGCGCCAGCCGGGATCCCCGATCCCGATGAGCTCAGCGGCATCAGGGGTCGTGCTCTCGACGATTGACCAACCTTCGCAACTGCTGACCGCTGCGGCCGTCCGGGAACGCTGCGGCATCGTCTTTGCCGCTGCCGAGTGTGGCGAGACCCAGCATTTCCGGCTCGTAATTGCCCGGTTGGACGAGGCGGTCCGCCGCGTCGTCGAGATCACGCGACGGCGCTACCCCGATTTCGACGTGCCCTACCACAGCCGATGGCGGCATTTCTCGGCCGGAGGGGTCGACCGCGCAGCGCAAGTCGCGCCCAGGGCCGACCCGGACGAGGCGGCTCGGGCCCGGATCGATCTCGCCGTCGTCTCGGTCCTCCTCGATGCCGGGGCGGGCGGGCGCTGGCGCTTTCACGAGGCGGAGACCGGCCGGATCCTTTCACGTTCCGAGGGCCTCGCGGTGGCGAGCCTGCGCGCGATGCAGGCAGGGCTTTTTTCGGCCTATCCTGCCAAACCATGGCGGGCGGATGCCGGAGCGCTGTCACGGATCACTCCGGAGGCTCTGGCCCGGGCTTTCCAGCACGCCGCGGGAAATGAACTCGCCGGCATCGAAGGGCGCGCGGCCTTGCTGCGGCGAGTGGGCGAGGTTTGCGCCGCCCACCCCGCCCTGTTTGGCATCACAGCGCGGCCGGGGAACCTTTACGATTACTGGGCGGGACGACACGAGGAGCTGACGGCCCCCGAAATCCTGCGCACCTTGCTGCGGCTGTTCGGGCCGATCTGGCCGGGGCGCATCAGCCTCGCCGGCGTGCCGCTCGGCGATTGCGGCCGCCATCCGGCAATACCCGGTAACGGGCTCGTGCCGTTTCACAAGCTCAGCCAGTGGCTCACTTATTCGCTGGCCGAGCCGCTCGATGCCGCGGGGTTGCCGGTCGCGGAGATCGACGGCCTCACGGGCCTCGCCGAATATCGCAATGGCGGCCTGTTCATCGATTGCGGCGTCCTCGAGCCGCGTGACCCGCCCCTCCTGCGGCGCGCCCTCGACGGGCTGAGCGAACCGGTCGTCGAGTGGCGGGCGCTGACTGTGGCGCTGTTGGATCGACTGGCGTCACGGGTACGCGAGCGCCTCGGCAAAACCGCCGAGGCGTTCCCGCTCGCCCGCGTTCTCGAAGGCGGCAGCTGGGCGGCCGGACGGGAAATTGCGCGCGAACGCCGGCCTGACGGCGCTCCGCCTCTTACGGTCATCAGCGACGGGACCTTGTTCTAGTCCCGGGCCAGCCGGATACCGGCTTGCCGCGACGGGGCCCGGGCTATAGAAGCGTCGAAACTACCGAATTTTTAGTGCCGGCTTGCAAGGAGTGCGAGGTATGGACATCAGATCGCGCCGCGAATTTCTGAAGCTGGCCAGCCTCGGGGCGATGGGCGCCGCAATCAGTCTGCGATCGGCCGCCGCCGAAGCCAAGTCGCTCACCTTTCTGCACGAGAGCTCGTTCATTAAGACATTTGACGAATACATGCAGAAGACCTTGGCGCCCGCCTATGAAAAAGAGACCGGAGTCAAAATCAATTATGAGCTGACGAGCGTCGGAAGCCTGCCGACCCGAATCAGCACGATCGCCGAGACCGGGTCGGGGGCGGACGTCACGATGATCTTCCTGCTCTACCCGTTCCTGTTCGAGGAAAAGCTGCTGGATGTCAGCGACATCGCCGAGGAGGCCGGCAAGAAGCAGGGCGGCTGGTACGACGTCGCCAAGGAGGCGGGCGTCGTCGACGGCAAATGGAAGGCGGTGCCGTTCAGCAATATCGGCCAGCTGATGAACTGGCGCACCGATTGGTTCGCCGAAGTCGGGGTCAAGAAATTCCCCGATACCTGGGAAGAACTTTATGAGGTCGGCAAGAAGCTGAAAGCCAACGACCATCCCTTTGGCTTCGAGCTCGGCCACGGTTTTGGCGACAACCACGGCTGGCTCTATCCTCTGCTGTGGTCATATGGCGGGCATGAGGTCGAGCCCGACGGCAAGACCGTTGTCATCAACTCCGACGAGACCGCCCGCGCCGTCGATTTCGCCCGCAAATTTTTTAAGGACACGATGCTCGACGACGTCCTCGGCTGGACCGACGTCAGCAACAACAAGGCGTGGTACGCCGAACAGATCTCGTGCACGAACAATGCCCAGAGCATCCTTTGGCTCGCCAAGCGCGATTTCCCCGATATCGCCAAGGTAACCGATCAGGCGCAGAACCCGACCGGACCGAAGGGGCGGTTCCATCTCATGAATTCGGTCTGTCATTCGATCTTCAATTTCACGCCAGCACAGAACGAAGCGCGCGCGTTCTTGCGGTGGTTGATGGATGAGAAACAGCTCGGCGCCTGGTACGCCTCGGCAGACAGCTATTATCAGCCATTGCTGCACGGCTACGACAACGCGCCGATGTGGCAGGTCGAGCCGCGCAACATTCCCTATCGCGACGCGCTGGCGAGCGCGCATCTACCGGGCTGGCCGGCGCCGCCCAACCGGGCGCTGGCCGAAAGCCTCGCCAAATACGTCGTCGTCGACATGTTCGCCAAGGCCTGCGCCGGCGCCTCGACCAAGGAGGTCATCAAGAACGCCGAGGCGCAGCTCAAAGGGATCTACCGGCCGGCGTAATGGCAATTGCAGCTGTACTGACCGTCATTGCCGGGCTTGACCCGGCAATCCAGCGTCTTGTCGTCCATTTCAAGCGCTACGTGGATGCCCGGGTCAAGCCCGGGCATGACGAAACACAGTGACTATTCGATCCGATCTGCTAGTTGGCGTCGTCCCCCGACGACGCCGAGCAGTGTCGGTCAGCGGCTGGCTCGACCGCGAGAGCGTCTTCAGCTGGTTGATGATGGCGCCGCCGCTGCTGTTTCTCGCGGCGCTGGTCGGCTATCCGTTCTGCTACGGCATTCTGCTCAGCCTGCAGGACCGGCCGGTGGCGCACCCCGGCACGTTCGTCGGGCTGAAGAATTTCGCGACCAATTTCAACGACCCGATCTTCTGGAAGGTGACCGCCAACACCTTTCTTTATACCGCCGCGGCGACAGTGTTGAAGATGGTCGGCGGGCTCGCGCTGGCATTGGCGATGAACCAGCAATTCCCGCTGAAGAACCTGGTCCGCGCATTGCTGCTGCTGCCGTTCATTGTGCCGACGGTCCTGAGCACGGTCGCCTGGATGTGGATCCTCGATCCGGCGTTCAGCGTGCTCAATTGGTTTCTACTGGCTCTCGGGGTCCCAAAGCCCGGCCCCTCATGGCTCGGCAACCCGGTGCTGGCGATGGCTTCGATCATCGTCATCAACACCTGGCGCGGGCTGCCGTTTTACGGCATCACCTTGCTCGCCGGATTGCAGACTGTGCCGCCCGAACTCTACGAGGCCGCCACCATAGACGGCGCCGGCGGCTGGCAGCGCTTCCGCTTCGTCACCTTGCCATTGTTGCAGCCGATCATCATGATCGTGACCTTGTTTTCGGTGATTTTTACCTTTGCCGATTTCCAGCTGGTCTATGTGCTGACGCATGGCGGGCCGCAAAATGCAACGCAGCTGTTTGCCACCTACGCCTTCGACATCGCAATGGGCGCCGGCCAGCTCGGGCTCGGCGCGTCTGTGGCGCTGGCGATGTTCCCGGCATTGGCTTTGCTGATTGTAGCGCTGACGATCTACATGCGGAAAAAGTGATGGTCACCGGTCACGGTCCGATCGAGCGGGCGGTGCGGCTGTGGCTGCCGGTCGGGTTCTTTCTGATCGTCGCCCTGTTCCCGTTCTATTGGATGGCGGTGACCTCGCTGAAGCCCAATGCCGAGCTCTACAACCGTCACATGATGCCGCTGCTCGTCCTCCATCCGACACTGAAGCACTATGTCGACCTGTTGACGCAGACGAGTTTCCTGTTGTGGACCTGGAACACGATGGTGGTGGCCGTGATGGCGACCGGGATCTCGCTCGTCCTCGGTGTGATGTTGGCCTATCCGCTGGCACGCATGCGGTTTGCCGGCGCCGGGTTGATAGCGATGACCGTGGCGGCGATCTACCTCGTGCCGCAGCCATTATTGTTCATTCCACTCGCCGATCTGATCAACCGGCTCGACCTCGGCAACACGTTGACCTCGGTGATCCTGACCTACCCGACGATGCTGGTGCCGTTCTGCGCCTGGCTGTTGCTCGGCTATTTCAAGACGGTGCCCAAAGAGCTGGAGGAGGCGGCGCGGATCGACGGCGCCAGCCGGTTGCAGACGATGCGGCGGATCTTTTTGCCGTTATGCACGCCAGGGTTCATCTCGGCCGGGATTTTCGCCTTCACCCTGTCGCAGAACGAGTTTCTCTACGCGCTGATCTTTCTGACCAAGAGCTCGGTGCGCACCGTTCCGGTCGGGGTCATTGCCGAATTGATCCGCGGCGACGTGTTTTATTGGGGCCAATTGATGGCAGGCGCCCTGTTGGGCTCGATCCCGGTCGCCATCATCTATTCATTCTTTGTCGAGCATTACGTCGCCGGCCTGACCTCGGGATCGGTCAAGGGATGAGGGTCGCGCGATGGAGATTAGGGTGGAGATTGCGCGGACCGTCGCCGATCTGAGGCGTCAAATCGCCGTTTGGCGCAAGCGGGACGAGCGGATCGGCCTGGTGCCGACGATGGGCGCCTTGCACCTCGGGCATATGGCGCTCGTCGAGGCCGCCCGGGCCGAGTGCGATCGGGTGGTCGCGTCGATTTTCGTCAACCCGAAGCAATTTGCTCCGACCGAGGATCTCGGCTCCTATCCCCGCCGCGAGGCGGCCGACCTCGAAATGTTGCGGTCGGCCGGGGTGAATCTGGTATTCATCCCGGCCCTGGACGAAATGTATCCGCCCGATTTTTCCACCCTGGTGCGAGTGGGCGGACTGACAGAGGGTCTCTGCGGCGTACATCGAGCCAGTCACTTCGATGGCGTGACGACGATTGTCACAAAGCTCCTGATCCAGGCCCTGCCCGACATCGCCTATTTCGGAGAAAAGGATTATCAGCAGCTGGTTGTCGTTCGCCGACTGGCTCGAGATCTGGATATTCCTGTGCACATCGCGGGCGTTCCGACAGTACGCGAGGCCGACGGCCTCGCGCTGTCGTCGCGTAATATATATTTGTCAGAGAAGGAGCGTCGCATCGCCCCCCTTCTGGCCCAAGTATTGCGGAGCATAGCGGCGGCGGTGGCGCAAGATCCGACTACCGTCGCTCGAGAGATCGCGCGCGGCTCGGCCGCATTGCAGCAAGCCGGCATCACGGTGGAATATCTAGAAATCCGTGGAGCGGAGACTTTGGCGGTCACCAGCGAAGTCACGGCACGCTCGCGGGTTTTCGCCGCGGTGCGGCTCGGCATGACCCGGTTGATCGACAACATCCCAATTGCTCCGGCAACCTGATTTGCCGCGGGCTTGGTCCCCCTCCCGAGGAGCGGCCTGCTGACTAGGCCGCGAGAGGCCTGGCTTCGCTCGAAGCGGCGACCGCCCTTTCGGCCTTTTCCGGCAGGCCCATCAAACGGCGCAGCGCGTCACGGCCGCGCGACAGGCGCGAGCGAACCGTGCCTACCGGGACACTGAGGACGTTTGCCGCGGTCTCGTAAGACATTCCTTCGAGGCCGACGAGCAGGATTACTTCGCGCTGCTCGCCGGGCAGGCGCGCGAGCGATTGCTCGAGCTCGCGAAGCTGGCTGGATGCGGTCGGATCAGTGTTGGCGACGAGCGAGGTCGACATCTGCTCGATGTCGACGGTCGCCTCGTCGCGCATCGCACGCCGCACCATGTTCACGTAGTGATTGTGCATGATCGTGAAGAGCCAGGCGCGAATGTCGGTGCCGGCTTGCCAAAGATGGGACTTAGATATCGCGCGCAGCAGGGTCTCCTGTACGAGATCGTCGGCGCGATCGGCGCTCCGGGTGAGCGCTCGCGCATAGCGCCGCAGTCTTGGAATCTCTCGCTCCACGAGGCCGTTAAACTCGGACATTGGTTCTTCCTTCCTAGCGAATCCCCCCGTTTCGGGGCGTTGGCTGAAAACTTACGTTCTCTCTGTAATCGGCGTATGAACGGCATTCTTATGTTTAGTAAAATGTTGTAATCGAAATGTAAATCATGTATCGTCGGTCTTGGTAGCGTTCTGTTACACTCCTCGATCAACGATTTCCTTCCATTTACAGTTTGAAACTTTCGCCTTCCTTTTGCACGATCCGCTGCACGCGGGAACCCGGGTTCCCGGGGGTCTGTTAGCTACCAGCAACAACCCTTTGAAGGAGCTTGATATGAAAGCGATACTGCTCCCTGCGGCTTTGGCGGTGGCGGTTACCGGCCTCGCGCTGAGTTCTACTCCCGCGCCGGCCAAGGGATGCTTGAAGGGCGCCGTCGTCGGCGGTGTTGCCGGCCACTTTGCTGGTCACCACGGGCTACTCGGAGCAGGCGCGGGCTGCATCATCGGCCATCACGAGGCGGCTAAGCACGCCCGGGAGCACGAGCGGGCCTACCATGAAGGGTATGGCAGCAGCGCCCCGCCCTATGATCACGGTTATTGATGCGGCCGGAATTAAATAAAACGAGCGCCGCCGCACCGCTGCGGCGCCCCGTCAATCAGCCGGGAAAATTCAGACTTGCAGTACTTCGCTGCCCGGAGCGGCTTCGAGTTCACATGCGTTTACCGTCATCGCGAGCATGCTATAATACCCGATAGCGCCGGTCAGCTCGATAAATCCCTGATCACCGAACCGCTTCCGAAGTGAGGTGGCGCTTGGCTCGTCGACCCGGTGCTTGCGGAGAAGTTGCCGGGTGAAGTCGACGATTTCGGCGTCTTCGGGCGCGATGCCGCGCGAGTGGTTCTCGCGGATCGCCGTAATCGTCGCCTCCGGCACGCCCTGACGGCGCGCGCCGCTCGTCTGAGCACCCCAGACATAGACCGCTTCGAACTCGCGCGCGACGGTCATCGCGGCGAGAACCCGAGCCCGCATATCGAGAGAGCCCTCGAAGCGCACAAATGCGCCGAGATGGGCGACACGGCCGGCCAGTTCCGGACAGTGAAGAAACATCGTAAACGGCCCCTGAATGGCGCCGCGGCTCTGGGCGATGGCATCCACGATGGCGTGGTCCTTTGCCGGAACCTGTTCCTTGCCGGTGATCGGCTGCAACCTCGCCATGGTGAATCCTTTAATTTGGTGATCGCCGACCGCGAGCATACGATCCCAGTAATCCACGGGGAAGGAGCTCGCGAATGCCCCAGATCAGCCACCGCACCGTCGAAACGAACGGGATCCGCATCCATTTGGCGGAGCAGGGAACGGGCCCGCTAGTCGTGCTGTGCCACGGATTTCCCGAATCCTGGTATTCCTGGCGACACCAGCTGCCGGCGCTCGCCGAGGCCGGGTTCCATGCCGTAGCACCCGACATGCGCGGCTACGGCCGGACCGATCGCCCCGACGCGATCGATCAATACACACTCTTTCACCTGATTGGCGACATGGTCGGTCTGCTCGACGCCTTGGGTGCCGAGCGGGCGGTCATCGCGGGCCACGATTGGGGCGCGCCGGTGGCGTGGCATGCGGCGCTGCTGCGCCCCGACCGCTTCCCCGGCGTGATTGGCCTCAGCGTGCCGTTCCGGCCACGCGGCGCGGTCCGCCCGACCACCGTCATGCCGCAGACCGACGACGCGGTCTTCTATCAGCTCTATTTCCAGATCCCGGGTGTGGCCGAGGCCGAATTCGAGCACGACATCCGCGGCTTTACCCGCGCCAGCCTCTATTCGATCTCCGGGGATATGCCGGAGCGCGAGCCCGCCGCCCTGATGGTGCCGCGCCAAGGCGGCCTACTCGCGCGCTGGGGCACGCACTTTGTGAATCCCGTGACGTTGCCTTCCTGGCTCACCGAGGCCGACGTCGATTTCTACGCCGAGGAATTCGCCCGGACCGGGTTTCGCGGCGGCCTGAACTGGTACCGCAACATTGATCGCAACTGGGAGCTCCTCGCCGCCTTTGCCGGGGCGCGGGTGACCGTGCCCGCGCTCTACATCGCCGGCGACCGCGATCCCGTGGTGAAGTTCCCCGGCATGGATCAGCTGATTCCCAATCTGTCGAAATTCGTTCCACAGCTTCGCCGCACGATCATCTTGCCGGGTTGCGGCCACTGGACCCAGCAGGAGCGCGCCGCAGAAGTAAACGCCACCATGATCGACTTCCTGCGGACCCTATCGTCAATGCGGTAACCCGGTCTGCGCCGGGCGCTTCTCCGCGATCGTGCGCCAGATACGGGCCCAGACCAAGAGCCCGGCCCGGTTGCTGTGCCCGAGCATCAGATCGGCGTATTTGGCGGCCTGGAGCTCGGCACGCTCGCCGAATTCGTGCATCATCTGGTCAGCGGCGCGCAGCACTTCGAAATCGGACAACATGATTTTCTCCTAAGTTCACTCGACCGGATAGCGGGTGTTGGAGATGGCAATCTCGGATTTGCGCTCAACTCCGAACGGCGACCATGCGCGTCGGCCGGCGCACTCATCTGCGCCATTCCGACACCGGGCATGCTGTCGAAGGGTTGCTGGGCCGCCGTGCTGCCGCCGGTGACGGAGCTCAAGCACGAGGCAATCCCGTCCCAGACAGCTCGTCCATAGCGACATCGCAAAACGCATCCTCGTCTCCATTCAGAGGCATTGGCCGTACCGCGTCCGGCTTCCCTATGGGGGAGAGGCGACCTTAGGTTCAAAAAATTAAAATCCCGGCGCAATTGGTGGTTAAGTGAGCAAAATTCGAAGTTAATGCCGGATATGGCGGCGCAGAGCCGAAAACCGGCTCACCTCGGCCATCACGCGATCCGCCGTTTACCCTCCCTTGCGAAACCGATAAACTGCGGGCGGCGCATTTGAACGGGGCGCTTGTATCTTGAGGAGGATCAGATGGCCATATTTACCCATGTCACGGTCGGAACGAACGACCTTGCGAAGGCGCGCTCCTTTTATGACCGCGTGCTGGGCACGCTCGGCTACAAGCGTTTGAACGATCTGGGCGAAAATGGCTCGATCTGGGGCGAATCGGCCCCGGAATTCTTCGTCCTGAAGCCGGCCAACGGACAACCGGCGAGCTTCGCCAATGGCGGCACGATCAGCTTCGTCGCGCCGAGCCGTGCGGCGGTTGCAGAATTCCACAAGGCCGCCCTCGCAGCCGGCGGCAAGGACGAAGGCGCGGCCGGGCCGCGCAGCTGGCATCCCAGTGCCTATGCGGCCTATGTCCGCGATCCCGACGGCAACAAGCTCGCAACCTACTGCTTCAAGCCCGAATAGCTCGGTATCATCGCTAGGCTGGCCCAGCCCGACAGCCGGGCCAGCAGCATCCGCACAGGCGACCCGGACACTGGCCTTGCGCGGCCAGCAACAGTTATGCCTTGACAGTTTGTTGACGCATTCGCCGCTACAACCCGCCTGGCGTAAGACGACGCGGGCGTAAGGATCAAAACATGTCGTGGCGGCAATTTGCGTGTGCGGTCACCGTATCGATCGCGATAACGACGGGCGGCATATCTTATGCGGACAACTCGAAGGATGCGATAGAGCGATCCGTCATACAGCAGGGCTTTGAGGCTTCGCCGATTCCGAAGAACAAGCTGAACTTCGCCGGCAAGGACCCCTATCTGGTGGGGCTCGGTGCCTATCTGGTCAACGCTGCGGCAGATTGCAGCGGTTGCCATTCTTTCCCCCGATTTCTCTCACTGGGCGATGCCGCCGGCAGCAACCCGGCGTTCAACGATCCCTACTTGGGCAAGCCGTTAGACCAGAGTACCTCGGGGCAGCTGCGGGCGAACTTTAATATCGACCACTACCTGGCGGGCGGCCGGTGTTTTGGGGGCTTCATGGCGCGCAATATTACGCCGGATGCGAGCGGCCGTCCGTTGGGTCTCACTGAACAGGAATTCGTCAAGGTGATGCGGACCGGCGAGGACATCGCTTGCGAGAAAAATCCGGCCGATCCGATTTGTGCTCTCGGGACGCCCGGTGCCAATGACGCAGTATTGCAGACCATGTCATGGCCCACCTATCACAGCATGACCGACACCGACCTCAAGGCGATTTACGCCTATCTGAGCGCCATCCCGCATGCCGAGGCTTGCAACACCGTCGCCGACGGCTGCCCCGGATTTTCGGGCTCGGCCGCCCACCAGACGAGTTACGCCTACCCGAGGACTGACGATTGTCCGAACCCGCCGACGCCGCAATAGGACAAAAACTCCCAACTCTGTGGGCTTACCGCTTACGCTTCCTCGCCATCCGCCAGCGAGCGTGCCGCGCGCCCTTGGCGGCTTAGCGTTATGGATCGATTTCGTCAGGCGCTCCCTGTTGCGTACCGCTCTGCCATTTCGGCTGCCGCGGCTGCTTCCGGCAGGAACTTGGTTGCCGCCAGCCATACTTCAGTGACAGCCCCTTCTGGGTTGCGGGTCCGCCGCACGGGCTCGCCGTGGCTGCCATAGCCGCCGGCGAGCGCGATCCACCCTTCGTCTCGGCCCGTTACCTCCACCTCGGCGGCGTCGAGAAGCGGTTTTCCGATCCACGGATTGGCGATCAGGACGACATCGCCCACGGGAACCAGATCCGCGGCGCCCCATAGCGTCCACCACCGCCCGGCCCAATCGCTCACTTTAGCCGATGGCGCACCTCTCGTTGCGAACCGCCGCAGAATGTGCAAGGCCCCCTCGGCCCAATAGCCGGCCCAGCCGTCGCTGGCATTGACCAATATGCACACGGTCAGCTCGCGCTCGGGCACAACATAAGTATTCGAGGCATAGCCTTGGAGGCCACCGCCATGCCCGAACCACTCCCAGCCTTCGAGGCTGCCGCTCGTAATACCCAATCCGTAATAACTTTCCATGCTGAAGTGCGGATTGCGCCAGTGATGGCGGGTCATTTCCCGTCGGCTGGCGGCTGACAGCACGCTTAGGGGCGCATTGGGCGCGAGTTGCGCAAAGAATTTCGCCAAGTCGGCCGCCGTGCTGACAAAACCGCCAACGGCTGCCATCGCATTGAGTGTCCAGTCGCCGGGAATGATCAAGCGCTTCCCGAGCAGCAACTCACCGGTGTGACCGCGCGCAAATAGCACGCCATCCGGAATCGGCATATCCGGCTCTGTCTCCTCGAGACCGGCGGCCTCGACGATCTCACGTTTGATCCAGCACCGATAGGGCTCCCCGGTGATGGCCTCGATCGCGAGGCCAAGGAGTGCGAAGCCGTGGTTCGAGTACTTGAACCGCGTGTTGGCCTCGATCACCGGCGGGTCCTGAAGGTCGGCCATCAGCTGATCGACACTCGGGAACGGACGGCGATCCTCGAAATACCCGGCATCGGCACCGTCGCGCACAATGCCTGCGCTGTGCGAAAGGAGCTGGCTGACTGTCGCTTCTGCGATCTGCGGATGCAGACCCTTGAGGTATTGTCCAATCGGGTCGTCCAGGCGCAGCTTGCCGCCTTCGCGCAATTTCATGATGCCGGCGGCGGTGAAACTCTTCGAGTGCGAGGCTATGCGGAAGCGGTGGCGCGGCGTGAGCGGCTCACCGGCCAGCAGATCGGCAGATCCGTATGCTCGCTCGAAGGCGATCTGGTCGCGGTGCATGATGACCGCGATGCAGCCGGGCAGCCTGGATAGCCGGATCTGGAATTCCAGCCAGGATTCGATGTAGTCGCAGGCTCGCGATATCCATTCATCCATCGGCGAGGCTCCCATCGGTAGAAACAGCGAGGGCGCGGTTCACGCCGGCATCAGTGCGACTGCGGCAGGATCAAATTGGTAGAGCCAGCGCAATGCGTCGGGCGAGCGGTCGCCGGACTTGGCCCATTCGGCGTCGCGCGCCTGCTGCGCCGGGCCGTCGCGCAGGTGAAAGCGGGTCTTGTTGGCGCGCGACATTTCCTGCAGACGGGTGACGCGCGGCAAACGCAGCCGCTCGTAATGCAATAGCGCTTCCGCCGGATTGCTGATCGCGCGGAGACAGGCGGCGAGTGCCGCGCCGTCCTCGATCGCCATTGCCGCGCCTTGGCCCATGAACGGGTACATCGGGTGGCAGGCATCGCCCAGTAAGGTCGTCCGGCCGACCGACCAGCGCGGCAGCGGATCGCGGTCGAACAACGCCCAGATGAAGCAGGTCTCAGCCTCGGCGATAATCCTTCGGACCTGCTCGTGCCACCCCGCAAAGGCGGCGAGCGCGCGCGCGACCGTGGCGCGGTCGGTCCAGTCCTCGCGGTTCCATTCGTCGTGCTCGGTCCAGCCGACAAAATTGAGCAGCCGACCGCGCGAGACGAAATAATGCACAAAATGCGCGCCGGGGCCGACCCATGACTGCGAGCCGAGCTCGAGCCCGAGATCGGCGATGCGCTCGGCCGGGACGAGCCCGCGATAGGCGACACAGCCAGCAAAGTCCGGCGGCTCGTCGCCCAAGAGCGCAGCGCGTACCGCCGAGTGGATACCGTCGGCGCCGACCAGCACATCGGCGGTGATGCGCGCGCCGTTGTCGAACCACGCCTCGGCGCCGTCGCCCCGGTCCGCAAGGCCGACCAGCCGGTGCCCCAAATGGACGCGCTCCGCCGGGAAGGCTGCGGCAATGACCGAGAGCAGGTCGGCACGATGAATGGTCATGTGCGGCGCGCCATAGAGCTCCTCGCACAGCGGATTGAGTGGGGCACGCTGCAAGGTCCGCCCGTCCTGCCAGCGCCGCTGGTGGGTCCCGACCGGGCGCACCCCCTCCCGGTCGAGCCCCTCGGTGAGACCGAGGCGGCGCAACACGCGCGTCGCATTGGGCGCCATGTTGATGCCGCCGCCGACTTCGGTTAGCTCCGGGGCCTGGTCGTAGACCTCGACCTCGAACCCCGCCTGCAGCAGCGCCACGGCGGCGGTCAACCCGCCGATGCCGCCGCCGATCACCGCTACCTTGAGCAAATTTATGCCCGGCCCCATAGTTGCTTCGAGGCGATTGCGGCGCCTTCGGCCATAGCGCGCAGTTTCTTGAAGGAGATGTCGGGGTCGAGCTTGCCGTAGCCGGCAAAGGTGCCGAAGCCGCAATCGCTGCCGGCGATGACGCGCTCGCGGCCGACGATATCGGCGAAGCGGCAGATGCGCTCGGCGACCAGCTCGGGATGCTCGACGTAATTGGTCGAGGTGTCGAGCACACCAGGCACTAGGATCTTGTCGTCGGGCAGCTTGGTTTCCTGCCACACGGTCCATTCATGCGCGTGCCGCGGATTAGCGGCTTCGACGACCAGCGCCATCGGCTTCGCCTTGACCAGGATCGGGGCGACTTTCGCAAACGGAATGTCATGGTCGTGAGGCCCTTCGTAATTGCCCCAGCAAATATGGATGCGCGCGCGGTCCGCCGGCACATTGGCCAAGGCGTGGTTCAACACCTCGACGTGAAATGCCGCGCGTTTGAGGAAATCCGCTTCGCTCAAATCCTGGAACGTAGTGTGGTGCGCCATCGCCAGGTCAGGGCAGTCGAGCTGCAAGACAAATCCCGCCTCGACGATCGCTTCGTATTCTTGTTGCATCGCTGCGGCGACGGCTTCGACATAAGCCTCGTGGGTCGGGTAATGCCGGTTAGTTTGAAACACCGGCACGAGACCCGGAGAAGCGGCGGTCATGAACCCTTCGGTGACCCTGACCTCGGCGAGCGCAGCCCTGAGATTGGCAAGGTCCTGAGTGAGGGGCTCGCGGTCGCGCACCGCGACCGGACCGACGCACACGGCGCGCCTTGCGACATTGGCGCCGGTCATCCGCTCATAAGCGGCGACGAAGTTCGGGTGCTCTCTGGTATCCAGGCGCGGCTTGGCGGGCTCGTGGCCCGAAAAGCCCGACAGGCGGTCCGCGATATAGGTCGAATAGCCGGGCTTCGACATCTCGCCGTCATTGACGATGTCGACGCCGGCCTCCACCTGGCGGCGAACGATGTCGACGACCGCCTGCCGGGTCAGGCGATCGAGTTCCGCCTTGTCATAGGGTTCGCCCTGGTCCTTGCGCACCAGGAGCTGGCGCAGCTCCGGCGGCCGCGGCAGGCTCCCGACATGGGTCGTCAGAATACGGTCCTGGCTGGTCTTCATCGGCGTTCCCCCTCGTTCTAGAACCGGATGTCCTGTGGCGGCAGGCCGAACTCCGAGCGGGCGAACACGAAGGCGGCGCGCTCGGGGTTGTTGCCGGCATGCGCCCGCATCGCATGCACATCGCGCCAGGCGCGTTGGATCGGGTTGTCGAGAAAGGTGCCGCGGCCGCCGCTCGCCTCGAACAATTTGTCGACGGCCTGCACGCTCCAATCGATCGCCTTCCCGGCGTCCCACTTGCAGCGGGCGCGTACCGTCAGCGGGATTTCCTCGCCGGCACGGACGAGGCGCATCATCTCCGCAAAGTTGCCGAGCACGCGGTCGCGCGCGGCGCCGACTGCGGCGGCGGCTTCAGCCAAACGATATTGGGTGAACGGATCTTCGGCGACGCGCGACTGGTCGCGCAGATTGATACGCTTCAGCGACTGCTCCCGAAATGCCTCGAGCGCCCCCAGTGCCGAGCCAATGGCGGGAGCCGTAATGCCGTTCGCAAAGACGAGCCCAAAGGGCAGGCGATAGAGCGGCGCGTCGTTGATTGCAGCGCCGGGGTGTTTCAGATGAAACGCGTCCTGGTACGAATGCGTGCGGTATTCCGGCACGAATGCGTCATCGACGACGATATCCTTGCTGCCCGTCGCGCAGAGCCCCATAACATGCCAATTGTCGTCGATGTTGTAGTCGCTGCGCGGCACCAGAAACACGCGTGCGTCGGGCGGCTGGCCGCCCTCGGCCGGCGGCGCCAGTCCCCCGAGCACGGCCCATTGGCAGAAGTCGCAGCCGCTGGAGAACGACCACCGGCCGCTGAGACGAAACCCGCCGTCCACCCGCTGGACCGTCCCGGTCGGCGCCAGTGACGTCGAGAGCTGGATGCTGGTGTCCTCTCCCCACACATCCTCCTGCGCCTGCGGCGGAAAAATTGCCAGATGCCAATTATGGACGCCAATGACGCCGAGGATCCACGCGCTCGATCCACATATGGTGCCGACTTCCATTACTGCTTGGTAAAAGGTCGCGGGATCGAGCTCGTAGCCGCCATAGCGCTTTGGCTGCAATGCACGAAACAGCCCGGCACTCTGGAAATCGGCAAAGGACTCGTCTGGTAGCCGTCGCAATTGCTCCGCTCGTGCAGTGCGCTCGCGCAGTACCGGGAGCAATGCGCGCACGCGCTCCAGATATGCCTTAGGTGTCACTGCGATCCTCTCTGCTAAGCATTAAAATGGACAACGCCGCTACTTGCCGGCGAGTTGGGCGACGACCGGGGCAAACGTCTTCATATAGGGTTCAAAGATCGTGAAATATGAGATGCCCCAACGCTCTCGACGTGCCTGCAGATCTTCGATCATCTGGTCTACCGTTCCGATGAGCACGTAAGGACTCTGGAGGATCTCATCAGGGCTGAGCTGACTCCAATGGCGCGCCAGTTCCTCGACCGCGCGCTGCCGGTCGTCCAGCACCAGCACCCTTTGTACCAACGCGTTCAGCTCGAGCCCTGCCCACCGGTCGCCCGAGACCTCTCGAATGAGGCGCACCCTCTCGTCGACGCCTGACACCTTCCATCCGGAAAGATCCGGCGCCGTACCGCCACGGCGGAAGGTGATACCCGAGAGACCGACAATGTCGGCCTCCCGCGCGGCGAGCGTGAGGAGCCGGCGGCCATTGCCGCTGATGACGACCGGCGGATGGGGTCGTTGGACGGGAAGCGGGTTGATCGTGTGTCCCCTGACGCGATAATGCCTGCCAGCGAAAGTTACCTCTTCCCCGCTCAGCAGGCGCTTAATCACGGAAACCGCCTCTGCCAGCCTTTCGACTCGGGTGCCCCCCGTGTCGAAGCTAAGCCCTGCCTGGTCATATTCGGATTGCATGTGCCCCGCGCCTAACCCCAGCTGGAGCCGTCCCTCCGTCAAAAGATCGACTGTTGCGGCCTCGCGCGCCAGCAAGACAGGGTGGCGAAAGTCGTTGTTGAGGACGTTCGTGCCGACTCTGATTGTCCTTGTCGCCTCGGCAGCGCTGACGAGGGCAGGCATCGGCGCCAAGAAGTCGGCGAGATGATCAGGGACAGTCAAGCTGTCATAGCCAAGGCTCTCTACCGTACGCGCCTTCTCCGACCACTCGGCCCGAGAGCGCGACGGTCCGACATTTACGCCGAACCGGAACAGCTTCTTTTGAACCAAAATGGGCCTCTTTATCCCAACGGGCCCTGGAACACCTGGTCGACGTAAGTGTCCGAGAGCGGTTCCAGTGCCTGCGGCCATCGGTCGTTGAGGCGACGCCGCTCGGAGGCTGGGCGGACCCGGCCGTCCCAGCCGATCTGCTCCATGTAGTAATAGAGCTGGATGCAGTGGCCGTCCGGGTCGAGCGCAAAGGCAGAATAGTCGATGCCGGGGTAGAGCTCGGGAGGGATCGAGTTCGATGAAAGTGACCCCATGCTCCTTCAAAAAGGCAACCGCCTCGCGCAGTTGCGCATAGCTGCCGATCTCCACCCCGAACGACATGCAGGTCGTGTGCTCGCTGAGGCCCAATGTGCGCCGCAGCTCCTTCGGAAAGAGCCCGACACTGTGATGTTCGGCGCCGCAGCGCAGAAAAACGCAGCGACCGCCGCGATAGACCGCTTCTTCGCTGCGCACAAAGCCGAGACGCTCGGTATAGAAATTCTCGGCGCGGTCGACGTCTTCGACAAACAGGCTGACTGGACCGACTTTGGTGATCTTGAACGGCCGCGGCAGCAACACTCCTTGGACATCATAGGTCGCGGCCAGGGTCTCCCTGGGGCGGTGCCCCGAGAACACGTCGATGCCCTTCTCGATCGCTTCGGCCAGCTCGGTCGCTTCAGACATCTGCGGCAGGGTGGGCTTCTCGTTGAAGCCGCGGTAATACATCTCGCGCGGCTTGCTGAGGCGGTTCCAGCCGACCTGCTCGATGCCATAGTAGAACTCGTTGGTATGGCCGTCGGGGTCGTAGACATAAACATGCCAGTTGCTGCCCGGCATGTCGCGCCCGACGCGCTGGATACGGACCTGCTGTTCTTCGAAATAGGTGTGGGCGTCGACGATCTCTTTCAGGCTGCCGCACTGCCACGTGATCTGGTTGATCGTGACCTCGGGCGCGAATTTGCGATCGGCGCGATGGTCCATGACCCGCTTCGGGAACAGCACAAACGCGTGGTGGTCGGTCCCGTAGCGCATGAAATAACCGCGCGGGTCGCCGAGATCGGCGTCCTTCGGAAACCAGGGCGCTCGGGAGAAATCGAGCGTATCGGAAGCGGTGAAGCCGAGCAAATCGCCATAGAATTCGCGGCCTTCGGGCAATTTTTCCACATTGAACCCGAAATGGCCGAGGCGGCGGACCTTGAATGGCCGTTGCAGGTATATCCCGCCGACATTGTAGCGCTGGGTGACGGCTGACATGTTGATTCCCTCGCTTGCTCGCGATGCGTTCACGGGCAATTATCCCATCCTCGCGCCGCGCCGCCAAGCGCCGCCGGCTTTTGAAGGGGAATTGCAGATGAGCCAGGCTCTCGAAGGCATTCGCGTGATCGACTTCACGCACGACCAGGCGGGCCCCTCCTGCACCCAGATGCTCGCCTGGCTCGGTGCCGATGTGATCAAAATCGAGCGCCCGCCGCACGGCGACCGGGCGCGCCGGCTGTGGAATATGGACAATCCCGACCTCGACAGCTTCTTTTTCCTGCTGCTCAACAGCAACAAGCGCAGCACGGTCATCAATCTGCGGATCGACGAAGGCAAGGAGATCGCCCGCCGCCTGATCCAAAACGCCGACGTCGTCGCGGAGAACCTCGGCCCGGGCGTCATGGAGCGCTTGGGTCTCGGCTACGAGGCGGTGAAGGAGCTCAATCCGCGGGCGATCTATGCTTCGGTAAAAGGCTTCGGCTCGTATGGCCCCTATAGCGGGTTCAAATGTTTCGAGCCGGTGGCACAGGCGACCTCCGGCGCGATGAGTGTCACCGGCGAGGCCGGCGGCCCGCCGATGGTCAACGGCGCCAACATCGGCGATTCCGGCACCGGCATGCATCTGACGATCGCGATCCTCGCAGCGCTGGTTCAGCGCGAGCGCACCGGCTGCGGCCAGCTCGTGGAGGTCGCGATGCAGGAAGCGGTGCTGAACCTGACCCGGGTCAAATACACCCAGACCTTGGCGACCGGAAAACCATTGGAACGCAGCGGCAACCGCTCGGCGACGGGCGGCTGGTCCGATCTGTTGCGCTGCGCCGGCAGCGGCTCGAACGACTACGTCTACATGATCATCCCGCCCGACAATCCGGAGATGTTCGAGGCGATGACCGAGGTGATCGGGCGCCCCGATCTGCGCAATGACGACCGTTTCGCAACTCCTCCGGCGCGCGCCCGCAACGGCGCGGCGCTGACCGCGGAAATCGAACGCTGGACGGCACAGCGCGATAAGCGCGAGGTTATGAAAGCGTTCGCCGGACGCGGCATCGTCTGCGGTGCGGTGCTGGACACCGCCGAAGTGCTGGGGGATCCACATCTGCGCGAGCGCGAAACGATTTTCGATCTCGAACACCCAACGCGCGGCCGCTTCTCGGTGATCGGCTGCCCTGTGCGCCTCTCGGATTCACCAGTGGCGGCGAAACGCGCGCCGTTGAAGGGCGAGCACACGGAGGATGTGTTGCGCAGCCTGGCCGGCTATACGCCGGACGAAATTCGGCGGCTGCGCGAGGCGAAAGTCATCTGAGGGCTGCTCCCTCTCCGCCCTAGGGGGGCAGAGGGGCATAAGGTCGAGATCGGAGCGGATGGTCTGAGTTTGTGGGAGGGAACCAAAATTGAGTGAACATGGATCGATGAACGGCGCGGAATGGCTGGCACGGGCACTGGCCGGGGCGGGTACCACGCACGTCTTCTTTGTCGAGTCGGTGCTGCGACGAACGTTGCTGCAATTGAAGGACCTCGGGGTGACCCCGATCCTCGCGCATTCGGAAAAGGCGGCGGCTTATATGGCAGACGGCTACGCCAGGATTGCCGGGCGGCCGGGGGTGTGCATGGCACAGGCGGTCGGCGCCGCCAATCTCGCGTCAGGACTGCAAGACCCCTTTCTGGGGCGCACCCCGGTGGTTGCTTTGACCGGTCGCAAGCCGCCGTCGTTTCAGCATCGCAATGCGTACCAGGAAATTCCTCACGCGCCGCTCTTCGCCGCGGTGACCAAGTTCTCGACCACTGTCGACCTGACCTCCGAATTGCCGCGGCTGTTGCGCCATGCGTGGCGCGCTGCCTTGGCGGACACGCCGCGTCCGACCCATCTCGATTTTTCGGGCCATCAGGGGGATGAGATCGAGCTTGGCCAGACAGCCGAACCGCCAGTCGTCGACCCCGAGGAACGGCGTGTCCCGGCGCATCGCCCCGTAGCCGATACCGTCGACATCGAGCGCGCCGCCGCGGCGCTGACCGCGGCCCGGCGCATCGCGATTGTCGCGGGCGACGGCGCTGCCGCCTCGCAGGCGGGGACCGAGGTTCTTGCATTGGCCGAGGCGCTGCAGGCGCCGGTCGCTACGACCCTCGGCGCGCGCGGTATCATCCCGACCCGGCATCGGCTCTCCGTCGGGGTCGCCGGCAGCTATTCCGCGCCGCCGGCGAACCGCATCGTGCACGGCGCCGATCTCGTGCTGTTCATCGGCTGCGATACGGGCGACCAGGTCACCTTGAACTGGGCCGTGCCGCCGCCGGATACAAAGATCGTGCAGATCGACGCCGATCCCCTGGAGATCGGCCGCAGCTATCCGAACACGACGGGCCTCGTCGGCGACCCGAAAGCGACGCTGGTTCACCTCAGCCAGGTCATCGGGGAACCGGTGCGCGATTCCGGTTTTGCCGAAGAAGCGGCGCACATCGTCGCTGATTGGCGCGCCACGATGGCGCCGCTCGTCGAAAACGACACCGCGCCGATCCGCGTCGAGCGGTTATGCGCAGAAATCACCCGGGCATTGCCCTCCGATGCAGTCCTGGTCGCAGATACCGGCTATTCCGGGATCTGGACCGGCACGATGATCGATCTGAACGGCGCCGGGCAGACCTATCTGCGGGCGGCCGGGTCGCTCGGCTGGTCATTTCCCGCCTCGCTCGGCGCCAAATGCGCGGCCGGGGCTCGGAAGGTCCTGTGCTTCACCGGGGATGGCGGGTTCTACTACCATCTCGCCGAACTTGAGTTGGCGCGCCGTTGCGGCATCGCCGTGGCCGTCGTCGTCAACAACAATTCCGGGTTCGGCCAGAACCTGACCGGCGTGCGCCGCGTCGCCGGCAACCGGCCGGGCCGGGGAGAGGAGCTGATCCGCTTCGGACCGACCGATTTCACCGCCGTGGCGAGGAGCTTTGGCGTCCGCGGCATCCGGGCGGAGAGGCCAGGCGAAATCGCCCCTGCCCTCACCGAGGCAATGGGTGCCAGTGAAACTGTCGTGGTCGATGTCGTGACCGATCTGGAACCGCGCGCACCGGATCCTTGGGCGCCCGGAAGGAACGCGTAAGAGGAGAGCCGCATGGCGACGCGTTTGGTAATCGGGCTGTTCCATTCGAGCGGGACCGCCGAGGATGCTGTCCACCGGCTGATCACCGAAGGGGTCGCGCCGCAGGATATCGCGCATCGGGTACTGAAGGAGGTTGCCCCTATTCCTCCTGTCTTGCAGCCCGAGCTCGCGGCATTGGAGGTCGATCCATTGGTGATCGGCAATGCCCGCGAGAGCTTTGCGCAATTCATCCGCAACGGCGAGACGGCGGTGTTCGTGCGCGCCCTCGATGACGGGCAAGTCGAGTTCGCCAGCGACGTCCTCAAGCTGTATTTGCCGGTCACGATCGAGGTCGTGCCTCTCGCAGAGGGGCCGGAAGTGCCTACCCCGCGATAGCGCAGCGCCGATCGGAACATCGGCGCTTGCGGCGCGTTTCGCAGACAAGAAAGACGACCTGGTGCGCTTTCTCGAAGAGCGCGCGTTCAAACCGGTTCTCAATGCGAAGCCGAAGGGCCGCTCTGAGGTGGAGCAAAGGAAACTCGAGCACGTCCAGAAGGCCACGCGCGCCGAGATCGAGCGCTTTCACAAATACCGTTCGGCGCAGGAAGTTGTGACAAACTTCAGGCGCGACCTCGATTCAGAACCAGCCAAGCACGTCCACGCCGAGCTGCGCTCGCTCGACTTGCCGACGTTCAATGACGTGCGCGACGAGTTCGAAAGGCGGGCGGAGGAACTGGGTGTGACCGGTTGAGCTGGCTCAGCGGTCTCGCGGATCGGCTCAACCCGTATCCAATTGACGATCAAGATCAATTTCTAGGGTTGAGCCGACAGGACAGCTGCAACTCCGGAGGATATGATGGACGGCTCGGTAGTCGCGGATTTGAAGGCCGTTGTGGCGCCGCTCAACTTCCTCGTTCCAATGGCGGAAAAGCCCGTCGCCTACAATTACGAGCCGCCGCCGGGGGTTCCCGCCAGGACCGGCAAGAGCGAAAAGCATCGCGTGCCGATCCGTGATGCGCGGCCGCTGATCGGCCGGCTCTCACTGGACAAAGAGGGCTTTGTACTGCTGCACCACAAGACGGCAGTAAAGAATTTCTACGACGAGGACGAAATTACGTCCGTCTACTACCCCGAATGCGAGCGCGTCATAAAGGAAGCGACCGGCGCCGCGCGCGTTGTCGCCTTCGACCATATCGTGCGCAACGCGGCAATGGCGGCGCTTGAGGGGAGCTGCGTAAAGATCCCGGCAAAGCGTGTCCACAACGACTACACCGCGTGGTCGTCGCCGCAGCGCGTGCGCCAGCTGATGGGCGAGGAGGCGGAGGATCTGCTGAAGCACCGCTATGCAATCATCAATCTGTGGCGCCCGATCAGCGGGCCAGTGCTGGAATCGCCGCTGACCTTGTGTGACGCGGAGAGCCTCTCCAAGGAGGATTTGGTCGCCAGCGACCTCAAATACCCGGACCGCACGGGTGAGACCTATTCGATTACCTACAATCCCAAGCAACGGTACTACTACTTCCCGAAAATGCAGGCTGACGAGCCGGTGTTGATCCGCTGCTTCAACTCGGCGCCCAAGGGAGCAGCGCGGTTTTCCGCCCACACCGGTTTTGACGACCCGACTTCGCCGCCCGATGCGCCGCCGCGCGAGAGCCTCGAGGTGCGCACCCTGGTCTTCTTCCCACCCGGGGGTTAACCCTCGCTCACCAAGCCCTTCGGCCGAGCGCAGCAAGGCGGGTGAGGGTAGCGCCGCGACTCAGACGGACGCCGGAGTGATCCGGCGCAATGCGGGCAACAGCTCGTCGCTGATCAGGCGCATGCTGGCCAATGCGTGGCCGAGCGGCATGCCGCTCCAATGGGTGCGAAACATCAGGAAATTTGCCCCCGTCTGCTCCCAGCACGGCCGCAGCTGCTCGTAGCAGTCATCGGGGCTGCCAATGACGAACCGGTCGCGCAGCAGCTCCTCGAAAGGCTGGTGGAACGTATCGTCGCCCGGCAAAACCTCGTCCTGTCCCCATTTCGCGTAGGTCTGGTACTTTTCGGACAGGTAAGGTCCGGCCATTTCGAGTGCAGTGGCTCGGTCCTTGGCGCAATAGATCTCACGGGCATAGGGCAGCTCGCGGGGAAACGGCTTGCCGAGACGCGCCAGCTCCGCGCGGTATAGAGCGAGCTGTCGGGTGATCTCGGGGATCGTAGCGTGCGGATTGACAAACCAGCTGTCGCCGAGGCGCGCGGCGCGCTTCACTGCACGGTCGTTATTGGCGGCAACCCAGATCGGCGGGTATGGCTGCTGGATCGGCCGGCAGGTCATCGTCACGTTGTTCAATTTGCAGATGTCGTTCTCGAAGCTGACATTGTCCTCGGCCCACAGCCGCTTGACGACTTCGAGGCACTGCTCGAAACGGCGCACGCGATGGCCGCGCGGCACGCCAAAAGCGTCGAATTCGACATCGCGGTAGCCGAGACCGACGCCAAAGACAAAATTGCCGCGCCAGATCGCGTCGAGCGAGGCAATGTGTTCGGCGACTTCGACCGGGTTGTGCAACGTCGTCAGCAGCACGCCGGCAATGCCGGTCATCTCCCCCGCTTCGGCCGCCAGACGCGCCAGGAACGGCACCAGCTGGATCTGGCGCATCCCTTCGCTCAAGTAATGCTGGCCGGTGGCGACGGCGTCCCAGCCCCGGTCGCGCGCCAGCCGCGTCATGACATATTGGGCCTCGAGCGCGGCAACCATGTCGCTCCCCGGCGGGTATTGGCAGGTGAGAAAGATCCCGACCTTCATGATGTCTCCAAGGCTGGACAGGTTGCCCCGATCCCCGCGGTCGTAGATGATCGCCCGAGGCGAGGCAAGGATGGCGAGGTCCGGCGTGGACAGATTTACGGCGAGCGACGGCGTGAGGCTCGGCTATTGCATCGACGACTTCACCGACCCGTGGAAGGAGGCGCCGATCTTGCTGCTGTTGCACGCCGCAATGGGCAGCGCGCGCCGCTATTACGCATGGGTCCCGCCGCTCAGCCGGCATTACCGTGTCGTGCGAATGGATCTGCGCGGCCACGGCAGCTCGGAGATCCCGCCGGCCGATCGCGAGCTTACCCTGGAGCGGCTGGTGCGCGACGTCATCGAGCTGATGGACCATCTGGGTTGCGCCGAAGCCCATATTGTCGGCAATTCGGCCGGCGGTTATCTCGGCCAGCAACTGGCAATGAACCATAGCGAGCGGGTGCGCAGCCTGATGCTGTTCGGCTCCACCCCGGGGTTAAAGAACAGTCAGGCGCCGAGCTGGATCCCGCAAATTCAGGCGAAAGGCATGCGCGCCTTTCTCGCCGGAACGATCGCCGACCGCCTGCCGCTCGACGAAGTCGACCCGGGGCTCGTCGAGTGGTTTCTCGACGAGGCCGCCAAGAACGATCCCTCCTATATCGGCAAATTCGTCTTGCTGATGGCGAGCTACGACTGGAGCGACCAGCTGCATCGCATTCATTGCCCGACGCTCGTCGTCGTGCCGGGCGCCGAGCCGATCGGCTCGATCGCGAATTACGAGCCGTTCCGCCGGCATGTCAGGGATGTCGAGATGCGCGTCTACGAAGGCGCCCCGCACAACATCTGCGACGCCTTCCCCGGCCGCTGCACCGGCGACGTCCTCGATTTCCTCAGCCGTCGCTTCGGCCTGGGTGTCTGACCGGAAGCGTCGCCGGCTATCCCACGATGTCCGGCTCGGTGCTGTTGATGAATGCCAGCACCTCGGCGCGCTCCGTCGCGGGCACCTCGAAATTGTCGAGGGTCGCATCGAGGTGACCGAGGAAGGCCTGCCAGTCACCCTCGTCGATCTTCAGGCCCCGATGCGACACCTTCATGTCGCGGCCGGAGTAATAGAGCGGGCCACCGGCAGACGAGCACAGGAAATTGATCAGCGCCTGCTTTTCCCGCAGCAGGCTGTCCTCGCCCCGGTGCTGCCAAAACCGGGCGAGCCGCGCGTCCGCTTGCAACCGGACCAGCAGATCGTCGCAAACAGCTGCAATAGCATCATATCCGCCGAGGCGTTTGTAGAGTGTATCCGACATCTTCTCCTCCGTTGACGAACTCGCCGCCTAGTCCAGAACTTCGACAGGATCGCCCGCGCGGATCGTCCCTTCGGTAAGCACGGCGCCGTAAACACCGGCCGTGCCATCGTGCGCCCGGTTGACCATGCGCAAGATCTCCGGGTTCGGCGCCGCCGTCTCCGGATCGAGCGTGATCATCTGGCAGCGCGGATCCCGATCGGCAACCGAGACGACGACCTTTGATCCGATCCGCAAGCTGCGGCCTACCAGTCCGTTTTCGGAGAAGCCGTCCCCGGCTTCGAGATCCAGATACACGTTTGCCCGGAAACGGCGCTTGTCGAGAACGGCTCCCACCTCTTCGCCAAGCTGACGGGCGGTCTGCAGCGAAAAGAGCGAAATCGGGCGGCAATCCGTCAGCGAGCGCTCGGAGCGCAGCAGAGTGAGCGAGTGGCCCTCACCGTTGCCCTCGGCCAATTGGCGCAGCAGCGCCGCATCATCGATCGCCAGCACTTCACCAGTCGGCGTCTGGACATCCACCGCGAGGTCGGCCGGGTCGGCGCCAATGGGATTGAGTATCGGAGAAAGGGCCTCGGCTTCTTCCAGGTTGGGGGGCACGGCCGCTCTTTCGGGGTGGCGAAAGCGAGGGCGATACAGCAACATCTCATGACGCTCTCGCCCCGTGAAAAACGGAAACCCGGCGGGCGCGGCCGAGCTCTTGAAAGCGTAGAGCCGATCACCGTAGACGCCCGAAAAGCTCGCAAAAATTGCCGGCAATTCCTCGCCGCGCATGCTCTTCACTGGATAGCGCCAGGCGCTTTCCACCCGACCGATGATGCTCATTACGGCCGCCTCTCCCTGCTTCATATTGATCGCCGAACGATACCAGGCGGCTGCGGCGATCGCCATAGGGGAGGCTTGTTCTTCCCGCTCGAGATGGTCACCGGCCGGCGCATTGCTCGTCCGCATCGGGAAATCGTTGCTTGGCACTCGGCTGGGAATGGTCGCACAATGGGCGATCACATCCGCGGAGGAGAGAGCATGAGCGCGCGCAAAGAGTGGCACCCCGAGAAGGTCCGTTCCGGGCTCACCCATCCGGTCATCGACGCCGACGGCCATTGGATCGAATACGGGCCGGTATTCGCCGAAAAGGTGCGCAAGGCGGCCGGCGACAAGGCGGCGGACGGGTTCCTCAGGCACATGCGCCGCATCCCCGACGTGCTCTCCCTCTCGATCGAAGAGCGGCGCCGCCGCGGCATCGCGATGGAAGGCTATTGGGGCCGCCAATCGACCAACACCCGCGACCGCGCCACCGCGATGATGCCGCGGATGCTCTACGACCGGCTCGACGAGCTGGGGATCGATTTCGGCATCATCTATCCGACCGCGGGGCTGGGCATAGCGCGCATCGAGGATGCGGAGACCCGGCGCGCCGTGATCCGCGGATTCAACATCGTCACCGCCGATTACTTCCGCGACCTCAGCAACCGCCTGACCCCGGCGGCGGTGATCCCGATGCACACCCCCGAGGAGGCGATCGAGGAGCTCGAATTCGTCACCAAGCAGCTCGGCTCCAAAGTCGGCATGTTCGGCAGCGGGATCAGGCGGCCATTGCCCGGGGCCAAGGGCGTCGACCCCGAAATCGCCCGCTTCGCGGCGCATTACGACCAACTCGGCCTCGACAGCGACTACGACTACGACCAGGTCTGGCGGAAATGCCTGGAACTGAAGATCGCGCCGACCTTCCACACCGGCGGCCGCGGCCTCGGATTGCGCAACACGGCGAGCAACTTCACCTTCAACCACATCGGCCATTTCGCCGCCGCCGGCCATGCAGTGGCCAAGGCCATTTTCCTCGGCGGCGTCACGCGGCGCTTCCCGGATCTGCGCTTTGGTTTCCTCGAAGGCGGCTCCGGCTGGGCCTGCCAATTGTTTGCCGACTTGATCGAGCACTGGGAGCGGCGCGGCAAAGAAGGGCTCGAATACATGGACCCGAAAAAGCTCGACCGCCCGCTGCTGGCGCAGCTGGTCGAGAAATACGGGTACAAGGACATCGGCGACGAACTGCGCCGCCGCGATGGCTGGCCAAACCCGGGGGACGACGAGCTCGACGGCGGGGTCCCGGTGCACGACGATTACGCCGCCTGCCAGATCACCCGCAAGGAGGACTGGATCGAGCTCTACGCGAAGCCGTTCTTCTTCGGGTGCGAGCCGGACGACCGGATGAACGCTGTCGCGTTCAGCAAGCTCAACCCGTTAGGCGCCCGGATCAACGCGATCTTCAGCTCGGATGTCGGCCATTTCGACATCCCCGACATGCGCATGGTCCTCCCCGAGGCCTGGGAATTGGTCGAGGACGAGCTGATCACCCGCGACGACTTCCGCGACTTCACCTTCGCCAACGCGGTGCGCCTCTTCGGCACGCAAAACCCCGACTTCTTCGAAGGGACCCCGGTCGCCGACGCCGCCGCCGAGGTGCTCGGCAAGACGCCGGTCCGTGCCGCCGCGGAGTAGCCCCTCACCCGCCCGCATTCACCTCAAAGCCCTCTCCCGCACCGCGGGAGAGGGGGGACCAAGCCCAAAAGGCTTGGTGGGTGAGGGTAACTTGCGGGCACCAGTACCTGAAGATGGGAGGGCAGATTCATGCGAAGCCAGATTGGATTAGTTTGGATCGTCGCATTTGTCGGCTCGCTGGCGGCCGCGGACGCGCAAACTCCACCGCCTTCGACCGCCGGAGCGGCGTTCGACGGGACGTACCGGCTTGTCTCTTCGGCAAGAGTTCAATCAAACGTACATGACGAGGAAAGCACAGGTGGGCCAATGTCCGGACCGCAGACCGGGGCCGCTCACCGTCACGCAGGGTCGGGCGCGGTATAAAAGCGCCACCGGCTACCCCCTCCGAGGAACGGTCGGGCCGCAGGGCGAGCTGACGATGCGAGCAGCCGGGCCCGGCCAATCCCAGCCAATCGAGATAAGCGTCAGCGGCCAGATAGACGGCACCGGCACGGTACGCGCACGCCAAACCAGTAATTCCTGCAATTATGATTTCGTTTGGCAAAAATAATCTAAATGTCCGACAATGTATTTGGACGCCGGCCGCGGATTTAGGCCCAGAAAGTCATGCCGCATCCTGATATAGATATTTCTGGAAGCCCGCGAAGACGTTGCGGATTTCCTCGGCTCTGCCCAGGTCGGCAACGGCGTCGGCAATGGCGTGATATTTGAGCGAGAGCAAGGGGCGCAGTTTCTCCCGATCCAGTTCTTCGACCCCGACCCGCACATAATGTGACAGTACGAAAGCAAGGAAGACCTGCTGCTTACTGTTGAAGTGGGTGCTGATCTCCACCTTCGCATTCGCGGCCCGTTCTTCGCGGGTCATCGTCGGCAATGCGTAGGCGACGTGCGCCAGTACGTCAAAGAGGTCGCTCTTCTCGGCTTCGATGATCTTCTGCATCTCCGCCATCTGATCCTTGCCGAAACCTTTTTCGGCGAGGCCTTGCAGTAGCTTGGCGCGGGTATCCGGCGCGCTCCACAGTGCGCGAAGCTCGGCCTCGTCCTTGAAAAACTCGGGCAGTGCGCCGAACAGCATTTCCAGAAACTGCTGCGCGGACATCGGTGTGCCGTCGGGGTGCCAGAAACTCGTCGCCATCATGTGCTGGATGGTCCGGGCTTTGCCGTCGGCAAGCTCGACTTTGATCCTTTGAGGACGCGGACCCCGTTCAAATTCTGGCACCGGGGGCTCGGTCAGACCAACCCCTGGGGAAACCGCGCGGGGTTGCTCGGGCTCAGGCTCGATCGGCTCCCCGTCCCACTCCGGGTCGCTGAAATGATGATGCGCCTTCACGAAGTCATAGATCGTGAAGTAGTCCTTGCCGTCGTAGAGCCGGGTGCCCCGCCCGATGATCTGCTTGAACTCGATTGCGACGGTGCCGGTCGTTTGGACAGCTTCCGGGGAGAATAAGCTAAGGCTGATAGCCGGCTGCTGGTTTCACGATTCCCCAAAATCAAATTCATGCTGTCTTGCTGCGGGGTGTTGTGAAGCTTGTGGGCAGCCGCCGACCTGTGGGCAAGGTGGGGGAAACGCGTAGCGTTTTCCCCGGCTTGTCCATAGGGGACCGCGCTTGCGCGGTCAGGCGGGGATCGGCGCAGCCGACTGTCCACAAATTCACAGCACCTCCTCGGCATCGCGTCAGGCGGCCAGTGCCCTCGCAGCCGTCGATTGGCCGAGGTAAGCCTCGTCCGGTGTTCGCCAGCCGAGCGCCTGATGAGGACGTCGCAGATTATACCAGTCAAAAAACGCGCCAAGGCTGCGCTTCTGTTCGATGCCGTTGGCGGCGGGGCGCAGGTAGACCCATTCGTGCTTCACGGTCCACCACAAGCGCTCGACGAAGATGTTGTCGTGGCAGCGCCCGCGTCCATCCATGCTGATCTCGATCCGGTGATCCCGCAGCATATTGGTGAACTCGTCACTGGTGAATTGCGCGCCCTGATCGGTATTGAAGATGTCGGGCTTGCCGAACCGGGCGAGGGCCTCGCTCAGCGCCTCGACGCAGAACCCCGCCGTGAGGGTGTTCGACAGCCGCCAGGACAGCACTCGTCGGGTCGCCCAGTCGATGATCGCGACCAGGTACAAAAACCCTTGCTGCATGGGTATGTACGTTATGTCAGCTGCCCACACTTGGTTCGGCTGGTCGATCGTTCTGCCGCGCAGAAGGTACGGATAGACCTTGTGCTCGGGATGCCGCTTGCTGGTGTTCCGCTTCGGTCTGACTGCCCACAGCCCGAGCTTCCGCATCAGCCGCCGCACGCGTCGGCGGCCGACCGAAATCCCATCCCGCAAAAGCGCGACCTGCAGCCGGCGGCTGCCGTAGACCGGATTGTCGGTGAAAATCCGGTCGAGCCGCTTCAGAAGCTCGAGTTCCGCCGCAAATTCCGGCCGAGACCGGTAATAGAAGCTGCTGCGCGCAACCCCGAGCAGCATGCATTGCCGGCTTACGGACAGCCCTGCTTCCGGCGCGATCATCGCCCGCCTCGCAGCAATCGGGAGATGGCGGGCTGCCCGGCAAGAAAATCGCACTCGACCTGCAGCTGCCCGATCTTGCGGTGCAGATCGTCGATCACCTTCTGCGCATCCTCAGCCGACGGCGCCTTGCTGCCGCGCGCAAACAATTCGCCCGCACGCTTCACCAGCTCCTGCTTCCAGTTGCTGATCATCGTCGGATGAACCCCAAACTCCGCCGACAGCTGCGCCAGGGTCTTCTCCCCCGAAAGCGCCGCCATCGCCACCCGCGCCTTGAATTCCGCGTTGTGCTGCTTCCTCTTTATACCCACGTCTCACGCCCCTTTGGACCGGTCAGCCTTTAGCTTATCTCGCTGTCCAAAAATCCGGAGCCGCCGCAGATCATCGAGTTGATCGGGCGCATCAAGACGATGTTGCGGATGTTGCGGGCATCCACACCGGTCGAGAGTTTTTGCGATGTGGTCAGGATCGTAGGGATGGTCTTTTCGTTATCCTGAAAGTCGCGCAGATACTGCTCGCCGAGCTCGCCGTCGTCGGCCGTGACCCGCTGGCAATAGTTCGGGTCTTTGCTCGTCTTCATCTGGTTGATGAGGTCGCGCACCGCCAGCGCGTGAATCTGCGTGGCGCAAAAAACCAGCGTCTTTTCGTTCTGGTTGATCTGCTCCATGAACAGCTTCACGCGGTGTGCTTCGCGTTCCTTGATTTCGATGACCTTGTTGAAATCGGCTTCGGTGTAGCGCTTGCCCGTTACGATCTCCCCCTCGATCAGCTTGTCGTCGGGCGTATAGACATACTCGTCTAATGTCGTCGAAATCTGCTTGACCTTGAACGGCGTCAGGAAGCCGTCGTTGATGCCTTCCTTGAGCGAGTAGATATAGACCGGCTCGCCGAAATAGGCGTAAGTGTCGACGTTTTCATCGCGTTTGGGCGTGGCGGTGAGGCCGAGCTGCACGGCTGGAGCGAAGTAATCGAGAATGCCGCGCCAGTTGCTCTCATCGTTGGCGCCGCCGCGATGGCATTCGTCGATGACGATGAAATCGAAGAAATCGGGTGGATACTCGCCGAAATAGGGCGAGGGTTGACCGTCCTTCGGCGGGCCGCTCATGAAAGTCTGAAAGATCGTGAAGAACAGGCTGCCGTTCTTCGGCACGCGGCCTTCTTTTGCGGATTTCGTCTGGTTCGATGCGCACCAGCGCGTCCTCGGGGAAACGCGGAGAAAGCATTGAAGGCCTGGTCGGCAGGATGTTACGGTCGGCAAAGAAGAGGATGCGCGGGCGGCGCGATGGCTCGCGGCTCAAATTCCAGCGGCTGTGAAACAGCTTCCAGGCGATCTGAAAGGCGATGAAGGTCTTGCCGGTGCCGGTGGCCAGCGTCAGCAGGATGCGCTGCTTGTTGGCGCGATGGCCTCCAGCACGCGATCAATCGCGATATCCTGGTAGTAGCGGATCTGCGAGGAATCCGCCCTTGTCCTCGAAACGGCACGGCGGCAAAGCGGTCGCGCCACGCGTTCGCCTCGGCGAAGGTCAGGTTCCAGAGTTCGTCCGGCGTCGGAAAGCGCGGCAAATCGCCTTCCTTGCCGGTCTGCATATCGATGCCGTAGAGGCCCTGACCGTTGGTCGAGTAGGTGTAGCGGATGGCCAGCTTTGCCGGCGTAGTTCTTGGCCTGCGCCACTCCTTCGGTGATCTCTTCGTCCCAGGCCTTGGCCTCGACGACGGCGAGTTTGTGATTGCGATGGATCAGCACGTAATCGGCGGTGAGGGCCTTACCGCGTTTTCCGTGGCCTTCAATGCGGCCCAGCGTGATGGGATATTCGCGCCGGATGCGGCTGCCGTCGACCACGCCCCAGCCCGCCGCTGCCAGTGCGGGGTCGATGTGTTCGGCTCTGGTCTCGGCTTCGTTCATGAGAAGAGATCTACAGTTCGCCGGTGAAGGCTTGGTGCAGCAGTGACTTTTTCAGCGCGTCAAGCGCGGCGAGTTTGCGCTCGTAAACGCTGGCAAGTTGTTGCGTTTCTTCTTGGAGCGATTCAACCCTCGACAATCTCTGCCTGTGCTTCGATCGACTTCGGAATTGAGATCGGAATCGAGCTTCAGAGCTTTTTGACGTCGAACTTCGGCTGGGCAGCGCCCCTGATGTATTCGTCCAGTTTGATGCTCTCCGAAGTAGAACTCGACGAATCGCTGGGTCGACATCTTCTCGAATTTCAGGATGTGCGCATGATTGTTCACCCAATATTTTCCGGACACCGAGAAAGCGATGGGCGTCGATCTCGCCAGCAAGTTCGCGCCATCCTCAGAGACGAGTAACGTGTCGTCCATCAAAGATGTAGTCGCCAACGTGAATCGACGATGCCCGATAGCACCGTAATAGGGATACTCGCCGCTCGTTCGAAGCATTCTTGGTGATGGGCACGCGCCTGCTGTCGAGGTTGGTTGCAATCTTATCGAACGTTCGTCTCCACCCACCCCGGGCCGCGCTGGGTGAAGACGGATTGGAGGTGGCTTTCGAAGAGGGCGCGGGCGTTTTGGAGGTTCTTTTCGGCGTTGGCTTTGGCGGTGGCGATGCCGTCAAACGCTTCGTCCAGGATGCCGACGATCCGCCGCTGTTCGGAGATGTATTCAGGGTAGTGTACCGAAAACTTCTCCGCCAACACAGACCGCGATAACTCTGTTTGGCCTCCGCAACCCTCCCCGGCTGCTTTGATAGCGTCTTCGATCACTACAAGCATGTAGCCGAAGAAGTCCGGACAAAACTTCCTCAGCTTCGGGCGAACAATCGTTACATGGGAGTCAACAGTCGTCGGCTCCGGGGGATTGCCGCGTAGCTGTGCGACACGACCAAGTGTTCCCGTTCCGGTGGAGTTGACGAGAACGTCTCCGGCTTGCACAAGCCGATCATTTCCCACCTTCTTCGCCTGCGCGTCATGTCTTCGGGAAGGTTCGTAGTTGACGCGATGCTCCCGAATGCATTTCTGATTCAGGACACATATCCCGCCGTCTTCGACGATAGATCGGCGAGATTCCCCGATTGAGAAACGAGCAGACCTCCCCGAGCTGGCTCGTTTGCCACCCCTTCTTCATAGCAGCGCTCTGATATTCTCCAGCACCTCCGCGCTCTCGGCGTCCAGCGCGGCGATTTCGGCCAGGATGTCTAGCGGGCTGCGGTGGGCGATTTCGTCGCCGCCGTTCGGGTTCTTCACCGAAAGGTCAAAGGTGGTCTTGTCGATGCTGTTGGCGTCGATGCTCCAGCTTTTGGGCGAGTCGGCGAAGGTCTTTTGCAGCTCCACGAACTCGGCCAGGTCGGCGTCGTTGAGCGGGTTGGTTTTGCCGAGGTTGCGTCCAGGGTCGAGCTGGTAGAACCAGATGTTGCGCGTCGGCGCGCCCTTCTCGAAGAACAGCACCACAGTCTTGACGCCCGCGCCCTGGAACGTGCCGCCGGGGCAATCGAGCACGGTGTGCAGGTTGCAGCTTTCCAGCAGCAATTTGCGCAGGCTCACCGAGGCGTTGTCGGTGTTGGACAGAAAGGTATTCTTGATCACGATGCCACCGCGCCCGCCTGCCTTGAGCATCCTGATGAAGTGCTGGAGGAAGAGGAACGCCGTCTCGCCGGTGCGGATCGGAAAGTTCTGCTGGACTTCCCTGCGTTCCTTGCCGCCGAAGGGTGGATTTGCCAGCACCAAATCGTAGCGGTCCTTTTCCTGAACGTCGGCGAGGTTCTCGGTGAGGCTGTTGGTGTGGATGATGTTGGGCGCCTCGATGCCGTGCAGGATCATGTTCATGATCGCGATGACATAGGCGAGCGACTTCTTCTCCTTGCCGTAGAAGGTTCGGGTCTGCAACGCCGAGAGGTCTTTGGTGGTGAGGTTCCCCTTGGATTTCAGGTAATCGAACGACTCGCAAAGAAAGCCCGCCGAGCCGCAGGCTCCGTCATAAATGCGCTCGCCGATGCGGGGCGCCGTGACCTGAACGATGGCGCGGATCAGCGGGCGCGGGGTGTAATATTCGCCGCCGTTGCGCCCGGCGTTGCCCATGCGCTTGATCTTTTCCTCGTAGAGGTGCCGACAGCTCGTGCTTCTCGGTCTGCGAGCGGAAACGTAATTCGTCGATGTGGTCGATGATTTCGCGAAGGTTATAGCCGCTGGAGATCTTGTTTCTGATCTCTCCGAAGATCTGCCCGATCTTGTATTCGATCGTGTTCGGCCCGCTGGCCTTTTGCGTGAAGCCGTGCAGATAGGGAAACAGTTTCGCATTGACGAAATCGCGCAAATCGTCGCCGGTCTTGGCGCTGTTGTGGTCGAGTTTGCCGTCCTTGCCTTTCGGCGCAGCCCAGCTCTCCCAACGATACGGCTTCATCGAGGATGAAGGTGTATTTCTTCCCCTCGAGCTCGGCCTCCATGGCTTTGTCCTGCTCGAGGCCATCGAGGTATTTCAGGAAGAGGAGCCACGAGGTCTGCTCGGTATAGTCGAGCTCGGTGGTGCAGCCGGCCTCTTTCCGTAGCACGTCGTCGATGTTCTTGAAGGCCTGATCGAAACTGGGTCCATCGGGCTCTGTCCGGTAGCCGCCCAACCCGATCGTCGGCAGCTCCGGCGATCGGCCATGACGGCGGGCGCCCTTCCTGGGCTGTATGGTTTCGTCAGTTACGGTCATGTGCTCTCTTTGATCTTGGCTCAATTTTTCACGTATTGAGATTTTAGAAGATCAACCCTTAGCTGTCAGTAAAACTCTCGTACACCCGGCTGGTGTCGACCCGCGCCGGAGGCCTAGCATCATTTCCGGCTTCGCCGATGGGAGCGTGACGTGCCGCCGTAGTCCGTCGGCAACCACTTGTTGCCCTATCAGCAACGATAAAATTGCCATAATGTTCGCGTTTCATGTCGCTGCGGGGCCGCCGATCGCCGGCGCCGGTGGCCGAACGAGATGGAGTGATGCCTGATCTCGACCAGATAAAACAGGGGGAACAGGAAGCGCGGGACCGGCGCGGGCGGGTTCGCCAAGGGCCGGTCCGGCAATCCTGCCGGCCGGCCGCGCGGCTCGGCGAACCGGGCCGACTCGGGCGACCGAGATGTTGCTCGATGGCGAAGCCACGGCGCTGACCCGCAAGGCCGTCGAGCTGGCGCTTGCCGGCGATCAGGCGGCGTTGCGGCTCTGTCTCGACCGCACCGTCATCACGCGCCGCGAACGGGCGGTCGAGCTCGCTTTGCCGTCGATCCGCGGCTCAGACGACATCGATGCGAGCGATTTCGAGAACCGATTGCGGCAACTGGAGGAAAGTCACGCGGCGAGCCGCGAAGATACCGCGGCCCTGCGCCACAATTGGGCGGCGCGGTTTGACTCGTCTCTCCGCCGAGACTAGTTCTTCCCTCCCGAAGCGTCGTCGTCATCCCCGCCGCATCCGTGGGAATGACCAGTTGGAGGGAGCTGCGAGCAATGATCGTCGAACAGATCTGGACCGCGAATTCCGGCCGCAATTTCAACTATCTGATCGCCTGCGCCGAGACCGGCGAGGCGTTGGCGGTCGATCCGCTGGACCACGAGAAATGCCTCGCCGCCGCCAAGGCGAAGGGCTGGAACTATCACCCAGATCCTCAACACCCACGAGCACCGCGACCATACCGGCGGCAATCAGCAGGTGATCGCGGCGACCAAGGCGCCGGTATTGGCGCATGCCAATGCCAAGGACAAGATCCCGGAGATGAGCCGCGGATTACGCGCCGGAGATGTGATCAAAGTCGGCAAGACCGTCGAGCTCGAATGCCTGGACACGCCGGGTCACACGATGAGCCACATTTGTGTGAGGTCGCACACCGACACGCCGGCATTGTTCTGCGGCGACACCTTGTTCAATGCCGGCGCCGGCAATTGCCACAATGGCGGTCATCCGAACGAGCTCTACAACAGCTTTGTCGGCCAGCTCGCCAAATTGCCGGAAGACACTCTGATCTATCCGGGGCACGACTATATCGCGCGCAATCTCGCCTTCACATTGGACCGCGAGCCGGACAATGCCAAGGCCAAGTCGATGCTGCCCGCAATGGAAAAACAGGATCCGGGAAAGGCCCTGGTCACTACTCTGGCATTGGAGCGGGAAATCAACACCTTCTTCCGGCTGACCAGCCCGTCGGTCATCAGGCGGCTGCGCGAAGCCTTCCCGGACCTGCCCGACAATCCGGACCCGAAGACGGTATTCCTCAGATTGCGCGAGCTCAGGAACAAGTGGTGAGGCGCATCCACCCGTAAATGCGATGCCCGGCCTCCGGGGAGAGGCCGGGCATCGTCGTCCCTGTCGCGGTATTGGCCGAGTTCTATCGGTAGGGGCTCCAGCCGTAATAATAATAGGGCTGCGATGCCGGATAGTAATCAGTGGGGGATGGACCGTAATAGCTCTGGTAGGGCTGCGGGTAATAATAGGCTGGGGCGGGTCCGTAGCCGTAAGCCGGCGGGGTGGTCGAGGCGATCGCCGCGCCGGCGAGCGCGCCGCCGAGGATGCCCAGCCCGATCGCCGCTCCGACGCCATTGCCTCCGGCGTATGCCGATGTCGGGGTCGTCAAAGACAGCGCGGCGATTGCGCCCGCCAGCGCCGCCCCTTTTCCGATCTGCCCAAAGCGGCTGGAAATTGTCTGGTTTGTCTTCATGGCCCTCTCCATTTTCTGCAATCTCAAGTTCGATGGGTTGGATATTGGATCGCGCAGATGGATCACCACGGCGGAGAGTCCGCTGCCAAGCTTCCCCATGTTTCCGTTACGTTCTCGATTGTGGATCGGCCCACGATTTGGGATCGTCGACGGCATGAGGAAGGAGCACTGAGATGAAGGTGCTGAAGGGCGCGAGGCTGATCGACGGAACCGGCGCCGGGCCGCAGCCGGTCGCGACGGTCGTGATCCGCGACGACCGCATCGAGGCGGTCACCACCAAACCCGCCGGCGAGTGGCCGCAGGATGCCGAGATCATCGATGTCTCCGGCATGACGATCCTGCCCGGCCTGATCGACTGCCACGACCATATGGCGATGCACGGCTATGATCTGGCGCGGCGCTGGGGGATCGACGAGCCGCAGAGTACCCGGACCTTGCGCACCGCCAAGGTCCTGGAGCAGACCTTGGCGATGGGATACACCGCGGTGCGCGACGCCGCCGGTCTCGACGCCGGGTTCAAGCGAGCAATCGACGAGGGGTTGATCTCAGGGCCGCGGCTCGTCGTCTCATTGTGCATCATCTCGCCGATCGGCGGGATTGGCGACCGCGTCAGTCCGTCCGGGTTTTCCTGCTGTGTGCCGCATGACCCGCTGCTGCCCGACGGGGTCGTCGACAGCCTCGCAGATGTCCGACCGGTGGTTCGCCGGGTGGTGCGGGCCGGGGCGGACGTCATCAAATGCGCCACGAGCGGCGGGGCCAGCTCGCGTCCCGAGCACGGGCCGCGGGACGGCGCCTTCAACCTCGACGAGATGCAGGCGCTGACCGACGAGGCCCACGCGCTCGACCGGCGCGTCATGTGTCACGCGCTCGGTGGCCGGGGCTTGCGCATCGCGATCGAGGCCGGCGTCAATTCGATCGAGCACGGCTGTTACCTCGATGAGGAGCCCGAGCTGCTCGACGCGATGGCAGAGCGTGGGATTTTCTTTGTGCCGACCTTTGCGGTCTACGACTTTCACCGCAAATCGCCGCTGCCGCATATCCGCGAACGGGCGCACCATCTGCTGGAGCACCACCTCGAGAGCCTGCGCCGGGCATTCGCGGCGGGTGTCAAGATCGCCGCCGGAACCGATGCCGGCGGCCACGGTCACCCAAAGAACGCGCTCGAGATCGAGTGCCTCGTCAAAGCCGGGCTGACCCCGCTTCAGGCATTGCACGCGGCAACCGGATGGGCCGCCGAGTGCCTCGGTCGCGAACACGAGTTTGGGACAATCGAAAAAGGCAAGCTCGCCGATCTGATCGTCGTCACCGGGGATCCGCTCGGCGACGTGAGGATCCTGCAGAACCCAGACCGCATTGCACTGGTGCTGAAAGGCGGTGAGGTCGCGGCCAACCGGATGCTCAACGCTGGGGCGGCGGCGGAAAAGTTGTAAGGGAGGCATCGAGCATGACCGGCCCAACCCGCCCCTTGGCGCTGGTCACCGGAGCTTCGAGCGGCATCGGCGCCGATCTCGCGCGCGAGCTGGCGAAAGACGGCCACGATCTGGTGCTCACCGCACGCACCGCGCCGGCGATGGAGGCGCTTGCGGCCGAACTCGAGACATACGGCGCGAGCTCCGTTGTCATTGCCGCCGATCTTGCCAAACCCGGAGCTGCTGCAGCGCTGGCCGGCACGCTCGAAGCCCGCGGCTTGCAGATCGAGGTGCTCGTGAACAACGCGGGGCTGGGAGGCGTAGGCCGGTTCGACCAGATGGAGCCGCAACGGGTTAGCGACATGGTGATGATCAATGTCGTGGCATTGACCGAGCTGAACCGGCTGCTGGTGCCCGGAATGGTGGCGCGGCGCCGCGGCGCGGTATTGCTGGTGGCCTCGACGGCGAGCTTTCAACCGGGCCCCCGAATGGCGGTCTATTTCGCGACGAAGGCCTATGTGCTGAGCCTGGGTGAGGCGCTCACCTACGAGCTGCGCGGCACCGGCGTCACGGTGACGACATTGTGTCCCGGCGCGACCGCGACAAATTTCTTCAAGGCGGCCGGGGCGAATGAGATCGCTCTGCAGCCGGCGATGAGTTCGGCGGAAGTGGCGCGCATCGGCTATGGGGCCTTGCGCGCCGGCCGGCGGGTCGTGATCACGGGAATGCTGAACCGAATTCTCGCGCTCGGCGGGCGATACGCGCCCCACTCGCTCACTCTGCCGGCAACCGCCGCATTGATGTCGCGCCGCTAAGCCACCCCTACAGAGCAAAGGCCCCGTGCAGCACAGCCGAAATCGAATGACCAGGCGATGGGTCGGGTGGTTGGGTGCCTTGTTGCCGGCACTGGCGATTGGCGGCCATTGTTACGCGCAATCCGTTCTCGGTTATCACGGCAGTCCCGACCGCAGCGGCAACTTCATCATACCCGAGCTGAACTGGGAGCGCGCTCGCTCACTGCATCTCGACCCGAGCTTTCACCCGCAGCTCCCCGGTCACCTCTATGCCCAGCCGCTTTATTGGCAGCCGCCGGGGTCGGCCTCGGGAATCCTGATCGTCGCTACCGAGAACGACGATGTTCACGCGATCGACGCGAAGTCGGGCAGCCAGCTCTGGACTCGGTCCTTGGGCCGCCCGGTCGCGCTGTCGACGCAGCCTTGCGGCAACATCGACCCGCTGGGGATCACCGGCACACCGGTCATCGACGAAGCGACGCAGGCGGTCTATCTCGCCGCGATGGCCGATGATGCGTCCGGAGCACATCAGCTGGTTTTCGCCTTGTCTGTGAAGGACGGTGCGCCATTGCTGGGCTGGCCCATCGACGTCGCCGAGGCACTGGCTGCCCGCGGACAGCATTTCAACACCCGGTTGCAGAACCAGCGCGGCGCGCTCGCCGTTCTCGGCGGCAGGGTCTATGTGCCTTACGGCGGACATTACGGCGATTGCGGCGATTATCACGGCTGGGTCCTCGGCATTCGCCTGCGGGACCCGCGAGACATCGTCAGCTGGAGCACCCGCGGGCGGGGAGGCGGCATCTGGGCGCCGGGCGGGATCAGCAGCGACGGGCGCACCCTCTTCGTTGCCACCGGCAACACCTTTGGCGCAAGTACGTGGAGCGATGGCGAGGCGGTATTCCGGCTCACGCCCGACCTGCGCCACGACGAGCGGCCGCAAGACTTTTTCGCGCCGGCCGATTGGAAGGCGCTCGATGAACGCGACGCCGATCTCGGCGGCAGCAACCCGATCCCATTCGACATGCCGTCACCGACCGGTCCGAAGCCTTTCGTCCTGGCGCTCGGGAAGGATGCGCGCGCCTACCTTCTCGATCGCGACAATCTCGGCGGCATTGGGGGCAGCCTGGCATCCGAAACCGTGTCGACTCGGCCGATCCGCACCGCGCAGGCCGCCTACCCCGCTGCCGATGGCGTCTTTGTCGCGTTTCAGGGCCAGGGAGCGCATTGTCCGAGCGCTCGCTCCGACCAAAACCTGACCGTCCTACAAATCCGTGCGGGGTCCCCGCCCTCCCTTGCCACGGCCTGGTGCGGCGCCTTCAAGGGAGAGGGCTCGCCGATCGTGACGACGACCGACGGCCGTGCCAACCCGATCGTCTGGATCGTCGGCGCCGAGGGCGACGAGCTGCTGCACGGCTACCGAGGCGACACCGGTGAGCCGCTGTTCACCGGCGGGGGTCATGGAAATGCGATGACGGGGCTGCGACACTTCCAGACTTTACTGGCGGCCGGCGAACGGCTCTATGTCGGAGCCGACGGCCGCATCTACGCTTTTGCATTTTAATAGCCGCCGTGGGCCTCGGATTGTCGATGACCATTGCCAGAGACCTCATGAAGCCGGCGATCTGGCTATCTCTGTTCCTGGTCGGGTTCGGGGTTTACACTGGCGCGTTGGGCGCGAGCTATCCAAACGGCCCAATCACCCTTGTCGTGCCGTTTCCGCCCGGAGGCCCTGCTAGCGTTGTGGCGGATATCGTGGCCCCTGAGCTCGGCGAGCGCCTTGAACAGAAGGTCATCATCGACAATCGCAGCGGGGCCGACGGAATTGTTGGCAGCGAGTTTGTCGCCAAAGCGCCACCCGACGGTTATACGCTGCTGCTGACCACGAACTCACACGTCATCCACCCCGGAACCTACGCCTCCCTGCCGTACGATACCGAGAAGGCATTCGCTCCGGTATCGCTGCTGGTGGCCTCGCAATACCTCCTCGTGGTCAACCCATCGCTGCCGATCGAATCTGTCGAGGAGCTGATCGCTTATGGGAAGGATCGCCCCGGCGGGCTCACCTATGCCTCGGGCGGGCTCGGCGGCCCGACACAAATGGCCTTCGCGCTGTTCCGGCTGACTGCCGGCATCAAAGTCGAACAAACCGCTTACGACGGCGGGGCTGCCGCGTTGCTGGCAGTTGCAAACGGCGAGGCGCAGGTCATGATGGCGCCGATCCTCGCGGCGATGCCGATGGTTCAAGACGGGCGGCTGCGCGCGCTCGCGGTCACCGGCCGGCACCCGGATCCGGCTGTGCCGGAATTGCCGAGGATATCCGAGACGCTACCCGGATTTTCCGCATTGTCGTGGTACGGGATTTTGGCGCCGGCGGGCACTCCTTCAGCAGTGATCACTCGGCTCAACACCGAGCTCGATCGCATCGTCCACGAGCCCCATATCGAGAAACGCTTTGCCGACATCGGCGGCGAGGCGATCGGCGGCCCGCCCTCGACGCTCGCCTCGCTGATCCATGACGAAATCGCGCGCTGGCGGCGCGTCGCCAAAGAGGCGGGAATACATATCGAGTGATCAGCCGCCACTAATGCAGGGGAGTCGCCATGGTTGATTTCGCAGGCCGCCATGTTGTCGTAACCGGTGGGACAGGGGCCCTCGGACGCGCGGTCGTCGGGGCATTGCGCGCCGCAAACGCGGTTTGTCATATTCCCAATCTGGTGGTCGCCGAACTCGACAGCTTCCCTTTTGCCGCGGATGCGGGAGTGCACATCACTCGCGGCGTCGACGTCGCGGATGAGGCCGCCATCCAGCGCTTTTATCGCGCCCTGCCGCCGCTATGGGCCTCGATCCACCTCGCCGGAGGGTTCGCGATGGCGCCGATAGGGGAGATCTCCGCGGCGGATTTCACCGCTCAGTTTCAGATGAACGCGCTGACCACTTTCTTATGCTCGGCCGCGGCGGTGACAGCCTTTCGCGCGCGGGGCGCGGCGAGCGGCGGCGCACCGGGTGGGCGGATCGTCAACGTGTCGGCCCGTCCGGCGATCGAGCCGCGGCTCGGCGCTGGAATGACCGCCTATACCGCATCGAAATCCGCTGTGGCGGCGTTGACCCAGGCGCTGGCGCAAGAGCTGACGGAGGAGCAGATCTGGGTCAATGCGGTCGCCCCTTCAATTCTCGACACACCTACCAACCGGGCGGCGATGCCGGATGCCGACTATTCGCGTTGGGTATCGCCCACCGATTTAGCGGAGCTCATCACCTTCCTCGCCTCGCCGGACAATCGCGCAACGCGGGGAGCCGTCATCCCCGTTTATGGCGGATCGTAATCATCCTCGGCTGCCTTCGCAAACGCCTGGCCACGCCCGCGGCGCAAACTTATTTTTAAGCATAATTTAACAAATGTTTACGAGTTTTGATGTTGCGTCGCAGCATAGCTGCATTATGTTGTCCGCAACCGAGGGAAGAGCATGAGGTTGCGGGATGAAGCACCACCTGGTCCGCCTCGATCGGATCGCCGGCGAGTTGAACGCGTGGCTGCTCGCGATAGCGATCGGCCTGGGCATGCTCGATATGACGGTTCTGATTGCCAAATGTCTGCCGCCGCTGCCGCGGACGCCGGCTGCAGTGAGCGCCGACGGTCCGGCAGGCGCCGGGCTGCAATCTCCTTCGTCGCAATCCCCTAATGTTCGAAGCTGATTTCGGCAGTTGCGGAAAGGAGGCCGCGATGCACGTTGTCCTTGGACCCGTTGTCACGAGGAATGGAGGCTTTGCGTTCGATTCGTGGACTCCCGATCACGGATTGAGCCGTGGTTACTCCTATCGGCGCATCGAAGACGCCCATTACGCTCGCAAAGTCGAAATCAGATCTCGCGCCCGGACTTTCGCCGGCCCGATGGTGGCCTGCAGCACGCTCGATGAATTCTCGTCGATGCTGGCAAAAGACGCCGGTACCGAGAGGGTGCGCGCTCCTCTTTGATCCCAACGCGCTTCTCTCGGCCCTGTTTTTACCCGCTCCTCTCTGGACCAAGCGAACGCCACGCCTAACATGACGGCGAGCGGAATTGCCCCCAGAGAGTGGAATGACCGAAAACCCGTTCTTTGAAAGTTGGAACATGCAGTTCGGCATGCCACCGTTCGATCGCATTCGGCCGGAACATTTCCCGCCGGCCTTCGATCGCGGCATGCAGGAGCAGATCGCCGAAATCGCCGCGATCGCGAGTTCTGCCGCGGCGCCGAGCTTTGCCGACACAATCGAGGCATTGGAGCGCAGCGGCCGTTTGCTCGAGCGGGTCAGCCGAGTGTTCTTCAACCTCGATGCGAGCAACACCAACGATGCAATCGAGGCGATCGCTCGGGATTACGCGCCGCGGCTTGCTCAGCACCAGATCCGCATTGCCCTCCACGCTGCCTTGTTCGCGCGTATTGCCGACCTCTACGCACGGCGCGCAAGCCTCCGGCTGGATCCCGACCAGCTGCGCCTGATCGAGCGCTATCACCTCCGTTTCGTGCGCAGCGGGGCCCTTTTGGACCCCGCGCAGAAAGAACGCATGGCGGCGATTTCCGAGCGCCTGGCGAGCTTGCACACGCTTTTCGGACAGGACGTGCTGCACGACGAGCAGGATTGGCAGCTCGTCCTGGACGAGACGGACCTCAATGGACTGCCGGGATTTGTCAGAGCCGCGGCGGCGCAGGCCGCAGAGGAACGCGGGATCGCGGGCCGCTATGCCGTGACATTGTCGCGCGCTGCGGTCGAGCCGTTTCTGACTTTTTCGTCCCGCCGCGATCTCCGCCGCGCGCTATGGGAGGCATGGACCGCGCGCGGCGCACGCGGTGGCGACAACGCACCGCTCATCCGCGAGATTTTGGCCTTGCGCACCGAGCAGGCGCGGCTGCTCGGTTATGAAAGCTTCGCCGATTACCGCCTCGACGACACGATGGCCAGGACCAGCGCAGCGGCCGAAAAGTTGCTGTTGCAGGTCTGGGAGCCGGCCAAAGCCAAGGCACGGGACGAGCGGGCGCAGCTCGATGCAGTGGCCGGCGATGAGGGTCTCAACGAGGCGATCGAACCCTGGGACTGGAGGTACTACGCCGAGAAGGTGCGGAAAGCCCAGTACGACCTCGACGAGGCGGATATAAAGCCGTATTTCGTGCTCGAGAACATGGTGCAGGCAGCGTTTGACACCGCCGGCCGGCTGTTCGGGTTGACCTTCACCGAGCGCGCCGATCTCCCGGTCTATCATCCCGATGTGCGGGTCTGGGAAGTTCGCGACAAATCCGGCAGCCATGTCGGGCTTTTTCTTCACGACAATTTCGCTCGGGCGGGCAAGCAATCGGGTGCTTGGTCGAGCCGCTACCGCGATCAAGAGAACATGGACGAGCCCGTGGCGGCGATCGTCGTCAACAACAACAATTTCGCCCGCGGCGATGCGGCTGCGGGCGAACCGACCCTGTTGAGCTTTGACGACGCCAAGACATTGTTTCACGAGTTTGGCCACGGGCTGCATACATTGCTGAGCCGGGTGCGCTACCGCTCGCAATCCGGGACTGCGGTGAAACGCGATTTCGTCGAGTTTCCGTCACAGATCTTCGAGCACTGGATGTCGGTGCCGGAAACATTGCGGACCTATGCTCGCCATTACCGGACCGGAGAGCCTCTACCCGAGGAAATGCTGCACCGGCTTCTCGCTGCGCGGAACTTCAACCAGGGCTTCGCCACAGTGGAGTATACGGCCGCCGCCCTTATAGACCTCGATCTGCACCGCGTAACGGCGGCCGAGCCCCTCGACCCGGCCCGCTTCGAGCGGGATTTCGTGGACCGGAGGGAGGTGCCGAAGGAAATCGGGCTGCGTCACCGCCTGCCGCACTTCCAGCATCTCTTCGCCGGCGGCGGCTATGCCGCCGGCTATTATGCGTATCTCTGGGCTGAAGTGCTGGACGCCGACGGTTTCGCCGCCTTTACCGAGGCGGGCAACGCCTTCGATCCCCAGCTCGCGGAACGCCTCGAGGCGATTTACAGCGCCGGCGACACGCGCGACCCGATGGAGCTTTATTGCGAGTTCCGCGGGCACGAGCCGGCAATCGGTGCGCTGTTGCAGCAGCGCGGCTTGGCGGCGGCGCAATCCGGTTGAATGGCCGGCAGAGTCGCGGCAATGCCCGTGACTCTGCCAAACCGCTGCAGATTGTTGGTGCCTTAAGACTTCGATTGCCTGGCTACGACGTGGTCCTTGATTTTCTCGTAGGTCGGCTCTGAAACGACTTTCTTCGCGACGAGCTGGCTCTTGTCGCTGTAGGGGCGGCCCTGGATGATCTTGGTGGCGTCGGTGTGACTGACGCCGGGGAGCATCTTGAGCTCGGCCGCAGTCGCACTGTTGATGTCGACCGTGTCCATTTTCGGCGCAGCCGCCGTGCTCCGCGCATCTGAGGCCGGCGCCTTTGGCGTCGCCGTGACCGCCGGCGCCATAGTCGATGACGGTGAGGTGGTGCTGGGAGTAGTTGTCGTCGCTGGCTGAGCCATCACCGGCCCAGCAATAGTCAACGCCAACAGCCCCAAGGGCAGTCTCGAGAACTTTAGCATTTCTATCTCCAATTTAGGCGGCAACTAGGCCGTCGAGTACAAAACGGAGCCATAGGGGAATTCTTCCTTCAGACCCCGAATAATTTTCTCGGAATTTTTTTGCTTTAGGCGGAATTAATAGCAATTACAGTTTCTTCCGAGAGCGGAAACACTCCCCCCGCTACGGGACAGTCTGCCGTCTCTACTCGCCCGCCTTGGCGGTGCTTCGGCGCGGCTCACCGGGCGCTGATAGCGGCGTCCCAGCCATCCGGTAACACCCGTTCGCGCAACATCAAGCTAGGCACGGGGATTTTCTCCCCGCGCCGTCAAGCTCGCGCTTTGTTCCAAAAATCAAGATTTTTAGGCGATTGCAGATTGCAGATACTGGAACTGCTCCACAAACGATAGTCCATCTTGGTGCGCGAGCGCCTGTATCGAACCGTCCGCCGGACACCGGCGGGCGGCTAGAGCTATTCTTTCTCTCGCCCAAAGGATCGCAGCTGGATTTCCTGACAAGACGGCATTGTGAGCGTAACCCTGCGGTGATGGCCGCCTTGCCTAACTGAGGCGGGTTTGGCTGGTAAGCACTGGTGCAAGAGATGGTGTTTGCACTGGTGTTAGGGACGGTGCGATGGCGAGGGTTGAGGTCATAACAGGCCCAGAACGGCGGCGGCGTTGGAGCGCTGGGCAAAAACGAGCGATTGTTGCGGAGAGCCTGGCGCCGGGCGCGGTAGTCACGGACATCGCTCGTCGGGCAGAGATTGGCCCTGGCCAGATTTATCGCTGGCGGCGAGAGCTTAGGATCGGCCATGGTTTCGCTCAGGTTCTGGTCGCGCCGGCCGGAGATGACGCCGGGTGCCCTGCGGCACCGGCGATCGAGATCGAGTTTGCGGGGAAGGCCCGCATGCGCATCCCGGCTTCGATCCCGGCCGGATTGGCGGCGGCTGTGGTCAAAGCGCTGTCGGGGCGATGATCCCGGTCCCTTCGGGGGTGCGCGTCTGGCTGGCAGTCGGCCACACCGACATGCGGCGTGGGATGAACAGCCTGGCGCTGCAAGTCCAAGAAGTATTGAAGCGCGATCCGCATGCCGGCGATTTGTACGTCTTCCGTGGCAGAAGAGGTCATTTAATAAAAATTCTGTGGCATGACGGCATTGGCATGTCGCTCTACGCCAAGCGGCTGGAGCGTGGCCGGTTCCTGTGGCCGTCGCCGGCCGACGGCATCGTCGCGATCAGTGCGGCGCAATTGGCCTACATGCTCGACGGGATCGATTGGCGGAACCCAGTGCGCACCTGGCGCCCGGAGGCGGCCGGCTGACAGCCTGCCGCTTGACCTGATCAGGGGCTGCGACCGATTGACTCACCCTGTGGTTGAGTAACGCTCGGTCGTAGCGATGTGGGATAATCGGGCCCGTGACGACGACGCCCGAGGACCTCCCCGACGACATCGCCGCGCTGCAGGCGGCGCTGGTCGAGGAGCGCGCAAAGCGCATCGAGGAAGCGGCCAGGGCGGCCCGGGTCGAGGCGGAACTGGCGGTGGCCAAGGCCAAGGCCTCCGACGATCAAGCCGTGATCGCCCATCAGCAATTGCAGATCGCAAAGCTGACGCGCCAGCTCTATGGCCAGCGCTCGGAACGCACGGTGCGGCTGCTCGATCAGATGGAGCTGGCGCTCGAGGAGCTCGAGAGTTCGGCCACTGAGGACGAGATCGCCGCCGAGCGGGCGGTGGCCAAGACCACCAATGTGGTGGCTTTCACCCGCAAGCGTCCTGCGCGCCAACCCTTCCCCGAGCATTTGCCGCGTGAGCGGGTGGTCGAACCGGGCCCGACTGTTTGCCTGTGCTGTGGCAGCCCGCGGCTGCGCAAGTTGGGCGAGGACATCACCGAGACGCTGGAGGTGATCCCGCGGCAGTGGAAGGTGATCCAGCACGTCCGCGAGAAGTTCACCTGCCGCGACTGCGAGAAGATCAGCCAGGCTCCGGCGCCGTTCCATGTAATTGCCAGGGGTTGGGCCGGCCCCAGCCTGCTGGCGATGATCCTGTTCGAGAAGTACGGGCAGCATCAGCCGCTCAACCGCCAGTCCGAACGCTACGCCAGGGAGGGCGTACCCCTCAGCCTGTCAACCCTGGCCGATCAGGTGGGTGGCTGCTGCGCAGCGCTGGCGCCGCTCCTCAGCCGGGTTGAGCGACACGTTTTCGCGGCCGAGCGATTGCACAGCGACGACACGACGGTGCCGGTCCTGGCCAAGGGCAAGACCGATACCGGGCGATGTTGGGTTTATGTGCGCGACGATCGTCCGTTCGGCGGGCAGGACCCGCCGGCAGCGATGTTCTACTACTCGCGCGATCGGGCCGGCGAGCATGCTCAGGCGCATCTGGCCGACTATGCCGGGATCTTCCAGGCCGACGCCTTTGGCGGATACAACAGGCTGTACGAGGCCGACCGCAAGCCGGGCCAGATCGTCGAGGCGGCGTGCTGGGTCCATGCCCGGCGACCCTTCTTCCAGATGGCCGATCTCGCTGCCACCGCCCGCCGCAGGGCGCAAGGCAAAACACTGGCGGTGATCTCGCCGCTGGCGCTGGAGGCGGTCCGGCGCATTGATGCGCTGTTCGAGATCGAACGCTCGATCAACGGCCAGAGCGCTGAGCGGCGTCGGGCTGTCCGGCAGGAATTGAGCGCCCCTCTGGTCGCCGATCTGGAAAGCTGGCTGCGCCAGCAGCGGGCCAAGCTGTCGCGCGGCAACGATCTCGCCAAGGCAATGGATTACATGCTCAAACGCTGGCCGGCCTTCACCCGCTTCCTCGATGACGGACGGATCTGCCTTTCAAACAACGCCGCCGAGCGAGCGCTACGCGGAATTGCCCTCGGCAGAAAGTCATGGTTATTCGCCGGTTCCGACCGCGGCGGCCAGCGCGCCGCAGTGATGTACAGTCTGATTGGCACTGCCAAATTGAACGATGTCGATCCGCAAGCCTGGCTGGCCGACGTCCTGGCCCGGATCGCCGAGCATCCGGCCCACCGGATCGACGAACTCCTGCCGTGGAATTGGCGGCCGCGTTCAACGCCGCGAAGTCAGGCCGCGTGATTGTGGCGGCCATCGCAGCCGTCTTCACCATCGGCTACGTCGCCAACATGCTCGGCGAGGACGAAGACTGGCTGTACGAGCTGTCGATCGACATGTTCCCGGAAGACGGTTGCCTTCGCGTCCACGGCATCGGCGAGGACGGCGTGACCGCCTTCACCAGGGACGGCATCGAGTGCCTGCAGCAGATCATCGCCAACGAACGAGCTGCCCGCCGCGCACCGCCGCAGGTCAAACCGACCGAATAGCCCGGCCTGCGGTGCTCACCGAATGGAAACTTGTGAGCACCCTGGGCGACGCGGAGCTGGATGTCGGGGTTGTCGGGGAAGCGGGAGGCGATGCGGTCGAGGGTACCGCGGGTCGCTGCCATATCGTCCCAGTGCTGGGCCGCGGCGTAGTGGTAGACCGCGGTGGCCGCGCCCTTGGCGTGTTCGAGCTGGATGTCGGGATTGTCGGGGAAGCGGGAAGCGATGCGGTCGAGGGTACCGCGAGCCGCCGCCATGTCGCCCCAGTGCTGGTCCGCGCCGTAGTGGTCGATCGCGTTGACCGCGTCTTGGGCGAGGTAGAGCTGGATGTCGAGGTTGTCGGGGAAGCGGGAAGCGAGGCGGTCGAGGGTATCGTGGGCCGCCGCCATATCGTCCCAGCGCTTGGCCCTGCCGTAGTCGATGCTCGCGTTGAACGCGCCCAAGGCAAGGCGGAGCTGGATATCGAGGTTGTCGGGGAAGCGGGAGGCGATGCGCTCGAGGATATCGCGGGCCGCCGCCATGTCGTCCAAGGGATAGTGGCGGATAGCGTTGACCACGCCATGGGCGAGGCAGAGCTGGATATCGGGGTTGTCAGGGAAGCGGGAAGCGATGCGGTCGAGGGTATCGCGGGCCGCCGCCATATCGTTCCAGCGCTGGGCCCTGCCGTAGGGGGAGACCGCGTTGGCCGTGCCCTTGGCGAGGTAGAGCTGGATGTCGGGGTTGTCAGGGAAGGCGGGAAGCGATGCGGTCGAGGGTATCGCGGGCCGCCGCCATGTCGTTCCAGCGCTGGTCCGTGCCATAGTGAGTTATCGCGCTGAACGCGCCTTTGGCGCGTTCGAGCTGGATGTCGGGGTTGTCAGGGAAGCGGGCGGCGATGCGGTCGAGGGTACCGCGGGCCGCCGCCATGTCGCCCCAGCGCTGGTCCGCGCCGTAGTGGTCGATCGCGTTGACTAGAAACCCCGACCAAGCCGCCGTGATTTCCCCGTCGTCGAGCAGGTCGGACGGCATCCGCCAAAAAGCTCCGCTCGCACAGTCCGTCAACCTCGCCGACATATCCGGCCGATCACTCCGCGATAAGGCAACAGCAGTCCACGCTGCTATTCGCCGAGCATCGAGCGTTCCGATAGCGTCTGCCCTGCCAATGATCCGGTCGAACAAGGCGAGGGCTTCGTCCGCCCGATCGACAAGAAGATGAAACGTGGCCACCGGCGCTGCTGCAAGCCACGCATCGTCCATGGCGCCATCCGAGAAGCGGGGATGCTTCTGTAGCGCGTCCAACGAGCGCCATGCGGCGACATTCCCATTGCGCGTCTGGTCACACCAAAAACGGGTGACCAGCGTCGTCAGCTCGGCCGTGGCTGATCCCGATTGCACTTCGGAAACTGCCTGCGTCACGTCATGCTCAATGACGAGGCGATCGCCGTCTTCGAGATGGGATGACCGCAGCAGGTCAAATCTTGTGGTAAGCCATAGCAGCCTCGTTGACGCATCGGAATCGGCAGGCAAAGCATCGTAAGTGCGGAACCATGTCGGATCATTCAAACTGGGTCGGTCGTCCGTTGCACCAAATCGAGGGGTCCGGGCTACGGAGAGCCAGAAATGGCGCAGCATGGATGCCACCCCCTCCGGTGATTCCTGCCAGGCGCGTTGCGCGATCGCCGCGCGCGTTGCCGGCGTGGCTTCGCGATCAACCCGAAACAAGAATGCGAAGCCTAGCAGCGGAGGCTCGACCCCATCGAGCAAGGTTCCTGTCATGTGAAGAGCCGGGTGGGGCGGCAACAGCGCCCGGCTGAATCCGTCGAACAGCGCCGCTCCCATCTGCCGGGCCAGTGTCGCGATCGCCAATGCCTCGAACAGCGGGATGGAAGCATGACCCGGTTTAGTGCCGAAAGGGATCGTCCCGCACGTTTTAATGACCCGGTCCGCATAACGGCACAGCACGTCGACAGGGTGCACAGTGGCGCGTCCGTCCGGATGTTGTTCCCAACCGCCTGGGTCCCCCGCTAGAATTCGCACCATCATCGGCACGCCACCGGTAACTGCCATTAGCCTTTCGATTTCTGCCTCGCTCAGCCTGTGTCCTTGGGTGGCGCGAGTGTACAGTGCGGTGGCCCCACTTGGTCCGAGAGGCCCTAGCGGGATGAATGTTTCTTCACTTGCACGACGCTCATCGAATTCAGTAGCGAATCGGTAAGACTGGTAGGACAGGACCAAGACGCGAACCGGGAAAAAATATTGCTCTGCGTACTGCCGTAACCCGGATTCGGCGCGCCGCCATACTTCCTCTGAGAGCAACTCGGTTGCATCCAACACGACGGCAGTCGGCCTAAAAGGACGCCAGTCGAACAGACCTTGTACCAGCAACTGCTCAATGCTTGCGGCCCGAAGAAAACCAGCGTCCCACGGCCGATCCTTCCATCGCGCCGGATGGTGCAGATTCCGACGAAGTCGCCCGCTGATTCCGAGATGATGTCGCCCGGCGTTCCGAAATGATGTCGCCTGGCTGGCGGGCGCTCTGCTGGCAGTAGATTTGTGCCAAAGTTGGGGGCTGGTAGTCAATCCTTTGCGATCGATCTGGAGCGTTTGCGCCGGAGGCTTTCGCCGGCGAGATCGATGCGGTGGGCGTTGTGAACGAGGCGGTCGAGGATGGCGTCGGCATATGTCGGGTCGCCAATGAAGGCGTGCCATTTGTCGACCGGGATCTGGCTGGTGAGGATGGTCGAGCGGCGCCCATAGCGTTCTTCGAGGATCTCGTAGAGGTCACGACGAGCACCGGCGTCGAGCGGTTCGAGGCCCCAATCGTCGAGAATGAGGAGCTGGACGCCGGTGAGACCGCGCAGGATGCGGGCATAGCGGCCGTCACCGCGGGCGAGCGCGAGTTCGGGGAAGAGCTTGGGAACCCGCTGATAAAGAACCGAGCGGTTGTCGCGGCAAGCCTTGTGACCGAGGGCACAGGCAAGCCAACTTTTGCCGACCCCGGTCGGCCGCACAAAATCAGATTGTCGTGCGCGTCGATCCACTCGCCATTGGTGAGCTTGTGGAACAGAGCGCGGTCGAGGCCGCGTGGGGCCCGGTAATCGACGTCCTCGACGCTGGCCTGCTGGCGCAGTCTGGCATAGCGCAGCCGGGCGGCAAGCCGCTTGTCGCGGCGATGGGTGAGCTCGCGATCGACCAGCAGCCCGAGCCAGTCGGCATGATTGAGCGTGTCGGTTTCGTCGGAGGCCTCGAGCTCGGCAAAGGCCTGGGCCATGCCGGACAGGCCCAGCTGGCTTAACTGGTCGAGCATTGGATGGGTAAGCACTGCATTCTCCTCAGTGGTAGTAGCGCGGTCCGCGGATATTGGGGTGGAGGATCGTCACGCCATTGGTGGGTGGCCGCTGTGCGGCCTGGCGATCGAGCTTGTTGTCGAGAATGGAGCGCACCGAGCCGTAGGTCAGGGTGCCGATCTCGATTGCCCGCGTGGCGGCGGCTTCGAGGCGATCGGCGCCGAATGGCCGTACCAACCGGACGATGCCGAGGCAGGCCCGGAAGCCCTGCTCAGGGTGGGGCCGGCGCTCCAGGATCAGCTCGCAGAGTGCGGCGGTAGCTGGGCCGATCGAAGCGGCCTCGCGGCGAATGCGCTCGACCGTCCAGTCGGCATAGCGCCGATGGCTCGACGGCATGTGCTCGGAGACCGTGGTGTGCCGGTGGTTGCCGCTGGCGCGCAGATGAGCGGCAATCCGCTCGCCCTTCACAAAGATCTCGACGGCTCGCGGCGTCAGCCGGACCTCCACCTCGCTGCGGGCAAAGCGGTGGGGCACGCTGTAGAAATGACCTTCGAGCTCGACGTGGTAATCGACACCGACCCGGCGAACGCGCCATTCGGCAAAGCAATAGGGCTGCCCCGGCAACGAGTTGAGGTTGGGCCGGTCGAGCTCTTCGAACAGCGCCCGGCGGGTGACGCCGAGCCGCCGGATCAGGCGTTCGTCGTTGAGCTGCCGCAACAACTCACCGATCGCCGTGTTGAGTTCGGCCAGACTGTAGAAGCGGCGGTGGCGCAGGCGGCCGAGCAACCATCGCTCGATGATCAGCACTGCGACTTCGACTTTCGCCTTGTCGCGCGGCCGGCGCGGCCGTGCTGGCAAGATCGCAGTGTCGTAGTGGGTCGCCATCTCGGCATAGGTTCGATTGACCTGTGGCTCGTAGAGGCAGGCTTTGATGACAGCGACTTTGGTGTTGTCCGGCACGAGCAGCTTGGGCACGCCGCCGAGCGCTGCGAAGGCTCGGGTATGCGCTCCGATCCAGTCGGCCAGCGCCTGGGTCCAGCTCGCCTCGGCATAGGTGAAATTCGAGGCGCCCATGACGGCGACAAGAATTTGCGCCACTCGGACCTGGCCGGTAAGCCGGTCAACGATCACCGGCACCGTGTCGCCGGCGTAATCGACAAACAACTTGTCGCCGCCGATGTGAGCTTGCCGCATGGTGACCGACAGCCGCGACGCCCAACCGCGGTACAGCTCGCAGAAGCGCGAATAGCGATACCCTTCGGGGCAGCGTTCGATGTACTCGTCCCACAGCATCGTCAGGGTGACGTGCTTGCGCTTGAGCTCGCGGTGAATCTCAGTCCAATCGGGCTCGACGTGACGCCGATGGCCTTGCTTGGTGCCGGCAGCAGCAAACAGCGCCGTCTCCAGCGCGCTGTCGGTCATCTCAGCCGGCAATGGCCAGGTCAACCCGGCAGTCGCCAGTCGCTTCAACGTCAACCGGACAGTCGACGGCGCAACCCTTACGCGGCGGGCAATCTCGTTGAGCCCGACCCCGGCGGTTCTTAAACGAAGCACTTCGCGCACCTGGCGCATCGTTGTCCTCTCTGCTGGCATCCGCTCCCCCATGCAAAAAGCCAAAGGAGCGGACCCTAATCGGGCCAGCAGAGACGCCGCTTAACCGCGCGACATCATCCCGGAATGCCGGGCGAAATCATCTCGGAACGCCGAGCGAGATCAAATCGGAATGGTGGGCGACATCATCGCGGATTCGCGGGCGACTTCCCCCGGAATCCGCAGGATGGAACGTCCGCCACCATCCTTGACGTTGAGAGCGCAGCAGCCCGCGCCGGCGCTGCCCCAGTTTAGATACCCATTCCAAGGCAAGGCGTGTCTTCCCGATCCCGTTGGGGCCCGCTATTACTATGACGCCGTAGGGCCGTTCATCTTCCGAAAGCCGCAACAGCTCGGCCATTATCTCGTCGCGCTCTTCAAAAAAGTGGTCTCCGGCGAAAAGGCGCGAATTCACCCCGATTGCTGACCTGGCGGGACAGTGGTCCCAGGCCAGGCATAACCAGCCATGCCGAATACCTCAGCAGCCAGACATGCAATGGAGTTTTGGAAATTATGATCTGACTGAGCAATGCTGTAGTCATAAGTAGTGCCAAGTAAAAAGGACAGCGACCGGGGACAAGGTGCTGGATAGTATCGGTTTCATGCGGTGCTATGCTACTTAACCAACCGGAAATCCAAGTTAAAACTGCTCCCCGCTCCGATTTATGTACGAATAGGCGGGTCGCAACGATGAGGGCGAGCCCCGCCGCGAAATCGATACCGACGGTCAACCAACGGTAAGCGCGCTGTATCGCATCAGCGTTGATGCTGTGTGCGGGCGATGAGGTAGAACCGCCTCTCACTTCCTGTCTCCAATCCGGGTAAAGATAATTTACACGATTGCAGATTTGTCGGCACTCAAAGAAGGAGCGCGCGCTTCGCAGAGGCGGCTCGGTGCAGAAGTCAAGCAGACCGTGTGGAAACACTGTTTGCAGCGGCGCCGGCTTATCAACCGGCTGGCAGACTGAGAGTGATTTTTTCTGAGCTGCAATTCGATGGAGAAGGGTTTGTCCAATCCTTGCATCGACAACACCCTAAACTGGGTCGAGAGGCACCTAGGCACGGTTTTTAGGTCGGGAGCGCGGCAATCAATTTTGGCAGACCTACGATATTGAGGACCCGCCTGAGATTGTAGGCGAGCGCGGTCAGGCTGAACTCGGCGCGAACCTTCTCCAACCCTCGCATCAGAAATGCACCCTGGTTCATCCACTGCTTAATCGTGCCAAACGGGTGTTCGACCGTCTCGCGGCGTTGGTCGAGAATGTCTGGCCGCTGCGCTATGCGGGCTTGCATTCGATCCAATACGGCCTCGTTCTCGAGACGGGATACGGAGCGGAATTGATTGGCCGTGCATTGCGACCGGATCGGGCAATCTCGGCAGGCTTGGCTGTTGCGGTAATTGATCTTCTTCAAGCCGCGCATGAGAGAAGATGAATAGGGATGAAGACGTTGACCTGCGGGGCACCGGAAGCTGTCGCTCGTTGGGTCGTAGCTGAACTCATCTTTACGGAACAGGCCTGCTCTGACCGAGGGACCCCGCTGCGGACGCGGGACGTAAGGTTCGATCCCGGCCTTCTCGCAGGCCTCGATGTCCTCGATCTTGAAATAGCCCCGGTCGGCCACGACCGCGATCCGCTCCACGCCGAGAACCTCTTTTGCCGGTTCGGCGGTCTGTGCCAGGAGCCCCATATCGACAACTTGGTTGGTGACCTGCTGCTCGACGATCAGCTTGTGCTTGGCGTCGACAGCGATCTGCACGTTATAGCCCACCGCAACATGCGTATGCGCCGCCATCGCTCGGCTGTCGGGGTCGGTAAGCGAGATCTGGCTCTCCCCCGTCTGGTCCAGTTCCGCCAGCATGTCCTTGTGCCGCTCACGCCGCTCCCGAATCGCGGCGATCTTTTCAGCCAGGTTCTTGACCCGCGAGCCGCCTGTTGGGCTCTCCGTGCCGTCGCTCTTGTCGAGGCGTTGAAGGTAGTCCTCGAGCTTGGCGTCGGCGGATTTGATGAACTGGGTCAGAGACGCCCGGGTGAAATTGCGATCCTTGTTGTTGACCGCCTTGATCCGCGTGCCATCCACTGCGAGCAGCTCCCGGCCAAACAGGTCCAGTTGGCGACACAGCAGCACAAATTCTCGGAACACATGGCGGAAGGCATTGCGGTTGTCGCGCCGAAAGTCAACGATCGTCTTGAAGTCCGGCTTCAGATGTCGCAGCAGCCAGATCACCTCGATATTGCGATGGGTCTCAGCCTCCAGCCGACGGCTCGACCGCACCCGGTTCAGATAGCCGTAAATGTACAGCTTCAGCAGATCGGCGGGCGCATAGCCCGGGCGGCCTGTCACCTTGGGTTCAACATGGAGAAACGACGCTGCCGCAAGATCCAACCCATCGACAAAAGCATCGATCAAGCGCACCGGATTGTCCGGGCCGACATAATCCTCAACCGCCTCCGGCAGGAGTAACAACTGGGATCTGTCGTGGCCCGAGAGGTGCGTCATGCCATATTCTACCGCGTCATGCGCCGCACTGGAATCCGCTCAATGCGACTTTTCACACAGTCTGCAAGATATTCGCTCGAGGGGGCCGCTTTCGGCCAAGGTATTGGGACTAGGTCGACTGGAGATTAGCTTGGAGATGCATGTTCCAGGCTGCGGGTCAGGGCTGCGAGCAGTCGGTCCGTTTCGGTGCTCGCGCCTACGGTAATTCGGACATAGTCGGCTATCCGAGGCTTGTCGAACTGGCGAACCAGCACCCGCTGCTCGCGAAGTGCCGCAGCCAACTCGGCACCGCCATGGGCGGGGTGGCGTGCGAAAACAAAGTTTGCTTTCGACGGCAGCACCTCGAAACCGAGCCGCGACAGCTCCCGGATCATCCTATCCCGTTCTTCCATCACCATGGAGCGGTTGCGCTGGAAATGCTCCTCGTCCTCCAAGGCCGCGATTGCACCAGCCTGGGCGGGTCGGCCGAGCGGATAGGAATTAAAGCTGTTCTTGACTTGGGTCAGCCCCTCAATCAGCCCAGCATCACCGATCGCGTAGCCGACACGCAGGCCGGCCAGGGCTCGCGACTTCGACATGGTTTGGACCACAAGCAGGTTTGGATAAGCAGAGATCAAGGGGATGGCGGTCTCCGCGCCAAAGTCGACATATGCCTCGTCCACCACTACGGGCTGCTCAGGATGTGTGTCCAATAGCGCTCCAATCTCTGCGCGGCTCAGCGCGATGCCGGTTGGAGCATTCGGGTTCGGGATGATAATGGCTCCGCCAGAATGCGAATAGTCTGCGACGCAGATGTGCAAAGATGCGTCGAGTGGCACCGGGTCCGCTTGAATGCCGAACAGCCGGCAGCAGGCGGGGTAGAAGCCATATGTGATATCGGGGAACAGAAGCGGCGCGTTCTGATTTAGTAGCGCGACAAACGCATGTGCAAGTACTTCATCCGAGCCGTTACCGACAAAGACCTGCTCAGGTCGGACACCGTGATAGGTGGCCAGGGCGCGCCGCAAGCCAGTTGCTTCCGGGTCCGGGTAAAGGCGTAGCGTCTCGGCGGCTTCGGCACGGATTGCGTCCAGAACGCGCAGAGACGGTCCGAAAGGGCTCTCGTTCGTGTTAAGCTTCACTAGGTCCGGTAGGCGAGGCTGCTCGCCTGGCACATATGGGTGCAGATCGTGCACCAGCCGGCTCCAGAACCGGCTCATACGATGTGTCCCATGCTCATGGCGAATGCTCCGCAGTCGACGTTACGTGCAGCTCTACCCCGTCGGCGGTCTTGCACAACGTGGCAAGAGGCTGGATCGCTCATCCCCCAAGCTTGTCAAGGCCGCTGTCCACCAGAACCGGACGGTGGCGTCAAAGGCAACACCGCGAAAGCGGCGATTGCCGGGCTGCTGCTGCCGTAGACCTCGCTCCCCGAGGAACCGCGCTCGCGCTGCCGAGCCCTGCCCTACCGCGGACGCCGTGGCATGTTCTCCCGCAGCACCTGGTTGATGCGCGCCTGCCAACCGCTCCCCTCCTGCCGGAATGCCTCCAGCACGTCCGGGTCAAGCCGCAGCGTCTGGTTTACCTTCCTGTCCGCCTTCGGCGGCCTGCCACGGCTGCGGCGCATCAACTCCTGCGTCGCCTTTTCGCCAATGAACTCCGGCAGCACTTCCGACGCAGGCCGCGCCCTGGCGAAATCTTCCTTCGTCCATTCGGGATTGTCCTCGTCGGGGCGCGAGGCCGGACCTTTAGTCGTCTTTTTTGCCATACCGTTTTACCTCTCGTTTGTTTGCCCTGCGGAAGCTGATAACCTGCAAATCCTCGCCGCGAGGCGTCACCACCGCCGCATGTAGACGGCCATCGAGGCGCGCCATCACGAACAAGCGCGGCTCGCCGTAATCGCGGCGGGTGTCCTCCGCAATCACCGCCGAGTCCCAATCAAGCTCGGCCACCCGCTCGAATGACAGCCCGCGCTCGGCAACGTTCCTTGCGTTCTTCTCCGGGTCGAAAGTGACAGCCATATAAAAATATGCTACAGCGGAAAACCGGGGCCGTCAAGGATATTGGCTGTAGCAATAAATCGGCCTCCCGTCGAGGCGCGAGGCTCCGGCCTGCCCGCAGGCTGGCAAGTTAACTGCCCGATGCCCGCGGGCTTTCTGTGGGGTCGGCATCGGCAACGCGACGGCTGTCCACGAAACTAACTAAGCGTCTGATTTTATTCAGAAAAATTCCAATCGGCTGCTTGACGCTGGTCGCGCGGTACGGTTTGCCGCTCCGCGGTACGGTTTGCCGCTGATGGAACGCCTCTTAGAATGATGTGACAAGTCCAGGTCCTGTCACGCCCGGGCGGTCACATTTTCGGGCGGTGTATTCAAAGAAATCTGGACGCGGCTTCGGTCAGTTTCCACCCTAGTAACCATCGCTCAGATGTGCGATTGGCTAGAAATGGGCGGACCGGAGATCGAGATAGGTCCCCTATCGCACGCAATGGCGATCTCAATATGCAGTGCTCGCCGCTCTGCTGTGCGACGCCTTGGGCGATGCGGTGATTGCACTCCACCATATTGGGTCGACGGCGGTTCCCGATCTCGTCGCCAAAGACGTGATTGATATTCAGCTTACGGTCGCAAGCTTGGCAGACTGCCCGTATCAAGGGATCGAAGCAGCAGGTTTTGAACTTGGAAAGCCGACGACAGATCACTGTCCTCCGGGGCTCACCCTGCCTCGTCAAGAACTTGCAAAGCGATTCTATAAGTACCGGCACAGTGCTGCAAATCTTCACGTCCGAGAACGCGGGCGTTTCAATCAGCGCTATCCGCTACTTTGTCGAGACTACTTGCGGACGCACAAAATGGCTGCTGCCGCATATGGTGAAATCAAACAGCAGCTTGCCAAATATTTTCCGAACGACCCAGATGCGTACTACGCGATCAAAGACCCTACGTTTGACGTCCTCATGGCCGGGGCCCACGGAATGGGCGACCGCAACGAATTGGCGAGAACCGGTCAGCGATCGAGCCCGCCTCTGATTCGGCCCTACTTGTGCAAATCTCAAGACTGGTGCCGCAGCCGAGCCGCTCGATACGTTAGGGGGCCGCGTGTTGCGAACTCCCTTGCATCAACCTCCACTCGCCCGCCTTTGCTATGCTTCGGCGCGGCTCACCGGGCCGCTGATAGCGGCGTCCCAGCCATCCGGTAACACCCGTTCGCGCAACACCAAGCTAGGCACGGGGATTTCCTCCCCGCGCCGTCAAGCTCGTTGCCCGGCTTCTGCCCTCGGCAGTGCGGGTGCGGATAAGGTCGCGCTCCACGTCCGCGAGGCCGCCGAGAACAGCAATCATCAAGCGCCCGGTGCTGGGTTCCGGTGTCGGCCCACGGCTCGGCCAGTGATCGAAACTGCGCCTTGGCCTCCACGATCTGCTTGACGATGGCAAACAGGTCAAAGGTGCTGCGGGCGAGGCGGTCAATCGGCGTCACCGTCACCACGTCGCCGGGGACGAGGGCCTTCAACATTTTGAGAAGCTCGCGGCGGTCGAAGCGCGGGCAGCGCATGGGCCGAAAACCGAAATTGACCGAGGCGCAGCAGGCCGAGGCCCGCAATCGGCGGGCCGAAGGTGCCACCCTTGCGGAACTCGCGCGCAGCTACGGCGTGGGGAAAAGTACGATTTCCCGGCTCGCCTAGATTTTGTGTTCGCGCGCGCCAAGCAACCGCGCAGCGGATCAAGTCTATCGCCGTGCCAGCCCGACCGCGGCAGCAAGTCCAAAACCGCGCCCCGCCGTGTTTTCACTTCACCGCGCGCGTGAGTAATTTGGCAGTCACTTCGCCGCGCTTTCCATAATCGCCAGTTTCGCGACATTTTCGAGCGAAGGAGGCCGGTCAACACGAAATCCATACGTCGTGCCTATCTAATATAATACCCCCGCTCGCTTGATCGCTGAGAGATCCGTTGTTGGTCGGCCCCCAATGATCGGTCAGGCCGTGGGTTTCGCCGCCAGCGGCACGACATCGCATCACTCTACCGATAATTGTGGCTGGTTAAACGCCCAAAAGGGTGCTGGCGTCAGTCGTCCTCCTCCACCTCCAACGCCTCGCGCCCTTCCTTCACGAGGAACCAGACGATGGCGAGCGAGGTGGCGGCGTCGATCCACCAGGCGCCGAAGGCGAGTTGGGCGCCAAGACCGATGACGACGACGACGGACAGCCAGAGGCAGGCCACCGACTCGGCGGCGTCGGCGCGCAGGGCACGGCTACCGAGCTGATCGGCCAGAGCGAGCTTGCGGCGCGCCAGCACGAGCATGATCGGGATCGACAGCAGCGCAACGGCCAAGCCGGGCCAGGAGAACGCCTCGCCCCCGCCGCGCCGCAAGCTCCAGCCGGCCGCCACGACGACATAGGTTGCCAGCGCAAAGAGTAGGCCCCCGGCGATCCGCCGGGCGGTTCTTTCGGCTCCCTCGGAGACTTCGGGGCCGAACTTCAATTCGGTCGACAGTCGCCAGATCAGGACGCCCGCCGACGCCAGTTCGATCACGCTGTCCAGCCCGAAGGCAACCAGGGTGATGCTGCACGCCGCGATTCCGGAGGCGATCGCGACCGCGGCCTCGATCGCCATCCAGCCAATCGTCACCCATTCCAGCCGAAACGCTTGGCGGATCAACCTCTGCCGCTGGGGATCAACGATCAGCAATTTATCGTGGTCTTGCCGTCTCGCATCTTGTTACCCCGCAGCCGGCCGATAAAGCTAATGCCTAGAGCAAGAGACCGGCACGGCCTGCGTGGCAGGGGCGATGCTCGGGCGGACAGAGCCGAGTCTCTCGCACGAGCCCTGCGCCAGGAATCTGGCTGTGCACGAGGCCGCCGCGATAGACCTCGCCTCGGCGGATGCAGGGCTGTCCGAGGAAGTGAACTCGATTGGACGGCTGGCGTCGCGCTCAACCAAAATTATGCCCACGGACACGAGCCCCTCTCCGCCCTTCAGGGGGGAGAGGGAGGGGCCCGACCCGCAGGGTTGGGAGGGTGAGGTGGGCGGCTCACAAACCGGCTCGTCGGCCCCCCTCACCCTACGCTCTCCCCCCGGCCGGCGGCAGGGCTGTCCGGGGAAACTCAGGCATAGCCGAAACTCAGCTGATTTTGAGAGTTTTGACATTTTGGGAGGCTTGGGTTGACGGGCGGGGGTTTGTCGATGGCGCCGATGTGGCGGCGCTCGAAGAGGCACAGAGCGACCAGATCGGTGAAGCGCAGGATCGAGATCTCGATGCGGTGGCTGCGGGCGGCGATGCGCAGCAGCGCGTAGGCGATCATCGCGGCGAAGAGCTGGAGGCGGATCGCGTTGTCGTTGTTGCCGAGAAAGCGGCGGATGTGAAGATGCTGTTTGATCCAGCGAAACAGCAGCTCGATCTGCCACCGGGCCTTGTAGAGGGCGGCGACATCGACGGCGGCGCGCTCGAGGTCGTTGGTCAGCAGGGTAATGGTTTTCCCGTCGGTGCGCTGGACCCGCAGGCGGCGCAGCCGCATCGGCAGTGTCGAATCGCCCTTGCTGGCGAAGCGCACCTCGGTGTCGTGGAGCACGGTGAAATCATCGCCTTGCGCCAGCGCGATGGGGCGCTCGCCAACGATGTCGAGGCGCATATTGGTCTTGGGTCGGGTGAGGAAGACCGCGCCCTGGTCGGCGATCGCGGTCCACCAGCCATAATGGCAATAGCCCTTGTCAAAGACATAGGTCGCCCCCGGCTCGATGGTGATCGTGCGGCCGATCTGGGCGTCGTTGACGTTGGCATCGGTGATGTCGAGGATGCCCGGACAGTCGGCCTTCGGGTCAAAGACGACATGCATCTTCAGGCCGCGGATGCGCCCGTTCGATTTGGCCCAGTCGCACCGCTTGCCGAGCGGGATCGGCGTCGAATCGATCAGCTTCACCATGGCGCCGCCGTCGCGTCGCGCCTGCCGATCGAGCTGGCTTGCGACCAGGCCGAAGGTCTCGGCAAACAGCGCAACAGGTCGCCGTTTGTTGGCATCGGCCAAGGTCGAGCGGACCAGCGGGCCGCTGCCCAGATGGTAGTGATGCTGGCGCTTGGCGTTCCAACCCGCTTCCAGGCCCCGCAGGCTGGTGGCCGAGGAGAACGGGGCGTAGACCAGCGCCAGCAGATGGTTCCAGCTGGTAAACGATTTGACGTAGGCATCGCCGCCATGACGCTCGACGAGCCTGTCGAACTGGCGGCGCTTGATCGGTTCAAGCAGCTTGCCGAAGATGCTAGGTGAAAAGCGCATGCCCCGTCCTCTTTCTGAGTCTCCGCAAACCAGAAAGTAGACGGAAAATCTCCGTCTCGCGGGGCATGCGCCTGCGGCTAATAGATTCACCCCTCCGTTTCCCCGGACGGCCCTGCGGCCGGCGGGGGGAGAGGGTAAAGGACGCGTCGCTGCGGTATCCGGCAAGCTCTCGGCGCCGCAGAGCCTCAGCGACCGGCTGGCCGCCCTCAAGGCGCAGAGCAGGCACTGATACGCAATCGAGGCGGAAGCGAGCTCTCTACCAAGAGACTGTGAGCTTGCCGTCCCGCATTTCGTATCCCTGGAGCCGGCCGAGAAAGCTCATGCCGAGCAGCGACACGTTGAGGTTTTCAAGGACCGCAGCGCGCACATCGTAAATCGACAGCTGGCCGATGCGGATTTCGCGCAGGGTTACCGGCGCCATGCGCGAGGTGCCATTGGCGGTTTGGACATGTCCGCTGAACACCAAGCCGGCGGGATTGATGCCGGCGGCACGGGCATCCGCCGGGGTGAGCGTCACCAGGCTGGCGCCGGTGTCGACGAGCATGCGGACCGGAGCACCGTTGACCGCGGCGTCGAGGACGACGTGACCTTGTCCGTTTGCCGTGTAGACGATCGTGTTGGAGGCCGGAACGGAGGCGCGCTGGGCCGATGCGGCGACCTGCGCCTCCGGTCGCGATGGCGATGCGCCGCCGTGCAACAGCGCCGCACCGCGGTCCAGCAGCCCGACACCGAGCAGAACGATAGCGCAGCACAGGAGTGCCCGACGCAGCGCCCAGCCGATCACATGCCGCTCCGATCCGACCTTTCGCTTCGCCCACTCTGCGAGACGGCGCTTAAAACCTGGTGAAAACCGCGGCTAGTCCGCGGCTTCGGGCGCCTCGGGATAGCTGTCGGCACTCCAGCGGCGCTGTCCGGTTCCGGAGGCTTCGGCCTCGGAGCCCCACCGGTCCCAGCCGGCGCGACGGAAACGGGCGAACATCTCCAGATACGGCCCTTCGCATAGGGCTTCGATGCGGTCATAGGCCTCGTCGGGTTTTCGGCTGTGCTCACGGCGCGGCGACACGATCAATTTGGGGACGTCAGCCCGGCGGCGATGCGGCTTGCCGCGAGTCGCGAGCAGGCAGGGCTCCGGGTTTGCCCGCGTCCAGAAGCCGAGCCCCGTAAAGAAGCTGCGATCATTGTAAAAAAGCTCAGGTTTCCGCAGCTTAGCCCAGTAAAACCCGACAGTCTTATAAGTAAATCCCCAGGCATTGATTATATCAAACGCCTTCTCGAGCAGAGGATCGGTCGCCCACAGCAGCAGCACGCAATCGTCTGCGGCCCACTCGGCGACCGGCAACGCCTTGATGTCGGCGAGAGACATGCAGTCGTAGTAGGCTTCGGGGCTCCTCCCCTTGCCCTTCCGCGAATACGTGGCGAAGGTCCAGGGCGGGTCGGCGTAGATGACCCTGTAGTGTTTGGACTGGGGAGTGGCGCTCATCGGCGCATGCTCGCGGGCTCCGGCCGCGTGGTCAACCGGCTTCCTCGCCGTTGCCGTCGTCGGGCGCCTCCTCGGTCGGGATGCTGTAATTGCCCTTGAGCCACCGGCCGAGATCGATCTGCGCGCAGCGCGCTGAACAGAATGGCCGATATTGCGGCATCGGCGGCTTGCCGCAGATCGGGCACGGGCGGGGTGCGGGTCTCTCGATCGAGGAGATTGAGGCCATGGCCGAGCGGATATAATCAAAGCGCTGAGATTTGAAAACGTTCGCGCTCATAACCGGGACCGGCTTCGATCACGATGCCGCGGGCAAATCGCTGCTCGGCTTTGCGTACGGCGTCGGCCGCAGCCCCCGACAGGGCAGCAGCGACCTCGGGAGCGACGGTGAGGCGCCATCGCCGGCCGGGCTGCGCCCGCGCGGCACGGCGCAGCGCCCGCAGCGCATCGTGCGAGACCGTGACCGCAGTCTTGACGAGGGTGCCGCCCACCGGCGGCTCGAGCAATGCCTCGGCGAGCGGGCGGCTGCGGCGCGACCTCACCAGCTCGAAATGTCCGAGCCGCGTCCAGCCCAGGAGCTGCGGGGCTGTCGGATCGGGGGCGAGCGCCTCGGCGAGCGCTAGACGCAGCTTTTCGCGCGCCGACCGGCTGTCCAGCCCGACAAAATCGACGATGATGCCGCCTCCGAGATTGCGCAGCCGGATCTGCCGGGCGAGGGTCCCGGCGGCGGCGAGGTTGGCCATCAGCCCGGTGCGCTCCGGCGACCCCGTTTCCGGAGTCCCCGAATCCACGTCGATCAGCATGCCGGCCCGGGTCGCCTCGAAATGCACGGAACCGCCGCCGGGGAGGGCGAGCGTAGCGGACAACGCCTCGTCGAATACCGCGTCGAAATCAATCGGCCAGTTGGTTTCTGGGCGGTGTGCGACGGCGCTGTCGGGGAATGCTGGGCGGAGTTCGAGAATGGCCGCCGGGTCATCCACGAGGATCTCGTCGGGCGCGGCAGGCATCGACCTGGCGAGCGCCGCGGCAAAAGATGCCGCCGGATCGAGCCGCGCCGGCGGCTCCAGCCGTGAAGCGCGATCAAGGACGTCATACCAGCGCCGCGCCAATGCCGCCGCCTCGGCAATAAGCGCATCGACCGGCGCCGGTTCGAGAAACCTCAGCCCCCACCCCTGCCCTCCCCCGTGATCACGGGGGAGGGAGTTCAGTTCCCTCCCCCGTACACGGGGGAGGGTTAGGGTGGGGGCTAGTTGGGTGAGGAGCGCCGTGCCGTCTGCGGAACCGGGCCGGCCGACACTCAGCTCGACGAGCCGGCCGCGCAAACTCGCGGCCATCGTCACCCTTGCGGCTTTGCCGGCCTGGGCCTCGCGGCGGATTTGCACGATTACGCGCTCGCCTTCGTATAGCCGCTTGCCGCGCGGGAGAACCTCGCTTTGCGGCAGGAAGGCGGGCCGGTCGCCGCCGATATCGACGAGCGCCGCCCCGAGAGCCGGTACCAGCTGGCGCACCCGGCCCAAATGAATGCTGCCCGTTTCACTGCGGTCACCGCGCTCGACGTAAAGCTCGACGGGCACGCCCGTTTCGAGCAGCGCCGCGCGCCACTCGCCAGGGCCCGCCGATATCAGCAGCTCGCGAGCCAACTCGGTCGATAGCCGCGGCCGGCGAGCAGCTGGCTGGTCTCGAAGAGCGGCAGTCCGACGACATTGGAATAGGAGCCGCTGACCCAGCGGATCAGCGCCGCCGCCCGCCCTTGGATCGCATAGCCGCCGGCCTTGCCCTGCCACTCGCCGGTGCGCAAATAAGCCCCGATTTCGGCCTCGCTCAGCCGCTTGAAGGCGACCTGGCTGTCGACCCGCCGCGTCACCAACCATCCGCCGGGGCTCACCAGCGCGATGGCGCCATGAACCCGGTGACGGCGCCCCGACAGCATTTCGAGGCAGGACCGCGCGCTCGCCTCGTCTTCGGTTTTCGGCAGGATGCGCCGGCCGCACGCGACGACGGTGTCGGCCGCCAGGACATAGGCGCCGGGATGGCGCGGGGCTACCGTCATCGCCTTTTCCTCCGCAAGGCGCATCGCATGTGCCGGCGGCAACTCGCCGCGGCGTGGGGTCTCGTCTATATCGGCCGGCTCGATGCAGTCGGGCACAAGGCCCACTTGGCGCAGCAGTTCCAGTCGGCGCGGTGATGCGGAGGCGAGCACGAGGGGCGGCCCCGTCACACAGTCAACCCCGCAGATGCAGCACGCAAATCAAGGTGAACAAGCGCCGGGCCGTATCGAGATCGATCTCGACCTTGTCGGCGAGTCGCTCGATCAGCAGAGCGGACCCCTCATTGTGCAAGGACCGCCTGCCGACGTCGATCGCTTCGATCTGCGCCAAGCTCGAACGGCGAATCGCCTCGTAATAGCTGTCGCAGACCATGAAATAATCTTTGACGATGCCGCGAAACGGCGCCAGCGGCAGAGTGATCGTTTCGTTCGAGCCGTTCGTCATCGAGCGGATTTCGATGCTGAGGCGGTTCTCCTCGATCGCCAAATGCAGATGGTACGGCCCGTCGCAGCCGGAAACCGGGGCGAAATGGTTCTCTTCCAGGAGATCGAAGATCGCCACTGCGCGCTCGTGCTCGATATCGGGGCTGCGGCGGACGACGGTATGCTCGTCGAGAGTGATGCCGGCAATTCGCGAGGCGTCCTGCTCGCCCATGGTTTGTCGAGTTACCCCGCGCGCGCCCGATCGAGCCGGATCGACAATGACAACGAGTGCGCGTCCAGCCCCTCCGCTTCGGCGAGGCGGATCGCCGACGGGGCGAGGGCCGCGAGGCTCGCCGCATCGCAGCGGACGAGCGAAGTACGCTTCAGGAAATCGAGAACCCCGAGACCCGACGCGAAACGCGCGCTGCGGGCGGTCGGCAGGACATGGTTGGGCCCCGCGATATAGTCGCCAATCGCCTCGGGTGTGTGGCGGCCGAGAAAGATCGCCCCGGCATGATGCACCTGTTCGGCCAATGCATCGGCCTCGTCCAGCGCCAGCTCGAGATGCTCGGGCGCGATGCGGTCGATCAGCGCCGGCGCCTCGTCCCAATCGGCGACAATCAAAATGGCGCCGTGAGCCTGCCAGCTGGCTCGTGCGATCTGCGCCCGCGGCAGCTGCGCCAGGTGGCGCTCTACTGCCGCCTCGACGGCGGCTGCAAAACCGGCGTCGTCGGTAATGAGGATCGCCTGCGCCGCGCCGTCATGCTCCGCCTGCGACAGCAGATCGGCGGCGATCCATTCGGGGTCGTTGTGCCGGTCGGCGACGACCAGGATCTCGGACGGGCCGGCGATCATGTCGATCCCGACCTTGCCAAAGACCCGCCGCTTGGCCGCCGCGACATAGGCGTTTCCCGGACCGACGATTTTGTCGACCGGCGCAATCGTCGCCGTGCCGTAGGCGAGCGCGGCGATCGCCTGCGCACCGCCGACCCGATATATCTCGTCTATCCCAACCATCCGGGCGGCGGCGAGAACCAGCGGGTTCAGCACGCCGCGCGGGGTGGGCACGGTCATGACCAACCGCTCGACCCCGGCCACCTTGGCCGGGATAGCGTTCATCAATACCGATGAGGGATAGGCGGCGGTGCCGCCTGGGACGTATAGCCCGGCCGCAGCGACTGGGCGCCAGCGCGCGGCGAGCCGCACACCCACCTCGTCGACATAGTCGATCGCGGCAGGCAGCTGGCGACGATGGAAGCTCTCGATCCGCTCCGCCGCGACGCGCAGCGCGGCGATGGTCTCGGGGTGCGCCGCGGCGGCTCCATCGGCGATCTCCCGCGCCGTCAGCCGGAGGCCGCTGGCCGCGAGATCCATCCCGTCGAAGCGGCGCGTATAATCGATCAGCGCCGCATCGCCGCGGGCAGCGACGTCCTCTATGATCTCGGCGACCGCGGCGTCGACATCGGCCGCACTCTCGCGCTTTGCCGCGAGGAGCTGTCGGAACCCCGTCTCGAAACCGGGGTCGCGGGTGGAAAGCGTAACCGGCATCAGCGCCCTCCGCCGGTTCGTGCGCCGGTACCCTCCCCTCCCATCGCTGAGGCGATGGGCCCCTCCCCTCTCCCGCAGTGCGGGAGAGGGTGCGGAGGGAAGTGAGGCGGGTGAGGGTGTTCCGCGGCCGATCGCTTCGCGAAAGCGCTCGATCCACCCGCCGACTTCTTCGGGGCGGGTCTTCAGCGCCGGGCGGTTGACGATCAGCCGGGAGCTGACCTCGGCAATCCGCTCGATCTCCACCAAACCGTTGGCCTTGAGGGTGGCGCCGGTCTGTACGAGATCGACGATGTGATGGCAGAGCCCCAGACGCGGCGCCAGCTCGATCGCGCCGTTGAGCTTGATGCATTCCGCCTGGATCCCGCGCGCCGCAAAATGCCGGCGGGTAACTTCCGGATACTTCGTAGCGACGCGCACATGGCTCGATCGTCTGACGTCGGCCTTCCCGAGCGCGTCCACCGTTGCCGCGACAGCGAGGCGGCAATGCCCGACATTGAGGTCGAGCGGCGCGTAAATCTCCGAATAGTCGAATTCCATCAGCACGTCATTGCCGGCGATGCCGAGCTGAGCGGCGCCGAAGGCAACAAAGGTGGCGGCATCGAAGCTGCGCACGCGGATCAAATCAAGACCCGGTTCGTTGGTTCTGAAGCGGAGCTGGCGCGAGGCGGGGTCGTCGAAGGCCGGCTCCGGATCGATGCCGATCTTGCCCAACAGCGGCATCACCTCCGCGAGAATCCGCCCGTTCGGCAATGCCACGATCATGGGATCGCCGCGGCGGACGGACCGGGGGTCGGCGGTCACAAAACTTCATCCAAATCGTGGCGGGGCCGCCACGGCGTCGGCCACGGATCGCCGAGATCCCTGGCGTGGCACAAAACTTGCGGCACCTCGAGCCGGATCGCCGCCCCGCCGGAAAATTCGAGACGGACTGCGCCATCTTCCGGCCGGATCGCCAACAGCGACAATATCCGGCCGTGATCGGTGCGGCGGAACCCGCTATAGGACACCCCCGCCACCTCGCTGAACGTGATCCCGCACAAGACCCGCTCATAGGGGATCTCGCCGGGCGCCGGGCGGAGCCCGTTTTCCCAGCGAAATCGGTTCGCGACCAAAAGAAAGCTGCGCTCTTCCGGCGCATAAGCGAGGTCGCGAACCGCGACCAGCGCGTCCTGCAGACAAGCCGAGATCACCGCCAAGTCTTCGGCGTCCTCGGCGCGCAGTTTCAGCGCCGCGCCTCCGTCAGGCGCCATCCCGCAGCCTTTCGATCCGGGCATTGCAGCCGGCGAGCTTTTCCTCGAGCCGTTCGTAACCGCGGTCGAGGTGATAGACGCGATTGATCACCGTTTCGCCGGCGGCGGCGAGGCCGGCCACAACGAGCGACACCGAAGCTCGCAAGTCGGTCGCCATGACCGGCGCCCCCGTCAGCCGCGGCACGCCGCGCACCAAGGCGGAGGCGCCATGGACGTTGATGTTGGCCCCCATTCGCGCCAGCTCCGGCACATGCATGAACCGGTTCTCGAAAATCGTCTCCGTGATCATCGAGGCGCCATTGGCGACCGTCATCAGCGCCATGATCTGCGCCTGTAGATCGGTCGGAAACCCCGGATAGGGTTCGGTCATCACGTCGACGCCTTCGAGGCGTTCGGTATATCGCCGCACCGTCAGCCCGTCTGCGGCTGCGGCGACTTCGATACCCGCGCCTTCCAGAATGCGCGCGAGCGCAGCGACGAGATCGAGACGAGTCCCGGTCAGCCTGACCTCGCCATTCGTCGCCGCGGCCGCCATGATGTACGTTCCGGTTTCGATCCGGTCCGGGATGATCGAATGCGTCGTGCCGTGCAGCCGCGGGACGCCGACGATCCTCAGACGGTCCGTGCCTATCCCGGCGATGCGCGCGCCCATCGCCGCGAGGCATTCGGCCAGATTGGTGATTTCCGGCTCGCGCGCGGCGTTGATCAGCAGGGTCTCGCCCTCCGCCAGGCTGGCTGCCATCAACAAATTTTCGGTGGCACCGACCGAGACCGCGGGAAAAGCGATCTCCGCTCCCCGCAATCCCTTGGGCGCGCGCGCGTCGATATAGCCTTCGCGCAACTCCACCTCGGCACCGAGCCGCTGCAATCCCTTGATGTGAAGGTCGACCGGCCGGGGGCCGATTGCGCAACCGCCCGGCAACGAGACGCGCGCGCGCCCGCAGCGCGCGACCAGCGGCCCGAGCACGAGGACCGAGGCCCGCATTTTCCGCACGAGATCGTAGGGTGCGGTGCTCGACGTGATATGCCCGGCCGACAATTCGAGGACATGCCCCGAACCTGCGCCCTCCTCGCCTCGCACGACCGCCACGCCGTGCTGAACCAATAGGTTCGCCATCGTGACGATATCGGCGAGAACGGGGGCATTCGTCAGGGTCAAGGTTTCCGACGTCAGCAGGGACGCAGCCATCAGCGGCAGGGCAGCGTTCTTGGCGCCGCCGATCGGAATTACGCCTTCGAGCGGCACGCCGCCCTTGATGCGGATCTTGTCCATCGCCTCGGTTGTACGCGCGCCGTCGCCCAGACCGGCAGCAGACAGCAGCCTATCTATTGGCGGTCATGCCGCCGTCCGGCTGCTTTTACTGTACGGCGAGGCGCCGCTCAAGCCGGCGGCTCGCCGTCACCGCCCTCGCCTTTCTTGGATAGCGGCGCGGCACGCCGCTGCTGGGCCCGGGCCTGCTCCTTGCGCCGCCGCAAATTTTCGCGCAACGCCTTGGCCAAGGGCTCCGTGCGCGCTGCGCGTTCAGCGTTGTGTTTTGCAGGGGGCTGTAAAGGTTGCGCCATCCCGCGATGCAACGGGAGAGAGGTCACTCATGTCAAGAGTAAGCTATTCCTCGATCCGGATCTTCGCATGCGTAGCGAGGATCACAGCGACCGCCTGCTTTGCGGTGAATTCGGCGGATTGATCCGGATGCTGGCGCCGCCACGCCTCGACACCCGCCCTGTAACATTCTACCGAGGGGCGTCCGGAGCGGCGCGCCAATTCGAACGCCTTCAGCACCGCGTCGGCGGCCACATTTGTCGTCGGATCGACCCTCGACCCCCGCCAAACCATCAAGCCCTCCAATGATTTCCGGCGAAGGCACTTGTGGTCTTTCAACCACAATCACCCGGCAAACATCAGGTTGCAGGAGGGGTTCCGAGCGAGGCGACCGGCCGCCCCCAGGAAAACTGTTGGAGTGCACTGCGCCACAAATCGGCGAATGTTGTCACGCAGTGATCGCCACCAATCCCTCCTGCTCCATCGTGTTCGCGTAATCCGACACGGTGGTGCGGTGCAGGACGCGGCGCTGAGTGTCGTCGTAGGGGCGGCCGCGGTGCATTGTGCAGCGATTGTCCCATATCGCGAGATCGCCGACGGTCCAGCGGTGCTGGTAGACGAATTGCGGCTGGGTCGCGAAGGCAATCAGCTCCTCGAGCAGCGCCCTGCCCTTCTCGACCGGCCAGCCGATGATGTGCGAGGCGTGCGAGGCGAGGTAGAGGCTGGTGCGCCCGGAGGCGGGATGATGCCGCACCAGCGCCTGCGGCACCGGCGGCAGTTGCTTGAAAATCTCGTCGTTGAAATCGGCGAAGCCGATCTGGCTGCGTGAGCGGAAGATGCTGTGCTCGACGCCGAGCCTGCCAAGCTTACGCTTTCTCGCCTCGGGCAGCACGTCCCAAGCCGCGCGCAAATCGGCGAATTCGGTCTCGCCGCCTGACGAAGGAAGTTCGTGGGCCGAGAGCAGCGAGCACTTCGCGGGGATGCGCTTGAACGAGCTGTCGGTGTGCCAAAGCTGGTTGCCGAGGTTGAACAGGTTGCGGCGGTCGTCGCGCGCCAGCACCCGACCTTCGGCGTCGAGGTTGGAAATGTCGGCGACATCCGGGCGCAGCCGCATCTTGGCGCCGGCATAGTTCGGGTTGACTTCGAGCGGGCCGAACAGCTGGCTGAAGGCGAGCTGCTGCTCGTCGCTCAGCGGCTGCTCCGGAAAGACGAGGATGCCGTAGCGGTTGAAGGCTGCCTCGATCTCGGCAAAGACTTCGGGTCTCACTTTCAGGGTGAGGTCGACCCCACGCACTTCGGTGCCGAGGGCCGGGTGAAGCGGAGATACTTGTATCGCCATGTTTGCTGCCCCGAGAAAGCGCGCTACCATAATATGAGCAGGGTTTCGAAAACGATCAATTCGGCCTCGATGTCCACCTGCGAGATCAAAGAGATTGCCGATTGGCTGATTGACGGCGCCCGTTCGGCGCCGCAGCCAGTCCAGGTATTGGCGCAATTAAGCGAGCGGCTCGTCGCTTGCGGCGTCCCGCTGTGGCGTGTCGCGGTGTTCGTGCGCACTTTGCATCCGCAGGTTATGGGCCGCCGATTTATTTGGCGGCCGGGGACTGAGGTCGAGGTTTCAGAAGCGCCATTCGAACTTCTCGAAAGTGCCGATTTCCTCGAAAATCCGATTGCGCAAGTTTATGCGACCGGGCGCGCGCTCCGCCGCAAGCTTGCGGATCCGGATTGTGCCGCGGATTTTCCAGTGCTTGAGGAGCTTCGCGCCGAAGGAATAACCGATTATCTGGCGTCGCCGCTCGTCTTCACCGACGACGCCATTCACGCGGTAACATGCACAACGCGCCAGCCCGGTGGCTTCACCGACGCGCAGATAGCCGGTATCGAGGCGATCATCACTCCGCTGGCAAGGGTTGCCGAGACCCGAGCGCTGCGGCGGATGGGGAGCACCCTGCTCGACACCTATGTCGGGCACGACGCCGGCGAGCGCATCCTTGCCGGGCGGATTCGACGCGGCGATATCGAACAGATCCACGCGGCGATCTGGCTGTCGGACATGCGCGGGTTCACCGCCTTGGCCGAAAGTCTGCAGCCGCCGGTTCTGATCGACCTTCTCAACCGCTATTTCGATTGCCAGGTACCGCCGATCCTCGAGCATGGCGCCGAGGTGCTCAAATTCATGGGGGACGGGCTGCTGGCGATTTTTACGATCGCAGGCAACGAAACCGAAGTGTGCAAACGCGCACTCGCTGCCGCGCGCCGGGCACAGGCAAACATCGCGGCACTCTCGGATTCGGCCATGCCGGGGCTGCGGTTCGGCTTGGCGCTGCATATCGGCGATGTCCTCTACGGCAATATCGGCAGCGGCAATCGACTTGATTTCACTTGCATTGGTCCAGCCGTCAATTGTGCCGCCCGCATCGAAAAGCTGACCAGCCAGTTGGGCCGCACAATCCTCGCCTCCGGTGAATTCGCGCGCCACTGCGCCGGGGAATTCACCCCTCTCGGTGAATTCAGGCTGGCCGGCTTTAGCGCACCGCAATTGGTATTCGGGCTCGAGGACTCAATTCAGCATCAATAGGCGGCCATACCCCGAAATAGGCTGCCGGACGCCGGCAAGACGCAGCGCGTGCCACATCATCGCGGAAGCACTCGAAAGCACCGGCTTCCCCAGATCGTGTTCCAGCAGTTCCAAAACCGGCAAGGTTGGCATCCCGGTGCCGCTGAGAAAGACGGCTTCGGCGTTCGATCTGTCGACTTGCCGCGCCAACCCGTAAGCCCGCTCGGCGGTCTCGTCGTAAATGTTGGTGACCCCGTAAAGATTGGCGAAATTGACGATCTCCAGGCCGTGCGCTTCCAAATGCGTCTTGCCCTGCAACGTCGTCTCCCTCGAATAAGGGGTGCCGAGCGCGAGCCGGCGCACATTCAGCCGCTCGAGGGCTCGCAGCACCGACCCAAAGGCCGTGATCACGCGCTTGCCGGTCGATTTCTCGAGCCGAGCCAGCAGATCGGCTTCACCTTCGCGGCCGAGATAATAGCTGGTCGCGGTATGAGCCACGACGATGACATCCGGCTCGACCGATGCGAGCAGCTCGATGCTGCCGTCGATATTGTCGATCATCGTGCGAGTTCGCTCGTCCTGGCCCTCGAGAGAACCGGGCGCCCCATATGCGGCCATGCGATGGAAGTGCAAGGAGACACCCTCAGGCGCCAATGCGATCATTTCGGGCTCGACCGTCGGGTTTCCCGGCGGCAGCAGAAAACCCAGCCGCGCCCTCCAACCGATCATTTCGATACTCCGGTCATACGACGCCGTCGTCACGCAGCCGTTTGAATTCATCGGGGCCAACCCCGCAAAGCTCGCTCAGCAATGCGTCAGTGTGCTCCCCGAGCAGTGGTGGGCGGCTCACCTCGGCCGGTGAATCCGACAGTTTGATCGGGCAGCCGACGGTCTTGTAGGAGCCGCGTGTCGGGTAATCGATATCGAGGATCATCTCGCGTGCCTTCAGATGCGGATCGGCGAGCACCTCGCCGGTGTCCTGGCAGGCGCCGCACGGAACTCCGGCCTCGCCCAATAGCCGCATGACCTCATGCTTACTGCGTCCGCGCGTCCATTCTTCAATAATCGCATTCAGCGCGTCACGGTTTTCCCAGCGCATCTCCGACGTATTGAAGCGCGGATCCTCTGCCAATTCGGGCCGGCCCATCGCCCCTGCCATGGCCGGCCACATCTGCTGCTGCGCAGTGATGAAGACGTAGTCGTTCGGCCCGCCCGGCGCGCAAGGGTAGGTCGTGCCGGGCACCCCTTGCCCCATCTGGTTGCCGCGCCGCGGCATCGCATGACCGAAGCGCTGGTGGTCGCGCAGGCTGACGCGGATCAGATTGACGACCGCATCCTGCATCGACACCTCCACACACTGCCCGCGTCCCGAATTGTGGCGCTGCTGCAGTGCTGCCAAGATGCCGATCGCCATGTGCATGCCGGTGCCGGAATCGCCGATGGCCGGCACGACAAAGGTCGGCGGGTTCTCCGGGTAGCCCGTAACGCTCATCGCCCCGCCCATCGCCTGCGCAACCGGCTCGAAGCTCTTATAATTGGCATAGGGGCCGTAGCTGCCGAAGCCCTTGATCGTCGCGTAGATCAGCCGCGGGTTGATCTTCGACATAACCTCCCAGCCGAGGCCGAGCCGGTCGAGCGCACCCGGGCTGAAATTCTCGACCAGCACATCCGATTTGGCGATCAGCTCCTTGAACAATTCCTTGCCGCGTGCAGTCTTCAGGTTGAGGGTCAGACTGCGCTTGTTGGCGTTGAACAGCAGGAAAAAGAGGCTGTCGCCGTCCTGGTCGCGCATGCTGCGACGCGCGATGTCGCCGCCCTTAGGCTCTTCCAGCTTGATCACATCGGCGCCGAGAAAACCCAGGATCTGCGCACAGGCGGGCCCCGCCTGATTGTGGGTCATGTCGACGACGCGAATGCCCGACAGCGCCTTGTCCATGCTAATCCTCCCGATTAAGGCTTAAAGAAAATCGCGGATGCGTTCGAGCTCGTCGAGCGCGCCGGTGGGGGAGACGAGTAGCACCTCGTCGAAGCCGATTCGCTCAAGGCGCTTCAGCCGCTGGCGCGCGTCGTCGGGCAGACAGACGAGCGAGACCTTGGCGCGCTCTGCCAGACTGCCGGCCTCGGCCTGGGCACTGAGATCGACGACGACATTGGCGAGGACGGCATTGGTGCCGCCAGCTTCGCGATAGAGGCGCATGCCATTTTCGAGATCCTCCCAACTGCTGTAGAGGCCCGAGGCAATCCAGCCCTGGCACTGCTTTGCGGCATAGTTGATCCAGCGCGGGTTGCGCCAGGCCCCGAGCATCACCGGGGGCCCGCCCTCGCAACCCGGCCACGGCGACAAGGTGCCGCCGTTGACCAGTTCGCCGCGCCAGGCCCGCCGCATGATTTCCAGCGAGCTCATCAGGGTGCGAAAGCGCTGATCGTAATTAGCCCCGAGGAGATCGAAATCGGCCTGCGTCGATCCGCTGCCGACGCCGAGGCGCAAGCGGCCGCCCGACACCGCCTGAACCGACTGCACGCGATGGGCGAGCTCGATCGGGTTGTGCAGCGAGACTTGCAGCACGGCGGTGCCGAGCTCGACCCGCTCGGTCGCAGCTGACAGCACCCCGAGGGCGACCAGCGGGTCGAGAGTGGGCCGGCCGCGCCCGAGCGAGTTGGTGACCCAGATCCCGGGAAAGCCCCGCCTTTCGATCCGGCGGGCGTAATCGACGATGCGGCCGAGCGGCCGATCGCGCGGATCGGTGCCCGGACGCAAGAACGTCACCACGCTTAGTCGCATAGCTCCTCTCTCGACACGTGTAGTTGGACAACAATGCCTCGATCCTCGCCGCCCGCCAACTGCCTAATGGTTCGAGCCGACGGCTGATAGTACCTCGGGTTTGCGCGCCGGCACGTCCCGCGGCATGCTCTGGCGAGAAGCCGCTCGGCATATTTCGAGAGGGGGCGAAATGGGTAGGAAGCGATCGGCGGGTGATGTGCCGGAATTAGCCGCCGGAAACGGGCTTTTGGATCGGCGGGCGCTGCTCGCCGCCGGGGCTACCTTGGGCGGCGCGGGCGTGATCGTTGCTCGGCCTGCGTTCGGCGCCGCCGGGCTCTCGGTCGAACCGTGGATGACGGAGCCGGGCTCGCCGTTTACCGGTTACGGGCAGCCTTCGAGGTTTGAAGCAAAGGTCGTCAGGACATTCGCCAGTGCGCCGGGCACAACCGGCACCGGCGCATCTCGCACGCCGCTTCAACGGCTCAACGGCACGATCACCCCGAACGGCCTCCACTTCGAGCGCCACCACTCCGGCATCCCCGATATCGATCCGGAGGCTCACCGGCTGCTGATCCATGGCCTCGTCAAGCGGCCGCTCGTTTTCACCCTTGAGGCGCTCGCCCGATATCCGATGGAGACGCGCATCGCCTTCATCGAATGCGGCGGCAACACCGGCGCTCTTTATCAGAAGGAGCCGGCCCAGCTCGACCTGCAAGCCAGCCACGGGCTATTGTCCTGTGCCGAGTGGACCGGTGTCAGGCTCGCGCTCCTGCTCGAGGAAGCGGGTGTCGAGCCGCAAGCACAATGGCTGCTCGCCGAGGGCGCCGACGCGGCCGGCATGAGCCGCAGCGTCCCGATGAAGGCGGTGGACGAAGCGTTGGTTGCGCTCTACCAGAACGGCGAGCGCGTCCGGCCATCGAACGGCTATCCGCTGCGGCTGCTGTTGCCCGGCTATGAAGGCAACATGAACGTCAAATGGCTGCGACGGATCAAGGTCACCGCTGGCCCCACCATGACAAAGGACGAGACCTCCAAGTATACGATCCTATTGCCCAGCGGGAAGTCCTTGCAATTTGTCTTCCCGATCGAAACCAAATCGGTGATCACTCATCCCTCGCCCGGCTTGACCCTGAAAGCTGCCGGCCTTTACGAGATTTCGGGCCTCGCCTGGTCGGGTTACCGCAACATAAGTCGGGTCGAGGTCTCGGCTGACGGCGGAAAAAGCTGGGCTCTGGCGGCGTTGCAGGAGCCGGTCTTGCCAAAGGCGCTGACCCGATTCCGCATCCCGTGGCGCTGGGACGGCGGCCCGGCGGTGTTGCAGAGCCGCGCGACTGACGCCTCCGGCTATGTCCAGCCGACGCGTGACGCATTGATCGCCGAACGCGGCACGAAGACGTTCTATCACTTCAACGGCATCACCAGCTGGGCGATCGGCGAGCACGGGGAGGTCCGGCATGTCTATGCGTAGGCATTTGAGCGCCGCTTCGGCATTGCTCTTTCTCTCAACGGCCGCCCTCGCGGAGACGCCGGATCTCGGGTGGCCCGCGACACCCGAAGAAATCGCCGTATGGGACATCAGCATCGGCCCCGATGGCGCCGGTCTGCCGCCCGGCAAAGGGAGCCCGCAAGAAGGCGAGGCGGTCTATGCCGCGAAATGCCTCCCCTGCCACGGCGAGAAGGGGTCGGGAAAACCCAATGATCAATTGGTCGGCGGGCTCGGCACCCTGACCGGCGACCAGACACCCGTGAAGACCGTAGGCAGCTTTTGGCCTTATGCGACGACATTATTCGATTATGTGCGCCGCGCGATGCCGTTCAATGCGCCGAGATCGCTGAGTGATGACAAGGTCTACGCGGTTTGCGCCTATATCCTTCAGCTGAACGGCATCATCGCCGAGAACGCGGTCATGAACGCGCAGACTTTGGCAAAGGTGCAAATGCCGAACCGCGACGGATTCATTCCTTTTTCTCGCCAAAAATAGCCGCGATCACGACAACCATGGACTTTGCCTTCGCTCGGCTTTCGATTTCGACACGACGCAAGCTGACGTCGATCCTGTTGGCCGTCGTGATCTTTGCGGTACTGGCGGGGTTGGTGACCAGCGCCAACGGGCGTCCTATCGTCTTTGGCGTTGTCAATGCCATCTTTGTCGGCATCGGCGTCGGTCTTTTTGAGGAGTTTTATGTCCAAAGCCTGCGGGGCCGGTGGATCCGCAGCATTCATCCGCTGCGCGCGATTGTGGTTTACACGAGCGTGGTGGTTATCGTGTTTCTAATCGCCATCCATGTCACTCACGTGATGCTTTGGCCAATTTACCACCTGCCGGTGCCGTATGGCCGGCTGCCGATGGTGATCCCGGTGGTAGTCGCGTTTTCCGTTATTGGCATCGTCGTGATGCGAACTGCCCATTTCATCGGTATCGAAACCTTGTTCCACCTCACAGTCGGCACCTATCACCGACCTGTGCTGCAGGAAAAGGTCCTCGTTTTTCTCGATATCAACAATTCGACAGCGCTTGCCGAGGAGCTGGGTGCGGTTCGGACAAAATCTCTGGTCGGCAAATTTCTTTTCGACATTTCCAAGCCGATTACCGATCACGGCGGCGAGATCTATCTTTATAAGGGCGACGGCTTGATTGCGCTGTGGGATTGGCGCGAAGCGGTGCGGGACAACAGGATCTTGCGGACGATCGACGCGATCTTTGCGACGATCCGGCGGGAGCGGCGCGAGTATCTGGCGCAGTTCGGCGTCGTTCCGTCCTTCCGGATCGGAATCCATGGCGGCGAGGTCGTGGTAAGCGAGCAAGGCGACACGAAGCGAGCCATCGGGGTCTACGGAACCACGATCAATATCGCCGCCCGCATGGAGGAAGCAGCAAAGACACACAATGTCGCGTGTGCAATTTCCGGGGATGTCGCCGAAAACCTGCGCGGCGAAGAAGCGCGACTGATCCCGATCGGCCATGAGAAAATAAGGGGAAGCGCGGTAGAAATCCCGATTTACCAATATCGAGTCGCCGGCGAGGGCTGCGCCAATGCGGTTCGGCAGGTCCCTCTTCAGGCCTCGCCTTCGGGAGAGCCGGGCTAAAAAAACCCGCCCCTTTCGGTAAGCTGCCGATTTGTCGTATGACCTGACCAACATTGCGCCGCGAAACAACACAAGAACGGAGGCTTACGTCATGGATAGACACCGTGCGTTGCAGCTCGCCATGGCAGCATTACTGCTCGGCCTGATCGGCGCAGGCGCCAAAGCGGCGGACCAAAAGGTGGTGTTCAAAGCATCCGACGTGCATCCCGAAGGCTATCCGACCGTCCAGGCGGTCGAGAACATGGGGAAAAAGCTCGAAGCGGCGACCGGCGGGCGGCTCAGCATCCAGATGTATGCCTCGATGCAATTGGGCGGTGAGAAGGAGGCTATCGAGCAGGCGCAGGTCGGCGCGTTGCAGATCGCCCGGGTCAGTGTCGGGGCATTGGGGCCGGTGGTCGACGACCTCAACGTCTTCAACCTCCCGTTCCTCTTTCGCAGCACCGAGCATATGGAAAAAGTCATTGACGGCCCGATCGGCCAGGAGCTGCTCGACAAGGTTGGCAACAACTCCAATACGCGGTTGATCGGCCTCGCCTGGATGGATGCCGGCGCGCGCAGCGTCTACGACACGAAAAAGCCTATCAAGAGCATCGACGATCTGAAGGGGCTGAAGGTGCGCGTCATGGGCAACCCGATGTTCGTCGACATGATGAACGCGCTCGGCGGCAACGGCGTCGCGATGGGATATGACCAGGTATTCAGCGCGTTGCAGACCGGCGTCGTCGACGGCGCCGAGAACAACCCGCCGAGCTTTGTCTTCGACAATCATTACCAGGTCGCGAAATACTATACCTTGACCGAACATTTGATCGTGCCCGAGATCCTGGTGTTCTCGCGCGCCACCTGGGACGGCCTCTCGAAAGACGACCAGGCGCTGGTCAAAAAGCTGGCGCGCGAGGCGCAACTGGACGAGCGCCAGCTATGGAAGAAAGTCGAAGACGAGGCCATGGCGAAAATGAAGGCCTCCGGCATCGAGGTCGACACTGTTGCCGACAAGACGCCATTCCAGACGGCGGTAAAGCCGGTCTGGGACAAATACGGCGCCAAATACAGCGAGCTGATCCAGCGCATTCAGGCGGTGAATTGATCTGAATGTATCAGCCGATCGCCTATCGTCACCCCCGCGAAATCGGGGGTCCAGGCTCTGGATTCCCGCTTTCGCGGGAATGACGGTTTCAACCGAAATTCTAGCCTAAATGCCTTCGGACCGGTTGGCGACGAAATTGTGCGTACGCGCAGCGATGGACGCGCTATACCGCTTCTGCGTCATCGTCGCCGGAGGGGCCTTGGTGCTGATCTCGGCGGTGATCCCGTGGGGCGTCTTTACCCGTTATGTGCTGAACAGCGCGGCGTCCTGGCCCGAACCGATGGCGATTTTATTGACGATCGTCCTGACATTTTTCGGCGCGGCGGCGTGCTATCGCGCCGGCACACATATGAGCGTTTCGGTGTTGGTGCGGGCCCTGTCCCCGCCAGTGCGGCGAGTCATCGAGCCGTTTTCCGAGGGATTGGTCGCGTTGGTCGGCTTTTTCATGGTGTTCTGGGGTGCACGACTGGTCGGCACGACTTGGCACCAGTCGATCGCCGAGTTTCCCGCATTGTCGGTCGGGCTCACTTACCTCCCAATCCCGGTTGGCGGCGCCATCACCTTGCTCTTCGTCGCCGAGCGCCTGTTGATCGGACGCCCGCCACAGGACGGCGAACCGGCTCCACACTGACGCAGAGCGAGCCGCCAGATGGAAATCCTGATCGTCGTCGGGACCCTCCTCGTCTGCTTTGCGCTCGGCGTGCCGATCGCATATGCGCTCGGTCTTGGCGCGCTTGCCGGCGCCTATTGGATCGGCATCCCGCTCGAGGCGGTAATGCTTCAAGTGTCGAGCGGGGTCAGCAAATTTGCGATGCTGACGATCCCGTTCTTTGTCCTGGCCGGCGCGATCATGGCGGAGGGCGGGATGGCGCGACGGCTGGTGGCCTTCGCCAACGTATTGGTCGGGCTCGTCCGGATCCGCGGCGGGTTGTCGGCGGTCAACGTGCTCGCGACGACGTTCCTGAGCGGCATTTCCGGTTCGGCGGTGGCCGACACCTCGGCGATCGGGTCGGTGATGATCCCGCAGATGGAAAGGGCCGGATTTCCGCGCGTCTTTGCTACCAATGTGACGATCAGCGCCTCGGTGCAGGCATTGCTCGTGCCGCCGAGCCACAACGCGGTGATCTATTCGCTCGCCACCGGTGGCACGATCTCGATCATCAGCCTGTTCATGGCCGGGGTCATGCCGGGCCTGCTGCTCGGGGCCTCGCTGGTCGTGCTGTGCCTGGTGCTCGCCTATCGCAACGGTCATCCGCGCGGCGAGACCGTTCCGTTGCGCGCGGCCGTCAAAATCGCCGTCGACGCGCTCTGGGGGCTGGTAACCTTGGCAATCATCCTCGGCGGCATCTTAGGTGGCGTGTTCACCGCGATCGAGGCGGGCGCCGTCGCCTGCATCTGGGCCTTCTTTGTCACGATGTTCATCTATCGCGACTATCGCTGGCGCGACCTGCCGGAGCTGATCCACCGCACAATGCGCACCGTGGCGATGGTGATGACCCTGATCGCCTTCGCGTCGAGCGTCGGCTACGTGATGGCGCTGATGCAGGTGCCGGCGCGGGTCACGGCGCTGCTGCTGACCCTGTCGAGCGACAAGAACGTGATCCTTTTCCTGATCAACATTCTGCTGCTGGTGCTCGGCTGCCTGTTGGACATGGCGCCGTCGATCCTGATCGTCACGCCGATCCTACTCCCCGTCGTCATGAAGTTCGGGGTCGATCCGGTGCATTTCGGCATGATAATGCTGCTCAATCTCGGCATCGGCTTGTGTCATCCGCCGGTCGGCGCGATCCTCTTTGTCGGCTGCGCCGTCGGCCGGGTCACGATCGAGCAGGTCGTGCGCGAGATCTGGCCTTTTTATGGGGTGATGTTCTTCGTGTTGATGCTGGTCACCTACATCCCGTCCGTCTCATTATGGCTGCCGCGAATGCTCGGATTGTGAGGTGTACCCAATTCGTAGTTAATTTGGTCGATTTGGAATTGCTTTTTCGGTAGAATATCGGCATTTTGATGTCGGCATCGTTATGTCCCCCAACGATGCGGATTGGCCTGTTGGACCGGCACACCGACAGGCCGCAGAAGCCCCGGTCTCCCCCGACCGGGGCTTTTCTGCGTCTGCCGCAAGAGGGTCTAGTGCACGATCGTCTGGTGCACGGGGCCGCCCGTCCCTTAAAATGACAAAGTCGATCCTTGTGAGAGGAGCCCCTTGATGGCGCTCGATCGCGATGCCGAGCGCGTTCTCGAGATGGTGCGGCTGTCCGGACGGCCGCCTTACGAGACGCTGAGCGCGCCCGAGGCGCGCGAACTGTTTCTCGCGGCCCGTGAGGTGCTGGCGCCCGATCCGCCGCCGGTTGCCGAGATTCGCGAACTCTCGGCGCCGAGACCAACCGGTGCGGCTATCCCATTACGACTCTACCGCGGCGCGACAACGGCCCCCGGCGACACCCTCCCGGCGCTGGTCTACTTTCATGGCGGCGGCTGGGTCATCGGCGATCTCGACACCCATGACAGCCTCTGCCGCCATCTCGCCAACGCGGCGCGGTGCATCGTCGTCGCGGTCGATTACCGCCTCGCTCCCGAGCACAAATTCCGGCAACGGTCGAGGATTGCTTTGCCGCGACTTCATGGGTCGCGCAGGAGGCCGCAGCCCTCGGCATCGACCGCGAGCGCCTCGCCGTCGGCGGCGACAGCGCCGGCGGCAATCTCGCTGCGGTGGTCAGCCTGATTGCCCGTGATGGGGGAGCACCAAAACTGCGTTGTCAGGCCTTGCTGTACCCGACCGTCGAGTGCGGCATGACGCACGCCTCCCACGACCGCTTCGCCGAGGGGTATCTGCTGACCCGGCCGACAATGAAGTGGTTCCGCGAGCACTATCTGCGCGGGCCCGGCGATGTCGATGACTGGCGTGCGTCGCCCTTGCGCGCCGCCGATCTCTCCGGCGTGGCGCCCGCCCTCGTCCTGACGGCCGGCAACGACGTGCTCGGCGACGAAGGCGAGGCTTATGCCCGCCGGCTAAAAGAGGCCGGCGTCGCGGTGCAGTTGCGGCATTTCCCGGACCAGGTCCACGGCTTCCTGACTATGGGCAAGATAATCGAGGCGGCACGGCCGGCGCTCGACGACATCGCGGCGGCATTGCGGGCGGCCTGGGACGCGAGATGAACCCGAACACGATGGCGCGAGCTATTCCGATCGATAAGGCTCGTCGTAAATTGCGGTATGGATCGCCCCGCCGTCCCGGACATAGCCGCGATACATCCCCGCGGGTGCTGAACGGCGCGGCGAGCGCCCCGTCGCGATCGACCGCGACGACACCACCAGAGCCGCCGGCGGCCGCCAGCTCGTCGATGACCGCCCGCGCCGCTAGGTCCAGAGATTGACCGGCATTGCGCAGGCGCGCGGCGATCGCAAAGGCGGCGGCGTGCCGAATGAAGAACTCGCCGTGACCGGTCGCCGAGACCGCGCAGGTAGCATTCTCGGCATAGGTGCCCGCGCCGATGATCGGCGTGTCGCCGACCCGGCCGGGCGCCTTCCCGGTCATCCCGCCGGTCGAGGTGGCGGCAGCGAGATTGCCGCGCCGGTCGCGGGCGACGGCGCCTACCGTGCCGTATTGGGGCGGCTCGCGGCGCGGATGTTCGAGGGCGTGCTGCAGTTCCCGCCAGCGTGCTTCGGTGCGGAAATAAAGGGGCTCGCAGAACGCGACGACGGTCTCGCGGCAAAAGGCGAGCGCCCCCTCGCCGATCAGCAGTACGTGGCGCGACCGCTCCATCACGGCGCGTGCCGCCAGAACCGGATTGCGCGGTCCGAAGACGCCCGCTACCGCGCCCGCCCGGCGTTCCGTGCCATCCATGACGTAAGCGTCCATCTCTTGCGTCCCGGCACGGGTGAACACGCTGCCGCGGCCGGCGTTGAACAACGGGTCGTCTTCGAGCTTTGCAACGGCTTCAGTGACGGCGTCGACGGCGCTGCCTTCCGCGGCAAGAATGTCGCGGCCGGCCGCCAAGGCCCGGCGCAGGCCGTCATGGTATGATGCCGCGCCGGAGAGGCTGGCCTCGTCTCGCGAAATCGTTCCTGCGCCGCCGTGAACGGCGAGCGCGAAGCCGGTTCCAGTCAATCGGTTCGCTTGCGACATCCCGGGGATGATACACGGCACGGCTCCGAACGGCGCTCTTCCAACATCGATGAAGCCGCGTCAGGTGTTGCGGCTTGTTCTGGTCGGTCTGGGGACATCCGTCGTTCCGCTCGACACGGCGGTCAACATCGCATTTCCCGAGATTACCGGCAGCTTCGGTCTGCCGGTCGAGATGATCCAATGGGTGGTCATCTGCTATGTGCTGACCTACGCCAGCCTGATGCTTGCCTTCGGGCGGGTCGGCGACATCTGGGGCCACGGCCGCGTGTTTCGCATCGGGCTCCTGTGGAGCAGCGTGGCATACCTGCTCTGCGCGGCAGCGCCAAATTTTGGCTGGCTGCTCCTCTGCCGATTTCTACAAGGGATCGGCGCTTCGTTGATCGTCAGCTGCGCTCCGGCGCTGGTGACCGGGATGTTTCCCGAAGACCGGCGCAGCCGCGCGGTCGGCATGTTCACGCTGATGTATGCGATCGGCTCTGCTGCCGGGCCGTTGCTCGGGGGCCTGCTCGTCCAACTCTGGGGTTGGCCGGCAGTGTTCTGGTTTCGAGCCCCGCTCGCTCTGCTCGCTCTCCTGTTCCCAGAAAAAGCACATGCGACGTCTCCGTCAACATTGCGGGAGCCGGTCGACATCGTCGGCGCCATTCTGCTTGCGCTGGGCCTCAGCACGCTTTTGCTGACCCTCAACCGACTTCAACACCTGCAAGGGCAGGAGTTTCTCGCGGTCCTGCTACTGGCGACGGCCACTACCTGTCTTTATAGTTTTTTCTACTGGGAAAAACGGGTCGCCCAACCGATCGTCAATCTCGGATTGTTCCGAGCCGGCGGCTTCACTGGGCTCAACATCGCAAGTGTGCTGATTTATTTGACGAGCTTTTCGGTTCTTTTGCTCGGTCCCTACTACCTCGTACGCCTCACCGGGTTATCGGCGATAGTAGCGGGCGGGGTTCTCGGCGCCTCTTTTGTCGGCAGCCTCGTCGCCTCCCCGCTGGCGGGATGGGCCGTAGAGCGCGTCCCCGCGGGCCGCGTCGCCATTCTCGGCGCCTCACTCTGCGCTGCGGGTTTGGTGTTGATTGGCGGCTGGCGGCCCGGCGCTGCCGGGCAAGCAATCACGATTTTGAGCACCCTGGTGCTGCAAGGGTTTGGTGTCGGCTTGTTCCAAGTCGCCTACATGGACATCGTCATGCGCACCTTGCCGCGGCGCCACCGCGGAGTAGCCGGCAGCATAGCGATGTTGAGCCGCTCGGTCGGGGTCGTCACCGGGGCGACGCTTCTGACCCTCATATTCCACACGATCGAAGCAATGCAGCTGGCCGGCGGAAATATGCCGGCAGCGAGCTTCTTGACCGGCTTTAAAGCGACCTTCTGGTCAGCCGGCGCGGTGGCCGGTCTCGCCGGCTTCCTCGTCCTATTTGCGACAAAGCGCAGCCGCTGATCGCCGCCGCGCTTAGGAAAGTTCAACAGTCTTCGAGGGTAAACCCGACTTTAAGAATGACTTGAAAATGTGCGACCTTGCCCTCTTCGACGTGGCCGCGGGTCTGCAAAACTTCGAACCAGCCTACCTGGCGCAAGGTACGGGAAGCCCGGGCAACTGCGTTCTTGATCGCGTCCTCGATGCTGTTCTCCGAAGAACCTGCGACTTCGATGATCCGGTAGACATGGTCCGGCATTGATTTCCTCCCTAGCGACCGCGACAGCGGGGTGTGGCACCGACCAACTGACCGCCGATTATTTCGTGGGCGCTCAGACAGAATTAAAGCCCTGGCAGAATTAAACCCCTGGCAAAATTAAAGCCCTGCGCTCCGGTGCTTTTTCACCAGCGGGGCTACGCCCCGTTCACCCCGGTCAAATCGACGGCGAGGAGAGCGAGACCGGCACGGGCGCGGTGACGGCCCCCGCCGATCGCCGGCTGCCGGATTTTTTTTGGCGCAACTCCGCGACGACCGGGTTCACCGGCATTTCGCCGATTACCGGCTGCAGGGCCAGCGCAGCGTTTCGGCGCCACACCGTAACCGCGGCGATCCGGCCGATCGGCGTCTCGGCGATGAGCAATGGCAGGTCGTGCATTCGTTTGATCTCTTGCCCGTTGATCGAGAGAATTACATCGCCTTGCTCGAACCCGGCTGCCGCGGCGGGACTGCCGGCTCCCACCTTGGCGACGAGCGCACCTGAGGGGTTAGCTAGCCCCAAATTTCGCGCGATTTCGGCAGTCACGGGCTGGATTTGAACACCGAGCCAGCCGCGCGCGACTTTACCGTGCTCCTTCAGCTGCTCGACAACCGGCCTGGCTCGGTTGGCTGGTATCGCAAAGCCGATGCCGACCGATCCACCATTGGGAGAATAGATCGCCGTGTTGATGCCAATGACATTACCTTTGAGGTCGAAGGTCGGGCCGCCGGAATTGCCCCGGTTCATTGCTGCATCAATCTGCAGAAAATCGTCGTACGGACCAGCGTGGATGTCACGCCCGCGCCCGGAAATGATGCCGCTGCTGACAGTGTTGTCGAGGCCGAACGGACTGCCGATCGCGAGTACCCAATCTCCAACCCGAGCCGCGTCGCTGTCACCCCAATGGACATTCGCGAGCGGGCGCGCTCCGTCGATCTTGAGCAAGGCGATATCGGTCAGCGGGTCGCGTCCGACGATCCGAGCCGAGTACTCGGTCGCGTCCTGAACGACGACCGTAACTGCCTCGGCATTTTCGACGACGTGATCATCGGTGACGACATACCCGCTCGGGTCGATAATAAACCCAGAGCCCAGAGCCACACTGGCGACCTTTGGGTCGGGCTCGGCTTTGTGGCGGGACTCGTCGAGGAAGCGGCGCAGCAGTTCTTCGACCACTGATGGCGGGATGCCGCTCAGGGCAACCCGATCTTCGGCGCCGCCGGCTTGCGTCCCCTCCCGGTCGGCCGCCGCCTTACTCACCCTCTGGACTGCCGAAACATTGACCACCGCGGGCATGACCTCCTGCACGATCGGCGCAAAGCTCGGCGCCGCCCCCCCGCCGCCCGCCGCGTAAAACCGATCTGTTTGAGTGCAACCCATCGCCGACGCGGCGATCCCGAACGAAAGGACGATGGATCTCATTCGGGGCGACGGCTGCAGGATGATGAGGGCGAGCATCGAAACAGCTTTCATGACCGGGTCGACTTGGTTCGGCAGAGCACTGTCCCGACCCGAGCTTCGTTCATGATGCCCTCCATCATCTAATACATGTTTAAAAAGATTGATGATGCGCACCCGTCGATGCCCGGGCCGGCGCGGCACCGCAGCAACAACCTGTTATATGGGACCGGACGGCCCGGTTACGACACGCTGGGCAACCCCGCTTCCTCCCGGCCGATTGCGGGGTGGCACGGCTCACCCGGGTAGCGTTGATCAAGTCAATGTTCAAAAAACGACCCGCCCCTTGTCGAGTTACGAGACTTGTAGTGCACCAATGAAACCAGACAACGATCTTTTGTACTCCCTGGCTCTATCTTGAAATGGTTAAGAATATGACTATTTCCTTCTGAGCACCTTTCGGTACGCCGATATGATGTCCGGCGGCGTTTACGACTGCAAAGCCACAAGTTTGGCGGCGGTGCCTCTCGGGCGATAGCGAGGTCCCTTGAAAGATGCGCAGAGGCCTCTGACACACGAAGCAGGAGTAGACATGTCCAAAATCCCGCAAGGCGAATGGAGCGCCATTGCGGCACGGTATGCAAAGGGCGAGTCAATAACCAGGATTGCCCAGAGTTACGGCTGCACCCCGCCGGCTATTCATTACATCCTCAAGCAAGGCAAGCAGCGTGCCGCGCAGAACCCCGAGCAAAGGGTCAACGGAAAATCGGATTCGACAATGACCTTCCCCGGCGAAGCTACAAAGCCGACAGCACCGGAGGCCCCGAGCGCCGTCGAACACCGCGGCGAAGAGAACGGCATGGGGCGATTGGTTCCGAGCGAAGTCAGACCGGCAGCTGGACCGCTGCTCGGGCCTCACCCGCGCCGTGAACCGGTCACGCCAATGTTCGGCGAACGAAGTCAGCCTGCTGCCCCACAACGAGCCGCGGGCCGAACCTCGGCATTGACCGCCGGTCTGGACGATGAGCTTCATGGCCGAGCCGAAGCCGCGATCGCGGCATTTCGCTCCAGCTTCGACGCCGCCCTCGAGGAGGGGTCGCCGGGTGTCCGCCAGCGGCTTCGGCAGGCTGCATCGGATCTGATGCGGGTGGCAGCGCGCACCACGATCGTGCTCGATCGATTGAACGCAAGCGCCGAACGCGCGCCCATGCCCGCGTCCCATCACGCGAGGTGGAGCCAAAGTCGTTAGCACAACCGGCTTCCCTGTGCGCCCCGTGTTATCGCTCATCGAGCAACGAGGCGAGTTCATCGCGAGCTTTATCCAAGCGGTCACGGCGAAGTCCGGCGAGGGGATACTCGCCGCCAATAACCACGCTTAGGATGGCGTTGCACCGCTCCAGGCGGTCGGCGGGCTCGCCTTTCCGCCGTCCGTGGTCAATTCAGTGCGCAACTTGACCAGGCAGCGGACCACATCGGCCAGATCGTGGTAGATCTTATCGGGCCGGTCATCGAGCGCTCGATTGAGAGCCGCGACCGCCGCACGGCAGCAATCCGAACTCACTGCGGCACTCTTCCGGTCAGACGAAAATAGTCTTTGGGCCGCTTTGCCGAGGTGTTGCCGGCGCGCAGCAGCACGTGGCGCAACAGGAATCCACCCGCGAGAACAGCGAGCGAGATCGTCAGCGCGCGCCGCGGCGTACTCTCGGGTTCGATCACGCTTTCAACATGATGCAGCATCGGCACGCCGACACCGAGCGACATCACACCAAGGTCGTAGGCGAGGCCCGAGCCCGTCTCGTTCAGTGCGCCGTCCACCCCTTGTTCGCGAAAGCGCTGCCGCAGCGACAACAGAAGAAACAGTTCGAGGGCGCTCCCAGCCAGGGCGATGCGATTGAGCCCCCGATGAGTGTCGTCGGAAGCGCTGCGGCCTCGCCCGGCGATCGTCAGCGCGGCCGCGCCCGACGCCATTGCCGAAGCGCCGAAGAGCGCTGCAATTCGACGTGGTGCGGCGGCCCAAAGAGGTGTGCTCGTGGCCGACAACAGCGCGCCCGTGTAAGTGCTCATCGCCATTCCGGCGAGCGCCGCGGAGACCTCCAGCAACTTGATCGCCGTTTGCATCGCCCGGCTGGGGGAGTAGTCGTGATCGGAGGCGAATTGCGCGGCAGCCAGCGCCGCGCTCAACGACCCGAAACTCATCAGCACCCAGGTGCCGATCGACATCGGCGAAGTCTTTCGGAAGATCCGCAGCATGTTGTACCAGCGCTGCGGCGTGTGCAGATCGATGATCAGCAGCGGGCCGCCAAGAACCGTTGCACCTAGGGCGATGTAACGGCCGTTGCGGACGATCGGCGCCAGAGTGCGATCGCCGACGAGATCGGCAGCGCTGGCGATGATCTGCGCTGATCCTCCGACCCCGGCAACAAACGTGTAGCCTGAAACCAGCCCGCCCCACAGGCTCGGTTTGACCGAGGGCAGGCCGTAATAGGTCACATCCCGCTCATCCGCGACCCGGACGGAAAGGGGAGCGGTATCGTTCATCCTCGGTCCCCTCGCCGGGCGGCAAAAAACGCCAGGCTGGCCAGAGCGAGACCAGCGACCGTGGCAAGACCGGAGGCGAGGCTCGGGCCCACCCGCTCGGCGGGGCGGCTCGGCGTGCGCGGCAGATTGTAGGTTTCGGGAGCAGCGGTCAGCAGAAAGAACGCATTGAGATGCTGCAGACCGCCAGTAGCACCGGGAGTCCCGGGAGCGCCATAAAGATACGCATTTTTTGCTCCCTTGGCGTGCAGCGCCTCGACTCGTCGCTGCGCGCGGGCATGCAGTTCGTCGAGTTCGCCGAACTGGATCGAGTTGGTCGGGCACGATTTGGCGCAGGCGGGTTCGAGCCCGCCTTTCAGCCGGTCGTAACACAACGTGCATTTATGCGCCTTACCGTCCTCCAGATTGACATCGACAACGCCAAACGGGCAAGCCGGCACGCAATAGCCGCAGCCATTGCAAATGTCCTGCTGAACGGCGACAGTGTCGAACTCGGTGCGGAAAAGCGCCCCTGTCGGACAAGCTTCGAGACACGGGGCCGGCGAGCAATGCTTGCAGACATCGCTCATCATCAGCCAATTGCTCTGGAAGGGCGGCATTTCGGTCGTGCGCTCGCCCTTCTCGGCGATGTGCTCGATGAAATGAACATGCCGCCAGGTCGTCGCCGAGAGGTCGCCCGTATTGTCGTAACTCGTGCCGCGGAGTCCCAGATCGTCGGCCGGGAGGGCGTTCCATTCCTTGCAAGCGACCTCGCAGGCCTTGCAACCGATGCACAATGTCGTGTCGGTAAAGAACCCATAGCTGCGGCCGGGCTCGACTCGCTGGCCGGAGGTGAGCTCCGCCTCGTCCGGGATGACGCTGGACAGAAAGGACTGGGGGTAGTCAAGGGCACGCGGATGGACCGTCATCGGTTCGCCTCCCGCCGACCGCGGCGCAGATTGCAGGTAAACGCCTTTCCTTCGTGGATCGAAGTATTGGGATCCCCGACAACGGCGCTCAGTATATCGGCGATGTAGCCCCGGGCGAAACCCTCCCAGCCGAAATGCCAGACGAGCCCGACCTCATGGACCGTTTGGCTATCCAACCTGAACGGCCGTACTCGCTCGGTTACCAGTGCTTTTCACTTCGACCTCACCCCGCAAAGTCGAGACCGTAATCCAGTCGAGATTGCGGATCCCCAGGGAGTTGGCGAGTTTCGGGGAGATTTCGGCAAACGCTTCCGGCTGCAACTCGGCGGTGACCGGTACCGAGCGCGTCGGTATGCCGCCCGCATGGTGTTCGGTCAGTCGGTAGGTCGTCAGCGCGTAGGGAAAGCGCGGGTCGGCCGGGACGTGCAGCCGGTTGTCGGGACGCTCCCAGATTTTGGCGACGGGACTGCTCTGCTGGCGATAGAGCGGGTTCTTGACCGGCGATTCCACTGGCTCGTAGTGCGCCGGAACCGGCGCGTCCTTCAGTCCCGACGGGGTGAAAAGCGAGGCCTTGCCATCGGCGATCATGATGAACGGGCAGTCCCCGCCCAGCGCCTCCATGCCCTTGGGGTTATTGCTCCAGTCCGGCTGGTAATCGGGCGGTTTCTCTGGCTCGAAATCGACGATATCGGGGCCGACCCATTCACCGCGCGCGGTGTCCCATGACATCAGCCGCTTGCGCTCGGACCACGGACGGCCTTGTTCGTCCGCGGAGGCCCGATTGTACATATTGCACCGGTTAGCGGGCCAGGCCCAAGCCCAGCCCAAATGCGTGCCCGGACCGTCCGGACCATCGGGGAGGCGCGCCCGGGCGCGATTGTCCCCCTCCTTGGGATAGACGCCGCAATAGAGCCAGCCGCCGCGCGCGGTCGTGCCGTCGTCTTTGAGTTGCTGAAAGCTTTCGATCTGGCGGCGCTCTGGCCAAGTATACCCGTTCATCTCCTTGAGCACCACGTCGGCCGAAGGCTCTTGCTCCTCGCTTTCGGTCGTGTAATCCCAAGTCAATGCGCCGAGCCCGGCGTCCTTGAGGTCCGTGCTGCCGGCGTAGAGCTGTTTCAGCCGCCGGCCGAGGTGAAAGGTGAACCACAGATCGGAGCGGCTGTCGCCGGGCCCGCTGACCACTTTATCGTGCCATTGCAGCAGCCGATGGGTGTTGGTGACCGAGCCGGCCTTCTCCGCAGAGAGCGAGGCCGGCATGATAATGACCTCGGTGCGGATGTCGCGCGGGTGCAGTTCGCCGTCGCGCACCGGGCGCCCGGCATACCAGAAGGATGCCGTCTCGGTTTCGGTCATGTCGCGCACGACAAGCCAATCGAGCTCCGCCAGTCCGCGCTGCACCAGCGCGGCATTGTGACCGCCGACCGCCGGGTTCTGGCCGAGCATAAACATGCCGCGGATGACGCCGTCGCGCGTCGCCAAAGTCATTGGCAATTGCGAGTGATCGCCGACATTCGCGGCAGCCAGGCAAAGCCGAAATCATTGTCTGCTCGGGCGGCATCGCCATAATAGGCCTTCAACAGGCTGACGGCGTACTTCGGAAAATTGTGCCACCAACCAGTGGGCGCGCGCTCATGGTCGAGATAGTCCTTTAACGTCCTGTGCGGCTTGAATGCATTTGGTTGAGGCAAATAGGTCGGCAGCATGTTGTATAAGGTCGGGATATCGGTGCAGCCCTGTATGCTGGAATGCCCGCGCAGCGCCAGTATGCCGCCGCCCGGCCGCCCGACGTTGCCGAGCAGTCCCTGTATGATGGCGGCCGCACGGATTATCTGGACGCCCGTGGTATGATGCGTCCAACCCACCGCATAGCAGATCGTACTGGTACGTTCGCGGCCCGAATTACGTGCCAATGCTTCGGCGATTTTGACGAAGAGGTCGCGGGGGACAGCCGGTCGCGCGTTCGACCATCTCCGGCGTGTACGCGGCGTAGTGGCGGCGCAAAATCTGATAAACGCAATGCGGATGCTGCAATGTCGGGTCGAGGGGCGGCGGCCCCTTTTCCGTCCGCTTGCTCTTCTCACTAAAGCTTTCGGTGGTGTTGACGTAATGCTCGGCCAGTGACGCAGGGACCGTCTCGCCCAGGTATTGCCAGGAATCGTATTTGTAAGAGCGGCTCTCTTCATCCCAACCGGAGAAGAACCCGTCGAGTTCGCTGGCGTCCTTGAACCTCCCGTCGATGATCGTCGAAAGGTTGGAAAAGGCGAGCGCGTATTCCTTGAACCACAAATCGTGCTCGAGAATGTAATTGATGATGCCGCCGAGCAAGGCGATGTCCGACCCCGGCCGCAACGGCGCGTAGAAGTCACAAAGCGCCGAGGTGCGGGTGAACCGCGGGTCGACATGAATGAGCGTCGCCCCGCGCTCCTTCGCCTGCAAGGCGAAGCGAAATGCGATCGGATGATTCTCGGCCATGTTGGACCCCATCACGAGGATGCAGTCCGCATTGGCCAGATCCCATTGCGGGAGCGTCGCCGCTCCCCTGCCGTAGCTCGCGCCCAAACTTGGGACGGAGGAGCTGTGTCAGACGCGCGCCTGGTTCTCGATGCAAACCATGCCGAGCCCAGCGCCGAACAGTTTTTTGATGAGGTAATTTTCCTCATTGTCGAGCGTGGCGCCCCCGAGCGACCCGATCGCCAGCGTGTGATTGACTGGCGTGCCGTCCGGCAGATTACGAACGAAGCTCTCGTCGCGCGTGCGCTTAACGAGGTAGGCGATCCGGTCCATTGCCCAGCCGAGCGGCCGTTCTTCCCAGCTCTCGGCGTGCGGCGCGCGATAGGGCACCTTGGTCAACCGGCCGGGGCTCGTCAGCCACCCGAATGTCGCTGCTCCCTTCGCACACAGGGTGCCTTGGTTGATCGGACTGCGCGGGTCGCCTTCGATGTGAATGACGTGCCCATCCTTGGCATAAACCAGCTGGGCGCAGCCGACCGCGCAATAGGGGCAGATGCTGGTGCCGATCGTGTCGGCCTCCTCGAGCCGCGGACGCAGCTGCCGCGACATCGTACTTTGCGCCGCTTCGCGGGTCGGGTCTCCGCCGGTGAATTGCCGCGGCAACGACCAGTCGCGGACAAATCCCGCGACCCGGTCGGCAAAGGTGTGCCTCAACTTCATGGTTCGATCCTTTCGGTCGAGATGTCGTCTGCGGTCCGGAGCGTGTGCGCCACATGAGCAACGAGACGGCTCGGCTCGGTGTAGTCGACCCGGACGCGGCGCTGGTCTCGCTTAAGAGCGGCAGGTCTTGCGGTTCGACAGAGGCGTCATGCGCAAGGAGGAATTGCATGACGCGGCCGCCGTCCGTGACAACCACGAAACCGCCCTTCCTGGACCAGGGTGATGACGCCTTCCACTGACTGCATGCGTATCAGACCAATTCAGCCTTCGTCCGACCTATGACCAACGCCTGAGTGGCGGAAAGGTCTCACGGCTGACGAATCGAGTCGGCGGCGGTGGTTCCGGTCCTTGGCCGGAGCGCATCGAGACCTCCGATCGAGCGCCTGGGATCGAGCACCCTACCGATCCGGGTGCGCAAATTCGGCAAGGCCTCGTTCTCGAACCAGGGATTGTCGCGCAGCCAGCCGATCGTGCGCCAACTCGGATGCGGCAGCACGAAGTATTCCGGGAGAAAAGTCACGCCAGCGCGAGACGCTCTCCGCCATTGAGCGCCGTCGCGAGTGAGGCAGGTAATAATAAATGGCGTAGCTGCCGACCAGCAAAGTCAGCTCGATCGCCGGAAGGACCGCTCGCAGCGGGCTGTGCCAGCGAGGCGCGCACTCGTGGCGCGGCGGCAGGTCGCCGCCCCTGGCATCGCGGCCGGGGTAATACAAACCGATGGGCATGATCGCAACGCAACTCTCGTCGTAAAAAGTCTTGCTCTCGAGAGCGAGCCTTTCGCGTAACCTGTCGCCGCTGCGGTCGTTAAACGAGAGCCCGGTCTCGTGTACCCGTGTCCCCGGCGCCTGGCTGATGATCAGCAGCCGAGCCGAAGGTCGTCCGCGCAGCACCGGTCGAGGCCCGAGGGGCAGGTGGGGCGCGCAGACAGTCCAGGCGCGCACCTCGGCGAGGAGTTGGTCCAAGGCTTCGCTGCTCATTCAGTTGGCCCCAATTTTATGCGCTCGGCTCGTATTCGAATGAGGAAAACGGTTCATCGATATAGACACGAGGGTTTTAAGCTGGGCGCGCACTACCAAATGCGGGGGCGAATTGACTCGAACCATTTCACTGTCTACAAAGCTGCTGACATACGCCGTGTCGACCCACTCATCGGTGGAGGGGTGGCCGAGTGGCTGAAGGCGGCGGTTTGCTAAACCGTTATACGGTTAACAGCCGTATCGTGGGTTCGAATCCCATCCCCTCCGCCACTTAGTCTTTGATCCCCATTAGATCAATAACTTATTGGATTTTAAGCGGTTTTCCTTCCGATCGGTACACAGAATTGGTACACCGACGGAGTGGAAGACATGCCAAGACATCCTCGCCTCCAGAAGCGTGGCTCTCGCTATTTCTTGCGGGTGAAGGTCCCAACCGACCTGCGATCGGAAATAGGGAAGAGGGAGATCCGCAAGGCGCTCGGGACGTCCGATCCGAGGGAGGCGCTCAAGACCGTCCGAAAGGCATCGGCTGAAACCGACGCGATGTTCAATGCGGTGAGGGGAAAAGTTGCCGCCCGTGTGGCCGCGCTTGTTCCCGCATCAGAAGTCGATTTAAGGCGTGTTATCCGCCAAGAATTCCACGAAATGGAGCTTCAACGCCTGCAGCGCTACGCAGAGGCGGATGAGTATGACACGGAGGAGATCCTGGAAACACTGAGAGAGGACGAAGCGATTTTAAGTCGGGGGGTCGACGAAGTAACCCAACCCTCCCTGACTTCAGCGGCGGAGAAGCTGCTGGAGAAATATAAATTTTATATCGAGCGGGATAGTTCGGTATATTGGAAATTCGTCGACCAAATATCACGAGCGGAACTCGAAGTTATTCGACGAGCGATCGCGGCGTATCGAGGTAGCCCGAGAAACCCGAGATTTGACCGGCTGTTCGCCGATGTCAATGCTGACAATCCGCCCTCATCGGGCGGTCTAACGCTTGGCGAGCTAATCGAGCGTTATGAAAGCGATCCCGGCCGGCGGGGCCTCACGGAGAAAACCAAGCAGGCTTACGGTACGGTTTATCGGGCACTCCGCGAATTGCTGGGCGAGAATAAGCGGGCGCGGGACATAACGCGCGAGGATTGCCGCCGAGTGCAGAAAATCCTTTGTTTCCTGCCGCCAAACGCCAGCAAACGTTTTCCGGGGCTTACCCTTGAGCAGGCGACTATGGCGGCTAAAGAACGAGGGTTGCCCGCACTCCACCACAAAACCGCAAATAATTATCTGAACAATCTGTCGGCGCTGTTTAATTGGTCGGTCAAAGAAGGTGAGATCGAGAAGAACCCGGCCGTCGGCCTCAGAGTTGCCGCTCCACAGCGGCAGGGCAGATCCCGGCTGCCCTTCTCCACTGAGCAGCTGAACCTTATCTTTCATGCCCCCCACTACGTCGCTGCCGCGGGCCAGATCGAGAGCCGTGGGGGCCGGTTCTGGGTACCTTTGTTGTCACTGTGGACGGGGATGAGACTGAACGAGTGTGTCCAACTTCGGACCGACGATGTGGCAGTTCGGGACGGGGTTCATGTAATCCTGATCCGCGCGGATGAGGAAGGCGACAAACGGCTCAAGACCGATGCTAGTGAAAGGTTCCTGCCGATCCATAGCGAACTCAAAAAAATCGGATTTCTAATTTATGTGATGAAAATGAGGCATGCTGGAGAGGTACGCCTTTTTCCCGAACTTCCCAAAGGGAAGAAGGGATATTACAGCGACCCATTCCAGAAATGGTTTAGTCGCTTCCTCACGAATGTCGGAGCCAAGACGCCAAAAACGAGCTTTCACAGTTTCCGTCACTGTTATCGTGACGCTCTCCGAGAGGCGGACATTTCCCCGGAACGGGTACGCGCATTAGGTGGTTGGACAGCGAGAGGTGGTGCCGAGGAGATCTATGGTGCTGGTCATCGTGCCTCAACTCTCGCCAAAGAGATCGAGAAAGTGTGCTATCCGGGGTCGGATCTGAGTTACCTTTATACATGAATTTTTCCAACGCAACCCAGGGCTGAGGCCACTCTTCGCTACCCCGAAACATGCCAGCTTGTACACCGCATGCTGCGGCGTTTCGATCGCGAAGGCCGTGATGCGCGGGTAGATGTTAGGCGCCACGTCGCAACGCTCGACGCGCTCGCTGAATAAGCCCGCAGGTCGAGCATCTATTACCTGAGCGAAATTGTAATACGTACGGCACTGGGTCTCGCCGCGATGGGATATTAATTATCCTCGCGCCCCGAAATGCCCGCTGAATATCTCGAAGGTGCGGTCAAGTCCTCCCAGCAAACGTTTGCGGGCGTCTCCATTATATTCAGCTTAAACCGGGCCAGTGATCGGTCGATGAAATTCGGCGTCGATCTGCTGTCTGTGGGGGCGCTGCCGGGGTATCTGGCGGGCTAAACCCGATAAAGCGGATATTCGGTTGATCGAACCATACTTCGACTTTAGCATGAAACCGACGTAGACGGAAGTCAAAGAGGGGCACCGCATGGACTACAGAGCGGGCGCCGCCAACCCTGGGGCGTCTCGTCAAAGCCCCGGATTAAAATCTTCACGATGGGATATCCAGCCGACCTTTATTGGGGACGACCCGCCCTCGTAATCGCGAAACGCGGTGCAGAGCCTTCGCGCTTTTGCTGTCAACGCCGTGCATTGCGATCCACGAGTGCGACCCAACTAGATACTGAATTCGTTCGCGGTTGCCCACGATGGGTACTGGCGATATTTGGGCGGGTAAACTCGTTAATTTCTGAGTTATAATCCAGTTCCACGTCAAGATCGGGTCCGACAAAGCCCAGACCATCATAGTTCCCAAAGTGTAGGCCACGGAATAATTTTCTGCGTGATCCATGGGTGCACAAAATGGGACATTACACGCGGCTTGAAAATGTAGGAAAACCATACAGCCATAGATACACATCGACGCGCAAAATACCCCCCGAGTGGGTAGACAAATGGGCCTTATATACCATAGGCCAATACTGTGACGAGCGCGTGCCCAACGGTTATGGCGGTACCGAGTGTAGGTTCTCGTTTAACGGGGTGATTAATTCACAACAAGACGCCTATACCGTATTAAACGTGGTCGCGAGTTGTTTCCGGGGCATGCCTTATTGGGCTGCCGGGGCGATAACTTTTACAAATGACGCGCCGACCGGATACACCGATGAGCAAAATCAAGCCGGCGCTTATAGTTCGCCGGTCGCGATCTTCGGTCCCGCCAACGTACTCAACGGCGATTTCACCTATGAGGGCACTGCCGAGAAAGCAAGACATAGCATAGCGCTGGTATCTTGGAACGATCCAAGAGATAGTTATAAGCAAGCCATCGAGCCGGTCGAGATACCCGAATTAGTTCAAAGATATGGTCAGCGCACGATACGGGTGACCGCGTATGGCTGCACGTCGCGCTCCCAAGCTCATAGATTTGGTCTTTGGATATTAGCTTCGGAGCAACTCGAAACCGAGACGGTGACGTTTACCACCGGTCTCGACTACGCCGATATCACACCGGGTAGTATTATTGGCATTTCCGATCCCCACCGCACAGGCAACACCTGGGCCGGTCGGGTGATCGGCGCCACCTATTTCGATATCACGACGGGCAACCCGGATTGGACTATCCAACTGGATAGGACGTTCACATTCGATACCGGGAACAGTTATTTTATTACCTATCAAAATCCTTCGGGTGAAGGGATCGTTCAGCGCCAGATCACGGGTTTTGGCACCGTCGCCGGGTTGAGCGTCGTGCAGGTAAACGACAGTGCCGCGGTTACCGATCTGCCCGTCACCGGTTCGATGTATATTATTAGCTCGATAACATCGGATTATCGGTTGTTCAGAGTTTTGGCGAACAAAGAGCAAAAGGGCTTCCAGTTCGAGATCACCGCGGTCCAGCACGAGCCCAAAAAATTCGACCAGATCGACCAGGATCAACCCTTGGTGCCGCCCGGTGGCACGCCGTGGAGTTCGTGGCCGGTCGGCCCGGTCCAGAACCTTCATGCCTATGCGACCACCTATGTTGATCACGGGTCGAACAAGAGCGACATCACGATCGCATGGTCGCCGCCCGTTTCGCCCAACCCCGCTGATCCACCGGGCTCGCCCGACCCGAGGGTAACTTCTTACGAAGTCTGGTACGCCAATGCGACCGATGCCACGGTCCCACCCGTCCCGTTGACGACCACCTATTCCACCAGCTTTACGATGGTCAACGTCGTAGCGGGGAATTATTATTTCAGAGTGCGCGCGGTTACCCCCCTGGCTAAGGGGCCATTCGGCCAAGTCCAGAACGTCGCCCTCACTGGTACCCTAGCACCCCCCGACCAGCCGAGTAATTTAACCGCAAATATAGATTACAATCTGGCGACCATATTTTGGGATCAAGTCACGACTTTGGGTACTGCGGGATATACGATCTACCGGGATTATGTAGCTGTCGATAACGTCAATAACGTAAATCTAACCAGCTACCAGATCGTCTTTACCGATATTAACCCGCACGTCTATTCGGTGGCGGCGTTTAATACCAATGTCCCGCCCGATACAGGCCCGCAACTGCTTTTACAGTAGTAGTCATAGACAACTCAAGTGGTTTACCCGCCTCGCCAATTTTGTCGCGCTTCAGCACCTGCGCTGGGACCACCCGCCGTCTGCATGGAGATGCAGTCGATGTTTGCGTGTGCGCGGCGGGCATGCCGCGGTTGTGGGTTCATGGGGGTGTTCCCGAGTGCCTGTCAATGCGTCCCAGATACCGCCGCAAACGTTTGTGGGCAGAGCAGGCTCTTCCGGGTCGATACCCGCCGGCTGATCGCCGATCCGGCCTGCCGCGTCCGCTCGTCCTTCTCGGCGCCGAGCTGCCTCGGTCATCTCCCTACCCAGCGCCGAGGTCATCTCCGCTTCGAGCATTTCCTCGAGCGCCATAGGCACCCGCGCTGGCAGGAACTTCTCGCCGCTCGCCAGGGGACTTTCACGTCGATTTGCCCAGACTTATCTTTCCGGTCGGTCAGGCTGCATCCCCGCCAAAGGATCCACTGACTGCGAAATCACCCAAATATCATGACCATCTGCGTCATCGGCTTTTGCTGAAGCTCTCAGACACATCTGCTTCTTTCGTATCCGCTTTATGTCTGCTCTTTCGCCACCAGCGGTTTCTAGGGGCAAGGCTCCGTCTCGGCCCACTGTCTCATTTTGGGGTCCAGCTCACTCTCCAAAACGCGCCAGTCTTCCGCATGCCAGCGCCGGAGGGTACTGTACGGTGGCCAGGCGTGCATCAATACGCCGCCCGCCAATGTCAATTAGGGAACCTCTGCATAAGCCAGCTGCAATGATGGTGGTATAATCGTTGGCGGGGTGGATTGCTGGATGAGTTGGGGATGAAGCAGTTGACGCTGGCGGCAGTGGGGTTTAAGCGCTATGCCAAGACGACGCGGCGTGCGGCGTTTCTTGGCGAGATCGAGCGAGTTGTGCCGTGGCCGGCGCTGTGCGCTGATCGAGCCATTCGCAGGCGATACGCCGTTTTGTCGGGATCGATCTCGGCCGCGAGCCAATTCCTGACAAGACTACGGTGTACCGCTCCCGCCACCTGCTGGAGGAGCACGATCTGGGGCGGCAACTGTGTGACGAGGTGCAACGGCATCTGACGGCGAAGGGGCTCAAGCTGGCCACCGGCACGATTGTCGATGCGACGATCATCAGCGCACCGTCTTCCACCAAAAATCCCGACAAGGCGCGCGATCCCGAGATGCATTAGACAAAGAAGGGCAACCAATGGTATTTCGGGATGAAGGCGCATTTCGGGGTCGACAGCCGCACGAAGGTCATCCACGCGGTCGTGGCCACGCCGGCCAATGTCGCCGACAGCACGGTGCTGCCCGATCTATTGCACGGCAAGGAGACCCGCGTCTGGGGTGACCAGGCCTACCCCGACCAGCGGGTGGTGATCCGGCAGCACGCACCAAAAGCCCAGGATCTCGTCAATCGCCGCTACCGCCACCGCGGTGTTGTCGATGAGGTCGAGCGGGCGAAAAACCGCATCAAATGCAAAGTGCGGGCGCGGGTCGAACATGCGATCGGGGTCATCAAGCGGGTATTCGGCTCTGCCAAGGTGCACTATCGCGGGGTGAAGAAGAACACGCATCGCCTGCTCGTGATCTGCGCGCTGGTCATCTGTTCATGGCACGCCGGCATTTATTGCGCTAGCAAAAGGCCTAATGTATCCGCAATCAGGCCCAGCAAACCGTGCAGACACGCAATGCGGCATCAACGCGGCCCAATTACCCTGTTTCGTTCGCCAGTGAGTACATCGCTATGCCCCCATATCCCCGCCCCTTGTTCAGACGTTCCCCAACGAGGGTTTACTTATCCAGGTTAGTTGCATTAACCAACATAAGTTGGGCGGATTAATCCGAGCTACGATCCCAATTTTGTGATGGTTATCCACGATGTCTTCGTCTCATATGGTGAGCGTCGTCACACGCTGTTACGCAACCTATCATTACAGCACTCGGGTACGTTGGAGGGCTAAGTGGCTCCGAGATCGGGAGAATTCTCGCTAACATCGCCGATTAGGCACGACTTTGACCGAAGAATTACACCCTCCACTGCGATACCACGCGGCGGGGTCGGTGTTGCTGCCCAAGCCAACGATGGATGGCGCGGCTCTCCGCGGTCCAGTTGGTGGTCGCCGGCAATCCTGCCTTGGATGGTCGCCGCGGCGGATTTCTGCGTGGTATTGGCAGCGGCTGCCAGCGCTTTCGCGGCCTATTATACCGTCGTAGAACGAGCGGGGCCGGGCCGCCATCTATTGACCGCATTCCTTGCCGCAATGCTGTTCGTCGGCGGGTTCGAGCGGCTTGGCGGCTATCGGCCCAGGCAGATGTCGAAACTAAACTGGCAACTGACGCGGATTCTCATAACTTGGGGTATCCTGGTATCGGCGCTACTCGTCATTGCATTTATTGGCAAGATATCTGCGGATTACTCGCGGGGGTGGACGCTGGGGTGGATCCTTGCCGCGATTGGAATGCAGCTGACCGGGCGCTGCCTCCTGGAGATTGCGATGCAACGCTGGCGTGAAGACATCCCTATCGCCCGCAATATCGTCATTGTCGGGGCTGGTGACGAAGGTCGGCAGTTGATCGCCAAGCTCCAGCAATCGCAGGACAACAGCATCGCTATTTGCGGCATCTTCGATGACAGGAAATCACGGATCCCGAAAATGGTTTATGGTATCAGTGTATTGGGCACGAGCGACGATCTCCTCCTCTTCGCTCGCCAGTTTCGGATCGATGACGTGATTATTGCGCTCCCGCTCGACGCCGAGCGACGCCTGAAGACACTCTTCGAAAAAATAAAAGGAGTGGCGATAGACCTGCGCCTCAGCCTCGACCCGATCGCAGAAAAATTTCAGATCCAAGGTATGAGTTATATCGGGTCTGCCCCAGTTCTCGAGATTGCCGATAGGCCGCTCAAACATTGGCGAGCCGTCGCCAAATGGCTGGAAGATCAAGTCCTGGCGGCACTTTTACTGATTGTGGTGATGCCCTTGATGGCGCTTGTCGCGCTGCTAATCAAGCTAGACAGCCGCGGCCCGGTGCTCTTCGTCCAGCAGCGTTTTGGTTTCAACAATCAGGCCATCCCGGTAATCAAGTTCCGAACGATGCACGTGGAAGGATGCGACCGATCGGGGAAGCGGCGTACCGTGGAGCAGGATCCGCGGGTCACCCGGGTTGGCCGGATCATTCGCGCGCTTAGCATCGATGAGGTGCCGCAGTTGATTAATGTGCTGCGTGGAGAAATGTCGATTGTAGGCCCGCGCCCGCATCCGATTGCAATGGAGGCCGGCGAAGGCGTCCTTTACGGCGACGCAGTCGCGCGATATTCCCATCGCCATCGCGTAAAACCTGGCATCACGGGCTGGGCGCAAGTTAACGGATTACGGGGCGAAGTCGACACGCTCGCGAAGGCCCGCGCCCGGGTAATCCATGACCTCTATTATATCGAGCACTGGTCCCCCTGGCTCGATCTGATGATCTTGCTGAAAACGTTCGCTACTCTAGTACGCCATCCCGCCTACTGAGGTGCAGCTATGGAATCCCACTTCCAAGACGTTTGAGCCTGGTAAGGAGCCCAATTTGCAAAGCGAGTACGATCATTGCGTAGGTTAGGTTATAGGTTTAGCCAAAATGCAAATAGTCGCGTTGTGAGCCACCACGGCGTCGAGAGACTAGGAGACGCTGCCGCGAAGCTGCCGAGCCGGACCGGCTCCGTTCAGCATTGGAGTGCAGATGAGTTTTTCTCCTTCACTAGCTGGATGCGCGTTGTATTTGGCATATTTAAAAGCCTACGTTCCGACGACGCAGCATCCAAGCCCATGCGAGCTGGCCTGCGGTTTGCCTCGCGATTACCGCAGCTCGAGGAGCTGTGATATGCGGGATGAAACGATTGCAGTCCACGCTGGATATGAAGTTGATCCCACAACGAAGGCTGTAGCCGTCCCAATCTATCAAACGGTTGCGTATGCGTTTGATAGCGCCGAGCACGGGGCCGCTTTGTTCAATCTCGAGGTCGAGGGATACCGGTATAGCCGCATTAGTAACCCGACCACGGCTGTGCTTGAGCGCCGCGTCGCCGCGCTCGAAAGAGGTCTCGAGGCGCTCAGCGTCAGCACTGGGCAGGCGGCATTGCATTTTGCGGTACTAAACGTGACCGCGCTCGGCAAGAATATCGTCTCCGTTCCGCAGCTTTATGGCACCACTCATACCTTGTTTGCTCACCTCCTGCCGAGCCTCGGCGTCACTGTGCGATTTGCGGAGAGCGATGATCCCTTTGCCATAGAGCGTTTAGTAGACGAGGACACGCGAGCAATCTTTTGCGAAAGCGTCGGAAATCCGGCCGGAAATATTTGCGATGTAGAAGCACTGGCCGATGTCGCCCACAAGCACGGCGTGCCACTGATCGTGGACAACACGGTGGCAACCCCCATCTTGCTCCGTCCGATCGAATACGGGGCCGATATCGTTGTGCACTCGCTAACAAAATTTATGGGCGGCCACGGCACGACACTCGGCGGCATCATTGTCGATAGCGGCAATTTCCCGTGGGAACATCATTTTCGGCAGTTTCCGATGTTCAGCGAACCCGATGCCTCTTATCACGGCCTCGTCTACACAAAGCATTTTGGCCGAGCCGCCTATATCGGGCGTTGTCGAAGCGTTTATCAGAGGGCCGCGGGTTCTGTCTTGTCGCCGCTGAGCGCGTTTCTGTTGTTGCAAGGAATTGAGACCGTCGCTCTCCGCGTCGAGCGTCACGTCGACAATGCAAGGCGGGTCGCCGAATTTCTGCGCAAAGATGCGAGGGTAACCTGGGTCAATTACGCCGGCTTCCCGGACAACCCTTATTATCAGTTGGCGCAGAAGTACCTCGACGGGCGGTGTTGCTCGCTGCTTACGTTTGGCATTCGCGGCGGTTTCCAGGCCGCCAAGAAATTTTATAATGCGCTTAACCTATTCAAGCGACTTGTTAACCTGGGCGACGCCAAATCGCTAGCGTGCCATCCCGCCTCGACTACCCACCGCCAAATGTCGCAAGAGGAACGGGGGAAGGCGGGCGTATCACCCGAGATGATCCGGCTCAGCATAGGAATTGAGCATTTCGATGATATTATCGCTGATCTCAATCAGGCGCTTGAAAACGCGGCAGGCACCGCTGGGGGCACTACGGGTGAGAAAGTAATTGCGGGCGCAGAGAAATGCTAGTGTCCTCATCCAACCCTTTGTCATCAGAGCCGCAATTCCGCAGCGGCGACAACCGACCCATTGTCATCGGGTTGGTAAACAACATGCCGGATGCTGCACTGCGGACTACAGAGCGTCAGTTTTGCTCCCTGCTTTCCGCCGCATCTGGCACTATTCCCATTTCCTTGAGATTATTCTATTTGCCGGAACTCCCGCGCAAGGACTGGGGTCGTCCGTTGGTCAGCCAGTGTTATGAAGACATCAGTGAACTGTGGGCTACTCATCTGGATGGCTTGATCGTGACTGGAACAGAACCGCGCGCGGCTGCACTGGCGGACGAGCCCTACTGGCCGGCCCTGACGAGACTTGTTGATTGGGCTGAAGATCATACGTTTTCCACGATCTGGTCGTGCCTTGCGGCTCATGCCGCCGTGCTTCACATCGATGGTATTGCCCGGCGCGCGTTGGGTGGAAAGCTCTCCGGGGTTTTCGAGTGCACAAAGGCTGAGGACCACAGACTTATGGTCTGTGCTCCACCTCGGTGGTGTGTTCCGCATTCCCGATACAATGAAGTGCCTCAGAAGGCACTGGTTTCCAGAGGCTACCGAATCCTGTCGCAATCGGCGGAGGCAGGTGTCGACATCTTCGTAAAACACAGGGAAAGCCTATTCATATTCTTTCAAGGACATCTGGAGTACGATCCGGGGACATTGCTTCGCGAATATCGCAGGGATAGTCGGAGATTTCTTGCCGGCGAGAGAGCCGACTATCCCGAATTGCCGCGTAACTACTTCGATAATGACACCCGAACTGCGCTCGCTGAATTTCGGGAGCGGGCACTGCAAAAGCCAGGTATCGATTTGCGATCAAGTTTTCCTGCAGTTGCGGAAAAAAAGCTCGTACCTGTATGGCAGAAGTCAGCTGAACAGATATATACGAATTGGTTGTCATACCTACTTGAGCGTAGGACATTAATTCATTACCCACGGACATCGGATATCTTCATGATGGAACCGACGGTCTAAATTCGAATGCGCAGTTAACACTCCCGCTGGGCCGCTCAGCCGAGAGAGCATCTCGACACACATGAGAAATCATAATTGCGAGCTGCCCGAGTCCATCTCTCCTCTGTTTCCTATGCGGGAAAATTGCAAGTATTGGGACGATATTTTAACGCGGGAACTTGCGCTTGCCAAAGAGCGGATAGTGAAAGGTAGCGTCACACCGACGCTCGATATCACCTCATTTAGGGGCGAGCTAGCAAACTTCGATTTTCAAACGCCATGTCCGATGGGCCGGGTCATGTCGTGGACTATCACGCAGTTGGAGCGTGGAGTTGTCCATCTGACGCATCCCCGATATTTTGGCCTGTTCAACCCCGCTCCGACGTTTCCTGCGCAATGCGCAGATCGTATCGCTGCAGCCTTCAATCCGCAGTTGGCGACTTCGAGCACGTCCCCGGCAGCGGTCGAGATCGAGTCCCATGTCATCCGGTCAATAGGCCGGCGAGCCGGCCTCTCGCCGGAGATTGCCGGGCACTTTACCACTGGGGGAGCAGAGGCAAACTACACGGCGCTCCTATGCGCCTTGACCCGTTCGGACGCGGGTTTTGCGTCCGAAGGCGCTCGTGCCTTCAAGGGGCGGCCTGTGTTCTACACATCGAAGGAGAGCCATCTTGCGTGGCTCAAAATTGCACATCAAGCAGGCATAGGTCGCTCTGCGGTTCGTCTAGTAGCCACTGACGGATCCGGGCGTATGGACTCGAACGCGCTGAGCGACGCAGTAACCGCCGATCGTGCGCAAGGACAAGTCCCCGTTCTCGTCGTGGCCACCGCCGGAACGACCAACGCGGGGATGATTGATCCGCTACGGGACTGCGCCGAGATCGCGCGGCTCTCGGGGCTCTGGTATCATGTAGACGCGGCTTGGGGCGGGGCACTCATCGCATCCGACCGTCTGCGGGGTGAGCTGACGGGCATCGAGCAGGCCGACTCGCTTACGATCGATGCGCACAAGTGGTTCGCGACTACCATGGGCTGCGGCATGTTTATTACCCGGCACGCGCAGGTGTTATCTTCCGCGTTTCACGTCTCAACCGGCTACATGCCCTCCAATGTCCCCAATCTCGACCCGTATGTGACATCGGTTCAGTGGTCGCGACGCTTTCTCGGCTTGCGCCTGTTCCTGTCGCTTGCGGCGGCCGGATGGATCGGCTACGGCGCGCATGTCGAACGAGCGATTGAGCTGGCCGGCTTGCTCAGAGAGAAACTTGTGCCGCGGGGCTGGTCAATTGCTAACCAGTCTCTGCTGGCAGTGTTGTGCATCGAACCTCCCCCCGGGTACGGGGACGTCCGGTCGATTGTCAGCCGCGTCCTCGCATCGGGCCGCGCCTGGATCTCCACGGCGATGTTCGAGGGGCGCGAGGTCATCAGGGCATGCGTGACGAACGGCGAGACGACGCCGGACGATATCGACGAACTTGCCGATGTTTTGCAGGCTGCTCTTTGAGTTGGCCGCTGTCTAACGTCTCTGTCCACGAGCCCGTGGTTCGACGCGGTGGAGGATCGTAGAAGTGTCTTCGACAGCCAAAACATCAATAATTTACATCCGCTCAGGCGAGCGACGTAACTCACCGCATGAGGAAGCGCTCAATTGATATCCGCGAAGCTGACACAACGAGCGGTCTTGACGCTTGTGCATTGCGGCCTATTGATTCTTATTATCGTCAGCATGATTGAGGTGTTCGAGACCGTAGCCAGTATCATTCGTCATCTCGAGAAGAACAACGAGATACTCTTGGCAGGAGCTTTTGTGGCCGCCTTGGTTCCATCCGGGGCTGTGCTGTTTTGGAGTTGCAAGCTATTCGCAGTCCATCTCGATTTCCCAATTAAGAACGTGTGCCGATATTTTCGGAATCGGAGCAAGATTTTCCCGCCGCCGCAGCCGATCGCCGATGATCGGTTCGATCGCCTAGACAATGTTGCTTCCGCATATTGGCCGAGAGGCCCAGCCAGTCGGTCAGAGGCGTCTGCTGCATCAAATCCCGACGGTACAATAGACCCGAACGGCGACCTATCGCGGTCGGTTGAGCGGAGATTTCGCATAAGGCGCCGAGCTGGTACCGGCCTTTGGATGTGTGCGGCATTTTGCAGTGCGCTCGCGCTGGTCGTTGTCGTGCTTTCGGCTATGGGAACAGGCGAAAAGGGGACAGGCATCGCGCTACACATGACCGGGCGCTTGTCGTTTTTACTCTTTTGGCCTGCCTATGCGGGTACTGCGATGGCAGCATTGTTTGGGCCGCGTTTCACCATACTCTCTCGACACGGGCGCGATTTCGGTCTTGCCTATGCCTCGGCTCATCTTGTCCATGTCGGTGTTGTGGTCCACCTCGTTTTGATCTCGGGACGGCCGATCATGGAAGCGATAATGCCGTTTTTCGCCGTCGGTGTCGTGTGGACCTATGTCCTTGCGATTTCCTCCTTGAAGCGGTTTAGCAATCTATTTAGCCCGAGTTCTTGGCGCGTCTTGCGTAATATTGGCCTCGAGTACCTGGCCTTAGTCTTTTTTGCGGATCTGGTCCTGCTGCCAATCGAGTTCACACCAATCGTCCGATCGAATATCTGCCGTTCTCGCTCTTGAGCATCGTGGGACCAGTGCTGCGCGTGGCCGCGATGGTACCGCGCCGGGGGCCGATTGATGCGCGCCGGGATCATCACCCACTGTTTCTCGGCAATCGTGGTGAATAGGTGCAGAATGGACGAGCAAGATCGGCGCCAATCAGTGCGATCGCAAATGGGTGGCGGCGCGCACCATAGCGGGACTGATGAAAGCCCATTTGAGCGCTTGAGCTCCTCCTTCCCTTTGCATTGGAAGGGCCCGACAACCAGGAGGCTGCCGTCTGAAAATCACCCCGGGCACCGACGCAGGCTGCGGATGCAGGATCAGGGGTTGGTTATCTGTGAATGGATCTTCAAGATCAACGCCTCAATCGTCGAGATGGTGCGGAAATTATCGGGGGTAATCTCCGGCTCAGGGATCAAGATATCGAATTCAGCTTCAACAGTGAGCATCAGATCGACCATGTCAATCGAGGTCAACCCGACTTCGATGAGCGGATCGTTGATCGCCAGAGGCCGAGTGATCGAGTTCTTGTCTAGGATTTGTTTTACGAGGCCCAGTAACCGATCACCCGGTAGAGCGGCGGCTCGATCGAGCATCTCTTCACTCCGTGAAACTCGATGCGTTGTAATAGCTAAGCCAGAGATGCGGGGTGCCCAATGGCTGACATCTCTGCCTCCTGGACGAACGCACTGTCAACCCAAATCATTCGTCGAATTGAGAGACACGTATCGCTCCCTGTAGCGTTAAGGTTAACGGATTGGCACTCCTGCCGGGATTGTCCGAAACGTATCGCAATCGCCCGCGTGTTCACCAGAGGGAGATAAAAGTTGGATTGGATCTGTTCGCTCTGCGCCGCGCCAAACTATCGTTCGGAAATGCGGCTAATGTTTTGCTTTGTTTTCACGATCCAGTGGGGTATGGAGTGAGGTTAATTACATTCCGCGGCATGAAGGCTCACAATACGATATTTGTCGCCTTCGCAGCTGATCGGCGAGGGACGCTATGGCCGTAATCGAAACCGATACCGTCCACGGATGCGCCCTTCCGGCGGATCAGGATACTCCCGGCATCAGGACGGGGCCTGCAGCCGTCGACTTCAGAGCTCGAACCAAAATCGTCGCAGGGATAGCTGCAAAGAATGCCTCCTGCGTCGACAACAACGCACGTTTTCCTGAAGAGGCAGTAACCGCCCTTAGAACACAAACGCTGTTGGGAATCATGGTCCCTCGGGATCTCGGCGGCGAGGGCGCCAGCCTCTCGAACGTCATTGATATCTGCTACAGCCTCGGTCGGGCATGCTCCTCCACCGCCATGATCTATGCGATGCACCAGATCATGGTGGCTTGTGTGGTTCGACACCGGCGAAACAGTGCGTGGCACCAGCATTTGCTACGCCGCCTTGTCGCCAAACAGCTGCTTCTTGCCTCTTCAACAACCGAAGGTCGAGGCGGTGGCAATATCCGCTCGAGCGAAGCCCCGATCGAAATTAGCGGCTCGCGAATAACCTTGGAGAGACGCGCAACGGTTATTTCCTACGGCGCAAACGCAGATGCAATAGTGACGACCGCCCGTAGAGCGGCTGATGCACCAGCTTCGGATCAGGTGCTCGTCGCGTTTTTAAAGGAGGATTACTCATTAGACCCGCTTCTCGAATGGGACACGCTGGGAATGCGGGGCACCTGCAGTGCCGGTTTTACCCTCAAGGCTTCTGGCGACAGCGACCAGATACTGCCCGATCCATACGCGAAGATTCACGTTCAGACCATGGCGCCGGTCGCTCATCTGACCTGGGCCAGCGTATGGGCCGGGGTTGCGGCGGATGCAGTCGAGCGCGCCCAGTTTTTCATACGCCATGCTGCACGCCAGGCGAACGGGCAGCTTCCCCCCGGCGCGCCGCATTTCACGAGGGCAAAGTCATCACTGGGGATCCTCCGCGGGTTGGTGGCTTCGTCCTTGAGAAGCTATGAGCGGGTATCACATGACGACGAAACTCTCGCCTCGATCGATTTCCAAACTATGATCAATCTTACTAAGGTCGAAGCGTCAGAGTTGGCGGTTTCGACAGTCACGAGTGCGCTCCGCGCTTGCGGGTTGTCCGGCTACAGAAACGATAGCGAATTTGCGCTGGGTCGCCATTTGCGCGACGTCCTGTCTGCGCCCATCATGATAAATAACGATCGCATCCTTGCGAATGTCGCGGCTTCCTCACTGCTGAGCGGTGTGCCTGAATCAGTGAGTGAGCAGATAATGGAAGCAGAAAATGGATGACGAATATTTGCATGTTCGAGAGTCGAATCGGATGACCGAGGTCATCACGAAGACGACCAGGGAAACCTCTACTGACCCCTACGATTTGCCCGATTCGATGACGGCAGCACTGTTTCAACCTATGGGTATCGACGGCGTATACGCGCGTACGCCGCTATACGAAGTCGTCGTCGAACATCTGTCCTCTTGGATCTCACGCTACCGGGAACCAGCGACGGAGGTGTTGCGGTTTCCCCCGGTTATGAGCCGCCACGATTTGGAGAAATCGGGTTATCTAAAAAGCTTTCCCAATCTGCTCGGGTGCGTCTGCGCACTGCGTGGGTCGGAAGGCGAGATCCGCGCGGCCGCTGATCGGCTTGAGACCGGGGGCGACTGGACAGCTTCATTGGCTCCAGCCGATCTGGTCCTTTCCCCGGCCGCGTGCTACCCTGTGTATCCGTTGGTGGCACGCCGCGATCCCGTTCCGATGAAGGGTCTGCTGTTCGATGTTGCCTGCGACTGCTTCCGTAATGAACCATCGAGGCATCTTGATCGCCTGCAATCGTTCCGTATGCGCGAATATGTCTGCATCGGCTCTCCCCAGCAAGTTACCAGTTTCCGTAGATGCTGGGTGGAGCGCGCTCAGAGACTGGCAGGCGAGTTAGGGCTCTCGGCCGAGGTTGCTCCGGCGACTGATCCGTTCTTTGGCCGGACTGGCCGGGTGATGGCGATCAACCAGTTGCAGCAATCGCTAAAATTCGAATTGTTGGTTGCCATACGTTCGGCGGAGGATCCAACCGCTTGCATGAGTTTCAATTACCATCTCGATCACTTCGGATCGATCTGGGGTCTCCGTGACGAGGTCGGCGAGACTGCCCACACAGCCTGTGTCGCGTTTGGCGTGGACCGCCTCGCAATTGCACTTCTCTGGCAGCACGGCCTTGATGTCCGGAGGTGGCCGGCCACGGTACGGCGCGCGCTCAAGTTCTGTTAAATTCCGGAGCGTGCGGCCCAAAACATGCCTCTCGATCCGCATGCAAAGCGGCTTCTCGATATGTTGGCAGTGAGCGGCTCGGTGGACCTAGTGCGATTGAGTGTAAACGACCGCCGAGATCTCTTTCGTAAGCTGATGAGCCTTTCGGCGAGGAATGTGCCGATCGGCCGCGTAGAAGACCGCACGCTTCCGGGACCCGGAAGTCTCATAAAGATCCGGGTATACACTCCGACCGCAACATTTGGTGACCGGTTGCCGGGGCTGGTCTATTTCCACGGAGGGGGGCTGGTCGCGGGGAACCTGGACACACACGATAGCGTCTGCAGAACCCTTGCGAATGAGATTGGCTGCCGGCTCATATCGGTCGATTACCGGCTGGCACCCGAACACAAGTTCCCCGCCGCCGTCATGGATGGCTACGCGGCTGCGATTTGGTCCGTCGAACACGTAGCAGAACTGGGGATCGACCGGGACAGAATTGCGGTCGCCGGGGATTTTGCTGGCGCCACCCTAGCCGCGATTGTCTGCCAGCTGGTCCGGCGAGCGCAGCGGGTGCGCTTCGTTGCCCAACTGCTACTATGCCCCATTACAGACTTTGCCGCCGAAGCGGAATCCCGAACAGTCTTTGCCGAAGGCTATTTGCTCGACAAGGCAATGTTGGACCGGGATCGCGAACACTATCTCCCCGTCGGCACGGACCCGAACGATCCACGCATTTCTCCGCTTCGTGCCTCCGATTTGAGCGGGCTGCCCGCGGCATTCGTCCACACTGCGGAATTCGACCCCTTGCATGACGAGGGCAGAGCCTACGCCGACAGGTTGGTGCGCGCCGGTGTGGAAGTGAAATATACCTGCCATGTAGGAATGATCCATCTTTTCTACGGTATGGCCAGCGCTATCCCATATGCGCGCTCCGCTTTAAAGCGGATTGGCTCTGAACTCAAAACGGCACTCGGCTGACGAGGACTATGCCATGACTGCCAGGCCCGAGATCGACTGCCTGCTCCGAGAGCTCTATGCTGCAAGGGTGCGCGGTGACCTCGACGGGGTCTGCCGAACTTTTTCACACGATGCCAAATTCCGGATCGCCGGCACGAGCCACGGGAGCCCAATCGCTATCACCGCAGTAGGCGCCCACGAAATTCGTCGTTGGCTGGCTCTTATGATCAAATCATTCCAACTCACCGACCACAGCATACAATCGCTCATCATAGACGGCGCCAAGGCCGCGGTGCATTGGCAGACAAGGGTTTATTCCAGAATCACAGGTACCAACGTCCCTACGGAGCTGATCGATCTCGTCAACCTGCGGGAGGGCCGGATCGCATCCTACCTTGAGTTCTTTGTGTCGCGTTAGAACAGCCACCGCACCGCAATATTCACCGAAAACCACTGTGATGTCGTTAAGTCCGCACGATAAGGACAAATCTCCTCTCAACGCATGGCTGCGCGCGCTTGATATGACGGCACCCATATCGCGAAATCCGTCGCTAACCTTGCCGATCTTAATCCAACAGCTGGCGGAAAAATTTGGCACTGCGCCGGCTTTCCTGTCCGAACGAGAAAGCTTGACCTACCGGGGACTGGCGGAACGGTCTAACCAATACGCGCGCTGGGCGCAGAGACAGGGTCTCACGAGCGGCGATGTCGTCTGTTTGATAATGCCAAATTGTCCTGAATACATGACGGCCTGGCTTGGCGTGACGCGCGTCGGCGCTGTCGTTGCGCTTGTTAACACCTATCTTACGGGCGACTCGCTGGCGCACTCAATTAACATTGTGGCGCCCAAACACATTATCGTCGCGGCCGAGTTGGTCGATGCGCTGGGTGCCGTGGCGTCTCAGCTTCCTCAAGGGGTGCAATGCTGGGCGCACGGGCCGGGCGAGCATGGCTTGCCGCGGATCGACCAGGAAATAGAGGCGGTCGTAGGAGATAGGCTTCACAGCTCGGAGTGTCAGCCTCCCTCCATCATGGATCTGGCGCTATACATTTACACATCCGGCACAACCGGCTTACCAAAGGCCGCCAACGTCAGCCATTTTAGACTTATGCAGTGGAGCCATTGGTTTGCCGGCATGCTGGATAGCCGTCCGAACGACAGAATGTACAATTGCTTGCCTATGTATCATAGCGTCGGCGGAGTGGTGGCGACGGGTGCCATGCTGGTCAATGGTGCATCAGTGGTGCTCCGAAACCGATTTTCCGCGACTCGCTTCTGGGATGATGTTGTCGAATACGATTGCACCCTGTTCCAATATATTGGTGAGCTTTGCCGATATCTGGTGAACAGCCCACCTCACCCGAGGGAGTCAGAGCACCGCATCAGGTTGTGCTGCGGTAACGGGCTCAGGCCCGACGTGTGGGAGGCGTTCAAGGGTCGTTTCCAAATTCCGAAAATTCTCGAGTTCTATGCCGCGACCGAGGGCAATTTTTCTCTATACAACTGCGAGGGCAAACCCGGTGCGATTGGTCGGGTTCCGTCGTTTCTTGCGCACCGGTTTCCTGTGGCGCTGGTCGAATTCGATACCGACACGGGCGAGCCTTCTCGTAACGAGGAAGGCTTCTCCATCCGCTGCTCCCCAAATCACGTCGGCGAGGCGATCGGCAAGATTTTCGATGACCCCTCACACTGGGGCGGCCGGTTCGAAGGTTATACGGATGGAGAGGCTTCAGAACTAAAGGTTCTGCGGAGCGCTTTTGTGAAGGGAGATGCCTGGTTTCGCACCGGCGATCTGATGCGCAGGGATGAAAGCGGCTACTTCTATTTTGTCGACCGAGTCGGCGACACGTTCCGTTGGAGGGGCGAGAACGTTTCGACCAGCGAGGTTGCCGAGGCTCTCGTCGCCTGCCCAGGCGTCATGGAAGCGGTCGTCTACGGCGTGATCGTCCCTGGCACGGAAGGCCGCGCCGGAATGGCTGCGATCATCGTCGGTCACGACTTTGACTTCACCGTATTCCGCCGCCACCTTACGGAGCGACTGCCCGAGTACGCTCGCCCGTTATTTCTACGCATTCGCGGCGAACTCGACACTACTGCCACTTTCAAGATGAAGAAGGATGATCTATCCCGCGAAGGCTACGATCCGACCGGCACTGCCGATGCCATTTACATTGACGATAAGGGGCGCGAGGCCTTTCTAAAGCTCGATTCTGTACTCTACGAGCGCATTAGGACCGGCACGCTTCGTCTATAAGCTCGGAATGGAGCTCACGCGGTGCTGCCCGCATCGACGGTCAGCACCGTTCCTGTGATATTCTTGGCCTTATAGCTGAGAAGGAACTCTACGGCGTTGGCGACATCATCGATGTCTGCAAGGCGGCGCAACGCGCTGCGGCGGATAATTTGTCCGCGCTGCTGCTCGCCCAAGCCCCGTGTCATTTCCGTATCCACAAACCCGGGTGCCACGGCGTTCACGGTTATGCCCAGCGGTCCAACTTCGCGGGCGAGGGAACGTGTAAAACCGACGATCGACGCCTTGGTCGCACCGTAAACGGAAAGGCCGTTGTATCCGGTGGCGCCGACGATCGACGCAATGTTCACAATCCGCCCGCCTCCATCAACCATCATGGATCGCACAACATACTTGGTCAGAACCAAGGGAGACACCGTGTTGAGGCGGACAACGCGCTCTATCTGGGCATTGGGCATTGTGGCCAAGAGACCGCTCGTCCCAAGAGCGGCATTATTAACCAGCCCATATATTGCTCCAAATGCATTCCGTAACTCTCGGACCAAATTAGGAATCTCGGAGACATTACCGAGATCGAATGGCCAGAAATGAACGGGAACTCGTTGTTCGTGCTCGACCTCGCCCATTGCGGACGCGAGCTGTTCGCTCTGTTGGCGTGCGATGGCGATGACGGTGTAACCGACCTTCGTCAACTTCCGCGCGATCCCGAGACCCAGTCCCCGGGTGCCGCCAGTCACGATGACGTTACGAACCAAATCTAGCCAACTTCCCGGAGGCCGTGACGTCGAGAGAGGACACGAAACGGATTGCCACCGGGACCTTATGTGGCGCTAACACGCGGTGACAAGCGCCGAGGATCTCGGTTTTGAGCGGTTCGGTCTCAGCGCTCGCACCCGCAGTACCAGGGCTACCTCTCACGACGATATCGGCGACGACAACTGCGCCAGTAATTGGGTTTCTTCGAGCCTTGACGAGCGACATTTGGACGCTCGGATGGCGGTTGAGCACCGCCTCGACCTCCTCCGGATGGACTTTCCGGCCACCGACGTTAATCGTCCCGTCCCTTCGGCCGACAAAATAATACCTGCCTCCCTGCAGCTCTACGATATCGTCGGTATCGACGAAACCGTCTTTGTCTACGAGGGATTTTCCCTCGCCGCCCAAGTAGCGGATCGCCGTTCGCGCCGATCGAATCCGAAGCAACTCGTCTTTGACCTTCATCTCCACATCGGCGCCTCGACGCTCGATTAGGCTCGCGGGAAAGCCCGAGAGACCGTCGCCGACTTCGAAAGCCACGCCCGCCTCGGTCGAAGCGAAAGCATGAGCTATTCCGGAGCGCCGATAAACACGACTGAGATTGTCCAGTACTGGCTGGTCTGCTATCTCCCCAGACAAACGAACGTATCGAGGAGCAATTCTGTGAGCCAAAGGGCTCATCAGCGCGCGACGCCAATGCGACGGGGTTCCCGAAATATGTGTCACGCCGTAGGCGCCGGCGCGGGTCAGGAAGTCTCCAGTCGACTCCGCCGCGCTCGACAGCACCATCGATCCGCCGCCAAGTACCGCGCGAAGGAATATCTGAAGCCCCCCGTAGCGGCGAATGTCGTAGAAAGTGCTCCATACGGCGGGGTTCCTCAACGGGCCGCCGAGTTTAATCGGTGCCGTCAAGGTCGACAACGTGTGCACGACCAGTTTTGGCACACCGGTTGTGCCAGAGGTTAGGAGGATCCATTCCGTTTGGTGATCTCCGCCTGGCCGGGGATCCGCGGGTACTATTCTGGAGCTGCACGTGACGGAACACGCGACATCTAGAGCCGTGTGTTCATTTGTGAATCTGTCGGACACGACGGCATCCGCAGCAGCGGTCGCCAACACGGAAGAGATATGCTCGCTGGGGAGATCGGGAGGGCAAAGAACAAGCCGGCGAGCGATGCCGTCAAGTTCGATCAGCGCGATTGCCGCCGTCAGCTGATCCTTGATCCCCAGAAATACGGAGCGTCCGCGGAGTTCGTCAAGTCGGCCACCAAGGCTCGAGCCGCTAACCAACTGGTTCAACCGAACTGTCGCGGGGGCGCCCCACAGGTAGCGCTCGGGGCTACTACCCCCAGCTCTCAGTGACTCGGAGAGGGAACTCCGTTCACCTTGCGGCATCTTCGTAGAATTTGGTGAAGTCGCCGAGCGTCACCGGCAGCCGACCATCTTCGGCCGCACTGAAGGGATCCACCCCTAGAGCATCTTCGAGACGCGCCACAATGATTGCGAAGCAGAGCGAGTCGAGACCGGCTTCTAAAAGTTCCAGATCTTCCGAAAGCGGGGCGAGCTGCTTCCCTTGCTCCTTAGCCACTTGTTCAAATTGAGCTAGCACCGTGGATCTGACGGACATGACTTCCCATCCCTCATGTTTTTATATTCGCAGTGACAAATTATGGCACATCCGGCCTTTGGTTGGCCAGGAGGTCCTCCGACCGGTTGTGCACGTTCGATCCCGTCCTCCCACGTTACACAGTCTCATGAAAAGCAGGTGCGACCGAGATCGACCAGGTTTTGGATGTACTTACGTGTGGTTTTCGTCGCCCGACCCGGCGAATTCCGGGTGAACGCGCTCCGGCGTTTCTCGGAGCAAACCGCGCCTGCCCGGATTTCCGAAATATGGCCATCTGTTGGAGTGCGAATGGTGATCCGTTCGATCCTAATCCTTCCTGGTTTAGTCACTTGTCGGGGGGGCGCAAGAAATTTTCGCTTCAGCGGAAATTGAGGATTTTAGTTTCACGCGCCCTAATGGACGGGCATTTTCCGCGGTATTAACGGGAGGATTCCCAGCTAATCTTGCCGCTCGGCAATCTCAGCCGCAGTTTATCTGGAGATAATAGGCGATCTCATGGAAGAGTTGCTCCGCATCTAGTTCTCGGCCATGTAAAATCAACGAGAAGCTGGTCCCGGCGACGAAAAGCGGAGACAGCCAAATTTTTTGCTTGTGGTATCGCCAATGACTCGTACCGAATAGGACTAAGGCGGCAATGCCAACAGCCAAACCCAAACCAACTTCGGGCGCACTGTGAGCGAGGACCAGACGGGAAGCAGCAATGGCAAGAATGAAACTGACCCCGACACCGATGACGATCGTGCGTTGCAGACCTCGGCTCTGCCTCGCAGCAGTTAGGGTCATCGCTCCGTAGACCAATGTACTGAAGCTCGTGTGGCCGCTGGGGTTATGCAGGTCGGGGATGACCGGACAACGATAGAAGATGATCTTGAGGACCGCGGTCAGTCCGACGCAAAAGATAACGGCAATGACCCACCAAGCGGCGCCCCCTGGAGACCGCATAAGCAGCAGCCATAGCAGCATGATCGCCGCCAGAGGCGTGAGCACCGCAAGATCGCCGAACTCGGTCAGTGTCTTGAGCCAAGCCATGAAGGCAACGGTTCCCGCATCATGCGTAATCGGGCCTAACTTTTGTTAATCATTTTTCCTATTGTATCTTCTTTTCGTTTCCTGTTGCAAATTACAGCGATGCTGATCAAGCTAAACTCGCCTTAACCAATTCTGCTGGATTGGAGAAAGTGCTGTAGCCAGTACAGCGGTAAGCGGATTGCTATTGCGTATTAGGAGTTAGTGACGTTCTAAAGTGACGCAAGCCAAGACCTACTGGGAGGACGTAAGCGGCACTGCTGAGCTGAGGCGGTTAGGCTGGGTCCATCCTGCCAGTCGCCGCGGACGTAGGAGGTGCAAGGCTTTGACGGTATGCACGCTCCCAAATCAAGAACAATGACATCGAAAGGACGTTGCGCGGCTTTACGACAGTAAAGCTTGTTCGTGCTGGATACCGGAGAATGCCTTGGAGAAAGCTGGAAAGGTTCTTGTCACCGGAGCGGGTGGTTTCATCGGAGGACATTTGGTGGCCGATCTGCTGCGCGCAGGATATTCGACCATTCGGGCGGTCGACTGCAAACCGCTGTCGGAGTGGTATCAGCTCTTTCCGCAAGCCGAAAACATCTGCTCTGATCTGCGGCAGCTCAGTGCTTGTCGGATCGCCATGCGCAATGCGCGTTATGTCTTCAACCTTGCTGCCGACATGGGTGGGATGGGTTTTATTGAAACGCACAAGGCCGAGTGCATGTTGTCGGTCCTCATCAATACGCACATGCTGATGGCAGCGCACGAGGCTTCCGTCGACCGCTTTTTCTACAGCTCATCCGCTTGCGTGTATGCGGCGGAGAAACAGATCAGTGCCGATTTGATTCCATTGCGTGAAAGCGACGCGTATCCGGCGATGCCCGAGGACGGTTATGGGTGGGAAAAGCTATTCAGCGAACGGATGAGCCGCCACTTCCGCGAGGATCTCGGGCTCCAGACCAGGGTCGCGCGGTATCACAATGTCTACGGTCCCCATGGCACTTATGAGGGCGGCCGTGAAAAAGCGCCGGCGGCCATCTGTCGGAAGGTGGTTGCCGCCAAGCTCTCGGGTTCTCATGAAATAGAGATTTGGGGCGACGGCGAGCAGACCCGCAGTTTCATGTATATCGACGACTGTATCACCGGCTCCAAGCTGATTTTCGATAGCGACGAGACGGAACCACTGAATCTCGGGAGCGACCGAATCGTTACCATCAACCAACTGCTCGACACCATAGAGGTAATCGGTGGGGTCAACTTGAAACGAGTGTACAATCTGACGGCCCCAACGGGAGTGCGTGGCCGCAACAGCGATAATACGCTGATCACCGAACGCCTCGGCTGGGCTCCTGCTATCACTCTCGAGCAAGGACTGGAGCAGACCTATCGGTGGATCTACGATCAGATGACGGCTGGGGTAAGGAAGGCGTCGTGACGGCAAAAAGCCGAATTGCACGGCTTGATGTTCTTGGCGTACAGGTCAGTGCGGCTGACATCCCCATCGCCATCGCCGAGATCAACCGATGGATCCGGCTAGGGTATCGGAGCTACGTCACTCTGACGGGCGTTCACGGAATCATGGAATCGGTCCGGAATGCAGAGATCCGCCGAATCCATAACGCAGCTGGGCTCGTTCTGCCAGACGGTATGCCGCTGGTGTGGCTGCTGTGGCAGGGCGGATTTGAGTTCGCCGATCGCGTCTATGGACCAGATCTGATGCCAGCTCTCTTCAATCAGTCCGAAGCGACTGGTTACCGGCACTTTCTGTACGGGGCAACACCGCGAACGCTTGAGCTCCTGGAAGGTAATCTCAGGCGGAAGTACCCCGGCGCTCGGATCGTCGGCGTCCATGCCCCACCCTTCAGGCCCCCCGGCGCTGCCGAAGACGAGGAGGTGATCGAAGCGATCAACGCGAGCGCGGCCGAGATTATTTGGGTCGGGCTCAGCACGCCGAAGCAGGAAATCTGGATGGCACGGCACCGCCATCGTCTGTCAGCACCTGCGTTGATCGGCGTCGGAGCCGCGTTCGATTTCCACGCCGGACTTGTGCGGCAAGCGCCACACTGGTTGCAGAGATCAGGCCTGGAGTGGGGTTTTAGGATTGCCATGGAACCGCGCCGGCTGGTGAGACGATATCTCCGGAACAATCCAGCCTTCCTGGCACTGCTCGTGGCAAAGAAACTGCGATTTCCGCGGGCGGGCAGCGAATAATCCCCTCGACGAAATAGCCTGATCATCAATTCTGTTTACCGGTGGCTGGTCTGCCCGCGGTTCGACGGAGAATGTCACCGTCATCCAGCACAGTGAATAGGCGCTAGTCGCGATGGCCGCTTAACACCTGATGCAGATGCGGGGTCAGATAGCACCCGCGAGCCTCAATCCGAGCCGCTGCCCCAAGCAAGCACCTCATATCCGCGGGGCAGCACCGCTCCAAAGCGGACGACGGCGGAGCGTGTCGCGCGCCCGTTGTTTGGGCCCAAGGCGAACGCCCTGATTCTTACCATGAGCACATCAGGCGGCGTTTGGTTTCCGGGAGACGCAACCGACCCGGCGAGCATAACCTCATTGAGGGCCGCCGCGACGACCGGATCGACAGTCGCTGGATTCGGCTCGGGCGGGCCGAAGAGCGTTAAATGGGGGCGGATCGCTGCAAGCACGACCGGGGTCATACCCAGCACGCGGGCGAGTTCGTCGAGGCTCTCGAGCGGTGCGCCGGGAGGCCCGTAGTCGAGCCCCGCCGCCCGATACTGCATAACGCGTGCATTTAGCAACTCGGTAACGGGCGCGGAGCCTACCCATTCTCCGATCGCGGTCGCTAGACCCCGGGCGCTCTCCGGATCGCTACCGGTGACGCGCAGTAACGCTTCGAGGAGCGCGGGCGATGCCAAATTAGGATTGATCCACCCGCCCTCGTCCTCGAGCCTTAGTGTTACCCGACTATCGCCTATTGCGAGCACGCGGGCGGTCCCGTCAATCGGCCACCGTTGGTCCGGTTCAGGTATCGTCAGGTTGAAGATCGCTTCAAAAATCGCCCCGTCGGCGGCCGCCTCGGCAGTCGCATTTGCAACCAGATTGAGAGCAATCCGGATCTCTGTCCGGCCGGTCGCCGTAAGGTGGCCAACGATGAAGGCGATCAGCACAAGAGCCCATAGCACTATGAGGAGCGCGAAGCCGCTGCTCCGGCCTCGAACTGCGGACGCCGGTGGTCCGTGCACTAATCGAAGGGCCGTTCGGGTTGACCAAGTCCGAAGAAGAGTGAAATCCGCTTTCATCCCGAGGAAGCGGTCACCGCAGCGACTTGCCAAAGCAGACGCGGGGTCGGAGAAGCGGCAGGTGCGGTCATCCCGAGGGAAGGCATCTCAAAATCGTCGCGGGCGCGGCCGGCGCTAGGCCGCATGACCTCTAAGACAAGCGCGGCCCTCCGCGGTGATGCCGTTCAGCTTCACTTGGAGGGTTAGGCTCGAGTTCCGTCCTGAGTAAACATTGAAGTGCGAAAATTTCGTTAAAGAGCGCCCCGCCCAAGCTCGCCCCGCCCAAGAATGCGGTCCGCCGAGTTTTAGCGTAAATCGAAATTATCATCGAGTGCTGTCAATCAGCAGTTAAGCCATATCGCTCTACAACCGGGGAGTAGCCGCCTAAATAGGCTGCACTCGTCAATAATTCATCGGAAAGACGAAGTATGATACAATGCATTTATTTCAGAGTGGTCGCGCGTATCAGGTTTCTTCGGTCGGTAGAGATGCTGGCTCGGCGGCAATCGAACACGCCACTATCGTTGTCAGTCAACCGGCAGATGAGGAAGCAGCGTTTGCTCATCATCTTACTGCCGCTCACATTGCTGGTCAGTAGCAATCGGTGCATGGCTCAAGCGCTGAGCCTCTTCACCAATGCTGCGCCGGCTCATCCGGCCATTTCGTCCACCGGCGCCATTACTGTCGGCGTGAAATTCTGGAGTTCGCAGCCCGGGACAATCTCGGCCATCAAGTTTTATCGCGGCGCGGCAAGCCCGCAAGGCTACGTCGCCAACCTCTATTCAGCCGGCGGGACGCTTCTGGGTTCGGCGACAATGGCGCAGGAATCAGGTCCCGTTCCGGGATGGCAGCAGGCGGTCTTCGCCTCTCCGATATCGATCGCGTGCAAACACCACCTACGTCGCAGCCTACTATGCGCCGACCGGCGAATATGCCGCCACCCCTTACGGTCTGAACCAGGCGGTGTCGAACGGGCCGCTGATCGCTCCGGCGGCCTCGGCGGTAGGTGGAAATGACGTCTACAAGTATTACCAACGATTCCCTACCCGTGATTACCAGAATACGAACTATTTTGTCGATGTCGCGTTTGTTCCGATTGGAACATATTTGCGCATAACCAGCAACCCGCCTAATCCGACAATTCTGAGCACTACGCCCACGGGGAGCGTGGTGGCAAAATTCAGCGCCGCGTGGAGCGATGGATCGCCGTTCACCGGGAAGCTGTCATTCGGTCCGCCGAATTACAACTCCGGCGGCATCTATGCCCTCGACAGCAACAATAACCTGATCGTCAGTCCCCTCGGGCCAGGCGTCGGCTCTGCCGGCGGTTCAACCGAGAATATCACGATCGTTGCGACCCAGTGAGGCAAGGAACATGCGCCGCACCTTCTGGACTCTTCTATCTCTTTTCGCAGCTCTTCTGGCCCCGAGGGGTGCGTGGGAGGCGAGCATCTCACAAAATTTCGCCATCACCGTTACCGCTGCCACCCAAACGGTCGGCTTCAGTCCGACCAGCCTCACCTTTGCCTCCCAAAATACCGGCACGTCGAGTGCCGCACAAATCACCACAATGACAAACACCGGGAACGTGCCGTTCCCGCTTTCCAGCGTGGCGACGACCGGTGCTAATACCGGAGATTTCTCCGAGACCAACAATTGCCCGACGCCGCTGGCGGTAGGCGCAAGCTGCCACATCAACGTGGTCTTCACCCCTACCGCTGCCGGAACTAGAACAGCGTCGGTTGTTGTGTCCGCAACTGGCGGCGGCACCTATACGGTCCCGCTCAGCGGCACGGGAGTGACTGTCTCTGTCACCCCGGCCTTGTTGTCTCAGGACCTATCCTGATTAATGGACAAAGCGGCACAGTCCTCACGGGATTAAAGATTTCATCTAATACTGGTGATTGCCTAAAAATCCTTAATTCTACAAATATAACAATCAAGGCTCGGAGATTGGTCCATGCAGTGGCCTTAAGTACCGCTAATGGCATTGTTATTTCGAATTCGGAAAACATAAATATCTCCGACAGCTACATCATCCGGAAACATTGGCAAGCGGCTGTGCGACTTTCACGACGCCATTTTTGTGCACAACAGCTCCCATGATATTACGATACAGGGCAATATAATCGCTTATGGCGGATCCAATGTGCAGATGCTGGGCGTGACAACGGCCGATGTAAATGGGAATTTTCTGCTCAACCCGAGGAATAACGCTGCCAATACTATCGGGCGTGGTACAAATTTTCAATGCTGGGCAGACGGCACGGCTCATTGCAGCAATATAACGGTGCGAAACAATAGGACTCTAGCCAGTCTGGACACTGGCAAGTTTTTATATCCCGAGCAGCAAACTGATGATGTCAATTTTGGCTTCACCGACACTTTCTTTGTATTGAATAATTTCGCAGAAGGTGGACAATTCAACCATCAGGATGCGGCCTGATCGCAGACAATAGTGCCCAGAGCGGCACCTTCAGAGGAAACCTTGTCTTGAACACCAACGGCTGCGGAATTGGCATCGCTGATGGCTCGAATCGCATAGTTATAAGAATAGAGTTTTCATTCAGCCCGGAGTTGTCGGTGCGGGTAATACTGCAACGTACGCTTGGCAGAACGGGCATCCCGGGGGAATTGCAGCAACATTACAGTCACCGACAAGATTCCCGATCAGATCAGAGCAGACGGCACCCACTCCGGCTGGTGGAATGGAGGAAATTGGGTTCGATAGACATAAGTACCAACATCTTCAATTCTTCGGCCGATGCCAGTTTGCTGCCAATTACCACGTTTTTCGTCGCCGGCCATTCCGCCGCAGCCCAGAAATTGCGTTCCAGTCTCTCCTTACACAACCAACACATCATTACAGCCCTGTTGGGCACCATGACCTCTTCTGCTCTTCTGCTCGAATGGACTTTTGGTCCTCCGCGTCGGCCGCGACTTAAAAGTAGCCCACCTCCGAAGCTTCCGTAAGACAGGTAATAAGGGTTTACGAAGCTAACGCGAGCGTGATGCAATGGACCCACCAAAACATCAGGAGCACGGCCGTGACATGGCTCGCAAGAAAGCCCATAATCGCCCCAAGCAGGCCCCAGATGAAATCGCGGCGACGCCCACGCATGTGACCGCCGTTGCGGCGATATAGGCCAAGAGCTCTCGATCCGGTCTTTCATATGCGCGGAGCGCCGATGCTAGCGTCATCATTGGAGCCGTTGGTAGCAAAATGAGACCCATAAGCCCCGCAAGATGACCGTATTGCGAGTAACGCCCATCATATATTACGTCGATCAGGTGAGCGCCAAACAAAGTCTAACAAGCAAAGCGTAAAGTGATGCTCCGACGAGCATCACGAAGAATGCTATCCACAATAGCGATCTGACGCGGCCGGTTCGCCGAGCGCGACCCAGCACCGGGACGAGTAAGGATGTGGATGCTACATTCATCTGATACGCTGGTGCAATCAAGTCCAAAGAACATTCAGCGCTGCTGGCCTCAATCCCACTACCCCGGCAGGACGAGATAGTAAAAGCTCCGTGGGGCCCACGCCACAATCCCTTTCAGGGCCGCCCAGCGACCGTAATGCCAATGGGTAGCTATCGCCTCCCACGCGACTTCACGATTATAACGCGACCACACGCGGAATGGCTGTATAGCGACGAGACCAGCTACTGGAAAGCGCTCGCTCCTCCTGCAGCCAGCGGAGCCGTGAGCGGCGACAATGTCCCCGAGCGGTACAGCGCATACAGATCTCAAACACGCCCACAATATAGATTGCGCCCGCGCCCGCAGATTTCCGCGGATGGGACAAACATAGCTGGTCGATCGGAGCAACGAAAGCAATAAAAACGGGGGAGCTGCTACCGCGTAACCTAGCATGCTCAAACCGGACATTCGTAAATCCCACAATAATAGAGCGAGCCCAGCGGCAGCGAGGCAGACGGAGATTGTCGCGGAGACGAACCAGTTAAGAATTATCAGTACCGTCAAATAGGAGGAGGTTTGATCTCGGAACCGACCCGATCCAAAAACCAGCATCGGCTCGACCATTACCCCTATGTAGACGCTCCAGAGATCAAAAGGCGGCACTAGCGGTCACATAACCGCCATATGCGGCCGGATCGAGCCAGCGCGCCAGCACGAGATTAACCCCAAAGGTGGACAGCGATAGTAGGGCTCGGACACATATGGTCCACGAAACCTGGCCCATAATATGACCGACCCCTCCTGGAAAAGTTCGGTTTGCAATGCCGTGGATTGATGCCTCCCGCTCGGCCATTTAATTCATGTTCCGCAACCGGTCGGAACTCCTCTCAAGCGACGAAAGGTACAGCGATTTCAGCGGAGAGTCGTTACGGCAATGTCAAAGAGCCGCAGCCTTGCCAACAGGCGTGCACTCGTGCATGTAGACTGCTTCCTTCAATGACTTGGGCGAATGTGGCTTTTGCCGGCTCCCAAGGGCAGCCGACCGTAGTTGCGCGTACCCAACAAACGAAGAAAGCTATCAGCGAGGGGGTGTTGCCGGTAATTTTGCGGCCTATACGAACTTATGCGTAGTGGAGAGAACCGCCGCGCGAATACGGCCGGTTCCCCTGGCATCGGGAGACGCGGCGAACTCCATCCGTTCGAAGAAATTGCGGTCGCGGCGGACCATGCGCGCTGCGGCTGCGCCGAACCCAAAGACCGTCCAAAACCAGATCCCATCATATGGACCCTCGAAGAACGGGGCCGTTGCTGCGATGACCGTGACAGCAGTCCAGTAAGCAAGCAAGACAGTCATGAGGCCTGCAGTGCGCGGCCGTCCGGTGCGTCGCGCCAAGAGCAACACCCGCATCATGCTAAAGACCCATGTCAATTGAAGCACAACCCACGCCAAAAAACCCGGCACTCCACCGCGGGCAAGGAAGGTGAGGTGGGAGTTATGGGGGGCACGCGTCGGCGGGTCAGTATTGAGCGAAAAACCGGCATCGTCGACGATATTAATGCCGTACCCTTTCCCGGTCCAGAAATAGGAGCCGAACACCGTATAATCGATAATCACGTTCCACATCTCAGCCCGCCATCGGCGGGTGTCATCGAGTGCATCGTTCCCCGCGTCTCCGAGGGCTCCTATCACATTTAGAAACAGCTGGCGCGGCCCGATCTCGCGATCGCGATAAACGCCTAGATTGAGGTCTAGCATGATTGACGACGAAAGCATTAGACCAAGCCCCCCAAGCACCCCGATGACCCGCGCGTTGGGCCGTCTGGCCCATGGGTGAGCAGCCAGAGAACTCCCGCCGCCGCGAGACAGGCCATGAGGGCGCCTCGTCCCTGGCTACCTATGGCGACAAATTCAATCGCGAAGGCCCACCACCACCAGACTGGCACGGAAACGAAGCCGCAGACCACAAAGCCCGCAGTGGTAGCGACAAGCACGAGCAGCCCTTCTGACGTCGGCGGGTCAAACCCGATGGTGGCTAATACACCTTGAAGCCAATTTTGGCTAAAATCGTAGTTCAGTATCGATACAGGTGTGATAATTAGGACAAAGAAGACATAAAAGCGTGCAAATTTTGCGTAATTATTCAGGAGAAATGCAAATCCGGAAGGATGGGCTATCAGTTGCGAGCCTACGATGACAGCAAACAGGGAGTATCCCCACGTCACGCCATCTCTCAGCGCGACCAAACCATATATCGAAAGGTACGGGAGGGTCTGTGCTGCATGCCAGCCGAAGAAGAGAAACCACGGCCATGCGACCGGCAGCACGAAAAACCGATGCCAGCTGCCCTCGACAGTCGAAACCGCAAGACCGAAGAATAGTGCTAGATCGCCAATAAAAATGCCGGTTTCGCCGCTCAATCGCACGCCGATGTGAGCACCACCCCGACCGAGGGCGGCGTATATTAGGAGTAGCAGGCTTAGCAAGCGAAGGAAGGAGTGCCGGTTGCGAAACGCCGGCGGCACAAACGGGAACCGACAATGGTCTCGCACCAAACGCTTGGAACGCCGGTCAAAATATTCAGGCGGGGGAATATTGAACGGGAAATTTTCTAAATTCGGCACTGGCGTCGGCGGGTCCTAAACCGATGGTAAATCCTGCAGGGCGACTTTTCCCCGGGCCATACTTGGCGTGCTCAATACAAACCACTAAGTTCCTACGGTTGCCAAGCGACTCCTCCACCTCTTGCGTTCCGCAGCATCAATCTATATGGTTGAGCACTTGTCTGAGCGGTCTAATTGGCTATTTTCCTCCTCGGTTACCCGCACGGAAATCGGACATGCGCTTAAGCCACAAGCATCGCACTTCCAAGGATCGATCACAATTTCTATTAGCAATGAACCTCCTATGTGGAGGGATCATAAACCGGCAGAACATTTTCCTGCTTGGTGCTGGGGGGGAGTGACGATGACGTTGGCAGCCTGCATCGGTTAGGTTTTGAGAATATCACTGTTTCCAATCTGTCTTCGATGCTGGAGCCCCGCACAATCCCTCAGATGGGCGACAGCGTGCGGACGGGCGCCATCGATGCGGAGAATATGGCTATTTCCCCCAACGCCTACGACCTAGTTTTCGCTCATGAAGTTTTGCACCATTGCCGCTCGCCCCATCGGGCATTATGTGAAATGCTGCGGACGTCGCGAAAATATATTATCTTCATGGAACCCAACGACTCCGCCGCGATGCGCTTACTCGTAAGAACGCGGCTCTCCTTCCCTTACGAGCTGGGCGCAGTGGCCGATCACGATGGCAAATCGGGCGGGGTGAGAGACTCGGCAATTCCCAATTTCATTTACCGGTGGAATAAAAACGAGCTTTTCAAGACCGTGTCATCGTTCTTAGCAGAATATATTTTCTCTGTTCGTTCCTATCCATATTGGGACTTCAACATCGATGAGCGAGAATTGGCTCTGCGCAAGCAGACCAAACTGTCAGTTATCACAAATACCATCGGAGCCGAAAATTTCCTAACAACATTAAGATACGGTCAACGACTTTTAAATCGTCTATCTTTAACAAGAAGGCAAGGTAATAAATTTTTATGTGTGATCGAAAAAAATGTCGGGATCAAACCGTGGTTATCTGTTGATGGAAACCAGATTGTCTTCAATAGGAAGAACTTATGATCGATTCTGATTTCGTTTTCCACCGCGGACTTATCGGGTGCTGCCCCCGAAGATCGAAAACACATTGCGTTGTCGTGTATGGGATAGAACGGTTGTGGATGTCCAGCGCCGATACGCCAAAATCGAAGTGACTTCAAAAGTCAAAAGTCGAATATAACCCGCGTCGAGTATGCCATGTCCCCGAGACGCGGGTGATCCGGACCCTTAAAGTATTTTGGGTGGCCGGTATGTCTCCGAGACGCGGTCGATCCGGTCCCTTGAAGTATTTTGGGTGCCCGCTGGAATATTTACCTCTGAGCCCCTCGATCGGGCCGTTCGCATCGAGGAGGACCAGAGGGAAACCACGGCTAGCCAAAAATCGTCCCAATGGTCCCGCAAACCTAACGAAGTCTTCGAAATCGGGGCAATAGATGAGGCGCACAAACCGCGCCATCCCGGCCTTGAGGCGCGGCTGGAAGACAAAACGGTGCTTGCCGCTCGCTGAGCTGCATAACAGGTTTATGCATCCAAAATTCGCATGCTGCACAAGCAATTCGGACTCCCACGATTGCAAACAATCGCCGGAGCAACTATCGGGCGTGGCGAGCTCGACGCGAGCGTCATGGCAGCTGCGCGAGAGCGCAGGTATAGCGACGAAGCGTCCGCTGCAGAATTGTACGTATCCCTGGGCCTCCAGTATCGGCCTCACTTGAGGAGTAGACGTGATATTAAGATACGTCACATCTTTATACTTCAGAGCGTGCGAAGCAAGCATCTGTGCATAGTTTCTAAACACAGGTTGCACATACCAGCTCGATAGATAGCATCGAATTTTTGTCACTTCGTCGATGACAGTAGTTGAAAATAGTGTGAGGATTACGCCGACTGGGGTACCGTCGCAGTCCAGAACGTAACCGTACTTTGGAAATCCAGGCGGCGGCGAGTGTCTCGATAACCGGTAGAGACGGCGTGCCCAGAAGTCACGTTTTCTGATGCGATATCCCCCAGTCAACAGATCTACGATGCCTTCGATATCGGCCACCTCTATTTCCCGACAGCGGACCCGAAACGACTTGCACATGTTATGAGGCCGTGCTTTCTGATTCAGAATGAGATGTTAATTACCTTTTGTGAGAAATTGAAGAGGTATTTATCGTTAATTTTCTTGTATCCCCAGAACGCGAATTCTACAAACTGGCCTTGGTTAAGACGGGACCGTCTACTAACCGATCAGCTCGATATCTGCTGTCGTATGGCTGCACGGGAGCCTTAGTGGCTTGATCTCGGAACCGGGCGGCGCGCATTATACTAAAACTCTGCGGCGCAGTTTCCCTATCGCCCGGCCGATGCAGCAACTTATTGGCGATCCAATGAAAATTCTTATTGTTCACAACAGTTATCAGCAGGCTGGAGGCGAAGACACGGTGGTGGCGAATGAGCACGCTCTGCTCGAGCAGCACGGCTATGAAACGCGATTGTGGTCCGTCAGCAATGATGTGATCGTCGGCCCGCGGAGTAAAATCTCGGCGGCGATGCGCACAGCGTACTCCCACCCCGCCCGCGATCAGCTTGCCCGCATTATCGGCGATTTCGTGCCGGGGGTAGTCCACGTTCATAACTTTTTCCCGTTACTGTCACCTTCGGTTTATGACGCGTGCCGCGCCGCGGGCGTCGCTGTTGTACAGACGCTGCATAACTATCGCACGATCTGCGCGGGAGCGCTCCTGCTGCGGGACGGACGCCCCTGCGAGGACTGTATTGGGGCGTCACCATACCAAGCCGTACTCCATGGATGCTACCGCGGCTCCCACTCCGGTTCGTTGGCGGTGGCGAGAATGGTCGCGATGCATCGCCGGCGGGGGACTTGGTCGCACAAGGTCGACCGGTTCATCGCTCTGTCGCAGTTTGCCAAATCCAAGTTCGTCTCGGCCGGGTTTCCGGCTGACCGTGTTGCAGTTAAACCAAATTTTGCGGAGGATCAGCCCCTCACCGGATCTGCCGAACGAGCCGGCGCACTTTACGTTGGCCGACTGAGCGCCGAGAAAGGCATTGATACGCTCTTGCGGGCCTGGGACAGTCTCGACGTGCCATTGCGGGTCGTGGGAGACGGTCCGATGCGCGAGAGTGTCGAAATCGCCACCAGCTCTGACGTTGTCGCCCTTGGTCGGGGGTCGCCCGCTGAAGTCGGCGAGGAGATGTCACGGGCCGCCTTCCTCGTAATACCTTCGGTTTGGCCCGAGAACTTCCCGATGGTGATCGTTGAAGCTTTCTCTCGGGGCCTGCCGGTGTTGGCTTCGCGCATCGGCGCTTTAGCGGAAATCATCGACGACGGTGTAACCGGGCTGCTGTTTTCAGTCGGAGACCCGCAAGATTTGGCGGCCAAGGTCCGATGGGGACATCAGCACCCGCAAGCAATGCGCATGATGGGATACAATGCCCGAAGGGTCTACGAGGAACGGTACTCCCCCGCCGTCAATTTTCGGCAGTTGGCTGATGTGTACGAAGCTGCTATCGCCCAAAGTCGTTCCGCCTCCCTCTGCGATTAATTTTCGTTAATGCCGATCTTGCGGCGCGCAGGTCGACAAGCCCGATAGTTCGTCTAAGTTTGAGCGGCTGGTCCATCACTTCGTTCATCCAATCGGCGAAGCCAGATCTCCCGCCAATAGGTGAACTCGCAGCGAGAGCAACCGCCCAATCCCCAGCCCATGTAAGCGCATCCGCAGGTCGAGCCCTCCAGGCATACCGTGTTGCGGAGTTGTCGCAGTTCTCCCGTCCCATCCACGATTATCTTATCGAGACGACTCTTCACCCGGTACCGCCGGCCGCATGACAGGCGCATGTCCGGCGAAAAGTACAGCCCGCGGTTTTGGCTGTTCCCATTCAATGTCTCGGCTATGCTCCTTAGCGGCTTCACCTCGACCCATTCGCTCGGTTGCAGGTTCAAACTTTCCGTCGGCGTCGACTGGCTGCGCCCGCGCGGGTATGGCCCCAAGAGCTTGCGGCGGATTTTCCAGAATAGCCATGTCGTAAGGTCATGAGCCAATCGCGTAGCGCTGAAATTGCCTGCACGTAAGCCGCTGAACATCCTTCCTAATCTTTTCCACTGCGACATAGGATCTGTAGATTTCGATAATTCACTGGCTTGACAATAATAGGTCTTTGGTGCGCTCAAGACTTTGAGATGGCCTCGCAATCTCTCTGCGCCTTCGAGATCTAGCATCGGCAGCGCGACGGCATCATCCACTTTGCGGAGCCATCCTTCACGCCAAAAGATCATGCACTCCTTCTGACAACCATCATGGGCGGCACCGGAACAGCGCACACCATTTAGGGTGACCACGTCATTCGCCTTGAACCCTCGGGGTGAGCCCGGCCCAGAAAAGCATATCGCGCCTGCTCTTTTGGAAACCTGAAATCTTTGCCCACAAAATCCAACCATTTCTGGCATGAACGGCAAATGATCCGACGCCCCCTCGGCATCTAGCGTGCTGAGGATTTCGTCTGGCGATCTCACCTCCACAATGTCTCCCGGGCGAAATCTCGTGCTCTGACGGCTCATGTGCTGGCCCTTAAAGAGGTTCGCGGTGGGTTAGAGGACACGGTCGATATTACAGGGAGGCTCGGCTCCTCACGCCAGCGACCCGCAGCATCTTGTGCCAGCCCCGCACCCCAAATCCCAACGGGATCGGCAGATCTTTCCGAAGCACGGCCACCTTCTTAACGCGTTCAGTGACCCGCCAAGTGCAGGAGCTTCCGGCAGGGAAGAATCCCATATCACCCGGTCCAAGCCGTCGTTCTCCGCCGTCCTTAGTGGAAATGAAGACCTCACCGGACATGATAACCACCGTCTCATCCTCATTATAATACCAATTGAACCGCCCAGGAGTGCATTCCCAGACCATAATAGATGAAGTGCCGTCATGGCTTTTCGCCAGCAGTTTGCTTCTCGCCTCGGGCGACCCGGCCAAAATCCAATCGCGTGAGATCGGTGCCGAACCAAGGCCGTCGGCTGAAGCTGCGGCGGCGATCATGATGGATTTGGACACATCATTCTCCAATGTCCCTGCTCAAAACTTATCCTTTTCGAGGACGGGTGATCTTAATATCGACCATGGCGCCAGCACGCCGCTCCCGATGATGCTGCATTGTACCTCGTCTCAACGCTTGCGCAACAGCCGGCTCGGTCCTTTTCTCTGGTGCTATCCGTTCCCAGGTGTCGCGACTAAAGGTCCAGCATTCCTCCGCTTCGCTCAATTGGAGCGATTGTCGACACTTTCAGCGAGTATCGGTCAAACTGGACCAACGAATACCTCTACCGCAACACCCCTCCCACAGGTTTCGAAGCGGCGAGCGGGCGAGGCCTCGTGGGTCGCACGACATTTCATAAGCTGGATAAGATTTTCATGAGTCTTATAACCTAAGTTGATTAAATTCCGTCGTTACGGCGGGTGAGAGGGAGCGCGTCGGTAATCTTCTCATTTTGTGCTACTGACTGCGAGCTTCACCGAAATTCCAAAGAGGCGGCCGCAGGTGACCAGATCAGCACCAGATTTGGCGGATGCGTCACTTGGCGACTGGCTTGGCCGTTCCTTCCTAGGGAAATTCATCCTAGGGGAATTCACCGGGTTCTGCCGCCAGAAATGCCCAATGCAACTTCCTATAGTGGCGTCGTGATTTCTCTTCGGCAGGTTAGGCGGTAATCGGTATGGAGATCTTCGACAGGCCTGCACCCAACGAAATCGCTTACCGTTCCCCAGAATTCGAGTATCGTGGTGGTATCGATGATAAACCGACCAGTCTGCGTGAAATACTAGCAAAATTTTGGGTGCGAAAACATCTAATATTCCTGTCAATTATAGTCGCAACAAGTTTGGCATTCCTCCTGTCAAAAGTGCTGACACCGGTTTATACCGGCGAAGCTGAGGTCGCGATCAAGCCGCAACAGTCAACTGTGCTGGTCGGAGATCGAAGTATTCCGGTGGTGGCCGCGGTCCCTCCCGAAGTGGTGCAGACGGAGGCTTTAGCGCTACAATCCCGCGCTCTAGCCAGAGCCACGGTAGAACGTCTGCACTTGAATCGTGATCCCGACTTTAATCCGACATTGCGCAAGCCCGGTTGGTCTTCGGCGCTGCTCGACTCCATATTGGCGGTGTCAGACGAATTCCAGAGCCGGGTCCAGTCGGTGGTCCGGTCCTTATTTGCGTCGACCAACCCGGAAGCGGCCAACGACGAAACCGACGTGGCGTCCGAAACAGACAATACCGCTGAAACGGACAAGCCAAACACCGCCGTCGTCACTGCGTTTATGAGCCGGCTACATGTTACAGTTCAGCAGAAATCAAACGTCATACAGGTTTCATTTAAGTGCCCCCGGCCGGTAACGGCTGCCTTGATTCCAAATACGCTGATCAAACTTTATCTGGAACAACGGGCTGATGAAAAGGATCAGGCGCTGGCGCAGGAGCGCGACCAGCTCGACAAAATTATATTGCCGGCTTTTCGCGAGAAGATGGAAACTTCAGAGCGGGCGGTGACAGAATATCGGCAGAAATCGGGGCTGATCAGCGACCGCAACGCTACGGTGTTGGGCCAGGAGTTGTCCGAGACCAGGGCCCAGCTGGGGATCGCTCGGACCCGCACGGCGGAAGCGGTACTACGCCTCAGAGAGGTAGAGCTAACATCGGCGAGCCCTGAGGCAAGCTCAGAACCTCTCACAGTTCAACGGTTAAGGGAACAGGAAGTCGCCCTTTTGGGACAGCTTGCCGCGATGAAGGGTTCGCACGGTCCGAACTACCCCCAGACGATGCAATTGGAGTCCCAAATAAAGGAGCTCAAAGATGGGATAAAACGCGAAAGCTCCGATGCTATCGGTCGCTTGAGGACGAGCGTAGACGCTGCTCGACAGACTGAGGCGACACTCACGAAGCGAGTGGCAGAGCTCACCTACCAGTTTGCCCAAGTTACCGGAGGCGACACGCAACTAAGGAACTTCATCGGCGAGGCCGACGCGGATCGGAAAGCTTATGAAGGGTACTTAGCGCGCTCGAATGAACTTCGGAGCAGTATTGGACATGCCCAACCGGACGCGAGCCTCCTGTCACCTGCCGATGTGCCGCTCAAACCATCTCCTAGTCCGAAATTGGTCGTGCTGGTCGGCGTTGTCATCGGCGCGGGTATCGGTATGATTTGGGTCACCTTACTGGACGGATTGCTTGCGGGCCTACGAAACAAGGAGCAGGTCGAGGAATCACTTGGGATCAAGTGCCTCGGTTTGGTCCCTAGCCTAAAGCGGTCCCGTCGTCGCAACCGACGGCCAGCTCCGCCTCTGGGGCCCCAAGATACGCCCTTCGGGCAAGCGATCCGCAGTGTGCAGTTGAAACTCCTCAGCTTTGATGGTCGTAAAAACTCACGAGTGGTTTTGGTCACTGCTGCACTGCCCGGAGAGGGTAAGACCTGGGTGGCGACCAGTCTCGCCGCATCTTTGGCGGCCGATGGGATCCGCGTGGCGCTAGTCGATTGCGACTTGTATCGGCCGACCGTGCACCTGATGTTCGATAGCCCGAGAGGACCGGGCCTGACGGACTATTTCTCCGGTGATGTCGTGCTCGATGACATCATTTACGAGGATCGCGCTTCGAAGGTGACATACGTTCCCGCGGGCACAGCTCTGTCCAAAGAGGCTCGACGCATAACCTCCGATCGCTTGCGCCCGCTAATCGATCGGCTCGGCGAGAAATGCGCCTTTGTAATCTTGGACTCGGCTCCCGTACTGGCCGTTTCGGATACGATGCTGCTTTCGCAGATCGCCCAAAAGACGATTTTGGTGGTCAAATGGGGGCGCACGCCACCGGCACTCGCGCGGCTCGCAGCAACGCAGTTGTTGGAATCCAGTGACGCGGAGATCGCCGCGCTATTGTCGATGGTGAACAGTAAGCATGCGGCCAGGGATGGCGATCCCGTCGCCGGGGTATATCAGCGATTGGAAGGCTATTACCGCCGTTGAGCTCGAGGGCATCGGAAATTCGCATAGCAACCCTCATCGGCTTAGTCTACATACACAATTCTGCACGGACCGACGCCAGCACGGACTGCTTCGATTCCTCCTAAAGATGCCGATCATTGACCGCGATCTGGCCATGGTAAATCGGTCGCCGTCACTGAACAATTTCAATCAGGATAGACCTGCGCTCAAGGAATACCGGTGTTCGAGTTTAAGGATGGATCAACATTTGAATCCAAGCAGGATCTTGGTTTAGAAGGCGCGGTCAGGGCTTACAATGAGCTCTATCGGGGAACCGAAATTTCCCCCGGCGGCTGGAATTTTAATGCGACTTAGCCGGGATAATCATGGCAATGCAACGCCGTCTGGGGACACCCTTTTCGCGAAACAACTGATCTTGTCGGTCCGGCCCGTTCCATCTTGAGCCTCCGTCAGGGACGCTCGGCAACAATAAAGCACAACGCGCGGGAAACAGCCGGGCTGGTCTGAGCCAGAAATTAATCGGCAGCTTCATGTCTTGAGAAGTCAAATTTTTTGGAAGGGCGTTCAGCAATGTGCGCAACCGACCTCGCCGTCCCCTCGCGCTGAGCCAAACTCTCAAGCCGATCCAGAGCGAGGATGGTCACGCAATGTTTTTCCACCTGGACAATTCGCTCGTCTCGCAACGACCCCAATACTCTATTGACGTGCACCATAGTCAGACCCAGGTATCTTCCGATCTGGACCTGCGTGAGAGGAAGGTTATACATCAGCCCTGTGATCAATTTCCTCCGCCGCAGTCGCGTATAGAAGTCAAGCAAAATCGTTGCCATTCTTCCCCGTGCGTCTAGACCCGAGACCGCGGCGTGGAGCAGGTCTGCACGTCGCTGCCGGTGGCCTAGCAACCAGATTATGTAAAGCGCTGTCTGCCGAACTGCCATTAAATCGATCAGCGTATCCTCGTCCGGGATCACCGCGGCCGTAACGGAGGTGAGCGTCACGACCTCTTCCAAACGTCGGGTTCCAGTGAGTGCGTCCAGCCCGATAATGTCGCCCGGAAGATACACGTCAACGATTGCTCTGTAGCCATTGGCCAAATCACGAAATTGGCATGCCCAGCCGGCTCGGATGTGATAGATCGCATCTCTCTGTGCGGCAGACGCTGACAGCGACTGGCCCGGCCCCACTGTGCGCGGCGGAGCACTGTGAAACCTGACACTTAGTTGGCGGCGGCCATGGGCCAATTCGCCGCGAAGTTCGTCTCGGCTGAGCAAGCCATTGCCATCTCCAAACGCCATTTTAATGGCGCTCGGCTGTGGACGCTCTGGTTTCGGACGAGGACACTGCTCCCTCTTTTAGTTAATGTTAACTATTAACACATAAGCGCAGCGAAGCAAAAAAATGTCAATACATGTTAAAAACTGAAATATGGTTAACAGTATCTTGTTAAGGTTAATTTCCGAGGGAATCTGTATACGGAGTGAGAAAGGTGACGATTTCCCAATATGTTAGGTAATCGCCGGACACACCGAGTTGGACAATCGCGCGCGAGGCTTAGAGCAATGTACTCGTTGCTAGGGGTTACTGTTTAACATTTGTTAATCGCCCGTGCCTATTTTAAATCGTCCACATGAGCGGCTATTACGCAGTAGGCGTCCGGCTGTGTGGGTGCGGATTGACAACGTCACGCAGTGACGACCGACGCGATCATCGGGAGCGATTGAACGACGATCGTCATTGCGATCAATTGCTTCGTCATCGTCACGCTGGGGCACTACCTCCGTCTACAGCGCAGCCGAAGATGTCGTCTCTACACTTCGGCATCGACGTGAGCCCTCGCTGAGTGCAGTCTCAATGTTGGGACGCACACTTGCCTGACAGCGGATCAATGATTTGGTCGACGAGCTCAACCATTCAGCGTTCACCCTCACAGATCTTGATGTGCGGTTTTCCAGCACACGGTTCTACCCAGGGTAATCCACGCCGCGACCGCTCAAGCACCCCGAGCATTTTTTCGAAACGATCCCAGGCGAGGCGCTGGGGGATTGGCCGCGATGCTGCAGGCAGCGGAACCAAACCGCCGAACCTGCTGGTGGAGTGCGCCCAGCGCGTGGGAGTTGTTCTACAGCCGATAGTGGCCGCGATGACCGCGCGGAATGCCGCCATCCGAGCGCCGCTGATGCGATGTCACCAGTGCCGCTGAGCCAGTCCAGACCTTTCACGCGAGCAAGTGGTCTTCAGTCATTGGGCCGAGGTCGTCGATGAAATGCGCGGGTCGAGCATTTCTCGGTGTAGGTCGCCGATGGTGACGACCTACACCCTCCGTCTCCGCCTTGGCCAAATGACGTACCCAGGTATTCGCAGCCGAGTTCCGCTGTACAGTTCGAAAAATGATTGTTGATTTGGCCGGAGAAGCGCAGCGAGCTGCGAGAACGCTAGACCCGATCACCGGGGCTTATGGCACGGCATTTGCGGGTTCCTGCCAACAATCTGCGCTTGTTGGCGCCACCGGCCCGATGTTAATTTGCTCTCATTGAAGGTCATTCTGGCGTCTCGAGATGTTACGTGTTCCTGCGTGGTAAACGGTGCGTTTCCGATCCTTGGCGTCCGATCATCTGTGTCTCTACTGACTAGGTATTGTGACCTTGAGTTCGTTCGTGCCGCCCACGCCTCCATTTAGCATTTCCGGGGTGAACCTCGACTATTTTGCGACGCAGGCGCACTACCGGTCTTTTGCCAGCCGCATCATCACCGCTTTGGGCGGTTTCACCGTCGTTGTCGTAACTGGAGACCCGCTGCCCAGTGCGCCGCAGCTCTCTATTGCTCTGGGCGAAGCGGCGGGTCGTCACACGGTGATCAGCTTTTCATGCGAGCCTGAGCAGGGTCGGGGCGACGCGCTGCGTTTCCGCGGCGCGCTCTCGGCGTCTTTGGCGAGTAGTGGCGCCGCGGGCGAGCAACACGGACTTCCGGCGCTTGTCGTCTTCGACGACGCAGACCGGCTCTCCGAACTCGAGGATCGAGGAAATCTTCCAGAATGTCCACCAACGCTTGCTGATTGGCCATCACCGTATCTCTGCGGCAATATTCCTCGCGCGTCCTAAGTTCCTCGCCCGGTTAGAGCGGTCGGTGCTCCGCTTCTGGTTGGCCAAGAACTTATTGGTCGCCCGCCTTCGCTTCCAAGAGCTCGGCGTGGACGAAGTCCCAACGTTTATTCGCCATCAGCTGCCGACGGGGGAAACGCAGGGCGCATTTAACGATGAAGCGGTTGCCGCAATTGCCAGCGTCTCGGCAGGCGATCCGATGGTGGTCAACCGGTTTGTGCGCCGGATGCTCGACGCTGTAGCCGCGAGCACCGGCGACGCGCTCGTGGAGGCCAATGTCGGTTCGGCCGCAGTGGTGCCGATGGATGTGCCTGCCGCGGAGTACGGGGGCACGACCTTCGAAGAGAGCTCGCCACAGAACCCCCGGGCAACCCAACTCTCGACCCGAATGTGGCGCGACAGACGTGTCACGCTGAAACTATGTGCCGGCGCTTTGTTCTGCCTCGCTTGCGTCGCGGCAGTAACGGCGGCGGTACATATGCATCCTGCCAATGAGAGCATTGTCGCTCACAGCGGCGAGCTCCCCAAGGATGCTCCTACAAAAGTCCCCGACCGCGGATCATTGACCGGTGGGGCGACCTCGCGAGAGGCCGGTGTTAGGCAAAGCGTAGCACTCCCTGCCGGATCCGCGCCGACCGCTGCGAAAGCCGTTTCTGCGCCGGGGCCAGAAGAGGCGTCACCCGTCAATACGACTGCTCTGGGACCATCGCTCGGCCCGCTCGGCTCCACCGCAGAGGCAGCGCCAGGGGAGGATCGAGAAACGATACGGGTTACTGCGATACCGGCTCCGACCGCGTCGCCGACTGAAGCTGCGCCAATTTCCACGGCGGGCCCGCCGTCGGGAAGGCCGACGCCGAGTTCGACGATTTCGGTGCCTGGTTCGCCGCCGGCCCAGCTGCGCATCCCAACCGCGGAGATCTCAGCGCTGGTGGCACGAGGCGATGCGCTATTTGCGCTGGGCGATATCTCTTCGGCACGCCTCTTCTACGAGCGCGCGGTAGATGCGGGAGAGGCGCGTGCGGCGATAAGATTGGGAAACACGTTCGACCAGGCTTTTCTCGATTTCGCTCACCTTCGTATACGCGGTGACTCGGCTTCGGCAGAATCCTGGTATGGCCGGGCTCGTGACCTTGGTGCGGCTGAAGCCGAAATCCTATTGCAGCGTCTCAAACCGCTATCGTCAAGATGAACCGACGTAGGGCGGCGCTCACCGATAGATGCAAGCCGTCGGTGCCGGCGATGACCCCTCGTGCCAAGCTCATCGCCCTCCCGTGGAAGGAGGTTTGTCCAATGTGCGGAAAAAGTAGCGTTTTACCGCTACCAGAGAAGGCGATATGTTATAGCAGCGTGCACGATCCCGCTGTTGTTGATTTTGGTACACCAACAGGGTACACTGCCTGACCGTTTCGATCGGAAAGAGCCGCAGAAATCCTAGACTTTTCGTAAACGAGGGAATTTCCCATCCCCTCCGCCACCTCACCATACAAATTAATAGGTTATGGTCTATCTGTTTATCTGTACCGTGTTCCAGCCAATATGGGAGAGGCTGGACGCGGCAGTGCAGCGGTTTTGTAATTCGATAGCGGCCGTCCGAGCTCATCCCGAGCAATGCCGAAACGTGGCAGATTACCTTAGGTTTCTCGCGGCCGTCAAACGTTCCTTGTCCCATCTCGTCTTAGGCCGTGCTACCGCGTTTGGTAGCAAAGTTCTTGACCCGTTCTCAGCGGCTCCCACATCCGCCGAGGCGCATCGAGGAGTGAAATGGTCGATATTCCTGCCGATGACGTTTTCACCGATCGGGTGCGGGCCAAGGTATCTAGGCATGGCGAACGCTCGCCATGCTCGCTCTTCTCCGGATTATCTCGTTCGCCCAGTCTCGGATCAGCCGAGCGCGGATCGAGACAACCAGCGAGAAGGTGGGTCCTTCATCGTCGGCGGTCTCGAAATGCGTGCACCGTCTCGACCTGTCCCGTCGTGTACCGAGAAGTGAGCTTTTCTACGGTTCTGCGACCACCCGCGACGCTCCGCGATCCGATCCGTCCCTTCCCGTGCCTCCGGAATGGGACAGGACAAAATCATCGCGGCCCTGCGAGAGAAGCGTGTCCTAATGCAAGATGATGGTAACGAAGCGCACGAGATAAAACCGGAGTACGATAGATGATGGACGCCCTTCTATTCAGCGCGAACCCCAGCATGGTCGATATAGATGACGCGATAACACATCTCGATGACCATGAGAAGCTTTATTGGTCGGGTTGGTTTCTGAATTTCTAAAACTACTAAGGACACATTTTCCTTTCCGTTATTTGGCTTCATGCATATCGTTGGTCACGGGCTCGTTGAATATAGAGCGCTGGTCACTGACATTATTCCGTTCTCGCCTGAGGACTATGAAAATCCGCTCCTAAAGCCAGAACCGTGGCGCCAAGCTTGGGAAAATAATCACAACAACATACGATCGCGTCCATGGAAAAACCAACTCGTCATGACGGAATAGTCCCGTTTTCATTCGACACCCATCTCTTTAGAAAGCACGATGGAGCGTTTATCAAACTCCCGCCGCAAGGGTACGTTCGCGCACTTCTCCCAAACGAAGCATCGTCTCTACCACAGCCACCACAGATTTCTATTGCTGAAAGAAACCTAGAAGATTTCGTTGTTAAGCAACTTGACGTAGTTGAAGCCGGGCTCCGCCTTATCGAGAGACAGAAGAGTACGCCAGCTGGTCGGCTCGATCTGCTGTGTCAGGATGCACGTGGAAATTATGTCGTCATCGAACTAAAGAAGACGCGAGTCACAGATCAGGTTGTCGGTCAGCTACTCAGATACATGGGTTGGGCAAGGGGGGAATATCCTAAAGCAAAGGTACGCGGAATTGTCATTGTCGGGAAGAACGACGATGCATTGCAGTACGCGATCAACGCCGTCCCTGATATTGAGGCCAAAGAATTTACATTATCGATCGCGTAAGCCGGCGACTACCCCAGTCCGCCGACCGGCGACGATTACCGGGATTTGGCGCGGAAGATACGGCACGTTGCGGCGCAAACCCGGTTGCCGCTCGCTCGAAGGGAGCTAGCTCGGCTCGCCGCAAGTTGGTTACGACCGGATAGGCGCCCTTTGCGACCAGCGAGGCTATCATGTCCCCAGTCCGTTTCCCTGTGGCTACCCCGAGCTTCTCCGCAAGTCGGACGTAAACGTTACTGTAATAAAGCTAAAAGTACCTGACGAGATCATACTCTTATCGCCGTATTGGCGGCGGCCCGCCTTGCAACGCAGTATGATTAATCGACACATAAAAAAGAAACCGGCGGGGCGGAACTTTAGGAGGAAGTGCCGTGTGGAGTTGGCGTGACCATTATCTGCTCAAACACCATTCCGGCTGTCTTTTCGAGTATGTCAGAGTACCACAATTCTAGGGGAGTTTTCCACTCCGGCCAGGATTGGAGGCGTTCGAATAGCGCATCAGCGGCGCGGCGCGTTAATATGAACCTGCCGCCCTCGCCATAAGTACCTTGAAGTGAGCTGTCGTACCAGTAAACAAGAATATCCTCTACGCCATCTTCATCGAGGTCAGCGCGCATGATCTCAACAATGATGCGTGAAAAATATTCGTATTCAATGTGTAGAGAGCGAGAGGTGGACGATACTACCTTGAGCCTCCCATTGCTTCGGATTTCTTCCAAAGTCTTGCAGTCGCCGTCTTCTTCGAAAATTTCGCCCCTCGGTAGCATGGAAACCGGCATGTACTTCAAATCAATGACGCCGGTCCGGGGCTCGCGGATGAAGCTAACCCGCGCGGGCTGAGCCCGATCGATGGCAGTGAACACGGCCAAGGGCAGGTCGAACAAAGTCGCAAACTTGGCTGTAGCACTGCATGTTGGGATGAAGCCTTGAGCGATCGCGTCGCGGTATTCGCGTGTTGGCCGGATTTCGCGCGTCCTCCCATTAGTATGCTCTAGGTTCAGCCGCGCGGGCTGAGAATTCAGCATTGCTACGGGCTCGTCGAGCCGGTCGATTTCCGACCGTCGGAGGGCCGCCACGGAAACACCGCCGACGAATTGAAGCGATTTATATAGGTTGACCTCCAAATCACCAGCCTCATACCGGCGGAGAATGTTTCCGACTTCTCTGCTCGCGAGATGAGACCTCTCTCAAGCGCTATTGATACCCCAGCATCATATCGTCGCCGATCGCCTGCTTTTGATATCGTGCTTTGAGGAGATTGACTTTGGGCAAACGATTTTCCACTTGCGTCAAAATCAGCGTTGCACGCTCGGGCGCAAATAGATGATCTATCTTATCAGTATTACAGGATGGCAAGCCGGGGCGAGGTTCTCATCGCCTGCTATATCGAAATCCATGCCAAGCCCATGACTGATGCGAAGGTTATCTTGTCGGTTGACGTCCTTGGCTATTTTCTCTGGGATTACATGATCGATGATGAGCTCTTTGAATAGCAGCGGGTCTCCGCAGTAGAGGCATCGCTTGCGATGCGCCTCCCAGAGGGCCCGTCGATGAATATCTGAAAATCGTTGTTGTGACATCAGCGCTGGCCCCGATCATCCTCAAATGCTAGCGCACTGACTATCCATATTGGTTGGGCCGTCAGCCGTGAAATCGTACCGCGGCTCACATTGTACCTGGGCGATGTTGACAAGGGTTTCATCGTCTAACATCCGTCTAACATTCGCGCGGCGGATCGCCTCTCGGTGTTCGTGCAGCGCAGGTTTCGGTTTCCGGCCGAGCTCCACGCGCCCCGCGTTCCCTCGCTCTGTTGTGTGCGTCAAGTTCAGCAAACTTGGCATGCTAGGCGAGCGCGGTTGAATTCGGGTCAAGAGCACATCCTTTGTTCGATCGGAATACGGCCCTCCCTTCGTCCCGACCTGCCGTCTGGCAGAGCACCGCGCGCAGCGGCAGTCAAGGATGCCGCCGCGAATGCGGCGGCACCGGCGGTGCCGGCACGCGGCGTCCTTGACAGAGCGAGCACGTGGGTCTTCAGCCCCACGGGCTTGACCCGTGGGGCTAGGCATAATAGCCCGACCGATAGCCCATCCGGCCCGTCGCCCGTTCATCCGTTTCGGCGCCCAAGGCCTTCGTCATCTTAGCTTCGAACACCTCCTGCAGCGGGCCGTCCGCACCAGCGCCCGTACAAACTCCTCGTCCTGCCTATTGGTCATGGTGTGCATCCTCGCCAAAGGATCAGGTGATTGCGCATCACCCGCATACCATGACCATCGGCCTCTCCGGCTTTTGCAGAACCTCGAGATGCTCCCCGAGCCGCCCGCATCGCCGCGGAAAGATCGTGCTCGATCCCCGTCTCTAGGAGCTGTTGAGATTCAGCATCTTAGAACGGATCGGAGGCGGTTCTCAGCTGCGCGACCTTGGACACCATATCGCAGCGCTCCACCACCTTGGGATCGCCCTTGGTCACCTCGAACGCGGTTTCCTCCCCCTCGCGCCAGAAGCGGATATCGAACTTGTGCTTGCCGATGCGGAGGTCGTAGACCGCCAGGTCGGGCAGCCATTTCGGAAGCGACGGGTCGATATAGAGCTTGTTGCGCGGCGCATCCGGCAGAAAGCCCAAGAGCGCCTGGGTCAGCATGAAGGCCGAGCCGGCTGCCCAGGCTTGCGGGACATTGGCGCCGATGTATTGCACCGGGAAGTTGGTCTCTTCGCGTGGGAACGCGGTGTACAGCTCCGGCAACTGGTTGAGGCGGAAATAGCTCGCTGCCTTACTGATGTCGTGCGCGATCTGTGCTGCCTCCGCGCAGAAACCGTAAAGCTTGAAACCCATCGCAATGATCGCGTTGTCATGCGGCCAGACCGAACCGGTCTGGTAATTGTACGGGTTGAATGCCGCATTGTCGGTGGAGAGCGTGCGAATACCCCATCCGGTCAGCATCTCCGGCGCCATCAGCCGTTCGACTACCTTCTTGGCGCGCTCGGGAGGCACGATGCCGGACCACAGGCAATGTCCGGCATTGGAGGCGACAGTCCGCACCTTCTTTTTGTCGCCGTCGAGCGCAAAGGCATAGAAGCCGAGCTCTTCGTCCCAGAAAGCTGCGTTGAAGCGCTCGAACAGCGTGGCTGCTTTAGCGCGCAACGCCTGTGCGCGGTCCGGCTTGCCGAGCGCATCAAATACCTCTGCCATGCGCACCCAGGCGTTGTAGACATAGCCTTGCAGCTCACAGAGTGCCTTCGGGCCTTTGACCAGTGAACCGTCCGGATACACAACGGCATCACCCGAATCCTTCCAGCCCATATTCTCGTAGCCGACCGAAGAACGCGTCTGGTACTCCTGGAAGCCGTCGCCGTCGCGATCGCCATACTCGTCAATCCAGGAAAGGCAACCTTCCGCAGTCTCGAGATGCTTCTCCAAGATGCCCCGGTCGCCGATGGCGCGCCAGGCAGCATGCAAGGCAATCAGATACAGCGGCGTAGCGTCTGCAGTGCCGTAATAGGGCGTATGGGGTATCAGCTTGAAATGTGCAAGTTCGCCATAGCGTATCTCGTGCAGTATCTTGCCCGGCTCGGCATCGCGGTTGTCGTCCTTTTCCTTTGCCTGCAATGAGCCGAGAACCTCCAACGTCCCGCATGCAAATTCCGGGTAAACGAAGGCATTCTGCAGCGACACGATCACGCTGTCGCGGCCAAACGGCGCGACAAACCAGGGGAGCCCGGCGGCCGGCAGGAAAACCATATGATCCGTACCTGCCATCGGCAGGCGCAGCGCAGCCATATCTTCGAGTGCCTGGCGGAACAGGCGATAAAATTCCTCGTTGCTGGTCCGGATCTTGACGACGTTTTCTAGCCAGTCCGCCAATGTCTCGGCGTGGCGCGACTTGTGGCTATGACCGATGCAGTCGGTTGGCGAATCAAGCTGCCGGTCGCCGTCGGCCAGTGTATAGCGAAGACAGCAGTGCCAGGAATTGCCCGATTTGAGGGCCACCTCGAAGCTGAGCCGTCCGTTGGCGTATACCGCTTTTGCTGACGACTGTATGGGAGAGATCGTCACCGCGCGGGTAAAGTCGGCGTTGCGGTAGGTGGTACGCAAATACTGGCGCGGCTCTGACCACTCGGTGGTGATCCTGCCGCGGCGCACAATATGGCCCGCCTTCACCTCGAAAACGTCGGCAAAATCGCAGCGGAGCGCGATCTCGAGCTGGAAGATCGCCGGCTTCATGCCGTGGTTGACGATGTCAAGATCCTCGTGCATGCCGCCGCTGATCGACCGGCTGACGGTGAGGCCCAAGGTGCGCGGCGGAATGGTGCCGTCCTCGGTGAGCAAAGAGCGATTAGTCAGAAAGATGCGGCATGCGTAATAGCTTATGGCGTCACCGTTCAGCAGTTCCCAGGGTTCGCCGTTCGCGTAAATGCGCCAGCTGCTGACCACCCGCGTATCGAAGAAATAAAGGCCCTTTTCGCTCGGCCAGTTGATCTGCCCGTCCTCCTCGGTGATCAGCACCGTCTGACCTTGATGGATGGCGATCTGCGGTGGGCCGACTTGGACTTTAACCGTCATGAAGAGCTTCCGTGATGGGCTGTCCTGTACGCAATCAGACGAAATATGCCCGTTTTCCGGAGTTTACAGGGGGGAGAAAGTTTCAGCTCCCCGAGGTCGCTTCGGCAACGCCGGTGAACGCAGTTCGTCGCACTACCCGCGGCCGGGCAGGCGGTTTCAAGAAACACCCGGGAAGTCGCAGGCGCGTTCAGCCTAACCGAATTGGGACCGTGGTTATGAGGTCCACTGCCCTTCGACCCATAACCAACCGCTGGGCCCCTCCTCCCAATAGCCGGGGATCCAATTGACGGTCGGTGACGGGCGCTCGGCATAGTACCCCCGTACCCAGACATATTGTTGCCCGTTCCACCGCCAGTGGCCGAATGTCCAGAGGGCATGGGGCGAGGGTGCGGGCGGCGGGATTTCGGCGCGTCTGGGCGGTGGAGGACGCGGGGCGGCAACCACGGAAGTTCGCGCCTCGTCCGATACGGCGAGCACCACCTTTGCGGGCGGGGCCGGCGGCGGCGAGCAGGCCGCCAACACGAAGAAGCTCGACGCGGCTATGGCAACGACGATCATCCGATCGACATGTTGCATTCGATCCTCCCTCTGCTCCTGCGGCCCGGGTTGACCCCGAGCCCTCGTTGCGTGCGAATGGTACCGAATCAGGTTGCCTTCGACAAGGGGCGGCCGCTTCCGAGCGTCCTGTGCTACACTGGGCCGATCGCCGGCGGCGGGGAGGCGAGGAGGCGAGGAGGTGCAGCGCCATGCAGGCTGAGGGATGGCTTTATTGGATGACGGTCGGGCTGTCCGCCGCGGCCGGGGTCCTCATCGTGGCCTACATCATCCTCGTGCAGGACAACCGGACGGTGCAGGCGGACGTCAACCGGCGGCAACAATTCATCAATCAGAGCATCCAGTTCGGCCGCATCAACGAGGCGCTGATTCGCGCGCTCGCCGCAACCGCGGTGAGCAACAAGGACGACCAGCTGCGCGATCTGCTGGCCGATAACGGGATCACGATCAATGCTTCGGGGGAGCCGGTGCCCTCGGCAAGCGGTCCGGCCGAAAAAACCGCCCCCGCAGCAACCGGAAAGACGCCGTGATGATGACGCGGAACGCTTCCCGTGTTCCGGAGCCGGGGGGATGGTGGCTGCCGGTCGTCATTGTCGCCGTGTCGTTTTTCGTGCTGATGGCATTCGAGACGGGCTACGCGATCCACGACCGCGACGCGCTCGCCGAACAGCAGCGGCTGCAGGAACCGGCCGTGCAGGAGGCGATCAAGCTGCGTCAGAAGCTCGAGGGGCTCGCCGGCAAGACCGCGCAACTCGCAGCCGACGGCGATGAGGGCGCCAAGGCCATCGTCGAGCAGATGAAGCGCCAGGGCATTACCATGTCTCCGCCAAAACAGTAGGGCGGCTGTCCGCCCTCCTCAAACCCCGGCTAACGCGGGGCGTTTGAGGGCGAAGCGGGTTCGCGGCGGGCCAGCGAGGGCTCGAGCGATCTCCTTGGTGCAGCGCAATAGGATCTCGCGGGCATGGCGGACGACCTTTCCAACGGTATTGAGCAACAGAAAGCGTAGCCGTTTGGGTCTTGCGGCGTGCAATTCCTCGGGTAGGCCGACGCGCTTATAGGCAGAGAGCAGGTTGTAGAGGATCGTGTTGAGCCGCAGCCAAGCGGCATTGGCGCCGAATTTCTGACTGGGCAGCGCGGCGCCAGCGAGTTCGTTCACCAGCACGTCATGGGCGTGTTCGATGGTACCGGCCTTCTGTCGGTGCCAGCGGATCAAATCGAGGCCACAGCCGCCTTCCGGGTCGGAGCGGTTGGTGACAATGCACAAGTGGCGGACCCGGTTGCCGTCGCGTAACAGCTCGCCCTGGCGCGGGCGGATGCGGATGGCGAGATAGCGGCGCGGCGAAACGGCATCCTTGCGCCAGACCCCGTCGCTCGGCAGATAGTTGACCTCGGCCCACTCGCGGATCGCGCCGGTTTCTTCTTGGTCGGGTTTCCAGTGATCCTGCGGCAGCCTGGAAATGCATTCGGCCAGCTGCGGGCTCATATCGGCGGAGATCGCGTAGCCGATCGCCTGCTCGTCGAGCCAGCGCATCAGATCGTGCTCGTAAAGCGCGCTGTCGCCGCGCAGGTAGATCTTGTCGAGGCCGCCGGGCAGCGCGGCGATCGCCTTCTCGACCACCCGACGGTTGCCCGATCCGGCCGGGACATTGCCGTCGCGGAACTCGTCGACAACGATCACGTCCTGTTCGGCCCACAGCGCCAGTACCGGCTGATAGCCGCGATTGCCGTCATAGGCCCGCTTGGCGGCGCGTTTGTCGCAAGCGATCACGGTGGCGTCGATGTCCAGGGTCGCCGTCTTCACCGGATGGCGACACTGCAGATCGAGGACGAGCTCGGCGTTGGCCTTCAAACCCAACAGCGGCGCCGACTCAGTGGGCACGCTCGATTTGCCCTCCTGCAATAGCGGCAGGTCCTCACCATGGAATTGCGCCAACAAGTCGCGCGCGGTCTGCGCCGCCGGCAGATCGTGACCCAAGAGCAGCACCAGCGCCTGGTCCTGGCGAAACTGATCGAGATCCTCCGCTCGTTCACCGCCCGCCGCCCACATTGCCAACAGACTTTCCACCATTTCCGAGGCGCTCAGACCTCGCTTGCGGCTCTTCAGCCTGATCTCCCGCTCGATCACCGCCGCTGTCCCAGTCTGACGAAACGCCTCGATCAATCCGGGAACCCCCGCATGCCCGGTGATCAGCCCGGTTTCGAGCTCGACATCAATCTCAAAATCCAACCGGTCCTCATTCCCCTCTCCCGCACCCCGCGGTGAAACTTACCATCTCGACAGAACAAAAGCAGAATCAATGACTTCTCGGCAAAACCAGCCGAATCCCAAAACGATAGCCGGGGATTAGGGGCCCTCGCGGGGGCTTGACAGCGGCCGCCCCGGCGCGCGGAGATGCCCCTAAGGCGGAAATGCCCCCGAGGAGGAACCGACCATGCTCGACGGCTACATCTACAACGCCCTGCGCACCCCCTTTGGCCGCCACGCTGGCGCCCTCGCCCGAATGCGGCCGGACGATATGCTGGCCGCGGTCGTCTCGGAGGTCGTCAAGCAAAGCCCGTTCGATCCGGAAAAGATCGAGGATGTCGTCGTCGGCTGCGCCAACCAGGCGGGCGAGGACAGCCGCTGCGTCGCGCGGCATGCCGGGCTCTTGGCCGGACTGCCGATCGAGGTCGCGGGCTCGGTGTTGCAGCGAAATTGCGGGAGCGGGCTCAATGCGATCGTCATGGCGGCCCAGGCGGTGACCTGCGGCGAAGGCGAGGTGATGGTCGCCGGTGGCGTCGAGAGCATGAGCCGCGCGCCCTTTGTCATGAACAAGGCGGAGACCCCGTTCAGTCGTGACGGCCGGGTCTTTGATTCGACGATCGGCACGCGCTTCCCGAACCCGAAGATCGAGCGCCAGTTCGGCGCCGACACGATGCCCGAGACCGCCGACAACCTCGCGCGCGACTACCAGATCACGCGCGAGGCCTGCGACGTGTTCGCCGCGGCCTCGCAGCGCAAATACGCCGCCGCCAAGGCCGATGGGTTCTTCGAGGGCGAGATTCTCGCTGTCGAGGTGCCGGGCGGCCGGGCGGGGCCGGTCAAGGTGGCCGAAGACGAGCACCCGCGCCCGCAGACCGATCTGGCGGCGCTCGCGCGCCTCAAGCCGCTGCAGGAAGGCGGCGTGACGACCGCCGGCAACGCGTCGGGCATCAATGACGGCGCGGTGGCGATGATCGTCGCCAGCCGCAAGGCCGGCGACGCCGCCCGGGCCGAACCGCTCGCCCGCGTCGTCGCCAGCGGCGTGGCGGGAGTGCCGCCGCGGATCATGGGGATCGGTCCGGTCGAAGCTTCGAAGAAGGCGCTCGCCCGCGCCGGGTTGAGCCTGTCCGACATCGACGTGATCGAGATCAACGAAGCGTTCGCCGCCCAGGTACTGTCTTGCCTGCGCGGCCTCGAACTGCCGTTCGACGACAGCCGCGTCAATATGAATGGCGGCGCGATCGCGGTCGGCCACCCATTGGGCGCCTCCGGTCCGCGCATTGCGCTGACCGCCGCCCGCCAATTGCAACGCACGGGCGGCCGCTATGCGCTGGTGACGATGTGCGTCGGCGTCGGCCAGGGCATCGCCGCGGTGCTCGAACAGGTCTGAGATCCTTCCACGCGCTCATGGCCTCCCCAGATAGGAGGCCATGACATCCATTCCGACTTTTGCCACGCGGCCGACCTTTCTCGGCCTTGAGCGCTCGAGTGCGGACGCCGCAATCTGCATCGTCGGCATTCCCTTTGATCTCGGAACGTCGAACCGGCCAGGGGCGCGGTTCGGACCTGCCGCGATCCGCCAGGCGAGCCGCATGCTGGTCGATGGCGATCATCTGGCGTCGTGGGCCGAGATCGAGAAGATGGACCTAGCCGATGTTGGCGATTTTCGCATAGCGCACGGCGACATCGAGGGTACGCTCGCCAAAATCGAGGAGCAGGCGGCGGCAATTCGGCACCTCGTCGCGCTCGGCGGCGATCACACGATCACGTTAGCTTTGCTGCGTGCGCTCGCCCGCAGCAAAGGTCCGGTCGGGTTGGTGCATTTCGATGGCCACGTCGACACCTGGCCGGAGAGCTTCGGGCTCGTCTTCGGGCATGGCTCGCCGTTTTACCACGCGATTGAGGAGGGGCTGATCGACCCGCACCGCACGATCCAGATCGGCATCCGCTCGCCGCTGCACCGCGACATCTTCGAGTGGACGGTCGGCAAAGGCGTCACGATCGTCTCTGCCGAGGAGGTGCACGAAACGGGCCCGCAAGCCGTCGCCGAACGGATCCGCGCGGTTATCGGGACCGAGCGGGCCTATCTAAGTTTTGACGTCGACGCGCTCGACCCCGCCTTCGCGCCGGGCACCGGCACCCCGGAAGTGGGCGGGCTCGCGACCTGGCAGGCGCGCGCTATCTTGCGCCGGCTCGCCGGCCTGAAGTTCGCCGGGATGGATGTGGTGGAGGTCTCCCCACCCTACGATGTCGCCGAGATCACCGCGCTCGCGGCGGCGACAATGGCCTGGGACTACATCGCCCTGCTCGCGCCACACGCTACGCGATAGACGCGGTGACGCATATCGCCTATATTACGGAGGTAGTCGACCGGCGAGCATGCCGCCGGCCGACTGCTCCTAGGCCCGGCTCAGGCTGACGACGACGTGTAGGATACGCCGCCGCCAAACCTTCAGCCGGAGCACCAGGAGAAAGGGCATTCCTTTCATGCTCTTTCCTCCATTGGCGGCAGGCCGGCCATTCCGGCCTGCCGTTGTGCTTTAGAGGCGGCATGCTGAAGATTTCGAAAAAGACTTGAATTCGGCTGGCGTTTTTCCTATTTTTAGACGCCGACGCAATCGCACGTGCCTAGAACCCCGTTTCGCAAGGGGTGCTGCTACGACGTAACGCGTCCTTTTCGGCCGAGCCGGCTAACCGTGAGCCGGCCTCCTTAAGGGAAACGGATATGTTCCGGCACCGCGATGCGAAGTCCTCGCACCATCGTCTGACGTCCCTCCGGGCGATTTGCCCGGCGTGGCGCTTCACCCGAATCGGTCATTCCGCCTCCGGCGCTTTTGGCGCGCGGAGCGGCATGTCGCCTCCTGGTTTCGGAGGATGGTGCGATGGCGCAAGCCCGTCTTTCCTCTGCCCGCCCGCAGGGGCGCGCTGTTTTCCCCTCGATCGATGCAGTTGTCGCCCGGACGCGGCCGAGCGATCCGTTGCTGCGCCCGGGAACGATCGGCGGCGCCGCACGGCGGTTTGTCGACCACTTCCCGGGCGATGTTCTTTATGCCGTCAAGTGCAACCCCGAGCCGCGCGTGTTGCGGGCACTTTGGGCCGGCGGCGTTCCATTTCGATTGCGCCTCGCTCGCCGAGGTGGCGCTCGTCTGCAAGCTCCTGCCCGCCGCAGAGGTGCATTTCATGCACCCGGTCAAGTCACGGCCAGCAATCCGAGACGCCTTCGACGTCTACGGCGTGACCGATTTCGCGTTCGACAGCGCCGAGGAGCTGGAAAAATTTTGCAGGAGACGGTACCGGTCGGGCTGGTCGGAGATCCGCCGGTTTTGGGTTTGTTCGTGCGCCTCGCCTTGCCCAAGGGCGGCGCGGTCTACGACCTGTCCGGCAAATTCGGCGCGCCACTCGACGAGGCGGTCGAGCCGCTGCGTGCGGCCCGCCCGCACGCCGCCGGTCTCGGCATCGCCTTCCATGTCGGCTCGCAGTGCCTCGAGCCGGATGCCTATGCGCGGGCAATGGCATTGGCCGGCGAGGCAATCGCGAATTGCGGCGTTCCGGTCGACATCGTCGATGTCGGCGGCGGCTTTCCGGTGAGCTACCCCGACATGGCCCCCCGCCGCTCGCCGACTACATCGCGGCGATCGAAGCTGGCGTCGCCGCGCTGCCGGCCGGCGTAGGGCTGTGGGCCGAGCCCGGGCGGGCGCTCGTCGCGGGAGGCGGGTCGGTCGTGGTGCAGGTGCAGCTGCGGCGCGGCAACACGCTGTTCGTCAATGACGGCGTCTACGGCAAGCTCAGCGATGCCGGCGCGCTCGGGTTCCGCTTTCCGGCGCGCCGGGTCCCCCTTGGCGAAGCCGACGATGCGAGGGAAGAGCTCGCCGATTTCGCGCTATTCGGGCCGACCTGCGACAGCGCCGACCGGATGGGCGGGCCCTTTCGGCTGCCCGCCGACATGCGCGAGGGCGATTGGGTGGAGCTCGGCCAGCTCGGCGCCTACGGCGCCTGCCTGCGCACCGGCTTCAACGGCTTCGGGCGGGCCGACCTGGTCGAGGTCGCCGACCCGCCGATGCTGGCCACCCCGGGTTACGAGTAAGGCGCGAACTCCTTCACCCGCCCACCCCCACCCCTAACCCTCCCCGCTCGCGGGGGAGGGAATGGGAGGGGGTTTGTTCAGCCGCCCACCAGCGCCGGGCGGCGATCGCGGTGCGGGGTGGCCTTTTCGAAGGCGTCGGCGACGTGGAACAGCGTCGCTTCCTGGAACGGCTTGCCAACGAGCTGGATCGCCACCGGCAGGCCGCCGTCACCGAACCCGGCGCAGACCGAGACCGCCGGGTAGCCGGCGACATTGAACGGCATCGTAAAGTTCGGCGGGCCGAACAGGTCCCATTTCGGCACGGCATCGATCTTCGCCGCCTCGGCCGGCTGGGTGGCCGTCAGCACGACATCGAGCCCTCGCATCGCCGCCTGCAGTTCGGCACGAAGCTCGCGCCGCCGTCGCACCGCCTGCACATAATCGACCCCCGTAACAAAGGCGCCGAGCATCAATCGGCTGCGCAGCCGCTCGCTAAAATCGCCGAGCCGGGTGCGCGTCCATTCCTCATAGGCCGCCGCACGCTCGGTGATCGAGATCAACGAGCCGCAGGCCAGCCAGTCCTGCAACGGCGACAATTGGACTTCACGGATCTCCGCGGCGAGATCGCGGAAGGTGCCGATCGCCGCGGTGATGCCGCGCTGCGTGCCGTCGCTGACTTTGTGATCGGTCTCATGAAAATGGTGAATGACGCCGATCTTTAGGCCTTTGATGCCGCTGCCGAGCTGCGCGGTGTAGTTCGGAACAGGCCGTGAGGCGCTGGCCGGATCGCGCGGATCGTGGCCCGCGAGGGCCTGCAGCATCAGCGCGCAATCCTCGGCCGTCCACGTCATTGGCCCGATATGGTCGAGGCTGAACGCGGCCGGCGCGACGCCGGCACGGCTGACGAGGCCATAAGTCGGTTTGATGCCCGCAATGCCGCAGAGGGCGGCCGGGCCGCGGATCGAACCGCCGGTATCGGTGCCGATGCCGCCGAGTATCAGCCCCGCCGCCACTCCAGCGCCGGCGCCGCTGCTGCTGCCGGCCGTGAAGTGCTCGGTGTTCCATGGGTTCCTCGCCGGAGGCTTGGGCAGATCGAACGACGGCCCCCCATCGGCGAATTCATGCGTCGTCGTTTTGCCGATCAGCACCGTGCCGGCGGCAGCGAGCTTCTCCGCGCAAGTGGCGTCGGCGTTCGGGATGTTGTCCTGCAGCAGCTTCGACTGGCACGTCGTGGGTATTCCTTTGGTGTCGACGATGTCCTTGAGGCCGATCGGGATGCCGTGCAGCGGCCCCTTTGGGCCGTGCGCCATGATCGCCGCCTCGGCGGCGCGCGCGTCGGCCAACGCCCGCTCCTCGGTCAAGTGGACAAAAGCGTTCAATTGGCCGTCGAGCTTGTGCACGCGATCGAGACAGGCGCGCGTTAGCTCGACCGGCGAGAGCTGCTTTTCCGCGATCGCCCGGGCGGCGTCGGCAATCGTCGGGATCGCGCCGCTCATGCGAGATCTTCCTCGGTGAAGTCATAGACATGGGCCGGCTCGGCCATACGGCCGCGCGGTTTGCGCACCCGCTCCGCCATTGCAGCAATGCCGGCATAGACGGTCTTCAGCTCGACCTTCTGCTCCTCGGTCAGATGAAGTCCGGCACGGGCGAGCAGAAATGCTAACGCTCCGCCGTCGATGTCAGACTGCATGGTTTTGTCCTCCTGCTATTACGGCGAGCCGTATCGGCTGGCGCCCCATCTCGGCAGCGCGTTGCCGCTCCGGTGCCTACGCGCTCACCCCGCTTGGCAGCCGCCCACCGCGGCCGCGGGGCAGCGTGTGCAGTTTTAGCTCGACCGGGTTACCGAGCCAGATCGCGAAACTGTTGTGGTCCTCAACCGCGTCCTCGGTCAGCGGGTGGACCAGTACGTCGAGCCCGTCGCGGTTCAGCATCAGATACGGCACGACATGTTCGAACTGGTCGGGCTTGAAAATCACCAGAACGTTGGCGATCGGGTGCGGCCCGACCGGCGTGTCGCGGAAGCCGTCGATCTCGACCCGGAACTTTTCGTCGATCGCGGCGCACACTCGCTCGGCGACGGCGCGCGTCCTTGTCGGGTCGTAATAGATGTGGGCGTGATAGCCCAGGTTCGCGACGGATTGCGTGGTCTTCTCGATCATCGGGCGCGCTCCCTCCTGGCTGCAACGGCATGCGGCATCTTTCCACAACGGTATCCGCAAGTCGATTCGGCCGGCGGAGCCTCACGCGGCCATCCGGGCGGCCGGCCGGCGGACAATGTCGGCAGCCTTCTCGCCGATCATGATTGTCGCGGCGTTGGTGTTGCCGGAGACGACCGTAGGCATGATCGAGGCGTCGGCGATGCGCAGCCCCTCAATGCCGTGCACCCTGAGCTCGGCGTCGACCACCGCCATCAGGTCGTTGCCCATCTTGCAGGTGCTGGTCGGATGATAGACCGTCCCGCCGCGGCGTCGGGCATAATCCAAGAGCTCCTCATCGCTTTCGACCGCCGAACCGGGTTGGAATTCCGCATCGACGTAGCTTTGCATATGCGGTGTCGCCAAAATCTGCCGACACAGCTTTAGACCGGCGACGATCGTTCGCTGGTCGGTCTCGGTCGCCAGATAATTCGGGTAGACCGCCGGGGCGTCGAACGGGTCGGGGCTCTTCAATTTGATCTCGCCACGGCTTTCCGGGCGGAGCTGGTAAGCGATCGTCGTGAACCCGGAAAACCGATGCAGCCCGTCCTGCGGCCGCTCCGCGCTGAACGGCGAGATCGAGCATTTAATGTCGGGGGATGCGAGCTCTGGCCGGGTGCGCGCGAACAATGCCGCCGGCGAGCTGATCATCGACAGCGGGCCACGGTGGAACATGTAATATTCGATACCGGCCTTCAGTTTGCGCGCATTGCTGAGCATTACGTCGTTGACGGTGATCGGCAATTTGCAGCGGAGCTTTATCGCGGCCGAGTAGTGGTCTTGTAAGCTTTGTCCGACACCGGGCAGGTGATGCACGACCGGAATGCCCAACCCGGCCAGGTGCTCCTGCGGGCCAATGCCGGACAGCATCAGCAGTTGCGGCGAGTTGACGGCTCCGCCGCACAGGATGACCTCGCGCGCGGCACGAGCGGTGCAGAGCCCGCCAGGTTGGCTAAATGTCACGCCGACCGCACGGCGGCCTTCGAACAGAATCTTCTCGGTCAAGGCCCCAGTGACGACCTTGAGATTGGCGCGTTGCATTGCCGGGCGGAGATAGCCGACAGCGGTAGAGCAGCGCTTTCCGTTGCGTGTCGTGGTCTGGTGGTAGCCTACCCCGTCCTGGCTGGCGCCATTGAAATCGTCATTGCGAGGAAAGCCGAGTCGGGTCGTCGCGGCGATAAAACCCTCACAGATCGGGTGTTGCGCGACATCCGACACGCAGAGCGGCCCGTCTGTGCCGTGGAACCTGTCGGCGCCGCGCATCTGGTGCTCCGAGCGTCTGAAATAGGGCAGCACATCGTCGAACGACCAGCCGGTACTGCCGAGCTGGCGCCAATGGTCGAAATCTTCGGCCTGGCCGCGGATATAAACCATGCCGTTGATCGACGAGGAGCCGCCGAGCACCTTGCCGCGCGGCCAGAACACGCGGCGATCCCCGGCGCCGGGGTCGGGCTCGGTCTCGTAGCACCAATTGACCGAGGGGTCGGCGAAGGTCTTGCCAAAGCCGAGCGGGATGTGGATCCAGCGGTTGCGGTCCTCGCCGCCGGCCTCGAGCAGCAGGACCCGCGTCGCCGGATCTTCGCTGAGCCGCGCCGCGACCGCGCATCCCGCCGAGCCGGCCCCGATCACGATGAAGTCGGCCTCGAATTCTTCTTGCGGTATCAGCATTGGCGTCTCCCCTTCCGATGTCGCACGTTAGTATATCTCCCCTTCCGGGAGTATATCTTCCCTTCCCGGCTACGGGAACGGATGACACTCCTCGTTATCCCGGCGAAACGCCGGGACCCATAGCGGAAATGGGCACCCGCGTTCGCCGGTGTGACGAAACTATGGAAGGGACCATCCAAACATGACACGGACCGTTGCTCGACTGTTGGCCGAAAGCCTCGAAGCGCATGACGTGGACCAAGTCTATTGCGTTCCGGGGGAGAGCTATGTCGGGCTGACCAGCGCCCTCATCGAACGCAATTCGATCCGCGTCATCGTCTGCCGGCATGAGGGCGGCGCTGGTTACATGGCGGTGGCGGACGGGCGGCTGCGCGACCGTGCCGGAGTGGCGATGGTCTCGCGCGGGCCGGGCTTGTCGAACGCGATGGTTTCCCTGCATTCGGCCTATCACGATGCGACGCCGGTGGTGATGGTGGTCGGGCAGGTCGAGCGCAAGGATTTCGGCCGGCTGGCGTTGCAGGAGCAGAACTATTCGCGCCTGTTGTCCGACGTCACGAAGCTGGTCATCGAGGTCAACGAGCCGGGACAGGCCTCCGAGGCGATCGCCCGCGCTTTCCACGTCGCCGAGAGCGGCACGCCCGGTCCGGTCGCGGTGATCCTGCCTGAGGACATCTTCGACGAGGAGACTGAGGCCGAGCTTGATCCGGCGCGGCCACGGGTCATCGCCGGACCGCGCGCCGAGGACCTCGACCGGCTCGCCCAGATGCTCGCGGAAGCCGAGCGCCCATTGGTATTGGTCGGCGGCGCATTACTGGCCGACGCGGTCCATGACAATGCCGTCTTCGCCGATCTCAACCGGTTCGCCGAAGAATGGATGTTGCCGATCAGCCCGACCCATCGCCGGCCGCAATTATTCGACGCGACCCATCCGAATTACGGCGGCTATATGGGGATCCGGGTGCCGCCGGCATTGATCGGCGAGATGAAACGCGCCGATCTGATGGCCGCATTGGGCGAGCGCATGACCGACACGGTCAGCCAGTCCTATAGCTTCCCGACCGCGCCGCAGCCGCAATTGCCCCTTGTGCACATCTGGCCGGACCCCAATGAAGTCGGGCGCGTGTGGCGACCCGATCTCGGCATTCCCTGCAGTCCACACGAGGTGCTCAAAGCCCTGTTGCGCCGTGGCCCTCCGATGGATGCCGGGAAGCGCCGCGGCTGGGTCGATGGGCTTCACGCTATTCATCGCAAGCTGCTGGCCAAGGAATGGGAGCCGACCAGCGACGGCGTGAATTTCGCTGCGATCGTCTGCGAGGTCGACAAACACCTGGCGCCCGACGCCACAGTCACGACCGACGCCGGAAATTTCGGCAGCTTTGTGCATCGCTACATCGGCTTCCGCCAGGGGCAAGTCTTTCTTTCCTCGGTGGTTGGCGCCATGGGCTCCGGCATGCCGATGGCGGTCGCGGCGGCATTGCGCCGGCCGGGAACCCAGGTAGTCGCCTTTCTCGGCGACGGCGGCGCGCTGATGATGGGCAACGAGATCGCCACAGCCCGCCAATACGGCGCCAACCCGATCATGATCATCTCCGACAATGGCATGTACGGCACGATCGGCATGCACTCCTATGTGCGCTATCCCGAGCGCCCGTTTATGGAAGGCACAAAACTCACCAACCCGGATTTCGCCCAATGGGGCCGCTCCTTCGGCGCCGAAGGCATCACGATCCGCACCGAGACGGAAGTCGCCGGCGGCATCGCCCGCGCCTTTGCGGTCAAAACCAAGCCTGTCGTGGTCCATTGCCTGACCTCGGCGATCCAGATGAGCGCGTGGCGCCGCTATACCCGATCCGACGCACTGCCATGATCCGAGTCGCCAGACTGATCTTCTCGGCCGCGGACGTCCGCCGCAAGCTTCGGGCGGTGAGCGCATTAGCCGAGAATGCCGGCGCCACCGAGCATGAGCGGGCCAATGCGGCGGCCCTGAAAGCGCGCCTCCAGCAGCGACTCAGAGAGGCCGGGGAGCCCGCAGGCGACTGGACGGACAATGCATTCCGGCTCGGCAAACAGCTGACGGAACTGAGGAAGGCTGTGTCTCCCGCCTCTCCCAAGGGCGACTGGACCGACAACGCCTTTCGCCTCGGCAAGGCGCTGCGCCGCGGCTACAAGAAGTGGCAGTAGGGGAAGGGGGTCGGTTGCACCATGCGCTCGCCGGGAGTTGTATCGGCCGGTGGGCGACCCTATCATCCACTCGCGAATTGATGCGAGGGAGCCCTTATGGTTCAGATCGCCGAACTCGAAACCCTCCCGGAAACCATCGAAGCGACGCTCAACTATTTTGTCGATACCGGCGCCACGCCCGTCTCGCTGGTCGGCGCGCCCGGCGCGACGGATTTGAGAAGCGGCGGCGGTGAATCGGACGCCCGGCAAGTCCTGCTGCACAATGGGCGACCCTTTGCCCACCGTTTCGCGCTCGAAAAGGACGGCTTCCGCTTTGTGCGTCACGACACCAAGGTCACGGACTTCTATGACGAGGACGAGATCCGCGAAGTCTATTACCCGGAGATGGAAGAGCTGGTAAAAGCCGAGAGCGGCGCCAAGCGCGTCGTCGTCTTCGATCACACCTTGCGCACGCCGGATCAGGAGCTGCGCGAGGCCGCAAAGATCCGCGAGGTCGTGCGCCGTGTGCACAACGACTATACCGAATGGTCGGCGCCGAAGCGGGTGCGCGACTTGCTGCCGAACGAAGCCGACGAGCTGTTTCGGCGCCGCTTCGCGATCGTGCAGGTATGGCGGCCGATCCGTCACCAAGTCGAGTGCTGGCCGTTGGCGATCGCCGATGCGCAGAGCCTCTCGCCGGCCGATATGGTGGTGACCGAGCGGCGCTATGAGGACCGCATCGGGCAGACCTCCGCGATCATCTACAACCCGGCGCACCGCTGGTACTGGTTCCCGCAGATGCGCCCCGACGAGGCGCTGGTCTTCAAGGTCTACGACTCGATGAAAGACGGCCGTGCCCGCTTTACCGCTCACACCGCCTTCGAAGACCCGACCACCCCGCCGCACGCCCGGCCGCGCGAGAGCATCGAAGTTCGCACCCTCGCGTTTTTCTGAGGATCTCGTGTACGTCGGGACGCAGATCAGGCCGCGCGACGATGCGGACTACAAGGTCTGGGCGCAGCTCGGGGTCACCCATGTCTGCGTCGACCCGCCCGGCAATCCTCACCTTTGGACCCTCGATGATCTGAACCGTCATCGCGAGCACCTTGAGTCGTTCGGCCTGTCGCTCGACATGGTGCAATTGCCCCTGTCGTCGCGGCCGATCGAAGAGGCGGAAAGCCCGCACATCTTGCTGGGCAAGGACCCCGAGCGGCAGCGCGAGATCGAGAGCATCTGCGCGCTGATCGACCGGCTCGCCGCCGTGGGCATTCCCGCCGCCAAATACAATCTCAGCATCATCGGCATCCCACGCACGGAGCGCGAGCCGGGGCGCGGCGGGTCGCGCAATGCCGCCTTTCGCTGGAACCGTGCCGACCAGGGCGCGCCGCTAACCCAGGCCGGTATCGTCTCGGAAGAGGAGAACTGGGAGCGGATCGATCGGTTCCTTGCCGCAATCGTCCCGGTCGCCACTGCCGCGAAGGTGCGGCTCGCCTGTCATCCGCACGACCCCTATACGCCGCCCGGCTACCGCGGCGTGACGCGGGTGCTCGGCACCGTCGAGGGGCTGAAGCGGTTCGCGCAGATGCACGAAAGCCCCTATCACGGGCTCAATTTCTGCCAGGGCACAGTCGCCGAGATGCTCGACGACCCGGCCCGCGAGATCTTCGACGTGATCCGCTGGTTCGGCGAGCGCGGCAAGATCTTCAACGTGCATTTCCGCAACATCAAGGGGAAGAAGCTCGATTTCATGGAGGCGTTCCCGGACGAGGGCGACATGGACATGCCGCGCTCGCTCGCCACGTATCGCGATGTCGGCTACCCCTACATGCTGATGCCCGACCACGTGCCGCAGATCGATGGCCGCGACCCCTCCGGCGTCGCCTTCGCCTATTGCTACGGCTACATCCAGGCCCTCATCGACGCGCTGGTGTCGCGCTCGGATCGACGGTGACGGGATGCGATCCGCTCAGCCCAGAGCAGAAATCGCCAAACCCAAACGGTCGGCGGCTCGCCCGAGCCGTCTGTCGCGCGTCCACAAACCAGCGCCGGCAGTCAGGCTGACCGACGCAAGCAGATGAGCATCGACATAGCCGACACCCAGCCCGAAGAGCTGATGCCAATCGACGAAGTGTAGGATTTCTCGATCCGTTGCGACGTTGGCTTGGGGCAAGTCTTGCAGCCCCCGCAGAGCTTGATCGCGCCGCGGTAGATTCCCCAAGGCGAGTTCGCCGATTATGAACGGGTGTGCCAGAACCTTTCCTGCCTCGAGCAGCCCGGCAAGCACTTGATCGCCGGCGCGCAAATGATCGACCCAGACCGATGTATCAACGAGGATCACTCCGGCTTCGGCCGGCGGCGCCGGATCGGCGTGAGATCTGGCGCACTGCCGCCCAGACGCGCCAACCGCCGCGCGCTTTCGCGCTCGATCAGCGCTTTAAGCGCCTCACGCACCAGCGCGGACTTCTCCCGCAGGCCCGTATAATCCTGAGCTTTGGCAACCAACTCGTCATCCAGCGCGAGGGTCGTACGCATCTCTCCGCCCTCCGTTCCAACGGCACGATAATGTCATCGTTTGATGCGGATTTCAATGGCGATGAACCGCGCCGCGCGCCCGGCACGACTACCCTATGCCGAGACTTCTCGGCCGCTGGTGGGTAGACATCAGGTGTCAAATCGCGCCGTCTCATTAGATGAGCTCGTCGGCGAGGGCGAGCAGGGTTGGCGGGATGGTCAGGTTCAGCAACCGGGCCGTGTTCAAATTGATGTACAGCTCATAGCGCCGGGCTGTTCGACCGGAATGTCGGCTGGGCTGGTCCCTTTGATGATCTTGTCGATTTGCGCGGCGGCGGGACGAGCCATTGCCACAAGATCGGGGCCGAGGGTCACTAATCCTCCGGCCCTAACCGTTTTCTTGAAGGCGTGGCTCGAAGGGAGACGAGCTTCGAGTGCCAGATCGGCGATCTGCGTACCGACGGTATAGGTGAGGCCGCCAGCGATCACGATGCTTGCTTTTTGTCATATTCGCAAACGCGGGTTTGATGTCGTCAGCGGAATTAAATATCGACGGACACAAGGGTGATCCCGAGTTCGGGTCACGCCCGGTTCAGCGATGTCACCGCGAATTCAACATTGGGGTCACCGACGACGGGAAGGACGGCCACGCTTTTAAGCCGATCAAGGGCACTAAGGAACTGATGACCTCTCGCAGCTTGTCCGGCTGTGGGCGGGCAAATCAATGTAACAGCACGATATTCCTAGCCTGCACATAGCCGAGATCGGCCAGACGCCGTTCGAGCGCTTGCGCAAGTTGTCCGACCTGCTCGGGTGTAGAATTATGCACATTACCTGTTCGCCAGACCTTGCCCTGCTGCTGAGCCGCGCCGAAGGGCAATGCCAGAGCGGTACTGGAATTCCGCCAATGAGATCGCGCCGCCTCATTCGATGAGTTCGTCGGCGCGGGCGAGTGTCAATGGCGGAATCGTGAGGCCGACCGCCGTGGCAGTCTTAAGATTGATTACCAGCTCGAACTTGGCCGGCCGCAGGAAGGGCAGGTCGGCGGGCTTTTCACCCTTGAGAATCCGGGCCGTGTAGATCCCAACTTGGCGGTAAACTTCGGTAATGATTGGCCCATAGCTCACCAATCCGCCCGCTTCGACAAACTCACGCCATGGATAAATGGCTGGCAGCGCGTGTCGCGCGGCCAGCGCGACGAGTTGATCGCGCTGGCTTGTAAAGAACGAATTGGTGCTGACGAGGAGCGCACCGGCTCGCTGTTGGATTAAGCTCGCGAACGCCGTTTCGAGCTCGTTTTCACTGCTGGTGCTCACAATCTGAATATTCCGTTCGAGTGTGCGAGCGGCGATCTGCAGGTCTTTCGACCGGCTCTCGGCAGCCGGATTGGTCGGGTTGATGAGTATCCCAATCATTGCGGCTGCAGGCACCAGATCGCGCAACAGCTCCAGCCGCTTTGTCTCCAACTCGGTCGCGACAAAGCTTGCGCCGGTGAAGTTGCCGCCCGGCCGGTTGAAGCTGGTCACAAGTCCCGCCGTCACCGGATCGCTGCCACTTACCGTCACTATCGGGATCGAAGAGGTTGCTGCCTTCGCGGAGAGAGCTGCGACGTCGCCACCGCTGGAGACGATCACGGCCACATTTTGGCGGACCAAGTCGGCCGCGAACACCGGCAGTCGATCGTATTGGCCTTGCGCCCAACGAAATTCAATCGCCACATCCTGACCGTCGACGTAACCCGACTCATTCAGACCTTTGCGAAAGGCCGCGACTCGACCCGCGTAAGCCTTGGGCGACGCGCTACTCAGAAACCCGATCACGGGAATCGCCGACTGCTGCGCCAGCGCATCGCGCGGCCACGCGCCCGCCGCCCCGGCGAATACCGTGATGAACTCACGCCGCCTCATTCGATCACCTCGTCGGCCTCCGCAAGCAGCGCGGGCGAGAGGGTAAGGCCGAGTGCCTTCGCGCCTTTCAAATTAATCACGAGTTCGAATTTGGTCGGTTGATAGATCGGGATGTGGCCCCGTTGAGGATCTCGTGCACGTCGTCGGCCATGCGCCGCCCGAGTTCGCCGAGGTCGCTCTCGTAGGCTATCAGCCCACCCAGCTCCAGGTACTCACGATAAGGATACATTGCGGGCAGGCGACTTTTTTCGACCGACGCAACAATCAACTGGCGGTAGGGCGAAAATTCACTCCTGGCCCCCACGATGATCGCATCCGGCCGGTCCTTCGCGATTTCAGCGAAGACGTGCTGATACTCTGACGGGGTCGACTCCCGGAGCAGCTTAGGGAGCAGCGAGATTCCCAATCGTTGCCTCCTTCCCGAAGCTGTCTGTTCCAGGCTGGATAGGGAACGTCACCTTCCCACTCTGTGCGCATCGCCAGGAACACGACCTTAGATGCCGAAGGGACGGCTTCCTTGAGGATCTGCAAACGTTTCCCCCAGGTTTCGACGCCGTAAACGGTGACCCCGGTTATGCTACCGCCCGGTCGCGCCAGGCTCGCCGCGAGCCCAGACAGGATCGGCTCAACTCCTATCCAAACGATCGGCTTGTCCCTCTGGCCGCGCGGACCGCCAGCGCGACGTGGTTGGAAATGGCAAATATCACGTCCGGATTGCGACCGACGACATCGTGCGCGAAATCGCCGTAGCCTTCGGGGCGTCCCTCGCCGGAGTAGCGCTCAATCGTGAGATTTTGTCCCTCGATATCGCCCAATCGGCGCAGTTCCTCGAAGAACGCCTGCCACAAGCGATCTCCTGTATCGCTGATGGGAGTCACGGGACCTGCCGGGATCATGATCGCGATACGGTGCTGCTTTGTCCGATCTTGCGCACGCACGGACTGCGCGGCGGCCGCCAGCAACAGACCTGCCGTGAAATCGCGCCGCCTCATATCGCGTCTACGGCTCATTGACGGCTCCACCAGCTCGCCCGACCTCGCCTGACCGCTTATGCCGGCTCTGGCGGCGCGCCATTATGCCACAGGAATTCGATGCCGCGAGCCCGAGCGGGCAGTTGATCGGAGAGGCTGCGGGTCGGAGCCGCTAAGCGGTTGATGTGGAATTTAACCCAGCGTTAAAGCGCTTCGCGTCCTCGCCAATCTTGTGCATATTATGGCACTTGCGCCGGATCGCGCGCCGGTGCGCGGTCATTTATGCGCCAACAGCTTTGAGTGAAGAGCATACGCGATGACATTGCCTGAGGGACCGGGACTCTACGACCCGCGCAACGAGCATGATTCGTGCGGCATCGGTTTCGTCGCCAACATCAAGGGACGAAAATCCCACGACATCATCACGCGCGGTCTGCAGATCCTGGTCAATCTCGACCACCGTGGCGCCGTCGGGGCCGACCCGCTGGTCGGCGACGGGTCCGGCTGCCTCATTCAGATGCCGGATGCGTTGCTGCGTGAGTGGGCGATGCGCCAGGGGCTGACCCTTCCCGACCCCGGCCGGTACGCAGTCGCGATGTGCTTTCTGCCGTGGGAAGAGCGGGCGCGCGCCATCGCGATCGAACATGTCGAGGGCTTCATCAAGGCCGAGGGACAAACCCTCGTCGGTTGGCGGGACGTCCCGACCGATACGGCCGGCCTCGGCGCCAAAGTCATCGAGACGATGCCGTGGATCAGCCAGGCGATCGTCGCCTGCAGCCAGGAAACTGCCGATCAGGACGCCTTTGAGCGCAAGATCCTGACGATCCGCAAGCAGGCCTTGAACAGCGTCGCGGCATTGGCCGAGTACCAGGGCATGCCGGCATTGCGCGACCTCTACATGCCGTCCTTCTCGACCCGCACCCTCGTCTACAAGGGCTTGCTCCTGGCCCCGCAGGTCGGAAGCTTTTACGAGGACCTGCGCAACCCGCTGACGGTTTCGGCGCTCGCCTTGGTTCATCAGCGCTTTTCGACCAACACCTTCCCGTCGTGGCGGCTCGCCCACCCGTACCGGTTCATCTGCCACAACGGCGAGATCAACACGGTGCGCGGCAACGTCAATTGGATGGCGGCGCGCCGGCAGGCGATGACCTCCGAGTTGCTCGGCCCCGACCTCGCGAAAATGGTTCCGCTGATCGGGCCAGGACAGTCGGACACCGCCTGCATCGACAATGCGCTCGAGCTTCTCGTCATCGGCGGCGGCTATTCGCTTGCCCACGCGATGATGATGCTGATCCCCGAAGCCTGGGCCGGCAACCCGCTGATGGACCTGCAACGGCGGGCGTTTTACGAATATCACGCCGCGCTGATGGAACCGTGGGACGGGCCCGCGGCGATCGCCTTCACCGACGGCCGCCAGATCGGCGCCACGCTCGACCGCAATGGGCTGCGGCCGGCGCGCTACATCGTCACCGACGACGATCACCTGATCATGGCGTCGGAGGCCGGGGTGCTGCCGGTCCCGGAGGAGAAGATCATCCGCAAGTGGCGCCTGCAGCCGGGCAAGATGCTGCTGATCGACTTCGAAGAGGGCCGCATCGTCGACGACGACGAGATCAAGCGCAAACTAGCCGCCGAACATCCATACGCAGAATGGCTCGAAGCGACCCAATTCAAATTACACGAGCTGCCGGACCTCGCGGAAGAGCACGAGGAGGAGTTCTCTCGGGCCACGGTGCCGACCCTACCCAACGACCCGACTACGCAGCTCAAGCACCAGCAGGCTTTCGGGTACTCGCAGGAGGACATCCAGTTCTTCCTCGAGCCGATGGCGCGCGACGGGGACGATCCGGTCGGTTCTATGGGCACCGACACACCGATTGCTGCGCTGTCGAACAACCCAAAGCTGCTCTACAATTACTTCAAGCAGAATTTTGCGCAGGTCACCAATCCGCCGATCGACCCGATCCGCGAACAGCTGGTCATGTCGCTGGTCTCGATGATCGGGCCGCGGCCGAACCTCTTGGGGCACGAGGCCGGCACGCATTACCGGCTGGAAGTTTCCCAGCCGATCCTGACCAACGGCGATCTGAAGAAGATCCACGCGATCGAGAAATTGGTCAGCGCCTTCCGTACCGATACGCTCGACACTACCTGGGCAGCCGCCGAGGGTGCGGATGGCATGGCGCGGGCGCTCGAGCGGCTGTGCTATGAGGCGACCCTGGCGGTGGAAGCCGGGCACAACATCCTGATCTTGTCCGACCGCGCGACCTCGGTCGGGCGGGTGCCGATCCCGGCACTGCTCGCGACATCGGCAGTGCACCATCACCTGATCCGCCAGGGTCTGCGCACTTTGACCGGCATCGTCGTCGAGACCGGCGAGGCGCGCGAGGTGCATCATTTTTGTGCGCTGGCCGGCTACGGCTCGGAGGCAATCAACCCGTACCTCGCCTTTGCCACGCTCGACCAGATGCGCGTCGAAAACGACCTGCCGCTCAGCGCCGAACAGGCGCAAAAGAACTACATCAAGGCGATCGGCAAGGGGATCCTCAAAGTCATCTCCAAGATGGGGATCTCGACCTACCAATCATATTGCGGGGCGCAGATCTTCGATGCCGTCGGTCTCACGAGCGATTTCGTCGAGAAATACTTCACCGGCACGGCGACGACGATCGAAGGCGTGGGGCTGCGCGAGATCGCCCAGGAGGCAGTCGCGCGGCACAAGAATGCTTATGGCGACAACCCGCTCTATGCGGACATGCTTGATCTCGGCGGCGATTACGCCTTTCGGCTGCGCGGCGAGGATCATGCCTGGACGCCACAATCGGTCGCCAAATTGCAGCATGCGGTGCGCGGCAACTCGCTTACCGATTACCGGGCCTTTGCGGCGACGATCAACGAGCAGAGCGAGCGGCATCTGACGATCCGCGGGCTGATGTCGTTCAAGTTGGCCGATGAACCGGTGCCGCTCGACGAAGTCGAGCCGGCGAGCGAGATCGTCAAGAGGTTCGCGACCGGCGCAATGAGCTTCGGCTCGATCAGCCGCGAGGCGCATACGACGCTTGCCATTGCAATGAACCGCATCGGCGGCAAGTCCAATACGGGCGAGGGCGGTGAGGAGGCGCAGCGCTTCAAGCCCTTGCCCAACGGCGACTCGATGCGCTCGGCGATCAAGCAGGTCGCCTCGGGGCGCTTTGGCGTTACGACCGAGTACCTGGTCAATGCCGACGACCTGCAGATCAAGATGGCGCAAGGCGCCAAGCCCGGCGAGGGCGGCCAGTTGCCCGGCCGCAAAGTCGACAAGATCATCGCCGGGGTGCGCTACTCGACCCCCGGGGTCGGCCTCATCTCACCCCCGCCGCATCACGACATCTACTCGATCGAGGATCTGGCGCAGCTGATCCACGATCTGAAGAACGCCAATCCGCGGGCGCGAATATCGGTCAAGCTCGTCTCCGAGGTCGGCGTCGGGACCGTTGCAGCCGGGGTCAGTAAGGCGCGCTCCGACCATGTCACGATCGCCGGCTTTGAGGGCGGCACCGGCGCGAGCCCGCTCACCTCGCTGACCCATGCCGGCTCGCCCTGGGAGATCGGGCTCGCCGAGACGCAGCAGACATTGGTGCGCAACGGGCTGCGCGGCCGCATCGCCGTGCAGGTCGATGGCGGGCTCAGGACCGGCCGCGATGTGGTGGTCGGGGCCATGCTCGGCGCGGATGAGTTCGGTTTTGCGACCGCGCCATTGATCGCCGCGGGCTGCATCATGATGCGCAAGTGCCATCTCAACACTTGCCCGGTCGGCATCGCGACCCAGGACCCGGTATTGCGCAAGCGCTTCACCGGCCAGCCCGAGCACGTCATCAATTATTTCTTCTTTGTCGCGGAGGAAGTGCGTGAGCTGATGGCGCAACTCGGCTTCCGCACCTTCAACGAGATGGTCGGCCGCGTCGACAAGCTCGACATGGTGCGGGCGATCGGCCATTGGAAGGCCAAGGGGATCGACCTCTCGCGCCTCTTATACCAGGAGCCGGCGAAGCCCGGGGTCGCGATCTACAATTGCGAGCGGCAGCAGCACCATCTCGACAAAGCGCTCGACAACGAGCTGATCGCAGAGGCGCAGCCGGCTCTCGAGGAGCGCCAACCCGTGCGCATCGAGCGGCCGATCCGCAATGTCCACCGCACTGTCGGCGCGATGCTATCGGGTGAGGTCGCGCGCCGCTATGGCCATGCCGGTCTGCCGCAGGACACGATCTGGGCGACGTTCCGCGGCAATGCCGGGCAGAGCTTTGGCGCGTTCCTAGCACACGGCGTAACATTGGAGCTCTTTGGCGACGCCAACGACTACACCGGCAAGGGTCTGTCGGGCGGGCGCCTGATCGTGCGCCAGCCGCCCGAGGCGAGCCGCGAACCGACCGAAAACATCATCATCGGCAACACCGTGCTGTACGGCGCGATCGCCGGCGAGGCCTATTTCGAGGGTGTCGCGGGCGAACGCTTCGCGGTGCGCAATTCGGGTGTAGCCGCCGTCGTCGAAGGCACGGGCGATCATGGCTGCGAATACATGACTGGCGGTGTGGTCGTCGTGATCGGCGACACCGGGCGCAATTTCGCGGCCGGTATGTCGGGCGGGATTGCCTATGTCTGGGACCCGCAGGGCCGCTTCGCGAGCCTGTGCAATCAGAGCGAGGTCGAACTGGAACCGATTGTCGCGGCCGAGCCCGAAGACGATGCCGACCCAGACCGGCCGAGGCAGCGCGCGCCGAGCGTTCATGACAACGGCATGGGTGACCCGCTGCGCTTCGATGCCGCGCGGCTGCGCATCCTCCTAGAGCGCCATCACCTCTACACCGGCAGCGCGCGCGCCCGACTGTTGCTCGAGGACTGGGACAACGCCGTCACCGCTTTCGTTAAGGTGACCCCGAAAGATTACCGGCGCGCGCTGCTTGAATTGCGCAGCGAGCGCGAAGCAGCGCAGGTCGCCGCCGCCGAGTGAGGCGGCGTGACCTTATCGCGCTCGTCACCGCGTCGCTTGCGACGCCTGTCGGTGTGCGCGCCCAGCAATCAGCGACCCCGATAGTCGGTTTCCTGCACAGTGCCTCGCCGAGTTACCTCGATCACTTCGCGCCAGCTGTGCGTGAGGGCTTAAAAGAAACCGGATATATCGAGGGCCGAAATGTCGTGATCGAATACCGCGCGGCAGACGGTCGATATGACCGGCTGCCTGATCTGGCGGCGGACCTGATCGGCCGCAAAGTCGCCGTCATACTCGCCGCCGGCGGCAGTGAGCCGGCAAGAGCCGCAAAACAAGTCTCTGCCACGACCCCGATCGTCTTTGTGACGGCCGGCGATCCGATCGGCGCCGGCCTCGTGGCCAGTCTCAGTCGTCCCGGCGGTAACCTCACCGGAGTGAGCCTGCTCGGAGCCGAGTTGGAGCCAAAGCGGCTTGAGCTGCTCAACGAGCTCGTTCCCGGCGAGGCGCCGATTGGCGTCCTCGTCAACCCGGAATACCCGGATGCCGATCGCCAGGCCCATGAGCTCGCAGCGGCGGCAGCCGTTCTGAAACGCCAAATTTCGATCGCGCGGGCCAGCACCGAACAGGAGATCGACGCCGCGGTAGCAAAGCCGTGGAGCAACGCGCAGGCGCCATGCTCATCGCCCAGGATCCGTTCTTCATAAGCCGGCGCGAGCGACTTGTACGGCTGATGGCGCACTACAAGTTGCCCGCGATCTATTTCCAGCGCAATTTTACCGAAATCGGCGGTTTGATCAGTTACGGAGCCAACTTTGCGGATGGGTATCGCCAGGCTGGGGTTGACGTCGGAAAAATTCTCCAGGGTGCGAGCCCTGCCGACCTGCCGGTCGTGCAATCCGCAAAGTTCGAGCTGGTCATCAACATGAAGACCCGAAGGCGCTCGGCCTCACCGTGCCACAGTTGCTGCTCGGCCGCGCCGACGAAGTTATCGAATGAAACCGCAGGAATGCTGCGCTTTCTACGCTGCGGCAATTAATGATAGAATCTAATTCACGCATCTTGATATAAGTCAGCAATATTGACTAAGTTTGACGGAGCGGGGATTAAGGAGTTAATGGGCAAGCCAACGGGGTTTCTCGAGATCGAGCGGCGTGATCGCCCTTATGAGAAGCCGGAAATCCGCAGCCGCAGCTGGAAGGAATTCGTCAAGCCGCTGCCGGATGCCGAGAACCGCAAGCAGGCGGCGCGCTGCATGGATTGCGGCATCCCGTTCTGCCACGAGGGTTGTCCGGTCAACAACCTGATCCCGGACTGGAACAACCTCGTCTATCGCGAGCAGTGGCGCGCAGCGCTCAGAACGCTGCACTCGACAAACAATTTTCCGGAATTCACCGGCCGCATCTGCCCGGCGCCGTGCGAAGCGGCCTGCACACTCAACATCGATGACAACCCGGTCACGATCAAGACCATCGAATGCGCGATCGTCGACCGCGGCTGGCGGGAAGGCTGGATCGAGCCGGTCGTGCCGGCACAGCGCACCGGCAAACGCGTCGCGGTGGTCGGTTCGGGTTCGGCGGGGCTCGCCTGCGCGCAGCAGCTGGCGCGCGCCGGGCACTCGGTGACGGTATTCGAAAAGGCCGATCGCATCGGCGGCCTGTTGCGTTACGGCATCCCCGATTTCAAGATGGAGAAATGGTTGATCGATCGCCGCGTCACACAGATGGAGGCGGAGGGCGTCTGTTTCCGCACCGAGATCGACGTCGGCGTCGATCTTCCGATGTCAGCGCTGCTCGACGAGTTCCACGCCATTGCGATGACCGCCGGCGCAGAGCACCCGCGCGACCTCGAAGTCCCGGGCCGTGAGCTCGACGGCATTCATTTTGCGATGGATTTTCTGCCGCAGCAGAACAAGCGCGGGGCCGGCGACAGTGACGAGCGCGCCGCGCCGCACGGTACGATCACCGCCGAGGGCAAGCACGTTGTCGTGATCGGCGGCGGGGATACAGGATCCGACTGCATCGGCACCTCGGTGCGCCAGGGCGCCGCTTCGATCACCCAGCTGGAAATCCTGCCGAAGCCGCCGGCGCGCGAAGACAAGGCGCTGACTTGGCCCGATTGGCCGATGAAACTGCGCACCTCCTCCTCGCAGGAAGAAGGCTGCGAACGCGACTGGTCGGTGCTTACCAAGCAAGCGATTGGGCAGGACGGGTGCGTGACGGCGCTCGAATGCGTCCGCGTCGAATGGGAGAAGAACCCGGACGGCCGCTTCGCCATGCAGGAACTTCCACACAGCCGCTTCACCCTAAAGGCCGATCTCGTGCTGCTGGCGATGGGGTTCCTGGGCCCCCGCCGGCTGGGGATGATCGAGCAGTCCGGTGTAGAGGTCGACCCGCGGGGAAATGTTCGCGCCAATACCGTCGACTACCGCACCTCGGTTTCCAGAATATTCGCCGCCGGTGATATGCGGCGCGGCCAGTCGCTGGTCGTCTGGGCGATCCGCGAAGGCCGCCAATGCGCCCGCGCCATCGACAAATTCCTGATGGGGGCAAGCCTTTTGCCGCGGTAATGTAACCCGTCGCCCCCGCGCAAGCGGGGGGGCCCAAGGGCGCCCGCTCGAGCTAGCCGCCTGGATTCCCACTTGCGCGGGAATGACGGAATAGAAGCGATGGGGGAATATGGTAATGCGACGGACTGCGTGCGCGCTTGCAATGCTGCTGTCAACTGGACCGGTTCTTGCTCACGCGGCGTCGGGCCCGCCGATTACGATCGGGTTCAGCATGCCGTTGACCGGTGGGCTCGCGGTCAATGGCACCTCGGGGCTGCTTGCAATGCAGATCTGGGCCGAGGACATCAATGAAAAGGGCGGGCTGCTCGGCCGCCCGGTCAAGCTCGTCTATTACGACGATCAGACCAGCCCGTCTTTGGTGCCGGGCATCTACACAAAACTGCTCGACGTCGATAAGGTCGATCTCGTCGTTTCGGCCTATGGCACCAATGTCACGGCCCCGGCATTGCCGGTCGTGATCCAGCACAACAAGACGTTCATGGGTCTATTCGCAATGGACGTCAACGAGGAGTTTCACTACCCGAAATACTTCTCGATGCTGCCAGTGGGGCCCGATCCGCGAGCGGCGATCTCCGAGGGCTTTTTTGAGATCGTCAAGGCCAATAAGGAGAAGCTCGGCCTGAAAACGATCGCATTGGCGGTCGATGACGGCGAGGCGACGCGCAATACCGCCGACGGGGCCCGGGTCAACATTAAGAAGGCCGGTCTCAATGTCGTCTACGACAAGACCTACCCGCCAACCACGACCGACTTCAGCCCCATCATTCGCGCCATCCAAGCAGCAAGCCCCGACATAGTTTATTTCGCGTCCTATCCCCCCGACAGCGTCGGCCTGATCCGTGCGATGCACGAGATCGGGCTCAACACCAAGATGTGCTGCGGTACGATGACCGGGCCGCAGAGCACGTCGCTCAAGACGTCACTTGGTCCACTGCTCAATGGCATTATAACCTTCGATTGGTGGCTGCCGGCGCCGAAACTGCGGTTCCCCGGCGTGATGGAGTTTCTGGAACGCTATCAGGAGCAGGCGGCCGGCAAGGGTGTCGATCCGCTCGGTTATTACCTCGCGCCTTGGGCCTATGCCGATTTGCAGGTATTGGGGGAGGCTGTCGAGCAGACCAAGAGCCTCGACCAGGACAAGATTGCCGATTACATCCGCTCCCACACCTTCAAGACTGTGGTGGGCGACGTCGCCTTTGGCGAGAAGGGCGAGTGGAAAAAGGCACGCGTCCTGACCATCCAGTTCCAGGGAATCGCAGGCACCAGTGTCGATGACTTCCGCGACGGCAAGGGCGAAGTCGTGCTGTGGCCGGATGAATACAAAGCCGGCGAGCCGACCCTGCCCTATTCCTCCGTCAAACACTGAAAGCGGCTCAATCGGGCACGCCCTCGACGCGGAAGATCTCCTCCAACTGCGGGCTCATTGGCAGGTCGAGGGTTTCGCCGGTCGGCAGGCGCTGCTGGAACCATTTGTTGTAGAGCTGCACCAGCTCGCGGCCCTGCGCGAGGCGGCCGAAGGTGCGGCCGACGATAGCCGCGAAATCGGGATCGTCCTTGCGGTACATCAGCCCATAGGGGTCATAGGACAGATATTCGCCGACGACATGATACTGGTCGCCCAGTCTGGCTGTCGCCACCAGGCCGTAGAGCAGTATGTCGTCGGTGGCGAAGGCGTCGGCCTTGCCTTCCTTCAGCATGGCAAATGATTCGGCGTGGTCGTTGCCGACCATAAACTTGATGCCGAGATGCTGTTTGTCCGAGATCGCCCGCACCGCGGCTTCGTTGGTGGTGCCGGCAGTTACGACGATCGTCTTGTCGCGCAGATCGCGGTAGGAGCTTATGCCGGAGGAGCGGGGAACCAGGAGCCTGGTGCCCGCGACGAAGAAGATCGGCGAGAAGGCGACCTCCTTCTTGCGCTCGAAATTGGCTGTCGTCGAGCCGCATTCGAGATCGATCTCACCTGATTTCACGGCGGGAATGCGTGTCTCTGCGGTGACTTTCTTATATTTGACCGCGATCTCGATTCCTTCGAGTTCTTTCGAGACCTCATCGACCACTGCGTTGCACAGGTCGATCGAATAGCCGATCGGCTCACCAACCTTGCTCACATAGGAGAACGGGATCGAACTCTCGCGATACCCGAGGGTCACTGTCTTGCTGTCCTTGATTTTCTTTAAAGTTCCGGTCAGCTCCTGGGCGCTTGCGGCAGGAATCGACAGCAGCGACGCGGTCAGCGTGACCGCGAGCAGAAAGCGCAGCATCAAGCGGCTTGCGCCTCCGCCGGCACGCCGAGCGTCTCCGCTGTCTCCCCCTCCCAGCGGCCGATGACAGCAGTCGCCAAACTGTTGCCGATCACGTTGGTCGCGGTACGGCCCATGTCGAGGAACTGGTCGATGCCGATGATCAACAGCAGGCCCGCTTCCGGAAGGTTGAAGGTCACCAGAGTGGCGGCGATGACGACGAGGGAGGCACGCGGCACTCCGGCCATGCCCTTGCTGGTCAGCATCAGAACCAGCAGCATCGTGACCTGCTGCGGGATCGACAACGGGATGTTATAGGCCTGCGAGATGAAGATTACCGCAAAGGTGCAGTACATCATCGAGCCGTCGAGGTTGAACGAGTAGCCCATCGGCAACACAAAGCTGATGATCTTCTTGCTGACCGGGAGCTTTTCGAGCTGCGCCATCGTGACCGGGTAGGCGGCCTCGCTGCTCGCCGTACTGAAGCCTAACAGGAACGGCTCGCGGATCAGCGAGATCAGCCGGAACACAGCGCGGCCAAGGAACAAGAACCCGGCAGCGATCAGCACCAGCCATAGCACGCCGAGGCTAAAATAAAACATGATCAGATACTTGCCGTAGGTCACCAGTATGCCGATGCCCTGCGTTGTCACTGTGGCCGCCATTGCCGCGAATACGGCAATCGGAGCGAGGCCCATGATGTACCCTGTTATCTTCAGGATGATCTGCGAGGTCTCATCAATGATCTTGATGACGCCCGCCGCCCGCTCGCCTAGGGCCGCTGCCGCGACCCCAAAGAACAGCGAAAATACGACGATCTGCAGGATCTCGTTGTTGGCCATCGCCTCGACGGCGCTTTTCGGCACGAGGTGGGTCACGAAATCCTTCAATGACAGCGAGGCCGCGTTGAGGTTGGTCGAAGCGCCGACATCCGGGAGTGGGAGGTTGAGATTATCACCCGGCCGCAGGATGTTGACCATGATCAGGCCGAGCAGCAGCGAGATGAGCGATGCGCTGACGAACCACAGCATCGCCTTGCCGCCGATCCGGCCGACGGCCTTGGTGTCGCCCATATGCGCCACACCGACCACCAAGGTCGTAAAGACGAGCGGCGCGATGATCATCTTGATCAATCGCAGGAAGATGTCGGTGAACAAGGAGATGTAGCCGGCGACCGTCTTCGCTGTCTGCGGATCCGGCCACAACTGGTGGCAGGCATAGCCGACCCCGATGCCGAGCAGCATTCCGATAAAGATGATCGTCGTCAGTCGTTGCGCGCGCATGCTGGACCCCGTTTGGCTGCGGGATAGCATGCGTCATTTTGGCATGTAAGAAAACCGTCATCGCGTTAGTTGGTAGTTGCCTAATTCCTTCGGGAATCGGATCGTCAGGCCGCAATGCAAGCCTCCTCTGCCGTGCCACAAACGCAAAGGTCGATCGAGCGCGACCAGATCGCCGCCGTCGAACGGCTGATCCGGCCTTATGTGCGGCATACGCCGACGATCACGGTCGACGCGCAGGATTTCGGCCTCGATGCGGCACCGCTCGTGATGAAGCTCGAGTTTCTGCAGCACACCGGCTCGTTCAAACCGCGCGGCGCCTTCGCCAACCTGCTGACCCGTCCCACTCCGCCGGCCGGCGTGGCAGCCGCGTCCGGCGGCAATCACGGCGCCGCCGTCGCGTATGCGGCGATGCGGTTGGGCCTTCGCGCGACGATCTTTGTGCCGCACATCACTTCATCGGCAAAGCTGGAGCGGATTCGAGGCTACGGCGCCGAGCTAGTCGTCACCGGTGACCGCTATGCGGATGCTTTGGCGGCGAGCGAAGATTTTGTGACCCGCACCGGTGCACTCGCCATTCACGCATACAATCAGCCCGAGACCATGATCGGCCAAGGCACGGTCGGCCTCGAGATAGAGGGCGATGCACCGAAGATCGACACGCTACTCGTCGCAGTAGGCGGCGGCGGACTGATCGGCGGTATCGCGGCATGGTATGCTGGCCGCATCCGCATTGTTGCAGTCGAGCCGGAACTGTCGCCGACCCTACACGACGCGCTCTCTGCGGGTCGCCCGATCGATGCACCGGTAGGCGGTGTCGCCGCCGATTCGCTGGCGCCACGTCGTGTCGGCGAGCTGATGTTTCCGATCGCCCGAAATTTTGTCGAGCGCTCGGTGCTGGTCTCGGACGAGGCGATCCGCAGCGCGCAACGCGCATTGTGGGCGACGCTTCGGGTGGTCGCCGAACCCGGCGGCGCAGCGGCGCTGGCGGCGTTGCTTTCAGGCGCCTACCAGCCCGCGCGCGGTGAGCGCGTCGCAGTGCTGTTGTGCGGGGCCAACACCGCGGCGGTCGACTTCAACCGAGCGGGCGGTTAGCGAAGCGGTTCGATGGCGAGAAACCGCTCGGGACAGCCGGCCAGGCAAGGGCGAGACACCTTGCAATTTGGCCAGCCCCGATTTTTTGCCGCTGCAGGGAGACATCGCTGACTCAGGTCATCAGCGGGATATCGTCGCGGTTTGCGATCAGCCCGGCCTGGACGAGCGATACCTGAACAGCATTTATCATGTTGACAAACTATTTGTTAATATGATAATATGGGGATATGAGGATCTCACCAACGAGTGCGATGAAACTATTTCCGATTGCGTGCCGTCTTCACTGTCCTTGCCGCTTGCCGAAAAACACCGGAAATCAGCGGCGGAGCAGCCAGCATGTGGCTGTTATTTCGTTCGCTCAACCGTTCCTAATCCAGGATTTCTGCGGGATACGAAATATCGCTGGCTGATAATTTGCTGCGAAACAGCAAAAACAGCCAGCCATCGCCTGCGCGGTCTGTCGCTGTTCGCTGGATCCAAATGCCTGATTAATGGAGGTTTATCGGCCAGTTGCGCGCAACATCCGCATGGACCGCGTTCGAAATAAGTGTCCTGCTCCCATTTGCGCCCGAATAATGCGAACACGTCTGTCGCTAACACTACCCGAAGCGGTTGGAGCGCGGGAAGCCGCCGGGAACGAGCCGGCCGGCGGAGCCGCGGGAACCGAGCCAGGGGGTGAGGTTGGTTTCGGTGCGGATGCGGTTTTCGCCTTGCCGCCAGGACAGGCCGTCGGCGAGGCGGAACACCTTGCAATCGGCAAGCCCGCCCGATTTGTAGCGCTGCAGGATGACGCCGCGGCCGCGCGTCATCAGCGGGATCTCGTCGAGCTTGACGATCAGCATCTTGCGGTTGTCGCCGACAAAGGCGACCGCGTCGCCGGTCTCCGCCTGCACGCAGACCCGAGCGACAGCACCCTCGCCCGGCGTCAACACTTGCTTGCCGGCGCGGGTTTGCGCGACGGCCTCCTCGCCGTCGACGACAAAGCCGCGGCCGTCGTCGGCAACGACCAACAGCTCCAAGCCGGGCCGATAAGGGAACATCGCCACGATGTCGTGCTCGTTCGGCAGGTCGATCATGAGCCGCAGCGGCTCGCCATGCCCGCGCCCGCCAGGGAGCCGGTCGACCCCGAGCGTATAAAAGCGCCCGTTGGTGCCGAAGACGATCAGGCGGTCCGTCGTCTCGGCAGCGACGGCAAAGCGCGGCGCGTCGCCCTCCTTGTACTTTTGCTCGTCAGCCGAGACGTTGTGCCCCTTGACAGCGCGGATCCACCCCTTGGCCGAGCACAGCACCGTCACCGGCTCGCGTTCGACCAGCGCCTCGGCGGGGATCTCGATCGGCGCCGGCGCGGCGGCGATCTCGGTACGGCGGCGCCCCAGCGGCGTCTCGCCGCCGAATTCGGCCGCTGTCGCTTTGACCTCATTGGCAATCGCGCGCCATTGCCTCCTCTCGCTCGACAGCAGCGCAGTGAGCTTTGCCTCCTCGGCCGAGAGCTGGTCGATCTCCTTGCGGATTTCGATCTCCTCGAGCCGGCGCAACGCCCGCAGCCGCATATTCAGGATCGCCTCGGCCTGCACCTCGGTCAGCTCCCAGCGGGCCATCATCTCGGCCTTGGGGTCGTCGCCTTCGCGGATGATGCGGATCACCTCGTCGAGATTGACATAGACGACGATCTGGCCGCGCAGGATCTCCATGCGGCGGGCAACCGCCGCGAGGCGGTGGCGGCTCTTCCGTTGCAGCACCACCCGGCGGTGGTCGAGAAAAGCCTGCAGCGCCTCCTTCAGGTTCATCACCCGCGGCACGCCGAGCGGGTCGAGCACATTGAGGTTGAGCGGCACCCGTGTTTCGAGATCGGTCAGCCGGAAGAGCTGCTCCATCAGCATGTCGGCCTCGACGTTGCGCGTTTTCGGCTCGAGGACGAGGCGGACATCCTCGGTCGACTCGTCGCGGATGTCGGCGAGCAGCGGCAGCTTCTTCTCTTCGAGCAGGGCCGCGATCTTCTCGATCAGCCGCGCCTTCTGTACCTGAAACGGCACTTCGGTAACGACGATCTGGTAGAGGCCGTGGCCCAGCGCCTCCGTCGTCCAGCGCGCCCGCAGGCGGAAGCTGCCGCGGCCGGTCTCATACCCTTGCCGAATGCTTTCCGGCGGCTCGACCAGGATGCCGCCGGTTGGGAAATCGGGTCCGGGAATGCGGGCATGGAGTTCGCCTACCGGGCAGGCGGGCTGTTCTATCAGATGCAAGAGCGCGGCGCAGAGTTCGCCGACATTATGCGGCGGGATGCTGGTCGCCATTCCGACGGCAATGCCCGATGCGCCGTTGGCGAGCAGGTTCGGAAAGCGGGCGGGAAGGATGACGGGCTCGCTGTCCTCGCCGTCATAGGTCGGCCGGAAATCGACGGCATCCTCGTCGATCCCGTCCAGCATCGCTTGCGCCACTGCCGACAGCCGGCTTTCGGTGTACCGCATTGCGGCCGCATTATCGCCGTCGATATTGCCGAAATTCCCCTGCCCGTCGACCAGCGGATAGCGTTGGGAAAAATCCTGTGCGAGACGCACCAGCGCGTCATAGACCGCCAGCTCGCCATGGGGATGGAACTTGCCGATCACATCGCCGACGACGCGGGCGCATTTCTTGTACCCGGAGGCGGGGTCCAGGCGAAGCTGGTGCATCGCGTGCACAATTCGCCGGTGCACCGGCTTGAGACCATCGCGCACATCCGGTAGGGAGCGCGACATGATCGTCGACAGCGCATAGGACAGATAGCGCTCGCCGAGGGCATCGGCGAAATCGACATTGCGGATCTCGCCGGAGAGGGTCGTAACAGGCATATGTCAATCTCAATCTTGATAACCGGGGAGTTGCGCCTCTCCTGCACCGCGGGAGAGGGTGCCGAGCGCAGCGCGCGGGTGAGGGCGGCTGCCCTCGGGAAAGAGGCCCTCACACCCACTCAGCCCCCCTAACCCTCCCCCGCTTGCGGGGGAGGGTTAGGGAGGGGGCTGGGTCCCCCCTCTCCCGCAGTGCCACTGCGGGAGAGGGTATCATTTCCGAATGCCGCCACGGCGCCGCGCATACGTTCAGCAAGCCGCGACCGCGCCGCCGGCAGGGCCCGACCCTGTGGTTGAAATAGGTGATGGACCAGGAAATGTTCGGTCAAGACCATGCCGACCGCGATCTGCTGTGGGTCGGCTGGCCCGTAACGCCACAGAAACTCCGGCAGTTTCAAAAGCTTATCGTGATAGGGACGGCCCGCCTCCCGCGATACCGCGCGCCCGGTGCGGGGCGAAACATACGCGAGGTCGGTCATCGCTCCGGAAACCGCGCAGCGGCTGAGATCCAGACCGAACCCGAGAGCGGCGAGCAAGTCCCGCTCCCACCGGACATAGTGTGCGGGCCAGTCCGTTCCCGAATCGAGCGCCCGTAGCAGCCCTTCGAACGACGCAAATACATCTGGATAAGGTTCTCGTTCGGGCAGTCCAGCAGCAACCAAAGACGCTGCCGCCGTCAGACCGGCCAGCCGGTCGGGATCATCGAGCATTCCCGCAGCATGAGGCCGCACCAGTTCGCAGACGACAGTGCCGAGGTGCTCACTGAGGCGTCCGCGCCACACCGCCGCAACCTCGTTGCCGGGCTGCAGCACCGCCCGCAGCTTTGGCGATTGCCCACCGCGAACAAGGCCGGCATGCCTCCCGTGCTGTTCGGTCAACAGCTCGACAATAGCACCGTTTTCGCCGTGGCGGCGGGCCGCCAGGACGAACGCTCTGTCATGCCATTCCATCAGGTATTGTAGTCGAGCCCGAGCGCCTCAAACCGCTCCCGATCCTCGACCCAATTCTCGCGCACCTTGACGAACAGGAACAGGTGGACGCGCCGGTCGAGCATGCGTTCGAGCTCGGCGCGGGCCCGCGCACCGATGCTCTTTATCCTTTTCCCCCCTTCGCCGAGCACGATTGCGCGCTGACCCGGGCGTTGCACATAGATGACCTGCTGTATCCGGACGCTGCCGTCGGACCGGTCTTCCCATTGCTCGGTCTCGACCGTCGAGGCATAGGGGATTTCGTCATGCAATTGCAGGAAGACCTGTTCGCGCGTTACCTCCGCCGCGATCAGCCGCTCGGGAGCATCGGAGAGCTGATCCTCCGGAAATAGCCAGGGCCCCATCGGCAAGCTGGCGGCGAGATGCCGTTTTACGTCCTCCACGCCATCTCCCTGGAGGCCGGAGATCATGAATATTGGATCGAAACGGCCTTGCCGGGAGAGCGCGTCGGCGAGGCCGAGCAGCCGGTCGCGGCGGACCAGATCGATCTTGTTCAACACGAGGATCGATCGGCGGCCGCGCTCCCTCAGAGCGCCAAGGATGCTGCGAGTGTCCTCGTCGGTTCCGCGAGAGGCGTCGACCAGCAACAAAGTTTCGTCAGCGTCCGCGGCACCCGACCATGCCGCGGCCACCATCGCCCGGTCGAGCCGGCGCCGCGGCGTAAAGATGCCGGGCGTATCCACATAGATGATCTGCGTCGCGCCCTCGATTGCAATGCCGAGCAGCCGGTTGCGCGTCGTCTGCGCCTTCGGTGTGACGATCGCCAGCTTACGGCCGACGAGCCGGTTGAGCAGGGTCGACTTGCCGGAATTCGGCGCCCCGATCAGCGCCACATAGCCGCAACGCGCCGGCTTCAACTCGGCCACCACGTCAAGCGGCGTGCTGTTTGGCCCAGTCGACAACCTCGGCGTGGGTCGCGAACCAAACACCCTGGCGCGATTTGGCGTGTCTGATGATCTCGTCGAGGATCCAGATGCGCGAACGATAGCCGATGATGTGAGGGTGCATCGTCAGCTGAAAAACTCCGCTCTCGTCGTACGCCATATCGAACTCGCGCCGGAAGATATCGAACACATCGTTCGGCGGCGTATAGGGGCGGAGCGACTGAAACCGGTTCATCATGAAATAAACGGCGTCGTCGCGAACCCATTCGACCGGAAATTCGACGACCCCGGTCGGCTCGCCGTCGAGCAAGAGCTCGCAGCAATCTTCATCGCTCATCAGCGACGAATCGTAGAGCAGCCCCATCTCCTTCTCGAGCTCCAGCGTGTGCTGGCTGAAATCCCAGGACGGCGTGCGCAGACCGACTGGCCGGATGCCGGTGATCTGCTCAAGGGTATCGGCCGACCAATTCATCAGATCGCGCTCGGCCGCGCGAGGCAGGACGGAGTTCAGCTCGTGGATCCACCCGTGAATGCCGATTTCATGTCCTTCGGCCACAACACGGCGCTGTTCGTCGGGGTGTAGCAGCGCGGTGACGGCGGGGACATAAAAGCTCGCCTTGACCCCATGCTTTTCCAAGACTTTTAAAATCCGCGGGACGCCTACCCGGTTACCGTATTGCCCCCATGCCAAGCGGCCGATCGACCTGCCACCGTCGCGCAGATCGCTGGTCTCGTGGTCGCTGTCGAAGGACAGCGCGACGGCGCACCGTGCGCCGCCTGGCCATTCGGCCGGCCGCAGCTTGCGCCCGGCGCGGACGCGGTTGACGAGCTTGCGCCAGTGCTCCTCGGGCCATTGCCAAGGTTCGCGGTCGCGCTGTTCGGGGTCCCGCTCGGGAGCATTCATCTCTATCTTCCTTCCTCCACGTCGGTCTTTCGCCGGAGGAGAGGTCGAGAGGATTGGTCGGAGCGGTGAGATTCGAACTCACGACCCTCAGCACCCCATGCTGATGCGCTACCAGGCTGCGCTACGCTCCGACCGGGCGGCTCTGCCGACGAGACTAATCATAGTACTCCGCTCGAAGCCGCGCAACGGGCTCCCATGTCCTCAGGCTGCCCCCCTCCTGCGCTTGCTGCCGATGGGGTCTGCCAGATCATGGTTGATCTGATCCTTCAGGGCGTGCGAGGCACGGAAGACAAGAACGCGGCGCGGGCTGATCGGTACTTCCTGGCCGGTTTTGGGATTGCGGCCGACGCGCTGTCCCTTCTGTCGGACCGCAAAGCTCCCGAACGAGGAGATCTTGACCATTTCTCCACGCTCGAGGGCGCCGGAAATCTCGGCGATCACCAATTCGACCAGTTCCGCCAACTCGTTGCGCGATAAGCCGACCTCTTGATAAACCGCTTCGCTGAGTCTGGCGCGAGTAATGGTTTCTCCGGCCATGCAGTCCTCCCATTCTTTTGTGGAAGGTTAAACCCGCGCAAAAATAACGTCAAATTCCAAAGCTTTGACCTGCCCGGCCCCTACCAGCGCACCAGGCTGGCGCCCCAGCTGAGCCCGCCGCCGAGCGCCTCCATCAAGACAAGATGCCCGGGCCTGATCCGCCCATCATCGACCGCCGCCTCGAGGGCGAGCGGGATCGAGGCGGCGGACGTGTTGGCGTGCCGTTCGATGGTCATCACTACCTTGTCCAGGGGCAACCCGAGTTTTCGCCCCATGGCATCGATAATCCGGCTGTTAGCCTGATGGGGAACCAGCCAGTCTATATCAGCCGCGGTCAGATTGTTGGCGTGCAACGCCTCGTCGATGACTTCGCTCAAGCGCTGAACAGCCTGACGGAAGACCTCGCGGCCTTGCATCCGCAAGAAACCCGCGCCGCGGGTCGACGAGGGTCCGCCGTCGACATAGAGAATATCGTAATGCCGCCCGTCCGAGTGCAGATGGTTCGAGAGGATGAACCGGCCGCCGCGTGATGCGGCAGAGACCGCCTTCAGCACCAGGGCGCCGGCCCCGTCGCCGAACAGCACGCAGGTGCCGCGATCCTCCCAATCGAGAATGCGTGAAAACGTCTCCGCCCCGATAACGAGGGCGGTCCGGGCCTGGCCGAGCCGCAGCGCATTGTCGGCGACCGACAGCGCAAAAATAAAGCCCGCGCACACCGCCTGAACGTCGAAGGCGGCGCCTCGTACCATCCCGAGCCGGGCTTGGACCTTGGCCGCAGTCGCCGGAAAAGTGTTGTCGGGCGTTGCGGTCGCCAGCACGAGCAGATCGAGATCGCTGCCGCTCATCCCCGCACTCGCCAGCGCCCGCTGCGCCGCGCGAAAGGCCAGATCGGAAGTCAGCTCGCCCGGGGCAGCGACCCGGCGTTCGCCGATCCCGGTGCGCTGGCGGATCCATTCGTCCGAAGTGTCGAGACGATCGGCCAGCTCGCGATTGCCGATTATGCGCTCGGGGAGATAGGCCCCACAGCCGGCCACCTGGGATCGCAGGATCATTCAAGAAGTGCTTACAGCGCGGGTTCCGAGGCGGAGGGCGCCTCACTGAGGCGCGCCAGTTCGACCCGGATCTTCTCAAGAACGCCGTTCATCTTCATGTCGACGGCGACACCGATGGCATTGGCAAAACCGAACGCGTCGGTCGAGCCGTGGCTCTTGACAGCAATCCCGCCCAACCCGAGAAATATCGCACCGTTGTAGCGGCGCGGGTCGCTGCGCATCCGGAGCTTGCGGAGGGCGTGGCGGGCAAACAAGTAACCGATCCGGGCCGACAAGGAATGGCGGAAAGAGGCCTCAAGAAATTCACCGAAAAGTTTGGCCATCCCTTCCGCCGTCTTGACGGCGATGTTGCCGGTAAATCCGTCGGTAACGACGACATCGACGGTGCCGGCCGCGATATCGTCTCCTTCGATGAACCCATAAAAATGGATCGGAGTGAGGGTACCGCGCAGTCGGGCGCTCGCGCCGCGGACGGCGTCGTTTCCCTTGAGATCCTCCGAACCAACGTTGAGCAACCCCACAGTCGGCTCGACCAGTCCCAGAACAGTTCGAGCGAAGACATCGCCCATCAGAGCGAATTGGACGAGATTCTCCTCGTCGCATTCGACATTGGCGCCGAGGTCCAGCATCACGCTTTCACCCCGCCGCGTCGGAAAGAAGGACGCGATTGCCGGCCGATCGATTCCCGGCAGCATTTTGAGGACAAATTTCGCAATCGCCATCAAGGCGCCGGTGTTACCGGCGGAAACCACTCCATCGGCCCGTCCGTCGGCGACCGCGTCGATCGCCAACCGCATGCTCGACTGCCGCCCCGTCCGCAATGCCAGGGAGGGTTTCGCATCATCGGCCACCACTTCGCCGGTATGGTGCAACGTCACCGCGCTGGCGAGACGGGGAAGCTTCACGAGAAGCGGGCGAACCTTTTCTTCCGCTCCGAACAGCAAGAAGTGAATATCGGGGTGCCGCTGCAACGCGATGTCGGCCCCCTTGACGACCATGCGGGGAGCGTGGTCGCCGCCCATTGCATCGAGGGCGATCGTGACGCCGTCGCTCACCTTGGTGCCTCTGACCCCGGTCTTGTCGTCAGCTGGTCTCCGAAGCTGCCTTGGTGACCTCCCGCCCGTCATAGTAGCCGCAGGATCCGCACAGGTGATGCGGCCGCTTCAGCTCGCCGCAGTTCGGGCATTCGGCATAGGCGGCCGGTTTCAGCGCATGATGCGATCGCCGCATATTGCGCCGAGATGGCGAAGTTTTCTTTTTGGGAACGGCCATGGGAAGCTCGGTGATTTGGGGGTGGGGCTGAGCCGAGGAGCGTAATTAGCCAAAAACAGAGGCGGCGGCAACTATGATGCAACCAGCCGATAAAGGCAGGTGAGGCGCCTGTACGGGGCTCGGCGAGTATCTTAGCATTCCGCATCCTTGCGCACCCGCGCCAGCGTTGCGAAAGGCCCCTGCAGCGGTTCCGCGATCGCCGCCTCATCGATCCCCGCCTCGGGATCGCGCGGAAAGATCGGGAGCGCCAGTGAGAGTTCCTGCGCGACCGCCTCCCCGATATCGATCGAGTTGCCGTTAAGGGGCTCGAACGCCGGTTCGTCGGTGCTCAGCGCGATTTCCTGCTCCTCTTCCGGAGCCGGGCCATAAACCAGCGAGAAGCGGTCGGAAACCTGCCCGCTAACCGGCTTGAGGGTAACCGCGCAGCACTGCTCGAACTCCGCCGCAAATTCGGCTTCCAGAAGGATCACCTCGCGGCTCTCTCGCCGGAGTTCTACCTCGGCCACGAGGCGGTCAAGGGATATGAGGTCGAACCGCTGCGAAAGCTTTTCCCGTTCCTCCGCGGCCGCTTCAATTCGCTGCCGAAACGGTCGCGTGCTCAATTGGGCGAGCGCGACGAGCCGGGAGAATTCAGGTGCCAGAGCGCTCATCTTGCCTCTCCATGCACGTGGGAAAGCGCTTTCGGACACCGACCTGATGGAACCTCGAACGAGATATCGCCGGCGAGAAGGTCGGCCGCCGACTGGCTACCCAGTGCTCGAACCGCACTGCGAACATAAGCCGCCATGTCATCCGCAGCGCATTCCGGCCCAGAAACAGTGCCGAAAACGTTCCGAGCTAGGGCTGCAGTAAGCGCCAAATCACCGCCGGCGAGCCCAGCTTCGTATGAAAGTATGCGGCCGTAGAAGGCCCGAGCCATGCGCTTCACATGCTTGCCGACGCTGAGATCACCGACCCCCATCTCGCGCAACGAGCGGTCGAAATCGGCGAACATTCTGTCGAAAAAGCTTTGGCAGAACGGGCCAGCCTGCGGCCGATCCGCCTTGAGGCGATGAAGATAAAGAAACGCATGTAGGCAAATCAGTTCAAAGCGCCCGTCGAGCGTGTCCGGTACGCCATAGTCAGCGAAAAAAACCGTTCGGCGGGCCTGCTCGACCACCCTCCGGTACGCGATATCTGCAGCCTCTCGGGCCGAATTACGTCCTGAGAAAGAAAACACTGCAGCCGCTCAAAAACGCCGCAGACGTTGACAACCAACAACTCGCGGTTAAACCTGCTTGCCAGAAAAATGGGCGTATCCCTCGTCGGTTTCAACGGAAATGGCGGTTGCCTGATCCCATGTTCGCTCCCCAAGCCACCTCTATACGGCAATTGTTTGTTCTTCTGGTCACCTTGTCTGGTGCCGCTGCATTTGTGAGCTGCGCGCCAGCCGTGGACCAGCGCGGCAATCTGCCCAACCCGGATAAACTTGCCGAGATTCATGCCGGCAGCACGACCAAGGACGAGGTTGCGAAGATCCTCGGCACGCCGTCGAGCGTCAGCGTCTTCAACAACGACAAGTCATGGTATTACATAAGCCGGCGAACTTCGCAGACCGCTTTTTTTGACCCGGATGTGCTCGACCAGCAGGTCTACATCGTCAACTTCGACGATCAAGGGGTGGTGAACACCGTCGACCATAAGCTTTTGGAAGACGGCAAGGAGATCGCGCCGGTTGCCCGGGCTACCCCGGCGCCCGGCCGCGAGTTGTCGTTTCTTGAGCAGCTGATCGGCAATCTCGGCAAATTTAACGGCAGCGGCGGTGGCGGCGGGGGTAGCGGCGGTGGCGGTACCCAGGGCCCCAAGCCGAACGACAACGGGACGCATTAATTACTGCCGTCCGGGTTAGCTCGCCCATTTCGCGAGGATCGCGAGCAGCAGCAGCGCTACAATATTGGTGATCTTGATCATCGGGTTGACTGCGGGGCCGGCGGTATCCTTGTAGGGGTCGCCGACCGTATCTCCGGTCACCGCTGCCTTGTGCGGCTCGGATCCCTTGCCGCCGTGATGGCCTTCCTCGATATATTTCTTCGCGTTGTCCCAGGCCCCGCCGCCCGAGGTCATCGAGATCGCGACGAAAATTCCCGTCACGATGGTTCCGAGCAACATCGCCCCGAGCGCGCTGAAGGCCGCTGCGCGCCCCGCGATGATCGCAATCACGACCCACAGGGCAATGGGCGCCACCACCGGAAGCAGAGACGGCACGATCATCTCGCGTATCGCCGCCCGCGTCAGCATGTCGACCGCGAGCCCGTAGTCGGGTTTGGCGCTGCCCTGCATGATGCCGGGAATCTCACGGAACTGGCGCCGCACCTCGATGACGACCGCCGCAGCCGCCCGGCCGACCGCCGTCATGCCCATAGAGGCGAACAGATAGGGCAACAATCCGCCGATGAACAGCCCGATCACGACATAGGGGTCCTGAAGGTTGAAGCGCACGTCGAGATTGGGGAAATAGTGCCTCAGATCTTCGGTATAAGCCGCGAACAGCACTAGCGAGGCGAGCCCGGCCGAGCCGATCGCGTAGCCCTTGGTGACGGCCTTGGTCGTGTTGCCGACAGCGTCGAGCGCGTCGGTCGTCCGGCGCACGTCGCGCGGCAGGTCGGCCATCTCGGCGATCCCGCCGGCATTGTCGGTGACCGGTCCATAGGCGTCGAGCGCGACGATCATGCCCGCGAGCGCCAGCATCGTAGTCGCGGCGACCGCGATGCCGAACAGCCCGGCAATCAGGTATGACACGATAATCCCGACACAGATCACGATAACCGGCAGCGCCGTCGCCTCCATCGAGACGGCGAGGCCCTGAATGACATTTGTACCGTGGCCGGTGGTCGAGCTCCGCGCAATGCTGCGCACCGGCCGATAATCGGTCCCGGTGTAGTATTCGGTAATCCACACGATGAAGCCGGTGACACCTAGGCCGACGATCGCGCACAGCCACAATCCCAACCCGGTCACCGCGGCACCGGTGGTCATCGGCAATGGATCCGAAAAACCAAGGAGGAGGTGGATCAGCAGCGCGATCGCTCCGATCGACAGGATCCCCGTCGCGAGCAACCCCTTGTAGAGCGCCTTCATGATGCCGTTATCGGGGCCGAGCCGGACGAAGAATGTGCCCATCACCGAAGTTGCGATGCACACCGCGCCGATGACCAGCGGCAGCATCAGCATCTTGTCGCGCAGCGGCGGCGCAAAAAAGATCGCGGCGAGCAGCATCGTGGCGACGATCGTCACGGCGTAGGTCTCGAACAGGTCCGCCGCCATCCCGGCGCAATCACCGACATTGTCGCCGACGTTGTCGGCGATGACAGCCGGGTTGCGCGGATCGTCCTCCGGGATGCCCGCCTCCACTTTGCCGACGAGGTCGGCGCCGACATCGGCCCCCTTTGTGAAGATGCCGCCGCCCAGGCGCGCGAAAATCGAGATCAGCGAGGCGCCAAAGCTCAGCCCCACCATCGCTTCGAGCACCGGGCGCAGATCGTCGCCTTGCAATGTGGCCCGGAGGATCAAATAGTAGATCCCGACACCGAGCAGACCGAGCCCGACCACCAGCAAGCCGGTGACTGCGCCAGCCTTGAAGGCGATCGCCAGACCGGCTTTGAGACTGCTGCGCGCGGCCTGCGCGGTCCTCACATTGGCGCGCACTGAGACGTTCATACCGACATAGCCGGCGGCGGCCGACAACACCGCCCCGATCAGGTAGCCGATCGCGACGCGCAGCCCGAGGGTGATCCCGAGTATGATAAGAACGACCACCCCGACGATCGCGATCGTGCGATATTGGCGATTGAGATAGGCCCGCGCGCCGATCTGTACAGCGCCCGAGATTTCCTGCATTCGGGCAGTCCCGGCATTGGCGCTTAATACTTGACGGCTGGTGAACCAGCCATAGGCTAAGGCCAGCACGCCGCACGCGATGACCAGAAAGTATGCGGAAGACATCCCGAAAGTCCCCAGAAATAAAAACACCTGCCCTCAACATGCCCAGCGCCGCGGAAGCAGGTCCAGTACCGAAACATGCCAGAATAGTGGTCGACAGGCAACCGTGATCTGCTTACCACTCGACCGACCGAACACTCAGGCTTCACGGCCGAACCTAGGAAGCTCAGATGAGCGGCCAGCGCAAGCACGATCACTGCGGTCAGAAATGGCGGTAGCCGGTAGCCTCCAGTGGGATCCGATGCCCATCGGCATCCAGCAGCCGAACACCTGTTCCGATATCGATCCTGCCAATCCTGGTAACCGGGGCGCCGAGGCGGCACGACAAAGTTGCGATCGTTTCGGCCGCGTCGGCGGGTGCTGCAAACAGCAGTTCGTAATCGTCCCCCGCAGCGGCAAGCCGCGCGCGGATATCCACGTCGTCCCCCACGATGGCTCGCGCCGCAAGCGATAACGGCAGCAAATCCAGTTCGAGAACGGCCGCGACTTGCGAAGTTTCACAGATGTGATCGAGATCAGCGAGGAGGCCGTCGGAGACGTCGATCATGGCACGCGCTATGCCGCACAGTCGGAGACCGAGTTCGGTGCGCGGCTCAGGTAGGCGGAAGCGTCGGACCAGGTAATCGCGGTGCTCGGGCGCGAGATGGGGATAAGAGCCCCGCAACAGCTCAAGCCCCAGGAACGCATCGCCGATCGTTCCGGAAACCCATACGAGATCGCCCGGCTTGGCGCCGCTGCGCCGGACCTCCTGACCTGCCGTGACCTCCCCAATCGCGGTCAGTGACAGGACCGCTGGGCCGCGCGTGCTGACCAAGTCGCCGCCCAACAGGTCAATGCCGTAGCGGCGTTGATCTTCGGCAAGACCCTCGGCAAAGCGGGCGAGCCATTCGTGTCCGAGTTCGGCCGGGAGGGCTGTCGTAAGTACATAATGAAGAGGCCGCGCGCCCATCGCCGCGAGATCCGACAGATTGACGCGCAACAGCTTGCGTGCGACCAGGTCCGGTGGGTCGTCCGGCAAGTAATGCACTCCAGCGACGATCGCGTCCGCCGTTACGACGAGAGACTTCCCCGCGGCGCAGTCGAGGACGGCGGCGTCGTCGACTAGCCCGAGACCGCCCGGCCCTGCGAGCGGGACGAAGAAACGCCGGATCCGCGCAAATTCTCCGAGCTCGTTTGGGTCCATCGGTCGCTACATCTCAGCCGCACGCAAGATGCGACCCATTTTGTCGAGAACGCCGTTCGCTAGCCCCGGCTCTTTGCCCGAGAAAAAGGCGTAAGCGATGGTCGTGTATTCGTTGATCGAGACGCGTGGCGGAACGTCGCGCCGATGCACCAGCTCGTAGGCGCCGGCTCGCAAAATCGCGCGCAGGACCGCATCGAACCGCGGCAACGGCCATTCCTCGGTGAGCACCTCAGAGATCATCGCGTCAAGTTGGTCCAGATCAGCCTGTACGCCCCGGACTATGTCGGAGAACAGGGCGGGATCCGCCTCCCCATACCGATCGCCGTCGATCTCATGGCCAAGACGATGCCGTGCGAACTCGCGCACGACCGCTTCCGGGTCGGCCTCGCGGTTCAGCTCCAGTTGGTACAGCGCCTGCACCGCCGCCAGCCGGGCTACGCTGCGCCGCCGGCCGCCGGCCCGCGGTCCGCCTGCCCGAGCTTCAGCCCGTTCCGGCTGAAGACTGTCGGGCTGCCGCTCTATCGGTGTAGTCATTTTCCTCCCCGGCAAGGCGGCGCTTCAGATCCACTAACGCCAGGCAGGCGCGCACCGCTTCGCCGCCCTTGTCCCTGTGCTCAGCCGAAGCGCGGGCCAGTGCCTGCGCCTCGCTCTCCACGGTCAAAATCCCGTACCCGATGGCGAGCCCGTCGCGCACCGCCAGATCCTGCAAGCCGCGCGCGCTTTCGGCGCAAATGTGATCGTAATGCGTCGTCTCGCCTCTGATCACGCAGCCGAGCGCGACAAAACCGTCGAAACGACGGGTGGACCGGGCAACCATTCCGATCGCCGCCGGTATTTCGAACGCTCCCGCCACGGCGATGATCTCGTGGGTGGCGCCGACCGCCGCCAGCGCCCGCTCGGCGCCTTTTCGCAAATGTTCGGCAACGTGAGCGTAATAGGGAGCTTCGACGAGGAGGATATGGGGCGATCGGCTCATGGCACACCCTCCGCGCGTGCGCCGAGAAGCCGAGCGACGTACCGCGCAATCAGATCGATTTCGAGGTTCATGCGCTGGCCGGGCTTCGCCGCACCAAAATTGCTGCATGCCAGCGTATGCGGGATGATGTTCACACCAAAACGCGTTCCCGACATTTCGTTGACTGTCAGGCTGACCCCGTCGAGCGTGACTGAGCCCTTCACTGCGATAAACTTGGCCAAATCCTTCGGGCGCGTCGAAGACAAATCGAACGGATTCGCCGTCGGGCCGCCGGTCGACGACGGTGGCGACGCCGTCGACGTGCCCCGAGACGAGGTGACCGCCGAGCTCGTCACCGACTCGCAACGATTTCTCAAGGTTTACCGGGGATCCTTCACCCCATTCGCCGATCGTCGTGCATGCCTGCGTCTCCGCCGACGCCTGAACCGAAAATTCCCCAGGCCCAACAGCAACGACCGTCAGACAGGCTCCGGAACAGGCGATCGAGGCGCCGAGCGCGATGGCCGAGGTGTCGAACGAGGTGGCAATCGTCAGATTCGACGAGCTCGCCTCGCCGCAACCGCTTCACCTGACCGAGATCCGTGACGATGCCGGTGAACATCCCTCTAGGCTACGGTTCCATGACATCATTTGCCAGAGCGTCTTCGCGCCCCCTGGAATGCGCTTGCGAGGTGCCTTGTTAGCTCAAGGGGAACACCAAGGAGACCAAAATGATGACCAGAACCGCGGGAGGTATTCTGCTGACCCTAGTCCTCGCCAGCGCAATGTCCGCTGCATCGCAAGCGGCTGAGGAAATCAAGGGCGGGAAATGGCAGTTCACGACCCAGATGCAGTCGCCGCCCGGCGTTCAGCCGGCAGCGAGCGGCAACGCTCCCGTAACGCTCACGGCCTGTATCAATTCCGCCAACCCGATCCCCGCCGAAGGACAATGCAAACTCGACCAGACGGATCACCGAGGCAGCCTCGTTACGTGGGCAATGACCTGCAACTCCCCGCGCGGCCCGATCCGCTCCGCCGGATCGGGGCGTTACTCCGGCGACACGATGGAGGCGACATTGACAGCGCGCGTTCCGGGCCCCAACGGCCAGCCGGTGGACACGCCCGGCCGTATCACCGGTCGCTATCTCGGACCGTGCGACGCAAAATAGCCGCGTCCTATGCGGCTGTTGATGCTGCAGGGGCGATGTCGTGCTCCTGCGAGATGTCGCGGTTGGTGTAGTCCGGCAGGAAGGACGTAGCCGTGATGCTGACGAGCGAGCAGAACAGGATGTAGAGCGCGATCGCGTAGCCCGAGCCGGTCCAGGCCAGCAGCGCCGTCGCAATGAGCGGCGCGGGGCCGCCGGCAATTACCGAGGACAGATGGTAACCGAGCGAAGAGCCGCTGTAGCGCAGCCGCGGGGTGAAGCATTCGGCGATCAATGCCGCCTGCGGGCCGTACATCATGTCGTGCGGGACAAACGACAGGATGACGGCAAGAAAGATCAATCCGGGAACTGCCGTGTTCAGCAGTCGCGAAGTAAATAAATCCGAATACCCCCACAGAGACCGCGCCGATCAGATACATCCGCTTGCGGCCGATGCGGTCGGATATGTGCCCGGCGAGCGGCGTGGTGATGGCCGACAGCGCGGTTGCGACCAGCACCGCGGTCAGCAGCATGTTGCGCGAGCTGTGCAGCACGGTTGTGCCGTAGGTGAAGATGAAGGCGGCGAAGATATAGAACGGACCCTGCTCGGCCATCCGCGCCAGCGCGGTCAGGGCGATCAGCTTCGGTTGCCGCCTGATCACCTCGATGACCGGGACGCGCTCGATGCGCTTCTCCGCCACAAGCCGCGCAAAGGTCGGGGTCTCGAAGATGCCGAGCCGAATGTAGAGCCCGATCCCGACCATGACGATGCTGAGCCAGAACGGTACGCGCCATCCCCAGGTCAGGAACTGATCGCCGGAAATCGCGCTGAACGCGAGCACCGCCAGGTTCGCCAGGAACAGCCCGGCCGGCCCGCCCCATTGCGGCCAGGAGGTGATGAAACCGCGATGGGCATTGGTTCGCGCCCATTCCATCGACATCAAGGTGGCGCCGCCCCATTCACCGCCTATCCCCATACCCTGAATAAAGCGGACAATGGTGAGAATCACCGCGCCCCAGATGCCGATCGCCGCATAGCTCGGGACAAAGCCCACGGCAAAGGTCGAGAGCCCGGTCAGCAGCAACGTCGCAATCAGCGTCGCCTTGCGCCCGATGCGGTCCCCATAGTGGCCGAAGAGCGCGGCGCCGACCGGACGTGCGATAAAGCCGACCGCATAGATGCCGAACGCCTGCAGTGTCCCGACCAGCGGGTCGGATCCCGGGAAATACAAACTCGCGAAGACGAGCGGGGCCACCTGAACGTAGAGCAGGAAATCGTAAGCCTCGATCGCGGTTCCGACGGTGCTCGCGACCACCGCGCGCCGGAGTTGCCGGCCGTGCTCGGCTTCGGAAAGTGCGTTCGCGGCGATACCGGTGGCGGTCATCGAATTTCCTCCCGCTGGCGATGGCCGTGGACGCCTAAACGGCTCTTGCCCGAACGGGCTCCGCTCTGTCGTATTCCTCCGAGATGTCCTTGTTGGTGTAGTCCGTCAGCAGCGCTGTCGCGACGATGCCGATGACGGCACAGCCGAGGATGTAAAACGCAATCGGCAAGCTCGAAGCGAAGGCGGCGAACAACGCCGTCGAGATGAACGGCGACGGGCCGCCGGCAATGATCGAGGCCAGCTGATAGCCGAGCGAGCAGCCGCTGTAGCGCAGGCGCGGCGAGAAGCTTTCCGCGATCAGCGCCGCTTCGGGGCCGTACAGCGTCATGACCGGCAGGCCCGACAGAGCAACGGCGAGGAAGATCAATCCCGGCACCTTGGTATCGAGCAACGCGAAATAAATGAACCCGAACACCGCCATGACCACGCAGCCGATCATGTACATGCGCTTGCGGCCGATGCGGTCCGACAGATGCCCGGCGACCGTCACCCAGAGAAACCCCAGGACGGCTTGGACGAGCACGCCGATCAACAGGAAATTGCGCGAGGCGCCCAGGACCGTCGTGCCGTAGGTGAAGACGAAAGCGCCAAAGATATAGCCCGGCGCCTGCTCCGGCAGCCGCAACAGCGCCGTCAGCGCGACCTGCTTCGGCTGGCGCTTGAGCACTTCCAGCACCGGCACGCGTTCGATGCGGTCTTCGGCGATCACCTTCTGGAAGACCGGAGTTTCCAGGATGCCGAGCCGGATCCACAACCCGACCCCGACCATGACGATGCTGATCAGGAACGGGATGCGCCAGCCCCACACCAGGAACTGGTCGCCCGGAAACCCAGCTGAACACCAGCACCGCCAGATTGGCCAGGAAGAACCCGGCCGGCGCGCCGAATTGCGGCCAGGACGAGATGAAGCCGCGATGCTTGGTGGTTCGCGCCCATTCCATGGCCAGCAGCACCGAGCCGCCCCATTCGCCGCCGACGCCGATCCCCTGGATCAATCGAATGACCGTCAGCAGAACCGGGCCCCAGATGCCGATGCTCGCGTAGGTCGGGACGAGACCCACGGCAACCGTCGCGATGCCGGACACCAGCAAGGTCGCGATCAAGGTCGCCTTGCGCCCGATCCGATCGCCCCAATGGCCGAATATCGCCGCACCGATCGGCCGCCCGACAAACCCGATAAAGAAAATGCCGAACGCCTGGAGAACGCCGACCAACGGAGTGGATTGGGGGAAGAAGAGCGGTCCGAAGACCAGCGCGCTCACCTGGCCGTAGAGCAGGAAATCATACCATTCGATCGTGGTGCCGACCGTGCTGGCGACCAGTGCGCGGTGCAATTGCGCGCGATGCTCGACGTCCGAAAGGCGGGCGCCGCCGATGTCGGCTGCTGTCATTGGTTCCCTCCCAGGGCTGAGGCGAGCGAAGACGCCCGTTATGGCTTATGGGAGGATGCTAGCAGCCGAAGAAAAAGCGCGAAAGGGGGATGTGCGCCGGCTCAGCTCGAAGCCCGCAGCAGCCGCAACGGGTTGGGCAGGCGGTCGAGGGCCGTCTGGAGCCGGTGGCGCGCTTGGCCGATGCGCGCCACTTCGGCCAGGCGACGATCGAGAAAAGCGCGGGTGTCGGCAAATCCCGGCGAACGGTCCTCCAGCCAGTAGAGCAATGTTGCAGCGTAGATCCCCGCGAGGGTGGCGCGCTTTGTGTAAAAGCTGAAATCGGTCGCGCTGTCTCCGGCGGCGTACCAGATGCCGTCGACCGTCTCGTACAGCAGACGGATCGCCAACGGCGCGTTTTGCGGCAATGACAGAATGGTCAGCGCGCGGCGCACCGCCTCGCGCCATGGCTCGACAATCTCCAGCCGGATGTTGACCGCGAGCGCGACTCGCTCCGGCACCCGCAGCTGGTCGAGCGGCAAGCTCTCGAGCCGGTCGAGCATGCGGCGATCCGCCCAGCGGCTGAAACAGGCGACGAAATCGGCCGGACCATCCGGGAAGAGGGCCAGTGCTTCCGCCGCCGGCACGCCGACGCGCCGCGCCGCCGCGCGCAAAGCCGCGCGCGACCAGCCGTCGAACGGCACATCCGGCAGCATCGCCTCGATCAGCGCATCGCGTTGGCTCTCGGCGAGCGGGCTCTTCATGACGCGCGGTTTTCGGCGAGAAAGGCGGCGAGGTCGATCGGGTGGCGCTGCAGTTCCTCGACAAAGACCAGCAGCCGGTGGTCCGTCATGCGCTGCGGATAGAGTATGCCGTCGAGATGGTCGCATTCGTGCTGGACGACGCGGGCATGGAACCCCTCGACCTCGCGCTCGATCATTTCGCCGTCGAGGCCGATTCCGCGATAGTGGACATGCAGGTGACGCGGCACGACACCGCGCAATCCGGGAACCGACAGGCAGCCCTCCCAGCCGAGTGCCCGCTCCCGCCCGATGGTCTCGACCACCGGGTTGATCAGCACCGTCAGATCCTGCGCGACGTCGCCCGGCATGTCGCTGAGACGATCGCCCAATACCTGAAATACCACGATTCGGCAGGGCTGATGCACCTGCGGAGCGGCAATGCCGGTGCCGCCGGCATCCTCCATGGTCTCGACCATGTCCTCGACGAGGCGGCGCACCCAGGGTGCGGTCGGGTCGTCAACCGCGCCGGCGACGCCGCGCAAAACGGGATGCCCCATCCGGGCAATCTTCAACAGAGCCATGACGTCAATATGTGACGGCGGGGGATCGGGGTAAAGCACACGGCGGGCCGCCTTCACAGCGCCCCGTGAAAGTGCTAAATATTGCCGCAGTCGGCCCGCCGCTGCGGCCCGCCGAATCGCGCTTTCTCATTACGGAGAAGAGCCACCGTGCAAGTCCTCGTTCGCGACAATAATGTCGACCAGGCGCTCCGCGCCTTGAAGAAAAAAATGCAACGCGAAGGGGTATTCCGAGAAATGAAGCTGCGCCGCAATTACGAGAAACCCTCGGAGCGGCGGGCGCGCGAAAAGGCCGAAGCGGTGCGCCGCTATCGCAAACTGCTGCGCAAGCGGCTCGAGCGCGAGGGCTACTGACCTCTGCCGCCCCGCCGAGGAAGCACCCATGCGCGCCAGAGGGGAGGTTTGATGAGTACGGTTCTATCCTGGACCTGGCGCGCGGCGCTCGTTTGCGGTTTGGCCGCTAGCGGGTGCATGGCGCAGACCCGACAGCCACGCAAGAAACGACACCGCAACCCGGCAGCGTCCAGACGCTCAATCCGCCGATTCAGGTGACCATGACGTGCGGAGACCTCAAGGGTTTATTGAAGGCCGCGGACAAGCGGACCGGCGGCCTCGCGATTTTGTGGCTGGACGGCTACTATGCCGGCGGTGCCGGGCTAAGCGAATTGCCGGCCGGCTGGGCGCGGACCGTAAGCCAAGGCGTCGGCGGAACCTGCGCCATCAGCGTCAACGAACAGCGCACCGTTCTCGATGTCGTCGGCCAGCTCCATCGGGAATATGGGAGCCAAAAATAAGCTCCGCTTGCGAGCCGCAACACGTCTCCTTTCGGTGGCCCGATCGGTCGCCCTTAGTCCGTTGCCCTTGGGCGTGGCGCGAGAGCGCTACTCGATCGTCACCTCGCGACGGTTATCTGACGCCTGCTTGATGACATCGACTAGGCGGTGCAGGTCGACCGCTGTCGCGAAGGTCGGCAGACGGCTTTCGCCAGAGCGGATTGCCTGGTCTCGAATGCCCCTTGCGAACAGAGTGTACATTTGGCCGACGTTGAGGGCTTCGCCCGACGGCATAGCGGGTGTGGCGAAGGTGAAGCGATCCGGCACCGGCATCATTGCGAGCGTGTTGCCGCTCTTCGCCCCGTGCAGGAAAACTTCGCTCAACTGCGGCAAATCCTCGCCCGTTGCGACCAAAGTCCCGTCACGGCCGTAGACTTCCATGCGATAGCCACTGCCGGCGAACGGAATGGCGCCGATATGGACCGACACGACCGCGCCATTCGCGAGCCGGCCGCTCAGCAGCACGTTGTCCGGCGCGGTGACGTCCACCAGCGTGTTGGTGCCGGTGTCGAGCCACTGCTTCGCCTGGGTCGCCACCACGGCGGACAGCCGGCCGAAGTCGCCGGCGACAAAGCGCATTGCGTCGACCGTATGGCCGTTGGCGATGGTCAAGGTGTTGGCACCGAGCTCGGCGTCGCGCTGCCAGGTGCGGTGCGACGGGCGGGACAGGACGCCTTCGCGCATCAGGCTGGCATGGACGGCCATCATCTCGCCGACGAAGCCGGCCTCGACCAGTTCCTTCATGTGCATCACGGCGGGATTGACGCGGGCCTGAAGGCCGACCGCGGTGACGAGCCCTTTGGCCTTGGCGAGCCCTGACAGTTCCACCGCCTCCGCCGTCGTCCGCCCGAGCGGCCATTCGCAATAGACGTGCTTGCCCGCCTCCAGTGCCGCCTTGGTCGGAGCGTAGTGCGACGGCACCCGCACGACGACTGCGACCGCCTCGATTTCGGGCGAAGCGACCATCTTGCGCCAGTCGTCGAAGGCCATCCGGGCGCCCCAAGTCCGGCTCGCCGCCTCGGCGCTGTCGGCTCTGGTAGTGCAGACCGCCGTCAATTCGACATCCGAACTGGCCTGCACCGCCGGCAAGTGGGACCGTGCCGACCAGGTGCCCCTGACGCTCGCGCCGATCAGCCCCAGCCGAATCTTATCCGCCATATCGCTTCTTCCCCGGGTAGTGACTCATTCCTGAGTAGTGACTCACTTTGAAATCTCGGCAGCAAGCCAAATTTCCGCGGTTATGGATCAGTCTCACCGAATTTGGCAGAGCAACGGCTCGGCAACCCATGTGGCCGGGTTCGTGAAACCGCCGCGTGGGCCGGTAGCATTGCCGGACTGCCGCTTCGCAGACAGGTCTCGGCCTCTCCTGGCTGTTTTTGCAGCCAAATAACAGCCAATGCAGTAGTTGCGAAATCAGAAATACGAGGACTTCTACCGCGCCTGTGATCCCACGCCTCGGAATCCCGGCAAAGCGCGTGGCCGGTCCTTCCAAGCCAACGTTGTCACCTGTTCCACTTGTTTCATCAGGTCAAGATCAGGCTCGGTTCCCGCCATCGGTTGAAGAACCGTGGGCGGGGCCCGAGGACCCGATAATAACGCGTCAATCATCAGCCATGCTCACCGCGATAACTTCCAAATCATTGGCAACCGCTGACGCTAGCAGATTATTGCTAACTTATCAACAAACAAATTTCCATGTTGATAAAGCAACACGAACGTTTGTGGATGACTTGTCCGGACCTTCTTCTCACCGACCAGCCATATCCCGGGCTCGAGCGGCTGAAGGCAAGGTTTCACGGGCATGCCTACGACCCTACCGACACGAGACATACGCGATCGGCATCACGGAGTCCGCGGCCAGGCGGTTCCGCTACCGCGGCGCCGAGCGGGTCAGTACCAGGGGGGCGTCGCGCGGGCCTCGTCCAGCCGTCGCCGCTCGTTCCGTATCCGCGCCATTGCCCGCCGCGCTATCCGCTGCTGCTGCTCGCGCGGTAGATGCTCGTACTTCTCCCGGTGCGGGCCTTGGCGGCCGGTTCCGGGGCCGCTATCGCCCATGCCGCGATCTCGTCGGCGTGGTCTTCCTCGATCTCCGCCAGCAAGCGCCGCAACGCCGCCGGTCGGCCTACTGCCTGCGGGCGCGGGTCGGCGGGGATGACAACCTGTAGCGCGAACCATGGGGCGGGCGAATAGTCGGGATTATTGCCTGACCTCCGGCCCCCGAACCCTGACTCTCCTAAGCATCTGGAGATGCACAAGGGCGAAAGTCGCGGAACGGGTGTTATGGTAAATTGACCTGCTAAGGGGTGACGGACGAAATCAGGCCCAAGCCACTACATCTAGAATTCCCTGCCCCGCCCTTTCCGTATGGTGCTTATACGGCTTTCGGTTAGCCGCGGCTCACTTATCCCATGCCTAAGGAACTCTCCCAAACTGATGTGAATAAACGTATAAACTACCGACTACCATCAGCACTAAAAGTAATGCCTATTTGCCTGAACCTTTTGTAGGCGAGCGCCTTATCGACCTGTTTGCGCAGCGCCGGCTCGGTGGCATTGCCGAAGCGGGCGAGCAGGTCGTCGTAGACGGCAATCTCTTCCTGGCGGCGGCCGAGGGCGCCGAGCGTGAACCCTTTCTCGACGAGCGCCATAGCGACCTGTTCGCGCAGCGCCGGCTCGGTGGCATTGCCGAAGCGGGCGAGCAGGTCGTCGTAGACGGCAATCTGTTCCTGGCGGCGGCCAAGGATGCCGAGCCCGTACCCTTTGTCGACGAGCGCCATAGCGACCTGTTTGCGCAGCGCCGGCTCGGTGGCATTGCCGAAGCGGGCGAGCAGGTCGTCGTAGACGGCAATCTCTTCCTGGCGGCGGCCGAGGATGCCGAGCCCGTACCCTTTGTTGCGAAGCGTCTGGGCGTCGGACAACCTTTCCGATAGGGGCAGTGGTTCCGTGGCAAGCGCTTGCTTCCCTACAGTGGCCCGGTCTGGGAAAGCTGGCTCACGCGTGAGATCACCTTCTTGGTTCTTCGAACTGATGTCGCTGAGCGGGTCGGGTATGCCGCCGGCCAGGAGCTCGCGCGCGCTGGGATCATTCTCCGCCCTGGGAGACGAGCTCATGCTGATAGGCGTGGATATCGCCTGCCGAGGTGCGACTACCTGGCGTTTGAGCTCCCAAATCAGTTTGTCCAAATCGGCGTGAAACGACGCATGACGGACATTCAGACCATTGCGGAAAGCAAGCTCTTTGAGCTCCTCGGGGAGCTGATCGGCCCTTGGGATCCTCGTGCCGTCGAGCAAAATTGGAATGACCGGAATTTCGCGTTGTAGCGCCGCTGCAATCTCAATTCGCACGAAATCAGTCGGATTATCCAGGCGGTGGGTTCCGTCCTCATCACGCACATCGAGCCAATTGGGCCCGATTACCGCGAGGAGCACCCCACACTGCGCAACCTCCTCGCGCAAAACCTTAACGAAATTCACACCAAGCGGGATGCCATCTACGTCGATAAATAGGTGATCGCGTCCAAGCTCGCGCTCGAACCGATCTTGGATGCGGCCTGCAGAGGCTGCGCTGTCTTCGCGGCGATAGCTGATGAAAACCCTCGCCATTACGCCCCCGTTCAGCACCTTTGACCAAGCCAGATACTAAATCATGGATAGCTGTCGGTGCGGAAGTAAGCGGTTCCATTTCGAAGTCGGCCGTGTTCGGGAAATCCCGAGCAGAACGGAGCCACCGCCGGTACGCGTGCAAAAATCAAGACTTTCGTGCGTTCTCCTTGAAGCAGCCGGATCAAGGGGTTACGCTTCCCCTAAGCCGGCGAAGCCGGAACCAAACAGGTTAAAATAGACGCAGGAGACGCGGGGAGCAGGAGGGGAGGTTGAGGCAGCCGCTGACGGAGCGTTACCGCGAGCGCCTCGCCGGGGTGCTCTCCTGCTATGACCGGATCATCGTCACCGGCACGCTGCCGGGAGCCTGTTACGCGAAGGGAATGACGGGATTTCTTTCTGCGCGGCAGATCCGGATCTTCGACTATCCGCGATTTGCCGAACCACTTCGCGATCGAGTACGCGAGCGCGCCGCCGAGTTGGCGAGTGCCGCTGGCATTACCATCGAACACATTGCCAAGAACCACATCCGCAAGGAGGACGTCGTCGCCAGGGTGCTTGTCGTCCGCGGCGACCGTCCCGGCCTGGTGCATATCATCTCGGCGATGGAAGCCTGCCACACCTACAAGCCCTGGCATGACAAGCACACGCATCGCACCTTCTTGCGGCCGGATACTGGCAAATGCCTGCATTACTACTTCTACTTCATCGACGCCGAGTTGGGCCTGATCTATCTGCGCGTGCCGACCTGGTGCCCGTTCCGTCTGCAGTTCTATTGCAATGGGCATAGCTGGCTGGCCCGCCAACTCACCGCCGCCGGCGTCGGTTTCACCCTTGCCGACAACGCCTTTCTGCGCATTGACGACTGGGAGCGCGCGCAGGCCCTCGCCGACACCCTCTCGCCCGACCACCTGCATCGCATCCTCGATCACTATGCCCAGCAGTGCTGTCCGGTGCTCGACGTCTTCGCCCAGTCCTACCACTGGAGTTTCATGCAGGTCGAATACGCCACTGATCTGGTGTTCCGCACGCCGGCCATCCTCAAACCCCTCTATGAACAGCTTTCCCGGCAAGCCATCCTGACCGTCAAAGCCGAACACGTCGCCACCTTTCTCGGCCACAAGATCACTGCCCAACTCGCCCAAGAGATCGGCAGCCAATTCACCACGCGTATCGAGGGCACCTGCGTCAAGCATCGTTTCAGTAAGTCCTCGATCAAGATCTACGACAAATTCGGCCTCGTCCTACGTATCGAGACGACCACCAACGACGTCTCCGCTTTCAAGCACTACCGCAAGGTGGAACATCGCCAAGGCCCGGCAACTCGCGCCCTGGCCCCCGTCAGAAAGACCATCTACAGCCTCAAGGACTTGCGTGAGATCTTGCTAAGCTGCAATCGCCGTTACCTTGAATACCTCTCCAGTCTGGACGACTTCTCGGCTGGCATCCGGACGCTCGACCGTCTCACCCAACCCCGTCCGCTCAAAGGCCGAAACCTCAAGGGCCTCAACTTTTTCAGCCGCGCCGAACAGACCCTGCTCGCCGCCCTCCAGCGTCCTGGCTTCAATATCGCCGGTCTCCGCCGCGCCGACCTACTGCCGCTCCTCGGCCAATCCTCTCCCGCCACCCTATCCCGACAACTCGCCCGTCTGCGCCATCTCGGCGTCATCAAACGCGTCCTTGGTACCTATCGCTACTATCTCACCCGCGCTGGCCGCGCCGCCATCGCTGCCGGCCGCCGTCTCACCGAACACACCATCATTCCTGCTCTGGCCTGACAAATCTGCTCACAAAATGCAAACACTCAGGTCGTAAGCGACTAACTTATGACCGGAACTCACCCGCAAAACCGCCATTTCGGCTATACCCGCGTCAGCACCGTGGGCCAAACTCTCGACAGCCAGCTCGAGCAGCTACGCGCCGCAGGATGCACCGCCAAGATTTACCGCGAGAAGGTGACGGGCGCGCACAATGACCGGCGCGAACTTCTCAAAATACTCAAGCACCTCGCCCCCGGTGACATGGTGACGGTGACGCGGATCGACCGCCTCGCGCGCAGTACCTTTGACCTCTTCGCCATAGTCAAGCAGATCGTGGACGCCAAGGCGCAATTTCGTTCACTGGCCGAGCCGTGGGCCGATACCGGCACCAGCACCGGACGCTTGATGATTGCCGTTCTCGGCGGCTTGGCCGACGTGGAGCGCGACCTTATCCGCACCCGCACCGCCGAGGGCCGCAGCTGGGCGCAGAAGCGCGGGCAGCGCGTGGGCCTAAACCGAAATTGACAGAGGCGCAGCAGGTCGAGGCCCGCAAGCGACGGGCGGGAGGTGCCACCCTCGCGGAACTGGCGCGCAGCTACGGCGTCGGAAAGAGTACGATTTCACGACTGTGACGACGAGGCTATGGGAGCCGAGAGACGATCTCGGAGACTGTAGCCAACGTGAACATTTCCAATGGAAATGGCGCGGTTTTGCCACTCAGCCATGAGTTTATTTCACTCTCTTCTTTAGGACCGGCGACGATGAGCCAAATTTCCATTCGTTTCGTGAAAAACTCTACTGCCTCTACCGCCTTCTCCGTTGTCAAACCCGCCTGTATTCTGGTCGGTATTGCCTTTACACGGGCGTCGATTAAATCCAAAAGCTTGCTTAAACGCCACATCACGACGTTGCCCTGAAGAGCGCCGAAATTGCCAAGATACACGTAACTAAGCCCGTCAAATTTCACCAGAAAATAAAGCCAAAATTATTGCCTAGTTGGAAAAGCCCTCGTTCTGTTGCGTCATTTTGTAGGTTAACTATTGTTGCATTTTTGATGAGCAGGAAGAGTGTGATCATTTGATCAAAGGTAGGCGCGGCTTGACTTTGCGATGTTTCTTTTATGGCTTGTTCTACGGCGTAAATTGCCAATTTCTGAAAATTTCTGTGGTTATATTTAACCGTATCTAGTCCGGCAACATTGAACGGAAGTGTCTGCTCTTCACGTTGAAATGGAATAACGTATTTATTGTGTCCGAGGATGAGGCCATACTCCATGTTTACATTGGCATTGGGGATTTCTTTGCCCCGCGGCTTGTCGTTGTTGACTATGACGATGCAAAACTGCGCTGCAATGATTTTTGAGCAAATCTTCATACAAAACACATTTTTGCCGGGCTCAATTCGTCCCCCAGCCTCGACCGGTTCGATCCCACGCTCCTCCAAAACCCTCTTTAAAATGTCGCGTTCGAAGCCACTCGTCGAGAATCCGTAGGCAATAAGCAGCTACGGGTTGACGAGAATACGTAGTCGCAAAGAGGTAGACCAACCACGCATCGTTCGTTTTTACGTATACGGGTATCAACCATCGATCTCGCCTTCCGGGCGCTCTATGGACTATTTTACAGGCAGCGCGAGCAGTTTTCCAGAAGCGCCAGACCGCGACAAAGATAAAGAGCCGGTGAACGTATCACCGGCCCTCATCACCTTGGACGGTCATCGGCTCTCCAGCCTGTACCGTGCGCCGATTATACCGCAGCGGCGCAAAACGCAGCACTCCTTATCCACCCCGACGAGTTGCATGACGGCCATGCTAGGGAGGCGGCGGGCTTCGCCTACCGGATGCTTTATATCGGCCCGATGTTGGTCCGTTTCGCGCTCGGCGTCTGCGCGATCACGCCGCTCGTCGCCGACGCAGTCGCGGAGGACCCCGCTCTCGCCGCCGTGCTGGCCGAGGCGCTCGAGACGTTCCCCGGCGCTCTCGATCCGCTTGCCCTCCCGGCGGTCATCGCAGGGCTGTCGGACGCGCTGTGGCGCCCGCTGCGATCGCAAGATCGGCCGGCCGCGTTGCCCAGACGACAACACTGCCGCAAACCGTGCGCGTGCCTTTCTCGACACTGCGATCGAGAGTTCGGCGACCGCGGAGGATTTCGACCGCGAGACCGGTATCGGCCGCTTCAGCCTCGCTCGCAGCTTCCGCGCGCAAATGGGTACTTCGCCGCATCGCTATCTCATCGGCCGGCGTCTCCCACGGGTTCGCGCCGGGATCGTCGGCGGGCTTGTTCTTGCCGAGGCCGCCGTCGCCGCAGGCTTCGCCGATCAGAGCCATATGACGCGGCATTTCAAAGCCCGCTTCGGCATTACCCCGGGCCGATACGCGAGATTGCTGAAAAACGGTCGAACGGCTGGACGAGGGTCGTGAAACCAACCGTCGCATCTGTGCCGCCAATTGCCGGCACTGACAATGTGGAGAGGAAGACGAAGATGAAGACGACGCGACGCCGGTATTGGGTCTTTTTCCTCTTATTTCTGTTCAACCTCATCGCCTACGTCGATCGCGTCAATATGTCGGTTGCAGGCAGGCCGATCGCGCAGGAATTCGGGCTGTCGCCGGTAGCACTCGGCTATCTGTTCTCCTCGTTCCTGTGGGCTTATGTGCTGATGATGCTGCCGGGTGGACGGCTGATCGACCGCTGGGGCGCGCATGTCGTCGCGTCGGTCGCGACGGCGGTTTGGTCGGCGGCGCAGATGGCGACGGGCATCGCCTCGAGCTTCGGGGCGATGCTGATGACGCGGCTGGGGCTCGGGGTCGGCGAGGCCCCGTTCGCGCCGGTCACCTACCGCAGCGTGCGCGCCTGGGCACCCTATACCGAGCGCGGGACCGCAATCGGCGCGATCTCGGCCGGTTCCAGCCTGGGGCTGGCGCTCGGCGCGCCGTTTGTGGCGTGGCTGATCGAGGTAGCGTCGTGGCGCTGGTCGTTCATCATCACCGGGGCGATCGGGTTCGGGTGGGTAGCGCTCTGGTCGGCTGTCGTATCGACGCCGGAAAAGACGCGGTGGCTGCCGCACTCGGAGCGGCAGCGGATTTTCGCCGAGCGCGACGCCGGCATCGAGCCACCGAGCCATGACGGGGTCGGGTATCTCGGCCTCATTCGCTGCCCGGCGATGTGGGGCCTCTTCGTCTCGCAGGGCTGCCTTGTCTACTCGGTCTATCTCTACATGACCTGGCTGCCGAATTACCTGCAGACCGCGCGCGGCTTGTCGCTGGTCGGGTCCGGGATCTTCACGTCGATCCCGTTCTTCGCCGCCTCGGTCGTCAACGTCATCGCCAACTGGTGCGGCGACAGACTGCTGTCCGCCGAGGCCGTGCGCGCCGGCAAGCGCCGGTATCTGGTTGCATTGTGCCTGCTCCTGACGGCGGCTGGCTTGCTGATCCCTGTCGCACAATCGCTCACTGCCGTCATCGTTCTGGTCTCGATCGCGGCCTCTTTCGGCAATGTCGGGCCGGCCGCGAATGGGGCGCTGGTCGGCGATTTGTTGCGCTCGCCTGCCGATGCCGGCCGAGCCTTTGCGTTTCTGGTGCTCGGCGGCAACACGTTCGGGCTGCTCGCGCCGATCGTGACCGGCTATCTCGTCGAGGCGACCGGCAGCTTCAACTCCGCCTTCATTTTGGCGGGCGCTCTGGCGCTGATCGGTGCAGTCGTGACCCTCGCTCTCGCCCGCACCCCGATCGGCGAGGTCCGCGCGCCCGCCGCGGCGCAGTCAAGGCTCGCCGACTGAGGCTTTGTCGCTACGGTCGAAGAGTGGTGAGGAGATAGACGGCTGCGCTCAGCGCGGTGATCCAGAAGCTGGTCGGCCAGTCGGTATAGAAGGCGAGGGTGATGCCGAGCCAAGCCTCGAAGAGCGCCAAAATTCCCGAGAGCAAGACGCCGGTTGCCACACCGCTGGTCAATCGCTGAGCTGCCGCGGCAGGGCCGACCATCAGCGCGAATACCAGCAACACTCCGACGATTTGAGCGCATTCGGCCGTCGTCAACGCGACGACCGCCAGAAACACTACGGAATAGACGCGCAGAGAGACGCCCTTTGCTTCGGCGACCTCGGGTTGCAAGGTCGCGAAGAGCAGGGGGCGGGAGATGATTGCGAGGGTTCCGAGGCTCACCGCACCGAGCGCGAGCAATGTCCAGACCGTACGGAGATCGACGGACAATACGTTCCCGAACAGCAGTGTCGTCGCCTGCGTCGCGAAGGCCGTATAAAAATGCAGGAACAGCAGCCCGAGACCAAGCGACAAGGCGAGGACCAGACCAATCGCCACGTCTCGCTGCGCCAGCCGCTCGCCCAAGGACCCCATGCCGATCCCCGCCGCCAATGTCATCAGCACCAAGCCCCAGAGCGGCGCAATGCCGACGAGGACGGCCCCGGTGGCGCCGGTGAATCCGACATGCGCCAGAGCATGTCCGGCAAATGTCTGGCCGCGCAGCACCAAAAAGTAGCCGACGATCCCAGCGACGATCGCGACCACAGTCGCTGCCGCGAAGGCATTGCGCATGAAATCGTACTCGAACATTGCCCGGGCGCAGCTAGCGGGGAGTGGATTGGTGCGAATGCGCATGATCGTGCTGATGGGCGTCGCGTTCCACATCGTGACTGCCGGACATGATGAAGATCCGGTCCTTGAGGCGCACGACGTCGATTTCGGATCCATAAAGCTCCGACAACACGGGTCCGGTAATCACCTCGTCCACCGTGCCGAGGGCGGCATGGCCATTTCCCAGATAAAGCACCCGGTCGAGAGCGCCGAGCAGCGGGTTCAGCTCGTGAGCGCTGAACAGCACCGCGATCCCGAGCTCGCTCTGAAGCGACTGCGCCAACTCCACCACCTCGCGCTGATGGTACGGATCGAGGCTGATGAGCGGCTCGTCGAGTAGCAGCAGCCGCGGACGACCGATCAATGCCTGGGCCAGCAGCAAGCGCTGACGCTCGCCACCCGAGATCTCTGCGATCGGGCGCCGTGCCAATCCGCGTGAACCAACCAAATCGAGCACGCGGTCCACTTCCACCCGGCCCGCCTTGCGCGCAATTGGCAGGCCGAGGTGGTGGCCGTTCACGACAGCAGCCACGAAATCCCAGCCGCTCAGCCGCATTTCTGCCAACTCTGCCGAGGACTTGCGGCATATAGCCGACAGCAGGATTTCCGCGCGTTGCGGGCTGGCCGAGGACGCGAATAGCGCCTCGGCTGGGCGGCACCAGACCGAGAACGGCGCGCATCAGCGTGGTTTTGCCGGAGCCGTTCGGTCCCAGCACGCCGACAAACTCGCGCGGCGCTATATTGAGGTTCACGCCGTCCAGCACGACGCGACCGCCGAGCGTCAGGCAGACATTGCGAAATTCGATTGCGTTCATGGCTGTTGCTTCGGGAGCGCCTGATCGACCCCATCGAGTTCGCTCGACAGCCATTCCTGGTAATTCTTTCCCGGCGGCTCGGTCTCCGTGACCGCCAAAACCGGGATATGCGATGTCCGTGCGAGGCTCACCATGCGTTGGGCCGTCGGATCTGACGCTTGGCTATTGTAGACGAGCATCCGAACGCGGTGGTCTTTGAGGTCATTCTCGAACGCTGCGATATCTGACGCACCCGGCTCGGTGTCATTCATTACGGCGAGCTGGAACCGGCGGTTGTGAACCTGCATTCCAATGGCCTCGAGCAGGTAATTGAAAACCGGCTCGGTCGCGGCGACGGGCGTGCCGGCTAGGCGTGTGCGCAGTGCTGCGATCTTGGCCTCGATCGGCTGCAGCGACTGCCGAAACTCCGCAAGACGCTGTCGGTAATCTGCCTGGTGAGCCGCATCGGCAATGCTCAACTCGTCCGCCAATCTTGCGGCAAGCGCCAACATCGTATTGGGGTCGTACCAGATATGCGGGTTGTCGCCCGGTCTTTTGCCCACCAGGCTGCCGACGTCGATCGCCGCTCGGTTGGAGCTCACCACAGCGCTCAGCAGCTTACTCATCCAAGGGTCGTAGTCGAGGCCGTTATAGACGACGATCCGTGCCGTGGAGACGGCTCGTGCGACCGAGGGGCTCGCCTCGAACAGATGCGGGTCCTGATCGGGATTGGTGAGAATGCTCGTCACCTTGACATCTGGCCCGCCGATCTGCTGGGCGATATCCCCGTAGAAGTTTTCGGCGGCAAGAAAGGGGCTCGCGGCCCACGCCAGCGTTGGCGCGATCAGCAGAACGGCGAAGGCAACGAAGATGGCGCGATGTTCCAGGGGGCGCCTCCGACCAAAATTTGCTGACCAGCTGCCCAAATAACCTGCCGTCGGGCTCACTGGAAGAGAATGTTATAACGTCGCGAAACTATCGTGTCTCGGCTCTACCGTTCTCGCGAGGCTCGCCGAGTAAGTCCGAGCCGTGTAAGTTGCTCTCCTGAACAACCAACAGTGATCGAGGAGGACGGAAATGCCGATATCAGGGGAATTGATCGCCGGCGCTTTGGCCGGACTCGCGTTTGTCGGATGCAGCCTGTCGAATGCCTCGGGGCCACCGGGTCCTGCGGCCGGGCAAGGAAGGCGGCGCGAGGTTGTGGTCAACGGCAAGCGGGTCAAGACCGTCGATATCCACGCCCACACCATTGTTCCCGAGGCGGCGGCTGTGATCAACCACCCGCTGGAGGCGCCGGGGCTGTTGTGGTCCAACGTCTCCGACCGTATCCAGGAGATGGACGCGGAGGGGATCGATGTCGAGGCGCTCAGCATCAACCCCTTTTGGTACCGCGCGGACCGCGATGCCGCAGCCGAGCTGATCCGGATCCAGAACGAAAAGCTGGCCGAGTTCTGTGCCGCGACACCCGACCGCTTTGTCGCCTTTGCGACGGTCGCGTTGCAGCATCCTCAGCTCGCCGTCGAGCAACTCGAACATGCGATCAAGAGATTGGGGCTGCGCGGTCTCTCGGTCGGCGGCAGCGTCGCCGGGCAGGAATTGGCCGACCCGAAATTCCACCCGGTCTGGGCCAAGGCCGAGGAACTCGGCATCCTCATCTTCATGCACCCGCTCGGCACCAGGGAACTGGAGCCGAGCGGCCGCCTCGGCGGCAACGGCCTCCTGACCAACACGATCGGCAACCCGCTCGAAACCACGATCGCATTGTCGCATCTGATCTTCGAGGGCACGCTCGACCGTTTTCCAGGCTTGAAGATCTGCGCCGCCCATGGCGGCGGGTTCCTGCCGTCCTACGCTGCGCGCTCGGATGCGGTCATCACGACGTTCCCGAACCGCGTCGGCCCAATGCCCAAAAAGAAGCCGACCCAATACCTCAAAGACGGTCAGCTTTATTTCAATTCGATCATGTTCACGCCGGAGGGGCTGCGGCACCTGATCGCCGAGACCGGCGTCGGCCAAGTCGTCATCGGCACCGACTACCCGTTCCCGTGGAACCGCGTTCCGGTCGACCACATCCTATCGACCCCCGGCCTCAGCGACGACGACAAAATCGCCATCCTCGGCGGCACCGCTGCCAAGCTGCTCGGTATCGGGTCCTGAGCGGGGTAGCTAACGTTGCGACCAGCGAAATTCTCTCGGAGTGGTGCCGAGCATTTGACGGAAGTGACGCGACAGGTGACTTTGGTCGGAGAAGCCGGCGGCGACGGCAATTTCCGATAGCGCGAGGTCCGTGCGCGCCAGCATGTCCTGGGCTCGCTCGATTCGCCTCTGCACCAGGTAGTGGTGCGGCGTGATGCCGGCCGATTGCTTGAATTGTCGTGCGAAGTGAAATACCGATAGTCCCGCAATAGCAGCGAGCTCCGCGAGGTCCATGCTTTCGCCGAGGTGTGCGTCGACGTATTCGTGCACCCGGCGCATCGCGCCTGGCGGCAGACCGCCGCGCGCTTGCGCGGGCGGCGTTCGCTGCCTCAGGCTGGCAAGTGCATTCAGGCGCGGGCGCGTATGCACAGCGGCGCTGGTGCTCCTGAGCCGAGCACCCAAAGCGTTCTCCGGCGGCGTCACTAGCGCCGGCCACGCTTCGTTGCTGCCCGCGATGGTCAATCTCGCCGCGACATCGGCCATATGCATGCGCCGAAAAAGCGCGAGGTCTCGTTCGAAAAAACCCCACAGGCTGACACCGGTTCGCAGCCTTTGATCGTCGAGCAAAAGAGAGGTGCGCGCGGCCCGGTTTGCCCCGACGATCCGCTGATAGCCGTCGACGGCAAGCAACATCCCCGGCTCGTGATCCTCGATTGGCGAAACCGCGACGATCCACTCGCGGCGGAACCGCTCGCGGAATAATCGGCCTGCTATCGCGCGCGCGGCCGTCGCCGTGAGGGCGCCAGTCAGCGCATGCGCTCGTTCCGAGAGCTGTGGATCGATCGCCGACACGTCCAAGACCGCCATCAGTGTTCCGTCGACGTCGAAGACGGGTGCGGCGGAACAGCTCAGGTCGATGTGCCGCGATCGAAAATGCTGTCCTCGGTGGACGGTAATAGGCCGCTCTTCGGCAATGCAGGTGCCGATGCCATTGGTGCCCTCGATCGCCTCGGACCACATGCCGCCGAGCCAAGTCCCCCAATATCTGAACCGGCTCGCATCGGTATTGTCGCCGCGGTGCTCAACTGCGACACCGGCGGTGTCGCAGAACAAGACGGTGTATCCGGCCTCGCGAACCACTCGGTACAGTCGATCAATCTCCTCCTGTGCGCTGAATATGAGCTCGTCGAGGGGTTCCCGAAAATCTTTGAGCTCGTGACGCAAAAGGATGCGCGGCGCCTCGCTGTTGAGCGGATCGACGCCATGCTCGGTCGCCGATCGCCGCCACGAAGCCGATACCGGCTCGATGCCGATTGGGGGCGTGTTGCCTTGCGCAACTGAATAGACGTCATCAGCATGCTGTGCGGGCGTCTCTCTTGAGCTTGCGGGGCGTACCGAGCTCGCCATTCTGCCCCCCTGACCACCCAAAGCCGAAGTGCTCGGGAGCCCGAGCGCCGCTTAAAGGACCTCCTTAAAGGACCTCGGCAGGGGCCCTCTTATCGATCGTAAAATCTTGGGCCGAGCCGGCGCTTGCGCAAGGGTGTCGTGCCTCCGCACCAAGAACCGCCGGCGGGTATAATCATCGGTAAAGGCGCGGCAGCGGGGATGTCGTAACGGCGGAAACGCGTTGCGGGTATTTCTATCCGATGCGAGATGAGCAGGTAGCCCGCCTCGGCCAATTTGACCGCAGCCGTACACCTGTGCGGTGACCGCCGAGCGGTCAGTTTGCGGCACGCCTCTCGACGCAACTGGTGCTTCCGTTCGCATCGGGCGCGGATTTTCGGCGACCGCTGATATCCGCCTTATCGCGGCGGTAAAGCGATATCCGCGGCCGAATTCGGTCCGGATAAAGTTGCGGTCCTCGCCGAGAGCCCTGCGCAATAAGAAGACCTGAACCTTGAGATTAGTCTCGTCTACAAAAATGCCCGGCCAGACAAGGGTCAGGAGCTCGTCCTTTGTGACAAGCGCCCCGTCGGCGTCGATGAGAACCATTAGGAGATCGAAGGCGCGAGTGCCAAGTTCGACCGATACACCATCAGCGAGCAATTGCCGTTGCCGCGGCAGTATCGCGGAAACGGCCGAACTCCAGCGTCGTGTCGGCCGCGGACGGGCCCCCCTAGATCCCCGAACATTCCCGAACCATTTCGGCGCCTCGGCTCGCTCTTCTCTCCACGTAGGATCGATTGTAGCTGCATGACCCCGTCCCTCCTCTGAGCGTGCGGTCATCGAACTGAACAATGACCATGTTGTCAGGAGCGGCGGAGCCGCTATTGGACGACTTTGCTGTGACGGGAATATCCTTGCTCTATTGCGACGGCGACGGTGAATTCACCAAAATCGCTGCCGAGACTTGCGGCCCGTTAGTAGCTGTGACCCGCGTGGCTGGGGGTAGCCACGGCGAGGCGACCGACACGCTCTGCATCGGTAATCAGTAGATCGGTCGGCGCGAGACCCCTCGGTGTGTCGCTGCTCCAGCGGGCGCGGATGTTTCCGGCCCGGTCGAGCAGTAGTTCCGTCTCGCCGCCGTCCTCGGGCGCGCGAAACAGCGCCAGCGCGGAGCTCAGTTCGGATGACACACCAACGACGAAGGGCGGCTTAGGGTTACCCTCGGAGGTCTCGTCGGGGGAGGTGCCGAGCCCGACCGCAACTACTTGCAAGCCGGAGGCGCCAAGACGCGGCTGCGCCCTCGCCAGCTGCTGGAGGCGCTCGACCGGAGCCGGCGGCGCGAACAGCACGAGCAGCACCGGCCCGGTTTCGAACACTTCCCTCAGCGTCCGCTGCAACTCGCTGGATTCGAAAGCGAAATCGGGCACCTCCGGCGCCGCGTTTGTGGTGACCTCAGGTCCTATCTCGCCGGCGAGCACGCCGGCGGCGCGGGCGCGGATGAAGTTGATCACATCCCACCGCTGGTTTGGGTTCAGCACCCCGGCAAAGCCGGGCATCAGGCCCTCGTCCATCCCGTGGCTGACCCACCAGAACAGGTCGCCCGCGCTGTGCGCGAAGAGATGCGGCTTCGGTCAGATCGGCCGGCCGCATCGGCAAGCGGGCGGCAGCGGGGCCGTCGCCGTGGCCCGTTGCGCCATGGCAGAGCGCGCAATTCTCGGCGTAGACAGCGGCTCCGCGAACGACGGATGCCGCCGCGTAAGGCTCGGCGGGCGCGTAATAGCTGGTCGGGTAGGCGCGCTCGATCGCCGGGCGCAGAGGGTGCCAGCCGACCTGCTAGGCACAGCGCGAGGCCGGCGGCAAAGAAAGCCGATCGCCGATACCGCCCTGCCGCAGCGCTGGCTGCGATGCCTACGCCGCAGACGCAAATGGCCGCAGCCAGGACCGCCAGAAGGATTTGCGATCCGGCCGTCAGCGCGTCGATTTCCAGCCGGAACGGGAACGGCCAACCGGCTTCGATGTGCAAGCCCGGCGGCAAGGTTCCGAGCGCGCCGACAATGGCGAGGACGCCGAGACCGAGCGCCGTTTCGATCCGCGCGTTGCTCTGCAATCGGGCGACGGTCCGCCAGACAACATTGCGGGTACGGCTGGTGGAGTCGGCGAGCCGCGGCGTGAGCCGCAGCAGATTGACCGCGGCAACCAGCAGCATGGCGATGAAGAGACTGATCTTGGCCAGGAGCAGGCAGCCGTATTCGGTCCCGACCAAGGCCGGGACGGTGCCAGCGAGAAACCAGGTGTTGACCATGCCACCCGCGAGCAGAACCGTCACACTCGCCACGGCGAGTACCGAATAGCGCCGGCTAGCGGTGCGCGCGACCGCCGCCCAATTGGCATCGCGGGTCCGCCGCGCTTCGGCCAGGAGCAGAATCAGGGGCGGGAGCGTCCCCAACCACAGGCCCGCGGCAAGCAGATGAAAGAAGTCCGCGGCGAGGTGCAGATCCCCGGCGGGACCAGGTGTTGAGGCACCGTGGCCCGCCCAAGCGAGGCTCGCCAGCATCGCCGCGGCGAGGAGGAGCGCCGTCCAGCCGATCGCTCCGCCAGCGCGCGAGCGCCGCCTTCCTCGCACTATCAGACAGAAGCCGAGCAGCACGGCCAAGGCGAACCGCAGCTGCCAATCCTCGCCGAACCGCGTGCGGGTCAGCACGACCGCGACGGCGCCTTGCGACAGCGCGGCGCCCAACGGCTTTCCGCTCATACCGGCTGCGACCGCGACGAGCCAGGCCGCGCCCGAGCCGATCGCCAGCGCCAGGCTTGCCCAAGCCAGCCGACCTAGCCGCTGGCGAAGTACCGCCGCGCTTGCAACCGCGGCGCCGGATTGCCGGAAAGCCGGGCCGGCGACGAGGCGCTCGAAGGCGAACACTCCGGTCAACATGATCACCGCGGTGAAGTGAAAGAAGCGCGGCGCAATCAGAAAACCTTCCATCGGCGCCTCCAGCGTTCGCGATTGAGGCTCATCCGGACCGGACGTCGAAGGTGAAGGTGCCTTGCGTCGGGTGGGTATCGACCGAGACGACGTGCCAGCTGACTATGTACGTGCCGGGCGGCAGCTGTTTCAGTCCGATCTGGAGCTCGGCCGGACTGCCCTGCGGGATATGGGCGTTTCCGAGATCGACCCGTTGTCCAGCTTCATTCGTTACGATCACGTCGCTGAATGCTGGCTCGAGGTCTTGCGTGTACCACAGGGTAACGACCGGCGGCGAGGCCGGCACCGAGCTGCCGACCGCCGGGCTCGCATGGTCGAGGAAGGCGTGCGCCCGCGCCGGCGTCGTAGTGCCGATGGCCAAGGCGCCGGCAGCAAACGCGATCACGATCCCGCGCATCACCACCACTCCGAAATCGGCCGGCCGATGCTGCGCGGGAACAGATCGTCGAGGTACACGTGGAACTGGACGACGCCGCCATAGCCGTGCCCCGTGAAGCGATTCGCCGGCAAGATCGCCTCCGCGCCGATCTGGAAATATTGCCCGGCCCAGATGACCCCGGGCTGAATCGTGCCGATCGTCTGAGTCGCCGGCACACGATTGATCGGCGTCGTAAAGGCGACCTCGACCAGCGGGATCAGTCGATTGAACGGCTCACGGAGCCCGATGTCCTTCACGCAGCATTGCAGATAGGGGAGGCTGTATTCGAAGGCGAAGCCGTAGTTGAAGTTGTTCGGGTTCGGCACGCCGGCACTCTCCACCTTGGTCGCGAAGTCGAATCCGAGATTGCCGGTGATCGCAAAGGGCCGCAGGTAGGGGAGTGAACGTGGCAGGTCGCCCAATCCTTTGCCGAAATCGAAGGTCGGCGACAATGTCGTGAAATCGGGCGCTCCCAACGCTTGCACCCGACCGGTATGTGCCCAGGTCACGTTGAGCCCCAAAAGTCCCAGAGCCTCGTGCGGCCCGTTGACGAAGAGCTGGTATTGCGCGCCGGTCTGGAGCGGGCCGAGCCCGGCAACCGATGGCATGCCTACCGGTTGCAGGTGCTGCCACTGATTGCTGATCGTTATGTCGGTATCGGGTGTAATGCGCTTCGACAGATCGATTTGATAGTCGGTCTCGCGCGAGCCGTCGGGCCCGGGCGGATTGACCGAAATCTGCGGCAGTGACATCTCGTCGGCGACAAACGGATCGTCGGTCAGGATCGTCGCCGGGAAAAAGCGGTCGCCGGCAAAACCGTGCGCCAGCGCGGCCGAATTCGCGGACAGGAAGATGAGGGCGGCAGCAACCGTCGCTCTCGAAGAAAGGGGGTTCATGCGGAGGCTCCCAAGGGAAATGCCAATGGACCGTGACCGCGCAGACGCGGCCCGGCAGCTCAGAGGACGGCAGGCTCAGGCGAGGGGAGGAGCGCGGGAGCGGTAAGCGGCGGGAGCGCCGGCGCGTTCGGCTTGGATTACAGAATGCGCGGTCGGCAGCCCCGCGGGGGACAGGGCCAACAGCGCCGTCGGCGCGGGCGGGGCAAAGCCGGCGAGGGCGCCGAGCGAGCCGCACACGGGGCACGCGTGATGTTTGCCATGCTCGTCGGACGTGCCGTCCGCTTCAGGATGTCCGCTGAACAAGGCCAGCAGACGCCACTCGGCGCCGCCGGCCTCCACGTGGGTGCCGCAGTGCTGCGACGGCTCGAACGCCTCGGCGAGGTCGAAGGCAAGATGGACCGGCACCAGCGCATTGAGCGCGAGCGCGAGAAGGCCGAGCCGCGCGGCCCAGATCCTGCCTCGCCACTGTCTCGCTCGCATTGGCGCGCTCGGCGTTAGGGTGCCGAGCTATCCTATCGGAATGGTAAAGGCTGACGCAACGCCTGCTTCAACCCAAGGCTCCTCGAGGGTAACACCTTCAGTCTACTGACGCATTCAGATGATTCAGTGTCATCTCAGTCGTCATGCCTGGCCTTGAGCCGGGCATCCACGGAAATTGGTACAGCATCAGCCTGCCCGCGACGGGTGGATGGCCGGGTCAAGCCCGGTGGTGACGGTTTCGATCGGAGACAATCAGCAGCGTCGCGCTAGCGGTATTAGGCCGGCGCGTGTCGGTGAGCCGTCCTCGGATGCGAGTGGTCGTGTTCTGCATAGTGCTGGCGCAACAAATCCTTGCCGTAATCGTTGCCGTTCGACGTGCGGACCACCGTGTGGATGTGGTCGCGTGACGGCGTGTCGTTGTCGTAGATGATGCCGGATTGGTGATCGAACTCGACGAGGATCACCGGGCTCAGAATGCGATAGTAGAACGGGCTCGAATCGTCGAATGCGCCGATCCAGGCGAAATGCGTCTCGTTCAGGTGGCGCTTCACCTCGGCATAGCGGATTTCGGCATGGCCCGGCCGAATGCGGCCGACATAGGTCGCGAGAAGGGCCTCGAGGCGCTCGCGTCCTTCGGCTGGCAGCTCGTCAAAGCGAATCCCGGCGGGTTCCATCCGCCGATTGTCGTTGAAGGCGGCGGTCAGCAAATCCGAAGGGAGGTCCTCGCCGACCGTCGCGCGCTGCCGCTCCTCGGGCGAAAGGGCGCGCATCACGGCATAGCCTTGTTCCTCCTCCGCGGCAAAGACGCGCGTTCCCTTGTGCTTGCCAAAGCGCGCGAGGACCGGCTCCGAGCCCATGAAGTTGGGTGTCAGCACGAGCTGGTCGCCCAGCACGAAGCAATTGACGTTGAGGTGGTGGCCGTCAATCTGCCAGCCCCAGGGTGCGTCCGGCGCGGGCGTGCCGAAGATGCTGACCCAATAGAACCATTCGCCGTATTCCTCGGGTTTGCCGGTGATCTCCAGGGCATGATCGTTGAGCCGCATCACGTCTCGGGCGGTTCCGTACCCGGCGGCACTCATGGTTTCCCGCATCAAAGCAAGCGCGGTCTCGCGCTGATTGCCGTCGAGATCGGCGAGGCAAACGCCATGGCGCATCAGCCAGGGGTGAATGTTCGACCACTTCCGCCAAGCCTCCTCGCCGATCGCGAACGTAGCCATCTTCCGCTGTTTCGCGCTCAGTGCAGCGAGGAAGGAGCGCGCAGCCTCCGCGAGAGGCGCCAGCGATACGCCGGTCTTCGCGATCGCAAACAGCCCCGGGACGATCTGACCGTTGGTGACGATCCCGCGGAAGGGCTCGGCCAGTGCTGATTTGGCTCGATCCAGCATGGGTTTCATGCGCGGCGGTAGCTCAAACGGCCGCACCGCCGACGTTGGGGGCCGCTCGCGCAACCCGAAGCGCGCCGATTCTCCTGCCATGCCCGGCCCTCCTTAATAATGGTCTCCGTGATATAATCCGCCAGCGATCAGCTGCAACGTAACGCTCTGATCCTTGCAACCCGCGCCGTCAGCATTCTACCGCTTCGATGTGTCCGGCGTGGGCATAGAGGATCAATTCGCCGTTGCGAGTGATAATAGAAAGCCTGAACGTGCGAGCAGTCGCCGCAACGATGCGGTCCACCGGATCGTTGGGCGGCGCCCCGGGCAAGCTCGCGGAGGCGATCAATACCCCAGGCGGCATCGGAGCGAGCCGCACGCCGGGCAGCCGCATAAGGTCATCGAACCAAGCCTCAGGCGAGAGAGTCAGCTGAAGGCTGTCCTTGGCCGCTAGCGTAGCAATTTCCCACGCCGTCATCGGTGATACATAGATCCCTAGGTTTTCTGTCTGCGCGGCGGTGATGGCGGCCCGGCTTTCCGCGGAGATCGGGTCGCCATTCATCAGCCAGATCGCGGCACAGGTGTCGAGCAGCACCGCCCGTGCCATTGGTCAGCGATCGGCTTCCCAGACCTCGCCTGTTCCCCTGGTCAGATCCGTGCCGGGGGCCGCCTTGACCGTTCCACGCATCGCGCCCCAAAGCTCCGGCGGCTCTCGCCCCAGCGGTACGACCGCAGCAACGGGTCGATTGTGCTTGACCAGCACGACACGGCGCGTCTTACCCTCGGCAACTTCGTCGATCAGGGCAAGGCAGCGCGCCTTGAAGGCGGTGACCCCGATCGACTTCTCATCTGCCTGGTCGATCATTTCGGGTTTGCCTCTTTCCAATTATGGACCAGAATATGCGGACCACTTGCCGTTCAGCAAGTGTGAAGTCTCTGAAGTGAGCGGCTCGGATGGATCATGGGCTCGGGTTGCCGGAGGGCGCCTTCACCAAGATCGACGCGGAGGAGGACGAGCTCTTCTACGAGCCGCCACGGCTGGTTTGCCACATCGACGACGGCGCGATCGCGGCACTGACCGAGTTCTATCGGGTTGCGCTGCCCGCGGGCGGCGTTCTGCTCGACTTGATGAGCAGCTGGGTCAGCCATTTGCCGCCCGAGATCGAATATGCCGAGGTAATCGGCCATGGCATGAATGCGGCCGAGCTCGCGGCCAACCCACGGCTCACCCGCTGGTTTGTCCAGAACCTCAATCGCGACACGAAGCTGCCACTGGCGGACGCGACTGTCGGTGCAGCGACGGTCTGCGTGTCGATCCAGTATCTGGAGCAGCCGCTGGCGGTGCTGCGCGAGGTCGCGCGGGTGCTGCGGCCGGGCGGGCCTCTCGCTATCAGTTTCTCGAACCGTTGTTTCTGGACAAAGGCCGTCGCGATCTGGCGGGCGCTGGACGATTCGGGTCACGCGCGCCTCGTCGAACGCTATCTCCGCCACGCCGGGTTCGAGCGGATCGAGACCCACCGGCTGGCGGAATGGGTCGAGGATGTCAGCGACCCGATGACCGCCGTGGTCGGCCGCACCGCGGCGATGTAGGCTGCCGCGGATGGAGCTTTAAGGAGCTGAAAGATGGAATTGGGCACATTATTGCCATTAGGCGATATCGGCGGCGATCCGGCGACCGTGCGCGAATACGCGCAGACGGCCGAGGCAACGGGCTATAGTTTTGTCGAGGCGCCCGACCATGTCCTCGGCGTCAGCGAGGCCAGCGCGCCGGAGCCTGGCCGCACTGGGGCCGGACTGTATCATGACCCGTTTGTGCTGTTCGGATATCTCGCCGGCTGCACGCGAAAACTCGGCTTTTCAACCGGCGTCCTGATCCTGCCCCAGCGGCAGACCGTCCTCGTCGCGAAACAGGCGGCTTGTCTCGACGTGTTGTGCGGCGGCCGGTTCCGGCTCGGGCTCGGAGTTGGCTGGAACGAGGTCGAGTTCACCGGTCTCAACGAGAATTTTCACAACCGCGGCCGCCGCTCCGAGGAGCAGGTGCAGGTCATGCAGAAGCTGTGGGCCGAGCCGCATGTGAATTTCAGGGGCAAATGGCACACGATCGAGGACGCCGGCATCAACCCGCGGACCGCCTCGGGCAGGGTGCCGGTGTGGTTCGGCGGGCATCACGAGCGCACCCTGCCGCGCATCGCCAAATGGGGCGACGGCTGGATGCCAAACGCCTATCCGCCCGACCAGAGCGCACTCGACATCTTCTCCCAGCTGCGCCGGATGACCGAAGACGCAGGCCGCGACCCCGCCAAGGTCGGGATCGAAGTCTGGGTCTCGATGGGCACCGGAAGCGAGGCCGATTGGGCGAAAGAAGCCCGCTTCTGGAAAGCGGCCGGCGCGTCCCACCTCTGCTTGACGACGACCTTCAACCGCCGTCACCACAAGCGCATCCTCGGCCACGCAATGAGCGACCATCTCGCCGCGCTGCGGCGCTACCATTCCGCGGTGGCGGACCAGCTCTAAGGCGCGCACTTACTCCGCCGCCTGGGCGGTGCTCGGCGCGGCCTCCGGCAACATCCCGATCGCGCGCTTGTAAAGGTCGAGCAGGCTCTCCTGCTCGTCGTGCTCATCTTTGTCCATTTTGCGGATCTTGATGAGCTGCCGCATGATTTTCGGCTCGAAACCGGTGCCTTTGGCCTCGGCGTACACTTCCTTGATGTCTTCGCCTAGTGCGCGCTTTTCGTCTTCGAGCCGCTCGATGCGCTCGATCAATGATTTGAGTTGCTCACCCGCAATGCCCCCGAAATCGGCCATGATCCCCCTCATCCCCATTGCAATGCCGCCCCCAGCGGCGGCGCCGACGATAGCGGCGCCGCAATCAGGGATCAATGCCTCTCCGCTGCGGCGAAGGCGGCCTTTTGCTCGGCGCTGGCTTCCTTCTGGTATTTCGCCCGCCATTCGTCATAGGGCATGCCGTATACGATCTCCCGCGATTCGGGATCGGACAGCGCGAGGCCGCGGTCCTCGGCTTCGGCGCGATACCATTTCGACAGGCAGTTGCGGCAAAAGCCGGCCAGGTTCATCAAATCGATGTTCTGCACATCCGTTCGCTCGCGCAGATGCTCCACGAGCCGGCGGAAGGTTGCGGCTTCGAGTTCGGTGCGGGTCTTGTCGTCCATCGCGATCTCCTCGGTATTGCCTTACTCTATTTGGCCCCGTTAGGACGCCGGTTGAAGCCTCAGCTCGATTGCGCCGCGGCGCGACGACGGATCTCCTCCATCGTCAGATCCTCCTTGTGGGTCGCGATGAACCAGCGGTAGCCGAACGGGTCCTCGATCCCGCCGACGCGATCGCCGTAGAACTGATCCGCTATCGGCCGGATCAGCTTTGCCCCGGCCGCGACGGCCCGCTCGACCGCGGCGTCGGCATCATCGACGTAGAGATGGATCGAGACCGGAGAGCCGCCGATCGTCTTGGGGCTGAGCGCCTGGATCTCCGGGTGCTCGTCGGCCATCATGATGCGAGAGCCGCCGATGCTGATCTCGGCATGATGGATTTTGCCGCTGGGATCATCCATGCGCATCACCTCGGCGGCGCCGAGCGCCTTTTTGTAAAAGGCGATCGCATCGCTGGCGGCGTTCAGGATCAGATAGGGCGTCACGCTGTGGTAGCCCTCGGGGATTGGTTTCACCATCTCGGCCTCCTCTCACTTCCCTATACGGGGTAAACAAGCGAGGTCGGAACAATCGTCGAATCGTAAACGCAGATTCTCTCGGCAAAGCGTAGATGGCCGCCATCCTCGACCACGCGATCATGGTACCGGCCGCACAGGAATACCTCGGACGGCTGGTCGGTCATCGTCTGAAACAGCGCGAAATTTGCAGTCAGTCGCAGACCCTCCGGCTCCAGCGCACGCAGCCGGATGTTGCCGGTCAAATGACGCACCGTCCGGGGCACGAAGAGCGCCGTCTCGCGCAACGCGACGACGCGGTCCGCCAGCATGTTCCGGCTTTCGCAGTAGATCAGCGCGATCGGCAAGCCTTGCTCGAGATTCTCGCGCGGCATCACCTTGTAAAGGCAATCCTCCGTGAAGAAATCGGGCCAGCGCTCGAGCTCGCCGTCGTCGAGAGCGTCACTGTAAGCGCAATAGAGATCGGCCAAACGTGCGCGCAGCTCCAGTGGGGGATCGAGACCAGGAGCGGCAATCACCGGTGTGTACCGGTGCGATTTGAGGCATGAATACCCGGGACACGAGCCCCTCTCCGCCCTTCAGGGGGGAGAGGGAGGGGCGCATCGTGCAGCGATGGGAGGGTGAGGTGGGCAAGCCACAGACCGGCACACCGACCCCCCTCACCCTTCCCTCTCCCCCCGGCCGGCGGGGGGAGAGGATAAAGTAGGCAGTCGTCTGAGATGAGTTTCGATGCGAAGCCTTCCACTTCGGACCAGTCTCTCAAAGGCCCATGACTTGGCGGTAGTGCTGGTAGAAGCCGCGGATCGCGGTCTCCGTCACCATGTGCGGCTCGTCATGGATGGCGCGGCCGCCCATCTCGGCGACGCATTCGGCCGCGTCGTTGCCGGCGATCCCGGCTTGCGAGAGCAGCATCGCCTCGCTGTCGTCGAGCGATACCAGCCCGGCCGGGCCCATCAGATTGGCTTGACGCAGCCGGCGCTGCCGCATCTGCGGCGTGTCGTCGGCATAGCCGAAAAAAGTCCAGGCGAGATCGAAGTTTCCGGGGTCGATCGGCACGATCTGCCGCGTCGCCAAGGTGTTCGATTGCTGCTGCACGATCATGTTCGGCCACAGGGTCTGCATCACCACCGTGGCGTCGCCCGCAAATTCGCGCACCGGCTCCAAGAGGCGCGGGTCGCGCAGCGCGAAATTCGCCTTGAAGGCGCGCATCTGCCGGGTCGCGTCATTCTCCTGTTGCTCGCCCCTGCGACTGACGAGAACCGCATGGCGCCCTGTCGTGTCCATCTCGATTGCCGATTTCTGGTCGAGGCGGAACAGCCCGAAGGTCACCAGGAAAACGTGCAGCAGGCTGGCGTGATACGGATCCTTGATGTTCTCGAACATCAGCTTCCAATTGCTCGGGATCCGTTGCCGCAGATATCCCAGCACGACGAGCTCGCGGCCATCGAACAAGCGGTCGAAATAGCCGAGCATCGTCTCGCCGAGATAGCGCTCGAGCGGCTCGGTGTCTTTCGAGAAGCTGGCGAACACGACCCCGTGGCGGCGCGTCACCGCGAGCCGCTGCAGCCCGTGCTCATCGGGGCGAAAATCGGCCGGCATGCCGCCTTGGCCGTGATAGCCGCGGCGGAAGGGCACGCCGAGCAATTTGCCGCCGAGATCATAGGTCCATTGGTGGTAGGGACAGACGAACTCTTTGGCCGTTCCGCGGGTGGCCGAGCAGAATTGCGCGCTGCGGTGGGCGCAACGATTGAGGAGAACGTTGACCTCGCCGGAAGGGTCGCGGACCGCGACCACCTCCCTTGTTCCGAGCCGGCTGCGCTTAAAGTCCCCGGGATTGGCGATCTCGGCGTCGAGACAGACATAGAGCCATCCCGCACCCTCAAAGATGCGATCCTGCTCCCGCGCGAAGATCTCTGGATCGGTGTAGACCCAATTCGGGATGCGCGAGGGGCCGGCCTCAGGCCATCTGCGCCCGGCGAAGTTTTTGGCGAGGGGTTCGAGCGGGTAGGCGATTGTTCCATCAGCCGACGGCATGCAATCCTCCGTTTTGCGCGCCAGTCTACATCCAATCAGGTCAATCGGCGATGGCCTTAGCCCTCGCTGAGCCCTTCCTGTGGATCGCCGCCGAGGTTGCGAACCAATTCCTTGAGCTCCTCGTCGGCGGCGGCGAGCCGCTCCCGGTGGGTGCCGCGCAACACCAAGGTCACGCCGAAATCGCCGCGGCGGAAATACGGGTAGGAGCCGATCTCGAGATCGGGATAGCGCTCCTGCAACCCAGCGAGATCTTTTGCCAAAGTGCCTTCGGCGAGATGGCAGCTGACGCTGCGGCTCAACACCTTGTTGCCGCCGACGAGGCGATATTTCAGCTGCTCGAAGATCCCCTGCATGATGCTCGGCACCCCGGGCAAAACATGGACGTTGCCGATCTGGAAACCGGGGGCGCGCGAGATCGGGTTGGGCAGCAGCGTCGCTCCCTCGGGCACCATCGCCATGCGCAGCCGCGCCTCGTTCAGATGGCCCGGCGGATAATGGCTTTCGAGAAGCCGCCTGGCCTCGGGATGCTCGATCAGCGCCACGCCAAAGGCGTCGGCGATGCATTGCGCGGTGATGTCGTCATGCGTCGGGCCGATCCCGCCGGTCGTAAAGACATAATCGAAGCCATGCCGGACCTCGTTGACCGTGGATACGATCAAGTCGTGGTCGTCGGGAATGACCCGCGCCTCGCGCAGCCGGATGCCGGCCTCGTTCAGCCCCTGGGCGAGAAAAGCGAGGTTCGCATCCTGGGTGCGGCCGGACAGGATCTCGTTCCCGATGATCAGGACGCAGGCGGTAACGATCTTAGGTGCTGTGTCGCTGCTCGACATCATCTCCTCGTTATCTCCTCGGCCGGGGGCCTTCATAGGCAATTGCAAGCGCCGGCACAATCGACGCCGCTGCACGAGGATTGCCGCGGGCCGAGCGAGCCCCTACCTCTCGAGTTGCAGCGCCGAGGCTTCCGCGGTTATTGCCCGACTGGCTTTATCGGATTATCACGGAAACCGTACGCCCTCGCTGGGATAGATGCGAACGACAGTGACATGCAACAGGATGTGATGATGGGGCTCGCGCCTTATGAGGCGCGCGACCGGGCGATCAAAATCCACGGTCCGGAAGCCTTCGAGGGCATGCGGCAGGCCGGCCTGCTCGCCGCCGAGACGCTCGACTTCGTTACGTCCCATGTCCGGCCGGGGATCACCACCGGCGAACTCGACCGGCTGTGCCACGGGTTCATCGTCGATCACGACGCGATCCCGGCGCCGCTCAACTACCGCGGCTTCCCGAAGTCGATCTGCACCTCGATCAACCACGTCGTGTGCCACGGCATCCCCGGCGATCGGCGGCTGATGGAGGGCGACATCCTCAACATCGACGTCACCGTGATCCGCGACGGCTGGCACGGCGACACGAGCCGGATGTTTTTTGTCGGTGAACGCATCCCGCTCAAGGCAAGACGGCTCGTCGACGTTACCTACGAGGCGATGATGCGCGGCATTGCCGTGGTCCGGCCAGGCGTCCGCCTCGGCGCGATCGGCGACGCAATCCAGCGCTATGCCGAGAGCCACCGTTATTCGGTCGTCCGCGATTTCTGCGGTCACGGCGTCGGGCGGGTCTTTCACGACGCCCCCTCGATCCTGCATTACGGCCGGCCGGGAGATGGACCGGCATTGCGCGAAGGCATGTTTTTTACAGTCGAGCCGATGATCAACGCCGGCCGGTACGAAGTCAAAATTCTCAGCGACGGCTGGACCGCCGTCACCAAGGACCGCTCGTTGTCGGCGCAGTTCGAGCATACCATCGGCGTGACCGCGACCGGCTACGAGATCTTCACGATATCGCCGGCCGGCCTGCACCGGCCGCCCTACCCGGCCGGTGCTGTTCCGTCATGAGGAGAACCCAGCCATGATCAACGAATTATTGCCCCAAGCGGAACGGATCGCAGCCCGGCTGAAAGCGCGGGGCGAGACGATCAGCATCGCCGAATCCTCGACGGCGGGGCTGATCTCGGCGGCATTGCTGGCGATTGCAGGCGCCTCGGCCTATTTCATGGGAGGGGCGGTCGTCTATACCCGGCAGTCGCGGGCCGCATTGCTCGAAGTCACCGAGCAGGAGCTGACCGGCATTACCCCCTCGACCGAGGCTTACGCGCTGCTCTTCGCGCGCAAGATCCGCGGCAAGCTCGCCACGACATGGTCGGTCGGCGAGACCGGGACCGCAGGGCCGACCGGCAGCCGTTACGGCCACGCCGCCGGTCATTCCTGCATCGCCGTCATCGGGCCCAACGGCGAGCGCTCGATCACGATCGAAACTGGCAACAGCGACCGGGTCGACAACATGCGCGCCTTCTCCGTCGCCGCTCTCGACCTGCTGGAGCGAGGCCTAGGCTGACCTCCGGGCGCGAAATGCGCGAAGACTGGGGATCGAGGGCAGATCAGTGCCCGAATGAAATGGTGAAACGGTCGAAATCGCATTTGGCAGCGGAGGCGGTCGCCGCTTCCGTCGCTCTCAACGACTGGCAGATTGCCGAAATCGAGGCGGGGATTACCGAACTCGATAGCGGCCATTCGTTCCCCAGGACGAGGCCCAGCAGCGATACGATATCGAATACTTGAGGATATTCGCGAGCGCATCGGTCGCACTGCCTTGATCCTTCATGCGTCGGCCAGCTGGCGCGGGCGGTAGATTGCGATGTGGCCGAGGCGGGCGATCGGAGTTTTCTGCCCGGCATACACCAAGACGTCGAGCTCGACGAAGCAGTGGCCCTTGCGCTCGTAATTGGCGGTGACGACGGCGCGTGGCGAGAGTTCATCGCCGATATGGGCGGCGGCGAAATGCTGCACCGTGCTGCCGGCATGCATCCACGGCCCAAGACGACGTTGTGGCGCAATACCCAGTTGCCGATGTGGAGAATGGTGCCGGGATGGACGAGGTTCTCCCGGGCATAGAACGGCTCGGTCTCGCCGACGGTGCGCAGATACTGCTCGGCATACTCGTTGGTCACACGGAACGGATTGATCGCGAACCGGGTGGCAGGCGGAGGTACGGGCCGTCCGGAAGGCAGGCCGGCGCGGCCGGTGACGCAGATATCTCCATGGCTTTCGATCTGCAGATTCAGTCCCGTCGGCACCTCGGCGGCGGTCACGATCGCAGTGTCGCCGTCATAGACCGGCTTTAGGAGGCGGCACTCGGCGGTGCCGCGCTCGAGCCAGGCACGGCCCCAGCGTTGCATCGGCAGGTGCGTCATATAGGCATAGACATCGACACCCGGCACGAGCCCGCCCCTGAACCCGAACCGCCGGGCGACGTCATCGTCGTGGATCTTGTTCTCGGAACTCTTTCGATGCGTTGAAGGCTTCGACGCGGTACGGGCCCAGATAGCATTCCCGAGGCAATTCGGTCATGGTTCGGGTTCCTCGCGTCGGTTATAAGCGGCAATAGTCACAGGCTCGCACCGCTGCGGCGCTTGCGCAATCTCGAGACCGCGCATGAAGAACCATCTCCCGGAATACGAACTCTACGCGATCCGCTACGCCGAGCGCGACGCCCGGCGTGCCGACCATTTCATCGGCGGCGATCCGCATGACGGGCCGATGCCGATGGATTATTTCGTGTGGGTCGCGATCGCACGGCACCATACCGCCATCATCGATATCGGGTTTACCGCCGAGGTCGCAGCGGCGCGCAAGCGGCGGTTTCTGCGCTGCCCGATCGAGGCGCTTTCGCTGATCGGCGTCGACGGCGATGCCGTCAAGGACGTCGTGCTCACGCACATGCATTACGACCATGTCGGCAATTTTCACCGCCTTCTTCACAATGCGCAGTTCCATCTGCAAGAGGTGGAATTGCACTACACGACCGGCCGCCACATGCGCCATCCGTTCCTCTCCCGCTCGTTCGAGGTCGAGGATGTGGTCGGGATCGTGCGGCTCAATTTTGCGCAGCGCGTCAAGCTCTACGACGGCCCCGCAGAGCTCTCTCCCGGCATCACCCTGCATCCGGTCGGCGGGCACACCCCGGGCATGCAGTTCGTCCGCGTCCATACCAGCCGCGGCTGGGTCGTGCTGGCGTCCGACGTCACGCATTATTACGAGAACATGGAGACTGGCCGGCCTTTCACCGCCGCGTTCAACATCGGCGACATGCTCGAAGCTTATGACACATTGCGCGCCCATGCGCCGAGCCCGCATCACATCATCCCCGGCCACGACCCGCTGGTCATGCGGCAATACCCGGCGCCGCGGCCGGAGCTCGAAGGCGTGGTGGTTCGCCTCGACGTAATGCCGAGAGGTTAGGCGGGCGAAGGTACAGCGCGCCAGTTGCAATTTCTCGCTTGCCGCTCTAGATCCCTGGCCGAGCGCCGCTGTGTCCCCATCGTCTAGAGGCCTAGGACATCGCCCTTTCACGGCGGTAACAGGGGTTCGAATCCCCTTGGGGACGCCAATAATTTCAACGCCTTAGGTTAGTCCAAAAGAGCCGGTGTGCTGGGCGTGTGCCGGCCAACGAGAGCGAGCGCGAGGCATGCTGCTGAAGCATCATCGGTGAGCTGCGGGTCGGAACCTCGCCGCGCCCGGTCATGGCGATCCGGTTGACCTCTCGGAGGAGCAGCTACGCAGCTGGTTGGGACGGCGAACTGCCTTAGGACCACACACATCAGTCGGACAGCGCCTGCGCGAGGAAAGGCAAGCTCTCGTCCATCCGGTAATCGACACCGGTATGGTTGTCCGGGAACTCCTCGTAGCGATGCGGAATGGCGAGTTCGTTCAGCCGCCGCTCGAACCTGCGGGCACCATAAAGAAGGTTGAACTGGTCCTTCTCGCCGCAGTCAATGTAGAGCGCCTTCAGCCGGCGCAGATTGTCTGCCTGGGTTTCGATCGCGACCACAGGATCTTGTCGCATCCAATTCGCCTAGCGCTCCTTGATGACCTCGCAGGTGTCGAAAGTCACCGGCAGCCGCATCCCCAGGAACTGCGCGGGATCGGGATCGTAGCTGGCCGCCATCGCCAGCGCGTTGATCACCTTTCCGGGACCCTCCGGATGCTTCTTGGCTGCTTCGAGTTGCTGCCACCAACGCTCGATCGAGTTCTCAACGCCCGCGAGGGCACGCAAGACCGCCGGCACGTCCGGCAGGTAGCACAACTCGAATCCCATATCGCCGGAATGACAGGCCGCGGCTGCCCAAATGTCGGAATGGCGCAGCGCATGTGTGATAGCGCCATACCCGCCGGAGCTCTTGCCGAACACGCCGCGCCGCCCGATACCGCCACACCCCAAGCGTTTCTCGATGGCGGGGAGCATCTCACGCAGCAGAAAGTCCTCCCAGGCGCCCATCGAGGCTGAGTTGATGTACTGGTTGCCGCCGAGCCGGGTGAAACAATCCGGAAAGGCAACGACTACCGGCGGCATGCGCTCTCCCCCGATCAGCCAGTCTAGCCGTTCCAGCAGGTTCTCGCGAAAGCCGGTCCAGTTCGTATGAGACAAGCCGCTGCCCCGTGAAGCCCACTAGGTCGACGAGCAGGGGCAATCCCTCTCTGTCGTGCCCCACCGGAACATAAACGTCTACGACGCGCGCCGACGGATCACCCAGCATATTCGTCTTGAGGCTTCGCTTTCGAGGGTAAGTCGGCTCACGGCCGAAGAAACTTGCGCATGCGCTACTCCCGGTGCTCCTGTGAATTGGTGAAATCGCAACCGTGGCGCGTCGCCGGCTGGCGTGTCAGGCTGAGGTTAACAACTCTGCCAAATGGGCGGAAACGATGAGGATCCCTCTGCGGCTGCCCGCGTTTGCGGCGGCTGTCGGTGCTTTGCTCATGCCGGTGCACGTAACCCGAGCGCAGTTGCTGATTACCGGCAACGACGAGAAGGTCTCGTTCGACGAGAATACCGGCAAGACGATCACGCACCCGGCAGGCAAGGACACGGTGTCGATCATCGATATCGCCGACCCTGCTAAGCCGAAGATCATTGTCAATCTGCCGCTGATGAACACGATCACCGGACCGCCGGTCAACCTGGCGATCGCCCCCGATCGGCACTTGGCGCTGGTCGCCAATTCGCTCGATTGGGTCAAGGACGGCGATGGCTGGAAGGGTGTTCCCGGCAACAAGATCTATGTCATCGATTTGACTGCGTCGCCGCCCTCGCAGATCGGCACGGTCGAGGCCGGCAAGCAGCCTTCGGGCATGGCGATCAACCGCGCCGGGACATTGGCGCTAGTCGCCAACCGCGCGGAGGATTCGGTTACCGTAATGGGGATCGACGGCAAAAACGTGAAACCCGTCGGCACGGTGTCGGTCGCTACTCAGCCGACGGCCGCAGTGGCCGCACCACCTCCGTCACTGCCTGTTGCGGTCGCAATCACCCCCGACGGCAAGCGAGCGCTCGTCGTCAAAAGCGGCGCCAACCGGGTAGGCTTGCTCGACATCGACGGCCAGAAGGCCAGTTACGCCCAGGTAGACGGCAAGAATTACGACATGGCCACTGGCCTCAACCCGCTCAACGTCCAGATCACACCCGACGGCAAGCTCGCGATCGTCAATAACATCGGTGGCGGACAGGACGGCCAGGTCGACACCGTCGGCGTCATCGACCTCGAGGCAAGCCCGCCCCGCGTTATCGATCAGGTGGTTGTCGGTGATGGCCCCGAAGGACTAGCGATAAGCCCGGCTGGCGGCTATGCCGCTTCTCTGCTCCTGAACGGTACCGGTGGAACGTCAAAGACCGCCTTTTATCGGCACGACAAATCCTACGTGGCTCTGCTGAAGATTGAGGGCAAGACAGTCCGTAAGGTGGCGCAGGCCGATGTGGGCGGTCTCGCCGAAGGCATCGCGTTCAGTCCCGACGGGCGCTATCTGTACGTGGGCAATTTTGTCGACGGCGACATCGATATTCTGCGGGTCGACGGCGATACACTGACCAAAGTGGCCAACCTGGCTCTACCCGGACATCAGGCCTCGATGCGCGGCAGTACGCCCTAAGTCAGACGGAGAACCGGAAAATGACCGAAAACCAACGAGTGGCCATCGTAACCGGTGCTGCGGGCGGCATCGGCCGGGCAACACGGGCTCTGCTGGCGGCAGGCATCCGGGTCGCCAGCGTCGATCGCGACCGCGAGCCTTTGGAGGCACTCGCCGCGAGTGCGCGGGAGCAGGACAAGGCGGCCAACCTCCTCACCATACAAACGGATCTTACCACGGACTCCGCGGCCGAGGAGATCACCAAAGCCACCCGCGATCGGTTCGGCCGCATCGATATTCTCGTTAACAATGCCGGCATCGGTCCGGGTGCAATTCGACCTGATAGTTGGCAACGGCCGCCCAAGTTCTGGGAGATCACTCCCGACCAGTGGCGCCGCTTCGTCGCAGTACACACGACGGCACCGCTGGCGCTCACGAATGCGGTTGCGCCCGAAATGATGCGCCGAGGCTGGGGACGGATCGTCAACGTCACAACCAGCCTCGGCACGATGGTGAACGCCGGCTCCCCAACTCACGGACCCTCCAAGGCCGCACTCGAGGCGCTCAGTGCGATTATGTCGAAGGATCTGGACGGTACTGGAGTGACCGTTAACGTCCTGGTCCCGGGCGGGATAACGAACACGCCTATGGCGTCGGAATCGGGCTTCGATCTCGCCAAGATGATCCAGCCGGAGGTCATGGCACCGCCCCTCCTTTGGCTCGTCTCGGATGCCGCCGGGAAAGTCACCGGTCGACGGTTTCTCGGGGTCCATTGGGATCCGGAGCTACCGCCCGAACAAGCGGTCGAGAAGGCTGGGGCACCGGTAGCCTGGACCAGCATTGCGACGATGCCAATCACGCCAAGCCAGTCGTAGCCCGGGCCGTTCACCCTTCACCTCGGCGTCCCATGCAGAGGCAAATATTGCGGGCCCGTAGAACGCAACGCAACACGAGTATCTCGCTGGATCCTGCACCCGAGCCGGGGCGATGGCGGCGCACCCGATTGCGTTGGTCACGGTCTAGACCTCAGCAGCGCATCGCCCTCCGCGATCTCGCCGCCTGTGACCACCTCGGCGTAGACACCCATATTGATGTGGCCGAACGCGCGCCCCAGAGCTACGACGATGTCGAGGTCCCGTTTCGCGGTGACTGGGTTGACCTGGGTTGCCGCGCATCTAGTGATCGGCGAGATCACCCGCAGCCGCGCGGCTCCGAGAGTGACTTCAAAGTCTATCCAGTCGTGCCCGCTCCAGGCCGCCGCCCCGTCGAAATAGAGATTTGCACGAAATCGAATGGGATCGACCGGCACTCCCATCGCCTCTTCAAGCGCCCTGATGCTCGCGCGGTTGATCAGCGAGACGTATTTGTCGGTCGTCGCATTCGGTTTGGGCCGCGCATCGGCGAAGGCGTGCCTTGGTGCCTCGACCACACGCAGTGGTCCATTTACCGTCCCGCCGAGGAAATTCTCGAAGAATTCTGCAATCCGCTTGCACCCCTCAGCTTCGGTCAATCGCGCGCGCAGCAATACCCGGCCGTCTTCAGCGATCCCTAGGACGCCGCTTTCAGCGTCGAAGCGGGTCTGCAGCTGCGCCAGCTTTTCATCTCGCATCATCATGATGAAATGCGTCTTTGACAGCCATTCTGGGCTCTCCGGATCGGAGTGTGTCGAGCCGAGCGCAATCGCAAAACGCCGATCATGCGGCAGGCATTCGCCGGGCATGAGCGTCACGCGGTCCATTCTCTCGGCGCTCAGGCCCTTTACCGGGTAGCGATAGATCGCGGCAAGGGTCATGTTTGACGTCATCTAACCGCCCTCTGCTCGAGGCTTCTCGCGCCGCGCCTGCGGTGGGCGCACGACATAACCGGAGATGCCGACGATGCGGTCTTGCTCGCCGAGCAGATAAAGCGTCTCGACGGTCTCTTCGGTTAGGCAGACCTTTCTACTCCATAGACTATAGAGTCATAAACGGTACCTATGCTAGGTAGCAGAAGTTTTCCTTTCCAATCGGAGCCGATATGACCGACAAGGCGAACCTCAAGCGCATTCAAGCCGATTTGCAAGAGGCTCAAGCTGAAATCGAAACGGCGAAGGCCCAAGCGGTCTTTGACGCTACGAGCGAAGTCATGGAGCGCATTTCGATACACTGAAATCTACCCGAATTTTCATCTGGAGCTCCATCGCCATCCTGGTGATTGGAGTTCGCAAATAGAGCTTGTTTTCGCCTAACTGAACCCTTGTTCCACAACGCGCCGAAGCTGCAACCCGTCTATGCCGCTCAGGCCCAAGCGCTCGAGCGTGCGTGCCTCGGCCGCAAAGTTCTTCCCGGTCATGCTTCGGACGACCCCGACCAGCGCGTCGATCGCTGGAGTCTGTACTCCCGCCGCTGCACCCAATGCGCTCATTGGGATTAGGCCGGTCGGTATGTCTTCCGTGATGAATTTGTGGTCGAGCAATGGCGACCCGAGCAAGCCGGAGGTCGCTGCCGCACAAACTTATTTTGCGGTTCAGACGCGTAGAATGGAGATCCGGGACCAACAGGAACAGGCGCGTAGCGAAGATCAGCGCCGGCTCGAATTGCGGAGTCGGGTGAAGACATCGTTCAAGAGAGTCAGCGCTGCCGCTAAAGAGGCTGGCGTGCGAAACCGAATGCAAGCGGTCTTCCACGACGCCCGCTACCGAGGGCTATACGGCGCTCCGCTGCGAGCCCTTCGGCAGAAGAAAGGTATTCCTGAAACGGAGAATGTACTTGATCGAGCCGGCCCGCTGGAGCTTTCGGCGAACGATTTCCAGATGAACCTTGCTGCCGAGGTGATAACCCGCGAAGGCATCCGAGGCGAGCAGCGGGCGATTGAAACAAACGAAACTGTCGGGGCTCGGGTGCGGAAGGTCATCGAGGAAAGTGGGGCGCCCCTTCCCGAAGATCTGCCGGTAGAACCGCCAATTAACGAAATTGAAAGCCGCATCAAGACCGGGGACAAACTCCCCAAGCCGACTTAGCTTGTTTCAGCCTGGCGAATGATCAGCGGCGATCACTTCGATGGAGCGCTGAATGAAAGGCGCTCTGACGTCCAGGAAAGTCAGCCAGTGATCGCCGTACATGCCCTCGAAAACCTCGCGACGTCCGACACAGGCATCGCCATGTTGCGGCATACCTTGCGGGAGCAGATCAAACGCGTAAGCGACAGTCTCGATCCGATGAATGTGATTCGGGAGGAGCGGCAGAACCGAACAATACGGACCAACGCGTGGAACACGATCCTTTCTCCGACCGAGGCGTTGGCGCTTCAGGGCGAAGAGGTTTGAGGGCAGTTGATCGCTTGTGTTCTGGACAGCGATAAGCGGTAGTGCCATCGTTGCGTAGAACGAACGAGGAACACGCCATGCCAGGAAACCCGCACGACATGATAGTCTCGGCCGAACGACGCTTCCCGGTCCGCATCAGAATCGGTGTTCCGCCCGGCGGCTTCGGCCAGCGCTACGCCGAAATAACCGCTTGGCTCGACGAGAACTGCAGCGCGGATGGCTGGGTAATGACACCATCCGGGATGCGCGGGGTGCTCAACGATGCGGTGTCGATCTATTTCTTCGACGCTACACTCGCAAGCGCCTTCGTTGCGCGGTGGTGCGCTGGCTACAGGGTCGAGACGGCGGAGGGCGTGTTCAGGGTACGGACGGATGAGCCGACGGCGAGGACCACAGCGAGCATGCACCGAACGCCGTGATCCAGAAAAACTTCGGCGCATTCGGAGAACGGTCCTGCGCGGCGGAGTCAGAAGATCCGGCCGTAATTGGCAACCTCCCCTATTCCGCGTCGGGCTGCTTCGACGGGTGGGCGTCGGCAAAAGCCGTGATGGCCATGCAGGTCTCATAGACGCGCATGACACGCGGATAGGGATCGAGCGAGAGGTTGAAGGTCATGGCCGGCGTCACTTGGGTGACGAGGCAGATGTCCGCGACCGTGGGGCTCTCGCCGTGGCAGAACCGGCCGCTCGCGGGATGCTTGGCAAGAAGCGTCTCTATCGCTTGCAAACCAGCGCCCAACCAGTGCTGGATCCAGGCGAGCCTTTGGTCATCGCTGACCTTCAGCACATCCGAGAGATAGTGCCGGACGCGCGGCACGATCAGCGGGTGCGAGTCGGCCACGTTGATCAATGCGAGCCCACGCACCCAGGCTCTTGCCAATGGGTCGGCCGGCAATAGCGGCGGCTCCGGATACTTCTCGTCGAGATATTCGAGAATAGCCAGTGACTGGAACAGCTTGACGTCACCGTCGGTCAGAGTTGGGACCACCATCTGCGGATTGATCGCCCGGTACGCATCGGCGAATTGGTCGCCCTTTTCGAGTTGCAGGAAGCTGTCCTCCCGCGCGATGCCCTTCAGGTTCAGGGCGATGCGCACGCGGAAACTCGCCTGCGAGCGGTAATATGTGTAGAGCTTCATCTCTCCCTCTCCTCCGGTCGTGGCCAATCGCCAAGGCCGGCACAAATAGCGGGGATTCGATGCCCGAGAAAGGGCCGCCGGTATTCCTCGACTACGACCAGGCTTCACTCGATGCGGCTTATGACCAGGCCGCCTATGCGCCGAACCGGGAGCAGCTGATCAAACGCCGGATCCGTGACAGCGAATTGGCGCGCCTACGCGTCAACGAGCCTGAGCGCGTCGCTTACGGACCGGCCGACATCGAGCGGCTCGACATTTATCGCACCGAACGCGATGCGGCACCGGTCTTCATCTTTATACATGGCGGCGCCTGGCGCAGCGGCCGTTCGAAGGATTTCGCGACCCCTGCCGAGATGTTCCTTGCCGCCGGTGTGCATTATGTCGTGCCCGACTTCGCGTGGGTGCAGGATGTCGGCGGCAGCCTTATGGTGCTTGCCGATCAGGTCCGCCGTGCGATCGCCTGGGTATACCGCAATGCTGTCCGTTTCGGCATCGACCCGACCCGGCTCTATGTCGGCGGGCAATCCTCAGGCGGGCACCTCGCTGCCGTCGCGCTGACAACGGACTGGCCCCGCGATTTCGACTTGCCGGTGGACATCATCAAGGGCGGCATGTGCATCAGCGGCATGTACGATCTGACGCCGGTGCGGCTGTCGGCGCGCAATGCCTACGTCGCGTTTGACGACGCAACTGTCGCGGCGCTGAGCCCGATACGGCACCTCGACCGACTACACGCGCCGGCGATTGTCGCATACGGCACCTGCGAGACCCCCGAGTTCCAGCGCCAGAACCACGAATTTGCCGCTGCGGTCGAAACCGCCGGCAAGAAGGTGCGGCTGCTGGTTGGCGAGCACTGCAACCACTTCGAATTGCCGGAGACCCTTTGCAATCCATACGGCCTTCTGGGGCGTGCCGCGCTCGACCTCATTGGCTTGCCAGCGGGAGTTTGTCCATGATCCGCATCAGCTTGTGGTCCGACGCGGTGAACTAACCTTCGCCGCCCCAATCGCTATTGGCCGCGTCAAACCTTCACTGGGAGCTCATCCCACCCCCTGCGCCTCTCGATGAAGTTCGCCACCGCGCATCAGCCGAGTTGCTATGTCGGCCGTCTGTAGCAGCGCGCGCTGGGTCGGAAAATGGGCAGCCAAATACCGCGAGACGGCAATAAGGATATGACGGCCCTGGTCGCAGTTGCCCCACTCGCGAAACTGCCGCACGCCCGCCTCGAGCATCTGGTGGGCATGGAAGCCCGCGTCCTCCCGGAGCAGCGCATGCGCAAGCGTTGCAATCAACGCTTCAGGTGAGTGGCCGAGCGTAAGGTGACGGGCGACAAGGCGCGCCGCTGAACCGATCTGTCGTTGCCGGTCAAAGGCGTCGAGCAGCGCAGCGCGGATCTCCTCGGCCGCGACAGGCAGGTCTTCGAGCCCCTCACCGCCCTCGCCGGGCAGCAACGCCGACGGCACATTCAGGTATCGGGCGAGATACAGGGCCATAGCGCCGTGCAGGAGGGCACGTACAGCTTCTACGGGCTCGGGTGCCGCGACATCGATCCGTTTGAGCGCCTGGTGGACAGCGTTCGAGAAGGTGAAAACGTGATGGGCAGTTTCCCAATCCGAGTGCTCGTTGGCGGTGCCAAAGCGCGCCACCCTGAGCGCCGCTGCATAAGCGAGTGATCGACCGAGGTCGGCGGCAGAGGCTCCATCGTGCGCTGCCACTCTGAGAGCATTGATGATTTCGGTCGGATCATCGCCGAGAAGGCTCTCCGACACTGGGATGTGATCCGACCAATGACGCGATTTGTCGCCGGCCGCAAGGAGGTGAGGCAACTCCGCGCCCGCCCGCTGGCACAGAGCGATGAGATCAACAGGCTGGCGCCACGCTGTCCGTTCCTCAGCACCCCGAGCTGCTGCCATTTGACCAACCACGCTCGGCAGCACATCGGCCGCATATTCCCAGCCGATTACGTCCAGACACTCGAACGCCTTGTTGATGAAATCAAGCGAGTGCCCACCATCGGCGTAGGCGCGGTCCGTCTCGGCGGCCAAGAGGAGATCTGCGAGTGCAGCCGGCGAGGCGCCGCTGGCAATGGCCGTCAGCACAGTTCGTTCGGCCGCATCCCGATGCCGCACGGCCACCCAGCGCCGTAGCCAACCCCTTAGGGTGGTGAGGTCGGGTCGACTTGCTAGCGGCTCGCGCTCCCGGCGTGGGGTCGCGCCATCGCAATCCGCAGCCACCCGCTGCACCCCGTGAAACAGAGCAAGGTGCGTCTCTTCCTCAGACAGGAACGGCAGAAGCTGGCCGAGCGCAGTCAGGATAGTAAGTCCCGAGTCCCAGCCATCGCGGTTCCGGGTGCCGAACAGCGCGCCTTGCCTCACCACGTCAACAGGCAGCAGCCCTGCCGCCAGCTGACCGTGTACCGCCTTGGCGATGACCAGGCTGAGATTATGGCCGAGCCCATCTTCGAGCCGCTGACGCCAATGTCCAGTTGGATTGGCATAGCCGAACACCGGCTTCACCCAGATCTCGCCACCCTCCCGGATCTCGACCGGACAAGTCGGCACGTCATCTGCCCATAGATCAAATGTACAGCCGCTCGCCAGTTCAAAGCGCGCATGGTGCCAGTGGCAGGTCAGGATGCCGTCCTCAACGCTGCCGCGATCGAGCGGAAAACCCATAAGGGGGCAGCGATTGTCGAACGCAAAGACGTGCCCACCCTCATGCACGAGCAGCACCGGGCGGTGGCGGCCGTGCACAACAAGCCGGCCTTTGGTTTTCAACTCCTTTAGGCTGCCCGCGAGCACGAAATCCGAGGCTGTGGTGCCATGGCCAGCTTCTCCGACGAACGTTCAGCGGCAGCACCATTCAGCTAGGGCCCGCATACAATGTCAATTCGGCCCCGGACTTGCCCCCTTTTCTCTGCCGGGCCGAGACGCTGAATTACTTCGATGGACAACCCTCAGGCCTTCTTCCGTCGCCTCGTAGCAATCGTGGTCTGCTCAGCGGGCTGTTCCTTCCTCCTTCGACCACCGGACACCGGTAACAGCAATGACGGCTGGCGGCGATCAGGTATGGTCTTGGCCCGCTTCTGTTTGGTCGCTCTGCCACCACTTGTAGACGCTTCCTTCGCCAGGCTGCGTTTCAAAGCCGCCATCAGATCAATCACGGGCGGAGGCACGCTGAGCGCTCGCGGCTTGATGGCAACCCCCTTCATCTTGGCCTCGATCAGCTCCCCCAAGCCCTCCTGGTAGCGGTCTCAGTAGGTGGTCTGATCCAAACTCCTGGTTCGCCCTGAGTGGAAGAACCAGGCCTCGCTGCAACGCCCTCGGGCTGCATTTTGTTCGCACCCCACGAGCCGATCTGGGATTGACCCGGTTTGGTGGACACCCTGAGTCTCTCGCCAGAGGTGCTGCCAATGCCAAGAACACGTCCACCGTATTCGCCGGAGTTTCGCCGACAGATGGTCGACCTCGTCCGTGCTGGACGTAATCCTGACGATCTTGCCCGCGAGTTTGAGCCAAGCGGCCACTCCATTCGCGCGTGGGTCGCCCAGGCTGACCGAAACGAGGGCCGCCGGGAGGAGGCGGCTGCTGGTCTGAGCGCATTCGAGCGTGATGAGTTGACCCGGCTGCGGCGTGAGAACAAGCAGCTGCGGCTGGAGCGCGATATTCTTTCAAAAGCCGCGGCCTGGTTTGCTCGGGAGACCGGCACGCTGCCGTCCGGCTCTTCCGGTTCATGAGCGCGAACCAGGCCTGCTTCCCGATTGCCGCGATGGCACGCGTGCTCGGCGTGTCGAAGGCGGGCTACTATGCCTGGCTGCAACGGCCACCGTCCGCCCGCGCCACGGCCGACGCGGCCTTGTTGAAGCGCATCAAGACCGTGCATGCCGGTTCGCGGCAGACCTACGGGGCTCCTCGCGTTCATGCCGATCTGCATGGGCATGGAGAGAGGCACAGCCGCAAGCGGATCGCTCGTCTGATGCGTGAGGCAGGCCTGGTGGGCGCCAGTCATCGGCACGGTGGCCCGACAACAACCCGGCGGAACAAGGATGACCGGCCCGCGCCCGACTTGGTCGACCGCGACTTCAACGCTGCCGGACCGAACCAGCTGTGGGTCGCCGACATCACTTATGTGCCGACAATGGCGGGGTTTCTCTATCTCGCCGTCGTGCTCGACGCCTGGAGCCGCAAGATCGTCGGCTGGGCGATGGCAAACCACCTGCGCGCCGAACTGGTGCTGGATGCGATGGAGATGGCTGTTGGCCAACGTCGGCCCAACGACGTCATCCACCATAGCGACCAGGGCAGCCAATATACCTCGGTGGCATTCGGCAAGCGGTGTGGCGAGGCAGGTGTTCGACCCTCAATGGGGTCGGTCGGTGACGCCTACGACAACGCCATGGCCGAGAGCTTCTTCTCCACCCTCGAGGCCGAGCTGCTCAGCCGCCGCCGGTTCGCATCCCAGGCCGAGGCCAAGATGGCCTGCTTCAGCTACATCGAGGGTTGGTATAATCCGGTGCGGTTGCATTCGGGCCTGGGATACCGCTCACCAATAACCTACGAAGCCGACATGCAGGCCGCCATGACCAAGACGTAGACTGCAAGCTGACAAACCGTCCACTGAAACGGGGCAACCTCAATCATCCGCTCAACCCTCCTTTTCCCCTTCGTAGAAGCTGATCGCGGCGCTCCCAGTCCTTTGGGGTCGGCCTCCCGGTCTTCGTTGGTCGGTGCCGGGAGGGTCCGGGGCTGCATAAAAGATTGGGGCCGGCCACCCCTCTCTTTGACATGCTTAGGGGCGATAAGGTCGGGCCAAACCGACAGCTGATTCGAGTCAGCCGATCACCTCGGCTCGGGAGAAGTTCATGAAACGCCCATTGTTGATCCGTCGCGCACGGCGGACCTGCTCGACATCGAGCTGAGCCAACGCCGGCGCACCGTTCGTCAGATCCGGGTGAGAAAGCATTGCGCGGATAGCGGCGAGACTGGCCGGTTGACGTCAAATCGGCCACGCCAACATGAAATCGCGATCGAAGTGTCCCGCGAGGACCTGCAAGCGGAGCCGATTACCGCGCTGCACAGGAACTACAGTGAAAACAGGAAGTCCCAGCGCGGCCAATCGGTTCGCACCGTGCTGGGTGGTTGATTTCTCCCCGGAGGGATCGTCAGCCCGAAGAGCGTACCGCACGTCCTCGGCTGGATCCCAGCGGAACCCGGGGGTCGGGTCCTGTCGTGTCCACGGCTCGAACAGGGCTTCCTGAAGCGTCTCAGCCGCCGTCAAATTAATGGTCTTTCTGCCCCGACCACGCGGGGGTGGCGCTGCCGTTCGTGGAACTGTTGCTAGACGGTCCAAAAAGTGCTGATGCCCCTGGCCAAAAAGTAGACACAGCGGGGTGGCTTCTATGCGCCCGTCCTTTGCTGCCAGATCAGACATGAGGGAAGCCCATAGATCAGCGCCCTCGCAATTCTCCTCGGCGGCCGCCCTGCTCAACAGCTTTCGCGCGTATTCTTCGCTGTAATTGAGATCTTTCTGAACCGCGGCGTCGGGGTGCTCCGACGCAAACTCGTAGATTACAGCTAGCTGGCTCGCACCCTCCGCGGCAGCCTGACTGATCCCCTCCTGTGTAGTGGGCTCGGCGAGCACGAGCAATGGGCGCAGCGGCGGTTGATCAATGTCCCAGGCGGCGCGGGCGCGCCAGTCCGGGCGGGCCGTCTGGATCGCGCGCAGCAAGCCCAACAGGGCGAGAAAAGCCAACAGATTGTCGGGCGCAAGGCCATGGAGGCGGTGACGGCTTCCGGGCTCGCTCATCGCGGGGCCTCCTCGGCAACGCGGCGCGCGGCGGCTTCCGAGGCCCGATGATCAGCCAAACGCACAAACGCTTCAAGCCCCAAATGCCATAGCGCCGTTTCAAATCCTCGTACATCTGCGCCCAATCGCGGCCATCGAATTCAAAGGCAAGGGACTGCGGTCCGAAGCCGGGCTCAAGCAGCCAATCGACCCCTAGCGCCCGCGGCAGGTCGGTTCGGCTTTGTTCGTCCCAGCGGTCGGCATGGGGGAACAGTGGACGGCCGAAGCCGTGGTGTACCCCTACGAGCCACAGCACAAGGGTTGGGTCTGTTGCGTCAGCAAAGCAGGGGTGGAGCTGAGCCAGCCGGACCGAAAGCGCCTCGTGTCGCCATCTTGGCGGCAAATTCGCGAGTTCCCAGGCGCCGCTCTGCAGGAAGGGTCGGCCGGATTTCGCCAGCACCCGCCGTTCATCCCACCCGAAGGGGTCGCCACCGGAAAGATATGCCTGGAAGCGGGGATCGGCTTTGCCGGTATCGTGTAGATATGCCGCGAGCGCCAGATCGGCCGCAGTCTTGCACAATCCGGCCCGTTGGCCGAAGGCGTTCGCCCGTTGTTTTACTTCGGCGGAGTGGTCATCCAACGATTGCGCATAACCGGCAGCGGAACCGAGCTCATCCGCCTCGGTTACCGGCGCCGCGGCGTCCTCTGCCTCGCGGACGCCTTTCAAACCGAAGGGCGCGACGAGGACAACACCCTTTGGCTGTTCTTCCTGATCGTAGCCATAAACATCGAACGAGCGTTCGAGCCGACGCTTGCGGCCTTCGAGCGACCCCAACAAGTCGCGCATTTGCTGTGGAAGCCAATCGAGCCCAAGAACCGCGTCCAACAACCTGTCTGCGCTCTCTTCCCTAACCGCGGCCAAGATCGAGGAAAGATCTTCACGGACCTTCCCGCGATCGGGCAATGGATCATTATGGCCCTCGCTCAGCCGCCCCTGCCGGACCAGTTCGGGAGTCACACGCACCGCGAAGCGGCGGGCGCGGTAGGGCGAGGCGGCGGCCTCCGCGATATCATTCACCGGTTGGTCTGCTTCCGGGTTCCAGCCCCACTCGTCACAACCGCCATATCCAGCGGGGGCGACGATCAAATCGCCCGGGCGCAGCTCGCCGGCATCCGCCGGTCCGGTTCGCGGATCATCGGTACCAGCATACCGGAACGCGCGACGTCCTTGCTCCCGGGAACCATCATCGGGTGTTCGCCCGGCAACGTCGGAGAGCTCAAGCAAGGGGCCGTAATCATGGCGCAGCCAAGCTTGTGCGGCCCAGAGCGGGACCTCGATGGCCTCCGCCCCTCGTGGAGGCACGAATTTGAGAAGCTCGATCAAGCGTTCGCGATTTGAAAGGGTCAGATCCTCTTCGGCAATATCCGCTCGCCACACGACCCGGATGCTGGCAGGAGAGCGATCTGGTCCGTGCAGGAAAAGCGCAATGTCGGGATCCGAGTTCGGAATCGGCGAGGTGTGAGACCAAAGGTCGGCGTAGGCAGGGAGCAACACCGGCGCGTTCTCGGTCGGTGCCGCAAGATCGCCGATCCGTTGCGGCTTCAGGAGACCGCCAAATGCCTCTATACCGAAATCGACCAGACCATCCGAGGACGCGGCGGCGAGCGCTTGCAGCTCTTTCCAGGTCTCTGCCGCCCGATCGCGGTAGACCGGATCGTCAGCTTTTGCGGCGATATCATCCTTGTAAGCCAAGACAGCGGCGAAGGGCGTGCATCTTCGCCCGGCGCGGTTCAAGCGTCCGAATCGCTGGCGAAGCGCATCAAGCGCCGCCACTTCTGTGACCAGCCCGTCGAGATCGATATCGACATCGCAAAGTCCAAAGGGGCGCTCAGCCGGTTTTCCGGGCGTGGCGGTCAGAAATGCCACTCCCCAAGGCGCGTCATCCCCCGTTCGCAGCCGCTCGATGCCGGCAAGCGTCTGGCGAAACGGCTCGGAGAGGTGGGCTTCGTCGAGCAGGAACAGGCAATCGGAACCCAGGAGCCCGGCGTGGACGGGCTTCATCCGATCGCTTATGCCATAGCCGCGGAACAGAACGCGCGAGCCAACCTGATCGACCGTTGAGCAGAGGATGGTCGGCTGCACCGGCGAGCGGGCCCAATCGTCCTCCCTAGGCATGCCGCCACGCAGCCGCCGTGCCAGCAGCGGCTCTCGTCTCGGCCGACGAGCCGACACAACTCTGCTCTTACCCGGATCACAACAGGATCTTTTGGCGCAGCGAGAGCTTCCGCCAGCCTGTGCGCCCGTTCAAAGGCGTCATCGACGATCAGGCGGCGATCGACGATGAAGGCGATACGCACGAGCGCCCAACGCTGCTGCCCTCTCGTTGCCTCCAGCGCGAGATGTAATACGGCGATGTCGAGTGACGCCGTCTTCCCCGAGCCCGTCGGCAAGTCGAGTACATCGGGCCAGACGCCCTTCGCCGCTATTTGCTTCAGGAGTCTCGCTTGCCACGGGAACGGATCGACGCCGTGAACCGCACGGAAAAAGGCGCCGAAGTCATCGGGCGCCAATTGGGGTGCGGTCATACCCGGCGCTCCGGGCTATCGAGTGCACGGCAGAGGCCAAGCCCCACGAAGCGGCCCGCCCCCAACATGACTGGGCCAGGCACCGGCTTCTCAAACTGTATGATGGCATGAGTCAGCTGACGACTAGCAAGGCTTTGCGGCAGACGCCAGCCAGTCCAGGGCGGAGCGCGCCCCGGCGGGTAGGCCGGCGGAACGCCCTCCAGGGCTGAATGCTTGCCGGCGACCACGCGTTCGGCTTCTGGCAAACCAATATTAACACAGGCCCCTCCCAGCAGTTTTGCGATTTCGATCTGCCGTGCTTCGTTCTCGGTTTCCTTCAAGTGGCGGTCGAGCACGATTGGTGTGCAGGTCGCCCAAGTACTTGCTCGGCCGATGTAAGGTGTAGGGTCGAGAGAGCGGCGAGGAGTTTCGCCGATCAAGGTGAATACTAGATGGAAGCCGTCACCTTTGAGAGTCAGCTCGCGTCGATTTGCCTCGTCATTCCAGGGCATAATCTCCCGTAACGCGCGCTGAAACGCGGTGTCCGCCACTAGATTTCCGCTCCGCGGCGAAATTAGTGCGAAGCCGAACACCGTCCCGTCTGCGTAGCGAGAGCCGAGGAAAGCCATTGGCGCGAAGCCGAGATGCGGCTCACTCAGCGGCCCGCCGTCCGGCCGATGGCCAGAGACCGCGGTGGGGATCGCCCGGCTCTGGCCGATTCGGTCGTACCCGGCCATCACGGCTTTGTGCAACCCTTTTGTGACCAGGGCTGCCGCTCTGAGATCCGGCATCTCGCCGCCGACATGTTCCAGAACGAGCCAGCGCTCCGAGAAAAGGCTCTGCAAAGTCTCGCCTTGCTCCCTGCTCGTCATCCGAACGCTGTCGCTTGGGTTTGGCCTTGCGCCTGCGACATAGGCCCGCTCAAGTTCGGCGAGTCGGCCGGGATACATGCGAAGCTTTGGTTTCTTGCCGCTCTCGGGCCCCGCTTCCGTTCGGAATCGGCATCGGACTAGGCTTGCGGAATGACCAAGGTAGGGCGTGTCCGCCGCGAGTGCATTCAGGGCGGTAATGATCGATGCTTCAGCGATCGCGCCGGGCCAGAACAGCCGAACCTCGGGATCGTCGGGGCGGTAGGCGGGGAAGCGTCGCGGCTGACGGCTGCGAAAGCCTGGCGTGACCCGACGATCGGCCACCCTTCCAGTCTCCGGGTCATTGGGCGGCACGAACACAGTCGGGGCGGTGCGGGGCCACCCAGCGCTGGCCACCAGTTCGGGTGGGGGCTGGGCCTCTAGCCATTCGAGCGCTTGACGTTCTTCGAGCCGCCGCCCTCGCGCCCCCCAGCTCGCGACGAGCGCGGAGAACACGCGATCTGGCTGCGGTGGCCAGTCGGGCACTTCGCTTGCTTGGTTGCCGGCGGCAAAAGCGACACCGAGCAGATGGTCGATCTCAAGGACAAGGGTCATGACGCCTCGACCGCCTCGCCGCCCTCGCCCGCAAGAGCAAGACGCTGGCTGCGGCGCACGATCTCGACCAGTTTGTCCTGTGGCACCAGTCGAACCGGTTCGGCAGACAAATGAAACCCCGCGGCACGGGCTGCCTCGAACGCATCAGTGTAGAGCCGACGCACGGCTGGACCATCGATCAACAGCCGATCGACGGTGCCGTCCGCGTGAATCAGCTCGAACGGCGCGTTGCCATCGCATACCAGGTCACATCGGGAGCGCAACGCGTAACCGCGGGCAGCTTGCTCGGTCAGCGCGAGCAAACCGAGGGCAGCGAGCAATGTGCGTCCGGCGCGGTCGCGGTCGCCGCCGCCGAAAGAGAGCCGGCGTAGCCCGGCAAAGCTAATCACGGCCATATGCTCGGCGTAGTCGCAAGTGACCCCTAGCGGCTGAACCGACAGCGCGATATTCCCGTGATTGATCTCAGAGGGCCGCACCACCTTTGCGCCCCTGCCGGCGCGCTCCTTCACGGTGTCCCACCCCTCGGAACTCTTAAATACCTCGACCTTGCGCAGGATGCCGAGCGGGTCGATGCGGCTTCCAGTGCGCCGACCTGAGGTGCGCACCTCCAATTCGCTGTTGCGGCTGTCGGCGGGTCCCTCGACCGGCGTGTTGATCGCGACGATCTTGGATACTAGGCAACGCGCGAATTTCGCTCCCAGCCCTCCGCCCTCGCCGGTCGAGTGCCAGGCACCAAACAAGAGCGCAGTCGGCGACGCCTCCAGCAGCGCGGTCGCATCATTCGGTTTCGCCTCGGCAAGCCGAAGCCCCAGCGCGGTCTTCATGAAGGGCTCGCTGCCAGCAGGCTGTCACGCAGGATCGCGTCATAGACCCGATGCGGCGCATCTAGTGAGGTGATTTCGCGGACTCCCGCCAGCTCCTTGCCGGCGAAGTCGACGGTTACGTAGGGCAGAGCGATAGCTCGTTCCCGAACCGCGCCAACAACGCCTCCTCGAGCCGGTTCGCCTGGCTTTGCACACTGTCCACCAGCACGCACCAGACCTCGGCGCCGTCGATCCGCCGCCGCTCGAACACGTGCCGGGGTCCGCCCCCACGCCGCTCCTCCGGGTAAGTCGGCGGGAAGATCTTATCCCCCTTGCCACCGACCGGCTGGAGGACTTGGCGGCGGCGCAGGGCTGCAGACTTCTCCACAGCAAGCACTAAAGCATAATAGTCAATCATCGTCCTTACCCCGTAAACGGCTCATTAATGTTACTGAGACTCCACTTGATAACTTGAAACGCTCTGCATTTTGGAGTACCGTATCACCAGTTGCCAGAAATAGGCTGTGGAGCGGCCCGCAACGTGCGAAAGTCTCGAGCCGCCCCTGCCCCGACCAGCGGAGCGGCTCGACCATTGCGAGCTGCTCCGCAAGGATCTGCTATCAAAGGTCGGGCTCGACGGCAACTTTTTTTGTGACCGTGTCTACCGCTGGTAAGTCAGTGCCATCAAATGGACAAAACCATAATCTTTCGAGTATAACTGCACCTGCTCGGGCCCCATTGAAGAGACGGCACTGAGTGACCAGCGGTAACGCTCGACCAAAATTCCCGAGCAGCTACATGCGACCGGTTATTATGACCGGTTGCATAGCGCTGGTTCGGTTACCCAGTCGCCAATCGCGAATTGGAAATGGATCAAGCTGAGCTTCCCCTTCCGCCCCCACTACTGCGGCCAGAGCAGCCGTACGTTCCGGCGCGGATGGTCAACGAGTTTCAATACTGCCCGCGTCTCACTTATCTCGAATGGGTGCAGGGCGAGTGGGCCGAAATCCGCCGACACGGTCGAAGGCCGAGGAGTTCACCGTCGGGTTGACGCTTCTTCCGGCGAGCTGCCCGACGCCGATGCAATCCGTGATGACGAGCGCATCCATGCCCGCTCGCTCATTTTGTCTTCCGATCGGCTCGGGTTGATTGCCAAGCTTGACCTGGTCGAGGTGGAGGACGGGTCGGTTGTGCCGGTCGACTATAAGCGCGGCAAGCGCCCGCATGTTGCCGCCGGTGCCTACGAGCCCGAGCTCGTGCAGTTATGTGTTCAGGGCCTGATCATCGAGGATAACGGCTATCGCTGCACGGAAGGAGCGCTTTACTTCCGCGGCAGCCGCGAGCAGGTCCGCGTTCCGTTCGATGCCGAATTGCGCTCGAAGGCGCTCGCCGAGGTCAGTGGCCTGCGCCTGGTCGCTGCGGGGGGACGGTCCCGCCACCCCTGGAAGATAGCCCCTACTTCATCGACGCCGAGTTGGGCCTGATCTATCTGCGCGTGCCGACCTGGTGCCCGTTCCGTCTGCAGTTCTATTGCAATGGGCATAGCTGGCTGGCCCGCCAACTCACCGCCGCCGGCGTCGGTTTCACCCTTGCCGACAACGCCTTTCTGCGCATTGACGACTGGGAGCGCGCGCAGGCCCTCGCCGACACCCTCTCGCCCGACCACCTGCATCGCATCCTCGATCACTATGCCCAGCAGTGCTGTCCGGTGCTCGACGTCTTCGCCCAGTCCTACCACTGGAGTTTCATGCAGGTCGAATACGCCACTGATCTGGTGTTCCGCACGCCGGCCATCCTCAAACCCCTCTATGAACAGCTTTCCCGGCAAGCCATCCTGACCGTCAAAGCCGAACACGTCGCCACCTTTCTCGGCCACAAGATCACTGCCCAACTCGCCCAAGAGATCGGCAGCCAATTCACCACGCGTATCGAGGGCACCTGCGTCAAGCATCGTTTCAGTAAGTCCTCGATCAAGATCTACGACAAATTCGGCCTCGTCCTACGTATCGAGACGACCACCAACGACGTCTCCGCTTTCAAGCACTACCGCAAGGTGGAACATCGCCAAGGCCCGGCAACTCGCGCCCTGGCCCCCGTCAGAAAGACCATCTACAGCCTCAAGGACTTGCGTGAGATCTTGCAAGCTGCAATCGCCGTTACCTTGAATACCTCTCCAGTCTGGACGACTTCTCGGCTGGCATCCGGACGCTCGACCGTCTCACCCAACCCCGTCCGCTCAAAGGCCGAAACCTCAAGGGCCTCAACTTTTTCAGCCGCGCCGAACAGACCCTGCTCGCCGCCCTCCAGCGTCCTGGCTTCAATATCGCCGGTCTCCGCCGCGCCGACCTACTGCCGCTCCTCGGCCAATCCTCTCCCGCCACCCTATCCCGACAACTCGCCCGTCTGCGCCATCTCGGCGTCATCAAACGCGTCCTTGGTACCTATCGCTACTATCTCACCCTAAATGCCCGCGCTGCTCGCTAGTCGCGATCTGCATGCCAGAGGAGGTCAATTTCATCCGCCACGGCATTGCACCCCGCCCGCTCGCACCAAGTCGCGATCTGTCGCTGCCGGTCTATGTGCAAGCTTCACCGGCGCGAGTTCGCAAGCGCGGCGAGATGCTTGTGATTCAGACCGAGGAGGCGGGAGAAACCACAGCGCGGCTGACCGACACCTCGCATCTCGTGCTGATCGGCGCCGTCGATGTGACCGCGCCTGTTCTGCACGAGCTGATGCGCCGCGAAATTCCGGTGAGTTGATATTCCGGGAGCGGGTGGTTTCTGGCCACACGATCGGCACCGGGCACCGCAATGTCGAGCTCCGCACCGCGCAGTATCGAGCGAGCTTCGACCGGGCGTTCTGGTTGCGCTTGGCGCGTGGACTAGTCGCCTCCAAGCTGCGCAACTGCCGAACCTTGGTGCGTCGCAACACGCGCGAGGATACGCCTCCGGAAGCGGCTCTGGGCGGGCTCCGGCGCGCAGCCCGAGCAGTGAGTGAGGCGAAAAATCTCGCCGAACTCCTTGGAGTGGAGGGCAACGGTGCGGCCATTTATTTCGGCAGCTTTGGTGCAATGCTTCGCGGCGGAGCTGCGTTTGGCCGCGAACTGCCGCGCTTCGAATTCGAGAACTGCAACCGACGGCCGGCGACGGATCCCGTCAACGCGATGTTGTCCTTCGCCTACGCTATGCTGGTACGGGAACTGACGGCGACATTGGCGGCGGTCGGCTTCGACCCTTACCGCGGCTTTTATCACCAGCCTCGCTACGGCCGGCCGGCCCTGGCGCTGATATGATGGAGCCGTTCCGACCTATCTTGGCCGATTCGGTGGTGATTACTGCGATCAATAACGGCGAGGTCAAACCCGGCGATTTCATTCGGGCGGGACAAGCTTGTGCCCTCTCGCCTTTGGGGCGCAAGAAGATGATCGCTGCGTTCGAGCGGCGCCTGGCACACGAGATCGCGCATCCGCTATTTGGCTACCGACTCAGCTATCGTCGGCTGCTGGAAGTGCAGGTGCGTCTGCTCGGCCGACACTTGATGGGCGAAATCCCCGAATTCCCATTAGTGGAGCCACGATGATGGCGGCACGGACCGGGGAGCGACCGGCGGCGACGCACCAAGCCGCCGACGAGAACCTTTACATCGTGGCTTACGATATTGCATCGCCGCGGCGGTGGCGGCGCGTGTTCCGCATCATGGAAGGATACGGCGAGTGGGTGCAGCTATCGGTATTCCAATGCCGGCTGAGCCGACGGCGTCGGATCGAATTGAAACTGGCTCTCGAAGCGACGATCAATCACGCCGAAGATCACGTCATCATCCTCGATCTCGGTCCCGCCGCTACGCTTCGGCCGCGCGTAGAGAGTCTCGGAAAATCCTTTTCTGTCGTCGAACGCAGCCCGGTAATCGTGTAATGTGTCCGCCGGGCAGACGCGAGCGCTCTTGTTGCAACTCCGCACCGGGAGGCGCTCGAAGCGTTATTTGGCATTGTAAAGATGCGAGATTTCGTCGACAATGGACGTGCATACGCGTGCGTCGATCCTGAACCACGAGGACCTGGTGATGGACCGCTCGAAAACTGTCAGATACGGCCGTGAAATTCCTTGCCGAAACACACGCGCGATCTCCCCGGTGAAGCAGCCGGGGCCTCATTGAAGCCGCGGCTTCCGCTTTTTCACGGGACGCGAGTCGCTCGGCATATCTCCCCGGTGAAGCAGCCGGGGCCTCATTGAAGCGATCGCCGACAACAGCCCGCCCCGCACGTGATAGCGGCATCTCCCCGGTGAAGCAGCCGGCGCCTCATTGAAGCGACAAGCGCGGCCGTTGGCATGAATACTGGTCTTGCGATCTCCCGGTGAAGCAGCCGGGCCTCATTGAAGCCATTCGGAGGCGGAGGACGGTACGCCGATCCTGGTCTACCTCTCCCCGGTGAAGCTCAGAACCCTGCGTCAGGACAGTATCTCCCGCGGTGACCCGGCGGTGGCTCGTCAGTGCTACCCCGGCGGTCACTGCGGCGCAGGGCAGAGTGGCGGCTTCCTCGAAAGACAAGTGGCTTGGCAGAAGCACGACCGCTTCTTCATTGAAGACCGCGTATTCCGCCAGCATTCCGTCGAGATTGGCGCCGAGCCGGTCGGTCAAGTAGTCGGGCTTGATCGGTCCGCCAAACCAGCGCGGATGAAAGCACCCCGCAATCCGATCGCCAGTTTTTGATCCGAGTAACTCCTTCGCCGATCGCTGCGACCTCGCCGGCGCCGTCGGATAGCGGCACTACGCCGACCTTCGTTTGACCACGACCACCACCTTTGAGGACCATCAAATCGCGGTAGTTGAGCGAGCTCGCGCGGACCCGCATGAGGACCTCCTTCGGCCCGGGCCGCGGATCCTTGCTCGACCGCAACACGATGCCGTCGACGCTGCCGAAGCGCTCAATGCGATAGGCTTCCATCTTCCTCTCCCTGGATGTTTTGATCGGGCCGGGGTACAGGCCGATAACTTACCGCCCTTGCCGACCGGCTCCCGTGAACGGCGGCGGTGGGATGGTCCCGGGCTATCGCTTGTAGGACGGGTCGATCCGGTCAAGCTTGCGCAGCAGAGCCGACCATTCGTACTTGGCAGGTTCATTACGGCCGCCGGTGGGACGGTTAGAGGCGGCGCTGACGACCTCGTCGGTGATCGGGTGGAACGCGGCGCCCGATTGCTGGAAGGCCAGCTGCATCGCGCAGGCCCGTTCCATGCGATAGGTGGCGACAAAGGCCGCGGCGATGCTGGTGCCGACGATTAGCAAACCGTGGTTGCGCAGGACCAGGATGTGGCGATGACCGAGATCGGCGAGGAGGCGTGCTCGTTCCTCGGGGTTTCGGCCCGTGCCCTCGTAGTCGTGGTAGGCGACGTCGTCGATCACCTGCAGGGCGTGCTGGTTGAGCGGCAGCAGCCCATCCCTCTGCATCGATATGGCGCAGCCGGCAATCGAGTGGGTGTGGAGCACGCAAGAAACGTCTGGCCGCGCCATATGGACCGCGCTCGGTATCGCGAACCCGCCGCTGTTGACCTCGGATTGTGTGGGCTCGACCTTGTTGCCCTCGGCATCGATCTTGACCAGCGATGACGCGGTAACCTCGTCGAACAGGAGGCCGTAGGGGTTGATCAGGAAATGGTCGTGCCCTGGCACGCGCGCCGTGATGCGAGTGTTGACCAGGTCCGACCATCCGAACAGGTCGACGAGACGGTAGCACGCGGCAAGGTCAAGCCGGGTCTGCCATTCCGCCTCGCTCATGCGCGTAGAGGGCATAGGCGTCACAGTTGATGCCATGGGCTTCCTCCAATGCCGAAGCTTGACCTCGCTGAGAAGGTCTTCGTCTAAATCGGCGGCACTATATCGGATTGGTAGTAAGGCGGCATCAGGCGAAGCTGCGCCTGCGTGAAGTAATCTCTGTTCAGCCTGTCCACCCTTTCTCGGTCGCAGGCACGGCAGCGAGCGCATCCACCCAATGCAGCGCAGAACGCCGCCAGTCTTGTCGCTTCGGTGAGAAAGCCGCGCGCTGCGTGATTGTCCCAATACGCAAGCCATAGCTCTGCGGATTGTCCACCGCACACGCATAGATCGGCGTGCCGCAACTGCCGCAGAAGGCGTGAAGGCGTTTGTTGCCGCTTTCGGCCGTCTTGATATAGGTCTTGGGTGTGCCGCTCAGCAGCACGAAATGCTCGGCCGGTGCCGGAATATTGACGCGAAACGCGGTTCCGGAAAGCGTTTGGCAATCGGTGCAGTGACAGATGTTGAGCGCGTCGGGATCGACCTCCGCCTCGAAGGTGATCTCGCCGCAATGGCAGTGTCCGTCGATCTTCATGCGTCTGATCCGTGAGTGGATTGTTCGGGGCGGGGTAGTGGGTCAGGCCAAGGCTCGCATCCTCGCCGCGTTGGCTGTGCGGATCATAATGAGCGCTTCGTCTGGTGTCAGCGCCTTGTGCCGGTGCAGGGAAGGGAGCCAGTGTCCTCTAATTTGCCGGCATGATCTCTGTCCGCGAGGCCCGCGATGGTAGACGCGCCACTGACTCCGGGCGGCAGGGAATGAGGATTCGCGACGTTCAACCGGCCGGGCCTACCTTCATGTCCGTGGAAATGGCCTTGGAAATCTGGAAATAGCGGTTTCCCTGGACTTCTCCCATTTCCAGCAGATCGATTGGAGATGACTTCCAAGAGCCCCGTGGAAATCAGGGAAACCGCCATTTCCACCTGTCCACTAATTCCACCCCCTACGGGGACCAGCCTGCCCCTGGACATGGTCGGCTGCCCCAGGCCGTAGGGCGAAGCGGGTTCGCGGCGGGCCAGCGAGGGCTCGAGCGATCTCCTTGGTGCAGCGCAATAGGATCTCGCGGGCATGGCGGACGACCTTTCCAACGGTATTGAGCAACAGAAAGCGTAGCCGTTTGGGTCTTGCGGCGTGCAATTCCTCGGGTAGGCCGACGCGCTTATAGGCAGAGAGCAGGTTGTAGAGGATCGTGTTGAGCCGCAGCCAAGCGGCATTGGCGCCGAATTTCTGACTGGGCAGCGCGGCGCCAGCGAGTTCGTTCACCAGCACGTCATGGGCGTGTTCGATGGTACCGGCCTTCTGTCGGTGCCAGCGGATCAAATCGAGGCCACAGCCGCCTTCCGGGTCGGAGCGGTTGGTGACAATGCACAAGTGGCGGACCCGGTTGCCGTCGCGTAACAGCTCGCCCTGGCGCGGGCGGATGCGGATGGCGAGATAGCGGCGCGGCGAAACGGCATCCTTGCGCCAGACCCCGTCGCTCGGCAGATAGTTGACCTCGGCCCACTCGCGGATCGCGTCGGTTTCTTCTTGGTCGGGTTTCCAGTGATCCTGCGGCAGCCTGGAAATGCATTCGGCCAGCTGCGGGCTCATATCGGCGGAGATCGCGTAGCCGATCGCCTGCTCGTCGAGCCAGCGCATCAGATCGTGCTCGTAAAGCGCGCTGTCGCCGCGCAGGTAGATCTTGTCGAGGCCGCCGGGCAGCGCGGCGATCGCCTTCTCGACCACCCGACGGTTGCCCGATCCGGCCGGGACATTGCCGTCGCGGAACTCGTCGACAACGATCACGTCCTGTTCGGCCCACAGCGCCAGTACCGGCTGATAGCCGCGATTGCCGTCATAGGCCCGCTTGGCGGCGCGTTTGTCGCAAGCGATCACGGTGGCGTCGATGTCCAGGGTCGCCGTCTTCACCGGATGGCGACACTGCAGATCGAGGACGAGCTCGGCGTTGGCCTTCAAACCCAACAGCGGCGCCGACTCAGTGGGCACGCTCGATTTGCCCTCCTGCAATAGCGGCAGGTCCTCACCATGGAATTGCGCCAACAAGTCGCGCGCGGTCTGCGCCGCCGGCAGATCGTGACCCAAGAGCAGCACCAGCGCCTGGTCCTGGCGAAACTGATCGAGATCCTCCGCTCGTTCACCGCCCGCCGCCCACATTGCCAACAGACTTTCCACCATTTCCGAGGCGCTCAGACCTCGCTTGCGGCTCTTCAGCCTGATCTCCCGCTCGATCACCGCCGCTGTCCCAGTCTGACGAAACGCCTCGATCAATCCGGGAACCCCCGCATGCCCGGTGATCAGCCCGGTTTCGAGCTCGACATCAATCTCAAAATCCAACCGGTCCGTCATTCCCCTCTCCCGCACCCCGCGGTGAAACTTACCATCTCGACAGAACAAAAGTAGAATCAATGACTTCTCGGCAAAACCAGCCGAATCCCAAAACGATAGCCGGGGATTAGGGTGGGACCTCGCCGGTTGACAATTTTGCACCGAGGGAGAACAGGATGAGCGTGGATCGCTTTGGCAACTCGCACGCGCCGAACCTGTCCTACGCGCGCGGCGAGATTCTTCGCAGCACCCAGGACGATTTCCAAAAATTGCAACGGGCATGGTTGCTAATCCGCGAGCGCGGCCCGGGCAGCACCTATGTCTTCACTGGGCTCGAGCACTCGTTGCCGCTCGCCGCCGAGGAGCTCGAGTTCGCTGATGACGAAATCGCGCCGGCGTTGTCATTCGAGCGGCTCAAAGAGTTGGCGCTCGACCACCTCGGCGGCTCTCCCGAAACCGACGATGTCGCCATCTTCAATCGCCTGACGGGCGCGACGATCGCAACCCATCTGACCCGTCAAACCGGGCGACGTCGTGATCGGCGTATCGGCGACCCACAGCCATCCCTCGGTCGTCCGGGCCGCCGGGCACGTTGGCGCACGGTTTATCGACACTGCCGGGCTTGGTGCGTTTCGAGAAGCAATCGCGACCGAGCGCTCGGTAGTTCTCGTCGTGCTGACCCGTCTCGCCGTAACCTATGACCTGCTGCCGCTCGAAGCGATCGAAACGATCGTCAGGCTCGCGCACGACAAGGATGCCCTCGTGTATGTCGACGATGCCGGCGGCGCGCGGGTTGGTCCGGCCGGCTTTGGTCAGCCGCGGACGCTGGAGCTCGGCGTCGATATCGGCGCGACTGGTCTCGACAAATACGGCACGAAGGGGCCGCGGTTCGGCCTGCTCGCCGGCAGGAAGGATCTAGTCGGTCGGATCCGGGTGAAAGGCTTCGAGTTCGGCATGGAAGCCCGGCAGATGCTCTACCCGGCGGTGGTGCGAACGCTTGAACAATACGACCCAGCGCGGGTGCGAGCGCTGATCGCGACGACAAAGCAGATTGCCGGCGAGCTCCGTCCGCTGCTCGGCAACCGGCGCCGACAACGGTACATATCGCTGCCGACGACATCCTTAAGATCGCGATGGAGCGCGGCGGGCTGCACGAGGCGTCGGTCGTCCCCTACGAAGCTTCGGCAGCTCTATCGATGCTCCTCCTCAGGGATCATGGAATGCTGATGGTGCATTTCGTTGGGGTTCCGCCGGGGACAGCCGATCTGCTGATCAAATTCGTCCCGCCGGAGACGCTGGAACGCTTTGGCGGCGCGCGGAAGTATGCGAACGCGGTGAACGCCTCGCTGACCAGGCTCGGCGAATTGCTGCGTGAGCCCGAGAGCATTCGCGACCTGCTGCTCGGGAAGCATTAACGCCGGCCACCGAAAAGGGCTGCCCATTCCTGGATGCGTCCATAGCCCCCTCTGGCCCGACACAGCAATCTCGAGCAGACGGCGTTTCCCATAGATGTAATCGCCATTTTCTGATCGATCGCCGTTCCCTGCTGCCCAGGACACAACATCCACTACCCTTGGGCGCTCGAACTCGAAGCAGCGTTCGTAACTCCTCCTGCAGTTGGCGATGCCCCTGCGGCGTCATGTAGTTCTTGAAACCGACCGGAAGCGCCTGCGGTTCCTCGGGCCGGTCTTCCTCTTCATCCGATTCCCTGACGAATGCCTTGCTCATGTCCTCTCATTACCTTGTGATGTGCGACGGGGAGCGAACGGGGTTCGCATCGGGTGAGCGTTCAAGCTCGTCGGCCAGCGTAACACAGCCAGTGTTTGCGCGCGCGGTTCGGACGGGGCGAAACTTGGTGGATGTGGTGGATCAGGTGGACCTCTTCCTGGCCGCTCTTTAGAAAATGTCACAGATAAATTCACTGACAGTTCCTACGCATTGATCAGAAACACATCCACTACATCCACTTGATCCACCCGTTGGTCCGAAGACCATCGGGCTAAACGACCTTCGCCAGGTATTGCGGTCAGTGGCGGGTCGGTTTCGTAGACGGCACGGAGTTCAATAATTGGCGCCGGGCGCGCGTGCAGGACAACACCACCTCGTGGATCTCCCGTTCGCCGACCTTCGTCAACGCAAGGACGCTGCTGCGGGTCTGCGCGGCGTCGTCGACCGTCACGGTATCGTCGGATTACCGGCGAACTCGTAGACGGCGTCGAATATCGTGCGCAGCTCAGAGAGTCCGTCGAGGGCGCGATGGGCTCGCTCCGGAAGCAACCCGAGAACGCGGTCGCCTCTCCCTGGCAGGCGTCGGTTCTGGCATCGTTTTATTCGCGACATCCGCGTTGTTCGATGCCGAACCGGATCTCCGTCTGCGTGTCGGCGTTGCCTCGGGTTCCTGAACCGCGTCTACCGGCTTCGGTGGTGCTGGTGGTGACACTGCCGGATCTGCCTGTGGTTTAGGCTTCCGACCGAGCCCAAGTTCCTTCGCCAGCATAGAACGCCGCTCCGAATAAGCTGGAGCGGTGAGTGGATGGTCGTTCAGCAATCCCCAACGCTTCCGGTATTCATCCCTGCTCAAGCCGTGCTGACTGTTAATGTGCCGGCGTAGCGTTATCCCCCTGTAGCCACAATCCAAGCAAACCACATAGTCCTGCTGTACGGAACGTCGGACGGACACAGCGGGAGTACGAAGCTCTTCCGGATGATTTAGCTGACCAAGCCCAGCGAGCGCCCGGTGTATTGTCGTGATGAGATCTGAAAGCTCACCGGCCGCGACCATATGATGCCGTACATAACTCCGGACTATTTTCGCCGTGAGATGTTGATCGACCTTTTCAGTTTCCATGATACTTCTCGCAGAAATGTTTTTCTGGGCGGTCCTATATACGCCAGAAGGCGAACGGAGTTCAGCGACGTTTCTCCGGCAATTTTACCGTGACTACTACAATGGTTACCAAAAAATAATCAAATATTTTAATCCGCCTATAAAATAACGCGTAGATTGGTAAACGATTTACTCGATGATTTCCCGGTCCCAACGAAAAAACGCCCGCGTGTGTGGGGGGAAGCCCCCTTTTGACGGTGGGCGTGGCTCGGCGGGGGTGTCGTTTTTTCCTGGGCTGGGACGCCGGAGCGGCTGCAACCCGAAGAGATCCTACTCAGTGTCATCGCCACCATATCCGGCGCATCTTTCACGCGCCTTCTGCTGCTTGGCCCGAGGGATGGTCTTATATTACGCGTAGATTATTTGCCGAATCCGGCTCGTGAGCCAGTCGCAGACCGCGTTCAGATCCTGGTCCGACTTGGAAACTCGACGATGGTTCCACGGTCATTGGTGAAGTCGTCGGGAAGGCCAATGCACCGGAGCCAGACGCAATCCGATGGCTGCTGCTACGGGCCAAGTGCCATGTCGGCAGCGATACAGAGGTTAAACTGTTCGACGCGTTTGGCCTGCTCGACGATGTCGTCGTCAACCCGACCGCCTTTGGTCTATCGGATGTGACCAACGCGTGTGCTCAGTTCACTGCTTGTGATCCGTCGCAATACCTCTTCTGGGATGGAATACATCCGACCTCAGCGGCAGACCTGATCATAAGTGACGCAATCGAAGCTTTGGCCGCAGGTGTTCCCGAACCCTCGACCCTTGTCTTATTGGGTGTCGCCCTCGTCGGGCTGGGATTTGCTTGCCGCCGCCGGCTGAACTACTAGCCGAACGCACCAGCCCTCGTCCCGATTTAGCCAGACTCTTGGCATCAAGCGCCGCAAGGGCGTCAGCCCTCCCATCCCGCCTTGCGCAGACCTTCGATCAGGTGGGCGTGGTCCTCGGGCCGAAACCACGGGACGCGGTTGTGCACATACATCTTGAATGCCGCGGGTGCATAAGAAATGGCCTTTTCCAGCCACTCCTTCGCTTCCGCCGCGCGACCCAGCTGGCCTAGAGCGGCGGCAGGCCAGCGATAGATCATCGGGAAATCCGGATACGAGCGGATCAGCCGTTTCGCCGCGTCGACCACGCCCTCGTATTCACGAGCAAAATAAAGACCGCAGGCAATGTGCAACAAACGCACAGACATAAACGGATCGCGGGGATCGAGCCGGATACAGGTTTCGAGAGCATCGAGCCCTTTCATGGGCTGTCCCGAGAAGATTAGTGTGGCGCCTCTCTGCCAATGCGCAACTGCCAGGTTGGGGCTCATCGCCAGCGCTCGCTCGATCTCGACCAGAGCGCCATCGCGTTCTCCGCGAGCTTGCAAGGCCCAGCCGAGACATGATCGGGCTTCGGCATCGGCACCATCGAGCGAGACCGCCCGGCGTGCCAATGCCTCAGCCGAGCTTTGTGCTTCGGCAAGACTGAGCTTCTGGTATACCGCCGCGGCTTGCAGCTGGGCGAGGGCGAGCGCGCTATAGCCGGGGGCGAAGGTCGGGTCCAAATCGATTGCCTGCCGAAAGAAGTTCTGCGCAATCGTGTCGTCCTCGGAGTTGGCCTTGCTCAAATGCCAGAGCCCGCGCTGATAGGCGGCCCAGGCGTCGAGACTCTCCGGCGGCTTCCGTATCGCGCGTCGCAACTCAGCGTCGGCAATCGCCGGGGTCAGAGCGGTCGTCAATGCATGTGTAATCTCATCCTGCACCGCGAAAATATCGGCCAGATCGCGGTCGTAGCGGTTGGCCCAGACGTGATTCCCCGTTTCAGCTTCTATGAGCTGGGCAGTAACGCGGATCCGATTGCCGGCCTTACGCACGCCGCCCTCTAGTACATAGCGCACGCCGAGCTCTCGGCCGACCTGTTTCACATCGACCGCGCGGCCTTTGTAGGTAAACGTGGAGTTCCGGGCGATGACGAACAGCGAGGGATAATGCGAGAGCGCTGAGATTACGTCTTCGGCGATGCCGTCGGAGACGAACTCCTGCTCGGGATCGCCGCTCATGTTGGTGAAGGGCAGCACCGCCAGTGAGGGCTTGTCCGGCAGCGCGAGCGGGGACTGGGCCGCACTCATCTCTTCGTCCGCAAGCTGGCCTGGCCGAACGTGATACACCCGCAACGGCCGGGCTATGTTCTTGACCCGTTGCTCGCCTGCGTCCTCGAAGCCAAAATCGAGCTTGTCGCGCACCTGGTCACGTACGACCCGATTGACGCAGATACCCCCAGGCTCAGCTAATGCTTCAAGCCGCGCCGCGACATTTACACCGTCACCGTAAATGTCTCGGCCGTCCTTGATGATGTCGCCGAGATTAATCCCCATACGGAATTGGATGCGTGTATCTTCCGGAACCCTAGCATTCCGTGAGGCCATCTCGCGTTGAACCTCGACGGCGCAGCGCACCGCGTCTACAACGCTGGCAAACTCGACAAGTAGGCCATCACCGGTCGTCTTGACGATGCGCCCGCGATGCTCCTTGATCTTCGGGTCGGCAAGATCGCGTCGCAGCTCCTTCAGCGCGGCGAGGGTGCCTTCCTCATCCGCGCCCATCAACCGGGAATAGCCGGCGACATCGGCCGCCAGGATCGCCGCGAGCCGCCGCTGGACTCTTGCCTCTGCCATCGATCGTGTCCCCACTCAAGATCGACAGCATACTCCGGTTGCGGGAGAGTGGTCATCATAGAACCTTGCCTGCGGGACGTCGTGATCAACAAGCAGAAGCCGTCGAGCTTCTTCGGGACCAGCCTCGCCTCTTGTCTCACGCTGCTTGGCTGCGACAGCCTCATCGTCCTCGGGACGACCACTTCGGGCTGCGTGCGCGCCGCCGTGGTCGACGCGTTCAGCCTGAACTATCGGGTGATCCTGGCAGAAGAGGGGTGCTTCGACCGGCAGTGAGGCCAGCCACGCCGTCAGCTTGTGCGATATGCACGCCAAATATGCTGACGTCGTTCCAATGGCCGAAATCCTCTCCTATTTCGATCATCTACCGGCCGACCTGTTCGATCTGCCCACCGGCGGTCGCAGCCCCGCAACGCCGGTCAAAGAGGCCGCAGAATAGTCTGGTCCGGTTCGCAGCAATGCCCGGTGGCTATCTCGGGCTCGGTGACCAAAACGGGCTGCGTCTTCCTGTCCGCATCGATGCCCCTCTATGAACCGAGAAGCCAATCCCAGAAATTGTCGACTACAGCAAAATTGCAATCGGCATACCAGTGGTGGAGAAAATGGAGCTGTTGCTTTCGCCTGAACCAGGCAAATCGTCCCAACCATGATCCCGCTACGTGGTAGTGTTTATCGAAATAGAGGTGCACAAAAAACGAGACCGACATCGCAATTAATTGAACGATGAACAGGTCTAAAGGTAGGGCCAGGTAGCCCAGGCTGATGACTAAGGTGACGAGGATCAGAAAGAACGGTGTGTTATTTGCCTCTTCGTTTAGTTAATTTTCAGAAACGACATGATTTCCTGAGTAATGTCTGTGGTGAATATATAAGTTATTTTCATAGAACTTTTTTCCGATGCCACGGTGGCCGAGATATCGGTGAAATAACGTTTGGCCGAGCGACATCAACAGATGAGCTGTCGTTGCCGTTAGGGAGCACCGGAAAATCTCGATCGACGCCGATATCCACTCAATACCAGTCATAGGCGGGTCCCTCCTTACATGTCCCTCGGCCGGTCCCCCAGGATCGATGCCCCCGTCTTCGTCCGTGCCTCGGCGGAACTCACTGCACAGGATTGATCGGCATGACAACACCCTCCGCCGCCTCGACGACCTCGCCGGCATCCAGGCACAGATCTTCGCGGAAGCGCGGCGCCAGGATCTGCACGCCCGGCCGCAGACGCCCATGGCTGCCGACCGGCACCGCTAACGCCGGAACCCCAAGCAAAGGCGCAATCAGGCTGACGCGGATCGAATTTGCCACACGGACCTGCCCTTCTTTCGTCGTGTCGAGATTGTGGGGAGGGGCTAAATCGCCCATCGTCGGCATCACTACCAGGGGATAACGCTGTGTGAAGGCCAGCCACCGCCACAGCAGCAGGTCGCGCTGTGCGAATGTAGCCAGGATGCCCTGGATGTCGGTCGGCGGGAACAGTTCCAGCCACAACCGCATGGACGTCCGCGCGTCGGCATCTCCCAACTCCTCCACACGGGGGGCGAGCGCGCCGAGCACATCGGTGGAGCAGATGCGGTGCCAGGTCTGGATGATCTCGTTAAGATCCGGCGGCGTGACCTCTTCGACGGCATAGCCCGCGGTGGCGAGGTGTCGGCCGGCTTGCCGCACCGCTTCCGCTTGCGCAGGGTGTGTGAAACCACCAGGGTTCTGCGGAACCAATGCCACGCGGATCGGGCGAGACAAAGAAGCGCCCTCGAGCGGAACATCCGCCCACCTGGTGTCGCAAGGGTCTCCGCGAGCCATGACGTTTAGCGCAAGCCGGGCATCGCGCACGCTGCGGGTCAGGGGCCCCTGTACCGCCATGAGCTGTGCCCCAATCGGCCGCGCGACCTGCTGACTTGGGTTGTACGAGGGTATGCGGCCCAAAGAGACGCGTAGCCCGACCACGCCATTGAATAGAGCAGGGATTCGGACGGATCCGCCGATGTCATTGCCATGGGCGATCGGCCCGATGCCGGTGGCTATGGCTGCTCCGGCGCCGCCGCTAGAACCACCGGCCGAAACAGTTGGATCCCGCGGGTTCAGCGTGCGTCCGTGCAGCGCGTTGTCCGCAAAGATGCGCATCGAGAAGGCCGGCGTATTGGTCCGACCAATGATGATGGCGCCGGCTCTTTTGAGATTGGCGACAACCGGGCTGTCCTCACTCGCAATCGCGTCGCGAAACGCCACGACACCGTTGTCTGTGGGACATCCGGCCTGATCCGTATTCACCTTAGTAGTGACAGGTACACCATGTAGTGGGCCTAAGGCATCTCCCCGTGTTTGTGCGGCATCGGCAGCGACCGCGGCGGCCAGTGCTTCTTTCTCGAGAACGCGCACTACCGCATTGATCGCGGGGTTCACGGTGTGCAGGCGTGATAGGCAGGACTGCGTCGCCTCGCGGCTGGAGACGCGGCCTAGTCGGATTAACCTTGCCAGCTCAGTCGCATGCAACCGCCAGAGGTCATCGGTCATGTCTCTTCCTTACTGGGATTTCAGTGCGGGCACTCATCGTCGTTAGCCTCCGGTGGCGAAGGGCGGTGCGCGCTGTCCTGCCTCTCGGACACGAGGAACCCAGGCTACTCCTGCCCGTCAGGACTGACGAGCTCCATGTGCCCGAGCGCGGTTGCCAGCTCGTAGATGCTTACGATCGTCGGATTGCGCCGACCCTGCTCGAGGCCACTTATGTACTGCTGGCTAAAACCGGAGCGCTCTGCCAGCTGCTCCTGGGTTAAGCCTTTCTCCTGCCTGATCCGCTTGACGTTCCGCCCGACCAGCTTGCGCATGTCCATGCGCCCGAGGTGAGCGGATTGCCTCTCCTTTATTTATCAACTATAGTATGTTAGCCTCTTTTAGAGCCTTGGAGTGAGGAGTTGAACACGGAAAGGGAGCGATGACCTATCTTCCGCGCATTGTCAGACGATCACTAATAGTCGAGCGCCAGCTTCGTTCTCTGCTCGACCCAGGGGATGGCCCTCTCGACATCAATGTGCGGCCAATGCGGCTTGCCGGCAGCGAGCGTCTTGAGCTTTTCGGCGATTTCGCGCTCGGCTCGGTATAGTGCAGCAAGGAAGACGCAACCGCGGCCTTCGAGATCGTCAGCCACGACGGCACCACCTTCGAGTTCGAGGTTTAATGCCGTTTCGACCAGTTCGGCGGGCACTTCGAGCAGCTTTTCGGTGAGGGGAACGAGCTCTTCGACCGGAAGACCGCAATGCCCTTCATCCATCGCCTCTGCGAGTGCGTAGGAGATTCCGGCACGTACGCGGATCAGTGCAGTCTTCTCGATGCCGAGCTTGGCCGCGATCTGGTCGGCGGTGCGAAAGCCGATGCCCCGGATGTCGCGGGCTAAGCGGTACGGGTTTTCGGAAATGAGGCGAACGGCATCGGCGCCGTAGGTTTTATAGATGCGCACCGCACGCGATGTGCCGACGCCGTTGCTGTGCAGGAACAGCATGATCTCGCGAATCAACCTTCTGCTCGGCCCAGCCGGCGATGATCCGGCGCGTACGAGCTTCTTCGCATAGACCGGCCCGATGCCACGGATCATGCCGGAGCCGAGATATTTCTCGATCCCCTCGACTGTCGTGGGTGCCGTAGCCTTGAGAAACGAGGCTTTGAACTGGACGCCGTGGGTGCGGTCGTTGACCCAGCCCCCGCTCGCCTGGATGAACTCGCCGGCCGAGATCATCGCGGCATGGCCTACGAGGGGGATGAGATCGCGCTGGCCGCGGGCTTTGACACCCAGAACGCAGAAGCCATTCTCGGAATTGTGGAACGTGACCCGGTCGACCAATCCAGCCACGACCTCGGTTGGCGTGCTCAATTTGCTGGGCTGCACCATCCCTGCATGATGAACAGGAATATCTCGAGATGCTGCGGAGACTGAGTGCCCCCACCTGCCTGAACGGGAGCCGCAACGTGAGCGACGTTGACAGCTGGAAGCGGTGACCCGATTGGGTGCGGTGGTTGCGTCGCGCAGATAGGACGATTTGCGGCTTGCGTTGTTGACGAAGTGCGGAGGTTTCAAATGTCGATTGACCCAGCAGGATGGCACATGGACGCTGGCCCACCATCGTGGACTGCAGAAGCCAAGACCTTTTCCTTTTACTTGTGCAAGGCGGGCCGCGAGCGCGTGTTGTGCAATGTCTCCATCGATGCGCTGGAGGGTGCGGTTCAGTCAAGCGACCTTTCCGAAACCACCCTTAGCCAGATATTCGATGCCCACCGGCTGATGATTGAACTCCGAGCTGCAGTGTTGGTGAGCGCTAACGATATCGGATTTGGTACGGATTGACAGCAGTTCCATGAGCCCCTTGAAGCTGTAGACTAGAGGTCCCCCAAACTCGTAGGTTTTAGCCGTCGTATCTGAGCGCTTGAGGAGTTCCAACAGCCCCGCGGTCATGTCACCGACGAAGACCGGCTGGAACTTTGGCGTGCCGCCGCCGATCAGCGGCAGGACGGGACTGCTCCTGGTCATCGCGGCGAACCGGCTGAAGAAGTGATCGTCCTCCCCAAACACGAGGCTCGGCCGAACGATTGTTGCCTGCGGAAATACCTCTCGGACGGCCTGTTCTCCTTCAGCCTTCGTCCGGTCTGAGATTGCCGGAAATGTCGGACTGGCGCGGAAAGCCGATAAGTGGATTAGCCGCGTCACGCAATGGCGATGTGCTGCCAGCGCAATTCGGCGCGCGGCTTCGACGTGAATGGCGCGGTAACTTTAAGTCGTCGTCTGGGTCAGAATGCCGACCAAATTGATGACCGCATTTGTCCCCACGATTGCAGCATCTACCGCGATATCGTCGAGCACATCAGCTTGGATGGTCCCCACTGCTTGCGCCGACGCGGTCGTCATCTGAACATGGACGGGTTGGCGTACCGCCAGGCGCACGGTCTCGCCATTTCGGACAAGCAGCGGCACGAGATGGCGGCCGATGAAACCGGTTCCGCCGAACATCGTGATGGGGCCGGCCATTAGTCATCCCCCTCTGCATAGCCCAGAGATCGCCGCGGCGATGCATCAATTCGGGGCTCGATCAGCCTTATTCAAAGCGCATCGTGTATTTCAATACCCTATAAAAGGTTTGTCCTTATAAGTACTTGAAATGCGAGATAAGAATTACTATATGCCCTTAGACACAAAGGTCCGAAGAATAGCAGTTTCCGGACCCTTGGTGTCAATAACACCACCAAAAAGTTAATCGGCTGGACGTGTAGCAGTGCGTCGGGCCGCGGCCGTCAGGAGCACTCCCGCTCCTTACGGAGACATGAAACAAAACGCGCCGTGGCAGCCGCTTTCGCTATGCGCTGGTGATTATCATTCCCGGCGCCTGCAATCCGACCGGTGTCGCGCTGTCGATCGCCGATGCCTGCCGCGAGATGCGGAAGCATGAAAATGTAGACACCAAACGCATTTGCCAGGATCCCGCTATCCGGCTGATGGTCAACCAGCTCACTCATCTGTTCAGGGTGGCCGGCGACAAGCGCAACCTCGTTCACTACATCACGACGAGGCCGCCTGCAAGGAACGCCTCGCCGAACTCGGTCTTAAGCCCTTCGGGGCCGGCTGACCAATCACCATCCTGCTGACAGAAGTTGGCGGGGCTTGGGGCGTTGGAAACCATCCAACAGGAGAAAATCCGATGCCCAAGTTTGTGATCGAGCGCCAGTACCTGCTGCCGATCTACCAGCGCCTCATCATAGACGCACCCGACATCGAGACCGCCTGCCAATAGGCGGTGGAGACCGATGACTGGGAAAGCGCCGAGGAGGATGGAGACGGCTCAGGCGCCACGACGATCAATGCCGCTCGAGAGATCCCGGAAGGGCTCCTCGAACCAGATAGAGCGCGGCGATATCCATTCCGGAAGCTTCCTCTGGGAAGATCAGCCGGAATATGGACCGCGCCTCGAGATCCCCGCGCAATTCACTGACGACGAATAATTCGCCACGCCCCCTCGGCAGCAGTTGAGGGGGCTCGCGGCGTCGGAGCCCGTCAGGCCATCGCGATCGGGCCGGGAACCTCAGCAAGAACAGACTTGCGGTCGTCGGCACGGCCTATGTCGGAGTCTGTCACGCGAGAGGGGCTCGCCTTCGGGCCGAGTTTAATCCCTGCGCCTGCTCCCACCAGCACGGCCTCTCACCCCTGCACGCAGAAGCGTGTGGGGGCTGAGGCCTCAGGAGAGGGCACCCCGCCCCTCCTGATCTGAAGGAGCAAAGAAATTGACTGAACTGATGCAAGCTCACCGCCAGTGGATGAGCCGCGCCCCGGACGAGCGCTTCACGAGCCTCATTGATATGCAGGACTTCAAGTGCCGGCTCCGGGACAACAGCCGCTCCCAGGTGATCAGCAGCCGCGGACTTAATGTGCGCCCCGTCGAGGACGACCCCCGCGCTTTGCAGATCATGGGATACGGCAACGGCCTTCCAGCGGCGGCGCCGACGCATTGGTCGTTCGGGCAGCTCTGCAGCCTCGCCAGCCCCGGCAACTCGCCGGCCAGCTACTTTCGCGAGACCCAGATGCCCGCTCCGATAATCGCAGATTGCCTCAACTACAATCTGCGCTTCACCCGCGGCGTCGAAGGCATCGGTATCCTCCTCACCACGAACGAGGACGGCGGTGTCAACGAGCTCCGGTCCGTCAACGGCCCCAACTACGGACGCATTTACGATGCCGAGGTAGTCGACACCCTCGTCGAGAAATTCGGCGACGGCGTCTCGGGGCAGTGGCGCGTGCCGGGCGAGTTCGGCCAACGGGTGGCCGTCACCAAGGACAACACGACCCTCTACGCGAGCGATCGCGATATGTTCGTGTTTCTCGCCGACGAAGAGAACCGCATCGAACTCCCCAACCGCCGTGCAGGCAGGTCTGGGTCGTTCGCCCGCGGCTTCTTCGTGTGGAACTCTGAGGTCGGTAAGACGACGCTCGGGGCCGGCTTTGACTACGTCTGCTGCACCGGATCATCTGGGGCGCAGACCAGTACACCGAAGTCCGTATTCGCCACACCAAGGGCGCTCCGGACCGGTGGCTCGAGGAGGTCACGCCCGTGCTGCGGGAATACTTGTAGGCGAGCGCAAAGCCGGTCATTCAGGCGATCGAAGACGCGCGCAACAAGCGCTCGAGACCGACCTCGACCAGTTCCTCGCCAACCGCTTCGGCAAGAATGCGGTGCCCGCCATCAAAGCCTGCCACAAGCAGGAGGAGGGGCGGCCCATCGAGACCCTGTGGGACGTCACCACTGCCGCCACTGCCTTCGCACGATCCCGCTCAAATACCGACAAGCGGCTCGAAATCGAACGCACCGCAGGTGAGCTGCTGAAACTGGCAGCTTAATCCAAGCCTCGCCTCTGACGACAGAAGTCGGTGGAGGTCGAGGCGTCTGGAGCAATCCCGCTCCTGATAGGGAAAACTCAATGTCAGCTTTTATGGTCAATACCAATGTCATGGCCAAAGTCGAGACGGCAATCTTGCTCAACCTCGACACGTTCGATGGCGAAAGCACCTGCCGCGTGAAACTCCTCGCAGCCCCCACCGACGAGCAAAAGGACGCCGGCAGCAAAATCGGCCGAAAGCTCTTTCTCATGAACAGAAGAGCCCTCTGCGCTCGGTACGGCTGCAGCGGAGATATTCGGCTCGCCGAGTTCGTGTTCGAGAAATGGGCCGACGCGACACCGGTGGAGCAGTTCAAAGCTATCCACTGCCTGCTCTACCAGTGCCACGAAGGAAAGGTCCACGAGAGCCGGCTCTATGACGAGCTGAACCACGCTGCCGGCGAACTGGCCCAGCGCATCGTCCAGGATTTGCCGGAATACGACAAGGCTTCCTGGGGCGACTAAGCCCCGCCCACGCCTCCTCAGCAGCAGTTGAGGGGGCAAGGGGCGTCAGGAGCAATTCCGCTCCTGATAGGAGAACCCTATCGGACAATACCACCACCCTGTCTGTATCGAAGCCGAAGAAGGGCTCAACCCCGCCACAATGGACAGCGGTGCCAAGGAAGGCGAACAAGGCGTCAACCGCCCCAGCACGCCCGCCGCGATCGTCGCACTCGTCTGCGCGCGCGGTGGCAATATGCCGGCAGACTGTTCGCAGTCTCCCCTAAGCCGGCGAAGCCGGAACCAAACAGGTTAAAATAGACGCAGGAGACGCGGGGAGCAGGAGGGGAGGTTGAGGCAGCCGCTGACGGAGCGTTACCGCGAGCGCCTCGCCGGGGTGCTCTCCTGCTATGACCGGATCATCGTCACCGGCACGCTGCCGGGAGCCTGTTACGCGAAGGGAATGACGGGATTTCTTTCTGCGCGGCAGATCCGGATCTTCGACTATCCGCGATTTGCCGAACCACTTCGCGATCGAGTACGCGAGCGCGCCGCCGAGTTGGCGAGTGCCGCTGGCATTACCATCGAACACATTGCCAAGAACCACATCCGCAAGGAGGACGTCGTCGCCAGGGTGCTTGTCGTCCGCGGCGACCGTCCCGGCCTGGTGCATATCATCTCGGCGATGGAAGCCTGCCACACCTACAAGCCCTGGCATGACAAGCACACGCATCGCACCTTCTTGCGGCCGGATACTGGCAAATGCCTGCATTACTACTTCTACTTCATCGACGCCGAGTTGGGCCTGATCTATCTGCGCGTGCCGACCTGGTGCCCGTTCCGTCTGCAGTTCTATTGCAATGGGCATAGCTGGCTGGCCCGCCAACTCACCGCCGCCGGCGTCGGTTTCACCCTTGCCGACAACGCCTTTCTGCGCATTGACGACTGGGAGCGCGCGCAGGCCCTCGCCGACACCCTCTCGCCCGACCACCTGCATCGCATCCTCGATCACTATGCCCAGCAGTGCTGTCCGGTGCTCGACGTCTTCGCCCAGTCCTACCACTGGAGTTTCATGCAGGTCGAATACGCCACTGATCTGGTGTTCCGCACGCCGGCCATCCTCAAACCCCTCTATGAACAGCTTTCCCGGCAAGCCATCCTGACCGTCAAAGCCGAACACGTCGCCACCTTTCTCGGCCACAAGATCACTGCCCAACTCGCCCAAGAGATCGGCAGCCAATTCACCACGCGTATCGAGGGCACCTGCGTCAAGCATCGTTTCAGTAAGTCCTCGATCAAGATCTACGACAAATTCGGCCTCGTCCTACGTATCGAGACGACCACCAACGACGTCTCCGCTTTCAAGCACTACCGCAAGGTGGAACATCGCCAAGGCCCGGCAACTCGCGCCCTGGCCCCCGTCAGAAAGACCATCTACAGCCTCAAGGACTTGCGTGAGATCTTGCTAAGCTGCAATCGCCGTTACCTTGAATACCTCTCCAGTCTGGACGACTTCTCGGCTGGCATCCGGACGCTCGACCGTCTCACCCAACCCCGTCCGCTCAAAGGCCGAAACCTCAAGGGCCTCAACTTTTTCAGCCGCGCCGAACAGACCCTGCTCGCCGCCCTCCAGCGTCCTGGCTTCAATATCGCCGGTCTCCGCCGCGCCGACCTACTGCCGCTCCTCGGCCAATCCTCTCCCGCCACCCTATCCCGACAACTCGCCCGTCTGCGCCATCTCGGCGTCATCAAACGCGTCCTCGGTACCTATCGCTACTATCTCACCCGCGCTGGCCGCGCCGCCATCGCTGCCGGCCGCCGTCTCACCGAACACACCATCATTCCTGCTCTGGCCTGACAAATCTGCTCACAGAATGCAAACACTCAGGTCGTAAGCGACTAATCGGCCGCTGGGCCGGCAAACGCGTCCTTATCCAAGGCGACTACGCCGAGGATGAAGACATCCCCTGTTGGGACGGTCCGCCGTTGTCACGCCTCTACTCGGCGATGACGCCGGCAGAAGAGCGCAAGCCCTTCACGAAAAAGGACTACCCCAGGGCCACCGCGGCGGAACTCCGCAAGTGGAACAAAGAGCAGGCCCGGACCCCCGTGCTTGTGGATATCACGCGGAAGCCTGCGCTTTTCTCGAAGCCGCCTGCAATGTCCGCTACTTCGAGACAAGGCAGCAGATCCGCGACGGAGACCCTCGCTCCAAGACCTACGGTCAAGTAATCGACTGCTGGACGAGTACCCACTCCGTGCAGGTCAAGCCGGTGGCCCGGCACTTCGGAAGCTGCGGCGTTGCCGAGTATGTGATCGCTGATGGATATGACGCCCGCGATCTCGAATACTTGAAACGCTGCGACATGAAGCCGGAAGACGTCCAACGAGCCCCACGCTCGGACGACTGGCACGGTTTCCTCCCCGAAGAGATCCCTGAAGGCCAAACGCGCGTGATCGTCAACCTCGACACGCTCGAGTACATCAACCCGGTCAAGTTCGGTCAGGCTCCAACCCTGGCCGGCATGGCCACATCCGCGCCGAAAGATCGCGATCTGCCGGTCCTGAAGAAAGCAAATCAGGATCATCTGCAGATCGTGGACGTCGCAGGCGGCCTTTTCGTCATGCTCTGCCATCCTCAGCGCCGCGGCGGGGGCGATATCCCCGCCAACGCTGAGGCGCTGGTAGCAGCCGTCGGCGAAAAAGACAGCCGTGCCAAAGCTGCCAAGCTGTTCAAAGGCGTTGAAGACGTCAAAGGACGGTGGCGCGGCAGCCATATCCTCGGCACCAGCGAAATCCGCTACGAGGACTGGCCGACGACCGAGGAAATACTCGAGAGAGGGACCGACATTAGCGACAAGGTCCTCCGCTATCTCGTTGCCATAAGCCACTACTAAGCCTCTTAACCCCCACTGGAAGTATCTGGTGGGGGCCGAGGCGTCAATATTACCTACTTTTTTTATTTCGAGCTCCCCTCTACGCAGCAGTGTAGCGGGGCCGATCCGTCGAGGCACTTTCCGCCTCGATGGAGAAGTAAATGCAAGGATTGTTTGTCGAAGTCTCGCAGAACGCGAAGACCGGCCCCATTCCCGCGTCGATAGTCGAGCGGGCGTCATGTTGGCCTGGTTGCGCGCTCTACGAAAATGGCTGCTACGCTGAATCCGGCGCGCTCGGCATGCACTGGAATCGCGTATCCCGCGGTTTCGCCGGTGGTTCCTGGTCGGAGCTCTGCGGAAAAGTCGCGGCGCTCCGGCCTGGTCGTATGTGGCGCTATGCCCAAGCAGGCGACCTGCCGGGATACGGTCCGCAGATCGACGGTTCGCTTTTCGAAGAGCTCGTGCTAGCCAACACCGGCAAGAACGTCATCGCCTTCACTCACAAGCCCGTCCTCGGCGACGATCCTGTCGCTGTCGAGAACCGGCGCTTGATCGCTACGGCCATCAAAGACCGGCTTCACGATCAACCTGTCGGCCGACAACCCCGCGCATGCGGACAGGCTGGCCGAACTGGGGATCGCCCTCGTCGTGACCGTCCTCGCCCGCGATTATGCGCGTCGTGCAATTCGGCACCGGTTCAAAAGACGGCCGGATCAGTGGGCCGAGACGATCGGCGAGTGGCGTAATCGCACGGCGTTGTTGCCGCGGTATACGCCTGCCGGAAGGCGAATTGCGGTGTGTCCGGCCACGTATTCGGACGCCACCTGCAAAACCTGCGGCACCTGTGCCCGCGTTCGGGATGCCGTGATTGGCTTTCCGGCTCATGGCGCTTGGCGGCAAGTCGAGGCCGCGATGGCCGCCCTGGACGTCCCTGCCGGAGAAAGCTGGGCATTCCACGACCATCGTACGATGGCTGAGGTCATCGCCGAAGGGACGGTAGCAGCCTGACGCCTTCGCCCTACCTATCAGCAGATGGGTAGGGCCGAGGCGTTAAAGCGTCCTACTCCGTGAAGGACTCCGGGAATGATCCCCTTGACCCCGCTTGGCCGCGTGCCTGGCGGGGTTTTTGCGTTTGGGTTGGTCCACCCTTAGCCACCGTCCTCGCGCCTGTGTTCATCGACAGGATTTGCCCCATTTCGGTCATCGTCCGACGCGGAGCCGGGGGTTTGGTCAGGGCGATACGCCAACCATGCGCCCCTCTGCCAACCCGAGGACGTGTTGCGCCCGCGCGAGCGCGATTTTTGGTTGTCCATTAGAGCCGGAGGCAGAAGAACGACGCGACCGCGTGCCTGCTTCACGATCGGCTCGCCACATTCTTATCCGCCGCGAGTTACGAACGGATTAGGACCCGCTGGGGCGTCACCGTCCGAGGAGCTGCCCCGGCACCGTCACTCCGCCTGGCAGCGTGTAGACGCAGCGGTTCTGGCTCGGGTCGAATCGCTGCCCTGCCGGGCATGACGGCATCGCGGCCGCCGCCGTAACGCAACGGTTCTGTCGGGGATCGAATTGCTGACCATAGGGGCATCCGGTCTGGTTGCCTTGGTAGCCGCCCTGTTGGCCGCCCGGATAGCCTTGGTTGCCTTGGTAGCCGCCTTGTTGGCCGCCCTGATACCCTTGGTTGCCTTGGTAGCCGCCTTGTTGGCCGCCCTGATACCCTTGGTTGCCTTGGTAGCCGCCTTGTTGGCCGCCCTGATACCCCTGGTTACCTTGGTAGCCTTGGTCGGTTCTCGGGCTGTTGTACTGGGACTGGGGATTGTATTGAGGATTGTTGTACTGGGGATTGTACTGGACGTTGTACTGGGCCGGCGCGGGACCGGCAAAGCCGATCGAAGTCGCAAGAAACAGGCCGAGTGCCACGAATGTCCGAGCCATCAAACCCTCCTCCTTGATGCTGCCTTTTGGCCGCGCGGCACGGCAGCCCGTGGTTATCGACTTGAAGCCGCACGTGTTTTGCGGACGATCGTCGGCGTTATCGAGAGGGAATGCAACCTTTCTCGCGCCCGATCGGTCAGGGTCCGCCCCAGTCGAACGGGATGTGCTTGGCCGAATTCAGCGTGTACTCGAACTTGAAGCCGTGCGCGTCGACCGACAGAATCGTCGACTTTCCCCAGGTGACGAGCTGCGGTCCGGGCCCGGTTTCGCTACCCGGCGCGTTTATTAGCTGCGGATACTTTCCGGGTGGACTGGTCGGTCCGCTGATGGCCTTGGCCCAGGCCTTGATCTTGCCGACGATCTCGACGCCCCAATGGCCGAGATCGGGCGCAATCTCATACCTGATTTTGGCCCGCTCGATGCCGCGGCTCTGCCTCGCTCCGGCGAAGCACTCGTTGACCCAGCCGGGGAAGCCGCCAGCGCGGCCGCCGATGATTGCCGGCAATGCCTCCATCTGCCGGTCGTCGGCATGATCATCAATATAGAGGCCGGCGACCCCCGCCGCCTTTCTCGCCCAGAGGTCGCCCTCCCAGCGGCCGATCCGCACAAAGCTAAGATTATCGAGCTTGACGTCGCTATAATGGCCCTCGCGGACGCGCCAGAACAGCACCAATTCACAAAAACCGTTATCCGGCGCCTGCGCAAAAGTGCACGGGCAGGGTACTGCGCAGCTGCAGTTGTCGAACCAGTCACCGACGATATGCCAGCTCGGAATGTCGCTCATCCGGGCCCTCCGATCGGATGCGATGCCGAGATCATAGCAGGTTTTGCCGGCGCTGTCCGGGCGTTGCTGTCGGATTACTCCAGAACCGAGCAAGTACAGGGATGTCGGGGCGCATCTCCCGCGACGCCGTGACCTCGGCCATTGGTCGTCGCCATAGGCGATTTCGGACCCACGCAAAAGTCGGCTTCGGTCGAGCCTCCTAGTTCGACCGCGATAGAGTGAACGACCGCTTACGGCCCAACGCCTCGACTTGTGGCTTCGAAGACGGCAAGCCTGGTTGCAAAGCCGACGTTGGCCTGCTGCTGGTGGATGGCGCCTGTGCACCGACCGCAGCCAATTGAGCGGCGCCGGGTCCCAGGCTTTGAGGCATCGAGTAAACACCGCAGTGAGGGCTCGTACCCTGCGTGTGCAATCCCTCAAGCAAGGCGGTCTTCCCAGCTGGGGCGGGTGTCACGGCCGCCGATTTCATCACGAGTAAACAGCACCGTCCCGCGGCGCAGGCCTATATGGCGATAGCTCCGCCATCCACGTGAATTTCCGAACCTGTGATGTAGGACAATTCATCGGAAGCCAGGAACAGGATGGTGTACGCCACCTCGTCAACTTCTCCCGGACGGCGCATCGGAATGACGCGCATGCGTTCGGCCCGTACGGCGGGATCGGCGGTGCGACCGGATGTGCGCATCGGTGGGATGATGCCGGGATGAACCGAGTTGGCCCGGATCTTGTCCTTGGCGTGCTGCACCGCAACCGACTTGGTCATCAGCCGTACCGCCGCCTTTGAGGCGTTGTAGGCCATGTGAACGTGCTCGCTGCCGATGATGCCGGCAATCGACGACAGATTGCCGATCGAACCGCCGCCGTTGGCAACCATGGCCGGGATTGCGTACTTGATGCCGAAGAACACGCCGGTTGCGTTGACCGCCATGATCCGGTGCCAGGCCTTGGTGCTGTAAAAATCCTGTTCCGCGCTGCCGGAGATGCCGGCATTGTTGACCAGCACATCGAGCTTGCCGAAATGCTTGGCAGTGGCGGCCACGACGGCGGCCCAGTCTTCCTCCTTCGTCACATCGAGCGGTTCGAACCGTGCCGCGGCGCCGATAGCCTGGGCCACGCGCCGGCCTTCGTGCTCCAACATGTCGGCGATTACCACCTTGGCGCCTTCGCGTGCGAACATCTGCGCCGTGGCCGTCCCCATGCCGGACGCCGCGCCCGAAATGATGGCCACCTTGCCCACTAATCTCATGACGGTGTCTCCTTTTGTTTCCTTGGGCCGATCGATCGCCGAGAAGATAACAGCCGCCTGACGCTTGCACCCCCTGATCTGCGGATTGGGGGGTTTTGCGTTGGCGAGCTGTGCAGATAAGACTCCAAGGAGGGACACCGCCCGCCGGCGATAAAAGCCCCTCAACATCTCCGCCTGAATCTGTAAAAACTTGTCCTCCTTTCATAATTAGCATCCCGCATCAGAGTGATTAAGCTCCGGACCAAGATCAATAAACTCACGGCGTAACAGGCGCCCCACGCGAAAGCAAAAGGCTCGGCATTGTTCGCATATTGCTTTGTACCGTCGAGGAAATATGCGCCCACAGGTATTACAAAAATACCGATGGTCCTGATCAACCGCCTCACTGCCGTCCCAAATTCCTCCTTTAACAATGCGCTATATCTGATCTCGTGGTCTAGATAAACCCAGCTTAGTCGGAATACCAGATATACAGTAACACTACAGAGAGCAATCCCAATTGAGATGTACGCGAGCATTGAAGCTCTCCCCTCCGCTGCACGCGGTCGACCAAAACGTTAACCCTCAAACGCTTGCCGGTCTATACACGTGTCAATAGCATCCTTTTGCGCACCCACTCGAATGTTTGGGTTTTTCTCAACCAGTCAATCACATGCGTTACAGCAGGGAGACAGCAGTCGTTGGGCGGCGATAGTTTCAGCGCCGAGAGGCTCGAACATGGTCGAGGCCTGTTGGTTAATTTGCGGGCAGCAAAAGCTGTATGATACCGTTGCGATCTCCGCTCCAAGCCAGAGAACGGCGGAGCCACAAAGGAAAAATGAGATGGAATGGGAGGAAGCACTTATTACGGCTTGGGGCGGGGAGATACCAACGCACCCAGCGGCCTATTATCGGCGGCAAGCTGCTCGATCCCGGCGGGTCGCCGAAAGGGCTACAACCGGTGCGGCGAGAAAACGGCTGCTCAATGACGCCGATCACTATGATGAACTTGCGGCATGATGAACTTGCGGCCAAGGCCGATCGCGCGGAGACAGAAGCAGAAAAGTCGTAATTTTCTAAACGCGGCACCCGCAGTCTCGTAGGCACCAAAGACCTTTCGGTCGAGGAGCATCGGGAGATTTCTTCCAACGTCTTGTCCCCAAGCCCTTGGCAAACCTGCCAGGGGTTTTTTGCGTTTGGGCACAGGCAATATCGATCCGCGGTCGGACACGTTGTGGGCTCTAAACGGAGCTTCCCTCTTTCCGCACCATCAAGGTATTGGTGTCGGAGCCTAATTTGTTTTGATGGCAACTTGACGTAGCCATGTAATAGGATGGATTTTGATTGCATGAGGCTGGAGTCATCGCGTGCTCCCATGTACATCGAAGCGGTTCCCAACCGCGGCTCACCCCCGGCCATCCTGTTGCGCGAGAGCTACCGCGAGGCGGGCAAGGTCAAGAAGCGCACCCTGTTGAACCTTTCCGACTGGCCGCACGAGCGGATCGCCGGCTTCAAGGCACTGCTCAAAGGCGGCACCGTCATTCCCAAGGACCAGGATGCCATTACCATCCTGCGCTCGTTGCCGCATGGTCATGTCGACGCGGCCCTCAGCACCGCGCGCAAGATCGGCCTCGATCGGCTGCTCGGCCAAAAGCCTGCCCCGGCGCAGGCCGGGGGCAACCGCTGCCGCGACCTCATCCTGGCCCTGGTGGTCAGCCGCATCCTCGATCCCGGGTCCAAGCTTGCCGCCGCCCGGGCGCTGTCGCCGGACACCGCGACTTCCAGCCTTGGCGAGCAGCTCGGTCTCGGGGTGGTCGACGAGAACGAGCTCTACAGTGCACTCGACTGGTTGGCGGTCCGCCAGCCGGCGGTCGAGGCGGCCCTCGCCAAACGACATCTCAGCGGCGGCACACTGGTGCTCTACGACGTGTCGTCGAGCTACCTGGAAGGCCGTTGCTGTCCGCTCGCCCAATTCGGTTACAGCCGTGACGGCAAACGCGGCAAACGGCAAATCGTCTATGGGCTGCTCTGCGCCCGCGACGGCTGCCCCGTGGCAATCGAGGTCTTCGCCGGCAGCACCGCAGACCCGACGACCCTAACCAGTCAGGTGACTAAGCTGAAGGAGCGCTTCGCTCTCGACCATGTCGTCCTGGTCGGTGACCGCGGCATGATCACCCAGGCGCGGATCACCGAGGACATCAAAGCGGCCGGGCTCGACTGGATCACCGCCTTGCGCGCCCCGGCAATCAAGGCGTTGCTCGACGGCGGCGCGCTGCAGATGTCGCTGTTTGATGACCGCGATATGGCCGGCATCACCTCTCCCGAGTTCCCTGGCGAGCGGCTCATCGTCTGCCGCAACCGCGCTCTCGCCGCCGAGCGCGCCCGCAAGCGCGAGGATCTGCTCGCCGCCACCGAGCGCGACCTCGCCCGCATTGCCGCCGCCGTGGCCCGCAAGCGCCAGCCGCTGCGCGGCAAAGCTGAAATCGGCCTCGCGATCGGCGCCGTGCTCGACAAGCACAAGATGGCCAAGCACTTCACCCTCGACATTACCGACACCCGCTTCAGCTTCGCCCGCAGGACCGACGAAATCACGGTAGAGGCGGCGCTCGACGGCCTCTACGTCGTGCGTACAAGCCTGCCCGCCGCCGCTCTCGACGACACCGCCACGGTGCGTAGCTACAAATCCCTGAGCCTGGTGGAGCGCGCCTTCCGCTGCATCAAGACCGTCGATCTCCAGATCAGGCCGGTCTATCACTGGCTGGCCGATCGCGTGCGGGCCCACGTGTTTGTCTGCATGCTCGCCTACTACCTGGAATGGCATATGCGCCAGCGCCTGGCGCCGATGCTCTACGACGACACCGACAAGGAGGCGGCCGAAGCGCAACGCTCCAGCGTCGTCGCCAAAGCCGAGCGCTCCCCCGCCGCGGTCACCAAACAAACCACCGGCCGAACCGAGGACGGCCTTCCAGTCCACAGCTTCCGAACCCTTCTCGACGATCTCGCGACCCTCACCCGAAACACCCTGGTGACCGCCATCGCCCCCGAGCAACCCTTCACCTTGATCGCCCGGCCAACCCCCATTCAACAAAAGGCCCGTGACCTCCTCGGCCTCTCCCGTACCCAGTAGGCACCCTCAATAGCGGATAATTCTTACGCTAAATCAGAGGCTTGCGTGTTCACAAAGACGGAAGCTCCAGCTAGCGGTCGAGCCAGGCGTCCTCCATGCGCCAGAGGTTGTAAGGGCTGTTGACCCAACCGTGATCCCCTTGACCTGCGGATATGAGCAGGTCGCCGAGCGAGGGTGGAAGATGATCGGTCTTCCTCCATCCTCAGCCAAATACTTTTCGATCTGCCACACGATCTGTCGCCGCGATCTCGGCCGATTGTTGGTCGATCAGTCTGTCGGCCTCGGCATTGCAATAGCCAGTATAGTTGCGCTCGGACCCACAAAAATAGTTCTCGTAGAACATCTGGTCGGGATCATCGAGTCCCGTTTCGGTGACGGTGAATGCGAGGGCGTACTCTTTGCGCATGACTGTCGGGTACCATTGGGGTCGTATCGATGGCTTTGAGCGTGCCATCAATATAGATCTCCTTTGTTGATCAATCAGGATCACCGCCGGGTCACGATAGGCAGCGACATTGCGTGTAGTCACGGTGACGGCCAACCGTTTGTCTGGTCCGTAGCCGAGTTTTTGCATGATCTGCTTGGCCTGTTCACGATTCTTCGCGGTGTCAGGGTCATAGCCCGGCAGAGTGCGTAACATGTCCGCCGGCATGCCCCACACGCCATTGGGCAGCGGCTGCATGGTGGCACCGATTTCGCCCTGGCCTTCGCCGGTAATGTCGATGAAGGCCTTACGATCGAGCGCCAGCATGATTGCCCGGCGCAGCTCGGGGTTGTCAAACGGGGGCACCGCGGGGTTGATGATCGCAGTACGGCTGGTATTCCAGCTCGCGATCTCGCAGCTCATCTCCGGTGCTTGGTTCTTGATCTCCTTCAACAGCGAATCGGCACGAAGCCGGGTCCGGTACGATCGAACTGTTGGGCGCCGAGGGCCAGGATCCAAGTAGAGGTGTTGCGAATGATCGTGTACTCTATGCCGTCGAGATACGGCCGGCTTGGCTTCCAATAATCGGGGTTGCGGGTCAGCTTGATCAACTCGTTCGGGTTGAATTCGACGAATTTGAACGGGCCCGTGCCGATCGGGTGCTGCCGCATCTCGCGTGGCGTCACGTGGCACGGGTAGACCGGCGACCAACCCGACGCCAGCAGCCCGATGAACGAAGGCTGCGGCCGCTTCAGGTGGAAGCTGGCCTCGAAATCGCCGTTGATCGTTACCTCGGCGAGGTTCTGATACCAGGATTTGCGCGGATTGATCCTGAGCTTTTCCGTCCCCCTGCCCAGCAACAGATCCCAGGTGCAGTTGACGTCCCGGGCGGTGAACGGCTTGCCGTCATGCCATTTGACGCCCTGACGCAATTTGAAGGTCAGGGTCGTGCCGTCCTCGCTCCACGACCACTCGACAGCGAGATCGGGCACAATCGTATCGAGCCGGTTCTGCGGGATATGCTGATCGAACATCACGAGATTGTTGAACACCGCCATCATTGGCCCTTCGGAAACGATCGTTGATTCCTCGTGGATCGACATGCTGGCCGGGCTGTCGCCGTGGGGTATTTTGAGTATGCCGCCGGACTTTTGCGCAACGGCCGACGCCGAAATCAAAGTGAGCGCCAGCGCCGCCCAGACGGCAGCGCGACCGCATGCAATTGCTTTCCCTATGAACCTCATCATCGGTTCTCCCCGCGCACTCGCTTCTCGCTACAGCTCGTCGTAGCACAAGGGGCCGCTCCGGAGAGACGCCAGAAAGTCGCTGGCCCGCGGCCGTGCTTGTCTGCGCCCCCCTCGAGACCGCTGTTGCGTTGCTACGATCGCTTTTGGCGAGGTGGAATGGACATTCTCCCTGGCCCTTCCGCCCTCAAGTTTAGTGGCCGCAGTCGACCCAAACCGGACCCGCGGCCCGGCGTATGAAAATCGGGAGGCCCCCCGTGGGGCTATCCAACATCGCCAATTGCCTTTAGTCGCTTACGACCTGAGTGTTTGCATTCTGTGAGCAGATTTGTCAGGCCAGAGCAGGAATGATGGTGTGTTCGGTGAGACGGCGGCCGGCAGCGATGGCGGCGCGGCCAGCGCGGGTGAGATAGTAGCGATAGGTACCGAGGACGCGTTTGATGACGCCGAGATGGCGCAGACGGGCGAGTTGTCGGGATAGGGTGGCGGGAGAGGATTGGCCGAGGAGCGGCAGTAGGTCGGCGCGGCGGAGACCAGCGATATTGAAGCCAGGACGCTGGAGGGCGGCGAGCAGGGTCTGTTCGGCGCGGCTGAAAAAGTTGAGGCCCTTGAGGTTTCGGCCTTTGAGCGGACGGGGTTGGGTGAGACGGTCGAGCGTCCGGATGCCAGCCGAGAAGTCGTCCAGACTGGAGAGGTATTCAAGGTAACGGCGATTGCAGCTTAGCAAGATCTCACGCAAGTCCTTGAGGCTGTAGATGGTCTTTCTGACGGGGGCCAGGGCGCGAGTTGCCGGGCCTTGGCGATGTTCCACCTTGCGGTAGTGCTTGAAAGCGGAGACGTCGTTGGTGGTCGTCTCGATACGTAGGACGAGGCCGAATTTGTCGTAGATCTTGATCGAGGACTTACTGAAACGATGCTTGACGCAGGTGCCCTCGATACGCGTGGTGAATTGGCTGCCGATCTCTTGGGCGAGTTGGGCAGTGATCTTGTGGCCGAGAAAGGTGGCGACGTGTTCGGCTTTGACGGTCAGGATGGCTTGCCGGGAAAGCTGTTCATAGAGGGGTTTGAGGATGGCCGGCGTGCGGAACACCAGATCAGTGGCGTATTCGACCTGCATGAAACTCCAGTGGTAGGACTGGGCGAAGACGTCGAGCACCGGACAGCACTGCTGGGCATAGTGATCGAGGATGCGATGCAGGTGGTCGGGCGAGAGGGTGTCGGCGAGGGCCTGCGCGCGCTCCCAGTCGTCAATGCGCAGAAAGGCGTTGTCGGCAAGGGTGAAACCGACGCCGGCGGCGGTGAGTTGGCGGGCCAGCCAGCTATGCCCATTGCAATAGAACTGCAGACGGAACGGGCACCAGGTCGGCACGCGCAGATAGATCAGGCCCAACTCGGCGTCGATGAAGTAGAAGTAGTAATGCAGGCATTTGCCAGTATCCGGCCGCAAGAAGGTGCGATGCGTGTGCTTGTCATGCCAGGGCTTGTAGGTGTGGCAGGCTTCCATCGCCGAGATGATATGCACCAGGCCGGGACGGTCGCCGCGGACGACAAGCACCCTGGCGACGACGTCCTCCTTGCGGATGTGGTTCTTGGCAATGTGTTCGATGGTAATGCCAGCGGCACTCGCCAACTCGGCGGCGCGCTCGCGTACTCGATCGCGAAGTGGTTCGGCAAATCGCGGGTAGTCGAAGATCCGGATCTGCCGCGCAGAAAGAAATCCCGTCATTCCCTTCGCGTAACAGGCTCCCGGCAGCGTGCCGGTGACGATGATCCGGTCATAGCAGGAGAGCACCCCGGCGAGGCGCTCGCGGTAACGCTCCGTCAGCGGCTGCCTCAACCTCCCCTCCTGCTCCCCGCGTCTCCTGCGTCTATTTTAACCTGTTTGGTTCCGGCTTCGCCGGCTTAGGATCGCCGCTAAGGTGGACAGGGCCGACCAACACTACTTCGATGTGGTGATACGGCCGATGCTGGATGGTCCAGGCGTTGAGATAATCGGGGAGATCAGCGACCGCGAGAAACCTGCCTTCCTCTCCGGCGCCGTTGGCCTGTTGATGCCGATCGATTGGCCGAAGCCATTCGGCTTGGTGATCATCGAAGCAATGAGCTATGGCACACCGGTGATTGCATTCAATCGTGGCTCGGTCCCTGAATTATTGAAGACGGACTGACCGGCTTCATCGTGGAGGACGACGCGGCCGCGATCGCTGCCGTCGGGTGTCTCGACCGACTGGACCGCGCCACAGTGCGTGCTCGCTTCGAGCAGAGGTTCACGGCGCGCCGAATGACGGAAGACTACCTGGCAACGTATAGCCACCTCGCGGCGCATGACCACTCGGTCGTGCGGAGGCGACTGCAGATTGTGGGCTCAGCCCGATGATCCGGACCAAGCCGGCCGCCTCGGGGTTTCGCGCGATTTGCTACTGACCGCGGTTCTCACTGCCTCGGTCGTGTCATTCTTCTCGATACCGTTCTCGGGCCATCTGTCGGACAGAATCGGCCGCAGACGAATGTAATCTGCTCGGTGCTGCGACTAACCGGGGTGTTCGGCTTCATCTACTTCGCGCTGCTCAACCCAATGGTGCTGGGCTGGATATTCCTTGCAATCATGCTGTCGCTGATCCCGCACGACATGATGTACGGCCCGCAAGCGGCGCTGATCGCCGAATGCTTCACCGGTCGGCTTCGCTATAGCGGCGCCTCGATCGGGCATCAGCTGGCCTCGGTCCTCGCCGGCGGCCCCGCGCCGCTGATTGCGACGGCGCTGCTCGCCCGAGTTCAGGTCGGGTAACGCGATCGCTCTTTATATTCTCGTCTGCGCGGTGATCAGTTTCGCGGCGGCGGCGCTATTGCCGGACTATACCAACCGCGACATCTCGCAGGAATACGACAGGTCTGAACGTCTGACGGCGAGAACATAGTTGCTGCTCGTTTGGCATTTGTCTTGCGTGGCGCAAAGTAATGCTGCGAACCTGACTTTCGGGGGCGCATCCTATCGATGGCCCCACCTCGTGGTGGGGCAAGGGATCTAAAATTTCAATTGAGGGTGCTGAGCCTCACAACCATAATAACGCTAGTAGACCGAATGACGGCTTACATCCGGGGAATGTCCGCTTAGAAAGAGCAGGGACCAGATGGTCAGCATCGGGCCTGGCAATCGAGAAGGCCCTCCGGGAAGCCTGACAGAACCCCCGCGAGACATTGGGGTCATTGGAGCGTCGCGGGGAGGCGTCGAGGCCCTTAAAGGAATTGTCGCGGCCTTGCCGCCGAGCCTGCAGTCTGCGCTCTTCATCGTGCTTCACATCAGCCCTACGCATGCGAGCCTATTACCTGAGGTTCTTTCCAGAGCCGGCCCGTTCCGGCCGAGCACGGAAGAGACAGCACGCGCATTGAGCGCGGCCGCATTTACGTGGCGCCTCCGGACCATCACATGACAGTCGGCCCGATCGGTTTCATTCGACTGGACCAAGGTCCTAAGGAAAATCACACGAGGCCGGCCGCCGATCCACTCTTCCGGTCGGCGGCGAGCGTATATGGCTCGCGCGTAATCGGAATCATACTGACCGGGGGCGGTAACGACGGGACACAAGGGCTCATTGCTATCAAACAGGCCGGCGGCCTCGCAATAGTGCAGGATCCGGGTGACGCTCGCGATCCAAGTATGCCGATGAGCGTTCTTCTCCATGACAACCCGGACCTCTGCTTGCCATTGAGCGAGATACTCGGCGTTATCATCAGGCTTAGCGCGGTTTCGCAAGCAAGCGCCTAAAGAGCCCCTACAGCGCGTTTGACCCTTCCCGGCCCACCGCCAGTGATCTGGCGGGGGATTTTCGGCATAAGGCTTACTCTGCCTTGCCTGCTCGGAAAATCTCGCCGGCATCATCGACCACGCAGATGGCCGTTTCCTCCAGCGACACGTCCAAGCCTACAAAGTGCGCCATGAGGACGTTGTGCAGGCGCGCATCGGTGTGAAGACGTTGACCAGCTCGACCTGCCCGATCGATCACGAACGCGATCGGCTTCATCAAGGCAGGGATCTCCGAAACAAAGGTTTCCATTCGGCGAGCACCGCTGGCCGGGCTATTCGGTCGGTTGGACCTGCGGCGGTGCGCGGCGGGCAGCTCGTTCGTTGGCGATGATCTGCTGCAGGCACTCGATGCCGTCCCTGGTGAAGGCGGTCACGCGGTCCTCGCCGATGCCGTAGACGCGAAGGCAACCGTCTTCCGGGAACATGTCGATCGACAGCTCGTACAGCCAGTCTTCGTCCTCGCCGAGCATGTTGGCGACGTAGCCGATGGTGAAGACGGCTGCGATGGCCGCCACGATCACGCCGCCTGACTTCGCGGCGTTGAACGCGGCCGCCAATTCCACGGCAGGAGTTCGTCGATCCGGTGGGCCAGATGCTCGGCGATCCGGGCCAGGACGTCGGCCAGCCAGGCTTGCGGATCGACATCGTTCAATTTGGCAGTGACAATCAGACTGTACATCACTGCGGCGCGCTGGCCGCCGCGGTCGGAACCGGCGAATAACCATGACTTTCTGCCGAGGGCAATTCCGCGTAGCGCTCGCTCGGCGGCGTTGTTTGAAAGGCAGCTCCGTCCGTCATCAAGGAACCGCGTGAACGCCGACCAACGTTTGAGAATGTAGTCCATTGCCTTGGCGAGATCGTTGCCGCGCGAGAGCTTGGCCCGCTGCTGGCGCAGCCAGCTTTCCAGATCGGCGATCCGAGGGGCGCTCAATTCCTGCCGGACAGCCCGACGCCGCTCCAGCGCTCTGGCCGTTGATCGAGCGTTCGATCTCGAACAGCGCATCAATGCGCCGGACCGCCTCCAGCGCCAGCGGCGAGATCACTGCCAGTGTTTTGCCTTGCGCCCTGCGGCGGGCGGTGGCAGCGAGATCGGCCATCTGGAAGAAGGGTCGCCGGGCATGGACCCAGCACGCCGCCTCGACGATCTGGCCCGGCTTGCGGTCGGCCTCGTACAGCCTGTTGTATCCGCCAAAGGCGTCGGCCTGGAAGATCCCGGCATAGTCGGCCAGATGCGCCTGAGCATGCTCGCCGGCCCGATCGCGCGAGTAGTAGAACATCGCTGCCGGCGGATCCTGCCCGCCGAACGGACGATCGTCGCGCACATAAACCCAACATCGCCCGGTATCGGTCTTGCCCTTGGCCAGGACCGGCACAGTCGTGTCGTCGCTGTGCAATCGCTCGGCCGCGAAAACGTGTCGCTCAACCCGCCTGAGGAGCGGCGCCAGCGCTGCGCAGCAGCCACCCACCTGATCGGCCAGGGTTGACAGGCTGAGGGGTACGCCCTCCCTGGCGTAGCGTTCGGACTGGCGGTTGAGCGGCTGATGCTGCCCGTACTTCTCGAACAGGATCATCGCCAGCAGGCTGGGGCCGGCCCAACCCTTGGCAATTACATGGAACGGCGCCGGAGCCTGGCTGATCTTCTCGCAGTCGCGGCAGGTGAATTTCTCGCGGACGTGCTGGATCACCTTCCACTGCCGCGGGATCACCTCCAGCGTCTCGGCGATGTCCTCGCCCAACTTGCGCAGCCGCGGGCTGCCACAGCACAGGCAAACAGTCGGGCCCGGCTCGACCACCCGCTCACGCGGCAAATACTCGGGGAAGGGCTGGCGCGCAGGACGCTTGCGGGTGAAAGCCACCACATTGGTGGTCTTGGCCACCGCCCGCTCGGCGGCGATCTCGTCCTCGGTGGCCGAACTCTCGAGCTCCTCGAGCGCCAGCTCCATCTCATCGAGCAGCCGCACCGTGCGTTCCGAGCGCTGGCCATAGAGCTGGAGCGTCAGCTTCGCGATCTGCAATTGCTGATGGGCGATCACGGCTTGATCGTCGGAGGCCTTGGCCTTGGCCACCGCCAGTTCCGCCTCGACCCGGGCCGCCCTGGCCGCTTCCTCGATGCGCTTTGCGCGCTCCTCGACCAGCGCCGCCTGCAGCGCGGCGATATCGTCGGGGAGGTCCTCAGGCGTCGTCGTCACGGGGCCCCGATTATCCCACATCGCCGCCACCGAGCGTTACTCAACCACAGGGTGAGTCAATCGGTCGCAGCCCCTGATCAGTTCAAGGGACAGGCTGTCAGCCGGCCGCCTCCGGGCGCCAGGTGCGCACTGGGTTCCGCCAATCGATCCCCTCGAGCATGTAGGCCAATTGCGCCGCACTGATCGCGACGATGCCGTCGGCCGGCGACGGCCACAGGAACCGCCACGCTCCAGCCGCTTGGCGTAGAGCGACATGCCAATGCCGTCATGCCACAGAATTTTTATTAAATGACCTCTTCTGCCACGGAAGACGTACAAATCGCCGGCATGCGGATCGCGCTTCAATACTTCTTGGACTTGCAGTGCCAGGCTGTTCATCCCACGCCGCATGTCGGTGTGGCCGACTGCCAGCCAGACGCGCACCCCCGAAGGGACCGGGATCATCGCCCCGACAGCGCTTTGACCACGGCCGCCGCCAACCCGGCCGGGATCGAAGCCGGGATGCGCATGCGGGCCTTCCCCGCAAACTCGATCTCGATCGCCGGTGCCGCAGGGCACCCGGCGTCATCTCCGGCCGGCGCGATCAGAACCTGAGCGAAACCATGGCCGATCCTAAGCTCTCGCCGCAGCGATAAATCTGGCCAGGGCCAATCTCTGCCCGACGAGCGATGTCCGTGACTACCGCGCCCGGCGCAAGGCTCTCCGCAACAATCGCTCGTTTTTGCCCAGCGCTCCAACGCCGCCGCCGTTCTGGGCCTGTTATGACCTCAACCCTCGCCATCGCACCGTCCCTAACACCAGCGCAAACACCATCTCTTGCACCAGTGCTTACCAGCCAAACCCGCCTCAGTTAGGCAAGGCGGCCATCACCGCAGGGTTACAAACAAAGTCCAGTTCGCGCTGACTCTCCGCTGGAGGGAGATGGATTCGCACCATCGGTCCTTGGCGAAAAGCCGTGGGTTCCGTCAGGTAAACATCTTGCAGTTTCTTGCCGGCAGGCTATCCGGCTATCCTAAGCCGGCAAGGCCGGAACCAAACAGGCGGCCGAAGACAAGACTCTTCCTCGGCGGTACCGGCAATTTTGGATGATCCGCCAATTCACATCCGCCCAGTTTGTTCTCGCAAACGCGGGTGCGAAGGCCAAGAACCCTGTGGGTTCAACGCTTTTCAGCACGCCCATGGTTGCACTCCTCCGCGATTCCGGCCACAAGATTCTTCGCACGTGTTGTCGCGAGTCAGCTCGTAAGAGACTACAGTAGGACGCTGCGAGGATGTTAGGTTCCGCGCTCTCGTAAAAGGCAGCATGGCTTGGCTCCTCTGTCTCCCTGTGGGCCAAGCCTCATCCTTGGCGTTGAGCTGCTGCTCGACGCTTTTTTTTGCTCACCCGGCCTCTAAGACAGGTCTTTCGGCGAGGGACCAACGGTTCGAATCCGGTTCCCTCCAGCGGCGAGTCTGATGCGAACCTGACTTCCTCGATCAGGTGCGAAGACGAGAGCCGTCACCGCCCTACAATGCTGCTCGCGTGCCTCTACGTACCCTGTTCAGCCGATGAACGAGGGCCGGGATGACGGTCTCGCGCGCGGGCACTTCACCGCAAAACTCGTGCGTGTCCACCGGCACTGCCTCCGGATTCGGCGGTTCTGCATTTGCTACATGCTCTCGTTCGCGCGGCGCAGCTACCGACGGCGGTCTTACCTGAAGATGACCTCACGAACAGAGGAGATAGGTTCTGCTTCGTCCACCTATCGATTGATGCCTTATCTGCCTTTTCGTTTCCGAGCTTTGCGTGCAGCATAGCGGGCGTCGCGAGCGGCTTGCCGCTCTTCTTCCATGATGGCTTCCCTCGCGGCCCGCTCAGCGAATTCGATATCGCGGGCCTCTTGCTCGGCTTTCAGGGCGGCCTCACGAGCGGCAGCCTCGGTGGCCTGTGCGGCGGCCAGGCCAGCAGCCTGCTGAGCTTCAATGGCCAACTTGGTGGCTGTTCGCTCAGCGATACGGGCATCGCGAGCCACGCTGACCGCGTCCCGTGCCGAGCGCCGCTCGACAGCGGCAGGGCTCTCGGCCGCAGACCTGGCTCGGGCCGCCCGTTCCAGTTGGGCCTTTTTCGCATTTGCCGCTGCGCTCAGGCGGTCGGCAAAATCGGTGTTCTTGGGCCCATTCATCTCAATCTTATACGCTCAAGGTAAGCCGGCCCAAAGGGTGGGGTGGCTTTCTAATTAAGACCAGCGGCGGGCAGTTGAGAGGTTGAGGGACCTGCGATCCGCAAGCTCTTCGACTGGCTGATTATCGGCCAGACCCTCTCCGTCAACCCGGCGCACGCCAACGCACTTCGTGCGACACTGCAACACGCCGGTCCTCACCGAAGAATAGACGCTCGGAGTGGTTCAACCCCCGCTCGCCGCCTCGTTGTACTCAGCGTCACTGACGTGCGTGCCCCAGGCGGTGCCTTGACCCTGCTCGCCGGCTTCCGACAGCGCCAGATGCGAGAACAGCCGATCGGGCGAAGCGCCGTGCCAGTGCATCGTGTCCGGCGGGATATTGACCGTATCGCCCGGGTTCAGCACTTGCGGCTTCTCGCCCTTGAAGCAGATGCGGCCGCCGCCGGACAAACAGAAAAGCGTCTGCCCAACCGGGTGGGAAGTGCCACGCGGTGCGTGCTCCCGGCGTGAACGTAACGACCGAGTTTCCAAGACGAGACGGCGCCTCGGCGGTGATCACCGGATCCTGGAACACGACGCCGGTGAAGGTCTCGGCGGCACCCCGCCTTGTATTCCGCGCCCCAGCGCGAATGACTCCGGCTTTGACTGGCATGACTGTGCTCCTCCGGTGGCGACGGCCTGGCGACCGATCAAATCGTAGGGGTGAGCATAGCGGCCGCCGCCGGCACGGCGCAAGAAGGCCGCCAGCGCCTCAGACGATGCCGTCCTGACGCAAACCCGCGACCGCGGCGGCGTCGAGGCCGAGCCAGTCGGCAAGCACTGCGGCGGTGTGCTCGCCGAGCAATGGCGCCGATTTGACGGCGGTCGGGATGCTGTCGAAGCGCACCGGCCAGGTCGGCATCGTCATCGTGCGTTCGCCATGCGTCATCGTTTGCAGGATGCCGCGCTCGCGGAAGCTCCGCTCGCTGGTCAGCTCCTTCGAGTCGAGGACGGTGCCATGGCATCGACTAGCAGGTGCTGTCGAGCCTGCACCGGCGCGCCAAGACGGACACGAACGACGGCGAGACGCTGCTGCGCACGCTGATGGCCTGCCAGCGAGGCGAGCCGCGGGTCTGTGCCAGGCAGTGCCGCCAAGCCCGAGCGAAGAGGACTGCCGTCGGGTCTCGCGCGAACGCACCGCGCTGCTGCGGGAGCGCATACGCCACACCAACCGCATTCGAGGACTGTTGTTCGGCCAAGGGATCACCAACTACAATCCGCTGAATAAAAACCGCCGGGAATGTCTGGAGGAAGGATCGTTTCGATTTCTCTCCGTTGTTCCGTTCGACGATTGGCTTCGATCGTCTGACCCGCCTGGTCGATGCGGCGACCCGCGTTGACAGCGCGTCTATCGCCTACCCCCCTTACAACATCGAGAAGACCGGCGAAGACGCCTACCGGCTGACGATGGCCGTGGCCGGGTTCTCGCCGGCAGAGCTCGACATTACTGTTCAGGAGAATACGCTCCTGGTGACAGGCAAGGCACAGAAGGAGGACGAGAACGGCGGCGCCTATCTGCACCGCGGCATTGCCCGGCGCACCTTCGAGCGCCGCTTTAGCCTCGCCGACCACATGAAGGTCGTGGGCGCCAGCCTCGACAATGGCTTGCTCCATGTCGACGTGGTTCGCGAAGTGCCCGAGGCAGCCAAGCCGCGCACGATCAAGATCGGCACTGCGGTCGAGAGCGTGCAACCGCAGGTGACGGAGCAAAAGGCGGCCTAATCGGCGCGCCGAACGGCACTGCCCAAAAGTCAGAACGCCCCCGAATTTCGGGGGCGTTTTGTTTTTAGTGTGTAAATCAACGATGCACGAAACGTACCGGTACAGGTCTCGGATTACACAGCTGGGCGCCTCAGTGTCAATCGTGGCGCGACGCTTGGTGCGATGGGCGCCGAACCGCCCGGTCAATAAACACCGCGTCGCCGATCTCCAACAATCGCGCCCGGAGGTGTCGTCTGAGTAGTTTCCGAATCTATCGTCGCCGGCTCACCGCGCGCTATATTTCCGCACTTGATCTGAACTAGGAGAAATTCTCCTAAAACCAAGGTGACGAAATGAAGATCCATCCCGGGGTGAAACCAGCGGTATGGGGTGCTGTGGTCGGCGCTGTCGCGTTCACGGTCGTCGGGTTTTCGTCGCTTGGATGGACACTCGGTAGCACTGCCGAGAAGATGGCTACCCAACGCGCCGAAACCGCGGTCGTAGCGGCGCTGGCTCCGATCTGCGTCGAGAAATTCCAGCAGCAAACCGATTCGGCGGCAAAGCTTGTCGCGTTCAACAAGGCCCCATCTTGGGACCGGCGCACACTCATCGAGAAAGGCGGCTGGGCTACATTCCCTGGAACCGACAAACCGAATTCGGCAGTTGTGAGTGCCTGCGCAGAAAAACTCGGCAGCTCGACTTAGAGACCCGACCCCCAGACCGGCTACGGCGAAGGTTGATGACAGGCGCCACCGGCGCGTCATTGTGGCGAAAGAAACAATATGCTGGCAACACGGCCGTCCGGTCTCCCAGCCTCCGAGGGCTACCAGGAAGAGATGTTAGGCGCATTCCCCGAAACCGGACAATAACCTCGGTGGTTGCCATGATGCTGGCGGCAGACCGAATTGCGGCGAATGTGTTGACTGTCAGCCCGGAGTTGCGTGACGCGCTCTATCGAAAATACTTGGGGATTTCGGAAGAGTGGCTCCGGTCACATGGTGCATCGGAAGCGGAGGAAGCGCAAGAAACGCTCGACTCGGTTGAACAGATCGCGCGTCGTCTGGTGGCAATGAGGCTCACTAACTTGCGCGAGACGACCGCGCACAAGGAGCAACGAGCATGAACCCGATTACTCTTTTCCTGGTGATTGCCTGCGCTCTCGTAGGACTCGCCCTCGGTAAGACGGTCGACCTCGTCTTAGCCCCACCCTTCCTTGTCGCTGCGGTCATCATCGCGCTCTCGCTCAAGATGGCCAACACTTGGCAGAAGTTTGTCGTCCTGCGGGCGGGCAAGCTCCAAGGTGTCAAAGGCCCGGGCCTCTTCTTGATCTTCCCGATCATCGACAATGTGGTGGCAATCATTGACGAGCGCATCCAGACCACTGCATTCAATGCCGAGCAGGCACTGACCAAGGACACCGTGCCGGTCAACGTTCGACGCAATTATTTTCTGGCACGTCCATGATGCGCGCAAGGCGGCGCTGGAAATCACCGACTACCGGCAGGCTATCGACCGGGTCGCGCAGACCTCGCTCCGCGAAATGATCGGCTCTTCCATGCTTGCAGCTCTCCTGTCTGACCGGAAGGCTGCCGACGAGCACCTCCGGGACGAGATTGGCAACAAAACCGCCGGATGGGGCGTGTCCGTGACCTCAGTCGAGATCCGCGACGTCGCTATCCCGGTCGCCCTCCAGGATGCCATGTCTCGCCAGGCCCAGGCCGAGCGCGAGAAACAGGCCCGCGTCATTCTGGGGTCAGCCGAAGCCGAGATCGCCGGGACGTTTGTCGAGGCCGCCAAGATCTACGCCGATCATCCCGCCGCCCTGCAACTGCGTGCCATGAACATCATCTACGAGACGACAAAGGAGCGCGGTACTACGATCCTTATCCCGACGTCGATGGTCGACAGTATGAACCCTGCCTCAGCTCTGGTGCTCGCCGGCCAAAGGGCTCCAGGCGACGGTGTCCCGTCGCTGAAGAGCGTCGCTTGAGAATATTTTGATGAAGATGACCGGAGGCAGTCAGAGCGGCTCTGCCTGGTGACCCAAATGCGTACCCAGGGGAGGGAACATTCATTGAAGGATCGAGGACACCCATGACCGTACGAACGACCAGCAAGACGGTCACTTTCATGCATCCATTCAGTCTTATCCGAGCTATCGAGGCGCACCCTGCTGGAACCTACACGGTCGAGACCGATCAAGAGCTGCTTCAGCCCTCGTCGCTTCCGGCCTACAGGCGGATTGCAACCCTGCTGCGGCTGGAGCGAAACACGGGTGCGGTTCTGACTCAGATCGTCGAAACAAACCCGGCGGAGCTCGCGGGGGCTCTAGCGAGAGACGCGCAGCCGGTCGAAACAGTTGCGCAACGGGCTCACAGCGAGGCGGTCGTGTCTTCGAAAAGGGCGCGTGGCCGGATGGACTCCTTCCGGGAAGGCTGGAAGGATTGGGTCACCTTCAACGCCACCGATCTGACTTGGATAGCCTTGGTTATCGGCGGTGTCCTATTCACCACTTTGTTGATGAGAGGGTGAACCTGTGTCGGACGATCGCCGTGTCCAGTAATAGCCAGCCAAGTAGCCCGGCACCGCCTTTAACGAACGCTGGTAGGCCGACCGGGCGGCCCCGATAAAGGAGAGGGAACGGATGGACGAGGCAATCGAAAAATCCGCCATGCGCAAGGTTTATATGCGCCTGCTGCCGTTCGCCATTTTGAGCTACTTCCTGGCTTACATCGACCGGATCAATGTGAGTTTCGCCGGCCTGACGATGCGCGGCGATCTGGATATGTCGGCCACTGCCTTCGGGTTCGCCCTTGGCACCTTCTATTGGGGTTACTTCATCTTCGAGGTGCCGAGCAACCTGATCATGGAAAAGGTCGGCGCGCGGCTGTGGATCGCCCGCATCATGATCACTTGGGGCCTTTTGGCCGGCGCCACCGCCCTGGTTACGGGGTCGACGAGCTTTGCCGCCGTGCGGTTCCTGTTGGGTGTGGCCGAGGCCGGGTTCTTCCCGGGGATCATACTGTATTTCACCTATTGGTTTCCGAGCCGCCACCATGCCCGCATCGTTTCGGGCTTTTTGATCGGACTGCCGATCGCGGTGGCGGGCGGTGCGCCGATCTCGACAGCGCTTCTTGGCCTCGACGGCTGGCTCGGCCTGCGTGGCTGGCAGATTATGTACATTGCCGAGGCGGTTCCGACCCTACTGATCGGCGTCGTCACGCTGTTTCTGCTGACCGATAGGCCGGAGCAGGCGAGGTTTCTTACGGCGGCAGAGAAGACCTGGCTTGCTGCGAAGCTGGCGAGTGAGCGGAAGGCTAAGGATGCCGTGCGGACCTTCAGCCTATGGCAAGCAATGTTCGATCCTAAGGTGCTGCTGTTGTCCTTGAACTATCTCGGCATCGTCACCGCCAGCCTGGGGATGCTGTTCTTTATCCCGCAGATCATCAAGTCCCTGGGCAATTCCAGCAACATGAATGTCGGTTGGCTGACGATGATCCCCTATATTTGTGGCGGGATCGCCATGGTGGGATGGGGCCTACTCTCCGACCGCATGAACGAGCGGCGGTGGCATCTATTGGCGGCTTGCACGGTCTCCACAATCGGGCTCGTCATTGCCGGCATGACGATGGGAACCTGGTGGGCGCTCGTCGGCATGTCGATCGCCGCGATGGGGTTCTACGGCTCCAAGGGCCCGTTCTGGGCGATGCCGCCGATGTTCCTGACCGGCACGGCGGCCGCCGGCGCCATCGCGTGGATCAACTCGCTCGGCAATCTCGGCGGCTTCTTCGGTTCCTGGTATGTCGGGTTCATGAAGGACCTGACAGGCAGCTACGCCGGCGGGTTGTATGGGCTGGCCTTGTTCGGTCTGATCTCCGCGTTCATCTCGGCGTTCTTTCTGCACATCCCAAACCCTGCCGCTTCCGTGCCGGCTTTGGGTGCGCTTGAGGCAGCGGAATAGGGAGTAAATGGCGGCTGGTCTCATGGGAAAGCCGGCATGATCGCCACACTTCGGCATAGCCGCGCTCGCACTGCGGCATCGCCCCGCGCACGGGCGACAAGTTAAGTTTTTGCCAGCCTGCACTCAGGTTCGTGCCAAGACTACGCCGTGCAGAATAGCTGCGTAGTGACAGCTGGCTGCGACCAGCACGAAGCTGTGCCATATTGCGTTGTGGAATGGCAGCGTCCGCCAGAGGTGAAAGGCGACGCCGATGGAATAAAGCACGCCCCCAACTCCGATCAAGATCGCCGTCAAAGCGTCCACCGAGGCGAGCATGGGTCGCATCCCCAGCAGGGATCATCCAGCCCAGCGCCAGGTAGGCAACGATCGAACCTGGCTTGATACCACCTGGACAGATCAGCTTTATGGCGGTTCCGGGTAATTGCTCCCGTCCAAACCGCGGCGGTCATCCCGATCGCCCAAACTCCGTGGTCGGCATGTCGTGATGGGGTGTAGGTACCGGCGATCATCAGAAAGATCGCGGCATGATCAAGCTGGCGGAGAAACCCTCGCCGGGATGCACTGGCGGCGAAGTTGTAGGCTGCCGAGCAGCCGAGCATCGTGAGAAGGCAAATGGAGTAGACGAGGCTTGCCAAGAAAATCGGCCGTTCGGCAACACCCACGGCGATGCCCACCAGCATGACCGAGCCGACCACGCCGGCGAAATTGCCGATCGTGTGTATGATTTGGTCTGCTGCGAGCTCGCCACCTCGATATTGCGTGAACCCAGTCGCGACCCTCATCGCAGCCACACCCTAGTCGCGAATTCCGGCGCTTGGTAAGGAGTCACGCCAGCCGGTTCGGCAGATTGCAGGTTTGCAACGACGCGATCCAGCCCTATCGCGCTGCGAGATCAAGCACCCTTCGGGTCGTGCTCGAAGATCAGGAGTGTGCCTGATCCATCGGTTTAACCTGCGTGACACCGGGAGAAATTTCCATTCCTGCGCCACAGCCGTCTTCTCTAAACAGCGCAGCACTTCCGCGACGCTCCAGGCCTGGGCGATGCAGCCGCGCGGTGTGAACGGCGGCTCGGCGTCAAAGACTTCGCTGATCGAGCCGAGGCCCGCGTCAGCGAGATGCGGCTCGCAGCCGTCGAGGAAATGCCGCGCCATCGCGCGATCATTGGGATGAACCTTAAGCCAAGCATCGATGAACGGGCCGATCAGCCAAGCCCATACCGTGCCCTGGTGATAGGCGGCATCGCGGGCACGCACATCGCCGAAATAGCGCGGCTTGTACTCGGGCTCGCCCGGCGCCAGAGAGCGCAGCCCGACCGGCGTCACCAGCTTCGCGTGCACTGCGGTAACGACCGCCTCCCAATATTCCCGGTCGAGAACCGGGTGCTCGAGCGCGATCGCGAAGATCTGGTTCGGTCGGAACGCGGCGTCATCACCGTCCTCGCCGTCTACAACGTCGAAGAGATGGCCGGCCGCAGCGTGCCAGAAGCGGCGATTGAAGGAATCGCGCGACTTGTCCGCATGGGCTGCGAACTCGTCGGCCTCCGGGTCGTGCGCTTCGCGTAGCCAATCCGCGAGCAGGCACAGCGCGTTGTACCAAAGCGCGTTGATCTCGAACGCCTTGCCGCGGCGAGGGGTCACGACCCAGTCGCCGACTTTTGCGTCCATCCAGGTGAGTGCGTAACCCTCCGCCCCCTGGCTCAGGAGCCCATCACGCGGGTCGACCTTGATGCCGAAGCGGGTGCCCTCGAGATGGTGCCGTATAATGTCCTTCAAGATCGGCAGAAGGAGCGCCAGAGTCGTCTTGTCCTGGCAGTGCGCGACATAGCGGTGCAGCGCGTGAAAAAACCACAGCGTCGCATCGGCGGTGTGGTAAAGCCCCCGATTTTGTCCTTCCGGGAACAGGTTCGGGATCAGGCCATCGCGCACATAGTGAGCGAAGGTGCGCAGGATCCAGCGCGCCTCGATCGCTCGCCCGGTCGCCAGAATGAGGCCTTCCAGCGAAATCATTGTGTCCCGGCCCCAGTCGGTGAACCAGTGATAGCCCGCGATCACGGTGCGCACTTCATCACCCTCGGCCCGCGCTCGGGCCCCGTCGGCAATGCGTCCAACCGGGGTAATGACGAAGGTGTCGGCGGCAAGGACGAGCTCAGCTGCGACGCCGATCCGTGCCGGCGCCGCCGCCATCCCAACGAGACGCCGGCGGCGCTCGCCTTCAAACGTCAGCGCATCGTCGGGGCTCAGCGCCAGCACAGTATGCCAAGCCTCGGTTGCAGCGATCAGCGTCAGCGGGCAATCCTTGCGAATCTCTCCGGCAAAGTAGCCGGCGCTCCACAGCCAGCCTCGAGAATTCGTAACCGCGCTGCGCCTCGATGTCGTAAAAGCGCTCGCGGCGCGAACCGCCATCGGCAGTAAAGGTCGGGCCTTCGGCGCCCTCCACCGCCAGCCGCAAAGTCGGCAGATCCGGCCCAGCGCTGACCTCGTATCGGCCGCCCCTGATGGTCATCATATAGCCCGCGGACAGCGCCTCGCCGACCGGCGCCTCGAGCGGACGAAAGTCGATCAAGGGTCTCACCCGCAGGCGGACGCGCCTGCCGTCGCCGAGCGAGCGAAACGTGGAATGCACGATGTTTTGGCGCGAGGGCACGACAATCGACTTCTCGATGACGAGGCCATCGAGCTCATATCGCCAGCTCGGCAGGCCCATGCTCAACGTGAAATCGAGGAATCGGCCTTTCTCTCGCAAGTTCACGACGCTGCCGTCTTCGAGCTCGACGTCGACCTCGATATCGTTAAGGACCACCATGCGGCCGAGTGGAGCGGGCTGGGCGGCGATCAGGAAGCCGTGGTAGCGCCGGGTGATCGCTCCCGTTACCGTCGCCGAGGCGTAGCCACCCAACCCGTTCGCCACGAGCCATTCACGCGGAGCCTCCGGTAACGGGTTCTCGTCGCGTCTGGCGCGGCGCAGGTCAACCATTCGCTTCTCGGAGATGGAAGACGTTCTTCGCCTCGGGGATCGTGACTGAGGGGCCGGGGGCGAGAACGATGGCGCTTTGGCCCGAGATGAGCCAATCCCCTACGGAATCCTGCGCCGGGCCTCCTGAACCACCGTAAACCGGCGCCTCGCTGGACCATAAGAGCCGCCAAGCCTGGCCCTCGATGGGTGCCAACAGCGGCTCGGGCGCGGGGCCGAGCAGGAGGTCGCGGCCGAGATTGACAATCAGCAAACGGTCGGTGCCGCTCCGCGAGAAAAAGCGCAACATCCAGGCTTCATCCGTGAGTGCGGCACCATCGATCCGGCATGGCCGCTGTCCAAGCACCGGGTCCGTGCGCCGCAACTCAAGAAGGTCTCGATGCAGCGCATAGATCGAAGCATGCCGTTGCCGTTCCCCGAGATCGATCACCGATCGGCGAAACGTGTCGATGCCGCCGGGATCGCCGAGCTCCGCCCGCATCTCGCTCGTCGCGAGACTGGGAAATTGCGCGAGGGAGCGGCGGCGCCCCTCGCGGACATCGTGCGCCAGCCCGCTCTCGTGATCGGCAAAATAGAAGAACGGGCTCGACGCGCCGAATTCCTGCCCCTGGAACAGCATCGGGATGCCGGGCATCAGCAAGAAATAAGCGGTCATCGCGCGAAGCCGGCCAGGGCTCGTCAAGGCGTGACAGCGCTCTCCGGTGCCGGAATTGGCGATCTGGTCGTGGTTCTGCAGAAAGACGACAAAGCTTTCCGCCGGGAGGTCGAACGTCGGCGTGCCGCGAGCGTTCCGCTGCCACTGGTAGCGCTGGCCCTGATAGAGGAAACCGTGCTTCGCGGCGGCAACGAACTCGCTCGGCCGACCGCGGTAATCCGAATAGTAGGCTTCGTGATGCCCGGTCAGCGCTACCATGGCGCTGTGATGGAAGTCGTCGTTCCACAAGGCGTCGAGGCCGTAACCGCCGTGCTCGGCTGGGCGCGCCAGCTTGGCGTGCTGCGGCTCGTTCTCAGCGACGACAAAGGTGCTTCTGCCGCGGCCCGCCGATCGCACCTGCCGCGCGACGACGGCGATAATATGATCTTCCGATCGATCGAAAATTGCCTGCGTCGCGTCGAGCCGCAGCCCGTCGAGATGATACTCGTTGATCCAATAGCCCGCATTGGCGACGAAGAATTCGCGCGTCGGCCCGGAATCGGGACCGTCGAAATTGATCGCCTCACCCCATTCGTTGTCGTAGCGATCGGTGAAATAAGCCGCGGAGAACAATTTGAGATAGTTTCCGTCGGGGCCGAAATGGTTGTAGACGACGTCGAGGATGACGGCGATCCCGAGAGCATGGGCGCGGTCCACGAAGCGGCGAAAATCCGTCGGTCGGCCGTAGAGCCTGGTTGGTGCGAAGAGGTTGACGCCGTCATATCCCCAGCCGAACCGGCCCGGGAATTCCGCCACGGGCATAATTTCGAGGCAGGTGATACCGAGCTCCGCGAGAGCCGGCAGCTCTCGCGAAGCGGATTCCCAGCTTCCGTCCGGGGTGAAGGTGCCCACATGCATCTCGTAGATGACGAGCTGCTCGCGCGTCCGCCCGCGCCAGACAGCGTCGGTCCAAGCTAAGTCCCCAGGATTGACGATTTCCGAAGGTCCATGCGGCCCTTCCGGCTGAAACCTCGACGCCGGGTCGGGAAATGCCCTTTCACCTCGATCAAGACGAAAACGATAGCGCATGCCGGCTCGCGCGGGCAGACTCCACAGTGAGAAGTAGCCACCAATCTCGGGCTGAAGTGCTGCCGGGTTGAGGCCTTCGATCTCGACGACAGCCTCGCGGCAGCGAGGCGTCCAGAGACGGAAATGGACGCCGCCGCCCGGCTGCGGCTCGGCGCCAATCGGCAAGCGCTGGACGGGCGGCGCCCCGGGCGAGACCAGATGTTCCGGAATGGAGGACCTGGGCGATGTTGCGAGCTCCTGTTGCTCGTCCGTGACGCCTATGCCAGCGCGCGCGTCCACGCCGCGACCTTGCGCTCGCCTACGAGCCGCTCTTCCGCACCCGCGATTGACTGACGACGGGTGCCGTGACCCTGTGGTCTCCTTCGATCTCCGACGGGAGCCGGTCAGTTGTCGTGGCCGGCCGCACTATGCTGTGGATGGCTGTCGCGGTTTGAACCAGGCGAGCCGCGTATGCGTGGTCTTTCGAAGAGCCGGGAGGCTCGGTGATGATGGCGCGCAGCCTGATCGCGATGATGAACTGTGGAGCTGTGGTTTCCCAGACCTGCACGGGCAGTGGTCATGTTTCCTCCGAACTTACGATGCTCTATGCATCGTGGGCGAAACGGTAATCCTAGCCCACCGGACTTCGACGGCGGCAGGCTCGGAAACTACTCACGCCAGAGATCGGAAGCCTTCATCATACGAGTGGGACGGGCAGATCGCGCGCGCTCGCTCTTGAAGATACCTCGGAACGACCGCATCAGGTCAGTATCCCTGACCTACCGTATCCGTAGTAGCCAGCTCCATACTTTTTCATTACCGGTTCCTTTTCGGCCCCACGTTGGCCCTTATCAGATTAACGTAACTTGAGTTGGACAAGTTCCTGCTCAGGAGCACTAAAGGGACCGAAATTTATGAGTATGAATACTCATGGTACTATCCCTCATTGCAAATCGCTGCTTGCGATCCGATGTATATTTTGCGCCTTTGATTATGTGGATCGGCCGCCACTCTATAGCCGGCTCGACCGGCCTTGTGTAGAGCTGCCGGCCGGTGCCGTTCGGCAGCTGATTGCCGATGAACTGATGAAAGACAAACCGATGGAACTGATACTGATCGTCGTGCTGCTCGTGGTTTATCTGGAGGCGGGTTTGGGTTCTACCGCGGCGGCTATTACCGTCAAGGCGGACTGTTGGGATCGGCGGCATACTGGGGTTGATCCTCGTCGTCCTCGTGATCGGGTGGCTGGTGCACGGCCACATCGGGGGCCTCTCTCTATGAGCTTCGAGAGAGCCTTGGTTGGCCATGGTGTGATCAGGTAGGAGCGAATTGTGCAGACGCTGGCGTCGGACCGTTGCGCAGATTGGCTGCGTCGAGCGGCCCGCGCTGCTTTGCTGGTCATTGGTTTATCGTCTTTCACGGTTCCCAGCATCGGTGTTTCGGCCACGCTTCCCGTCGACGGGGCGTGGTTGATCGACGGCACTGGGGCAGCCGTCCAAATCTTCGACTGCAGCGGCCAGCTTTGCGGTCGGATCGTCTGGCTACGGATGGCGCGCGACAGCGTTGGGTGGCTGGCCCGCGACGACAAGAACCCGGATCCGGTATTTCGACAGCGCCCGCTGTGCGGCCTAACCGTTCTTCAGGGGCTACAGCCGGCTGGTCTTGATCACCGGAACAGCGGCTGGCTCTACAACCCGAGCGACGGGCAGACACAGCGCGTCTCGGCAGAACTTCGTTCGGCCGATGTGTTCTCGCGCGCATATATCTGGCGTGCCGCTCTTTGGTGAGACCAAGACCCTGCTGCGGGTTCCGCGGCTCAGCTCGGAAGGATGGTGTTAGCGCCGCTTGAGCCGTGGGTTGGGGAAGGGGCCGGCAACGCGCAGCAATCAGCCTGGCCCAGATTTATCGGGCGAGACCGCGGAGCCTCCAGTCTCTCAGCCGAGGATAATGTTGAAAACTCGTCTCATCCGCCCAGCCGCCGTAGGTAGCTTCCGAAGCTATCCGTGATCGGATCTCGCTGGCAGGTTCAATAGCTGCGGGCACCGAAGGGTCGTGCGGGTGGGTTTGAAGCTCCTATACCGAAATCCGCGACGACCTGGCGAAGCCGGGATAAAGCTCTTCCTCGATCGGTCGCAGAGAGCGGCAGAGAAAAAGATCCTCGAAAAACTGGGCTTCACTGTAGTCGAGATTACGTCGGCGCCCTTTGCTAAGGCGCTGCACCTGAGTGGATACTTTGCCAAGAACATAGGCGGCTAAGATGAACGAATTCGGTCGACTTATCGAAACAGAAATTCCCCGACTGCGGCGATATGCATTTGCATTGGCCCGCAACATGTCCCGGGCAGACGATCTCGTCCAGGATACTCTCGTTCGGGCAATTGCGAAGCAAACCTCTTGGCAATCCGGTACCAACCTTCGCGCTTGGCTCTTCACCATTATGCATAACCAGAATGTAAACGACGTCCGACGCCGCGTGCGCGAAGCCGCCGCCGTCGAGGTCGACAATGAGTGGCTATTTCCCATAGCGCCAACCGATCCGACAGCCGCGCTGTCATTGCGCGACCTCTATCGCGCGCTCGCCCGAATTTCCGAGGAGCAGCGCCAGGTAATTCTCCTGATTGGTCTCGAGGGCGCTTCGTATGGAGAGGCCGCATCAATTCTCGACGTGCCGATCGGGACGATCCGTTCGCGCCTGTCACGCGGTCTCGAGTCGCTGCGCACATTGATGGATCGGAGAGAGGGAACGGAGGCGACGAGCGGTGCGGCTATCCGAGCGCGGCGCTGGAGCGCCGACGTTTCGTCCCGGAGGTCGAGCGAACTCAGTTTTCTCATTAGCTGCCGTCCGAGCCGAGTTGATCACCATCGGCACCGCGGAGGCTGCAGTCAGGGCTACCTGCGGAGCGTCTCGCCCCTCACCGCTGTCACTGCTGGCGTGGATCGAGCGAGCACGGCGCACCGGATCTTGCTTCACCCGCGTGTTTTTGACGCTCGATCTCCGCGTTCAGTACCGCCCCGGCCAGGATGACGTAGGCGGTCAGATAGAACCAGAGCAGCAGAATGATGACGGCGCCAAGCGAGCCGTAGGTCTTGTCGTAGCTGCCGACCTTCGAGACATAGGTCGTGAAGGCGAGCGACCCCAAAATCCATAGCGCTGTAGCCGCAACCGATCCCCAACTGATCGATTGCCATTTCGGCTCCGCCCGATTAGGCGCGTAGCGGTAGACGATGGCGAGCGCAAGGATGACGATCCCGGCTAGAATCGGCCAGCGGACGAGCCCCAGCACGTCGCCCAAATCCTCGGACACTGGCAGGAGGGCGAGGGCGGCGGGCAGCACAGCCACGAGCGCGAGCGCAGCGGCGCCGAAGAGCGCGAGCCCAGCGCCCAGCGCCAAAGCGTGAAGATTGAACGAGAGAAAGCCTCTCTTCTCCTCCTCGCCGTAGCAGATGTTGACGGCGGTCATCAGCATCCCCGTCGCCGACCACATGCTCCAAAATGCAAGCAGTACGCTGACAATGAGGCCGATACCGAACCTCGTGGTCGGGCTTTGGACAAGCGCTTGTAGCCACGTGGCGATGAGTTTGACTGCTTCCGGCGGTAACACGCCTTGCATGGCCGTGATCTGCCGCTCCACCATGTTCGGGTCGGCGACGAGGCCGTAGAGCGAAACCACCGCCGTGAGCGTCGGAAAGAGGGAGAGGAGCGCTTGGAAGGCGGCTCCGGCGGCGAGGGCCGAGATATTGTCCTTGCCCATCTGTCGCCGCGTAGCCGCCAGGATCGCCCAACAGCTTGCCATATCGGACTGGCCGACGGAAAAGCTATTGTCCACCGCTCGGCCGCACCGAGGACATTGCTAACCAGATCGCCCAAAGCGACAAGAACACGATTACGCTCCAATGCCGTTAGCGCTTCCAGTCGAGGAGCGGGCCCTCCTGCCAAGACTGCCCTTTGCAAGCGCCTGTGCTGAAGGCTGCGTTGATCGGCATCGTCAACACCCCCGGCACGGCTTGCTTTTGCATCAGAACTCACTTATTCTCAGCTATGCTCCCGCGCCCAGCTCCGCCCTTTAAGCCGGGGTTCGCCAGATCAAAAGCTAAAGCTATGGATCCCGAAATAGCCCGCAACCAAAATTACGACGACCACTACGCCAATGATAGTGAAGATGTTCATTCTGCTCCTACTCCCGTTCCATGATCGCTGCCGGGCGCCCTGTCTTCTCGCGAGGCTTGGTGACCTCGTTGCCGAGATCTCTGAGCATAGTCGTGGCACGCCCGACGACGCCCTTGCTGGTCGTCGTGTCCCGAAGCGAATGGATCTTCTCTATGATGTTGGTTTGATATCCGGACAGCTTCTCGGCTAAGTGCGCAAGCTGGGTGCCGATCATCCCGCCGACGAGCAACGTTTTCATCGTTACCTCCCTTCCCCAATTATCCGATTTGCGGGACTTCCGCACCAACGCGCGATTGTCGGCCCCTTAAGACTTAGAGATCCGTGGCGACGAAGCACGAATGCGCGCGGTGGCTGCCGACCATTTCTGGCCAGCCGCCGCTCCAGGTCTTCAGCCATTCGATCCCATGTCAGGGCGACCCGAACTGACCGGGGACGCCGCCGCGCCACGACCGCGATCAAGCGCGGTGCGCTGGGGTCAGCGAGCCACGCGAACCGAAGGCGCCGCCCATGAACGGCGACACGACATGGATCTCGTCGGGGTCGGCGCCGAGCTGCTCGGCCAAACCGTTCTGAGACCCGTTACGTTCTGACTGCCCTCCCACGCCTACAGCTCCCGGTTTTCCGGGCGCGGCTGGTCAACTCGTCTGCCATCACCGTCTACGCCCCATGCGTCCACCTCCAAACCGGCTGCGTCCAGCAGGGTGACGTGGTAGGGCATATCATTGCGGTACTCTGTAATCGTAGTGCCACACCATCCCGGCTCATGGCGACAAAATCTATCATGGTCAAAAACGTACCATGTAATCAACCTAGAACGTCGGCCATCCTTTCCAAATTCGGACACCACCCAATCACCATATTGTTTCAGATGTCTTTCCATATTATTTTATCCGTTTATCATCTAGGTAACGTTGGTCTTTGTACCCTTAATACAACCCGCATAATATTTTTGGGTTGGGTGGGCAATTCACTGTTGTCGGTTAAGTCCGAGGCACACCCGCCTTTAACGGCATTGTTTTAAATGCAGTTTTGGCGATTTGGGGCGTGATGTCGATTTGAACTCGAGCTGGCACTTTTCGGAAGGTTTCCGAGGAGGCGTGCTTCCGACAACTTTCGCAATGGCACCATACCACCGATTCCGGTTGACCGCTGGCCACGAAGCGTACGGCGCCGCACAGACAGCTGCCTTCGAACTGATCGCTCATGCCGCCGAGTTAGCGCTTCGAAGTTGGCGTTGCACGGTAAAGATCCTCGGGAAACCCGTCTTCCTCGGGCCGAGCCTTCTGCGGTGCCAGTTCCGTTCGAAGGGACGCCGCCGGCCACGATCGGAGATAGGCCGCTCCATCGAAAGGAAATGCCAGCCCTCGCGTTTACGATAGAATGCCGCTAGAGCCGATGTTTGATTTCGGCCCACGCGGTTTGGGAGCACCGCTCTGGCCACGGAACGCGTCGAACGAAGGCTGGCCGTTATTCTCACCGGGATGTGACTGGGTGCGGCTTGGCCGTGCTGGACTGTGATGAGATAGACGCCGCGCGATCAGGTCGATCGACGACACCGATGAGGAGCGCATGCCCATTTCAATTCAGCACAGACGTTCGGCAAGCCATACGCTGCGGATTGTCTGCCCGAACGGGCATCTCGGCTTCGCGTCGATCAAGACCGGCAGTTTTCGCATCGGCTGCGAGGCGAGCCAGATTTGATCTGCGCCGATGCCGGATCCTGCGATGTTGGGCCGGTGCCGCTCGGCGCGGACATCTCGTCGAGCCCGCGGCAATGGCAGATCGACGATCTCAAGACGATGCTGCTCGCGTCGCGGCGCCTCGGCGTGGCGATGATCGTCGGCTCGGCCGGGGACACCGGCAGCAACAGCCGGGTCGATTTGTTCGTCAGCATCATCCGGGACCTTGCCAAGAAGCACGGGCTGGCCCGGTTTCGCGTCGGCTACTTCTATTCCGAGGTCAGTAAGGACGCGCTGCGACGCCGCATCTTGGGCGGCGACGCGATCGCGGGGCTCGACGGAAGGCCGCTGCTCGATCTCGCCACCTTGGACGCCACCGAGCGCATCGTCGCCATGGCCGGCATCCATCCCTATATCAAACTCCTCGACGAGGGCGCCGATGTGATCGTCGGCGGTCGCAGCAGCGATTGCGCGATCTTCGCTGCGCCGGCCATCCGCAGCGGTTTTCCCGAGGGCCTCGCTTATTTCTACGGCAAGGTGCTCGAATGCGCCTCGTTCTGTGCCGAGCCCTATGGCGGCAAGGAATCGGTGCTCGGCGAGATCACGATGGACGACGTCAAGGTCACCGCTCTCTTGCCCGAACAGCGCTGCACGATCTCCTCGGTCGCCGGCCATGCGATGTACGAGCGAGCGAACCCGTTCTACGAGCACTTCCTCGGCGGACACATCGACATGAGCCGGTGCCATTACGAGCAATATGACGAGCGCACCGTCCGCGTCACCCGACCGGGCTATGTTCCGGCGGCCGAATTGCGGGTCAAGCTCAAAGGCGCGGGTAAGATCGGCGAGCGCTATCTCGGCATCGTCGGCGTGCGCGACCCCTACACGATCGCCAACATCGATCTCGTCACTGCCTGGGCGCGGCAGCAGGTCACCGAACGGTTCGGCGACAGCGGCTATGAACTGCATTTCAGCATCTACGGCCGCAACGCTATTCTCGGCGACCGCGAGCCAATGAAGGCCGCGCCAGCGCATGAGCTCGGCATTGTCGTACAGGGGATCGCGCCGACCAAAGCGATGGCCGAAGAGGTCTGCATGATCGCGACGCGGCAGATGTTCTACACCCGCCTGCCGCAGGTGAAGGGGACCGCCGGCGGCGTCGCCTTTCTGCTCGACGAGGTAATGCCAGCGAGCCCGTCCTATCGCTGGACGCTCAACCACACGATGCGGCTCGACGATCCGCTCGAACTCTTCCCGACTTTTATCATCGAGGCGGGGATATGATGGCGAGCGGCAAACTGTCCGAGATCGCCAAGACAATCCGCAGCAAGAACGCCGGTGTCGACAAGATCACGTTCGACGTTATCTTCCCCGACCGCGCCACGTATGACCGGGTGCGCGAGAGCGGCGTCCTATCGCGCGCTTCCATTTGCCGGATCTTCGGCATCGATACGGCGCAAATCACCGACCACGTCGAATTCGACCCGGCATTGGCGATCAAGTTCACAATCTTTCGCCGAACGCCGAGCGGCAGCCCGGGCGACGCCGACATCTTCGGCAGCCAGCAATACGGCCCACTCCTCGACATCGAGGTGCTGGGAGATTAAGGCGCGACCACAACGACGCAGTTCAAGGTCGGCAATAGGTGCAAGTCGACAATTCGCGGCTGCACGCCAGACGACGTCTTTGCGCCGTAAGTGGTCAATCGCCGAGGCTACCGAAGGACCCCCAACCCTAGCTCTGCAGGAAATCTAAACCGAGATAGCGAAGCTTCTGCGCGCGGGTTCCCAGGTCAACGCCCCAGCGTATTTCTAGGAAATCAGGCATTTCCAAGCCACGGCGTAGCACTAACTCCGGGGTCCAGTCCTCTTGCTGCGCAACCGCAATCTCGCTGTACGATCCCGTATCGTATCCCACACCGCTAGTGCTCAATTCAGTCAGGTGGTGGTTCAGCCCCATTCCCGTGAGGCCAGGCCGGACAACGGTACTGAGCCGGTGGACGCGAACCATCCGTCTAATTCGATGCACTAGGATCACCCGAGCCCGTCGGCGCCAACCATGATCCAGGAATCGAGTTCGCACCCAACTCGCCGCTGAAGGGGAGAGTCCACTGCGAACTCGTCTCTGAAATTAGGCGCCGATTCCGGTAGGGTTATGGATGATTCCGGGATCGTAAAACGCTGTTTCGCGCTCGAATTTCGCCGGAAATTGTCCTCTTTGCCCTGGCAGCCGGCTCCGCACTCCGACAATTAAGCTCCTGTGATTATCTGCGTTTTTGGCGATGGGCGCCGAGTGCGTCGGTGAATTTACCGTCTAGAAAAAGGGCTGGCTCGCCACACTACACCGTAATCCGGTTAAAAACCTCATTTTGTTCAGCTGCTTAGCGACCCAAAGCGCATCGACCAATTTTACCGTGATCTCGGCGCTCTTGTCCACTCCAAATATTTGTACCCTTCTGTCCGACATATCGCTGATTGTGGGCACTTGGTCGCGCTCGTCATCCTCAGGGTCCACGGGAGAACAACAAAGCGGAGCACCCGATGCGTCCAGCGGTGACGGCATGATTATTACAAAACCGGGCTGAACCGAGACGTCCGCTCCGACGCCCCTATCCCTCGCAAGCAACAGACCGAGGCTCGGAACCCTGTCCTCTCTCTCCGGAACCGGAAGATGCTATGGGGCGGGCGACGAGGAAAAGTGGCAACTTCGTCGCTGGATCTAACCGATGGAGTTGCCGCGATGCCCCAGCCGAACGACTTGAGCAGATCCCTCGTCGCCCTGGACCAAAATAGCACGATCATTGCCGTCGTCGAGCTGAGCCAGTCGAGCTGGCTGGTTGGCGGCGTCGTTCCGGGTATTGAGCGTCAGCCGCGCAAGAAGCTGGAGCCGAGCCCCGAGCGGCTACTTGCGGTGCTGCCTCGCTGGCGGGATGAGGCGGTCAGGGCCGGCCGCACGATCACGTGGATTGCGCTGGCCTTCGAAGCCGGCCGCGATGGCTTCTGGCTGGCGCACTGGCTCGATGTGCGTGGGGTAGAGGCGCACGTGATCCATCCCTCGAGTGTCGCGGTATCACGGGAACATCGCCGGGCAAAGACCGACCGGCTCGACACCGAGTTGCTGAAGCGCGGGTTCTTGGGGTGGCTGCGTGGAGAACGGGGCCATTGCAGCATGGCGCGCGTGCCCACGATTGCCGAAGAGGACGCCAAGCGGCCGAACCGCGAGCGCGACTGCCTGGTGGGCGAACGCACGCGGATTGTGAACCGGATAAAGTCCACCCTGGCCCGGCTGGGCATTCGCAACTTCAAACCAACCCTGCGCAAGGCGGCCGAACGTCTGGCAACCGTGCACACTCCGGAGGGCATGCCGCTGCCGCCAAACACCTCGGCCGAGCTGCAGCGTGACATGGCGCGGCTGGGCTTTGTTGTCAGCCAGATCAGGCAGATCGAGGACGCTCGTCAGAAACGATTGGAGCAGGAGCCTGAGACCGGGTCCCACGCCATGGTTCGGAGGCTGGCCCGGATCGTTGGTGTTGGTGTCGAGACGGCTGATATGCTCGTGCATGAGGTGCTGTCACGGCCAATGCGTGACCGCAGAGCAGTAGCGCGCTACGCCGGCTTAACAGGCTCGCCGGATGAGAGCGGCGCGCAACGGCGCGAACAAGGGCTCGCCCGAGCCGGCAACGCCCGGGTCCGCCGCAGCATGGTCCAACTCGCCTGGCGCTTTCTGCGGTTTCAGAAGGAGAGCGCGCTGGCACTGTGGTACCGGGTCCGCACCGCTGATAGGCGTATGGGCACGCGCAAGACAATGATCGTCGCGCTGGCACGCAAACTGGTCATTGCGCTCTGGCGCTTTGTCACTACTGGCGAACCACTGGAGGGCGTCGTCTTACGTCCAGCGTCCTGAAAGGGCTTACCGGAACGAGCACACCACTCAGCACCATTTTCGGCGCTCGCGCTGGCTCAGCACGACTGCCGAATTGACGATCCGAGGTGGCGGGAAGCCGTATTCGAACATGGCACTTGATGCCGACCGGAAGAATGGGCCCGCCGCCCGGAGCTTCGCCGCCGATGCGCATGACTGCATCATGGTCAGGATCAAACGACCCTACCGAATACAAGTCTGTGGCACGAAGATGCACCCCAATGGCGAGCTCCCCTCGGATCCTCAACAGATAGACAGGCACCGTCAGACGCTGAAGCTATGCAGAAAGAAAGCCCCTGTCGCCGTTCATCATCGCTCCGCGTGCTCAGGCGTCAAGGCGCTGCGAAACACAAGCGACGCTAAGCGGCAAAGCCGCCAAGCTTTGCTAGCGTTTCGGTCCCTTGACCCCTTCCGCTCGCTCCGCGAACCTGACCGCAGGCGACGGGACGAAGAACGGCCTTTCCCGGTAGGGTCGAGGACTGGCGCGCCAGTTGGCCGGGGTATCCCGACCGTGCCACGTTTCCAGCCCCCTCCACGTCGCACGCAGCATGCGGATTTCCCGCACTGCGCGCCCCCATTTGCTTCACGTCAGGGCTTATGGGACCTATCATACCGGGGCAACTTTCGGTCGGTCATGTCGCACTCGATAGCTGTTGAACAGCCTTAGAGTGTCGTACAGCCACGGCCTACTCCACCGCTCCCAGCCGAAGCCCTTTCGTTTCCGAGCCTGCGCCAGATGGCGCCTGACCTTCTTCTCTACCCAATCTCTGATGTAGGTGAAGCACTCGCTAGAGTTCCCCACCGCGAAGTAGTTGACCCACCCCCGTAGCATTGGATTGATCAGGCTTATCACCCTCTCAATCGGTTGCGACCGGTGTCGGCGAAATACCTGCTTGAGCTCCCGCAGCAGCGCCGTCCGCTTTTTGAGCTTGGGCGTGTAATGCGGCCGCATCACTCCGCGCAGACCGCGGAGGTAGCGGAAGTCAAACCCCAGAAAGCCGAAGTTCTCACCTCGTTCCAGGTCGAACTCTGCGGCTCTTTTCATCATTGATTTCGACCTGCAGTTTGGCGAACTCCTCCCGTAGTCGCTTGTTCACTGCTCCAATCAGCCAGTCATGACGTTTGTAGGCGTGGATCAAGACCACCAGGTCGTCAGCGAACCTCGCATATTCGACATTGGTGTACTTGCCGTTGCGTGTGACTTCCCGCGCTCGCTCCAGCATCTTGTCCACCTCATTGAGGTAGAGATTGCTGAGCAAGGGCGAGATCACGCCGCCTTGCGGAACACCCTTCTTGCCAGAGGCCTTGAGCATAAGTTTCAACAGATGCATGATGTCCTTGTCGTCGACCCGCTGAGCCACTTTCTCCAACAACCGGTCATGCCGGACATTGTCAAAGTAGGCTCGCAGATCAAAGTCGAGGACCCGCGTCTTCCGCTGAGCTATTGCTTCCGCCACTCGCTTGATCGCGTCGTGTGCTGTCCGCTTGGGCCGATATCCATACGACCCCGGTTGGAAGTCCGCCTCGAACACAGGTTCGAGGATGAGCTTGAGCGCACCCTGCACCACTCTGTCCCAAATCGCCGGGATCGACAAGACGCGGACTTTGCCCCCGTCTTTCGGTATCTCCTGCTTCCGGGCCGGGAGTGGCTTGTAGGTGCGCCCGGTCAGTTCGTCGCGCAGCTGCTCGAGCAGAGCCTCCACGCCTTGCGCCTCGATGGCCTCGAACGTGACCCCGTCTATTCCCGGGGCCCCATCGTTTTGTTTGGCCATCGCATACGCTGCGCGCAGGGTCTCCATCTTGCAGACGTGGACGTATAGACCCCAAAAACGCCAGGACGGTTCAGCCTTCGCCTTGACGTATAGTCTCCGCCTCAGGTCCTGCAAATCGATGGACGCCTTTGTCATCGCGTCCTTGCCTTCCTTACGTTGGAGACATTGCAAATGGCAGGGCCCCTTCGCTCCACGAACATTACTCCGCTTCCTCGCTAGTACGGACCCAGCCGCCACCCTCTCGTCTTCGGCCGACTTCCCGGTGTCGCCGGTTATACGGCCTACCTTGCTCCGGCGATTTCGCGCCGGGACGAGGAGGGCTTCTCCAGTTGCTCAGCATGTCCTTGTCACCGTGCCGTCGCTTCCACCCCGCCGAGGTGAACAGCCGTAATCGGTCAGTATTCGGCTGCTCATGCTGCCTTCGCCCTTCGGAGGTAGGCTCGGCCCTCGGGGCTACTTTTTTCGAGGCCACAATGCGTTCTCTTTTGATACAGCCCGGTGGCTCGTGATCTCCCCTCGGGAGATCTTGTCGATAGGCTTCGAAGGTTCTGTTTCCATCTCCTCCGCTATCCGAACTACGGGGCTCTGACTTTTACCCCGGCAGGACTGTCTCCTGCTGAACATGCCAGCCTTACCTGGACACACCTCCGAACAAAGAACTCTCAGCAAAACCCAAACAACAATCACAGATCAACTGCCCAGCCAGGGCGAAAAGCCCCTTGACGGGGAAAGCCCCATGCAAGTCTCGTGCGAACCCGACTTCTTCGACACTCATCGGGAACGCGATCGTCTTCGGTCCTCTCGCCCAGCGGAGCCGCGACAGGCGGCTTGGATTGGACCAGCTCAGGCGCCGATCGGGGCGCTCACCAGGCCAGCCACCGACGCACATACCGGCCGATCTAGACCGCAATCGCAAGGGGCTCCTAGCCCCCTCGCAGCAATGGTCAGGCGTTCGACGAAGCTCGCAACCCGGTCACCGTGGCGGGGCGCCGCCGTAGGGCGTCAGGCCGGGTCCGCCCGCGTTGGGACCAGGCATTCCCATGCTATTCCCCCCTGACGGGCTGGACACCGGGGCCGGTGGCGGCATCGCGCCCATCGGGGGAGCACCCGCCTGCAGGCGGGCCAGCTCTGCTTGGTTCAGCTGTGCGGTGGTATCCGTCCCCGACTTGGGGCCATGGGCATGGAGCATATGGTGAGTGCTCACCACATGGTGGGCGCGCGCATGACGGTGCTTTGGCGGCATCGCCGAGGTTGTGTCTGAGGCCGAAGGTGTGGGCGGGATATTGGTCGGTTCCGATGTTGCCCTCCCTCCTGCTGGCATCCGGCCCGATGGAGGTGCGCCCGTGCTGTACGGCGTCAGACCCGGCCCGCCGGGGCTGGGACCCGGCATACCCATCGAGTTTCCGCCCGATGGATTGGCCGGTTGCGCCCAGGCTGGCGCGGAAAGTGCAAGCGCGGCAATCACCGCAACGCCGCTCAAGAGATGCTTTGTTTTCATCTGTAGCCTCCGATGATGACCATTTCGACAGGCCCCTCGTTGGGGCCGTCCACATAAGCGATCAGCGTCCGCTGTGGCCGCGATCCGCTCACGGCGAGAGTGAAACGGCGCGCATCGCTGGACGCCGGAACCAATCGTAGGGCTGAGTTGAGACGCCGGTCTATTCAATTTCGGAAATCCCTTGCTACGGGTCCCTCAGTAGAACGAAACCCGAGGCCATATTTATCCGCGGGATGGCTACCCCATCGTGCATGGAACCCCGGGCAGCGAACGTTGAGATCTAACGCGAGCGTTCCTTGGAGGCATCAACCCTGAGCATCCCCAACCCGACCAATAATGGTTACAAGGTAACCGACGTGATCGTCAACGGCATCGACATGGCCAGCAAGCAGCTCTCCGACGTGATCTCAATCATCCAGCGTAACGGCGGCACGCACAAACCTTGCTGGTTGCCTTACGCGAAAAGAATGCGAGCAACGGTATCCTCCGATATTCGCCTATGGTTAATCGCGTCGGACAACCTTTTGCGCAGAATGGCGATTGACAGCGGCGCGTGCTCCGGCTCGCTTAGTCACAGGATCCGCAACATGTCCTCGGCTAACGATGACCCCGCGATGCTGATCGCACGCGAAGGCGAAGAGATCGTTTGCCCCAAAGGCACGACCTGCGGCTGCCTGATGCGCGACGCCAACAATCAGATAATTGATGGCGATTTTACTGCGCGTGAATCTTCCTCTTCGCACGCCGACCAGCGTTATGTCTGTGCCTGCTGCGGCCGGCCTGTGGCGGTGCGCGAGTCGATTCGCTGGAGAGTTCACCTCCGCCGGGGGTGGGTGCAATAATGCCGCAACCAAACCAGATGCTTTCTGTGACCAAGGCTTTTCAAGCGCCGATATTGGCGTACAGCCTCGGACAGCTCGCGACTTCGTTCGGCGGGTTTTTCACCACCTGCACCGCAATGTACCTTTGCCTGGCCGTGTCGCTGTGGATCACGCTGCCAATGTCGGCGCTCGCCGCCGGGTTTCTCGTTCGCATTTTCATTATCCAACATGATTGCGGACACGGCTCGTTCTTCAAATCGCGATGGGCAAACGAGCTGATCGGCCGTCTGTGCAGCCTGATGACCCTGACGCCCTATGCTTTCTGGCGGCGGCAGCACGCTAGGCACCACGGTTCCTGGAACAATCTGGACCGACGCGCGGCAAGTGGGCTGGATATTTACTCGTCGTGCATGACTGTGGCGGAATACCGGGCCCTCAGACGATGGCGCCGATGCCTGGTCCGCCTCACCAATCATCCGATCGTCGCCAACCTGTTGCTGCCTCCCTTGGTGTTTGTCATCCTCTATCGGGTGCCGTTCGACGCGGCCAAGGGATGGCGGCGCGAGCGCCGCGGGGTTTATCTGACCAACCTTGCCTTGGCCGTTTTTATCGGCGGCTTGGGTATCTCTCTCGGCTACGCTCGTGTCGCCGCCGTCCAGCTACCGATCATGGTAATCGCCTTAATCGTCGGCGTCTGGCTGTTCTCGATCCAGCACCGCTTTGAGCATGCGCAATGGATGCCGGACGCAAGCTGGAGTTTTGCCGAAGCCTCGCTCGGAGGCACTTCCCACCTTCGCCTGCCGTGCCTACTCCAGTGGTTTACCGGCAATATCGGCTTTCACCACGTGCACCATGTGAACCCTCGGATCCCGAATTATCGGCTTGAGGAATGCCACAACGCTGATGCCAGGTTTCGATCGGCGTCAACGCTTACGCTGCGTACAGGGCTGCAGGCCTTGGGCTACACATTGTGGGACAGCGATCTGGAACGCCTGGTGCCGTTTCGCTGCGCCGCTGCCGGTTAGGCGATATGTGCGGCATCAACCAGCAGTCCGGGGATTCACGTATGGCCCTTCGGGGTGCCACCCTTCTCGAGTGGAAGAAATCGAAAGGTGCCGAGGGCTATGTGCCGCCGCGGTCGAACGGGCTCATCGCCGGGAGATCACTCATGATTGCGCACAACTTGGAGTCGGTTTCCGGCTCCAGGCTGCTATGGCCGGCCATGGTAATAAAGTAATTCACGTCGTTGTTGCCAACGGCGCGCAAAGCCCGCACGAGGGCTTCGGCCTGGTATAGATGACACACTCTGTCGTAACGCCCGTGCACGATGTGCACCGGGATCTCTTTCAGCCTATCAACATGGTCGAGAATGTAGTTGTTGTCGCAATTCGCCTCGCCACCGGCACGAAGAAACCCGCCATTGATCATGTAGTGAATCAAGATCCTGCCAGCCATCAAAGCATATTTCTGATTTGGCTGGCTTTGGCTGCTTTCATCCCGCTTCAGGCGGCTGGCGCTGCTTTCCCACGCCACACAGGCCGACGCGGCCTTCAAGACGCGCTCGCGCCCGGCTTCATTTTGCGGCTGCTCCGCAAATATCTTCGCCAGCCCTTTGACCACATCGCCTCGGTCTTCGGGCGGGATTTCCGTGACGAAATTCTCCCATGCTGCGGGGAAATCCAGATAGGTGCCGGGCACCCGTATCCCGAGCGGATCCAGCGCGAACTCGGCAGCGTTGCCCTGAAAGAAATAATCGACATCCGCTCGCCGGCACAGAAAGACGCCGCGCAGGATCAGGGTCTGCACGGTTTCAGGATGGGCGATGGCGTAAGCCAAAGCGAGCGTGCTTCCCCAGCTGCCGCCAAAGACGTGCATCTTGCCGTGGATATTGAGCTCACGGCGCAGCCGCAGCACGTCATCGATCAGATGCGCGGTCGTGTTGTCGGTGAGCGCCGCCGTAGCGTCGTCGTCGCTTGCGCTAGGTGTGCTTTTGCCACAGCCGCGCTAGTCGAAAAGAATGACCCGGTATCGCTCCGGATTGAAAAAGTGGGTAAAAAACTTTTGGCATCCCGCGCCCGGCCCGCCGTGCAGGAACATGACCGGCTCGCCGTCCGCAGGACCGTATTCTTCCCAATAAATCCGGTGAAGCGGGTCCTCTTGGACAGTCTGGTGCCCCGATTTATTGCAGGGTGAGCTCGGATACCCGATTTTGCTTGGTTCACTTGCTCCAGCAGTCGGATTGGGTGCATCCACGGGGAAATTCTCAGAAGTTGCGGATATCGCCGGCCGTCAGTCCATTACCTTATGACAAAATCGCCGTCGAAGTCTTGAACTTCACGACATCGCGCGGGTGCTTGTGTGCCCTGCGGGTCGGCGAGCGGCACCGGCTCGGTTTCCGAGGGTTCGCCATCAGCCGGCTCCGGGCTTTCGCGAGATCCCTCGATCGCGAATAATCCTCCGCCACCTTCAGGAGCCCTGCCATCTCGGGCACAGCGTAGGGCCGATCTCGGCGGCTCTCGACAAAACCGCAGAAGACGGATGGCAGCTAGTTTATCGTCCGCCCGGAGCCAGCCGACCCGCTCCTCGCGTCTAGGTCGTCGGCTCTGCGCTCTAATCGGGAGGCAAGATCGAGTATCTCTCGCCGCGCTCCTGGAAACCGCCGCGAGACTGCGGATGCGGCGGGCGGTTTCCGCCACGTCACGCGACGCCGGGAAAGTCCCAAAAGCGCATCGTTTCGGCGTCGCCATAGGCCGCATGCAGCCCTTCGTGCGGGTGAGCCCAGGGCTATGATAATTGGTATGCAATCTGTCGCCTTGCCGGGCGCCGCCTTGGTAGGCATGACACCGGCGAGCTACATCATTGACGTGATTTCGCATACCGTTCCCAACGACGCAGATCTCACCCTCGGTTCTCCTCCCAAATGACAGTTGGATAACAGGATTATGACGTAGAGGACGGGCTAGGTCAGTGGACTGGGCCGGGTGGGGTCTGGTTGGCGAGCTGGACGACGGCGTTCGTGATCTGGCGCCAGGTGGCCGCGCCGTTGTCGTCGCCGGCGGCCGCGAGCTCATCAGCCCGAGCGAGAGTTTCCTCGAGCGCCTTATCGCCGTAGCTGTCGAACACGCTAACGGCCGGGTTCTGTGTCGAGGCGCTGAGCGAGGCCCTCCCCCAGTTCGGCAAGCCCGGCATCTTCAATACCGATCAGGGGGCGCAATTCACCAGCGACGAGTTCACCAAGTTGCTGCGGGATCACGGGATCGAGATCAGCATGGACGGACGCGGGCGCTGCCACGACCACATCTTCGTCGAGCGCTTGTGGTGGACCGTGAAGCACGAATGGGTCTACCTGCGCCCGGCGGCCAACGGCATCGAACAGACGCGCAGCCTTGGCGAGTTTTTCGACTGGTACAATCTGCGGCGTCCGCATCAGGCGCTCGGGTGGCGAATACCGGACGAGGCTTACCTCGGCCGATCGACGGCGGCGACGGCACTGGCCCTGACGCCATGCGGAGAGAATGCTGCGAATTTGTGGACAGTCGGCTGCGCCGATCCACAAGCTTCACAGCACCCCGCAACAAGACAGGATGAATTTGATTTCGGGGAATGGTGAAACCAGCAGCCGGCTACCGGCCTTTAGCTTATTCCTCCCCGGAACCTGTCCAAACACCGGGGACCGTCGCATTGACCCCGCCGACGTGCTGCCGCCGCTGAAGCCGACTTAGTTGCTCGTTGGACTGGATCGGGTACTATCCCCGATCCAATTTCCGATATGAGATAGGGCATGGAAACGACAAAGCTGGAAAAGCTCGCGCGCCTATCCGGCAAGGCCACGTCGAAAGCTCTCGATGTGCTCGGGAAACACGGGTTCGACATCCGTGGGAAGCTGTCCGCGCCGATCAGCCGGGTGCCCCGCCGGGCTCCTCCGCTGAAGCCAAAATCGAGAGTGATGGTCGATCCGGAAACCATTTACAATTGGCGTCGGCTCGATGACCGGATAACCACATCCGGTCAGCCGACCGAACCGCAACTGGCTGATATCCACGCATTGGGCGTCCGCCACATCATCGATCTCGGCCTGCATAGCCATGAGAAGGCCCTGCCGGATGAGGCGGCGAGCGTCAGCCGGCTCGGCATGACGTATATCCACATTCCGGTTGATTTTCAGAAGCCGACTGACGGGGATTTCGACCAGTTCTGCTCTGCCATGGAGCAATTAAAAGAAGTCCCCGTACACGTCCATTGCATCGCGAACTACAGAGTCTCGGCCTTTTTCTACCGGTATCGTCGCGACGTGCTCGGTATGGATGAGGCCCAGGCGCGTGCCGATATGGAACAGGTTTGGCGACCCAACGGCGTGTGGGCGACATTTGTTGGTCGCTAGGCCGAGCTAAGGAGGAACTTCCAATGGCGCTCTACGAGTTGAGAACCTACACGCTCCGCGTCGGCGCGATGGCCGAGGCGGTGAAGCTCTACCAGGAACTCGGTTTCCCAGCGCTTCAGAAGGGCGGGCAGGACAAGAAGCTGGTCGGCTATTTCCAGACCGACACCGGCACGATCAATCAGCTTGTCCATCTCTGGAAATTCGACGACGACGCCGATCGGCGGGCGCATTGGGCGTCGGTGTACTCGAACAAGGATTTCGTCAAGTCTTTCGCGTCGAAATTCCGCCCGCTGCTAATGACCCAGGAGGTGAAGCTCCTCCAGGCAGCGCCGTGGGGTCCGCATCCGTAGAGGCTTTCATCTCGTTCATGGCCCGATCACCCTCGGGCGCGAGACTACTATGCCGGGTCGGCCGATACGACAGCGCCGCATTGTCAAGTTAAGCAGGGCCGGTATCCTCCTGTCGTCGGTCCACGCGGATGCCGGCCGCCGCGAGATACTCAATGGGAGCAAATTCCTGATCGGCGACTTCATCAATGCGGTGATCTCGTTCATCCTAATCGCTGCCGCCGTATATTTCTTCATCGTACTGCCGATGAACTGCTTCTCGCTCGAATGCGGCGCGGAGAGGCGGCCCCCGATCCGACGACCAAGAAATGCCCCGAGTGCCTCAGCGAAATACCTATCGCGGCACGATGCTGCGCTTTCTGCACCTCCCCGCTCACCGAAGCGACGACGCGCTGAGGGACATTGTTTCGCGCACATTTATCTCTATCTCGATCGTTTTCGCTTGTGGGCGCAACGGCCGTCGCGAATTCGCAATTCGCGGTTTGCTTCCGACCTCTTCGGCTGTGCAGCAAAAACCCGTGAAGAGGCCGGCCTGGCAGGCGGAGCGGCTAGCCGACAAATCGACGCGCAGCGCGATTGCCGGAGCCGCTTCGGAGAGTTGAACCGTGGAATGGCTAAGCGATCCGCAGATTTGGGCCTGCGAGCGAGCGTGTCAGCCGGTCGATCTTGTAAACGACCACGGTATCGACCCGCCCCGCGGGTGACATCGGCGAGCAGCTGCTGCAGAGCGGGCCGATCCATCGTGGCGCCGGAGAACCCGCCGTCATCATACCGCGCGGGCAGGCACACCCAGCCTTCATGCCGCTGGCTGTCGATGAAGGCCTCGCAGCTTCGCGCTGCGCCTGCAGCGAATTGAACTCCTTCTCTAGCCCCTCCTCTGACGACTTGCGGGTGTAGATCGCACAGCGGACGGTTCCGCTCCGCCGCGTTGTGGTTTCTGGTTTTTTCATTGGCCGGCCCCGGCGAGTAGGATGAACGCGCTCGCTTGCGACCTCAGTGATTTGACCTTTCGGCTTCTGCGCTGCGGCATGGAGTTCCTGCCGGCCTGTCGACAAGGCTGGCGGTGCAGGCCGTTGTCCCTTACGGGCGACAATTTGCTGTTCGGTCACCGGGAGGAGGTCGCGGTGCTGGCGCTGGCCCGCCATCTTCCTTCGATCCACTTCTTTTGTCGGAGGTGAAGGACGGAGGCCAGATGGTCCTTTGGCCGACACCGGCGAGAGCTATCGGCTCGCCGCCGCCCAGGTCGTCAGGATCCTGAAGGGCGCCCGCCCGGCCGACCTGCCGCTAAGAACGCGGCAGATATACCTTCGCCATCAGCGGTCTCTATTTGCGCCCTGACCGAGGAAGTCGGGTTCGCACCTGACTCCCGCTGGAGGGAAGATGGATTCGAACCTCCAGTCCCCCAAAAGAAGACCGGACAAACAGCGCGGACAATCCGCCACCCTTATTGTGCGAGGACCGAGCTTCGGAGTTCGCCCGAACTCGCTGCCGGAGGGACGAGATTCGGACCCCTGGGTCCCCGGCGCGAAAGGCGGGTTCCGTGCCCTCTGGTCTCACGCCATGAGTGGATCTTATCGGCTGTCCGCGCCACTTTCTCCATTGCGGGAAATCAACGGGAGACACGGGTCACAAGCCCGTAATGTGTCGCCCGTCTGGTTGGCCAAACTGCATATTAGCCGAGACGGTCCCGAGCGGCGCCTGCTCCGACGATTGGCTGGCCCCGGCGCCAACTGATATGGTACCACGTCACGCCGCGAGGAGGCATGGGCATGGGCGATCGTGCGTTCGCATCCGCAACCGAGCTATCAGACGAAATTCGCGACCGGCACATCGGCTGCATCGAACTGCTCGACGTCTACCTGGCGCGCGCGGAACGGCACAATCCGGCGCTGAACGCAATCGTCGTCTGGCAGGTCGACCAGGCGCAACAACGCGCCCGCGCCGCCGATGCCGCCCTTGCGCGCGGCGAGCGTTGGGGACCGTTGCACGGCATTCCGATGACGGTCAAGGAATCGTTCAACATTGCGGGCCTGCCGACGACGTTTGGCAATCCGCTTTGGAAGGACAATATCGCCACCGGCAACGCCTTCATGATCGATCGCCTGCTGCAGGCCGGCGCCATCATCTTCGGCAAGACCAACGTGCCCTACATGCTCGCCGACGCACAGAGCTACAACGACATTTACGGCACCACCAATAACCCCTGGGATCCGACCCGCTCGCCCGGCGGCTCGTCGGGCGGCGAGGCGGCGACACTCGCCGCCGGGTTGTCGGCCCTAGGTGCGGGCAGCGACATCGCCGGCTCATTGCGCAACCCGGCGCATTACAGCGGCGTCTATGGTCACAAACCGACCTGGGGGCTGATCTCGACGCGGGGCCACGCGCCGCCGGGCATCATGACGCCGACCGACATATCCGTGGTCGGCCCCATGGCGCGCCACGCCGAGGACCTCGATCTGGCGCTGCGCGCTCTTGCCGGACCCGACCTGTTGCAGCGGACCGCCTGGCGGGTCGTGTTGCCGCCGCCGCGCCACCGTCGGCTCGGCGAGTTTCGCGTCGCCGTGTGGGCATCGTCTCCGCTATGCCGGATCGACAGTAGCGTCTCTGACCTCTTTGATCGCGCCATCAATGCCATCGTGCGTGCTGGAGCGATGGTCGACGATGCAGCACGACCCGGGATAGACGACGAGGAACACCACCGTCTCTTCATGCTGCTGTTGCGCGCGGCGACGGCGTCACGCATGCGCGACGACGATTTCGCCCGCCAGCAGGAGATCGCTGCGACGCTCACCGAGGACGATATGAGCGACCGCGCCGCGGTGGCGCGCGGCGCCACGTTGTTACACCGGGCCTGGGGCAATGCCAACGAAGCGCGGACAAAACTGCGATACGCTTGGCACGAATTCTTCAAGCACTTCGATGTGTTGCTGACACCGGTGGCGGCGACTGCCGCTTTCCCGCACAACTCCAAGCCCAATCGCGATGAACGTACGGTCAGCGTCAACGGCAAGTCGGCGCCGTACGCGGAGCAGTTATTCTTTGCGGGGCTCGCCAGTCTGTCGTATCTACCGGCAACGGCGGCGCCAATTGGCTTGACCGAAGAGGGACTACCGGTGGGCCTGCAAATCATCGGCCCGGAGGATGAGGACCCGACGACGATCGAATTCGCCCGCCTGCTCGCGGCTGAGATTGGCGGCTTCGTGCCGCCGCGGGCATATTAGTCGCTTACGACCTGAGTGTTTGCATTCTGTGAGCAGATTTGTCAGGCCAGAGCAGGAATGATGGTGTGTTCGGTGAGACGGCGGCCGGCAGCGATGGCGGCGCGGCCAGCGCGGGTGAGATAGTAGCGATAGGTACCGAGGACGCGTTTGATGACGCCGAGATGGCGCAGACGGGCGAGTTGTCGGGATAGGGTGGCGGGAGAGGATTGGCCGAGGAGCGGCAGTAGGTCGGCGCGGCGGAGACCGGCGATATTGAAGCCAGGACGCTGGAGGGCGGCGAGCAGGGTCTGTTCGGCGCGGCTGAAAAAGTTGAGGCCCTTGAGGTTTCGGCCTTTGAGCGGACGGGGTTGGGTGAGACGGTCGAGCGTCCGGATGCCAGCCGAGAAGTCGTCCAGACTGGAGAGGTATTCAAGGTAACGGCGATTGCAGCTTAGCAAGATCTCACGCAAGTCCTTGAGGCTGTAGATGGTCTTTCTGACGGGGGCCAGGGCGCGAGTTGCCGGGCCTTGGCGATGTTCCACCTTGCGGTAGTGCTTGAAAGCGGAGACGTCGTTGGTGGTCGTCTCGATACGTAGGACGAGGCCGAATTTGTCGTAGATCTTGATCGAGGACTTACTGAAACGATGCTTGACGCAGGTGCCCTCGATACGCGTGGTGAATTGGCTGCCGATCTCTTGGGCGAGTTGGGCAGTGATCTTGTGGCCGAGAAAGGTGGCGACGTGTTCGGCTTTGACGGTCAGGATGGCTTGCCGGGAAAGCTGTTCATAGAGGGGTTTGAGGATGGCCGGCGTGCGGAACACCAGATCAGTGGCGTATTCGACCTGCATGAAACTCCAGTGGTAGGACTGGGCGAAGACGTCGAGCACCGGACAGCACTGCTGGGCATAGTGATCGAGGATGCGATGCAGGTGGTCGGGCGAGAGGGTGTCGGCGAGGGCCTGCGCGCGCTCCCAGTCGTCAATGCGCAGAAAGGCGTTGTCGGCAAGGGTGAAACCGACGCCGGCGGCGGTGAGTTGGCGGGCCAGCCAGCTATGCCCATTGCAATAGAACTGCAGACGGAACGGGCACCAGGTCGGCACGCGCAGATAGATCAGGCCCAACTCGGCGTCGATGAAGTAGAAGTAGTAATGCAGGCATTTGCCAGTATCCGGCCGCAAGAAGGTGCGATGCGTGTGCTTGTCATGCCAGGGCTTGTAGGTGTGGCAGGCTTCCATCGCCGAGATGATATGCACCAGGCCGGGACGGTCGCCGCGGACGACAAGCACCCTGGCGACGACGTCCTCCTTGCGGATGTGGTTCTTGGCAATGTGTTCGATGGTAATGCCAGCGGCACTCGCCAACTCGGCGGCGCGCTCGCGTACTCGATCGCGAAGTGGTTCGGCAAATCGCGGATAGTCGAAGATCCGGATCTGCCGCGCAGAAAGAAATCCCGTCATTCCCTTCGCGTAACAGGCTCCCGGCAGCGTGCCGGTGACGATGATCCGGTCATAGCAGGAGAGCACCCCGGCGAGGCGCTCGCGGTAACGCTCCGTCAGCGGCTGCCTCAACCTCCCCTCCTGCTCCCCGCGTCTCCTGCGTCTATTTTAACCTGTTTGGTTCCGGCTTCGCCGGCTTAGGTAAACTGGCGACGGCGAATGGCAGCACGGACGAGCCGTCGTCCGTGAAGCTGAAAGGTCCCGGCTCGCCGCGAATTTCGCCAATTTCGCAAACGAGGGACCGGGAGTTCGAAATCCGTCTCCCTCCAGCGGCGAGTCGGGTGCGAACTCAATTCCTGGATCGTGCCGCCGACGATAATCGGTGGATGTGGCGTCTGCACCGGCTTGAGCCAGGTCATCATCGGCGGGAAATCGACGATCTCGCCGTGATATTCCGGCTCGTCCTTGGTCGAGATCTCCTTCATCGCCTCAATCTGCTCGCGCATCTTCAACGTGCGGGTCTCGTAGACGGCGCCGTGGTCTTCCATCTCCTCGGCATTTCCAGCCGCACAGACGCGGCTTTGCGCGCGCGGAGAGCTATCGCGAGCGGTTCTCACCAATACCGCATCATCGAGCGGCCCGACGATCTCCGTGATCTCGGCCGCGGTGGCCGGTCGTGCGTTCTGCTTCATCAACCCGTCCTCCCGGCGACAGGTGGTGCTTGCCGAGCGGAACAACGGTGCTCGATTGAGGGCCCTCGGCGCTCTCGGAATCCTGCGCGACAAAACGCACTTCATCGCCCACGGCGAGCTTTTCGAACCCGCCATTCGTGACGCTGTTGCCAATACAGTCTTGGCTCATCGTAGCAACCCTTGGGGTCAGCCCCATCCTTCTCCTCTTCCTTGCTGTCATAATCGCTGGCTGAGTGAGCCGGTTGGCTGACTGTCCATTAATGATGCCCCACTCGCAGCGGCGGAGAGGATGTCACGATCTGTGGCGGTAATTGCGACAAACTCGGGCAGCGTCCTAATCAGTTCGCGTGTCACAACACCCGTACCGGCTGCGATTTCCAAGACATGCCCCGATGTCATGCCCTTCAAGCATTCAGCTAAACGACGCGCGTAGGGTTCAAAAAAGACCGGCACCATCAGCCGATCATAGAACTCGGGCCACGAACCTGAGAAGAAGTTGACGCGTCGGGTTCGACATCTCACCCCTCGCCTTAGCATCGTTCACCGATGTTGCGACGAGTTCCGATAAAAAGGCAACGAGGCGCGCGACCGTCATCCGCCTACGTGGTGGCGGGATGTGTGCAACCGAGCCGGTGGGTGTGTTAGGCTAGATTTCCACCGCGAGGGAACGATGCACCGCGGGTCATATCGCTTCCGAATGGCTCCCAGGAATTAAGCTGGTAGCGTTCTGTGGTGACCCAAGCCGTGATCTCAGGCAGACTGCTGTCCGCCGACGAGGACTGTCGGCTTGAGAGATATCCTATATGCCCGAAGAACGCCGCCGCGTTGCCGCCTTTTGCCCTCTTTGCGTTTCCCGCTGCGGCTGTGAGGCAGTGGTCGAGGACGGGCGGCTCGTCGCGATCGAACCAGATCCTTCGCATCCGACAGGCAAGGCGCTGTGTGCCAAGGGCCGGGCTTCACCCCAACTCGTCGAGGCAACCGATCGCTTGCTTTATCCGATGCGCCGCACCCGCCCGAAAGGTGACCCCGATCCGCGCTGGCAGCGAATTTCCTGGGATGAGGCACTCGACGAGACTGCGACAGCAATGCGCCGCATCGCCGCGGAGAGCGGGCCGGAAGCGGTCGCCTTCGCCGTCACCACACCATCGGGGACAGCAATATCCGACGCGGCCCCCTGGATCGATCGGCTGATCAATGCTTTTGGATCGCCGAATAATTGTAATGCGACCGAAATCTGCGCATGGCACCGTAATTATGCACGCGCTTTCACGACTGGGACGGCGATAGGCACGCCGGATTACGAGCGGGCTGGCTGTATATTGTTGTGGGGGCACAATCCCAGCACGTCCCTTCTCGCCGCGGCGACCAAGGTTGCAGATGCCAAGGCGCGGGGAGCCAAGCTGATCGTCATCGACCCGCGTCGCATTGGGTTCGCGGTCAAAGCCGATTGTTGGCTACGAGTTCGACCGGGCACTGACGCAGCCGTGGCATTGGCAATCGCCGGGGTCATGATCGATCAGGGCTGGTTCGACGCTGAGTTTGTGCGTCATTGGACGAACGGCCCGTTTCTGGTCCGAGATGACGACGGCACGATGCTACGCTCCCAAAAACTCAGAAAAGGCGAGGCGGATGGCTTTGTAGCTTGGGACGAAGGCCGCGGGGCCTGCGTCACCTATGACATCGGGAAGCGCCGATACTGTGAGACACCGGGTCGTCTCGCGATTTCTGGTGAATTCGTGGTCGACACCCGTGAAGGGCCGATCCCCTGCCGTCCCGCATTTGAGTTTTTCGCCGCAAAGTGCCGCGCAATGGCACCGGAAGACGCCGCAGCGGTATCGGGGGTGCAGCCGAACGCCATCCTGGAGGCGGCACGGCTGCTTTGGCATCATCGGCCTGTTGCGCATTACACGTGGACCGGTCTTGAGCAGCACACCAATGCCACCCAGACCGACCGCGCGATAGCCATCTTGCATGCGCTGACCGGCAGCATCGACGTGCCGGGCGGCAATGTACATTACGCCCAAGTACCCGTGAACGATGTATCAGGGGTGGAGTTTCGCGACCCCAAACAATGGCAGAAAGCGCTCGGTTGGAGCGAGCGACCGCTTGGACCCGCGGCGGACGGATGGATTACCTCGACGGATCTGTATCGTGCGGTTCTCGACAGGCAGCCCTATCAGGTGCGCGGGCTGGTCGGTTTCGGGGCCAACCTGCTGCTATCGCATGCGGATGCCGGGCGGGGTGCAAAGGCGCTGCGCAGCCTCGAATTTCACGTTCAGACCGACCTGTATTTGACGCCAACCGCCGCTTACGCCGACATCGTGCTGCCGATTGCGAGCGGGTGGGAGAGAGAAGGGCTGCGCGTCGGCTTCGCCCTCGATCAGAGTGCTTGCGAATACGTCCAGTTTCGGCCTGCAATCGTTCCGCCACGAGGTGAGGCTCGCGCTGACATTGATGTGGTATTCGGTTTGGCGGCTCGCCTGGGTCTCGGGGATCGGTTCTGGCAGGGGGATGTTGAAGCGGGGCTCGCCCATCATCTCGCACCAAGCGGCCTAACACCTACGATGCTGCGGAATGCGCCGCGAAGCACAATGCGTATTCCTCTCGAAAGTCGATATCGCAAATACGAACAGCAGGGCTTCAGGACTCCTTCGGGCAAATTAGAGATTTTCTCGACCGCGTTGCAGGCAATCGGCCAGTCCCCTTTGCCGCAATTCCGCGCCCCGCATCTCGATCCGACCTCGAAATTTCCTTTGATTCTGACCTCCGCGAAGACTCCGATTTATTGCCACAGCCAGCATCGCAATGTCAGTCGTCTGCGGCGTGTGATCCCTGATCCGGTGGTCGAGATCAATCCGGCGACTGCTGCATTGCACGAGATCGAGCAGGACGAATGGGTGTCGATCGCTACTCCGCGGGGGAGAATCCAGGCTCGCGCGCACTTGAACGCCAGTCTCGCTGATGGGGTTATTGGCGGACAGCACGGCTGGTGGCAATCCTGTCCAGATCTGGGGCTACCCGGTTACGACCCTCTCGGTTCTGATGGTGCAAACATAAATCTTGTGATTGGCGATGAGGTACTCGATCCAGTTAGCGGAGCGGCCCCACATCGTTGCTATCCGGCACAGCTACGAAGGCTTGCTAACTCAGCATAGAGAAAAGCAATTTCGCTCCAGGGGAGGCACTAATGAAGGCGGCGAGTATTAGTCCAGACATAAACAACTCGGCCTTGATTGTCGTCGACATGCAGAATGACTTCCTGCACCGGGAAGGGAACTTCAGCCACATAGCTCGGGAGCATCCCGAATTCGAGATCGACATGCCGTTTCTAATCGGGACCATCCTACGTGAAGCGGCTCGCGGATGCATTCCGCGCAGCCGGAAGACCGGTTGTGTATCTTGCCCACGTGCTGAAGCCCGACTATTCGGACGCGGCCTTTCCGTACTGGCGTGTCGGAATCGAGGCTGGGAGCGGCAACCGCACGCATTGTGTGGGGGGCACGTGGGGCGCGCAGATCGTCGATGACCTGAAGCCCCAGGAAGGCGAGCATTTGGTCGTCAAGAAGGGCTTTGGTAGGTTCTCGAAAACCCCCCTCGATACGGTTCTGCGCAATATGGGGGTTACCACCTGCGTCGCTTGCGGGGTGACCACTTGCGTCTGCGTATCGACGACCATCCGGGGTGGGGTCGAATACAATTATCGGATGATCGTGGTCGGCGATGCCGTAGCCGAAGTAGATCGGACCACCCACGAGGCCGAACTCAAGACGACGGCGCGGATTTTCGCTGACGTGAAGACCACCGATGAGGTGGTAGGAATGCTCGACGACATTAGATCGTGAGGCGTCTCTCGGCCCGGGAAGGGCGCGGCGCTTAAGCAGGGATTGTCGCGGGGCCGCTCGCTGTACCGACCGTTAGCGCCCTCAGGAAACGGAGCACGGCAGTCGCGATCTCCTGCGGACGCTCTGGCAACAGAGTATGGCCCGCCCCCTCGATCTCGACCAACTCCACCCGCGACCCCATTTCTTTTTGCAAAAGGCGACCGTTCTCCGGAACCGCAAGTCTGTCCTGCAAACCCTGTATGACGAGGAGCCGGGCTTGCCCTGCCCCCCACCAATTTTCGACGGGGGTGGCCTCCGACGCTCGGACCTGCATCTGCGCGACGGCGGGTTCCCAGCCGTCTCGCCACACCGCAGCGTCATTGCCGTCCGCAAAGAAGGCGGAGCGCACGAACTCCATGCGCGCTTTCTGCGGCAGAGAAAGATCAAAGCAGGCAGGCAATGCCGCCCGAGAATCCTCCGACGGCAGCACCTTGCCGCCCGCTGCGATCATGATGACGGCGCTCACTAAATCCGGGCAATCCGAGGCGAGCATGCGACACACGCGTTGACCAAAGGCATGCCCCACGACCACCACCGGATCGCCACGTCCGATCTCCTCGATCACCGCCGCCGCATCGCCAGCCAGATCGTGGAGGTTAGCGTCCACGCTTGTGGAGGAATTTTCGGGTCGGTCCGCAGTTGTAGGGCTGCGGTGTGGTTGAGGTGGCCATCGGGCAAGTCGGCTAAGGTGGAGTTGCCAAACTTCAACCTGAAGCACGCGAGAGGACCCGATGACCGAAGAGAGATTGGTGCTGGCCGATTTGCTGGAGAAGGCCGGCGATGGAGATTTTCTGCGAGCCGTGGCCGAGGCGGTGCTGCAGTTGCTGATGGAATGTGACGTCGAGGGGTTGATTGGCGCCGGGCGCTACGAGCGCAGCGGCGAGCGCACCACTTGGCGCCACGGCTATCGCGACCGCACCCTCGGCTTGGCGCGCTGCAATTGCGGATCCCGAAGCTGCGGCAAGGCGGCTATTTCCCGCCGTTTCTCGAAGCCCGCAAGAGCTCGGAGAAAGCGCTGATCGCGGTGATCGGCCTGGATCGGCGGCGTGTCGACCCGGCGAGTTGATGATCTGGTGCAGGCGATGGGTTATCGGGGATCAGCAAGTCGCAGGTTTCTAAGCTGTGCAAGAGCCTGCCCCCGCGAAGGCGGGGGAGATCGACGAGCGCGTGCATGCCTTCCTCGACCGGCCGCTCGCCGACGCGAGATCGTTGGGTTGCACATCGGCCCGTCGGAGGCCGAAACCTTCTGGTCGAGCTTTTTGCCGAGCTTGGCGCGACGCGGCTTGCGCGGGATCAAGCTGGTGATCTCGGATGCCCATGAGGGGCTGAAACCGGCGATCCGCCGGGTGTTCGGCGCCACCTGGCAGCGCTGCCGCGTGCTGTCCTACCTGAGGATTTCCTGAGGATTCCCCGAGCAACACCGCAGCAAATTACACAGTACCAACCCGCTCGAACGGCTCAACAAGGAGGTCAAGCGGCGCGCCGATGTCGTCGGCATCTTCCCCAATGAGGCCGCCATCATTCGGCTGATTGGCGCGGTATTGCTCGAGCAAAACGATGAATGGCAGCTGCAGCACCGCTATATGCAGGTTGAGGTCATGGCCGAACTGGCTGCGGCCGCCGCCACCGATCCCCGGCAGATCCCGTGCGCCGCCTAGCCAATCCCAAGCGATCCACTGCGCCGTCGAACGGCATGGATGCCAAAAGCTCGGCTGGAGTGCCGCTGTCAAGCCCCGCAGCCGCGCAGCGGTGCGCCGAAGGCGCAGGGCTTGATAGCGGCGCTCCGGCCGAAGCACAATCCGCCATGCCGTCGATCGCGGCTCTCACCACGCATCGACCGCCGATCACCTTTCACCAACGCCGCTGCCTTCAATGGCGCCTCAGCTCCAGTCCCGAATCTCCACCAGCTTGACGGACGTGACCCAGCGCACCCAGAAACTCGGCGCCTGGCTCGTACTGGGCGCCGCGTCGGCGTCAGGTTCGCGCGGGACTTGTATGGGGCTCTTCCTGTCAAGCGGTTGTTTTGGGGTTCTGCTGCCAGTTCTTTGTTCGGAGGTGTGTCCAGGTAAGGCTGGCATGTTCAGCAGGAGACAGTCCTGCCGGGGTAAAAGTCAGAGCCCCGTAGTTCGGATAGCGGAGGAGATGGAAACAGAACCTTCGAAGCCTATCGACAAGATCTCCCGAGGGGAGATCACGAGCCACCGGGCTGTATCAAAAGAGAACGCATTGTGGCCTCGAAAAAAGTAGCCCCGAGGGCCGAGCCTACCTCCGAAGGGCGAAGGCAGCATGAGCAGCCGAATACTGACCGATTACGGCTGTTCACCTCGGCGGGGTGGAAGCGACGGCACGGTGACAAGGACATGCTGAGCAACTGGAGAAGCCCTCCTCGTCCCGGCGCGAAATCGCCGGAGCAAGGTAGGCCGTATAACCGGCGACACCGGGAAGTCGGCCGAAGACGAGAGGGTGGCGGCTGGGTCCGTACTAGCGAGGAAGCGGAGTAATGTTCGTGGAGCGAAGGGGCCCTGCCATTTGCAATGTCTCCAACGTAAGGAAGGCAAGGACGCGATGACAAAGGCGTCCATCGATTTGCAGGACCTGAGGCGGAGACTATACGTCAAGGCGAAGGCTGAACCGTCCTGGCGTTTTTGGGGTCTATACGTCCACGTCTGCAAGATGGAGACCCTGCGCGCAGCGTATGCGATGGCCAAACAAAACGATGGGGCCCCGGGAATAGACGGGGTCACGTTCGAGGCCATCGAGGCGCAAGGCGTGGAGGCTCTGCTCGAGCAGCTGCGCGACGAACTGACCGGGCGCACCTACAAGCCACTCCCGGCCCGGAAGCAGGAGATACCGAAAGACGGGGGCAAAGTCCGCGTCTTGTCGATCCCGGCGATTCGGGACAGAGTGGTGCAGGGTGCGCTCAAGCTCATCCTCGAACCTGTGTTCGAGGCGGACTTCCAACCGGGGTCGTATGGATATCGGCCCAAGCGGACAGCACACGACGCGATCAAGCGAGTGGCGGAAGCAATAGCTCAGCGGAAGACGCGGGTCCTCGACTTTGATCTGCGAGCCTACTTTGACAATGTCCGGCATGACCGGTTGTTGGAGAAAGTGGCTCAGCGGGTCGACGACAAGGACATCATGCATCTGTTGAAACTTATGCTCAAGGCCTCTGGCAAGAAGGGTGTTCCGCAAGGCGGCGTGATCTCGCCCTTGCTCAGCAATCTCTACCTCAATGAGGTGGACAAGATGCTGGAGCGAGCGCGGGAAGTCACACGCAACGGCAAGTACACCAATGTCGAATATGCGAGGTTCGCTGACGACCTGGTGGTCTTGATCCACGCCTACAAACGTCATGACTGGCTGATTGGAGCAGTGAACAAGCGACTACGGGAGGAGTTCGCCAAACTGCAGGTCGAAATCAATGATGAAAAGAGCCGCAGAGTCGACCTGGAACGAGGTGAGAACTTCGGCTTTCTGGGGTTTGACTTCCGCTACCTCCGCGGTCTGCGCGGAGTGATGCGGCCGCATTACACGCCCAAGCTCAAAAAGCGGACGGCGCTGCTGCGGGAGCTCAAGCAGGTATTTCGCCGACACCGGTCGCAACCGATTGAGAGGGTGATAAGCCTGATCAATCCAATGCTACGGGGGTGGGTCAACTACTTCGCGGTGGGGAACTCTAGCGAGTGCTTCACCTACATCAGAGATTGGGTAGAGAAGAAGGTCAGGCGCCATCTGGCGCAGGCTCGGAAACGAAAGGGCTTCGGCTGGGAGCGGTGGAGTAGGCCGTGGCTGTACGACACTCTAAGGCTGTTCAACAGCTATCGAGTGCGACATGACCGACCGAAAGTTGCCCCGGTATGATAGGTCCCATAAGCCCTGACGTGAAGCAAATGGGGGCGCGCAGTGCGGGAAATCCGCATGCTGCGTGCGACGTGGAGGGGGCTGGAAACGTGGCACGGTCGGGATACCCCGGCCAACTGGCGCGCCAGTCCTCGACCCTACCGGGAAAGGCCGTTCTTCATCCCGTCGCCTGCGATCAGGTTCGCGGAGCGCGCGGAAGGGGTCAAGGGACCGAAACGCTAGCAAAGCTTGGCGGCTTTGCCGCTTAGCGTCGCTTGTGTTTCGCAGCGCCTTGACGCCTGAGCACGCGGAGGGAGGATGAACAGCGAGAGGGCGTTTCTGCGAAGCTCCGGCCTCTGACGACGACTGTTGAATGTCTCCGTAAAGATCCGAGGGGAGCTCGCCATTGGGGCGCAATTTCACGCCACAAACTTCACATGAGGGTGGGGCCGTCAAGGCTCGCCCATAACGATGTAGGGCGGCAATCTGGACAAGAAGCCGTATTGCCTCATCGGTGAATGTTCCCGAGGCGTCGAGCGTTGCCTCACCAATCGGGCTCCCGTTGCCTCACTGGTCCTCCGGCCGAGCCGCAGCTCCTTTTCTGTTTCATTAATCAAAGCTTACTGATGCTGGCCCTGTGGAGTTGTGGGCGACGCGCTGCGTCGTCCAAGCGCAGCGGCAAATCCACAGGGTTTTGCTGGCCGCGTGCACCTCGTTCGAATCCGTGGCTCGAGCCCATCTATCGACTGCGGCTTTGATGCCCGCAGAACCTCACATCCGGTCGCCGTTCTCAGAGCGGCTGGCACCACAATCCCTCATTCTGGAGGTCATCGGGCTCGGGAGGGTGGATCCACACTGTATATCGGCATATCGCAGCCATTGTTTGCGACGGTCCGCCCGCCCGGATCCAACGCGGCTGATCAGGCCTCGTGGAACTCGCGATAATTGATTCCGTTTTCCCGGATGCCTCAGACTGGCTTCATGACAGCGCCCGCCGGGATCTCGCCATGGGTGACATATCTCGACAGGGCGATGAGCAGTTTGCGGGCGAGCGCTACGATCGAGATGCGGCGGGTCCGGCCGCGCTCTGAGCCAACGCGCCGGCGGAACCAACCGCTGAGAGCACTGTCGGGCTGGTATCTCACCCACATCCAGGCAAGCTCGACCATTGTCGTGCGCAGACGTGGATTGCCTGCCTTCGAGATACCCTGCTCGTGGTCGATGCTACCACTCTTCCATGGGCTGGGAGCCAGGCCTGCATAGGCTGCCAACTGCCGTCGGTTCTCGAAATGGCGGAACAGACCCTCAAGGTAGAGCACGGTAGCGAACTCGGCGCCAATGCCCTTGAGCCGCATAAGTAATGCAGCCGGAGAGCTCGCTTCCGCCGGGCGCAACATTTCATCGCGTTCAGCTTCGACCTCGCTGATCTGGCGCAAAACCAGCTCAAGCCGGTCGATCTCGCGAAGAATCTCCGCCTTGACGTGAGTTGGCAGCGAGCGTCCGTCTTCGGTTCGCAGTTCTTCCAGACATTCCCGGCGGTTCTTGTGCAGCGGATTATAGTTGGTGATCCCCTGGCCAAACAGCAGTCCTCGAATGCGGTTCGTGTGCTGAATGCGCTCCCGCAGCAGCGTTGCGCGCTGGCGCGAGACCCGACGGCGGTCCTCTTCGCTCGGGCTTGGCGGCACTGTCATGGCGCAGACCCGCGGCTCGCCTCGCTGCCAGGCCATCAGCGTGCGCAGGAGCGTCTCGCCGTCGATCGCATCCGTCTTGGCGCGCCGGTGGCGTCGGGGCACGGCAATCGACGCAGGGTCGACGACGTGGCTCTCGACGCCGTTGGCGTCGAGCAAGCGATGAATTCAGAAACCATCGAGGCCGACTTCGTGGATCGCGACAACCTTGACCGGCGCTGCAATGCGTTGCTCGGCTCTTGTCTTCAACCGCGCAAGAAGGTCGAGCAGTTTGCGCCCATCACCGCCGACGAGCGTGTGCTTGGACATCTTCTTGCTGCCGGGCGCCAGCGATGTTGCAACCCAGGTCGAACGGCTCAGCTCTAAGGAGACGAACAAAGTGGCAGAGTCCCCCCGGATGCCGGTCCGCTCTGGAACAGGAAGATCGGTACTGTCATGCATTGGTTGCTCCCTCAACTCAGTGGTCGGCGACGTCGACTTACCAAAGTTTCTCGCCCCGCCTGCATAGGATCTGTATTCGGTAGGTCAGTTCGGATCCTGACCATGATGCAGTCATGCGCATCGGCGGCAAAGCTCCGGGGCGGCGGGCCCATTCTCGCCGTCGGCATCTGTGCCATGTCACGTGCCGGTTCCCGCCACCTCGGATCGTCAATCGGCAGTCCGCGCTGAATCCTCGCGCGAGCGCCGAATAGGTAAGTTCCTCGAGGTCTTCAGCCTGCCGGACGCAAGATGACGCCGTCCAATGTCTCGCCGGTGGTGACAAAGCGCCAGAGCGCGATGAGCAGCTTGCGTGCCAGCGCGACAATCATCGTCTTGCGCGTGCCAGCACGGCTATCGGCAGTGCGGGCCTGGTACCACCGGGCCAGTGCGCTCTCCAGCCGGGCCAGGGTGCCCTTCATTTGGTTGACGATGCGCGTGCGCTCCCCGACCAGGCAGTCGCGCTCCCGGTTGGGCCGCTTGGCGTCCTCTTCGGCAATGGTCGGGACGCGCGCCATGGTGCAGTGGCCCCGTTCCCCGCGCAGCCACCCCAAGAACCCCCGCTTCAGCAACTCGGTGTCGAGCCGGTCGGTCTTGGCCCGGCGATGTTCCCGCGATACGGCGACACTCGAGGCATGGATCACATGCGCCTCCACTCCACGCGCCCTCAGCCAGCGCGCCAACCAGAAGCCATCGCGGCCGGCTTCGAAGGCCAGCGCAATCCGCGTGATCTTGCGGCCGGCCTTGACCGCCTCGTCACGCCAGCGATGCAGCAGGCCAAGCAGCCTTTCTGCACTCGGCTCCGGCTTCTTGCGTGGTTGGCGCTCAATACCGGGAAGCATACCGGCAACCAGCCAACTCGACTGGCTCATCTCGACGACGGCAATGATCGTGCTATCTTGGTCCAGGGCGACGAGGGACCTGCTCAAGTCGTTCGGCTGGGGCATCAGGGCACTCCATCAGTTGGCTACAGCGACGATGGTGCCATTTCCTCGCCGCCTGCCCCATACATCTCTCCGCTGGAGGGAGATGGATTCGAACTTTCGGTTCCGCGTCGCGAGAGGCGCTTCCTGTCGGGTAACGGGAACCGTCACAGGGGCGACAAGAGGTGATCTCGAACGGGGGCCAACTTTACGCGGCACCGCGGTTTCGAATCCCGTTCCCTTCAGCAGTGAGTCCGCGAACTTTCGGTCCCTCTCGCCTTCAGATTTGATGAGGTGAGGAAGCGCTGGCGTCAAGGCGGTGCACACCGCGCTCGATGCGGGCGCCGAGCAACCAGCTGTACGCTGAGCAACGCCGACGTGGTGATGGCTTAGAACGGGACAGCAAAGGGCGTTTTCAGTGTGCGGACCGATGAGCCGGCGACAAGAACCACAATACCCCACCAGACGCGACTGGCCCTGAATGACTTAAATCGGTCGCTCGGGGCTACCAGAAAGTCCCTGAAACGATGCGGCCTATTCGCGGTTGCATACAGCGTGGGTTCTGTGCCGCATTCCCGGCCGCGTGCCCGGCCCCGGAGAAAAAGTTTGCACCTGACGGATGCGATATTGCTCTTTCGAAGGCTCGGGGTCGATCTGCACTCATTAGCGGCGCACGAGTTCACGCTAGCCCTATTTCCGGCGCGCCAAAAAATACCCCCCCGGTCGAGAAAATCGGGATAGTCACGAGCTGATGGCCCGCATTAACGCCGATCGGATAGCGATCCTGAAAGCCCACCAGCTGCGACGAATATAAGAACTGACGCGGAGATCTCGCTAATTAACCCTCGAATGTCGCTGTTTTAACCATCAATTTTACAGCGCATTGATTTTGCGAAGTTTAAGTTCAGCCCGCGACAGAGACGGTCGAATGTGCGCAGTCAATAGGACACCACGGCGCTGCCAGCCTCACGCCCGTTAGCCGTGGGCAGGCCGGTTATGATTTATTTTGCCGATGAGCAGCACTACCGCTAGCTTGCCGACCGCGTCCTTGCCGGATTACGACAAGGTGGCCGGATCGTGCTCGTCGCTGGGGATTCCGCCGGTAAACCTGTCGAGCCTCGCCGCGGCGCTGACCGAGGCGACGGCGGGAAAACACACAGTGCTCGCGATTGCGTGTGGGGGCGAATTCAACGAGCAGGAGCGTCGCGAGGCCTTCGCCGCGCATCTCGCACCGCTGCGGCGGAAGAACTGGTTCGTCTACGCCAAGCCGCCGTTCGCCGGGCCAGAAGCGGTGCTTGCCTATCTCGCCCGCTACACTCATCGCCTCGCCATCGCGAACAGCCGGCTCATTGCTCTCGACGAGCCCGGCGTGACCTTCCGGTACAAGGATTACCGCCGCAACGGGCAGGCGCGGTACCGCACAATGACGCTCGCCGCCGACGAGTTCATCAGGCGCTTCCTGCTCCACGTTCTACCGAAGGGGTTTCATCGCATCCGACATTACGGGCTGCTGGCCAGCGCCGGCTGCAAGGCCAATATCGTCCGCGCCAAGGAGTTGATCGCCGCCCCGATGCCGGCGGTTGATCCGCCGGCGGCGCACGACGCAGCCGATCCGGACCCCACCACCGATCATCGCCCGCCATGCCCTTGCTGTGGCGGCCACATGATCATTGTCGAGGTCTTTGCGCGCGGCGGCACACCGCGCGGCCCGCCCTCCGGCACCGGAAGCGGGATTTGAGGCGATGACAATCCTTGTCGTCTCGTTGCAGCATCCATCCGCCAGAACTTCTCGTTCCCGGCGCCGAGCCCGTTTCATTCCGCAACCGGCAAGCGCCGCACGACATCACTGATCAGTCCTCGATCAGGCCCTCGGCCACGCTGGCAGGGCCCAGTCCGCAATCATCAGCGGCTCTCAGCTCTCACCAATCTTCGCAAAACCATCCCCTGCCAACGCCGCTGCGCGACCAAATCCCCATAGACGGCCAACTGCTCGCCGCTGTCCCGCGGGTTCGTTCTTCGGAGGCTTTCGGACGCCGGCCCCTACACCGGGTCGACTGCTCGCGCTGAGCCGGCATCCGAAACCCTACCCGATTCCAGACCTTCGCACCCTTACCCTGGAACGGGGAGGTTCGATCCAATCCGGACATTGGTTCACAAATGGAGGCCGTCCGCCGAAACTCACGGAGGACGACATCGAGCCCGCCAAGGCAATACTCGCCAATCCCGACATCGGCGTGACTCAAATCGCGCACCGTCTCGGCGTCTCGCCGGCGACGCTCTATCGATACATTCCCGCCGCACGAACCGCGAATACCCCGAGCGTTGCAGACTTCAGTTGAACCAAGCGGACCGCCTCGGTCACGCATCCGTCTGTGTCGCACAGGCTGATTACGGAAATGTCGGCGCAAGATAGAAAAGTCACAATTTCTCACCGGTAGAAATGTCACAAAGCGCGCTTGGGGGGCGAGCTGGACGACAACACTTCATTGATCTGATGGTGGAACGGGCTGTGGCGGGCGAGGCGCCGTCAAGCCCGCAGCCGCCGGAGGCGGGGGCCCGCAGGGCCAGGCTTTACGGCGTCTCGCCGGCCACAGAGAATCGGAACCGACAGACAATGTCGTCAAGCCGGTGCGGTGCCGGCTGGCCAATGTGGCGAGGATCCGGTTCAGCCGACTTTAAACATGTGGCCGACCTGCTCCTGGCGGCGCGGTGCGGACTGGCTGCGAGCTTCTGCACGTTCGATCTGCCGCTCGCGGATGTGCGAGAGGACGGCGCCGAGGTGCTTGTTCTCGACGATCGTCGCCTGCGAAACCTGACGCAGCTTGTCAAAGGTGGTGTAAGGCAGGTCGAGCCCACGATAGCGGATCGCCAACCGGCCGTCGGGATAATCGACGACGGTGACGTGCTTGCGGCGGAGCTCGCGGGTGAACTCGTTTGGCTCGATCAAGAACACGATCTTGTCGTATTGCAGGGTCAGGTTATTGGAAATCGTGCGCTCTTCGCGCCAGGCGAAGACGTCGGCGAGGTTGTCGTCGGCCGACAATGGCCGATGGAGGTTCTTGGGGTTGTGCCGAAGCGGGCGTTGTAATCGGCCAGGAAACCCGGCAGCAGCTGGTTTCCGGAGGCGATGGTGCTGACACCCTGAAGGCGAAGCTCCCCCGCCTTCGCGGGGGCAGGCTCTTGACCAGGCGATCCTGCAGGGTCTTGTTGGCGCGCTCGACGCGGCCCCCAGCCTTCGCTGGGGCAGGCTCTTCGCCTGCGGCGTGTTGGTGCACAGAATGTCGATGTTGAGCGCGTGCAAAGAGCGCCCGAACTGGGTCATGCCGTCACCCTGGACTGCCCCGGCGCTATTGACCCGAAAGACGTCGTGCTTGTCGCTGTAGAACGCGATCGGCTTGCCATGCGCCTCGAGATACTCGCGGGTCGCCTGGAAGTAGTCGACGGTTGATTTCGTCTCGACAAACCTCAGGTGCATCAGGCGGCTGGTGGCATCGTCAACATAGACGAGCAAGGTGGATTGCGGGCCGCGGTCCTCAAACCACCAATGCTCGGAGCCGTCGATCTGCACGAGTTCACCCAGACAATCGCGCCGAGCGCGAGGTTGATGGACGCGCTTTAGCCGGTCTTTCCGCCGAACCCAAAGGGCCGGCGCCGATCATCCATTGCCGCAACGTTTCGACCCCGAGATCCAGGCCATGAAGTTCCGACAGCTTCTCGGCCGCCAGGGTCGGACCAAAATCGGCGTAGCGCTCACGCACAATGGCCAGCACGGTTTCCCGGAACACCGAACCCAGAGCGCGGTTGCTCGGGCCGCCGCGCTTCCGTGAAATCAGACCGTCCGCACCATCAGCCCGGAAGGCTTGCAGCAGTCGGTAGATCTGTCTTCGACCGACGCCAATCAGCCCCGTGGCGTCTGCGACCGACAGGCGTCCGTCTGCAACATCGATCAGCACCCGCAGGCGCGTCAGCTCGTTGCGGCTCATCGTGATCACCGTCATCCCACGCCACCCCGACAAGCCTCACGCGAACCGACGAGCGTGACATCTCTATCGGTGAGGCCGGTGACGTTTCTATCGGTGATCTACACGGAAACCTCCACCCATAACCGGCTTCTGGAAAATTCAGGAGCGCGCCATGGTTTACGTTTGTGCGGGAAGCCCCGGACGATTTTGCGCCAGGGTTGCAGCTTTGAGTCGTCGACAAGCGGGGATAAACCATGAAGATCGTCGTTATTGGGGGCACCGGCCTGATCGGCTCAAAGACCGTCGCCATTCTGCGACAGGGCGACCACGAGGTCGTCGCTGCCTCGCCCAAAAGCGGCGTCAACAGCATCACCGGCGAGGGCCTCAAAGAGACCATGGCCGGCGCGCAGGTATTGATCGACCTCACCAACTCGCCCTCATTTGAAGACAAGGCGGTGCTGGAATTCTTCGAGACCTCCGGGAACTCGCCGCTCGAGGGAGATGGATTCGAACCTTCGGTTCCTCAGCAGATCCGCTCCGCTTTTCAAGACAGCCAGTCCCGTCTCCGATCACAGTTTGACGGTCTCGCGAACCAGGAACCGCAAGTTCGAATCCATCTCCCTCCAGCGCAGAGTCCGCTGCGAACCTGACTTGCGTCTCCCTTCGCGATAGGGCGATTGCCCGATATCGAGCCTTCCATGTCGCTGCCGCCCGGGCCATCGGCCGAAACCTGCGCGGTGACGCTCACGAGTTTCCCCAGGATGTCGTCAAATTCATGGGCCTCGGCGGTTCGCGTGATCTCGGCGTAATGTCGGAAATTGGTGCCGGCGTCGATCTGCGCGTCAGGGTCCAGCCAGCCCGCCACGTGGTTCCCGGTCGGGTGAAAGAACGCACCGAGCTTCATCCCCTCGCCGCTGCGCTCCTTGTCCATCCCAGATCTCCCCCGGAGGTGACCCGACCTTCAGCCCGCTTGGTCGGCTCAGTAATACACCGACCGCCCGGCCCCGCCGCTTGCCGCCACCAGCTCACCGGAGACCGCCCAGGCCTTGTCCGAGGCCAGGAAGACCGCGACGAACGCAACCTCCGCAGCGTCCACCATGCGGCAGATTGCATTGCCGCGCGGCGAGTCCGCAGCGAAGTCCTGGCGCTCCGCCTCTTCGGGGGATATGCCCAGCTGGTCGGCGCGGGCGGCGAGCAGGCTCGGCGTGCGCTCGGTGCGGGTCGTGCCGGGATGGATGCAATTGACCGTGATCCCATGACGGCCCAATTGGACTGCCAGCGTTTTTGTCATGTGCACCAGGCCGGCATTGCGGGCGCCGCCGCTGAGATTGCCGGCGTTCCGGGCGTTGCCGCCGCTGATGTTGATGATACGGCCCCAGCGCGCCGTCTTCATGAACGGGATGACAGCTCGGGAACAGCGCAGCGCTCCGACATACTTCACGTTGAAATCCTGCAGCAAATCCTCGTCGATCACGGTTTCGATCGGGCCGGTCGCGGTGGCCGAGCCCCCTGGCGCGGACCCGCTGTTGACTAGGATGTGCACGCCGCCCAGCTGCTGTGCCGCCTCGGCGACCATGCGGTCGACCTGCTCCTTGCTGGTTACATCGGCTGCAAGGGGAACGATGCGTCGGTTCGTCTCGGTAGCCAATTCCCGCGCCGTCGCCTCCAGATCCCCCTTGTTCCGCGCCACGATCGCCACATCGACCCCTTCGCGAGCCAATTCCCGCGCAATGGCTTTGCCAATGCCCCGACTGCCGCCAGTCACGATCGCATGCTTGCCTTGCAATCGGAGGTCCATGGCACTCTCTCCCCTTGGCTGCGTGACCGCGATTTTAACGCTTCACTGCTCATTGTTCTCTCTGAGGGAACCTGGCGCAAGGGTTGCCAGACGCAGGACGATGTATGGAACGTGCCTACATGCCTCCGGCAGAGCCGCCGCCGCTCGAGCACGATACATGGGCGCACCCCATCTCAAAGCTGCGGTAGCGGGGCCCCCGGCCCGAACCGCCGGATTCGACCCTTCTCCGTTACTCAGCTTCGCATTCGGAACGGCTCTTCCTGCCCCTCAACGGACCTTCGTTGGCGTTCCATCTCAGAACGCCGCAGTCTATGGCACGTAGCGGGTGACACCCTCGACGACATCCTGATCGCAGCCGCGCAGCTCGATGACATTACAATCCGGATCGCGGACGAAGACCGAGACCTGTCCACTTTCGCCAAAGCTGACCGGTCCCTGTGTGATCGCGATATCGTTGGCCTTCAGAACGGCAATCGTTGCCGGAATGGATCCCACGCGAAGCGCCATGTGAGTGTAGCCCGGATATTTGCCCGGAACGTCCATCAGCACATTCGTGCCCGGCTCACCGGCATTTGCGTTGAAGATCAGATTTAGTTCGACGCCGTTTTGGTTTCGGACGATCGCGATGTCGTCGCCTTCGGCCCGGCGCAACAAATCGAACCCTAGGACTCGATAGAAGTTGAGCGCGCGATCAATATCGCGCACGCGAATGCCGATGTGATCGACCCGCTCGATGGCGATCTTCTGGCTCATGGCGACCTCCTTGGAGCTGCTGCATGCCTGATTTAATGCGCCGCCCCGCCGGCTGCAGCGCCCTTGCGTAGCATCGTGACCGCCAACACGGCGACCAGCAACACGACTCCGATCAGCGCGAAGCTGTCAGCGTAGCCCATGATCGCGGCCTGAGCACGGATGGTCTGGCCGACGGCGATGATCGCGCGGTGCATCGCGCCGGCAGGATCGGAGTAGCCGTGCGCCATGAAGTGGCGCTGAAGATCGGCGAGCCGGTCGCGCGTCGCCGGATCGACGAGCGAGACTTGCGGCGTGATCATCGCCGAATGGAATTGCTCGCGATGGGTGAAGAAGGTCTCGATCGCGGCGGTGCCGATCGCGCCGCCGAGATTGCGCATCATGTTGAAGAGGCCCGAAGCGGCGCCCGCCTCGCTCTGTGCAATCCCGACCAACGCGATTGCCGAGATCGGAGTCATGACGATCGCCTGGCCTAGCGCCCGGATCACATTGGGCCAGAAGAGCTGCGGTGCGGCGTAATCGCGGTCGAGCCACAAATTCATGAAGCAGCTCGCCGCGAAGACGACAAGGCCAACTCCGACGAGAAGCCGGGAGTCGATCTGCTTCATCAAAAGCGGCACGAGCGGTATTACCAGGAGCTGCGGCAATCCCGTCCAGGCCACGACCTCGCCGATCTGCTCGGCGTCGAAGCCTTGTGCGACGGCGAGGTATTGCGGCAGCAGATAGGCAGAGCCGTAGAGCGCGAAACCGAGCAGGAAATTGCCGAGCGTGCCCAGGCCGAAATTGCGGCGCCCGAGCAGCCTGAATTTCACTAGCGGCGCCGGCGTGATGAATTGCGAGAGGACAAACGCACCGAGCGCCAGTGCGGCAACCAGGCTCAACTTGACGATGACGGCGAATTCGAACCAGTTGTAGACCTTGCCGTCATCAAGCACGGTCTGGAACGCCGCGAGGCCGAGGGCCATCAAGGCGATGCCGAACCAATCGCCCTGGCGCAGCAGACCCAGCTGTGGGGGAGGCCAAGGGCATTCTCCGTGTTGGCGGTCGCGTTGCGATCGACCGACGGCCCCTCCGCCGTACCACCCCATCCAGCGGGGCAAGCGATGACCATCAGCCAAGATCGCGCATCATTATTCGTCGATCGCAACGCGACCGAGGCGAAGCGCGCCCGGTCGAACCGGCCTCCTAAACTCCTAAACTGGGCCGGAAGCATGATCGAGCGAGCTCTGTTCGGCGCATTGCCTATATCGTGCCCAAGCGGAAGCGGATCCTAGTAAGGATTCGGACACCGCAGGTAGATGAAAAGCTAAAGCTCGCCGTAGTTCGGAACGTATTAAACCGCCTGGGAGGAAGAGATGCCTTATCGAATCTCCTATCTCGACACATCGATGTTTGCCGACGAGCGGCTCACAGCAGGAACGTCAAAAACAGAAGAGTTTTCGACCGAGCCGGCGGCGCTCGCGAGGGCGCGCGAACTGATCGAAGACTCCCACTACCACGTGATTTCATTCACGGGCAACTCCGAACGTCTGGCCGGAGTACTCCAGACAGGATGATTTCGCCCGCCATCACGGATGATCTTCCACCTCGAGGTGGGGAAGCACGTCACGGCAGAACAGCTCGATGTTTTTCAGGCACAGCTGATGGGGCATCGAACCAAAATGCAGCGAGGCGAGCAGATGGCCGATGCGGGAGGCGCTAGATGCCCTAATTCAGCTGGCTGCGTACCGTCACAGCACCCCCGGCGATCAGAAATCCGCGCTCGACGAAATCTTTATACTACCCAACGAGAGACGAAGTCGCTGGCGGAGGACGGGGATTCGGACCCTCGGTCCCTCCTTGTCTAAAGCAGGTCCGCGACCGCGGCATGATAGCGCCGCAGCGCCGTCAGGTGGTCGCCCATCGTGCTGCCGGGGATGCGGCGGTGGTGGCGGCGGTTGCAGTTCGTCGTCAGGGTCACGTGCGAACAGCCGGTTTCTTTCCAGAACCCGGTCTCCCCCGCCCATTCCGCTTCCGTTCCAGAACCCATCGAGACCCAGACCTCGATCCCGACCTCGGCGGGCTCGCGGCCGGCCTGCTCGGTCAGGGTCCGCAGCTGGCCGAACACGTCGAGCGCGCTGGCCGCGGGTTGATGCCGGCGTCTCGATCGTGTGCCACTTGCCCTTGAACGTGACATGCGGCTCGGCCCACAGCGCGTGCATGACCTCGACCTGCTCCTCTGAGCGGCGGGCCGCGCGCCGGTTACGCCCGGTCGTGGGTCCGCCCGCCACCCCGGCGGCCATAGGTAGTTTCCGAATCAATCCACTGAACCGGTGAATAACTCTGTTGAAAAACCCTGACCTGCGGAGCCGAAGTGCGGAGGATTGTTAGCTCTTTTGGTATTTGATTAAAATGTAGGCAATAAATAAACGATTGATTTTACTTGCGTTTTCAACAAAATGATTAATTTCCCGTTAAGCGTATGGTCGCCAACGTCCTTTCAGACCGGGTCGCATCTCCGTCCATGGCCTGTGGAAGATTGTTGCTACTAGTACGGTTAACTAAACACAATATGCTCGTTAACAGGGAGAATGTCCTTAAGAGCTGCGTCGCGCGTCAAATCTCCGTCCCGGCCGAATCATGTTGCGGTAATTGGAGATTCTGCGGGCGGCGGCCTCGCTGTGACGGTGATTCTACGCGCCCGCGAGCAAGGCCTGCCCTTGCCGGCCGCCACCATGCCGCTCTCGCCATGGCTCGATATGGAGGCGACAGGCGAGACCTTCGAGACCAGCGCCGTGAAGGACCTTATCGTTACACTCGACCTAATCCGGGGTATGGCCGGGATGTTCCTCGGCGAGGGTGGCAATCTCCAGGACCCGCTTGCCAACCCGCTGCATGCTGATCTCAAGGGGTTCCCGCCGATCTATATTCAGACGGGGGCTGATGAGACGCTGCTCGACGACAGCCGCAAGCTGGCGGATCTTGCAAAAAAATCTGGCGTGGATGCATGGGCGTTCTCCTATCAGCTCGTACATATTCGGATGCTCGCCGCCACTCAGTCGGCGCCGGCTATCCGGCGTAAGAAGTGGCGCAACAAAGCCGATCGCGATATCGTGCCCTCTGGCGATCTCGGCCGCGCCGGCTTACCGCACACAGAACAACCTGCGAGAAGGAGGAACGACCATGGCCTATGCCGTCCAGCATGTGCACATAAAAACCCGCGATCCCAAGCAGACTTTACAATTCTACATCGACAATTTCGGCGCCACTATGAAGGCCGAAATTCCGGTAAAGTCCTAATTTCAGCCGCCGAGGGGATCAACGCGTTTCTGATATTTTGATGGCCGTGCCACCACATGAAACCGAGTTCCAGCAATTTGTCCCGAATGCGTCGGTTCCGGCACCGGTGCACGACACGTTAGCGACAGCGCTTGCGCCGAGTTGATAGGCGCGTACCTGTAGCTGCTGAAAGGCCGCAGCGCGCGTTGATGGCGGGTCTGTCGTCAAATGTTTGCAGGAGACCCCGTCCACATCGCCAATGAATTGCGCGCCAGTCGGTACCGAGTTGCCTGGGAGGAGAAGTCTCACTTGGCGCGCTGCGCTCGGTAGGAGAGAGGGAGCTTAAATCGGTTCGGTCAACGAAGGCTGCGAGCCATCGGCACCCCTAACGTCGTGCCGCCTGACGATGAACTAAACGCCGCCTTCACACCCTATATCGTCGCAGCAGGCGAGGTTGTTAACTCGTGGAATAACCTGCAAGAACAACTCAATCTTGTGTTTGTGGCGATCACCGGGATGCCAAAAGATATGGCAACCTCTATCTGGCATTCCCTGCGATCAGACAGCTTGCAAAGAGACATGCTTCTCGCGGCAATAGCCGCGGTCCCGCATGATGGCAGATTGGCAATAATATTGAGCAATCTGATTACCCTAGTGAAGCACGCAAACGCGCTAGCCCAAGATCGAAACAATGCTACTCATGCGCCAGTGAGCCTAGCCCTCAACAACGGCAAGTTAGTGCCGTTCCCAGTGCATTTCCATGGCAACCGCTTGGCCAAGAGACTACTGGGTAGAAACATCATTCTAGAGTTCAATCGTTGCCGTCATGAGGCAAATGTACTTAAGGAGTATGCCGAGAAAATAGAAACCGCGCTCAAATTACCATCCTACGCATCGCCCGATAAACCTGCTTCTCTAGATCCTTCTCCGACAGGAATCCGCGCAAGCAATCCCGATCGCCAAGCTCGCAAAGCAAGACGTAAGCGCCAGCCTCAATCATCTCCTCAGTAATATCAATTTTCTCCTGCTCATAGATCTCAGTTGTCGCGTTCGCAATGCGGCTCTTATCTGCATCTGCGTCATGGTACGTCAGCCTTATAAATCCCTGGCTTTTCGCTCGGCGATGCTTCCGCGATACCGCGACACTCGAGGCATGGATCACGTGAGCCTCGACGCCACGCGCCTCAAGCCAGCGCGCCAGCCAGAAGCCGTCGCGGCCGGCTTCGAAGGCAAGCGCAATCCGCGTGATTGTGCGCCCGTCCCTGACCGCCTCATCCTGCCAGCGTTGTAGCAGGGCAAGCAGCCGTTCTGGGCTCGGCTCCAGCTTCTTGCGCGGCTGACGCTCAATCCCGGGAAGCATGCCGGCAACCAGCCAGCTCGACTGGCTCATCTCGATGACGGCTATGATCGTGCTATTCTGGTCCAGGGCGACGAGGGACCTGCTCAAAGCCTGCCCCGGCGCAGGCCGGGGTCGTTCGGTTGGGGCATCGCTGGCACTCCATCAATTAGATGCAGGGACGAAGTTGCCATTCCTCGCCGCCCGCCCCATAGCGTCTCTCTCGGTCCCGTAAAGGGGGACAACGCGTTTAGAGATTGCCCCGTTCGACCTGCCTTCCAAATCCGCAGCTGCAGAGGCCCAGCCTTTCCTCGGCCCGTTTGACAGTCATCGAGCAGCTGGAAGGGCTTTCCTGGGCTTCCGGGCGATCTGATTTCTTGCGAGACGCCTGGATCGGAGGGTAACCTCTTCTCCGGGTGGCGATCCTGTGGCCACCTGGGAAATGTCGGTTAAACCATTGAGATTTTCAGAGCTGGCTATGCGCTTTGCCACCGCAACCGCGCTGTTAGGGGTGACGGGCCTGACCGTCGTTGCCGCCGCGCAAACTCCGCCAGCGGCACCGGCGATCGCGCGGACGGTGGTGGCCGGGACCAAGCTGCCCTCCCTCGGCGACACGCCCCTCTATTTCAGGGTGGTGAGCGTGTCGATACCGCCGGGCCAAAACATCAGCCTGCCGGACTCGAACGGCATCCTCTACCAGCTGTCCGGATCGACCGAGGTCTCCGCCGGCGAGGCCAAGACGATCACGGGCGGCGGGAGCGTGCTGATCGCCAGCGGGACGATCGCATCTTTGACCGCCGGCAACGGTGAGCAGTCGGCTCTGCTCTATTTTCTGCTGGCGCCAAAGGAGGCTCTCGATCAACCGGCGGCTGGCGCGCCAGCAACGGTCAAGGAGCTCTACCGGACAACCGCGCCGCTACCCGAGCTGAAACCGGGCAGCTATGAGTTGAACCTGACGCGAGTCACTTTTCCACCAGGGATGCCCTCGAACCCGCCTCACCATCGCTCGGGCGCGGCGCTCTACTACATCGTCTCGGGCATCGGCGCGAATACGGTCGCCGGCAAGATGGCGGACCGCGGGCCGGGATCACTGATCTACGAGCCCTTCGGCCTCGTCCACCAGTGGGGCAACCCCGGCAACGAGCCGTTGACCTTCCTCGCTTTCAACATCAATCCCGAAGGTGTGCCGGCCGTCGTCCCCGAGACGCCTGCCAAGCCATAGCGGGCGAGCGAGCGGTCTGGCACGGACCCCGCCGGCTCGCCGCAATGGATGCTGGGGTAGATCGCGCGCTTTCGACACGCTGCCAGCACACTCTCGTACATACCCAGCTGCTCGGAATCTTCGCTGTCGAGTTTAGGCGTCTTGCCAAGCAGAATGCGAGATCGGCAGGGCCGACATAGATCGCATCGATTCCCGGCACGTCTAGGATCTCGTCGATGTTCTCGACCGCCTGGCGCGTTTCGATCATCGGCATAACGAGGATCTCGTCGTTCGCGGTCTTCTGATAGTCGCCCGCCTCGCCGTACATGGCCGCGCGGATGGGCCCGTTGCTACGCTGACCCTTGGAGGACAACGACAATAGGAAACGAGCGCCTGCGCCTCTTCTCGCGTGTTCACCATTGGGCAGAAGACGCCGTAGGCGCCACCGTCCAGCACCTTGCCGACTATGCCGGGCTCGTTCCAGGGCACCCTCACCAACTTCGTCACCGGTAGCCGGTCCATCGCCTGGAAGCACTGCACCATTGTCTGGTAATCTTGTACGCGGTGCTGCATGTCGACGGTTAGGCTGTCCCAGCCGCACTGAGCCAAAACCTCCGCCGAGAACCCCGACGGAATGGCCAGCCAGCCGTTGACCGCCGCCTTGCCTGCCTTCCACCGTTCCTTCAGCTTGTTCTGAGCCATACCGCATCCTTTCGGTTGCCGTTCAGTCTCACCGCTTTGGACGCGCAGTCAGCGCAGATGGACTGTCATTCTTCTGGATCGAGACGGCGCCCCTCGCTGGTCGGAATCCAGCAATGCGAGATTTAAGCTCGCCGGTGGAGAGAGCGGGACGAACGTCGGTCTCCGTAAGATGGGCAAAAGTTCTGCGAGAGCGACTAACGTCGTCACGAGGGCGGATCGAAGGCCGCAAGGCGATCGAACGCTTTTTCCCACTCTTCCGTCGCTTTCGGCCATTCGGGCAGGCGAGCGCCCGCCGCGCGTGACCCCGCAGCGAGCCGCGCGGCGAGCGCAGGCTCGGCGATCACCCGGCGAAGAGCCCGCGCCAGAGCCGGCGAATCGCCCGGCGGAACGAGCAGCGCGGCTTTACGCGACACCGTCTCCGGGATTGCGCCCGCGGTGGTGGCGATCAGTGGCAGGCCGTACGCCATTGCTTCCGCAAAAACCATGCCGTAGCCTTCGTGAAAGGACGGAAGGACAAAGGCGTCCGCCGCTCGATACGCGGACGCGACCGATTGCGGCGGCCACTCACCCGCTAGAATGACACGCCGCTTGAGCCCGGCGGCCGAGATCATCCGGCGAACAGATCGCGCCGTCGGCGGATCGCGCTCGAGTGACCCGACGCAGAGCAGGTTCCAGTCGAAATCGCGAATCCGGGCCAGCGCCTCGACCAGCACGCCATGGCCTTTGCGTGGCAGCAAGTTCGCCACGCAGAGCAGCGCGCGAACGGGGCCTCGCCGCGGCTTTAGCCTGTTCGGCTTCATCGTGCCTGGTGGGACGATGGCGATCCGGTCGGGAGAGACGCCATAGCTCTCGACCGCAGCGGCAGTTTTCCGGCTGGGGCAGAGGACGCCGCGGAGCCGTAACAGCAGTGCAGCCTCGCGCTGCGCGACCCGCTTCGCCTCGGCCGGCGGGAGGCCGCTTTCCTGCGCCAGCGGGCCATGGACGAAAGCGATGAGCCGCAGGCGGCGCGCCTGCGCCGCCACCACCTCTCCTAGGTTGGCAAGGACGAGGCCGTCGACAACTGTTTCCGTGCCGTCGGCCACCCCGGCGAGCACCGCCGCGTCCGCCTTTGGGCGCCGTCCGGTGAGTTCGATAACCCGAACGACCCGGCCTCGCGCGCGCAGACCCCTGACAATGTGACCGTCGAACAGATATCCGCCGGTAAGTTGATCGAGCGGGCCGGGGACGACGAAGACGAGTTCTCGGCGAAGCTGAGTTTCGTCGGCGGCGTCGGGCGTTCGCGAAGCAAATGCTGGGAGCGCGGTCATCCCAGCGGCGCGTCGTAGGCCGCCCAGGCTACTGGATTTTCCCGCAGTACTACTCTGAGACTGGTAATCGCCTGGGACCCGAGCGCACCTTCTTTGATCCGCCGCACCAGCCGCTTGTGGACTTCGCAGGCGAGGAATTCGGTTGTGGTATTGCGCCCGCGGAATTCGGTGAGCTCGTCGAGATTGCGATAGTCGAGCTCGGCCAGCACCGCCTTCGACATATCAAGAGCGCGGCCGATATCACAAACGATCCCATCGGCATCGAGCGCGTCCCGCCGCAATTCAGCCTCAACCACGAAGGTCGCGCCGTGCAGCCGCTGAGCCGGCCCGAAAACAGTGCCCACCAAACTGTGCGCAATCATGAAGTGATGGCTGACGGTGATGCTGTACATCGCTCGCCCGCGCGATTCAATCATACTGGAGCGCGTAACAGTGGACGCCTGCGGCGCGGCCGCCAGATGCGGCATTAAATCGGGCAAGGTAGAAAATGTAATTTCGCCGCCGGAGCGAGGGATCGTAACTGCTGAGTTCTGATCTCTCTCCGGCCCGGCGCGGCGACCCAAACGCCAGCGCCTCACGCATCGAAATCACAATCGAACAACGTGTCACTACCAAGGTCGAAACGGCGGACCCGCGGCCGCAATGCGCGGTCGAGTGCACTCTCGCCCGGAAATGCAACACCGGGTCGCCCCGATCCGATGATGACTGGGGCGACCGTTATCTGCAGACGGTGGAGGCAGCCTGCCTCGAGAAAGTGCGAGATCGTGATTCCGCCGCCCTCGACGAACACGATTGACAATCCCCGGTCATCCAGCGCGGTGCGGATCGCCGAAACATCGAGCGTGCCGCCGACGCGCGGCACGCCGAGGATTTCGCACCCATGCGCCTCGCCCTGGCGGTCGCCATGCTCCGTTGCGGCGATGACCAGTGTCGGAGCCGCGCGGTCGCGAAAGACCCCATGCCGGCCGGTCAGGCTCAGCTCAGGATCGATGACGACCCGGTACGGGTTGTCTCCGGCACACCGCCGGACCGTCAACTGCGGGTCGTCGGCCCGTACGGTTCGAGCACCGACGAGGACTGCGTCGGCGAGCGCCCGCATGCGATGGCAATGCAACAGGTCAGCCTCGCCGGTGATCCAGCGGGAGTCGCCGTTCTCGGTCGCAATTCGACCGTCGAGGCTCTGCCCGATATGACCGACGACGAGCCCGCGGGGGTGCGAAAGGCAATAGGGAAGATAGAGGTCGAGCTGCACCGCGACATCATCCGGCAGCGGCGACGATGCACGCCACCCGCCATCGGCGGAGACACTGAGCGAGCCGCCATCGAGTGGAACCGAGATCAGCTTCGCGCCGGGTCGCGCCGCGAACGCCGCGCGAGTGGCGAGCACGGCCGACCACCAGAACGGATCGCGCGGCTCGCTCCCAGCGTTAGCCTCCGCCCCGGCGGAATAATCCCGATCTCGGAAACGTCTGGCGGACGACCGCTTGTAGATTGGGTCCCGGGATGACATCATCGCCAGATACACCGAACCTGTAGCGATGTCGATGCGGATCGCCGCGACTCCGTCGACCTCGCTTGAATAGATGCGCGAGGCTCGCTCGCTATTTTCCCTATATTGGGTTCGCCATAGCGACTATGCTCCTTCTCGTCCTTGGCGACGCTATACGCACGGTGTTCGCCATGGTGGCCGGCGTGATGCTCTTCCAGGGTTCCCCCGTAGTCCGCGGTCGCCGCCTCGCCGCCCCACCCGCAGCCCCACCTCGGCGCGGCGAACCGGATAACTCTGGTTCGGGTGGGATCATCTGTCTGATCGCCGTTCGCTCGATAGTTTCCCCCTCGGCACACCGGAACGATGGATGCTCGCCGCCATCGCCAGTGCCGCTATCATGCTCGATGGCGCCGATTGCTGGGCGGCACGCCGCCAGGGATCGTCGTCCGCCCTCGGAGAGCGCTTCGACATGATCGCGGTCGCGAGGGCCGCGACGGTTCCGTTTCGGATCCTAGCGATCGGCGCGAGGCCGGTATCTTTACCTCGCGGTGGATGGATGCGCCGGCCCTGAGCGGGCCGCTGCCGGCTTGGGCCCGCCGACGCGAGCGGTCGCCGTCGCTCAGAGCGTCGCTCTGCTCTTCGCCCTCGCCCCGCAAATCCCCGGGCTGCGCTCCAGGGAGTTGCGCGTTGGCACTCGGCCTGCTCGCCTTTCATGTGCAGCCGACATCGTCATTTTGCTGTCGATCCCGCCGAATTGGGTCGCGCGCGGATGAGTTTGGTGGCGCAAACAGAGGGAGCCCGGTATCTAGGGAGCCCGGTATCTAGGGAGCCCGGTATCTAGGGAGCCCGGTATCTAGGGAGCCCGGTAATGATGCCTGGGGGCAAGTAGGGTAGGATGCTCAGGTCGAGGACCATTCCGACGGCAATGCGCGGCGGCATCTCGACCTCGCACCCCGATGCTGGCAACGCCCTCGGCCAAGCGATCACTGCGCTGCGCCGGGGCGAGCTGGTACTGATCCGTGACAACGAGATCAGCGTTCTCGCCGTTGCCGCCGAACTCGCGACCGAAGAAAACCTGCGGCGGTTGCGCGAGATCCCGCGGGTCCGATGAGCGTGGTGCTGACGCGCCACCGCGCCGTGGCGCAGGGATTGCCCTGTGCATTGTCAATTTCCGTCTCTTCCCAACTTCCGGCCACGGTCATACAAAATCTCGCCGATCCGGTGGCATCGCTCGGCGCCGAGCCGGCCAGGCTTGGTCCCGAGCCGGTCGTCGCCGAGGGCGGGGTGCTCGCCGCAGCCGCCTTGGCCAAGCTCGCCTCATGTCTGCCGGCTGCTCTGGTGCTACGCGTCGGGGCAGCCGATGCCCCCCTCCTCGCGCAGTGCCGCGACCTCGCCTCCATCGAAGCTGCGGCGGTGTTCAAATACGACGCGGCCGCCGGCGGGCTCGAACGCGTCGCCGAGGCGCGCGTGCCGCTCGCTGACGCCGAGAACGCTCGTATGATCGCGTTTCGACCGCGCGATGGCGGCGGGGAACATCTCGCCATCCTAATCGGCGCGCCCGATCCCGCCGCGCCGGTGCTCGTACGGCTGCATTCGGAGTGCTTTACTCACGATCTCCTGGCGAGCCTGCGCAGCGATCGCCGCGACCAGCTACGCGGCGCGATCGCCGCGATCGCACGGGCGGGCGGCGGGTGCTGCTCTACCTCGCCCAGGATGGACGCGGCATTGGTCTCCTCAACAAGCGGCAGGCCTACCAGTTGCAGGACGCCGGTTTCGACACGCTCGACGCCAACGAGCAGCTGGGCTTTGACGTGGACGAGCGCGTCTACCTCCCGGCGGCGGAAATGTTGCGCCAGCTCGGTTTCGGCATGGTCCGCCTGTTGACCAACAATCCAAATAAGGTGGTCGCGATGGGGCGCTACGGTATTCGCGTTGCCGAGCGCGTGTGCACGTCTTCCCGTCTAGTGGATACAACGAACGTTACCTGTGCACAAAGAGGACCCGCAGCGGTCACTTTATCTGATCGAATCGCGGCGCCGAGCCGGCAGCTGACTCAAATAGCGGCTCTGCCGCCCACTAGTACTCGCGGGTTTTGGTCTTCCGATCCGCCTATACGATTTGACGACGCTCAAATTCAAGTCCCACCGCGAGAGATCATGCCGTTATCCACGGGCCAGCCAAACAGACAAAGAGCCCTTTTATGGCCTTATCAGCTTGTCTTAAGCGCAGCCTCTCGATAGTGTACATGAGGCGTCTACCTCAGCCGATGAATATTGCTTCGCTGACGCGGCACTACGGAGGTGGTCAGGGCGCAGGCACAACGCCGTAGGAGGGGCACGATGGCCGGACGATCACCAAGCGCGTATTCGCTTTTATTAATCGCCTTGCAAGCGCTATGGGTTCTGCCAGCCGTCCAGCCAGCATCCGCCCAGGTTACTCTCCCTCCTAATTTCATCAGCGCCGACGTCCCGCACGACGTACCGACTGGGCCGAGCGCGAGCATCCAGGATCTTGCGATCTTCGCTTGGCGCGAGTTCATCGCGCTGAACTGGGTCGCCATGGACCCAGCAACCACCGGCATACGCGCGCGGCCCAATGTCAATCTCGGGAGCAACGGCGGGTTTCTCGGCATCAAGGCAGACCCGAACGGCAATTTCCCTCTGCTCGTGTGGCATACCTACCGGCACAAGAATGAACTATTCCCGGCTGCCCCCGCACAGACGGATGCCAGCTTTGACTCCAGCATGCCAACGTACAACTACCAATCTCCGACGCCAAAGGCCGCTCCCAGCGCGAACTTCCAGCTCTTCAACAATCTTGACGAGACTAGCGAGATTGGCCTGTGCCAGATGTTTGCACACAGCACAATCCGCGTTGCCTACGAGGCAAAAGTCAACCGCGCGTTATTCGAGTACGCCAACCATAACCAGCTTACGAAGCGCGACGCTAACGGGAATTATTCGGCGCTGAACACGGCCACGCAGAACACGATAAACAATCTTGCGCAATATGGCGGAACATGCGGCGCTGGCCCCAACATTCCGATCGTCTCGCTGCCGTGCGGCGATGCCGCCGTTGCCGGTGACGCTGGAGAAGGCGCCATCGAAATCAAAGCGGCGTGGCGCCAACTGAACTCCACCGAGGCCGCGAGCGGCCGGTTTTTCATGCGAAGCGTTCTTTTCTACAAGGGCGAGCCGGGGACCCCGACCAAGCCGGGCAACCAGACGTATAACAACGCGGTCTACGGGCTAGTCGCTCTGCACATTATCCACAAAACAAAGTCGTTTCCGGTATTTGTGTTCGCGAGCTGGGAGCAAATTGACAATTACGATGACGCAACCAACCAGAACACCGAGGCACTACAGCTCACCAATCTCGGGTACCCGAATTCCACGATTTACCCGAATTCCCCGCCGCCTCCAAATATTCCGTCTGCAAATATTCCGCTGACGCGTAACCATTCCATCCATTCGCAGATCCCGCCGGTCAACGACGCGGTTCACGCAGCTTTCACGAAGATCGACCCTCAGACTGTCTGGCAATACTATAAACTGATCGGGGTCCAGGCCACTCCCGTTGACGGTCCGCCTTCTAAAACAGCGTCGCCGGACGATGTCAGCTACTACTACCTTGCCAATATCGTGGTCGAGACCAATCAGACCCTACAGAATTTCGCGGGGTCACTTCCCTTGATAACCGCGACGCCGTTCCTGAACGTCTATCTCAACGGCGCAGTCGGAAGTCTCTTTCAGATGGGAGGCTGTCAAGGTTGTCATGGCGCGGCAGGACAATCAAATGGCGGAGACATGAGTGTCCTTATCGGCTTCGGACCGTCCAATGCGGCGGGTCCGCCGGAGTCGATTGATAATGCCCCGGAGGCAGCCACCAAATCGTATGCGGTGCGGTCGTACGGTTTGATGCGGGCGCGGTCGCTCGGTCTGATCCCACAGTGACGGAGACCAATATCAAGAGGCATGATCATAGAGGCATGTCGGGTATCGCGCCCCTCGACCGTGCACAAAACTGAAATGACCCGTTTCCACGAATGCCGGCCAAGGGAGCCCTCCTCCGGCTCGCCCAGGATACGATCGACGACGATTTGATGCTGGGGACGAGCCGGGTGGCGCGCCTGACGACGCGGACCATTCGCGACCGCAGCGAACTGGTCGCTTACTTCAGCCAACTTGCGGTCGGTTACGCGGAAGCGCATGGCGACGCCGACCGTCTACTCGAATACCGGTTGGAGCTGATTCTCCGCTGCTGCGAAGGACGGTCGGGAGTGCTCCTCGAGGTCGGATGCGGCACCGCCGTTCATTTGGCCAAATTGGCCTCCGCTTTTTCGCAGTTAATCGGAGCCATCTCTTCCGGGATGGTCGAGGCGGCTTGGCGAAGGGTGCATACGTCGCCGTATCGCGATCGCATCAAACTGCGTGTAGATCCGGCCGAGGAACTTCGCACGATCGGCGACGCGTCCGTGGACGTTGTGCTTTGTGTCGGGGCGCTGGAGCACATGCTCGATCGGGACCAGGTCGTTCGCCAGGTTTCGCGGGTTTTGAAAAGCGGGGGCGTCTTCGTGCTCTTGACACCGAACCGCCGATATTGCTGGTACACGCTCTTAGCGCCGCTTCTAGGGTGTTCGCCCGTCATTTATCTACAGATCGATTTCTTGATCGCCGGGAGGCCATCAACCTTTTGCAATTCGCCGGCCTCCGGCTGATTGGGTGGGATTTTTGGACCTTCATTCCAAAAGACGATATGCCCCGTTGGACCCGCGTAATACTGGAAGGCCTGGATCGTGTGGGCCGCATCTGCCGGCTGGGCGCCTGTCGCGGGGCCTCATTCTTACCGCCACCAGAGGCGTCTGACGACGACGCTTTCGATCTCGCACTGACGCACATTCGGAATGACTGACGCACGGTCAGCCGTTCGGTAGAAAGAGATGTTGCGGGGAGGCGTTGAATGCAGCACTCGTTAAATTAGAGTCCGTCGAGGAGCGGACCTGTCATGCACCCGGCATCGATATACTGCACGAGCCCGGTAACCGAGCGCTGTCAGGCTCGAAAAAATCTTCGCCGACGTCCGCACGCTCCCAGACGTGTGACCATGGAGAACCTCTACGACCTCTTTGTAAAGCCTCAGCGACTGGCAGCACTGTGCAGTGTCAGCACGAGCAGGACATAGTCGACCCACCCTCGATTATAAAACTTTTCCAGGAGCATCCCTCCGATATACCCCCGGTGGACACCGTCGAGGTGATAAGCATGCAAGAGGTGGTCGCACTCCTCATCCGACCGGGTATGCACGTGGTAGCGCTCACTCAGAACCACCCAGGCGAGCACGGAGAAGCCGGCCGCGTGCAGCATGGTTTCTAGAGGCGCCCGCTGCAACAGCGCGGAAAAGTGCAAGGATCGCATGAACTGTTGTATCTCAGGATTTGCCGGCGACACCTCGGGTCGAAACAGTTCATCGATGATCACAACCACGCCTCCTGGCCATAGATGACTGGCCCAATGGTGAAGCGTTGCCGCCACGTTGGCGGAGTGGCCGAGCGATTCAATGGCGACAATCGCATGATACTGCCGCTCCAGGCGGTCATAACTCTGCAACAACGCCCGTGATTTCGACAGATGCAGGCGCGCCAATGCCTGCCGAGCAACGGCTCGTTGTACATCGCTCAGCGTATAGCCATCGACTGAGAGTGTCGGTGCTTGACGCGCCACGAAGACGGCAAAGCCCCCATAGCCACAGCCGGCATCGGCGACGAGCCGGGCCCCCGCCTGGTCCACCCACCGGTACGCTTCGCGAAATTGGATGAGAGGATCCTGATCCAAATGCTTGTGCACGGTCAAATGGTGCAGATGGTCCCCTATATCATACGCATTGCCGGGCTGCGTATGGACACGATACATCTGATTGTAAAACTCGCACAGGAGATGCTCGGTAGACATCTGACCTCTAAGGTTTTCCCGTCTCGTTCCCCCCCATGGGTGCGGTCATGCGTCCCAGGACGTCCAACTGATGGGCGATGTACACGAGTACACCCTGCTCGATCTGGGCGTGGCGCTGCGCCACCCAGGCGCCTAAGCGCTCTGCGTCCAGGTGGGGATGCCCGGTGAGCGCCAGGTCGATTGTGTGGATGATGTCGTGCAGGAAATAGGCCTCATCTGCGGGGTAGCCGTTGGCACCGGCGAAAACCACCCAATCGGAGCCGCCGGCCGCGAGCACATCCACCGCAGCCGTCCGGAGGTGGGCAAACAGACGGCGCCCGGCGCGACTGTCTCCAGACGGCTCGCCGTCCAGCACACGTTGGTCGATCGCCTGATGGTAGCAGGCCTCAATAGCCCTATCGAACTCCGCGTCGCTCTCGGGCTGCATGCCCGTATCTCCATCAAAGGTAGTGGGGAAATACATCAGTCCGCCTGGGCGCACCAGGGAACAGAGGCCCGGCAACGTCGTGGGCATATCTATCAGATCGAGAAAGGCCTGCCCGATCAGCAGGTCCCAGGCCCGGTGGCCGTGCTCGCGGGCCACGAAATGCGCCACGTCGATCGCCTCGGTTTCTATCGTGATGTGCTGCTCTGCCCGCCGCACATGCAGCTGTCCCTGACGGTTCTCGTCCACCTGAAAACCCCGCTCGCGAGCCCATTGGCGGAGGCGGCGGCAGGCTTCGGCCAGCAGCGTGGGAGCTTGGTCAATAGCCGTGTAGCTCGCGTGGGTGAGCAAATCACCAGCCAAGAGCCGCTCCACCATGCTGCCGATGCCGGCTCCCACCTCGAGGATGTGCAGGGGTTGCTCCGTGGTGGCTCGTGGCAGAGCCGCTACCAGGCGCTGCCAGACCTGCCAATTCAGCGCTCGGTCGTCTACGCTCTTCTTGGCAGCGAGATAACGCATTAGGCTATAGGAGGCTGTAGATGGTCTTTCTGACGGGGGCCAGGGCGCGAGTTGCCGGGCCTTGGCGATGTTCCACCTTGCGGTAGTGCTTGAAAGCGGAGACGTCGTTGGTGGTCGTCTCGATACGTAGGACGAGGCCGAATTTGTCGTAGATCTTGATCGAGGACTTACTGAAACGATGCTTGACGCAGGTGCCCTCGATACGCGTGGTGAATTGGCTGCCGATCTCTTGGGCGAGTTGGGCAGTGATCTTGTGGCCGAGAAAGGTGGCGACGTGTTCGGCTTTGACGGTCAGGATGGCTTGCCGGGAAAGCTGTTCATAGAGGGGTTTGAGGATGGCCGGCGTGCGGAACACCAGATCAGTGGCGTATTCGACCTGCATGAAACTCCAGTGGTAGGACTGGGCGAAGACGTCGAGCACCGGACAGCACTGATGGGAATATGACAGATGCGCATGCAGATGGTCGGGCGAGAGGGTGTCGGCGAGGGCCTGCGCGCGCTCCCAGTCGTCAATGCGCAGAAAGGCGTTGTCGGCAAGGGTGAAACCGACGCCGGCGGCGGTGAGTTGGCGGGCCAGCCAGCTATGCCCATTGCAATAGAACTGCAGACGGAACGGGCACCAGGTCGGCACGCGCAGATAGATCAGGCCCAACTCGGCGTCGATGAAGTAGAAGTAGTAATGCAGGCATTTGCCAGTATCCGGCCGCAAGAAGGTGCGATGCGTGTGCTTGTCATGCCAGGGCTTGTAGGTGTGGCAGGCTTCCATCGCCGAGATGATATGCACCAGGCCGGGACGGTCGCCGCGGACGACAAGCACCCTGGCGACGACGTCCTCCTTGCGGATGTGGTTCTTGGCAATGTGTTCGATGGTAATGCCAGCGGCACTCGCCAACTCGGCGGCGCGCTCGCGTACTCGATCGCGAAGTGGTTCGGCAAATCGCGGATAGTCGAAGATCCGGATCTGCCGCGCAGAAAGAAATCCCGTCATTCCCTTCGCGTAACAGGCTCCCGGCAGCGTGCCGGTGACGATGATCCGGTCATAGCAGGAGAGCACCCCGGCGAGGCGCTCGCGGTAACGCTCCGTCAGCGGCTGCCTCAACCTCCCCTCCTGCTCCCCGCGTCTCCTGCGTCTATTTTAACCTGTTTGGTTCCGGCTTCGCCTTAGGTTTAACGGCTGAAATTACCACATTTGCGACCAGCAGAACCGTAGCATATAATCCGGCAGCGCGCTGTCGGTGCTGCCCGCGGGCCAGGCGGTCGTCGAACACGAGTGCGGCATCTGCGAAATCGGGACCGCGCCACCTTAAGGTTGAGCCGGTTGGTTTCATCCCATTCCGGCCACAGCTACTTTTGGCGTTTTCTGTACATTGGGCAGCAGCCGGTTGCTCGCGGTCGGTGCGAGCGGTTGCGATTTCTGTGCAGAAAACTGACGCTTAGCGGCGGATGATCGCTGACATCCAGTTCGCTGCGTGGCCGCGACGACCTGGTTTCACTCGTCTCGCCCTCAAAGTCGTAAACCGCCGGAACCGACGTGAAGCGCCCACGATCGCTCAAGCAGTTCACATGGACGACTGCGCGCGGTCCGGCCGTCGTTTCCGCGACTGCCCGCGATGACGACACCGCAACGACGGCAGATCAGAAAATCACAGGTGCGCGTTCCGAAGCGGTAATTCTCGACCAGCGACCAATCATCCGCCCAAACTTTGAATAACCCTCCAAGGTCCGCAACCATGCGAGGACTATGGCTACGGCAAAATGAGCACGTGCACGCCCGCAGCGGATTGTCTTCGGGCGGTTTCGAAAGCCGAAGACGCACATGAATATGACCGCAATGACACTCCAAATGGTCCATGCGGGTAGGTCTCGGGATCGGCAGTGTCGGTGTCAAGGGCGACCAGATGAACCGCTACCTCGGTAGGTGGCACAATCGAGGTCGACAGTAGGTTCGGCGAGTTCACCTAGTTCTCGGATTCCCCGCCTGACGAAGGCGCGACCCCGACGGTCATACGCCGCCGCCTCCAAAAATCCCGTCCGATGCCGACGGTGATCTTGGTGGCTCCGGTATCGTCTGGGCCATAGAGGGCGACGGCCGCAACGGGGTAGCCGCGGAGTCCTCTCTTGGCACTTTTGCCCAGCCGCTTGCGTGCACGCTCAATCATCTGTTTGTTGTTGCGCGTCGTCATCCAGATAATAAGATAATCGGCCGAGCGAAAAAGATCACCTGGAACCGGCCACCGGTTCGCGCAGGGTTAGGGCGAGCGGCAACGCCGCCGCACAGAGGGCCGCCATTGCCCAGAACCCGTGCGCCCCGAAGCGCTCGAAAATTGGCCCGCAGGCAAGCGTAAGGAGAGCGCTTGCAATACCGATGCCGACGGTACCGTAGATGGTCAGTGCTGTCGCCTCGAGGTGCCTTGGAACGCATTGCGCCAAAAGCCGCATGCACGTCAGATGCAAGAGCGCAAACGTTAGGCCGTGCAAGGGCTCGATCGCCGCCACCGCTGGAAGCCACGCGGTCTCGGCCATCACTGCCCATCGCACGACACCGGCGCCGGCGGAGAGCATCGCGGCGCCTGCCGGGCCGATGCGGTCGAGCAAAGGACGGCCGACCAAGAGGAAGACGACGACCTCGGCGGCGACCGAAAGCGACCACAAGATGCCAGACGTGCCTGGGCTGATTCCTGCTCTGCTCCAACGGATCATCGCAAAGGAGTCGTGCATCGCATGACTCCCTAGAAATCAACATTGCGAGCAAAACCATCTTGCGATAGATCGGCAGCCGCAACAACACTCCAATCCCGCGAGCCTGGCTCGGCGTGGCCCGGGCGTGGCCACCTGTCGCCAATAGTTGTGGAACGCCAAGTGCCATGGGTGCCGCGGCAGCAAGCAGCGCCGCGTTTAGCCAGACGATTACGACGATTCCGAAATGTCCGATGACCTGGCCGGACAGCACCAAGCCCAGAGCAAAGGCGGCTGAGCCGCACCCGCGCAGCCAACCGTAGTGGATGACCGCGCCGCCGGACCCGGCCGGAGCCGCGGCACCGAGGGCGAGCGTGTCGCTGAGTGGTGGTAGCGGCGCCAATGCCGCCGAGTGCAATACGCCGACCGCGATCAGCAACCATGCGCCTTGCGCCGGCAAATATCCCAGTCCGATCAACGCCGCCGCGGTCGTGAAAAGCGCCAGGAAGACTTTAGGAGCATCTAAACGATCCGCCAGCCGGGCTACTGCTTGAGCAGCCATCAACCGCATCGCCGTACCAGCGGCCAGCGCCAGCGCGATCGTCTCCGGACCTAAGCAGCGATTGTCGAGCAGAATTGGCAAGTAAGGCGACTGGACGCCGAACCCCGCATAGAGCAAGCTGTAGAGGATAAGAAACCGGTATAACATCGAACGCGAAGAACTAATCATCGGATCTTGCTGGCATAGCGATGCCAAGGCGGCGGATGATATGTATGACAGAACTAATGATATCATCGCTCTTACAAAAATTCTTGGGAGATCGGGTTCGTCTAGGTCGCATTTGATCGAGAGTTACTGAAGATTCCGAGTTATTAAAGAAGTGCCCTTCAGAAACGATGACGAAATACGAGGCATTTCGTTCCCTTATATCACAGAGAGTCTCTAAGCCACCCTCGGCCTATGAACGAGTGCGCCAACGGGTGTGCGGATTTGGCGGTTGGCCCCCGCGGCGGGGCGGAGGGTTTCACGCGTAAGTGCGTAGGTGCGTGGGTGCGGTGCGTCTACCATAAAGGTCATCTTTCGGGCCTCTCTGGTCTAGGAGTTGCGGCATCCTTTCGGAAATCCGGAAGTCTTGATTGTGCTTCAGCATCGAACCGGGACCCTACCCCGAGGGTGTATCAAAGGCTTGATTTCGTTATGCGAATTCAGGGTCCAGTAGGGTTGCGATCGGCGCCGATGGGGACCCCACTATGATGCTCATTTTCGTCGTATTCCGCCAGCATCCCGTCGAGATTGGCGCCGAGCCGGTCGGTTAGGTATTCGGGCTTGATCGGCCCGGCAAACCAATGCGGATGGAAGCAGCCGGCAACCCGGTCACCAATCTTGACCCGGGTCACCTCGTTGCCGATCGCAGCGACCTCGCCGGCGCCATCGAACAGCGGGATCACGCCCAGCTTTGTCGGACCGCGGCCGCCGCCTTTCAAGACCATTAGTCGCTTACGACCTGAGTGTTTGCATTTTGTGAGCAGATTTGTCAGGCCAGAGCAGGAATGATGGTGTGTTCGGTGAGACGGCGGCCGGCAGCGATGGCGGCGCGGCCAGCGCGGGTGAGATAGTAGCGATAGGTACCGAGGACGCGTTTGATGACGCCGAGATGGCGCACACGGGCGAGTTGTCGGGATAGGGTGGCGGGAGAGGATTGGCCGAGGAGCGGCAGTAGGTCGGCGCGGCGGAGACCGGCGATATTGAAGCCAGGACGCTGGAGGGCGGCGAGCAGGGTCTGTTCGGCGCGGCTGAAAAAGTTGAGGCCCTTGAGGTTTCGGCCTTTGAGCGGACGGGGTTGGGTGAGACGGTCGAGCGTCCGGATGCCAGCCGAGAAGTCGTCCAGACTGGAGAGGTATTCAAGGTAACGGCGATTGCAGCTTAGCAAGATCTCACGCAAGTCCTTGAGGCTGTAGATGGTCTTTCTGACGGGGGCCAGGGCGCGAGTTGCCGGGCCTTGGCGATGTTCCACCTTGCGGTAGTGCTTGAAAGCGGAGACGTCGTTGGTGGTCGTCTCGATACGTAGGACGAGGCCGAATTTGTCGTAGATCTTGATCGAGGACTTACTGAAACGATGCTTGACGCAGGTGCCCTCGATACGCGTGGTGAATTGGCTGCCGATCTCTTGGGCGAGTTGGGCAGTGATCTTGTGGCCGAGAAAGGTGGCGACGTGTTCGGCTTTGACGGTCAGGATGGCTTGCCGGGAAAGCTGTTCATAGAGGGGTTTGAGGATGGCCGGCGTGCGGAACACCAGATCAGTGGCGTATTCGACCTGCATGAAACTCCAGTGGTAGGACTGGGCGAAGACGTCGAGCACCGGACAGCACTGCTGGGCATAGTGATCGAGGATGCGATGCAGGTGGTCGGGCGAGAGGGTGTCGGCGAGGGCCTGCGCGCGCTCCCAGTCGTCAATGCGCAGAAAGGCGTTGTCGGCAAGGGTGAAACCGACGCCGGCGGCGGTGAGTTGGCGGGCCAGCCAGCTATGCCCATTGCAATAGAACTGCAGACGGAACGGGCACCAGGTCGGCACGCGCAGATAGATCAGGCCCAACTCGGCGTCGATGAAGTAGAAGTAGTAATGCAGGCATTTGCCAGTATCCGGCCGCAAGAAGGTGCGATGCGTGTGCTTGTCATGCCAGGGCTTGTAGGTGTGGCAGGCTTCCATCGCCGAGATGATATGCACCAGGCCGGGACGGTCGCCGCGGACGACAAGCACCCTGGCGACGACGTCCTCCTTGCGGATGTGGTTCTTGGCAATGTGTTCGATGGTAATGCCAGCGGCACTCGCCAACTCGGCGGCGCGCTCGCGTACTCGATCGCGAAGTGGTTCGGCAAATCGCGGATAGTCGAAGATCCGGATCTGCCGCGCAGAAAGAAATCCCGTCATTCCCTTCGCGTAACAGGCTCCCGGCAGCGTGCCGGTGACGATGATCCGGTCATAGCAGGAGAGCACCCCGGCGAGGCGCTCGCGGTAACGCTCCGTCAGCGGCTGCCTCAACCTCCCCTCCTGCTCCCCGCGTCTCCTGCGTCTATTTTAACCTGTTTGGTTCCGGCTTCGCCGGCTTAGGTCACGGTAATTGAGCGAACTCCCGCGTACTCGCAGCAGGACCTCCTTTGTCGCGGGCCGCGGATCCTCGCTCGATCGCAGCGCGATGCCGTCAACGCTGCCAAAGCGGTCGATGCGGTAGGCTTTTATACTTCCATTTCCTCGCTGCCGAAAGAGAGCGATCGCCACCTGGCTCTACGAGCCCCGCGTCGACGTTAAACGATCCGTTGGCAACGGGCATAGGGCGGGCTTAGGTTGAGACCAAACCCAGAGCCTTTGAGGCGGGTCATCCAGGCTCCCTCGAGCGGCTTGACCTTGGTAGTGTCGATCTGCTTCAGCGTGGAGTAGCGGTGGTTCGTCAGGTTGACGCCATTGGTAACCCAATCCTTGATGATCGGGGCTTGCAGGAGGTGGTCGATTTCCGGATCTGCACCTTCAACGGGGCCCGGTGCCCGCAATCAACAAGCCAAGAGCCATCCAAACCGGGGATCGTAACCGGGATCGGGCTGGTCGACAGAGGAGGCATAAAGTGGCGCGCGTATTCATAACGGGATCATCGGACGGCCTCGGTCTCATGGCGGCCAGGCTCCTGATCGAGCAAGGCCACGACGTCGTCCTGCACGGGCGCAATGACGGTCGAAGTCGCGATGCCCTCGCGGCGGCAGCCGGCGCCCGGGGACGCGTCACCGGGGACCTTTCCACCATCGCCGGGGCGAAGACCGTTGCCGACCAGGTCAACAAGCTCGGTCGCTTTGACGCGGTAATCCACAATGCCGGCATTGGTTATCGCGAGGGGCGGGTGGAGACAGAGCCTGGAGTTCCGAGTGTCTTCGCCGTCAATGTGCTCGCCCCTTACATTCTGACGGCGCTGGTCGAAGGACCGGGTCAACTCGTCTATGTTAGCTCCGGCACGCACCACGGCGTGCGCCCGCGCATGGATGATCTGCTTTGGACCAGGCGCGCTTGGAGCGGCTTTTCGGCTTACGCGGAAAGCAAGCTGTGCGATGTTTTGATGGCCTTCGCCTTCGCTCGCCGCTGGAAAGACGTCAAATCCAATGCGCTGGAGCCTGGATGGGTACCGACAAAGATGGGCGGCCCCTCAGCGCCGGACGATCTTCATCAGGGGTGCGTAACCCAGGCGTGGCTGGCCACGAGCGAAGACGAGCTGGCGCGATCGACGGGTGGGTATTTCTATCATCAGCGCCCTCGTGCGCCGAACGGGATCGCGAGCGACGTCAGGACTTAGAAGGAGCTATTCGCGGAGTGCCGTCGGATCTCTGGCGTGCCCCTTGATTAACCCGGCCCGGCCTTGACCAAGTACCAGAAGATCGTTGAGGAGCAGTCGGCTTGAGCCGAGTACGACAGACGGTGCGAGTAGGCTGACCGGATGAGAAACTGATCGGATGGCGCCGGGTTCGCAGTGGACTCCCCGCTGGAGGGAGATGAGTTCGAACCCTCGGTCCCCCGTAAGAGGATTAGCGTTTTACGGCGACCGCCCGTCCAACCCCTCTGCTCGTCTCGTAATCTGCTCACCCACGAGTATCCTAAGCCGGCGAAGCCGGAACCAAACAGGTTAAAATAGACGCAGGAGACGCGGGGAGCAGGAGGGGAGGTTGAGGCAGCCGCTGACGGAGCGTTACCGCGAGCGCCTCGCCGGGGTGCTCTCCTGCTATGACCGGATCATCGTCACCGGCACGCTGCCGGGAGCCTGTTACGCGAAGGGAATGACGGGATTTCTTTCTGCGCGGCAGATCCGGATCTTCGACTATCCGCGATTTGCCGAACCACTTCGCGATCGAGTACGCGAGCGCGCCGCCGAGTTGGCGAGTGCCGCTGGCATTACCATCGAACACATTGCCAAGAACCACATCCGCAAGGAGGACGTCGTCGCCAGGGTGCTTGTCGTCCGCGGCGACCGTCCCGGCCTGGTGCATATCATCTCGGCGATGGAAGCCTGCCACACCTACAAGCCCTGGCATGACAAGCACACGCATCGCACCTTCTTGCGGCCGGATACTGGCAAATGCCTGCATTACTACCTAATACATCGAATTGGAAGCCGATTTCAGACGATGACAGTTTCGGATTATGCTCAACGAACTCGCATCCGAAATCGGCAGAATCTCGAACAGGAAGAGGTCCACGTCGCCAATCGCGATCGGAGATGGACGCTAAGGCTGTAAGGCGGACTACGGGCTGACGCATCGTTCCATCAAATAGGGGACCCGTTTAGGCTGCGACCCTACCGTTTTTCGCCCACCCTGTGATGAATGGCAGGAGCGCCCGCCTACCACGCCGATCGTGCTCGAATTTCCTTGCCAGGTAAGCCCCCGGGGCCAATCGTGGTCTCGGTTACCCGGCCCCCTCCGGGGGATGAAGAATGAAGAGATGTTGACCCCTATGACCTCGAGCGATGCCTGGGACGTCGTCGTTCTCGGATCCGGCATCGCCGGCCTGGCCGGGGCGCTCGCTGCCCACGAACTGGGACTGCGGCCGATTGTCCTCGAAAAGGCGAGCACGCTGGGCGGCGGCACGGTCAACTCGTCCGGGCTGATCTGGGTTGGCCAAAATCATCTGGCGCAGGCAGCCGGGTACAGCGACACGCGGGACGAGACCATCGCCTATATGCGGTTTCTCGGCGGTGGCAGTCTCGACGACGACCGAATGTCTACGTTCGTCGACCGTTCGCCGGAAGCGCTGATTTTTTTGAAAAGTGCGGCATCCGTTTTCACGTCGTCCGCGGCGTCACCGACCATTATTACGGCAAGTCTCCGGGCTCGCACGCGATCTGTGGAGGTCGACCTCATCTCGGGTTTCGATCTCGGCGACTGGCGCGATCGCGTCTCAACGCCCGATGACGTCCCCTGCTTCGTGACGGCGGAAGAGCAAATCACTTGGGACGGCATAAACAGCTTTTCGCGCTGGGACCAGGACCTCGTCCGTGAGCGCAAGCGGCAGGACATGCGCGCGCGTTGTCAGGATAACCGGATGGCTGGGGAGCGAGGTCGCGAGTAGGCTGACGCGATGATGGAACTCTCATACCGTCGTCACCGATTTCCGCCGGTTGTCATCCAGCATATGGTCTGGCTCTACCTGCGCTTCACGCTTAGCTGCCGAGACGTCGAGGAGCTGCTCGCAGAGCGTGCGCTCGACATCTCCTACGAAACCGTCCGGAGCTGGGTGCTGAAGTTCGGACCGGTGATCGCGCGGCAGTTACGGCGGCGCCGTCCTCGCCCGAGCGATCGATGGCACCTGGACGAAATGGTGGTGCGGATCGCCGGCAAGCGGATGTACCTCTGGCGTGCCGTCGACCACGAAGGCGAGGTCCTCGACATGCTGGTCCAGCGCCGCCGCGACAGCCGGGCGGCGTTGCGGCTGATGAGAAAGCTCCTCAGAAAGCAGGGGTTTGTGCCGAAACTGCTGGTAACTGACAAACTGCGCTCCTATGGCGCGGCGTTCCGGCAGTTGAAGCTGACTTGCCCTCATGAGCAAGGGCTCCGCAAAAACAATCGCGCCGAGAATTCGCATCAGCCTGTACGACGACGAGAGCGCAAGATGCAGCGGTTCAAATCGGCTCGATCCGCTCAGCGTTTCCTCAGCATGCATGCCGCCGTTCAAAACACTTTCAACCTTCCACGCCATCTCGTCTCGCGGTCGACGCTGCGGGTCTTCCGCGCCGAGGCGGCGAGCGAATGGCGGAATGCAGTCGCGGCAGCGTAATCGCGCGTCCTGCTTCGGGCTTTTTTTATCGCGATAAGTTAAGCTGACAATGCGAGCCCGACTTCATCATCAGCATCAGTGCGGTGCCGCCCGCAATCGGCCGCACCGCCGGATCCGCCGGGTCGAGCAGCCCCAGAGCTTCGGTGAGCGAGCCATCCTCTTCCAGTTCAAAGGGGGCCATCGCCGCGCTATCCTTACCTGCGGTTTTCGCTCCGCTTCTGCCGACTATAGGCCGCTCGCGGAAACGGCAAAACGACCGATGCGGGGGCTTCGCTATAAGATCCGCGATAACGGATCTGATCGCGAAATCGTATTTCCCGGCGCTGGCTGGAACTGCCACTCGGCGGTGATCGCAGCGGGCTAACCTGCCTGCGCGCTACCCGGTCGATGATCAACCCGCGGATGCGCTTATGTGAGGGCGAGCCTCCAAAACGAGCGGACGAATAATGAGAGTCATTCGAATTCACGGATTCGGCGGCATCGACACCATGCGCGTAAGTCATTACTCGAAGGAGATACGCTCAAGCAGCCAGTAGGCTCCGGCCACCGCCACGGCGAGCGATGCATAGCGGTAAACCGCTACTCCTCGCGCCAAGCGGACGATCGCAAGCAGCGCGGGCAGCGCCAGAGCGATCGCCTGGCCCAACTCCACCCTAAGATTGAAGCCAGCCAGAGATCAGGCCGAGGTGCACGCCCGCGCCGCGTTGATCGGGCGAATGATAACGGGCGTTCCATCTCGCGCCAGCGTCGTTGATGCAGTTCGGGGACGCGCGTGGGCCGCATCAATGACCGCGCGCGGGGGGGGGGCGGACATCCATTAGAAATCTCCGCCGAACCCAAAGGGTCCACACAAGAGTGCATCTGGCCGAGCCAGCCGGGATCCGGTGTTCGGCTGCGTGCAGCATCTTTCACTTGATCTTGTTGCCACGATAGCCCAAAGCGGAAACAGCCGGGCTTATGAAACGAGGGCCCGGTAAATACGGATCAGATCGGAGGGAGCGATGCGGTGGAGCGACGAGCGGATTTTGACCACCCATACGGGCAGCTTGCCGCGACCACCCGAGCTCACCCGGCTCTATGTACGTCGCGCGCGTGGCGAGGCGATCGATCCGGCTGAGCTCGACCGGGTTGGCAAGGCGGCACTGCGCCGAATCGTCGACAAGCAGATCGAAGCCGGTGTCGATATCGGCAACAACGGCGAGCAGCAACGCGAGGCGTTTTTTCTCTACGTCCGGCACATCGGATGAGCGGTTTCGGCGACAGCTGGCAGCGCTGGCCGCGCGGCGATGTCGAACGCTATCCGCTCTTGAAGCAACAGATTGGCGCAGATGCTCGCTGCCCGCGAGGCTGTGGGCAATTACCAGCCACCCAAGGCAATTGGCGAAGTGCGTTACGTCGACGACACAGAATTGAATGCCGAGATCGCTGATTTTCGCACTGCCCTCGAAGCGAAGCCAAAGGGCTTCATCGAGCCGTTCATGACCGCGCCATCGCGTCGCCCGGGATCATTGCCGCCGCAATGAAAAACGAATATTACGATAGTGAAGAGGCATATCTCACCGCCGTCGCTGCCGCCAGCCAGGTCGAATACGAGGCGATCGTCAAGAGCGGCTTCCTGCTGCAGCTCGACTGCCCGGATCTCGCGCTCGAGCGGCATTTAACCTACAATGATCGTCCGGTTGGCGAGTTTCTTGCTTTTGTCGAGCGCGTCATCGCGGCAATCAACAAGGCAATCGTCAATGTACCGCGTGACCGGGTACGGCTCCACGTCTGCTGGGGAAATTACGAGGGGCCGCACGATCGCGACGTCCCGCTCGCCGACATATTGCCGCTCCTCGAGCAGGCCAATGTTGGCGGGTTCGTGCTGCCCTTCGCCAATCCCCGGCATCAGCATGAATATCGCGTATTGCAAAATTCCCGCTCGCCGACGATCAGATCATCGCTGCCGGCATCATCGACGATCTGACGGGCTTTGTCGAGCATCCGGAGGTCGTCGCCGATCGCCTCGAAAACGTTGCGCGCGCCGTCGGCGACCCGAGACGGGTGATGGCCTGCACCGATTGCGGCTTCGACACCTCGGCCGGCATGGGCCGGGTCACCGAAGACGTGGTGTGGGCCAAGCTCGCGGCAATGGCCGAGGGCGCCCGGATCGCCACTCAGCGGCTTTCTAGAGTTGGACGAGCAGACGCTATAACGAGAACTCTGCATCGGGCAGAATGAGCGCTCGCGCCGACGTAATCGTTCTCGGAGCAGGAATGGTTGGAGTCAGCGCAGCGCTGCATCTGCAAAGGCGCGGTCGCGACGTCGCTCTGATCGACCGGCGCGGTCCAGGAGAAGAAACAAGCTACGGCAACGCCGGCTTGATCCAGCGCGAGGCCGTGATCCCCTACACCTTCCCCCGGAAATTCGCCGTTGTCCTGAGCTACGCGATGAATAACCGCCGCGACGCCGTCTATCATCTGTCGGCGCTGCCGCGGATCGCGCCTTGGCTTTTCCAGTACTGGCGGAACGCAACGCCCGAACGGGTCGAACGATCGATGCGAGCGCTTGCCCCGTTGATGGCGCAATGCGTTAAGGAGCATGACGTGCTGATTGCCGAGATCGGCAGCGCGGCTCAAAGCCTCGTGAACCATAAAGGTTGGCTCAATTGCTGCCGCACGGAGAAGACGCTGCTCAAGGGTATCGCGGACGCGCAGACGCTCGAGGAATACGGCGTTGACTATACGGTGCTTACGGGGACGCAATTGCGCGAGCTCGAACCGCATTTGTCGGGGGCACTCGCCGGAGCGATCCATTTCCGCGGCTCGCCGACCTCGTCCGATCCGGGCCTGCTGACGAAGGCTTATGCCGATCTTTTCACCGATCGGGGCGGACGCTTCCTCAAGGCCGATGCGCGCCAACTGGACTCGCAGCCCTCGGGTTGGAGCCTGTTTGCCGAGAAGGGCTCAATCGAGGCCCGCGAAGTGGTCGTGGCTCTCGGCCCGTGGTCCGACGATGTCTTTCGACCGCTCGGCTATCAGATCCCCTTGGCGGTGAAGCGCGGCTACCACATGCATTATGACGTCAAGGGCAACGCCACGCTCGGCCATTCCGTGCGCGACGCCGATGGCGGCTTTGCGCTCGCGCCGATGAGAAAAGGGGTCCGCCTGACGACCGGCGTCTAGTTCGCTGATCGCGACGCGCCGCCGAGCCCGGTCCAGCTCGCGCGCGATGAACCGCTGGCCCGCGAATTGTTTCCGCTGACCGAACGATTGGAGCCCGAACCCTGGATGGGCTGCCGGCCTTGTCTGCCCGATATGGTCCCGGTGATCGGCAAGGGCGAGCGGCACCAGGGTTTATGGTTCGCCTTTGGCCATGCCCATCACGGTTTCACGCTCGGGCCGGTGACCGGGCGACTGCTTGCGGAAATGATGACCGGTGAGGAGCCCTTCACCGAACCGTCGCCTTACGCCGCCTGCAAATTCCGAAATTGAGCCGCCACACGGGGCACGTATTCTACGATTGTCGAGCACGGTTTGCTCAGGGTCCGCTTTACCAGGATGGACGCCGGCTGACATCAAGGATCGGCAACACCTTACCAACGGTGGCGTTCTTGTGAATTGCGCGAGAGGGGTTGGCTTCGCTCCAACTACCGGCTCAATGGATTGTCTTTTCGGTGCTAATCGAGTCGATTTACGCCCATTGTACGCGTGTTCGCTCGAGGCGAATATCCAACTCTCTCGATCCTGGTCAACGCGTCTGAGGTGCCAAGACTGCCGTTCGCTGGTCTGTGAGAAAACGGCCAGTGTCGAGCCCATACCGGCCGCGCGGCTCGCTCAAAACCGATGGCGGGTCTTGCAGGGTTTCGGATACCGGCCCGTTGATGATCTATCAGCCGGTGCTGAGGGCCGGTGTCCGAAAGCCTTCAGGGAAGGAACCCGCGGGGGCTTGGCGGGCGGCTTGCCGTCTATGGGGATTTGATGAGGCAGCGACCTCGGTGCGGGTAGCGCTGGCCGGCGTATTCGACGGCAGATCGACGATCGCGGTTGAGAGTTTTTGACTGCTGCCGCCAGTCGTTGGCGGGGTGATTTCGGCATGGGCGGCGGGATGTCGCATCGGCGTTTGGAAGCGCCGGGACGACAGTGATGCGACGCCGGAAGCGAGCTGCTCCGGCGGGTGGTTGGTGCTGCGGCGAGGCGGTGACGGTGGTCATGGCATCGCGGTCCTGACCCCGGCTTCGGGCGACTGGCGGGGCGCGGGGTGCGGCACGCGCGCTCGAAGGTCTCGACGATAATCATGCGGCCGCCGCAACAGGGGCATGGCGGGCGCTGGTCCGCCGCGGCGCCGGTTTCCGGGTCCGCGTCGTCATGCTCTGCCGGCGGATCGATCGACCGGCATCGGTGCATCGCGATCAGTTCTCTGGCGCGCGCGATATTGGTCTTGCAGGCGGCGCTGGCGAGCAGCCCGTAGTGGCGGATGCGGTGGAAGCCCTTGGGTAGGACGTGGAGCAGGAAGCGCCTGATGAACTCGTCGGGCATGAGCGTCATCGTGCGGTACCGCGCCCGCCCGTCGCGGCGGTAGTCCTTGAAGCGGAAGGTGACGCCGCGCTCATCAAGGCCGAGCAGCCGGCTGTTTGAGATGGCGACGCGGTGGGTGTAGCGGGCGAGATAGGCGAGCACCGCCTCGGGCCCGGCGAAGGGCGGCTTGGCGTAGACGAACCAGTTCTTTTTCCTCAGCGGCGCGAGATAGGCGGCAAAGGCCTGTCGGTGACGCAGGCTGTCGAGGTCGCCGAAGAACGCCAGCCGGCCCGCCGTGTGGGCGTCGGCGAGCGCGGTCAGGAAGAGCCGCCGGAACAGACGGGACAGCACGCGCACCGGCAAGAGGAAGCCGGGTCTGCAGCGCACCCAGCGCATGCCGTCAAGCGATATCCCGCCGCCCGGCACGATCATGTGGAGGTGCGGATGGTGGGTCATCGCCGAGCCCCAGGTGTGGAGCACGGCGGTGGCGCCGATGCGGGCGCCGAGGTGCCTGGGGTCGGCGGCGATGGTGAGCAGCGTCTCGGCCGCCGCGCGGAACAGCAGATCGTAGACCACCGCCTTGTTCTGGTAGGCGATCGGGGCGATCTCGGCCGGCAGGGTGAAGACCAGGTGGAAGTAGCCGACCGGCAGCAGATCGGCCTCGCGGGCGGCAAGCCAGTCCCGCGCCGCCGCGCCCTGGCACTTGGGGCAATGGCGGTTGCGGCACGAGTTGTACGCGATCCGGCTGTGGCCGCAATCCTGGCAGCGCTCGACATGACCGCCGAGGGCGGCCGAGCGGCAGTACTCGATGGCCGACATCACCTGGAGTTGGCCCAGGCTCAGATGCCCGGCATTGGCCTTGCGCCAGGCGGCGCCATGGTGATGAAAGATGTCGGCGACCTCCAGCCTCGGGCGGCTCACCGCCGCCGGGCTAGGCTCCGGCTCTCGGTCTCCTCTCGACCACGGGTCGCGAGCCGGTCGAGCGGGCTGGTCACGTTGCGGATCGTGGTGTTGGCGACGCGGGTGTAACGGGCCGTGGTGTCGAGCTTGGCATGGCCGAGCAGCACCTGGATGACGCGGATATCGGTATCCTGTTCCAGCAGGTGGGTGGCGAAGCTGTGCCGCAGTGTATGCGGCGACACTCGCTTCTTGATCCCGGCGGCCTCGGCGGCCGCGTGGACGGCGCGGTTGAGCTGGCGGGTCGAGAGCGGCTCGATCGGGTTGCGGCCCGGAAACAGCCAGCCCCGCGGCAGCAAGACGCCGCGGCGCCGGCCTTCTACCCACCACTCACGCAGCAGCTCAAGCAGCTGCGGCGACAGCATGGCGTCGCGGTCTTTGCGTCCTTTGCCCTGCTCAACCCGCAACAGCATGCGCTCGGAATCGATGTCGCCGACCTTGAGCGCGACCACCTCGGAGACCCGCAGCCCGGCGCCGTAGGCGGTGGCGAATGCCGCCTTGTACTTGGGCCCCGGCGCCGCCTGGAGCAGAAGCGCGATCTCCTCGACGCTCAGAACGGCAGGCAGCCGCCGCGGCTGGCGCACCACCGTGAGCCGCCGGGCAAGGTCCGGCCGGTCGAGTGTCACGGTGAAAAAGAAACGCAGCGCCGAAACCGCGCTGTTGAGGCTCGGCGGCTGCATGCCGCTCTGCCTCTGGTGCAGCTGGAAGCGGCGCAGATCCTCCGCCGTCGCCGTATCGGGAGGCCGGCGGATGAAGGCCGCCAACGCCCGCACCTCACGAATGTAGTTCCTGTGCGTCTCCTCGGTGAAGCCGCGCACCGTCATGTCTTCGATCATGCGCGCACGCAGCGCGCTGGCGGGCCGGGGGGAAGGAGCGGAGGTCATCGGGGGTTCCTCTCGAGCTGAAGGTTGCTGCCCCATAAGCGACATTGGCGCGCACGCAGGCGGCGCCACGCAGATCCTTCGGCGACGCGACGCGAGCGGGCGTTGTGCGGAAGGATCGCGGAGACTGCGTAGGGCAACCGCAGCACGCGACCGCCTGCGCGCCATGAACATCAAATTTCCATGTGTCTCGGTCGCCGCGCGCACCCGCGCTCGATCAGCCCGCGCGGGCTGGACGCGCTCGTCCGTGCCAGCGTGCACTACTATACGATGAGTCCGAAGTAGAACGCTTCGTGCGAGCAGTGAGAGGCTAAGCCCGGCGCGCCGAGAACCCTTCTACGACCATTATCGGTTAGGCGACGAGGTACGCTTTTTGAATCGCCCAGCGGGATGGGAGTGCGATTTTGCCGTCGCCATCGCACCCTATGCAAACGGGCGCCCGCTTAACTCTTGGCCTCTGCTGCGGGTCTTACCGTTCAGCGTGGCCCCTGCCCCGAGGATCAGGCTGGCCATTCGCGGTGAGATCTCGTTCCATCGGTTCTCCAATATCGGGAAGAGCGAGGGCGCGTGCGCAACTCTGGCGGCAATGTCCTGCTCCAGCAAGAAAGCGCGGATCTGTTTGATCGTCGCGGTCCGACGGGAGGCCAATCGCGACCGGACTCGATGACAGGCCTGCAGGTCGAGTTGATCCCGGCTCTTCTCCTGGACGACGCGCGGGTTGGGCCGTAACGCCGCCTCGGCGATGGCCTCGGCATCGTATCGTCGGCATGGAGGCCTGCTGGAGCGCCGCAGAGTGCTTCGCGGGTTGGGACACGAGCCGCGGATCGCATCGACGAAACTTGATGTGGGCCCGGATTGTGAGACAGCCCGAGCCGCTTCTTAAGTTGTAGCCCTGCCGGTTTCGATATCGGCTCCGATCGCAGTTGCTGTGCGACCGTTCTGGCCTTTACCGCATCAATAGCAAGTACTTTGCAGGCGGTAGCGTCGAGGTTTCCGTCATCGTTATTCGGCCCCAGCGGCTTGGCGCAGCCGCGCCGGCGCCGCCGCCCGGGCCAAGCCGAGATGGTCGCGCAACGTCTGGCCCTCGTAGTCGCGGCGGAAGAGGCCGCGGTGCTGGAGTTCCGGCACGACCAGGTCGACAAAATGGGCGAATGCGCCAGGGAAATAGGCCGGCAATATGTTGTAACCGTCGGCGGCGCCCTCGACGAACCACTCTTCAAGGGTGTCGGCAATCCCAGTTGGGGTGCCGCAGATGACCCAGTGGCCGCGCGCCGCGGCGGTAAGGTTGTAGAGGTCGCGCAGGGTCATGTTCTGCCGCCGCGCCATGTCGTAGAGGACGCGGTGGAAGGTGCGGCCGCCTTCGGAAGGCGGCGGCGGCGGTACCGGGCCGTCGAGCGGGTAGCCGCTGACATCGTAACCGATCCGGCCAGTCACCAGGGTCAGGGCGTTGGTTGGGGTCAGCCAGCTCTGCAGTTGGTTGAGCTTTTCCTTCGCTTCGGCCTCGCTCGCGCCGATGATCGGCATGACGCCGGGCAATACCGACAATTGCTCGGGCGAGCGACCGTACTTCGCCATACGCCCCTTCAGATCGGCATAGGCCTTCTTGGCGCTGTCCAGTTCCTGCACCACCGAGAAGACGACATCGGCGGTGCGCGCCGCGAGTTCCAGGCCCGAGGGCGAGCCGCCAGCCTGGATGATGACCGGGTGCCCCTGCGGGCAGCGCGCGATGTTCATCGGCCCCTTGACCTGAAAGAACCGACCCTTGTGGTCGAGCGGCCGGATCTTGCTGTCATCGATATAGACCGCGCTCGCCTTGTCGGCGACCAGCGCCCCGTCTTCCCAGCAATCCCACAGCCCCTTGACCACATCAACGAACTCCTCGGCGCGCTGGTAACGCAACTCGTGGTCCATCTGACGGTCGAAGTTGAAATTGAGCGCCGCCTTCGGCCGCGAGCTGGTGACGACGTTCCAGGCGGCGCGGCCCTGGCTGATGTGGTCGATCGAGGCGAACAGGCGGGCTACGTTGTAGGGTTCGGTAAAGCTCGTCGATACGGTGGCGCCGAGGCCTAGCCGCGTCGTGTGCGCGCTTAACACCGAGATCAGGCTCGTCGGCTCGAAGCGGCACATGAACGACGGCAGATCCCCTTGCTCGTAGTCAAGACCGTCGGAGACGAACAACAGGTCGAATTTGCCGCGCTCGGCGATACGGGCGATTTCCTGGATCACCGCGAGGTCGTTATTGCTGACCGCGGCGCCCTCCCAGCGCCAGCCGGCCGAATGGTTGCCGGCGCCGAGCATAAAGACGCCGAGATGCATCTGGCGAGTTGCCGCGGACAAGGGTGATCCTCCTGCCTATAGTAGACGGCGCGTTCGCGGACAAAGATGAACGCGCGCGGTTTCTAAAAGCAAGCGGCGAAATTCCACCGTAAGGGGATGGCGGGGGTCGTGCATCCTTCCGCGGGCTGCTGTGCCAAGCTGCCCCGGCTGACGAGGCCAGGAATCGCGGTCTGCGAGGTCCGGCTGCGAGAGGAGCTTCGGCCAAAAGCATCCGCGCCGGGAGCTCGCATACGGGGTAGTGGGGCTCGCGTTCGCTCCCCAACCGGGGCCCGTGACTGTTGTGGACGGCGCGAAATGGCTCCGGCTTGGCCGATCGCGAAGATCGCTGTTCGGCGCGATGTTGCCGATACCAGCGCGCGAACAACTGCGACACGATGGCAAGAGGAGAGGAAGGTGGCAGTGGAAGTCACGATGCAGAGGGCAGCACCGATCTTGCCAGTGCGGGACGTGACGGCGGCACTCGCTCATTACCGACAGCTGGGTTTTGACGTGCGAGCCTACGGGCCACCCGGCGAAGCAAATCCCGAATATGGGTTTGTGCGCTGGGGCGAGGTCGAGCTGCATCTGAGCCTTTCGCCAGAGCATAACCCAAAGGTCACGGCAAGCTGCTGCTACCTCTATGTCAGCGATGCCGACGCCCTCTATACGACTTGGCAGGCCGCCAATGTCGCCGGTCGCCTCGGGCCGCCCGGGTGGCCCTCCCCCGCGGCAGCGAGATATGTGGATAAAATATCTGGTTCCCTTTGGTGCCCGGGGTCTGATCTTTGCGAAGAGACTCGCTGCTGGAGGGAAATGGATTCGAACCATCGGTCCCTGGCACGCTTAAGCACGGTATCATCAGCCACGTCAATCGCGCCGGCGCCGCCCTCGGCTGGGCGCCGGGCCAAAGCGTCAGGGAGTGCGCCGAACTGATGCGCTCGGCAATCGTACCGGCAACTGCGCCGCCGAGCATCATCGAGGGCGCCCGCTTTGTTATGCGCGACGTTCCCGACGAGCCGATGGTTATCTGCGCCAATTCGGTCGGAATGCTGCAACCCGAAGACGCGGGTCGGATCGCCATCACCGCATCGCACGACGCCCTTTCCGGGGGACGATCGGACAATGCAATTCCGCCAGACATCTACGCCGTGTTCTTCAGTGAAGCCGGCGGCGGTATGGACGGAGCTGGCATCGCGCGGCTGGCTGATCTCGACCAAAAAGGGATCGTCGCGGGCACGACCTCTGCAGACAGTGCTCCGATCGGCGATTCACGCGCGCTCTACCGCGACGGTATCCTCTCGCATGTCAACGCGTTGGTCGGCGTTCACGCGGTTCCTCGATGACGGACGGATCTGCCTTTCAAACAACGCCGCCGAGCGAGCGCTACGCGGAATTGCCCTCGGCAGAAAGTCATAGTTATTCGCCGGTTCCGACCGCGGCGGCCAGCGCGCCGCAGTGATGTACAGTCTGATTGTCACTGCCAAATTGAACGATGTCGATCCGCAAGCCTGGCTGGCCGACGTCCTGGCCCGGATCGCCGAGCATCTGGCCCACCGGATCGACGAACTCCTGCCGTGGAATTGGCGGCCGCGTTCAACGCCGCGAAGTCAGGCGGCGTGATCGTGGCGGCCATCGCAGCCGTCTTCACCATCGGCTACGTCGCCAACATGCTCGGCGAGGACGAAGACTGGCTGTACGAGCTGTCGATCGACATGTTCCCCGAAGACGGTTGCCTTCGCGTCTACGGCGTCGGCGAGGACGGCGTGACCGCCTTCACCAGGGACGGCATCGAGTGCCTGCAGCAGATCATCGCCAACGAACGAGCTGCCCGCCGCGCACCGCCGCAGGTCCAACCGACCGAATAGCCCGGCCTGCGGTGCTCACCGAATGGAAACGCTGCAGCACCGCCATATGCAGGTTGAGGTCATGACCGAACTGGCTGCGGCCGCCGCCACCGATCCCCGGCAGATCCCATGCGCGGCTTAGCCCATTCCAAGCGATCCACTGCGCCGTCGAACGGCATGGATGCAAGAGCTCGGCCGGAATAGAGGGGCCAAGCGCAAGAGCGCCGCAGCACCGGGTTAATCGCGAACACCCCAATCAGAATGCCGAGCAACTCGTCCTGGTCTCGTACTCGGTGGCAACGACCTCAAAATAATCTACCGGCACGAAGTTCCGGATTTCCAGCTCTCGCTTGCACACGATTGCCAAGGTCGGCGTCTTCACCCGGCCAACCCCGATCACGCCCCTGGCTCCTCGGCCCAGAATAACGGTCGCGGTTCGGGTCAGCGACAGGTTGTAGATCTGGTCGGCCTGACGGCGCGCGACGGCAGCGGCGTATAAGCTGGCATATTCGGCGTTGGGCTTCGCCCCGGCGAATGCGTCGCGGATTGTCTGCTAATCCTGCGCGGTGAACATCACCCGCATGATCTGGCCGCGGTACTGGTAATGCTCGAGGATTTCCTGACCGATGAGCTGACCCTCGCGATCGCAGTCGGTGTCGAGCCAGACCCGCTTAACCTTGCGCAGCGCCTCGCGAATGGCTTTGAGCTTAGCGGCTTTGTTGCCGCCCTCGGCCGGGCGAGTGCCGTAAAGGCCTTCGGGCCGCAGGAGAATCGGTGACCACCGCTTCCAGGCCGGGACCACATCCTCCGGTTCGAGCAGGTCGAACAAATGGCCCTCGGCCGGAAGAATGTCTCCGTAGCGAGAGCCAACAGCGGTCCGGATATCTTTTGCTTGGCTGGTCTTCTCGGTGATGACAATCTGATCCGCCATAAACTGCTCGCTTGGAGGATTGGATCCGAGCCATTAGAACATATAGTGAACCAGTTGGCCTCGCAAGCTACCTTTTGACCTTTTGATAGTTGGGCCATGCGCCAAAGCGCCAAAGCCATGGAGACGCGCCGCCCGGCGGTCGATCGCGCCCGTCAGCGTGTGGTGCACAGGGGAGGTCAAGGGCGCCGCCACGGGAGCGCGGGCGCGTACCGTCCTCGGTCGATCCAGAGGCTATTTCGCGTTTCAGGCGCCAGAGACCTGGCACGCGCCGATATCGATGGGCCTCCCCGAATCGCTACAACTCTTTGATGAAACCCGGATGAAGGGGCCATGAAAAAAAGATCCCGCCACTTCAGCTGACCCCCGCATATCGCGCGCAGTTGGAATTTAAGGGAACGGTTCTCTGCCGCGGGAGCGGAATTGCCGAAGTCGTCGAACGGGCGGTCTCGAAAAGCGTAGTCCCTCTGACGGGGGACCGAGGGTTCGAATCCATCTCCCTCCAGCGGCGAGTCGCATGCGAACCTGAGTTCCTCGATCAGTGCGACGGTCCACGCGATTCCTCCACCGGCGAATCCGTGAACTCTGAGCTTTAGGATCGCTCTGATCGACGCGGGCTGCGGCTCGCCCAGTCGATCACCGCGACAAGGTAGAGAAAGCCGCGGGCACCGTCAACTTGGCCTCCTGCAGATTGACGGTGCCCACGAGCTATCGGCCGCCTTCGCGCCGCCGATCACGGCCGCCCGCGCGAGCCGTCATCAAAGATTATCATCAAGGTTCCGTTATGCGTCGGGCGTGTTCACGCGTTCCTCGCAATCTCCGGCGCGATAGGTTCAATGCTTACCGGTCCAGAAGGACGCAGGCGCGCAATCGTGCGGGCAGCATCTGCTTCCGTGGTAAATGGCACTGCATCTTTCTTCAGTCCCCAGGCAAGGTAGGGACCTGCGCGTCAGCCAGACTGAATGTCCGCCGGGATAGGAAACGCGGATCACGAACATAGCTAATCTCCCTGCTTAGGTCATTTACATTTACAAAACAGCTTTCGTACCGCCATGCTGGGCGTGGTTGCGAAGCGGTCCGGGAGCACATGCGCGGGCACATCCGCCGACGCCTCGCGAAGCCAAACCGCCAGGCCCCGGTGTCAACGCGTTGCCGCGGCTTACGGTCGTGCCAATCGGGGCTGACCGGAGGTTCAACGCAGCGCCAAAGCGATAGCGCCAATGCTCTTGCGCCTGCTGTTCGGTCCGGAACGCCATTAGGACCGTAGGCGACCCTCCGTAGGCGGCACAGGATAGCGCTAGGGCGAGAAGAGGGTTCAGCCAGCGACACGCGGCTGCAGAGGCAGTACAGGCGTTAACCGCCCAAAATGTAACCAGGGTAGGCGCTCCTCCGGGAATATGTGTCTCGTCGGTTGAAGCTGCGCAGCATCCCGAAATGCGCCGACATGAAAATGCGTTTCATTCGAGCGTTCGCCTTCGCAGGTCAATGTGGACCCGCATCTGGTACAAAATCCCCGCCACCTACCGGGCGACGAATTGAACTTCGTGATCTGACCATCAGTAACGACGCACGCGTCGTGTTTGAATGCCACAAAGACGGAAACGGGCGCACCGCTATGGTTCCGACAACTTTCGCAATGGCACCACGCTACCGATTCCGGTTGTCCGGTGGCCACGAAGCGTACCGCGCCGCAGAGGCAACTGCCTTCGAATTGATCACTCATGACGTGGAGCTTAGCGCTTAGGGGTTGGATCCTCAACAACCCATCCTCATCCGGTTGCCTGCCCGAGGCTCCTGCGGTGCCAGCCCGGTTGGAACGGGCGCGGCCAGCCACGATCGGAAATTTGGCCGCTCCGTTGAAAGAGAATGCCTCCGCTCATCTTTACCATTAGTATCGTTGACGAGAGCCGATGACCTATTCGGCCCACGCGGTTGAGGAGCACCGCTTTGGCCACGGGACGCGTCGAACGCAGGCTGGACGCCATCCTAGCTGCCGATGTGGCGGGTTACTCGCGCCTCATGGGGGCGGACGAGGAGGGGACGCACCTACGCCTCAAAGCGCATTTCGGCCAGCTGGTTGATCCCAAAATCAACAACCACGGTGGCCGCATCGTCAAGAATACCGGGGACGGCCTGCTGGCGGAATTTCCGAGTGTTCTCGGGGCGGTGCGGTGTGCTGTCGAAATCCAACGCGGCATGATCCCGATTAGTTTGAGCTCCATAGCGACCATCTCAATTTTTGCCCATTGGCCTTTGGCTTTGCGGGCGGAGGCGACAACATGAAAAAAGGTGAGTTACGCGCCGCGATCAGCCGTGGATACCGTGAAATGTCGGAGCTGACAAAGGAGAAATGCGGTGGCGATAAATGCCCCGGCGTGGGCAACAGAGCCTATCGCTGTTGTGACAGAATGCATTGTCAGATGACAATTGATCATTCGTACAAGGATTGGGGCATCAGATTGCCGACCACCGGCCACCAGCTCCCATTGATGGGTCCCACCGGCTGCACGGCATTACCCCATTTGCGCCCTTGGTGTACCCTTCATCAATGCCAAATCCAGGAGACCGGCGCTACCAAAGACCGCGGTTGGGACGCAAAATATTTTCGCCTTCGCAATAAGCTGACCCGATTGGAGCAGCAACTCGCGGCAATGTAAGAGTTCAGCTCCTGCGATGTTGCGTCGATATTCCGCTATGTCGTTGCGGAATTCGAGGAGCGATCTCTTGCGCGACGTGTCGTTGTTCGCTGGACATTTCTGATCGGGGGCTTGCGTAACGGATCGCGTGCTGAGTTTTCGGCGGAGCGGATGAGTGACCGGATGACGTGCCGCGAGTTTCTACCTCTTCTGAGATGGCGTCGCTGAGCGGCGCGTGAAAACCCCGGTCACCATAGCGCCCGAAGCGCTCGATTTTACCCGGCTGATCGGTGCGGGCGAGACGATCGGGTGGGCTGAGGCGACAGCGGAACCGGTGTCCTCACCCGCCTGCTCGATGCGCAGGCGGAGCGCTGCCCGCCATTCCGCGTGTTTTTCGCGCTGACCTTCAGCGAGGCGTTCTGTTCAGTACAACGGCCCGGTCAGTCATTCGCCCTCTCGCGCCAATGCCTCGCACCGGACGATCATTTCACGAAGGAACCCGTGGACTGTCGTTAACCTTTCGGGGTATGGTCCTGCCCGTTCAAGCGGCCGAAGAGTTGCTCGCTGATGTCGGTCTTCAAACTTGCGGACGACCATCCGCTGACAAAGGCCGGGCTGCGCTGTGTCCACCTCGTGGAAACGGCCGAGCGGGGTCTCAGAGTAGGGGATCTGGTATTCGAGTTCCCGTTCGGGTGGATCGTCGATACCGGCATGGCGTGTAGACGCGACGGAATAGTGCCGCCGGGTCTCGACCTTATGACTGTTCACAAGGAAGCCACTGCCGTGAGGGCAGCCGCCAGCGAGGGAAGTGGAGGGCGTAAACTTGCGGCCATTAATTAAGGGGGTTAACGGCCGGCGAGCGGCGGTTACGGATCAATTCGGCGGCCCCCGGATTGTATGCGCTCGCGTCTAGCCGCTTCATATTCGCAAGCCCGGTCGAGCCATCTGCGAGCCGCGGGTACATTATTGCGCTCAAGAGCGGCCAGGGCTGGCAGGAGAAGATGCCGGAGACGCGGGTCAACTGTTTCGCCGAGCGCGGTTCTGACAAAGCCGATTGCCTCATCGGGCAGGGTGGACACAAGCGCTCTTGCGGTCCGTAGCGCGAATTCGAGATCGGTCAATGCGGAGCCCGACTGTGTATTAACCATACCGACATCAAGGTGCTCGCGTTTACCGGCTTCGGAGCCAAAAGCAAAAGGGCGGCGGCTTCCCGCGCGCAAAGCAGCACGCGCACGAGCTTCTGGACTATTCACCCTAAGCCGGCGAAGCCGGAACCAAACAGGTTAAAATAGACGCAGGAGACGCGGGGAGCAGGAGGGGAGGTTGAGGCAGCCGCTGACGGAGCGTTACCGCGAGCGCCTCGCCGGGGTGCTCTCCTGCTATGACCGGATCATCGTCACCGGCACGCTGCCGGGAGCCTGTTACGCGAAGGGAATGACGGGATTTCTTTCTGCGCGGCAGATCCGGATCTTCGACTATCCGCGATTTGCCGAACCACTTCGCGATCGAGTACGCGAGCGCGCCGCCGAGTTGGCGAGTGCCGCTGGCATTACCATCGAACACATTGCCAAGAACCACATCCGCAAGGAGGACGTCGTCGCCAGGGTGCTTGTCGTCCGCGGCGACCGTCCCGGCCTGGTGCATATCATCTCGGCGATGGAAGCCTGCCACACCTACAAGCCCTGGCATGACAAGCACACGCATCGCACCTTCTTGCGGCCGGATACTGGCAAATGCCTGCATTACTACTTCTACTTCATCGACGCCGAGTTGGGCCTGATCTATCTGCGCGTGCCGACCTGGTGCCCGTTCCGTCTGCAGTTCTATTGCAATGGGCATAGCTGGCTGGCCCGCCAACTCACCGCCGCCGGCGTCGGTTTCACCCTTGCCGACAACGCCTTTCTGCGCATTGACGACTGGGAGCGCGCGCAGGCCCTCGCCGACACCCTCTCGCCCGACCATCTGCATCGCATCCTCGATCACTATGCCCAGCAGTGCTGTCCGGTGCTCGACGTCTTCGCCCAGTCCTACCACTGGAGTTTCATGCAGGTCGAATACGCCACTGATCTGGTGTTCCGCACGCCGGCCATCCTCAAACCCCTCTATGAACAGCTTTCCCGGCAAGCCATCCTGACCGTCAAAGCCGAACACGTCGCCACCTTTCTCGGCCACAAGATCACTGCCCAACTCGCCCAAGAGATCGGCAGCCAATTCACCACGCGTATCGAGGGCACCTGCGTCAAGCATCGTTTCAGTAAGTCCTCGATCAAGATCTACGACAAATTCGGCCTCGTCCTACGTATCGAGACGACCACCAACGACGTCTCCGCTTTCAAGCACTACCGCAAGGTGGAACATCGCCAAGGCCCGGCAACTCGCGCCCTGGCCCCCGTCAGAAAGACCATCTACAGCCTCAAGGACTTGCGTGAGATCTTGCTAAGCTGCAATCGCCGTTACCTTGAATACCTCTCCAGTCTGGACGACTTCTCGGCTGGCATCCGGACGCTCGACCGTCTCACCCAACCCCGTCCGCTCAAAGGCCGAAACCTCAAGGGCCTCAACTTTTTCAGCCGCGCCGAACAGACCCTGCTCGCCGCCCTCCAGCGTCCTGGCTTCAATATCGCCGGTCTCCGCCGCGCCGACCTACTGCCGCTCCTCGGCCAATCCTCTCCCGCCACCCTATCCCGACAACTCGCCCGTCTGCGCCATCTCGGCGTCATCAAACGCGTCCTCGGTACCTATCGCTACTATCTCACCCGCGCTGGCCGCGCCGCCATCGCTGCCGGCCGCCGTCTCACCGAACACACCATCATTCCTGCTCTGGCCTGACAAATCTGCTCACAAAATGCAAACACTCAGGTCGTAAGCGACTAAAGGACTAGTGCACTGAATCAGACCAGGACGCGGTGCGTCGGTTCCACATAGAAGGCGCACCCGTGGTCAGACATTTGGTGGCGACACCATGATCCGGGTTGAGATTGCCGCGCCCCCCTGCGGGACTCCTCGTAATGACGTTCTTTATTTCAGCCTCTGATTGTGGAACCACTTACCTTGATGTCCAGCGAGATTTTGAACAGGTACAAGCAGCCATTGGCGTATTGGGCAAACTGGATATTTGGGGATGCGGCAGATGAGAGGTGCCAGATGACAACTCCAGGAGGGTGGTCTTATCAACCTGTGGCGTAAACGGCTCGTCGACAGGCGAGAGTGGACCTTGAGTGTGAGACTGGCGCTCGCAACAGTTGCCGCGTTAGCCCGCCATAGGCGATGCGACCAAGGTCATGATGCCATCAACCGAGAAATCGTGCTGCGGCTGACATCGTAGCTGCGAGCAAGCTCCTTCAGCGTTGCGCCCTGCACGCGTCGACGCCGTGCCTCCGCCTTCTGCACGTCAGTGAGTTCGAGGGTCGGCCCATGTACTGACCGCGTGACGTTGCGCGGCTCCGTCCCTCTGCCATTAGCCGTCCGTTTCTGGTGGCGGTGTCCGCCCACGGCTCGGCCAGTGACCGGAATTGCCCGCCCGTGTCCATGATCTGCTTGAGATGGCGAACAGGTCGAAGGGTAAAAACTCTCTGCTGGAGGGAGATGGATTCGAACCATCGGTCCCTATAGCGAGGCGAGCCGGTTCATATTGCGGAAGGCGGATTGCGTGGGGATCGAACGGTCCACCAAAGAAATTTGTGGGGTACCGATGGTTAGAATCCATCTCCCTCCCGCAGAGAGTCGTGTGCAACCTGACTTCCGCGATCATGTTGAGAAATAAGCGCCGGCGATCGTTTCAATGCCACCTTCGGCGAAGAATTTGACGATCGGCCGAGGATGGCTTCGCGCCGGTGCAGGATCAGCCTGAAGCCGCAAAGGTAATTCGTCTATGTAAGTCCTTGCGCTGAGACCAGCCGAACGACGGCGTCGCCATAGGTGTCGGTCCCCGTGCCGGACTTGCCGCCCTCGAAGATTTCCCGCTCCGCGATCCAGTCGCGCGACTGCGCATAAGCTTCCGCGGTATAGGGCTCGAACACGATAGGGATGCAGGCAACTCTGAGAGAGTCATTGCCATCCGAACGCAAAGGAGCTGACAATCCCTCAGGGCACCGTTTGAGTTATATCGGTCAGCGGAGGGGCCCATGGAGAGCAATACCGCAGATGCTTCTCGATGTGCAGAACGGCGCTCGCCTAAACGGCATGCCATCTGCTCACGACGCGGGGGCCGTCTTGTACAATGGACTGCGGGTCGTCGAAGATCGAGGAGGGACTCTGCGGTACATCACCCTATTGCGGGATGGCGCGCGAGCCCACAGCCTGCCCGAGACCCATCCGGTTTTTGGAGAGCGTTGAACACGCGCAGTGATTGAGTGGGCCTGATCGACCTTTTTGGCGGGGACGGCACAAGAGCCGCTGTTTGGATATGTTTTATCGTTATTCGCTGATGTTGGTCCGCAGTGCAGCGGTAACTGCCACTCTCCTCGCCTTGATCGCGATGCTAATGGTGCCGACGCGGGCACCGGCGATGGAGCTGAAGATTGTCGGAAATCAACTCATTCTCAGCGGCCCGGTAGTCGGTGACGAGCTGGGAAAGGTCCGAGAAGCTCTCACAAGCTCGCCGGGCATCGACACCGTGATCCTGCGCAACTCAGGGGGTGGAAACGCTCCGGCCGGCTATCAAGTAGGTCAGCTGCTTCGAGAGCGCGGTATGCGTACGGCCGTGTCGGGCTACTGCTACTCCTGGTGCTCACGAATGTTCCTTGGCGGCAGCGCCCGTTACTTCACGAACGATTACATGCCTAAATACAACAACGTTGGATTTCACGGGCATTATGATCGGACGGGACGCCTCAACGCGAATCTCGTGCGTCAATACGGTCTACGCGATTGGATCATCAAATATAGCGATGGCAAAGCGGACCCCGCACTGATAGAGCGCTAGATCAATATTCCATACAGTCGCGGGATGATCCATTTCTTTCATCCGGGACTGGTTAAGCGTGCCGGTGGGTCGACCTTCATGTGCAGGGGGACGAGTTTGCGGGCTCGGTATTTGCCTGTGAGCCGATGGGCAAGACAGCGCTTGACCTCGGGATCATCACGTCGTTGCACACCGTGCACAGCGCCGATCGCTGAGACGGCACATAAGTCCGAAGCCCTATTGCGAGCTCTCGATCACCCGCTTCATTCCCGTTTCCGAAGCACGCACGATTGCGTCAAGCAGGCGATGACGGGTAACGGCGGCATCGAATCCAGGGCTAATCGGTTTGCCATCTCGAATGCCTTCCGCCAATCTCGCGTAAAGCTGAGCGACATTGTAACGAGAGTCGGGCGCGACCCCTTCCGGAACCCAGCGGTATTTACCTGGTATGGGCAGCTCAGCGAGTTCCTTCTCACTACCTCGAGCCCCTCTCACATTCAGTTCCTGCCGCTGCATAGAGGCTCGTGAGGTGGCCGTCAGCTGGAGGTCGCCCTGGTCCCCGTGGATCTCGAACAGGAACGCCGTCCCTCGGTTCATCCCGCCACGGATCTGAAAGGATACGACCGTACCGTCTCCGACAATGCCATTGACGACAAGTTGGTCGGGGGAAGTCTTGGCCATCAGCTCGCCGGTTTCCTCGACAGGGATACGGTCGCGTTGGCTCACGACGAATGCGGCAAGCTCGCGAAATTCGCCGAGGCAATAGCATAGCGCGTCGATCGTATGTCCGCCGGTAATCGTCAGCAGGTTGGCGCCGTTCGCTACATCGGCCTGGTAGGCACGGTCTATGGTGGGTCCCCAATTCGGGGCACAGCCGATCATCGTCGCCGACAGAACCAGGCCGACATAGCCGTCAACGATGAGGTCCTTGGTGTAGTTGATTGCCGGCGATACCTGGCCCTGCAACCCCACAGCGTGGCGGATGCCCTTTCGGTCTGCCGCATCGCGCATCCGGATGGCTTCGTCGGTGTTACGGCCGAGCGGCCATTCGCAATAGACGTGCTTCCCGGCCTCGATTGCGGCCATGACCGGCAGGTAGTGATCAGGTACCTTCACGCTGACCGCGACCAGATCGACGTCAGGATGCCGCGCCAGTTTCTCGGCGTCGCAAAACGCCAGCGGCGCCTCATAATGCCTCGCCGCTGCGTCCGCAGAATCCTGCCGCGTCGTGCACACAGCGGCGATCTCGAAGTCCGCAAGCGCCTGCAGGGCAGGAATATGGGCGATCGAGGCAAACCCACGGCTCGGATTTGCTCCGACAATCCCCACGCGGATCTTGTTTCTGCTGAGCATGAGATCCCTCTCCTAATCGGATCAATGTTTCCGGGTAGATCTCAGGGGCAAGCGAAGCCCTGTATAACTGGTTTGAGGTTGCGCTTCGGCATCCGGTATTTCCCCATGGCGCGGCGATTATCCCCCGCTCAAGTCTGGCGTCGAACCGGCAGCAGCGAGGCGGCGCTTCGCTTCCTCGTAAAAGTCCGACGGTAGCGGCCCCTTCTGCAGGATGTCGAGGTTGGTCTGCAGGTGCGCCGGGTTGATCGTGCCAACGATAGTCGTGTCCAGGTCCGGGTTCGTGAAAGTGAAGCGGAGGATGAACTCCATCGGGGTCATGTCGTCGAGCAGGTCATCGAGATGTGCCCGGCGCCAGCGCTCCCACTGCAGCCCGGCTTGCTTCCCCTCGGTTGGCGCTCCCTTTGCTGCGCCGCCACGAATGACGATGCCTGCGCCCTCCCGAGCAGCAGTGGCGATCGCAGCTTCGTGCTCGCGCTCGACGGCCGAGTACGGTATCTGAAAGACGTCAAATACTCCCATCGCGATGTGGTCGGTCAGGTGGGGCAAGGTGCCCGACATGCCGATAAATCGCACCTTGCCGGCTTCTCTGAGCTCGAGAAGTGCATCGAGTGCGCCGTGTTCCTCGAGGGTCTGCCGGGATGGCGAGGCGTGGAACTGCACGACATCGAGATAGTCGGTTTTCATCCGCGTAAGACTTTGTTCGACCCCGGCCACGACATTGTCGCGCGTGAAGACGTGTGCCCCTGTTTGGCCGCGCGGTGCCGGGGGTGCGCCCACCAAACAGCCGCATTTGCTGGCCAGGTAATATTCGGCGCGCCGATGCGAGATATAGCGGCCGATCCGCTCCTCGCTCAGCCCGTAATCGATCGAGGTGTCGATGTAATTGATGCCGGCATCGAGCACCTTGTTGAGGATGGTTTCTGCTTGGGCCTCGGTGATGTCTCGGGCACGCGGGGCGCCGCGCAGTTCCATCGCCCCATAGCCCAAGGTTGTAACCTGCAGTCCCGTCCGCCCGAGCTCGTGTTTTGCCACGGTCATTCTCGTCCTCCACCGGCAAGTTCGATTTGATGGTCCTATTCGCCGCGTTCGGTCGCCCCGGCATGTAAGCCGTTCGGTGGGCAACCTAATCCGAGGGCATTCCGTCAGAAACGGAGGCGCCACAGGCAAGCGCGTCATCGCGAAAGGCCGATTGCCAGTTCCGGGTAACTATGAGCTGAGCGCAGTTCAAGAATTGGGCTCCATTCAGAAAAGCCCCGGCAAGATCGGCGCCATCGAGCACCGCCTTGAAGAAGTTGGCGGCCTCGAGATGCGCAACCGACAAGTTCGCTCCGCTCAAGTTCGTACCCCGGAGATCAGCACCCCGAAGATCGGCCCGCGATAGATCGAACCCGCTCAGATCAAGCCCTCGCAGACCGGCCCGAGATAAGTCCGGCGTCTCGTCGCGGTCCGCCCGCCACTCATTCCATGCTGCGGCCCTGCGGGCGAGCATCACGACGTGCTCATCGTTTGGCATCTTCCACCCCTCTTAAGCCTGCGGGGAGCTTTGTTCCGTTGTTCAGGTGGGCCCGATCGAGCTGACCTTGCGTCAGGCCTTCAGCGCCATCCAGATTGGTATCTGACAGATCCGCACTGTCCAGCTTTGCCAAGCGTAGATACGCACCGCGCAAATCGGAACCGCGCAGCGACGCTCCGACCAGGAAGGCACCACCGAGCCGGGCATCACGGAGGTCGGCCGCGTCCAGCTTTGCATGACGGAATCCGGCGCCACGCAGGTTCGCCTTACGGAGGTCCGTCCCGATGAGCACGGCGGCATCGAGCTGAACGCCGCTCATGTCCGCTTCACGCAGGCAGGCGCCACGCAGCGTCACGTTGGCCATCAGCGCGAACTCCATATCCGCCTTGGTTAGACAGGCATCCTCGAGGCTGGCCGAAACGAGGTTCGCCCCGCTTAGCCGCGCCCGGGATAAATCCGCACGATCGAAGCACGCTCGCTCTGCAATGGCGCCGATCAGGTTCGCCCTTTGGAGATGAGCTCCAGTGAAGTCAGCCCCGCTGAGCAAGGCGCGGTCCATCTTGATCCCGCGCAGATTGAGGCCCGAGAAATCTCGCCCAGCCAGATCGGCTGATGAAAAATTCGCGCGGTGGCCTTGGTGATATTCCGTCTCCAGGTAGAGCCGGTGCTCCACAAGCGCCCGCTCGATCTCGTCGGGCGAAAGCACCCGGAGAGGTGTTCGGACCGAAATGTCGGCCATTCCGGCAAAGGGTGATTGCGGCCTCTCGGACTTTGACATTGAGCAATTCTACTCCAAATCGCAGCCGGGCGACACGAGATCACCGCGTTCGCTTACGCCCCTACGGCCTGGGCTGGCCGACGACGTTCAGCGGAGGCCGGTCCCCCGTAGCGGGTGAAAATGGTGGACATGTGGAAATGGCGGAAACACTGATTTCCACGAAGCTGCTGAAAGTCATTTCGGAGCCGATCTGCTGGAGATGGGAGAAGTCCAGGGAACCCGCCATTTCCAGATTTCCAAGGCCATTTCCACGGACATGAAGACAGGCCCGGCCGGTTGAACGTCGCGAATCCTCATTCCCTGCCGCCCGGAGTCAGTGGCGCGTCTACCATCGCGGGCCTCGCGGACAGAGATCATGCCGGCAAGCAGAGGACACTGCGTCCCTTCCCTGCACCGGCACAAGACGCTGACACCGGACGAAGCGCCCATTATGATCCGCAAAGCTAAACGTGGCGAGGATGCGAGCCTTGGCCTGACCCATTACCGCGCCCCGAACAATCCACTCACGGGACAAGACGCATGAAGATCGACGGACACTGCCATTGCGGCGAGATCACCTTCGAGGCGGAGGTCGATCCCGATGCGCTCAACATCTGCCACTGCACCGATTGCCAAACGCTCTCCGGAACGGCGTTTCGCGTCAACATTCCGGCACCGGCCGAGCATTTCGTGTTGCTGAGCGGCACACCCAAGACCTATATTAAGACGGCCGAAAGCGGCAATAAACGCCTTCACGCCTTCTGCGGCAATTGCGGCACGCCGATCTATGCCTGTGCGGTGGACAATCCGCAGAGCTATGGCTTGCGTGTCGGGACAATTACGCAGCGCGCGGCCTTCTCACCGAAGCGACAAGGCTGGCGGCGGTCTGCGCTGCATTGGGTGGATGCGCTCGCTGCGGTGCCTGCGACCGAGAAAGGGCGGACGGGCTGAACAGAGATTACTTTACGGAGCCGCAGTTTCGCCTGACGCCTTACCACCAACTTCTCAGTAAGGTCAAGCTTCGGCATTGGAGGAAGCCCATGGCGTCAACTGTAACGGCTATGCCCTCTAAGCGGATGAGCGAGGCGGAGTGGCAGACCCGGCTTGACCTTGCCGCGTGTTACCGTCTCGTCGACCTGTTTGGATGGTCGGACTTGATTAACACTCGCATTACGGCGCGAGTGCCGGGGCAGCTCGACCGTTTTCTGATCAACCCCTACGGCCTCCTGTTCGACGAGGTTACCGCGTCGTCGCTGGTCAAGATCGATGCCGAGGGCACAAGGTCGAGCCGTCAGAATCCGAGGTCAACAGCGGCGGGATCGCGATACCGAGCACGATCCATATGGCGCGCTCAAAAGTCGCTTGCGTGCTCCACACCCACTCGATTGCCGGCTGCGCCGTATCGATGCAAAGAGATGGGCTGCTGCCGCTCAACCAGCATGCCCGGCAGGTGATCGGCGACGTCGCCTATCACGACTACGAAGGCACCGGCCGAAACCCCTGAGGAACGAGCACGCCTCCTCGCCGATCTCGGTCATCGCCACATCCTGGTCCTGCGCAACCACGGTTTGCTAATCGTCGGCACAAGCATTGCCGCGGCCTTTGTCACCACCTATCGCATAGAGCGCGCCTGCGCGATGCAGCTCGCCTTCCAACAGTCGGGCGCCGCCTTCCACCCGATCTCCGACGAGGTCGTCAGCGCCGCCTCTAACCGTCCCACCGGCGGCCGTAATGAACCAGCCAAGTTCGAATGGCCGGCTCTGCTGCGCAAGCTCGACCGGATCGACCCGTCTTACAAGCAGTAGCCCGGGGACGATCCCGCCACTCCGGTCTGCGCAGTCGGTGGGCAAGGGCGGCAAGATATCGTCCTGAAAAACATCAAGGGAGGGGAAGATGGAAGCCTATCGCATCGATCGCTTCGGCAGCATTGACGGCATCGTGTTGCAGTCGAGCGAGGATCCTCGGCCCGGGCTGAAGGAGATCCTCATGCGGGTCCGCGCGAGCTCGCTCAACTACCGCGATTTGATGGTCCTCAAAGGCGGCGGTCGCGGTCCAACGAAGATGGGCGTAGTGCCGCTGTCCGACGGCGCCGGCGAGGTCGTAGCGATCGGCGAAGGAGTTATACGGATTTCCGTAAATTTCTGGACACGAGTGTGACTTCTGCCTCGGGCCCTGGTTCGAGAGCGCGCCACCTACTGAGTGGGCGAATCCGCAGCGCAGGCGACCGCGCAGAGTGAGCGGATCAGACCATGGTCGGTGGCGAACCGGTTCCACGCCATCTCGCAGGCATCCATGATGTCCGCCAGGCTACGAAATACCGAGTTGGCGAGCCAATGGCTGCGCAGATAGTGCCAAACCCACTCGACCGGATTGAGTTCCGGGCTGTAAGGCGGCAGCTCCAATAACGTGATGTTGCCGGGCACCACGAGTCCCCGGCTGCGGTGCCAGCCGGCACGATCGAGGATCACCGCGGCATGGGCGTCGGCGGCGACTTGGCTGCTGATCTCGCTGAGATGATGGTTCATCGCGGCGGTATTGCAGATCGGCATGATCAGCGCCGCCGCTTTGCCCTGCGACGGGCAGACCGCGCCAAATAAGTAGGCCGAGGCGAAGCCGAGATCCTTTGGCGCTACCGGCCGGCTGCCGGTTTGCCCCCACACCCGGGTCAGAGTGTTCTTTTGGCCGATGCGAGCCTCGTCCTGAAACCGTACCTCAACTCGCACACCGCGTGCTTGCGCCACCTGGACTCGCTCTAATTGCAATCCAAGAGTTGCGAAAATGCCGTTTGCGCCGTCGCATCGGCCTCCGGGTGGCGAGGCCGCGGCGCCAGCCAACTCAACTTTAGCCGATGCAGCAGCCGGTAGGTGCTCGACAGACTGCAATCAATCTCAAACTCCTCCTTCAATATTCGTTGCGCGTCGACCCCACGAAACGCCACCACCCCGTCCTGCTCCAGCGCGGCGCCGGCGACAATCCGTTCCTTGAGCCGCGCACTCGTCACGGCGTCGACCCGTGGCTGTCGACCTGGGCGCGGCCGATCACGTAATCCTGCAATGCCGTCCTCTTCGTAGCGGCTATGCCACTCGTAAGCCGCCGACCGGCTCAGCCCAGCCAGCCGCGCCGCTTCCTCATGCTCCATCCCCTCGAGCATGTTCGCGATCATCAGAACCCGCTGGCAGACACGCCCGGTCTCGGCTCGTGCCAAGCGCCGCAGCTCTGCCGCCCTCGGTTCGCTGCGAAAAAAGTAGGCCGGCATCGTCCATCCTCCAAACATGGTACCCTTGTCCAATCACTCTACCATATCTAGGAACCACTGGAAGCATTACTCGTCGCCGTGCTCGACGACTACACCCACTCCTCGGGAACCCTTCGGGTCCTATGGCCGTCGAGCCGGCATCTCTCTCCCAAGCTCAGAGCGTTCGTGGATTTCCTCGCCGCAAACCTGTTCCCGCCGTGGAAGGCGACGCAGACAGAGGAGGAGACAGCGGGATAAGTTCCTGAGAGGGGTCGTTCAGCGCCACGCTTCACCAAGCAGCGCGCCGCGTGACGAGGCTCTATGACGATTTCGCCGTCGGGGTCGCACGAAGCTGTACTTTGCTGCCATCATCGAGATCGACGGGGGGAGTGAGCACCACGTGGTCGCCTTGTTTGACGCCCTCGCTGATCTCGACCTCCGTTCCCAGGTCGCGAACTTCGGTGATCTTGCGGCTGTGCACGACCCCGTTCTCGACTACGAGCACGTGGAGGCCGTCGCGGTCGAAGACGATCGCCCCTGCCGGCACGATCAGGGACGGCGTCCGGCGAGGCACCTTGAGCTCGACCGAGCAATAGAGCCCCGGGCTCAGCTCTCCGTCGGGGTTGGGTACGTCAATCTCGGTCATCAGGGTCCGGGTTGCCGGATCCAGGGCATTGGCGATCCGCGCCACCTTGCCCGGAAAGCTGTGGTCGGGAATCTCGGGCACCCGGACCACGGCATCGACACCGGGCTTTACTCCGATGGCCGCGTCCTGCGGCACGTAGAGCCGGATCCGCATGATGTCGCTCTGGGTCAACGCGAACATGAACGTACCGCTCGTCGCATCGGCCTGAACCAGGCTGCCGACATCGATATTCCGCTGCGTCACGATGCCGTCGAACGGGGCGACGACCTGCTGATAGGCCTTCTGCTGGCGCAGCACCAGCAGCTGCGCCTCCTGCGACTGGATGGCGGCGTCATTAACCTGTTTCGCCTGCTGCTGTGCCGCATAGTGCAGGCGATCGGTGTCGCCCTGTTCCTGGGTGACCCAGCCTTGTCTCACCAGAACAGAGTCGCGGCCCCAAGTGACCCGGGCAAGTTCACGGTTCGCCTTGGTTTGCCGGCGCGATGCCTTGGCCTGAGTCAAGCTTGCCTCCGCCTGGGCGATCTGATGGTCGAGCTCCGGAGCGGTGATCGCCGCCAGCAGGTCGCCCGCCTTCACACGAGAGCCGATATCGACATTGCGTTGCGTGATATACCCGCTGGCGCGGGCATAGATGTTGGCAGCTTCGAAGGCGTTGGTGGTGGCCGGCAAGGTGACGCTCATCGTGCCGGGGCTTGCCCGCACCGCTTCGACGCGGACGCTCGGGACGAAATCGCGATGCTGCTCTGCGGCGGCCGTGACCTCGAGATGCCGTGCGTAATGCCGCCAAACGCCGAGCGCCAGACCGCCGAGGAGCAGCAGCAGCGCGCCGAGGCCGAGCAGTCTTCGACCGGCACCGCTGCGGCGATCGTGGTCGCCGGACGGCCCCCACTGGATGTCTCGGCTCCGCGCTGGATGCTCTATTACGCGATGGTCGAGGTCGGTCATTTAGAGCTCCTCCGCAAAGACGCCCTGCGCTGGTTTGCCGTCATTGCGTTTGCGCAGCATCGCGAACAGGTAGGGCACGACGAGCAGGGTCGTCGGCGTCGCAAACAAGAGGCCGCCGATGACAGCTCGCGCCAGCGCCGCATTCTGCTCCTCACCGGGGCCGCCGATCGCCATCGGGATCATGCCGACGATCATCGCCGCAGCCGTCATCAGTACCGGCCGAATCCGGGTGCGTCCGGCGGAGATCGCCGCATCGAAGGCGCTCATGCCGGCGAGCTGCTGCTCGCGCGCGAAGGTCACCAGCAGGATCGAGTTGGCCGAGGCGACGCCGACCGCCATGATCGCGCCCATCAGGGACGGGACGCTCAGTGTCGTATCGGTAATGTAAAGCATTGTGACGATGCCGCAGAAGGTCGCGGGCAATGCCAGGATGACGACCAGCGGGTCGCCGAAATTCTGGTAGTTCACGACCATCAGCAGGTAGACGAACACGGCGGCGAACAAGAGCCCGATGCCCATGTCCCGGAAGGCGTCATTCATGCTCTGGATCTGGCCCAGCACCTGGATCGAATTGCCGGGCGAGAGCTCCTTCTGCAGCCCCGCGACGACCTTGCCGATCTCGCCTGCGACACTGCCGAGATCGCGGCTTTGGAGATTGGCGTAGACCTCGTAGATCGGCTGAATGTTCGCCTGGTTGGCGTTGGTCGGCAGTGCGATGCGGGAGAGGGTCGCCACATTGCTGAGGAGGCCCGGCACCGGATCCCCTTGCGGCGACAGGGCGGTGCTGACCGGCGTATTGGTCAGCGCATTGAGCGACGCGACCTGAGGCTCGGGGGTCTGAACCGCCAGGTAATAGGGAATCCCCTTTGTCAGATCGGTCCAAAAATTCGGGGTCACCTGCTCCGAGGAGCTCAGGCTGACGTTGAGGTTGGTGGCAATCTGACTGGCATTGAGGCCGAGCTCTGCCGCGCGGGTGCGGTCGATCGCGGCAAAGTACGCCGGCGCATCGACCTCCTGCTGGAGGTGGGTATCGGCAACGCCCGGAATGGCCCCGATGCGGCGCCGGAGCTGGCGCGCGATGTGCAGATTTTTGACGCGGTCATAGCCGACGGTGCGCACGTCGATCTGCGCCGTCATCCCGAAATTCAGGATCTGGGTGACCATATCGGCAGCCTGAAAATAGAAGGTGTCTTCCGGGAAGGCTGCCGGCAGCACTTGGCGCAGCTTGCGCACATAATCGGCCGTGGGCCGGTGCCCGTCCTTCAGCGACACCAGGATCACGCCGTCATTGATGCCGATCGTCGAGCCGTCGGCGAAGGAAAGGTTATAGAGGCGGGCCGGCAGACCGATGTTGTCGACGATCAGGTCGCGCTCGTTCTCCGGAATGACCTCGCGGATCTTGTTCTCGACAGCCTCGAAGATCTGCTCGGTCTTCTCGATGCGGGTGCCGGCTGGAGCGCGGACGTGAAGCTGGATCTGCCCCCCGTCGATGACCGGAAAGAAGTCGCGCCCGACAAACAGATACATGACCGCGCCAAGCCCCAGGATGGCTATGGCGAAGACCGGCACGATGATCCGGCGGGTCAGCAGTGTAGTGAGGAACTCCGCATAACCGTCGCGCAGGCGATCAAAGCCATGCTCGAGCCGATGGTGGAACCGCGCGAACCAGCCTCCTTCGGCCCCGTGACCTTCGCCCTTCAACAGCAACCCGATCGTGATCGGCGTCAGGGTCCGGGAAAGGCCGTAGGAGGCGAGCATCGCGAACACGACGGCGAGGCCGAGCGGAGTAAACAGATATTTCGCCGGGCCCTCGAGGAAGACGACCGATGTGAAGACGCAGCTGATCGCCAATGTCGATACCAGGGTCGGCACGGCAATGCCGGCGGCACCGTGCAACGTGGCCTGCGGCAGCGGCTGTTTTTCTTCGGTCAACAGGCGATGCGTGTTCTCGATCGTCACCGTCGAATCATCGACCAGGATGCCGATGGCCAGCGCCAATCCGCCCAAGGTCATCGTGTTGAGCGTATCGCCGAGGAAATAGAGCACGATTAGCGATGACAGGACGGATAGCGGGATCGAAATCATGACCACCAGGGTCGATCGCCAGGAGCCGAGGAACAAAAGGATCATCAGCGCCGTCAGGCCGGCCGCAATGGCGCCCTCGCGCAACAGCGAGTCGACCGAGGCGCTGACGAACACCGACTGATCGAAGAGTTCCTTGATCTCCATGCCTGGCGGCGCCGAGGCTCGCGCGACCTTCAGCGCCTCCTTGACTTGCCTGACGACATCGACGGTCGAGGCATTGCCGTTCTTGATGACGCTCAGCAGGACCGAACGCCGCCCATCCGATCGAACCACGTTCTGCTGCACCAGCGAGCCGTCGCGGACATAGCCGAGATCCTTGACAAGAACCGTCGCGCCGTTGGCGTACTTGACCGGAATATTGTTCAGGTCGTCGATTGTCGCCGGTACCGCATTGGTGCGCACGGTGTATTGGGTGTCGCCGATTTTCGCGGTGCCGGAGGGCAAGGTCAGGTTCTGGGCGTTGACGGCGTTCGCCACATCCAGCGGGGTGAGGCCTTTAGCCAGCAGCTTTGCCGGGTCGAGATCGACCATAATCTGTCGGTATTTGCCGCCGGCCGGCGTCGGAAAGGTGACGCCGTGGATCGGCGCCAGCCGCTGCCTCAAATTGTAGAGGCCGTAATCATAGAGCTGCTGCTCATTGAGGGTGTCCGAGCTGAGGCTGATCTGCAATACCGGGACGCTGGAAGCATTGTATTCGACGACGAGCGGCGACTGAATCCCGGGCGGCATCAGCAGGCGGATGTAATTGGTTGCCGAGATGATTTGCGCGATCGCGAGATCGATACTGACGTCCGGCTGGAAATAGATCTTCTGGACCGAGATGCCGTCCAAGGTTTGCGCCTCAATATCCTTGATCCCACTGACGGCGGTGCTCATCGCGTATTCGCTGTAGGTGGTGACGCGCTGCTCCATCTCCGGCGTGCTGAGACCGGTGTATTGCCAAATGACAGTGACGACCGGGATGTCGATCTCCGGGAAAATGTCCGTCGGCATCGACCGGAAGGCGGTGACGCCAAGAAACAGGATCAGCAGCGCCAACACGTAAAAGGTGTAGGGCCAGCGCAAGGCAAAGCGCACGATCCCCATGATGATCTCCGTTCCGATTTAATCGGGTTTGATGGACGATCGGACCAGCGTGAAGGAGAAATCTATTGGTCGACGGGGTCCGCCCGCCAAACGGCAGGAATCTTATTGCTCATATGAAAACACAGCCGCGGACGTCAGGCCTGATGCGCCTTGATAAACGCCGCGCACTCCTCGATGGACGCCATGCCCTCATCGAGCATCGGGGCGTAGAGCTGCCAATTGTGGCACATGCCGTCGAAGATTTTTAGGTCGGCGGCTACGCCCGCGGCCTTCATGCGTTCAACGACCGTGACCGAATCGTCGCGCAGCCTTTCCCGAGTCCCCACATGCACAAGAGTAGGCGGCAGGCCGCTGAAGTCCGCATAAAACGGTGTCACCTTGGGCGACTTGCGATCCCCATCGCCAAGGTAGGAGAGCGTAAAGAGATCCAGAAGTTCAGTGGAAACGACCGGGTCATCGGGCGTTCCCTGATGCGAGGCGCCTTCTCTGGCCAAATCCAGCCAAGGAGATGTCAACGTCAGCGCACCAGGCTGCGGAAGCCCGGCTTCCTTGGCGCGTACGGCCGTGGCGAGAGCCAGATTGCCGCCCGCGGAATCCGCACTCAAAGCCACTTTGCCGGACGCATAACCCTGCTTCAGCGCCCACTGATACACGGCGAATGCATCATCGTGGGCGGCCGGGGCCGGATTTCCCGGAGCCAGACGGTAGTCTGGCACCAATACGGCGCTCCCCGCTGCGCGCGCCAAGTTGGAAGCGATGACGCGATGCGTGCGGCTGGAACCAAAGAAGAAGCCGCCGCCGTGGTAGAAAATGATGAGGCGCGAGGCATCGCCACCCGCGGGCAAGATCAAGTCGCCGTCACAAGGTCCGCAGTTCACACGCTCGATCTGGACGCTCTCTGCCACGGGCAAGTGGCTGAAGACATCCTCGCCCCATGCTCGCATTACCGCCGGGGTGGCATTTGCGGGAATGGGGTTTTGGGCGCTCATTTCAAGAATTGCGGCGAGCTGTTGTTTCGACATTTTGTTCTCCTGTGAACTTAGTCGATTATTGGCGGCGCGGGACGATCAGATTGGCGACGAAAACCTGCACGGTCTCGCCGTTCTGGTTCAAGGTCGTCGTCCGCACCTTGACCAGCCCCTGATTAGGGCGCGACTTTGACTGCCTTACCTCCAGGACCTCGCTCTCGACGCGCAGCTCGTCCCCGGGCCGCACCGGCAGCGGCCAACGCAACTCCTCGAAGCCGGCGCCGATGATACCGCCGGCGGGCTTGAGATCGCCCTCGACCACCAGCCTCATCGTCAACGCTGCCGTGTACCCGCCGCTCGCGACCAATCCCCGGAAGATCGTGTCGCGCGCGGCGTCCTCATCGAGGTGGAAGGGCTGAGGATCGAATTCGGCTGCGAATCTCTTGATCCGCTCCCTGTCGACCCGCACTCGTCCAGAGCCGAAGGTCTGGCCCACCGCGAAGTCTTCGAGATATCGCTTGGTCATTGCTGCCTTCTGGAGTTCGTCGCAGTTTTGTCCCCGCCGGTGCTGGCCATCGCGCTTGCCAACGGGCGGCCCATCGTGTGGCAGCCTTGCGTATCGACGCTGCAGCGTCTGCGGCCTTAAATCGCCTCGCGCATCGTCGCGAGGAGACCGGCCACTCGCCCGCCATTGCGCTGCACGATCGCCGCAAACTCAGAACGCTGGCTGAGCGCCATACTCACGCCGTCGATGCTAACGTCGCTGATCTTGTAGCGCCCATCGCTTACCGCGAGCCGCCAATCAACTTCAATCGGTGGTCCTTGCGGACGAATAATTTGGCTCGTCACCATCACGCCGGCGGGATCGGTCCGGCTACCGTTCACCTTGAGGCTTTCGCCGCCATATTGCGCAAACCGCTGACCATAATAGTGCACAAGATAGCCTTCGAAGAGGCTGCGGAACTCCCGCCGCTCCGCCCCGCTCGCAACGCGCCAATACGGACCGAGAACAAAGCGGGACACTTCGCTAAGGTCGAAATCCTGGCGGAGCATCTGGTGACAATAGGTCGTCTTCTGGTCCAGTGTCGCGCTGGACCGGATCAACGCGAGCGCTTGATTGCCGAGCATGCGGATGAAATCGGCTGGATCCTCGCCGGCCCCAGCGGAACCCGCCGTCAGCAACAACACTCCCGCGATCACGACAAGGGTTATCGTGACGACCCTTGCAATCTTCACAAGGGCGGCAACGCCGGCGCAGTATGCCGGGACGCTATGGGGCCGCAGGCACTCTGATAAATGCGCCCGGCGATCGAACAGCACCACTGTACCACCCGCAGTAATCAATCCTGGCATGGGTGAAACAATGGGATCGTCGGTCATATAGTCACCGTACCCATGGACGATAGGAGTAAATACTCATATTCAAGCGGGAAAGTTGACATTGATTTAGGTACACCTCCCGCAAGATTGGTCATCACCGTATCTCGATCGCGTCGACCCGATCAGGGTAGAAAGCAAGGTGATCCTTGATGCCGGCGACGGCCGTATAGGGCGTCTCGTAGGTCCACACCGCATCGATCGAGCGCTCGCCGCCCACGGGGATGCTGAAGTAAGCGGCGTCCCCCTTGTAAGGGCAGTAGGTAGTGCGGTCTGACCGCGTCAGCTGCGCCATATCGACATCGTTGCGGGGGATGTATTGGACTGCTGGATAGTGCGCCTCGCGGAGCGTGAGCGCTTCGCGCGTGTCGGCAATGACGCGACCCGCGACCGAGACGACGACCCGGCTCGTGTTACGCTCGACCGAAATCGGATGCTCTGGGCCGGGGATTTTCATCGGCTTCGCTTGCGCTTGGGCGTTCTGTTGCATTGCGATTACCTTTGTCTGTCGCGTTTCGAGGGATTAGGTTGCCGATTTCCCGCCATCGACGGGGAGAACCGGGCCGGTCGTGCAACTTTTGCTTCATGCTGAGTAGCATGCCGAGCAGACTGCTCGGCGTCGTCACCGGATCCTCCTCGGTGATGCGGCACGCGGTTCAATAGGGTGGGAAGCACAACGTATCAAGCCAAGCGTCACGCTCGATTTGCTCGCGGTCGAGGTAAGGCTCATCGCTGCGGCAGATCCCGCTGTCGCGCAAGGTCCGCTCGTCGAGCGCCGACGATCCATTGCGGTCCTGCAGCCGTCTGCGCCAATCGCGAACGGCCCCCAAGGCCCTTTGAACGAGGCGGCTCGCGCGCCGCGGCCGATGCGAAACCCGGCGCCAACCGCCGTGCGGGGCCTGCGAATGGATTGCAGTCATATCAGCACTCCTGATGCTATAGAGCCAGCAAGATGCTATAGACCCAGCAAGCTCCTACGCCCGAGATGTGCAGTGTAACTTGATGCTGCAAACGAGAGTTTCTCACCCACGCCTGAGGGATTTTCATGCGGTGAACGATCGTTGTTGCGCACATTCAAAGGCGCCGCCAGGCTCATGAGTTTCAGCAAGGCCGTCGAAAATGAGCCGATTTCCACCACCTAGACTAGACGGAGCTTCCCTCTTTCCGCACCATCAAGGTATCGGTGTCGGAGCCTAATTTGTTTTGATGGCAACTTGACGTAGCCATGTAATAGGATGGATTTTGATTGCATGAGGCTGGAGTCATCGCGTGCTCCCATGTACATCGAAGCGGTTCCCAACCGCGGCTCACCCCCGGCCATCCTGTTGCGCGAGAGCTACCGCGAGGCGGGCAAGGTCAAGAAGCGCACCCTGTTGAACCTTTCCGACTGGCCGCACGAGCGGATCGCCGGCTTCAAGGCACTGCTCAAAGGCGGCACCGTCATTCCCAAGGACCAGGATGCCATTACCATCCTGCGCTCGTTGCCGCATGGTCATGTCGACGCGGCCCTCAGCACCGCGCGCAAGATCGGCCTCGATCGGCTGCTCGGCCAAAAGCCTGCCCCGGCGCAGGCCGGGGGCAACCGCTGCCGCGACCTCATCCTGGCCCTGGTGGTCAGCCGCATCCTCGATCCCGGGTCCAAGCTTGCCGCCGCCCGGGCGCTGTCGCCGGACACCGCGACTTCCAGCCTTGGCGAGCAGCTCGGTCTCGGGGTGGTCGACGAGAACGAGCTCTACAGTGCACTCGACTGGTTGGCGGTCCGCCAGCCGGCGGTCGAGGCGGCCCTCGCCAAACGACATCTCAGCGGCGGCACACTGGTGCTCTACGACGTGTCGTCGAGCTACCTGGAAGGCCGTTGCTGTCCGCTCGCCCAATTCGGTTACAGCCGTGACGGCAAACGCGGCAAACGGCAAATCGTCTATGGGCTGCTCTGCGCCCGCGACGGCTGCCCCGTGGCAATCGAGGTCTTCGCCGGCAGCACCGCAGACCCGACGACCCTAACCAGTCAGGTGACTAAGCTGAAGGAGCGCTTCGCTCTCGACCATGTCGTCCTGGTCGGTGACCGCGGCATGATCACCCAGGCGCGGATCACCGAGGACATCAAAGCGGCCGGGCTCGACTGGATCACCGCCTTGCGCGCCCCGGCAATCAAGGCGTTGCTCGACGGCGGCGCGCTGCAGATGTCGCTGTTTGATGACCGCGATATGGCCGGCATCACCTCTCCCGAGTTCCCTGGCGAGCGGCTCATCGTCTGCCGCAACCGCGCTCTCGCCGCCGAGCGCGCCCGCAAGCGCGAGGATCTGCTCGCCGCCACCGAGCGCGACCTCGCCCGCATTGCCGCCGCCGTGGCCCGCAAGCGCCAGCCGCTGCGCGGCAAAGCTGAAATCGGCCTCGCGATCGGCGCCGTGCTCGACAAGCACAAGATGGCCAAGCACTTCACCCTCGACATTACCGACACCCGCTTCAGCTTCGCCCGCAGGACCGACGAAATCACGGTAGAGGCGGCGCTCGACGGCCTCTACGTCGTGCGTACAAGCCTGCCCGCCGCCGCTCTCGACGACACCGCCACGGTGCGTAGCTACAAATCCCTGAGCCTGGTGGAGCGCGCCTTCCGCTGCATCAAGACCGTCGATCTCCAGATCAGGCCGGTCTATCACTGGCTGGCCGATCGCGTGCGGGCCCACGTGTTTGTCTGCATGCTCGCCTACTACCTGGAATGGCATATGCGCCAGCGCCTGGCGCCGATGCTCTACGACGATACCGACAAGGAGGCGGCCGAAGCGCAACGCTCCAGCGTCGTCGCCAAAGCCGAGCGCTCCCCCGCCGCGGTCACCAAACAAACCACCGGCCGAACCGAGGACGGCCTTCCAGTCCACAGCTTCCGAACCCTTCTCGACGATCTCGCGACCCTCACCCGAAACACCCTGGTGACCGCCATCGCCCCCGAGCAACCCTTCACCTTGATCGCCCGGCCAACCCCCATTCAACAAAAGGCCCGTGACCTCCTCGGCCTCTCCCGTACCCAGTAGGCACCCTCAATAGCGGATAATTCTTACGCTAAATCAGAGGCTTGCGTGTTCACAAAGACGGAAGCTCCGACTAGAGGCGGCGAGGTGAAATCAAGCAGATCGCCTGGTTTCAGGTGTGCTCCAAACTCACGCGTCGTACTGTACAGACGCTGCGCCAACGAATGCTCAGGGGACGGAGCGTTGCGCGCCGGTTCAGACCGTCCAGCCGCCGGCAAACGGAATGATCTGGCCGTAGAAAAATCGCTTTCAGACCCGGCCAGGAACAGCACGGTTTGCGCGCACTCGCGACCGGTGGCCAGGCGCGCAGCCGGGTTTTCGGCCATTCGCTCGCGAAACTCCGCTGTCTCGCGATACTCCATGGGCCAACAGGTGATGTTGTCTACGTAGGTTTGCGCTGTGGCGTTGAGATTGACATAGGGGGCAACTTCCACAGCCACGTTTTCATATAGCCGTGCTGCGCTCCACGTGCCGCGCCATACACGGCGACGCCGCCTTTGCGGCCGCGCAAGCTCGTGGCGCTGCCGACCACGACGATCTTTCCTCGCTTGCGCTCGAAGCGCCGTCTCCTCGGCAATCGAACCCAGGCCGTCCGGCTCGTTTTCGCGGCGATCACCAGGGCAGAGGCGTAGGCTTCCAACAACACCGGCTGTAGCATTACATAGTCGCCAAAGCTAAGTGGCCGTATCAGATCGCGATTCTCCAGCCGGCCGATGCAAACGTCAAAGTCGGCGCGCAGGTCATTGTCTTCCACAATTACCTCCGGATGTCGCCGAGCAAACTCATCGAACAGCTGGCTCACTGGCGCGAGCAGGCGGCCGGTGTTCTTGACCTCGAGCAAGGAGGACTTGATCGTAGCGAAGAGTTCTGAGGAATTAACGGTCGGCAGCTCGTGCCACGGGATCGCCCGCTCTATTGCCGCCCGCAATTCTTCGACCAGCCACCCCTCCTTGGCACTCGTCGCATAATAGGCGGCAAAGTCGAATTCCTTGATTAACGCATCGAGCCGCTCTTTGCTGACGGGAACTCCGCCGCGATCAGCGCGCGCCGAAACCAGCAATTTGGTCAGCGGGACAGCCTCCTCTCCCTGGCGCTGGTGGGCTGCGCGCAACGCGCGGTCCCAATGGACCACACCCGCCAGCGGGTCGGTCTCGCTTCGCGCGTCGAACACGACCAACGCCACCGTCACTTCGCTCAGGTGCAACTGATGAATGACGCGGTAGCCGGGCTGGCCTGCGAGGTCCCACAGCAGGGCTTCCCGCGTCCGCTTGCGTTCGCCGGGCAGTTCGTCTTCAGTGCTGCCGAGCACCGATACCTGTCGCCCCGCCGTCGAGTTCGGTGGCTTGAAAGGGACGCCGACGCCTGTGTCTCCCACCAAGACAACTTTCGCATTGACATAATGAACGGTGTGGGTTGCCGGGGAGTGCTGCCGCTCGCCCAGGAGGACATCGAGGTCGAGTTCGTAGAGAGAAAGGCGCGCCGGCGGCGGCAAGGCGCGGGAGCGATGGATGAGAGGATAAACCCCGAAAGCGATACCGCGCATGCCGCTGGATTACAGCGAGGATGTCCCAAGTTTCGGAACTCCAAATTCGTATCGTGTCATCCCAGCCCATAATCGCGAATAAGGGTCTGCGTTGATGGAAACTCAGCGCGACGACAGATCCCCGATGCCCTTCTAGAATGCGCCGCAGCTTGCTGTTGGGGACGTCCCAAAGCTTTACGGTATTGTCGAGACTGCCAATGGCCAGCATACGTCCGTTTGGCTCAAAGCCGACACTCGAAACCGGAAAAAAATGCTTCTCAAACAGACGAGGTACCGTGCCGTCGAGTATATCCCACAGGATTACCCCCATCTGCGCTGGCACGGGCCAGTATATGCCCCGTAGGGTCAAAGGTCACGCTGACGACCTCACCACGCGGTCCGCGGAACGTACGAAGCAATTTGCCGTCGGTCGTGTTCCAAAGATTTACAGTGCCTCATCAGCGCCGCTGGCCAGCATTTGGCCCGTCGGGTGGAAGGCAACGCTGGCAACGCTGCCGGATTGCCGCGAGAAGGCATGAACTAACGCACCGCTGGCGGTGTCCCAGAGGTTGACGGTGCCGTTGGCGCTGCCGCTGGCCAGCCTTCGCCCTGCCGGGTCGAAGGCCACGCTCGCAACCTCGCTGCGCTGCCATTCGAATTGGCTGCGCCGCCATTCGAAGGTGCGGAGCAATTTGCCGCCGACGGTGTCCCAAAGCGTCACGGTGCCGTCAAGGCCGCCGCCGGCGAGCTTCTGAAGCCCCGGATCAAAAGGCAACGCATTTAATCGCGCGATGATTCCATTCCAATGCGCGCCGCACCCCGACCCCGGGCGTGCCCGCCGCTGCTCGCGACCTGCCGCTACTTCTTGGCATCGTCTTCCTGTTGCACCTATGTCGAGAGTACGCCCTGCGTCAACAGGCTAGATGTTAACTCTAGCCCACCGGCGTTCCGAACATCAACGGCACCTCTCGAAAGCCGTGGCACGCAAAAGCGCACCGGATCATCATCATCGGCACCGTCATCAACTTGTCAGCTTGAGAGGGACCGAGGATTCGCAGAACTCTCCGCTGGAGGGAGATGGATTCGAACTCCCAGTCCCCCGCATGATCATGCCGGCCGTGAGGTGCGGGCGAGGGTGTCGAGCACGGTTCCGTCGCCCGGTCCGAGTTCGATCGGCTGATAGACGGGCAGGCTCGGTCGCAATACAGACAGGGTTGGCCGAAAATGTTCACGGTCGACGCTAAGGCCTGAGCGGAGCCCTTGGGGTTGTGGAAGCCGCGCACGAGGGGTGCCAGTAGACGTCCAGAGCGGCCGTTTTCGGCATCGTGACGGCCGCGTATTGGCACGCTGACTACGCCCTCGCCCCGGTCAGCCCGATCTTCGCCCCGGGTGCACCTGGCGCAGCGCATTCCGGTACGCACACAAATCGGTCAGGTACCGAAACGTGGTCCCGGTGCCTGGGTGTCGGCTACGGTGCAGATCGATTCTGGACCTCGGCCGCCCGCCGAGTGAAGCGGACCACCGCTCGCAGTTACCAAAATTGATGGCGCTTTACCCGAATTCACTAAGCTCACTCTGGATACGACTGAGACGCGATCCATTTGAAGCCCGACCATTGACTGAGAGGGACCGATGGACAGGCTCAGACTTGGAGTGGCAGTCGTTGGTTTGGCAATGCTGCTCGCCGGATGCGCATCGGCGGTCGGCGATGCCGATGTGGGACCGAACCCCGGCGGCGGCTTCTACACCGGCCCAAACATTAATGTGGGACAGATCAACCCGCCGTCGTTCTACCAAAGCCAGGAGCTGGCAGAACGGCCGCGATGATCGCTAAGGTGATCAGCCGCGATCACTGGCCCTGTTTCTAACGGCGGCTGGCTGCAGACCGGGGCCGGCGCTCTGCATTACCGGCTGCCGGTGACAGATACCTCGGCGCGTGTTCTTCGAACGCTGTCGTTCCAGGGCCCATTCTCGATCGCACATTCCCTCCCGCCTGGTTGACGCGTCCTCCTTGTTAACCGCGTTACTCTTGCAGACAATTCAGGCCAATCCCTTCCGAAAGGGACCGAGGGTTCGAACCCTTTCCCTCCAGCGGAGAGTCGCGCGAACTTTCGGTTCTTGTCGGCGTCCAGCGCCTTCTGGATCATTGGCCTTGAGCGGAGACGCCTTTGAGAACTAAGAAACACTCATCGAACTACCGGCACCACATCTCAAAGTAGACCTGGCCGGCGGGTCTCCACCGGCACGGCGCCGCGGGGCGAGGATCGCTACGCCCTTCCAGCTCTTCTGCCCTGCCAGACCGCGCCGTACCGACACGGGCTGGCCCCTTATTCGCCCCGGATTTGCCCGAGCCGACGGCTCAGCAAGGCGACGATTTTCTGTTGAATTTGCGGATCGTCCAGCAAACGCAATAACGTCTGTTTGAGAGCCTCGTGTTGCTCGGCCTTCTTGATCTCGTTTTCAGTTTTGGATCGATCTTCCACCGTCCGATTATGCCCTAGGTTCGTCAGCCGAGCGTCCCAGTGCTTGTAATACGGTTCGACGGCCCCGGTTGTTTGGACAGCTTCCGGGGAGGAATAAGCTAAAGGCCGGCGCCGGCTGCTGGTTTCACCTTTCCCCCGAAATCAAATTCATCCATTCATCCTGTCTTGTTGCGGGGTGCTGTGAAGCTTGTGGGCAGCCGCCGACCTGTGGGCAAGGTGGGAAACGCATGGCGTTTTCCCCGGCTTGTCCATAGGGGACCGCGCTGGCGCGGTCAGGTGGGGATTGGCGCAGCCGACTGTCCACAAATTCACGGCACCTCCTCGGCATCGCGTCAGGCGGCCAGTGCCGTCGCCGCCGTCGATCGGCCGAGGTAAGCCTCGTCCGGTGTTCGCCAGCCGAGCGCCTGATGCGGACGCCGCCGATTGTACCACCTGAAGAATTCGGTGAGGTTGCGCTTCTGTTCGATGCCGTTGGCCGCCGGACGCAGGTAGACCCATTCGTGCTTCACGGTCCACCACAAGCGCTCGACGAAGATGTTGTCGTGGCAGCGCCCGCGTCCATCCATGCTGATCGCGATCCCGTGATCCCGCAGCACCTTGGTGAACTCGTCGCTGGTGAATTGCGTCCCCTGATCGGTATTGAAGATGCCAGGCTTGCCGAACCGGGGGAGGGCCTCGCCTCGGCGCCTCGACACAGAACCCCGCCGTCAGCGTGTTCGACAGCCGCCAGGACAGCACCCGCCGGGTCGCCCAGTCGATAATCGCTACCAGTACAAAAACCCCTGTTGCATGGCGAGGTAGGTGATGTCAGCGGCCCACACCCCCGCTTTCGCGAGGGCAGGCTCTGGTTCGGCTGGTCGATCGTTCTGCCGCGCAGAAGGTACGGGTAGACCTTGTGCTCGGGATGCCGCTTGCTGGCGTTCCGCTTCGGCCTGACCGCCCACAGCCCGAGCTTCGGCACCCAATTGGCGGTCTCGACACCGGGGTAGTGGCGGCAGCATGTACACAAGGAAAGCGCACGCAACACGGGAAGCCCCATTGCGTGATCACACAGCCCGCGCGCTCGAACCCGAAGCCGTGGCGATCTGGATTAGCGAGATGGCGGCTATCGTCGGGTCGATCTTCCATTCGAGATACTGGAGGATCGCGATCGGCAGAGTGGTCACCCCCGGGCCGACCAGAATCCATCTCCCTCTACCAGCGAGTCATGCAAACCAGAGGATATTGCCGCCAGCCCAGCACTCAACTCGTCGTCGCCGAGACCGAGACGCTCGCGGCACACGGCTAGAGCCGCATTCACCTCAGTTCATCAGGAAACGTCTCCAGGAAAACGGGAACGCGGGAGAGCGCATCCTGTCGGGGCGGCGGGATCCGTTCCTTGAATGGGGACGACGCCGGCGGCGGCGCGATAATTTGGTGGCGCGCCATGTTGGGCCATACCGCCGGCATTGGGCCGGCGTGCTCGGCGGGAACGGTCTCGTCCCGTTCCAGAGGCAAGGTGAACCGAAAGACGGCACCCCGGGGCAGATTGGCGGTCACCCACACTCGCCCCTCATGAGCTTCGATGATCGGACGGCAGATCGATAGCCCCATGCCCAAGCCGCCGGGCTAGGTCGTGTAGAAGTCCTCGAAGAGGCGCTCACGACTCGCCGGGGCCAAGCCTTGCCTCGAATCCTTGACAGCCACTAGCACGCCGTTCGGGTCGGCTTGGTCTCGGCCATCCAGATCTCCTGCAGCGCGCGTTTGGCCTTCGCAGGCTCTTGGGCATCTTGTTCCGGATGTTCGTGGTCTTGTGCACCCAGCAGCGTTGCTCGCGGATTGTCGGCCATACCTCGCCGAGCGCCTTCCAGAACCCGAGCGCGCCGTCGGGTCCGTTTGTCGCCGCCTGCCGCAGCAGAGCGGCATCACTTAGGCGCGCTGCCCACCGTTTGTAGCTTATGACCTCCAAACCATCTCCTCTGTCTGCGACGGTGCCGGTCGTTTGGACAGCTTCCGGGGAGAATAAGCTAAGGCTGATAGCCGGCTGCTGGTTTCACGATTCCCCAAAATCAAATTCATGCTGTCTTGCTGCGGGGTGTTGTGAAGCTTGTGGGCAGCCGCCGACCTGTGGGCAAGGTGGGGGAAACGCGTAGCGTTTTCCCCGGCTTGTCCATAGGGGACCGCGCTTGCGCGGTCAGGCGGGGATCGGCGCAGCCGACTGTCCACAAATTCACAGCACCTCCTCGGCATCGCGTCAGGCGGCCAGTGCCCTCGCAGCCGTCGATTGGCCGAGGTAAGCCTCGTCCGGTGTTCGCCAGCCGAGCGCCTGATGAGGACGTCGCAGATTATACCAGTCAAAAAACGCGCCAAGGCTGCGCTTCTGTTCGATGCCGTTGGCGGCGGGGCGCAGGTAGACCCATTCGTGCTTCACGGTCCACCACAAGCGCTCGACGAAGATGTTGTCGTGGCAGCGCCCGCGTCCATCCATGCTGATCTCGATCCGGTGATCCCGCAGCATATTGGTGAACTCGTCACTGGTGAATTGCGCGCCCTGATCGGTATTGAAGATGTCGGGCTTGCCGAACCGGGCGAGGGCCTCGCTCAGCGCCTCGACGCAGAACCCCGCCGTGAGGGTGTTCGACAGCCGCCAGGACAGCACTCGTCGGGTCGCCCAGTCGATGATCGCGACCAGGTACAAAAACCCTTGCTGCATGGGTATGTACGTTATGTCAGCTGCCCACACTTGGTTCGGCTGGTCGATCGTTCTGCCGCGCAGAAGGTACGGATAGACCTTGTGCTCGGGATGCCGCTTGCTGGTGTTCCGCTTCGGTCTGACTGCCCACAGCCCGAGCTTCCGCATCAGCCGCCGCACGCGTCGGCGGCCGACCGAAATCCCATCCCGCAAAAGCGCGACCTGCAGCCGGCGGCTGCCGTAGACCGGATTGTCGGTGAAAATCCGGTCGAGCCGCTTCAGAAGCTCGAGTTCCGCCGCAGATTCCGGCCGAGACCGGTAATAGAAGCTGCTGCGCGCAACCCCGAGCAGCATGCATTGCCGGCTTACGGACAGCCCTGCTTCCGGCGCGATCATCGCCCGCCTCGCAGCAATCGGGAGATGGCGGGCTGCCCGGCAAGAAAATCGCACTCGACCTGCAGCTGCCCGATCTTGCGGTGCAGATCGTCGATCACCTTCTGCGCATCCTCAGCCGACGGCGCCTTGCTGCCGCGCGCAAACAATTCGCCCGCACGCTTCACCAGCTCCTGCTTCCAGTTGCTGATCATCGTCGGATGAACCCCAAACTCCGCCGACAGCTGCGCCAGGGTCTTCTCCCCCGAAAGCGCCGCCATCGCCACCCGCGCCTTGAATTCCGCGTTGTGCTGCTTCCTCTTTATACCCACGTCTCACGCCCCTTTGGACCGGTCAGCCTTTAGCTTATCTCGCTGTCCAAAAATCCGGAGCCGCCGCAGTCCACCTTAGCTGTGCGAACTCCACAGCGCGAAGCGGTGCCTCCCCTACGGAGAAGAATTCATCGAGCTGTGGCGGGGGGACCGATGTGCCACTCAGCATGGTGTGTGCCTGCCCCCGGTGATGAATTTGATGCTGAAACAGATGCAGCAGAAGCCTGTCCATTCGCTCATGCTGAATACGCGTGCCACGATGCACCTCAACAACGCGCTCCAGACCATGGGTGTCCAGGCGTTCCACGACCGCGATCAAGCACCTATCCACGTCTGCTTGCGCTTGCCGCAGCGCATCCATCATCGCGCACGGCTCTGGATCTGCCCAAGCTGCTGGCCCGGGCGTGCCGCCCTCCATTGCATCCACGTAGAAAAGGTCGACGACCAGGATATGGTTCAGGGTAGCTCGCACGCTCGGGAAGAAGCCGGTGCGTGGGGCGATGAATTCAGATTGTGAAAGCCGGGTGCAGGCGGCGAGCAGACGATGGTTCGCCCATCCATTGTTGTAGGCCATGGCACGGTAAGACAGGATAGCGTCAGTCATCAGCACTCCTGGAGCGATCTCGCGGCCCAGCTCCCTTGGCCTGACGCGGAATATCGTGATTCCCGGTATGCTGCTGCCGTTCCAAGGGAACCTGCCCGAAGATCTACTTCAAAAGGCCACCGCAACGAAGCCGAGGTGCCGGACTTTTCGGGGCCGCGAGCGCAATCTATTATGGGCTTGGACGGCGGGCTTGAGTTTGATCGAAGCCTGAGCCGGTGACAAGGACGACAGAATGAGAGTTGGGATCTCGCTCACGAGCAATCACCCTGACGTGAAAGATCCGCGCCAAGGAGCGCGCTGGATGATCGAGCGGGCCGCGGCGGGACACAGCGCCGGGCTCGATTCCCTGTTCGTCGGCGATCAGCACGTCTCGCCCACGCCCTATTATCAGAACACGCCGATGCTCGGGCGGCTTCTCGCGGAGTGAGGCAAGGCCCCGGCCGGGTGCCTATTCCTGCTCCCCTTGTGGCACCCAGTGCTGGTGGCTGAGCAGATCGGCACGCTGGCGGCCATCGCTCAGGGCCCCTTCATCATGCAATGCGGGCTCGGTTGGGGCGAGGCTCGGTTCGCCGCCATGGGCGCTAAAATTAGGACGCGTCCCTCAGCCTTCGAGGAAGGTCTCGACATTGTCCGGCGCCTATTGGCGGGTGAGACGGTGAGTTCCTCGCGGCGGTTCCGGGTCGTCGAAGCGAGCCTCGGGCTGCGTCCGGCCGAGCCAGTCGAGGTCTGGATCGGCGCCAGCGCACCCCCGGCCATCGACCGCGCGGCACGATTGGCGGAGGGCTGGATCGCGAGCCCCAGCCTCACCCACGAGGAGGCGCGCGCGCAGGCCGATATCTATCGTGAGCGCTGCGCCGCTCACGGCAGGCAGCCAAGCGCCATCGCATTGCGGCGCGATATTTACGTCGGCGAGTCGTCGGGCGCGGCACAAGCGGTGCTGCAGCACGCGCTGAGCCGAGGCTATCGCGGCATTCCGGCAGAAGCCCTGATCACGGGATCGGTCGATGAAGTCGCGGAACAGTTTCGGACCTTCGAGGAAATCGGGTACACCGACATTCTCGTGCGCCATCTCACCAACGATCAGCCGAAGGTCCTGAGCTCCCTGGAACGGCTGGCGGCGGTGCGCGCGGCGCTAGTCTAAAGCCTAGCCTCTCTTGGAGCCTCAAACCCCGGCTAACGCGGGGCGTTTGAGGGCGAAGCGGGTTCGCGGCAGGCCAGCGAGGGCTCGAGCGATCTCCTTGGTGCAGCGCAATAGGATCTCGCGGGCATGGCGGACGACCTTTCCAACGGTATTGAGCAACAGAAAGCGTAGCCGTTTGGGTCTTGCGGCGTGCAATTCCTCGGGTAGGCCGACGCGCTTATAGGCAGAGAGCAGGTTGTAGAGGATCGTGTTGAGCCGCAGCCAAGCGGCATTGGCGCCGAATTTCTGACTGGGCAGCGCGGCGCCAGCGAGTTCGTTCACCAGCACGTCATGGGCGTGTTCGATGGTACCGGCCTTCTGTCGGTGCCAGCGGATCAAATCGAGGCCACAGCCGCCTTCCGGGTCGGAGCGGTTGGTGACAATGCACAAGTGGCGGACCCGGTTGCCGTCGCGTAACAGCTCGCCCTGGCGCGGGCGGATGCGGATGGCGAGATAGCGGCGCGGCGAAACGGCATCCTTGCGCCAGACCGCGTCGCTCGGCAGATAGTTGACCTCGGCCCACTCGCGGATCGCGCCGGTTTCTTCTTGGTCGGGTTTCCAGTGATCCTGCGGCAGCCTGGAAATGCATTCGGCCAGCTGCGGGCTCATATCGGCGGAGATCGCGTAGCCGATCGCCTGCTCGTCGAGCCAGCGCATCAGATCGTGCTCGTAAAGCGCGCTGTCGCCGCGCAGGTAGATCTTGTCGAGGCCGCCGGGCAGCGCGGCGATCGCCTTCTCGACCACCCGACGGTTGCCCGATCCGGCCGGGACATTGCCGTCGCGGAACTCGTCGACAACGATCACGTCCTGTTCGGCCCACAGCGCCAGTACCGGCTGATAGCCGCGATTGCCGTCATAGGCCCGCTTGGCGGCGCGTTTGTCGCAAGCGATCACGGTGGCGTCGATGTCCAGGGTCGCCGTCTTCACCGGATGGCGACACTGCAGATCGAGGACGAGCTCGGCGTTGGCCTTCAAACCCAACAGCGGCGCCAACTCAGTGGGCACGCTCGATTTGCCCTCCTGCAATAGCGGCAGGTCCTCACCATGGAATTGCGCCAACAAGTCGCGCGCGGTCTGCGCCGCCGGCAGATCGTGACCCAAGAGCAGCACCAGCGCCTGGTCCTGGCGAAACTGATCGAGATCCTCCGCTCGTTCACCGCCCGCCGCCCACATTGCCAACAGACTTTCCACCATTTCCGAGGCGCTCAGACCTCGCTTGCGGCTCTTCAGCCTGATCTCCCGCTCGATCACCGCCGCTGTCCCAGTCTGACGAAACGCCTCGATCAATCCGGGAACCCCCGCATGCCCGGTGATCAGCCCGGTTTCGAGCTCGACATCAATCTCAAAATCCAACCGGTCCGTCATTCCCCTCTCCCGCACCCCGCGGGTGAAACTTACCATCTCGACAGAACAAAAGCAGAATCAATGACTTCTCGGCAAAACCAGCCGAATCCCAAAACGCTAGCCGGGGATTAGGGTGCCGGGGATTAGGGTGGAGGAAGCACGATTGACACAGCTCTGAACGAGCGGGCAGCGCGAGGTCACCGGCGAACGCATCGGCGACAAGATCGCCGCGTTGAAGAAGAAAGGGCATGTGGATTCGTGCTGATCGAGGACGAGGCCTCGGGCACCCAGCTGATCCAGGAGCTCATCACTGAGGGCCAGCGCATCCGCTACTATGGCTTCTTGGCCAATCGCTACCCCGCCCAGAAGCTGGCTCGGTGTCGTCACCTTTTCGCCATGCCGCAGCCTCTGCCGCCGGATGACCAAGCTCAGAAGCTCACCGGTACTTACTTGACGGAATGCCCCGCCTGTCAGCGCGGGCGCATGGTCATCATCGAAGTGCTCAAGCCCGCCAAACCAAACTGACCGATCTAGGACACCTCATGACGCCCGCTGACGTTCCCCAATGCCTCCAACGGACCGCTTGCCGAACCGAGCCGACAGGAGGGCTTCGCTGCCGAACCAACCGGCAACAATTCGGACACTCGCCGCGCCCCAATACTGGGATCGCTTTGATCTGCTGTGCCTTCCCTATCGCCGCTTGTGTCGCAGAGCCTCACGCTGCAGCCCGCTCGACGGCCCCGCTCACCACCGCCGGCGCTATTCGATCCCAATAGCTGGCGCCGCCGTGCCCGGGTTTAGTCCAATCCGTTTTTAGCGCACCGTCGCGGCCCCTCCTTTCGGAACATCTCCGCAGAGATCGTGCCCGGCGCGGTACGCCGCGCGAAAAACGCTCTGCATATCACATATATGAAAACCGGTCTGGTTCTCTACGTGATTATCACGTAGAAAAGGTTTTTACCGGAAGAGTTTCTGGCGGATCGCGGGCGGCAGACGCCGCGGGTCGGCTTTCGGCGTCACGGCGCTCGCCGTGTGATACGGCCGCGGCGGAAGCGGTCGTGCCTCCGGTTCTGCCGGCGCTGGCACGGGCGCGCGGCGCAGCTCTTCAATTCGCGCGCGGATCACCGCAAAGTCGTCGGCAGCGCGGGGTCGGGTCATGTTTCCTCCGTTCGACTTTCTAGTGAACACGGTTGCCTAGGCGGACGGTTAATTATAGGGGCACGGAGTCGCGTGCGAGTGAAATCTCAAATGGTGCGTGGGCCCCATCGCCTCGCGCTCTGCGGCGAGCCATATAGGCTAGGTTGCTCGCTCATTGCCGGTCATTCGAAGGCGACCGGATATCACCAAGGTGAAGGAGAACCGCTATGGCAAGGACTTTCCAGTTCGACGTCGGTCGGGTCGTTGAACAACTTGACCGAATTCTGCAGATGGAACTCGCAGCAGTCATCTACTACACGCACTACTCCTTTATGATCTACGGTCACGCGCGGATTCCGATCACCTCCTGGCTGCGCGATAACGCGGCAGAATCGCTGACCCATGCTCAAGAGGCCGGCGAGATGATCATGCGGTTACATAAACGACCGGCTCTCGGCATCGCGGCTCTGCCAACCACCGCGCACAATACGATTGACGAGATCCTCACAGAATCAATCCAGCGGGAAGAGGCTGGCGTGGAGCTCTATCGCGAATTACTCGCCCTCGTGAAAGACAAGTCCGTCGTTCTTGAGGAGTATGCGACCCGCCTGGTCGCGGCGGAGGCCATACACCTCCGAGAGATGGAGCTTATGCTGATGAAGCGCGCACCCGATTAGAGCGTCTTCATCCTAACCGGAATCGCCTTCTTAAGGGACTGTGAAATTGCTCGTTAAATTGGACCAGAGCGTTTCCAGCGAGTAATTAAGAATTCCGGAAATTTCCCGCGAGCCAGCCCGATCAATGAGTTATGGTTTGCAGAAGATATGATCGAAAGTCGCGGCACGCGATCATGGTAGGAGCTGTCGTTTTTAGTTGGCGAGACGTGGTCTCGCGCGAGATGGCCGCACGTGCTCACCGAGCGTGCCGCGCACCAACACCAGAGACGCCACCGCCCCGACCAGCGCAAGTGCCCCGGCGACGACGAAGGCCGCGTTGAAGCCGGCGGTTGCGGCGACGACGTAGCCGGTCAGGATCGGGGCCAGCAGACCGAAGGTATTGCCGCCGAGGACGAGAAAGGCAAAAGCCCGCCCCGCATCGCCGGGCGAGCGCAGCAGGTCGCCGACCAGGGCGCCGTTGGCGGCCGGCCCGACATGGGCGGCCGATACCGCGATCGTGATCAGGGCGATGACCGCAGCCAGGGACTGGACAAACGGGATCAGTGGGCCGGCGGCCGTAAAGAGCAGGCTGAGCGCCACCAGATAGCGGCGCTTGCCACCGCGCACCGCCTCGGCTGTTAGCAGCCTATCGCCAACCCAGTTGGCCACGATGCCGACCATGGTAGAGACGAGAAACGGGATCGCGGTGTAAATGCCGGAATTGAGCATCGACAGGTGCCGTGCGGTTTGGAGGTAGTTCGGCAGCCAGGAAATATAGAGGTACCCGGTATAGACGAGGCAACCCTGGGAGATGAACAGACCCCGCATCGCTGGACAGCGGATCAGCCCAAGATAGCCAACACCGCCGTGGCTCGGCAGTGCGATGCCGGCGCCGCGCTCGGCAAGGATGTGTTCGCGCTCCGCGTGCGGCAGCCATCGCGTTTTTTCCGGCGTCGAGACCAACGCGATCCATACCAGCATCCAGACAAATCCGACCGCGCCGGTGCCAGTGCGTTCAGCACTGTGGTCGGCGAGTAGGCGTCCAACGGCATCAGCAGTAAGCTCGCTGCATGTGCACCCCCCACTCAGACACCGACCAACGGCTGCACCAGCCTCGCCAGCCAGGTGTGCGCCTGCAGCCGCCCAGTGGTCGCAATCAGGCAGATGCAATCTGGCCCAGGCGCGGCGACGGGGGTGTGCTCCAGCTCGACATCGCCCTCCGCGATGTCGCCGGCACTGTATTCGCCGGTCTCGTCGGCATAGCCGCCCTCAAGGATGCAGGCCGTCTCGGGCCCGGTATGGCCGTGGCCCGGCAGTCCCACGCCAGGCGTGACCCGGACGAGGTCCAGCCGCGTTCCGGAAGCGTCCCGCGAGACCAGCGGCATCAGCCGAATGCCCGGGCCGAGCCAACGCCACCGGCCAACCGCTAGCGCCTCCAAGGTGGTGGCGGGAGCCGCGGGCGATGCGGTCAGCACCCTGTCGTCCAGCCGCGCCAAAGTACGGGCCACGGCGTCAGATCGCAGCAGCGCCGGCGACAGCGTCGCGAACAGCGCTCCACCGACCTCTTCCATGCGACGAAGCTCAACGCGGCAGCGCGGGCATGCCGACAGGTGCACCGCCAACACTCGGGCGTGCAACGCCGGCAAATTTCCTGCGGCTTGACCGATCAGCGTCGCGTCGGAGGGGTGGTGGCGGATCATAGATCGTTGTCCAGGAGCCCACGCAGCCGCGATATGGCGAGGCGCAGGCGCGATTTGACCGTGCCGAGCGGGATACCCAACGCGCGCTCGATATCGACATGCGGCCTTTCGTCGAAAAATGACAGGCGGATCACTTCCGCCTGTTCGGCCGGCAGGGCGGCGAGGGCCGCGCAAACGCGGGCATTGCGGTCCTCGACTGCCAGGATGGCGTCGGCCGCCGGCGCCGGCGACGGCTCGTCTGTCGGGTCCGAGAAGGACGGCGCAAGCGACGCGCGTCGGGCCGCATCAATGCGCAGATTGCGCGCGATCGTGAATATCCAGGCTGCGGGGCTGGCGCGGGTGGCGTCAAACTGCCTCGCCTTCCGCCAAACCGTCAGCAGCACCTCTTGTGCCAGCTCTTCGGCCATCCCGTCGTCCAGCCTCATTCTCAACAGGTAGGCTTTGACACGCGGCGCGAACTGCTTGAACAGCGCGGCGAACGCGGCGCGATCCTCGCGCATGGCGATTGCCTGGATCAAGCTTGCCGGATCGGAATCGCCCCGCTCGCCGGTCATGCCAAGACGCTCGTCGCCACTTGCCGGGGGATCGGAAGCGCTGGGGCAGCGGGCCAAAGCCAGACCATGCATGCCTTCAATACGAAGAGAGCGCGGCGGCGGATCATAACAGCCGCCGAAAATATCGGTTCGGCCTCCGGCGGGATCGGCGCCCGGGTAATCCAAACGCGCACATGGTTCGTATCTGCTGCGAGTTTCGCGACCTTACCGCTGCCGGGGCCGATGCCGCGCCGCAACATGCCGCTGCAAATAGCCGTGATCGGCACCGGGATCGCCGGTATGAGTGCGGCGTGGCTGCTGTCCAGCGTCCATCGCATTACCGTCCACGAACGAGCCACCCGCCTGGGCGGACACAGCAACACGGTAGACGCGCCGGGATCTCCCGGCCCATCCGCGGTGGACACCGGGTTTATCGTCTACAATGAGGCGGCCTATCCAAATCTGACCGCGCTGTTCCGACATCTCGACGTGCCGACCATCCCATCGGACATGTCGTTCTCCGTGTCGCTGCGTGACGGCGCTTTGGAATTTGCCGGCACGGATCTGCGAGGGCTCTTCGCCCAACGCCGCAACCTGTTCCGCCCGCGCTTCTGGCGAATGCTGCGCGATCTGCTGCGCTTCTATCGCGAGGCGCCGCGTGACCTGGCGACGATGGACGATCTGGAGCTGAGCCTGCGGGCCTATCTCGGCGCGCGCCGCTACTGCAGCGCCTTTGTGGACGACCATCTGCTGCCGATGGCCGCGGCAATCTGGTCCTCCCCGGTCGGCCTCGTCGGCGAACAGCCGGCTGCGAATTTCATCCGCTTCTGCGACAATCACGGCTTGCTGCGGGTGCGCGGCCGCCCGATATGGCGCAGTGTCGCCGGCGGCAGCCGCCAATATGTCGCGCGGCTGACGGCGCCTTACGCGCAACGCGTGCGGCTGGGGTGCGGGGCACGGTCGATTCGGCGCCTGCCGGGCGGCGTGCTGGTGGCGGACGATTTAGGCCGACAATCTCGCTTCGATCACGTGGTAATCGCAGCGCATTCCGACCAGGCACTCGCGATGCTGTCGGATCCGTCCGGGGCCGAGGCCGAACTGCTCGGCGCGATCCGCTACGGCGTGAATACGGCGGTGCTCCACACCGACGCTTCGCTAATGCCACGCCGCCGCGCCGTATGGTCGAGCTGGAACTACCTCGGCAGCGGTGCGGCCAAAGGGCTGTCGGTGACATATTGGATGAACCGGCTGCAGCAGCTGGATACCGCCCAGCCGCTGTTCGTCTCGTTGGCTCCGCCGCGCCCACCCGACCCCGGCTCCATCCTGCGCACCGAGACCTACGCGCATCCGCGGTTGGATGCGGCGGCGGCGACCGCGCAGCGTCGACTTTGGTCGCTGCAAGGTGTGCGCCGGACTTGGTTCTGCGGCGCCTGGTTCGGCGCGGGATTCCACGAGGATGCCCTGCAGGCTGGACTCGCCGCCGCGGAACAACTCGGCGGCGTAAAACGGCCGTGCCAGGTCCCGAACGAATCCGGCCGGATCCATCTCGCCGATGCGGCGCCACTGGTCCTGGAGCCGGCGGAATGACGGTGTCGGCCATTTATCATGGCCAGGTGGTGCACAGGCGGTTCCGGTCGGTCCGGCATCGGCTGCGGCACCGTATGCTGTGGCTGCTGCTCGATTTGGACGAGCTGCCGTTGCTGTCTCAGCGGCTGCGCTTGTTCTCGCTGAACCGCTTCAATCTCGTGGATTTCCGCGACTGCGATCACGGCGCGGGCACGCGCGTCTCGCTGCGCATGCAGATCGAGGCTCACCTGCAACGGGCTGGCTTGGAAGCGGACGGCGGCGCCATCCGCGTGCTGTGCATGCCGCGCGTGTTGGGGACCGTGTTCAACCCATTGAGCGTTTTCTTCTGCCACCGCGCCAACGGTCGGCTGAGCGCAATGCTTTACGAGGTGAACAACACCTTCGGCGAACGGCACAGCTACCTGATCCCAGTCGCCGAGGCGGACGCCGGCCGACCGGTGCTGCGGCAGAGCTGCGCCAAGCGGTTGCACGTATCGCCTTTCATGGACATGCAGATGACCTACCGCTTTCGCGTCACGCCGCCGGCGGAACGCGCCGTGGTCGCGATCGAAGGCCGCGACGCTGACGGACCGGTGATCGCCACCGTTTATGCCGGCGTCAGCAGCGCTTTGACCGATGCCAATCTTTTGCGCGCCTTCCTCGCCCAGCCGCTGTTGGCGGCACAGGTGCTCGGCGCCATCCACTGGGAGGCGCTGAAGCTCTGGCGCAAGGGCGTGCGGCTGCGCGCAAAGCCGCGCCCGCCAGCGGAGCTGGTAAGCGTAGTGCGCGGCGATGCCGCTGCGGTGAGAAAGCCGTGAACTCGGTGGATACCGATGCAGCCGCGGTCAACCTTTCGCTGCCCAGGCGCGGCAGCCTGCGCGTCTGGGCGCTGAAACAGATCGGCCAGCGGCTGCACTGTGGTGCGCTGACCGTCATCACCCCGGAGCAGGCGCGCGCAGCTTATCGCGGCGCAATGCCGGGGCAGAGGCAGTCCTGGTTCTGCATCGCTGGCGCGCGCTGCGCCGTTTGCTGTTCAATGGCGAAATTGGTTTCGCCGAAGCCTACATTAGCGGCGATTGGTCGAGCCCCGACCTTCGCGCGCTGCTGGAACTGGCAGTATGCAACGCCGCGCCGCTCTCGCCAGCGCTCGATGGTACCCCGGCGTCGCGGCTCCTTAACCGCCTGCTGCATCGGCTGCATGCCAACACACTGTCCGGAAGCCGGCGAAATATCCGCCATCACTACGATCTGGGCAATACATTCTATGCGCTTTGGCTGGACTCCGGGATGTCCTACTCATCTGCGTTGTACAGCACGCGGGAGACGACGCTGGAGCAGGCGCAGGAGGCGAAGCAGGAGCGTGTCCTGGCGCTGTTGGACGCGGCACCCGGCCGCTCGGTGCTGGAGATCGGCTGTGGCTGGGGCGGCTTGGCCGAGCGGCTGGCGCAATACGGCTGCAAAGTCACGGGTCTGACGCTTCCGCAGCGCAGCTTGCCTATGCGCGCGAGCGTATTGCCGCTGGCGGCCTGGCGTCCCAGGTGGATTTGCGCTTGCAAGACTATCGCGAATCCTCCGGCAGCTTCGATCGCGTCGTGTCGATCGAAATGCTCGAGGCAGTGGGCGAGGCCTTCTGGCCGCACTACTTCGACACGTTGCGGGCGCGGTTAAAGCCGGGTGGAATCGCCGTGCTGCAGGTGATCACCATCGACGACTCTCAATTCGCCACATACCGGTGCACGCCGGACTTCATCCAGCGCTACATATTCCCCGGCGGCATGCTGGCGCCGCCAAAGGCGGTGCGGCAACACATCGCCGAAGCGGGTCTCGCGCTGCAGCACGTCGAGACGTTCGGCGACAGCTACGCGCTGACCCTGGTGGCGTGGCGCCGCCGTTTTCTGGATGCTTGGCCACAGATCGCGCGGATGGGGTTTCCGGAATGGTTTCGCCGCATGTGGGACTATTATCTGTGCTACTGCGAGGCCGGTTTTCGGGCTGGCTCGATCGACGTCGGGTTGTGGCGGATCGCGCGGCTGCCGTGATCGGACGCCGTGTCTCGCGGCTGCCGGTTGGTGGCTTCATCGGCCTTCTTGCTCTGGCGGGCTGTGCGGGGGAGGATCAGCCACCGCAGACATTGGCACCGCAGGTCGATCTGCAGCGCTATGCGGGCCGTTGGTATATCATTGCCAACATCCCGTATTTCGCGGAACGCGGGAAGGTGGGAAGCTTCTTCGATATCAGTTTGCCCGGCGGCAACGTGTTGGACGTCTACAACGGCCGGGATGGAACGTTCGACTCGCCTTTGGAGAGCTTCACGATGAACGGCTATGTCGTGCCGGGCACAGGAAACGCGCGGTGGCGCGAATCCCCGCTGTGGCCGATCTATCTGTCCTACCTCATTCTGTGGGTAGATCCGGAATATCGCTACGCACTGGTCGGCTATCCGGGACGCGGTTACGGTTGGGTGTTGTCGCGCTCGCCGAGGATGGATGACGTCGCGTATCGGGCGCTGCTGACGCGCTTCGCGGCAGAACATTACGATACCTCGATGTTCCGTCGCGTTCCACAAACACCCGAGGACGCAGGTCAGCCGGGTTACCAGTGATTACAACCCAGAGAATCGCCGCATCTCATGCGAGAGCTTGGCGTGCAACGGCGTTCTGCCATACCGCGAGCAGGGGGGTCACAATGAGTTCCATCGCCAATCCAAACAGCATCATCCGATCCGGCAAGCCGACCGCTATGAGTGAATAGAGGCGCCCCAAACCGCCCAAGAACACCATAGCCGTCAGCAACTGAAAGCGGTTAGTTTTGGTTTCGATACCCGGAACCGTCGTCCAGAAACCAAGCCCGATCCCCATCAAAAGGCCGGACAGATAACTATAATGGCTGTCCATCGCCAGGCTCGCGACACCGGGACCACCCACCATCCCCGGTCCCAGCAGAACACCCGCAAGCCCGGCCAGAACAGGGATTACAGCGAATATAGCCACAACCGCCTGTAAGGAACGTCGAGCACGAAATGTCCGACGTTCCTCTTTGGAATGAAAGCTCATCTTCCCGAGTACGCTATCGTTTCGTCCACCCCTTCAGTTGGCATCGGGACGAACGCTTACGAGTTGGGCCGTCCGGATCTTTCTCGCGATGATTCCAGTCCTCGCCGAGCTGCCGGACGCAGCGATATTTTTAGGCGTTGCCTTCATTGTAGTTCTGATATCGCTGATCCTCCAAGGTTGGACTGTCGCTCCCGCTCCACGGATGTTTAGATCTGGACGTGCCGCCGCTCCAGCAGGCCTCTTATCGCTGTTTTACGGGCGCTGCGCATGAAGGGCCGTTCGAGGGTGGTAGTCCTGAAAGCGACCGGCACCGCGTCATTCGAGGAGATCGCGAGATACCAGGATTTCGGAGCCGCGCAGGCTTTTGATTGCATCGATTTCGGCCTCCCGACTACCTATCCGTTGGATCGTGAAGGGATCACCGAGGTCTTCTTTAATGCGCTCGATTACTGCCTCTCTTTTGCCTGCCGAAGCCCTGGTGGTGGAATGCGGCGGCCTGTTCGGTGCCAATGTACCCGAGTTTCTTATCTGCCTGAAAGCGCGACGCTCCGATCTCAAGATAGTCCTTGCTGCAGCAGATGCCCTCGGCGCAATGGGCGCAAAACAAGCGCTTGCGGAAATCGGGCTCGCGATCAGTCTGATAACGGGCCCGTGCACCGATACGCCAACCCTGCGCGAACGAACCCACGCGCTGTGCGGCATTCCCGCAATAAACCTGGCCCGCGGCCCGGGCCAGGGAACGCAATTATATTTGTCGGGCATCGCCGCATTGGGATGAGGCTACCCGCCTACAGGCCGCGCTGCGCGCCATTGTCTGGCTCCCCGTCGGCGCCAACCATGATCCAGGAATCGAGTTCGCACCCAACTCATCGCTGGAGGGAAGTGGATTCGAACCCTCGGTCCCCCGTAAGATCGGGTAGGTTTCAGACCGCCTCTTCTCGGCGCTGTGAAGGTTCCCATTGCCCCACAGGGACCGCCCTTGACGGACAGAAACCGCACGGCCGCGGCGATCGGCCCGCCCCGCTCACCCCCTCTTGCGCCTCTCGATGAAGCTCGTCCCCGCGAATTTCAGTCGGCGGGGATCTCGGCCGTCTGTAAGAGCGTGCGGTGCGTCGGAAGGAGGCGGCCAAATATCGCATCCGGGTAAGGTCCGCGCCCCCTACAGAATAAAAGCTTCGGGAACTCCAGGACGATCCGAATGGCAAAGTGCCGCGATGGCCAAAATCAAACTCAGCGTCATCTTTGAATCCAGCGCGCGCATCGGTCCGGGCAAGGCCATGCCGCTTGTCGGGTCGGACCGGCTGGCGTCCCCCATTACCCACGGCCCCCAACCATCAGAGGGCGGCCGGCCCCGTTGATCCACCTCAAGCGTTGTGAAAGACAAGAGTCCTCACCTCGATACTCTCGCGGGGCAGCACATCGGCCGGAGCGGTCGGGTCCTCAAAGGCGGAATGCGCGGTAAAGCGCGCCGTGCCGTCCTCGGCCAAATCGTAGCATTTGATTAGGACCGCTTCGTCGGACCGCATCTCGGGCACGTAGAACCAGCGGTGAGCGGGGTTGTACCGGACGCGGTAGGTCTCGCCTATCCGGTCGCGGTAGACCAGATCAGAGGGGACGAAATCCGCGAAAGCGACGCTCGTCGCGTCGCAAACGGCGAGTGGTGCATCGCGCAACGGCCCGCGGATCGGCCGCCACACATTGACGATCTCGAAGCGATGGCGAAGCAGTTCTTCGGCTTCCTCGCCCATCAAGTCACGGACCCGCTGCGGGCCGGATTTTACCGTATAGTCGTTGTGGACACTGGTCACCGGCTGGCGCGGCGTCCCAGGTGAGCGATCGATGCCGCCCGCGACGCGACGGCGGATCGTATGGTCGAATACCAGCACCCGGCTGGCGCCGGTCGCCTCGGCGACGAGGCGTATGGCTTCCGGATAATAGACGCGGCGCAGCTCGTCCTCGTCATAGAAGTCCTTGACCGCGCTTCGATGCTCGATATGAGCCAACCCTTCACCGTCGAGCGTGAGGCGACCCGCGACAGGCCTTGCATCATGAATCAGCATGACATGCGGTTCCGGAATGCCAGTCGACCGCGGCATTCCGGGCGGCGGGTCATAGGTGAGGTTCATCGACTTTTCCGCCATCGGCGCGAGGTAATTTAGAAGGCCCTCGACATGCGGCAGCCGCTCGATCACGTCACTGGAGATGCTCATGGTTCATTCCTCCGAGGGTCGGGAGACGAGGTAAGCAATTTCTCGAACACGATTTCTTCGAATTCTTCGAAGGGAGTGCCGTTCTTTCCGGCGCGGAGCACCGCGCCCTCCCAGATATTGATCAGAAAGGATGCGAGCACGATGGTGTAGTAATCAACGCGGATTTCGCCATGCCGCTATTCGTCCCGTACCGTCTGTCTTGGTGTCAGCACTTGAGCAGCACGTGGTGATCGCGTGGATCCTCTCTCCATCAAGAGTACGAGCTCAGAACGGCGGGAACCGCGGCCAGTCGAACCACCGGTCGGTGTCGGCCTTCGCGTACGGTTGCCCGAGGGCGTTCACCGACCGTGAGAACCATCTGCCGACGGCTCGTACGGTGCGGACCAAGGCTCCGCCCCGGCGCGCCGGGGTATGCATCGATGTCGTCCGCATTTGAGTCACTCCTTCTAAAACGGCTTGCTGCTGAGATAGATCGCTTTGACATGCAAGCGCCGCCGCGGAGTGCCCCTGGATGTTCCGTGACGCGACCGCAAGCATTTGACATCTTCTCATCTCACACGAGCCTTCAACCCAACCAGCCGAACAGCTGCTTGCTGGTGAAATGGAGGTCAAGGCATGGTCGTACAAACAAGATTCTTTAGCTGAAGGTTTAGCATTTCTCATGCGAAGCAGCGCCCAACGGCCCCTCCTCGGCGCGCTGCGCGCGTTCGAGCGACCGGTTTTCCGGCGCCTATGGTCCGACGCTTGGTTCGCGGAGACACAAAATGCGAGTGCGGCAGCATAAGGCCCCTACCGCATTGACATCGTTGACAGAAAACCCGGTTTCCGGTGTCTACCGGCTCGAGTTTTTTCCCAACGGCGACCGGCTAAAAGGCCAGCAAAACTGCCAATCCTCCTCTTTTTATAGAATTGGAAAAACTCCCCGCAGCCACGGTTGGCGACGCTGCTTGAGATGGTCCGATGCCTCTTCTGCATCCAACCCATTTCAGCGCGCGGGTAAAAGGGTGACTGTCGTTGAGGCACGAGACCGATGCGGCGGACGCAACTACCCGCTGCCTGACCAGGCATTTGGATGCCCCGAGGAGGGCGAGGTATAATGCTGATCGCGTTGGAAGAACCTCTTCCTGAGACGGCTTCTGAGCGGCCGCTACGAAGGCCGCGACACCAATATTAGTCGAGCCCGGACCATGTTTGATTTGGGCCGCACCCTTCTCGCCGTGGTCGAGCGCAGTCCCGACGCGCTGGCGATCGTCGACGGGGAGAGGCGCCTCAGCTACGCGGCGTGGTATCGTGAGATCGGCCGCGTGGGGCGCGGGCTGGCCGCCCTCGGCCTCAGCCGCCGAGACCGCCTGGCTGTAATCCTGCAGAACCGGTTGGAGATGGCTACGCTCCACTGGGCGTGTCAGTTCGTCGGGATCGTCGTGACCCCGCTCAATTGGCGCATCAAGGCCGAAGAGCTGGATTACTGCCTCGGCGATGCCGACGCTGGTGCCATCGTGTTCGACGAGGTGGCCGCTGCCGCGGTCGGCGACGCGGTGGCGGCGCGCCGACTGCCGCGGATCGCGATTGGCGGCGCCGAAGGCGGTACCTGCCGCTTCGAGGAATTTGGCTGGCGCCGCGAGCGGCCTTGCGCCGCAGGCCGGGCCCGAGGATCTGTCACTGCTGCTCTACACCTCCGGCACGACCGGGCGGCCGAAGGGTGTGCCGCGCCGGCAGCGCGCCGAGCGCGCCGCGGCGCTCGCCCATGTCGCTCAGAACCTCTACTGCCGGGGCGAGCGCACGCTCGGTGTCATGCCGCTCTATCACACGATGGGCGTGCGTTCACTGCTGGCGATGGCGTTCATCGACGGCGCGTTCATCTGCCAGCATCACTTCGACGCGGCGGCGGCACTGCGGCACATCGCGCGCGAGCGGATCACCAGCCTTTATCTCGTGCCGACGCTGTACCACGATCTGGTCGGCCACCCCAATTTCGCTGCTTGCGACACCAGCTCGGTCACAAAGCTCGGCTTTGCCGGCGCGGCCATGCCGGACGGGCTGTTGAAGCGCGTCGATGCCGCGTTCCGCCCGGTTTTGTTTGTCAACCATTACGGCTCCTCCGAGATCTACACCTTCACGACCGAGCCGCGCGCCGCGGCGAAGCTGGGCTCGGCCGGCAAGGCAGGGCTGAACCAGCGGATCCGGATCATCAAATTCGGCACCGACAGTCCCGATGCGCGAGCGGCGACTGGCGAGGAGGGCCAGATCATCGCCGACGGAGCGAGCGACGAGGCATTCGAAAGCTATTGGCGACGCCCCGACGCCGATGCCCGTGCATTGCACGACGGCTGGTATTTCACCGGCGACACCGGCTATTTCGATGCGGAGGGCGATCTCTTCGTCACCGGCCGGGTCGACGACATGATCATATCCGGCGGCGAGAACGTGTCGCCCGCCGACATCGAGAGCGTGCTGTCCTTGCATCCGGCGGTCGCCGAGGTGGCGGTCGTGGGAATGCCTGACGAGCGCTGGGGCCAGCGCGTCACCGCTGTCGTCAAGCGCGCCCCTAATGCTGACGATGCGGTCGAGCCGGCGGCGCTCGATGCCTGGTGCCGCGCGTCGAGCCTCGCCGATTACAAGCGACCGCGCGATTATGTGTTCGTCGCCGAGATCCCGAAATCGCCGGTCGGCAAGATCCTGCGGCGGCTTCTCGTGGCCGGTGAGTATCGGAGGGAATGAGATGACCGATCCCGCACCGTTGTTGCCGGCGCTCCTCGATATTTTCGACGGCTTCCGCCTTGAGATCGATCCCGCGCGGGAGCGCGCCGATGTGATCCTCGACCGGGCGCCGCTCAATGTCATCACAATGGCCGAGCGTGAGCAGTTGCGTGCCGTGTTCGAGGCGCTTGACGCCGACGCGCGGGTCCGCGTCATCGTATTGCGGGCAGGGGGGGAGCATTTTTCGAGCGGTGGCGAGATCCGCGGCTTTCTCGATGCCTCGCCCGAGCATGTCTCGCGCCTCGCCTGGAACATCGCCGCGCCGGCGCGCTGCCGTAAGCCGGTCATTGCTGCCAGCCGCGGCTATTGCTTCGGCGTCGGCTTCGAATTGGCGCTGGCCTGCGATTTCCGCTTGGTCTCGGAAACCTGCCTTTATTCCCTTCCCGAGCAGCGTCTCGGCCAGATCCCGGGTTCGGGCGGCGCCGCGCGCCTGCAGAAGATGGTCGGCATCACGCGGGCCAAGGACATTGTGATGCGCTCGCGGCGCATTCCTGGTCGGCAAGCCTATGAGTGGGGCGTTGCGACCGACTGCGTCGCCGATGACGAACTTGAAGCGGCGAGCGATGGGCTGGCCGAAGAGCTGCGCGGCTTTCTGCCATTGGCGCAGCGCAGCGCGAAGAAGCTGATAAACGATATCGAGGATGCCGGCCTGTCGCTCGCAATCGAGCTCGAAGGCCAGTGCTACGGCAGGCTGCGCAGCTCCGACGATTTCCGCGAAGGCGTCGAGGCCTTTCACCAGAAGCGCAGGCCGGAATTTCGCGGAAAATGACGTCCGGGTCGACGAGGTCGACGAGCGGCGCCGTGAACCGGGGCAGCGGGGCGAACGAGCCCGCCTATACCGGGCGTGCGGTCCGCCGCTTCGAAGACGCTGATCTGTTGCGAGGCCACGGGCGCTTTGGCGACGATCTCCCGGTTCGGCCGGACACACTGCATGCGGCGATCCTGCGCTCGCCTCATGCCCATGCCGAGATCCTGTCCGTGGATGTCGCCGGCGCGCTCGCTGTGCCGGGGGTCGATTGCGTCGTTACCAGCGAGGATGCCCTCCGCTGGACGCGACCGTTCGCCGTCGCCGTCAAGACCGCAATGGAGCAATGGTGCCTCGCCATAGACCGGGTGCGTTACGTCGGCGAGCCGGTTGCGGTGGTGTTGGCGCGCAACCGCGATACCGCCGAGGACGCGCTCGAGCAGATTGCGGTCGAATACCGGCCGTTGCCGCCGATCGTGGATCCCGAGGCGGCGGCCTGGCCGGATGCGCCGCTGCTCCATCCGGCGGTCGGCTCGAATGTGATCAGCGAACGGGCATTCCGCTACGGCGATCCCGAGACCGCCTTTGCCGAAGCCGAGCATCGGATTTCGATCACGACGAACTACCCGCGCAATTCCGCCACGCCGATCGAATGCTTTGTCGTGATCGCCGAGTATTTCCCCGGCGAAGAGGCCTACGAGGTCGTCGCCAATTTCCAGGGCCCGTTTGCCATGCACCCGGTCATGGCGATGGCTCTAGGTGTCCCGGGCAATCGGCTGCGGCTGCGGACGCCGGCGCATTCCGGCGGCAGTTTCGGCGTCAAGCACGCCGTGTTCCCCTACGTCGTGCTGTTGGCGCTGGCTGCGCGCAAAGCCGGCCGGCCGATCAAGTGGGTCGAGAGCCGCCTCGAGCATCTCGTCGCGGCGACCTCTGCGACCAACCGACTGACGACGCTGTCGGCCGCGGTCGATAAGGGCGGCATGGTCACCGCGCTCGCCTGGGATCAGCTGGAGGATTGTGGCGCCTATCTGCGCGCGCCGGAGCCGGCTACGCTCTACCGCATGCACGGCAACATGACCGGCGCCTACCGGGTGCGGCATTTGACGATCCGCAATCGCGTCGTGCTGACCAATAAGACCCCGACTGGGCTCGTCCGCGGGTTCGGCGGGCCGCAAGTGTATTTCGCTCTCGAGCGGCTGATGCAGCGCATCGCCGCGACTCTCGGCCTCGATCCACTGAAGGTGATCCGGCGCAATCTCCTCGAGGCATTTCCGTATCGCTGTCCTGCCGGCGCCGTCCTCGACTCGGGCGACTATCGCACCGCCGTCGATGTCGCCGCCGCACGGGGCGGGCTCGCCGAATTGCGACGCCGGCGCGACCTGGCGCGAGCTGAAGGCCGGCTTTACGGCATCGGCTTTGCCACGGTGGTCGAGCCGTCGATCTCCAACATGGGCTACATCACGACCGTGCTCAGCCCGCAGGAGCGGCAGAAAGCCGGCCCGAAAGGTGGCGCGCAGGCCGCCGCGACGGTGGCTCTCGATCCGCTCGGCGGCGTTTCGGTCGCGATCGATTCGGTGCCGCAGGGCCAAGGCCATCGCACTGTGACGGCGCAGATCGTTGCGGATGTCTTCGGCCTCACCCCCGCCGTGATCCGAGTCGATGCAGGACTCGATACCAGCAAGGATGCCTGGTCGATTGCCGCCGGCAACTATTCGAGCCGGTTTGCCGGCGCGACAGCCGGAGCTGCGCATATCGCCGCAACCCGGCTCAAAGGGCGGCTCGCCCACGTTGCTGCGGCACAGCTGAACCTACGGCCGGAGGATCTGTGCTTTGCAGGGGGGCGCGTATTCGCCGACCTCGAACCCGGAAAATTCGCTGAGCTTTGCCAGGGTAGCCGCCGCAAGCCATTGGTCCCCCGGCAGTCTGCCCGCTCCCGAGCCGGCCGCGTTGTGGGAAACCGTGTTCTGGAGCCCTTCGGTGCTCGAGGCACCGAATACGGCCGACGAGATCAACAGCTCAGCTGTGTACGGCTTTGTCTTCGATTTCTGCGGGGTCGAGGTCGACCGCGACACTGGCGTTATCCGCATCGACAAATACGTGAGCCTACACGATGCCGGCCGGATACTAAACCCGGCGCTGCTCGACGGCCAGGTGCGCGGCGGTTTTGCGATGGCGATCGGCGCGGCGTTATACGAGCGGTTCGTCTATGTTGACGACGGCGGTTTCCTGACCGGCAGCTTCGCTGATTATGCCGTGCCGACCGCCTCGATGATCCCGGAGTTGGAGATCCTGCATATGGAGAGCCCCTCGCCGGTGACGCCGCTCGGCGCCAAGGGCGTAGCGGAAGGCAATGCGATGAGCACACCGGTCTGCATCGCCAATGCCGTCGCCGACGCGCTCGGGGTGGCCGAGATTAGCGTGCCGTTGACGCCGGAGCGTATGCTGGAACTGACAAGGCGGGGACGGTTTGCCGAAGGAAGACGGTGACGGTTCGCGCTGTGCCGGCGCGGGCGTTCGCGCTTTTTGCGGGCGATTTCGCGCGCTGGTGCCGCCGTCGCGAGTCCATACCGGCTCCGATCCGGTCGACTGTGCCGATCGAGCCGCGGGTCGGCGGGCGGGTGTTCGAACGTGCAGCCGATGGGCACGAGACGGCCTGAGGAACCGTGCTGGCGTATGACCCGCCGCATCGGACGATCGGCGGGACCGGGAACGGGGCGAGCGTCATCCCTCCTGCTCCTCGTCGATCGCTGCGGCCATTCCGCCGAGCGCCTCGTGCCACATCGCCTCGATCCTCGCACGCAGCTCGCCGAGCGCTTGCGGATTGGCCGCATAGAGCCGCTGCGTGCCATTGCGCCGCTCGGTGATCAACCCGGCCTCTTTCAACACCTCAAGTGTTGCGAGACGGCGGGGCGGCTGACCGGCAGGCCTTCGGCGATCACCGTGACCGGCCGAGGAGCGGCGAAGATACGCTCGAAGACCGAGGTAGGCGCCCGCCGTTGCGCCCAGCGCTCCGCCGACCGAAACCGTCGTCGTGACCAGCCCGCCGACCCAACCGCGCTTGGAGGACGGCACGAATTCCTGCACCAGCGGCAGATCGACCGTGACCATCCCGGCGACGCCGATCCCGACGAGCATGCGGCAGAACGCCAGGATCAGCCAGCCGTACTCGTCGGGGGAGGCCGCCATGAGCCCGGTGGCCAGCGAAAAATTGAGCACAGTGGCGACGAACACCTTGCGCCGCCCGATCCGGTCGGCCATCCACCCCCAGAAAAAGGCGCCAGGGATCGCACCGATCCCGGCTGCCAGGAGAATCGTCCCCGATTCGAGAAACGTCAGTTTCCATTTCTCCGACAATGAAGGCGAGCACATAGCCGGTCAGGAAGAAGTCGAAGAAATCGAGCATATCGCCGAGGATCGCAGCGGAAATGATCTTCCACCGATTGACCGTCAGCCGCTGTTGCCGCTCCAAGAGCTCCAACATCGTTTCCTCCCGATCTCCCTCGCTACTCGACCGGAGTGGGGTAAGCAGATTTTTGCTATCAAGGGAGGTTAACTGCGACCGGCGGTGCTAGCAATCCCCATGGGGCCGGAGTTCAGGGAGGATCCGGCTTCGATCAGCGCCGAGGAGCAGGCCCGTCGCAGAAAACTCGTTTCAGACCCAGGGGGCGCAGTCGATTCCCAGGAGTGAACTCGTGCTGCTTAGTCTTAGTGCATTTGTTGGATCCAGAACGACTTTTCGTCTTGCTGGTTCCAATGAACCAGGATGGGAGAAGTTAACATGGCGCGACCGCTCGCAGACCGCGAGGGCCAAGTTCGCAGTGGACTCTCCGCTGGAGGGAGATGGATTCGAACCCTCGGTCCCTCGTCAGAGAACGCTTTTCGAGACTGCCCCGTTTGAGCTCGCCTTCCCGATGGGCCGCGAGAGGGACCGCGGCTTCGAATCGCTATTCCTCCACCGCCGAGTATGGTTGAGGGAATTCCGAGTCGACCTTCAAGCTTTACGCCGATCGGCAGATCGCCGATTTGCGATTGGCCCGAGGAAACGAGATTGCGACGCTTGAGCCATCCGATGGATCCTCGCACGGCCGCTCTCTATCTTCCGCGTCTACCGCGTGAGGGTCGCGAGCTTATCACCAACACGCAGTGTATCGCGCGGACGTTGACGATAAGGTTTAACAACGCCAAGAGGAGCTGCTCGGAGCCGACTTAAGCAGTAGATGTAAGCGACCGAGCGGACGATGACATGGACCTGTTCGCCGCGATCAACCCCCTCTTAGTCGTGTCCGGCTTCGGTGTCGGCACGCTCGTCGGACTGACCGGAGTAGGCGGGGGCTCCCTTATGACGCCGATTCTCGTTCTGTTGTTCGGGGTGCACGCGACGACCGCTGTCGGGACCGACCTCCTCTACGCGGCGGTAACCAAGACCGGCGGCACGCTGACGCACGGGCTCAAAGGAACGGTGGACTGGCGCGTCACCGGCCGGCTCGCTGCCGGCAGCATCCCGGCAACAATCCTGACTCTGTTCGCGCTCTACATCTTGGGCATCAAGGGCAACGACTCTCCGCCCCTGATCACCACCGCTTTGGGCATCGCCCTTGTCATGACCGCGGTCTGCGTCCTGTCGCACCGGTGGCTGCGTCTGCTGACCGCGACGCGGCATGCGGAGCCGGATCCGCGGTGGACCGCGACACTGACGACCTTCGCCGGGCTCCTGCTCGGGGTGTTCGTGACGCTCTCCTCGGTCGGTGCCGGCGCCATCGGCATGACGGCTCTCGTTCTGCTCTACCCGCGCACCCCAATTGCCCGTCTCGTCGGCTCCGACATCGCCCATGCCGTGCCGCTGACCTCGATCGCGGGCGTGGGCCACTGGTTTCTGGGATCGGTCGATTGGGTACTACTGGGTTCGCTCGTCATTGGCTCTCTGCCGGGCATCTTCTTTGGCAGCCATCTGAGCGCGCGGGTGCCGGAAAAGGTGCTTCGGCCGGTCCTCGCGACAATCCTCGTCATCGTCGGCGTGCGCATGCTGCGAGCCTGAGCATCGCTCAATTGGTGCTCGGCGCGGAGCAAGCATCTCGCGACCAGGCTGGCAGGGCCCCGCGTTGGCGCCTTCTGGAAGCCCGGTGACCCGGCGTTGATATCATTGCCGGGGTCAGCCTGGCTCGGCGCACGGTAAACCTGCCCTTGTCGATCGTCAAAATCCGGCTCTGCTACCGGCCGGTTTGTCGTCGCCGGGTTCCGCGGCGGTTTCGCAAAAATGCTGTCCTTTACGGGGGGACCGAGGGTTCGAATCGATCTTCCTCCAGCGGCGAGTCCATTGCGAACCCAACTTCCTCGCGTTCTATCGGACGGCGACGACTTGTTTCACCACCCGATCGGGACCCCGCCCCTGGGCCGATTTCCGTAGCAATATCAAAGTCGTATAGCCAATTTCTCCGGGGTCCCGGTTGGGCGCCGATCTACAGGCGCGTTTGGGCGGGGTCAGCCCGGCTTCCGAAATTTCAGCACGTAGATATCGACCGGTTGAGCGGAGGAATGCGAGTGGGTGTCGCGGGCATCCCCGGGAACGCGCAGGAAATCGCCGTGTTCGATCAATTTGAATTCCCGCCGCCTCGATCTCCGACGTGACCAGCGCTTCTTCCGAACGGTGCAGGGTCTGGACGACGCTCGTGCCCACCCCGGGCTTGGCCGAGTAATCGCCCATGACCAATTCGCCGCCCGGCTTCAGCGCATCGTACAAAGCCTTGTTCATCTTGGCGCGATCGACACCAAGGTAAGTAATATCGTGATAGGCATAGAAAAACGACACGAGGTCAAAATCATGCATACCCGGTGGCGCAGGATCCTCGAATGGCCGCACCACCGAGACGATATTGGCGGCCGCCGGGGTCTTGAGCCGCGCATCGAGCCGGTCCTTGACGCGCGCAAAGGCGGCTTCCGAATTTTGCGCATAAACTTTGCCGCCCGGCGCTACGGCGCGCGCCAGAAGTTCCGCTTTCCACCCGTATACCGCGAAGATGTCGAGGACTTTCATGCCGGGCTTCGCGCCGATGAACGCCAGCCACTGCGCCGGCGCGCGGTTGGTGTCGAGCTTGCGATCCACGGCGCTTCGATCGGGAGTGGCGACAATCGCAGTGTAGTCCGGGGCGGTCTGCGAGGTCGCCGCCGGCGTGGCCGCGATAGCGGACAGCGTCAGCAGGCAGGCAAGGATCCTATGTTTCAACATTTCGCTTCCCAAATCGCTTTTTGCGCGCGCGCCGCGACGCCTACTGCCGGCACGATGTGTACAGGTTCAGCCAAAGCGGAGCGGTCCACGGCGGTTGGCAACGAGCCGTCGAGCGCAGCCGAACCTTGCAGAAAATGCCGACGATCCATTGCTGCGGGGTCTGTACGCAGACGAGGGTGCGGCTGACCGTCGTAACGGGACGACCACGCCATAGCGATACCCGGAAAGGCCGCAATATCAGCCACGAAATACGGGGCGCGCAACAGACGGCCCATTGTCGTCCCGGCAGCCCGGCACAGCACCTCGGCATCGCCATAGACCGCCTCGGCCTGGCTGTATCCGGCGTGCGCCAAACCGGGGAAGCCCGGGGACACCTCACTTCCGGCGACATGGCCGTCGGGGCCGATCGCCATTAATCCGGAGGGGAGCAGGAATTCCCCGACCTTGAGGGACGGTCCGAAAGCAGCCATGCCGGGGATGTTGGCGTCGATGACCTCTTTCCGGCTAATTGGCGTCCATCATGTTCTTGCGCTGCAAAGTTCGCCGGAAGGATGGCAAGACGAGGAACGGACATTAGAAGCGGTCACAAGAACGAACTCGATTATCCGCACTAAGTTGTGGATGTCCACCGGCTTCGTGATATAGCCGTCACATCCGCTTTCCAAAGCCTTGGTTGCATCTCCCGGCATTGCAAAAGCGGTTACAACAAATGATCGGAATGCTCTTGGTCTGATCCATGCTTGTCCGGTTGACACCCAAGAGCACCAGATTTGGTGACGATCTTGTCGGTACCCTAGCTCACTGGCTGCTCGTCAAGCTTTCGCCGTTGCATTTTGGATGTTGCCATGAACCGGTGTACAGCGCGTCATACGTCGGAGCCGCCGCCTGCCCGCTGATCCCCAGCAATGACCGGAACGCATTGAACGGGTAAAAACGGCGATTGAACCGGAACGTGAACTCGTTGATATAGGCTTGAAGGTGCTGCGGGGTGACGCCGTGATGGCAACCTCGGAGCCAGCTTTTCAGATTACTGAAGATCAAAGGGGAGATCGGCAGAAAGTCCTCGGCTACGCTGGGATCACCTGGCGCCGCGACCGGCAGATGCCGATAACCGCGATCGGGCAACGTCGCATAGCCGCCCCAGGCGTCGGTCACCACCACGGCTCCGGGCTCGACCGCCGCCTCGACAAAGCCGCACGGCGATCTTGCCGAACGATCCGGCACAACTTCCATCCGAATACGGCCGGCATATCGGCCGTTGCGGCGTGGCACGCCTTTGACGTTCTCGGGCTTGCGCTGGCGGACTTCAACAGCCGCGATAACGAGGCTTTGATCATGGACGCCGCGGCCCTTGCCGCGCGTCCTGCCGCCGACCCATGACTCGTCGATCTCGACATGATCCCGTGGCTGGCCACCGATGCGGTCGCGACCGGGTCGGACCATGCCGGCGCGGAGTTTGTGGAGGATCTGGAACGCCGTCTCGTAGCGGTTCAAGCCAAGCTGGCGCTGGAATTGGACGGCCGAGATGCCTGGCGTATGGCTCGAAACGAGGTAGGCGGCCCAGAACCAGATCGACAGCGGCGTGCGGGTCCGCTCCATGACAGTGCCGGCCGTCAGCGCATTATCCCGCTGACATTTGCGGCACCGCAGAACCTGCGGCCGGTTGGCGAAGCGGTAGGGTTCGCTGGCTTCGCCACACCATCCGCAGACCAACCCGTCGCGCCAGCGGATGGCTTCAAGGTAAGCAGCGCAAGCCGTATCGTCAGGAAAAAGACGTTGGAACTCGGGCAGTGAACCCGGAAAGGGCAGATCCGCGCGGGGCAAGACAACGGCGGGCATGGCGGCATCTCGTTTCCGCCGCTAAACTACCAATGGTATGCTTGGGTGTCAACCGGATAAGCATGGTCTGATCATCCTGTTTAAGCAGACGGGTCACGTCGAGCCCGCAGAGGTCAGGTAATTTAATATCCACCAGGATCAAATCAGGTTGTTCAACACGAGCGAGGTCTACCGCCTCACAACCCTCTGGAGTTTCCAATATTTCGTAGCCGTGAACCTTTAGAAGCTGATTCAACAGCTTCAAACACAGCTGATTATCCTCGACGATAAGAATTCGTTTTGCGCTTCGCATATCCTGACATCCCTCAACGATTAGGATGCTAATCGGATTGTTGGGCTGCGGTCCGATATGCAGATCTGCCCATGGCCGTCCGGTATAAGATCCTGACCTCGGAATTTCACCGAAATTAGCTGATTTTTGATTAAGTAATTCTTGATAAAAATCGCAAACCAGTGAACCTAGCGGCGTGAGGTTAATTCGATCAAAAGACAGACGACGACTAGCCCTGACGAACAAGAGGCAGGCGGCGAATTCCAACAATCACGGGTCGTGCGACGGTCCGTGACGAAGCAGGGTGGATCATGCCTGAGAACGAACGTGAGGCGGTTGCCGAATTTATCCGCACCAATGGAATTACCCGCTGCCCGACTGCCTGCGTCCTGCCGACCCAGGGCGTAGTTACTGTCGCCGACCAGGTTGCATTGGAAGAGCACGCGGCTGCGCGTGATAGCTTACGCCAAGCACAAGTCGCTGCTCACTGGCGGCCATTTGTAAACTTCAAGGGCCCACGGTAGCATCGGTGGTTTAGTCACCATCGCGCAGCTGAGTTTTAGCCTGCTCAGACTTTAGCGCTATCGGTTCCGGAGTTACCATTTGACGCCAAAAGCCGGACAGCGTCAGTATCCCATCTCGGCCTCAGGTCTGCTGGACGACAATTTACTGAACTTACAACGTGATCAGGATGCCGTGCTCTAGACGAGACCGATGGCTGTCCTCCGCCCGAAACGAAATCGCCGGGTTGCGCCGCCGAACGCGGAGTCCGAAAGGGAGCGATATCGCTTCACCGTTTCAGGGGATCTGGGAAATCTCCGCTTAATCCGAGGGCTTCATGGACAGACCCTTTAATCACGGACATGCAGCTGAGAGGCTCGACGAGCGGCGCGCCGAGGGTGCCGAATGGCGCCGGCAAGTACCGCACGTGCACACAGCCTTTCCTTTGCGCGACCTGCCGCGCGAGACCTTCCCCACGTAGCTGTGGGGAATTTGCGCGTCAGCCAGACCGAATGTCCCCAGGGGTACGCGACACGGATCACGAACATAGCTAAACCTCCCCACGTGTCTCAGCGGTGGATTCCGCCGCTGCGGTGGGCCGGCTTTCGCCGGAGTGTGTTGTGACGCGCTGGGGGGATAACCCGCGAGAACATCGCCGGGGCAAAGACCGAGCAGTATTCGGAGCCGCTGCTCACCGATCAACTACTTCGCTTACCCCGTTGCGCCGAGCTTAGGTGAGGTTCGCATTGGACTCGCCGCTGGAGGGGAATGGATTCGAACTTCCAGTTCCGCTGACGCGGTGACCTCGGTTCGCACCCTGCCGCGTGGCCTGGACGCGAGATTTGGCATGACGACGTGCCGAAAGTCATGGTCAAGTTCGAAGGCCGTTAGTAAATGAACGAATTTCCCTCTCCCTCCGCCGGGGAGTCGTACAAATCAATCATCCCGACGGATCGATGGCCCATCTCTCCCCGAGAGAGCTGCTCGGCAAAAAAACGCCCGCCAGTGTGAAGTAGCTCACACATCCCCTCTATCTCGGCAAGATTACAAATGGCGCTACTTCGGGCTGAGCTCCGGCGTGTCTGAAGCTTGGAGGGACCATGCTGAGCGGAGACCAGTGCAAAAGGAGCACGCCGCGGGTCGAACTCGACCAGCGTGCGCGCGACACTCGCCTCGGGCTCGAGCGGATCGAACGATTGCTTGTGCAGCGCACCGGACCGATGCTTCCGGCTCAGGCAAACCCTTCGTCATCTCGGGGCTGGTTTATTCGGCGAAAGACGGCCGCGTAACCCGCATCCGCGGGCCGCTGAGTCAATTGTCATGCGCGGGATAGCGCAGCCAATCGGATTTCCGAATTAGCTTATGGATTTGAACTTGACCGTGACTTTGGGCACGCCCCAGCCACGCGGCAGGGTGCGAACCGTGCGTCGGACCTCGTCACCGGAATGAAGATCGCCCCCGCCGCACGGGGCTATTGCCGGCAGTGGGACCGATAGTTCGAAAAGAGTGGTCCCGGCTGTTTGTTGGCGCGTTCGCGTTTAATGTGTGGTACCCGACGGCGCTTCGCCGTGCCGCCGGCATTGCCGATGTCGGAGGAGTTCAGCGATGATCGAAGGCATCAGCGCGATCACCCTCGCGACGCACGACATGCGGCGCGCGGTCCGATTCTATCGGGTGCTCGGGTTCGCCACGCTGTACGGCGGTGAAGACGAGGGCTTCACCAGCTTCAAGGCCGGCAGCAATTTTGTGAACCTGATCGCCCAGCCGGCTGCGCGGCAGTGGTCGTGGTGGGGCCGCGTGATCTTCTACCACTCGGATGTGGACGGGCTATATGCCCGACTGGTCGCCGCCAGCTACCCAATCGAGGCGCCGCCGCGCGACGCGGAATGGGGCGAGCGCTTCTTCCATGTTACCGATCCTGACGGCCATGAGCTAAGCTTCGCTTGGCCGCTCAAGCGCGGGTGAGCCAAGCGAGCCCTCCGGTGGGCCGAGGCTCCGCACCCAGGACTTCGCCACCTGGGCCAAGGTCACCGACCTCTCCCATCTTGGCGCGCCGGACAAACAACGACGCCGTCGTGCTGTTCTGCGACAGGGCGCGCGGTGTTGCCGCACTCACCGATCGTTGCTGCCATCGCGCGGTGCCTTTGCAGACCTCACTGTCCGGAGGCTTCATCCTCGCGACTACACCGCCGGCGCCTTGGCGAGACCGGCCTTGGTCAGCGCGGCGTCGATCTCCTCGATCGAGCGACCCTTCGTCTCGATCCCGAGCACCACCTTGGACGTGTCGCTGGAGGAAACGGCCATCTGCGTGGTCGATGATGCCGGCGAGATTTTCCGAGCAGGCAAGGCAGAGTAAGCCTTATGCCGAAAATCCCCCGCCAGATCACTGGCGGTGGGCCGGGAAGGGTCAAACGCGCTGTAGGGGCTCTTTAGGCGCTTGCTTGCGAAACCGCGCTAAGCCTGATGATAACGCCGAGTATCTCGCTCAATGGCAAGCAGAGGTCCGGGTTGTCATGGAGAAGAACGCTCATCGGCATACTTGGATCGCGAGCGTCACCCGGATCCTGCACTATTGCGAGGCCGCCGGCCTGTTTGATAGCAATGAGCCCTTGTGTCCCGTCGTTACCGCCCCCGGTCAGTATGATTCCGATTACGCGCGAGCCATATACGCTCGCCGCCGACCGGAAGAGTGGATCGGCGGCCGGCCTCGTGTGATTTTCCTTAGGACCTTGGTCCAGTCGAATGAAACCGATCGGGCCGACTGTCATGTGATGGTCCGGAGGCGCCACGTAAATGCGGCCGCGCTCAATGCGCGTGCTGTCTCTTCCGTGCTCGGCCGGAACGGGCCGGCTCTGGAAAGAACCTCAGGTAATAGGCTCGCATGCGTAGGGCTGATGTGAAGCACGATGAAGAGCGCAGACTGCAGGCTCGGCGGCAAGGCCGCGACAATTCCTTTAAGGGCCTCGACGCCTCCCCGCGACGCTCCAATGACCCCAATGTCTCGCGGGGGTTCTGTCAGGCTTCCCGGAGGGCCTTCTCGATTGCCAGGCCCGATGCTGACCATCTGGTCCCTGCTCTTTCTAAGCGGACATTCCCCGGATGTAAGCCGTCATTCGGTCTACTAGCGTTATTATGGTTGTGAGGCTCAGCACCCTCAATTGAAATTTTAGATCCCTTGCCCCACCACGAGGTGGGGCCATCGATAGGATGCGCCCCCGAAAGTCAGGTTCGCAGCATTACTTTGCGCCACGCAAGACAAATGCCAAACGAGCAGCAACTATGTTCTCGCCGTCAGACGTTCAGACCTGTCGTATTCCTGCGAGATGTCGCGGTTGGTATAGTCCGGCAATAGCGCCGCCGCCGCGAAACTGATCACCGCGCAGACGAGAATATAAAGAGCGATCGCGTTACCCGACCTGAACTCGGGCGAGCAGCGCCGTCGCAATCAGCGGCGCGGGGCCGCCGGCGAGGACCGAGGCCAGCTGATGCCCGATCGAGGCGCCGCTATAGCGAAGCCGACCGGTGAAGCATTCGGCGATCAGCGCCGCTTGCGGGCCGTACATCATGTCGCCGTCGTTGCCATTCGGGTGAAGGCCAGAGGCACTGCCCGGGTTTGAGCGGGCCGCACTCAGCGATACCCACTTATATATTACATCACCTGAAGATTACGGAATCCCATTTCTGACACCGCGGCGGCGGCAGACGTTAGCGTCCACGCTTGTGGAGGAATTTTCGGGTCGGTCCGCAGTTGTAGGGCTGCGGTGTGGTTGAGGTGGCCATCGGGCGAGTCGGCTAAGGTGGAGTTGCCAAACTTCAACCTGAAGCACGCGAGAGGACCCGATGACCGAAGAGAGATTGGTGCTGGCCGATTTGCTGGAGAAGGCCGGCGATGGGGAGATTTTCTGCGAGCCGTGGCCGAGGCGGTGCTGCAGTTGCTGATGGAATGTGACGTCGAGGGGTTGATTGGCGCCGGGCGCTACGAGCGCAGCGGCGAGCGCACCACTTGGCGCCACGGCTATCGCGACCGCACCCTCGGCTTGGCGCGCTGCAATTGCGAATCCCGCAGCTGCGGCAAGGCAGCTATTTCCCGCCGTTTTCTCGAAGCCCGCAAGAGCTCGGAGAAAGCGCTGATCGCGGTGATCGGCCTGGATCGGCGGCGTGTCGACCCGGCGAGTTGATGATCTGGTGCAGGCGATGGGGTTATCGGGGATCAGCAAGTCGCAGGTTTCTAAGCTGTGCAAGAGCCTGCCCCCGCGAAGGCGGGGGAGATCGACGAGCGCGTGCATGCCTTCCTCGACCGGCCGCTCGCCGGCGAGTGGCCGTATCTGTGGCTCGATGCCACCTACCCGAAGCAGCGCGAGGGCGGCCGCATCGTCTCGGTCGCCGCGATAATCGCTGTGGCGGTCAACACCGATGGCCGACGCGAGATCGTTGGGTTGCACATCGGCCCGTCGGAGGCCGAAACCTTCTGGTCGAGCTTTTTGCCGAGCTTGGTGCGACGCGGCTTGCGCGGGATCAAGCTGGTGATCTCGGATGCCCATGAGGGGCTGAAAGCGGCGATCCGCCGGGTGTTCGGCGCCACCTGGCAGCGCTGCCGCGTGCTGTCCTACCTGAGGATTTCCTGAGGATTTCCCCGAGCAACACCGCAGCAAATTACACAGTACCAACCCGCTCGAGCGGCTCAACAAGGAGGTCAAGCGGCGCGCCGATGTCGTCGGCATCTTCCCCAATGAGGCCGCCATCATTCGGCTGATTGGCGCGGTATTGCTCGAGCAAAACGATGAATGGCAGCTGCAGCACCGCTATATGCAGGTTGAGGTCAGGGCCGAACTGGCTGCGGCCGCCGCCACCGATCCCCGGCAGATCCCGTGCGCCGCCTAGCCAATCCCAAGCGATCCACTGCGCCGTCGAACGGCATGGATGCCAAAAGCTCGGCTGGAGTGCCGCTGTCAAGCCCCGCAGCCGCGCAGCGGTGCGCCGAAGGCGCAGGGCTTGATAGCGGCGCTCCGGCCGAAGCACAATCCGCCATGCCGTCGATCGCGACTTTCACCATCGCATCGACCGCCGATCACCTTTCACCAACGCCGCTGCCTTCAATGGCGCCTCAGCTCAAGTCCCGAATCTCCACCAGCTTGACGGACGTGATCGCCGAAGATGGCATCGACATCCATAATTGTGACTGCCGCAACTGGAGACGGGCGGTCTCGAAGGTATCCGGTGGCATGTCAGTGAACTTCGTGAGGCATTGGAACCGAGTTTCGTCGAATGGAGCCAATTGTCGGTATCGTCGGCATTGCGAGTATAAGGGCTTTCATCAAAGACCCAAAGGTGGGCCTGGAAGAATTGGACGACCCGTCCCACGGCATCGATGGTCGCGGGATCGGTATCCGGCCTCTTAGATTGTCGGCTCGTGGCGTGATGAGGTTTCCGAGCTACTGATTAGATTGGCAACGGTATTGCCTTCAACCAAAGGAAGAGGGGAATTTTCTTCCAGCGCTCCATATGGCTGCCTTTATCAGCCGTATCCGGGACGGGCTGTCGCAGCGACGTGATTGCCAACCCCGCATTTTCCAGCGCGGCCATATAGCTTTCCAAGGGCTGTGACCAGCTAGTGAAATGCATTTTTAGCCCATCACGCACTTCGGTGTCCTCGAAGCGCTCCCGACCGAAATAGGATTTCTGAAGTACGAACGGAGCGTCGGCCTCCGGACTAGCGAAGTGCCCGCGATCGGCGAAGGGGTGCACAATCGAAATAACAAGGGTTCCCGAGGGACGCAGAGCGCTCCCGGAACATCCTCGACATCCATCAGCACGTTGTAGGCGACGGCAAGATCGAAGCTGCAATTCTCGAACGGCAGATCAGCCGCCGCGGCGATCCGGTAGTAGTCGGCTGATCCAGCCTGCTCGGCTGCTGATATGAGCTTCTCGACCGGATCGATCGCCATCACCCGGTAGCCGCATTCCTTTAAAACGCGCGAGAATTCGCCCCCACGCGCGCTTGGTTGCGGACTTCCACCATGCTCCGTAGCGGCTCGTCAAAAGCGGCTTTTACGCGGCGGATCACCACATCTTCGGCCTCATACGAGAGATCGGAATCGTCGAAATAGCCGAGGTCGTAATCCTTGATCCCGTAGTCGAGAGGGCGACCCGTTAGATGATTCAGAACCGGCTGATAGACCGCCCCCGAAAACAAAAGCCAATCGGGGAGACAGAGATGGCCGGCACCTGAAAGCACCCGCATCAGCGGCGGCGTCGCGCGCACGATCTCGCCCAAGCGCTTGCGCAAATTCATTCTCGCTGGTCTCCGACGCCCGACATCGGCATTCACAGCCCCGTCCCGCCCGCGAATTCATATCATGTAGTGCACTGCGGAAAATCATTCAGCGATCGTTTCACCCGCCAGCGCAGCGTGGCGAGGACTTTGTGCCGGGCCGAAACTCAGCTAGCGGGCTCGATGGCGTACTCGGCTCCAGGCAACCAGTCCTCCGAAGGGCGATCGCCGGAATAGCCAGCGACGGGATTTCTGTAACCGGAACCGGGGTAGGGAGAATAGGGCGGCGGGCTCTGAAATCCATAGCCCGGAGCATCGGGGTAAGCGGGCTGTCCCGAGTCGCTTGGCGGCGCAGAGGCCGAGGGTCCGGAGTAGGGGTACCCCGAGTTGCTCGGCGATCGGTAACCCGCGGCGGGGTAACCGGGCTGTCCTGAGTAGCCTGGGTATGCATAGCCCGGTGAAGCAGGGTAAGCAGTCTGTCCCGAATAGCCTGGGTACCCATAACCCGGAGGACTGGAATAAGCGGGGTATCCCGAGTAACCCGGCTGTCGATAGCCGGGCTGCGCGTAGCCTGAATATCCGTAGACGGGGTATCCGTAAGCAGGAGGTCCGTAGGCCGGGTAGCCGTAGTAGGTGCCCGGTGGCGGCGGAGGTGTACTCGCAAGTCCTCCGACTATTCCCGTTGCGCCTCCGATCGCTGCTCCGAGGGCGGCTCCCGGCCCGCCACCCGCCGCTGCTCCAATGGCAGCACCAGAAGCCGCTCCTAATACGCCCCCACCAAGGCCGCGTTGGACGGGATCGTAGGGGTTTGTGCAAGCCGAGAGGGCCAGCGCTAACGCGGCAATCACACAGGGCGCAATTCGGGTCATCATCTCTTCCTTGAGCCGTCGACCGGGTCTAACCGACAACGAGAACGGATACATCGCACCCTTTCTCTCGACTGATCCAGCGGTGGGTCTCGAAAACTGGCTCCCCGAGCTTGGACGTGGCGATCTCGTTGAGACAGTGAAATCGCCCATCCAGGTCGGATATGGCTCACCAGGAGCCGCCAGAATGGTTTACAGACCCTCGGATCTCTCTCCCGATCAGGCTATACTCGATCGGGGAGGAATCGACGTTGGAAGCCCAGACGATCGAACGCAAGCTCGCGGCGATCGATCGCCGCCTCCTGGGAATGCGTCTTGCGCGACAGCGGGATATGCGAGTGCGCCCAAACCGACTCGAAACCGCGCTCCTCGAGCGCGTGGGCAAGCTCCATCGCCGACGTCGAATAATCGGTAAAAGAACAACATCGCGCCGCCGAAATGCATGCTGTCCTCCCTAAGCTATCACCTGGTCTGACGGCTGACGCGGCCGACGCCATCGATTAACTATGCTGCGACAAGCGGTGTCACACGAACCGCATCCTCGCCTGGCCTGAGGTCGGAAGAGAGGGCTCAAATGGGGACCGAAGACCGCGCGGAAGAATCCTCGGCCAGGGCGGAGGTGTCGCGCAAAATCGTCCATATCGACATGGATGCGTTCTACGCATCCGTCGAACAGCGTGCCAATCCGGAGCTGCGCGGGAAGCCGGTCGCGGTCGGCGGATCGCGCGAGCGAGGCGTCGTCGCTGCAGCAAGCTACGAAGCGCGCAGGTTCGGCGTGCATTCCGCGATGCCGTCTATCACGGCCAAGCGAAAATGCCCCGATTTGATCTTCGTAAAGCCGCGCTTCGATGCCTACAAGGCGATCTCGCTGCAGATCCGGGAGATCTTCGCCGAATACACGCCGATCATCGAGCCATTATCGCTCGACGAGGCGTATCTCGATGTCACCGAAAACCTCAAGGGCATCCTCTCGGCGACACAGATCGCGGAAGAAATCCGGGCGAGGATCCGTACCGAAACCGAGCTCACGGCTTCAGCCGGGGTGTCATACAACAAATTCCTCGCCAAACTTGCCTCGGATCACCGCAAGCCGGACGGGCTCTTCGTCATCACTCCCGAAATGGGGCCGGAATTCGTCGAGGCCTTGCCAGTCAGGAAGTTTCACGGCATCGGGCCTGCGACAGCCGCCAAAATGGGGCAACTCGGGATCAAAACCGGGCTCGACCTCAGGGCGCAGACCTTGGCTTTCCTACAGCAACATTTTGGAAAAGCGGGCTCCTACTACTACTGGGTTGCGCGCGGCGTCGACGAGCGGCCGGTCCGCGCTGATCGAAAAAGAAAATCGGTCGGCGCCGAGAACACATTTTCCACCGATCTCTTCACCTACGAAGCGGCGCGCGACGCACTGCGAGAGATCGTCGACAAGGTTTGGGGGTACTGCGAGGGCTCCGGGCTCCGCGGCCGCACAGTCACGCTCAAGGTCAAATTCGCTAACTTCCAGCAGATCACGCGAAGCCGCACCGGTCAGATGCAGATCAGGACGCGAAGGGAACTCGAACAGCTCGGCAACGCACTGCTCGAACCTCTCTTTCCTGTCGCAAGGGGCGTTCGGCTCCTGGGTGTCTCTTTGTCCTCACTTGCAGAGGAGCAGGCTGAAGGAGAATCCGAATTCTGCCTGCCCCTTTAGGCACTGTTTGTCGCCGTGACCCCGCCAAACGAGATGGTCGCACCCCTTCGCGAAAGGGACTGAGGGTTGGAATCCTCCTGATCGCGGAAGTCAGGTTCGCAATGGACCCGCCGCTGGAGGGAGATGGATTCGAACCTTCGGTTCCCCGACAGATCCGCTTCCGCTTCGAGAGCAGTCCGCCTCCCATGACGGTTTGACGGTCTCGCGACCAGGAACCGGAAGATGCTATGGGGCGGGCGACGAGGAAAAGTGGCAACTTCGTCGCTGGATCTAACCGATGGAGTTGCCGCGATGCCCCAGCCGAACGACTTGAGCAGATCCCTCGTCGCCCTGGACCAAAATAGCACGATCATTGCCGTCGTCGAGCTGAGCCAGTCGAGCTGGCTGGTTGGCGGCGTCGTTCCGGGTATTGAGCGTCAGCCGCGCAAGAAGCTGGAGCCGAGCCCCGAGCGGCTACTTGCGGTGCTGCCTCGCTGGCGGGATGAGGCGGTCAGGGCCGGCCGCACGATCACGTGGATTGCGCTGGCCTTCGAAGCCGGCCGCGATGGCTTCTGGCTGGCGCACTGGCTCGATGTGCGTGGGGTAGAGGCGCACGTGATCCATCCCTCGAGTGTCGCGGTATCACGGGAACATCGCCGGGCAAAGACCGACCGGCTCGACACCGAGTTGCTGAAGCGCGGGTTCTTGGGGTGGCTGCGTGGAGAACGGGGCCATTGCAGCATGGCGCGCGTGCCCACGATTGCCGAAGAGGACGCCAAGCGGCCGAACCGCGAGCGCGACTGCCTGGTGGGCGAACGCACGCGGATTGTGAACCGGATAAAGTCCACCCTGGCCCGGCTGGGCATTCGCAACTTCAAACCAACCCTGCGCAAGGCGGCCGAACGTCTGGCAACCGTGCACACTCCGGAGGGCATGCCGCTGCCGCCAAACACCTCGGCCGAGCTGCAGCGTGACATGGCGCGGCTGGGCTTTGTTGTCAGCCAGATCAGGCAGATCGAGGACGCTCGTCAGAAACGATTGGAGCAGGAGCCTGAGACCGGGTCCCACGCCATGGTTCGGAGGCTGGCCCGGATCGTTGGTGTTGGTGTCGAGACGGCTGATATGCTCGTGCATGAGGTGCTGTCACGGCCAATGCGTGACCGCAGAGCAGTAGCGCGCTACGCCGGCTTAACAGGCTCGCCGGATGAGAGCGGCGCGCAACGGCGCGAACAAGGGCTCGCCCGAGCCGGCAACGCCCGGGTCCGCCGCAGCATGGTCCAACTCGCCTGGCGCTTTCTGCGGTTTCAGAAGGAGAGCGCGCTGGCACTGTGGTACCGGGTCCGCACCGCTGATAGGCGTATGGGCACGCGCAAGACAATGATCGTCGCGCTGGCACGCAAACTGGTCATTGCGCTCTGGCGCTTTGTCACTACTGGCGAACCACTGGAGGGCGTCGTCTTACGTCCAGCGTCCTGAAAGGGCTTACCGGAACGAGCACACCACTCAGCACCATTTTCGGCGCTCGCGCTGGCTCAGCACGACTGCCGAATTGACGATCCGAGGTGGCGGGAAGCCGTATTCGAACATGGCACTTGATGCCGACCGGAAGAATGGGCCCGCCGCCCGGAGCTTCGCCGCCGATGCGCATGACTGCATCATGGTCAGGATCAAACGACCCTACCGAATACAAGTCTGTGGCACGAAGATGCACCCCAATGGCGAGCTCCCCTCGGATCCTAAACAGATAGACAGGCACCGTCAGACGCTGAAGCTATGCAGAAAGAAAGCCCCTGTCGCCGTTCATCATCGCTCCGCGTGCTCAGGCGTCAAAGCCTGCCCCGGCAAGGCCGGGGCGCTGCGAAACACAAGCGACGCTAGGCGGCAAGCCGCCAAGCTTTGCTACCGTTTCGGTCCCTTGACCCCTTCCGCTCGCTCCGCGAACCTGACCGCAGGCGACGGGACGAAGAACGGCTTTCCAGGTAGGGTCGAGGACTGGCGCGCCAGTTGGCCGGGGTATCCCGACCGTGCCACGTTTCCAGCCCCCTCCACGTCGCACGCAGCATGCGGATTTCCCGCACTGCGCGCCCCCATTTGCTTCACGTCAGGGCTTATGGGACCTATCATACCGGGGCAACTTTCGGTCGGTCATGTCGCACTCGATAGCTGTTGAACAGCCTTAGAGTGTCGTACAGCCACGGCCTACTCCACCGCTCCCAGCCGAAGCCCTTTCGTTTCCGAGCCTGCGCCAGATGGCGCCTGACCTTCTTCTCTACCCAATCTCTGATGTAGGTGAAGCACTCGCTAGAGTTCCCCACCGCGAAGTAGTTGACCCACCCCCGTAGCATTGGATTGATCAGGCTTATCACCCTCTCAATCGGTTGCGACCGGTGTCGGCGAAATACCTGCTTGAGCTCCCGCAGCAGCGCCGTCCGCTTTTTGAGCTTGGGCGTGTAATGCGGCCGCATCACTCCGCGCAGACCGCGGAGGTAGCGGAAGTCAAACCCCAGAAAGCCGAAGTTCTCACCTCGTTCCAGGTCGACTCTGCGGCTCTTTTCATCATTGATTTCGACCTGCAGTTTGGCGAACTCCTCCCGTAGTCGCTTGTTCACTGCTCCAATCAGCCAGTCATGACGTTTGTAGGCGTGGATCAAGACCACCAGGTCGTCAGCGAACCTCGCATATTCGACATTGGTGTACTTGCCGTTGCGTGTGACTTCCCGCGCTCGCTCCAGCATCTTGTCCACCTCATTGAGGTAGAGATTGCTGAGCAAGGGCGAGATCACGCCGCCTTGCGGAACACCCTTCTTGCCAGAGGCCTTGAGCATAAGTTTCAACAGATGCATGATGTCCTTGTCGTCGACCCGCTGAGCCACTTTCTCCAACAACCGGTCATGCCGGACATTGTCAAAGTAGGCTCGAGTGGGATTGACCCGGTTTGGTGGACACCCTGAGTTCTCGCCAGAGGTGCTGCCAATGCCAAGAACACGTCCACCGTATTCGCCGGAGTTTCGCCGACAGATGGTCGACCTCGTCCGTGCTGGACGTAATCCTGACGATCTTGCCCGCGAGTTTGAGCCAAGCGGCCACTCCATTCGCGCGTGGGTCGCCCAGGCTGACCGAAACGAGGGCCGCCGGAGGAGGCGGCTCCTGGTCTGAGCGCATTCGAGCGTGATGAGTTGACCCGGCTGCGGCGTGAGAACAAGCAGCTGCGGCTGGAGCGCGATATTCTTTCAAAAGCCGCGGCCTGGTTTGCTCGGGAGACCGGCACGCTGCCGTCCGGCTCTTCCGGTTCATGAGCGCGAACCAGGCCTGCTTCCCGATTGCCGCGATGGCACGCGTGCTCGGCGTGTCGAAGGCGGGCTACTATGCCTGGCTGCAACGGCCACCGTCCGCCCGCGCCACGGCCGACGCGGCCTTGTTGAAGCGCATCAAGACCGTGCATGCCGGTTCGCGGCAGACCTACGGGGCTCCTCGCGTTCATGCCGATCTGCATGGGCATGGAGAGAGGCACAGCCGCAAGCGGATCGCTCGTCTGATGCGGGAGGCAGGCCTGGTGGGCGCCAGTCATCGGCACGCTGGCCCGACAACAACCCGGCGGAACAAGGATGACCGGCCCGCGCCCGACTTGGTCGACCGCGACTTCAACGCTGCCGGACCGAACCAGCTGTGGGTCGCCGACATCACTTATGTGCCGACAATGGCGGGGTTTCTCTATCTCGCCGTCGTGCTCGACGCCTGGAGCCGCAAGATCGTCGGCTGGGCGATGGCAAACCACCTGCGCGCCGAACTGGTGCTGGATGCGATGGAGATGGCTGTTGGCCAACGTCGGCCCAACGACGTCATCCACCATAGCGACCAGGGCAGCCAATATACCTCGGTGGCATTCGGCAAGCGGTGTGGCGAGGCAGGTGTTCGACCCTCAATGGGGTCGGTCGGTGACGCCTACGACAACGCCATGGCCGAGAGCTTCTTCTCCACCCTCGAGGCCGAGCTGCTCAGCCGCCGCCGGTTCGCATCCCAGGCCGAGGCCAAGATGGCCTGCTTCAGCTACATCGAGGGTTGGTATAATCCGGTGCGGTTGCATTCGGGCCTGGGATACCGCTCACCAATAACCTACGAAGCCGACATGCAGGCCGCCATGACCAAGACGTAGACTGCAAGCTGACAAACCGTCCACTGAAACGGGGCAACCTCACAGATCAAAGTCGAGGACCCGCGTCTTCCGCTGAGCTATTGCTTCCGCCACTCGCTTGATCGCGTCGTGTGCTGTCCGCTTGGGCCGATATCCATACGACCCCGGTTGGAAGTCCGCCTCGAACACAGGTTCGAGGATGAGCTTGAGCGCACCCTGCACCACTCTGTCCCAAATCGCCGGGATCGACAAGACGCGGACTTTGCCCCCGTCTTTCGGTATCTCCTGCTTCCGGGCCGGGAGTGGCTTGTAGGTGCGCCCGGTCAGTTCGTCGCGCAGCTGCTCGAGCAGAGCCTCCACGCCTTGCGCCTCGATGGCCTCGAACGTGACCCCGTCTATTCCCGGGGCCCCATCGTTTTGTTTGGCCATCGCATACGCTGCGCGCAGGGTCTCCATCTTGCAGACGTGGACGTATAGACCCCAAAAACGCCAGGACGGTTCAGCCTTCGCCTTGACGTATAGTCTCCGCCTCAGGTCCTGCAAATCGATGGACGCCTTTGTCATCGCGTCCTTGCCTTCCTTACGTTGGAGACATTGCAAATGGCAGGGCCCCTTCGCTCCACGAACATTACTCCGCTTCCTCGCTAGTACGGACCCAGCCGCCACCCTCTCGTCTTCGGCCGACTTCCCGGTGTCGCCGGTTATACGGCCTACCTTGCTCCGGCGATTTCGCGCCGGGACGAGGAGGGCTTCTCCAGTTGCTCAGCATGTCCTTGTCACCGTGCCGTCGCTTCCACCCCGCCGAGGTGAACAGCCGTAATCGGTCAGTATTCGGCTGCTCATGCTGCCTTCGCCCTTCGGAGGTAGGCTCGGCCCTCGGGGCTACTTTTTTCGAGGCCACAATGCGTTCTCTTTTGATACAGCCCGGTGGCTCGTGATCTCGAGCTATTGCGGAATGTTGGTGACGGTCGGGGTCAGGCGGCTAGCGGCTGTTGGCTGACGGCTTCGATGCCGTCGATGAACTTTACGCCGGTGATCAGCTTTGGCAACTGGCTGTGGCCGTCGAGACGGCGCCAGCTTTTCTCAGCGGCCTGTGCGAGCTTGAAAACCATGGCGATCGCCGTCCTGTTTGAGAGGCATCCCTTGGAGCGCACGGTTCGATGCCGCACGGTGGCGAATGTGCTTTCAATGGGGTTGGTGGTCCGCAGGTGCTTCCAATGCTCAGCAGGGAAGTCGTAAAACGCCAGCAGCGCCTCGCGGTCCTTCGTCAGGCAACCCACCGCCTTGTCGTACTTGATGGCGTAGGTCTCGACAAAGGCGTCGAAAGCGGCGTTGGCGTCGTTCTTCGTCTCGGCCATCCAGATGTCCTGCAGAGCGCGCTTGGCCTTCGATTGCTGGCTCTTCGGCAACCTATTGAGCACGTTGGCCGTCTTGTGCACCCAGCAGCGCTGACCGCGGGTCTTGGGCCACACCTCCTCGATGGCCTGCCAGAAGCCGAGCGCGCCGTCGGCAATCGCGAGCTCAGGCCCGATCACCAGCCCGCGCCGCTTTAGGTCGAGCAGCAGCCCTTTCCAGGATTGCGCATTCTCCCGCACACCGTCGGTGAGGCCGACGAGCTCCTTATTGCCTTCGGGTGTCGCGCCGATGATCACGAGCAGGCACTGCGCATCGTTCTCGAGCCGGGCTTGCACGTGGATACCGTCGGCCCAGAAATAGACGTAGCGCTTGACTGACAGATCCCGCTTCTGCCAGCGCGTGTGCTCGTCCGCCCAAACCTCCCTGAGCCGTGCGATGGTCGAGGCCGAGAGCCCACCAGCATCCTTGCCGAGCAGCGCTGCCAGCGCCTCCTCGAACCCGCCGGTGGAGATGCCCTTGAGGTAGAGGATCGGGATCAACACCTCGAGGCTTTTCGAGCGGCGCGCGTAAGGCGGCAGGATCGCGGAGCTGAAGGCAATGCGCTCCTCGCCCGTGCCGACCCGGTCACGAATGCGCGGAGCGCGCACCGCGACCGGGCCGATGCCGGTCATAATCTCGCGCTCGGGCAGGTGACCGTGGCGCACCAGCCGTTGACGTCTATCGTCGGTGAGCTTGTCGGCGTGGCCCTCGAGAAACCCGGCCACCTCCGCTGCGACAGCCTGGGCCAAAAGCGCCCGGGCACCGCTGCGCAGCACCTCAGTCAGCGGGTCGGAAAACGTGCCTGGCTGGGAAAGCTGGAAAACATTACTGTCGGTCATGGCGTATCACTCCTTCAGTGGAGAAGTGGAGGCGAGAACACCCCCACGATACGCCGCCCTACCCTTTCATGCCGTCACCAACTTCTGCGAATAGCTCCGTGATCTCCCCTCGGGAGATCTTGTCGATAGGCTTCGAAGGTTCTGTTTCCATCTCCTCCGCTATCCGAACTACGGGGCTCTGACTTTTACCCCGGCAGGACTGTCTCCTGCTGAACATGCCAGCCTTACCTGGACACACCTCCGAACAAAGAACCGGCGAAAACCAAAAACGACCACTTGACAGGAAAAGCCCCATACAAGTTCAAATCCATCTCCCTCCAGCGAAGAGTCAACGAACTTTCGGTTCCGCTTAAATCCGGACCGGGCGATTTACCTTTGCTTATCCTGGCTGGGACGCCTTGTCCGCATGGATCGGGACGTGGCGATGCCACGTCCCGATCTTTTATCTGTCGAGTGCCTCTCAACCTACATGGCTCCATACGACGAGAGCGGCGCGTCCCCGCTCTAAATTGTTATTAAGGGCGCTTCGTCGCCGTCCTGGGTCAAGGACAGGATCACACCATTGCTGGCGAGCGGCTGATGACCATTCTTGAATAGGAAGAAGTACTGTCGATCGCCGAGTAATCCTTTTTCGTTGACATAGCAATGGTGCACGCCGTCCAGTCCTTGACTGACCCGCTCGATCAGACCGCCGACGATCTGTTGCAGGGATTCAAGATGAAGCGGATTTCTCGCAAAAAGAAAGGCCCCGACGACCGGGGCCGAGTTTACCATAGGGAGGAAACACCCTACATCGGGAGCAATCCCGACCTCTTTCTTGTGGTCGAGAGTTTTCGGACAGTTGAATTACAGCGGCCCCGGCTCACGTGGACCGTAATGGTCGCGCCATTCGGTCGGCTCAACAACGCAAGCACCCTCGCGGCCGATCGCACCACCGGCATCGGTCCTGGCGCAGCGGCGGAGCACGTCGAGGGGCGCGGCACTCGCCGACGGCATCGGACGGCTCGCGGAGCGCTTCGCCGGTCTCGCCCGCCGATCCGGCTACCCTCACTCCGAAGCGCCTGCGGCGGTCTCCCCCCTTTATAGGCATTCCGCACGCGAGATACGTACCATAACGGAGAGACCGCCCGACGCACCCCGCGCTACTGCTTGGCAAAATGCGTGACCTTCCAGATTTTGCCGCTATTCGGTGTAACCGGCCGGGGCGAAAACGCCAAAATCCACGATGAACATCTCGGGGCCACGGAAGCGTACGTCGATTGGCTTGTTGAAGCTTTCGAAGCAGTTGTCAGAACCATCCGGTTTTGACATCGTGCACTCAAAGATTACCGCCAGCGTGTTGCTGGGGTGGGTGATGAAGTCGCTCACCACCCCGGTGCGGCGGTCAATGCGGGCTACTTTAAAACCGTCCAAGCCCGTCGCCCCGGTGCCTGGAGGGATAGAGCCGGTTTCGGCGATGAAGATATCGCTCTTATAGCCGAAAGCCTCGGTGCGAGAGAAATCGAACATATTGGACGAGGAGTGCAGCGCCAGTTCCGCGAAGGCCGGCTGGACCGTCAGCGTCGCCCGAAACTGGTCCGAAAAGGCGAATTGCGAGCACGGCGTGGGGAGTACGGGTGGGGGCGGAAGTGGGAGGGGTGCGGGGCAGAACATCGGATTCGTCACCGGAAGCGGTTGGCGCGTGACCGGACTATCTCGAGCGTCACATCCACGCCAGATTTTTTTGCAAGATCCGCCAGCTTGCGGCTGTCGTCGAGCAGCGTCTCATCAGCCCCGGTCTGAATATAGATCGGCGGGAACCCCTTGAGGTCAGCATGCAGCGGGTTGGCGAGCGGGTCCTGCGGATTGCCACTTTCGCCGAGAAACATTCCGGCCATACCCTGGATTAGATCCCGCGTAACGATAAGGTCCTTCTCGGCGTTGGTCTCGAACGTCTCACCTGTCGCCTCCATGTCGAGCCAAGGCGAGAGCGGCATGGTGGCGGCCGGTGGCGGCAGGCCTTGCTCGCGGGCGCGTAGGATCATGGTCACGGCGAGGCCGCCGCCCGCCGAATCTCCAATTATCGCAACATGATTCGGCCTGATACCCTGGTCGAGCAGCCATTTGTAGCTCCTCACCATGTCGTTCACCGGGCCGGGATGGACGTTCTCGGGCGCACGCCGATATCGACGATGAGCGCGCGGCAGCCTATCGCCTTTGCGACGTGTGCGTAGACCTTACGGTGCGTATACATCGAGCCGGCTACGTACCCGCCGCCATGCGCGCCCAGCAGTACGCGGTCTTGCTTGCAGCTCTTCGGCGCCGCCCACATCGCCGGAACCCCTCCGGCATCGGTTTCGATGTAATCGACGCCGCCCGGTTCGCAAGTGATCCATGTCTGCCGGTCGCGCAAGGCAGTTTCGGCGGCGTGGGACCTCATGCCAGCGCCGACTTGAGCCGCTCCGCCTTGCCGGCGCTTCGGAGGGACCAAGAGTTCGAACCCCTCTCTCTCTCGGCGGCGAGTCACACAAACTCGATCATGGCGACGCGGCGTGGCTGCTGTGGCAAAAGCGGAAGCTGGTCGGTTCCAGTTGCATGTCAAAAGCGGTCAGCAGCGCTCCCGTCCCGGCATAATTGCCCATCAACGCAACGAGATCGACTAAGGCCTGAGAGCCATATTACTTCAAAGCCCGGGCAAAGGTTTCCGACGCAACTTTCCTCGCACCGAAGATCTCCCGACCGAGTTCGATGACGATCGCGTCAGCCGGGTCGAGGCCATCCGTATCGAGCCGTGCTCAATGATTTCGATGATGTCGCGCGAGACGCCTTGTCGGAGCGCCTCGGGTTCATGCGCTGCCCATTCGAACTGACTATTGAGCTCACGGGCGGTGATGAGAATGGCCAGTTCGCGAACGCGTCCTCCGAGCCCCGCTTCGTATCGCAGATAGCGATTGAGCGCTCTGGCATGCAGCGCCAGCTGGCTGTGCGCGAAAGGCTCGTGGGACCATTCCCGGTAGGCGCATGCTTTCGGGCTCTGGGTTGCAGCTCGGATCACGTCTTGCCGACAAGATCGGTATGCGGTCTCAGGCCAGCGGATCGCCCCCCAGATCGGTCGGTCGGCCGCTCAGGATTCGCGACCAAGGCTCCACGATGCTGTCGATGTGCGCGACTGCGAAGCGAAAGTCGAGGCTGCAGCGCGTGATATCGGTGTCGTTCAGGACCGAGCCATGTGCGAGGTAACCGCCGTCGAACAGGAATAGCTCGCCCGGCGTCAAACAGATAGGTCGGTAGTCGTGCGCGCCATAGTCGCTCTCGCACCACAGGGCGTTGCCGCCGAAACAGGGGGTAAAAGGCAGGAACGCATTGACCTGATCCGGCCGGTGTGTGACATCCACATCGCGATGCCAGTTGCTGACACTCGGCGTGCCCGCCAAATGGATGCGCATCTTCGGGCGGCTGGAATAGCTGATGCGGCCCCCGAAGATCGGCCGCACAACATCTCGGACGAAGCGGTGGTAGAGGTGGAAGAAAGGCAAATCCTCGGGTAGATCCTGCATTAGTTTGCGCAGCGCCATATTAGCGGCATATCCCAACTCGTCGGTTCCCTGCCGCTGCAGCTTGCTGCGCCGCCAGTGCCGGTGCAGCTCGGCCAGCGGACGGACCTTGAACACCGACCGCTCCAGCACGGCGGGGAACGGGAACGCCGCCAAATCGTAGCGGAGGATCTGGGCGTGCCGCAGCACGGTGGTTCTACCCCAAGCGGACCGTGCTGTTCGAGCGCGGGCGTCCGGCCCCGTCCAGGGTCGCCATCGCGATCGTTCCGCCGGACACTACGCCCGCCGTATAGGTCAGCTTCGAGTAGTCGATGCTGCGGCGTGACAGGACGGTCCGCCCATCGGTCGCGAAGCTGGTTACCGAACCCGTCTGCGGCTGCCCGTTCGGACCCCGGACAACTGTGACCAGCTTCAGCGCCGTGCCGTCCGGGCGATAATAGGTCTTGCTCCACTTTCGCGGCGTCGGTGCGCCCGCGTCGGAAACCGACCGCTCCTTGACGGCGCAATGCCGCATCCCGGCGAAGGAGCGCACCACTTTCACCTGGGTGCCGCCGGTAACGGCGGTTGTCGTTGTCTGGCCGCCGACGATGACGCCGCGTCCATCGTACACCGCGCGACGGCAATCCACTTCACTGAGGATCTCCGCGCTGCCGGGCTGACCGGCGCCCGCCCGGGTCTGCCGGCGTATCGGCAGTCCGTGGGCACCGTACTCCACCGTAGTTGCAGAGACGGGATTGCCGCCGGCATCGGCGATCCGGATCGCCAGCGCGCTGCTGATCGGCCGGCGCGCCTGATTGAAGCGAATGCCCGAATAGTCGATGGCGATGCGCCGCGCGACCGCGCCGCGCCTGTCGTAGGCCTCGGCGCTGTAAGTTGCGGGCAGCGTGCCTTGATAGCCGAGCTGCCCTTTGCAGACGATCGCGCCATCCGGCCGCCGCGCCGTGATCGCCAGAGTGCCGGATTCGATTTCCTTCAACGCATTGAAGGAAACATTCGCGAAATCCAGCTCGACTGTCGCGCGGGGCGAAGCGTTGGCCTCGCCGTATACTTTCATCGAGACCTGCTGTGGCAGCCCGCGCGGGCCATAGGCGGTATTCAATTCAACGAGCAGATGATCGTCCGCCGCCCGACGTGATTGCATATGGACCGTGCCGCCGACGATTTCCGTGCCGAGGAACCGGGTAGCGGAGAAATCGAGCCGGGTGCGGCGGGTCAGGCCCCCTGAGCCGTCGGGCGCCTGGGTTTCGATGTCGGCATGTGACGGCTGCTCTTTGGCGAAGGTGATGCTACCTGTGCTGACGAGCGCGCCGTCCGGACGGCGGCTGCGGAACGAGAGCGCGCCATCGATCACGTGCCCTTGCAGCAGGTGTAACCCCGAGAGGTTGCTCTCAATCGCGCGAAACACGCCGCCGGCAATGCGGTCGTAAAGCGTGGTACTGGCGCCTGCGGCACGACCCTCCGAGCTGAACTGGACGGTCGAGGTGGCGCGAGTGACGTTCTGGAATTTGGAGACGAGTGAGACGCTGCCGCCGACGACCTGACCGTCATCATCGAGACGGGCCTGCGCATAGTTCACAGCGACCTCTTCCGCGACCTCACGCCCATCGGGGCCCAGCTTTTGCACCGTCGCCTCGCTTATGCGCGCCGGCGCAGCCGGCTGTGCGGCGGCCGCCTGTAGCGGCGCAATGGCAGTTTCGACCACGGTATTCATTCTGGTCTCTCCCGAAGCTGGGTCCACGCACCAAGGCTGTGGACGATGCGGCTGGTCAAGTGATGCTTCTCCCAGGCCTGCCACAGGAAAGGCGGCCCTTCCTCGCCAGGCGGATTGCAGATTGCGGTGAGTTGCCGCGCGAGCCAAGGCGGCAGCACTGTGGACGGAGGCTCGTCCGGCGCTTTCCAATCGAGCCGCACACCAAAGCAGAGCAGCTGCTGCCCGGTGCGCAGCCTCATCTGGCCCAAAAACTCAGGAGCTCCGGTCAGCGGATTGCACAGGAAGCGCAGTCGGCCCTCGGCGAGGTCACCCAACTCGTCCAAGAAGGAGATCCTCCCGGCGGCGCGCCGGTCCGCGCACAGCGCCACCTCGCCGAGGCGCGCCTGGTCATCCATCAGCTCAAACGCGACGCGGCGCATTCGGCGTCCCTCGCGCAGCCGCAGTGCATAGCTGCCGTTCAGCGACGGCGCGTCCTCGCCGCGCAGAAAACGTCCGGTACGTTGGGCCAGATGCGCGCGATCCGGATCAACCTCCGCCGCCTCGAGATAGTCTCTGTCGGGCTGCGGCCGCTCCCCCGTCCAAATGTGGCCGATGACGCGACGTCCGCGGCTGCCAAATTCAAAGCGCAGCAGGCCGTTCGTGGGGTTGTCGTTGGCCATCCGCCACTCCAGCGCGCCATGCCGATAGGTGAAGACCGGAATGCGGTGATCGTTCACGTAAAACAAGCCGCCTGGGCCGCGGGTGTGCCCGAGGATCGTGATCGAAAGTCGAGGCTGCTCCGCCGCGTACACGCCGGTCCAGGGTAGCAGATTCCGCCTTCGCACCTGCGCAAGGTCCATCTGCAGCCGCTCCTCGGCCAAATCGAGTGTGCGCTTTGCGGCATAATCGCGCAACCAGGTCCACAGGTTGGTGCCGGTATCCGTCCGCCGCAACCGTAGCAGTCGGACACAGCCCTTGCGGTCGACCAGCAGAGCGGCGATGAGGGCATGATTGGAGCGATCTCGCCTGTGGATCCCCTTCGCTGCAACCTGAATTGCGCCGGTGTCGCGGGTAGCGAGCAGCCGCCGCTCTTCTGAGGTCAACCGGCGGGTGAAGCGCGGATCCTGCAGCGCCTGCCCCGGATCGGCTGCGTAGATCCCCTGCAGGGCGGTATCCTGCCGCAAGTGGATCAGAAAGTCGCTGGCCGCAGTATCCGCCTGCCACTGGTAATCCCGCGGTACCTCAAACCGAGCGAAATCGTCGAATGCCTTCATTTCGCGCCTGCCGTAGCCGCCGATCTCGCGCAATGCGCTGGGCGGCAGGCGGGCAGTCTGGCCGGCCTTCAGCAGCCCGAGCCGCTCGGCCATCCCGCTGTCGACCCTGGCGGCATCGCGCGGCGCGAGATAGAAGGTGGAGAGCCCGGTGATCCGGATTTGGATCGCCGGGTCGTGCAGCTCCGACAACCGATACGTTTCGGCCAGCGGCGGAATGGTCGGATAACGCGACGCAACGTAGTGGGTGACCGGGTAGTCTGGGCCGTAAGCCTGCTGCAGGTACTCGATCAGTGTCGAGAAATTGCGGTTGATATAGCCCTCCCGGCGAAACCCCATTTCGCCGATCAGCCCGACCTGCCACAGCACGACATGCAGCGAGGTGTCCGGCCGGCGGCCGCGGATCAACATGTCGGTTGCCTCGTGCATCTGCATACCGGGATGGCACGGGTCGACGCCGAGATCGGCGCACAGACAGTCGAGTGCGCAGACGGCGGGACGCATCACCGCCCGATGCCCTTCGCGCCGCGCGATCAGGATGGCGCGATGGGTGGCGAGCACGAAGACGCCCGGATGGCCGTAGAACACGCAGACGACCCGGCGGCCCTGACGCACGTGGTGCAGCATCGCTTCCGCCATCTGGATGTAAGTCACGTAGCGCGGCTTGCTGTCGTCATAGAGGACATAGAGGTCGTAGGCGTCGGGGCGCAATCGCTTTATCCAAACGATCGTGGCCGGATCGGCAACACAGAAAAAGACACTGTCGGCGCTGCGCAGCAGCTCCTCGTCGCCCAATGCAAAGCCGACCGCCTCGATGCCCGAGCCGATCACAATCAACTCGCCACACTGCGCAGGTGATGCCGCAGCGTACTGTGCATTGGCGGTGCCTTGCCGGGCCGCGATCTCACGCGCAAGATCGCGCCAGGCCTGCGCGTGCTCGGCGGCGTCGAGGCGACGTTCCGGATGCTGCATTCAGCGACTCACTGAGCCTGCACAACGATCTCGCGCCAGGCAACCCAACTCGGGCTGGCCGTGGTCAGCACGCGCAAGTAACGCCCGCTCGGCTTTGGATCAGGAACGTCAACTTCAAGCCACTGCATACTGCTGGTGGAGCCGGACAGGGTCGCAATCAGGGCGGTTGGCCCGGGCAGCGGACCGAAATACAGCTGGTGTATTGTCGGTCCGGCCGGACTCTGCTCGACCAGCAGGCGCGCCTTGGAGAGCGTCACGGTTCGTTGTAGGTCGAGTTCGATCCAGGCTGGGGGCGGGCCTCCCGAATTCCACATTGTATTGGGATTACCATCCACAGCATACGCCGGCGACGCCCCTGAGGCGCTACTGCTGGCTCGTGGGATGATTCCCGGTAGGTCGGCAATGTGATCGGCGATCATAGCGAGATAGCGGGTCGCCACGCCGGCCGCAATTTTCACCGGTAATGGTTTGCCCTGATAGGTGTAGCCGGCGAGCATCAGGTAGGCTTGGTATTGCTGATCCGCTGTCTTGTGCTGCGCCATCTGCTGCTCCAGCCCCTGCTCCGTGCTTTGCGGCCAGTTCCACGCTTTGGCTTCGGAATCGGCCGCGTCATTCTTGAACATCAATACCATTGCCAGCAGCATGCGTTGCGAACCGGTGTCCGGCTGCGCCTGTTGAATGTAGTCCGCGAAGGTGGTCCACCGCTTGGCCTCGCTGACATTGGCGTTCAGCATGTAATTGAGCAGCAGTCCGAGCCCGGTCGATTCCTGCGGCGACATGTTCTCGAGCGACTGCTCATCGCTCTTCTTCCATACTTCGAGCAGTTTTTGAGAAGCCATCATCGCGCCCATGATCGCGGCGTTCTCGACCAGCGCCGGAAGGCCTTTGGTCATGATCCAGAAGCCGAGCCTGGACAGTAGAGCCTTGATCCCGCCGGGCGGGACGTTGACATCCGTGTCCACGTCCACGTCAATGTCCACGTCGGTATCGGTGTCGGTGACGTTGTCGACATCGGTGACCACGTCGATGTCGATGTCGACGTCGACATCCACATCGACGTCGATTATTGCAAAGACGTCGTCGTCAATATCGATGTCGATATCGATATCCACATCGGTGTCGGCATCGGTAACATTGTCGACATCGGTGACCACGTCGACATCGACATCTACATCGGTATCGACATCGACATCGACATTGATCGGATCGACATCCTCACCGACCCCGGCGTCGGGATCGGCGGTCGCGCTGACCTCCTCGATTGCCGAGCGAATCTTGCCATACAGCGCGACGGCGTTCTGCGCGAGCCATTGGAATCCCTGTGCAACTCCCTTTAACACATGGACGGCCATGTCCACGGTCATGGCGATCTGGACATCCAAGAAAGCGCCGAAGGCCAGATTGTAGGCGGCCACCCACCACGGCAAAGCAGGGTCCTGGTAAGGCTGCAGGATGAACGGCTTGCCGTCGCGTGTGCCCACCCAGAACATGCCCGAGATGTCGGGATGCCCCTCCCAGGTCATCTTGCGGAAGATGCCCGTGACGATGATGCCGGAGCTAGAATTGGCGCCGGGGGAGCTGAGCTTCCCGTTCGCATAGGTAAGCGATGGGTAGGATGTACCGCCGTCGGACGCAGTGAAGCTCGCGCGGCCATCGGTCCCTATACTGAGCGACCCCGCTGCCACTGGTGGACCAATGAAGCCTGCACTGGTGAGTGGTGAGACGGTATAGCAGTAGTAGGCGCCGGGCCACGCGAACAGCGAATTGGTGGCCCAATAGCTGACCATCGAGAAGCCGAAAAAGTCGGCGCCGGGATAGTCGGACGCGAGCAGCGCCGAAACCTGGCTGTCCAGCGTGTTGATGTTGACCGGGTCCAGTAACAATTCGTGAAACTGCAGCGCGACCGGCGAGTAGGGCTGCGCCATCAGGTCCATGTAGAAGCGCCAGGCGTTGCCCGCGCTGCTTAGGTCGACGCCCCCCACGGCCACCGGCTGCGTTGGCGGTCCGAGTATGTCGGGCACGAAGTATTTCACCGGGAAGTCGTCGTTCGCCCGGGTGATGACGAGGTTTGAGACCAGTGTGCCGGTATCGAGCGTCTGCGCCCCGTTGGCGGGTACGCTGCCGAGCCTGGTATAGATCGGGGTGTAGTCGGCGGGGTCGGTGGAGGGGGGATCGCTCACCGGCTTGGTGGTTTTCGTGTAAACTGTGAGCGGATTGGGCAACTGATTGGTGACCTGGACCGAAATGGAGGTGGCCATTGTGAGTTGCCTTTCGCAACATTCAAACTAAGCGGCTCGGGTCGGAGGGCCCGGCAGTGGCGGATCAAACCGCGGCCAACGATGCCTGCACCCCGGCGACCCTTTTCACCCGCCCGGGAAGGAACGCCGAATGAGCCCTATTCCTCGACTGGCAGAATCTCGTCGTCGCCGCTGCCGCCTTCACCTTCATCGGCGTTGTTGGCTTCCTCCTTAGTGTTTTCCTCCACGTCTGCCGCTTCTTGCTGGGTATTCTGGGCCGTTCTGATATCGGCGGTATTGGCAGCACTGATATTGGAGCCGACATTCTCGATCACGGTGTTCAGCTCGGGCTGGATGTTTTGAATGCTAGTTGAGGCATTGTCGACAGCTGTCTGGAGGTCCGCGCCGCGCACGTCTTGATTCAGCGCAGTCTCAAGGTTCCCAGCGCCTTGCCGGATGTTCTCCGCGACGTTTTCGAGCTGTGGGTTCACCCCGTATTGAGCGGCGACCTCGACCTGTGTGGCCTGCGCCTGAAACCCATCGAGTTGGGCGTCGGCGCGGGCAACATTATTGGCATCAACGGCAGCTGCGCGGCCATCCAGCTGGTTTTGCGGCATGGCATCCTCGGTAGGGACCTGCGCCTGACGATTGCCCAGCCGTTCGAGGAGCGCGGTTTGGTTAGTGCGCACCTGCTCGCGAAGCGAGTTGAGCTCGGACCGCATCTGCTGCATCTCCGAGGGTTTGCCCCTGCACGTGTCGACGAGCGACTTGCCCTTCGCTCCGATCCATTCGATACCCATGGCGAGCCCGAGAAAGGTGGTAATCAAACCAAGGATCTCGCCGAATGTCTTCGGATGAAAAAAGTCCCAGAAGTTGTCTTCCGTGCTGGGGCCGCCGCTCACATTCTGCTTTACTGTCGTGCCCATGACCTGCACGCCATGCACGGTACCGGTGAGGATAGGCACGATAGTGTTGTCGCTGGTGTTGTGGGTCAGCGTACTTTTGAGAATAAAAGTGCCGGTCAGCGCAACATCGGGGAAGTCCTCGTCTTTGGAAACGAACTGTCCGCCCAAAAACATTATGTCGGTCGTATTGCCGTTCGGGTCGGTATATTTGATCGTATAGGCGCCGGTGCGGTCGGTGGGGTCGGCGGGGCTCGGCGGCGACGCGTTCTTGGTCAGCGTCAGCGTTCCTTGTTCGCTCGGGGACGCCTGGTTGGATCCCTGCGGCGCCGTGCCGGCGGTGTAGAGATAGTAGGTGATCGAATTATTGAACGAGGCGAATTTGTCCGAGTATCCTGCCCACACATAGGCGAACGAGCGGGCGTAGGTTTGGGCGGTAACGACCGCGCTCAGGGTGAGTGTTTTGAAGTTCGTGGTGGACTTAAAGAATGCAGTGACCGCGTCTTCGACTGACTCTGAAGACGTGCCGGTCTTTGTCGCGTTGGAGACCGCGTTGTAATAACCCGTTGCAGTAGTGGACGTTGGGTTGACCAATAGGTTGATGTAGAATTGCAATGCCAACACCGCTTGGGCGGGGCTGCCGGCATCGATGCTGACCGGCGGATATACCCCGGAGAGGACGTTCTGCATGACTTGCGTGTCCTGCACCGGGAACAGGTCGACAGGACGGGCAAAGATGAGATCGTAAGTGATGCGCTGCGGGTCCAGCGGGACCGTGGCCGTCGCGCCGGCATTGATCGTCGCTTCCCCCGCGGCAATGTTCCGCAGCGTCAGGGGCATCGCATAGACCTGGTTGCCGGTGCTAGACGGGTCGTACGCGTCCAGCGTCACCACTGGCGTATTCGAGCTGTTGGTAACGGCAACGGCGTTGCTTGTGTCAGAGCCGCTCTGCGACATTTTCTGTGTCCTCCCCGGATCGGTTCGTCGTCTAACTGGTTAACATACGGCTTTGGAGGTCGCGATGGAAGCGCGTCAGCGCGACCGGAGTTGGGTCGCCGCCTGGATGATCTGGAGGCGGCGCCGCGCGCCCTTCGGCACCACCTCGATAAGTTGCGTGAGCGCACCGAATCGCGTTTTGGACGGCGCCCTTCTCTCGCGGCGACAGCCATGCCTCCGATGCTTGCGAGCAACTCGGACAAATGTTCGCGCAACTTCGCGACCGCGTCCTGCTGTGCCAGCGCGGCGAATGACGAGCTGGCCTGTCAGTACCCGGGTCGGAAGCGTAAAGAACAATGACCCGAGCCTGATCGAGCCTATAATCGATGCGGCGTAGGAGGCACGCTCCATCGGCCACTCGGAAGGGGAAATCATGAGGTCGAGCTGGCTCCTTATGTCCTGTGTTATCTTGGCTCTCATAGGTTGCGCCAAAGGAATGCCCCCGCAGGGTCAGGCCCCATACACGCCCAATTTGCCTGGAAGCGATGCGAATATGCACGAGCACGGCGGCGGGGACGGTGGCGGCGGTGGCGGTGGCATGTAGCCGGCATAGAGAACCCTAGGCACAGGGGCAATAGAGGAGGAGCCGCTGTGACGGACGAGAATTCCGCGAAGACGGTCGCGATCATCGGGGCGGGAATTGGCGGTCTTTATCTCATCGCCGAATTGGGCGTCTCCGGGTTCAAGTTGCGCCTCCACGATATCGACGATTCAAAGCTCTCCGAAATTCGAGCGCGCGGCGGCGTTGATGTCGAGGGCGAGAAGGGTGGGTTTGCTCCGGTCGAACGCGCAACGACGGATCTCGAACCTGCGATCGACGGCGCGGACGTGATTATCGTTGCGACCGGCGGCAATTCCCAGGCGGTGGTGGCGCTATCGCTTGCGCCTCTTCTCCGAGACCGTCAGGTAATCCTGTTGATCCAGGGCAACACCGGGGGGTCGCTGATCGTACGTCGCACCCTGGACGACGCCGGCTGCCGGGCCGATGTTGATGTCGCCGAAATGGATAACTACCCCTATTCGTGCTGGCGCCTCTCGCCAACGCGAATACGTCCGATCGTCAGGAAGCGGTGGCTGCAGATCGCGACATTCCCGGGAAATCGCATCGAGGAAGTATTTCCGCGCTTGTCGCCATTGTTTCCAGAAGCCGTGGCGGCGCCGAATAGCTTGTACACCGGCTTCACCAACGCCAATGCGATGCTGCATGTGGCGAATTGCGTTGCCAACGCGGGACGCATCGAGAGTGGGGACAGCTACAAATTCTATGCGGAAGGCGTGACACCGGCGGTAGCCTGGCAATACGAGGCGATCAATGCTGAGCGAGTAGCCGTTGCTGCGGCGCTGGGGGCGTCGGTACCTCTCTAGCCGACTGGTTCGATCGCGTCTATGGGGTGCGCGAGGCAACGCTCGTCGAGACTTGTCAACGCCTCACCTACAACAGCGATGGCCCCTATCAGGCCACCGGTACGCCAAAGTCGCTCGACCACAAATTCATCACCTAAGACGTTCCGACCGGCCTGATCCCGATGAGCGCCTTGGGCAGAGCAGCGAGGGTCAGAACGCCGGTGATCGACGCGCTGGTCGAGCTCGTCCGAAAGATGACCGGCAAGGACTTTGCGGCTGATGCCCGCACGCTCGAGCGCTTGGGGCTGAGTGGCATGGATGCGCCACAGATCCGCCGCGTCATGGACGAAGGGTTCATTTGATCGCGGGGGCAAGTTCGACCGGGCTCTCGCACCGTCAGACTGATTAGCTGGAATTTTGAAGGAGAGAGATCTATGCGTATACACAATCTGTACACCGATACTAGCGGCGAATTGCATTTCCGCGACATCGAAGTCGAGTGGGTCGAGGAGCGCGAGGCAGCAAGCTTTCCAAGCGCCTGCCTGCCACCGGGATCATCTTTCGCCAGACGCAAGCTGAGCATGACATCGACTGGCACCCGGCACCGCGCCGGCAATACATCATCAATCTCGACGCCGGGGTGAAGATAATCGCCAGCGATGGTGTGAGCAGGGTTATCGGTGTCGGCGAGGTGATCCTGGTCGAGGACACCACCGGCAAGGGACACTTGTCGCAGCACATGGAGGGTAAAATCCGGCATTCGATCTTCGTGCCGATAGATTAGCCGCTGGTCTTGAAGCGCGTCTGAAAGAAGTCCGAGGCTGCTGCTGCGTCTCGGGGCTTGTAGGAGTTCTAGCGCTGGCGTTTGGCCGATGGGATAGGCGAGGGTTTGATGTTCCCGCCAGCCGAATTGTCTGCCTCACTGAAGAGACGGTCGAGACCCTGCACTTGCTAGGCGAGCAAGATCGCATCGTCGGGATCTCCGGCTATGTCGTGCGCCCGCCGCAGACTCGCCGCGAAAAGCCGAGGGTAAAGCCTTCACGTCCTCGAACATCGACCAGATCCTCGCCCTGAAACCTGATCTCCTCCTGACATTCTCCCGTCTCCAGGCCGACATTGCCGCCGATCTGATCCGCCGCGGGGTCGACGTCCATGCCTTCAACCAGCGAAGCATCGCGGGAATTTTAGATATGATCCGGACGCTGGGCGCGATGGTCGATGCGAGCGAACAAGCTCGGCGGCTAGTAGGGACGCTTGAGGCGCGGTTGGCTGAAGCGCGAACCGGCGCCGCATGGTTACCGAAGCGGCCACGGGTATTCTTCGAGGAATTGGACGATCCGCTGATCTCCGGAATTGGATGGGTTTCGGAGCTCGTCGAGATCGCCGGGGGCATCGATATTTTCGCCGACCATGGAAAGCAGGGTGCAGCCAAGGACCGAGTGGTGACAGTGGAGGAGGTGGTCGCGCGGCAGCCGGATCTGATTGTCGGCTCGTGGTGCGGCAAGAAAATTCCGGCCCGAGCGCGTTGCAGCAAGCCCTGGCTTCGCGCAAATCCCGGCTGTGCAGCACCAAGATCTCTACGAAATCAAATCGTCCTTGATCTTGCAGCCCGGGCCGGCCGCATTGACCGATGGCCTCGCGAAGCTTCACGGCCGCGCAGCTCAGCAATGCCGTGCTCGGTGACGATGAGGTCGGCCTCGGCGCGCGGCGTGGTGACAACGCCATCCGCTAGACGCGCGACGATGCGTGACCGGCTGCGGTCGCGGTTCGTGGATTGCAGCGCGATGATCGAGCGGCCTTCGAGCGAGCGATTGGCGGCGCGCACAAAATCCATCTGCCCGCCGACGGTGCCGATATGCCGTCCGCCCACGGTTTCGGCATTGACCTGGCCCGTCAAATCGACCTCCAGCGCGCCGTTGACCGCGACAAACCGCCGGAAGTTGCCGAGTACCACAGCGTCGTGCGTGTACGACGTCGCGCGCAGCCGGATCGCCGGATTGCGGTCGGCGAAGCGGTAGAGCCGGCGCGTCCCACGGCCGGCCGCTGCGGGTTGATCCTGTAGCCCGGGTCCGTGATCCATGCGATGTGCAGCTCCCCTTAATTCGTTACCGCGTGATCGGAGACGACAGCCCCATTTAGTATGTCTGCCAGCCGCGCGGCTCGCAAAGCCGCAGAAGCGCCATTAGTGGTATTTTACATAACATCTGTTATCGGTCATTTTTGACGCCGCGAGTTGTCTGCGCTCGCCACCGGCCGAATCCCCGGCGCGACCACGATGAAATCTGGTCGTGTCACCGCTGCCTTAATGGCAGGGACTGCTAGCGGCGACGAAATCACGCCATCCGCCTTGTGTTGAGTCCGTCCTCGAGCGCTCCGCCCCGAATTCATCAACGGTCCTATCGCCGGTCCAGTACCCGCCGTGAGGAGCGTAAATTGACATGGGTGGGCGGAAATTTTACCTTGAGTTGAAGCGTCATGGGCTTTACACCGACGCATTAACCTTGGGAGGATCGCTATGTCTCGAAGTTTTGCGCTCGCTTCGGTCGTCGTCCTGGGGACGGCGCTGGCCGTCCCATCTTTCGCCGATGACGGCAACAAGCACTGGGTCGCGACCTGGGCCACCTCGCCCGCGACCTTCTTCGTTTATACCGCGCCGGTGCCACCGATCTATCCGCCGGGCGCTCCGACCACCTTCGCCCCGGCCACCATCCAGCCCGACCTCGTGTTCCCCTTCCCCGATGCCGCCACCAACGGCGGCACCGCCAATAACCAGACCTTCCGCTCGATCATCAAGCCCGATCTCTGGGGCAACTCCATGCGCTTCCGCTTCTCCAACACCTTCGGCAGTCAGCCCGTGACCTTCAGCGCCGTCACCGTGGGTCTGCAGGAATATTCGGGCAATGTCGTCGACGGCACAATGACGCGGGTGACCTTTAGCGGCCGACGGTCGGTGACCATCCCCGTCGGCCAGGAAATCTGGAGCGACGCTACCAGACTCCCATGGGTCGATGGCGACGATGCCAGCCTGCAGGGGCGGAACCTCGCCGTCTCCTATGCCATTGGCGGCGATAGCGGGCCCATAACCTTCCATAGCGGCGCCAACCAGACCTCCTTCATCTCCGCCGCGGGCAGCGGGGATCACACCGCCGACCTCGACGTCTTTGCCTATGAATTCACCACCGCCTCATGGTTCTTCATCGACGCGGCCGACGTCTTGGCGCCCGCCGACACCGTCGTGGTCTGCGCCTTTGGCGATTTCATCACCGATGGCACGCACACCACGTTCAACATCAATGACCGCTGGTCGAACGTGCTGTCGCGCCGGCTGCACAACGCTTACGGCAACAGGGTGAGCGTGGTCAACGAGGCGATCGGCGGCAACCGCGTGGTCAACCCAGTCGTCTTCCCCGCGACCTCGGGCCAAGCCGCGACCGACCGGCTCAACCGCGACGTGCTGGGGCTTTCCGGCCTCACCCATGTGGTCTGGCTCGAAGGCATCAACGATCTGGGCGGCGGCCACACCGTGGAGTCCATCGAAGCGGGCTACCAGAGTATCGTCGCCACGCTCCATGCGCACGGCATCAAGGTCATGGGCGCCACCATGACCTCGGCCTTGGGCATGGTCAATCCCGCCGAGGGCTGGTACCCAGGCTATACCGGGAGCGCGGACAACGGACCAGTGGTCGACGCCAATCGAATGATCCTCAACACCTATATCCGGACCTCCGGGCTCTATGACGGTGTGGTCGATTTCGACGCGGCGACGCTCGATCCCTCGACCGGCAACATGAAGGCGGAATATCTGCCCAACAGCCAGTTCACCCAGCTGCCCTGGGATTATCTCCATCCCAATCATGCCGGCTACACGGCCATGGGCGAAGCAATCGACCTCTCGTTCTTCGCCTCGCAGCATCATTAAGGCAACCATAGGTCCCGAGCCCCGCCTCGCCCTGACCCTCCCCCCTGTGGGGAGCGTCAGGGAGAAAGGCATGGCCGTCCTGGTCTCCCGTCGTCCACTCCGTCACGATGATCGCAGCCGGCGGCTTCTTGGCGTGGCTAGTCTATTGCTACCTGGGTCTCACGTTCGTGTCGCGAAGCTGGTTCAATCTGGATGCGACTTGGGCCTTCAGCCTCACATTCGTGGGCGCTCTCTCGCTTGCGATCAACCTGGCGAGCTGGCACTGAGCCAGCCTTTTCTTGTCCTTGATCCGTTACCAGCAGAGCGAAGAACGGCCGCGAAGCCCCGCAGTAGTGCTCTTCCCGCACCCGATAGGGAGGGTCGCGGTGAGTTTGAGCTATGACCGAGAGAACAGGGTGCGACGGCCTGATCGGTCCGGTTCGGTTTCTGCTTAGTCGCTTACGACCTGAGTGTTTGCATTTTGTGAGCAGATTTGTCAGGCCAGAGCAGGAATGATGGTGTGTTCGGTGAGACGGCGGCCGGCAGCGATGGCGGCGCGGCCAGCGCGGGTGAGATAGTAGCGATAGGTACCGAGGACGCGTTTGATGACGCCGAGATGGCGCAGACGGGCGAGTTGTCGGGATAGGGTGGCGGGAGAGGATTGGCCGAGGAGCGGCAGTAGGTCGGCGCGGCGGAGACCGGCGATATTGAAGCCAGGACGCTGGAGGGCGGCGAGCAGGGTCTGTTCGGCGCGGCTGAAAAAGTTGAGGCCCTTGAGGTTTCGGCCTTTGAGCGGACGGGGTTGGGTGAGACGGTCGAGCGTCCGGATGCCAGCCGAGAAGTCGTCCAGACTGGAGAGGTATTCAAGGTAACGGCGATTGCAGCTTAGCAAGATCTCACGCAAGTCCTTGAGGCTGTAGATGGTCTTTCTGACGGGGGCCAGGGCGCGAGTTGCCGGGCCTTGGCGATGTTCCACCTTGCGGTAGTGCTTGAAAGCGGAGACGTCGTTGGTGGTCGTCTCGATACGTAGGACGAGGCCGAATTTGTCGTAGATCTTGATCGAGGACTTACTGAAACGATGCTTGACGCAGGTGCCCTCGATACGCGTGGTGAATTGGCTGCCGATCTCTTGGGCGAGTTGGGCAGTGATCTTGTGGCCGAGAAAGGTGGCGACGTGTTCGGCTTTGACGGTCAGGATGGCTTGCCGGGAAAGCTGTTCATAGAGGGGTTTGAGGATGGCCGGCGTGCGGAACACCAGATCAGTGGCGTATTCGACCTGCATGAAACTCCAGTGGTAGGACTGGGCGAAGACGTCGAGCACCGGACAGCACTGCTGGGCATAGTGATCGAGGATGCGATGCAGGTGGTCGGGCGAGAGGGTGTCGGCGAGGGCCTGCGCGCGCTCCCAGTCGTCAATGCGCAGAAAGGCGTTGTCGGCAAGGGTGAAACCGACGCCGGCGGCGGTGAGTTGGCGGGCCAGCCAGCTATGCCCATTGCAATAGAACTGCAGACGGAACGGGCACCAGGTCGGCACGCGCAGATAGATCAGGCCCAACTCGGCGTCGATGAAGTAGAAGTAGTAATGCAGGCATTTGCCAGTATCCGGCCGCAAGAAGGTGCGATGCGTGTGCTTGTCATGCCAGGGCTTGTAGGTGTGGCAGGCTTCCATCGCCGAGATGATATGCACCAGGCCGGGACGGTCGCCGCGGACGACAAGCACCCTGGCGACGACGTCCTCCTTGCGGATGTGGTTCTTGGCAATGTGTTCGATGGTAATGCCAGCGGCACTCGCCAACTCGGCGGCGCGCTCGCGTACTCGATCGCGAAGTGGTTCGGCAAATCGCGGATAGTCGAAGATCCGGATCTGCCGCGCAGAAAGAAATCCCGTCATTCCCTTCGCGTAACAGGCTCCCGGCAGCGTGCCGGTGACGATGATCCGGTCATAGCAGGAGAGCACCCCGGCGAGGCGCTCGCGGTAACGCTCCGTCAGCGGCTGCCTCAACCTCCCCTCCTGCTCCCCGCGTCTCCTGCGTCTATTTTAACCTGTTTGGTTCCGGCTTCGCCGGCTTAGGGTCACGCAGAGACATGTCTCACCGCTCAGCCTTGGTCAGCATTCGAGCGGACAACAGACACCCGGCTGACCAGGGCGCGGTTTTTTTGGGACTGTACATTCCCTAGACCGCGTCCCGAGGCACTGCGTTTTGACGGGCAGTGAACCAGCAGGAGAATGTGGCGAGCAGGGCGGCGGTTTCGGCTGAGCAATTCCATGCTCGACTGTGGCCCGACAACGCCACAATATTATCCGGAATAGAGTGGCTTTGCTCGCTGAAGAGAGCGTGAGTGTGGTCACCGTCGGCACTGAGCCGACGCCAACAGGAGACCCAACCCATGCGCGTCTACATCATTGGCAATGACGGGATTATCCTCTGCCGCGAGCCGCCGCCCGCAGTGAATGAGGGCGAGATTTTGGTCGCGTCGAACGCGGAGTTGCACGCAGCCCAGCTCAGTGGCAAACGGCTGCTGGCGCTGTGGAACGCGCTGCCCGGTGTTGAGAAGCGGAAGAAGGTCGGCGACCGCGACGCACTGATCGATCAGCTGTGGTCGGCGGTCGAGGCGTTGCCGGACCCGGACCAATCGTCCGACACGAAGCGCCCGTCGAAGCAGGATTCGGTGGTCGCGATGCTGCAACGACCCGAAGGCGCGACCGTCGACGAAGTCGCGAGCGCTATGGGTTGGCAGCGGCACACGGTGCGCGGTCTCTTTTCGGGAACCTTGAAGAAGAAGCTCGGGCTGATTCTCGCCTCGGCCCAAGAGGAGCGTGGGCGCGTCTACCGCATTGCCCCTGCGGCGCAGGCATGAGCCGCGTGATCCGGGATGCAACGGCTTGCCGGGAGGCGCTCTTGCGCCTCCCCGAGCTCGACCTTGGCGAGCTTCGTCAGCAGTGGCGCATACTCTACAAAACCGAGGCATCGCCGCACCTCAGCCACGAACTGCTGGTACGAGCTGTCGCATACCGGATGCAGGAAGTCGCTCTTGGCGGGCTGCGCTCGGGGCGACAGCGCCAGCTCTACCAAATTGCATAGCAGTTCAAAGAAACCGGAGCAGTGACCACGCCTCGTCGTCCCGAGTTGAAGCCCGGAACCCGGCTGGTTCGGGAATGGCAAGGCCAAAGCTATGAGGTGCTGGTACTTGATGACGGCTTCTCCTGGCAGGGCACACAGCACCGCTCGCTTTCCGCGATCGCACGAAAGATCACCGGCGCGGCGTGGTCGGGACCGCTCTTCTTCGGGGTGAAGCCGAACCGGGCTGTTAATCGCCGCTCCTCGCAACCAGCGCACCCAACTGGCGACGCGATGGAGAGCAGCAATGCCGGCGGGTGACTCCGGCCGCAAACATTGCGCGATCTACACCCGCAAATCTTCGGAGGAAGGGCTCGAGCAGGAGTTCAACTCGCTGGCGGCGCAGCGCGAAGCCTGCGAGGCATACATCCGCAGCCAGCAGCACGAGGGCTGGGTGTTGGCCAGAACCCGCCATGACGATGGCGGGTTCTCGGGCGGCAATATGGAGCGGCCGGCGCTGCAAGGCCTGCTCGCCGACATCCGGGCCGGCCGGATCGACATCGTCGTTGTCTACAAGGTCGACCGGCTGACCCGCTCGCTCGCCGATTTTGCCCGGCTGGTCGAACTCTTCGACGCCGAGGCTGTGTCGTTCGTCTCTGTGACGCAGCAATTCAACACGACGAGCTCGATGGGGCGTCTGACGCTCAATGTGCTGTTGTCCTTTGCCCAGTTCGAGCGGGAGGTCACCGGGGAACGCATCCGGGACAAGATCGCCGCCTCAAAGAAGAAGGGCATGTGGATGGGCGGCAATGTGCCGCTCGGCTATGACGCGAGCGAGCGCGCGCTCGTCATCAACCCTGCCGAGGCCGAGACCGTGCGCCGCATCTTCACTCTCTATCGTGAGCTCGGCTGCGTGCGCCGGGTCAAGGAGGAGGCCGACCATCTCGGGCTTCGGACGAAATGCAGCGCAACGGCCAATGGCACCGAGCGCGGCGGCAAACCCTTCTCGCGCGGTCATCTCTACACGCTGCTCTCGAACCCGATCTACACCGGCCAGATTGCGCACAAGGGCAAGCTCCACCCCGGCCAACAGCCAGCCCTGATCGACGATGAGAGCTGGTCCACTGTTCGGAACCAACTCGCAGCCAACACCAGGGACCATCGGCGCAGGGCTAAAGCAGCTGAGGCCAGCCTGCTAGCAGGCTTGTTGGTCGATGCCCGGGGGGAGCGGCTCACGCCATCACACGCCATCAAGAAGGGCCGACGCTATCGCTACTACGTCTCCGCTGCCCTGATCACCGATGCCGGAACGGATCGCGCGCAAGGCTGGCGGCTCGCCGCCAGGGAAATCGAGGAGGTGGTGATCAGAATCCTGGCCGACGCATTGACCAGCCCCGCGAGATTGGTCGAGCGGTTTGGTGCGGCCGGCATGCCCAGCGACCAGCTTCGGAAACTACTCAGTCGGGCGGCCCGCATGGCAGCAGCGCTAGGGGGCTCACCCGGGAAACGAGCAAAGCTCGTTCGCGAGCTCGTCGAGAAGATCGTCGTCGACGATAAGATCCTCACCATCCAGCTGCGCCGCAGCCTTCTGTTGGGCGGAGACGTCCCGTCACCCGCATCGGAGGCGGCAAGTGACAGCGCTGTCCAACTGACGGCGGCGGTCGCCTTCAAGCACCGCGGTATCGAAACCAGGTTGGTGCTGCCCGGATTCGCGCAGCAGGACTGCAGCTCGCGATGTGATCCAGCCCTCAGCAAGGCGATTGCGCGGGGGCGCGCGTGGTTTGAGGAGCTCGCCACCGGCCGCGCCCGATCGCTCCAGGAGTTGGCCAAGCGTGACGGTATTTCCCGGCGCTACATTCGCCGTCTGATTAGCCTCGCCTTCTTGAGCCCGCAGCTGGTCGAGGCGATCCTGGAGGGCCGGCAACCCGCCAAGCTCACCGCGACGCGGCTGACCGAACTCGATCTGCCGCTCGACTGGACCGAGCAGCACAAACTACTCGCAAGCTGAACCGCAACTCCGGACAGATATGAGCTAGGCCGCGGCCGCGCGTCATTTGCAACCAGTCAGAACTTTCGCGAGATGGGACCGCATCAATGCCCGTCAGAGAGAAAGGGCGAAGGAGTCCCAGTTCGTTGCCTGCACGTCCCTTCTCACGTCCCCCCACCATCCGCAGACCGCCGCCAAAATGCGGGGCTTTGCGCTTACAGCCGCGAGGTGCACCGCTGAGACAGACTGGCTGCTGGAGGAAAGCGGATTCGAACTCACGGTCCCACTAGGCCGGGCGACGGCTTCGAGCCTGTTCCTATCGCCGCCAAAGCATCTCAACCCGGGGGGGACTGGCGGCTATCATTCGGCCAGGCCGACGCTTTTGCTCCTATTGCCTCTTCAATTCGTGTTACCTAAGCCGGCGAAGCCGGAACCAAACAGGTTAAAATAGACGCAGGAGACGCGGGGAGCAGGAGGGGAGGTTGAGGCAGCCGCTGACGGAGCGTTACCGCGAGCGCCTCGCCGGGGTGCTCTCCTGCTATGACCGGATCATCGTCACCGGCACGCTGCCGGGAGCCTGTTACGCGAAGGGAATGACGGGATTTCTTTCTGCGCGGCAGATCCGGATCTTCGACTATCCGCGATTTGCCGAACCACTTCGCGATCGAGTACGCGAGCGCGCCGCCGAGTTGGCGAGTGCCGCTGGCATTACCATCGAACACATTGCCAAGAACCACATCCGCAAGGAGGACGTCGTCGCCAGGGTGCTTGTCGTCCGCGGCGACCGTCCCGGCCTGGTGCATATCATCTCGGCGATGGAAGCCTGCCACACCTACAAGCCCTGGCATGACAAGCACACGCATCGCACCTTCTTGCGGCCGGATACTGGCAAATGCCTGCATTACTACTTCTACTTCATCGACGCCGAGTTGGGCCTGATCTATCTGCGCGTGCCGACCTGGTGCCCGTTCCGTCTGCAGTTCTATTGCAATGGGCATAGCTGGCTGGCCCGCCAACTCACCGCCGCCGGCGTCGGTTTCACCCTTGCCGACAACGCCTTTCTGCGCATTGACGACTGGGAGCGCGCGCAGGCCCTCGCCGACACCCTCTCGCCCGACCACCTGCATCGCATCCTCGATCACTATGCCCAGCAGTGCTGTCCGGTGCTCGACGTCTTCGCCCAGTCCTACCACTGGAGTTTCATGCAGGTCGAATACGCCACTGATCTGGTGTTCCGCACGCCGGCCATCCTCAAACCCCTCTATGAACAGCTTTCCCGGCAAGCCATCCTGACCGTCAAAGCCGAACACGTCGCCACCTTTCTCGGCCACAAGATCACTGCCCAACTCGCCCAAGAGATCGGCAGCCAATTCACCACGCGTATCGAGGGCACCTGCGTCAAGCATCGTTTCAGTAAGTCCTCGATCAAGATCTACGACAAATTCGGCCTCGTCCTACGTATCGAGACGACCACCAACGACGTCTCCGCTTTCAAGCACTACCGCAAGGTGGAACATCGCCAAGGCCCGGCAACTCGCGCCCTGGCCCCCGTCAGAAAGACCATCTACAGCCTCAAGGACTTGCGTGAGATCTTGCTAAGCTGCAATCGCCGTTACCTTGAATACCTCTCCAGTCTGGACGACTTCTCGGCTGGCATCCGGACGCTCGACCGTCTCACCCAACCCCGTCCGCTCAAAGGCCGAAACCTCAAGGGCCTCAACTTTTTCAGCCGCGCCGAACAGACCCTGCTCGCCGCCCTCCAGCGTCCTGGCTTCAATATCGCCGGTCTCCGCCGCGCCGACCTACTGCCGCTCCTCGGCCAATCCTCTCCCGCCACCCTATCCCGACAACTCGCCCGTCTGCGCCATCTCGGCGTCATCAAACGCGTCCTCGGTACCTATCGCTACTATCTCACCCGCGCTGGCCGCGCCGCCATCGCTGCCGGCCGCCGTCTCACCGAACACACCATCATTCCTGCTCTGGCCTGACAAATCTGCTCACAAAATGCAAACACTCAGGTCGTAAGCGACTAAAAGATCCGAGGCGACGCCTGCACACATCTGTCAGCCCGATGCCGGCGGCGCGTTTGACCGGTCCCCCCTGAGTTGCCCGAGATTGCTTCTAATTGGCACGCCGATTTCCGGCGCATACGGGGCACCGCAGCATGGTCCACGATTTTAACCTGGCGAAAGGCGATGGACGGTGTTGAATGCTCGGTTATTATCTCGGCCGATGACGACAATTGCATTCGTTGGGGTCGATCATTATCGCATCCCATTGCCCGTGGTGCTGTCGGACAGCACCCACGGCGATATCGCCGAATTCGAACTCGTCACGGTGCGGGTACGCGACGCCGCGGGCATCGAGGGGTTAGGTTACACCTAGACTGTCGGCAGAGGCGGTGCTGCCGTCGTAGTATTAATTAGGCACGACCTATCCCCCGTTTTGCTTGGCGCCGAGCCGGACCGGATTGAGGCACTGTGGCAGCGCATGTGGTGGGCCCTGCACTATGGCGGCCGCGGCGGGTCTGCGAGCCTGGCGATTTCGGCGGTCGATATTGCGCTATGGGACTTGAAGGCGCGACGGTTCGGGACGCCGCTGTGGCGGTTGCTCGGCGGTCATGACCCGCGGGTGCCTGCTTACGCCGGTGGCATCGATCTCGATTTTTCGCTGGATCAGCTGCTGTGTCAAACCGACGATAACCTCAAAAGGGGATTCCGCGCGATCAAGATGAAGGTAGGCCGGTCGCGCTTTTCGGAGGATCTCGAGCGGGTCCGAGCGATGCGCGATCATCTCGGCGCCGACTTTCCTCTTATGGTCGACGCCAATATGCGCTGGAGCGTCGACGAGGCGGTCCGTGCCGCGCGCGGGCTTTCGGAGTTCGCCGTCTACTGGCTTGAAGAGCCGACCATCCCGGACGATGTCGAAGGCCATCGGCGGATTGTGCGCGACGGAGGACTGCCGATCGCGACGGGCGAGAATCTACACACGCTTTACGAGTTCAAGCAGATGATCGCATCGGGCGGGGTCACGTTCCCAGAGGCTGATGTCACCAATTGCGGCGGCGTGACCGTTTTCATGAAAATCGCTCACATGGCCGAGGCCTTCAAATTTGCCGATTACTTCGCATGGTGCTCATGACATCACGATCCAGCTGCTAGCCGCTCTCCCGAACCGTTCGTACCTTGAGGTCCACGGCTTCGGGCTCGAACGCTTCCTCACGCATTCGTTGGAATTGCAGGACGGGTTCGCGACGGCGCCGGAGCGGCCGGGACACGGTGTCGAATTCGACTGGCAAACATTAGATACGGCGCGGACGAGCTGACGATCTGTCCATCTCTGATACACGCTGGGGCGACCGTTGTTTCTCTCCCGAAAATTATGGGTCACCGGACTGCGCGACTCGATGGACCTGGGTGGAAGATCGGCCCGGCCGATGCTCAGTTAGGGAACGTCTCGACAAGGGGAATAACATGTGGCCGGGTGGCACGAAATGGCTGGACAGGCCTTGCCGCGAAGCGCGGCAGCGATGATCGACCGTTAATAGCCGTAATGTCAAAATACTCCCGACCTAAGTAACGCAATGCGACATAAGATAGGAGGTCATTGAGGCAACTCTGGGGAGGAAAGCTGTGCTTTATAGAGTTGTGATCCTCGCCGGCCTGCTCGCGTTGGCATTCGTCAGCAACACCGCTCGGGCGGCCGATCCCGCAGCCAGGCCAGTTCCGGCCTACGACCAGTCGGCAATCGCCCGTCGCGGCTTTTTTTATGTCGGAGGCGGTTATGTCGGAGGCGGTTATGTCGGTGAGCCCGGCAAGCAACTGATGCATGAGCAGATGTATGTCGAGGTGTTGACACCACGCCATCCGCGCTCACGCTATCCGCTCGTCCTGATCCACGGGGCGGCGCAAACGGCGACCAACTGGATGGGCACGCCGGATGGCCGTCCCGGCTGGGCCGATTATTTTGTCGGACAGGGCTACACGGTCTACATGGTCGACCAGCCCGCACGCGGCCGCTCGCCGTGGCTGCCTGATGTCGACGGGAAGCTGGCCACGTTTACCGCCGAGCAGATCGAATCCCGGTTTACCGCCCCGCAAGCCTCCAATTTGTGGCCGCAGGCCAAAATGCATTCGCAATGGCCGGGAACGGGCCGTATTGGCGACCCAGCATTCGACGCCTTCTACGCGACGCAGGTGCCGTATTTAGCCGACAACGCACAGACCCAGCGGCTGAACCAGCAGGCGGTGGCCGTGCTGCTCGATCGCATTGGTCCCGCGATCGTCCTCACCCATTCGCAATCGGGGCCGTTCGGGTGGCTGATTGCCGATGCCAGGCCGAAACTGGTCAAGGCGGTCGTCGCGGTCGAGCCGGCCGGACCGCCGTTCCAAAATACCGTTTTCGGCACCGACAAGGCGCGGGCTTGGGGCGTTGCCGACATCCCCATAACCTATGACCCGCCCGTGAACGATCCTGGGGAGCTGAAAATCGGACAGGAAGCGGAGCCCGATGGACCTGATCTGGTCCGCTGCTGGCTACAGCAGACGCCGGCGCGGCGCCTTGTCAATCTTGCGAATATCCCGCCGATCGTGATCACCGCCGAGGCTTCCTATCATGCGGTTTACGACCACTGTACCGCCAAGTATCTGACGCAGGCCGGCGTCAAGGTCACAGCGTTGCGCCTTGGCGATCATGGGATCCATGGCAACGCACACATGATCATGCTGGAAAAGAACAATCTGCAGGTCGCCGGCTTAATCGCCGCATGGCTCGCCCGTAACCATCCCGGCGCGCTGACAGAGCCTTCATCTGCGGCAAGCTGATCAGCAGAGGATCCCGCTCGGCTCCCATCTCACAGCGATGTCGTAACCTGAAGATCCCCGCGTGCAGGATAAATAGGCGGCTAGAGCGTGTAGCGCATTGCAAACCTTATCGAGCGGGACACGCTCGCTGCGCACAGCCACAACGCGGGAGTTTTACTTGGCGGCGTCCATCGTTGGGAGGCACCGCAGCTCAGGGGCCGGCTGGATTCGCAACGGGCCGGCGCTTTTCGCGGGTCAGCCCGGCTTGCGAAATTTCAGCATGTAGCTATCGACCGGTTGAGCCGAGGAATGCGAGTGGGCGTCTCGGGCATCCCCGGGAACGTGGAGGAAATCGCCGTGGTCGATCAATTTGAATCCCGCCGCCTCGATCTCCGACGTGACCAGCGCTTCGTCCGAACGGTGCAGGGTCTGGACGACGCTCGTGCCCGCGCCGGGCCTGGCCGAGTAATCGCCCACGACCAATTCGCCGCCCGGCTTTAGCGCATCGTACAAAGCCTTGTTCATCTTGGCGCGATCGACCGGGTGGCGCAGGATCCTCGAATGGCCGCACCACCGAGACGATATTGGCGGCCGCCGGGGTCTTGAGCCGCGCATCGAGCCGGTCCTTGACGCGCGCAAAGGCGGCTTCCGAATTTTGCGCATAAACTTTGCCGCCCGGCGCTACGGCGCGCGCCAGAAGTTCCGCTTTCCACGTGCGCCGTGAAGGTGGCGCTTTTCCAGTGGGTGCAAGCCCCACCCGGCGACCGCTCCAGCCGGAAGCGACCGGAGCAGGCATGGAGGAGACGAAGTGTCTGAAGCCTTCGGATAGCGGTCACGACATACGGTGACCGTGCGAGTGTGCAGGCCGCAACGTGAGTAAACGCCGAGCAAACCTCGAAAACGCCGAGCAAACCTCGAAAAGGACGATGTGCAGGCCGCCCCGATAGTGGAATCGGGGAAGGCTGACACGGTTGGGTGACACGAGCGAAGACTACGCCCAGCCGCTGCACCGGGGTAGTGGCGGCAGCATGTACACAAGGAAAGCGCACGCAACACGGGAAGCCCCTGTGCGTGATCAGGGATGATCAACCGGACGCCCGTGAGGGACAGGCCGGGCGCCCTGGGGGTGGCGGAGAGGTTCGCAGTACCGCTGAAGCCGGGTAATGCCGGTGGAGGGAAGGGGCCTCAGTTCAAGACAAGCGCAACAAGCGGTGCGGGACCGGGAGATTGGGCAACCTAACAACTCCGTAGAGGTGGAGGAGCTGCTGTTCCGTGGTCATCCGGACGCCGTGGACGCCGACCTCGCGGACTACTTCGGGAGCATTCCGCATTCCGACCTTCTAAAGTCGGTGGCGCGCCGTGTCGTTGATCGGCGCGTGCTGCATCTGATCAAGATGTGGCTGGACGGCATTGTCAACTTAAGCAGGGTGGTATCCTCCCGCCGTGGGTGGCGCGGCGGTCCGGTGCAGAGAAGGCCTTGGCACGCCTATAGGGCTGCCCCCTCTCAAGAGAAAGGGGCCAAGAAGGTCGACTCGACCGAGTTAAGTTGACAATACCGCCGCAGCGCATCACGCAGCTCGGCGCCGACGGGCTGATGGTGCCGATCCAGCTCTCCTGCGCGAACCATGAGGGCAACGGCAAGGTCCGCATCCAGCAATGGGATGGCAAGCATTGGAAGTTCGTGTCCGACTGGATTCAGCCGGACCGCGACACGCTGACCGAAATGTACAAGGCCTCGGCACTCGCCTACGCGAAGGAGAAGGGCATCGCCCCGCGCGACTGCTCGAAGGAGATGTAGGCGCTCAGTGGGTACCGCGACGCTCCTCGCCGTTAACAACATCGAGGTCGCCTACAACCACGTCATCCTGGCGCTAAAGGGCGTCTCGCTTGAGGTGCCGGAGGGCGGAATTGTGGCGTTGCTCGGCGGCGACGGGGCAGGTAAGACGACGACGTTGAAGGCGATCTCAAACCTGTTGCGCGCCGAGCGCGGCGAGGTGACGAAAGGGTCGATCACCTTTGCCGGCAAGCGCATCGATACGCTCGACGCCGCCTTCGTCGTCAAGCGCGGCCTGATTCAGGTCATGGAGGGCCGGCATTGCTTTGCGCACCTCACGGTCGAGGAAAACCTCTTGACCGGCGCCTACACGCGGCGTGACGGGCGCGCCGGGATCACCAAGGATCTCGATAACGTCTACAGTTATTTCCCGCGCCTTCGGATCCGCCGCAATGCGATTTCCGGCTACACTTCGGGCGGCGAGCAGCAGATGACCGCGATCGGCCGGGCATTGATGGCGCAGCCGCAGATGATCCTGCTCGACGAGCCGTCACTGGGCCTTGCGCCACAGCTCGTAGAGGAGATCTTCGCGATCCTCGGCCGGTTGAACGAGGCGGAACACGAGGGCGGGTTGTTGTCCTTCAACCTTGCCCTCCTTGATGGAGGCAAGATGATAGGCACGCGCTAGCGCTTTTCGACCCCGAGCTGCCCGCCACCGACCGGGGCACTTTATCAGAACCGCCCAGCTTGACAATGCCGCGACAACTTGTGCTGCCTTGAGGATCGGCGGCAATACCGCTGAATCTCGGGAATTTATTGCCGGTCTCGCTCGCTTCGAATCCCGCCAGCCGCCTCGGCCGAGCAGGTCTCGAAGCGGCCGTATCCTCGTCGAATTCCGGCAGGTCCTCTTTATTCCAGCCAATTGGACTTATGCCGAAGCGCACGAGGATTCCCTTGTGAGCTTACGCTCCGTCGCGCCGATTGCGACGGCGAAGCTCCGCTTGTTATCCTGCTGCAATAGATCAGGGACCAGATGGGCCGATGGCGAGAGCGGACCGTGGTACTGTGGTGTTCGACCTCGGCGGCGTGCTGATCGACTGGGATCCCCGCCATCTCTACCGCGAGCTCTTTGCCGACGAGGAAGCCGCGATGGAGCATTTTCTCGCGACAATCTGCACCCATGAGTGGTGACGATCGCGGGCGCCGACGCGGGACAGCCTCACTCCTCCGGCACCCCGGCCTTGCGCAGACCGGCGAAATACGTGGCTTCGAATATCTCGCGGACCTTCGGCACTCCGTAATATCTGACCCCACGCAAGCGGGCGATGCTCGAATAACGATCGTCGCTGGCCAGCCTGCGGGCCTCGGCGAGTTCGGCGGCGGCGCGTTCGCTCTCGCCTTTGAGGGCATAGGCGCCGGCGAGACTGGCGTGAGGCGTCGGAACTACCGGATTGGCGCTGCGCGCCTTTTCGAGCCAGAGGCAGATGCGCTTGCCCAATCCGGTAATACCATACTCCGATTTCAGGATCGCGGGGACTGAGGCGGATGGCTTGCTCCTGAGCCGGGATCATCTCCCCAATCGATCCGGCGAAGAACTTGCACTCACCGAGATTGGCGATAGCAGTCACCCAGTTGCGATTGGATGCGACCGCCAGCTCGAATTCGGGAATGGCCTCCGTATATTGGTGCTGCACGCGCAGGACTTGGCCCTTGGCGTAACGCGCAAGCGAGCTGCGGGGCGATATCGCCAAGGCATGCCCGACCAGCCCTTCCGTGCGTGCGATGTCGGCTGCGGTCGTGTCGGTCATTTGATTGATCACGCGGTTCGCAAGCGTGAGCGCCAACCAGCTCTGAGCCGCGACGGACCGCGAGTCGAGCGCCAAGGCGTACTCGAACAAACTAATCGCCTCCGCACATGTCGCACGCGACCTTGGGTTCCACACTGCGGCGCGTCCCCGGAAAATGTAGTCCAGCGCGTCGGGTTGCTCGGTCGACCGCGCAGCCTCTCTCGCGATCAGCTCAAGGTCGAGCGCGACCGCGATCCGGCTCGTAACCTCATCTCGCAGGGCGAACAGATTGCCCATATCGTGGTCGAGCCGCTCCGCCCACAGTTGCGCGTCGGTCTCGGCATCAACCAGCTGAGCACTGACGCGGACCTGGTTACCCGACCGCCGCACGCTCCCCTCCAGCAGGTAGCGGACGCCCAGCTCGCGGCCGATCTGCTTGGTATCGGCCGGCCTGTTCCGATAGGTGAACGCGGTATTGCGCGAGATCACGAACATGTCCGCGATCCGCGACAGATCGGTCGTCAGATCTTCGGTGATCCCGTTGGCGAAGTATTGCTGCTCCGGATCGTTGCTCAGATTGGTAAAGGGCAGAACGACGATCGAGAGGCGCGCGGCACGGGTGGGCGGCAAGATCGATATCGCGGGTGTCGTCGCCATCATGGGGAGGTCGGCCACGGCCTCGGGATGCAGTTCGTAGACCCGCACGGGCCGCGCAATATTTTTGACGTGCTGCTCACCTCGGTCCTCGAATGTGTAAGCGAGCTTGTCTCGGATTTGGTCTCGCAGCGCCCCGGAGATACAGATCTCCCCCAGGCTCGGCCAACCCCTCCAGCCGCGCCGCGACGTTCACCCCGTCGCCGAAGATGTCGTGCTCCTCAACGATCACGTCGCCCAGGTTGATGCCGATGCGCAGTCTGATCCGCTGCTCCTCGGGCACCTCCGCCTCGCAATCGACCATCCCACGCTGGATCTCCACAGCGCAGCGCACGGCATCCACAACACTCGCAAATTCCGCCAGTAGGCCGTCGCCGGTATTCTTTACGGTTCGGCCTCTATGTTCCTGGATCTTCGGATTAACAAGCTGCCCGAATGCGCTTTCAGCCGTTGATGCGTCGCCTCCTCGTCCACGCCCATGAGGCGCGAATACCCCGCCACATCGGCGGCGAGGATCGCGGTGAGACGGCGGACAGAGGACATTTCTCGCACGGCGGTCTATTAGCTTGACCGAACCTACCGTGAAACCGGCAAGGGCCCAAGCCTCGCGATCTCGGGTGGCCTCAAACGTCCGTCGGCCGGACCACGGTCCCATCTGAATGCGCTGAAGGGTCATAAGAATTCATTCGGCCAAGCGTGGAGGATAGAAAACTTCACCGCTGGTAACCCGGAACAACTGGGAATGGCGCTCAAAGGGATTGCCGACCTTCGCCGATCCCGTGGCAAGGGCTCATGGGTGTCTGCTGCGCGGCACTCGTCCCAACCGGATTCTGAACCGCTATGATCGAAAGAGAGAGCGCGATCGCGGTCAGAGCGCCTTTGTGTACCTATCAACCACTTTTCTCCTCCTCCCTATCCAATGAGCCGATCGCCGAGTTGCTGGAGCAAGCCGTTCCCGATCCTCGATCACCCGCACCATATGGGTCAACGACCAGAGTTCCTGCGTCAAGGAATGCCGGGGACATTGTTACATTCAAACTGACCCACTACCCACCAGCGCAATCCGTTACTCGAGCGCGCCGCTCTTGCGTCGATTTGGCGCCGCCCATATCGCTAAATCGCCGATCAATCGCGGCAAAACACTTCGCCCTCGCACGCGCATGCGAGAGAAACTAGGCAGCCCTAACAATCTGCCTGAGCACGAGACGCATCGTTTAGAACAGTCTAAGTATGACATGCACAACCTCGGCCTCGCACTTAGTACTCATCCGGATCCCACTAGTCTTGAACAGCTGCAACATTTGGGTGTTTCTGGCAGGACCTCGGCGATCAGCGTCTGGAGCCCGGCTGCACGGGCAATAGTAGCAAGATGACGCATCAGTGCCCTGCCGATGCCTCGCCCTTGATACTCGTCGACCACGACGAAAGTGACCTCGGCTTGCCCGGGCTGGACGACAATGTAACGACTGACCAACCCCCGAAAGGGGCAGACAGGGAGGAAGACATGAGCGGCTCCGTGAGTCGTTTCCGTAGGACCAAGTCCGCGGCCGTAGAGGCCGTTGCTGGTAACGGCCTGATGGCGATCGCGATGGGATCGCAGTGCTGTCCTACGTGGATGCCGAATACACCACGCGGTTGGAGCCGACGAGATCGCCGTGGCGTTGGCGCATCTTCGCGCGAGAGCGAATCCAAGATCGTCTGTTTGAGGCTATTGAACATTCCGGTTGGGAATAATCGATAATCCACGGCAGCTGCTACCACCACTACAGGGTCTCGATCCGTAAGTGTTCGGCGACGCACGCCAGCGTCGCAGGGAGTGCCCCCACTTCGCAGTACTGTTCCCGGTGCCGGCCATCATCGTCACCGCTTTAGTTCCCCATTGTGAACGATTGCAGGGAGAGATCCGATCATTCCACTCGCGAACAAAACAGTCTCCGCCGACGGGATCGGAAGCACCGATGCACACCCGGTTGCCCGACGCTTGACCGAACTTCTTGCCTACGCCCTCGCCAAGTTGGGCCTGCTGCGAGACGACGCCGACTATCACCTGCTGAGTGCAGCGATGGTAATCATTTTCTTTTTCTTCGGTTACCAGAAGTGGTTTGCGTACGAGGTCGACCGATTAATCCCCTTTATCAGTAATGGCCCGCTGATCTTTTGCCTCTACCCGTTGCTCGGCATGCGCGGTGCCACGTTGTTTCTGGGCGTGTCAGAATGGACATTCGGCGGGTTGCTGTTCCTTGGGTTCTGGGACAAGACGCTCGGCATCCTCGGCGCTCTCGGTTCGACTGCCACATTTGTAGGCACTGTCACGATCATCCCATTCATGCCGGAAGGCTGGGATGCAGCTGCCGGCGGGTTTCCGGCCATGACGGGCAACGTCCCGTTCCTGATGAAGGATGTCGTGCTCCTGGCGGTGTCGGTCTATCTGCTGAAGCAGGACGTTCGGCGGGTGGTGCTTGCCAGCCACATCAGCCAATCAGTGGATAGCTAAAATCATCGGTCAGAATTTCACTCTGGAGGTAAGGCTATGATCGAACTTTACTATTGGCCGACGCCCAACGGCCACAAGATCACGATGTTTCTAGAGGAAACTGGGCTCGACTACAACATTCACCCGGTCGATATCAGCGCCGGCGATCAGTTCCAGCCCGAGTTTCTCGCGTTTTCGCCCAACAACCGGATGCCGGCGATCATCGATACCGCGCCGGCGCATGGCGGTGATGCGATCACCGTATTCGAATCCGCGCAATCCTGGCGTATCTCGCCGAGAAGACCGGTCGGTTCATGCCGAAGGACTTACGTGGTCGCAAGACCGTCATGGAATGGCTGTTCTGGCAGGTCGGCGGCCTCGGGCCGATGGCGGGACAGAACCACCACTTCGGGCAGTATGCGCGCGATAAAGATCCCGTACGCGATCGATCGCTATGTGAATGAAACAAACCGTCTCTACGGTGTACTCGACCGGCGGCGCGCCGCCCGGGCCTACATCGCCGGTGACGATTACACGATAGCCGACATGGCGTCTTATCCCTGGATCCTGCCTGGCAGCGCCAGCAACAGAACCTTCAAGAGTTCCCCAACTTGCGGCGATGGTTCCAGGCGGTGGCGGCGCGGCCGGCGACGATACGCGCCTACGCCAAGGGCGAGCCTTATGCGAACCGCCCGGCGGTTACCGAAGAAGGAAAGAAAATCCTATTCGGCCAGACGGCGGCGCAAGTGCGCACTAGCTGACTGGGTTCAGCCACGGCCTCTTAAGCACCTTCCTCGTTCACAGCTGGTATTGGAGGAAGTTCATGGCTCAACGCGAACAGTTTGTCGTGCTAGTACTCGGAAGCGGACAGGGCGGCCAGCTGATCGCATGGCATCTGGCGCAAACCGGGCAGCGCGCGGCGCTGGTGGAGAGCCGGCGGGTCGGCGGCTCTTGCCCCAACATCGCCTGCATGCCGAGCAAGACCGAACTCTGGAGCGCCAGGGTCGCCCATCTGGCCCGTAATGGTCAGTCACTCGGTGTCACCGCAGGCGGCATCACAATCGATATGCCAACGGTTCTGCGTCACAAGCGCGAGATGGTTCGCCACGAGGTCGAGCTGCATACGCAAAACTTCATGGCGACCGGCACACAATTGATCGTTGGGCATGGGCGTTTCGTCGCGTAAAAGACGCTCGAAGTAAACCTAGATGGTGGAATGCGCGTCCTGACCGGCGATCAGGTGTTTCTCAATCTCGGAACGCAGCCGGCCATACCCGCCATACCCGGGCTGAAAGATGCCGCGCCGCTGACCCACATCGAGGCGCTCGAATTGGGCGACGTGCCGACGCACTTGATCGTGCTTGGCGGCGGTTATGTCGGCATCGAAATGGCTCAGGCTTTCCGCCGTTTTGGGAGCCGGGTGACGATCATCCAAGACGGGCCGCGGCTTTTGGGCCGAGAGGATTCCGACGTCGCCGATGAGATGCAGCGCATCCTTAGCGACGAAGGCATTGAAGTTCTTACCGGTGCTGACGTTTGAGTGTGCGTGGGCGCTCAGGCGACAAGATCACCCTCGCCGTGCGCACCCCCTCGGGAGAGCAAGAACTTGAAGGCAGCGACATTATGGTCGCCACGGGGCGCGTTCCGAACACGGCCGGGATCGGACTTGAGGAAGCCGGCATAGAGCTGGATGCTCGTGGCTATATCCGCGTGAATGAACGGCTTGAGACGACCGCCCCCGGCGTCTGGGCGATCGGGGAATGCGCCGGCAGCCCCCAATTCACGCACGTTTCCGTCGATGACTTCCGCATCATCAAGGACAATCTCTCTGGCAGCAGCCGAAGTACCCGCGACCGGCTCGTTCCATACTGCCTATTCACCGACCCGCAATTGGCCCATGTCGGGCTGACCGAGCGCGAGGCGAAGAGCCAGGGAACCATTGCGCGGGTCGCGCGGTTGCCGATGAGCGCGGTGCTCCGCACGCATACGACCGACGAAACGCGCGGCTTCATGAAAGCTCTGATCGGCGGCGACGATCGCATCCTTGGCTTCACGATGATCGGGGCCGAAGCCGGCGAGGCCATGACTGCGGAGCAGACCGCAATGCTGGCCGAGCTGCCACACCAGCGGCTCCGGGATGCCGTCATTGCACATCTGACGATGGCCGAGGGCCTTGGTCCGCTGCTGGCGAACGTGCCGCCGCGCTAGGCAACAACCCACCACCGAAAGCACGTTGCTGGACGCCGCCATGGACGTCGCGCAATCGCAGGAGACTTCACGATGACCAGCAAGCTATCAGGCAAAATCGCGCTTGTGACCGGCGGCAGCGCTGGCATCGGCCTCGGCACCGCCAAGCGTTTCCCGAGGAAGGCGCGGGCGTGTTTATCACCGGGCGCCGCCAATCCGTGCTGGACAAGGCCGTCACCGCGATCGGCGGCGGCGCCACAGCAGTTCAGGGCGATACCTCTAACCTCGACGATCTGGACCGGATCTACGCGACGATCAAGGCCAAGGCGGGGCGTATCGATGTGCTGGCGGTGAACGCCGAAGTCTACGAATTCGGCACGCGCGGCGAGATCACCGAGGAGCACTTTGACAAAACGTTCAATACGAACATGCGCGGACTGCTCTTCACGGTGCAGAAGGTACTGCCGCTGTTCACCATGGGTTCGTCTGTGATCCTGACCGGCTCCATGGTGTCGAAGAAAGGCTTCGCCGCCTGCTCGGTGTACAACGCGTCAAAAGCCGCAGTGCGCTCATTCGCCCGCACCTGGATCGTCGACCTCAGGGGGCGGGGCATTCGCGTCAACGTCTTGAGCCCTGGATATACTGGCCACGCCCGGTCTCGCTCACTTCATGACCGATGATGGAAGAGCAGCGGCCGTCGCTCCGTCCCGCTCGGCCGGCTCGGCACCCCGGACGATTTGCGCAAGGCGGCAGTGTTCCTCGCTTCTGACGACAGCGCCTATGTCACCGGCATTGAGCTGTTCGTGGACGGCGGCGCCGCGCAGATCTGATGGCTGCCGCCGGTGATGCCCATTAAGGCGCGCCAATCTATGAGGAGAGATGCGTCAGGATCGTCGAAAGATACGCTTCGGTCTTTCGTACGACTTCCGAAATCCACCTCAGTGGCGCCAGTCCTCCGACCGGCTCTATCGTGAGATCCTCGATCAGATCGCCTGGGGCGAGAACAACGGGTTTGAAGATGTCTGGTTGTCCGAGCACCACTTCATCGAAGACGGCTACCTTCCCTCGATCCTGCCGGTAGCCGCGGCGATCGCAGCCCGCACCAACCGGATCCGCATCGCGTCCGGCGTGCTGCTGATGCCTCTTCACAATCCGATCCGCCTTGCCGAAGATATTGCGACTGTTGACGTCATCTCAGGCGGCCGTTTCGAGCTTGGTGTCGGGATCGGCTTCAAACGCGAAGAGTTCACCGGGTTCGGCGTGTCTTCCAAGGGGCGCGGCGCGCGCACCAACCAATCGCTCGACATCATTCGCCGCGCTCTTTCGGGCGAAACCGTCGTTTTCAAGAGCGAGTTTTTCGATTTCCAGAGCGTCAGGATGACGCCCGAGCCCATCCAGAAACCGCACCCGCAGATCTGGCTCGGCGGCTTCACGCCGGCGGCGCTGCGCCGCGCGGTCGCTTCGGCAATGGCTTCACCGTACCCGGGGCGAACCGAGACGTGTATGACCGCTATGTCGCCGAGCTGAAGAAGGAGAACCGGCCGACAGATAACTTCGTTTCGCCAGCGGCTTTTGGTTTCTAATCGTATCTGACGACCCAGAGAAAACGTTTGCCGAGTCTGCCGATCACGTCATCTATCAGGTCAACAATTATTCCGTATGGCTTGCGGCTGGCGGCCTTCAGCCTCTTGATCCACACCTGAATGATCGAGAAGCGCTGAAGCAAAGTGGGCTCCTGCAGGTGGTCGATCCCGACAATGCGCTACGCATGATCCGCGACTTGGTAGACACCGTACCGATCACCCACTTCTATTCCTGGACGCTGCCACCCGGGCTGCCGCCACGCTGGGCGCAGAAGCACCTCGAGCTACTCGCCTCGAAGGTGATCCCTGCGTTTCGCTGATCGCGGACGCTAGGCTAAGGGATGGTTGGTTTCGGCGCTGAGCGGCCGATACGCCGGCGATCGCCGAATGCGGAGATTTGTCGAGTTCGCCCGGAGGACTCTCACCTCCGGGCGCTCCCAGATCCGTACGTGAACCTCTCAATTCATACGGCTCCCGATGTGCGGCCGTTTCCATGGCAGAGCCGCCAGTGGGCAAAGAGCGTTGGATTGGCTCGGCGCAGCCGGTCAAACCAGTCTCGCGCCCCCTTGGTTTTGCGACGCAACCGCTTGAACTTGCGGCGCGCCCAGCGGATGACATAGAGATCGATCCTCTTCAGCGTCGGACGCAACTGCGTCTTGTAGAAGTGGCTGTAGTAGTTGATCCAGCCGCGAATGCACGGGTTGTACATCTCGGCCAGGTCCTGCAGGGACTTGTCGCTGCGATGATGAAGCGCCCAGCGCCGAACTGTTCGGCTGATGGACGTCAACGCTTTCGGACTGGCGGCAGGCAGGAAGCACGCAAAGGGCCGACGTTCCCTTCCCAACGCTTTCCTCGCTCGGAACGTGAACCCGAGAAAGTCGAACGACTGGTTCGGAAAGTCACCCCGGCGGTTCGCATCCTTGCAGTAGACGATCTTCGTCTTCTCAGGGTGCAGCACCAGCTTGCAGGCCGCGAAGCGATCCTGCAACGCGCTCCATAGCGCCTGCGCCTCTTCGGCGCTCTTGCAGTGACAAATGGCGTCGTCCGCGTACCGCTCGAACGGAATGTGCGGATAGGTTCGCGACATCCACGCGTCGAACGCATAGTGCAGGAACAGGTTTGCAAGCAGCGGGCTGATAACCCCTCCTTGCGGCGTTCCTGCGGTCCGCGGCACGACACTGCCGTCCTCCATCTGGACGGGAGCCTTTAGCCAGCGCTCGATGTAGAGCAGCACCCAAGGACAGTCGGTATGATGCCGGACCGCCTTCAGCAACCGCGCCCAATCGATGCTTTCGAAATAGGCCTGTACGTCGATATCGAGCACCCAGTCATACCGCCAGCAGCGCTGACGGGCTTGGCGCACGGCATCGATCGCCGATCGACCGGACCTGTAGCCGTAGGAGTCGGTATGGAACACCGCTTCCAGGTACGGCTCCAGGTACCGGCGGGCAACCTCCTGAGCAATGCGATCCGCGACCGTCGGGATGCCCAACGGGCGCGTGCCACCGTCTGCCTTCGGAATATCGACCCGCCGCACCGGCGGAGGAAAATAGCTCCCTGACGACAGCCGGTTCCAGAGCTTGTAGAGGTTGTTCGAAAGATCAGCCTCGAAGTCTGCGATCGACTGTCGGTCTACTCCAGCCGCTCCTTGGTTGGCCTTCACACGTTTGAAGGCTTCCCAGACTTCCCGCTTGGGAATGTCGAACGGCTTTGCCTTGTCCGCGGGCTCCTCCCGTCGCCGGTTGGCCCACAGGCTCGGCTGAACAACGCAGCCCCTTCGGTCCAGCCCCATTACAGAGCCTTCATCCCTACTACGAGCTGCTCCGCCCCTGTGCTCCGCTTCGGTACTCTGGTCCTTGCGGTTGGCGCCGCTTGGACGTCTCCCTTGGCATCGGAGCGACAGGTTCTCACGTTCCGCACAAGAGCCTGGTTGAGCTTCGCGCCGTCTACATGCCGGATGCCACTCGGGCAGACTTCAGGCTTCTCCCGAGCTGGTCCCGGAGGAAGGGACACCCCCCGGTTTCGACATCGCCTAATCCGCTTTCGACACTTCATCAACGGTTCGCTTGCGCTCGCCTCTCTCAACCTTGCCTGCCGGGATCATGTCCCGGCGTTTCCGCAACGCTCACAACCATCGCTCTTGACGACAGCAGCTCGCGGTGGCTTGAGACCTGCACCTAACTGCCGGCCTCGAAGGGCCCTCCTTCATCTCTCGTACAGTTCCGCACCGCTGCACGCAGACGGCGCGTTCGTGACACACGCCCCAAACCGGACCTTCGGTCTGCCGAGTCGAATGTCCAGCTGGTGCCATGGCGCTAAATCGCTTCGCGATAGTCGGCTGAGGCGGGGGGCATCGGCTTATCCGCAGGGCCGGCAAGCAGGCTAGCGATCGTCGGTAGCGGGGGGCTCTGTCTTGAGGATCGAGGTGTCGTCAACCTCATCCAAGACAGGAATTTTTCATGAGTACGGGCGCCGTCACCCGCTGCGTCATCGCATGATCGAAGACATGAACGCGCGGAAACTCTGTGCGGGCACACAGAGGAGCCACATTCATAGCTGCAAGCGGTTTGCCGCGTTTCTCAATCGCTCTCCCGATACGGCGACGACAGAGGATATCCGCCGGTTCCCGTTGCACCTGGCCGAGGCCGGCGTGAGCATCTGCAATCGCAACCGCATCATGACCGGGCTGCGGTTCTTGCCGCACGGTGGCGCTCGTGGGCCTTCAGCCCACGGGCTTGACCCGTGGGGAAGCTCCGGGACGGCAGCCCCATTCTCTTGGACGGCGTGACAGCCATGCGGGCCTCGGGTCACCGCCGCCTCGATCATCATGGGCAGCCTGGCGTGAACATGTCGACCGGGTGCTCAATCTCGGTTAGGGGTCTGTTGCGGGCCGGCGGTTTACGCTGCCGGGCGCAGAACGACGCCCTGCGGGATCTCGCCGGTGGTCACCAGCTGCCACAGCGCGACGAGCAACTTGCGCGCCAGAGCTTGCCCCTGCGCAGGCAGGGGGCGATGATCATGGTCTTGCGGGGGCGCCGCGCGCGTCGGCGGTTCGCACCCGGTACCCCCGGCCTGCGCCGGGGCAGGCTATTGTGCCAGCGCGCTGTCCTTTTGAAACATCAGAAAGCGCCACGCCAACTGGATCATGCCGCGGCGTACGCGAGCGTTGCCGGCCCCCTGTTCTCGCCAGGGGCAGGCCCGGCCAGCCCCTTCTCCCGCCGCCGGGCGCCGCTCTCGTCGGGCGCGCCGGTCAGCCCACCATATCGGGCCACTGCCCTGCGATCGCGCAGAGCCTGCCCCGGCGCAGGCCGGGGTTACGCGAGAGGATCTCCTGCACCAGCATGTCGGCTGTCTCGATGCCGACGCCGATGATCCGCGCCAGCAGCCGCACCATCGGGTGGGCGCCGTCGTCAGGCCGCTGCTCCAGCCGTTCAAGGCGCGCGGCTTCGATTTCGCGGATCTGATGGTTGATCAGGTGCAGCCGAGCCAGATCGCGCCGCAACTCGGCCAGGGTGTTTGGCGGTAGCGGCGTACCCTCGGGCGTGCGCAGCCCCTCAAGCCGCGCCGGCGCCGTGCGCAGGCTTGGTTTGAAACGGCGGATGCCGAGGCGGGCGAGGGCGCTCTTCATCCGATTGACGATGTGCGTGCGTTCGCTGACGAGACTTTCGCGCTCGCGGCTCGGCCGTTTGGCGTCCTCCTCTCGAGGGTCGGGATCGCGGCCATGCTGCAATGGTCGCGTTCACCGCGAAGCCAACCGAGAAAGGCGCGCTTGAGGAGCGCGCTATCGAGCCGGTCGGTTTTGGCGCGGCGGTGTTCGCGCGACACCGCCACGCTGGTCGCGTGGATGACATAGGCTTCGACGTCGCGCGCCCGCAGCCAGCGGGCCAGCCAGAAGCCGTCACGTCCCGCCTCAAAAGCCTGCCCCGGCGAAGGCCGGGGGCAACCGCAATCCGTGTGATCAGGCGGCCGGCCTTGCTGGCCTCGTCGCGCCAGCGATGCAGCAGCCAAAGCAGCGCCCCTTCGTCCGCTTCCAGCTTCTTTGCAGGATGGCGCTCAACTCCCGGAACGATCCCGCCGACGAGCCAGCTCGATTGGCTCATCTCGATGACGGCGATCAACGTGCTATCCTGATCCAGAGCGGCGAGGCATCTGCTCAAGTCATTCGGCTGCGGCATCGGGCACTCCGTCGGTTTTCTTTGCAGCGACGATTGTGCCTTCACCTCGTCGCTCGCCCCATAGCATCTCTTCAGGCGGGCGATGGTCGACGCCGATAGACTTGGCGCGTCGTTGCCGACCAGGGCCGCCAGCGCTTCCTCGAAGTCGCCGGTTGAAAGGCCCTTCAGGTAGAGGATAGGGAACAGAACTTCCAGGCTCTTTGGCCGCCGCGCGTAGGGCGGTACGATCGAGGGCGAGTACCAGATACGCTCACCTTCGGCGGCTTCGCGGTCGCGCACACGCGGCTGGCCAATGGCGACTGGCCCGATACCGGTCATGATCTCACGCTCTGGAAGGTGGCCATGGCGCACCACGCGCCGCTGGCCCGTCTCGGTCTTCAGATCGGCATGCTTTGCGAGAAACTCAGCAACCTCCGCCTCGACCGCCTGGGTCAGCAGCGCACGCAGGCCGCTGCGTAGCACCTCTGTCAGAGAATCGGTGAAAACTCCTGGCTGGACGAGCTTGATGACGTTAGTGTCGGACACGGCGTATCACTCCTTCATTTGAAGAAGTGGAGCCATTGAACACCACCACGATACGCCGCCTGACCCCCGTCACGCCGTCACCAACTTCTGGCCATAGCTCTGGCGCTGGGGGTCGAAGGTGTTGTGGACGGCGGCGTGCATGCTGAGGAACCGCTGGGCGGAGCAAGCCGACTTGAACCGCTGCATTTTACGCTCTCGTCGTCGCACCGCTTGATGCGAGCTTTCGGCCCGATTGATTTTGCGCAGCCCTTGCTCATGCGGGCAGTTCAGCCGCAGACGCCAGAATGCAGAGGCGTCAGAGCGCAACTTGTCGGTGACCAGCAACTTGGGTGCGAAGCCCAGCTTCTTGAGCAGCTTACGCATCAGCCGCAACGCCGCCCGAGTGTCGCGCCGACGCTGAACCAGCATGTCGAGGACCTCGCCCTCGTGATCGACGGCACGCCACAGATACATTCGCGCGCCGGCGATCCGCACCACCATCTCGTCGAGGTGCCAGCGATTGCTCGGCCGCGGACGGCGCCGGCGTAGTCGTCGCGCGATCACCGGTCCGAATTTCAGCACCCAACACCGGACGGTTTCGTAAGAGATGCCGAGCCCTCGCTTGGCGAGGGGTTCCTCGACGTCGCGATAGCTCAGCGTGAAGCGCAGATAGAGCCAGACCGCATGCTGGATGATCACCGGGGAAAGGCGGTGGCGGCGATAGGAGATTTCGGCCATCGCGCCAGCCTACCCTAGGCCTCGCTTCCGAGCTATCCGGTTCCCCTGACAAAGCCCTTCCGGACATTGATGGTCGGCGGGCGGCGTACTCGATCAAGCCTACACACGAGCGCGCAATGCGAGATCGTAGTCGGCAAAAACTACGTTTTTACCCCAATGGTGAAGATGCCGAAGCGTCATGTCGAAAATGACGCACCGGGCCGGAAGATAGCTTGCTGATTTCGCCGGCTGCCTATCCCTGTAACAAAGCGTAGCTCAGCGTGAAGCGTAAGTCGAGCCAACCGGCATGCCGGATGACAGCCGGTGGAAAGCGATGCCGGTGGTATGAGATCCGGGCCATCGCGCCGGCCTACCCGCGAACCCGCACTCCCTATCAGTGAGCCTGACAATGCCGTCACGCGCCAAAACGAGAAGCAGCAAAGTCCGCATTCCCTGAACCGAAAATCCGCATCATTTTATTAAGGTGCGTTCTAGGAATGTCGGCTGTATAAGAGGATTGCCGCGGCCGGAAGCGGCGGACCCGCCCTCGCGCGAGCGGACGCTCAGGGGTGTTAGCCCGTTCAGTGGACTGTGATCGTGCTGGAGTTGTCTGATAGAGCTGTTACCGATACCCACAGATGAGGATCAGGGAATGAAACATCTCTTGACAGGCGTAGCGGTGATTGCCGTGCTGGCTATCTCCGCGCCAGTTTGGGCGCAGCCGGCCAATCCCGCCCCATCGGGCCGGATGCCGGCAGGAGGGAGGCAGACATCAGAACCGACCAATATCCCGTCCATGCCCTCGGCCTCAGACACAACCTCGGCAACGCCCCCGATGCACCATCACGCGCGCAACGCTTCGCACGGCAGGATGGCAGGCCGCCCGCAATTGACTGGGGACACCGCGGATCAGCTCAATCAAGAAGAGCTCGCCCGTCTGCAGGCGGGAAACACTTCGATGCCCGCGGCCCCCGAGATGTCTCCCGGTGCGTCGACTAACCCCAACCAACTGAACCGCATGTCAACAGGAGGGAGGGCCACATCGGGCGGGCCCCGTTAATCGATCAGTTCCCGAGGCGCACCGTAGGCGGTGGCAGAACGAGCCCCCGAGGAGCAGTCTTTCAGGCTCGGGCTGGAAGGATGTTGCCATTCTGGATCGGAGGAAGGTGATAGCCGCAATTCTCGCCGCTATGACCTGCCCGGCCTCCGACGCATCGTCACAGCCCGCTATCGCCTCTAGAGCCTCCGTAGGGCCAGCCGCGGGTGATATTGTCGTGATGCGCCCCCGCCTTGTCAGCGCCCGCCGGTGCCACCACCACGTCACGAGGTCCGGCCGCCTCCTCCGCGTGGACCCCACCGATGGTATTGGTCTCAAGGTCGCTGGCGATGGAATCGCCGCCGCTGGGTTTGGATCTCCGGAGGCTGGAAATGGCGCTAAATTAAGCGATCCGACCGCGCAGATGTGGATCCGCGATAGCACTGACAGAGTATTCCCGAGCCGCGGGCGGCAGACAGTTTCTCAGCGGCGCTGTTGTCCGGCCGCGAAGCCTTGCTGGAAGGCTTGGTCCTGGGCCTGCCGGGACCGATCAACGAGAAGACCGCCGACCAGCCCTGCTCCCGCCCCGGCGACGGCTCCGAGCCCGGCGTTTCCGCCGATGGCGCCAATCACCGCGCCGCCGCCGGCGCCAATGGCCGTGCCGGTCAGCGCGCGTTGCTGGGTCGGGTTCATATCGGCGCAAGCAGCGAGCGGCAGAGCGACAGCCGCGAGCATCAGTAGCTTGTTCATGGCGTTCCCCAGAGCGGTTTGATCAGCGCGATTGCGGACAGGGATAGCGTTCGCTCAGAAATCGGAACAACCCGTCGGTGGACGAGGCTGCCATGCGATCCGGTGACGCGCGTGCCCAGTTGACGAACTCGCTTACCGCTTCGTTGCGGGTTGGCGGAGGGTTTGGCAGACAGAACAGCTTCGGTCCGCGGAAGGCAGTCTGGTTCTGCATTTCCACCAACACCGCACCCAGTGCAAAGCCCTCGCAGAAATTGACGGCCGCCGTTCCGATCGCGTTATCGGGCGTAGCCGTGCAAAGCTCGACCAGGTCACCGGTTGTGTTGGCGCCGAAATTCGCTTCGGTGGCGGCATTTGCGGCACACGGCGCGAGCAATATCAGCCCCGCAGCGACGGTCCATCCCTTCAATGTCATGACTACCCTTCCCCTCAGATGATAGAGAAACGATCGCCGATCGGTTGAATGATGACAAGCGCCGTTATGACAAGCCGGGTCCGAACTTCAGAACGAACCGAATACTGAGCCGAGCGCGATCACTGCGGCGAGCGCGATGATCGGGCCGACGATGGCGGCCATTACGATGTCGAAATAGCTCTTGCTGTGCGTTGTGCCGCAGACCGAAAGCACCGTCACGACGGCGCCGTTCTGCGGCAGGCTGTCGAGCGTTCCGGCACTCATCACGGCGATGCGATGCAACAGCGCCGGGTCGATGCCATGCTGCGTGGCCAACCGCATATACGTAGTCCCGAGGGCGTCGAGCGCGATCGTCAAGCCTCCGGACGCCGAGCCGGTCAAAGCGGAGAGCAAATTGGTCGCAACCGCCAGCGAGACGAGCGGGCCCCCTTCGATCGACAGCACCCAGTCGCGCACGATCTCGAATGCCGGCACCGCGGCGACGACCGCGCCAAAGCCGACCAGGCTAGCGACGCTCAAGATCGGCAAGACTGAGGCGTTAGCACCCGAGGCGAGCGTCTCACGCAGCCCCCGCAACCGCCGCCAATTGACGGCGACAACGGTTAGGATCGCCGCCAAGAGAGCGGTAACCACCGACCACACCCCGCCGACGGCATGGAGCGAAGTCGCACCGAAGCGCTCCTCGGCGAGGAACGACACGTCGAGCCTCGGGAGAACGACTAGCGTCATCAGGACATTGACGCTGATCACCACCAGGAGCGGCAATGCCGCCAGCCCGATCGGCGGCCCGTCGCTGCTCGGATGCCCGCGACTGACCTCGACGGGGTCAAACTCGCGAGCGGTCGTCGCGCGCTGTCGCACCGCCTCGTCCTGGGCTGCGGCGTCGGCGAAGCCGGGAAGTGTTGTGCCAAACCCCTCTCCGTTGCGACGGGCAGCCGTGGCGGCCCGGCTCAGCCACCACATTCCAATGCCGGCCATGATGGCCGAGGCAACTATCCCCAGACCCGGCGCCGCAAGCGGTGTCGTGCCGAAGAATGGGATCGGGATCGCATTTTGGATAGCCGGCGTTCCAGGCAGTGCCGACATCGTAAAGGTGGACGTGCCCAAAAACACCGTCGCCGGGATCAGTCGATTGGGGATCTGCGCCGTGCGGAATAAACCCTGCGCAATCGGCGCCAGCACAAAAACCGCGACGAACAGACTGACGCCGCCATAGGTCACCAGCGCGCCCGCCAGCACGACGGTCAGTATCGCCCGGCTCGGACCCAACCGGTCGGTCATGAACTCGGCGATGGCCGAGACCGAGCCGCTGTCTTCCATCAGCTTGCCGAACAGCGCACCGAGGAGGAACAGCGGGAAGAATTGCGCGACAAAACGCGAAGCGCTGTCCATGAAAGTCTGCGTCCAATAGCCGAGCAGCGGTCCTCCCGCGAAAGCGGCGGCGATGAGGGCGGCTCCGGGGGCCAGCAACAGGATGCTCCAGCCGCGATATGCCAGCCAGATGAGCAGTGCGAGACCGAGCAGGATGCCGAACAAACCCATGTTGCGACTAAGATTTCGCTGCCTCACGCGATTGGGCGGCCTCCTTGATGGCAGATCCCCGTGCGGCGCCCTCCGGCAGATGCGCCGGTTTGAGGCTTTCGTCGAAAATCCAGGAAAGGTCCAGCGTATTGCGAATACCGAGGTCCTCGTAATGCTGCGACATCCAGTCCTGCGCGGCTTTTCTACCGCAGTCCCGCAGATGCGTGAGAAAGGCCCATTCGGCATTGAGCTTGCTGGAAACGCCGAGTCCGAGCATCGTCTTCTCGTCGTAGATCGCATGGATATGCACATCTCTGAAGCGCTCGCGTTCCAGGTTCTCGTAGTGGATAATTTCCCACAGGAAGGCGAGCGAGCGCAGCTCCTTGAGCAGGCTCGTATTGAATGTGATCTCGTTCAACCGGTTCTGGATCTCGCGAGCCGATTGCGGAACATCCGGGCGGTAAAACGGGTTGATCTGGATCACGACGATGTCGCCGGCATCGCATTCATCGACGAGCGGAAAGAGCGCTGGATTGCCCATGTAACCACCGTCCCAGTAGGCCTCTCCGTCGATTTCCACGGCTTTGAAGACAAACGGCAGGCACGCCGACGCCATGACGCTGTCGAGCTGGATCCCGGGTTGCCGGAAAATCTTGGGTTTGCCGGTGCGGACATTGGTTGCGGTCAAAAACAATTTGACCCCGTCCGGATCGTTGACGCTGTCGAAGTCGACGCAGCGGGCGAGGACGTCGCGCAGCGGATTTAAATTCATCGGGTTGAGGTCGTAGGGCGAAAGAATGCGCGAAAGGTGGTCCATCAAAATATAAGTCGGCGATGTGTCCAGGCTCCAATTCCCCATGAAGATGTCGAAAAGGGACCGTTGGATCGGGCTGTACCGAGCGGCGGCGCTGGTGGCCGACCAGAATTTCTCGAGACATTTGCGCGCTTCGGCAGGGCCGCCGCGCGCCATCCCGTCGGCGAGTGCGACGGCGTTCATCGCGCCGGCGCTGGTGCCGCTGACGGCTGCGATGTGAAGCCGCTCGTCTTCAAGTAACTGGTCGATCACACCCCAGGTGAAGGCACCGTGGGAGCCACCGCCTTGCAAAGCGAGTTTGATCGACTTTTTGGGCTGCCTGCTCATCCAACATCTCCGGTCACCGCTCATCGGCGGCGCAAAAGCCGCGCAGCCCTACCCGCCGAGCCATGCGAGCTGCCGGCCCATCATGAACCCCCTCGAGGCCGGCATGGGGCCGAGGGTAAGTCACTATTGAGACGGTACGAAGGCTTTGTCGACCATCTGCGCCTCTTTGTCTGACCGTAAGGCGACGCCCAGCAGCAAGCGCGCCTTAAGCCACGACAGGTAGTTGGGCGGGTACAACTCGTACATAGGCGAGCACGGTTGCCTCATCACTGTCGAGCGGCGTCTGCATCGATCGTTCCTCTAGGCAGGAGTGTATTTGAGCAGTCCGACCTAGGGCGCGCCGTTAGGCCACGTAGTCTAATGACCTCGGATGCAGCCGTCGTTGGTCGGGAATCCCAAGATCGTTTAGAGCACCCCAAGAATATGGATGAGCGGGCAAATTGCCGCGAGCCCGGAAACGCGATGCGGCGCTCCGCGCGGTCGGTCAGCCCTTGGTCTTCCATTCCCCGCTCTGGGTGCGACACCACGTGAGACGATAATCGTGACCCGGTTGTTGCCCGGCGACGACGATGTGGTGCCGCACCAGATGGCAGACCATGCCGCCCGAGTGGAACACTCGGAGCATCGTGGAGGTGCCGGAGCTGCTCGTCTGCGGATTGCTCCAGACCTCCGAGCGGCCGATCTGGCTGGGCTCGGCCGCATTCAGCCGCGCCACGCTCTCGAACAGCATTTGGTTGTCCTGCGGCGAGAGGCCCCGACTCCCGCTTCCGCGGAACGGGTTGACCTGAGCCTGCGCCGCCGCGGGCAGTAGCATGCAGACCGCGACCGCGGCGGAAAAGCAGCGTGATGACCGGGGTCGCATGCAACTCTCCTCTCCGTCTCCGCGTAGTCGCGGCCGGCATGCCAAGCGTCATCAGCCCAGTCTCGGCGGCCATCGCTAACGGACGTGATAAGGGCGCGTCCTTTAACGCGCGATGCCGCCGTGCTTTATAAGGTAGAATTTGATTTGACAAGCAATCATCTTTTCGGCGTGTATTGCTCATCTTTTCAGCGAAGTGCTCATCGGCTCCCGTTAGGGCGGCACAGACCGCAACAAACGATGAAACCAGCCGGTTTTACGACGCACGTCCTTCCGCCGCGGGACCAGCCTGTTCCAGCCGCGCAAGGCGTCATGCCGGGATGCGGTGGGGCTTGCGGATCGGGCTGCTGTTGATAATGCCGCTGGCCGGTGCCACGGTCGGCGCTGCCTCCGGCGCACTCAGGGGTCGGCTGGCCGATCTCGGTATCAACGACGACTTCATGAAGCAGGAGGCGAGAACGCTGCAGTCGGGCAACGCCGCCCTGTTCCTGCTGATCCGCAAGATGACAATCGACAAGGTGGTGGCCGCATTGCGCGGGGTTGGCGGCCCGGCGATGCGCAGCTCGTTCGACGAGACCAACGAGGACGCCTTGCAGGCGGCGCTGGCGGGTGTGCGGGCGGCGACCGCATTAGCCGGAGGTTGAATTCCCAGCCGGCGCCGGGCATTCTGGTGGTGTCGAAGGGAGGATTGACATGTTGTTCTCGGGCGGTTTCACTTTCTCCAACTTTCTCGCCGACGTCTTGTCGATCTTTGTCTTCGTGTTGTGGTTCTGGTTGCTGATCACGGTCTTCGGCGACCTGTTCCGCCGTCACGACATATCGGGCTGGGCCAAGGTGGTCTGGGTCATCGTGCTGATCCTGTTCCCCTATTTGGGAATCTTCATCTACCTGATATCGCAACACCGCGGCATGGCCGAGCGGCAGAGCCAGAGGGTCCAGCAGGCTCGCGACGAGCTGCGCCACGCGGTTGGCTTCAGCGTGGCCGATGAACTCGAGAAACTCGAACGGCTGAAGAATTCCGGCACCATCTCGAATGAGGAATACTCGCGGCTCCGCGCTCGGGCCGTGCAGTAAGCGACACCGGAGCTTGATCCGCGTCGTTGCATTGTCGATGTATGGAACGCCGGGCATAGCCTTGAGATTACAGGCTCTTGCGCATCGCGATGAGGGCGTTCAACATCCGAGCGCGAGCCGGCGGCCATGGTTGGGACGCGGCTTGCCACCTATTCGGTCCGAGAGAGGGCACGCAATGATGAAATCATATGCTTTTCTCGTCCTGGTGGGTGTGATGCTGTTAAGTGCCTGCGTGGAGACGCCGATGGGATCCACCGTTCAGGTCATGCCGGGCCCGAATACGTCGCTCGCAAGTTTCCAAAACGATCAAGCGACGTGTCGGCAGTTCGCTCAGCAGGCCGTGGCAGACCAAGCGCAAGGGGCTAATCTTCGCGGGCTCGGCACGGCGGCGCTGACGACGGCTCTCGGGGCAGGTTTGGGCGGGGCGATTGGCGGCGGCCGGGGTGCAGGGATTGGCGCGGCGAGCGGCGCGCTGGGCGGCGCAGGATTTGGCGCGGTCGGCTCTGCCAACGCTCAGAGGTCGATCCAAGTGCAGTACGACAACGCCTTTGCCGCGTGCATGTTTAGTCTCGGCAATACGGTGCCCAGTATGGGACCCACGATGACTCAGCCGCAGCCCACCGCGCGGCCGGCGCCCGGCTGACGGATGGCCCTCGGCGGTTCTGCTCATTGCGTAGCCGGGGGCAGAGACTGGCGGTCGCAGTCCGCCCCGCAATGCTGGATCTTAAACTCCCCGCCGTGGGTAATGTTTCGTGACGAACGTCTGAAATCCGCGTGCGACCTTTAAGGTTTCGCCCGAGACATAGCACTGGGCGGCCCTGCGCGATACGCCGATGCGGGGCAATTTCCGGCCGCTGTCGATCGTGCATCGGTGCGGGCTTCGGTGCACCAAGCTGCAAGGGGCGAGCCGCTAGCGCATCCGGAGATCGTCCGGCTCGCAGTTGTCTACGATGGCTGGCCGTCGAACGCAAGGAGAGAACGAAGCATGATACGAACGAAAGGTATCGGAGCGGCCCTGCACTAATGGGTCGCCGGTCGCGTCTTCAGGACCGGGTGGCGATTTTAAATCTAGGAGGTCAGGGGTTATGGATCGCAAAGGTGGGAAGGCAGTTCGAGGACCGTCGCGCTTCCTGCTCATCGCAATATGCGCGTCACTTGCAGTGGGCTCGTCGGTGCAGGCGATAGAACCGGCGACTGCGGCACCCGACCAGCTTGCCGACGGGATTTGGAGAGTCCAGGGACGGGCAATCCCCGGCAGCCGCCGCTGCGGCGATTGGCTCGTTCGCCTGACCAATGCGCGAGGCCAATTGTCCGGTGAGGTCTCGCTTGCGCGATCGAGCGTGCCTTTACAGAACCTGGCGCTGCTGCCGGACGGGAGCTTCTCGGGCACTACGCAGGCAGGCTTGGCAGGATCAAGACACGCGCGCTCTTACAAAGTCACCGGGAAGTTTTCGGGGGACTCAGTCAGCGTTACCCTTCAGGACAACTTCTGTCCGCCTCGCCACGGCACAGCCACTCGCCAAGCAGGAAGCGGTTGAAGTGGCCGAAAGTTCCGGTTGGGACAGACCAGGCACTTGCAGGAGAGAAGGTGATTCGTGCCGCCGCTGCGACTCCCGGATTGGGTGCCGCTGCTGAGGGGAGGAGAGATGGACGCACCATGCCCGCCGAGCTTGGCCTGGATCGAGCCAAGATCAGCGTGGGTCCGCCGGGCTTGAGCTCGACAGGAACGTCACATGTGCTAAGCGGCGCCTGACGCCTCTTGCTGAAACGCTCCGTAAACGGGGAGTAGTCAAATGTTGGATATCGCCAAAGCCAAAAAATCGGTCGATCAATGGCCGACGAGATCGTCCCGACCTTGGTCGAAGATCCCGAACAAGTCGCCGGCTTTCGACCCGGACTGGGCAGCCCACGGCTATATGGATGACGCTGTGGCGCTGTTAGAGCGCTGGGCAGGGCGATGAGGCTGCCTTCCCCCGCGAGGGCGAGGAAATTGCTCGGGTTTCCTTATCGACCCGGATGACTAATCGCAAGGTCAGTGCAGCGGAAACAGCCACGGAACCTTAGGAGCAGGTTCAATCGATGCTTCCCTATGCCGTGCGTGGGGCCGTTTGGGTCATCCTGTATCTGTTCTTCATCCTTGCCCCGTTGTTCGCGCTCCTGGCGGGAATATTGCCGCCGACGCACGATTTCTGGAGGGAGTTCTCGGTCGCCATCGGCTATGCTGGCTTGGCGATGGCGCCGCACCTTAAGTCCGCCGGGGAGCTTGCCCTCCTTGCACAGGCCCCGTTCGATGCAATCGTCCATCACCCGCCCAGATTCGGTCGATCCATTGCCTCGCACTGCGCGAGTTCGTTCGCCGATTCATCCGCGCGATGTGCAGCCCCGCCGTCTCCCCCATCCACAGCATCTCGGCCGCGGTGGCAAAAGGGGTCGAAGGGCAGCTACTCGCCGATCACATGCATAAGGTGAGCAGAAGCGACGGGCCGAGGGTAAGGACGGTCGCGACAAAGGCGGCGATGACCGTCCAGGCGGCCGCCATGTGCAGGAACGTGCCAGTCTCGCCGAAAGCCGGGTCAGGGCCAGCCGCGGCGAGGTCGCGCCACATCCAGCCAATCAGGATCAGATGCGTAAGGAGTACCACCGCAAGGCCTAGCCGCAGCGGGCTGGCCGACCAGGCAAAAGCGCAGCCGATGGCCTGGAGAGCGTAGAGAAAAAGGAGCGCGCTACACCAGACGGCGAACCCCGCCACGAGCCCCCAGAGGCGCTGGGGCGGAACGGGAAGCGCGCTCACGGCCGGGCCCCCAGCATCGCCACGAGCGCGGGCAACGCCAGGACGAGGCCGAGCGCGATGGCTCCTGTCATCACCGTGTAGTCGAGCCATAGTCGCGTCAGGCGCAGATCCAGCGACCGCCGGGGAGAGATGAGCCCGGCGCCGAGGCGCAAGAGGTTGCTGACGAGAAAAAGAAGGCCGATGCCGGCGTGCAGGGCGACATAGCCGAGCAGCGCGGCGGCGGTCGCACCGAGCGCATGCTCGGTTGGACGCGGGACGACACCGCCGACGAGCCCCGCAACCGCGGCAATGGCTGCGAGAAGCCCGAGTATGGCGAGGACAATCCAGCCGCGCGCCGTACCTCCGGCGGCGAGTGATCGCAGCGATCCGCGCGCCGCCGAGGCGGCGACCGCGAGAGCGGCGACGGCAACGAGAGCAAGCATAAGGTCCGGCTCAGGGGCTGCAGCCGGGGGCCAATTCGGCGCGGAAATCCACAGATAGAGCGTTCCGAACAACAGGGACGTGAACAGGGTGCCATCGGCGACCAGTGCAAAAATTAGTGCCCACCACGGTGGCGCGCCGGCCACCTCGGTATGGGGCGGCAGGCTCACGCCGTGGCCAACGGGCATTGGACCGTAATCGCGGGCGAGCCCGGCGCCCTGCCCAGCCAGCACAAAAAGGCCGGCGGTTACTAGCGCAGCGGCGAGCGCCAGCAGGTAGAACTGGAACAGCATCGCCAGAACTGCCGCGGCGGTGGAGAGCGAAGTATAGAGCGGCAGGTAGGTCGGGCGCGACAGCACAATCAGTTGCTCGGGCGCGCCGGATGTCATATGCACGCCCAGTGTCTCCTGCCAGCCGTTGCGCGCGAAGCCGAGATAGCCTTCGCCTCGCGCCAGCGCCGGTCCGAGCTCGCGGGGGGCAATGCGGTCGGCCCGGGTCCCAATATGCGGGATCGACGCGAACGCATACGGCGCCGGCGGGATCGGCATGGCCCATTCCAGCGTCGACGCGGCCCAGGGATCGCGCCGCACGCGACGCCCATATTGGAGCTGCGCCAGGAGGTCGATCACCACCAGGCCAAAGCCGATCGTCATGATGAACCCGCCCACTGAGGACAGCAGGTTGAGCCAGATCCAGCCTTCGTGCCCCTGATAGGTGTAGATGCGCCGGGGCATGCCGAGCAGGCCGGTCAGGTGCATCATGAAAAAGGTCAGGTTGAAGCCGACGAACACCAGCCAGAAGGCGGGTACCGACATCCGGTGCACTGCCGTGCGTCCGGTCAGCAGCGGCAGCCAGTAGTAGAGCGCCGCCAGCATGGGGAAGGCGAAGGCTCCGGCCACGACGTAATGCAGGTGGGCGACCACGAAATAGCTCTCATGCGCCTGCCAGTCGAACGGCACCACCGCGACCATGACGCCGGTGAGACCGCCGAGCACGAAGACGAAGAAGAAGCCAAAAACGTAAAGCATCGGCACGTCCCAGCGCGGCCTGCCGTGCGCCAGCGTGGCGAGCCAGGCGAAAATCTGCACTGACGTCGGCACCGCGACGATCGCCGAGCCCGCGGAGAAAAAGGCGAGCGCGAGATGCGGGATGCCCACAGTGAACATGTGGTGCACCCAGATGCCGAAGCTCAGGAAGGCGAGGGCAATGATCGCGACGACGATCGCTCGGTAGCCGATAAGCGGCCGGTTGGCGAAGACCGGGATGATCGTCGACAGGACCCCGGCCATGGGCAGGAAGATGATGTAAACGTCCGGGTGGCCGAACAGCCAAAACAAGTGCTGCCACAGCAGCGGATCGCCGCCCCGCGTCGGGTCGAAGAACGGCAGATGGAAGGCCCGCTCGGTCTCGAGCAGGATCGAGCCGAGGATCAGCGGCGGGAAGGCCACCACCATCATCAGCGCGGTGATCAGGATGTACCAACCGAAGATCGGCATCCTGTCGAGCGACATGCCCGGCGCGCGCATCTTAAGAATCGAGACGACGATCTCGACGGCCAGCGTCAGCGCGGAGATCTCGACGAAGGTCACCCCGAGCAGCCAGACATCGGCATTGATACCCGGCGTGTAAACGTTCGAACTCAGCGGCGTGTACATGAACCAGCCACTGTTGGGCGCGACCCCGGCGACAAGCGCCCCGGTCAGGATCATGCCCCCGAACAGGTAGCACCAGTAGCCATAGGCGGTCAGCCGGGGGAACGCGAAATCGCGAGCGCCGAGAATCTTCGGGGTCAGGTAGACCGCCATCCCCTCCACCATGGGGATGGCGAATAGGAACAACATCATCGACCCGTGCATGGTGAAGACTTGGTTGTAGGTCTCCGGGTCCATGAAGCCCGCGTCGGGGGTGGCGAGCTGGATGCGGGTCAGCATGCCGAGCACGCCGCCGATTGCGAAGAACACGAACGCCGTGGTTATGAAACGCAGGCCGACGACGGAATGGTTGACTGCGGCGAGACGCTGCAGCCCGGGCCCTGTGGCCCAGACCGCGGCGAGCTGCCGGTGCAGCCGCAACGCGGGACTGCCCTGCGGCGGCTGGTCGATGGGCGCGCTCATCGTCCCCCCTTCGCTGGCGCAGCCGCCTGCGCGAGCGCGGCGGCGAAGTCCTCCGCAGGATGGACGATGACAACGAGCCGCATCCCGGGGTGGCCAAGGCCGCAAAATTGGTTGCAGAGCCCTTCGTAGCGGCCCGGTTGATCGGCCCGAATGCGCAGGCGATTCACATGCCCCGGCACCGCGTCGATCTTGCCGGCGAGGCGGGGCACCCAGAAGGCGTGGATGACGTCCCGGCTGGTGACTACGATGTCGACGGGAATGCCCGCGGGCAGGTGCAAGACGTTCCTGGTCTCCACCCCGCGATAGTCGGGATAGCGGAAGGTCCAGACCCACTGCCGACCCTCGGCTTCGATCCGCGGCGTCGCGTTTCCCGGCAGCGGCAGGAGCCGCTCGCCAGAGACCAGTGCATAGGCGACGAGTGGCGGCAGCACGGCGGCCGGCAAAACGAGGCCGCCGAGCACGATCCAGCGCGCCGGCGACACGCCCGAGCCCCAGCCTGGCCGCCTGATCACCAGCACGAAGATGACCATGACCAGCGCGAAGAGGGCGGCAGAGCCGGCAAGCATCACCCACCACAGCATAGCAATCGAAGCCGCCGCCGGCCCGGAGGGATCAAGCGTCGACAGCGGCCCGCTACAGCCGGCTAGAGCCGTGGCCGATCCGAGTTGGACCACCCACCGCAAGACACTATGATCCCCGGGTGAAGGATGCACTCGGCGCGGAGGCCAGGGACCATGGCGAAGACAGGCGATCCCGGGACCCCGCCCCAGAGCCCGGTTCTCCTGGAGCTGAGCCGACTCGACGTCGGGTCGGCGGTCGCCCTGGTCGGACATCCCATCCACGTGATGATGGTGCATTTTCCGATCGCGTTCGTGATCGCGACCCTCGGCGTCGACGTCTTCTACTGGTGGTCGGGTGACGCGTTCTGGGTACGGGTCGGCCTCTGGTCGGCCGGTTTCGCCTTCTGGACCGGAGTCGCGGCCAGCATCGTCGGCACGGCGGAGATCCTGCTCGTGCGCGGTATTCGGGTCTTGGAGGCGAGCTGGTCGCATGCCGTGGCGGCGATGATGTTGGTGGCGATCGCGGGGGCGAACTGGGGCCTGCGCCTGATTGATCCCGGGGAGGTCCTGACGCACGGCCTCGCCCTTTCGGGACTCGCCTCGGTGATGACGGGCTTTGCCGGCTGGCATGGAGGCAAGCTCGTGTTCGATCACGGCATCGGCATTCTAGTTTCAGCAAAGAAGTGACGCAGCGCACCGGGCTTGAACAGGCCCGGGGCGAACAGCGCCGAATCGATGTGGGGCTTGGCCAGCACGATCCAGATGATCGCGGTTATCAGCACGAAATAGGCGCTCGTCAGCGCGACATGGGAGAACAGGCCAAAGCGGCCGTCAGGGGAGAACACGCGCACCAGGAGGAGGCCGGCAAGGACATGCAGCATCACCATGGTTCCGACGAGAACCATTTTAAGGGAAAACCACTCCTGAAACGTGGCTTGGAGGAAAATCAGCGCCGTACCGCTGCCGATGGCGATGAAGGCGGCGGGGGAGGTCATCTCCACGTAGACGAACCGGGTCATCCGGTGCAGCCGGTCGAGGTCCGATCCCACCCCGACTGTCCGGCGCTGCCAGAACAGAAAGGGCAGGACAATCAGCCCGCCCGACCAGATCGCAATCGCGGCCAGATGGACGAATTTCAGGAAGATCGTCAGAGGGCCGGCTCGCTGGGCCGCAGGCTGGTCCAGGCGAGCCAGAGCCCCACCCCGAGATAGGGCAGGATCGCCGGCACCCACATCAGTAGCCCGGCGAGCTGCTGGTCAGCGAGGGGGCTGAGCCCCCAGGGCCACGTGCTGGAGAAATGCACCGTATAGAGCGGTCGTGACGCGAACACGATCAGCGCGCCGAGAAGGCCCATCTGGCCGACCGTCGCCACCAGCCCGACCAGCGCCGGGCCCGGCTGCGCCGCCGGCGCCAGGATCGCCCGCCACATGAGCCAGGCGCTCCCGAGCAGAGAACCCTGCATCAGCCAGTAGGCTGGCACAGTGGCGAGGCCCCAGGCATAGGCTCCCGGCGTGTGCCAGAGCCAAAGAATGACCGCATGCACCACGACCAGCGCGGAGAGCGGCGGTGAGCCTGCGCGTCTCAGCGGAAGGGCCGCCGCCAGCAGCGGCGCCACGGCGGCTACCAGGAGGACATGGTGGATCACTCGCACCGAGAACAGCGCGGATGATAGCGCGCAGAGCGGCGAGACGAAGATGACGAACAGCAGCGTAACCGCGCCCCAGCCGGCTCGCGGGGCGGCTGAGCGGCCGAGACTCACCGCCAACGCCAGGGCCGCGAATGCTGCAATCAGCAGCGGATCGAAGTTCCAGCGCATCCACAACTCGACGGGGACCGCCGCTGGGCCGCAATATGCGATCATGGGATACCCACGTTGCGCTCGCGCTTCCTCCCCATCCCGTCGCAGGCACGATCTCACTTTAGCGAGCAGCAAATCGAGCGGCTAGAGGGAAAAGCTGCCGCCATTATTCCACGGCCGGCACACGCCCAATGCTATGTGCATCGGTCCGACGCTTCAATCTCGTCACCAAGACGATGCAGCGGACCAGTCGATAGCCAAAGGCGGGCGGCTATGACATGGACCGCGAACATGGAACTGTACCGCGTGTTCCAGATTACTTCCGGATTGGACATCCCCCGAGTTGGTCGTGCAGAGTAGATGCATACCTGTCCGCTTCGCGGCCAGCGAGGCGCATTTTTCATGGGTTCGCTTCCGGCCCTCCCCTTCGGCTGGGCCTCTTCCGGAACGCGTCGCGAGATGCTCACGGGGTCGTGATCATCGGAAAGGGAACAGTCTATGCGCCTTCGCTATGCCGTACGTGGGGCAGCATGGGTCGCGGTCTATCTTCTGTTCATCCTCGCCCCGTTGTTCGTGCTGCTGGCGGGATCGTTGCCGCCCGCGCGCGGTTTCTGGACCGAGTTCGCGGTTGCGCTCGGCTATTCCGGCCTGGCGATGATGGGCCTGCAATTCGGCCTCACGGCACGCTTCCGTTACGTCACCGAGCCGTGGGGCGAGGACGTTATCTATCACTTTCACCGCCAGATCTCGCTGATAGCGGTCGGCCTGGTCGTGGCGCACGCGCTCATCATTTTCGCCACCCAGCCGGAATTGCTCGCGCCGCTCAATGTCATCCAGGCGCCATGGAGCGCCCGACTCGCGGTCTTGTCGATTGTCGCAGTCATCGCGCTGGTGGTGACGGCGCTGTGGCGCGTGAGGCTGAAGATCAGCTACGAGGCATGGCACCTCACTCATATCGCGCTCGCCGTTGTCGCCATCACGGCAGGGATCCTGCACATGGTAGGATCGGGCTTCTACTTGGTCGTCCCCGGGAAGCGGGTGCTGTGGATCGGCCTGACGATCTTCTGGATTGGGCTGCTGCTATACGTGCGCATCGTCAAGCCGCTGTTCATGCTCCGCCGGCCGTACCGCGTCTCGCAAGTGCGCGAGGAACGCGGCGACACCTCGACGTTGGTAATGCACCCTGATGGTCACCCCGGCTTCCGCTTCAGCCCTGGCCAGTTCGGCTGGCTGACGCTCTGGGGAAGCCCCTTCAAGATTACCGGACACCCGTTCTCGTTCTCGTCCAGCGCCGAGGTCGCGGACGGGCGGGTCGAGATGTCGATCAGGAACCTGGGCGACTTCACGAGCGCGATTCACAAGGTGCCGGTGGGGCAGCGCGTCTACCTCGACGGGCCGTATGGCGCGTTCGCCATCGGCAATCCGGCGGACATGCACGTGCTGATCGCCGGCGGCGTCGGCGTCACGCCGATGATGAGCATGATCCGCACGCTCGCCGACCGCAGCGACACGCGGCCGGTGATTCTGCTCTACGGCAGCAGGGACTGGGAATCGATTACCTTCCGTGAGGAGCTGGAGGCCCTGAAAGCGCGGCTCAACCTGACTGTCGTCCATGTGCTGGCAAATCCATCGGCTGGCTGGACGGGCGAGCAGGGCTTCATTACCGCTGACGTGTTCAAGCGCCATCTGCCGCCGCCGCATACCGACCATGAGTACTTTATCTGCGGGCCGGACGTGATGATGGACGCGCTCGAAAAGGCTCTCGGCGAGATGAATGTGCCGATGTCGAAGTACCATTCCGAGCGCTACAGCTTCGTCTAGGAGCCTCCCGATGCGTCGGTTGTTTGCCGATCGATTGGTCTTCGCCACGGGAGTGATTGTGATCTTGATGTCGATCCTGTTCGCGCTCTTGCGCGTGGCCGGGTAGGCGAAGGTGAAACACGACGCTGACCGACCGCCAATCACGACCTGCCATGCCACCTGCGCCAGCGTGCCGGCTCTAATTTGCAACGTACTGCTCTGGCTCACGGATTCCCAGCCCTTCTGAAAGGTGTGTCATGAGCGGTTACGCTTTCGAACTGCTCGGTATCCTGATCGCTCTCGGCTTGCTCATCTTCTTCGCCTTTCGGGGCTACACCCTGCTGTTGGCGGCGCCGGCGGCGGCGATTGTGGCAGCTGCCTTCTCGGGAGAGCCGCTACTCGCCAAATGGACGCTGACCTTTATGCAGGGCACGGGACGTTTCGTCGTGAATTTTTTCCCGCTCTTCCTGCTCGGGGGCGTATTCGGCAAGCTCATGGATGATAGCGGCGCGGCGCTTTCCATGGCCCGCACCATAACCGAGCGGCTGGGAGAGACGCGTGCGGTCATGGCGGTGGTGCTGGCTTGTGCAGCGCTCACGTATGGCGGTGTCAGCCTCTTCGTCGTAGCCTTCGCCGTGTTCCCGGTGGCGGACGCGTTGTTTCGGCAGGCGGCGGTTCCGCATCGGCTGATCCCGCCGGCGATCGCGCTTGGTGCCTTCACCTTCACGATGACGGCTCTGCCGGGCACCCCCGCAATCCAGAACGCTATCCCGATGGCGTATTTCGGCACCACGCTCTTTGCCGCGCCGGTTCTCGGCGTCCTAGCGTCTGCAACCATCCTGGGCTTCGGCCTATGGTGGCTGCGCGCGATAGAGGCGCGCGCCCGCCGCGCCGGCGAGGGTTACAGTTCCGAAACGCATGCGACTGCCGATGAGCAGTTCGTGCGCGAGCGCGCCACGAACGCGGATAACTTCGACCCTGCCGAACTGCCGCACGGCCATCGAAGCGAGCAGTTGCCCCCCTTTGCGCTGGCAGTCACGCCAATCCTCATCGTGCTCGCGGTCAACCTCATCATGAGTCTGTTCGTGCTGCCGCGGGTGTATACCGGGTTCCTCGCCGAACCGCGGTTCGGCGAAACCTCGCTCTCTGCTGTGAGCGGAGTCTGGTCCGTCGTGACGGCGCTGGCGGTTGCCTCGCTGGTTCTGGTGCTGATCCTCCGCAAGCGTCTGCCGGAGCTACGCAAGACCCTCGATGCCGGCGCCAACGCCTCCGTGCTTCCTGCACTCAACACGGCTAGCCTTGTGGGTTTCGGCGCCGTTGTGGCGGCGTTGCCTGCGTTCGCCGTGGTCCGCGACGGATTTCTGGCGGTTCCCGGTGGGCCACTCGTGTCGATTGCCGTCGCCGCCAATGTGATGGGCGGCATTACCGGCTCTGCTTCGGGCGGATTGATCATCGCGCTGAACGCGCTGGGCGAGACCTACGCCCAACTTGCCGCGGCCGTGGGCATTGACCCTGCGTTGATGCACCGCGTGGCCGCCATCAGCTCCGGCGCGCTTGCCATGCTGCCGCACAACGGCGCGGTCGTTACCCTGCTGGCGATCTGCGGCGCCACCCAACGGGGGAGCTACCGCGAGATCATGATGGTGGGAACTCGTGGGACCGTTGATCGCACTGGTGTTCGTCATCGCGCTGGGGAAGCTATTCGGGGCCTTTTGAAACACTCCCCCGCCTTCGCCTCGCGTCATCGTGCGAGCCAGCCACCGTCCACGGGTAGCGCTGCGCCGTTGAGCTGCGCCGCAGCGTCCGAGCAGAGAAATGTGGCGAGTGCGCCGAGTTGCTCCGGGGTGGCAAAATCGAGAGAGGGCTGCTTCTCGCCGAGCAGCTTCACTCTCGCTTCCTCGGGTGACAGCTTCTCGCGGGCAGCAAGGGCGTCGATCTGCTTTTCTACCAGCGGTGTGAGCACCCAGCCGGGGCAGATCGCGTTGCAGGTGATGCCGGTGGTCGCCGTCTCCAGCGCCACACCCTTCGTGAAGCCGACGACCCCATGCTTGGATGCGACGTAAGCGGATTTGTCCACCGACGCGACCAACCCATGTACCGACGCAATGTTGATGATCCGACCCCAGTCCCGCGCTAGCATTTGCGGCAGCACCGCACGAGTGGTTAAGAATACTGCGGTCAGGTTGATTGCGATGACTGCATCCCAGCGCTCGACCGGGAATTCGTGCACTGGCGCAACATGTTGGATGCCCGCATTGTTGACGAGCACATCGACGCGTCCGAGTTCGCGCGTCGCCTGCTCGATCAGCCCCGTGGCGCCGGTCGGCTTGGAGAGATCGGCGGCGCTATAGGCCACGCGCACGCCGTGGGCCGAGGCGATTTCCTGCCGCAGCTTTTCGATCGCTGCGGTGTCGCCGAAGCCATTGATCATCAGATCGGCGCCCGCAGAGGCAAGAGCGCGCCCGATGCCAAGTCCAATCCCGCTCGTTGAGCCGGTAACGACGGCCATCCTACCCTTCAACATGAAGCATCCTCCCGGGGTGACGCCAATCCGAAAACACCCGACAGAACCGCAACTCACTCGTGCATTTGGAGAGACATTTCCAGGATCTGTCACCCCCCGAGGCTATTTCACCCACCCGATCCGGTCAACCGCTGCATCCACCTTCTGCTTTCTCCAAAAAGGATCTGTCGCAAGTCTGCTTATTCTGCAAAGGGCGGATCTCTCTTAGTGTCTGACTACGAACCGTGTATAGTTGCTCATAAGATTGGCTAACATGCGTTGGTTACGAGCTGTCGACTGGGCACGCGGTGGACGATTATCGTTGCAATCAAAAGCCCACGGCCCGATTATGTCCTCAACACCCTCGGGAATCCGGGGAATGTCGATTAATCCGAAACACGCAGCCGAGACGCCGAGGAAGGGGGTTTGCGGTCCCAATCCTAAGGGCAGTCAGACTTGGGAGCAGACTCCGATGGATCGACGAGCTTTTCTCGCCGCCGCCACAGCCACCCCGGCAGGATTGCTGTCCGCGCGAGCGGGTTCATATGATGGGCTGCCGGATGACATTAGCGCTGCCCTGGCCCGGTTCCGCAACTCTATCCCGAGCAATTTCGACCGCGATTACATCGAACATGCCGTCATCCCGTTTTTCCTGACGAGCATTTATGAAGGGGAGAGGCCAGCGCTCCCCATGATCGATGTAACCTTGAGTAAGGAGAATGCCCTTCCGTTCGATCTTTGGGGGCTCATCTACAAAAGCTGGCAGCCGACACCGGAGGAGGGCGTCACGGTTTTCCTCCAAGGATTGGACGAGCGCGGCGAAAACAACCTCCGCAAGAGAATATACTTTTCGGCTGTCACGCCGGATCTTTACCGCCCGATGTACCAGGCTAAGGTGGTCGCCTTCTTCGATCGGCTGCTCGACCCGCAGTATGCCGAAAAGCCCTTCATGCGGCATTATCTCGATTATTACTTCGACCTTTACTGGGATCTCCATCTCGGGGTGAAGGGCGATGCGGTTCCCGCTGAAGTCCGGCAGATCGGCGAGAGCTTTAATACCGTCCTCGCCTATCGCAACCCGATGCAGCCGATCGTTTACGAGAACTACATGAAGGTGCGCGCGCTGATCGACCCCCTCAAGCAGTGGATCGACCAGAAGGTCAAGGATGTCGCCAACGGACGTACGCCGAATCCTGAAAAGACTTTCGCCTGGTATTGGCTCAAGAATGCCGGAAATGGAGAGCATTTCAGCAATAAAGACATCGTCTTCGAATGCTTTCACAATTTCGTGGCCCTCAGCCAATGGGGCAACACGATCTTCGGCATCATGTCGCGCCTGAGCAAGGACAGCGGCGACCCGGAGGTGCGCGCATCGTTCACGAAGACGATGAGCGGTGACTATGATCACGCAACAGGCTCGCCATACACGCCGCTCGAGCTGATCGTAATGGAGTTGTTCCGCACGATATCCCCGAATGGCGGAAGCCTCTCGGCGGTCGAGGACGCCCGGCGATCGGCTTACGGCGAATCACCCTATGAAGCAATGGGATCTCGCTACGAACGACACGGCTACATTGTCACCCCGCATACCGAGACTAGCTTCGATCCCCGTCACTGGAGCAACCCGCAGCAGTTTGATCCCGATCGCTACAACCATGTTCCGACCAGCGCCCAGATCGATGAGGCCAAGTGCCAACAGATCGGTTTTGCCCGATGCCCCTTTGAAATCACCACGCTCAGTGTCGGCGACGGGCGGAAGGTGGGTCTGACCAATAGCGGGTTCGGCACCGTCTTCGGCGTTGCCGACGGCAAGCCATTACCGGTCAGTGACTACGCCGGGTTCGCCCCGTTCGGTTTCGGCTATCGACGCTGCCCAGGCGAGCAGCTCACGATCCAGGTGTTCGAGGACTTTTTGCGCAAGGTGTGGAACGATAAGATTGAGTTCGTAAACCTTCACCTGCCAAATCCGCGAAAGGTCCCAATCGGGCCTAATGCCGTGATCAGCGACGACATCGGTTTTACTAAGCGCGCCTGATCCAGTTCTTTCGCGGCTACCGGACGCTGGCCCAAGTACCTTCTCAATAACCAGATGATGGTGGGCTCGCGGGGATGGTTGTTTCTATGGCCGAAGCTAGCGAAGTTGGAGGGTGCCGAGGCTCATATCAGTTGGTGGTAGCAGTTGTCGCGTCGGCATCGAGGGTCGACGACCGGCTTAACAGAAGAGCGAGTCGAGGCATTTTCGCCGTGGCTCTCGCTGGGATCGTCCTCCTGCTGAGCGGGTGCGGTGATAACGGTGTAATCTCACGGTTTATGCTAAAGTCGGACCGCGTCATCGTCGAGCGGCGTCCCGACCCCGTCTATGATCAACTTTTTCCCTACTACGTAGAACTCTGTGCGACCAGCCAATTTCGCTCCAAGCTTAAGGGCGAGGGCGGGGTCGCAGGCCACGCAGTCATGTACGTCAAAGGCGCCTGCAAGGACGAACAGGCGCCTTTCCCGCAGCTGCGGCGGTGCCGAATTGCAGCGACTCAGCTGGACGATCCGGAGCACGGTGCGGGTGTGAGCGTCAATCGATGGTTCCGGAACGTCAACTGGGTTGCGGTTCCGGGTTACGAACTCTTCTATCAGGGCAATCTCAAATTTGGTGAGCGTCTGACCCAAGCCCATTTCGAGGCCACCGTGCGTGACGCAATCGAGAAGGGCATTTACCAGGGCGTCGAGTTTCACGACTACCCATCCGCGAACACTGGTGCCGGCCTCGCAAATTTTGTCGCGAACGAGGGCATCGGCACCGATCTCGCACTGCAATTTGCGCGGTCGGTTTTCTGCGCCCGCCTTCCTGTGACCGGGGCAATGGTGGACGAGATCATCGCCTTCCTGAACGACAAGAACCGCGAGTACGCCGAGGGCGACGCCGACTACAATTGGAGTGTTTGGGCAGACAACTGTGTTCATACGTTACGCAACGCCTTGGCAGCCGCCAATATCTGGTCGCCACTGTCGGTGCAGGCCGTTAAGTTGCGTCAGATATTCAATCTCGCCCTGCCTGCAAACGAATTCGTGAACTTGGCAGAGCTGGGCACCGAAGGCAATATCGAGGACTACCGGGAAATCCAGCGAAACGGACCCCAGCGGGACGCATTCCATGAATTTCACTGGCTACCGACGCGGCACGGAGCGCTGCTGAAGACGCTACCGGTCCACGAGCCGAACGATCTCTACGACACAACGTTTCGACTGTTCACGCTTCAGTCGCCGTTCCGGATGGGCAAGACGCAACGAGCGATCGATCTATTATCGGACGAGCGCTTCGTGAAGCTGGACGCCAACCTCCGCTATTTTCACGAGAAATACGACACCATCCTCGCCAACCACGACGAGCGGCGCGACATGCTCGCTAGCGTGCGCGGCACGCCATACCGCCGAGTTCGAACGGCTATATTACGAGTACATTCATGCGCAGCACGCCGAAGTCGAATCGATGCTGTATCGGCTTTCCGGGCTCGAAGACCATGCGGACAGTCCGAAGTCCAAATAGCCGGTAGTTGTTACGTCAAGAGCCGACGGGTCTGGAAACATCTCAATATCGCAAAGCATGCGGCGGCGGCCGCGAGATGCTTGAGAGTGTGTCCGCTCAACAAGTCTCCCGCCGAAAAAATCGCATAGTCGGAAAATTCGAAGACCTTGGCCAGCGCGTACAGCGCCGCGGCAATGATCCAATAGCGGGTGCCGGTGTATTTCGGTGGATAGAGGATGAACAGCAGCAGTAACGCGACGCAAGGGAAAAACTGCGCCCAGAAATATAGCCGCAAATCGTCGGTCCAACGCCACAACAACAGGCTGAATAAGCCGATTGCGAGCGACGGCCACAACAAAATGGCTCCTATCCTCGAGTTGACCCGCTCAGCGACCCCAAGGCTAAGGATTGCCGCAAAGCTCAACGTCATCGGCAGCCGGTCCCAGAACAGTGTCGCGTCATCCGGGTGCCAGTGATAGTATGACGAGCCTATGCCGGTCAGGAAAAACCCCAGGAACAGGGTGGTGGTTGCCGGCCCATCGCGAAATCGCCAGAGGCCCGCGGCACCGATCGCAATGAAGGGGATATTCGAAACAACGTTCCAGAAATTCGGAATGCCGGCCACTGTGCGGCAGTCGGCGAACAGGTGATAGCTTTGATCCTGCGGCAGCGCAGGTAACAGCAACAACCCGGCGAGCGATGCCGCGGTCAGGCTCGAAAAGACAAGTATAGGGAGATCTTGCCTCATGCTAACGCGCATCATTCCGGTACGATAGCACGAGTTCGCGGATGTCAGTGCATGGTGATAACCGGACCAAAAAGCTGGTCCTTATCGCAGCGTGCCAGCCTCATGCGCCCGATCAGCAGTCCCTTATTCCAGCCCACGGACGCTATTGATTGGGACGTCCGGCATAGTCTTGGGATTCCGAATCCAAGACAAACCGGGTCCGATCTCATTATATTCCAAGCCATCCGGCGTGCCGGGGGGAGGATCACAATGCCGCTGAACCGTCGCGAGCTGCTACAGGCGACAGGAAGTGCTGTTATCGGGGCTGCCTTTGCCGCGGATAAACTCGCAGCTGCCCAGGCAGCAACGGGCGATGATTTCTCGATCGAGAATGTCTTCGCCGACTTTATGCGGGACATCGGCGGCAGCGCCGAGGATGGCGGGGGGCGCGCGCGTTTCACCGGCCGCGACCCGATCCTGCGGAGCCGCTTCCGGCTTGGCGCCTGCATGGCAATTCCCGCGATGGCGGGCGGCGTGGGGGCCGCGGCCGTCTGGCGCGAGCGCACCGGCCAGGCGCAGGAGCTCAGCATCGACCTGCGCCAGGCCTTATACGGCATTGCGCCGTGGGCGCGTTTCCTCGCCGACTACAACATCGCCGCGGGCACGCTGCCGCCGGACTGGCTGCCCCCAGAATGGGCCTGGATCCCGACGCTGAACGACCGGCCTCTCCAGGGGCCCTTCATGTTAGGCAACCCCCTCGGCTTCCAGGTTGTTCGAGACCAAGGACGGCCGGCTGGTCACACCGACCGGCATCTATCCGCATCACTTCATCGGCTTCCTTGCGCTGATCGGCGCGGGCCCCGACCCGCAGCAGATCACCTAGCGCATCCGCACCTTCAACTCGGCCGTACTCGAGCAAATGGTCGGGGAGGCTGGGATGATCATGGGCATCCACCGCACCGCCGCGGAGTGGGGCGCGCATCCGCAGGGCCAGGCCATCGCCAACATCCCTGTCGTCGAGATCATCAAGATCGCGGACAGCGACCCCATCCCCTGGGCCAACAGCCCGACGGCGCCGCTGTCGGGCATCCGCATCCTCTCCGACACCCACGTGATCGCCAGCACCACCGCCTCGCGCATGCTTGCGGGCTACGGGGCCGAGGTGCTCCACGTCGCGCGCGATCAGGGCTTCGAGCATGACGCGTTGGTGGTGGACGTGAATGTCGGCATGCGTTCGACGATGCTCGACCTGAAGAACCCCGAGCAGAACCGGGTGCAGCAGCGCCTCATTCCCAGCGCCGACGTGTTCGTGGAGGGCTTCCGCGGCCGCAAGATGGAGGAGCTCGGCTTCGGCGTCGAGGAGGTCGCACGCATGAAGCCCGGCATCGTTTACCTCTCGGTGCGCCCCTATGGCTGGGAAGGCCCGTGGAAGATGTACGCGGGCTTCGACATGGAGGGGCTGACCGTCACCGGCTTCACCCTGATCGAGGGGGGCGGCCAGCGCCCGCGCTTCCCGCCCACCTTCGTGATGAACGACTACATTGCCGGGTATATGGGGGCCGCCGGCGTGATCGCCGCGCTCCGCCGGCGCGCGCGTGAGGGCGGCAGCTATCACGTCCGTGTGCACCTCGCACGCTGCGCGACATGGTTCAGGAGCCTCGGCCAGTTCACCGACGCGGATTTCGAGCACCGTGGGCCCGAGAACCGGCTCGTCGCGCCGGAGGTGATTCGCGGGCCGACACCCTATGGCGATCTCGAGCGACTGGCACCGCTCGTCAAGCTTTCGCGCACGCCGATCCGTTGGCGCGAGCCGCTCGTAGCCGTGCGAGGCGGCGACAAGCCGGTGTTCGAGAGCTGAAGCGACGTCGACACCTCACACGGCAGCACAACGGGAAGCACGACAATGTTCGACAGCGAAGACGGCAGCGCTGACGTGATGCAAGCGCGGCGCGAGCACACCACCACCCAGGCCACGACACGGCGCGATGCGCTCCGCGCCCTTGGCGCCGGCGCGCTCGCCGCCGGCCTCGGCGGCCCGCCCGCTATGGCGCAGATGGCGCAAGGGCATCGGGAGGCGCGGCCCGGCACACTGCCGCTCGCGGACATCCGCGTGATCGAGCGGAGCAACCTACTATCGGGCCGCTTAGCCGGGCTGCTGCTGGCCGACCAGGGCGCGGAGGTTTTCGTGGAGCGCGCCGGCCCGACGCCTTCGGCGGACCAGCGGGTTGCCCTCGACGACGCCTATTTCGACCGCGGCAAGATTGCGCTTCCGCCGGGTGCAGCGGTAGATGCCTCTTCCGCCGACGTCGTCATCGTGGACGGCACCGCGCAATTCGCGCGGGCGCCGCACCAGATATTGCTGCGCATCGTGGCGGCGCTGCCGGGTGACGAGGCCTATGGTCACTTGCCGGACGATTGCTCGGAGGACCTGATTAAAGCGGTCGTCGGCTTCTTCACCAATATGAGCATCTCCGGCCCGATCCTAAACCGGCCGGTCATCTACACGCCGATCCCACTGCCTTCCGTCTATTTGCGGCGTCAACGGCGCGGTGGCGGCTGTCTCTTCGCTGGTGGACCGGCTGCGCACCGGCCTGGGGCGGGAGATCATCGCGAGCCGCCTCGCCGGTGGGCTGTCGGCGATCGGCGCGCTGAGCATCACCTCCAAGGGGCTGCCCGACCAACTGGAGCCGATCGTCATCGGCGGCCTGCCGCCTGGGACCACTGCCGAGCAGTTCCGCACCTTCGTTGCCGACGCGATCCGCCACCCCGAACGGCAGATGTGGCTGGAACGGCGCTTCGCGCCCTTCTCCACACCGTACCGCGCTCGGGACAACCGGTGGATTCTGCCGATGGCCGGCCCGAACGCCCGCCTGTCGCGGCGCCTGCTGGAAGCCATGGGGCTGTGGGACCAGGCCCTCGCTACTGGCGCAGTCTTCATCAACCCCTATGATGCGACCAATATCGCCGATGCGCGGCGTAACCTTGCCGACAGCCTCTCGCTCGGCTTTATCTACACCTCACGCCTCGCCGACTGCTGGAACCCTTCTTCGCCAGCCGCACCGCGGCGGAGTGGGAACGCTTCCTCGCCGCAAATGGCACCGCGGGCAGCATTATCATGACCTGGGAGGAATGGCAGCGCGACGCCGATGCGCGCACGGCCGGCGTTTTCTCCGATATCTCCGGGACCGAGGCCGTGCAGATCGGGCGGATGAACTGGATGCGCAGCGCGCAGCCCTACGCGCCACTTCTCGCCCGCCGCGCCGCCTCCACCCTGCCCGCCCGCGCCGCGCCCGCGCCGGCCGCAACGGGCCGGGCCAATGCGCGCCTGCCGCTGGAAGGCTACACGGTGGTGGACATGACCAACGTGCTGGCCGGACCGAGCTGCACGCGAATGTTTGTCGAGCTCGGTGCAACCGTGACGCGTGTGGACGTGATGGATCCGCAGCAACCTCCGACCATCCACGTGTTTTGGTCGGGCGAGAATTCAGTTGGCAAGCGCAGCATCATCGTCGAGCGGCGAAAGCTGGAAGGGCTGGCTATCATCCGCCAGCTCACCGCGCGCGCCGACATCGTCTGCGGCAACATGATGGACGACCAGATGGGGCGCCTCGGCGTCGATGCAGCGTCGCTGGGGCAGCGCAATCCGCGCGCCATCGGCCTGCAGATTACCGCCACCCGCGGCGAGCGGCACGGACCGCGGCACCACGATAAGGGCCATGACCCGTCCATCCAGGGCACCACGGGGGTAATGATGCGGTTCGGCGGGCCGCAGACGCCGACCTTCCACGGCATCGCCTCGGCTGTGGACTATCTGTGCGGGTATCTCGGCGCGCTATCGGGCGTACTTGCGCTCTACGCGCGGGAGCGTCGCGGCGATGGGCGCGGCGACTGGGCGGAGACCTCGCTCTGCAACGCCGCGACGCTAATCCAACTGCTGTTCCAGCGCCCGGGCAGCGAACCACCGCCCAGCGCACGCGACCAGCTTGCCACCGGGATGACCGCGGGCGCGCGTGTCTATCAGCTCAGCGACGGCTGGATCTTCGCTCAGGCGCCGCGCGACATCGCGGCGGATCTCGGCAACCGCAAGCGCGACGAAGCGCTCGCCTGGTGCGCGCAGCAGAACATCCCGGCGGCGCCGGTGCAGACCTGCAAGGAACTCGCCGACCGACACCGCGAATATCCGACCGCGACGGTCAAGTTCGAGAAGCGCGAGAGCGACGGCTGGACGACGGAATGCTTCGCGCCAACCTGGTTCGCTTTCGACGGTCAAACGCAGCCGCGCCCGAGAGCGGCCTCGCGGATCGGCGCCGATGGGCCGGCGGTTCTTGCCGAACTCGGCTACGGACATGCCGAAGTGGAACGGTTGATCTCCAGCGGCGCGGTCGGCCGGACAGAGTGGGCTTGGAGTTAAGCACGGTTCGGCCAGTAGCCGTGCCCGAATTCTCCATCCGCACTCGCTGGTTGGTGGCGGTCGTGATGTTGGTATTGGTGGGCGCAACGCTTCCTGCGCGTTCGTCGTGCGCACAGGAGCTGGAGGCCCCGGACGTGCTTCCGCCGCCTTCTTCCCCGCTGAGCGATGATCCGAACGAGGATGCCGATCAGGGGCAGCCGCAGGCGCGCCCGCAAGCCCCCGCCCCGACGGGAACCGTGTTCTCCAGTGTGCAGTTTCCAGGGCGCGAGGATCTGGCCGAGTTTCGTCGCAGTATCTACGAGCAATACGGGCTCACGTTCGGCGCCAGTTACCAGCAGCTGTTTCAATGGACATCGGCGACGGCGCGGACAGCCGATTTCGATACGGCGCTGGGCGGCTGGGCTGCGGTCAGCACCACCTGGACGGCGCTGGACCGGGGCGGGCCGTACGAAGGCACGCTGGTGGTCCGCGGGGCGTTTCGCGGCAGCCTCGGCGACAAAGCGGTTCCGGCCGTGTTTGGCCTTCGGGATATTGGCTCGCTTTGGTCCAACTACGAGTGGACGTCGTGGAACCAAGGCTTCCGCATTGAAGATCTCTTCTGGGAGCAGAAGATTGGCAGCCAATTCAGCTTCCGCGTCGGCAACCAGGGCCCGCAGGCAGTCTTCAACTTTTTTCGCTTCAAGGATGCGCGGACCGGGTTTACTGCCAGCCCGGCCGCCTTCAATCCCATACCCGACCTTCGGACTAGGCGCGTCGTTCCGGCTGCGGCCGATTGTGACCGACCCGGGCGTCTACTTAGTTGGCACATTGAACGACATGAACGGCGATCCCGCCGCAAACGGGCTGGATTGGAGCACCTTTGGGAACGGTCAGTATTTCTACGGAGTCGAACTCGGCAAGGACTGGCGGCGCGACAACGGCGAGTTCGACCACCTCCATCTTGACCTGTTCTACGCCGATCGACGGAGCACACGCAATCCCGACACTTCGCCGAACGTGGCGGGCGGGGGGTTCAAGCTGGCCGGCGAGAAGCAGATCGAACGCATTGTAGCCTTTGCCAACTATGTCTACAACACGGCGGAGGGTGGCGGGATCTCCACAACCGTCTCTCGGCACACGGCGGTCGCCGGCGTGGCGTATCTACGCCCGTTCGATGTTCAGGGCGAGGTCGCGGTTTCGACGATGTGGGCTCGATCTTTCGCGGATCTCATACCTGGGGTTGGCGCCAGGAACCAATACGGCGTGGAAACATACTGGACTATCGGGGTAACGCCGAACAGCAGCCTCACCCCCGGTGTTCAGTTTATTTTCAATCCGGCTCTCAATCCAAGAAGTGACTTTGTCGCGGTCCCCCACGTTAAGTTTAGAGTTTTCTTTTAAGAGACTTCATTTAAGCCACCTAAAGTAAAAATCCGCCAGGCCACGAAGTTGACGAGCTATGGAACATGACGCGATAATGGCGATCGGCCGAAGCTCCGTCTTGGTCGCTTATCTAGTCCAATCCGGCACACCGTCCGCTGACCTGGCGCCGAGGGAGCGTGACCCGGCGAATGAAAAAGCTCCGTTAGATCTGCATCTGTGGCCGACGATCTCAAACCGCGGCCTGACAACAGCGGAGGGATAGGAGGCGAAGATGCGCTTCGCACTCGCGCTGAGCCTGACCTCATGGTACTTGCTTGGCGTTGCGCACGGGCAGGAGCTCCTTAGATCTTGAGGCGGACCTGAGCGACACCGCTCTCGCGCAGGAGCTTGCCAACCCCATCGCCAATCTGACCAGCGTGCCGTTCCAGAACAATTTCGATTTCGGCGGCTCGCGCGCCAACGCGTTCCGCTATACGCTCAACGTTCAGCCGATAATCCCCTTCACGCTGAATGACGATTGGAATTTGATCACCCGCACGATCATTCCGTTCGCGCATGTCGAGCGCGTGTTTCCGCAGCCCGAAACGGGCATCGGCGACATCGTTCAGAGCTTCTTTCTCTCACCGGCACGACCCGTGAACGGCATCACCTGGGGTGCGGGTCCGATTTTTCTCTATCCCAGCGCGAGCAATGATTTCATAGGCGCCGGGCAATGGGGCGCGGGGGCCCACCGGCGTTGTGCTGAAGCAGTCCGGCGGGTGGCTTTACGGCATCCTTGCCAACCATCTCTGGACCGTTGGCGGGGTGCCGCAACTGCCTAGCGGCGCGCCCCTGCTCCTCGAGGTGCCGAATAGCGGGATCGCCGACCCTGGCTTCGTGGAAACCACCCCTGGGAACCGCCGACGTGAGAGGGTGAACGCCACAGTCATCCAACCCTTTCTCACCTATACCTTCCCCACGCAGACGACACCCTTCCTGAGCACGGAGACCGTTTACGACTGGAGTGCGCGGCAATCGATTGTGCCTATCAGCGTCGGCGTCAACCAACTCGTTTCCATCGCGGGGCAACTACTGCAGGTGGGGGGCTTGATGCGCTACTATGCCGAGACGCCGCGCGGCGGACCAAACTGGGGATTTCAGTTCCGCCTGACTTTGGTGTTCCCGCATGGATCCTAAGGAAGGCCGACGTCTTGATGACGGGGCAGTGAGCGCGGCCTGGAGCGACCCGACTCTGCATTTGGATAGCCCGCCAAAACCGGTTGGGGACCGCACGCTACGGCTTGCGGGGCTGATCTGCGCGGTCATACTCACGCTCGCAGCCTTGTCGCTGGCGCGCACTGTGATGATTCCGGTAGCCTTTGCCTTGTTTGTCATCGCGCTGGTGTGGCCATTGCAGCGGCGGCTGAAGAGGAAGCTGCCGCAGCTTGTCGCCGTTTTGATGACTGCCGCCGTCGCCCTGCTCGCGATCGGCATCGGCTACTGGCTGATAGTATGGGGTTTCGGCAGGATTGCGCAGTGGGTAATCGCGAATTCTGCACGGTTGCAAAGCCTGTACATGCAGGCCGCCGATCTACTCGAGCAGCGCGGCCTCTACGCCGCCGAGCTGGTTGCCGAACAGTTCAATATGTCGTGGATCGTTGGCGTTTTGCGCGGCATCGGCGGCAGCCTGCAGGGCGTCGTTACCTTCGCGCTCGTGACTTTTATGTTCGTGATCTTGGTTTGCTCGAATTGGAGCCGCTCGGGCGGCGCCTCGGCGAAGTCGGAAGCGGCACTTTTGGCGGCACCGCAATCAATGCCGCAACGGAGATTACGGGGAGACTGCAGACGTACATGCTTGTGCGTTTCGGCATGAGCCTTCTGACAGGGCTCGGCTTTTGGGCCTTCACCGCGGTCTATGGTCTCGATCTCAGCCGTGAATGGGGCGTCATCGCCTTTGTCTTCAACTTTATCCCGTTCATCGGATCGTTCATAGCGACAATCCTGCCGACACTTTTTGCCGCCGCTCAATACGAGTCGTTCTCGCCCGCGATCGTGATGTTCGTCGGCCTCAACGTCGTCCAGTTCGTCGTCGGCAGCTATATCGAGCCGCGCGTAACGGGAGCGGCGATCTCGATCTCCCCGTTCATGGTTCTGTTTGCGGTATTTTTCTGGGCAATGCTATGGGGCATCGCCGGCGCCTTTATCGGCGTGCCGATCCTGATCGCGCTGGCGAGCCGATGCGCCAGAAACCCGGCAACCCGCGCAATCGCGATTGCGCTTTCTCCGGATCGTCCGGTACACGATCGAGCCGTCCGGTAGGGCTGCATTCGATGGGTTTCTTGAGCGATGCGGTTCGGCGCACGTGCAAATGGCACGTGCTTGGGCTCGCCGCGGTGCTGCTGCTCGGCGGCTGCAGCTCGCTGAGGGTGCCGATGAACGAGCCGCTGCGCTCGCCCGCGGGGAATACCGAGTATCGTCTGCTCGACGTGAACCGCGGCGGCGGCGCCGAAAGCGCCCTGGTGCTGGTCGCCCTCTCGGGCGGCGGCAAGCGCTCGGCCGCTTTTGCTTTCGGCGTCCTGCGCGGAATGAGGGACATCCCCGTGCGCCCCGAAGCGACGAACAGTACCTTGCTCGACGAAATCGACTTTTTGGCCGGGGTCTCGGGGGGGTCCTTTCCGGCGGCGTATTTTGGCCTCTACGGCAAGAAGTCGTTCGAAACCTTCCCCGACGAATTTCTTTACCCCGACATCGAGGCCTATATCTGGGGCACTTTCCTGCTGCCGTGGAACTGGGACTGGGTATTCAATCCGCTGGTCGGCACCAACGACCGCATGACATCGGTCTACGACCGGCTGATGTTCCACGGTGCGACGTTCGAGGACCTTTATCGGCGCGGCCGTCCTCAGGTAAGCATCAACGCTACCGACATCAGCTTTGGCAGCCCTTTCGGTTTTCTGCCGCAGACTTTCGACGTGATCTGCTCCGATCTTACGGCCCTGCCGATCGCCCGCGCGGTCGCTGCTTCCAACGGCTTTCCGGTGCTGTTCGGCCCGGTGACCTTGCAGAACTATCGCGGGCCGGATTGTCCATTGCCGTCGCCGGTGCCGCCGCAAGCATGGGAGCGCGCCGAAAACGATTTGCGTGCGCGCGCACTGATCGAAAACCTGCATCGCTATTCCAGCGACCAGCGAACGCCGTGGATTCATCTGATGGACGGCGGCATTTCGGATAATTTGGCGCTGCGGGTGCTGCTCAATGATATGCTTCTATTGGACACCGGAACGGATCGGATTGCGGCCGGTCTGCTGCCGGTGCGGCGCATTCTGGTGATCACCGTCGACGGCCAGTCAGCGCCGAACCCCAACTGGCCGCGCCAACGCATTGTCAGCGGGCTGGGGCAGATCATCTCGGCGGTTACGAGCACACAAGTGGGGGCCTACAACATCGAGACCCTGATCGCCGTCGAAGCCGCTGTCGACGATCTCGTCGCCCATTTGCGCGCGCTGCGCTGCCGCCAAGGCGCCGTTATTCGGGGTTATGCGTGCGGCGATGTTGCCGGGAGGGTATTGCAGGTCAGCCTCTCCGATTATCCCGACCCGGAAACGCGGGCGCGGCTCGTCGCGACCCGTACCGGCCTCACCTTGCCGCGCGACCAGGTCGATGAATTGGTGGCCGCCGGCAAGACGATGATCGGCCGCGACGCCGGGACCATCGCAGCGTTCCTCGGCCCTGGGCCATCAATCGAGAAAGTGGCAGGCCGGCGTTAGCGGGCGCGCGTCATTGCCCACGGCCGCTGTTCGCGGTCTGTAGCATCAATTCATATGCCCGATCCGGCTCGTCCGCCCGCTACACCTGTAAACGCTCGGTTGCTTTCAAGGTGATCCCGCCGCCGGTCTCAACAGCTAGCTGGTGGAGATGGAAGCTGCCGCGGTAATTACCCGCGCTGCCGCCCCCCAGCGAGGTGGATGGCGCGGAGCACAAGACGACGTTCCCGCAGATGCCGATCCAGTCTTTATGGCGGTGACCGTGCAATACAATAACACGTCGTGAGTGCGGGGCGATAACTGCCAACAGATCTGGCGCGTTGACCAATGCGAGACCGATCCGCTCGCGCAGGCCGATCGACGTTACAGGATACTCCGCGACCTGGTGATGAAGCACGACGAGCCACGGATTGGCGCTATTCCGTAGCAGTCGGCGCAGCGCTTTTAATTGCGACGGATCCACGACGCCGATTGCATTGGTCAGCGCAAAATGGCTCCGAGCATTCGAATTGAGCAATATAATACCGGCTTCCAGTGGTTCCTAGATATGGTAGAGTGATTGGGCAAGGGTACCATGTTTGGGGGATGGACGATGCCGGCCTACTTTTTTCGCAGCGAACCGGGGGCGGCAGAGCTGCGGCGCTTGGCACGAGCCGAGACCGGGCGTGTCTGCCAGCGGGTTCTGATGATCGCGAACATGCTCGAGGGGATGGAGCATGAGGAAGCGGCGCGGCTGGCTGGGCTGAGCCGGTCGGCGGCTTACGAGTGGCATAGCCGCTACGAAGAGGACGGCATTGCAGGATTACGTGATCGGCCGCGCCCAGGTCGACAGCCACGGGTCGACGCCGTGACGAGTGCGCGGCTCAAGGAACGGATTGTCGCCGGCGCCGCGCTGGAGCAGGACGGGGTGGTGGCGTTTCGTGGGGTCGACGCGCAACGAATATTGAAGGAGGAGTTTGAGATTGATTGCAGTCTGTCGAGCACCTACCGGCTGCTGCATCGGCTAAAGTTGAGTTGGCTGGCGCCGCGGCCTCGCCACCCGGAGGCCGATGCGACGGCGCAAACGGCGTTTTCGCAACTCTTGGATTGCAATTAGAGCGAGTCCAGGTGGCGCAAGCACGCGGTGTGCGAGTCGAGGTATGGTTTCAGGACGAGGCTCGCATCGGCCAAAAGAACACTCTGACCCGGGTGTGGGGGCAAACCGGCAGCCGGCCGGTAGCGCCAAAGGATCTCGGCTTCGCCTCGGCCTACTTATTTGGCGCGGTCTGCCCGTCGCAGGGCAAAGCGGCGGCGCTGATCATGCCGATCTGCAATACCGCCGCGATGAACCATCATCTCAGCGAGATCAGCAGCCAAGTCGCCGCCGATGCCCATGCCGTGGTGATCCTCGATCGTGCTGGCTGGCACCGCAGCCAGGGACTCGTGTTGCCCGGCAACATCACGTTATTGGAGCTGCCGCCTTACAGCCCGGAACTCAATCCGGTCGAGCGGGTTTGGCACTATCTGCGCAGCCATTGGCTCGCCAACTCGGTATTCGTAGCCTGGCGGACATCATGGATGCCTGTGAGATGGCGTGGAACCGGTTCGCCACTGACCATGGTCTGATCCGCTCACTCTGCGCGGTCGCCTGCGCTGCGGATTCGCCCACTCAGTAGGTGGCGCGCTCTCGAACCAGGGCCCGAGGCAGAAGTCACACTCGTGTCCAGAAATTTACGGAAATCCGTATTACCTGGTGGTTCAGACCCCCGAGCCTCAGGTGGCGTCTCTCAATGCGCTGACCAATACGCCAGTCAGTACCGCCCTCTCGCCGCAAGGCGATCCGGTGCCGGGGCTCCTGAGCAATGTGGCGACCCTCACCCGCATTGCGCTGCCGACCAACGCCAACCAGGCGAACATCCAACCGATCTACGAGGTCTACGCCAATCTCCAGGGCCGCGACCTCGGCAGCGTCGCGGGCGAGATCGGCAAGGTCGTCGCGGGGCTGCAGAAGGAGCTCTCGCCCGGCAATTCGATCCAGGTACTGGGCCAGATCCGGAGCATGAATGACGCCTTCCGGGACATGGGCATCGGGCTCTTGTTCGCCGCCGTGTTCGTCTACCTGCTGATGGTCGTAAACTACCAGAACTTTGGCGACCCGTTGGTCGTCATCCTAGCATTGCCCGCGACCTTCTGCGGCATCGTCACAATGCTTTACATTACCGATACGACGTTGAGCGTCCCGTCCCTGATGGGCGCGATCATGGCGGTCGGCGTCGCCTCGGCCAACTCGATCCTGCTGGTGACCTTCGCGCGCGAGCAGTAGCTCGCCGGCATGAGCGCCTTCGATGCGGCCATCGCCGCGGGACGCACCCGGATTCGGCCGGTGCTGATGACCGCTGCGGCGATGATCGTCGGCATGATCCCGATGGCCAATAGCCGACTTTCACCGGGTATCCCTCCAAACCGCCCCAGCCGACCCGGCGCGCCGATCACCGAAGTTTCAGAAGTTGCGCTGCGCTGCCAACTCCAGTCGCCGCCAGCGGGTGATCCAGGACTCCCAACTGAGAGAGCACCGTCGCCTGATCCCAATAGAGATGCTCGTGGGCCAACTTGCCGTCTTGAAACTGGATGATGCCGGCGAGGATGAACTCGGCTCTTCGACCGGTGGGTCGCACGCCGAGAAGCATCCAATCCATATCGATCGTATGTGTAAAGCGCATCACCATTTCTTCGACGATCCGATCGTCACCGAAGGTCTGTGACAGAGAGGTGAGTTCCAGGTCCGGTGGAATCTGCGGCAAGAATTCTTTGGCGTAGAACGCATGCACAGCGGCTCGACCGACTCGCGCCGTCCCGGACGAAATGAGGAACACGTAGGGGTTTTCGGTCATGGTCGCGAGAGCCGCATCCGCATCTTTGAGCACGAATTCAGCGTAGGTGTGCTGCTGCCAGGCGGCCAACATGGCCCGCTGGTCGGGCGTGAGGGTACTCATCGGAAATTCCTTTCCGTGGTAGATGGGTTATGACGAACGGGAAGCCGGAGGCGTCAGCCCGCCGCCGTTGGGTCGATGTCCTTGGATGCCAATAGCGGCGGATCCTTGAGATAACCATCCGCGAGCCGACGCCCGGTTTCGCGCATGAGCCGACGGTCCACTGCGGAATTCGGTTCGGGCGGCATACGCACAACGGTGTCGTTAGAGTATGTCGCGATGACCACGTCAGCATCAAGGCACAGGCCAATCGGGTCCTGACCGGCTTGCAGGGCCCGGATGCCGCGTCTCGTCTGGTTCCGGAACATCATGACCCCGCGATCGGTTGCGCCGATATGCTCCAAGCCGTGGATGGCGATTGGCCGCTGCGAGACCTGTGCCTCATAATCGCCGGGCTGATGCTGACCGGCCTCGTAGGACTCGGCGGCAAGCTGGCCGGGGAACATGATGGCGCGATCGGCCCACCAAGCGGGCGTGACGCCCTTGGTCTCGCTCACGTGGCCGAATTCGATGAACATGGTGCTGGTGTCGTCGAGCGGCACGATCCAGCGGCTCATCATCGGGCCGCTGAACGGACGCTCCTGGTGGCCGGTCTCCCAGATCGGAGCCACCTGCTGCAGGTTGGGTAGGATGGCTTCCACCATCCGCGCCCAGACATTGTGTCCCACCCGCCGGGTGCCGATGTACATCATGCCCACCGGCGTCTCGACGAACTCCAGTTCCGGCATCACGCCGAACTCGTTAGTGAATTGGGAGCCGCTGATAGTGGTGTGGAGAAACGCCGTGTGGGCGGGATCCATGGCGTTTTCCATGATCTGCAGCCAGTTACACGGAACACCGAGCCCTCGGTTGATGCCCGCATCATAGTCGGTAGTCGGTCGGTATGGCCGGCACGCCCTGGGGTTCCAAGAAAGCAAAGAGTTGATCGCGGCCGACGAAGGCGGCCGGCTTCGGCACCTCTTTTTCGACGCGGCCTTCTATCGGCACCAATACCGCGTGCATCGCCAGGGCGGGCGGATCAGGCTGCCTCAGGATGAGCTTCCAGTCCAGTGGCACGTTGGCGGGGATCGGCACCACGACCGTGGCGTAGCTGATATCGACGCCAATCTCGGTCTGCGCCGGCTGCTCCCAGCCGAGAGCGTCGAGCAACGTCGATGTCGGCACGGCGCCGCCCGGAGGCGTCCACTACCAGATCGGCCTCCAGGATTCTCGAATCCCGGCTCGGCAACGAACCGGATACCGTGCACCGCCCGGTCGGCGGTTGCCGGCACGATCCCTGTCACCCGGCATTCCGGCCGCAGTGCAACGTTCGCGATCGGCTCGACGCGGCGTCGCAGCATCAGCTCGATCAGCGGCCGGGACGCACAGAGCAGCGATATGCCGAAATCCCGATGGGGTAGAGCGCCGACATCCGCGTCCTAGTATTGCACGTCCGCGCGACCTTAATGGGGACAGCGCCGGCTCCGGCAAGGTCATTCTCGAAGCCCGGGAAAATCTCGCCGACAGCCTGCAGCCCACCGGCGAGCAGACCATGCGGATGCCGATCCTGCGGAGCGCCGGGCCGGGAAGCGGCCGATACCGGCGGGCGGTCGCGTTCCAAGATCTCGACCTGCTCGAAATATTTCGCCAAGGCGCCAGCCATCGACAGCCCGCCGATACCTGCCCCGACCACTAGTGCCCGCCGACCCAAGAGGCTGTTCATGACTATGCTCCCACGAATTCGCGATCGCAGATCACTGCACGCCGGTTAACGTAGAATTTCAGTAGGACGAGAAACGCGTTACATCTGTAATACGGATCGCCTGGTGTTGCTCTTCTAGACAGCGCAATCTTTTTCCGATGAGATCAGTCATCAGCGTCTCCTGATCCAACGAGCTTCAGCGCGCATGACGCAGCATGGCAAAGATGGGCGGCGACGAACCCACCTGAATCGTGCCCGCGATGTCAAAGCCATGCCTCTCGTAAAGAGAGGTAATTAGCGGGTTCGATGACCAAAGGTATGCGGGGAGGTGCTCCCAGTCGCATTGGCGAAGGAGGTGCTGCAGTAATGCCAACACTGCACACCCTTGTTTCGATGCAATGCTTCGACCCCGATGAGCGCCAGATATCAATGGGCTCGATTGGCCGATAATGTTCCGTTCGCTCGAAGGCGGCGGCGACGTCGGTTTGCTTTTCCCAAGAGGCAGTATTTTCACGACTACGCTCAGCATCCGCCTACCCTTGAGCCAGCGGCCGAAGCCGACGAGCACGGGGGAGGAGTCCATCGCATGAGCTCCTCGTACAGCCGGTCGACCGTCCGAGAGTGCGCGGCGAGGTAATCCAACTTGGGGTCGAGCGGACCGCTCGACTGAAGGGCTATCGCCCGATGATCGGCATGCGCTAGCTGAGATGCGCCGGTTATTGACCGAGAAGACCCCGTTGCCAGATCGGTGCCAAACGCGCTGAGAGAGATGCAGCCAAACTAACGCCAATCACCGCCAAAGCACATCGTCCCAGTATCCTGCGGGCGGCTCTGTCGGCGAGTGGTCGGCGGGCCGCGACCATCTGTACAGTCATGTCGAACCTCTTCGTTTATCGATGCGAAGAGGATGGTGGACGTCTGCTACGGCATGATTTCAGTACGGAAGAAACGTGCTACGGCCGTAGTTCGCTGACTGAAATCTCGGAAACCCTCAGGCAGCGCGCCAAAGCCGCCGCGAGCTCGGTGGAGATGAGGGGCCGATGCACAAGCTCGGAAATCCCGGCGGCCACCAACGTGTCGACGCCGATCTCTTCGGCCCACGCCGCCGCCAGTAGGACTGGCACATCCGGCACGCTCTCTTGCAGCGCAGCAGCCAGATCAAGTGCGGACAGGCAGGCGCGATATGGCTCACCAGCAACGCATCGAACCTTCCCGGTATCGCTGTGCACGCCGCCAGCGCATTGTGCGCGCGGGTAAATCCGACCGGCTCATATCCAAGCGCCGCAAGCATTTCTTCGTCGGCGAGCAGCCGCTCGTTTGCATCGTCAACCACCAGCACCGTTTGGCCCCTGCCGAGTTGAAGGGTGGCTACTTCATCACGCGCGGGCGGTGCGCCTACGATAATACAGGGCAGCCAAACCTCGAAGCGGCTGCCGACCCCAGGCGCGCTCCAGACGTCTATTGCGCCGCCATGGTCGCGCACAATCCCACGCACCGCTGCGAGCCCCAAGCCGCTGCCCGATAGACGCGTGGTGAAAAACGGTTCGAAGATGTGTTCCAAGGTCGCCTCGTCCATGCCGCACCCGGCGTCGCTTACGGCAATGCGCACATAGCGTCCCGGCCGAAGGTCCCCATGGGTAAGCGATCGCGGTCCCGCTATCTGGTGCACCTCGGTTTCGATCTGGACGCGCCCGCCCTGATCCATCGCCTGTGCGGCGTTATGGTAAAGATTGAGAATCACCTGCTGCAGCTGACCAGGCTGACCGGATGTGACGGCCGCCTCCGGCACCTCGCGGATAGCCAGTTCGATCCGCGAAGGCAACGAGACCTGAAGCAGCGGGCTTGTCTCGGCGACCAGCCCTTTCATGCTTACTGGTCTTCGCTGTAAATCCCCGCGCCGGCCGAAAGCGAGGATCTGATCGACAAGATCACGTGCCCGCTCTCCGGCACGGCGGATTTCTTTGAGGTTGCGGGCTGGCCGGCTATCGGACGCAAGCTGCACTTCCGCCATTTCGGTATGGCCAAGGATCGCGCCAACGATATTGTTGAAATTATGCGCGATACCGCTGGCGAGAGCACCGACCGTTTCCATGCGACGGGCCTGCTGGAAATTCGTCTCCAGGCGAGCACCTTCCTGCAGGAGGTGATCCCGAATCACGACATTGGCGACGGCGTCGAGAGCCATGCGCAACAAGCCGAGTTCGGTGGATTGCGTGATGATGCCAGGCCGCAGTGCGTCGAAGCCGAGGAATTTTCTACTTAAGCCGCACTCGGCCATGCTCAAGATGCATGCCAGCTGAGCAGGCTGGCGGCGGCAAGGGCGTCTTTGTCCGCGCCGGGAGGCAGCCGGTGTACGCTCTGTATATGGATAATGCCCTCTGCAGTCGCGCCTAACTGGGCTACCAGCGCCGGCACCCGATCGGGCCAGGCTAGCGGAAAGGTTATCCCCTGTCTGCACCACCTATGCATCCGGCTTATCTGGCCTGAGACCACCAGGTAAGCGCGGTCCGCGTCAACAAGCTCCGCCAGTTCGGCCAGCGCCCGGTTGATATGCGCGCCGATCTCGTGGGGCTGCGCGTCGATCAGGCGCGTCGAGATGCCGGCGACTACATGCTCGAATGCGGCGCGCCGCTGCAACGTCAGGGCCCTCGCCCGAAGCTGCAGCCCGAGTTAGACAAGAATCCCGAGCAGAAGCAGTGAAGCCGCATACAGCAAGAGTTCGAATTCTCGGGCCGTTGCTCTGGATGCGGCCTGGCGTGTGAGCACCATTGTGCGGAGGTTCTTTAACTCAGGGTTGCTCGGTGCAGCGAGCAATTCCTCAGCATGCCGTCGGTCGTCGGAAGCAGGTCGTAGAGCAACATTCCGTGCGCTAGCAAGAGGTTGAACCGAGTCGGCGTCCCCAGAGGGAAGAGGTTGCGCGGCAAGCCCGTTCAATCGATCCGCAACCTCGCGCGCAGCCGCCAGCGATGTGTCGAGCGTCAGCTGCAGCATAGCCGCGGCGAGCGCGCTCACTGCGGGAGCAAGTCGGCCACTCCCATCCGATGCGGAAAGGCGGGCGCTGAACAATCGGAAATGAGCGAGGGAGTTCTGCAACAGAGCATTGTCGCTTTTGAATTGCTCGGTCAGTTGCTCCTGCCGGGCGGTCACCGCTGCAAATCGATCGATGGCTGCCATCTCTTCCGCATCCCCTAAGCCGGCGAAGCCGGAACCAAACAGGTTAAAATAGACGCAGGAGACGCGGGGAGCAGGAGAGGAGGTTGAGGCAGCCGCTGACGGAGCGTTACCGCGAGCGCCTCGCCGGGGTGCTCTCCTGCTATGACCGGATCATCGTCACCGGCACGCTGCCGGGAGCCTGTTACGCGAAGGGAATGACGGGATTTCTTTCTGCGCGGCAGATCCGGATCTTCGACTATCCGCGATTTGCCGAACCACTTCGCGATCGAGTACGCGAGCGCGCCGCCGAGTTGGCGAGTGCCGCTGGCATTACCATCGAACACATTGCCAAGAACCACATCCGCAAGGAGGACGTCGTCGCCAGGGTGCTTGTCGTCCGCGGCGACCGTCCCGGCCTGGTGCATATCATCTCGGCGATGGAAGCCTGCCACACCTACAAGCCCTGGCATGACAAGCACACGCATCGCACCTTCTTGCGGCCGGATACTGGCAAATGCCTGCATTACTACTTCTACTTCATCGACGCCGAGTTGGGCCTGATCTATCTGCGCGTGCCGACCTGGTGCCCGTTCCGTCTGCAGTTCTATTGCAATGGGCATAGCTGGCTGGCCCGCCAACTCACCGCCGCCGGCGTCGGTTTCACCCTTGCCGACAACGCCTTTCTGCGCATTGACGACTGGGAGCGCGCGCAGGCCCTCGCCGACACCCTCTCGCCCGACCACCTGCATCGCATCCTCGATCACTATGCCCAGCAGTGCTGTCCGGTGCTCGACGTCTTCGCCCAGTCCTACCACTGGAGTTTCATGCAGGTCGAATACGCCACTGATCTGGTGTTCCGCACGCCGGCCATCCTCAAACCCCTCTATGAACAGCTTTCCCGGCAAGCCATCCTGACCGTCAAAGCCGAACACGTCGCCACCTTTCTCGGCCACAAGATCACTGCCCAACTCGCCCAAGAGATCGGCAGCCAATTCACCACGCGTATCGAGGGCACCTGCGTCAAGCATCGTTTCAGTAAGTCCTCGATCAAGATCTACGACAAATTCGGCCTCGTCCTACGTATCGAGACGACCACCAACGACGTCTCCGCTTTCAAGCACTACCGCAAGGTGGAACATCGCCAAGGCCCGGCAACTCGCGCCCTGGCCCCCGTCAGAAAGACCATCTACAGCCTCAAGGACTTGCGTGAGATCTTGCTAAGCTGCAATCGCCGTTACCTTGAATACCTCTCCAGTCTGGACGACTTCTCGGCTGGCATCCGGACGCTCGACCGTCTCACCCAACCCCGTCCGCTCAAAGGCCGAAACCTCAAGGGCCTCAACTTTTTCAGCCGCGCCGAACAGACCCTGCTCGCCGCCCTCCAGCGTCCTGGCTTCAATATCGCCGGTCTCCGCCGCGCCGACCTACTGCCGCTCCTCGGCCAATCCTCTCCCGCCACCCTATCCCGACAACTCGCCCGTCTGCGCCATCTCGGCGTCATCAAACGCGTCCTCGGTACCTATCGCTACTATCTCACCCGCGCTGGCCGCGCCGCCATCGCTGCCGGCCGCCGTCTCACCGAACACACCATCATTCCTGCTCTGGCCTGACAAATCTGCTCACAAAATGCAAACACTCAGGTCGTAAGCGACTAACGCATTGTCACGCAATCGGCCGAGCGACTCGCGCAGAGCGTTTATCTCTCGCACGAGGGATCATAGTTGCGCAACATCCCGGCGCGTGCGCTCAGGGCGTCCCGGTGCAGCGCAATCTCCATCATCGTGAAACGGTCGAGGGCTTTGAGCGCGCGATCATACCGTTCCGCATCCGCGTCGATTGCACGGAATGACAGCCAGGTGAGCAGCACCACCAGAGTTGGCACGGCCACCGCGGCTAACGTCACGTTCATGGTGGCGCGGCGGCCACGGGAGCGCCGCGATAGGTCCCGGTCAGTGTGTTCAGGAAGGCCACGATCGCTTCGATTTGCCGGTCCGATAGCGTCTGGTCGAGCTGAGCGTCGGCCACCCTGCGCACAGCCTCATGGAGCGTCGGAGCGCTGCCGTGGTGGAAATAGGGTGGTGTGGTAGCCACGTTGCGCAGGCTTGGGACGTGGAGGATCTCGGGTTTGGGCCAGGCGAGCGGGTGAAAGATGCCGTGCCGCTCAAATAGGTTTCCGCCGATATTGACGCCCTGATGACAGGAGATGCAGCCGAGCGACTTGAACAGCTGGTAGCCGTTTTGCTCCTTGGCCGACAGTGCCGCGGCATCGCCGTCCAACCAGCGGTCGAATCGGCTTCCGGGGGTCACCAGCGATCGCTCGTAGGTGGCGATCGCATCTAAGAGGCTTACCTAAAAAGAGTTTAGTGATTTCAGAGAGTTGTGCTTCATTGGTTGTGTCAAGCAATCAGCGAGGCACAACATGTGGACTGAAACCACTCGACCCCAGTATGAGCGAAAAGGATTGCGGTATTCAAGCGATGTAACCGATGCGGAATGGCTGGTGATCTCGCCCACCTCCCGCAGCGCAAGCGGTTCGGGCGCCCGCCGAAAACCGCGCTGCGAAGCATCGTCGATGCGTTACTCTACATGGCCAGGACAGGGTGTCAGTGGCGGCTGTTGCCGCGCGAGTTTCCGCCGTTTACCACCGTGCAGAACTATTTCTATGCTTGGCGCGACAACGGCATTCTGGAGCGGATCAACTTCGAATTGTTGGTGGAAACGCGCGAGGCCGCGGGTCGCGAAGCCAGCCCCTCGGCCGGGATCATCGACAGCCAGTCGGTCAAGACCACCGAGAGCGGCGGTCCCCGCGGGTATGACGCCGGCAAAAAGGTCAACGGGCGCAAGCGCCATATCGTCACCGATACGATTGGCCTCCTCGTCGGCGCCGAGGTTCACTCGGCTGATATTCAAGACCGCGACGGCGCCCCGCTCATTGTCGAAACCATTCACGATCTCTTCCCCTGGCTGCGCCATCTCTTCGCCGATCGTGCCTATTCTGGGGACAAACTGGCCAAAGCTCTCACCAAATTCGGCCGCTGGACGGTCGAGATCGTCAAACGAGACGCTCCCGGCTTCGTTGTGCTCCCCCGCCGCTGGGTAGTCGAACGGACCCTCGCTTGGCTCAATCGCAACCGCCGGCTGGCCAAAGACTTTGAGGCTTCGATCGCCAGTGCCAGGGCTTGGCTCTATATCGCCGGCATCCAACTCCTCGTCAGGAGATTGACGCGTAGTCCTCAATACAACCATGCGATTAAGATTCAGACACTTAGAGGCTTGCACGGGTCCGGCGCGTGCCCATAAGCGGCGCGGAATTGACGCCGCGTTTGAGAATCAGCACTCAGCTTTCCGAGGACCTCGTCGATGCTTCTCCCCATGGCTCGCTGATTCTCCAGCGCCGACTCGGCCTGTCCCTCGAGCGTGCGAAAATTGCCCTCCCAATTGAGGCGAAAGCTGAGCGCCGCGTTGAAGACGGTGCTGGTATTGAGCGGAAGCTCTGATCCGTCGAGAGCCTTGTCGAGCCGATTGCTGTCAGCGCCATTGGTCCGTATGTCGTGACACGACGAGCAGGCTCGCGAACCGTCGCCGGACAACCGGGATCCGCAAACAGGCGTTCTCCAAGAGCGAGCTTCAAGGAATTCTGCGGCGGGGGCGGAGGCACCGAGGTAATCGGCTCCGGGCCGGCAGGAGCCTGTAGGGCGCGAATTTGCGACTCAGGGGCCGCTGCACCCGTTACCGCGATGACCACTAGCAATGCCAAGCACCTTCCTGCCCTTCCGCGACGGGAATGCGAATAGGTTGGTGCGTCGAATGACAAGATTTTCAAACCACGGGGCATGCGTCAAGAACTGCGGCCTGGGACTGCGGGCACCGGCAGGCGGAAACTTGCATGGACGGCTCGGCGCAAACTCGGGCGACTACGCGACCGTCAGCTCCAATATCGTGCATCTTTTGCATACTTGATCTCGCAGCGGGAAATACCGATGTCTTTCAGCGTTCGATCGTCGATCGTCTCCCAGGCAGTTAGCGTCCACGCTTGTGGAGGAATTTTCGGGTCGGTCCGCAGTTGTAGGGCTGCGGTGTGGTTGAGGTGGCCATCGGGCGAGTTGGCTAAGGTGGAGTTGCCAAACTTCAACCTGAAGCACGCGAGAGGACCCGATGACCGAAGAGAGATTGGTGCTGGCCGATTTGCTGGAGAAGGCCGGCGATGGAGATTTTCTGCGAGCCGTGGCCGAGGCGGTGCTGCAGTTGCTGATGGAATGTGACGTCGAGGGGTTGATTGGCGCCGGGCGCTACGAGCGCAGCGGCGAGCGCACCACTTGGCGCCACGGCTATCGCGACCGCACCCTCGGCTTGGCGCGCTGCAATTGCGGATCCCGCAGCTGCGGCAAGGCAGCTATTTCCCGCCGTTTTCTCGAAGCCCGCAAGAGCTCGGAGAAAGCGCTGATCGCGGTGATCGGCCTGGATCGGCGGCGTGTCGACCCGGCGAGTTGATGATCTGGTGCAGGCGATGGGGTTATCGGGGATCAGCAAGTCGCAGGTTTCTAAGCTGTGCAAGAGCCTGCCCCCGCGAAGGCGGGGGAGATCGACGAGCGCGTGCATGCCTTCCTCGACCGGCCGCTCGCCGGCGAGTGGCCGTATCTGTGGCTCGATGCCACCTACCCGAAGCAGCGCGAGGGCGGCCGCATCGTCTCGGTCGCCGCGATAATCGCTGTGGCGGTCAACACCGATGGCCGACGCGAGATCGTTGGGTTGCACATCGGCCCGTCGGAGGCCGAAACCTTCTGGTCGAGCTTTTTGCCGAGCTTGGTGCGACGCGGCTTGCGCGGGATCAAGCTGGTGATCTCGGATGCCCATGAGGGGCTGAAAGCGGCGATCCGCCGGGTGTTCGGCGCCACCTGGCAGCGCTGCCGCGTGCTGTCCTACCTGAGGATTTCCTGAGGGATTCCCCGAGCAACACCGCAGCAAATTACACAGTACCAACCCGCTCGAGCGGCTCAACAAGGAGGTCAAGCGGCGCGCCGATGTCGTCGGCATCTTCCCCAATGAGGCCGCCATCATTCGGCTGATTGGCGCGGTATTGCTCGAGCAAAACGATGAATGGCAGCTGCAGCACCGCTATATGCAGGTTGAGGTCAGGGCCGAACTGGCTGCGGCCGCCGCCACCGATCCCCGGCAGATCCCGTGCGCCGCCTAGCCAATCCCAAGCGATCCACTGCGCCGTCGAACGGCATGGATGCCAAAAGCTCGGCTGGAGTGCCGCTGTCAAGCCCCGCAGCCGCGCAGCGGTGCGCCGAAGGCGCAGGGCTTGATAGCGGCGCTCCGGCCGAAGCACAATCCGCCATGCCGTCGATCGCGACTCTCACCATCGCATCGACCGCCGATCACCTTTCACCAACGCCGCTGCCTTCAATGGCGCCTCAGCTCAAGTCCCGAATCTCCACCAGCTTGACGGACGTGACCCCCAGGCCGCTCTGATACGGCGGATCTCACGTTCGCGGAACATTCTCGACCACAGCTCAGCAACGCGATCGAGGTGATCCATGCGCGCCAAGCAGCGAAATTGCTTGGCACGGCGTCCGTATTGATCACGAGCTATGGCCAGAAGTTGGCGACGGCGTGACGGGGTAGGGCGGCGTATCGTGGTGGTGTTCAACGCCTCCACTTCTCCAATGAAGGAGTGATACGCCGTGTCCGACACTAACGTCATCAAGCTCGCCCAGCCAGGGGTCTTCACCGATTCTCTGACAGAGGTGCTACGCAGCGGCCTGCGTGCGCTGCTGACCCAGGCGGTCGAGGCGGAGGTTGCTGAGTTTCTCGCAAAGCATGCCGATCTGAAGACCGAGACGGGCCAGCGGCGCGTGGTGCGCCATGGCCACCTTCCAGAGCGTGAGATCATGACCGGTATCGGGCCAGTCGCCATTGGCCAGCCGCGTGTGCGCGACCGCGAAGCCGCCGAAGGTGAGCGTATCTGGTACTCGCCCTCGATCGTACCGCCCTACGCGCGGCGGCCAAAGAGCCTGGAAGTTCTGTTCCCTATCCTCTACCTGAAGGGCATCTCAACCGGCGATTTCGAGGAAGCGCTGGCGGCGCTCGTCGGCACGGACGCGCCCGGTCTATCGGCGTCGACCATCGCCCGCCTCAAGAGCCTGCCCCCGCGGAGGCGGGGGAGGTGTGGAGCGAGGAGCATGCGCGCTGGCGGAAGCGTGATCTGTCAGCAAAGCGCTACGTCTATTGCTGGGCCGACGGCATCCATCTGGAGGCCCGGCTCGAGGAGCAGGCGCAGTGCATCCTAGTCATCATCGGCGCGACGCCTGAAGGCAGGAAGGAGCTTGTCGGCTTCACCGATGGCATTCGCGAAAGCTCACAGTCGTGGCGTGATCTGCTGCTCGATTTGAAGCGTCGCGGGCTGACAACCGCGCCGCAGATTGCGGTCGCCAAGCCGCCCTCACGAAAGCGGGGGGCGCGTTCGGGTTCTGGAAGGCGCTCGGCGAGGTGTGGCCGACAACCCGCGAGCAACGCTGCTGGGTGCACAAGACCGCGAACATCTTGAACAAGATGCCGAAGAGCCTGCACACCAAGGCCAAGCGCGCGCTGCAGGAGATCTGGATGGCCGAGACCAAGAAGGATGCCGTTGCGGCATTGGAAGCCTTTGTCGAAACCTACGGGGTCAAATACGACAAAGCGGCCGATTGCCTGACCAAGGATCGCGACGCGCTGTTGGCGTTCTACGATTTCCCCGCCGAGCACTGGAAGCACTTACGAACCACGAACCCCATTGAAAGCACCTTTGCGACCGTCCGGCACCGCACCGTCCGATCAAAGGCTGCCTGTCGAACAAGACCGCGCTCGCCATGGTCTTCAAGCTGGTCGAAGGCGGCCAGAAAACTTGGCGCCGCATCGACGGACACAACCAGTTGCCAAAACTGATCCTGGGTGTGAAGTTCCGCCGACGGGATCGAGGTCATCGGCACTTCTGCCGCGCCTCAAGCCGCCGCCTGATCTTCGGGCCGTCACCAAAATTTGGCGATAGCTCCACTCGGCTTGGCTAGATACTCTGGGCGTACATACGCGGTCTCTATCCGCTGCGACACTTCGTGCAACCAGCTACTATGCACTTCGACGTCCTGAAGCCGGTTGAGAGTTTCTTCAAGTCCGGAATCCAGCAGCGCCGTGTTTGCGTTTGGGGAATCCGTGCCTGCTTTGCGCTCGGCACGCAGCTGTTTCACGAAGGGAGCTAGCGCTTTGCCGACTGGGATTATTAGTCGCTTACGACCTGAGTGTTTGCATTTTGTGAGCAGATTTGTCAGGCCAGAGCAGGAATGATGGTGTGTTCGGTGAGACGGCGGCCGGCAGCGATGGCGGCGCGGCCAGCGCGGGTGAGATAGTAGCGATAGGTACCGAGGACGCGTTTGATGACGCCGAGATGGCGCAGACGGGCGAGTTGTCGGGATAGGGTGGCGGGAGAGGATTGGCCGAGGAGCGGCAGTAGGTCGGCGCGGCGGAGACCGGCGATATTGAAGCCAGGACGCTGGAGGGCGGCGAGCAGGGTCTGTTCGGCGCGGCTGAAAAAGTTGAGGCCCTTGAGGTTTCGGCCTTTGAGCGGACGGGGTTGGGTGAGACGGTCGAGCGTCCGGATGCCAGCCGAGAAGTCGTCCAGACTGGAGAGGTATTCAAGGTAACGGCGATTGCAGCTTAGCAAGATCTCACGCAAGTCCTTGAGGCTGTAGATGGTCTTTCTGACGGGGGCCAGGGCGCGAGTTGCCGGGCCTTGGCGATGTTCCACCTTGCGGTAGTGCTTGAAAGCGGAGACGTCGTTGGTGGTCGTCTCGATACGTAGGACGAGGCCGAATTTGTCGTAGATCTTGATCGAGGACTTACTGAAACGATGCTTGACGCAGGTGCCCTCGATACGCGTGGTGAATTGGCTGCCGATCTCTTGGGCGAGTTGGGCAGTGATCTTGTGGCCGAGAAAGGTGGCGACGTGTTCGGCTTTGACGGTCAGGATGGCTTGCCGGGAAAGCTGTTCATAGAGGGGTTTGAGGATGGCCGGCGTGCGGAACACCAGATCAGTGGCGTATTCGACCTGCATGAAACTCCAGTGGTAGGACTGGGCGAAGACGTCGAGCACCGGACAGCACTGCTGGGCATAGTGATCGAGGATGCGATGCAGGTGGTCGGGCGAGAGGGTGTCGGCGAGGGCCTGCGCGCGCTCCCAGTCGTCAATGCGCAGAAAGGCGTTGTCGGCAAGGGTGAAACCGATGCCGGCGGCGGTGAGTTGGCGGGCCAGCCAGCTATGCCCATTGCAATAGAACTGCAGACGGAACGGGCACCAGGTCGGCACGCGCAGATAGATCAGGCCCAACTCGGCGTCGATGAAGTAGAAGTAGTAATGCAGGCATTTGCCAGTATCCGGCCGCAAGAAGGTGCGATGCGTGTGCTTGTCATGCCAGGGCTTGTAGGTGTGGCAGGCTTCCATCGCCGAGATGATATGCACCAGGCCGGGACGGTCGCCGCGGACGACAAGCACCCTGGCGACGACGTCCTCCTTGCGGATGTGGTTCTTGGCAATGTGTTCGATGGTAATGCCAGCGGCACTCGCCAACTCGGCGGCGCGCTCGCGTACTCGATCGCGAAGTGGTTCGGCAAATCGCGGATAGTCGAAGATCCGGATCTGCCGCGCAGAAAGAAATCCCGTCATTCCCTTCGCGTAACAGGCTCCCGGCAGCGTGCCGGTGACGATGATCCGGTCATAGCAGGAGAGCACCCCGGCGAGGCGCTCGCGGTAACGCTCCGTCAGCGGCTGCCTCAACCTCCCCTCCTGCTCCCCGCGTCTCCTGCGTCTATTTTAACCTGTTTGGTTCCGGCTTCGCCGGCTTAGAGGTTTAACGAGTGCTGATAGCACTTCGGCCACCGGCATCGTTTACACTCGTTTATCCATGCTGTCGGCCGCCTTTGCCCTCGACAGCTCCTCGCGGCACGTTTTTTCGAGCGCCGGCAGGTCGTGTGCCAGAGCACATCGTGCGCAACATGCTCGTAATCGTGGCGCAGCACGTTGCCGATGCCGGCAACCTTCGGCCATGGAATTTCCGGATGCCTGGCTTTCAGCTCGTCGCTGAGATGCCGGCTGGCCTCGGAAATGATCTCGATGCCGCGCTCGACCAGCCACCGCTTGCGCTTGTCAGGCTTGAAGGCCTGGAGCGTCACGCCGGCCATCTCGCTGCGGATGAGCTCGATCGCCTCTATGATATGGTGGAAGGTGCGCAGATCCTCGAGCCGGAAATCGTAGCGCGGTGGCACGGTCTGGCTTGTTGGTTCCTGCCCGCTAGGGTATGGCGACGTTACACTTGCCATACCAGACGCCATAGGTATGATCGGGGACCAACGGCCATGATCCCGGTTTTGACGGAGATCGGGCGCGGCCTCGGCTGGCGACCTTGGCAGGTGATAGCGATGCTCTGGGGATATTTCGATGAAAGCGGAGAATACGAGAACGGTCATCTTCGACGCTTAACTCTTGGCGGAGTGCTTGCCCCATTCGAGACGTGGGAGCGTTTCGTAATGGATTGGGGCCAAATCCTAAAGGATTTTGGCATCCAGATGTTTCATATGACGGATTTTGAGGTGTGGCAGCCTCCGTTTGATTTTATATGCCAAAATGGTCAGCGTGATTACGAACGGCATAACAGACTGCTAAATCGGGTTATCGGCTCTATAATCGAATATGCTACCGAAATCGCCGGATTCGTAGCGGTTCCGGAACAGCCTATATTAGATTTTAAGGAGGGTTATAGTGCAAATGCAGCCAAAGCATTCCGCGAGTTTGGCATTAATATTTATCACGGATCAGAGCCAGTTACGCTTGTATTTGCAAAGCACCCAGAATTTAGTTTGAGCCGTATCGGGAGATATTTCGATGAGTGGGCGAGAGATAACAAAGGGATGGAGTTTGGAGGAATAGGTAATCCCAAAAATATCTGCCCCTTACAGGCGGCAGATGTCATTGCTTACGAGATATCGCGCTGGAATCGCGCCGTTGGACCAGATCAGGAAAGATATCCGCTTCGTCAATTACGAGACGGTCTTCGGCGGAAAGGCGCGTCGTTTCGGTTTACCTTTGCTCCGTGACGAAGGTTGCATAATGCCCGGCGCAACTTTTTGAAACGCGCGATCTATAGCATCCAGGCTTTCGTCGGCTTCTACCTCGCGGGCCATGTCGACGAACCGCTTGAACTGCTCTGGGTTGTCGGGCCTTGGTTTAGGCTTACGTGGCATGGGCGCATGATAGACAGATCAAGATCCAACTCCTATATCATTGACGCGTCGGTGGTTGCGCGGCTCGGCGAAGTACCTCCTTTGCCCCATCAATTGCTTGAGCAACTATCCCCGCAGCGGCATGGCGAAATGGCTCAAGATGATTGGGGCGAACGCCGCTATGGCCTGCTTGGGCTATTCCGAAAATTGCTTGCCGCTGGATTTCGTCGAGGTGGGCGATCGGATCGCCAGTCTGTCCAGCAACGAAGGTCAGACAGTTGAACAATAGCACCTTCATCCCGAACATCTCGCCGCGAAGCTCGGCTGCGTCGGCATTCGTCATTGATTTCGCTCCTGAGTTGGTTGGCGCCTATCAGGATAGCGAAGGCCGGGACGAGCGTCATGGCTCGTCCCGGCTATCGAACGGGAATTCAAGCTGGCGCGGATCGCTTGCTGATCGTTGCGGGCGGTCGCGCCGACCCGGCTTAGAACGGAATTTCTTCTTCGTTCGCCCGTCCGCCACGAGCTGTTTGGTAGGTCAGCCGATCGCCCGATCGGTGCGCTCGCCATCCTCAATGCCGAGTGCGGATCTGTTGCTGTAGCGGAAATCGAATTCGGCGAGATAGCGATCCAGGTGCTCCTCGCTGACGTGGAAATAACAGCCGTAGATCCCTCGCTTCAGGAGCGAGAAGAAACCTTCAACGGTGTTCGTGTGAGCCTTGACGCCATCCGGCAGCTTGCGCGCCCATTCTTCTTCGCCGTGGTTCACCGCGTCGTGCCCGGTAAAGCTGCGGCCTATGCCACGGTAAGCTCTCAGCTCGTCGGTCATCAGTCGGCTTTGGGTATCGGCGTTACCGAAAACCACGTTGCGCAGAGTTTCCGCCGTGACATTCTCGGTCTTTTGAGAACGCACTCGGCCACCACGTTCTACAAAAGTAACGACCGGCACGCGATCTGCGCCGGAGCGTTGTTTCTGCCAGCCGTGTTCGGGGTGCAGAATCGAAGTAGGGCCGCCGTCCTTGTAGACGGTATAGGTCTCGTCCGACTCGACGATCTTGCCTTCGCCGCCGAGCGGGCCGGAACCGCTTTCGTCCATCGCGAGCCGGATGCGATGCCCGAGAAACCAAGCGGTTTTCAGACTGCCGCCAAGGGTGCGGTGCAGTTGGCGGGTCGAAAGGCCCTTCTTGCTGCTGCAAATCAGGTAGATCGCCTGAAGCCAAACGTGCAGCGGAATGTGGCTCGACTGAAAGATCGACCGCATCCTCACCGTGAACGGCTTACGGCAAGCCCGACATTTCCACAACCCAGGGCGCGTGCTCTTGCCCTTCAGTCTCGTCGCCTGATCGACCGTGCCGCAATGCGGGCAAACCGGACCGTCCGGCCAAAACTGAGCCTCGACGTAGGCGATCGCGGCTTCTTCGTTGCAGAGTTGAGGCGCGTTAAGGGCGGATTTCATGGCGGCTGTTCTCCTAAGCCGCTATTCTACCTATAGGGTTCGGTATGTCAAGTGTAACATTGTCTAGGGTATAGAACAAAAAATGAACAAGTCTACGGCCGATAACCCGGTGCAGTGGCTGTTCCTCGATCTCAAGGCCTTTTTTGAGTTGTGCGAACAGCAGGAAGACCCGGCCCTGCGCGGTAAGCCCGTCATCGTCGTGCAGACACCGACGGATTCCGCGGTCGCGATCGCCGCCAGCTACGCCGCCAAGGGTTTCGGCATCAAGACCGGCACCCTGGTGCGCGATGCGCGGCAACTGTGCCCCGCCGTCATCACGGTGCAGGCCAATCATCGCCTCTACACCGATTATCACGACCGCATCCTGAAGGCCGTCGACACCTGCATACCGGGCGAGAAAGTTTGCTCGATCGATGAAATGGCCTGCCGCCTCATGGGCACCGAGCGGCAGGTGCCGGTCGCGCGTGAGCTCGCGCTCAAAATCAAACGCGCTTTGCACGACTAGCTCGGCGAATGTTTCACCTGATCGATCGGCATCGCGCCCAATGTGTTCCTCGGCAAGGTCGGCTCCGATCTCCAGAAACCCGACGGGCTCACCGTCATCACCAAAGACAACCTGCCGGACGTTCTCCTCGGCCTCGAGCTGCAGGACATCTACGGCATCGGCGAACGCATGGAGCAGCGCCTACATCGCGCCGGCATCCTCTCGGTCGCCCAGCTGTGGAGCGCGACGCCGTTTCAGTTGCGCCGCGTATGGGGCGGCATCAACGGCGTGCTGTTTCACCAGATGCTGCACGGCGTCGATATCCAGCCGCCCTCCTCCCGCTTTTCCAAAAGCATCGGCCATCAACACGTCCTTGAACCGGACATGCGCAGCAAAAAGGGCGCGCACCATTTCGCACAGCACCTGCTCACCAAAGCCGCCGAGCGCCTGCGGCGCGGCGACTATTATTGCCGCCGCCTCGGCCCACATCTTTGCTGGGTCGGCGATCTCGGCGGCTGGTGGGACGAGATTACCTTCCTCGAGGCGCGCGACACCGGCTTTCTGCTCGCGCGCCTCGAGCAGCTGTGGCCGCGGGTGCCGCGCTACCAGCCGCTGTCGATCGGTGTCGTGCTGCTCGACCTGGTGCCGGCCAGCCATCATCAGCCGGATTTGTTCGCCGCCGACAACGACCGGCGCCAGAAACTCTCGCCGCTCGTCGACCGCATCAACGACCGTTACGGGCGCTGCGCGATCGGCTTCGGCCTGTTTCCGCCCGACGTGCGAGCCTTCAAGGGCCACGCCGCCTTTCACAGGGTGCCGGAGAGCTGGGAATTTTAGCCGCACCTCCCGCCATGTAACGCTGCGGTGCTAGGATCATGAAATGTGTGGACGCGCGCGCCTAATTTCTCATGTAGAGCGACGCGTCGTAGAAGGTTGACGTTCACCGCGCTTGCTACCGGAGTAGTGCCTCCCCTCTGGGCGAATTCCCGCACGTGCGGTTAACTAGTCCCCAGACCTCCGTCCTGGCCTCTGGCGTCCGAATTCCTCGGGCCGCCGCGGGCTACCGCAGCGAGACGGCGATGCGAGGGGCGCTAGCGTCTCAGAGCCGACAGCGCCAAAAGGCCGACAATATTCCACAGCGCCCATTCGGGCGTGTCGCCGATCATAGCCGCTCGCGCCAGCCGTGGTCGACGCGGTCGGCCCGATACTCGAAGGTCGTCGCGACCTCGATGAGCTCTCTGCGGCCGGTTCTGAAGCGGCATCGCTGGGCGAGCTGGCGGAGATGAACTTGAGACCCAGGTACCGGTAGATCCGCCACGATATCGACCACTGTAAGGATTTCGTTCGTACGCCTTCCCAGGATCGCGCAGGTAGGGCGGTGCGATCGGGGTTGCGGGTGCGGTGACGATGACGTTGCGAAGCGATAGTTGCTCGGTTTGCTGGGCACAGGCGTTGCGAGCCTCGGCTTCGTTTTCCGCCGCCGCCCGAACGCCTGACCGAGGACTGCGCCCGCGCGGCACGGCCTCCTTGAGCCCCGTAGCGGCGGCACGGCCTCCTTGAGCCCCGTAGCGAAGGGGCGACACGAGTCCAGGGCGGCTAATCGCTTCGGAATCGTCATCGGCGTCGCGGGCGGTCACTGGGTGGGAATCAGGCAATCGACGCGCGCCCGCTGGGCTTGCCCATCACCGCCGCCGGCATCTTCCGGGCATCCGCTGCTATCATTGCGCAAATCGGCGCTCAAGCAGAGGCGCGCCTCACCGAGCGCTTACAACTCGGGGCACGGAATGGTCCGAGATGGACCTCGATGACCTCGCCAACATCTGGCGGTCAAGCCCGCCGGGTCAATTTCTCCCTTCCTTTGCTTCGAGCTTTTTCAGTCGACTGGCGACCCCGGTGGCGCCGAGGTCGCGGGCATGACGATACCAGAGCACGGCCATATCCGGATCCCCGTGCAAACCGCGCCGATGGGAGGTGTCCAGATAGACCGGATCGAAAGTCTCCCCCAACCTCATCGCCGCTCGCGCCTCTCCTGCATCCGCGGCGCGCTCGTAAAGAAGACGGGCCGAGGCGACATCGCCCGTCGCGAACAGCCAATCGCCACGCGCCAGAAGCCCAGCGATCTCCGCGGCCGAAAGGGTCGGCACAGTCGGCTGGTTCCGCGGAGCGGGCGACGCAACAGTCGAAGTCGCTTCTACCGCAGGCGTCGCCGTGACCACAGACTCAGGCCAAACAGGTGGTGAGAATGGGGGTCCAAAGATTAGCTTTGCTTCCCACTCCGAGGCAGCTGGTGTCGGCGCCTGTCCGGCGAGCGTGGCAGTCTGCGCCGTGCTGGCGGCCGGGGGCATCATCGCCAAGCCTCGGATCAAAGATGTAGCCTCGCTAGCCTTTGCGGGAGCCTCCGTCGCGAGTGCATTTTTAGCCGCGGCTTTTTCACCGGCAGAATGCGCAAGCAAGAAAATGCCGGTGCCTGCGGCCGCCGCTGCAACTACGACGGACGCGAGACAGAGGCGGGAGGTCAACACGAGCCGACGCCCCCCGGCGCGGCTGGACCTCAGCCGCGACGCCCGCGCAATAAGCGGAGGATCGGGTAGGGGTCGCTGGCTCGTGGTCTCTTCGACGCCGCGCAGGGTGTTGTGCCGCATCCCAAACGCGACTGTCCAATCCAAGTGTTGGGCGGCGCGCTCGATTATGCTCGATGGCGCAAACCCCGGCTTGGCGTTACGCTGCGGCGGCATCTCAGGAATCATCAACCCTGTCCCTCAAATATTCCTGAGAGAGGTTTGCGTTTCGCATGCGCTCCTCGGTCGCCAGTCGCAACCGGATCGGACCCACTCAGCACCGACCTATTGGTTGCGGGAAAGGCTTCGAGGCCCGCCGTCAGTCAGCTTGCTACCACACATCGGCGAGATCAAGCGCATGCCGACGAAAAACGGGCCAGGGGACCGCCCTCGGCGAGCGATTCCATGGAGCCAAGTCAGGTTCGCACTCGACTCTCCGCTGGAGGAGGGAGTCACGAGCGAACTCGTCTCTGAAGCCAAATTCCCTGCTAGCAGCGAGTTTACAGGGAATTTCATCGAATTGGAGCTTGGCGGCGCGTCGACGGCAGCAAAAAAAGGCATTAAACCAAAACCTTACAGGCCAATTCCCTACGCATCCGAACAGGGAATTTTTTACGGCCTTGCAGGGAATTTAAATCGGCGATCAGGGAAATTTCCGCCCTCATCAGGGAATCCCGCTCTCGTCCGCTATTCAGGGCATTTTGCCCTGCCGACCAATCCGATCTACGATCCTTCCGAGAGATCTCGACCGTGATCGTGTCCCAGGGGGTGGTGTAAGAGCAGCGTCGTTCGCGCTCTCCAGCGGATTTGGCTGGTGTCGTCAGGCTGCCACGGCGGGCAGCTTGAAGATCGGATCTTCGCTCAGTGGAGCGATTGTTTCCAGGGTCATGTAGCGGGCGCGCTGCACGGCCCATTCGTCGTTCTGCTCGAGCAGAATAGCGCCGACCAGGCGAGTGATGGCATCCTCATTGGGGAAGATGCCGACAACGTCGGTGCGGCGCTTGATTTCGCCGTTGAGCCGTTCCAGCGGGTTGGTGCTGTGGATCTTGGGCCTGTGGTCCTTGGGGAAGCTCATAAAGGCGAGGACATCGGCTTCCGCCTGATCCATCAATGTCGCCAGCTTTGCGACCTTGGGCCTGAGCTGATCAGCAACCTGGCGCCACTGGAGGCGGGCCATTTCGGCGTCCTCTTGGGCGAAGGCGGTGGCGATGAAGGCAGCGACGACACGCCGGCCTTGCTTTCCGGCATGGGCCAGGACATTGCGCATGAAATGCACGCGGCAGCGCTGCCAGGAGGCATGCAACACCTTTGCAACGGCCGCCTTGAGCCCTTCATGGGCATCCGAGATTACGAGCTTGACGCCGCGCAGGCCGCGCCTTGCCAGCGAGCGCAGGAACTCGGTCCAGAAGGTCTCGGCCTCGGAGGCGCCGATCGCGATGCCCAGCACCTCGCGTCGGCCGTCGCTGTTGACGGCGACGGCGACGATGACCGCGACCGAGACAATCCGACCGGTGGCGCGGACTTTAACATAGGTGGCATCCAGCCAGAGATAGGGCCAGTCGCCTTCCAGTGGCCGGTTGAGGAAGGCGGCGATCTGATCGTCGATCTCTGTGCACAACCGGCTGACTTGGCTTTTGGAGATCCCGGTCATGCCCATCGCTTTGACCAAATCATCGACCGAGCGGGTCGACACGCCATGGACATAAGCCTCCTGGATCACCGCCGTGAGCGCCTTCTCAGCCATGCGTCGCGGTTCCAGGAACGCCGGGAAGTAGCTGCTCTTGCGCAGCTTGGGGATGCGCAGTTCGACCGCTCCGGCACGCGTCTCCCAGATCCGGTCACGATAGCCGTTGCGGTGATTGATTCGGTCCGGGCTGCGCTCGCCATGGGCGGCGCCGGTCACGCTCTCGACTTCCAGTTCCATTAAGCGATGTGCGGCAAAACCCACCATCTCGCGCAGCAAATCGGCGTCGGAGCTCTTCTCCAGCAGCGTGCGAAGGATCCTCATCTCATCGGTCATCGTCGGGTCCTTGGTTCGCGTTCAGGTTTGGCAGCCAAACCCTACCGGAGATCCGCGATGACCACCGCTGTGGATAAGTGGCCCGCCGCCGCCAAACTCGTGGCGGTCGCTGCGGCGGGCCACTTACCCACAGCTCCTACACCACCCCAAGGGGCACGACCTCGACCCGTTTGCCGAGAAGGCAAAGAGGGACGCCGCCAGATGCTCGCGTCGCCGAGTCCTCCGCTGGCCCGAGCTTCGCGTCGCGCGCGCAGATGCACCGAGCTCCACCGGAGTCGGGGGACCGAAGGTTCAACCCTGCTCCCGCCGCATTTCCTCTACTTCCCCGCTGCCTCTGCACCCGTCTTCCTGCTGGCTGAAGTCCTTTCCTGATAACGTCCGCGAACTCCTTCCGCGTCGCCTCTCGGGGGAGCCCGACTTCCGTCTCTTGGAACCCGCCTTCGTACGCCGAGAGCCCCGGTTTCCGCGCGGGGTGTGCACGCTTGGGTGGGGGTGCCCCTCGGTCGAGAGACCGGCTCTGAAAATACTGCCGCGAACTGAGCCCCTTGCTGATCCCCCGAGCGTTCAAACAGATGGACAGGTGCTGCAGAGCAAGAAATTTGTCACCTCAGGCGCCGGCCGACGTTTCGAGGTCAAGTTTCTCGCTCGATGCCGCTCGATATCCAAGGCTCCGATATCCGGCCTCCCGCTTGACCGCCATCTTCGCGAGCATTGGCTCGTTCCCATCGACATAATCGTAAATGACGACATCGCGTTTCGTGGCGTACAGGCGGTGTAGCCGACCGACGTACTGGGCAACGATTCCGCGCCAGGAAATCGGCATGGTCAGAAACAGAGTGTCGAGACGAGCGTCATCAAAGCCCTCACCGAGATATCGGCCCGTCGCCATCAGAACCCGCTCCTGGCCAGCCGGGATTGCCGCCAAGGATTCGGTCGCAGCTTGCAACTGCCGCGCACTCATGCCGCCACGGAAAATAATGACGTTCTTCGCAAACTTCGAAAGCCGCCCAGCCAACAGGTCGAGATGATCCTTACGTTCGGTGATGACCACTGGCGAACGCCCCCTTCAAGCGCCGAAAGAATGTCCTCGAAGATGAGATCGTTCCGCGCCCGGTCCTGAGCAAGCTTTGCATAAAGTTCCTGGATGGCCGGCTTTTCATCGGGCCCGTTCCGGGCAAGCCGGAACTCGGTGCGGCGGGAGATAACCTTATGGTCGAAGGGCCGAGCGGCCGCCTGCTTCTTTGCGTCAACGCGATGACGGATCTGGCCGCATTGCATGAAGATGATCGGGTGGTGGCCATCTTTCCGCGTCACCGTCGCAGAAAGGCCGAGCATGTATCGAGCCCTTGCCTCCCGCGCGATGGCTTCGAAACGCACGGCGGACAGGTGATGGCATTCGTCGACGATTACATGCCCATAGTCGGCGACCAGATCAGAGACGGTACCCTGCCGCATCAAGCTCTGCATGAGGGCGACATCGATATTCCCGGTCAGCTTCTTCTTCCCGCCATGGATGACGCCGAGCTTGTTCGGCGGGATATCCAAAAAGGTTTGGAGACGCGCCACCCATTGATCGAGGAGCTGCCGGCGATGGACAAGGACCAGGGTGTTCCGATCTCGCGCCGCAATCATTTTCGTGGCAACAACGGTCTTGCCGAATGCCGTGGTCGCTGCGAGCACCCCGGTTCATGCCGGAGAAGAGCTGCGGCAGCCTGATTCTGTTCCGGCGTCAGCTCACCGAGAAACCGTGTCCCGATCGGCCGTCCCTGCTGGCGTTCGTCACGCAGCTCGGCGGCGATACCTGTGTCGCGTAGAAGGCTCAACAAATCGTCGAGGCACCCCCTCGGGAGGGCGATATGTTTCGAGAACAGTTCCGCACAGGAGATGATGCGTGGCTTGCCGAATGCCGGCAGGCGCATGGCTTGTGCCGCATAGAACTTAGTCGCTTACGACCTGAGTGTTTGCATTTTGTGAGCAGATTTGTCAGGCCAGAGCAGGAATGATGGTGTGTTCGGTGAGACGGCGGCCGGCAGCGATGGCGGCGCGGCCAGCGCGGGTGAGATAGTAGCGATAGGTACCGAGGACGCGTTTGATGACGCCGAGATGGCGCAGACGGGCGAGTTGTCGGGATAGGGTGGCGGGAGAGGATTGGCCGAGGAGCGGCAGTAGGTCGGCGCGGCGGAGACCGGCGATATTGAAGCCAGGACGCTGGAGGGCGGCGAGCAGGGTCTGTTCGGCGCGGCTGAAAAAGTTGAGGCCCTTGAGGTTTCGGCCTTTGAGCGGACGGGGTTGGGTGAGACGGTCGAGCGTCCGGATGCCAGCCGAGAAGTCGTCCAGACTGGAGAGGTATTCAAGGTAACGGCGATTGCAGCTTAGCAAGATCTCACGCAAGTCCTTGAGGCTGTAGATGGTCTTTCTGACGGGGGCCAGGGCGCGAGTTGCCGGGCCTTGGCGATGTTCCACCTTGCGGTAGTGCTTGAAAGCGGAGACGTCGTTGGTGGTCGTCTCGATACGTAGGACGAGGCCGAATTTGTCGTAGATCTTGATCGAGGACTTACTGAAACGATGCTTGACGCAGGTGCCCTCGATACGCGTGGTGAATTGGCTGCCGATCTCTTGGGCGAGTTGGGCAGTGATCTTGTGGCCGAGAAAGGTGGCGACGTGTTCGGCTTTGACGGTCAGGATGGCTTGCCGGGAAAGCTGTTCATAGAGGGGTTTGAGGATGGCCGGCGTGCGGAACACCAGATCAGTGGCGTATTCGACCTGCATGAAACTCCAGTGGTAGGACTGGGCGAAGACGTCGAGCACCGGACAGCACTGCTGGGCATAGTGATCGAGGATGCGATGCAGGTGGTCGGGCGAGAGGGTGTCGGCGAGGGCCTGCGCGCGCTCCCAGTCGTCAATGCGCAGAAAGGCGTTGTCGGCAAGGGTGAAACCGACGCCGGCGGCGGTGAGTTGGCGGGCCAGCCAGCTATGCCCATTGCAATAGAACTGCAGACGGAACGGGCACCAGGTCGGCACGCGCAGATAGATCAGGCCCAACTCGGCGTCGATGAAGTAGAAGTAGTAATGCAGGCATTTGCCAGTATCCGGCCGCAAGAAGGTGCGATGCGTGTGCTTGTCATGCCAGGGCTTGTAGGTGTGGCAGGCTTCCATCGCCGAGATGATATGCACCAGGCCGGGACGGTCGCCGCGGACGACAAGCACCCTGGCGACGACGTCCTCCTTGCGGATGTGGTTCTTGGCAATGTGTTCGATGGTAATGCCAGCGGCACTCGCCAACTCGGCGGCGCGCTCGCGTACTCGATCGCGAAGTGGTTCGGCAAATCGCGGATAGTCGAAGATCCGGATCTGCCGCGCAGAAAGAAATCCCGTCATTCCCTTCGCGTAACAGGCTCCCGGCAGCGTGCCGGTGACGATGATCCGGTCATAGCAGGAGAGCACCCCGGCGAGGCGCTCGCGGTAACGCTCCGTCAGCGGCTGCCTCAACCTCCCCTCCTGCTCCCCGCGTCTCCTGCGTCTATTTTAACCTGTTTGGTTCCGGCTTCGCCGGCTTAGGGTTCTGGAATGCGGCCAGTCGTGCGATGCGGTTCACGAGAACCGGCGGGAGCTTCGTTCGGTCGATATAGACCTGATTTCCTATCACGACCTTGGCCGAGCCAGGAAGCACCCCCTCGATTGGTGGTTCCTTGCTGCGGCGGGATGGCAACGCGGCCCAAGGTTCATCCTGTTCTTCCGTGGGCGGAAGCCGCACGCCGATGATTTGTCCCGTAGCGGCGGCTTCGGCTACTATCGCCGTCAGTTCGCCGCGCGATAACCGGCGGATACTTGACAAATACGCCCACTGATCTTCGTAAGGACGGAAATCATCATCGACAAAGACGCTGTTTCCATTCTCGCGAGGCCGGCTTTGAAGCGGCAGCGCAATCAGATTACCGAAACCACCTGCCGGCATCGTGTCCTGGCTCGGAAAGAACCGATCATATGAGTTGAAACCGATATCGGGGCAGCGATCCATTGTCGCCGTAACCAGAAGCGTACCGAGACGTCTGGCATCCGCCGCCCGAACCGGTTCGGCGAAGAAATCCAGGCGTGCGCACCGTTGCCCGAGCGCGATCGCTCGATGGCGACAGGGACGCCTTTTGTCCGCGTCGCGTCCCGGAGAGGAATGAATGCCTGGTTTGGGCGCTCTCTGCACCTAACCTGCGGCTTTGCGCAAACTCCTCGGACCCATTCGTTCCGGCACATGGGCGCGTAATCCGCCTTCCCCGTCTTCGGGTTTTCCCACGGCGCGGCAACACGTCCTCCCGCTCGCGAAACAGATTCCGGAAAAGCGCGATCTTCGCGGCGGTCGGGGAGGCCATAGTGACACCAGCAGAGGCATAGGGCGGCTGTTTGGCTTTCTTCTCTGCCTGCACACGGGTCAGCACGTTCAGTTGCTCAGCGATCTCCGACCGCTCCCGGTCGAGCGCGGTTAGCCGGCTCTTCAGAGCTGCAATCTGTCGAAGAATGTCGTCCCCGTTGGCGATCGTATCGTGTCCGTCTTGGTGGAAGCTCCTTGCCGCGGCTGGTCAGAGTTTTGGTCAGGAGCGACGCCCCAACTCTACAAGATCGCGCCAGAAGGTGAAAATCGGAAGTCAAACGTCGGAAGTTCCTAGATTGCCGGTGGCACTTGCAAGCAAGCATGCCGGGCCATATCGGCTGTCAAGCCCACGGCCGCCGCAATGCGGTGCCCTATGGGCGACAGCCCGCCTGCTCACCTTCAGCCGCGGAATCCTCCGGCGCCCCCTCTTACGGGGACCGAGGGTTCGAATCCGCCTCCCTCCAGCCGAGTCGCGTGCGAACCCGAAGACGTCGTCGGCATTCCATTAAAGACCGCACGGCCGCGCACCGGTGATGACCGGACGCGATTCTATCCGTGAATTGGTCAGTGAAGCGGTGTCCAATGGTGATCTCTGGTCCGCAAGGTACGCGGATCACGGGGACGCAAAGGTAACCGCCGGCACGCAGAAGTCGATCGCTCCCACTGGCCTCTTTCGCGAAGGTGACGAACCTCGACAACGGCCGCTCGGTCATCGTCAAGATCAGCGACCGCGGCCCATACATGCGCGGACGCATCCTCGACCTCTCGCCTCGCGCTGCCGACGCGCTCGACGTGAAGCGTGCCGGGGTGGCGGCCGTCGTCGTCGAACCCTTGGTCAATCAAGCGGTCCCGACTGTCGCGGCGTTTCAAACCTCTGATACCTGCTTCCAGTGGTTCCTAGATATGGTAGAGTGATTGAGCAAGGGTACCATGTTTGGGGGATGGACGATGCCGGCCTACTTTTTTCGCAGCGAACCGGGGGCGGCAGAGCTGCGGCGCTTGGCACGAGCCGAGACCGGGCGTGTCTGCCAGCGGGTTCTGATGATCGCGAACATGCTCGAGGGGATGGAGCATGAGGAAGCGGCGCGGCTGGCTGGGCTGAGCCGGTCGGCGGCTTACGAGTGGCATAGCCGCTACGAAGAGGACGGCATTGCAGGATTACGTGATCGGCCGCGCCCAGGTCGACAGCCACGGGTCGACGCCGTGACGAGTGCGCGGCTCAAGGAACGGATTGTCGCCGGCGCCGCGCTGGAGCAGGACGGGGTGGTGGCGTTTCGTGGGGTCGACGCGCAACGAATATTGAAGGAGGAGTTTGAGATTGATTGCAGTCTGTCGAGCACCTACCGGCTGCTGCATCGGCTAAAGTTGAGTTGGCTGGCGCCGCGGCCTCGCCACCCGGAGGCCGATGCGACGGCGCAAACGGCATTTTCGCAACTCTTGGATTGCAATTAGAGCGAGTCCAGGTGGCGCAAGCACGCGGTGTGCGAGTCGAGGTACGGTTTCAGGACGAGGCTCGCATCGGCCAAAAGAACACTCTGACCCGGGTGTGGGGGCAAACCGGCAGCCGGCCGGTAGCGCCAAAGGATCTCGGCTTCGCCTCGGCCTACTTATTTGGCGCGGTCTGCCCGTCGCAGGGCAAAGCGGCGGCGCTGATCATGCCGATCTGCAATACCGCCGCGATGAACCATCATCTCAGCGAGATCAGCAGCCAAGTCGCCGCCGATGCCCATGCCGTGGTGATCCTCGATCGTGCTGGCTGGCACCTATCTGCCGGGCGGGCTAAATGATTTCGTCGATCTGGTGATCCCCGAATTGCAAAATCGCGGCCTGTTCCGCACCGAATACGAAGGCGCGACATTGCGCGAGAACATGGGGCTGCAGCGCTCGCCGAGCCGCTACGCCTGACTTAGCCTACCTCGCCGGCGAGAATCGCCTTCTTCAGGATTGCCCGCGGCAAAGCGTGTGTTTCGTCAACCGGGTCGAGGGCTGAACACCATCAGAATTCGAGCAGGTTGTCGCGAAACTGCTCAAAGGCATAAGCCTTGCGCACCAGCCCTCGATCCTGCAACGCCGGCACCAGCCCGTCCTCAATTTCCGCGAGGGTGCGCCGGCTGACATTTGGCAGCGAGAACAGATAGCCATCGCCGCCGACTTCTTCCATCGCCTCGCCCATCCGCGCCGCGACCGAGTTGGGCGTGCCGACCAGCTCGATTGACAGGCTCGTCGCGTTGTAATCGGCCATCGTCTCGCGCAGGGAGCGATTGCCGGCAGTACGCTTGAACTGCTCGAGATTGAGCTGATGGCCGTTGGTCGTGATCTCGATGTCGGCGATCGGCTTGTCGAGATCGAACCCCGAGAAATCGACGTTGATCAGCTTGCCGAAAAAGGCGAGGCGCGGCGCGATCTGCGCCGCCGCTCGCGCGGCGCGCAGTTGCTTGTGCGCCTGCGCCAGCTCACCGGTTTCGCCGAGAATCGGCGCAATCATAAACAATACCTTGCAGGAATCCGGATCGCGACCTTGTGCTGTCATGTGCCGGCGCACATCGTCCCGGTAGGCCTTCATCCCGTCGATCCCCTTGCCGTGGGCGACGATGGTGTCGGCGTGCCGGGCCGCGAACGCGCGTCCGCGCGGCGACCCGCCGGCCTGTGCGATAACCGGCTGGCCTTGCGGGCAAGGGCCCGAGTTGAGCGGCCCGCGCGTCCTGAACCAAGTCCCGTCGAAATTAGCGTGATGTACCTTCGCCGGATCGATGAAAACGCCGCTTTCCCTGTCGGCGATGACCGCGCCCGGCTCCCACGAAGCCCAAAGAGCGCGGACTGCCGCCATGTATTCGTCGGCCATATCATAGCGCAAATCATGCTCGGGCATTCCGGGCAGCCCGAAATTCATCGCCGCGTAATCCGAGCTGCCGGTGACCGCGTTCCAGCCGATCCGCCCGGACGAGACCTGGTCGAGCGTCGCGACTAGCCGCGCCAGCAAATAAGGGTGATAGGCGTAAGTGCCGAAGGTCGGGACAATGCCGATGCGCGAGGTGACCGTGGTCATCAGGGAGGCAATGACCGACGGGTCTTGGCGCGGCACGGCAATCGCATTCTCCAGATAGATCGCAGTCGACGCGCCATAGCTTTCGCCGATATAGGACGAATCTTCGATCAGCACATAATCGAAGCAGGCGCGTTCCAGCACCCGCGCTAGATCAGTGAACAGTTCGGGGACCATCCAACTCGTGCCGACAAGCCCGGTCCACGGTTCGCCCCACGCCTGAGCACTAGACCCTTGCAGAAACCAGGCAAGATGAAAGGGTTCCGGCATTTTTCGCTGCTCCACCTGTCGGCTCCATCAAACGGACCGCAAGATGCGAGCCATTCGAACCCGCAGTAAAGCGATCCTTTACAAGCTCGAACCGCAGCGCTTGCACCACCTTTCGGCGCCGAAACATACGCATCATCGCGGGCATCGGGATCAGGAATTCCCCGTCGCGAGGCGGGCCCCTCTCCGTGCGTGTTCGAATGGCGGAAGAGGCATGCGCCGGATCGAACTCCACAAACGTCTACGTAGGTCCGTTCCTATAAGTACCGGCGAATGCGCAGTGAGCAACACGGGCTCCGACCGGCGGTATCCTGATCGAGGGGCGGAAGCTTGCCCTTGCTCGCGTGAGTTCGTCAGGTTCCCTCAAGCGCTCCGCTGCAGCGATCAGCCACGGCTTCTGCCTCGGCGGGGTCACCGAGCGAAAAGCGGTCGAGGCCGCGGAGACGATGGCTGAGGCCGGCGTCGCGCTTGTCACCCACGGCGGCGGTGGGCTGACCATGCCGCCGATCGAGATGTTGCGCGCCGCCGGGGTGCTGGTGTTCGCCGGCAACGACGACATCCGCGACACTTGGTCCCCCTAAGCCGGCGAAGCCGGAACCAAACAGGTTAAAATAGACGCAGGAGACGCGGGGAGCAGGAGGGGAGGTTGAGGCAGCCGCTGACGGAGCGTTACCGCGAGCGCCTCGCCGGGGTGCTCTCCTGCTATGACCGGATCATCGTCACCGGCACGCTGCCGGGAGCCTGTTACGCGAAGGGAATGACGGGATTTCTTTCTGCGCGGCAGATCCGGATCTTCGACTATCCGCGATTTGCCGAACCACTTCGCGATCGAGTACGCGAGCGCGCCGCCGAGTTGGCGAGTGCCGCTGGCATTACCATCGAACACATTGCCAAGAACCACATCCGCAAGGAGGACGTCGTCGCCAGGGTGCTTGTCGTCCGCGGCGACCGTCCCGGCCTGGTGCATATCATCTCGGCGATGGAAGCCTGCCACACCTACAAGCCCTGGCATGACAAGCACACGCATCGCACCTTCTTGCGGCCGGATACTGGCAAATGCCTGCATTACTACTTCTACTTCATCGACGCCGAGTTGGGCCTGATCTATCTGCGCGTGCCGACCTGGTGCCCGTTCCGTCTGCAGTTCTATTGCAATGGGCATAGCTGGCTGGCCCGCCAACTCACCGCCGCCGGCGTCGGTTTCACCCTTGCCGACAACGCCTTTCTGCGCATTGACGACTGGGAGCGCGCGCAGGCCCTCGCCGACACCCTCTCGCCCGACCACCTGCATCGCATCCTCGATCACTATGCCCAGCAGTGCTGTCCGGTGCTCGACGTCTTCGCCCAGTCCTACCACTGGAGTTTCATGCAGGTCGAATACGCCACTGATCTGGTGTTCCGCACGCCGGCCATCCTCAAACCCCTCTATGAACAGCTTTCCCGGCAAGCCATCCTGACCGTCAAAGCCGAACACGTCGCCACCTTTCTCGGCCACAAGATCACTGCCCAACTCGCCCAAGAGATCGGCAGCCAATTCACCACGCGTATCGAGGGCACCTGCGTCAAGCATCGTTTCAGTAAGTCCTCGATCAAGATCTACGACAAATTCGGCCTCGTCCTACGTATCGAGACGACCACCAACGACGTCTCCGCTTTCAAGCACTACCGCAAGGTGGAACATCGCCAAGGCCCGGCAACTCGCGCCCTGGCCCCCGTCAGAAAGACCATCTACAGCCTCAAGGACTTGCGTGAGATCTTGCTAAGCTGCAATCGCCGTTACCTTGAATACCTCTCCAGTCTGGACGACTTCTCGGCTGGCATCCGGACGCTCGACCGTCTCACCCAACCCCGTCCGCTCAAAGGCCGAAACCTCAAGGGCCTCAACTTTTTCAGCCGCGCCGAACAGACCCTGCTCGCCGCCCTCCAGCGTCCTGGCTTCAATATCGCCGGTCTCCGCCGCGCCGACCTACTGCCGCTCCTCGGCCAATCCTCTCCCGCCACCCTATCCCGACAACTCGCCCGTCTGCGCCATCTCGGCGTCATCAAACGCGTCCTCGGTACCTATCGCTACTATCTCACCCGCGCTGGCCGCGCCGCCATCGCTGCCGGCCGCCGTCTCACCGAACACACCATCATTCCTGCTCTGGCCTGACAAATCTGCTCACAAAATGCAAACACTCAGGTCGTAAGCGACTATGGCAGCGGGCCGCGATGATCGGCTGGAAAGGCGATTTCCGCCGCGACGATCAGGTAGAGGTCGCTTTCAACCTGGTCAGCACCGCAGGCGCGCCGGCACTGGGTATCGGTGATTACGGCATCACGGCCGGCAGCCCGGCCACCCTCTTCACCATCGCCGTTAGCGGCGTCGCCGAAGCTGTCGCTGCTCATCCGGCCCGCAAGCTCGTACTGTTCGACGGCAAGATCGTCGCCCGCGACGGCGCGTTTTTGGCAGCGCCGATACAGATCGCGAGCGACGCCATCACCTAAGCCGTCCTTGCGCTCTGTCTCACTGCGCGGCTCAGCTTGCTTTGAGGTGAAACCGCCGGAGTGATCCCCTGGGCCTCCGTTCGGGGCCTCGCGAGTAAGTGATGGGGTCGACCAGCAGGCGGCCCTTCCGATACCTCTTCGAGCTGCTGGTTTGAGTTCGTCGGGTAGCGGCTGACGCGGGCAGATGGAGTAAGGCCGTTGGACCGTTGATGAGGAGCGCCCTCCGGTGAGGCCGGCCGGATCCTTCCAACTGACACGCGAGTGGCGTAAGGTTATTGTCATAAATAATGCCAATGGATAGGCCCGCTGCCTAGGCCACCGGCGCTACGCTCGCCGATGCGAGGAGCGTCGGCACCTAGTCTATCGCACTGGGACGGACGAGGAGGCGAGATGGACTATCCCTATAAACTCGGTGCTTACTCCCGGAAGGTGACCACCACTTCGGCGAACGCCCAGGGTTGGTTCGACCACGGCCTCAACTGGTGCTTTGGCTACCATCATGAGGAAGCGGTCGCCTGCTTTGAGAAGACGCTGGAGACGGACCCGAACTGCGCCATGGCTCATTGGGGTGTCGCCTATGCGGTCGGGCCGAACTATAACTTCCCGTGGGAACTGCAAGACCCTGCTGGTAAGGCCGCGGCGCTCGCGCGCGCCTATGATTCGGCCCGCGCTGCACTCGCATTGGTCGGCCGCGTCACCGCGCCGGAGCGCGCGCTGATCGAGGCGCTGCCGGCCCGTTATCCGCAGCGCGACTCCATCGACGACCAGCGCCCCTGGAACGATGCCTTTGCCGACGCCATGCGGCTCGCGCACCAGGCGCATCCCGACGCCCTCGATTTACGCTTCATCTTCGCAGAAGCGATTCTCAACCGTACGCCCTGGCGTATGTGGGATCTGCGTACCGGCGAGCCCGCGCCCGGCGCCGGTACACTTGAGGTGCGCGAGGTGCTCGAGTCCGCCTTCCGCGATCTACCCGGGGCGATGAACCATCCCGGCCTTCTTCACCTCTACGTCCATCTGATGGAAATGTCTCCGCATCCGGAAGCGGCGCTGGTAACCGGCGACCGCCTGCGGGAGCTCACCCCCGATATGGGCCACCTGGTGCACATGCCCACGCATATAGACGTGCAATGCGGCCACTACCGCGACGCGATGCACTGGAACCAAAAGGCGATCATCGCGGACCGTAAGTTCTACGACCGCGCCGGGCCGATGAATTTTTATTCGGGATACCGGGTGCACAATTACCACTTCGCCGCCTACGGCGCCATGTTCCTCGGCCAATACGCGCCCGCCATCGCCGCCGCTGACGAGCTAATCGAGACCATGCCCGAGAAGGTGCTGCGCACCCCCTCGCCGCCCATGGCCGATTTCTTCGAGAGCTACGTCTCCATCAGGCAGCACGTTCTCATCCGCTTCGGCAAATGGCGCGAGATCATCGCGCAGGATCTGCCAGCCGACCGCGACCTCTATCGCAACACGGTGGCGATGATGCACTACGCCAAGGGCGTCGCCCATGCCGCGCTGGGCGACGTGCCGGCGGCGGAGACCGAACAGGCGCTGTTCCGGGAGGCCGTAAAACGGGTGCCCAAGTCCCGGTACCTGCACAACGTGCCCTGCCTGCAGCTGCTGGCGTTGGCTGAGGAGATGCTGGCGGGCGAGATCGCCTACCGTCGCGGTGATCACGACACCGCCTTCGCCCGTCTCCGCGCCGCCATCGCGCTGGAGGACGACCTGCCTTACGACGAGCCTTGGGGGTGGATGCAGCCGGTCCGCCACGCGCTCGGTGCGCTGCTGCTGGAGCAGGGCCGCACGGTTGAAGCCGAGGCGGTCTATCGCGAGGATCTCGGCCTCGGCGGCTCACTGCCCCGCGCCCAAATCCACCCGGACAACCTGTGGGCCCTGCGCGGGCTGCTGGAGTGCCTCCATCGTCGGGGCGAGACGGCGGAGGCCGCGCTAATCCGCCAGCGCGTGGACTTCGCCGCCGCGCGCGCCGATTTGCCGGTGTCGGTGTCTTGCTTTTGCGCCCGCGGCACGGCCGCCTGAACAGCGCGGCCACAACAATTAGCGACCGGCTGACGCCAGTCCGTTGAGCAGCGCCTTTGCCAAGGTAGCATCAGGCAGGGAATGAACGCTTCCATATCGTAGACAATCGTGAAGGCCCGTCTTCCACGAGCGCCGTGACAAGGCGGCGCTTTTCCAGTGGGTGCACCGATAAATAGGCGCGTAGGGAGGAAGGCGATGCGAGTGAGATCAGGCCTGGTGGCGGCGAGTCTCGGCGCGGTTCTGTTCGTTGCGCAAGCCGGCGCCGGCGAGACGCCAAAATACGGCGGCACGCTCACCTATATGATTCCGGCGGACGCGCCGCCGAGCCTGGACGGTCATCGCGAGACCACCTACGCGACCGTCCATTCGGCAGCGCCCTTCTATAGCGTGCTGATTCGCATCAACCCAGAAAACCCGTCCTCGACCACCGACTTCGTCTGCGACCTGTGCACGGCGATGCCGCAACCGACCGATGACGACAAGACCTACACGTTCAAGATCCGCGACGGCGTCAAATTCCACGACGGTTCGCCGCTGACATCCGCCGACGTGGCGGCGAGCTGGAACGCGATCATCCACCCGCCGGAAGGCGTGTCGAGCGCACGGGAGCGCTATTACATTATGGTCGACAACGTCGAGGCGCCCGACCCGGCGACTGTGGTGTTTCATCTGAAGTTTGGGACCGGCGCCTTCCTGCCGGCGCTCACCGATCCCTATGCTTGGATCTACAAAAAGGAAATCCTCGACAAGGATCCGCGCTGGTACGAGAAGAACGTGATGGGCTCGGGCCCGTTCACGTTCGCCGAATACCAGCTCGGCCAGTCGATCAAGGGCGTGCGCAACCCCGATTATTATCACCAGGGGCTGCCTTATCTCGACGGGTTCACCGGCATCTATGCGGACAAGCAGGCAGTCCGGGTCGACGCGATCCGCGCGGACCGCGCAGCAATGGAGTTCCGCGGCCTGCCGCCCTCGGCGCGCGATCAACTCGTCAAGGAGCTCGGCGACAAGATCGCGGTGCAGGAGAGCGACTGGAACTGCGGCAATCTGGTGACGCCCAATCACAAGAAGAAGCCGTTCGACGACGTCCGGGCGCGTCGGGCGCTGCTGCTGGCGGTCGACCAATGGCACGGCGCGCCGGCGCTCGCCAAGATCGCCAACGTACACACGGTTGGCGGCATCGTGTCCCCGGCTCGCCGTTAGCCGCGACCAAGGAGGAGCTGCAGCAGATCGCCGGGTACTGGCCCGACATCGAGAAATCACGCGCCGAGGCAAAGCGGCTGTTGAAGGAGGCGCGGGCTGAGGGCCTCAGCTTCGAGCTGTTGAACCGGAATGTCGACCAGCCCCACAAATATGTCGGCACTTGGCTGATCGACGAGTGGAGCAAGATCGGGCTCCATGCCATGCAGCGCGTCGTGCCGATCGGTCCGTGGTTCGAGGCGATGCGCGGCGGGACTTTCGATGTTGTCCTCGAAGCCAATTGCGAGGGCGTGGCCAACCCTCTGATGGACACCCAAAAATACCTGCCGCGGTCGGTCTACACAGAGAACTACGGGATGTGACGACCGAGCGGAAATCGACCTCTATCAAAAGATGCTGCACGAGCCCGACGCCGCCAAACAGCGCGTCTTGATGCGGGAGTTCGAGAAGCGGGTGGTCAATTCCGAGGCGCACGAGTTTCCGATGCTGTGGTGGTACCGCATCATCCCCTACCGGTCTTAAGTGAAGGGCTGGAAGATCAGCCCGAGCCATTACCTCAATCAGGACTTGTCGACCGTCTGGCTCGACAAGTAAGTACTGACTACAGTCCCGTCCCGATGCTCAAGATCGCGAGCCGCTTCCCCGGGAACGCACCCCGGGCGGCCGACCCGCTTACTTTTTTCCTTTCATCGCAGCGTCAAGCTGGCCATACGCATGCGCCAGCTTGTCAGCGACCCGGGCCTCGGCATAGCCGGTTGCGAAGGCGTCGCAGTAAGCCGCGGTGTTCGCATCAGTGGTCGTATGTGTGATGATCGCGTTGACCATGCTGTTCACGCGGATGTGGAGCCCCTCTTGGCACTCAGGCGAGGCTCGGAACAAGCGCGCGGCGGCCGAGATTTGCTCGGGTGTGGGGACAGTAGTGCTGTTGGGGTACTCCAGGCGAAAATTTGCGCGGCAGTGGCCGCTTCGTCAGCGTGCGCTCCGGTGGTGGTCAGGGCCGCGGTCAACGCGGCAGCAGCGCACGCTACGGACAGCGCAGATGCCGCCGCACCCGGAGCCACCAGCGCCACTCTGGCGAAAACGGTTGCGAGCGCGCGCGGAGCCGCGCCGCCGATCCCAACTGCCATGTTCCTGCTCGCTCCCGAACCTACGCCTTCGATCCGCCGATATAGCACAGCGTAAAGCGGTAGGCTTTTAGGCAACAACCGCGTCCGGTTGCCGCATGGACTCGATGGACCTCCGGCAATCCTTCGCCAATAACCTTCGCCGGTTGCGGCACGCGAGAGGGATCTCGCAGGAGGATCTCGCCTATGAGGCTGGGATCAACCGCTCCTATATGAGTAAGCTAGAGAAAGGCGCGAGCTATCCTGGACTGGAAATCATCGCCACGCTCGCCACGGTGCTGGAGGTCGAGCCGGCTGAGCTGCTGAGGATATCCGGCCGGCCGAACACGTAGCGCTCCGCGGCAGCAGGATGCGCCCACACGATCAAAGCCAGCCTGGCTGCCCACGTGTTCGTAATGGGAGGAAACTGAGAGCGATGGGCGGGGACAAGCGCTCAGTGGACCGCACTCCGCGGGACTTCCTGGCGGCCTGGGGGCCGCGGAGATGCGGGGCTGGTTCCGTGCGGCGCATGCACCGCCTGCTGCCATTACCCCGGCGTCGTCGTGGACGAGAAGCGCGATAGGAAGCGCTTGGCCCACCTGCTGACTGAGCGGAGCCCTGATGGCGAGCTGGTGCTCCAGCGGCGCTCGAACGGAGCCTGCGTTCATCTGGGAGAGCGGGGGTTGCACCGTCTACGAGCAGAGGCCCGCGGTGTGCCGCACCTTCGACTGCCGCGTCTTCGCCGCGATGGGCCTTGTCGAGCGCTGCGGCCCCAGTCACGAAACGCCGGGCTGGGAGTTCGCGGGGTGTTAGTCGCTTACGACCTGAGTGTTTGCATTTTGTGAGGAGATTTGTCAGGCCAGAGCAGGAATGATGGTGTGTTCGGTGAGACGGCGGCCGGCAGCGATGGCGGCGCGGCCAGCGCGGGTGAGATAGTAGCGATAGGTACCGAGGACGCGTTTGATGACGCCGAGATGGCGCAGACGGGCGAGTTGTCGGGATAGGGTGGCGGGAGAGGATTGGCCGAGGAGCGGCAGTAGGTCGGCGCGGCGGAGACCGGCGATATTGAAGCCAGGACGCTGGAGGGCGGCGAGCAGGGTCTGTTCGGCGCGGCTGAAAAAGTTGAGGCCCTTGAGGTTTCGGCCTTTGAGCGGACGGGGTTGGGTGAGACGGTCGAGCGTCCGGATGCCAGCCGAGAAGTCGTCCAGACTGGAGAGGTATTCAAGGTAACGGCGATTGCAGCTTAGCAAGATCTCACGCAAGTCCTTGAGGCTGTAGATGGTCTTTCTGACGGGGGCCAGGGCGCGAGTTGCCGGGCCTTGGCGATGTTCCACCTTGCGGTAGTGCTTGAAAGCGGAGACGTCGTTGGTGGTCGTCTCGATACGTAGGACGAGGCCGAATTTGTCGTAGATCTTGATCGAGGACTTACTGAAACGATGCTTGACGCAGGTGCCCTCGATACGCGTGGTGAATTGGCTGCCGATCTCTTGGGCGAGTTGGGCAGTGATCTTGTGGCCGAGAAAGGTGGCGACGTGTTCGGCTTTGACGGTCAGGATGGCTTGCCGGGAAAGCTGTTCATAGAGGGGTTTGAGGATGGCCGGCGTGCGGAACACCAGATCAGTGGCGTATTCGACCTGCATGAAACTCCAGTGGTAGGACTGGGCGAAGACGTCGAGCACCGGACAGCACTGCTGGGCATAGTGATCGAGGATGCGATGCAGGTGGTCGGGCGAGAGGGTGTCGGCGAGGGCCTGCGCGCGCTCCCAGTCGTCAATGCGCAGAAAGGCGTTGTCGGCAAGGGTGAAACCGACGCCGGCGGCGGTGAGTTGGCGGGCCAGCCAGCTATGCCCATTGCAATAGAACTGCAGACGGAACGGGCACCAGGTCGGCACGCGCAGATAGATCAGGCCCAACTCGGCGTCGATGAAGTAGAAGTAGTAATGCAGGCATTTGCCAGTATCCGGCCGCAAGAAGGTGCGATGCGTGTGCTTGTCATGCCAGGGCTTGTAGGTGTGGCAGGCTTCCATCGCCGAGATGATATGCACCAGGCCGGGACGGTCGCCGCGGACGACAAGCACCCTGGCGACGACGTCCTCCTTGCGGATGTGGTTCTTGGCAATGTGTTCGATGGTAATGCCAGCGGCACTCGCCAACTCGGCGGCGCGCTCGCGTACTCGATCGCGAAGTGGTTCGGCAAATCGCGGATAGTCGAAGATCCGGATCTGCCGCGCAGAAAGAAATCCCGTCATTCCCTTCGCGTAACAGGCTCCCGGCAGCGTGCCGGTGACGATGATCCGGTCATAGCAGGAGAGCACCCCGGCGAGGCGCTCGCGGTAACGCTCCGTCAGCGGCTGCCTCAACCTCCCCTCCTGCTCCCCGCGTCTCCTGCGTCTATTTTAACCTGTTTGGTTCCGGCTTCGCCGGCTTAGGGAAAGGACGACCAAGCCTGGCGTTGTTGAACGGGATGCGGCCAGACCTATGGCCTTTTCCCCGACATTCGCTGCGCGAAAGCGAAACGCGGGCCGCGCGGGGAAGTTCGGTGCGTCCCCACGCGCGGAGTGTGCCGCCGCGATGCCAGCGTCCGGCCGCAAACGGGGCCGGCGGCTCGGGTCGCACTTCTCTGGTCCGGCGGGCGTAGAGGCGTGGGCGCCGGCGGCTGACCTCCCGCGCTTCCCGGATCGCACCAGGAGAGGTGCCGTCGCGATCGGCAAGGGCACGGGCCGTCTTTCAAGGCAGTGTCATCGGCCAAATTGCCAGAGTGGTGACATTTTGATCGGGCGCCTTTCGGCGGTCGCTGCCGCGCAAGGTGCCCGCGCTGCTGTCGCGCCGGGTAGGCGGCCTGCTGCGCCTTGACCTGCTCCAACACGGCCGACAGCCGCTTGTTGTCGACGATCGCGCCGGGCTGTACGGTCTGGATCTTGTCGAACACCTTGAAACCGAGCGCTGTTCCGTTGAACTGAACCGCGAACCGTCCGTCCGGGTAGTTCACCACCTCGACCTTCTTGCGTACCAACCCGCGGGCGAGTGACGTCGGGTCCAGTAGAAGCATCATCCGGTCGTAGTGCAGGGTCAGGTTGCGCGTCACTGTACGCTCTTCGCGCCAAGCCAGGATCTCGTCCAGATCATCGGTTTGCGCCAGCGGCCGATGCAGGTTCTTGGCATTCGCCGGGTAGCGGCCGAAACGCGTGTTGTAGGCGGTGATGAACCCAGGCAGCCAGGCGTTCGCCGCGGCCATCGAGGAGACTTCCGCTAGCCGCAGTTCCTTGACCATCCGGTCCTGCAACGTGCCAAACGCGCGTTCGATGCGCCCCTTTGCCTGCGGACTGTTGGCACAGATGATGTCGATGTTCAGCGCCAACAGTGCGCGACCGAACTGGGTCCGCCGTCACCGCCGGCCGCGTCCTTGCTGTTTACCCGGAAAATACCGTGCTTGTCGCTGTAGAACGCCACCGGCTTGCCATGCTCCTCCACATAGGTGCGGGTCGTCCGGAAGTAATCAAACGCCGATTCCGAGGCGACGAACCGCAGCTGCATCAACCGGCTCGTCGCATCATCCACGAAAGCCAGCAGCGTGCACGGCGGGCCGCGATCCTCGAACCAGGCGTGCTCCGAGCCGTCGATCTGTACCAGTTCGCCCAGGCAATCTCGCTGCTGGCGCGGCTGTGCGGCGAGGGTAGGCGATGCCGACGATCCTGCCACAGCCCATCTGCTATCATCCAACCGCGCAAGGTCTCGCGCGACACCGAGCAGCCGTGATGCTCTGCCAGCTTCTCCGCCGCAAGCTCACACGAAATGGCAAATCCGGGATTATGGAAACTGACTGCGTGAGCGGGGGTTAATTTCCGATGTCTAACTCTACACATTCATTTTTACATGCGGTAAGAGCGGGTGAGACTTGGTCAGATCGAAATGAAACATGCACTTGAGGGAACGCTTCTCCCATGCTCTTTCCCAAAGCCGCACCGCAAGCTGAGGCGTCCTTGTTCTCTCCACTAATTATGGTCACTCCTTGGAACGGCGTTTCAGGGCGGCTTAGATTTGGCCCCGGATAACTTTTCCAATGCGCCAATTCTAGCATCGGCTGCAATATAACCCATACATTTCCAAGCGGCGTTTTCAGGAGACAACACCAGCATAAATTTACAAGTAAGCAAGCCGTTGTTTTCGGCCCGCGGGGCATACCGGAGATAATAGGCAAAACGCCATTTTGCAGCATCTTGCGCATTGGATTGTGCTAATGTTTTTAGATCAGTATTCTCAGCTTGTTGTGGCGGGCCAAGGACGACAGGAGATAGCCAGAGACCGAGGGCAATGCCCCCGCGCTTGTCCCGAATATCGACCAGAGCCACCAGACCGCGCGGATGCGTTCCCAGCGCCATTCATTCCACCCCGTTAAATATGCGGCTATGCCGGCTATGATGACAATACCTATGATACTGACAATTCTTGTAGGCCACCAACTGATCTGCATGGGAGTGGTGACAATGAATAGGACGAGCGCGGCTAAAATCGCTAAGATAAACCGCTCGATAAAAATGCGCATTGACCTTCGCGGAGAGCGCTTTTAGGCCACTAAGCGTGAAATCGTACTCCGACTGACATTGTAGCTGCGCTGCGTCTCGCCGGCTTCGAGACGCTTGCGGGCCTCCTGCTGCTGACGCGGGGTGAGAATAGGCTTGCGGCTGAATTTGACGCCCTTGGCCTTGGCATCGGCCTGGCCGCGCGCGGTACGCTCCAAGATGCGGCGCCGCTCCAGCTTGGCGGCAACGCCGAGAATGGCGAACACGATCTCGGCAAAATCGGAAGTGGTATCGAGGTACGGTTCGGCCAGCGAACGGATACCCGCCCCGGCGCGCTGCATCTCGCGGGCGATAACGAAAAGATCGGTCGTGTCGTGCGAGAGCCGGTTAACCGCCGGGGTTATCACCACGTCGCCGGGAGCAAGGCTGTCGAGCATTTGGCGAAGCTGAATACCCCAATTCGCCACAAATTACGAGCAACCACCGAACCTATTGCTGGCAATCCGGCACCAGCCTTCGCGACGGGTACCGGCGACCCCATATCGGGGTCATGCACATCGACGTGACAGACGCTGCCGCCGCCGCTCTAACCCAAGAGCTACACATCGTAGAGAGCGACCGCTACCCCCTTCCGTTCTCGCCTCGCATCCGCACGGTGAGGGCGATCCTCGCCAAGCTGAGACCGGAGCCGGTGCGCAAACCCTTGCCGCCGCGGAAGGTCTACGCGCCGCCGTCGAAAGGCCGATACCGGCGACGTAGGTGAAATCCGGTTCGCTTAATTGTGTGGTGGTTCCCCTAAGCCGGCGAAGCCGGAACCAAACAGGTTAAAATAGACGCAGGAGACGCGGGGAGCAGGAGGGGAGGTTGAGGCAGCCGCTGACGGAGCGTTACCGCGAGCGCCTCGCCGGGGTGCTCTCCTGCTATGACCGGATCATCGTCACCGGCACGCTGCCGGGAGCCTGTTACGCGAAGGGAATGACGGGATTTCTTTCTGCGCGGCAGATCCGGATCTTCGACTATCCGCGATTTGCCGAACCACTTCGCGATCGAGTACGCGAGCGCGCCGCCGAGTTGGCGAGTGCCGCTGGCATTACCATCGAACACATTGCCAAGAACCACATCCGCAAGGAGGACGTCGTCGCCAGGGTGCTTGTCGTCCGCGGCGACCGTCCCGGCCTGGTGCATATCATCTCGGCGATGGAAGCCTGCCACACCTACAAGCCCTGGCATGACAAGCACACGCATCGCACCTTCTTGCGGCCGGATACTGGCAAATGCCTGCATTACTACTTCTACTTCATCGACGCCGAGTTGGGCCTGATCTATCTGCGCGTGCCGACCTGGTGCCCGTTCCGTCTGCAGTTCTATTGCAATGGGCATAGCTGGCTGGCCCGCCAACTCACCGCCGCCGGCGTCGGTTTCACCCTTGCCGACAACGCCTTTCTGCGCATTGACGACTGGGAGCGCGCGCAGGCCCTCGCCGACACCCTCTCGCCCGACCACCTGCATCGCATCCTCGATCACTATGCCCAGCAGTGCTGTCCGGTGCTCGACGTCTTCGCCCAGTCCTACCACTGGAGTTTCATGCAGGTCGAATACGCCACTGATCTGGTGTTCCGCACGCCGGCCATCCTCAAACCCCTCTATGAACAGCTTTCCCGGCAAGCCATCCTGACCGTCAAAGCCGAACACGTCGCCACCTTTCTCGGCCACAAGATCACTGCCCAACTCGCCCAAGAGATCGGCAGCCAATTCACCACGCGTATCGAGGGCACCTGCGTCAAGCATCGTTTCAGTAAGTCCTCGATCAAGATCTACGACAAATTCGGCCTCGTCCTACGTATCGAGACGACCACCAACGACGTCTCCGCTTTCAAGCACTACCGCAAGGTGGAACATCGCCAAGGCCCGGCAACTCGCGCCCTGGCCCCCGTCAGAAAGACCATCTACAGCCTCAAGGACTTGCGTGAGATCTTGCTAAGCTGCAATCGCCGTTACCTTGAATACCTCTCCAGTCTGGACGACTTCTCGGCTGGCATCCGGACGCTCGACCGTCTCACCCAACCCCGTCCGCTCAAAGGCCGAAACCTCAAGGGCCTCAACTTTTTCAGCCGCGCCGAACAGACCCTGCTCGCCGCCCTCCAGCGTCCTGGCTTCAATATCGCCGGTCTCCGCCGCGCCGACCTACTGCCGCTCCTCGGCCAATCCTCTCCCGCCACCCTATCCCGACAACTCGCCCGTCTGCGCCATCTCGGCGTCATCAAACGCGTCCTCGGTACCTATCGCTACTATCTCACCCGCGCTGGCCGCGCCGCCATCGCTGCCGGCCGCCGTCTCACCGAACACACCATCATTCCTGCTCTGGCCTGACAAATCTGCTCACAGAATGCAAACACTCAGGTCGTAAGCGACTAAGGGAGCCACACGGCTTCGCCGGGTGCCGAGACTGCCGCCATCAGGTTGAGCCCGCTACGGCGTCACTTCGTGCCGCCGAAGGTGGCACAAGTGCCGATCCCGCCGAAATGGCGCGACGATACGGCCCCGAGAACTCCCGTTGCCGACTGGCATAAGCGGCTCGCCTGTTCCCGTTGCGGGAGCCATCAAGTTGATATGGTGGTGACCGGCGAGCGACGCTGAGGAGCATAGAAGCGGAGCGTCTCGGCCAAAAGGGCTGGGTGACGCGCCGCGGTCGATCTGTCGAATAGGAGAGTTCTGCTACAGAATCTCGCATTTATCGGGCTTTTGTGTGAGGAAGGTTGATGAGAGGGCGCTCCACGCCGCTTCGGGAGCTGCGTAGTGACGGGCCGCGCATCATTGGGGGGCGCTTATATGGCTGGTCCGCCGCGTGGAAACCGCGAGACCACGACGCGCCATCGCTGGGTGGTGCTACTACATGGGGCTGATCGCGGTGCCTGTATCGCTTAAGGTGGGCGCCTTTCTGACGGCCGGCGCGTCACCTTGCACTTGGCGGCCCATTGCGGCACAGAAGCCGGCAGCGGCCGTTCACTCACTGAATGACGAAGGAGATTTGCGATGCCGCGGGCGAGCTCGCCGGGTGCGCCTCCGTGGCGGCTGGACCGCGACAGGCGCCGAACGCGCCCTATCAGCAAGGCGATCCTCGCGACACCAGCGGAATGCACTAACCGGAGAGCCGGACAGCGAGCCCCAGCTCGGAGCCAGGGGCGGCCGCGCAGCACGCTGTTCCCATTGGTGCTAGGGTCGCCACGGGTTTCAGGGTAGACTGGGTTAAGCCAAATCGACCGCTACCCGACAATGCCGCACGTCCGGTTCTGTGCGGGTTGCGCCTTGAAAAGCGCGTTGAACTCAGTCGTCTGAGATGGCGACCGCGGCAAAGCCTAGCTCGCAGCCGCGTACCAAGTCTTGCGTGATGTCCGGTAACGGCCATTGCGAAGCGTAGACAGGGAGGTTGTAGGCCGGAACTTCAGTGAACGGAAAGATAGCCCCGAAATCGATCGTGGTTGGAGCAGCCGACCTTATCCCGCTCAGGGGAAGGCAGAATCCCAAGATGCGTCATGGCGAGCATGCTGGGGTGCTCCCGGGGTTCGTACCGCCGGCATGCAAGCAAAGGGTTTGGATGTGAACAAGGGAGATCCACCAGGTTCAAGCGAAAGCTTGTAGGGCCTGACAAGCCGATGAGGTGAGGACGGTCCGATGATCTGGTGGAAGTCAGACTGGCTGATAGTACTCTGAGGTCGGGAGAGCCGGCCACCTGGGGAAGCGGCCAGCGGAAGTTGAATTGCTCTCGGGCGACATGGGCTCCATTCAACGGGAGACACGGCCTTCTATACAAAGAGAAGAGATGCTGACCATGGAAACGGAACTTGAGCAAATAGCAGTGAAAGCTCGGTGTGAACCTAAACTCCGATTTACCTCTCTAGCCCATCACATCACGGGCGACCGAGTGCTGAGGAATTTGTGTCAGATTCCGAACCGCTCGGCCCCCAGGGTGGATGGCCAGACGGTAACAGAGGCGAAGGAAACCTTTGGAGAATGGATCGATGCGATGCTTCAATCCATCCACCGCAAGGGATATCGAGCGCCGGACATCCGGCGCGTTTATATCCCGAAGCCCGGCAAGCAGGAGAAACGTCCCTTGGGCGTCCCGACTGTCTCTGACCGGGCGCTCCAGCGCAGCACCGCCCAGGTGCTGTCGGCCATCTACGAGCAGGATTTTCTGCCGTGCTCGTTTGGCGGACGACCGGGGCGGGGCGCTCATCATGCGTTGGCGACCCTCAACGAGGTTATCGCCGGCAGCAAGATCGGCTGGGTGCTCGAGGCGGATCTGAAGAACTTCTTCGGGAGTCTGAACCACGAGTGGTTGCTCCGGTTCGTCGAACATCGAGTCGGTGATCCGCGCCTGATCAGCTTGATCCGGCGCTGGCTGAAAGCAGGTGTCCTGGAAGATGGAGAGGTCCATCCGAACGAAGAGGGAACCCCGCAAGGCGGATCGATCAGCGTCTTGCTGAGCAATGTGTATCTGCACTACGTGCTCGACCTGTGGTTTGAGCGCGTGGTCAAGCCTCGATTGAGAGGCGAAGCCTACTTGGTGCGATACATCGATGACTTTGTGGTGTGTTGCCAATACCGCTCGGACGCCCTTCGCCTTCAGGAGGTCCTGCGCCATCGCCTGGGGAGGTTCGGCCTCACCTGGAACCGACCAAGACCAAGCTGGTCGAATTTGGTCGGTTCGCGCAGCGACACGCGAGCAAGCACGGCAGGAACCGCCCAGAAACGATCTACTTCCTGGGGTTCGCGCTGTACTGCACGCGCAACCAAAAAGGCAACTTCAAGGTTGGAATGCGCACCGAGAAAACTCGCTTGCGGCGCAGCCTTCTGTCACTGCAGGACCTAATGCGGCGAATACGACATCTGACGATCCCGGACCAAGCCAGCGACCTCAACGCCGTCTTGCGCGGCCACTATGCCTACTATGGCATCGCCGGAAATATCCGCGTTTTGCAGAAGGTGTATCGGGCCGTCGAGCGCTACTGGCGGAATATGCTGTGCAGCCGTAGCTGGGCCGGCCGCCACCTGACCTGGGAGGTTTTCGGCCAGATCAAAGAACGGACCCCGTTACTGCGACCTAAACTGTATCTCCCGTATCGGGAGTTGCAGGCTCTCGCGGTGCTGTAAATCAACCTCCGAAGAGCGTAGTGCGGGAGATCCGCACGCTACGTTCTGTGGGAACCGGAGGCGGGCGACTGCCTCCGGTGACCCGCTGGGTGCTCGTAATGGGCATCCCTACCGCAATCCATTCAACGTCCAACGCCATCTCACCTCAGCAAGAACGCACCAATCCTTCCGGGCCTCGGCCATGCAGATATGGCGCGAAGTTGCCGCCGCAGCGTGAGCTGACGTATCAAGAGATTTGTTACGTCGTTATTCAGGCCAAGGGACTTTCGTTCTCAACTATGCTCGGGAAAATAAGTTGGGTTTGCCCAAAGGGCACCGCGACTTCTTTGCCAGCTCGAATGGAGACACAGACATGGGCAATTCTCACGGCCGTTTCGTCTGGTACGAGCTGATGACGACGGACATGAAAACCGCCAAGCTCTTCTACGCCAATGTCGTGGGCTGGGGCGCCCGAGACGCCGCCGCGCCCGCTTTGGGCTATAGTCTGTTTACTGTCGCTGATCTCCCCGTCGCCGGGTTGATGAACATGCCGGAGGACGGGCGGAAAACGGGCGCGCCGCCGCACTGGATTGGATATGTCACGGTCGACGATGTGGACACTGTGGTGGACCGGGTCAAGCAGCTTGGGGGAGCGGTGCACGTCCCGCCAACGGACGTCCCCGGCATCAGCCGCTTTTCCATCGTCGCCGATCCGCAAATGGGGACGCTTGCTTTGGTCAAAGGGCTGAAGCCCGGCCAAGCGCAGTCCACCGAACTGGGCGCGCCCTGCCGCGTCGGCTGGCATGAGTTGCTCGCCGCCGACTGGGAAAAGGCGTTCGCTTTTTACGGCGAGCTATTCGGCTGGCAAAAAGCAGGCGCCCACGCTGGTGCGCTCGGCACGTATCAACAGTTTTCCGCCGATGGGGAGACGCTCGGCGGCATGTTGACAAAGCCTCCGGCATTGCCGTTTCCGTTCTGGCTCTATTATTTCAACGTTGACGACGTCGAGACGGCGGCGCAGCGCGTGGAGGCCGGCGGCGGCCAAATCCTCTATGGCCCAACTGCCGTGCCGGGCGGCGCCTGGATCGTTCATTGCACCGACCCGCAGGGCGCCATATTCGGCCTGCTGGACAGGCGCAAGCGCAACGCCATCGGATATTTTATTTCGAGCGCATCGCGCGATCCCTCGGACGAGCGGGGCTGCCGAGGGTCTTGCTAAACGAGAACTCCCGGTTATTCGCTATCGCCGGTTGCATCATCGCCATTTGTCAGCCGTTGCCCAGCCGGGGCCGCGCGGTCGTCAGTCGGAAGCCCCCGATTTGGCGCCGCGGCCGATCGTAAATTGACCGACCGGGCCCTCCACGTGAAACTCGATCCCGGTCATCTTCGCGAACAGATCGATGTTCGTGATCCCGATCGCACATCCGCCGAGCCTCATGTCGGTGGCCATAAGGTAGAATGTTTGAATTAATACGCCGACGTCCTTCAAAATGAGCGAATAGGCGATCGAGCTGTACTTCCATGAAATCCGGCCAAAGCGCGCCGCGATCGTGATCAAGATCTGGGGCGCAGCGGTCGAACCCATTGAATACCCGGCTCCCGTCAATTGCGCTTCGAGTTCATGCATGGGAACGCGGATCGGCGCCAACGCGTGAGCGCCGGCGTCGTAATGATAGAAGCCTCGCGCAAGTCCCTCGCATGTGTCGACCGCCAAATAGAGCTCGAGCTCGTAGCCGGCGCCCGCCGACGGATACGGCCTGACGGCGTGACCGCCGTCGTCGAGGTCGAGCTCGGCGTTCGATATCGATACGACGCGCGCGGCGCCGCCGAGGAATTGCGAAAGTTCGGCGAGCGTGATCGGTTGCTGGTTATCGAAGCTACGGGTCGAATGACTTTGCCGCAGGAGCTTCGCGACCGGGGAGATTGCCGCCGGATCCGCGGCCGAGAACTTGTGCAGATTGATTTTTTTTGCAGGCCAGCGGGGCCGCACCGCCGGCAGCGGAGAAATGGCGCCGGCATGGGGATAAACTCCGCCCATCGGGTTGGCGTGCCGGCCTTCCGTGCTGCGCGTGTGGAACAAAAGATCGTGAAAATCCCAAAGAACGAGATTGTGATCGCCCTCGGCCGGTCGAAGGCCGCTGCCGCCAGCAGCGTCGACCTTGAAAAGGATTTGGCAATCGAGGAGCAGGGCGAGAAGCTCGAGCCCCGGAAAATCGTCCTGCCGGCGCAGCTGTTTGATGTGTTGCGGCGTAGACAGCATGGCCAAGACGGCGGCAATCTTCGGATTGCAGATTTTGAACAACGCGCCGGCGCGCGGCGATTCGAGGATCATCTCGTTACCGCGCCGTCGCATATATGCGAAGCGCGATAAGACAACAGCATCCGCGTTGCCGAGCTGTGGCGTACGCGGCCAATAATCAGGCATCTGCGTTTCGATGACGACTTGGTCTTCGCCGATGCCCGAGCCCCCGAGGCGGTACTCCAATAAACCGCGCCTCGCCAATCGCCGGACCAGTAGATCGATCTCTTTGTCGATGTTGCGCCTGTTGGACGCGAACGCGGCGAGCGGCAGGCCTATGCCCAGGTTTTGCGCGCGATGCGCGGCGCCCGCGCTGAATCGTCCCAAGCCGACCGAATAACCCTCGAAGCAAACGGCGATTTCTCCCTCCGCCTGCGTTTCGAGCGTGACGTTGCTGCGGAGGCGGGCGGAAACATTTGCTGGCGCAGTTCCTCGCACTCTCTTTGGTCCGGGAGCGCGCAAGCGAGAGCCTTCAGGTGTGCGGGTGAATCGGGTTGAACTCGTTTTCCTTGAGCGGCCTGTCGCGCAATCCGAGCTTTAGCGGAACATCGTAAAGCCGGCCACGCCCGAAGCGGCGATAGAAATGCCGCAATCCGGGAACGATGACTCTGACGACCGGCACCTCAATGTCCGGACGAGTCTGATCGAGGACGAGGAAGTCTAGGCCGGCTTGCTTGGCGAGGCGCACGCAGGCGCTCACCTGCTCGCTCGTGTCGAGATCGCCAAACTTCGAGCCGAAGTCCGCAGGGACCAGTGGTTTTCCGCTTGGCGTCAAATAGGGATAATCTTGCAGGCGCAGTGGGGTGGCGCCGTCGAGGCTCGATTTCTCCCCGGTCCCGCCGCCCATCAGACCCAGGGACAGAAATTGGTTGAGCTCCGTCAGCGCCCGCAACAAGGCGATTTTCGTATCGAAGTGCGCGCCGGATCCGAATTCGATATTTTCCCGCCCGTTTTGCATCCAGTGCGTTACCGCCACAAAGGTCGGAACCCCGAGATCGCTGGTGACATCGAGCACCCAAAGCTTGCGACCGCTTTCGGCCAGCTGCCTTTGCAGATCGCGGACATAGGAGTCATCAAACGGGCTGAGGTTCAATTGCGGCCGTTGCAATCGATTATACCACCAGATCGCGTATGCATCCCTTTCCACCAGCTCGAGGAATCCCTGGACGATGGCTTCCTCGAGCGTATTGCCGGCCGCGCAGCCGTTGGAATCCGCTGCAAAGGCGGCGGGATCCTTGTAAAAGAAATACAACAGGCTGGTCGGAAGATATTTGAAGCGCCTGTCGCGCAGGGACCAGACCGGCGACCAGTCCATCTCGGCCGATCGATCGAATAACGCCGGGATCGCACCAAAATCGCCCGAACCGGGCGTCGGCATCCGGCTTCGCCGCAACTGCGCGTCGCTAAACAGCAGGACTTTGTTCGGGGCGATGGCCTGGCCTGCCGGGAAATCGGCAAAGCGCCGCTTTGCTCTGATCTCGTCGCCCTGGAAAATCCCGGAATAGCGCTCGATCGCCTCCATGAGCGCGCTGGCTTCGCCCTGTTCGGAAGTGCTGCCCTTGCCGAAACTGCCGCTGCTCAACCCCAGTCTGAGCTCATTGACCGTCTCGAAGGGTCCTGAAAAATTGTGCACGGCGTGGTAGTTGGTGTTCAAGGGCAAATCGGCTTGAATGCGCTCGAGACGCGAGACAACGCCGGTGAGCGGGCTCACGTGCCTGCGAAAACGCGCAACCGTAGCCGACGGCGAAACGCTGCGGTACCCGCCGCTCGTCGTGACCAGCTTGTTGCCCGCGCCAAGCTCGATCGGCGCTGGCTCACGGCGGGGATCACGCAGCTTCTCGCGGCCGCAGCTCGGACATTGCGGACGGAGCGCCACATTATGCTTCACGATGGTCGAGCCCAACAGGTCGAGGCTGATGATGTGATCGCCCAATTGAGTGCGAAAACCGGTGGCGATCGCTTTGGCGATCTCGACGGCTGCAAGCTGGACGCCGCTCTGTCCGAACGTGTTCCGAGCCAATGGCGAAACGGCGACGCAGCGGGCCTGTCTGCGGTCGAGGAGCGCCTTGACCTCCCGGTTCCTTTTCATCCGCTCGGCAAGACACATCCAACAGGCGCTTTCGCCTGGGCGGAAGACTGGCCCCACCAGGGGGAAAATGCCGGAAGGTTGGACGAGCATCCAGGGAGTGCGGTCCGACAAATGCCGCCCATTCAATTCTGCCAATTGCGCTTCGAGATAATCGTTCACCAATGTGACCGTCAGGCCGGGGGAGCGCTTGACGACGCGAACGCCTAGCTCGCTCAGGGCGGCCCCGAGTTCCGTTGCTCCCTCCACATTGATCGATTGAATGCGCACACGACATTTCTGGAGATTTCGCTCCGCAGTCTCCGGCGATAGCCCAAGGCTCGCCCAATAGGCGGCCGCGGCGCCATTCGAACAGTGCGACGTCGGGATGACATAGTGGCGGTCGAGCAGCCGCGTTAAGGCCTCGTGGATTTTGTCGGACGGAAAATCCGGCTCCAGCTCGCGAACGAGCTCCCGAAAACTTTTTTCGCCCTTAGCTATCGCGGAGGCGAGCGCACAATAGAGCTGGCCGTGAAGCAAAAACTTCCGGTCCTCCGAATAGAGGCACACGACATCGGGCGGCAGCACATAGACGGTGAAATTCGGCGCGAACTGCGGAATGCCCTTGCCGTTTTGCTGGGTGAAGCTGTTTCCCTGATTGCCTGTCATGAGGTCAGCACACGCACCTTCGCCACGGCTCTGGACGCGCTCGCCAGACGCATTCTTCGATTGCCAGCCCTCCATTACCGGGCTCGCACACCAGCTTTTCTGAAGCTAGAATTTCGCTCGATAAATTGGCCGCCCAACCGGCGGCCGCGCACACGCCTGACCCGCCCGCCACTTTCGCAGCTCTGCAAACAAGACGTCGTTGCCGGACCGAACGTGGTCAAATCCGGCTCTCACCACCTGCGCGTGTCTACGAATCGGAAGGTAGCCCGGTTAGCAGAACGAGCACCCTCCCCATGACAAACAGCAGCCGCCCCAACCACAACCCCAGCCCCAACCCCAAGCACAGCCGCCGCAGCCTCCAAAGCCACAGCCCCTCCCGCAGCCTCTAAAGCCGGCGCAGCCTCTAAAGCCGCCGCAGCCTCCAAAGCCGGCGCAGCCGCCGTGTGCACAGCCGCCGCAGCCTCTAAAGCCGCCGCAGCCGCCGCCGCGTCCGCCGCAGCCGCCGCAGCCGCCGCCGCAGCCTCCTCGAGCGAGTTGTACCCTTGGCAGCGGCGTTTCCGGGCTTTCTCCGTCGACGAAATGGAAAGTCGCAAGGGTGACGTCCGAGATTTCCTCCTCACCCAGGTTGAGGACCTGAAACGGCGCCATACTTTGCGGCAATACATTCGCCACCGATCGGCTGGTCGATGACGCCAAAAAGGCGCCGGCGATTCCGGCCACGGATACAACTTTGCTTGGACGCTTCACCTTTAAGTTGCGTTTCGCTTGCGGCATAGCAGAGTTCCTCCTCGCTACTTTTCTTCAAACAAATGCGTAACGAGCCGACCCACCGCATCCGTAGCAGATTTCGCACGCGTGGAATAGGACTATGGGACCGGAGGCGCTCAGCATTCGGCTCATTTGACGGGGACCGTCTTCCTCTTGTGCGGCATGGCTCCGCGGTCTCGGGCTCGGGCAATACGAGTCGGCGTTTCGCGCAAACGATGTCGACGCGCAGGTGTTGCCGCAGCTAACGGCCGAGAACCTGATTAGCATCGGGGTAACCTCGGTCGGGCACCGTCGGCGGCTGCTCGACGCAATCGTGGCACTCGGCGCGGAGGCGCCTCCCGCTACTGTCCCGATTCCCGCCGTGGCTGAGCGCAGACAGCTGATGGTGATGTTCTGCGATATGGTCGGCTCGACGGCTCTGTCAGCACGCCTCGATCCCGAAGATTATCGCGAGGTCATCGCCGCTTATCACCGCCCCGTCGCCAAATAATCGCCGAATCCGACGGTTTTGTCTCCAGCTAAATGGGCGATGGGGTGCTGGTGTATTTCGGCTACCCGCAAGCGCATGAGGACGACGCCGAACGGGCGGTGCGGGCTGGCCTCGCCTGCATCGACGCTGTTGGCCGCCTCGATGTCAAATCCGTCGCGCTCCAAGCGCGGATCGGGATCGTCACCGGGTTGGCGGCGGTCGGCGGCCTGATCGGCGAAGGCTCGGCGCAGGAGCAATCGGTCGTCGGCGAGACCCCGAACCTCGCGGCGCTGCATTACTGGCCGCCGCCGGTGGTCGGCGCGCTGATCACCACACAGCGCGTATTGGCGTCCGGACTGCCGTAATAAGCGCAATCTCTGGCCGAGCAGCTGGCAAGTGCCGGCGACAAAACGATCGCGATGCCTAAAATGACTGCGCCCGAGCAAATCTTGATCCGTCGTACCGGCCCGACCGGGCGTGCACTGGCACGGCCGTCCCCGTTCACCGCCGTTCGACGAGGATGTGCCAGTGCCAGGAGCCAGGGCGGCGCTGCTCCTCCTGGGTCAGCGACAGAAGCTCAAAGCCGGCGAATAGCACGGCAAGGCCGGCCAAGTCGCAATAGAAGTGTGGGTGCGCCTTGGGGTCGCTGCCGCGGATGAAGGTGTCGGGGGCGATCGCCCGGCCGCGGCCGAATTGCACATCACGCTTCGATAGCATCGTACCCTGGAAGAGCCCGCCGGGCTTCAGGACGCGCCAGATTTCGGCGAGGCGGCGACCGACATCGCCCATCGTACCGTGAAAGATGACGTTCCACGACAACACATAGTCGAAACTCTCGTCGGCGAAGGGCAGCGCGTCGGCATCAGCCTGGCGCAGGCTCAGTCGAAGGCCGCGCGCGGCCGCCTCGCGGCAAGCGAAGTCGAGTCCGGCCGCGGCACCGTCGATCGCCTCGACGGCAAAGCCGTGCTCGGCGAAGAACAGTGCGTGCCGGCCGACACCGCAACCGAGGTCCAGCACATGCTGCGCGCCCCGCGCCTTCAGCACCGGCACCAGCCCTGCCACCGCCGGGTGCGGCACCAGCCAGTCGGCGCGACCCTCCGGCGTTGCCCACCGCGCCTCCCACGCCTCAACCGCCGTCGCCGCCATCTGCGCCTCCCCGCCCTGTCGTAGGCTGTGCTCTGGCCGTCATCATAAGCGCGAAGCGCAGATGCGCGAGACGGAAATGGTGTGCTCCGGAGCCAGCGCCATTCCGCCTGACGGCGATCGTGCTGTCGGCACGACGGCGCCTGCCGTTGGCAACGTTGCGTCGAAATCGGACATAGGACTGGAGACGATCGCAACTGCCGCTCGACACGGGAGCGGATGCCAGTCGTCGAGTACTGCCCGCTGCAGGTGCACCTGTACTCTTTGGCAGGACCGGACCTGATCGGAAGGGACTAGCAGCGAAACGCTTCCGAAAACTAGCTCGATTGGCTTAAAACGTCTGCCCGCGCACTCTGCCGGCCGCAACGGGCGCTACGGCCGCAACCTTGGACGAGACTGCCATGCCGTTCTTTCAAAGGGGTGACATTCCCATTCGCTGCGAGGAGGCCGGCTCCGGCTTCCCGCTGCTGATGATCCCCGGCGGCGGGCTCAACTCGACGGTCGCGGGCCTCGCGACGCACCCTTTCAACCCATTCGACGAGTTCGAGGGCGAGTTTCGCGTGATCGCGGCCGATCTGCGCAATGCCAAGGGTGGCCAGTCCTCCGGTCCGCTTGAGGTCGATCGGCCGTGGGACGCCTACACCGACGACCATATCGGCCTGATGGATCACCTGGGCATCCGCGAGTTCATGGTGCTTGGCTTCTGCATCGGCGGCCCGTTCATCTGGAACCTGCTAAAGCGGGCCGGTGACCGCGTCGTCGCCGCCGTGCCGGCGCAGCCCAGCGGCTACCGTCCGGAGATGCCTGGCCTCTCCTACAACAACATGAAGGGCTGGGGCCCAGAGCTGTGCGCCCGCCGCCCCGACATCACGATGGCGATGATCGATACTTTCCTGACCAACATGTACCGTGGTGCTCGCGCCGATTTCGTATACACCGTGACGCGCGATTTCGTGCGCAACTGCCAGACGCCGATCTTGGTGTTGCCCGACGACGTTCCGGGGCACCCCTATGCCGTGGCGATGGAGACCGTGCATCTCGCGCCCAACGCGCAGGTAAGCCTTTATCCGTGGAAGGACACCCCGGACAAAATCCCGCTGGCGGTGCGCCATATCCGCAGCTTTCTCCGCGCCCATCGACCTGCTGCAGCAGCGCAATCCATGGCAGCCGCCGCACAGTAGCGCCCGATACTTCGTTTCCCGGCCTCACGAGGGGCGCGGCACGATGGCCCTTGGGCCTCGCGTCGAGCAATGACGGCAATGGGCATAACCCGCCGACCGCCCAGACGTACGCCAACATCGAGGACGCGCCGAAAGCTGACAATTCAGCGAGCACGATTGCGTCACCGGTCCAATAGACCTCATCGGACCTCACGTATGTTTAGTTCGCAGTCAGCCTTTCAGGCGTCGGCGGGCCGAGACGCTCTCCAAAGCCCTGAATCAGCTCCCGGCAATGATCGGGTTGCGCAAAACGCCGATGCCGCCGTCGATTTCGACCTCAACCACGTCCCCAGGCTTCATCCATAAGGGCGGCTTGCGTGCGAAGCCGACCCCTTCCGGCGTGCCGATCGATATCACGTCGCCGGCGACGAGCGGGGTCCAGTCCGAGCAATACGAAACCAAGGTCGGGATGTCGAAGATCAGATCGGCGCGGAGAACGGACGGGTCATGTGCCTGTCGCTGCTCCGCACAATATCGGCCGGCCGAACGCGACCAAGCATCTCGACGAGGTGCTGCCCTACATCCTCGGGCATGACGGTGTCTGGGCCACCACCGCCGACGACATCGCCGAGTAATATCTCGCTCACTACTACGACCAGGTGAAGTCCTGGATCGCCGATCGCAATCCCCGCGTAGCGTAGGCGCTCAGGGAACCGATCTCATGGATCTCAAACTGACCGGCAAGATCGCGCTTGGGACCGGCTCCAATCGGGGAGCTAAAGGCCCTGACACCCGATGTAGTGATCCCGATGCATTGCACGGGCCGGGCCTTCATCGCCAAAATGCATACCGAAATGCCCGAGCAGCTGGTCTATTCGAACACCGGAAGCCGCTTCACCTTCGGTGTATGAACGGTGCGCAATATTCGAGCGCAACAAGGCCGAGGCAGATGGAGATGACCGATTTCCCAGAGGACAAGCTGCACACCTTGGGCGTGCAAGCCGTAGATTACCCGGATTTTCTGAAATCGATCTTTCGCCTAACCAACCTTCGCGGCGCCCTCGTCACGATGCCCCACAAGGTGACAACCGTCGGACTGCTCGACGAGTGCAGCACCGCCGTCAAGGTGGCCGGGTCCTGCAACGCGATCCTGCGAAGGTCTGATGGCACTCTGCTCGGCGATATGTTCGATGGCGCCGGGTTCACCCGCGGGCTGAAGCGCAAGGGGTTTGAATTCGGCGGTGCGGCATGCCTTGTCCTCGGGACGGGCGGGGTGGGCTCGGCGCCGCTTCAATCGCCGCCGAGGGCCCCGGCTCGATAGCGCTGTTCGACACCCATCCCGCGTCGGCGGAGCGGCTCGCCGCGCGACTTCACCAGCACTATCCGGCGCTCCGGGTCGAGGTCCGCGACAACGACCCCGCCGGCTACGACCTCGTCGTCAACGCGACGCCGCTCGGTGACCCCCCCGCGAGCGCGAGGTAATGGCCTTGGTGGTGACCGGCCGCCTCAACAAGGAGATCGCCTATGACATCGGGATCAGCGAGATCACTGTAAAAGTGCATCGCGGCCAGGTCATGCGAAATATGGAGGCGGCCTCGCTGCCCGACTTGGCCCGGATGGCCGACAAGCTGAACATCACGACGGCAAAATCCTAGAGCCGTCAAACTCGCGTATAGGTCCGGCCTGCCCGCTGGGTGGTTTCTCTTTCCGCCTGTTGAACCGCGGCCGGTTTGGTCCCGATACCGGCCCATCGCAGCCGCTGTGCCGGACGCTTCCTTAGAGCCGCCCGAAACTAAAGTCTAACCAAACATATTTGAAATTTCCCGATTAAACCGCCTGGGTGAGCTTGTCGGTCGGGTAGCCGAGGATGGTGGCGACCCGGCCGGTGTCCTCATCCGAGTAAACGAACGCCGGTCCCTCGATGCGATAGCGGCCCTTCCAACCGATCGCGAACGTGGTATCGGTTTCCTCGATGTGGATAGGTTCGCTGTCGCCCTCTCGAGCCAGCCTTGCGGCGAGCTGATCGGCGGGGTCGAGCAGCCAGGCATCGCCGGTTTTCGTGGAGAACAGGATCAGCTGACCGATGGTGACGATGCGGCTGTCGTAGTCGGCAGCGCGGCGCTGAATATAGCGCACTTCATCGGCGAGACGAAAACTCTTGCCTTCCACGATCCGCCCGCCCTGTCCACGCTTGATGGTTTTTCGACCCCGAGCGGGCCGTGCGGGGATTGCCATGGAATTGTTCACCCAGCTGTTCGGCGACCTGCTCGCCTTCGTCTACCACTGCTCCGACCGCATTGTCATTTACGGCTACCTCAGCGGTCTCTCGCGCCCTGAGCAGGTCGTGCACTTCTTCCGTCAGGTGGTCGGCGTTCCGGTGGTCAGCAAGGAGGTCCTGAGCCAGCGAACTGCCGACTACCAGGCCTGGGTGGAGGCCTTCGCCCGCAATCATCGGTTGCCGATCGAATGGGCCGAGAAGGGAGTGCGCAAGGAGGACCATGTCGTGCCGTGGCAACGACGCATGGCACGGGAAACACGCCTACGGCGTCTACTACATCTTCAAGAGCATGGAGCAGGGGCCGACCTTCCGGGTCAGCGTACCGAAATATCCCACCAAGGACCCGCATCATCGGATCCTCGCCCCCCAGCGCAGCCGCTTCACGCACTACTATTTCTATATTCGCGACGAAACACTGGGCCCGATGGTGATGCGGGTCGCCTCGTTCTTCCCGTTCCAGACCACCTATTACCTCAACGGCCACAGCTTCATCGAGCAGGAGCTGAACCGCGCGCGGATCGGGTTCCGCAAGACCGACAACGCCTTCCTCGCCGTCGCCGATGTCGCTGCACTGCAGGCTGCCGCCGACAAGCTGAGCCCGGCAATCATCCGCAAACGGCTCGACTACTGGACCCTGATCCTGGGGCCTAAGTTCTCCGCCAAGGAGCGCAAGCAGCTCAATCTCTCACGCTTCTATGCGATCGCTCAGATCGAGTATTGCCGCAACTTCATCTTCAAGCGCAACTTTCCCATCCACAAGCTCTTCGAACGCAGCCGCGAACTCGGCCTGTGGCGGCTGACCGCCGACAAGATCGCCGAGATCTTTGGCACGCGCCTGAACCGCACATGCACGACAAGCTGGCCACCGTCATCGACCGCATCGAGCACGGCCATCACGTCTTCCGCGCCTACTTCAAACACGCGTTTCTGAAGCAGTACGAAAAGTTCGCCACCTTCCTGCGCAACGAGCTGGTCTCCAACAACCTCGCCGATTTCCATCTCAAGAAGGGATTGGACCATCTCGATGCCGTCCGCGAGCGTTTCCAAACCATCACCGGCCGCTTCGCCGGTTTCCAGGCGCAGTGGCTCAACGTCCACGTCGACTTCCCGCTGCTGCAGCGCCTCGCCTTCCAATCACCATCGGCGCGGTCCGCTATCCTGGAATCAAGATCCACGAGCCCCGTGTCATCCGCCTTCTCGAGGTCCTGTTGCACGGCGGTAGTCAGGTCGGCGGCTGGACCGCCAAGCACATCCACCACGCCGTCTTCACCACCTTCCACCTCTCCGACAGCACCGATGGGCTCAACCAACTCCGTTACGACCTGCGCAAGCTCAAAGCCCACGGGCTGCTGCAGCGTGACGGATCCTGCTACGCCTACCGTCTCACCCCAAAAGGGGTTCAGGTCGCCCTGCTCTTCCTGTTCTTTCACAAACGGCTCTGCGGCCCGCTCGCCAACAGCCGCTTTCACCACTGCCCTGACACCCATCACAAGCCGGCCAGCAAGCTCGAAGCCGCCTACCATCGCGGCGACAGAGCCATTCAACAGATCGTCGATCTCCTTGCCGCCTGACCTTTCTGCGGCAATTGTTGAACTCTTTTTGTCTACGATCTTAGGGCTAGAATCTAATACGAATGATTCTCAGGCGGCATCCATGCATCCGCGGGTGCAATGGCACGGTCTAAATGCCCCTGTTAGCGTCAATCCAGCGTTCTTATTAAGGAACCTGGACATGGGCAAGGCGACACTCTCGAAAACACTGGTATGGAAAGCCGCGGCTCTCGTCGGAGGGCTCGGCCTCGGCATACTCTCCTGCCCCGTGCATGCCGCGATGGCGAGTGGGGGCGATACCGTACAGGGCCTCTACGACGCGCTGCTCAGCACGATGAAGAACGGCCGGACACTGGGGCAATGCGGGCGTTTCACGCAGCTGGCTCCGGTCATTCGCCGCACCTTCGACATCGCCTCGATGGCGCGGCTATCGATCGGGCCCGCCTGGACCGGTCTGAGCGACGTTCAGCGCCAGCAGGCCACCGAAAGCTTCGGGCGCTACATCTCGGCGATCTATGCCGACCGCTTCGACAGCTATAACGGACAGAAGCTCGAGGTGACCGGCGAACAGCCCGCCCCGTCCGGAGTGATGGTGCGCAGCCAAATTATCCAAGCCAGCGGCGAGCCGGTGAAGGTCGACTACATGATGCGCCGCAATGGGGACAGCTGGCTAATCTCGGACATCTATCTCGACGGCGTGATCAGCGAGGTAGCGACCCGCCGCTCCGAATTTGCCACCATCCTGAAGAACGACGGCATTGACGGTCTGATCGCAGCGCTAAACCGCAAGGCCGATATCCTCACGGCGACCACGGCTAAAGCATTTAGCTCGGGGCTGCGCTCCCCGCAGGCTTACAACGACCGTCCTCGATGGGATTAGCCCCCGAAAGGATGGACAGGTTCGCGATAGACTCTTCGCTGGAGGGAGATGGATTCGAACCCTCGGTCCCTCGTCAGAGAACGCTTTTCGAGACTGCCCCGTTTGAGCTCGCCTTCCCGATGGGCCGCGAGAGGGACCGCGGCTTCGAATCGCTATTCCTCCACCGCCGAGTATGGTTGAGGGAATTCCGAGTCGACCTTCAAGCTTTACGCCGATCGGCAGATCGCCGATTTGCGATTGGCCCGAGGAAACGAGATTGCGACGCTTGAGCCATCCGATGGATCCTCGCACGGCCGCTCTCTATCTTCCGCGTCTACCGCGTGAGGGTCGCGAGCTTATCACCAACACGCAGTGTATCGCGCGGACGTTGACGATAAGGTTTAACAACGCCAAGAGGAGCTGCTCGGAGCCGACTTAAGCAGTAGATGTAAGCGACCGAGCGGACGATGACATGGACCTGTTCGCCGCGATCAACCCCCTCTTAGTCGTGTCCGGCTTCGGTGTCGGCACGCTCGTCGGACTGACCGGAGTAGGCGGGGGCTCCCTTATGACGCCGATTCTCGTTCTGTTGTTCGGGGTGCACGCGACGACCGCTGTCGGGACCGACCTCCTCTACGCGGCGGTAACCAAGACCGGCGGCACGCTGACGCACGGGCTCAAAGGAACGGTGGACTGGCGCGTCACCGGCCGGCTCGCTGCCGGCAGCATCCCGGCAACAATCCTGACTCTGTTCGCGCTCTACATCTTGGGCATCAAGGGCAACGACTCTCCGCCCCTGATCACCACCGCTTTGGGCATCGCCCTTGTCATGACCGCGGTCTGCGTCCTGTCGCACCGGTGGCTGCGTCTGCTGACCGCGACGCGGCATGCGGAGCCGGATCCGCGGTGGACCGCGACACTGACGACCTTCGCCGGGCTCCTGCTCGGGGTGTTCGTGACGCTCTCCTCGGTCGGTGCCGGCGCCATCGGCATGACGGCTCTCGTTCTGCTCTACCCGCGCACCCCAATTGCCCGTCTCGTCGGCTCCGACATCGCCCATGCCGTGCCGCTGACCTCGATCGCGGGCGTGGGCCACTGGTTTCTGGGATCGGTCGATTGGGTACTACTGGGTTCGCTCGTCATTGGCTCTCTGCCGGGCATCTTCTTTGGCAGCCATCTGAGCGCGCGGGTGCCGGAAAAGGTGCTTCGGCCGGTCCTCGCGACAATCCTCGTCATCGTCGGCGTGCGCATGCTGCGAGCCTGAGCATCGCTCAATTGGTGCTCGGCGCGGAGCAAGCATCTCGCGACCAGGCTGGCAGGGCCCCGCGTTGGCGCCTTCTGGAAGCCCGGTGACCCGGCGTTGATATCATTGCCGGGGTCAGCCTGGCTCGGCGCACGGTAAACCTGCCCTTGTCGATCGTCAAAATCCGGCTCTGCTACCGGCCGGTTTGTCGTCGCCGGGTTCCGCGGCGGTTTCGCAAAAATGCTGTCCTTTACGGGGGGACCGAGGGTTCGAATCGATCTTCCTCCAGCGGCGAGTCCATTGCGAACCCAACTTCCTCGCGTTCTATCGGACGGCGACGACTTGTTTCACCACCCGATCGGGACCCCGCCCCTGGGCCGATTTCCGTAGCAATATCAAAGTCGTATAGCCAATTTCTCCGGGGTCCCGGTTGGGCGCCGATCTACAGGCGCGTTTGGGCGGGGTCAGCCCGGCTTCCGAAATTTCAGCACGTAGATATCGACCGGTTGAGCGGAGGAATGCGAGTGGGTGTCGCGGGCATCCCCGGGAACGCGCAGGAAATCGCCGTGTTCGATCAATTTGAATCCCGCCGCCTCGATCTCCGACGTGACCAGCGCTTCTTCCGAACGGTGCAGGGTCTGGACGACGCTCGTGCCCACCCCGGGCTTGGCCGAGTAATCGCCCATGACCAATTCGCCGCCCGGCTTCAGCGCATCGTACAAAGCCTTGTTCATCTTGGCGCGATCGACACCAAGGTAAGTAATATCGTGATAGGCATAGAAAAACGACACGAGGTCAAAATCATGCATACCCGGTGGCGCAGGATCCTCGAATGGCCGCACCACCGAGACGATATTGGCGGCCGCCGGGGTCTTGAGCCGCGCATCGAGCCGGTCCTTGACGCGCGCAAAGGCGGCTTCCGAATTTTGCGCATAAACTTTGCCGCCCGGCGCTACGGCGCGCGCCAGAAGTTCCGCTTTCCACCCGTATACCGCGAAGATGTCGAGGACTTTCATGCCGGGCTTCGCGCCGATGAACGCCAGCCACTGCGCCGGCGCGCGGTTGGTGTCGAGCTTGCGATCCACGGCGCTTCGATCGGGAGTGGCGACAATCGCAGTGTAGTCCGGGGCGGTCTGCGAGGTCGCCGCCGGCGCGGCCGCGATAGCGGACAGCGTCAGCAGGCAGGCAAGGATCCTATGTTTCAACATTTCGCTTCCCAAATCGCTTTTTGCGCGCGCGCCGCGACGCCTACTGCCGGCACGATGTGTACAGGTTCAGCCAAAGCGGAGCGGTCCACGGCGGTTGGCAACGAGCCGTCGAGCGCAGCCGAACCTTGCAGAAAATGCCGACGATCCATTGCTGCGGGGTCTGTACGCAGACGAGGGTGCGGCTGACCGTCGTAACGGGACGACCACGCCATAGCGATACCCGGAAAGGCCGCAATATCAGCCACGAAATACGGGGCGCGCAACAGACGGCCCATTGTCGTCCCGGCAGCCCGGCACAGCACCTCGGCATCGCCATAGACCGCCTCGGCCTGGCTGTATCCGGCGTGCGCCAAACCGGGGAAGCCCGGGGACACCTCACTTCCGGCGACATGGCCGTCGGGGCCGATCGCCATTAATCCGGAGGGGAGCAGGAATTCCCCGACCTTGAGGGACGGTCCGAAAGCAGCCATGCCGGGGATGTTGGCGTCGATGACCTCTTTCCGGCTAATTGGCGTCCATCATGTTCTTGCGCTGCAAAGTTCGCCGGAAGGATGGCAAGACGAGGAACGGACATTAGAAGCGGTCACAAGAACGACTCGATTATCCGCACTAAGTTGTGGATGTCCACCGGCTTCGTGATATAGCCGTCACATCCGCTTTCCAAAGCCTTGGTTGCATCTCCCGGCATTGCAAAAGCGGTTACAACAAATGATCGGAATGCTCTTGGTCTGATCCATGCTTGTCCGGTTGACACCCAAGAGCACCAGATTTGGTGACCAACGGATGTCGGCCAGTCGATCGCGGTATACAAAGACGCAGTCGAAGCGAGCGGACGCCGTTTCGATCCGATGCAGGTCGGGGTCACTCGGGCGTTTTTCGTCACAGACAGTGCGGCCGAGAAGGAAGCGGCAATGCAGCGACGCCTGCAAAACCGCATGCGCCAGCTAAAATTGGCGACGCAGCCGGACGGCACGGTTCATGGCAGCCCGGACCGTGCTACTGGCGATCCGCGCACGGTCAACGAGGTCAGCGCAATTTACGGAACACCCGGCGAGATCGCGCAAAGCCTCGATGAGCTGCGCGAATCGGGGGTTGGCTACGTGCTGATCAACGGCGGCGGCTCTGGTGGCGGCGCGCGAGGCCGCCACAGTCTGCGCCGCTTCGCGCGCGAGGTCATGCCATTGTTCGCCGAAGCGCCACCGAGGCGGCTTGCCGTCTGAGCGGGCAAGGGTCCCCGTCGTAGAGTTCGGATCAGTCTTGGTTTACATCCCGCTCACTTTTCAGTCAGAACGTCGGTAGACCACCTTTTTCGGATCCCACTCCTTGCGGACCATTGACACGAACGATTCCAGTAGGACGTGTATCGTCAACTCCGATGATTTTTATTCGCTACACGCGGTCGCGGACCGGAACAGGCCCTTCGGACGGTTTCAGTACATCTCGGTAGAGGTGGAGGGAAGCGCTGCGGAGGCCGGGCATGCCGCGTCTATCAAACGCCACCTCCCCATCCGCGAGTTCTTCATCGGAGAGCATATAGCGCTGAAATGCCTCCATTCTGGCTCAAGACCCCCGTGCGGGTAGCGACTACTACGGCGGCTTTGCGGCGAGATGACCATCGCTTCACATCGGGCGGCGGCAGTTCGAGCTTTGCTTCGCGCTGTTTCGGGGGCAATCCGGCAACTGGATTGCTCCATGGATTGTGCCTCCGGCACAAAGGTTTGGGAACAGGGCGATAAACCTACGACTCGATCCCGCGATGTTTATTCCGCGCCCGTGGGGGTCACTGCCGCGTACCCAAGGGGCTGTCCGCCAATCGCCTGAAGAAGGCAACTTTTCCGTGCCCGGACCGAAGACTGTGGCAGATTGACGCTGTCTGGTGGAATGCCGAGTCACGATCGCGCCAGCCAATTCGGCAATCACCCGGCAGCAGCCGCACTCGAGCGGCTCACGCCCGTATAGCCGGCCCAAATCTTCAGTCGCGAGGCTGCCTCGCGCCGCATCCGCCAAACGGTATTTACCCCTCGGGTACTTCTGAGGGTTAAACTCCCGTCCTCAGCGAACTCGATAGTTTCTCAAAGGGAAAATCGCCCGATGTCTGTCCGATACTCCGACCGGCGTGTCCTGCTGCGGCTCACGCTCGTCATCATCCTCGTCGCGGTCGGATGGGGCCGTGCCGCAACCGCCTCCGAGATTACGGCGCCGGTAGAACAACTCCATTCCGGGCTTATCTCGATCATGAAGGCGGGCAAGACGGTATCCTTTCGCCAACGCTACGAAACGATCGCACCGGTGATCGGCCGGACCTTTGATCTTGAGGCAATTCTGCGGCAGGTCGTCGGCCCGCGCTGGGTCTCGCTGCCTGCGGATCAGCAGGCGGCGCTGGCGGATGCCTTCCGCCGCTACACGATCGCCTCCTATGTCGCCAATTTCGACACCTATGCGGGGCAGCGCTTCGATACTGCGCCTGGCGTCAGGGCCGTCGGCAACGATCGCGTCGTGGAAACGCGGATCGCTTCTCCGGGCGGCGGGGTGCACGCGCTGGACTACGTCATGCGCCAGGAAGGCGGTGGGTGGAAAGTAGTGGACGTTCTGGCCGAGGGTTCGATCAGCCGTGTAGCCTCGCAACGCTCCGAAATGCGCTCCCTGCTCGCCGATGGCGGCGGTGCCGAGCTGCTGGTCAGTCTGCGGCAGAAGACCGCCGAATTGTCGGGAGGCAATTTCCAGTAGCCTTTCCTAATGCGGGCGGACTGTATCCGGTCCGCGGCCGCGTCGGGACCGGTTGCCCCGACAGGTTGATCTTCCGATATAGGCCGAGACGGTCGCCTAACCACCGCCGCATGCGACACCGCCTCGGATTCTAATGACATTTCCGGCTCTGCTCGTAGGCTTGGTCGATTTTTGCCGGCGTAACGCTCTATTCGTGTTCTTCGCGGGCGTACTCCTGGTCATTTTCTCCGGGTGGTACGCTGCCGGTCATCTCGGCATCACGACCGAAACGGACGAAATGTTCGCTGCCAGCCTGCCGTGGCGGCAGCGAGCCGAGATGTTCAAGAAGCTTTTTCCTCAGTTCCAGGATCTCCTGGTCGCTGTCATCGATGCGAAAGAGCCGGAAGAGGCGGACGCCACAGCCGCCTCGCTCGCCAAGGCATTAGCCGGCGACCGCGAGAATTTCCTGAGCGTCCGGCGTCCGGATGCATCGCCGTTCCTCGAGCGGGAAGGGCTGCTCTACCTCGACACCCCTCAGCTCGAATCTCTGATCGAGCGCATGATCGACGCTCAGCCATTCCTCGGCGAGCTCGCCAAGGATCCCAGCGCGCGCGGGTTATTTGATGCGCTCTCGCTGCTGGGCACGGGCGTCGACCAGGGCCAAGTCAACCTCGCGCCGTACCGCACGGCGCTGGCGGGGTTTCACGAGGCGATGACAAGCGCGCTCACCGGCCATTCGCACCCGCTATCTTGGGTCCGACTGCTCGGCGGCGAGCTGGCCGACCTCGGCGGCCGCTACAAATTTGTCCTGGTGCAGCCCAAACTCGACCACACCACCCTCCAGCCGGGTGGGGCGGCGACGAAGGCGATCGGCGAGGTCGCGAGCAACCTCGAATTCGTCAAATCGGGAGATGCCCGGGTACGCATCACCGGGAATGTGGCGCTCGCCGACGAGGAATTCGCTTCAGTGGCCCAGGGCGCGGCAACGGGATTGATCGGGAGCATCGTGCTGATCGCGTTGTGGCTGTTCCTGGCCGTCCACTCTTGGCGGCTGATCGCCCCAATCCTGATGACCTTGGGGGTCGGCCTGATGCTGACCTTGCTCTTCGCCGCCACTGCAGTCGGGACCTTGAACCTCGTCTCGGTCGGCTTCGGCATCCTCTTTGTCGGCATTGCGGTGGATTTCGCGATTCAGTTCTCGGTGCGCTATCGCGAGATGCGCTTGCTGTTTCCCGAGGCGGCGCATGCGCTGGCGGAGACCGGGCGCCGCGTCGGCGGACAGATCCTGGTGGCGTCGGCGGCTACGGCGGCTGGTTTCCTCGCTTTTGTGCCGACCGATTTCCGCGGCGTGGCGGAGCTGGGTTTGATCGCAGGCATCGGCATGCTGATCGCGTTTTTGTGCACGATGACGTTCCTGCCGGCTGCGATAAGCCTCTTTCGGCCGCACGGCGAAAGCGCCGAGGTCGGGTTCCACTGGGCGGCGCCGTTGGACGATGCCGTCCGACGGCACCGCACGCCACTGCTCGCCGTGTTCGCCATTCTCGGGCTGCTGGGCCTTATCCTCCTCCCGCGGATCGGCTTCGATGCGGACCCGCTGCACACCAAGAACCCGAATACCGAGGCGATGCAGACCTTGTACGACCTCGGAGATTCGCCGCTGACCAACCCGTTCACTATCGACATTTTGGCCGCCGACCCCGCCGCAGCCGAAACCCGGGCGGAACGGCTGAAAAAGCTGCCGCTGGTGTCGGGCGTGCTGTCGATCAACACTTTTGTGCCGCAGGACCAGGACGCCAAGCTGGCCTTGATCGCCGACGCCGCCACCCTGATGGGTCCGGGCCTTACCCCGTACGATACCCCTGCGCCGCCGACCGCAGGCGAGATCCGAACAGCTGCGCAGAGCGCGCACGACAAGATCGCCCCGACGCTGGCGAAATTGCCGAGCGATCACGTACTCGCCGCGATCGACGAGGATCTTGCCAAACTGGCCGCCGCGCCCGACGCCGTGGTGATCTCGGCGGACCGGGCACTGACCCGTTTTCTGCCGGCCGAGCTCGACCAGCTGCGCAAATCGCTTGAGGCCAAGCCGGTCACATTGCAGACGATCCCGCCGGATCTGGCCCGCGACTGGCTCCTGCCGGACGGGCGAGCCCGCGTTCAGGTCCTGCCGAAGCCGGAGGCAGGCAACACCAAGGGGCTTGCCGAGTTCGTGGCGGAAGTGAGTGCGGTCGCGCCCGATGCCGGCGGCTCGGCCGTCACTATCGAAGCGACCAGTGCGACGATCGTCGGCGCTTTTCGCTCAGCCGCGATCTACGCAGTGATATCGATCGCGATCATCCTGTTCATTGCGTTGCGGCGCTTGCTCGACATGTCCCTGGTGCTGGCGCCGCTCTTGCTGTCTTCGCTGATGACCGTCGTGGTCATCGTGCTCGGCGGGCTGCTGCTGAACTACGCCAACATCATCGCGCTGCCGCTGCTGCTGGGCGTCGGCGTCTCCTTCAACATCTATTTCGTCATGAACTGGCGGGCCGGTCAGACCTCGGTGCTGGGATCGGCGACGGCGCGGGCAATCCTGTTCTCGGCCTTGACGACCGGCACCGCCTTCGGATCGCTGGCGCTGTCGGCGCATCCCGGAACGGCGAGCATGGGGCTCCTGCTGCTGATCAGCCTGGGCTGCACCTTGGTCGCTAGCCTTATCTTCATCCCGGCGCTGCTCGCTGCGGCGCCGAGGCCGCGTCTCCCCCCGCCCTGAGTATCTCGCGAGAGGGACAAACCAGGGCGGGGGACCGATCGGCGGAGGCTACGCGAACCGCGAGACGTCGACCGCCTTTTCGGTGATGAATTCGAGCAGTGCCGGGGTGCCTTCGCGGGTTTTCCCGATGCCACGGCGGATTGCCGGGACGATCTGCTCGGGCTCGGTGACGCGCTCGCCATAGCCACCGAGCGCGCGGGCGAAATCAGCGTAATTACCGCTGATGTCGGTAGACCGATACTTCTCGGTCGCCACTGGCATCACCTTCAATTTGATCGCCATCGAGAAGTTGTTCATCAGGATCGACAGGATCGGAATGCCCTCGCGTACCGTAGTCTCGAAATCCATGCCCGGGAAGCCGATCGCGGCATCGCCCCAGACATTAATGCAGAGCTTCTCGGGCTTCGCGAGCTTTGCACCCATGGCAAGGCCGAGCCCATAGCCGAGCTGGGTCGTCTTGCCCCAGCCGATATAGCTGAGCGGCGTCTCGCTGACGCAGAACGGCGACAGCTGGTCGCGCGGGCTTCCCGCATCATGGGTAATGATCGTTTCCTTGACATCGACCGTGTGGAGCAGTTCCCAGATCATCCGGTAGGGCGCAGGGGCTTGGTATTCTGCGTCAGCCGCGGCATCCACTGCTCCATCCATTCCTTCTTCAGCGAGCTGATGCCGCGGGTCACGCGGGAGAGGCGGTCGATACTCCCGGAGCGACTTCTGTCGCCGTCATCCCGCGGTGATGATCGGTAAAAGCGCGTCGGCACCGCCCGTGAGTATGGCAGCGAGGATTGCGCCGAGGCGACCCGTCATCGCCGGGCTTGGTTCGCCGGTGGCCAAGCGCAGGCCGGACGAGAAAAGCTCGCGATCCTCGGGATTACGCCAGTACATCGCCCGCGGCACCACGACGGGTGTGATAGCGCGCAGCCGTTTGACGATCTCTCGCGCCTCATCGAGCCGCCCCATCTGTGCGTAACAGGACGCCAAAAAGCGGTGAGGCGGTACCCAGCCCGGACCTTCTTCCAGCGCGAGGAGCAGCGCAGCCTTGGCCTCCTTGAACCGCCGGGCGAAAAAGTGGCCGGCCCCGATACCGAGGGCAAACCCCAAGATATCTCGAGGGTTGAGGCGCCGCCCGATCTCAAAATGCTGGATCGCGAGTTCGGGCTCTCCATTCATCAGCCTGATCCACCCGCTTCTCCACCAACCGCTGGCAAAGCTCGGTTTGAGTCCCAAAGCCCGATCGATCAGCGTTTTCGCGGCGGCGATATCCGCGCCGAAGTAGGCGAGCACATAGGCGACATCGCAAAGGACATCGGGGTAGGCGCCAGCGGTCTGAACCGCCCGCCGAGCAAGTGCAAGGCCGGCAGCGCAGTTTGCGTCCTCGTCGTCGGTCCAGCCGGCGACGTCGAGGTCCGAGTGGCAAATCGCCGCCAGACCGAGGGCTGGCCCGTAATACGGGTCGCGCTCGATCGCCTGCCCGAGGTATCCGAGAACCTCGACAATCTGCGTTTTGTCCCAGCCTTTGGCGGACGCTGCGACAGCCCGCAGATAGAGCTCGTAGGCGGTGAGGTCCTTGGTCGGCCGACCCGACGACAGTCGGATCTCGGCGGTTTGCAATGTGGGTTCGAGAATGCCGGCGACACTCAGCGCGACTTGGTCCTGCAGCTCGAACACATCTTCCAGCGATCCATCGAAGCGGTCCGCCCAGAGATGCGCGTCCGTTGCGGCCTCGATCAGCTGCGCCACAATGCGCACCCGCTGTCTCCCCTTCCGGACCGAGCCTTCGAGCACATAGCGGACGCCCAGTTCGCGCCCGACCTGCTTCACATCGACCGCCCGCCCCTTGTAGGTGAAGGTCGAATTGCGGGCGATGACGAAGAGCCCGCCGATGCGGGAGAGCGCGGTGATGATCTCCTCGACCATCCCGTCGGCGAAATACTCCTGCTCCGGATCACCACTCAGATTGGCGAAGGGCAGGACCGCAATCGAGGGCTTGTCGAGGAGCGCGAGCGCAGGTCTCGGCAGATCCGCGGCGACCTGTCGGGCATCGAGGGGCGCTGCGGGCTCCGGCTCCTCCCGCACGATGCCGACGAAGCGGACCCCCTTGCGCGGCACGGTCCGGATCAGCCGCTGTGCCTCGCCAGTGTCGCCGAGCGCCTTGCGCGCGGCATTGATGCGGCTGGTCATGGTCGATTCTGAGACGATCCTGCCGCCCCAGATCGCCTGCAGGAGCTCGTCTCTGCTGACGACGCGCTCGCGGTTCCGAACCAGATAGACCAACAGGTCGAAGACCTGCGGTTCGAGTGCAATCAGCTCGCCGCGGCGCCGGAGTTCGCGCCGGTCTTGGTCAAGTATATGATCGGCGAAGGCAAATTCCACGTCCGCTCCCCCAAAGGCCGGTCGGACCGGGCGTTTCTCAACGAATTATCAACCAAGTCTCAATGGTAAATCAAGCTGCCCTCAAAGACTTAGGGCGAAGTCCCGGGCATGGTCTGTTCACCGATCACGATCACGATCGGGATCGGTGGACGGTAAAAAGCGGGGCATCTGTACCTTGCGGCAGCGTTGATGAACAGGGTCCGCCCGAAAGCTCTTGGCCAGTCCGTCCGCAAGCGATGAGTGGCGTGTCGGAGTTGTCAAGGCTCTAGCACGTATGGACAACTAAGATAGTATCACAAGGAGTGAGGTATGGCTATCAACATCGACAATTGGGGCGTCATCGCAGGAAATGGTGTACCCATCACGGTCGCCTTTTACCGCAACGGAGGCCAAGGTCTGGGGTCACAGTGGTATCAAGGGACGCCGCAAAACACTGGCAACACGCTCATTACGACTAACGCTGGGATTGCTCTCGAAGACGGCGGGAAATTTAGCTATCAATTTGACCTGACTTGCTTTGGTCGGGGCGGTCCCTACGGCCTTCACGGCGGCGGGCAAACTTAAGCGTACTGTGGTTACAGGACTCACGACGTAGGTCCATTTGTTGCGAAGGGCAGGACAGAGATGAAACACAAAATGACCGTTATCACGGACTTGAACGGCAATTTTCTTGGATCAGTGCGTAATGACACATTCCAGGATGGTGAAAACACGGTGCAGGTCCATGCGGTGTCGCGGCCAGGCCAAAGGCACCATGAAGTTGAAGTCGATGAAGAGGTGATGCGCCTTCCTTTCGAAAAAGGGCGCGATATGCTCCTCAGTGCGATTTCCAAAAAGCAGTAGCCGACTTAGAATTCTGCGCGGGCCGCTGAAGGCTCTGCAGACCGGTACTGGCGGACTTCAAGGGCTCACGGTCCACTCAGACGGTCTATGTATGCGTTTGCTTGGCCATGCGAGAGGAAGGGGCCGTGTCGGAGCGCGGCCTGCTCCTGGCCTCACCGGCTAAATAACCCCTGCAGCTTCAAGAAGCGTCTGCCACGATCCCGGTTGTTCGGACAGGTTCCGGGGAGGGATAAGGCCGGTAGCCGGCTCGTGATTTCACCATTCCCCGAGATCAAATTGATCTTGTCTTGTTGCGGGATGCTGTGAAGCTCGTGTGCAGCTGCCGACCTGTGGGCAAGGTCGGGGAAACGCGTCCCACATGAAGGGAACAGGCATGAAGGGAACAGGAAGGAATCTCGAATTTCCGTCAGCTTCGACAGCTGGGAATACGCGGCGTTGCGTGATCTTGGCGTGGCGCAGCGACGTGTCCGTAGCGTGGGTGGTGCGGCATGCCGTCCAGCGCCTAATCGCTCGCGACCACGAGATCGCCGATCATCCCGAATTGCCGTTGCCCTGCCCAAGGAGGTCCGTCCCGATGATGCGCATGCTGGCGCTTAGCGTCCTCCTCGCCGCATCGTCAGTGCTCGCACAACCGGCCCCTCCGGTGCCGATCCCGATACCGACCAGCACCGATGCTGGGTGTCTGATCCAGAGCGACTTCCGCAGCGGCATCGGCGGCAACCACCATAATTTCGAAACGGTGATCCTGCAGGGTCACGATCTGGTCCATTACTGGCGCGACAACGGCAACGTGGCCGAAGGCTGGGTGCGCGGACAGGTCATCACGAGCCAAGCGGCCGGCCCCGGCTGCATCATCCAGAGCGATTTCCGCAGCGGAGATCACGGCAATTTCGAGGTCGTCGTTCCGGAAGGCAACAATCTCGTCCACTATTTCCACGATAACGGCGACGTCGCCTCGCCGTGGCGGCGCGGTCAGGTCATCTCGACCGCATCTACCGGGGCGGGCAGCATCATCGAGAGCGACTTCCGCAGCGGAGATCACGGCAATTTCGAGGTGGTCGTGCGCGAGGGCGCCAATCTCGTCCACTACTTCCATGACAACGGCAATGTGGCGAACCTCTGGCAGCGCGGGCAGACGATCTCGACCACGCCGGGCAGCGCGGCGCGGCTGATCCAGAGCGACTTTCACAATGGCGATCACGGCAACTTCGAGCTGCTGACGATCGAGGGCGGCCAGCTCGTCCACTACTTCCACGACAACAGCACTGTCGCGAACCCATGGCAGCGCGGGCAGATCGTCGCCGGCGGCATCGGCAGCTCAGCGGTCGGTTTCATCCAGAGCGATTTCAATAGCGGCGGTCACGGCAACTTCGAGGCGGTTGCGCTGGTGGACAAGCAAGTGCAGCATTTCTTTCACGACAACAGCAACGTCGCGCTGCCGTGGCGGCCGGCGCAGACCGTTTCGCCAATCACGCGCAGCCAGAAGATCTGCCAGCTGACCGGTGACATCGACCAGCAGACCCGCCACGCCACCCTGAACCAGACACAGACGCGCTTTGGCGTCGGCGGCACTGACCTTGGTTATCCGTTCATGCGTGATGGGCGGCTGTACTTCGCGTTTGGAGACACGTCAGGGCCGGGCGACAGCCTGGCGTTCACGCGCGACACCGATGCCGAGGCGTGCCTACACCTGACATTCGTCGCTGACGGCAATCGCTTCCGGCCGATCTCGGCGCCGGGTGTGTCCCTAGATTTCTTCGAGGTGCCGACGACGGGGTTCAGCGCAAACGGCGCGATGTACGTATTCGTCTGGACCGACCATAAGGACCTGTTCAACGGCAGCTTCAGCAATCCTGTCGGCCATGCCGCGCTGCTGCGATCCGATGATAACGGACGCACCTTCCGGCTGATCTGGGATCGACTTGGAGACCAGCTCGTGTATCTGGCCGCGGCCGTGGTGGACAATGCGGATGTGGCGGCGCTCGGTCAGGGGCCGGGCAGGAGCCTGCTGATCTGGGGCAGCGGCAAGTTCTACCGTAAGTCCAATCCACATTTCGCTTTCGTGCCGCTTGGTCAGGTAGAGAACAAGGCGGCGATCCGATACTTCAACGGCTTCAGCGCCGACGGAAGGCCGGTCTGGGGCAATCAGCCCGATCCCAACCCCGATATCGGAAAGCTGTTCGAGCAGCCGTGCGTAGGCGAGTTGTCGGTGACGTGGAACCGCAACCTTCGGCACTGGCTGATCACCTACAACTGCGACTCGCCCGATGGCGGCGGCGTCGTGGCCCGCGCGGCAGAGGTGCCGTGGGGGCCATGGTCGGCGCCTGTCGTGCTGTTCAACGCTGATGCGGACGCCGGATCCTGCCACTTCATTCGCGGGCCGGACGATTGCGGCCCGCCCGCTGATCCGAACAGCCCGGCGGGCAACGGGCCGGGCGGGATCTACGCCCCTTACATCATACAGCCGCTCACGCGCGGCGGGGCGCAGACCACCACTGTCTATTACGTGCTCTCGACCTGGAACCCGTATCAGGTCTCGCTGATGCGCACGACGCTGCAGGCCCCGAGCCCTCTCCCGTTCGGTCCCGATACTTGCAAGCAGGGCTTTGTCTGGCGTGAGGCGGTGCCGGACGACCATGTCTGCGTCACGCCCGAGACGCGCGCGGCGGTAGCAGAGCAGAACAGGGCGGCCGACGCGAACCGGGCGCCGGATGGGGGGGCATTCGGTCCAGATACGTGCAAGCAGGGTTTGGTATGGCGCGAGGCGTTCGGGGACGATCACGTGTGTGTCGTGCCGGGCGTGCGCGATCAGGCCGCATCTGACAACCGCGCGGCGGCGTCTCGGCGGGTGAGAGCTTAGTCGCTTACGACCTGAGTGTTTGCATTTTGTGAGCAGATTTGTCAGGCCAGAGCAGGAATGATGGTGTGTTCGGTGAGACGGCGGCCGGCAGCGATGGCGGCGCGGCCAGCGCGGGTGAGATAGTAGCGATAGGTACCGAGGACGCGTTTGATGACGCCGAGATGGCGCAGACGGGCGAGTTGTCGGGATAGGGTGGCGGGAGAGGATTGGCCGAGGAGCGGCAGTAGGTCGGCGCGGCGGAGACCGGCGATATTGAAGCCAGGACGCTGGAGGGCGGCGAGCAGGGTCTGTTCGGCGCGGCTGAAAAAGTTGAGGCCCTTGAGGTTTCGGCCTTTGAGCGGACGGGGTTGGGTGAGACGGTCGAGCGTCCGGATGCCAGCCGAGAAGTCGTCCAGACTGGAGAGGTATTCAAGGTAACGGCGATTGCAGCTTAGCAAGATCTCACGCAAGTCCTTGAGGCTGTAGATGGTCTTTCTGACGGGGGCCAGGGCGCGAGTTGCCGGGCCTTGGCGATGTTCCACCTTGCGGTAGTGCTTGAAAGCGGAGACGTCGTTGGTGGTCGTCTCGATACGTAGGACGAGGCCGAATTTGTCGTAGATCTTGATCGAGGACTTACTGAAACGATGCTTGACGCAGGTGCCCTCGATACGCGTGGTGAATTGGCTGCCGATCTCTTGGGCGAGTTGGGCAGTGATCTTGTGGCCGAGAAAGGTGGCGACGTGTTCGGCTTTGACGGTCAGGATGGCTTGCCGGGAAAGCTGTTCATAGAGGGGTTTGAGGATGGCCGGCGTGCGGAACACCAGATCAGTGGCGTATTCGACCTGCATGAAACTCCAGTGGTAGGACTGGGCGAAGACGTCGAGCACCGGACAGCACTGCTGGGCATAGTGATCGAGGATGCGATGCAGGTGGTCGGGCGAGAGGGTGTCGGCGAGGGCCTGCGCGCGCTCCCAGTCGTCAATGCGCAGAAAGGCGTTGTCGGCAAGGGTGAAACCGACGCCGGCGGCGGTGAGTTGGCGGGCCAGCCAGCTATGCCCATTGCAATAGAACTGCAGACGGAACGGGCACCAGGTCGGCACGCGCAGATAGATCAGGCCCAACTCGGCGTCGATGAAGTAGAAGTAGTAATGCAGGCATTTGCCAGTATCCGGCCGCAAGAAGGTGCGATGCGTGTGCTTGTCATGCCAGGGCTTGTAGGTGTGGCAGGCTTCCATCGCCGAGATGATATGCACCAGGCCGGGACGGTCGCCGCGGACGACAAGCACCCTGGCGACGACGTCCTCCTTGCGGATGTGGTTCTTGGCAATGTGTTCGATGGTAATGCCAGCGGCACTCGCCAACTCGGCGGCGCGCTCGCGTACTCGATCGCGAAGTGGTTCGGCAAATCGCGGATAGTCGAAGATCCGGATCTGCCGCGCAGAAAGAAATCCCGTCATTCCCTTCGCGTAACAGGCTCCCGGCAGCGTGCCGGTGACGATGATCCGGTCATAGCAGGAGAGCACCCCGGCGAGGCGCTCGCGGTAACGCTCCGTCAGCGGCTGCCTCAACCTCCCCTCCTGCTCCCCGCGTCTCCTGCGTCTATTTTAACCTGTTTGGTTCCGGCTTCGCCGGCTTAGGGTCTACGGTGACAGTTTACGAGATCGCGACAGCGGCTCACGTTTGTTTGGCGCTGGCGTCGCGGCTTGGGGGTGCGGGCGCTGACGGCAAATCGTTCTTGGCAAAGCGAGGACCAGCCGGATGTCGCGATCCGCTGCGCCGCTGCGGGCGAAATGCCCGACAATCTTGCCGAGATTGACGACCGTCAACGCAGATTCAACGAGAACAGCGCGGACCTTTTCACTGCCCGGCTCACCGAGCAGCAGAGCCAGAAGGGTGGAGGCGTCGAGAACCGCCAGAGTTATTCGCGCGCAGCTTCTCGCCGCCGCTCGGCGAGAAAGGCATCCAGGGAAGCATCAGGCTTATCGCCGAGCGGCTGGCGGGTGAGGGCCTGGGCGCGCCCGACCACCTCGTCGACCGTCCGGATGTGGATCTCCCGACCGTCGAGTTCCACCACGACCTCGCCGCCTCGCTCGAGACCGACCGCCTTACGAAACTTTGCCGGAATGCTTAGCCGACCAGATTCCGAAACCCGGGCTAGTATGCCGGACATGGCATATTCTCCTTGTTGACCATATGCTGACAAGCTGCCATCGGCAAAATTTTGGTGTTGGCAGAGAGACTGGGGCGGCCTTCTCCCAGCCATGATTGCCGGCCACAGTGCGTCCGCGCCGGCTGCCATCACGGTGCGGCCGAGTTCGCGCGACGAGTAAGCCTCATTGCCGAACTCGTCGCGCCACGACCACCGCCGGCGGGTCAGGCGGTGCAGCTGTGCTCGTGGGTGAAGCCGATCGTGCCGTGCACTTGATGGGCGATCTTGGCGACCTTGCCGGCGCGGATCTTGGCCACTGCGATAGCGAGCGCCGACGAGGGACGGTCCGCCGCGACCGCGATGGCGGCGACCGAGGCCTCGCCACCCCTCACCCTGACCCCGCTTCCCGCTACCCAAAGCGCGAGACATCGACCGCCTTTTCGGTGATGAACTCTAGCAGTGCGGGGGTGCCCTCGCGGGTCTTCTCGATGCCGCGGCGGATCGCCGGGACGATTTGCTCGGGCTCGGTGACCCGCTCGCCGTAGCCGCCGAGCGCGCGGGCGAAATCGGCGTAATTGCCGCTGATGTCGGTCGAGCGGTACTTCTCGGTCGCGACCGGCATGACCTTCAACTCGATCGCCATCGAGAAATTGTTCATCAGGATCGACAGGATCGGGGTGCGCTCGCGCACCGCCGTCTCAAAATCCATGCCGGTGAAGCCGATCGCGGCATCGCCCCAGACGTTGATGCAGAGCTTCTCCGGCTTGGCGAGTTTCGCGCCCATCGCGAGGCCGAGCCCATAGCCGAGCTGGGTGGTCTTGCCCCAGCCGATATAGCTGAGCGGCACCTCGCTGACCCAGAACGGCGACAGCTGGTCGCGCGGGCTGCCGGCATCATGAGTGATGATCGTCTCCTTGACGTCGACGGTGTGCAGCAATTCCCAGATCACCCGATAGGGCGACAGCGGCGTCGTGTTCTGGGTCAGCCGCGGCATCCATTGCTCCATCCACTCTTTCTTCAGCGAGCTGATGCCGCGGGTCACGCCATCGAGGCGGCCGCGAGGCTTGCCGTGCAGCCGGTCCTTCACTTCCTCGAGCAGCGCGTCGAGGGTCAGCCCGGCATCGCCGACCGCTGCGAGCTCGACCGGCACATCCTTGTTGATGTCAGTCGGGTCGAGCGTCGCATGGGCGATGCGCATGCCTTTCGGCATCGGGGTCGCAAAGCTGGAGCGGGTGAAGCTGCAGCCGATGCCGAACACCAGATCGGCGTTGTGCAGGAAGGTGTGCAGCTGCTTCGAGATGCCGATCCCGCCCGAGCCCAGAGCCAGCGGGTGGTTCTCGGGAAAGGCGCTCTTGCCCGGCAGAGTTGTCATGACCGGCGCTTCGAGCAATTCCGCGAGCTGCTGCAACTGCTTCCACGCCTTCGCGTAATGGACACCTTGGCCGGCGACGATGACCGGACGCTGGGCCTCGACCAGCGCGGCGGCGATCTCGGAAACCGACCGCGGGTCGGGGCCGCTCCTGAGCCGCGGCGTCTTCTGGTACTCGATCGGCCCGCTGATCTCCTCGCGCAACAGGTCGGAGGGGAATTCGATCAACACCGGCGCCGGCCGGCCGTTCTTGACCTGCGTAAAGGCCCGGCGCATCGCCTCCTCGGTGGCGCTCGGCACCGTCACCTGCTCGATCCATTTGGTGACATGGCGAAAGTTCAGTGCGGCATTGAAGTTCGGGCGCACCTGATTGACGTTCCGCGCATAACCGGCGGGCAACACGACGACCGGGCAGGAATCGCCGTAGGACTGCGCGACGCCGCCAAAGGCGTTCTCCGTGCCGGGGCCGTGTTGCATCGCAAAGACGCCGATCCGGTCACCCGAAGTCACCTTGGCGATGGCGTCGCACATGTGAAGGCCGATCCGCTCCTGGCGAACCATGATCGTGCGGATATCGGCTTCGGCGGCGGCCTCGATGATCGGATTGACCGGGTAGCCGATCAGAAACTCGATCCCCTCGCGCTTGAGGATTTCGGCGACGGCGTTGGCGACCTTCATGGGTGTCCTCCTCGGTATTCGGCGATGGTGCGGTCATTGTGACACAACCGAAGCCGCAAGTGCGTCGAAAAGCCAACGGCCATCGCTACCCGGCGAGATGGTGAGCCCGGTCTGCCGCCGTCCGCAATCCTAAATTGTCCCGCAATCCTAAATTGTATAGAACAAGGGCCCTGGCTGCTTCTGCAGCAGAACTACAGCGAGGTTTCCCGCTAAGGTAGAAGGACGGTTCCCCGTGCGCATGGCAACTCCTATCAGCCCGTCTCCGCAACTATCGCATGCGAAAGCGGCAATTTTACGATCGCCGATTTTCCGAGCGGTTGGTTGCTGGTAAAGAGGGCGTCAGCACAGCCGCTATCTCATTCTTGCCGAGCAACTGCGATCCAGTGGTTCTCGGTGCCGAACTGGTCGCGCCGGCGGTCGCCGGCACCGGTGGGTCACGAGGTCACCGAAGACCCGCATTCAAGGTCGCGATTTCGCCCCTCTCCGCCTTTCGGGGGCCGTTGCGCGAAAAAGGGCCATTTCCACTCAGTTGACGCCACTCGGTCAGCAGCCATTTCGGGAGTTTCGAAGCCACCGATCCCAGATGACCCGGAGGACACCATTGCTGCGACCGATTTTGATCGTATTTGGCGGCCTGCCGGGCACCGGGAAGACCGCCGTGGCCCAAGCGCTCGCCACAAAACTCAAAGCCACCTACCTACGCATCGACGCCATCGAGCAGGCCGTTAAATCTTTGGGGATCGGTGAGGTTGGGGCCGCTGGCTACATGGTCGCTAATGCGTTGGCCGAGGCGAACCTAAAACTTGGCGGTTCGGTGGTGGCAGATTGCGTGAACCCCGTCTCCGAGAGCCGGAATGGATGGGAGCAAGCAGCGCGGCGGTCCTCAGCGCAACTCGTAGAAATTGAGATCGTCTGCTCTGACCCCGTTGAGCATCGCAAGCGGGTAGAGGGTCGAACTGCCGATATTCCGGGCCACGTTCTCCCGACCTGGGAGGCGGTGATGAACCATGTGTTCGAGCCTTGGGATGGCGACCACCTTGTTCTGGACACCGCTAACATGCCCATCGCAGATGTGGTTCAGCGTGCCGAGGCGTATGTTCTTGAGCACGGCGCGAAGGCTTCGGGGGTTCAGACCTCTTTATGAGTTCATGCCTTTAAGGCTCCCAAATGGCAACGGCTCACCCAGTGCCCGTAGCGGCGGTTGACACCGATGCCGTTGCTCAAATGCGTGCGGCCGATTTGGCAGGACAAGGCCGAGACCGCGCGGCGAATTCTCAACCGGATCGAGGGCATTCTGGACTTCGCCACGGTCAAGGGCTACCGGCCGGAGGGTCCAAACCCGGCGAAGTGGGACGGCAACGTTGAGCATCTGTTGCCCAGCCGCGGCGAGATGGCCAAGGCCGGCAAGGTTGCGCGGGTCAAGCATCACGAGGCGCTGCCCTACGCCGAACTGCCGGCCTTCCTGGCGACGCTGCGGGCGCGCCGGGGCCGTACGGCACAATCCCAGCTCACGGCGGCAACCCTGGAATGGGCGATCTTGACGGCCACGCGTATTGGCGAGGTTCGCCATAGCACCTTCGAGGATTTTGATTGGGATCGCCGGTTGTGGACCATTCCGGCCGAGCGCATGAAGGCAGGTAAGGAGCACGTCGTACCCCTCGCCGACGCCGTGCGGCCCCTGTGGGATGTTACGGTGTGGCGTGCCGGCGGCGCGATCGGGAACAACCGGGTGTTCCCAGCGAGTGAAGAAGCCGTGTTGAAGTTGGCGAAGAAGATCGCCGGGAAGCCGATCACGCTGCATGGTTTCTGATCCAGCTTCCGGGACTGGTGCGCGGAGAACGGTGTCAGCCGCGACCTCGCCGAAGCCTCGCTGGCCCATGACATCGGGAGCAAGGTTGAGAAGGCCTGCAACCGCACGGCCCTTATCGAGCAACGGCGGGAGGTAATGGAACGCTGGGCAACCCTCGCCTATGCCATCGTCAACTTCTCAACTTAGGAAGTCACATTAATAATATCTCGCCTATCTAGAGATGTATTTCGTTAACAACGTGAGACAACTACTCGCCGGGGCGATTGTTAGCCATAGCCCTTCCCCCGATTTCATGAGACGTGTCAGAGATGAAGTTAGATCCTGAGGAGCAGATTATCGCGGCCGCACTCGACCAAGCCGAGCTTGACGACGCCAACGAGCGCGGTGTTGCGGCTCGGATAGAATTCCGGCCAGAGGGGCACGCGAAGGTGACTTTCACCATTTCGCGAGAGTTCGTGGAGACGGCCAAGGCGCTCGATTGGACGACCGGGGAACTCGTCGCCGAGGCGATCGGGATAGCCATCCCCGGTCCGGCGGAGAGGTGATGGAACGCTGGGCTACCTTTCCCTACGGACAACCCAAGTGAAGACGACCATCACCCCGAGTTCGCGTGATAACGGGACTGTCTAACAATCCCCGCCCCGCTGTCGCGTCGGGTCATTCAGCATCCCTTTTCGAGTAGCTCCCACTCTGCGCGGTGGGTTTTCAGCTTAATGAGATAGCCGTGGGATGTCTTACCTTCATTGTCGTCCATGTACAACAGACGACGCTTGTTGTCGGCGTTGCGCTGTTTCTTGATTGGCCCGGGTTCTTCAAGCCACGATTTAAAATCGGCGGTTAACACCAGTCGTTCATCTTTTTGGTCGGTATGACATAGAACTGCGGAAATTCATCGTTACTTTCGGGAATGTCTACAAGAACGCAAAAATCGTTCGGTCCGACGTCTCCTAATATTATGCCTTCTTCTTTTGCACTCCACTGAAAACCCACGGGCATCGGAGGTTTTCGTTTTTACACGCAATGCGACTTGTTGCGTGTCCTCGCGAGCGAGTATGTCATATATACGAGTATTCCGTGGCGTTTGCGCCGCCGTCCATCCTCGACGGCTTAATTCGGCAAGTGCGTAAAACTCTCCTGTATTCCCCTTCATCACGCTGTCCATGCCGGACTTTGTGGCCTTTGCTTCATTGTCTGCCCCTCGTGATCGGGTCAAAGTGAAGCCACTACCCCGCGCCGTCGTTTGGCTCGCGGCGGCGCATACACCTTCGGCGGCGGCAGAGGCTTGCGGGCTGGTTCCGGTCTGAGTTTGGCGAGGATCGCCCTCAGCGTGCGGATCCGCGGCGAGAACGGGTAGCGGTCGTTCTCGACGATATCGTGAAGCTTTGGGTTAGAGCGGCGGCTTCTTCGTCCGTCAGGTCAAGATGCTGCATGGCCTCGATATAGGGTCATGCTCCCAACTGCGCTACATCTGATCGGCGTCCGGCTGCCGCGCCGTCGCAAGGGGGAGCTGGTGGGTCGATTTCGCTTTTTGAGGGTGCCCGCGGTAAAATGGAACGAGTGCAATCTCATCACATTCGGTTTCGTGATCGGCGGCGTGTCCGCAAGCGTTCTTTCAGCCGTATTACCGATTAACGGCAGGCTTTTTTTGGGCAATGACGGTCGTCTCCAGTGGGAAACGCTGTTCACAGGTTTTGGGGCTGTCTTAGCAGCCTTCTTCACCATTGTGAGCCTTAAGCAGCAAATTCGCCAAACCGAACAGCTAGCGGAAAGCGCGCGCCAACGACGGCTGAAAGCTGCGCGGGCGATGCTTCCGCTCGGTCTTTCGGAACTCGCCGAGTATGCAACGTCCTGTATTAAGGGGCTTTACGATCTGCGGCCGTATTTTCAGGCCGACGGCTCTTTGGATCGGTCGCGGAAAGATCAGGGCTTTGTAGGGTTGAGATCACCCGGTCTGTCTGACAATGTTTTTTCTTCGCTCAAAGAGTGCATCGAATTTATGGGTGATGCCCCGGCTGCGGCGGCAGTAGAGTTGATCCGTCACTTGCAAATACAAAGGACGCGCCTCACAGACTATATGTCACGGCTTCGGCTAAACGATGGTACTCATCTGATCTTGTGGGCGAATATCGACCAAGGCATGCGGGATGCTGCTGAAATCCATGCTCGGGTAAGCACTCTTTTTCCATTTGCGCGGGGTCAGCCGGCCACCTCGTTCAGTGTAACGCGCAGTCGCGTTCGGGAGGCTCTTTGGTTAGCGGGTTGTTTTCGTGATGATGGCGATATCGATGCATTAGCGAAGAAATGGGAGGAAGAATTTTTGTTCCGTGAAGAAGTGGAACAGCAGCGCACAAAACCTCAGTCGTGAACGCTGCCTACGCGTCGTGATAGTACCGTGGAAGCTCTGTCCGGGCGAGCCTTCCGGGCATTTCGGGCCCAGTACCTGTTGCAATATTCCGCCCCGGCCGATCGGAGGGTGGGCAACGGCTTCCCACAATGCCCGCAGTACGTTGGTTTGATTCACGGCTTTCTTGGTGCCGGTAAAACTAATTTCGCCCGGCAGCTTGAGCGCAGTATTCCTGCGATCCGCTTCTCGCATTACGAATGGATGACACGTCTTTACGGCGATGATCCGCCTGTCGAGCACTTCGCGGAATACTACCGGCGGGTCTACGAGCAGCTTGAGGACGTATGGCCGAGATGCTTGGAGTTGGGAGTGGACGTCGCGCTCGATTTCGGCTGTTGGACCCGCCATGACGGTGATGTTCTACGGACAAAGATCGCCGCAATCGGTGCGGAGGCACGGTTTTATCGCGTGACCTGCTGCAGCGTGGTGACGCGATTGTGACACAACCTTTGTACCCGCGGCGAATTCTTCCGATATTGAGTGGCCGGGCGCATCTGGTAGAGTGGTTCCCGACGTAGGTAGATCCGTATACCCCATGAGCTTGAACATCAAAAGCAAGGAAGCACACCGCTTGACTCAGGAGCTGGCGCACCTCACCGGCGAGAGCATGACCGTCGCTGTCACGGACGCCGTGCGCGAGCGCCTCGATCGCGTGCGTCGTGAACGGGCGGGTGGTCTGGCAGATCGCCTGTTGGCGATCGGCAAAGATTGCGCGGCGCATCTCAAGGAGCCCTTCCGTACAGTCGATCACGGTGACCTGCTTTATGATGAGAGCGGGTTGCCGCGATGATCATCGACACATCGGCGCTGATCGCGATCCTTCGCGATGAGCCCGAAGCGGCGGCCTGCGCCGAAGCCATTGAGGCAGCTCCCCATCGCCGCATTTCGGCTGCGAATTTTGTCGAAGCCGCAATCGTCATTGACGGAACCCGGGACCCGGTCGCCAGCCGCCGCTTTGACGATCTCGTCAAGGAGGCCCAGCTGGTCATCGAAGCGGTTCCGAGGTCCAGGCGAGGATAGCGCGCGAGGCATATCGCGACTTTGGCCGGGGCAGCGGCCACCCCGGCGCGGCTGAATTTCGGCGATTGCTTCGCTTACGCCCTGGCGCGCGCGACGGGCGAGCCGCTGCTGTTCAAGGGCGACGATTTCGTACGCACCGACATCGCGCCGACGCTACCCATGACTCCGCGCTACCCGTAACTCCATATGCCCCACCACCATAGCTGGACCGGTCAGTGGAAGGGGCAGCAAGCGACGGATCTGGCCAGTTCGGCGCGCAAGGGTCGGGGTCGCCTCCTATATTCACTCGTCCTTGTATTTGATTGAGCAGCCATAGGCGCGGGTCGAGGCGACGGCGACCGGCTGACCGGCGGCGATCGCGTCGAGTGCGGCGGCGACGTAATTACGCGCTGTCTTGACGTCGGCGAGGCGGGTCGATGGCGTATCGTCGATGGCGCCCATATAGACCACATGGCCGGCGCGATCGATCACGACCATGTGCGGCGTGGCGCGCGCATCGTAGAGGCGGCCGACGATGCCGCCGGGATCGAGCAGGAAGTCGGTCGGGGTTGCGCGCCAACGGACGAGATCCGCCTTGGCCTCCGCGGGGGTCACATAGCCCTGCTCGCCGGGAGCGGATGAAGCGATCGTCAACCAGACGACCCCGCCAGCCGTGTATTTCTGCTGCAGCGCCTGCATGTTGCCGCTGTCGTAGTGCTTTCCGACAAACGGGCAGCCGTCGTTGGTCCATTCGAGAACAACGATCTTGCCGGCGTAATCGCCGAGCCGAACGGTCTTGCCGGCAATGTCGGGAGCGCTGAAGGAGGGCGCCGGCTGTCCCGGCCTTGCGGAGGGGGCGGGCGGAACGGCAGTGGCGTGGTCCACTGCGAAGCTGCCGATCGCGGCGATTGCGGCAACGGCTAGGGTTTTGCTCAGAATGCGCATGCGGGCACCTCCTGTCCTCAAAAGGATCAACTCTTGCCGATCGCGTCGAGCACACTCGCCGCGGTCAAAATCTGCGGCAGCATGATGGGCTCGCCTCCTCTGCCGGTGAAGAGCAGATAGAGCGGGACGCCGCTGCGGCCGAATTGCTGCAGGAATTTGGTGATTTCCGGGTTCTGGCTCGTCCAGTCACCCTTGAGAGGGACGATGCCGCGCTCGGCGAAGGCTTGGCGCACGGCGCTGCTGTCGAGGGCAACCCGTTCATTGATCAGACAGGTGACGCACCAGGACGCCGTCAGATTGACGAAAACCGGCTTGCCCGCGCTTTCCAGATCGGCGAGCCGTTGCGGCGTAAAAGGTTGGTATTGCAATCCGTCGCGGAAAGCGGCGGATTTGGCCGGCACTGCTCCCGTCAGAGAGGCGGCAAAAAAGATCGCGGTGGCGCCCCCGGCGGCGGCCAGACCGGTGCCGAGCCACCAGCCGAGAGGCGCGGCAAACCGCGTCTGTCCATAGACCCATACCGCGAAAGCGACGAGCACCAGCCCGAACAACGCACTCAATGCATTGTCGGGTCCAACCTCCTGGATCAGCACCCAGAGCAGCCACGCGACCGTGCCATATAGCGGGAAGGCGAGCAGCTGTTTGACGAACTCCATCCAACGTCCCGGCTTCGGAAGCAAGCGCTGCCACCGGTAGGTGAGCGACGCGACGAGATAGGGGGCGGCGAGACCGAGGCCGAGCGCGAGAAAGATGCCGATCGCCACTGCCGCGGGAGCAATCAGCGCAAAGCCGAGAGCGGCGCCCATGAACGGAGCTGTGCAAGGAGTCGCGACGATCGTCGCCAGGACGCCGGTGAAGAATGTGCCCACCCGCCCCGAGCGCTCGGCGAGCCGCCCGCCGACGCCGCCGAGAGCGCCGCCAAACCCCGCGACCCCGGAGAGGCTCAACCCCATTGCGAAGAGAAGATACGCGAGCACCGCTACAAAAACCGGCGATTGAAGCTGAAAGCCCCAGCCTACCGCCTGGCCGCCGGCGCGGAGTGCCAGCAGCACAATGCCCAGTACCGCAAAGCTTGCAACCACCCCCGCCGTATAAGCGAGCCCGTGATAGGCCCGCTCGGAGCGATCCCCATGGGCCTGCTGCGCAACGCTAAGCAGTTTCAAGGAAAGAATTGGAAACACGCATGGCATCGCGTTGAGTACGACACCGCCGAGAAACGCCAGCAATAGCGCTTGCCACCAGACGACACTGCCTTCGACTGGCGCGGCCGGAGCGGGGTTGGCGCTGATCTCATAGGCGCGCTCGGCGCCGTCCTCGCCGCGCAACGACAGCACGCCGTCGAGCGTTGCCGGTGCAGAGCGCACGTCTGAAGCTTTTGGCAAGAGGATGGCCAAACCATCGCCATCCCGCTCGGTGTCGGACTTTGCCGCCGCATCGATCAACGATTCCTGGACCGGGAAAAACATGCCCGTCGGGTTGCGCATTTCAGCGACGGCGCTGGATGGAACCATCAGCCGGAAAAAACTTCCGGTGGACGCAAACCGGGTCTCGAACGGCGCCGGAGCCGGGAGGTGCCGGCGCGCGGCGGCGAATAACTGTGCCGTTGAAGGATCGGGAGCGGACCGCTCCGCGACCGGCAAGCTCAGGCTCAGTTTTTGGCCTCCGGGGATGCAGATATCGGAGCAGCTGAGCCATGATGCTTCCGCCTCGAACAGCGCGGTCTGTCCAGGCACCGACGCATTCGGCACGCTGACCGGAACCAGCAAATCGACTATCCCGGCGTAGCCGTAATTGCCGATGCCATTTTGTACAAAGTGCTCCGGCACCGGCCAGTTGATGGGCCCCGGCGAAAAGTCCGGCGGCAGTTTCCAGTCAATCGAGGTCGGCAGCCCGGAGTCGCCGGGGTTCTGCCAATAGACGTGCCAGCCCGGCTTCACCGCGAGGCGGAGATCGAGCCAAAACGTCGTCCCCGGCGCGACCGAGGCGGCTTCGGCGACGAGCTCGGCCTTAACCAGATCAGCCGGCGGCGGGGGTCCCTCCACCCGCGCGCCGCACGGGAGCAGCGCCACCAGGCCGGCGAGCGCCAACATCCTGCTCCCCAACAGCCTGCTCAAGATCGGCTCAATCCGCATCCCGCTCCGCCACGATCCGCTGCGCCGCCTGACTATAGCGCAGAAATAGGCTTGACCCGAATGCGCGTCCAGCCGCACTTGGAAACCGAGGGATGGCTACGGCGAATGGCCGGGGCCCCCGCTGGCCAACGTTGGGCTCGCAAGGGAACCAGGAGATGGACGAACCCCGCACACTCGCGATCGATATTGGCGGGACCGGGATCAAGGCCGCATTGCTGGACGATGCCGGCAGCTTGATCGGCGAGCGGCAACGAGTGCCGACCCCGCCGAAGCCGGTTACACCCGAGGATCTCGTCCGCGCCATCGACGAGGTTGCAGCGCCGCTCGGCACATACGAGCGGGTGTCGGTGGGTTTTCCCGGCTACGTCCGCGACGGCCGGGTCATCACTGCGCCCAACCTCGGAACCGACGCTTTGGCGGGGTTTGACCTTCAATCGGTGCTCGCCGAGCATCTAGGCAAGCCAGTCCGTGTGCTCAACGATGCCGATGTCCAGGGTTTCGGCGCAATCAAGGGCCAAGGGGTGGAGATGGTGCTGACGCTCGGGACCGGCGCCGGGACGGCTCTGTTTCACAACGGCGAGATCATGCCGCATCTCGAGCTGGCGCATCACCCGGTGAGCGGGAACAAGACCTATGACGAGTACGTCGGCAACGCCGCCCGCAGAAAGAAGGGCAAGAAAGCCTGGAACAAGCGGGTCGCAAAAGTCATCGACATCCTGCGCGAGGTCGTGCGCTTCGACCACCTCTATCTGGGCGGCGGCAACGCCAAGGGCATCACCTTTCCGCTGCCACCCGATGTCACGATCGTCCCCAATACTGACGGACTCACCGGCGGCATCCGGCTGTGGCGGAAGGACCCGACGGCCTATGCCGCCGCTGATGCCCTGAGCCGCAACGGTGCAGCGCCCGAACCCGAAGGTGAGCCTGCCCCGTAATCAGGCAGGCCGCTTCCAGCCGAGCCAGTCGCAGACGGCCTGCCCCATGACCAAATCCTTGTCGCGGCCCTGAAGCCACGGCAGCTCCTCGGTGAACATCGTCACGCATTGCCGGTAGGAGCACGGCATCCGGGTGATGTCGGTGCCCCAGAAGCAGCGTTGCGGGCCGAACGCATCGAACATCTGCCGGATGTATTTTTGGATGTTGCGATAGGGGTAGGGCTCGCTCGAATAGCTCGGCGCGCCGGAGAGCTTGAGTCCGACATTCGGGTATTTGGCGACGGCGAGCATCTCGCCCAGATCGGCAAAAGCCGCGTCGTCCTTTGCGCCGCCGCCGCCCCCGTGGCGGCCCATGTGGTCGATGTGCAGTTTCAGTCCGGGATAGCGCTCGGCGATTTTGGCGAAAGCGGCCATATGCCCGCCGGCGAGGAGCCCGACCGGCAATTTCTCCCTTTCGCAAGCCGCCCAGAACCAGTCGAGCGAGCCGTCGGTCCACCAGCTCTGCTGATGCGGCTGGTTGAACGTGAAGCGGAAGCCGAGCATTCCGGGGCGCTGCCGCCAGTTCTTGACGATCGCCTCGCGATCGGGGCTTTGCAGGTCGAAATGCCCGAGAATGCAGAATTTGTCCGGGTGCCGGCGGACCGCCTCGGCCGCCAGCTGATTGACCTTCTCGCCGAGCGTGCTGGGGGGATGGACCACCGCTGCGTCGACCCCGGCCTCCGCCATCTCCTTGAGCGCGTCATCCATCGAATAGGTCGGGATCTGCCGGTGCTGCGGCGACATCCTGGCATCTTCCCAGATGTGGATTTGGGAATCGACGATCGGCATCCGTTGTCTCCTCCGGTCTAGTTTTTTGCCAGCCCCGTACCGGGCGGCAATGCGCCGTCAGGCTGCCGCGGCGGCCGGCGGTGACTTGTTCAGCGCGGCCTGCGCGGTCGCAGCGAGTGCCTGGAAGGCCTCGGGCTCGCGGATCGCGATGTCGGACAGCACTTTACGGTCGAGCTCGAGCCCGGCCAGCTTGATGCCGTGCATGAACTGCGAGTAGGTCAGCCCGTGCTGCCGTGCCCCGGCATTGATCCGTTGGATCCACAAACCGCGAAAATCGCGCTTGCGGTTGCGCCGGTCGCGATAAGCGTAGCGCAAGGCCTTTTCGACCTTCTCGATCGCAACGCGGTAGGCAGTGCTGCCGCGCCCCCGATAACCCTTGGCGAGCTCGAGGACCTTCTTGTGGCGGGCGTGGGTGGTAACCCCGCGTTTGACGCGTGCCAAGGTTCAGCTCCGGAGATAGGGCATATAGGTCAAGACGAGCTTGGCGTCGCCCGGCTCCATCGTCGTGGTGCCACGCCGCAGTCGCTTGCCCTGGGTCGATTTGCTGATCAGCCGGTGGCGCTTGTGGCCCCAGTTCCGCTTGATCTTGCCTGTGGCGGTACGGCCGAAGCGCTTCTTTGCGCCGCTCTTCGTCTTCAGCTTGGGCATCTCGAGATCCGTTCAGGCCCGCGGCGCCGAGGCACCCGGCCCGCCTCTCATTCGAGCGGCGCTATATAGCGATGCAGCGCGACGAACGCAAGCGCGGCACCTCGCCTCTCTTCTCAAACGTTGCTGAAAGAATAAATGATATTAGCAGCGAAAGCCAGAGGAGACCTGCAATGCGCCGCGCAAGACGGTGGGTCCACGCCGTGATGTTGACGGCCGCAGCGGTGTCGGCCCTAGCGGATTTAACCGTCGCCGAAGCGGCTGCTTCGCATTCCCCCGACCTCGTCTCTTCGACGCTCGTATTGCGCGGCTCGACATACTCTCCCGAACAGGTCGCCGCCGCTTCTAATGGCGCCGCTCCGACAGTGTTGCGCGGCTCACCGCCGCCGGCTGCGCAACCGCATGCCACCCCTTACACCTGCAGTCAGGGCTTCGACCACGATCCAAATTATGGCTATGTGGCGCCCGGCTACTCCTACGCCCCGGACTACGGATATTGGCCCGATTACGGGTACTGGCCCGGCTTCGGGTTCGGCGGGGTCGACACCGGCCGCGGGCGCCGCGGGTTCCCCCACGGCTTTGCGCACGGCATTGGTCGAGGACGAGCGTTCCGCTTTGGACACACCTTCGCCCATAACGGCTTTAGTCACGGCTTCGGCCATGCCGCCGGGTTCGGTCACCGATAGCCGTCCGGAAGTAGTGTAATTCGACTAGATTGTCGTCTGTGCGAGTCGGCGACGCACGATCGTCCCAAAGCGGACGCGTTGCATCGCGAGCGCCTGCTTCATTGCCGGCTCGCATCCCTCCTCCCCAACCGGTCCGTCAGGTTGCTCGGCGCTGCCCCGAGGCTAGGCCTGCAACAGACTATTTTGGCGACACGACCATCGTCATCTGCCGGCCTTCCATCCGCGGCATCTGTTCGACCTTGGCGATTTCGTCGAGGTCATCTCTGACCCGCATCAGGACGTCCATACCCAGTTCCTGGTGCGCCAGCTCGCGCCCGCGGAACCGCATGGTCACCTTGACCTTGTCGCCTTCTTCGATGAACTTGGTCATGCTGCGCCGCTTGACCTCGTAATCGTGGTCGTCGATGCTGGGGCGCAGTTTGATTTCTTTGACTTCGATGATCTTCTGCTTCTTGCGCGCTTCGTTCTTTTTCTTTTGTTCTTCGTATTTATACTTGCCGAAGTCAAGGATCTTGCAGACCGGCGGATCGGCGTTTGGCGCGATTTCGACGAGATCAAGACCGGCCTGGACGGCCATGGTGAGCGCTTCATTGCGCCCGACGACACCCACCATCTGGCCCCGCTCGTCGACGAGGCGGACGCGCGGGACGCCGATCTCGTCGTTGATCCTGGGTCCCTCACGGGTGGGAGCGAAATTCATTGGTGGTCTGGGTATGTACAATCTCCTCTTGGCGATTGACGGGGTTCGTCCGCAACTACGGCACGACCGTCAGGACGATGACGGCACCGTCGCTTCCTGCTTCAATCTAGCAACGGCTTCGCCGAGCGCAAGGGCTTCCTGCTCCTTGCCGCCGAGCCGACGCAACGCAACCGATCGGTTTGCCACCTCGCGCCGCCCGACGACCAACATGATCGGGACCTTGGCGAGGCTGTGCTCGCGAACCTTGTAGGTGATTTTCTCGTTTCCCGCGTCGAGTTCCACCCGGAGCCCCGCGGCGGCGCATTCCCGGGCAACCTCGGCGGCATATTCCGCCCCCTCCGAAGTGATCGACGCGACGACGATCTGCACCGGGGCCAGCCACAGCGGGAAACGACCAGCATAATGCTCGATCAGGACGCCGATGAAGCGTTCGAGGGAGCCGAAAATGGCCCGGTGCAACATCGCCGGACGATGACGCCCGCCATCCTCGCCGACATAGCTCGCATCAAGGCGTTCGGGCAGGACAAAATCCAGCTGCAGCGTGCCGCACTGCCAGTCGCGCCCCAGCGCGTCGCGCAGAACGAATTCGAGCTTGGGTCCGTAAAAAGCGCCTTCGCCCGGATTGAGCGTATAGGACAGGCCGGCGGCTTCGACCGCATCGCGGAGTGCCGCTTCGGCGCGATCCCAAACTTCGTCCGAGCCGGCGCGGACCGGAGGGCGGTCGGCGAATTTGATCGCGACGTCGTCAAAGCCGAAATCCCGGTAGACCGACAGCAGCAGATCGCAAAAGGCGATCAACTCCGCGGTGACCTGATCCTCGGTGCAGAAGATGTGCGCGTCGTCCTGGGTGAAGGCGCGCACCCGCATGATGCCGTGCAAAGCCCCGGACGGTTCGTTGCGGTGGCAGCTGCCGAATTCCGCGAGGCGCAACGGCAGTTCGCGGTAGCTGTGCAGCCGATTTCGGAAGATCAGCACATGCCCCGGGCAATTCATCGGCTTCAAGGCCAGCACCTTGTCGTCGCGGCTCTCGGCGATGAACATGTTCTCGCGAAATTTTTCCCAGTGCCCGGAGGCTTCCCACAAGCTGCGATCAAGTAATTGGGGGCCCTTGACCTCGAGATACCCGGCAGCATCGAGGCGCATTCGCAGGTAATTCTCGATGATGCGGAACAGCCTCCAGCCCTTCGGATGCCAGAAGACGCTGCCGACCGCCTCCTCGCCGATATGAAAGAGGTCGAGTTCGCGGCCAAGCCGGCGATGGTCGCGGCGCTCCGCCTCCTCGAGCTGAAAGAGGTATTGATCGAGCTCCTTCTGGCTCGCAAAGGCGGTGCCGTAGACGCGCTGAAGTTGGGCATTTCTCGGGTCGCCGCGCCAATACGCGCCGGCGACGTTCATCAGCTTGAAGGCCTGGCCGAGATAACCGGTCGAGGGCAGATGCGGGCCGACGCAGAGATCGACGAAATCGCCTTGCCGGTAGAGGCTGATCTCCTCACCTTCCGGGATTTCACCGATATATTCTGCCTTGTACGTCTCGCCGATGCGATCGAAGAAGGCGATCGCGGCGTCGCGGTTCCAGACCTCCCGCGTGATCTTCTCGTCCCGCCGCACGATCTCGCACATGCGCGTCTCGATTCGCTCGAGATCCTCGGGGGTGAACGGCTCGGCGCGGGCGAAATCGTAGTAGAACCCGGTTTCGGTCGCCGGCCCAAAGGTGACCTGGGTATCGGGATACAATTCCTTGACCGCCTCCGCCATGACATGGGCCGCATCGTGGCGCAAAATCTCGAGCCCTTCCGGCATCTCCCGAGTGATGATCGCGATGGCGGCGGCGCGGTCGACCACAGTCGCGAGATCGTGCGGCCGGCCGTCGATCCGGACGGCGATCGCCGCCTTCGCTAGACCCGGCCCAATAGCGGCGGCGATTTCATCGCCAGTGACCGGACCGGCGAATTCGAGGCGTTTGCCGTCGGGCAGGGATACGGCGATTGGTGCCGGACCCGCCGGGCTTTCCGACATTTGGGCGGCAGAGGACTGGTGGTGCATCGTCCCGCTCAGGGAAATATCAAAGATGGCCGGTTTAGCCGAAGCCCGGGGCTCCGACAATCATGTCACCTTCGAAGCCGCGTGTTTCAAGCCGCCCGCGCGCCTTCCAGAATCATTGCGGAAGCCTTTCGTCGCGCCGATCGCCGTATATCCTCCCTCTCCGCCCCTAGGGGCGGAGAGAGTCGGTCGGCGGTCAGGAGGCGGCGTGGATGTGCCAGCTCGGGCCCGGATTGCCGCCGACCAGCCCTTCAAAGGTCGGGGTGGTGCCGTTCATCAGCCAGATCGAGGCTTGCCCGTTGGTGTTCTGCCACAAGATGTCGGATTTGCCGTCGCCGTTGTAATCGCCGGCGCCGATAATCTGCCAGCTCGGTCCAGGGTTGGCGCCGACCAGCTGTTCGCTGAACGGGGTGGCGCCGTTCATCAGCCAGATCGCCGCCTGGCCGTTGGTGTTCTGCCACAGGATGTCGGCGTCGCCATCGCCGTTGAAATCGCCGGTGCCGACAATGTGCCAGCTTGGTCCCGGGTTGCCGACCACCGTCTCGCTCAGCGGGGTGGTGCCGTTCATCAGCCAGATCGCCGCCTGGCCATTGGTGTTCTGCCACAGGATGTCGGCATCGCCGTCGCCGTTGAAGTCGCCGGTGCCGACGACATGCCAGGTCGGCCCCGGGTTCGCCCCGACCAGCTGTTCACTGAACGGGGTGGTGCCGTTCATCAGCCAGACCGCCGCCTGGCCGTTGGTGTTCTGCCACAGGATGTCGGCGTCGCCATCGCCGTTGAAGTCGCCGGCGCCGATCACCTGCCAGCTCGCTCCGGGGTTTGCCCCGACCGCCACCTCACTGAACGGGGTGGCGCCGTTCATCAGCCAGACCGCCGCTTGACCGTTGGTGTTCTGCCACAGAATGGTCGGCATCGCCGTCGCCGTTAAAGTCACCCGCGCCGATCACCTGCCAGCTCGGTCCCGGGTTGCTGCCGGCCAAGGACTCGTTGAACGGCGCGGTGTTGTTCAGCAGCCAAGCTGCCGCCTGGCCGTTGGTGTTCTGCCACAGGATGTCGGAGGTTTTATCGCCGGTGAAATCGTAAGCGGTCGGCGCCGGGAATGTTTGCATCACCGTGACATCGGTTCCGCCGCTCCCGTCGGAGGCAACGTGAAATAGGTTGCGGGAGTAGGGGGTAGAGACGCTAAGCTGCTCAACCGGCGTCGTCCCATTGAACAATGTCAGGTCGCCAGCCGAATAAAGCGCCGCGGTCGCCCCCAGGCCGGCGAAGTCGATCACATCGCCCATCTGGAAATTGGAGACCGGGCTCTGGAACGCGCCCGGCTGATCGAGCCTCAGCGCCCCGCTGTTTCGGGCGAAGATGATCCGCTGCGTCGAGTTGCTCGCCTGGCCCAGTTCAAGCCCAGTGCCGGGATTGATCGTGATCTGCCCGTTGCCGGTAACCGGGTTCCCCAGATCGAGCGTCCCCGCATTCACCGCGATCGTGCCGTTGTCCGCAACCGTCGCCTGGATGAGGGTCGAGCCGTTGACCACAGTATTCCCATTCAGCGCCAGGGTCCCGCCGGTTATGGAGCCGCCGGCAAAGGTCGTAGTACTAGGCAACGTCAGAGTATTCCCGGAGGTGAACATCACCGTGCCGCCCCTCAGCGCGAAGCTTCCGCTGAAAGTCGGGTTACCAGTGAGAGTGAGCGATCCGGCTGTTTCCGAGAAGTTCCCGGCGTAGCCGAGCGTGGTGTTAAAGCTGACCGATCCCCGTCGATCAGGAAATTCGCTATCGTCGGGTTGATACTGAATTGGCTGTTTCCCGCTCCAAAGGCGATCGTCCCCGTCCCGGAAATCGTCCCGCTACTAAAGGTATTGCTCGACCCGTCGAATTCGAGTGTGCCGGTCGACACCGAGATTGTGCCCGCCGTAGTCGCATAGCTCGCACCAAAATGGCTGGTCCCAGTGCCGCCTGTCTTCGCCAATGTTCCTTCGTAATTGTCAAAGTTGGCGATCCCCGATTGCAAGGACCCCCCGACATTGACAGCGTTGAGCCCGATCCCCGCGGCATCAGTGGTGAGATTGAATGTCCCCTCGTTCGTGATGTTCGCCTTGAGTCCAGCCGCGTCGCCGACATTCACCACGCCGGCGTCGTTCACCGTGGCTAAGCCATAGATTGTCAATTTAGCCCACCGCCCAAAGTCAACGGCATTCCGGAAGTAATCGACCATACGCTAGAAGTGTAGCTGTCGAGAGTTCCGGGTCCATCAATTGTGCCACCCGTAATTGTCTCTCCCGATGCAAGAAGGAAATCATTGGAGGCAGCGAAGTTTATAAATAGCGTTAGGCGCACTAAACGTTAGTGAATTTGCCTCTTCGCCGCCGTTTACTGTAACCGTGTAAGTCCCCGCTGCATTGATCGTCACATCGTCGTTGCCATTTGGAACGGTGTTGCTGCTCCAGTTGCTCGCTACGGACCAGTTACCGCTCCCGGGATTCCAGAAGATTGCTGCCATGGTTCGCTGCTCCCTACATTAGCAATGGATCTCGGTTGTTTAGGCCATTGATTTCGTGTCTGGGGTTCTGGCTACGTAAGCTCGGCGAGGTGGGGCGGAGCCTGTCCGGCGCGGTTGCAATTGATTCACCTTGCAGCATGATGCACGGCATTTATCACATATTATGTTAAAACACAATGAAAATTTGAGTAAAAATGCGGAGGAAATGCTGGCGAACATTTAACCCATGTTAATCTTTATTAATTGCCCAATCTTTGCCCAAGTGAATGTTTCGAGTGTTTGCTTCGCGTGTGCCGATCAGGGGAAGTTTGGTGATTTCTTCGGCATCGGGGGAGAAGGTGTATTGCCCTCCGGAGAACCGGGGGCGCCGATGAGGCCCTGTTCGGCGAAGCGGGCGCGGACGTTTTCGAGAACTCCGAGGGCCTGCATGAAGCCTTGCAGCGGCAATGCGATCGTGAATTCGCTGATCGGCCGCAATTCGCGGTTCCCGCCGCGCTGAACCGCTTCGAGGCGGTGAAATTCGAGGCGCACGAAGCCGTTGACGACACTCACCTCTTTCAGCCCGTCGCAGAAATATGTGGTCATTCCAGTTCCTCCCTAAGCCGGCGAAGCCGGAACCAAACAGGTTAAAATAGACGCAGGAGACGCGGGGAGCAGGAGGGGAGGTTGAGGCAGCCGCTGACGGAGCGTTACCGCGAGCGCCTCGCCGGGGTGCTCTCCTGCTATGACCGGATCATCGTCACCGGCACGCTGCCGGGAGCCTGTTACGCGAAGGGAATGACGGGATTTCTTTCTGCGCGGCAGATCCGGATCTTCGACTATCCGCGATTTGCCGAACCACTTCGCGATCGAGTACGCGAGCGCGCCGCCGAGTTGGCGAGTGCCGCTGGCATTACCATCGAACACATTGCCAAGAACCACATCCGCAAGGAGGACGTCGTCGCCAGGGTGCTTGTCGTCCGCGGCGACCGTCCCGGCCTGGTGCATATCATCTCGGCGATGGAAGCCTGCCACACCTACAAGCCCTGGCATGACAAGCACACGCATCGCACCTTCTTGCGGCCGGATACTGGCAAATGCCTGCATTACTACTTCTACTTCATCGACGCCGAGTTGGGCCTGATCTATCTGCGCGTGCCGACCTGGTGCCCGTTCCGTCTGCAGTTCTATTGCAATGGGCATAGCTGGCTGGCCCGCCAACTCACCGCCGCCGGCGTCGGTTTCACCCTTGCCGACAACGCCTTTCTGCGCATTGACGACTGGGAGCGCGCGCAGGCCCTCGCCGACACCCTCTCGCCCGACCACCTGCATCGCATCCTCGATCACTATGCCCAGCAGTGCTGTCCGGTGCTCGACGTCTTCGCCCAGTCCTACCACTGGAGTTTCATGCAGGTCGAATACGCCACTGATCTGGTGTTCCGCACGCCGGCCATCCTCAAACCCCTCTATGAACAGCTTTCCCGGCAAGCCATCCTGACCGTCAAAGCCGAACACGTCGCCACCTTTCTCGGCCACAAGATCACTGCCCAACTCGCCCAAGAGATCGGCAGCCAATTCACCACGCGTATCGAGGGCACCTGCGTCAAGCATCGTTTCAGTAAGTCCTCGATCAAGATCTACGACAAATTCGGCCTCGTCCTACGTATCGAGACGACCACCAACGACGTCTCCGCTTTCAAGCACTACCGCAAGGTGGAACATCGCCAAGGCCCGGCAACTCGCGCCCTGGCCCCCGTCAGAAAGACCATCTACAGCCTCAAGGACTTGCGTGAGATCTTGCTAAGCTGCAATCGCCGTTACCTTGAATACCTCTCCAGTCTGGACGACTTCTCGGCTGGCATCCGGACGCTCGACCGTCTCACCCAACCCCGTCCGCTCAAAGGCCGAAACCTCAAGGGCCTCAACTTTTTCAGCCGCGCCGAACAGACCCTGCTCGCCGCCCTCCAGCGTCCTGGCTTCAATATCGCCGGTCTCCGCCGCGCCGACCTACTGCCGCTCCTCGGCCAATCCTCTCCCGCCACCCTATCCCGACAACTCGCCCGTCTGCGCCATCTCGGCGTCATCAAACGCGTCCTCGGTACCTATCGCTACTATCTCACCCGCGCTGGCCGCGCCGCCATCGCTGCCGGCCGCCGTCTCACCGAACACACCATCATTCCTGCTGTGGCCTGACAAATCTGCTCACAAAATGCAAACACTCAGGTCGTAAGCGACTAATTGCAGCGACTCCTCCCTCTCCGCCCCTGGGGGCGGAGAGGGTTGGGGTGAGGTGGGGACTCCGGCGGAGGTGCCCGCACCCACCTCACCCTCCCGTCGCGTTCGCGACGGGTCCCTCCCTCTCCCCCCTGATGGGCGGAGAGGGCAAAAGCGGGCGGTACTTCATTTCTCTTCTCAAGGCTCGCGCAGGCTTTCGCCGATGACGCGGGTGATCGGGTTCAGGACGTACTCCAATATCGAGCGGCGGCCGATTTTGATGTCGCAGACGGCGCGCATGCCGGGCCGCAATGCAAAGCCTTCCGGCAGGTTGCGGAATTTGGTCTCGGTAAGTTCGATTCGGGCGCGGTATTGGGTCGGGCTCTGCCGCGCCTCCTTCTTGAGTTCGGGCGAGGCCCCCTCCTCGCCGGTCTCGCGGGCATTGTCGTCGCTCAAGGTGTCCGGCGTCAGCGCCTTCAGCTCGCCATAGGCGAGGCCGAATTGCTGCCACGGCAGAGCCTCCAGTTTAATGGTCGCGCGGTCGCCGATATGGAGGCGCGCCACATCGCGCGTGTCGATCTGCACCTCGAAGAGGAGGGGGGCGTGGGTCGGCACCAGCCGCATCAAGGTCTCGGCTTCGCGCAATACCGAGCCGGCCGGCCGGTGGGCGAGCTCGAGCACGGTGGCGTCCTCGGGCGCCGTCATCACCGCGAGGTCCTGGCGCATTTGCGCCTTTGACAGCCGAGCCGCCGTGGCATCGCGGTCGCTGCGGTTCTGCGCCATCTCCTCGGACAATTTGCGCTGCCATTCCTGCACAAAACCGTCGCGCTCGGCTGCCGCCCCGGCGATCTGCTCGGCCAATTTCTGCTGTTCGCCGAGATTGGCGTCGAGCCGGGTCCTGGCGTCGACCAGGTGCTGGCTCGCATCGATCAGCTTCAGCTTCGAGGTGAGGTCCTTGGCGACCAGCTGCTGGTACATGTCCTCCGCCTGGCTCGCCAGCCGGATCTGCTCCTGAAAGCCCTTCACCTCGGTCTTGTGCGTGGCGAGATCCGCCTTGTACTGGTCGGCCTTGCGTTCCGCGGCGCCGAGCTTGGCCGCGTATTCGGCCTGGCGCTTGCGGAAGACGTCGCGCTTCGTGAGCTCCTCGGCAGTGGGATTGTTCGGGTCATAGGCGCGGCCGGCGAGCTCGGCGTCGAGCCGGTCGTAGGTCGCACTGAGGTTGCGCCATTTGGCGGTCAGCTCGTCTCTGTCGGCCAGTGAGAATGTCGGGTCCAATGTCGCCAGCACGTCTCCGGCCTTGACTTGCTGACCCATCCTGACTGCGATCGACCGGACGACCGAGGTCTCGACCGGCTGGATCACGATCTCGCTGTCGGTGGTGACGATCTTGCCGTTGGCGCTGACGACGATGTCGACCTTGAGCACCGCCAGCGCGATTGCCGCAGTGGCAATCAGGCCGACCATCAGCCAGAGCACCAGCCGGCGCTTGGGCGGCACCCGCAGAACGGTTTGGAAATCGTAGTCGATCAGCGGGCGCGGCGTCGGGGTGCTCGACGGCGCGGCGGGCATTGCGCCGCCGCGAGCCGGCGGTACGGTGGTGAGGCTCACTGGTACATCTTCGACTGCTGGCTCCACAATTGCTTGTAGGGCAGACAGCTGCCGAGCAGGGCTTCGTGCGGGCCGACCTGCACGAGGTGGCCGCCGTCGACGACGATGATCGCATCGGCGCGCGCCACGAAAGAGAGCCGGTGGGTCACAAGGATGATCGTGCGGTCGCGGGCGATCGCGGCGAGGTGCTGCTGGATGATCGCTTCGCTTTCGGGGTCGAGCGAGCTCGTCGCCTCGTCGAAGATCAGCACCGGCGGATTGTGGATGAGGGCGCGCGCGATCGCCAGCCGCTGGCGCTGGCCGCCCGACAGGTTGGTCGCGCTTTCCTCGAGGATCGTCGAATAGCCTTGCGGCAGCCGCTGGATGAATTCGTGCGCACCGGCCAGCTGCGCGACCCGGACGACTTCGTCCAACGAAGCGGCCGGCTTGGTCATTGCGATGTTCTCGCGCACCGTGCCGCGGAACAGAAAATTCTCCTGCAAGACGACGCCGATCTGGGTGCGCAGATGAGCCAGATCGAGTTCCTTGAGATCCTGGCCGTCGATGTTTACCAGACCGGCCTGCGGCCGATAGAGACCCTGGATCAGCCGGGTGATCGTCGTCTTGCCCGAGCCGCTGCGACCGACGATGCCGACAATCTGGCCGGGCTCGATCGCGAACGAGATTTCCTTGACCGCCGGGGTCGGCGACCCCGGACAGTGAAAGGTCACACTGTCGAACTCGATGTGGCCGCGGATGGTCGGGGCGAGCTGGCCGCTCGACGGTTCGGGCGCCGTCTGCATCAGCTGGGCGAGGAGCTTCAATGACAGCACCGAGCGCTGATAATCCTGCATCAAAGAGGAGGCGTGGATCAGCGGCTGCACCAGCCGCAGTCCCAGCATGTTGAAGGCGACGAGCGCGCCGACGGTCATCTGGTCGCTCAGCACGAACAATGCACCCAATGCGCCAATCCCGACGCTCATGCCGCGCTCGAGGCTGGTGACGACGCTGCGGGCGCCCGCCGCAGTGTGGTCGAGCGAGAGGCTCTTGCTCGCCGCCTCTTCGGTATGGCGGCGCCAGCGCAGCATCGAGCGCGGCTCGAGCGCCAAGGTCTTGATCGTCGCAATGCCGTTGAGGATCTCGAAGAGGAAGGCTTTGCGGCGGCCCTCGATTTCGTTGACCTCGCTGAGCCGCTTGCGGAAGGTGCGCGACATCGCCGCCAGCACGATAAAGGCGGTCGCCGATACACCCAGCACGATCAGGGTCAGCTGCCACGAATAGAGCAGCAGCACCGGCAGATAGATGATGACCGCGAGAAAATCGAGAAACGTATTGAACAACCGGCTCGCCAAGAAATCCCTGACGTTGTTCGCCTCCTGCAATTTGTAGGCGGTGACCCCGGATGGGTTGGCATGGAAATAATCGATCGGCAGGCGCAGCAGATGCTCGATCGTGCTGTTGGCAACCTGGTGATCGAGGCGGCGCGTGATGAAGGCGAGCAGATAGTTGCGCAAATAATTGAAGCCGGCGTCGAACAGGATCAGCACACCGACCCCGGCGCTCAGCGCGTAAAGGGTCGAGAACGCCTGGTTGGGCACGATCTTGTCGACGAGCAATTGAAAAAGATCGGCACTGACAGTCCGATCAGGTGCATCACCAATGCCGCGACGACGATGTCGCGCATCAGGCGGCGCTCGGCAAACAGCTTGCTCGTGAACCACGAGAAGCCGAAGGCGGTGTCGGCCTTGGTCGGGGCCAGCGGGGTGACCACGAGCGCCGCGCCGGCCCAGGCGCGCTCCAAATCCTCGCGCGCCAGGAATAAGGGTTCGCCGTCCCGGAACACCGGGTCGGAGACGGCCACCTCCTCTGGCCCGTTGCGGCGGATCCCGACCAGGATGACGGCGTTCTTGTTGTCGAGCAGCAGCATCGAGGCAATAAGCGAATGTCAACTGACACAATTCGGCCGGAATAGAGGAGGTCCGCTTTTCGGTATCACCGGATCGGCTATACCGGCCAGTCCCGACCCGGTATGTGGCGTAGCTCACACAAGGATTTTTTTCTGTTAAGGGAGAGGATTGACGAAGATGGATCCTCCCGGCGGCGTCGTGCCGTTGTTGGCGCCTAATACGGAGTTCCGTAAATTTCTGGACACGAGTCTGACTTCTGCCTCGGGCCCTGGTTCGAGAGTGCGCCACCTACTGAGTGGGCAAATCCGCAGCGCAGGCGACCGCGCAGAGTGAGCGGATCAGACCATGGTCGGTGGCGAACCGGTTCCACGCCATCTCACAGGCATCCATGATGTCCGCCAGGCTACGAAATACCGAGTTGGCGAGCCAATGGCTGCGCAGATAGTGCCAAACCCACTCGACCGGATTGAGTTCCGGGCTGTAAGGCGGCAGCTCCAATAACGTGATGTTGCCGGGCAACACGAGTCCCTGGCTGCGGTGCCAGCCAGCACGATCGAGGATCACCACGGCATGGGCATCGGCGGCGACTTGGCTGCTGATCTCGCTGAGATGATGGTTCATCGCGGCGGTATTGCAGATCGGCATGATCAGCGCCGCCGCTTTGCCCTGCGACGGGCAGACCGCGCCAAATAAGTAGGCCGAGGCGAAGCCGAGATCCTTTGGCGCTACCGGCCGGCTGCCGGTTTGCCCCCACACCCGGGTCAGAGTGTTCTTTTGGCCGATGCGAGCCTCGTCCTGAAACCGTACCTCAACTCGCACACCGCGTGCTTGCGCCACCTGGACTCGCTCTAATTGCAATCCAAGAGTTGCGAAAATGCCGTTTGCGCCGTCGCATCGGCCTCCGGGTGGCGAGGCCGCGGCGCCAGCCAACTCAACTTTAGCCGATGCAGCAGCCGGTAGGTGCTCGACAGACTGCAATCAATCGCAAACTCCTCCTTCAATATTCGTTGCGCGTCGACCCCACGAAACGCCACCACCCCGTCCTGCTCCAGCGCGGCGCCGGCGACAATCCGTTCCTTGAGCCGCGCACTCGTCACGGCGTCGACCCGTGGCTGTCGACCTGGGCGCGGCCGATCACGTAATCCTGCAATGCCGTCCTCTTCGTAGCGGCTATGCCACTCGTAAGCCGCCGACCGGCTCAGCCCAGCCAGCCGCGCCGCTTCCTCATGCTCCATCCCCTCGAGCATGTTCGCGATCATCAGAACCCGCTGGCAGACACGCCCGGTCTCGGCTCGTGCCAAGCGCCGCAGCTCTGCCGCCCCCGGTTCGCTGCGAAAAAAGTAGGCCGGCATCGTCCATCCCCCAAACATGGTACCCTTGCCCAATCACTCTACCATATCTAGGAACCACTGGAAGCCGGTATAAGACAAAGCAGGAGAACACCAGCGCAGGGCCACCGGCTACCCTGGGCGTCGGCGGAGGTAATTTCACGAAAGAGACAGTCGGGTTACGGAGCGACTGAGCTCCTCTCCTCCGGTAAGCGCAGGGCTTAGCTGCTGACGGCGCTCCGATCCACAGCTACAGTGCCTCGACAGCGGCGAATCGCTCGGCACTCAGCCAATCGTACCAGGCACCGACCCCCTCCCCTGTGGTGGCGGAAAGGACGAAGCTCCTGATCGACCGATTAATCGCCCGCACGTTGCCGAGACAGCTGTCAATGCTGAAATCGACATGGGGCAATAAGTCCGATTTGGTGATGATCACGACCTCGGCGGCGCGGAACATGTGGGGGTATTTGAGAGGCTTGTCGTCGCCCTCGGTGACCGAGAGCATGACGACTTTGGCGCGCTCGCCGAGATCGAACAGCGCCGGGCATACGAGGTTGCCGACATTCTCGATCATTACGACCGACTCTCGCGGTGGTTTCAGTGCCGCGATGCCACGTCGTAGCATATCGGCGTCGAGGTGGCACCCCGTCCCGGTATTGATTTGAACCGCATCGCATCCAGCGGCGCGGATACGGGCAGCGTCGGTCTCGGTCGCTTGATCGCCTTCGATGACCCCGATGGCGAGCGCGCTGCCGAGGTCACGGATCGTCCGCTCGAGCAAGGTCGTTTTGCCGGCGCCGGGCGAGCTCATCAGGTTCAGGGCAAGGATCCCGCGGCCGGCGAACCAGCCGCGATTGCGCTCGGCGAGCAAATTGTTCTTGGCGAGGATTTGCTGCTCCAATGTGACCACAGCGCCGTGGCTGTGGTCGTGATCGTGGTGATGGTGGCTGTGATCGTGATGCTCATGGTCGTGAGAGTGGCCCGCTTCGATCACTAATGCCTCCGAGGTGCCGGAGCAGCCGCAGGTCGTGCACATCACGCCATCTCCATCTGCTTGATCCGCAGTTCGTCCCCCGCGATACAGTCAAGACCAGTGGCACCGCAAGCGCATGCATCAAAAAGCGACGCCATCTCCTGTTCGCGCCCGCAATCGGGACACCGCCCGCGCCCTAGCGGTTCGACGATCTCGAGGACGGCTCCTTCGAGCACGGTGCCTTCGGAGCAGATATCGAAACAAAAGCGAAGGGCGTCCGGCATCACCGCCGAAAGCTTGCCGATAACCAATGTGAGTCTCTGGACGGGCGCTTCCCCCGCCTTTTCGCAGACCATCTCGACGATGCTCTGCGCGATGCTGAGTTCGTGCACGCCTCGCCCTCAACAGATCCGCGGCAGCTGCTCGCCGACCAGCATGTCGAGAATCCGCGAGCCGCCGAACGGGGTGGTCAGCAACACCGTTTCTTCCGGTGCTTCCACAACCTCGCCGATGATCGCGGCTTGCCGCCCGTAGGCGTGCGATCGCAGGGCGGCGAGCGCGCGTTCGGCGTCGCACCTTGGCACAAGGGCAACGATTTTACCTTCGTTCGCAATGTAGAGTAGGTCGAGGCCCAGCAGCTCGCAGACACCCCGGACCTCGTCGCTGATCGGCAGAGCTGTCTCGTGGACTCTGAGGCACAGGCGCGAAGCAGCGGCAAATTCGTTGAGCACAGTCGCCACCCCGCCGCGGGTTGCGTCCCGCAGGCAGTGCACCTCGGGACAAGACTTCAACAAAGCCGCAACGAGCCCGTTCAGCGGCTGACAATCGCTGGCGATCTTGGCGGTGAGGCCGAGATCCGCCCGCTCCTGCAGAATCGCGACCCCATGATCGCCGATCGTGCCGTTGACGAGAATCGCGTCACCCGGCTGTGCACGGTCGGCTGCGATCGACACACCTGCGGGTATGACGCCGATACCCGCGGTATTGACGAACAGCTTGTCGGCGGCGCCGCGCGGCACGACCTTGGTGTCGCCGGTGACGATTTTGACGCCGGCCTCTGCGGCGGTGTCCTGCATCGAACGGGCGACGCGGCGCAGCAGCGCGATGTCGAGTCCCTCCTCGGCAATGATCGCGCAGCTGAGGAAAAGCGGCCGGGCGCCCCCGACGGCGAGGTCGTTGACCGTACCGGCCACCGCCAGCCGGCCGATATCTCCGCCGGCAAAGAACAGCGGGTCGACGACGTAGGAGTCGGTCGTAAAGGCGAGCCGGTCGCCCTGCGCGGCCAGCTCGGCGAGCGGGAGGCGCGCCTGATCTTCGAGCGGGTCGAAGGAGGCTCTGTCGAATGTCGCGACGAACACATCTTCAATCAGATCGTGCATCGCCTTGCCGCCGCTGCCATGCGCCAAGGTGATGCGGGTGTCGCGCACCTTGCGGGCGGTGCGAAGGACGGTCATTCGGCCGCCTCGGGATGCGCGGCGCGGCGTCGTTCAGCTACTCGCGCACCGCCGTAATTGTAGTAGGCGGCGCATGCCCCTTCGCTCGACACCATCAGCGCGCCGAGCGGCGTTTCGGGTGTGCAGGCGCCGCCAAATACCTTGCATTGCCAGGGCTTGATGACGCCCTTCAGAACCTCGCCGCACTGGCAGGCCTTTGGGTCGGCGATCTTTAGCCCGGGCAATGAGAATTTCCGTTCGGCGTCGTAGCGGGCATAAGCCGCGCGGACACGAACCCCGGAATGGTCGATGGATCCGAGGCCCCGCCACTCGAAGAACTCGCGCAGCTCGAAGACACGGCTGATCGCAGCCAGCCCCGGACCGTTGCCGGATTCGGGTACGATGCGACGGTACTGGTTTTCGACGACGCAGCACTTGTCGGCGAGCTGACGCAGAACCATTGCGATCGACTGCAGGATGTCGAGCGGCTCGAACCCGGCGACGACGATCGGCTTTTTGTAATGCTCTGCAATGAACCGGTAGGGCGGAGTGCCAATGACCATGCTGACATGCCCCGGCCCGAGAAACCCGTCCAATGTCAGCTCGGGGGAGTCGAGGATCGCCTTGATCGTTGCAATGATCGTGATGTGATTGCACAGCAGTGAAAAATTCGGAATACCCTCGCGCTCTGCCTGCAGCACGGTGAAAGCCGTGCTCGGCATCGTCGTTTCAAAGCCGAGCGCGAAAAACACGACCTCTTTATCCGGGTGGGCGCGCGCGATCTTCAAGGCGTCGAGCGGCGAATAGACGATGCGCACGTCGGCCCCGTCCGCCTTCGCCTGCAACAGGCTTTTGCGCGAGCCGGGCACGCGGATCGCATCGCCAAAGGTCGCCAGGATCACGTTCTGGTGCTCGGCCAATGCGACGCAATCGTCGACTCGCCCCATCGGCAGCACGCAGACCGGACAACCCGGCCCATGCACGAGCTCGACGCGGTCCGGCAGTAGCCCTTCGAGCCCCCACTTGAATATAGCATGCGTATGGCCGCCGCAGACTTCCATGATCTGCAGCGGCCGGGTGCGGCAGACCGGGATTTGCTCAACCAGCACCCGGATTTCGCGGAGCAGGCGGTCGGCTTTTTTCGGATCGCGGAATTCGTCGACATACTTCATGACTGCGCTCCGGCTTTCAGCGGGCCGCGGTCGTCGGCAAGCATCGTGTGAACAAGATCCCAAAGAATGTGATAGAGGGTGACGTGGGTCTCCTGGACGCGGTGAATGCTGTCGGTCTCGACCACGAGGCAGTGGTCGAGCAGACCCTCCCGGCCCATCTCGCCGCCGCCCATCCCGGTGATGCCGATCGTCGTCATTCCGAGTTCGCGGGCCTTGGTGAAGGCGGCGATCAGGTTGGGGGAATTCCCGCTTGTCGAGAACCCGATCAAGCCGTCGCCCTGCCGTGCCAATGAAATCAACTGGCGCACGAAAACGTGGGCGAAACCGACATCGTTGCCGACGGCGCTCACCATTGCGATATCGGCGGTCAGATTGATCGCCGAGAGCGCCGGGCGCCCCGCGGTGATCGGGTGGAGGAACTCGACCGTGAAATGAGCCGCATCGCAACTCGATCCACCGTTGCCCATCGCAAACATGCGGCCATTCCGCCGGTAAACTTCCGCGATGACTCGCGCTGCGACGACAACCCGTTCCGCGTTGCTCGCAAAAAAGCTCTGCTTGACCTCGATGCTGTGAGCAGCCTTTTCGGCGACCGAATGGAGCAGAGCAGCATTCTCTGTCGGCACATCCTTACGCGAGCCGTAAAGAAACGGGTAGAGGGAGGCCAACGCGTTCTCCCGGTCTCCACTCATACTCGGCTCTCGAACTCGTCTTCGATGGCGCCGAATTCGGCGAGCAAGGCCAAAGTCGCTGCTGCCTCTGCCTCATCGATGCGGCTCATCGCGAAGCCGACATGCACGAGGACCCAGTCGCCGACACAGGAATTGATCGGGTGCTCGTCATCGACGATGCAGGCGAGATGGATCTCGCGCCGCACACCCGAGACATCGACGATCCCCAGCATGTTATCGGCGTCGCTGATCGCGACGATCTGCCCGGGAATGCCTAGGCACATGGCGGTACCTCACCTGAGTTGAGGCAGCGGGCCGCGGCGATCACCGCCTGACCGAGGGAGAGGCCGCCATCGTTGGCGGGCACTTGACGCGGCGCCAGCACGCGAAAGCCGCGGGTGCGAAGGCCTTCCATCACGAGCTCCAGTAAAATGCGGTTCTGGAAAGAGCCGCCCGACAACACCGCGGTTTCGATACCGTGCGCCAGCCGCGCCGCCATCTCGACCACGGCATCGGCAAGACCGCGGTGGAAGTGTGCTGCCATGATCGGTGGCGGCGTGCGGTCGGCGAGATCTCGAAGCAGCGACTCCCACATCGGCCCGCTGTCGAGCGTCGCCGGCGTGGATGAAGGTAAATCACGCGGGGCCAAATTGATCGCAAACGGGTATCCGGCGTCGCGCTCCAGGGTTTGCTCGTCCACGCACGCCTCTAGCTCGATCGCCGCCTGTCCCTCGTAGCTCGTCCGCTCGCGGCAGATGCCGAGCGCGGCAGCTACGGCATCGAACACTCGCCCGCAGGAACTCGCCGGTGGAGAATTAATGTTGTTGCGGATCATTGCCCGCAACGCTGTCGTAGGCCGGGTCTCAAGGAAGCGGACGAGCTCCAGGTCGGGATGATGCCTTGCGCAGCGCTCCCAGCCAAGCGCGGCCTCGAGATGGGCAAAGGTATTGCGCCAGGGTTCGCGACCCGCCTGCGCGCCGCCGGGCATCGCCACGGGATTGAACCGGCCGACCCGGGTGAAGCCGAGATAATCGGCGATCAGGAACTCGCCGCCCCATAAGCTGCCGCCGTCGCCATAGCCAAGGCCGTCGAGAGCGATGCCGAGGACCGGCGGGGCATTGAGCGGCACCGCGTGCTCGGCCATGCAGCTCGCAATGTGCGCGTGGTGGTGCTGAACCTCTTCCAGTGCTAGGTCGTCGCGAGCGGCGCATTGCCGGCCCAGCTGGGTGGACAGGTACTGCGGATGGCGATCAATCGCGAGGATGTGCGGTGCGTGGTCGAACAGCTTGCCGTAGAGCGCGAGGCTGCGGCGGTACTCGGCAAAGGCCGCGGCATCTTGGAGATCGCCCAAGTGTTGAGAAAGGATCGCCTGCCCGTTCCTGAGGAGGCAGAAAGTATTTTTGAGCTCGCCGCCCATCGCCAGAACCGGCGGCGCCGCCGCGAAGCCCTCCGGCAACGCAATCGGCGCCGGTGCATAGCCGCGCGCCCGGCGCAGCATCCGGACCTCCCCGCCCAACACCCGGGTCACAGAGTTGTCGATGCGATTGACGATGTCGCGATCGTGGAACAGCCCGTAGTCGGCGATGCCGGCGAGCTTCCGCCGGGCCTCGTCATTGCCGATGCATTGCGGCTCATCGGAGAGATTGCCGCTGGTCAGCACGATCGGCCGCTCGATGCGTTCGAGCAGCAGGTGGTGGAGCGGGGTGTAGGGCAGCATAAAGCCGAGCGTGCGCTGGCCGGGCGCCACTGCTGCGGCGACGCGTTCGGGCCCCTCTGCCGGCAACACGACAATCGGCGCCGCCGCGCTGCGTAACAGGCTCTCATCCTGCGGTGTCATTGCGCAATAGCGCCGCATGATGTCGAGATCGCGGGCCATCAGCGCAAAAGGCTTGTCATAGCGGCGCTTGCGGGTACGCAACCGTTCTACAGCATCAGCATTGCAGGCATCGCAGGCGAGGTGAAAGCCGCCGATACCCTTTACCGCGATGATCGCGCCATTGCGGAGGAGCCGGGCGGCCGTCTCCGCCGCATCGGCCGTTGCCGGCGCAGGCCCGTCGCCCAGCCGCTCCAGCCAAATTTTCGGGCCGCAAACGAGGCATGCGAGCGGCTGGGCATGAAAGCGGCGGTCCGCCGGATCCTCGTATTCAGCAGTGCAATCGGGACATAAGCCAAACCGACGCATGCTGGTGTTGGCCCGATCGTACGGGATCGCGCTGACGATCGAAAACCGCGGGCCGCAATGGGTGCAATTGGTAAAAGGATACCGGTGGCGCCGGTCAGAGGGACTTAGCGTCTCGGCCAAGCAAATTTCGCAGATTGCAGCGTCGGGAATGATGCCGGTCTGGGCCGCGCCCGTTCGGCTCGCAACAATGTCAAAGCTGGAATGAGACTGCGCATCGCTCAACGGAGCGCATTCGACTATATCGATGCGGGCCAAAGGCGGAGGATTGTCACGCAAGCGATCGACAAACTCGTCGAGCGCGGCGGGAATGCCCCAGGCCTCGATCATGACACCCTGAGCGTCGTTCCATACCTCGCCGGCGATGCCGCGATCCTGAGCCAGCCGCCAAACCATTGGGCGAAACCCGACACCCTGCACCAAGCCGCGCACCCTGACGGATCTGCCCTCCCGCCGCTCGCCGGTTGCGAGCGTCACATGTTGCGGATGCGTATGTAACGGATCAGATCGGGCATGTTGTACGCCACGGCGGCCGCGACCAGCACCCCCATTGTGATGCCGAATATGCTCCATCCGCTCATTCCCCCGTCGCGCTCACGCGCTCGGTAGGGCTCGACGGTGCGGCCTCGTTGTGAATTGCTTGCGTAGCCGGAATCCATGGCGCGCTCTCCTCGGTCAGCAGTTGATTGACCACCTGTTCAACCAGATCGGCGGCAACATCTATCGCCGCCGCCACGGGTTGCGTCAGTTCCATGGCGCCCCACTCGTCATCGCCCAAACTGGCGGGCTCGCAGGCAACCAGGACCACGCGTTGGCATTGGCCACCCAACGCCGAGGCCAGCCGCAATACCCTGGCCGGATCGAGATCGTGCGGCGACAACAGCAGATCCTCGGGTTGGGGGCCCGCGAGATCAGAAGGTTCTGGCTCGATCACGTAAACCGTCCCCGGCGGTTCCCCGCGTTGCGCAGTATCGACGAGGATCACCGCGGCGTAGCCATCGAGCAGTGCGTAGGTCAGATCGAGACCGCGAATGCCAAAGTCCTTTACCGTCACGCCTGCCGGCAACGGGCGCCCCGCCATGCGCTGCGCCACGGCGACGCCAAACCCGTCATCGCCGTTGAATATGTTGCCGATGCCGGCGACGAGGATAGGGCTCATTCCGCGCTCTCCGCGGGCAAAGGTTGCAACTCGTCCGGCCCGAAGAAGAAACGATGGCCGGGCATATGGCCAAAGCCCATTTCGCGGCCCGGATCGTCGGCGATCGTCACCGCGAGGTGGACGCGATCTTCGAAATCGCACTCGATCGCCTCGATCACCGCCACCCGATCCTTGAGCACCAGGTCCATAATGTCGGCACGCCCTTTCGGGTTGAGCCTCACCCGGTCGCCTACCGTCACCTCGGCTCCGGCAATGTGCACCGAGGCGAGTTGCGGCTTGTTGTCAATTGCGCACCAGGCAGCGTTACCCTCGCCCGCTTCGCTGCACTCATCAACCCCTCCCGCACTGCGGGAGGGGTTGGACCCAGCCGCCTCCCCTCCCCTCCCCCGCTCGCGGGGGAGGGTTAGGGTGGGGGCTGGGTGGGTGACGGTGCCCCCGCGCGGACTGCGCAGCACGCCGTGCAGCCGCCCGATCTCCATCGGAGTGATGGCTTCGGTGCGCTCAAGGAGCGCCCGAGCCCGCGGATCTGAGGCCGCCATCTCGCATTTCTCCTCATCGGTCATCGTGAGGATGCGCAATGTCAGCATCTCGTCGATCTCGGTCCCGTCAAAGAAATCGCCGGGGCTTTCCGGTGCTATCTGAGGATAGTCGTAAAGGATGATCGGCGAAGAGAGCAGCGTATCGGTGCTTCCGGGCTCACCAACCAGGACCGGCCAAGTTCCCTGGTTGTCGCAGGAGGACGCGGTTTCCCGCAAATCCTCTGGCGGGTCCATCAGCGAGACCCAATGCCCACCGCGCACCGCGAGGATCGTGTGAGTCGAGGCAAACGCGCGACGCTGCGCCCGGTTTCGGTCAGCGATTCCGCAAGGCTGGCAAGGCGCGGTGTTTTCGATTTGGGCGGTCAGACGCAACAACTCGCATCCCACACGCTCGGCTGTGATCGTCAGTTCGCCTTGTAATGGCAGGGCTATGCGCGACAGCACACCTGCGACCTGCCCGTTCCGGCGCTTCAGCGGCTCGAGTTGACGCATCCCGGGAAAATCGAACGGAATGACGGCGGGGCGCTCGAGCAGCGCGCGCAACCCCAGACTTGGGGAGGCGACTTCGCGTTCGATGGCCTCTTCCCAGGTGACGAAGCGGGCTCCGTCGATGTCGAGCGACTGCACTGGGGTGAAAGCCGGGTCACTGTCGCCGACAAGCTCTGGGGCTGGTTCAACCAGCGTCCCGACTTGCCGCGCGACGAGATGAAGGAACCGGACCCTGATGTCGACGACGGGATCGCGTCCTCGGACGAGGCACTGGGTGTGCATTGTGCAGGGATCGCTGCCCGCGCGGTCGGAGAAGTCACGCGGGAAAATCCCGCCAAACGTCCAGCGCTGCTGATTTTTGATCGCCGAGGGCCGGTACGGATAAAGGATATAACCCTCGTAGAGCACCGCTCGGGCAATCGCTTCGGCCGCTCCCTGGCTCACTGCCGCGCCCCCGCCAGGCGGTCGGGCAAAAGGCTCCGCAATGTTTCGTCCCAGTTGGCGAACCCGTTCTGCCGTTTGTAATGGTAAAGCTCGCCAAACACATCGCGGCCGACGCGCAGCCAGGTTGTATCGGGATAATATTCATCTATCATCGACTGCCAGATCCGTACCGGCAGTCGAAAGGCTGCCTCTTTGTCATGGGCGATTTGAACGATCTGCAGTCGACGCTCGTCGTCACGATAAAAGATTGTTCCGCTGAACAGCAGCGCGAGTGGAACTTCGCCGTCTTCCAGCCCATAAAAATACTTCGTTGCAGCGACATTAAAATCGTAGCTGCAAGACACCGGGAGATTAAACGTGCACCCGCTCTCGAACGGCGGCACCAACACATTGCTGTGGGTCCACAGCATGCTGTGCAATGTCGTGCCCCAGCGATCCGGCTGGCCGAACAGCTCGCTCAGCGGCTCGTGTTCGTTCGGCGCATAATGGCGGCGGGTCGGCTCGATGCGGATCTGACACTGCAGCATGACATTCTGCACCGGCGTCGCCGGTGTCGTATTGATCAGCCGCAGCTTGAAAAGCAGCGTCGGCGTGGCGGCATGGCGCGCCGCTTCGGCCCCCTCGACGGCGAATTCCAGGTCAACCATGGCGCCATTCCCGCCGCGTCGCGACCGGGGTGCGCAACTCGGCGAAGAACTGACGGATCGCCTGCCAAGCTTCGGCGCCGCCGGACAGCCCGCGCCAGCGTGTCCGGATCAAACCGACAAGTGCAAAGCAGCGATCGATCGGCACGCGATAATATTCGCGAGCTCCGTCGATCCGATTGACCAGCAAGGCCTCGACATCGGGCTCGAGGTGGGCCAAAGCGGGGTTGCTCGCCACCAGCTGCTCCCAAGCGTCAAGGCTGAGCAGCGACTCGGTTGCGCCGGCGGGGCCGGGATAGAGTGCGACCGGCCGCCCGTCCGGCGTGCTGTGGAACAGAAACGCCATGTCGATCGGCAGCCGCAAGGCGTCCCACTCCGCATCGGTCATATGAAAGTCGGCGAGCAGGCGGGCTCCGCTTGAAACAATCCGATATTCGCCATTGGGCGCCGCAGCAATCTTTCCGACACAACTTTCGCAAGCGCACAGCAAGCGACGGCTGGCAGGCTCGACTAGGTGCTGGTGTGCGGCGTCAAGCCCGCTCCCGCAGAGTTCACACCGCTCGGCCGCGGGCGAGCCGACAAACCGCCGCAGTGTCGCGACCCAATTGCCGCGCAGCACATGCGCGCCGCCGGGCTCACCCGGCGGCCAATGCCGCCCGCTCGATCCCGGCATCTGCCAACCCCTCGATCACGATCTCGTTGAGATCTGGCGCCTCATCAACGATCGCTGCCTCGATCTGTTGCCGCAGGCCCACTGCGCGCGAGAACTCGGGACCGTGAGCGCCATCTACCCGCAGCCGAACGATTGCCGCTCCGACCGCCACGACGCGCACGCGAAAGCCAAGGACACCAAGCTCCGGCTGCAGCCGCTCGACCGCTTTTTGGACCCGTTCCTCGATCGGGTCGGGGTGCAGCCCATGCAGCAGCAGAGCAGCCCGCACCTGCTCGTCCTGCGCCAACCGCTCGACCAAAGCGCGGCCGTCCTCGGCAGATGCGACAATGGCTAGGGTTCGAGCCAATGCCAAGCCGTGCAGGTCTAGCACCAGTTCCAACACCTCACGAGCCGCCTCGCGCGCACTGCTGTCGGCGATCTGGTCAAGCGCCGAAACGAGGGCGTCGATGCGGGAAAGCGCCTCTTCCAGCCGTGGCCGTTCGTCGTCGCTCACGAACCGGCCTGCCGACCGACGCCGAACATCGGGGAGTGCACGGTCTTTAGGGTGCGGCCGCCGCCAAGATACATGTGGACGCCGCACGGCAAACACGGATCGAAGCTGCGCACGGTGCGCATGATGTCGATGCCCTTGAAGTTGTCCGGCCCGTTCTCTTCGAAGATCGGCGTGTTTTGGACCGCATCCTCATAGGGCCCGGGAGTGCCGTAGATGTCGCGCGGGTTGGCGTTCCACGGCGTCGGCGGATAGGGATGATAATTGGCGATCTTGCCGTTGCGGATCACCAAATGGTGGGAGAGCACGCCGCGCACTGCCTCATGAAACCCGCAGCCGATCGCCTCGTCGGGCACTTTGAATTCGGTCCACGTCTTGGTGCGGCCAGCCTGCACCTCGGTAAAGGCCTGTTCGAGGAAATAGAGCGCCGCCGCCGCCGAATAGGCCTGGAAATAGGTTCGTGCCCGGTCGCGCTCGATCGTGTTGCTCCATTGCGGGACCTTCCACTCGAACTCGACCTCCGGCTTCAGCGCCGTCTTGGGCAAGTAGATCTTGACGCTATTGCCGGTGGCCTTGATGTAGCCGATGTCGACGAGGCCGGCGAGCGCGGTCGACCACAGGCGGGCAATGGCCCCACCGCCGGTGTCGAGCGCGAGATGGTCGCCGGTGCGCTTGTCGAGCCAGCGCGGCGACATCACCCAGGAATAATTGCCGGCGAAGTCGCGCTTTTGCGGCCGCGGGATCGTCGTCTGGTTCCACGGATGCTTCGGGTCGACTTCGTTGCCAAGCGGGTCCTTTCTGACGAAGATCTCCTGATTCTCCCAGCCGTCGTAATAGGAGTGGCCGAGCAGGATGCGCATCTGGAGATTGATGTCCACGAGATCCGTCGTCACCAGCTTGCCGTCGACGACGACACCGGGGGTGACGTACATCGCGCGGCCCCAATTGGTCATCGTCCGATACTGGTAGTCGCAGACGTTCGGGTCCTGGTAGGCGCCCCAACAGCCGAGCAGAATGCGGCGTCTGCCGACCTCCTCGTACCCCGGCAATGCCTCGTAAAAGAAATCAAACAGGTCGTCGTGCAAGGGCAGACTTTTCTTCATGAACTCGACGTATCGGAGCAGTCGGGTCATGTATTCGGTAAAGAGCTGCACCGACGGCACCGTGCCGACCCCGCCGGGATAGAGGGTCGAGGGGTGGACGTGGCGCCCTTCCATCAGGCTGAACATCTCGCGTGTGTAGCGGCTGACCAGAAGGGTCTCGCGATAGAACTCGCCGGTGAACGGGTTTAGCGCCGTCATGATGTCGCCGATCGTTCGGTAGCCGTGGTCCGCGGCGTGCGGCGCCGGTGTGTTCTGTGCCTTGTCCCAGAGGCTGGGATTGGTCTGCCGCACCATCTGCTCGCAGAAATCGACCCCGACCAGATTGTCCTGGAAGATATTGTGGTCGAACATGTATTCGGCAGCTTCGCCAAGATTGATGATCCACTCGGCGATGTTTGGCGGCTTTATGCCGTACGCCATGTTTTGGGCGTAGACCGAGCAGGTGGCGTGGTTGTCGCCGCAAATGCCGCAAATCCGGCTGGTGATGAAATGCGAGTCGCGCGGGTCCTTGCCCTTCATAAAGATGCTGTAGCCGCGAAAGATAGCCGAAGTGCTGTGGCACTCGGCGACCCTCCGATTTTCAAAGTCGATCTTGGTGTAGATGCCGAGACTGCCGACGATCCGGGTAATCGGGTCCCAGTTCATTTCGACTAGGTTGCCGGGGGTGCGGGTTGCGCCGGTGGCGGGCCGTTCGGCGACGTCGAGGGGTGTTGCCATTAATTATCCTCCAGCGCGGCGAGCAAGTGGTCGGACGGGGCGATAGCCGGTGGTCAACTCGCCTCGGTTATGACGCCATTTCGGCTCATCATTCAGGGTATTATTGGTGATCCTGCGCAATCGGCGGATCAGCACGCCGTAAGGCCTGATCATACTCGACGACAGCACCGCGCCGGGCGGCTCGTCCATGAAGGGCATGAATTTATCGGGAAACCCCGGCATTGTGCAGCCTATGCAGATGCCGCCGACATTCGGGCACCCCCCCATCCCCGAAATCCAGCCGCGTTTCGGCACATTGCATTGCACCACGGGACCCCAGCAGCCGATCTTAACGAGGCATTTGGGGGACCCATATTCCTGCGTGAAATCGGCCTGCTCGTAATAGGCGGCGCGATCGCAACCATTATGCACGGTGTTGCCGAACAACCATCTCGGGCGACCCAGATCGTCCACCGGTATCATCGGCGCGAGCCCGGCGAGCTGGCGCAGCAAATAGAGCAATGTCTCCATGAAATTGTCGGGCTGCACCGGGCAACCCGGAACATTGACGATCGGCAGTCCGGCCTTCGATTTCCAATCGCGCCCGAGATAATCCTGCAGCCCCATGCATCCCGTAGGATTGCCCTGCATCGCGTGAATGCCGCCATAGGTCGCGCAGGTACCCGCGCCGACCACCGCCAGAGCCTTCGGCGCCAGGCGGTCTATCCATTCGGTGGTCCTGATCGGCTGCCCGGTTTTCGGATCGTTGCCGTATGCCGCCCAGTAGCCGTCGCCGCTGATCTTCTCGTTCGGGATCGATCCTTCGAGCACCAGCACGAAATTGTCGATCTCACCGCGATCGGCTTGATGGAAGAATTTCATAAAGTCGTCGCCGACTTCGACGGCGAGCACCGGGTTGTGCAAATGGACCTTGGGCAGCCCGGGGATCGCCCCGAGCAGCACTTCCTCGATGCTGGGCTCGCTCGCCGCAGTGATCGACACTGTATCACCATCGCAGCCGAGCCCGGCCGTGATCCATAAAATGTGGACTTCGTCTATCGCGGGAGTGTGCTGCGTCTTGCGCCCGTATGGAACGGCACCCGCTTCATTTGCCATAGGCATGCTCCTCCTGGGCATCCTCCGGCAGCCGGGTCCGCCGGTTCGGTCGCTGACTAACAACAACAGGCCATTCGCGGGTAAGTTCCTGGGCAGCGGCGAATTTTATAATTTTACGGCGGCGGCCGGTTGCGATCCGGTGGAGTGGGGATCTCGCTCATCACCTGGGCATGCGAGATCAACGTGAAGAGCACCGTGCTGCCTACGATGTTGCCGAGCAGGAACGGCACGACAAAAAATGCCATCATATGCCCCAACCCAAGCTGCCCGTTGGCGACCAGCAAAAAGGCTTCGACACTGCCGGCAATGATGTGCTGGAAGCCGCCGACGCTGATTAGGTACGTCATCATCGCGATTACGTGAAACGCGGCGGCCTCGGCGCTCGGGATCAGCCACACCATTGCGGCGATCAGGAAGACTGCGGAAATCGCCCGAAAGAACGACTCGATCCAGCTCGTCTGTAGGATTTGCCGGCTGATGTCGATCATTACGTCGCGCAGCTCAGGGGGGAGCACCGTAACCCTGCGGTGATGGCCGCCTTGCCTAACTGAGGCGGGTTTGGCTGGTAAGCACTGGTGCAAGAGATGGTGTTTGCACTGGTGTTAGGGACGGTGCGATGGCGAGGGTTGAGGTCATAACAGGCCCAGAACGGCGGCGGCGTTGGAGCGCTGGGCAAAAACGAGCGATTGTTGCGGAGAGCCTGGCGCCGGGCGCGGTAGTCACGGACATCGCTCGTCGGGCAGAGATTGGCCCTGGCCAGATTTATCGCTGGCGGCGAGAGCTTAGGGTCGGCCATGGTTTCGCTCAGGTTCTGGTCGCGCCGGCCGGAGATGACGCCGGGTGCCCTGCGGCACCGGCGATCGAGATCGAGTTTGCGGGGAAGGCCCGCATGCGCATCCCGGCTTCGATCCCGGCCGGATTGGCGGCGGCTGTGGTCAAAGCGCTGTCGGGGCGATGATCCCGGTCCCTTCGGGGGTGCGCGTCTGGCTGGCAGTCGGCCACACCGACATGCGGCGTGGGATGAACAGCCTGGCGCTGCAAGTCCAAGAAGTATTGAAGCGCGATCCGCATGCCGGCGATTTGTACGTCTTCCGTGGCAGAAGAGGTCATTTAATAAAAATTCTGTGGCATGACGGCATTGGCATGTCGCTCTACGCCAAGCGGCTGGAGCGTGGCCGGTTCCTGTGGCCGTCGCCGGCCGACGGCATCGTCGCGATCAGTGCGGCGCAATTGGCCTACATGCTCGACGGGATCGATTGGCGGAACCCAGTGCGCACCTGGCGCCCGGAGGCGGCCGGCTGACAGCCTGCCGCTTGACCTGATCAGGGGCTGCGACCGATTGACTTACCCTGTGGTTGAGTAACGCTCGGTCGTAGCGATGTGGGATAATCGGGCCCGTGACGACGACGCCCGAGGACCTCCCCGACGACATCGCCGCGCTGCAGGCGGCGCTGGTCGAGGAGCGCGCAAAGCGCATCGAGGAAGCGGCCAGGGCGGCCCGGGTCGAGGCGGAACTGGCGGTGGCCAAGGCCAAGGCCTCCGACGATCAAGCCGTGATCGCCCATCAGCAATTGCAGATCGCAAAGCTGACGCGCCAGCTCTATGGCCAGCGCTCGGAACGCACGGTGCGGCTGCTCGATCAGATGGAGCTGGCGCTCGAGGAGCTCGAGAGTTCGGCCACTGAGGACGAGATCGCCGCCGAGCGGGCGGTGGCCAAGACCACCAATGTGGTGGCTTTCACCCGCAAGCGTCCTGCGCGCCAACCCTTCCCCGAGCATTTGCCGCGTGAGCGGGTGGTCGAACCGGGCCCGACTGTTTGCCTGTGCTGTGGCAGCCCGCGGCTGCGCAAGTTGGGCGAGGACATCACCGAGACGCTGGAGGTGATCCCGCGGCAGTGGAAGGTGATCCAGCACGTCCGCGAGAAGTTCACCTGCCGCGACTGCGAGAAGATCAGCCAGGCTCCGGCGCCGTTCCATGTAATTGCCAGGGGTTGGGCCGGCCCCAGCCTGCTGGCGATGATCCTGTTCGAGAAGTACGGGCAGCATCAGCCGCTCAACCGCCAGTCCGAACGCTACGCCAGGGAGGGCGTACCCCTCAGCCTGTCAACCCTGGCCGATCAGGTGGGTGGCTGCTGCGCAGCGCTGGCGCCGCTCCTCAGCCGGGTTGAGCGACACGTTTTCGCGGCCGAGCGATTGCACAGCGACGACACGACGGTGCCGGTCCTGGCCAAGGGCAAGACCGATACCGGGCGATGTTGGGTTTATGTGCGCGACGATCGTCCGTTCGGCGGGCAGGACCCGCCGGCAGCGATGTTCTACTACTCGCGCGATCGGGCCGGCGAGCATGCTCAGGCGCATCTGGCCGACTATGCCGGGATCTTCCAGGCCGACGCCTTTGGCGGATACAACAGGCTGTACGAGGCCGACCGCAAGCCGGGCCAGATCGTCGAGGCGGCGTGCTGGGTCCATGCCCGGCGACCCTTCTTCCAGATGGCCGATCTCGCTGCCACCGCCCGCCGCAGGGCGCAAGGCAAAACACTGGCGGTGATCTCGCCGCTGGCGCTGGAGGCGGTCCGGCGCATTGATGCGCTGTTCGAGATCGAACGCTCGATCAACGGCCAGAGCGCTGAGCGGCGTCGGGCTGTCCGGCAGGAATTGAGCGCCCCTCTGGTCGCCGATCTGGAAAGCTGGCTGCGCCAGCAGCGGGCCAAGCTGTCGCGCGGCAACGATCTCGCCAAGGCAATGGATTACATGCTCAAACGCTGGCCGGCCTTCACCCGCTTCCTCGATGACGGACGGATCTGCCTTTCAAACAACGCCGCCGAGCGAGCGCTACGCGGAATTGCCCTCGGCAGAAAGTCATGGTTATTCGCCGGTTCCGACCGCGGCGGCCAGCGCGCCGCAGTGATGTACAGTCTGATTGGCACTGCCAAATTGAACGATGTCGATCCGCAAGCCTGGCTGGCCGACGTCCTGGCCCGGATCGCCGAGCATCCGGCCCACCGGATCGACGAACTCCTGCCGTGGAATTGGCGGCCGCGTTCAACGCCGCGAAGTCAGGCCGCGTGATTGTGGCGGCCATCGCAGCCGTCTTCACCATCGGCTACGTCGCCAACATGCTCGGCGAGGACGAAGACTGGCTGTACGAGCTGTCGATCGACATGTTCCCGGAAGACGGTTGCCTTCGCGTCCACGGCATCGGCGAGGACGGCGTGACCGCCTTCACCAGGGACGGCATCGAGTGCCTGCAGCAGATCATCGCCAACGAACGAGCTGCCCGCCGCGCACCGCCGCAGGTCAAACCGACCGAATAGCCCGGCCTGCGGTGCTCACCGAATGGAAACGGAGCACCGGCGGCAACGTGCAAAATATCGCGGCGGCAGCGGTCCCGGTCATGTTGGCGGAAAAACGATTGTCCACAACCGCGCCAGCTTCACAAAATTGGCCGCTGAGAAATTGGCCGCGAGGGGCAATACGGGAGTAATAGTGTTTTCAGTGAAGAGCTGCTGGCGTGCCAGCACGACAATCAAAAATCCGACCGGATACCCCGAGGCTGGTGAGCAGCGGCCGCCATGAGGTGGCCGGCAAATGCGCCTGGAGGATCGCTTGCGCGAGGAGGGAAAAGCTGATCGACAAGCCGGCAGCAACACTCGACCACCACAGCGAAGTGGCCGGGCGTTCCATCTCCTCCTCGCCCATTCGGCGGACGATTTCGTAGATCAGCGGGGCAGGCAGGCGCGACCGCTCCTCGACGGTTTCTGCCTCGGCTTCGCTGATTCCTTCCGGTTCTTCTATATTGCCGCGACTCGCCTGATCCCGGCTCATGTTGGCGTCGTCTCGCGAACAGCCATCGCATCGGCGCGGCGGAACCTTTCGAAACGCACCTCGCCCATACTGTTTGCTAACAGTGGCCCCGGTCTGGCGATCCGCCCGCTTCGGCCGCCCCGCGGACAGCCCTGACCCCTACGCGGCTTCCGGCACAGTCACTGCCCCGTGTGCCCGCTGGGACACCAAGTCATCGGACCGCAGCGGTGATGGCTGCGCCGAGGTCCCTTGTGCCGGCGTTGCCGCCGAGGTCGGGAGTGCGGGTGCCGCCCTCTGCAAGGACCTCGGTAATGGCACGCTCGACGGCCGCCGCCGCGGCGCCCTCGCCGAGATGGTCGAGCATCATCGCGCCCGACCAGACCTGGCCGATCGGATTGGCGATGCCGCGCCCTGCAATGTCCGGCGCCGAGCCGTGCACCGGCTCGAACATCGACGGGTATTCGCGCTCGGGGTTGATGTTGCCGGACGGCGCGATGCCGATCGAGCCGACGACCGCAGGCCCCAGATCGGACAGAATATCGCCGAACAGGTTTGACCCGACGACCACGTCGAACCAGTCGGGATGGCGTACGAAATGCGCCGTCAGGATGTCGATATGGTACTGGTCGGTCTTGACGTCGGGGTAGTCGCGCGCGACCGCCGCAAACCGCTCGTCCCAGAACGGCATCGTGTGGATGATGCCGTTCGACTTGGTCGCCGAGGTGACGTGCTTCTTGCGGGTGCGGGCCAGCTCAAAGGCATAGCGCATGACCCGGTCGCAGCCGCGCCGCGTGAAGACTGATTCCTGCATTGCCATTTCGTGTTCGGTGCCGCCATAGAGCCGGCCGCCGATTTCCGAGTATTCCCCTTCGTTGTTCTCGCGCACGACATAAAAATCGATGTCGCCCGGCGCGCGGTCGCGCAGCGGCGACTGCACCCCGGCGAGGAGCCGCACCGGACGGAGGTTGACGTATTGGTGGAAGCCGCGCCGCAAGGGGATCAGCAATCCCCACAGCGAAACGTGGTCCGGCACCTCCGGGTGACCGACCGCGCCGAGATAAACGGCGTCGTAGAGCCGCAGCCGCTCGATCCCGTCCTCCGGCATCATCATGCCCATATTGACGTAGCGCTCGCAGCTCCAATCGAATTCGTGCCATTGGAAGCCGAAGCCGTAGGCGCGTGCCGCCGCCTCCATTGCAACGATCCCCTCAGGCATTACCTCGCGCCCGATGCCGTCGCCGGCGATCACCGCGATCCGATAGTTTTTCGCCATCTCGACCCCTATGCCACTGCGCGGCCCTGCGGCCGCACAAATCCTAAAATCGTAGGGTGGGTTGAGCAACGTGAAACCCACCGACATTCTGCGGCTGCTCAAAATTGATGGGTTTCGCTAGGGCTCAACCCAATCCTACCGAGTTAAGTCGAGCGGAGCGGATGGGAGTGGTCGAGCGGCCCGTGGCCGCGCCCCAAGCCCGGCGCGCTGGCGATCGCGCGCTGGACATAGGCGCGCGCGCGGTCGACCGCCTCTTCGACCGTCAGACCCTGGGCCAAGCCCGCAGCAATCGCCGAGGCGAAGGTGCAGCCGGTCCCATGAGTATGGCGGGTCGAGAGCCGCGGGCTTTCCCATACGCGAGCGCTTGCTTTGGTCACCAGCACGTCCGATACGGTCTGGCCGGAGAGGTGGCCTCCTTTGACCAGCACCGCCCGGCAGCCCAGCGCCAATAGGCTTCGGCCGGCGGCTCGCATTTCGGCGACGCTGCCGATCGAAGTACCGCACAGAATTTCGGCTTCCGGCAAATTCGGAGTCAGTATCTCGGCGCGGGCGATCAGCAACTGCTTCAGCCCATCGAGTGCGGCGGGATCGATCAGCCGGGCGCCGCCTTTGGCGACCATGACGGGATCAACCACGAGCTGGATGCCGGCGGCGCGCTCGCTGAGCACGGCGGCGATCGTCTCGATGACCGGCAGATCGTGCAGCATGCCGGTCTTGATTGCATCGGCCCCGATGTCGTCGAGCACGACCTCGATCTGCCGGCGGACAAAATCGGGCGGTATCGGCAGCACGCCGAAGACGCCCTCGGTGTTTTGCGCGGTCAGCGCGGTGATCGCCGTGGCGGCATAGGCATCGAGCATCGACACGGTCTTGATGTCGGCCTGGATGCCGGCGCCGCCGCCGGAATCCGAACCGGCGATGATCAGCACCCGGCCGCGCACGGTTATTCCGCTGCTTGAGCCGAAGCGAGCCGCGCGACCTGGGGTGCGTTTTCCTCGATCTCGACAGCTGCACCGAGTATGGCCTGGCAAATCTCATCGACGACCGCGGCGACGAGTTCTTCATCCTCTCCTTCGGCCATAACCCGGATCACCGGCTCGGTGCCCGATTTCCGGATCACCAGGCGGCCTGTAGCTGCGAGCCGCTCTCCGGCTTCATCGATCGCGCGTTTGACCGAGTACGTTGCGAGCGGATCGCCCTTTGAAAACCGCACGCTGCGCAACCGCTGCGGCACGGGGGTGAAGAGGCTGCAGATCTCGCTGGCCCGGCGACCCGTCTCGACGATCGAGGCCAGCACCTGGAGAGCGGCGATCAAGCCGTCGCCGGTTGTCGCAAAATCGGACAAAATGATATGGCCGGACTGTTCTCCTCCGAGATTACAGCCGAGCGCGCGCATTTTTTCGACGACGTGGCGATCGCCGACCGGCGTGCGATGCAGCGCGATGTCGTGGCCGGCGAGAAACCGCTCGAGGCCGAGGTTGGACATGACCGTCGCTACCAGGGCGCCGCCCGTAAGCCGTCCGCCCCGCGCCAGCCCCGTCGCGATTAGCGCCATCAGCTGGTCGCCGTCGAGAATGACGCCGCGCTCGTCGGCGATGATCAGCCGATCGGCATCGCCGTCGAGCGCAATCCCGATATCCGCCCGCCGCGCCAGAACCTCGCGCCACATCTGTTCGGGCGATAATGCACCGCATTCTCTGTTTATGTTGAGGCCGTCAGGCGAGACGCCGAGCGAGAAGACCTCTGCGCCGAGCTCCCAGAAAACGGTCGGGGCGACCTTATAGGCGGCGCCGTGCGCGCAATCGACGACTATCCGCAGCCCGTCCAAACGCAGCCCGCGAGGGAAGCTCTGCTTGACAAATTCGATGTACCGCCCGCCCGCATCGTCGAGCCGCTTGACGCGTCCCAGTTCCGCTGGGCTGGCGCGCCGCCTCGGCCCCTTGTCGAGGCAGGCTTCGATCTTTTGCTCGAACTCGTCCGAAAGCTTGTAGCCGTCGCGGCCGAACAATTTGATCCCGTTGTCGCCATAAGGGTTGTGGGATGCTGAAAGAACGACGCCGAGGTCGGCGCGCAGGCTGCGCGTCAGCATCGCGATCGCTGGCGTAGGCAACGGACCGACAAGCACGACGTCCATGCCCATCGTGACAAAACCGGCGGTCAGCGCGGGTTCCAGCATGTAACCGGAAAGCCGCGTGTCCTTACCGATTACGACCAGGTGCTTGTGAGCCCCGTTCTGGAAGCAATCACCTACCGCCATGGCCACTTTTAACGCCGTTTCCGGCGTCATCGGCTCGCTATTGGCAGTCCCGCGGATCCCATCCGTGCCGAAGAGCTTCCGCGTCATAACGCCCCCGTAAAATTGTAAACAGGTAACCGTATTCTACTGCCCGGGAAATCCCCTCACAAGTCGAAGGACATTTGCCGGCGTCACCTTCCGAAATCTGCATCGTTATTAACCAATCAAATAAAAGAAAAGTTAAAGCACGCGGCGGCACGCAACTTTCCGGGCGAGCGGCGTATCATTCGAGACCCGGCGAACCGGGCTTCGAACCTGGAGCACTGGGGGCGTCTTTGCTGGTTCAGCCGCCCGGCTGTGGCTCGGGCTCTAGGCCGGCCGGCCGGCCGGCTGGCGGGACCGAGCTGCGCCTTCCCGGGCGCGGTTCGTCGGCAACAGGACCGGTGGAGGTCTCCCGCAGGATCCGCTCACCCTTGATGATCCGCCGGATCTCATCGACGGCCAGCGTCTCGTATTCGAGCAGCCCCTTTGCCAATGCGTGCAACTGGTCCATCCGAGAGCTCGAGAATCTCTCTCGCGGTCTGCTCGCCTTCGTCGATGATGCGGCGGATCTCCTCGTCGATGACCTTGGCGGTCGCCTCGGAGACGTTCTTGCGCTGTGTAACCGAGTGACCGAGAAACACCTCCTCCTCATTTTCGGCGTAGCGCAAGGGTCCGAGCTTCTCGCTGAACCCGAACTCGGTCACCATGCGGCGTGCAAGACCTGTCGCGCGGCGGATATCGTCGGCCGCACCTGTCGTCACCTTGTCGGGCCCGAAGATCAGCTCCTCGGCGATGCGGCCCCCGAAGAGGCTCGCCAGCATGGCTTTGATCTCGATCTTGGACTGACTGTATTTGTCGCGCTCCGGCAGGAACATCGTCACACCGAGCGCCCGGCCGCGCGGGATGATCGTCACCTTGTGGAGCGGCTCATGGCCCTCCGCGTAGAGCATGCAGAGCGCATGACCGGCCTCGTGATAGGCGGTCAGCTTTTTCTCGTCCTCGGTCATGACCATCGAGCGCCGCTCGGCACCCATCATGACCTTGTCCTTCGCTTGCTCGAATTCGCTCATCGCGACCGAGCGCTTGCCTCTGCGCGCCGCCATCAGCGCCGCTTCGTTGACCAGGTTGGCGAGGTCGGCCCCTGAGAAACCGGGTGTACCGCGCGCAATGATTTTCGGATCGACGTCCGAGGCGAGCGGGACTTTGCGCATATGGACTTTGAGGATTTTCTCGCGCCCGAGGACATCCGGATTGGGGACGACGACTTGGCGGTCGAACCTACCCGGGCGCAGCAGAGCCGGGTCCAGCACATCCGGGCGGTTGGTTGCCGCGATCAGGATGACACCCTCATTAGCCTCGAAGCCGTCCATTTCGACGAGCAGCTGGTTCAGCGTCTGCTCACGCTCGTCATTGCCGCCGCCGAGGCCCGCGCCGCGATGCCGGCCAACGGCGTCAATCTCGTCGATAAAGATTATGCAGGGTGCGTTCTTCTTTCCCTGCTCGAACATGTCGCGCACCCGGCTCGCCCCGACGCCCACAAACATCTCGACAAAATCGGAACCCGATATCGTGAAGAACGGCACATTCGCCTCGCCGGCGATAGCGCGGGCGAGCAGGGTCTTCCCGGTGCCCGGCGACCCCACTAACAGCACGCCCTTCGGGATCTTTCCACCGAGTCGCTGAAATTTTTGGGGATCCTTCAGATATTCGACAATTTCCTCAAGCTCCTGCTTGGCTTCGTCGATGCCGGCGACGTCCTCGAACGTGATGCGGCCGACCTTTTCGGTCAGCAGACGTGCCCGGCTCTTGCCGAAGCCCATTGCGCGGCCGCCGCCACCCTGCATCTGGCGCATAAAAAAGATCCATACCCCGATCAGCAGCAGCATCGGGAACCAGGAAATCAGCACGCCGAACAATGAAGGCACGTTTTCATCGACCGGGGCGGCGGTGATGCGCACGCCCTTGTCGGTCAACCGGCCGACCAGGTTGGGATCGTTCGGGGCGTACGTCGTGAATGCGCGGCTATCGGTGAAGTGGCCGCTGATGCTGTTGCCCTGGATCGTAACGTCGGCGACCTGCCCTCGATTGACATCGTTCAGGAAGTCCGAGAATGCCAGGGTGGCTTGCGGCCCCCGGCTGGATGAGGTCTGGAACAGGTTGAAGAGTGCGACGAGAAGCAGCCCGATAACGATCCAGAGGGCGAGGTTCTTGCCGAAATTATTCACGATCAACGCCTTTCATACGAGCTGGGCATCGCGCCTTTTAGCCTACCCCTTCGAGAGCCGACCCGCGACATTTTTCGCTCGATTTACAGATAAGACGCGCATGTTGTTAAACAACGGCAAAGCTCGCCTGGGTCAATGGAGTAACCGGTCGAAACACTACCTGCGGCAAGTCGGCAATTCCCTCGCGTCCATATCCCAAATGAGGAACGGCTGCGATGCCCTCCTGATCCCACACCGCTGGAATAACGGGGAACAACAGCCGTGGCAGCCACTCCCGCCTCAGCTGCGGCATGCGATGATCTAGGCGCGGGGTTTCTGCAAGGCCCGGATATCCGCCCAGGTATCCGATCGCAAAAGGGCCGCTGTCAGATTGCGGCGTCGCAATTTCAAAACGGCAATCCCAGATCATCCGCTCCCCCGGACGGAGGCGGAGCGGCGGCGGCGCTCTGGCGAGTTCGCGTGTCACCAGGATACGCTCTCGCCAGCGAATAAATCGGCACCCCCCCAGTGTATGTCCGCGCCGCGCCGCGCCGCCGAGCGCCTCCCGCAGCCGAGCGATTCGCTCGCGACGCGGCGGATAAGAGGCGACGCCGATCGCAGCGGTAACCGCTGAAAGCAGCCGCTCCGTCATCTCCGATGATGTTTCCGACATCATCGCGGGATCGCAGAGCGCGAACCCTGCAGGGTGAAAGCTGACATACCGGGCAAGCAGAGTGTTCCGGTCATGCACGCGGGCTGCCCGCGTGGAGCCCAATGCGCGGATCTCATCGAGCAGGCGGGAGATGCCGACCTCGCCGGCCGGCGCGCCGTCGCCCTGGCGCAAGCGAGACCGCTCGAATGCGGGGTCGAGGTTGCTCGGATCGCTTATGAAGGGCTGCCGTTCGGCTTCGAGGAATGCCACGAGCCGATCCCTCGCGACACCGAGCAGCGGACGCAGCAATCGGCAGTCGGCGAGTTCGCGTACTGCCGACATCCCGGCGAGGCCGTCCGGGCCGCTGCGAGCTCGGCGGCGGATCAGATGCGTCTCGATCTGATCATCTCGATGGTGACCGGTCAGCAAGTGCAGACAGGTGTGATCGCGGCACCAGCCGCCAAGCAGGCGATAGCGCGCGAGGCGCGCCGCTTCTTGGATCCCGGTTCGCGGCTTTTCGCCGGTCCAGACCAGAACTTCGTGGCGTATGGCTCTCGCCGACAGCCACGCGGCGAGCTGACGGATTTCGTCGCCGCTTTCGGGCCGCAGCCGGTGATCCACGGTAAGCGCACAGATCTCTCCGCCCCTCTCGCGAGCCCAACCGTCCGCCAGAATGGCGAGTGCCAAGCTGTCGGAACCGCCGGAGACAGCAACGGCGAGAAACGGCGAGCTTTCAAACCGTGCGATCGAGGCGAGCGAGGCTGTGAACTCGCCTTGGGAAATAGGCTTGGCTGACGATCCGAGTGTCAGCAACCCAACCGCTTTTTCTCGGCGACCGAATGCTCTTTGATCGAGCTTCCTGGGTTGGGGAAATCGTGATCCAGCTCGGCGAACGCGACGCAGGCGTTCTGCTTCTGGTTGGCGCGCGCGAGCGACATGCCGAGTTTCAACAGGTCGTCGGCCGCCTTGGTCCCCTTCGGATAATTCTTGTACCCCTCGGCAAAGGCGCTGGCCGCCTCGGCGTACCGCCCCCGTGTGAAATAGGTCTCGCCCAGCCAATACTGTGCGCTGCCAGCGAGCGCGTCTTTGGGATGTTGCGCAACGAACGTCTTCAAAGCCTCTTCGGCGGCAGCATAGTCTGCCTGCTTAAGGAGACCGAACGCCGCGTTGTACTGTGAGGAAGCAGAACCGGCAAGCAACTCGCCCGCAGACGGGGGCCGGAAATTCCCGGCAGTCGCGACGTTCAGTGCGTCCGGACCCGATTGCTTCAGGCTCGATGGGGTCCCCGGGGGAGTAAGGGTACCCGCTCCGCCCGGGCGATCCGGTGGCGGTGGCACCAAGGTTCCGGGCGGCATCGGATCGGTGGCCAGCCTCGACCGGCCCGAGTTGGCGGTGGGGGAGGGACCTCGCATCGCGAATTGCCCTGCGGGAGAATCGGTTGGTCCGGCGGAGGCATGCGCGCTGGGTGCCGAGTTCCTGGGCGGCCCCTGGCCTGGCACCTGACCTTGCCCCTGGCTTTGGCTGAATCGCAGGTCGATGTCGCTGTTGATCTGCTCGAGACGGCGCCGCAGTTGCTCGACCCCGTTCACCGCGTCCTCGACGTGCCCGGTCAGCTCGCGCATCTGGGCTTCTAAGCGGTCCATGCGCAGCTCGGTATCGACCGCCCCTGCCGATCCAGCGCCAGCCACCTGGGAGGGGGCGCCGCGGTAGACCTGCCGCTGCAGCATGCTGAGATCCCGCTCAAGGCGATCCAAGCGGTCCTGCATCGCCCGGTCCTGCGCGCGTGCCGGCGTGTTCGGCAAGGTCATGGCGACGAACGCCAGGAACAGGATTGAGCGGGGAGGGCGCAGGATCAAACGCCGTATCATCAGAGGCCTCTCGAAACCGCGCGTGAGCCGGGGGCGACTGGCCCGCCGCCGCCCGAGGGCACCAGCGGCACGGGTTGAGCAAGCAGCCCTACTAGGGTCCTTTTAGGGCAAAAAAAGGGCGCGGCACTCGATGGGTATGGGTCGTATCGGTGGCGCCCCTCGGCGGGCCGCGCCGACTAGATGGCGGGGGCGGTTCCGTCTCTCAGTTCACGGTGGTTACGGCGCGCCGGTTCTGCGCGTAGGCCTCTTCGCTGGACCCAACGACGGCAGGACGCTCCTTGCCGTAGCTGATCGTGGAGATGCGGGATGCCGGAATGCCCGCCGCTACCAAGACATTCTTTACCGCCTGGGCGCGGCGTTCGCCGAGCGCGAGGTTATACTCGCGCGTGCCGCGCTCGTCGCAGTGTCCTTCGATCGTGACCGTAACGTTCGGATAGCGCCGCAGCCAATCGGCTTGCCGTTCTAGAATCTGCTGAGATTCAGGCGTTATGTCGGAGCGGTCGAACGCGAAGAAGACGCGGTCGCCGGCACTCGCCTCGAGGTCCTGTTGCGATCCCGGCAGAGCGTTTCTCGAGCCGATGCCGCCGGGTCCGCCCATCCCCGGTGCTCCCGCTCCGCCAGGCGGACCGCCCGGCGCTGTCTCCGGTGCGCTGCTGCAGGCGGCCAGCATAAGAAGACCGCCGAAAATGCCGATGATTTTCGTCCACATCTAAATTCCCCCTTGATCAATTTTCGAACTCTATCCACGTCGGCGAAGCGCCGATGTCTTCCGTCCATCTCGCGATACTCGCACCCCCTAGCGACATCAATTCATCGAGCAGCCGAAGTTATCCCACTCAGCGGAGCAAAGGTGACCAAGCCGGATCTGAAGCATCCTGCGAGGTCACTACCTCGCGCTGATTTGAGCCGGTCAAGTCGATCGAATACAGGCGCGTCGAACCATGCCCCCGAGAATCGGTCGGCGACTGGCGGAAATACATCAGCAACCGGCCGTTCGGCGCCCAAGTCGGCCCTTCCACCAGAAAATCCCGCGTCAGCAGGCGCTCTCCCGAGCCGTCGGGCCGCATTACTCCGATGTAGAACGATCCGCCGTCGATTTTGGTAAATGCGATTAGATCGCCCCGAGGCGACCACACCGGCGTGCCGTATTTGCCCGAACCGAAGCTGATGCGTTTGACGTCACTACCATCCGAATTCATCACGTAAAGCTGCTGGGAACCGCCGCGATCGGAATTGAAGACGATCTTGCTGCCGTCCGGCGAGAAGCAGGGCGAGGTGTCGATTGCCTGGCTGTCGGTTAGCCGAACCGGCCTGCGGGTACGCAGATCTAGTGCGAAGAGGTTGCTGACACCGTTCTCAGCGCGGCTGAGGATCACCCGGTTGCCGTCGGGCGAAAACCGCGGTGCAAAGGTCATTCCGGGAAAGTCGCCGACGACCTCCTGTTGCCCAGTGTCGATGTTGAATAGATAAACGCGCGGTGCGCCGCTGCCGTAGGACAGGTAGGTAATCTCCTGCGCAGTCGGCGAGAAGCGCGGCGTCAGCACCAGTGCCCGCCCGTCCGTCAGAAAGCGGTTGTTCGCCCCGTCCTGGTCCATGATAGCAAGGCGCTTCACCCGCTTGTCCGCCGGGCCCGATTCCGCGACGTACACGATCCGGGTATCGAAATAGCCTTCTTCGCCGGTGATCCGCTTATAGATCTCATCGGCGATGATGTGAGCGATGCGCCGCCAGTTCTGCTGAGTGGTCGTGTAGCCATACCCGGTCAGCTGCTGCTCGGCAAACACGTCCCACAGCCGGAACTCGACCCGGAGCCTCCCATCCCCCTGCGTCTTGACCGACCCGGTAACCAGGGCTTGCGCATTTATCTGACGCCAGTCGGGGAACCGGGGTTGTGAGTCGTCCAGCGAAACATTCTGGATGAAGCTGCGCGGGTCGATCGGGCGAAACAGCCCGGAGCGCTCGAGATCGGTCGAGACGACCCCGGCAATGTCGCGTCCCGCCTGGGTTTCATCGGCGGCGCCGCCGGGAAAGGCAGGGATCGCTATCGGCATAGGCTCGACCTTGCCGCTGGTGATGTCGAGGCGCAGTTCGGCACGCACCGACGGGCCGGAACACGGCAGCATGATCAGTGCCGCAAAAATCGCACCGGCCAGTATTCGACAGCTTCTCTTCATAAGATGTCCCCTATTTCTCATAAGATGTCCTTGGGGCTGAAGTCGACGACAAGGTCCTTCCAGATCGCGTATTTCTCGGCGGGCAAGTGCAGCGGCCGGCATAGGGGGTTAAAGAAGGCGCGGCGCGCGCTTTCCGCCGCGGCGCGAAAGTAGGGGTCGCTGCCCACGCGACCCTGATCGACGATCGTCGCCTGCCGGACCGTGCCGTCGGGATCGACAATGACCTTGATCTCGACGACGAGATCCTTTGCGTCACGGGCACCTGCCGGCACGTTCCAGCAACGCGCGATCTGGTGGCGGACCATGTCCAGTTCGCTGGCGGTGAGCTGGCTGCCCAGTGGAGCCTTCGGCTGCGAGGACGCCCGTGCTGCGGCGAGCCGTGGGTTGTCCGGCGGTGGCTCGGCGGTCGCCGCCGCATGCAGGGGCGCCAGATTTTTCAGCAACGCGTCGAATTGGCGGGGATCGTACTTCTTTTCCTCCGGCTTTTTTTCTTCCGGTTTTGGTTCGAGCTTGGCCAATTGGCGCGGCGGCTCGGGTTTTTCTCTGGGCTTCGGTACTTCGAGTTTCTCGACCGGTTTCGCCTCCAGCTTGGGCTCCGGGAACTTCGGAGCGGGCGGCGGTGGTTTGGCTTCCGACGGCGCCGGCTCATCGGCCGGCTGTGAAACGGCCGCAGCGGAAGGCGGGACGGGTGCGGGTTTCGGCGGCTCGGGTTTGGGCTGCGGCTTCGGCGCGGGCGCCTCGACTTCCGGCACCTCTGGTTTGGCGTCCGGCTGCGGCAGGTTCGGATTGGGGTGGGTGGCTCGGGTCTCCGGCGCGATCGTGACGAGCTGGACGGCTATCGGCGTCTCTTCCAGCGGCGGTGGGTCGAACATCCGTGGCAAACCGAGGATCAAGAGGCTTCCGAGCACCACGTGCAGCACCGCCGACAAAGCCATGCCGCGCGAGCCGATGCCTTCCGGCAGCTCGTCGGGGACCTCGGTGACTCCGGTCAGCGCCGGTTCAGCAAGCGCAAGGCTCATCGGCGGAAGGTGCGCAGCCGTACTCAGTGCCTGGCCGTCCTCGCCGATCGGTCAGGTGTTGATCCGCCGGAGGCGGTCTTGCCGGACGCTCCCTTCGGCAATTCGGCGATCAGCGACACCTTGCGGAAGCCGGCGGTGCTGACCAAACTCATCACTTCGACGACCCGCCCGTAATTGATCGCCCGGTCGCCGCGGACATAGAGCAGGGCGTCGGGGTTGCTGCCGGTGATCGCCTGCAGGCGAGGGACCAGCGAATCGGTCGGAACTTCGGTCTCCTGGATATAGATGCGGCCTTCGCCATTGATCGTGATGACGAGGGGTTCTTTCGGCTCGGCGATCGGCGGCGCCTGCGTCTGCGGCAGATCGACCGGCACTCCGACCGTCAGCAGCGGCGCCGCCACCATGAAGACGACCAGCAGGACCAGCATGACGTCGACCAGCGGCGTCACGTTGATTTCCGACATCGGCCGATAGCGCCCGGCCAAGCGCTGGCTGTTGCCGCTCAGACCCAAGACGGCCATCGTCAGGGCCGCTCGTCGAGTTGGCGCGACAGGATCGCGCTGAATTCGCTGGCAAAAGCTTCGAGCCGGCCGGCATAACGACCGAAATCGGTCGCCAGCTTGTTGTAGGCGATGACCGCCGGTATGGCGGCGACGAGCCCGAGCGCCGTGGCGAACAGCGACTCGGCAATACCGGGCGCGACAACCGCGAGACTGGTGTTCTTCGAGGCGGCGATCGATTGAAAGCTGTCCATGATGCCCCACACCGTGCCGAACAGGCCGACAAAGGGCGCGGTCGAGCCGACCGTCGCGAGGAAGGCCATGAACCGTTCGACCCGCTCCATCTCGCGGCCGACCGTCACGCTCATCACCCGCTCGATGCGCTGCTGCAGACTGGTCCGCATTCCCGGCGTGCCGAGCAGGTTTTTCGCGGCGCTGCGCCGCCATTCCCGCATCGCCGCGGAAAATACCGCTGTCATCGGATCCGGCGGCCGCTGACCGACCCGTTCGTAGAGGTCATCGAGCGATCCCCCCGACCAGAAAGTCTCCTCAAAGCTCGATGCTGCGTGCCGCAACCGACGGATGCGGATCACCTTGTCGAAGATCACCGCCCAGGACCAAAACGACGCGAGCAACAGGATCAGCATCACCAGTTTGACTATGGCATCGGATTGCAAGAACAGCCCGATGATCGAGAGGTCATGCGAGATCGAACCGGCGAGCGGCAAAGTGTCGATGGCGTTCGGCTGCATTGATGTCGGCCCTTTATGGCGTCTTTTGGATGATGATCGAGGTCAGCATGAATTCTCCGTTTCACATGGCAACGCCGTTAGAAGATCGAGCTGGGCCGGCATGCTCGCCGGCATCGGAAGGTCGAGATGCCGGAACGCGTTCCGAGTCAGAAGGCGGCCGCGCGGCGTGCGCTGCACGAAGCCCTCCTGGAGCAGGTACGGCTCGATGACTTCTTCGACGACGTCGCGCTCGTCGCCGAGCGCCGCTGCAATCGTCTCGACCCCGACTGGACCGCCCGCATAATTTTCGGCAATGCAGCGCAGGTAGCGCCGGTCCATGCCGTCGAGACCCCGCGCATCGACATCGAGCCGCAACAACGCCGCGTCGGCGGCGACGGCATCGACGCTCGTCAAACCGGTGACAGCGGCAAAGTCGCGGATGCGGCGCAGCAGGCGTATCGCAACGCGCGGGGTGCCCCGCGACCTCTGCGCTATCTCCGCGGCGCCATCGGGGCGCAAGTCGATGCCGAGAACTCGGGCGGCGCGGCTGACGATCGTCCCGAGGTCCGCCGGCTCGTAGAATATGAGACGCAGCGGTATGCCGAAGCGCTCCCGCAGCGGCCGAGTGATCAGACCCGAACGTGTGGTCGCGCCGATCAAAGTGAAGGGCGCGAGACGGTAGCGAATCGATCGCGCTCCCGGCCCTTGCCCGATGATCAGATCGATCTGGTAGTCCTCCATCGCGGGGTAGAGGTACTCCTCGGCCGCCGGCGGCAGGCGATGGATCTCGTCGATGAACAGCACCTCGCGCGGGGCGAGCTTGCTCAGCATGGCGACCAGATCGGCGGCGCGCTGAATTACCGGGCCCGCGGTGGCATGAAAATCGACGCCCAGTTCGCGCGCGACGATCTGTGCGAGCGTCGTTTTGCCGAGCCCGGGCGGACCAAAGAACAGGATATGGTCAAGCGCCTCGCCGCGGGTCTTCGCCGCTTCGATAAAGACGCGCAGATTGTCGCGCAGCTGATGCTGGCCGACGAATTCATCGAGCGTGGCCGGCCGGACCGAGCTTTCGGCTGTGTCTTGCTGGGCCTGCTGCGGGGCGACGACACGCGGCGTGGCGTCGTTCATCGCGCCAGCTCCTCGAGGCCCGCTTTTATCAGGACATCGGCGCCGGCCTCGCTGCCGAGCCGCCGGGCCGCCACGGCGATTGCGCCCAGCGCCTCGCTGCGGCCGACCCCAAGGTTTTCCAGCGCCGCGATCGCATCGGCGGTCGCTCCGCCGCCATTTGCGGATTCATTGGAAAGCGCCACCGACGGCACCGAAACCGGGGCGGCGAGGTTGCCGATCTTGTCCCGCAGTTCGTTGACAATGCGGGCGGCGAGCCGCGGTCCAACCCCCTCGGCTTGCGCCAGGGCCGGCTTGTCCTGAGCCAAAATCGCGAGCCCGAGCTTCTCCGGCGGCACGGCCGATAGGAGCGAGAGGGCCAGTCGTGCACCAACGCCCTGCACCGTCGTCAGCAGGCGAAACCAATCGCGTTCGGCGGCGTCGATGAACCCGTACAGGTGGATGTGGTCTTCGCGGACATGCGTCTCGATCAGCAGACGCGCCGGCGAGCCCGGCGGCGGCAGCCGGCCGATCGTTCGCGTCGAGCAGAAGGCCAGATAGCCGACGCCACCCACGTCGATGACTGCCGCGTCCGGTTCGATCTGCTCGACGACGCCGGCAAGCTTCGCGATCATGCCTGCGCGTCCAAGAGCCGCCGGGTCGCAGCGTGATGCGCGTGGCAGATCGCCACGGCGAGCGCATCGGCGGCATCGGGCTCGCCGCCATCGCAGCCAGGCAAAAGCCGACGCACCATCAATTGCACCTGCGATTTCTCGGCATGACCGGCGCCGACCACCGCCTTTTTGATGAAGTTCGCCGAATATTCGGCGACCGGCAGCCCGCATTCGGCCGGCGCGAGCAGCACCACCCCCCGGGCCACGCCGAGTCGCAAGGTCGAAGACGGATTGCGGTTGACAAAGGTTTCCTCGACCGCTGCCTCGTCTGGGCTGAAACGCTCGATGACGGCGGTGAGCTGCCGGAACAGCGAAACGAGTTGCACCGCCAGCGGCTGGTCGGTGGCGGCGTGTATGACGCCATCGGCGACGTGGGTCAGGCGATTGCCGGCCACATCGATAACCCCCCACCCGGTATGCCGCAGCCCGGGATCGAGCCCCAAAACCCTCATCTCGGGTTCCGTGCCGGCGCGATCAGGCGCCGAGCCGCGCCATCACGTCTTCGGCCACTTCGAAATTGGCGTATACGTTCTGGACATCGTCGCTGTCCTCGAGCGTCTCGAGCAGCTTGAATAGGCTCGCCGCGGTTTCCTCGTCGATTTCCGAAGCGGTTCTCGGACGCCAGACGAGGCGCGCCGACCCGGACGGGCCGAATCGGTTCTCAAGCGCGTCGCGCACCGTGTTGAAATCCTCCGGCGCGCACGTCACCAAATGCTGTTCGGCATCGCTCTCGATGTCCCTTGCCCCTGCTTCGATCGCGGCCTCGAACATGTCATCGGCGCTGGCGGTGGCCGCGGGATACGAGATCTCGCCGACCCGGTCGAACATAAAGCTGACGCTGTTGGTTTCCCCCAATGCTCCCCCTGATTTGGTAAAGGCGGCGCGCACCTCGCTCGCCGTACGATTGCGATTGTCGGTCAGCGCCTCGACGATGACCGCGACCCCACCGGGACCATAACCCTCGTATCGCACTTCCTCGTAGGCATCGTCGGCGCCGCCCCCCGAGCCGCGCTTGATGGCCCGATCCACCGTGTCCTTCGGCATGTTGGCCTGGCGGGCCGCGAGAACGGCCGCGCGCAGCCGCGGGTTCGCCGCCGGATCGGGCAACCCGGTACGAGCGGCGGTCGTGAGTTCCCGGATGATCTTGGTGAAGACCTTGGCGCGCTTTTTGTCCTGCGCGCCCTTCCGGTACATGATGTTCTTGAATTGCGAATGGCCAGCCATCGATCTCCGCGCCGCTCTCCGTCGGCATCAGGCCGGAAATGCTCGGCCCGGCGTGGCTAACAATCCAATATGGCAGCATTGCGGCGCCTCGGATCGCCGCAAAATACACTTACGTTTGAGGTGAAGCGATTGCGGGGGGAGAAATGCAGCAAGGGCGAGGGGGCATGGGGAGCCATAAGCACGGGGTCTCCGGCCATGCCACGCAGAGCCCGCGGCTGCGGCTCAGCAAGAAGCTCGCCGCCCAACGAGGCGAGTATGACGCCACCTCACCCAAACGGCGTAAACGCCTCGAATTCGAGACGGTCCAAGAGGCGCTAAAGGGCGAGGGCAAGCCACGCTAGCCGCCGACCTCGCCAAGAAAACTCCTCGGATGGATGCAGCGGTCGGCAGTCGCCTGTGTTGACCAAGGAGGCGGGATGGCCTTCTTGGCCGACCCAATGTTAAGAGGAGCGTCTCTATGTATCTGGCCCGGTTTTGCTATGACGTGCTGCCGGTCAACCGCCACCGCGCCATCGACTTCATCCGCCGCGAGGTCGAGGCGGCCCGCGCCAACCGCCTGAATGCCCGGATGCTCGTGCCGCTGACGCGCGGCCACGGGGAGGGAGCGGCCCTGCAATTCGAGGTCGAGCTGACGAATCTCGATCAGCTCGACCAGTTCCGCAGCCGCGGCGTCGGCTCGTCACAAGAGACTGGCGACTGGATGCACGCCTTCAGTGAAATCCTGACCTCGCCGCCCTGCGTCGAGATTTCTGCGCATCGAAGAAACAAAGGCCGCCTGACCAGGCCTCACCAGCTGGTATCGAAGCCTTCGAAGCGGTGCGGGATGCGGCGGATGTCGATCAGAAGTTCGCGTTGCAGCCCCGCAGGGGTGCCGGGCGGGAAGTTCAGCTCGATGGCGTCGGCGAGACTCGCCGTAGCGCGCCTCGATCGCCGCGGCGATCTCGTCATAGGTGCCGCAGGCGGCGAAGATTCGCACGACGTCGTCGCTGACCTCGGCCGGCATATCGTTCCACCGGCCGGCGACCGACATGGCGTGCAATTTCGCCCCGACCTCCTCGAGACCGTGCAGAGCAGAGAATCGGCGCATAGGTACGGGTCGAGGAATAAATAGCGATGCGACGGCGCGCCCATTCCATGCCTTCGGTGACGGTTTGCGCATCGCCCCCGGTCACCACGAACCCGCCGCCAAAGATATCGAAATTGGCTCGGCTTCTCCCGCTGCGCTCCATGCCCTCTAAAATGCGTGGCAGTGCCACTTCTTCGAGATAGCGGCGCGAGCACAGCGGATGGAGCCGCACCCCGTCGCACACTTCGCCGGCGACCCGAAGCATCGCCTCGCCGACTGCGGCGATCGTGATCGGCACCATCGGCAGGCCGGTCGGCTCCGGCGAGAAATCGGGGGTCATCAGGGTCAGCCGGTAATGCTCGCCCCGGTAATCGAGCTTGCCGCCGGTCTCCCAGCAGCGCCACACCGCACGCAATGCCCGGACGTAGTCGCGCAACCGCGGCGCGGGCGCGCTCCAGGGGATGCCGAAGCGGCGCTCGTTGTGGCCTTTGACCTGGCTGCCCAGGCCCAGCACGAACCGCCCGTTGGAGTTGGCGTGCAGGTCCCAGGCCTGGCTCGCCATCACCGTCGGGCTGCGCGGGAAGGCGACGGCGATCGACGGCGTCAGCTCGATGCGCTCGGTCGCGAGCGCGGCGACGGCAAGCGGCGTAAAGACGTCGTGCCCGAGTTCTACAGTCATCAGCGCGTCGAACCCGGCGGCCTCCGCCCCCGCACCGAACGGCCCCGCCTCGCGCCAATGCCTCATCGGCAACATCATGAAGATGCGCATTCCGGTTCACTCCCCTCTCCGCCGCTGGAACTCGTATCATCTCCGGTGAAGGCTAGCGGGCGAAACAGGAAGTGTGGATGACCTCACGCGATTACCAAATCTTCGAACTCGGCGACGTACCGCTGCAATCCGGGCTGACATTGCGGAATGCGCAGCTCGCCTACAAGACATACGGCCGGCTCGATGCCGCGCGCAGCAATGCGATCGTCTACCCGACTTCCTACGGCGCCCAACACTACGACACGGAGTGGCTGATCCGCCCGGGCCGCGCGCTCGACCCGGAGCGGTATTTCATCATCATCCCAAACATGTTCGGCAACGGCCTGTCTTCCTCCCCGAGTAACGTCGGTGTGCCGCACGAGCGCGGCCGCTTCCCGGGCGTGACGGTCGCCGACAATGTGCGCATGCAACGCCGTCTGCTGGCCGAGCAGCTGGGGATCGAGCACGTCGCCCTGGTCTATGGCTGGTCGATGGGCGGCCAGCAGACCTATCACTGGGCGGCACTCTATCCCGAAATGGTTGAGCGGATCGCCGTCGTCTGCGGCAGCGCGCGAACCGCGCCGCACAACAGCGTTTTCCTGGAAGGGATCAAATATGCGCTGATGGCCGACCCGGCTTGGCGCGACGGCTATTTCGCCGAGCCGCCGGTGCGCGGACTGCGCGCGATGGGCCGGATCTATGCCGGCTGGGCATTGAGCCAAGCCTTCTACCGCGAAGAGCTGTGGCGCACGATCGGCTTCTCTTCGCTCGAGGATTTTCTGATCGCCGGCTGGGAAGCCAATTACCTGCGCCGCGATGCGAACAATCTGCTGGCGATGATTTGGACCTGGCAGCACGCCGACATCAGCGCAAACGAGGTCTACGGCGGCGATCTCGCCAAGGCGCTCGGTGCGATCTCGGCCGATGCGCTGATCATGCCGAGCACGACCGACCTTTATTTCACGGTCGCCGACAACGAACGGGAGGTTGCGCATATGCGCCGCGCCGAGCTGCGCCCGATCCCGTCCATCTGGGGCCATCGCGCCGGCAACCCGACGCAGAACCCCGAGGACGACGACTTCATCGACCGCGCCGTCAAGGAGCTGTTGGGGCGGTAAGGTTCGGTTGATCTAACTTCAGGAGGAGAGGTCCGATGGGTGTGGCTTATCTCGTGGTCCGCGCCGAAGTGCCCGATCCGGCTGACCGGGCAGCGTTCGATCATTGGTACGCGACCGATCACCTACCTTGGGCGATCCGGGTTTTCAGGGCACGTAGAGGATGGCGGTGCTGGAGCCGCACCAATCCGGCTGTCCATTATGCCTTTTATGAATTCGCCGATGTCGCCGAGGCGACAGCGGCGACCGCTTCCGAGAAGATTGCGCCATTGGTCGCCGATTTCGATCGGGTCTGGGGCAAGCGGGCGCCGCGGGGGCGCGAGATTCTGGAAATCGTCCAACAGATGGAACCCGCGACACCTTAGAGCAGAAGCCGACGAGATTGGATTGCTGTCGTTGCGAGGAGCGCGTCACGCGGCGACGCAATCTCGACCAAGCAAGCGTGCAGCGGCCTGAGATCGCTTCGCCCCGTTCGCGATGACAGCCGGACAGGTGGCGATGCGATCTAAGCGAAGTCTGAAGCCTGACCCCGGCAGTCATGGATCCCGGCGTTCCGGGAAAGCGAATTGTCACTGCTCACGAAATTCCTTGCCGTGTCCGACGAGCTTTTGGCCGGGCAGATAGACCCCTTTGCTGTCGTCCTCGATCACTCGGCCGATGACTTGTGCGCGCCGGCCATGGCGCTGGAGAATGGAGAGTGTTGCGGCGCGATCCCTTTCGGCGACAAGAACACAAAACCCAACCCCCATATTGTACACCTCGAACATCTCGGCATTGCCGACCGCCCCGTATCGCTGAATGAGGCGAAAGACCGGGGGCGTAGGCGGCAAGTTGTCAATCTCAAACCCGACGATCGCGTCGACACGGGGCAGGTTCAGCAGACCATCTCCGGTGATGTTGATCAGCGCTTTTACGCTCGACACTCCATTGATGATGTCGAGGATTTCGGGGACGTAAATCAAAGTCGGGCGAAGCAGCTCTTCCCCGAGAGAAATCCCGAGTTCGGGGAACACATGGTCGATCGGCAATTTGGCGCGCTCGAAGAATGCGCGGCGCGCCAAAGTCAAGCCGTTGCTGTGGATGCCGCTGCTTTCGAGGCCGATAATAATGTCGCCGGGCACAAGATCGCGGCCGGTGATGATCCGGTCGAGCGGCACGATCCCGACCGCCATCCCGATCAGGTCGAACCCTCGTATCACGTCCTTGAGCTGGGAAATCTCGCCGCCCGAGATCGAGATCCCGGCCTGCCTTGCTCCGGCCGCGAGGCCGATCGCGATCGCACCCAGCATTTCGGCGTTGGCATTTTCGACGGCGATGTAATCGACCATCGAAATCGGCCGGGCGCCGACGCAGATCACGTCATTGACGTTCATCGCCACGCAATCAATGCCGATCGTATCGTATCGGCCCGTCATTTGCGCGATGATGGTTTTCGACCCGACCCCATCGGTGCAAATCGCCAGACCGATGCCGCCAATGTCGATGACATTGGCAAAATACCCGATATCCAGTTTGACGGCCCCGAGAGCTCCCGGCGCCGGCCAAGTCTGCTTAATGCAGGTAATGATCTTCTGGAGCCCGGATTGCGCCGCGGCAGTGTCGACCCCGGCCGCCTTGTAGAGGTGGTCTTCGGATTTCATAGCGCTGCTCCGGCGGCATTCCTGGTATGCGCGATTAGACGCGTGGCGAGCCGCCGCGTAAACTGCGAGCAACAACGTCGGAGGATCATCCCATGGCCACACCGGAATTGCGCCCGCTCGGCAACGCACTCGGCACCGAGGCGCTCGGCGTCGACCTGTCGAAGCTCGACGACCCGATGTTCGCCTGGATCAATCAGGCTTTTGCAGAACATCCGGTGCTGGTCTTCCGCAACCAGCGCCTCGGCGCCGGCGACATCGCCGCCTTTGGCCGCCGGTTCGGGACTCCGCGCATCCACTCGCTCGTCGGCTACCGCCATGAAGAGCATCCCGAGGTGTCGTGGCTGCGCAATGTCGACGCGGAGGGCAACGTCGATTGGTACGGGGTCAAGCGCGCGACCGACTGGCACACCGACTCGACTTATGAGGAGGTGCCGCCGCTGCTCGCGATGCTGCACGCGCTGGAGGTTCCTTCGACCAAGGGCGGAACGATGTTCGCCGATATGTGCGCCGCCTACGATGCGCTGCCGCAGCCGATGAAGGATCGGCTCTCTGGCCTCGTCGGATTGCACGGCCGCACCGATGGGCCCGCCGGCGCCCGCCTCTACGATCCGGAAGAGGAGGTGCGCCGCACCGACAAGACGTATGTCGAGCAGCCGCGTCCGGCGGTGATCAACCATCCGGTGACCGGCCGCCCGATCCTGTTCGTCAATCCGATGCACACGCATGGCTTCGCGGGAATGGACCGGGACGAAGCCTGGCAGCTGATCGAGGAGCTCGCCGCGCACGCCACGCAGGAGCGCTTCACCTATTACCATTCCTGGCAGGTCGGCGATCTGTTGATCTGGGACGAGCGGGCGACGATGCATCGCGGCGCCGGCGATTATCACCCGGAGGAGCGCCGCGTGATGCTGCGCACGATCGTCTACCCGAACTAGAAGTGCCCCGCGGGAGAAGCTAGTGGCGGGGCCGCGAGAGGTGCGGCGCCTCGAGACCGATCCCGACGAGGTGACCGAATAGCGTTGTGAGCTGACGACGGTCGGCCTCGGGCAAGGGCGGCTTGAGGATCGAGGCGACGTTGGTACGCAAATGCTCCGGATTGCCGGTGCCGAACAGCACGACATCGACTCCGGGCTCGTGGCGCACAAAACGATAGGCGGCGTCCGGGACCGTGCTGGCGCCGCCTTCGTGGATCACAAAGCTGAGCGGGTCGGGGCTGTCGCCGAGGCATTGCGGGACCTCGCCTGCCGCGACGAGATCGCGGATCGTGGCGCGCAGGCGGTCGGGCCGCGAGAAGATGTTGCGCACCGCGAACATCAGCAAGGTGCCGACGCGATTGGCGAGAGTTAGCGGAAAGACGCGGTCGCGGGCGTTCTGGTGCATCATGTGGAAGCCGAGCATGACCAGCTCCCAAACCCCGTCCTGCGCCGCCCGGTGAAGAACCTGGTGCTCGGTATCGTGCGGCGCCGTCTCGGTAATGCCGAGATGGCGGAACTTGCCCTTTTCCCTTTCCCGCAAGAGCACCGGTGCCAGATCGTTCAGCGCATGGTCATAGGCGCTCGGCGGCACGCCGTGCAGCTGATAGACATCGATGTAGTCGGTATCGAGCTGCCGCAGCGACTTGTCGAGGCTCGAGACGATCCCCTCCGGGGTCGAATGGGGATTGCTGAAGCTGAACGGCGCCTTGGTGCAGATTACGACCTCCTCGCGTCGCACCGATTTGATGGCTTTGCCGAGCACCTCCTCAGTGCCGTAAGCCGCGGCGGTGTCGAACAGATAGACCCCGAGATCGAGGGCTTGCCGAATTATCGCGATCGCGTCGGCCTCGCTCTTGCCCTGAGCCAGCCCCAGCTGGCTGAACCCGCCGCAGCCGAGCCCGGCGACGCTGACCCGCAATCCGGTTTTTCCGAGCGTCGTGTATTCCATATTTGATCTGCCTGTTGGCCTTTCCCGAGCTGCACATCATGCACAAGATTATGCAGTGTCGCCGACCCGCACGTTGTCGCGCCGCCAGGAGATCATACGGGCATGAGGATCGATCAAGCCGTCAATATTGAAGACCGGCACCGAATGGCTAAGCGTCGTTTGCCGAAGATCGCCTTCGATCTCTCGGCCGAGAGCCGCGGGCCGGTTTCTCATCGGACAAAGTTTGCGCATCCGGATCGTCGAGGGCCGCCCGCTCGGTTTGCTCATCGGACATCCCCAGTCGGTCCGGTTCTCAGGTTGGGAATCGCGCCCCGGCCTGTAGCGTATAAGCTGCTCTTTCACGACGGCTCGGCCTGTCGCTGGCGATGGTAATTCGGCAAATGTTGTCGCCGCGAATCGTGTACGCAACGGACAGGATCACGCCGCGCGCGGCGTTGATCGCCGGATATCGGCGCTCGCTATAGGCGCGCGGACCAATCACCGCGAGCAGATCGGGGTCATCCGAAAATCTCAGCCGCAGTAACGCGCGGCGCAAAAGGCAAGCGGCTTCTGTACCGGCAGCCTAACGAAGCGCCGACTGCCAGCTAAGTAGAAGACCCACGCTTGCTAACGCTGGCTCGCTTCCCGCGACTCTGAGTAGACTTCTTCCCCTTCGCGCGTCGCACCCGCTCTGCGGTCTCGGCGCGTGACTGGGCAGGCATCTTCAAGAGCCGCAACAGTAATGCATCGCGGCGCTGGTCGCTATTGCTTCCCTGATCACTCATCTGAGGGAGAGCATCATGTCGCAAAGCGCGCCGTCAGCAATTCCGCCCGATGAGGATCTTGAGGCTGCATTCGCACCGTACATTGGGGCGGCTGGCGAGGTCGTGAACGCGTGGAACCGACTCCAAGAAACTTTGAAAGATGTATTTGCCGCTATAACGAAAATTCCCCGAGATATGGCATTCGCAATTTGGCATTCATCGCGCAGTGACAGCTTGCAGAGAAATATGCTACGCGCCGCCATCGCAGCCACGGACGATAATGAGCCGTGGGTAATCCGGCTCCCGAATGCCAAGAGCGATCTTCTGTTATTATTAAAAAAGGCGGATAAGGTTGGTCAAATAAAAAACGACGCTATACACGCCCCGGTAAGTCTAGCCATAGATCGCGGCAAACTGATAATTATTCCATTTTATTTTAACGGCAACCCGCGAGCCAAAAACGTACAGAATAAGGATATAGTTACTGAGTTCGAGAGATGCCGTGATGAAGCGTATATTCTGAAGGAATTTGCAGAAAATGCAAAGACATCAATCAATTCTTCATCTTACGAATGGCCCGATAAACCCGCTCTGCTAATTCCGCCGGAAAAACAAAAACGAAAACGTCGCGACCGCCAAGCTCACCAAGGATGACGTCGCTTCCCGCCTCGACCATCTCAGGAGTGATTTCAATTTGCTGGCGCTCATCCGGCTCAATTGGCGCGTTTGCAATGCGAGGAGCTTCTTCATCTAGTGTTCAGAAACAAACAGATGATTTATCGCGCATCGGCTCGACACCGCTTGCCGCGCGGCTCTCAGGCGGATGCCCTAAATCATCTGACTGGATCTGAGCACTAGCACCATGGTACCCGTGATTTCTCCCATAGCCAAATTCGAAAAGCTGGTACGCTTGTTGCTCGGGCTAGGAAACAAGATCGAATGCCAACCAAAAATAAATAAACGCGTGCCGTGCCTTATCGAACTTCTCAACAATGTCGGAAGGGACTGCGGGGCCAAGCCTTAGTGGCTGGCACCAAAGAACGGCGTGAGTTCTTCGAAGCCTTCGTGAGGCGCCTCAGAGGGGCATTTTTCTTAAATGCCATCAGAAAAATGCGTTCATTCCGAGGAGAGCCCCGCCGGAGCGAGGGCACGTCTCGAAGCACGGCGCCCAATGCAGCGCATTCCCGCCAGCCTGGTAGCCGGTGGCCTTGTCGAGAACAGATCAGGAACTCATATCTCTGAAGCGCTTCCCCCGGAGCTCGCTGATGTCGGAAATCACCATCCATCCGCCACCGTTGCCCTGTTATCACCTGTTTCCCAGCCCTGGAACTCAGGAATCTCAATGGCTTGCTCCTGATCTCTCTTTGCTTCGCGCGCGAGGCAGTAGCCCCACCCTCCCCTCCCCGCGTGCCGGGGAGGATTAGGGAGAGGGACGGTCTTGCAAGGGCGCCTGAGCGACGGGCCGCATAATGCGTCGACGAGCCCCTGAGCGAGTCGGCCCGTTCAACCTCCCGGAGAAGATTTACTGCAGATTCGCCGCACATATGCGGATGCCCGATTATCGGGGCAATTCCGAATGCAGATCGGGTGACGGTGCGGCAGCCGAGCCAAACGCGGCGCACAGTCCAGCCCCGCTCCGTGGGGGATTGTCGAATGATGCAAAATTACGCCAAAATTACGCAATGTTGCCGACCCGCACGTTGCCGCGCCGCCAGGAGATCACACGAAGATGAGGATCGATCAAGCCGTCAATATCGAAGACCTGCACCGCATGGCCAAGCGGCGGTTGCCGAAGATCGCCTTCGACTTCATCGAGGGCGGGCTCGAGGACGAGCGCGGCCTCGAAACCAATACCTCGGCCTTTCACAAGCACAAATTATTGCCGCGTTATCTGGTCGATGTGTCGAAGCGCGACCAGACAAAGACGATTTTCGGCCAGACGTTTTCGAGCCCGTTCGGCATCTCGCCGACCGGCGGGGCGGGGCTGTTCCGGCACCGTGCCGACTTGATGCTGGCCGAGGCCGCGCGGGACGCGAATATTCCTTACATCATGTCGGGAGCCAGCAGCGAAACGATCGAAGAGGCCGCCAAGATCGCGCCGAAAAACCATTGGTACCAGCTTTACGCAGCGCGGGATCACGCAGTCAACGCCGATTTGATCAAACGCACTGCCGATGCCGGACTCGGCGCCCTGGTGCTGACGGTCGACACCCCCGTCAGCTCAAAGCGCGAGCGCAACATCCGCAACGGCTTCGCCAATATCCGGGGCGGTCTGTTCCAGGCGCTCAGTCTCAAACCCTCGATCCTCGCCGAGGCGCTGACCCATCCCGGCTGGATCGTCGAATATCTCAAGCGCGGCGGCGGCACGCCGATGCTGGGCAACTGGCAGCCCTACGCGCCGCCGGGCTCGAATGCGGAAGAGGTCTATAAGCATTCCAGCTCGCTGCGCCCCTTCAATACGCAGACCTGGCGCGATCTGGAGACCTATCGCAAGCTGTTCCCGCGCGCTCTCGTCGTAAAGGGGATTATGAGCCCGGCCGACGCATTGCGCGCGCTCGACGTCGGTTGTGACGGCATCCTCGTATCCAATCACGGCGGGCGCCAGCTCGACCAGGCACCCGGCTCGCTCGACGTGCTGCCGGCGATCAAATCAGCGGTGGGTGACAAGCTGACCTTGCTCCTCGACAGCGGGGTTCGCCGCGGCGCCGATATCCTGATCGCGCTGTGTCTCGGCGCGGATTTCTGCTTCATGGGCCGCCCGACGCTATATGGCGCCGCCGCCGGTGGATTGCCGGGCGTCAAAAAGGCGATCGACATCTTTGTCAACGAGATCGATCTCGTAATGGGCCAGATCGGTTGCCCGAGCCTCGACCAGCTCGGCCCCGACTTTTTGTGGCGGGAGGATCCATCGCGCAATCTGTGAAGCGGCGGCGCAACCCCTCACCCGCCAAACCAGGGCAAGCAGTTTTGGCACGGTAGAAAGAGAGCGGGACCATGAACCTCGATCGAGCCATCAACATCGAAGACCTGCACCGGATGGCGAAGCGCAAGCTGCCGCGCATCATCTTCGATTACATCGAGGGCGGGGTGGAGGACGAGCGCGGCTTGGCGCGCAATGAAGCCGCTTTCCACAAGCACCGCCTGTTGCCTCGCTACCTGGTCGACGTGTCGAAACGCGACCAGTCCGCGACCGTGTTCGGCCGCGCCTATTCGAGCCCGTTCGGGATTTCGCCGACCGGCGGCGTCGGGCTCTATCGCCGGGAAGGCGAAGTCATGCTGGCCGAAGCCGCAGCGGCGGCGAACATCCCGTACATCATGTCGGGCGGCAGCAACGCCTCGATGGAAGAAGCGCTGCGGGTCGCGCCGAACAATGTCTGGTTCCAGCTCTATGCGGCCAAGGACCGCGACATCACGGATGCGTTGATCGGGCGGGCGCGGGACGGCGGTGCCGGCGCGCTGGTGCTCACCGTCGACGTGCCGGTGCATCCAAAGCGGGAACGCAACTACCGGAACGGATTTTCCCGCGTGCGCGGCGGCGGGGTCATGGAATCGCTGAAGCTGAAGCCGTCGATCCTGTTGGAGGCCATGACTCACCCCGTCTGGGTCATCGAATATATGCGGCGCGGCGGCGCGCCGACCCTCGGGAACTGGGCACCGCACGCTCGCAATGGCGCGAGCACGTCAGACGTGATCGCCCTCGGGCGCAGTCAGACCCCGGCCTCGGCGCAAACCTGGCGCGACCTCGAACGCTACCGGCGCCTTTTTCCGCGCCCGCTCGTCGTCAAGGGGATCCTGAACCCGGCCGACGCAGTTCGTGCCGCGGAAATAGGGGTCGAGGGCATCATCGTCTCGAATCATGGCGGCCGCCAACTCGACCAGGCGCCCGCCTCGCTCGAGGCTTTGCCCGCGATCAAGGCCGCGGTCGGCGACAAGATCACTGTGATGCTCGACAGCGGCGTCCGGCGCGGCGCCGACATTTTGATTGCGCTATGCGTCGGTGCGCAGTTCGTGTTTTTCGGCCGGCCCACCCTCTACGGCGCAATTGTCGGCGGGGTACCCGGCGTCAACAAGGTCGTCGACATCTTCCGCAGCGAGATCGACCTCGTCATGGGCCAGATCGGCTGCCCGAGCCTCGACCAGCTCGGGCCCGATTTCCTGTGGCGCGAGGACTGGACTCAGAACCGGTGACGCCAGAACCGGTGACGCCAGAACCGCTGACGCCAGAACCGCTGACGGGCGCGCTAAGCGGCCGGAACCTGCTCTGTCGAGCGCACCGGCCGCTTGTCGAGCGCGCTCTCGATCTCGTCGATCGTGCGGCCGCGGGTCTCCATGCCGATAAGCCAGAACGCGACTGCACCCAGCAAGTACCAGAATGCGAAATAGTTGAAACCGGGGATCAGCGCATCGAGCGTCGCCTTCGGACTGACGAAGTTGTCCGAGCCAGCAATAAACGCGAGGCCTGCCGGGCCGATGAACTTGCCGAGATTGCCGACGCCATAAACGAATCCCATGCCGCTGCCGCGCAGTCGGGCGGGCCACATCTCGCCCATATAAGGCCCGACGATCGAATAATTGCCGCTGCCGAAGAAATTCTGCAGCAGGATCATCAGGAAGAACATCGACATGCCGCCGATGAAGACGTCGTGCAAATAACCCGCCAACGACATGAACAAGGCCGCGATCAGGCACGCGAAGATACCCGAGGCGCGGCGTCCCCACGCATCCGAAATCCACGAGCAGAAAAACCGGCCGGCAATCGCCGAGAGGCTAATCCAGATGACCAATTTGGACGCCTCGGGCGCGGTGATGTTCAACACCATGACGAACAGAGCCACCTGCCAGAGGGCGAGCCCGACGCCGCCGGTCTGGGTCAGCCCGGTCAGGCAGCCGGCGACAATGCTGCGCGGGTATTTGAAAATGTCGAGCCAGCGCGTCTGCTCGACGACCGGCATGACCGCCGGCAGCGTGATCTGCGCGGGGTCCATTTGCAATGCCCAGGCAAGCGCTTGCCGCGCCTCTTCCACGCGGCCTCGGCGCAGCAGCCAATGTGGCGATTCCGGGACGAATGCCCGGATGTACAAGCACAAAAACGCCGGCAGCAGTCCCACCGCGACCATCCCGCGCCAGCCGATATAAGGCGCCGCGAAGGCACCCAGCAAACCGGCCAAAAGCGAGCCAGCAGGGAGCATGGTCGTGGTCAACCCGGTGAACCAGCCGCGTTTGTGTGCAGGGGAAAATTCCTGCATCAGGGTGATGTCGACCGAATAAAGACCGGTCACTGCGAACCCGACGAAAAAGCGGCAAACGACCAGGTAGATCCACCCCCCCTCTGGCGTCAGCGCCATCGCGCCGGTCGCGAGCGAGACGTTCAGCACGGCAGTGATTAGCGCCGGACGGCGGCCGATCTTGTCGGCCATCCAGCCGTAGAGCAACGAGCCGAACGGCGCGCTGACACCCGAGGCAAGGAGGATCGCACCCGACTGCCCATAGGTCAGGTGCCACTCCTTAACCACAAAGGCTAAGACGAAGCCGATCAGGAAGAAGTCGAAGAAATCGAGCATGTCGCCAAGCGTCGCAGCGCCCGCGATCTTCCACTGGTTCGCGGTCAGCTTTTTCTGACGCTCCAACAGCTCCAGCATTCCGTTTCTCCTAGGTAACTCCGATCGCGCGCGCCGTACGCATTCTTGTTTAGAGCATTACCAAAAGCGACACTGCTCGCTGGTATTGCCGGTGTCAGACTAGCGGCAATCCGTCCGTGCTGGCAACAGGATACGGGGGAGCCGCCGCCCAGCCCGGCGGACTGGGGCGGCTCCTACAGGCGGATTACGCCCGCTCGATCAGCTCTATGCGATAGCCGTCGGGATCTTCGATGAACGCGATCACCGAGCCGCCATGCGCCATCGGGCCGGCCGGGCGCGGTATTTTTACTCCGGCGTGGGCAAGACGCTCGCAGGCCTTGTAGACATCGGGCACCCCGACCGCGAGGTGGCCAAAGGCGCTGCCCAGGTTATATGGCTCGGCCTGTTCCCAGTTGTGGGTCAGCTCGATCACGGTGTTGTTTGTCTCCTCGCCATATCCGACGAAGGCCAGCGTGAACCTTCCGGTCGGGTAGTCGCGCTTGCGCAGCAGCTTCATGCCGAGCAGCTTCGTGTAGAAATTCAGCGACGCGTCGAGATCGCGCACGCGGATCATCGTATGCAAGAGCCGGAACTTGTCGGCATCGGGCACCGGCTTGGAGGTCTCGGCCACATCGGTCATCGTCATCGTACACTCCTTCGTGCTGTGGAACCCAAGGCGCCGCGCTGGCGTGCGGCAACGAGTTCGAGGATCTGGTCGGCGGCCCGCAGGCTCGGCGACACGCCATCCGCCGCGAGGCGCCGGACGGCCTCATCATACCCCTGCCGATGCGCCGCGCGAACCCGTTCATCGCCGACGAGTTCGGCAAGCGAAGCGGCAAGCCCCTCCGGGGTGCACCCCCGGCCGAGCAGCTCGGGCACCAGTGTCTTGCCGAGCAGCACATTGACGAGATTGACCTGACGCACCTTCAGCACCCGGTCGAGGACTGCCTCGGTCAATGGGTTGAGCCGATAGCCGACGACCATTGGCAGGCGGGCCAACGCCAACTCGAGTGCAACCGACCCTGACGCGGCGAGGGCGGCGCGGCTAGCCGCAAAAGCGTCGTATTTTTCCCGCAGATCCTGCACGACAATGGCATCACCGGGCCACGCCCCGACCATCCTCGCGACTGTCGCGGCGACCGTTGTCACGGTTGGCACGACGACACGAAACGGTCCGACCAGATCTTTCAATCGGCTCAGGGCCGCGCCAAAGATCGGCAGCAAACGTCGGACCTCGCCACTGCGGCTGCCGGGCAATGCCGTAATCAGCAACTCGTCGGCAGTTAGACCATGCATCGCGCGAAAGCGCCGGCTATCGCCGCGTTCGGCGCCACATTCCAGAACCGGATGACCGACAAAGCTGCAGGACAGCCCGACACGCTCGAAATAGGGCGGCTCGAACGGCAGCAAGGTCATCAGATGATCGTACCAGCGCGCCATCCGCCGGGCTCGACTGGCCCGCCAAGCCCACACCATCGGAGCGACATAGTGGATAAGCGGCAAGTTCTCGCCGCGGCGGCGCAGCCCGTGCGCCACCCGCCAGCTGAACCCGGAGCTGTCGATCGTCACGACGGCATCGGGGCGTTGTGCGCGGATCGCTGTGATCGTCTCGCGGACGCGGCGCAAGATGACCAGGGCGCGCGGCAAGACTTCGGCCACTCCCATGATCGCCAGATCGCCGAGGGGGACGAGACTCTCTAGCCCCTGCTCCCGCATGCGCTCGCCCCCGATCCCGGCGACCCGCAGCCTCCCGCCGGTGCGGTGCCGCATCGCCGCAATCAGCGCGCCGCCGAGGGCATCCCCCGACGGCTCTCCGGTAACAAAGAAAATGAACGTCGCGTCGCTCGCTGTCACGATCCGCCGACACCGACCAGGAACAGCCCGGCGTGGTCGGCTGCACGGATCACCTCGTCGCGATCGAGCACGATGGTGGCATTGGCCTCGACGGCGATCCCCTGCAAGCCGGTTTCCGCCGCCAGCAGAACCGTGCGCAACCCGATCGTCGGCCGGTCGGCGCGGGATTCCTGGCCCGGCTTTTCGATCTTGACGAGCACGCCGCCCGGACCTTCGCGCCGCAGCGCTGCGCAGCGCCGCAACAGCTCGTCGGTACCTTCGATCGCCTCGATGCCGAGCACGAGGCCCTGTTGGACAATCACGGCCTGGCCGACATCGAGCCCGCCCAGGGTCCGGGCGACCCCGATCCCGCGCTCGATGTCGGCTAGCGCCTGCCGGTCGGGGCGGAGTCGGCCGAGCGTCCCTTCCGACACTAGGGCTCCTTCGAGCAGCTGATCCGCGCCGAACACGCGAAAACCCTCCTGCTCGAGTTCCTTGACCACCGCCGACAGCAGGCCGTCATCACCCATCGCGCGATACCCGATCCGCGCAAACAGCTTGGCCGCGCGCCAATCGGGGCGCAGTGCCGCAAGCGAAGGCCGCCGAATACCACCGGCCAGCACTAGCTCGGTCACGTGATTTTTGCGCAACAGCGCAAGCCCAGTCGCCGCGGCTCCGAGCCGGCACCAGGCATGCGGGACACCCTCCACGGTCGAGGGCGCGGCCGCGCCTTCCAGCGCGAGGACGAAGACATCGCGCCCGGCGGCGCGGCAGCATTCGACAAGGTGGCGCGGCAGCCCACCGCATCCCGCGACGATCCCCAGCCTACGCGCCATTCGGCCCCTTCGGCTGACAGATGGCGCGGCTCGAATCGGCGCGGATGAATTCTATGACATCGTCAACCGGGCCGATGCCGCCGAAACGCTCAGCAGTGTCGGCTACCCGATCGCTCAGTGTCCCGTCCGCAGCGAAGAGAAACTGGTAGGCGTTGCGCAGTCCCTGGATGTCCTCGCGGCTGAAGCCGCGACGTTGCATTCCGATGATATTGAGGCCGCACAGCCGGGCGCGGTCCCCCATCACCTGACCATAGGGGATGACGTCGCGCTCCACGCCCGACATCCCGCCGATCATTGCGTGCCGGCCGATCCGGACGTATTGGTGCACTGCGCAAAGCCCGCCGAGAACTGCGTAATCCTCAAGGACGACATGGCCGGCAAGCGTCGCGTTGTTGGCCATCACGACATGGTTGTGGATCTGGCAATCATGGGCGATGTGAGCGCCGACCATAAAGAGGCAGCCGTCGCCGATCCGGGTAACCATGCCGCCGCCTTTGGTTCCGGGGTTCATTGTCACATATTCGCGGATCGTGTTGTTGCGCCCGATGACGAGTTCCGAATTTTCACCGCGGTACTTGAGGTCCTGCGGCTCAAGCCCGATCGAAGCGAACGGGAACAGACGGGTACCCTCTCCGATCGTCGTGCGGCCACCGACCACGACGTGCGAGCGGAGCGTGACCTGCGGGCCAAGAAAGACCTCCTCGCCGACGGTGCAATAGGGCCCGATGACGACGGTCTCGGCGAGCATCGCCCCCGGCGCAACAATGGCCGTGGGGTGGATCTGCGGCATCGGCGGCTCGTCTAGTCGTTGAGGATCATGGCGGCGAACACGGCCTCGGCCATCACATCCTCGCCGACTTTGGCCCGACCCTCGAACTTCCAGACATTCCCGCGGTTGCGTTGTTTGGTGACGTGGACCTCGAGCTGGGTCGGAGGGAAAACGGGCCGGCGAAAGCGGGCATTGTCGACGCTCATGAAATAGACGAGCTTGCCCTCCAATTCCGGCCCCAGCGTATGGACAACAAGGACTGCGGCAGTCTGCGCCATCGCCTCGATGATCAACACACCTGGCATCACTGGCCGCGCCGGAAAATGGCCCTGAAAATAATGCTCGCTCTTCGACAGGTTCTTGATTCCAACGGCCCGCTGGTTCGCGACCACGTCGACAACCTTATCGATCATCAGGAACGGGTGACGGTGCGGGATCATTTCCATGATCCGCTGAATCCCGATCTCCACAGGCTGCTCCGCCGCATCGGCCGGATCGATCATGATCCGCCTTTCTTCTTCGCAAGGCGGTGCAATACCGCGGTCTGCCTCATGAACTCGCTCAGCGGGACTGCCGGACTGCCGCATACCGTCTCCCCGGCGGGCACGTCGCGCATCAGGCCGCTCTTGGCGGCGATCCGGGCTCCGCTCCCGATATGCAAATGGCCGGCGAGCCCACCTTGCCCTCCGACCATGACAAAATCATCGAGCCTGGTGCTCCCCGAGATCCCGACCTGACCCGCGAGTACGCAGCACCGGCCAAGCACGACGTTGTGCCCAATCTGAACCAAATTATCAATCATCGAGCCCGAGCCGATCACCGTATCGTGTCCGGATCCTCGGTCGATCGTCGTATTGGCACCGATATCGACATCGTCGCCGATCAGCACCCGCCCGAGCTGCGGAACTTTGATTGGCGCTTTCGGGTCGGGCGCGAACCCGAAGCCGGCCTGGCCGACCCTCACGCCCGGATGCAGTACGACCCGCGAGCCGATCACGCAATGGCTCAGCGTCACATTGGCGCCGATGCAGCAGTCGTCGCCGATCTCGACACCGCCGGCGATCACGGTGTTTGCGCCGACGCGGCAACGGCGGCCGAGCCGCACGCCTCGCTCGATCACGACGTTCGGCCCGATGTCGCAGTCGTCGGACAAGACGGCTGTCGCATCCACGATCGCGGAGGTCGCGCGGCGAGCGACTACCGGGGGCGCCGGATAAAAGGCCTGGGCGGCGAGCGCATAGGCCTTGTAGGGCTCCTCGCTGACGAGGACGGCCATGCCGGGCGGCGCGTGTTCGACGGCCTTGTTATCTACGAAGGCGGCGCCGGCACGGGAGCGCACGAATGCTTCGATGTACTTCCTATTTTCGAGAAAGCTGACGTCTGCCGGGCCCGCGGTCTCCAGGGGAGCCGCATCGCCGATGACGCGGGCGCCATCATTCGCACGCAGCAGTCTCGCTCCACTCAAGGCGCTCAGCGCATCCAGAGTAAATGGGCCAGCGCGGTCAAAAAAGCGTCGGTCCGCCATCTCGGTTCGGTCCAGGCATCGAGCGCGCCTTATTTCTTCTTTGGCTTGGCCGGTGGATTCGGCGCTGGCTGCGCGGCGGTGGCAGCAGGGCCTGGGGCGGCGGGAGGAGGAGTGGGCACGGCGAAATCGACCGTCAGCGTCGGCATCAATTCGTCCAGCTTTTGGAGCACCTCGTCGGTAACATCGAAGCTCTGGTCGAAAAGCACCAAGTCTGCTCTCTGAAATACCAAATTTGCCTTGCGATCTCTTGCGATGTCGGCGATGATTTTCAACATTTGTTCCTGGATTTTGGACAGCGCGTCCCCGTTAGACTTTTCCAGGGCTTGGCGTTTCCCCTGAACATTTCGTTCGAGATCGTTAACCTTCTGCTGGAATTCGCGGCCCTTTTGATTGAGCGCATCCGCCGACATCGATGCCTGCTGCCGCTGTAACGTATCCCGTTCAGCGCGCAGCGTCTCCTCCTGGTGGGATATTTCCTTTGTGTATTCGTTGCGCTTCTGCTCGATCTGGCCGCGCACCATTTTTGCCGCCTTAGAATTTTGCAAAAGCGCCTGCACGTCGACCACCATAACCGTCAGCGGCATGGGAGCAGCGGCCGGCGGTGCGGAAGCCGGGGGTGGGGGCGTGGGAGGGGAAGGTGCTGGCGGGGCTTGCGCCAAGCTGCTGCCGGCCAGGCCCCACAGGCAAACAAGCAGAAGCGTCTGAAATCTGAGATACCAAACCAACATCAAAACCTCGTGCCGAAGCTGACCCGAAACAACTGGGTCTTGTCGAATGGTTCCTTTTTTATCGGATAGGCGATATCGAGCCGGATCGGACCGACCGGGGATTTCCACGATACGCCAACGCCGGCGCTGGCGCGGAGCGCGGGCGACTGCTCCACCATCGGCTGCACTCCGCCCGTTGTAGCCAATTGGGCGGGATCAGCACGATATTCGTCGGCTGGATGTGATAGAGAGTCCCAAAATCGGTAAAGACGCGTCCGCTTACCCCAAATTCCTTCGGTAGACCGAGCGGCACCCCCAAGGTCACAGAACCGAGATAATACTTTTGGCCGCCCAGAGCATCGCCGCTCACCGAATCGCGAGGCCCGACACCGGCGCTCTGAAACCCTCGCAGATTATCGCCGCCAACAAAGAAACGATCCTGAATTAGTACGTTCTGCGCATTCCAGCCAAATATATAGCCGGCCTCACCAGTGACGCTCAGCACCCACTCGGGGAATACGGAGTAATAATAACCGGCAGTTACTTTGTTGCGCACATAATCGACCCCGAAGCCAACCCCGGCGAAGTCATTGCCCAGAGAGGCGTAATAGCCGCCGCTCGGATCCAGCCGATCGTCGCGGCGGTCATAAAGCAGAACCTGGCCGATTTCGGAGGTGGTATGCTGGCCTGCTTGAAGCACAATGAACAGCGACGTGTTCGGCTGAAGGTCGGTGATGTTGTCGGATCGCGCGGTGTATTTCAGCGTCTGTCTCAGATTCTCGCTGATCTGATAACCGGTGCGGAGCGCTCCACCGTAAGAGAATTGCTGGTAAGGAGGGGTCACCCCACTAAAAAAATTCGCCGTAGGGCTAGTCTTGATTTCGAAAAGGTCGAAGCCCGCGGCGATGTTGCGGTCGAGGAAGTAGGGTTCGGTGAAGCTCAGATCGACCTGTTGCGAACGCAACGAAACCACGGTGCCGATCCGCAGATCCTGACCTCGCCCCAGAAAATTCCGCTCGCGGATATTGACGTCGGCCAGCGGACCGTCGGTGGTCGAGAATCCGATGCCCAGGGACAGTTCGCCCGTCGATTGCTCCTCGACCTCGGCCGTCACCACGGTCTTATCGGGCGCCGATCCCGGGCTGTTGGTGACCTCCGCTTTCTTGAAGAAACCGAGATTCTTTATCCGCTGCTGCGAGCGCTGCATTTTGGTGCTGTTGAACGCGTCACCCTCGACCAGCTGAAATTCGCGGCGGATCACCTTGTCAAGAGTGCGAACGTTGCCGACGATGTCGACCCGCTCAACATACACTTGCGGGCCCTCCTGGACATCGAAGGTGATGTCGACGGTATGCTCGTCCTTATTCCGGGTGACGTTCGGCTTGATTTCTACAAACGCATAACCGCGGTTGCCAAGGGCATCGGTCAGCACAGAAATCGATTTTTCGACAGCTTCGGCATCATACCAGTCGCCCGCGTGAACGGTCAGCAACGGCAGCACCGCTTCGGCGGGCAAGTCCTTGAGCTTGATGTTGACGTCAATCTTACCAAAGCGATACCGCTCGCCTTCGTCGAGCGTGAAAGTAATGATGAACCCATTGCGGTCGGGTGTCAGTTCGGCAACCGCCGAGACCACCCGGAAATCGGCATATCCCTCGGTCAGGTAAAACCTGCGCAACAACTCCCGGTCGTATGTCAATCTATCCGGGTCATAGGTATCGTCGCTGCTCAGGAAACGATACCATCGGCTTTCTTTCGTCTGAATGATGCCGCGCAGCTTACCGTCGCTATACTGGCGATTGCCGACAAAATTTATGCTGCGTACCCCGGTGAACTCGCCCTCGTTGATCTCAAAGACGAGATCGACCCGGTTCTCGGAGAGCTGGATGAGCTTCGGCTCGACGGTCGCACCAAACCGGCCGTGCCGACGATAGAGATCGAGGATGCGCTTCACATCGTTCTGCACACGCGTGCGGGTGTAGACGACACGCGGGCGCAGCTGGATCTCCGCATTGAGATCCTTCTCGTCGATCTTACTATTTCCCTCGAACGCGATGCGGTTGATGATCGGGTTTTCCACGACCTTGACGACCAGGGTGTTGCCAACCCGGCTGAGATTTACGTCGGCGAAAAGACCGGTCGCGAAGAGTGCCTTTAGCGATTTGTCCACCACCTCATCGTCCCAGGCTTCGCCCGGTTGGATCAGCAAGTATGAGCGGATCGTCTCCGGCTCGATCCGCTGCGCGCCTTCGATCCGAATGTCCGTAACAGTGCCGCCCATCTGAGCGAGCGATGGGCCGCGAACCGACTGGGCAAGAGCCGGCGCCAGCAACGCCACTGTCGCCGCAAGAGCAGCGCTGACTACCGCCGCCAACACAGCAGCCAAACCAATACGACGCAACTCACCCCCACCGCGGCTCGAGATCGATCCCCTGATTGCTGATCGCGCTACATCACAAGGCCTTGAACAGATTCCCAATTCCGAGATGGACGAGATCGTTCCAGGTGGCGAACACCATTAATGTCAGCACCAGGGCCAAGCCGATGCGAAAGCCGTATTCCTGAGCCCGTTGGCCCAGCGGCTTTCCGCGAAGCGCCTCCGCCGCGTAGAACAGCAGATGCCCCCCGTCAAGGATCGGGACCGGAAACAGGTTGATCAACCCCAAATTAACCGACAGAACCGCCATAAACCACAACACCGCGACGACACCGCCTTGTGCAACCTCTCCCGACATTTGTGCAATGCGTAGCGGCCCCCCCAATTCGTCAGTAGCGCGCGTCCCTATGATGATCTGCCACATCGCCTGTAAGGTGCCGGCCGTCAGGTTCCAGGTCTCTGCCCCGGCCTGCTCAATTGCGGTTGCGGGATCGCGCTTGACATACTCCATCCCGCTTCGCGCAATGCCCAGCAGGCCGATCTCATAGTGATTGCCGAAGCGGTCAGTAAGCTCCGTCCGGTTCGGCGTCACGTGCAGGGTCTGCTCCTGGCGGTCACGCCGCACGACGATCGTCATCGGCACATTCGGATTGAGGCGTACCGCCTGCTGCACATCCTCGAAGCGACGGACGGTCCGACCATCTATCTGGAGAATGACGTCGCCCGGGCGAATGCCGCCCTGTTCAGCAGCGCTCCCCGGTTGAACCTGCCCTACTTCGGCCGGCGTGAAAGGCTGGCCGTAGGTCATAAACAAAACTGCCAAGGCAACGATGGCGAAGATGAAGTTCGCCGCTGGCCCGGCGGCGACGATCGCAGCCCGCTGGCCTAGTCGCTTGTAGTGAAACGATACGCCTCTCTCGACCTCGCTAAGGCGCGAAAGACCAGGAACCGGCAGGCCCGAACTGGCGTCACTATCGCCGAACATCTTTACGTAGCCGCCGAGTGGGATCGCGCTAAATTTCCATCGCGTTCCCGCGCGATCCCACCAGCCGAACAGCTCCGGTCCGAAGCCGATCGAAAATACTTCGATGCGCACCCGGTTCCAGCGCGCAATTATGTAGTGGCCGAACTCGTGGACAAACACGAGCACAGTAAGAATGACCACGAACCACAGCACGGAATAGAACAAGTTATGAAGCTGAGTCAGCCCCTTGAGGAATTCGATCATGACAAATCCATTCGTGCAGTTGACGGCGTAGAGTTACGCAGGCTGGAAAACCTGGCGGCAATCTCCCGCGCCGTCCTGTCGAAATTGTAGACATCGTCGAGCGATTCAAGCGCGCCTTCCGGGATTGCCTCCAAGGTGCGCTCGACCGTTTCGACGATGTCGAGAAACCCGATGCGTCCTTCGAGGAAGGCGTGGACCGCTGTCTCGTTGGCCGCATTGAGCACGGTCGGACAGCCGCCGCCGCGGAGCAGCGCCTCGCGGGCGACACGCAGAGCCGGGAAACGGTGCTCGTCGGGGGGCTCGAAAGTGAGCCGCCCAATAGCCGCCAAATCGAGCCGCTTCGCCGGAGTCTCAATGCGGTCGGGCCAAGCGAGCGCGTAAGCGATCGGCGTCCTCATATCGGGCGAACCGAGTTGGGCCAGAACCGAGCCGTCACGGTAGACGACTGCGCCGTGGACGATCGATTGGGGATGAACGACGATGTCGACCCGCTCAAGCGGCAGCTGAAAGAGGTGATGAGCCTCGATCAGCTCTAGCCCTTTGTTCATCATCGTCGCCGAATCCACCGAGATCTTAGCCCCCATGCTCCAATTCGGGTGGGCGATCGCCTCTTGTGGCGTAACAGCGCGCATTTCTTCGAAGGCCCGCTCGCGGAACGGCCCGCCGCTCGCGGTCAAAATGATCCGTTCGATCGTATCGGCGTGGTCGAGGTCGAAGCATTGCCAGATAGCATTATGCTCACTGTCGACCGGCAGCAGGGTGGCGCCGCAACGGGTGACCTCCTGCATGACGAGCCCGCCCGCACAGACGAGCACCTCCTTGTTCGCAAAGGCGACGATGGCGCCCCGCCGGATCGCGGCCAGGGTCGGGGCTAGTCCGGCCGCGCCGACAATGCCCGCCATAACCCATTCCGCCGGCCGCAGCGCCGCTTCGGTAAGCCCTTCGGGCCCACAGGCCGCCTCGATTCCGGTTCCCGCGAGCGCCTGTTTCAAGGCCGAGTAGTGGTCAGGGTCGGCAATCGCGGCGAATCGCGCCCGTAATGTACGCGCCTGATCGGCCAGACGCTCCGGGTTCCGGTTCGCGGTGAGCGCCTCGACCTCGAAGCCATCCGGATTACGCGACAGCAGATCAACCGTGCTTTGACCAATAGAGCCGGTCGATCCGAGAACCGTCACTCGTCGGATGCCACCGCTGAGGTAGCCGGGGGGGTCGGGCGAGTTCATCGCCACGCCAGTAGGCTGCGGCCGCCGATCAGGGTCAGCAGAGCTACGACCGGGATCACTGCCAGCAGGCCGTCGAGCCTATCGAGGAGCCCGCCATGCCCGGGGATGAGGCCGCTCGAATCCTTCACGCCGAACCTGCGCTTTGCCGCGGATTCGGCAAGATCGCCGAACTGCTCGACAATCGCAAGGCCCGCGCTGACGCCCACCAATGGCGCAGCCGGAGAGATTCCGAGCCATGCCGCGGTCGTCCACCCGGTCAATGCCGCGCAGAGAACACCCCCGGCCAGACCGGCCCAGGTTTTATTCGGGCTCCAGCGAGGCGCCAGCCGCGGCCCGCCAAAAGTCCGACCCGCGGCATAAGCGCCGATGTCGGTAGCCCAGACCACCGCCAGTAGCCACAACAACGTGGACCGGCCGGCCAGTCCGTCGCGTGCCAGCCATAAGAGGCAGACGCAAGGCAGCGCCACCCAGATCGCGCCGAAAGCTGTCCATCGCGGATCGGCATCCTTTGTCTCGTCGGCGGCCAACAGAACCAAACCCGCTCCGACTACCGCTGTGCCCAGAGCCAGCCCCGTAGGAGCGAGTGAAGCGGCCGCCACCGCCACTAGAACGACCGCGACCAGCACGATCCCGGTTCGGCCGAAGTCACCCCGGCGGCAGAGCCGTCCCCATTCCCACGCCATTACAGCGGCGGCGGCTGCTGTCAACAACGGCAGCCAGGGCCAGCCAACCCAAATCGCAGCAATCGGCAGCGGCGCCAGAACCAGCGCCGACACGACGCGCAGCCGCAAGGGATCTTTTGCGAAAAACCCTCGCGCGGCCTCGAAACCGCGCTTTCCAGTTTCAGTGCGATCCAACTGAGGCTCCGTAACGGCGTTCGCGCCCGCAGAATTCATCGATCGCCTGCTGCAGGTCGCTTTTCGAAAAATCGGGCCACAGCGTCTTTGTAAAAACGAACTCTGAATAGGCGCTCTGCCACAGCAGAAAGTTGCTGATGCGCTGCTCACCGCTGGTCCGGATCACCAGATCCGGTTCGGGAAGAGCCGCGGTAAACAAGTGGCGCGCAAAACATGCCTCGTCGATCGCGTGTACGGCGAGGCTGCCGGACGCCACCTGCCGTGCAACCTCGCGGACCGCGGCGACAATCTCGGCGCGGGCGCCATAGGACAAAGCGATCGTCAGGTCTATCCTCGTGTTGTCACCCGTCATCGCCTCGGCGTGCTCAATCAGGCTGATGATGTCGGGATCCAGCTTGCCTAACTCGCCGATCACCTTTAGGCGAACCCCGTTGCGGTGCAGTTCCGCTATCTCGCCGCGGAGGTAATGTCGCAGCAGGCTCATCAGATCGTGGATTTCCCCTGATGGCCGCTTCCAATTCTCGGAGGAGAAGCCAAAAAGGGTGAGGTATGGAACCCCAAGCTCGGCCGCGGCAATGACGGTGCGCCGCGCAGCTTCGGCACCCCGCCGATGGCCGGCGATCCTCGGCAGGCCGCGAGCCTTCGCCCAGCGACCGTTGCCGTCCATTATGATCGCGATATGCCGCGGCACGAGCCGCGGCGCGGCGGCGGCGCTCATCAGATCTGAAGGATCTCTCTATCCTTCTGCGCCAGGGCCTCGTCGATGCGCTTGACGTATTCGTCGGTCAGATATTGCACGTCATGCTGCAGCTTGCGCTGCTCGTCTTGCGAGATCTCGGCGTCCTTTTCGCGGCGCCTGAGCAGTTCGACACCGTCGCGGCGAATGTTGCGGACGGATACGCGAGCCTGCTCGGCGTATTTCGCCGTCACCCGCGTCAGCTCGCGCCGCCGCTCCTCGTTCAAATCCGGAATCGGAACCCGGATGACCTGACCCTCGGTTTGCGGGTTGAGCCCCAGTCCTGCTTCCCGGATCGCCTTGTCGACCGCCTTGACCATGGCGCGGTCCCATACTTGCACAGTGATCATTCGCGGCTCCGGAACGCTGACATTGGCCAGCCGGTTGAGCGGCACGGTCCCGCCGTAGGCGCTGACGGTGACCGGCTCCAGTAGGCTCGCCGACGCCCGCCCGGTCCGCAATCCACCGAATTCCTTGCGCAAAACCTCGACGGCGCCGTCCATCCGGCGTCGGAGGTCCTTCAGAAATGTGTCTTCCGGCATGCCCTTGTCCCGTGTTCAGCTTTGTCCGTTGATGATCGTGTACCGTCCGCGCCCTCTCAGAACCTCCGCAAACCCGCCATGTTCGAAGATCGAGAACACCAAAATAGGAATGTGGTTCTCGCGCGCCAGCGAAATCGCCGAGGCGTCCATCACCCGCAGATCGCGGGACAGGACCTCCAGATAGTCGAGTCTTTCGAAGCGCTTGGCGCGAGGGTCACGCTCGGGGTCCGCATCGTAAACGCCGTCCACCTTGGTGGCCTTCAGGAGCGCGTCACAACCCATTTCGGAGGCTCGGAGAGCCGCCGCCGTATCTGTCGTAAAAAACGGGTTGCCGGTCCCGGCGGCGAAAATCACGACGCGATCCTTCTCCAGATGCCGCCATGCGCGCCGACGGATATAGGGTTCGCAAATTGCTTGCATCGAGATCGCCGACTGCACGCGAGTGGTCACCCCACAGCGCTCCAGCTCGTTCTGCATGGCGAGCGAGTTAATCACCGTTGCGAGCATGCCCATGTAATCGGCCGATGCGCGCTCCATGCCGACCGCGGAGCCCGACACACCGCGAAAGATGTTGCCGCCGCCGATCACCACACAGATTTCCACTCCGAGCGCGTGCACCGATTGGATCTCGCTTGCGATGCGTCCGACCATCTCGGGTTCGAGGCCGTAATCGCGCGCGCCCATCAGCGCTTCGCCGGAGAGCTTCAAGAGAACACGGCGGTATTTGAGATCGGCTGACATTAGGCCTACGCTCATCCGACTGGCCGAGCTCTCTCGCCGGCAGGCGCACGATACCACCAAATCGACCCGACCGTTGCACTTTAAGAGTTGCGGGGCGCCCGTGCGCCCCCTCGGAGGATAAGGACCGAGTGAAAGCAGAGGCGAATCGCCTCAGTTCTTTAGCTGCGCCGCAACCTCCGCTGCGAAATCGGTGCGTTGCCGCTCAATCCCCTCGCCCAGAGCGAAACGCGCAAAGCTTTCAACGCTGATCGGCGCGCCCACGGTTTTGCTGGCCTGCTCGACGACCTTCGAGATCTTGGTGTCCTGATCGACGACGAAGATCTGCTCGAGAAGGACGAACTCCTCGTAGAATTTGCGCAGCCGCCCTTCGACCATTCTGTCGAGTACCGAGTCGGGTTTGCCCGTGGCGCGGGCCTGTTCGCGCAGCACGTCGCGTTCGCGGTCGAGCGCCGCCTGCGGCACTGAGGTGATATCGAGATAGAGCGGGTTCGCTGCCGCGATATGCATCGCTAGCTGCTTCCCGAGCCCCGCCAGCTGGTCGGTCGCGACGGTCGAGGCGAGCGTGACGAGCACCCCGATCTTGCCGAGGCCCGGGCCGAGCGCGTTGTGGACATAAGAGAAAACGGCGCCCTGTTCGGTCGAAAGGCGCTTGACTCGGCGCAGCACCAAATTTTCGCCGATCGTCGAGATCAGATGTGTCAGCTCCCCCTCGACGGTCCGACCCGTTCCTGCGAAGTCGGCTTCCTTCAGCGAACTCGAGCTCCCCATCACCGTCGAGCGCCAATTCACTCACGCTCCGGACAAAGCTTTGAAAGGCTTGGTTGCGCGCCACGAAATCGGTTTCGGAGTTGACCTCGACCACAGCACCCACGGCGCCGCGGGTCGCGACACCGATCAAGCCCTCGGCAGCCACCCGCCCGGCCTTTTTTGCGGCCGCGGACAACCCCTTCTTTCGCAGCCAATCGACCGCCGCTTCGATGTCGCCGGCGCTGTCGTCGAGCGCCCTTTTGCAATCCATCATCCCGGCGCCGGTCTTCTCGCGCAACTCTTTGACCAGCACCGCCGTTACCTCGGCCATAACATCGACCTCTCGCGTAAAACCCTGTTATTCGGGAAAAGGAGGTCCTAATTCGCCGCAGCCGCAGTCGCCTCGTCTTGCGATCCGCCTTCGAGACCGTCCACCGCGGCTTCGTCGGGTAATTCTTCCAGAGCTTCCGCGACAAAAGCCTGTTCGGCGAGATCCGACCGGGCGCCGATATCGACTCCGGAGGCCGCGAGCTCGGCCTGCAGCCCATCCAGAACCGACCCGGCGACGAGATCGCAGTAGAGATGAATTGCCCGCATCGCATCGTCGTTCCCAGGGATCGGATAGGCGATGCCGTCCGGCGAGGAGTTCGAATTGAGAATTGCGACGACCGGTATGCGCAAGGTGTTGGCCTCGGCAACCGCGATTGCCTCCTTGTTGGTGTCGATCACGAACAGGATGTCGGGCAACCCGCCCATCTCCTTGATGCCGCCTAGCGCTCGCTCGAGCTTGTCGCGGTCACGCGTTAGCACCAAGAGTTCGCGCTTGGTCAATCCGGTCTGCTCTTGGGAGATCCGTTCCTCGAGCTCGCGCAGCCGCTTGATCGATTGGGAAATCGTCTTGAAGTTGGTCAGCATGCCGCCGAGCCAGCGGTAGTTGACGTAATATTGGCCGCAGCGCTTGGCGGCATCGGCGACCGGCTCTTGCGCTTGGCGCTTGGTGCCGACCAGAAGAACGCGCCCGCCGCCCGCGACGACGTCCCGGATCGCCTGCAAGCCCTGGTGCAGCATCGGTTCGCTCTGCTCGAGGTCGATGATGTGGATCCCGTTGCGGACGCCGAAAATGTACGGCCCCATCTTGGGGTTCCACCGGCGGGTATGATGGCCGAAGTGAACGCCGGCTTCGAGCAGCTGGCGCATGGAGGCAGTTGGTATTGCCATGAGTATTCCTTGTTCCGGTTGAGCCGCCGCAGGAGAAGTCGGCGCCTGTAGCGCCGACACCGGAACGGGCGCCTGCTCGGAAAAACAGCCAGCAGCACCCGCAGCCCTGCGTGAGGTATCGCAGTATTACTTACGATGGGTCTGGCGGATTCGCAAGACCGCCGCGCGATGCTAATGGCCGGATTCGCTCCGGCCATCCGCATCTAGACAGCCGCTCTCGGATGCACGGGGGGGGGCAGATGGCCAGGACCAGCCCGGCCATCGGTTGCTTACGCCTGGTAGAGCGGGCCTCGGATGATTTGACCCGGCAGAGCATCGGTGAGCTCGCCGCCTTCCAGCAGGACGGCGCCGTTGACGACCACATAGTCGATGCCGACCGCGTCGCGCTTGACCTGGACGCCGCCCGCCGGCAGCGTCGCGACCGGCTCGCGCGGCTTCGATGCGATCGTGTCGGGGTCGAAGATCGTGATGTCGGCGACCTTGCCGGCGGCGATAAAGCCGCGATCGGTAATGTCGTGCATCAGTGCGGTCTTGCCGGTCAGCCGATAGACCGCCTCTTCGAGCGTCATCACCTGCTGTTCGCGCACCCAGTGGCCCAGCAGATTCGTGCTGGTCTCGTGCCGGTCGCCGGTGTGCGGCCGGCCGCCGCCGTCGCTGGTACCGATCACGGTAAACGGCGAACCGAGGATCTCTTTTTGCGCCTTTGGATCCTTGTTGCGGTCGATCGCGATGAAGCAAGTGTTCAGATCTTCGTCGAGCGACAGGTCGAGGAAGGCGTCCATGATGCCCTTGTTCTGCTCCTTCGAGATCTGTTCGACACTCTTGCCCTCGAGATGCCGGTTCTGCCCCTTCGTCGTCATGAACACTTCGACGAGGTCCCAGCGCCGGTTGAAGAAGCCGCGCGCGCGGCCGCGCCGGTCGGTCATGCCGCCTTCCTGGGCGACCGTCCCTTCGACTGCCTCGGCCGACAGGGCCTTGCGCAGTTCGGGGTCGCGGAACGCTCGCATGCGCTCCTCATAGGGCAAAGCCATGACCTTGTCCCAGCTCGGCATGCCGCGGAAGATGCCTTCGGGATGAGTAATGTCCTCGTCCTGCGGCACATTGAGCCCGCGTTGCAGATCAAAGATCGCACCGGCAACGGTCGAGAGGCACGAGCCATAGCAGCGCGCGCCGCTCTTGAACCCGTCCTCGAGCCAGCGCAGATGCTCCACCCACTCCTCAGGGTTGGCGATCGGTTGCGACACGAGGTTGTAGATCGACGGCCGTCCGGTACGCGCCGCCAGCTCGCGGGCTACCTGGCGGGTCGCCTTGGTGCCGCCGGGGGCGCCGCCGGCAACTTGGAACACCCCGGTGCCGAGTTCGCCGAGCACGCTGGCAAGCGCCCACCGCTCCTCGTCATTGCCGACCCCGGCCGGGTCGCCGCGATCCTTCGGTGCGGTCGAGAAGCCGAGCGCGCCGTCATGCATCGCCTCGCGGATCAGCCGCTGCATCGCGGCCATCTCCTCGGGGGTCGCCTGCCGCTCGGAGGCTGCCTCGCCCATCACATAGCGGCGGATGCCCGAATGGCCGACCAACGTGCCGACATTGATGCCGCGCTTTTTGCCGAGCGCATTCAGATAGTCGCCGACCGATTCCCAGGTCACGTCGACCCCGGCTTTCAGGACCGGCAGCGGGATCTGTTCGGCGTCGGAGAAGAATTCGAGGTACCACTCGCCGTCGCCCGGCCGCACCGGAGCGATAACCTGACCGCACTGACCGACGATGACAGTAGTGTGGCCGTTGTGCACCCACGAGCCGCAATAGGGGTCCCAGACCGCTTGTGGATCGAAATGGGTATGGTGATCGATGAACCCCGGTGCGACGACGCGCCCGTCGGCGTCGATGACGCGCTCGGCCGCGGCGCCTTTAAATTTCCCGACCCCGACGATTTTCCCTTGATGCACCGCCACATCCGCCTGGAAGGCCGGCTCGCCCGAGCCATCCACGACGCGTCCATTGTTGATGAGCAGGTCATATGCCATGATGCGTTCTCCTCATTGCCCCGCTCCGGATGAGCCTGGGGCCGTCGCGGCGGGCCGTTCCCACTGGGCCACTGGTCCACCGGCACTTTTTTAATGGTGCAAAACGAAGCCTACGCCTCGCGGGAGCGACCAGCAATATTTTCTCTCGACTGTTGATAGACTAAAGTCGGATAAGATCCCGGTAATGAGCAATGTTCATTTATTGAATGAACGCTGCTCATCGGGCTTCCATTTCTGCATCCCTTTCGCGGGGATCGTGGTTGAACCATTTTGAGCCGCATTGTGAGTACCGATACTCTCGACCCTGCGGCGGGTGAACGCGGGGAGCGTATCGCTAAAGTGCTGGCGCGCGCGGGGCTGTGCTCGCGTCGCGACGCCGAGCGCTGGATTGCCGACGGGCGGGTCTCGGTCGATGGCCAAGTGCTGGGGACACCCGCGGTAACCGTTACCGCCGCCAACGACATCCGGGTGGACGGCAAGCTGCTGCCGTCACCCGAGCGCCCGCGCCTGTGGCGTTATCACAAGCCTGCAGGTCTCGTCACTTCGCATCGCGACGAGAAGGGACGGCCTACGGTGTTCGATGCACTACCGAAGGACTTGCCGCGGCTGATTTCGGTCGGCCGGCTCGATCTGAGTTCCGAAGGGCTCTTGCTGCTCACCAATGACGGCGCGCTGGCACGGCGGCTCGAACTGCCCTCGACCGGCTGGCTGCGGCGCTACAAAGTGCGCGTCCATGGCGAGGCGGAGCCGGAGCGTCTTGCCGCGCTCGACAAAGGGATCAAGATCGACGGCGTATCCTATGGCCCGATCCGCGCAAGCTTCGAACGCCAACAGGGCAGCAACGCCTGGATTGCGATGGCGTTGAGGGAAGGGAAGAACCGCGAGGTCCGCCGGGTGCTCGAGCATCTCGGCGTTCAAGTGACCCGGCTGATCCGCCTGTCCTACGGGCCGTTTCAGCTCGGCAATCTGGCGCGCGGCGTGGTCGACGAGGTGCCGAAGAAGGTGCTCAACGAGCAGCTTGGCAACACTCGCCCGGCAGCGGTGCATGCGGATCGTCGCCGGTAGACATCGCGGCCGCCGGCTGCTCGCGCCGCCAGGCGAGAAGGTAAGGCCGACCAGCGACCGCGCACGCGAAGCGCTGTTCAACATCCTGTCGCACGGTCGGCTGGCCGTCGAAGGCATCCCATTCGCCGGGGCGGCGGTGCTCGACGCCTTTGCCGGAACCGGCGCGCTAGGTCTCGAGGCGTTGTCGCGCGGCGCTGCCGAAGCCGCGTTCATTGAAGATGACCGCGAGGCTCTCGCAATCCTTCGGCAGAACATCGCGGCGCTCGGCGAAGGCGACAGGGCTAGGATCGTTCCGGGCGACGCCACCCGCCCGCCCCTCGCACCTTCGGCGTACCCGCTGGCGTTTCTCGACCCGCCTTACCGCAGCGGCCTCACCGCCGCGGCGCTGACGGCGCTTGACGCGGCCGGTTGGCTCACGCCGGATGCACTTGCAGTCGTCGAGCTCGCGGCGCGCGAACGCCTGACACCGCCCGCTGGCTTTACCCTCGTCGACGAGCGGGTGTACGGCGCGGCGCAGCTTCTCTTTCTTCGCCGCGAGACCGAGCCAGCGATAGCAACAGAAAAATCGCTGTTGGGGTCAGCAGGTCGGTGAACAAAACCGGGCCGGCATTCCCCGGTGCCAAATTGCCGGCGGTGATGATGTCGCGGATGTGGCCGACGCCGGCCCCGATCAGGAAAAATGCCACCACCAGGTAGGTCGCGAACCGCGTTTCCAAGGAGCGGAACGCCGCGTACAACCCAGCAAGGCCGATCCCGAGCTTGGCAACTCCGACTTCGAATTGGAACGGGCTCGTCTGCCAGCCGATCGCCTGTACCACCTTACTGGAAAGACAATGTGGCCGAGTGCTGCCCATAACCCCAGCAACTCTACCGGGAGGATGAAAGCGTACGGCAGCAAACGATCGAGGACGAAAGCACGCGCCACTGGCCGAGGGCCGCTCGTAACTGCGATCGCAGCGCCGGCGAGTGCCGCTACCCACGACAGTACTGGGACGATCGAGACCACTCGATTTTGCCAAGACCGGGGAAACTATCCACAGATTGCGACGGGTCGCTCGCCTGAGCGAGGACGCGAACCTCAGTGAGGTCGCTGAACATCGCGGGCCGGCTATCATATCACGGAGTTGATGCGTCGGCGGTGGGAGAGGAGCATGAGCGAGAGTTTGCGATTTGTGACCTTGCGCAGCGGCGAGCGCGTGCCGGCGCTGGGGCAGGGGACCTGGCACATGGGCGAGAACCGCCGCCATGCCAGCGAAGAGGCAGCGGCGTTGAGGCTCGGCATCGATCTCGGCATGACCCTGATCGACACCGCCGAGATGTATGGCAGCGGAGGCGCCGAAGAGGTGATCGCCCGAGCCGCCCATGGGATCCGAGACAACCTCTTCATCGTCAGCAAGGTCTATCCGCACAACGGCTCGCGGGATGGCATGGTTGCCGCCTGCGAGCGCAGCCTCAAGCGGCTCGCCACCGACCGGATCGATCTCTACCTGCTGCATTGGCGCGGCTCGATCCCGCTCGCCGAGACTTTGGAGGGCTTTCAGCGGCTCCAGCGTGACGGTAAGATCCGGTACCACGGGGTCAGCAATTTCGACCGCGCCGACATGGCGGAATGGTCGGCCCTGAAGGGCGGCGACAGAGTCGCGACCGATCAGGTGCTCTACAACCTGGCCCGCCGCGGCCCCGAATGGGACCTGGTGCCGTGGTGCCGCGAGCACCAGGTCGCGATCATGGCTTACACGCCGCTTGGGACCGGCGGCATGCTCGGCAACCCGACGTTGGGCGAAATCGCCCAGCGCAAGGGCGCAACCCCGGCGCAAATCGCCCTCGCCTGGTTGTTGCGCCAGGAGGGCACGATCGTGATCCCCAAGGCATCGCGGCCCGAGCATGTGCGCGAAAATCGCGGCGCCCTCGACGTGGCCCTGTCGACAGAGGATCTGACCGCGGTCGACCGCGCTTTCACGCCGCCCAAAGGCAAGAGCTCGCTGGGTATGCTATGATCCCGTTTCATTGCGTGCCCGTTGCCGCTTCGCTAATCTGAGCAAGGCATTGGAGGGGTGGCCGAGCGGTTGAAGGCGCACGCCTGGAAAGTGTGTAGACGGTGATGAATCGTCTCGCGGGTTCGAATCCCGCCCCCTCCGCCAATCCCCTTTGTGTCCCGGCGTATTTAACTAATCGGCGGGTCCAGTCCCGTGTGATCTCGGGATCTTCTGCATCTCCGCTTGTATGCCGGTCATTGTCGTATCTCATCACGAGTGGGGAAGGGAATGGAGATCCCCGTCACGTTCCCTGCCCAGCTTGACGGCAGGCGCCGAGACATGAGGCGAGGTCCGAGCCCTGATATTTCTGCTCGGAGGCGCGCACGAGGGCCTCGATACGCTGAAAGGAGCGACGATCTGTACGTCACCCGCCCTCGGAGATCGCCGAACGCTCGCCCTTGATCAGGCCCGAGGCGACCAGCCCCGCCCGCTCGTCATCCATCTTGAGGAACAAGAATAAAAAACGGTCGGCGAGGTATTGCGTGATCCCGACATATTCGAAAGCCCGACCTCGCGGACGATGCCGACGACCTCCTCGGCATGGTGGTCGTCCTTACAGAAGATCAGGGTCTTCGGCACCCGGCCGCGGCCGGGGAACGGCTCGGTGATGAGGCCGTCGCGATAGGCTTCCAGCGCCGTTCGGATCTGGTTCGGCACCACCACCGAGCGGTCGAGCTCCTGCGCGGTATAGGCGAGGTCCGCTTCGAGTTCTTCGTAGCGCTCGGCGCGGGTGCGCTTGTCGCGGGCGCGCTTGTCGCGGGCGCGCTTGTCGCGGACCGGCACCTGATAGCCTTTCGGGATCTTGCCGCCGTGCTCGCCGATGTCGGTGCGGATACAGTTCGGCGCGGCTTGCTGCCGCCCGCCGGCCCACGGAGCCGCGAATTGCGCACGGGGACGAGGCAGAAGTCAGGTTTGGCGCATCGCATCGATACCGAGCCCGAGTCCGAAGTTCTCGCCTTCGATGAGCCCGACGTGTCAAAGGCTCGATCTACGCGGGGCTGCTGGAGCGGAACGCCCAGGAGGCGAAGTCGGGTGCGCGGCAGTATTTCACGCCGCGCGCGCTGATCACGCGATGGTGACCGTGGTCGATCCCGGGCCGCGAGAGATCATCCATGATCCCGCGTGCGGGACCGGAGGCTTTCTGCCTGGGAGCACATGCGCAAGAAGCCGCTGGCGCGCAACGCCGAAGTTTACACTGCCATGGGGTCGTGGTTCTCCGGCATCGACATTGCCCCTGAGGTCGTGCAGCTGTGCGCTATGAACCTCTATTTGCACGACATCGCTGGCCGCGAGAGCCCGATCGGGGCGCGCGACGCGCTGCTAGGCGCCGCCGCCACACCTTCGATGTAATCCTGACTAACCCGCCCTTCGGGAAGAAGCAGAGTTATCGGATCGTTCGCGACGACGGGGAGATCGATAGCGAGCGCGAGGATTAGGACCGTCAGGATTTCTTCGTCGCCACCTCGAACAAGCAGCTCAATTTCCTGCAGCACATCATGGCCGTGCTGGCCGAGAACGGCAGAGCCGGGGTCGTGATGCCCGACAACGGGCTGTTCGAAGGCGGCGCCGGGAAGACCATCCGCCGGTGGCTGCTGCACAATTTCGACTTCCACACCGTCTTGAGGCTTCCGACGGGCATTTTCTACAAGCCACGATGGCGCGCGCCGATCTCGACGATTTTGTCGCCTGCGACAAGTCCGGGCAGCGGCGCAAGCGAGCCGAGGCCGACCGGTTCCGGTGTTTCGGTCATGCCGACCTTGTCGCCCGCGACAAGGTCAATCTCGACATCTTCTGGCCAAAAACGACGCGCTCGACGACCCGGACCTCTTGCCGCCGCCGGATGAGATCGCGGCCGAGATTGTCGAGAACCTCGAAGCGGCGGTCGACCGCTTCCGCAAGAGTCGCGCTGATTTCACAGTCTCAATGAGCCTGAAATTAGCCTTGATGGCGTGGTAACTGAAGGATCCAAAACCGCTGCGGGCATCGAGACTTTCTTGCAGTGCACTTCAACCGTTGGAAGAGACCCCGCTGCAGATTCGCTGCAAATGCAGCGGCATTTAATAATTAACTCAATTTTTGATTGCAGTCCGCGGCAGGCGTCTTATTCGCAGAAATGTGGCGGAGCGGCCGGCGGCACGCGCCTTCGTCTCGTAGCGGGTCGGCGGCCAGTCGGCCGGGCGCTCGCGCCAATCGCCGGGACGGCAGGCCAGCCATTCGAAGGCGGGGTGAGCGGTAATGCATTCGAGAATCCAGCAGAGATAGTCAGCGTCATCGGTCGCCATGCGCAACTCGCCCTTGTCGGTCATGATTTCAGCCAGGCCGTCGAGGGTTGCGGGCGACATGATCCGGCGTTTGTGCTGCCGGCGTTTTGGCCAAGGATCCGGGAACAGAATGAACACGCGGTTGACCGAAGCCGGTGGCATCGCCGCCATGATCAATCGCGCATCGTCGGGAAAGATCCGAATATTGCCCAGCCGCCGCCGCTCGATCTGGGCAAGCAGCTTGACTATCCCGTTCTCGAATACTTCGCAGCCGATAAACCCGGTTTGCGGATGCTGCTCGGCCAGTTGCGCGAGATGCTCGCCACCGCCGAAACCGATCTCGAGCCAAATCGAGGGGCGTGCGTTGCCGAAGAGGGCAGCGATGTCGAGGTACCCCGATGCCGGAACATTTATCGCCAGCCGCGGCAGCAATTCGTTGATAAGGGTCTTTTGTCCGGGGCGCAGAGCCCGTCCGCGACGGCGGCCGAAGACCTGATGGGGCCGCTCCGGCTGGCAGCCGGGTATGCTCAGAAGGCGCGCCGCAGGTCGTCCACCAGATCAAGCCTCTCCCACGAGAAGCCGCCATCCGGGTCGGGCCGGCGGCCGAAATGACCGTAGGCGGCGGTACGCCGGTAAATCGGCTTATTCAGATTGAGATGCGTACGGATGCCGCGCGGCGACAGATCCACCAGCTCCTGCAGGACAGCGGCGAGCTTTTGCTCGTCGGCCGTTCCAGCGGTATCGACATAAAACGACAGCGGTTTCGCGACGCCGATCGCATAGGCGATCTGGATCGTGCAGCGCTCGGCAAGCCCGGCGGCGACGACGTTCTTGGCGAGATAGCGAGCCGCATAAGCGGCCGAGCGGTCGACCTTGGTCGGGTCCTTGCCGGAGAATGCGCCGCCGCCGTGCGGTGCAGCGCCGCCATAGGTGTCGACGATGATCTTACGGCCGGTGACCCCGGCATCCCCATCAGGACCGCCGATCACAAAGCGGCCGGTCGGGTTGACGAGAAAATTCTTTTCCTCGCACATCCAGCTTTCGGGCAGGGTTGCGACCACGTAGGGGCGGACGATCTCGCGCACTTCGTCCGTGTCGATCCGGTCGGAATGTTGGATCGACACGACGACCTTCGCCGCCCGTACGGGCCTACCGTCGACATATTGCAGGGTGACCTGGCTTTTCGCATCAGGACCCAGCAACGGCGTTTTCCCGGCATGCCGCGCCTCGGACAGGGAGTATAGGATCGCATGCGCGTAAAAGATCGGCGCCGGCATGAATTCCGGCGTCTCGCGGCAGGCGTAGCCGAACATCATGCCTTGATCGCCGGCGCCCTCGTCTTTGTTGCCCGACCCGTCGACACCCTGCGCGATGTCCGACGACTGGCCGTGGATCAGACATTTGATCGCCGCCGATCGCCAATGAAAGTTCTCCTGCTCGTAGCCGATCTCGCGTATTGCGTCGCGTGCCACCTCGATCAGCTTTTCGTCGGTGATCGCCGCCGGACCACGGACTTCTCCGGCGAGCACCACGCGATTGGTCGTGACCAGAGTCTCGACACCGCAGCGAGCCTCCGGTTCGGCTGCCAAGTACGTGTCGACGATCGCGTCGGAAATGCGATCGCAAATTTTGTCGGGATGCCCCTCCGACACAGATTCGCTCGTAAATACGTAATCCCGGTTGGCCAAAGGAGGACTGCCTTTCCCCAAATGCGTCATAAAAACGGAGGGTAGCACTTCGGCGTTGATGCAATCTTGCCTGTTGATGCAATCTTGCCTGATGAGCGTCAAGCCCGATTTTCTGCTCGGGCCGCCGAGCCGAGCAGAAGGGTTAATTCCCCGACATTCGTTCCGCGCCGCCGGCCAGAGCCCTTGCGAGATCGAACAGGCGGCGGCGCAGAGCCGAATCGTCGATCCGGTAGTAGGCGCTGACCAGCTCGACCGTCTCACGCCGGCGCAGCGGATCTGAGTTCAAACGCTTCGGCCGCGGGCTCGGCAAACCCTGCCGGAATCGCCGGCGCGCGCACCGGGTCCATGTCGTCGAAGAAGAATGAGACCGGAACATCCAGCACGCGACTGAGATCATGCAACCGGCTGGCGCCGATCCGATTGGCGCCTCGCTCGTATTTCTGGACCTGTTGAAAGGTCAGTCCGATCGCCTCTCCAAGCTTTTCCTGGCTGAGGCCGAGCATGTTTCGGCGGAGCCGGACGCGGGAGCCGACATGGATATCGATCGGGTTCGGCTTGTCGCCCTTTCGGCGACCCGGGCGCCGGGCCTGTGGTTGTATCGCCATCGGTGGAGCACTAGCGCAAAGCAGCGGGATTGAGTTGATAAGGCACGCGATCGATGGCGGTCAACAAGGACTGTTAACGGGAGGCTAAGAGTTGCGCTTCCGGGAAGCCTTCAACGCAGCCGAAATGCTACCGGAAGAAGGCCGAGGCACAGGAGCGCGAGCAATATCCAATCGCCGCCGCGGGAATAGAGCGTTGGCGCCAAAGTGTCCGCGGGCAGCGGGAGATCGGCGTAGCCGACGGTGTTCAGGTCGATCCGCGCGACAACCCGGCCCACTTCGTCAACGATCCCGCTCACGCCGTTGTTCGCGACCCTCACCAGCGGCAATCCTTCTTCTACGGCGCGGGTGCGGGCGATCGCAAAGTGCTGATAGGGACCGGAGCTGCGCCCGTACCACGCATCATTCGTGACATTCAGCATCCACGCCGGACGGTCGCGTTCGTCGACGATTGCGCCCGGAAATATGACCTCGTAACAGATCAGCGGGGCGAAGGGGGGAAGCCCCGGCAGATCGATCGTTCTTGGCCCGGGCCCGGCGGTGTAGTCGAGGCTGCCGGGAGTAATCTTTTGCAAAGGTAGGACCCCGCGGAGCGGCATGTACTCACCGAACGGAACCAGGTGTGCTTTGTCGTAGCGAGCAACGATCTCACCATTGCCGTCCACCGCCTCTATGCTGTTCCAGATCTGCAGGACCGGGCTCGGCGGAGGGTTTGTCCGCACCGCGCCGGTAATGATGTAGCCGCGACCCGAGGCGACGGCGGCGATCTCGCGGCGATGGTACGCGTCTCGCCCGAGCAGAAACGGGGTAGCCGCCTCCGGCCACACCACCGCAGCAAGTTTCCGCGTTCCCGGGGCGCTGCTGAGGTCGAGGAGGAGGCGGAAATTACGTTGCGCGGCAGCCGGCTCCCATTTCATCGTCTGCGGGATCGCCGGCTGGACGATGCGCAGAAAATATCCGGTTTCAACTGTCGGTGTGGCCGCTAGTCGGAGCGCGCCCAGCGAGCCCGGCACAACGATCAAGAGGCCCGCTACAATTGCCGGGGCGAGGCGCCGGCCCGGCGAAAGCGGGTTCAGCGAGGTTGTCCCCAAAAGGGCGGGCAGGGAGGCGGCGAGTACCGTCAGGAAGCTCAGCCCACAGACGCCGATCGCTGCGACGCTCTGCAGCATCAGAATCGCCCCGGGAAATCCGCCCGACCAAGCATAGCCGATCAGATTCCAGGGGAGCCCGGTGAAGGCGTGCCCGCGCATCCATTCGGCTATGGTCCACGCGACCGCAAAGGCGAATATGCGAGCCGTGCCCGGCAAACGCAGATGCCTAACGGCGAGATTGGTGGCCAGCAATGCCGCCCCGATATAAAGCGCGAACGCTGCCGGGAGCCCGGCAGCGGCGACCGGCACCAGCCACCAGAAACTGGCAATATCGACAAACAGCGCGGCAGCGATCCAATAGAGGCCGCTGATGAAGAAACCGAGACCAAAGGCGTAACCCAAGCGAAAGGACGCCCACGGGCCGGTGCTTCCGTCGTCGATCCACAAGAGGCCGGTAAAGGCCACCAGCAGCAGCGGCGTCAAATCGACCGGCGGCAACGTCGCGGTGGCGCAGACACCGAGCAAGAAGACGAGCCCGTAACGGCGCCACCCGGACATGACGGCGAGCCGATGGGCCAGGCGGCAGAGCGGGGTCTCTACCCGGGAGCCGGGCCGGATCCGCAACACCGACGCCTCAGGCACCGGCTGCGGCTCCTCCACCCGTCGCTACCGGCGGTCGGCGCACGCGCAAGCGCTTGATTCTCCGCGGATCGGCATCGAGCACTTCGAATTCGAGGCCCAATGGGTGAGCGATGACTTCGCCGCGCTTCGGCACACGCCCGGCAAGGCTCGAGACTAGCCCACCCAGGGTGTCCACCTCTTCCTGGTCTCCGTCCGGCCGCAACCGGGCGCCTTCATGCTCCTCGAGCACCTCTATCGGGGTGCGGGCATCAGCGATCAAGCTTCCGTCGCTGCGCTCGACTAGGCTCGGGCCGACGGCCACGTCGTGCTCGTCCTCGATTTCACCGACGATTTCCTCGATAACATCTTCGATCGTGACCAGTCCGTCGATCCCGCCGAATTCGTCGACCACCATCGCAATATGAGTGCGCGCCTGGCGCATCTGGACGAGGAGGTCGAGGATCGGCGCCGACGGCGCGAAGAACAACACCTTGCGCAGCAACGGCGCCAACTTCGTCTCACGGTGCTCGGCGACCGGGCCGAGCACATCCTTCACGTGCACGAAGCCAATCACATCATCGAGGGTCTCGCGATACACTGGAACCCGCGAATGACCCTGCTCGACCATGCATTTGACGACCTCGGGAAACGGCGTCTCGGCATCGAGCGCCACAATGTCGACGCGCGGCACCATCACGTCGGCGGCGGTCTGGTCATGGATTTTGAGAACATTGCCGATCAGCAGCCGCTCATGGCCACTCAGAGAGTGGGCATCGTCGGCGGCCGGCTCCTCGATCATTTCATCGATGGTTTCGCGCAGGCTCTCGCCGTTGCGCGGGCGGCGGATCAGGCGGAGAAAGTTGCGCAGACGGGAAAAGGACCGATCTTGCCCGGATTGGCCGCTACTTCCTGGGAGCTCGGAGGCGCTCATGGCTGAACTGCCGCCGGTTCAAACGACGACATCGTGTCGCGATAGGGATCCGGAACTCCCAGCTCAGCCAAAATCGACCTCTCAAGCGACTCCATGGTCGCGGCCTCGGCCTGCGTCAGATGATCGCAACCGAGGAGGTGAAGCACGCCATGCACGGTAAGATGGAGGAGATGGTCCCCAATCGGCTTCTCCTGCTCGGCTGCTTCCTGCGCCACGGTTTCCAAGGCGAGCACGACGTCGCCGAGTAGAACGGGCGCGCCTGGAGGGAGCTGGGTTCCTGCTCCCCAAACCGGAAAGGCAAGCACATTGGTCGGCTCATCATGGCCGCGATAGTCGCGGTTGAGCTGCCGTTGACCGGCAGCGTCGGCGAGGGTGATGCCGAGTTCGACGGTGCCCTGCCAGATCAACCCCAAACCCGTCGCGCCGCGCGCCAGTGCAAGTTCGGCGGCGCCCCGCGCCAGACTTTCGGCGGCGGGACATAGTCGGGTCCAGCCGGCGCAGGCCAATGCAACTTCGACCGTGCAGGCCAGGTTCATCAGACCTTGCCGGGCGTAGTGCCGTTGTCGCGCGCCTCGTAGGCGCGGACGATACGGGCGACGAGTTCGTGCCGCACCACGTCCCGGTCGGTCAGCCGCACCGTGCCAATCCCGTCGATGCCGTCCAGGGTCTCGAGCGCCTCGGCCAGACCCGAGCGCGCTCCCGCCGGCAAATCCACCTGGGTTGGATCGCCGGTCACAACCATGCGCGATCCCCCTCCGAGCCGGGTCAGGAACATCTTCATCTGCACGGGCGACGTGTTTTGCGCCTCGTCGAGAATGACAAAGGCATGCGATAGCGTGCGCCCGCGCATAAAGGCGATCGGCGCCACCTCGATCTCGCCGGTGCCGAGTTGCCTCGTCAGTTGATCCGCTGGCAACATATCATTGAGCGCGTCGAAAATCGGCCGCAGATAGGGATCGACCTTTTCGCGCAGGTCGCCCGGCAGGAAACCCAGCCGTTCGCCGGCCTCGACGGCGGGCCGCGATAGGATAATCCGCTCAACCCGGCCGGTCATCAGTAGATCGACTGCAGCAGCGACCGCAAGATACGTCTTGCCGGTGCCGGCAGGTCCCAAACCAAAGACCAGCTCATTGTCACGCATCGCCTTGATGTAGGCCGCCTGGCCGGGCGAGCGCGCCGTGATGCGACGCTTGCGGGTGCGGAACGCCGCATCTTCCCGCCAAAGCTCGAGACTCTTATCGCCGAGCTCGGCCTCGGACAGCCGGATAGCGGCCTCGACCGCCGGCAGATCCACCTCCTGTCCCCGCTTCAGACGGTCATACAGTTGAGACAGGGCGAGATGGGCTGCCTCGGTCGCCGATGCCGGGCCCGAGATTACGACGCGGTTGCCCCGCGTGACAACCGAAACACCGAGCTGCCTCTCGATGCGATCGAGATGCTGATCGCGCTCGCCATAGAGCAAGGGCAGGAGCAAGTTGTCATCGAACTCGAGCTGCGTGCGCCCTTCGGCAAACTCGCTGGTCCCGGCGGCGGGCGAGAGCGCGGTCATGACGTAAGGGCCTCTGCTAGCGAGGCCGACAGACTGTTGGCGCTGACCGCCGTAATCAGCGCCGGAACGATCTCGCCGATCCGTTCCGCACCCGCCGCGACATGTACGCTCTGGAGATAGGGGCTGCGCCCCGTCAGCTGTCCTTCGTGTCGGCCGGACTTCTCCAAAAGTACGGGCAGGGTGCGACCGATGCATTCGATGTTGAAGTCGCGTTGCTGGCGGGCCAACAGCAGCTGCAACTCGCTGAGCCGCTGCGACTTCACGTCGTCAGGGACTTGGCATGCGGCTGAAGCCGCGGGCGTGCCCGGACGCCGTGAGTATTTGAACGAAAAGGCCTGAGCAAAGCGCACCTTTTCGACGAGGTCGAGTGTAGCCCGATAATCCATGTCACTCTCGCCCGGATGTCCGACGATCAGATCCGTGGAAAGGGCAAGATCGGAGCGGGCCAACCGAAGCCGTTCGACGATCCGACGATAGTCGGCGACGGTGTGGCGGCGGTTCATTGCGGCAAGAATACGGTCCGAGCCGCTCTGCACCGGAAGGTGCAAAAACGGCATCAGCGTCGGCACATCACGGTGGGCCGCGATCAGCTCATCATCGACATCCCGCGGGTGAGAGGTTGTATACCGGATCCGATCGAGACCCGGCAGCTCCGCCAACCGTCGTATCAGCTCACCCAGCCGCAATTCTCGGCCGTCGGGTCCTTCGCCGTGGTAGGCATTGACATTTTGCCCGAGCAAGGTGATCTCGCGCGCTCCGCCGCACACGAATCGGCGAGCCTCAGCCAGCACCTGCGTCACCGGACGAGAGTGTTCGGCGCCTCGGGTATAAGGGACGACGCAAAAGCTGCAAAATTTATCGCAGCCTTCCTGCACTGTGAGAAAAGCAGCGACACCGGGTGAGCCTGCGGCCTCGGGCAGGAAATCGAACTTCGGTTCCGCGGGAAAGCTGGTATCGATCACGTCTTCGCCGTTGGCCCGCAGGACGCGGGCGATCAATTCGGGCAGCCGGTGATAGCTCTGCGGGCCGAAGACAAGATCGACGCAGGATGCGCGCCGCATCATTTCGGCACCCTCGGCTTGCGCCACACAGCCGGCCACAGCCACGATCATTCGGCCGCCGCGCTCGGCTTTCGCCGCTTTCACCCGACGAATTTTACCAAGCTCCGAATAGACCTTTTCAGCCGCCTTTTCCCGAATATGGCAAGTATTGAGGATGACCAGATCCGCATCCTTTGCCGTCTGTGCCATAATAAAACCCAGCGGCGCCAGAAGCTCGGCCATGCGCGCCGAGTTCATAGACGTTCATCTGGCAACCATAAGTCTTGATGTACACACGTTTTGCCACGTTCGGTGCCGTCCTCGTGGTAATTTCGGTTTGCGTTACCCGGTCACCGCTTCGGGGATCGCTCCCGAGAGCTCCGCAGGGAATGAGGAGTAGACGACGGGGTTCGGCGGTTCCGGCATCGGCTGTGGTCGATCGAAAAGGGCCCCGGCGACGCCTCCGGCGATCCGCGCATGACAATATTCCGCCAGCGCCTTTCGTGATCCGCAATCACTGAGAAAGGTCGGTGGATGGAATTCGACCACGACCTCAACGGTCCCCAGCCCCACCATGCTCCATAGGTGGGGCACCAGGTCCACCGCGCCGTACCATGCGAAGAACGGCCGATAGAGCCGCCCGATCGGTATTCCGTCGAGGCGGGTGTAGGCGAGGGAGACCGGCTGAACGATTACCGGGCCGACGCCCTCCCCCTGCCGCGCGGCGCCGAACAATGCGCTCTTGAACGGCAGCACGCGATTGCCGTCTCCGCTGGTGCCTTCCGGAAACAGGATCAGTGCATCGCCCGCAGCCAGCCTCTTGCCAATCACTTCCCGCTGGGTGGCGATGCTGCGCACCTGGCGGTCGACAAAAACACTGCGCTGCAACTTGGCGAGCCAGCCGAAGAACGGCCATCGAGCCACCTCGGATTTAGCGACGAAGGAGCCGGGGATTACCGAGCCGAGGACCGCAATGTCGATGTAGGAGATGTGATTGGCCGCATATAGAACCGGGCGGTCGCCGGTCGGCCTGCCGATTACCCGGACTCGAAATCCGAGGATCCAACAGCACCAGTGGTGATAAAAGACCGGCAGAGTGCTTGTCCAATGGCAGCGCAAGGCCAAACCGACCAACTGAACCGGCATCAGGCTAGCAGTCCAAGCGCAATAGAGCGCGAGGCGAGCAAGCCTCAGCGTCGGCGAACCCATGTACTCAAGCGGTCCATATGTCCTTGGACTGCCGTTCGTAGTGGCGGGAATACTTCTCGGTCACGAGATCGGTCTTGACGACGATGCAGACGTCGGTGGTGTTAAACTGCTCGTCGACGACGGCGCCATCACCGACAAAGCCGCCCAGTCGCAGGTATCCCTTGATCAACGGAGGCAGGGTCGCCATTGCCCGAGGCGCATCGATGGCGCGAGATCTGAGACGGCGCATGTCGACGTAGCGATCTGCGAGAGCCCGCGGACGCAGCGCGGGGGGTGCGAGATGATATCGATTCAGATAAGAAAGCGGCATGGCTAGAGCATCGGGGTTCGTACCCGGCAGGCTGGCACAGCCGAACATCAACACAACGTCGTAATGAAAGACATAAGCAGCAATGCCGCTCCACAGCAGCTGCATCGCCGAACGATTGCGATAAGCGGGATCGACGCACGAGCGGCCCAACTCGAGAATCTCTCCGGGATGGAGCACGACGGGAGAAATATCGAATTCGTTGGCCGAATAGAAACCACCTAGCCGGGCTGCCGTATTCCGCCGGATCAGACGGTAGGTTCCGACGACGCTGCCGGCGCCGAGGCTGTGGTCGAGAACGAGGAGGTGATCGCAATCGTCATCAAATTGGTCGACATCGCGCTGTCCGCAGACCGTTTCCGGCAGCGGCTGGGCACCGAGCCGCTCATAAAAGATGCGATACCGCAACGCCTGTGCAGCGTCGATATCCGCGGTGGTTTCCGCCAGCCGCACTTGCAGCGGACCCGAACGGATATCGACGACCGTTTGACGCAGCTGCGCTTCGACCGGCAGTGCTGCCTCGACCGACGGGATAGATTGCTGCCGGGCCATGCTGCCTGTGATCACCCGGCTTTGAGCGTTTTTAAGGCAATCGCCGGTCCTCGGCAACTTGCCAGTGTCGGGCCCGAATGGACGCCGTTCAGGTGACAGCGAAACGGTCATTCCGTATCGGATCTCGGCTTGCCGCCTCGCGGAACCGCATATAACTCGAGGCGATGTCCGACCAGTTCGTAGCCGAGTTGATCGGCGACTATATGTTGCAAACGCTCGATATCCTCGTTGCGAAACTCGATCACGCGACCGGACTGCAGGTCGATGAGATGGTCATGATGCGCACTCGGCATTTCCTCGTAGCGGGATCGGCCATCGCCGAAATCATGCCGGGCAATGATGCTCGCCTCCTCAAACAGCCGGACTGTCCGGTAGACCGTCGCAATGCTAATGCGTGAATCAATTGCGGTCGCTCGGCGGTACACCTGTTCGACATCCGGATGATCGACCGACTCCGACAGCACTCGCGCAATCACCCGCCTCTGCTCGGTCATCTTTAGACCCTTGTCGAGACAGAGTTGCTCTAACCGTGAGGTCATCGCGTTTCCGTGATCGCGAGGCTCATCGTCGATACTATATCGGATAGCATCGGCCGCGCCTACTTGCCCGAAGGCGCGCAGCATTGTCTACCTCAAGCGCGAAGCCGTCAGGCCCGAGACCGCCTTGCGCGGGTGCCCAGACCGATTTCCTTGGCGAGGCGCGAACGCTGCCGCGCGTAGTTGGGCGCTACCATCGGGTAATCGGCACTCAATCCCCACCGCTCACGATAAGCCTCGGGTGTCATGTTGTAAGCGGTCTTGAGATGCCGCTTTAGCATCTTGAGTTTCTTACCGTCTTCGAGGCAGATGATATAATCCGGGTTGACCGATTTCTTGACCGGAACGGCCGGCTGCGGACGTTCTGCCGGCATTGCCGGGACACTGCCGATGTTGGCCAGGGAACTATATACTTGGTTGATCAGCTGGGGCAGATCACCAACTGCGACCGTATTGTTAGAAACGTGCGCAGCAACGATCTCCGTCGTCAACGTCAGCAAATCGTTGCCCTGATCCGAGTTGTTCATCACAAATGATCCCGCCATAAGTCTGATTTCGAATATAATTAACAATCGGCAGCGAAGCAATCGGGTGAATGATCGATTTCTTCAGACTCGCGCGCGCATTCAAGAACATCCGTGATGAAATGCAAGAAACTGCCAGGAACCATGCGGTGGAGCAAACTCAAGTTGCCAGCGAGGCTGTTGGCAGCTGCACTCGCAATATGAGTGCATCCACCACCCATTCTGCTCGGCGGTAGTAATTCCGACGACGTCCGACGACTGTAAAACCTCGCCCGGCGTATAAGGCGCGCGCCGCTTCATTGTCCGACGCCATTTCGAGCACGGCGCGTTCGGCGCCCCGCAATCGGGCCTCACCGCATACTGCGTCGAGAATAGCCGAACCAATTCCGCACCGCCGATGGTCCGGCAGGACGCCGAGCGACACGATTTCGGCTTCCTCGCCAAGAGCAAGGGTCAATGCGAACCCGACCGGGGCAGATTTCGCCCACCCGACCTGGCCAAAGAACCCAGGGATGCCCATTATCTGCTCGATCGCTCCGGCGTCCCACGGATCTTCAGGAAAGCACGCGCGGTGGAGCAAGGATATCGCGCCGGTCGCACCGCGCGGCAGCGGCTCGACGCGCGAAGTCATGTTCCGGCGCGGCTCCGCTTTAGTCGTGTCTCAGGTAAGGTGACATCGGGGGAACGAAGATAGAGCGGCCGCGGAGCATCGGCCGCCTTGCCGAACCGCACCAGACGAAGCCCGGCGCGTAAAGCCCCGACCGCGCCGGATGCCGAATCTCCGAGGACAACGGTGTCCGAGCGCTGCTCCAGCGCCGCGGCGGCGCGCTGCGCCGCGTCGCCGGCGATCAGCAACGGGTTCGCGCCGATAGTCTCGGCCACAGCCTCGCGAAACAAGGACGGCATGATTGCCGCTGGCTCGCCAAGCGCATCGCCATGTGGGTCGAAGAACTGGACGTAGAAGTCTTCGCGACGGCTTTCGAGAGCGACCAGCAAAGACCGGGTTTCCGGCCAGTCCTTCCGGACGGCCCGGACAGCAACGGCGTCAAAGCTGGTGACGCCGATCAGCCGCGCGCCGGTCGCCAGCGCTATTCCGCGTGCCGCGGCAAGCCCGACGCGGATTCCGGTGAAGCTGCCTGGCCCGACGGTCGCGACGACAAAGTCGAGTGCGCCGGCCATTTGACCCGCCTCGCGCATTGCCCTGTCCACCAAGGGCAGCAGCGCTTCGGCTTGGCCGTACATCGTACCAATCCGCTCCTCGGCGACCACCTCTTCGCCGAGACTGACGGCCACCGAGCAGGCCAAACCCGCCGAATCGAGGGCCAAGCCAATCCGCGGCGGCGATCGCACGAGAGCTACGACTGTCGATCCGATGTCTCACCTCGCCAACCGTAGGATTTCTAACAGAATACTATTCAGGCCTCAGATGGCGCGCACCTCTACCACTTCCGGGATGTAATGTCGGAGCATGTTCTCGATGCCCGCCTTCAAAGTCGCGGTCGAGCTCGGGCATCCAGAACAAGAGCCTTGCATATGCAGATAGACGACGCCGTCCTCAAAATCATGAAAGATTATGTCACCACCATCCTGAGCCACGGCCGGGCGCACGCGGGTCTCCAGTAGCTCCCTGATCTGAGCCACGACTTCGTCTTCCTCACTCGTTGCCGCTGCCGCGCTGGCCGTTGGATCGCCAAGCAAGACGGGCCGGCCGGCGGTAAAATGCTCCATCACCACGGCAAGTATCGCCGGCTTTAGCCGGTACCAGTCCCCATCCTCGGTTTTTGTCACTGTCACGAAGTCGGAACCGAGGAACACTCCCGTTACTTCGGGCAAGGAGAAGAGCCGTTCGGCGAGGGGCGAGATGCAGGCCGCCTCCTTGCTGCTGAAATTGGCGGTGCCCGAGGTCATGACCGGGCACCCCGGCAGGAATTTTAGCGTCGCCGGGTTCGGCGTTTGCTCGGTCTGAATGAACATTACGGGCTCCGATCGCAAAGGGGGCGGTCTCATACGATGGGGCGTCGGTTCACCGAATCAACCCTTTGCCTTGGCTCGGGCTTGCCTCTCAACTGATCGAGTTCGAGCTGTTCCATGGTGGCGCCGCCAGGGACGATGGTGATGGGAACGCGCAGCCGGGCCGCAGGCTTGCCGGTCAGATACGAGATCAACGGTCCCGGTCCCTCGGGACCGGTTCCGGCGGCCAGTACCAGGATCGAAATGCTCGGCTCCTCGTTGATCAACGCCAGCAACTCGTCGCGGCGCGCCCCCTCGCGGATATAGACGATCGGCATAGAGCCAGCGATCGGTGAAATCTCTTCGCATAGCCGGTGCATCAGTTGTTCCGCTTCTTCTCGCCGTTCTTCTCGCGCCAAATCCTCGATCGCGCGCCAATGCTGCAGCTCCGAGGGCTCGATCACGTAGAGCAAGGCAACCCGTCCGCCTGTATGAGCAGCGCGGCGCGCAGCATAATGGACGGCGATCTGAAGCTCCTCCGTCTCGTCGACTACGACGAGGAAAACACGCTGATGTGCGATCTCTACCATTTGTAGATCCTATGCCAAGCCCTGATTCTGATAGGATCAGCCGCCTCTGAACGGCAAACTTGCGAGCCATCCTGCCACTACGGCGGTCAATACCGCAATCGCGCCGTAGAACCCGGGCTGGCGCGTAGAGAATTCGAACACCGACGCGTCGACCCCTACCTTGGAGACGACCAGCGGGGTCGTCTGCCCGCTGACGACGTCCTTATCACGGACCAGAAAGACCTCGACGAGATAGGTCCCTGTGGGCACATTCGAGGGAAACGTGATCGTCGTGCGAAACAACCGTTCGCCTAGGAAATCGACTTTGCCCATCCGCTCCACGAACAGCCCCGCCTCTTCTTGGGTGCGTTCGAGCGCGGTGCGGAACGCGTCAACGACAACGGACGGCGCTGGGGTCGCGGCTGCAAGCTTCAGATTGGCGATTCCCAGACGGTAGAACGCCGCAGCCGCGGGCGACAAAATGTCGGCCATAGGGCGACTCGCGGCAACGGCATAGAAGCTTGGCAGATTAGCGAACGTCACTTGTTGAGTATTAACCCAGACGCCGACGACGCGGCTCTTGCGCCGGACTGTCATCTCGCGCTCGGGGCCGCGCACGGCGACGATGATATCCCCTGGACCGTCTGTCGCGCCAAAGAGCACCACGGAGGCGCCGGTAAACCCGGTCGTGATCGCGATCAGGTGACTGGTGAGGTCCGCGACGAGGCCCTCGGCCCGCGCCGCCGACCCCCAACACAACAGCGAAAGGACCAGCAGAACGCCTGGGGAACCGAGCCCTCGCCTCATCCTCTCTCCGAAGCGATCGAATACAGGTCGGCCGGGCGCCCGGTCATGTCGAAGGCGAGCTTTGCGGCGACCGCGAGCACCATCAGGGCCAAAAGGAAACGCAGCTGCTCGCCTCGCAGACGCATCCCGAACCGGGTGCCCATCCGCGCGCCGACGACCCCGCCGACGAGCAAGACCAGGGCGAGCACGGCATCAACAGTATGGTTGGTGTAGGCTTGCAGCACCGTGACGTTGGCGGCGACAAAGATGATCTGGAGCAGCGAGGTGCCCGGCACCATGGCGGTTGGCATCCCCAGCATGTAGATCATCGCTGGGACCATGATGAAGCCTCCGCCGATGCCGAGGATTGCGCTGAAAACGCCGATCACAAACCCAATTCCAACAGGCAACAGCGCGCTGATATAAAGCCTTGACCGGCGGAAGCGCGCCTTGAGCGGCAGCCCATGCATCCAGGTGTGCTGATGCAGTCGGCGCCGCGAGGCTCCAGGTCGATGCAGCCGGAACAACGCGCGGATGCTTTCGATCATCATCAGCGCGCCGAGTGTCCCGAGGAGCAGCACGTAGCAGATCGAGATCGTCAGCTCGATCTGACCCAGGCGTTTTAGCAAGGTAAAGATCCACACGCCGAGAAACGAGCCCGCTAGGCCGCCGACCAGCAAGACGTAACCCATCTTGAAATCGACATTGCCGCGCCGCCAGTGGGCGAGCACGCCAGAAACGGAAGCACCGACCAGCTGGTTGGCCGAGGAGGCGACGGCGACAGTGGGCGGTACCCCGATGAAGATCAGCAGCGGCGTCAATAGAAAGCCACCGCCAACGCCGAACACACCGGAGAGAAATCCGACCGCTGCACCGAGGCCGAGCAGGACGAAGATGTCGAGCGACACCTCGGCGATCGGCAGGTAGATGTCCATGGTGCTCGAGGCGGCGGCTACGTGCTGTCGTTGCGCGCTGCTTGCCCGCGCAGCGCGCTTGCACCGTCAACTTACAACCTGCTCCAAGGCGGGAAAAGCGCGAACCCTACTCAGGGGCGCAGCAGACCGCTGATCTCCTGGGCCTCGCGCAGGACCGGATCGGCGGTTGCCCTCGCGCGCTCGGCGCCCCGGCGCAAGATCCTATCGATGTATCCGGGATCGGCCATCAATCGCCGCATCTCGCCGCCGATTCGCCCCAATACCTCGATCGCCAATTCGGACAAGGCATCCTTGAATTCGGAGAAGTTTCGACCCGCAAATCGGGCGAGTGCAGCTTCACGCGAAAGTCCCGACAGGGCGGCGTAAATGCCGATCAGATTGTCGGCCTCGGGCCTGCGTTCGAGGTTGGCGACATCTCCGGGAAGGGGCTCGGGATCTGTCTTCGCCCTGCGGATCTTCAGCGCGATCGTATCGGCATCGTCCGTCATGTTGATGCGCGAGTAATCGGAGGTATCCGATTTCGACATCTTTTTGGCGCCGTCGCGCAGGCTCATCACCCGCTTTGCCGTGCCAAAAATCTGCGGCTCAGGCAGCGGAAAGAACTCACGCTCATAGCGGCGGTTGAACGCGCCGGCGAGATCGCGTGCGAGTTCCAGATGCTGCTTCTGGTCTTCGCCGACCGGCACGTGGGTCGCCTTGTAGACGAGAATGTCCGCCGCCATCAGCACCGGGTAGGCATAAAGCCCGAGGCCCGCCATATCGCGATGTTTCCCGGCCTTTTCCTTGAATTGTGTCATACGGTTGAGCCAACCGAGCGGCGTCAGGCAACCGAGCAGCCAGGCCAGCTCGGTGTGAGCGGAGACCATGCTCTGGTTGAAGATCGTGCAGCGTTCCGGGTCGATCCCGGCGGCGATGTAGGCGGCTGTAACCTCGCGCGTCGAAGCGCGCAGCTCGGCGGGATCCTGCGGCTGGGTGAGCGCGTGCAGGTCGACGATGCAAAAAATGCACTCGAAGTCGTGCTGCAACTCAACCCAGTTCCGAATGGCTCCGAGATAATTGCCGAGATGCAGATTGCCGGTAGGCTGGATGCCGGAAAAAATACGGTTCATTTGATCTCATATACCTGACGGTGGCAGCGCCTGCTATCGCTGCACTACGGCGCCGGTCAAGCTGGCTGCCGGCGCAGCCGCCCGAGGAGGGCGCGCCAATCGGCGACCCCAAAGGCGAGCGCCAAAAGCGTAAAGACGGCCAGACCCGCGACAACCAGAGCCGTGAGCGCGCCCACGCGAACGAGGGAGGGCCCGGCCAATGCCGGGCCGAGGGCGATCCGCAGCAGCGCAAGCATTACACCCATGCCCAGGGCGGCAATGCCGACTCGCGGCAGATTACGTCGGGCGCGGCTGTCAAATCGGAAATGGCCGCGCCGGAGCAACAGTGCGAGCAGGGTCAGCGAATTGACCCATCCCGCGACCGTCGTCGCCAGGGCGATCCCGACATGCGCCCAAAACTGCATCAGGACGAGGGTTAGACACAGATTGGCCGCCATAGCTGAAACCGCGACTTTGACCGGCGTCGCGGTGTCATGGCGCGCGAAGAAGGCCGGCGCCAGGACCTTGACGAGGACGAAGGCCGGGAGGCCCGCGGCGTAGGCCGCGAGCGCGGCGGCAGTGGCCGCCGTATCGGTTGGGCTGAAGGCGCCGCGCTGGAACAACACCGACAATATCGGCGTGGCGAGCACAGCCAAGGCCACGGCCGCCGGCAAGGTCAGCAACAGCGCCAGCTCGACCCCGCGGTTCTGGGTATCAACGGCGTCAGTGGCAAGCCCGAGCCTCAGCTGGCGCGATAATGATGGGAGGATCGCGGTGCCCACCGCGATGCCGACGACGCCGAGCGGCAGCTGGTTCAGCCGGTCGGCATAGTAGAGGTACGAGACCGAGCCGCCCGGCAATAGCGAGGCGAGGGCAGTCGAGATCAAGAGGTTGAGCTGTGTGACACCGGCGCCGATCGTGCCCGGCGCCATCACGGCTAGGGTGCGCCGCACCCCCGGCGTCAGCCGCGGCACCGGCAGCCGCAGCGCCAGACCGGCCCGCGCGCAGGACGACAACAGCCAAAGGAATTGCGCGAGCCCTGCTCCGGTGACTGCCCAGGCCAAGGCGCGACCGTCATGCCAGCCGAAGCGGTCCATCATCAGGAGCGCGGCGATCAGGAACAGATTGAGCAGAACCGGTGTCGCAGCGGCGGCCGCGAAGCGGTCGACCGAGTTCAGCACACCCCCCTGCAGCGCCACCAGCGCGATGAAGAGCAGGTAGGGAAAGGTGATCCGGGCGAGATCGATTGCAAGACTAAACTTGGCCGGATCCTCGCCAAACCCCGGAGCGACAACCGCCATCACAGCCGGCATGAAGATTTCGCCCAGCAAAACAAAGCCGAGCAGCGCTGCCAATAGCACGGCGAGGGCATCCTCGGCGAAGACCCGAGCCGCCTCCTTGCCGCGCTCGGCCATCGTCCCAGCGAACAGCGGCACAAAGGCGGCGCTGAAGGCACCCTCGGCGAAGAGACTGCGGAACAGGTTGGGCAGACGCTGCGCCACAAAAAAGGCGTCCGCCACCGGACCGGCGCCAAGGATGGCGGCCGTCAAAACGTCGCGGATAAACCCGAAGACGCGGCTTAGCAGCGTGTAGGACCCGACGGTGGCGACGGAGCGCAGGAGGGCCATGCCGGCTGGGTAACCCGTGGCGGCTGCCCCTCACCCTCCCGCTGACGCGGGTCCCTCCCGCTCCCCGCTTTCTTCCCCCCACCCTTCCCTCCCCCGCTCGCGGGGGAGGGTTAGGGAAGGGGCGGGGAGTGGGCTGGGGTGAGGGGCTGCTCCCAGCGTTACGGGCGTTCCGTGCGGGGTGCGCCGGTAGGCCTCCGCCCACTCGTCCTTGCGTGCGCGCAGGGAGGGGGGAGCCACGAGATTTTTGGTAGCGACAAGGCGTTCGAGCGCAGCGAGCCAATGGTGGTAATAGCGGGAACCGTCATCGGGTTCGCCGCGCCGGCTTGCTGCGGCGACTTCCTCGGCGAGCGCGGTAGACCATTCGCTCCAAGGGAAGAGACCGGCCTCCGACAGCTTGACGGCGAGCGCAAAAGCGTGGGCTTCCCACGGTTCGGCAAAGACCGGCTCCGGATCGGACATCGGGTTCACGCCGGTTCGAGATAGTCTTCCCAGAGATCGATGTAGACGGCATCGCGCGCCGACGCCGCCTCGCCCCACAGCTCGCGTGCCGAAAACCGCACCGAATAAAGGTGCTGAGGGTTCTCGCCGCGGAAATCGGCGTTGGTGTCGGGGAACACGTGGGCGCCATGAATACGGTCGACAATGCCGACCGCCCCGCGGGCATAGCGGGGCAGGCGCGTGTGTCCGGTTGGATTGATCTTTCTCGCGCGTACGGTCTGACCGACCGCAAACCGCGGCGGCTCGTTGACTTGGCGCGCGAACCAACCGCGCTTTGAGACGGCCGCAGTCATCTGATCTGCGGTCAATGGCGGCGCCGCTTTGGGCGAATCCGGCGCCGCTTGGCCGCTTTCCAACTCCGCACGTGTGACAAGGCCGCTCTCTTCGAGCCGCGTGACCAGTCCGGCCAGCCACTTCTCGTAATAGCTCATGCGCAGGTAATCGGCCGGTGGGAGACGCTCGATCGAATGCCGGCTCGCATCGATATTCCATTTCCCGAGCGCCGCCGTGGCGCGGAGAGCGCATAAACGTGTCCCTCCCAAGGCTCGTGAAATACCGGCTCGTTCGCCTCGGGCATGATCGGCCCCATGCCGTGCATCCCGCCCATATCGTGCACGCCGTTCATTGTGGGCCTCCCGCCGGCGTCACTTTGGCCGTGCCAATCATTGCGTCTCGCGTGACCAGTGCGGCGAGCTCGCCTTCGGTCATGTTTTCGGTGCCCTCCGGTCGCTCCGGGAGAACCAGGTAGCGCATCTCCGAGGTCGAATCCCACACCCGGATCTCGACATTCCCGTCGAACTCGAGGCCGAGCTCGAGCAACACGCCGCGCGGATCGATGACCGCCCGCGACCGGTACGGAGCCGATTTGTACCAGACCGGCGGCAGACCGAGCACCGGCCAGGGATAGCAGGAGCACAATGTACAGACGACTAGGTTATGGCGGTCGGGGGTGTTCTCAACCACCACCAGATGCTCGCGGCCCTGGCTGGCATAGCCGAGTTCCGAGATCGCCGCGCCCGCATCGGCGAGCAGCCGTTTTTTGAATTCGGGGTCGAGCCACGCGCGCGCCACCACGCGCGCGCCGTTGCGCGGCCCGATCTTGTGCTCATAAGTGTCGATCAGCTCATCGAGCGCGGCCGGATCGACCAGGCCCTTCTCGACCAGCAAGGATTCGAGCGCCATCACCCACAACGCCGGGTCCGATGGCAGCTCCTGGTGGTCGTGGTCCATCCTTCCTCCAGGTTTGAGGGCGGGCCGCCCGCACCTTGTGTTTTATAGGGCAATGAGTAAGCGTTCCAGTCTCAGCAAAACGGGAGGAATAACATGGCCGGGACCAAGATGGGCGTCGTCGGGTGCGGTGGCCGGATGGGCAGGATGCTGGTCGCCGAAATCGCGCATACCGAGGCTTGTTCCGTTGCCGGCGGCAGCGAGGCGCCGGGCAGCGGCTATGTCAACCAGGATATCGGCGAGCTGGCCGGAATCGGCCGGATCGGCATTCCGATCGGTGAGACCGTCGAGAAGGTGATCCGCGACAGCGACGTCGTGCTCGAATTCACCTCGCCCCAGGCGACCGCCGAGCATGCCGAGCTCGCCGCTTCCCTCGGCACCGCGATGGTGATCGGCACGACGGGTCTCGGGACAGAGCAAGGCGACAGGGTGCGGCAGGCGGCGCGCCGTATTCCGATCGTATGGGCGCCGAATATGAGCCTCGGAGTGAATGTTCTGTTGAGCGTCGTCGAGGAGGTAGCGCGCCGGCTCGGCCCCGACTGGGATGTCGAGATCATGGAAATGCATCATCGCGCCAAGGTCGATGCGCCCTCGGGCACCGCGCTCGCGCTCGGCCGAGCCGTGGCGGCAGGCCGAGGGGTGGAGCTCGAAAAAGTCGAGCAGCGCGCCCGCGACGGCATAACCGGCCCGCGCCGCACCGGCGATATCGGTTTTGCGGCGTTGCGCGGCGGCGACGCGGTCGGCGATCACCATGTTATCTTTGCCGGCGCCGCTGAACGTCTCGAACTGATCCACCGGGCGACCAGCCGGGTGATCTACGCGAAAGGCGCCATACGCGCCGCGCGCTGGGTGGTCGGGCGGCCGCCGGGGGTTTACGGCCTGAAGGAGGTCCTCGGCCTTTGAGCCGCCTCGCGGTTACTGCGGGGCCGGGTTTAGGGAATTGCGCCAGCGAGTGAGCGCATCGCGCAGTGTCGCAGCGAGTTCCCGCCGCGCGGCGGGAGCCACAAAGTCGCCTATCACGAGGCTCCGGCCATGCGAGGCGACGAGCAGGCGGTTCGATGTATCCGGCCGCTCCTCGAGAATGACCTTGACCCAGAAGGGCTGAAAACGCCAGTTGCGGCGCTCGCCGCGCACGCTGACCCGCTCGACCGAGAAGATGTCGTCGGCGAGGCGTATCGTCTCGCTCTGTCGGGAAGTGCGATAGTTGAGCCGGAAGGCGACATAAACGAGCGCGACGTCGAGCCCGAAGAACCCGAATACCGGCCACGCGCCGATCGCCACAAACCCGACCCCGGCGGCGAAGCTGACCAGGCCGAGCAATCCCATCAGCATATGAAAGTTGCGCGACGGCAGGCTGCGATGCGGCGACAACACGCGCTCGAAAAACGGGCGACGGGACGGCGCAGGGGGGGCCGCGCAAGGGGGGCTCAGCGTCATGTACCGAAAACATAAGGGCGTGGCCGTCGATCCGTAAAGCGGTTGATAGATTGCGTCGCCGTTTGTCGTCGACGGCAAGCCCCTCTACACTCCAGTGATGCGCGCTTTTTCGAAACGCGAGGCACGGGAATTCTATCGCCGCCTGGCCGAGACGCGCCCGATCCCGCAGACCGAGCTCGAATTCATCAACCCGTTCACCCTGCTGGTCGCCGTCGTGCTGTCGGCGCAGGCGACCGATGCCGGTGTCAACAAGGCGACCCCTGCGCTCTTCACGCTCGCCGATACCCCGGAGAAGATCCTGGCACTCGGCGAGGAGCGGATCGTGGAGCTCATCCGCACGATCGGGCTCTTTAGAACCAAGGCGAAAAACCTGATCGCGCTCAGCCGGATCCTCGTCGAGCAGCATGGCGGCGCGGTGCCGCGCGACCGCGCCGCGCTGGAGAAGCTGCCCGGTGTCGGACGCAAGACCGCCAACGTCGTGTTGAACGTCGCTTTCGGCGAGCCGACAATCGCCGTCGACACGCACATCTTCCGTGTCGCCAACCGCACCGGCCTCGCCCCGGGCAAGACGCCGCTCGCGGTCGAGACCGGGCTCGAGGCGATCACGCCGGCCGAGTACAAGCGCTATGCGCACCACTGGCTGATCCTGCACGGCCGTTACGTATGCCAGGCGCGCAAGCCCGACTGCCCCAATTGCGTCGTCGCCGATCTCTGCCGCTACGGCGCCAAGACCGGCCCTGCCGAACTGATCGCGGCGCGCGCCGGCAGCGGCGCGCCCGAGGCGTTGAGCGAGCCCGCGGTCGAGCCGGGGGCGGGCAAGGCCGGACGCCCGCGAGCGAGGCGGCCGGCGGCACGGGGACGCTCGCCACGACCGGCATGATGTTGCCGGTTTCCGACGCGAGATTGCGCCGCCGGTGCCGGCGAGTCTGAATAGACAGATGGAGCCGAAGCGACGGAGGCGCAGGAAATTGCCGTCCGCCTCGGGGTCGCCGTGCTGTTCGGCGGCCTCATTGGTTTCGAGCGGCAATGGCGGCAGCGAATGGCGGGATTGCGGACCAACTCTCTCGTCGCGGTCGGCGCGGCCGGCTTCGTGGTTTTCTCGATGATGGTATCGGGCGACAATAGTCCGACGCGGGTCGCGGCTCAGGTCGTTTCGGGCGTCGGCTTTCTCGGAGCGGGCGTGATCCTGCGTGAGGGCATCAACATTACCGGCTTGAACACCGCCGCGACGCTTTGGTGCTCGGCCATGGTCGGAACCTTCGCCGGCGCCGGACAGCTCGCCGCCAGCGGGATTGCGGCCGGGTTCGTCGTCCTGACGAACCTGTTCTTGCGCCCGTTGGTGCGGCTCATCAACCGGCAGCCGCGCGGCGCCGCCGAGGTCGAGACCCATTACTCCGTCGAGCTGCGTTGCCAGGGCGACCAGGAGGCGCACATCCGCGCGCTGCTTCTTCAGGCGGCCTCGGCTGCCGGTCTCGGCCTGCGCCGGCTGACCAGAGAAAATCTCGAAGATTCCCCGCAAGTCACGGTCAGCGCGCTGCTCGTTTCGGCAGACCGCAACGACAGCGCCCTCGAACAGATCATCGGTCGCATCAGCCTCGAGTCGTTTGTCACCGCCGTTCACTGGCAGGCCGCTCAGGCTGCGGCCGAGAACTGAAGCAGGCCACGGCACAGGATTCGCCGGTCTCGCTTGCCGTCCCGGGCAACGGTGATCAGGAGCCGCTTGCGGCGAGAAGGCGGCATCATGGGTCATGCCCGGCCTTGTTCGGACGCGCCGCGTGAGAAAGGAGCCACTGTCGATTTTCCCGCGCTAGCCGTCAGCCGGCGGCTTTTCAAGCATTGCGATGCCGCGCCCGCGTACCTGTTTGGCGACCGTGTCGGCGAGCAGGCGCATCATCCAGGGCAGGTGGATCTCAATGCGAACTGCGTCGTCCAGCACCTCGATCGCCCCGGTGATCGTTTGCCACATTGCCGACACGTTGAAGTTGAGGCGATCCTGGTCCCAGCTGTAGTCAAGCGTACTGATCAGGCCCGCGAGTTCGGGGCGCAGGCGGCTGATCCCGCTGTCGAGCCGGCGCTTTGCCTCTTGACGGCCGAGCCTGTGCGGGATCGAAACGACGAGAGGCTGCGACATCGGGAAGGCTCCCTCGGGTTGGGCGGCGACGCATAAAGACAAACACGAGAATTTCACAAAGGGCCACAAATGGCGGAAACACCAGTACCAGCAAGGTTTCCGGCTTGGTATGGGTTACGGTCGAAACCGCTTTTGACCTCCTGCGACTTTGTAGATCGGGGAGCGGGGTGATGTTGAGCCGCAGAGAGTTTGGAGGCGGACTGGCCGCCGGCGCCGCGATGCACCGCCGCGGCGCTGCAAGCCAGGCGGTACCACCAGCGCCAGCGAACGAGCCCAATCTCGCCCGCATCCTGCGCACAAAAAAGCTCCGTGTCGCAGCGCTGGCGGGCGAGGAGCCCTATTTCCGCAGAGACCCGAAATCGGGGCAGTGGACCGGCTTTTGCGTTGCGATGGCGCAGGATTTGGCCGCGGGCCTTGGTGTCGAGGCGGCCGTCAGCGAAGCAAATTGGGCCGATGCGGCAACCGATTTGCACGCAGGCAAGATCGATCTGGCATACAGTCCCAGCCCGACCGTGCAGCGGGCGATGTTCGCCGATTTTGGCACACCGCTCTTCCACGACACCTACGCGATCCTGGCACGCAAGGGCTTCGCGCCAAAGAGCTGGGCCGAGCTTAATGTTCCCGAAAGTCTGGTCGCCGTCGACGAGGGATCGGCGCGCGAAGAAACCGCCCGGCGGTTTGCCGGCAATGCCGCGATCACCGGGTTCAAGACCCGCGACGAGGCGCTCCTCGCAGTTCAATCGGGCCGTGCCGATTGCTTTGTTGCGACGGCGCTTTGCGCTCTGGCCCTCCTGAAGAAGAACCCCGAAATCGGCGAGCTCATCGTGCCGACCCCGTTTCTGCGTACCGCCGTCTGCCCGGCGGTGCCGTATGACGGCGACCGCCAATTCCGTGGCGTGGTTGACGCGTGGAGCGAAGACAATCGCGGGATCGGACAGATCCGCAACTGGGTGATGGCCGCGCTTGCCGAGTCCGGCGTCGCCCCAGGCGATCTGCCCCCTGAAGTTTCGTTTTGACGCCTCACCCTGCGACAGCCGATCAGTCCGCCGGCCACTTGTCAAACCGAGACCGTTAAAACTGTAATTGCGAGTTGGAGACCGGCCGGCGCGGCCGACCCACCGTGGATGAAACCGTACGTGGGCCGCTATTCTGGCGAAAGCCGGGACCCATCCATCCCGTGCTCATGCCGCCGAGAGATGGACCCCGGCTTTCGCCGGGGAAGCATTCAATATGGCTAATAACGTCGAAAATCTGCGAGACACAGCCGTAATGCCGCCGGGTCGCCGACGAGCAACAGCCGGGGCAGCGCGGTTGATGCGGTCGCGGAGCCGCGGGGCCGGCCGGCGGGATGCCCGACCGGCCTTGGGAAACCGCCTGCACCGGTCCCGCGCTCCTGTTCCGCCTGTTTTATCTGGTCGAGATCAGGCATCCCCAGCTCCTTCAATCGCAATCTTGCACCCGCTCTCGGGTGGCGATACCCACGAGCGTACAATGCGAAGATGGCAATTACATGATTATCTCTGGCGGCCGTGTCTTTATCACGTTCTCGCGTGGCGCTCGCCCCAATCGAAAGTGTAGAATGTTGTCATGTCGAGTGAGGTGAGCCATTGAAAAGAACTCATATTGCGAAAAGAACTCATATTGCGAAAAGAACTCATATTGCGAAAAGAACTCATATTGCGAAAAAACTCATATTGCCCGTCTACAGTCTGTTTCTGTCAAACGTTGCAAAATCCCAATAACTTGAAACAACTTCTATTCCAGATGCAACCGATACGACTATTCTCTCGTACCGCACAACCAAAGGGGTTGTTGCAACCGAGCCAAAAGGGTACGATTCGCCTTTGGAGGAAGACGCGATCGAAGCCTCGATCGAAGCTGCGTTTCATCTGTCGGTCGCCGTTGAAATAGCAAAGCACGAACGCATTCCGCTCCGCCATCGGCCGCCGACAGCTCCAGCCCTTCCTCCGAAGGGAAAGGATTGGGTTTGATCGATGGCGAGCGCGAACTAACCGCGGGCCTTCTCTCGAAAGAATCTAGCTTCCGGCTGATCGTCAGCGGTCATGTCGGCGTCAAAGAGATCGAGATGCTGATTAAGAAGTTACAAATCGACAAGGAGATTCTGGCCGACGAAGCCGAAGCGGACAGAGTTACGGGACCGGACGGGCCTCCGGATCCGAAGCGTAAGCTATTCTGCGGCTTTAGCGGCCTGTTGCAACCCGTCATCCTCGGGCGGCTCGTAGGGTTCGATGTAATAATAGAAACGATCTGGTTCTGGGTTGAAATCCAAGATCCGAGCAACCTGTCTCGTCTGAGCTTCTTCCAGAGGATATTCGCCTAGTCCGTCGTCCTTGGGACCGAAACCCGCAATACGTTTGATTTCTTCGAGAACGCTTGACGGGATGGGCCGACTTCCCTTCATTCGGTCGGTCGTTTTGTCATATGTCACAATGCGATAGATCATCTCACGGCTCCACAGAACGGGTCGGATCAGGCTCGCCTATCTGTCGACCATCCCAAGGATCGAACTCGCCGAGATGCCTTCTGCCAGAGGAATCATACACCTCAACGGTATCGTGCAGATAGTCGCGCTCTATGACCCTGCCGTCATCCGTTTTCCATCTGCTCCTGCGACCTCCGCCTGATCGCGGCGTCATCGCTCTCGATTTTTGCGCGCCAGGGAAGCCAGGAAGCGCATCGCCCCCTGGGAACGGTCGACGGACGCGTGTCGTTCCGGCCCCTGTTTCTTGGTTGTCGGTCACCTTTGTTAACTAATGGTTGATTTCGCATTATGGTGCCACGCTCGATAGCCTTTGTCTTGCATTTTAGCGACAGCCTGAGCTTAAGGATAGACGGTCAAGGGATCGTCCGAACGCGCGAAATCCGAGGACCGGAAATCTCACTCGATTTGCGTTGGTCCCATTTGCGCCCGAATACCGGGATAACCGATGAATAGGAGCGAATCATCCGAATGCATCTGAGCGCTAGTTGATACCTGCGCTCTCAGCTTCGCCGAAAGCGCCGATTTCATCGGAGATAACGAAACCAAATCCCACCGCCGTCGAAAAATCCTGCCCCAATGGGGGCCGTTCATCCATGACACTCCTTCAAGCTCCTCAACCAGATGATGGGAGCTTGTCGCGCAGGCGGGTGAGGCGGTAGCCGAGCGCGAGGTAGTCGCCCCACAGGGATTGCTCCGCAGTGAAGGCGGTCGGGTCGCGGCCGTGGCGCTCGCGCAAATAGGCGGTGACCGAGCTGTCGATCGGAATGCGGCTGAAATCGTGGAGCAGCATCCGGCAATGCGCGGCTGCATAGGGGCCGATACCGAAGAGGCCGAGCAGGTAATCGTGGTTCAGCCGCTCGGGCGAGCCCTCGCCCGATGATGTGATCGCACCGTCGTCGAGCATTTGGCGCGTCGCTCTCGTCAATGTGCGCGCGCGGAACCCGAGCTTTGCTTCTACCCGCAGCCGCTCCTCGCCGTAATCGAGCAGAGCTGGAGGTTCGGGGAAGCTCCCGCCGCCGGGCTCGGCGACAAGCGCCGCCACCATCCGGCACGTCGCCGACCAGCTCGTGTTGATCGTCAGCACGGTCTTCACGAAATCTTCGTAGAAGGTCGAGCCCCGCAGCATTCGTCCGCCGCCGCGTTCGATCAGGTCGGCAAGCGCCGGCAAAGCCGCGAGAGCCGGCGCCGGTTCCCAATCGGCGGAGAGCCAGCGCCGCACCCGTGCCAGGATTTCGGCCTCATCGGCGCCGGCGAAACCCGCCCACCCGACGATAACCGAGTCGGCGCGATGCTGGGCAACCTCTATCGTGCCGAGACGATCACCGATCCGCTCCGCACGCGCGAGCCGCCCGCGCTCCGGGTCCCACTGCCACGGCGCAAGGTGAACCCAGCCGTGGCTCGCGACGGTCAGCGCGACATCGATCGGCCAACGAAGTTCCAGAACCGACCGCTGCGCATCGCGGATCAGGCGGCCTCCAATGCCTGCGACAGGTCGGCCACAATGTCCTGCTCGTGCTCGATCCCGATCGACAGCCGGACATAATTTTCGTCGACCCCGGTTTGCAGCTGCTCCTCCGGCGACAGCTGCGAGTGGGTCGTCGTCGCGGGATGGATCGCCAGGCTGCGGGCGTCGCCGATATTGGCGACGTGGTAAAACATCTGCAGAGCATCGATAAAGCGCCGGCCCGCGTCGAGGCCGCCCTTCAGCTCGAAGCCGACGAGTCCGCCATAGCCGCCCGTCAGATAGGCATCGGCCCGGCGCTTCATCTCGCCAGCCATCTGGTTTGGGTAGATGACCCGCGTGACTTTGGGATGCTCGGAGAGAAATTTCGCGACCGCCGCCGCATTGGCGCAATGGGCGCGCATGCGCAACGGCAGGGTCTCGAGGCCCTGGATGAACAGGAAGGCATTGAACGGGCTCATCGGGGCGCCGAGGTCGCGCAGCAACGTCACGCGCATCTTGAGAATATAGGCGATCGGGCCGAGAGGCTTGACCGCCTGCGTCCACACCGCGCCGTGGTAGCTCGGGTCCGGCTGGTTCAACAGCGGGAAGCGGTCGGCGTGCTTCTCCCAGTCGAAATTGCCGCCATCGACGACGAGGCCGCCGATCGAATTGCCGTGCCCGCCGATGTATTTCGTCGTCGAATACATGACGACAGCGGCGCCGTGATCGAGCGGCCGGCACAATACCGGAGCCGCTGTGTTGTCGACGATCAGCGGAACGCCGAGTTCGCGCCCGATCTTGGCAACCTCGGCGATCGGGAACACTTCGAGCTTCGGGTTCGGCAAGGTCTCGGCGTAATAGCAGCGGGTCCGCGCGTCGGTCGCCCGCCGGAAGTTTTCGGGGTCGGCCGGGTCGACGAAGCGCACCTCCATCCCCATCGTCTTCATCATCGTGTTGAGGAACAGGTTCCAGGTGCCGCCGTAGAGGTCGGTGGAGCTGACGAAGTTGTCCCCCGCCTGGCAAATGTTCTGGACGGCAAACAGCGAGGCGGCCTGGCCGGAGGCGAGAGCCAGCGCGCCGGCGCCGCCTTCAAGCGCAGTTATCCGCTCCTCGAGCACGGCGTTGGTCGGGTTCATGATGCGGGTGTAGATGTTCCCGAGCTCGGCCAGACCGAACAGGTTGGCGGCGTGCTGGCTATCGCGGAACTGGTAGCTCGTCGTCTGGTAGATCGGAACCGCTACGGCGTTGGTTGCCGGGTCGCTCCGGTACCCCGCATGGAGCACGAGTGTTTCGGGATGCTGGCTCTTGGTCGGCATGCAAATCTCCGTGGAAGGGCACCGGATCGACACTTTGCCACGACAAAGGCGGCCGGAACAGCCACGTTCCGTTCGCATTGGACACAGCTGTGCCGCAAGCGCGTTTGTCTAATATGCCCTGCAGTGCCGGACACGATCCGTGAGTGACGAAGACACCAGCGTCGGCGTCCGGATCCCGTCCCAGCCGACGCTTGCCGCGCTGCGTGAGGCTGCTGCTCGATGCACTGGTTGCCACTTGTACCGGAACGCGACGCAGACCGTGTTCGGCGAGGGACCGGAGGGAGCCCGGGTCATGCTGGTCGGCGAGCAACCGGGCGATGCCGAAGATCTTGCCGGCCATCCCTTTGTCGGCCCCGCAGGAAAGCTCCTGGACCGCTGCCTAGTCGAGGCTGGAATCGATCGGGAGCAGACCTACGTCACCAATATCGTGAAACATTTCAAATGGGTGCCGCGCGGGCCGCGGCGCATTCACAGCAAACCGGGCACGGTCGAAATCGAGGCCTGCCTTCCCTGGATCGAGGCCGAGATCAGCATCGTGAAGCCGCGAATCGTCGTGGCGCTCGGCGCGACCGCGGCGCAGGCCCTGTTCGGAAAGGCCTTTCGGGTAACCCGCGACCGTGGCCGGCTCGTGCCGTTTGCGCTGGCGCCCTGCGCGCTCGCGACCGTGCATCCCTCGGCGTTGCTGCGCGCCCCGGACGAAGAGACCCGCCGCCAGGAGATCGAGCGTTTCATCGAAGATTTGCGCCAGGTCGGGGCGATCCTAGCGGGAAAAGTACGATGAAATCGACGCTGAGCTGGGTCGCGGCAGCAATCGCCGGCGCTGTTGTTCTCGTGATTGGCTTTTTCATCGCTGCCCAGTGGACCGGCATCGGCGATTCCGAAATCAGCGGCGCCGGATGGCTGGCGATGGGCTTGGGGGTCATCGTCACCCTCGCCTTGGGGATCGGGCTGATGGCGTTGGTCTTTATCAGCAGCCGGCGTGGCTATGACGAGATCGGCCGCAGAGACGGCTGAGAGCCAGGCGGACTGCAACGAAATTAACCTTAATTGCAGGAGTTACTCGACCGTAGGTTAATTCGCCTGCCCTCGATGCCTGCATTTGTCGAATCTTGCTTGCGCTCGGGGCGAACCCGTTGCAACCTGATGTGGCGCGGTGCAGAGGGGAACGTGCGTTGAAGAGGTCGGCGAAACTGTTGGAGGAGCCCAACTCGGCTCCGAAATACGGGCGCGGCACCGGCGTGCCAAACCCGATAGACGTGCATGTGGGCGGGCGCATCCGGATGCGCCGTCTGCTTTTGGGGATGAACCAGGAGACGCTCGCCAACGCGCTCGGCCTCACCTTTCAACAGGTGCAGAAATACGAGGGCGGCGCCAACCGCGTGAGCGCATCCCGCTTGTCAGCGATGGCGGATATCCTGAGCGTGCCGATTTCCTATTTTTTCGGCGATCTGCGGCCCGACGATGCCGAGATCAGCCCCGAGGACCGGCAGTGGCGGGAGTACCTTCAGCGGCCCGAGACGATCGAGTTCATCCGGCTGTATTACGCGATCCCCGACCCGAAGATCCGGCGCCAGTTCCTCGACATGGCCAAGACGGTCGCCGAATCGTTTGAGGCGAAGGCGTAAGTTTTCGTCCCCGCGCTGGCCTCTGCCAGCTGACCCCCTACTCCACCGTGACGCTCTTCGCGAGGTTGCGGGGCTGGTCTACGTCCGTGCCTTTGAGGACGGCAACGTGGTAGGCGAGGAGCTGGATCGGGATCGCGTAGAGGAGGGGAGCGACAAACGGGTCGCAATTCGGCACAGCGATCCCGAAGGCGAGCCGGTCGGCCAGCCGGGCTACCCCGGCTGCGTCCGAGATCATCACGACGCGGCCGCCGCGGGCCATCACCTCTTCGACATTGCCCAGGGTCTTTTCGAAAAGATCGTCGTGCGGCGCCAGCACGATGACCGGCACGTTCTCGTCGATGAGCGCTATCGGGCCATGCTTCATCTCGCCGGCGGCATAGCCCTCGGCGTGGATGTAGGAGATCTCCTTCAGCTTGAGGGCGCCTTCGAGCGCCAGCGGATAGGCGCTGCCGCGGCCGAGATAGAGCACGTCGCGCGCTTCGGCGATCTCGACGGCGATTTCGCGGATCCGCTCGTCGTGGTTTAAGACGTCGCTCGCGCGCGATGGAATTTCGGTCATGACGCCGACCAGCTCCGCCTCGCGGTTGTGACTGATGGCGCCCCGGGCCCGCGCCAGCGCGACGGTGAACGAGGCGAGCACAGCGAGCTGTGTCGTAAAGGCCTTGGTCGAGGCGACACCGATCTCGGGGCCCGCCAGGGTCGGCAATACGACATCGGCCTCGCGCGCGATCGAGCTTTCCGGCTGGTTGACGACGGCAATGATCTTCTGCGCCTGCGCCTGCGCCTTCGCGTAGCGAAGAGCCGCAAGTGTGTCGGCGGTCTCGCCCGATTGCGACACGAAGATCGCCGCGCCGCCGCGCGGCATCGCCGGCGCTCGGTAGCGGAACTCCGAGGCGATGTCGATCTCGACCGAGATGCGGGCGATCCGTTCGAGCCAGTATTTCGCGACGATGCAGGCGTGGTAGGCGGTGCCGCAGGCGATCATCGTCACCCGCTCCAGCTCGCCCAGTTCAAAGGGCAGCTCCGGCAGGTGCACGGTGCGGGTCGCCGGGTTGATCAGTGCGTTCAACGTGTCGCCGATCACCGCCGGCTGCTCGAAGATCTCCTTCAGCATGAAGTGGCGGTAATTGCCTTTGCCGATCAGCGCACCCGAGGCCGCGGATTCGCGGATCGGGCGCTGGACTTCATTATTGGCCGCGTCGAAAATCGTCACCGCGCGCGACGTAACGACCGCCCAGTCGCCTTCTTCGAGATAGGTGATGCGGCGGGTCAGCGGCGCCAGCGCCAATGCGTCCGAGCCCAGAAACATCTCGCCGTCGCCATAGCCGATGGCGAGCGGGCTGCCGCGGCGGGCGCCGATCAGCAAATCGTGCTCGCCGGCAAACAGAAAGGCGAGCGCAAACGCGCCGTCGAGGCGCGCCAAGGTCTTCGCCACCGCCTCTCGGGGCAACAGCCCCTGTTCGAGAAAATGCGTCGCGAGGATTGCCACCGCCTCGGTGTCCGTGTCGGTGTGGAAGACGTGGCCAAGCCCTTCGAGCTCGTGCCGCAACGCCTGGAAATTCTCGATAATGCCATTGTGGACGACCGCGACGCGGCCGGTGGCGATCGGGTGGGCATTGGTCTCGGTCGGCAGACCGTGGGTCGCCCAGCGAGTGTGCCCGATACCGATCGCCCCCTGCACCGGCTGATGATCGAGCCGACGGGCGAGGTTGGCGAGCTTGCCCTCGGCGCGGCGGCACTCGATGCGTCCATCGACCAGGGTCGCGATGCCGGCCGAAGTCATAGCCGCGGTATTCGAGGCGGCGCAGACCTTCGAGCAGCCCCGAAGCGACCGTATCCCTGGCGATGATGCCGATAATGCCGCACATCAGTTCTTCCTCCGTAGACGTGCCCGGATCTCCGCGGCGCGACCCGGCTTATCCACCTGCTGTCCGCGAGCGATCGACAGCGCGTCGGCAGGGACATCCCGGGTGATCACGCTGCCGGCGGCGACGATCGCCCCGTCGCCGACCGTGACCGGCGCCACGAACGCCGTATTCGAGCCGATGAACGTGCCTTCCCCGATTATCGTGCGGGATTTGTTAACGCCGTCGTAATTGCAGGTGATCGTGCCGGCGCCGATGTTCGTCTTCGCCCCCACCTCGGCGTCGCCGATATACGAAAGGTGGTTGGCCTTGACCCCAACGCCGAGCCGGGCGGCTTTGACCTCGACAAAATTGCCGACATGCACGTCGGCCTCGAGAACCGCTCCCGGCCGCAGTCGCGCAAATGGGCCGACGATCGCACCCGCCCCGACCGTGGCGCCTTCGAGGTGCGAGAACGAGCGGATGCAAGCCCCCTCCCCTACCCTCACGCCCTTGCCGAAGGTGACATTGGGCTCGATCACGACATCGCCGCCAAGCTGCGTGTCGGCGCTCAAAAACACGGTTTCGGGGGCGACCATCGTCACCCCCGAATCCATTGCCGCGCGGCGCAGCCGGCACTGCATCAGCGCCTCCGCTTCGGCGAGCTCGGCGCGGGTGTTGATGCCGAGCAGTTCCTCCGCCGGAAGCTCGACCGCTCGGCAGGCGAGCGCCTTTCGGCGGGCGATGGCGACGATATCGGTCAGGTAGAACTCGCGCTTGGCGTTGTCGCTGTCGAGTGCATCGAGGAATTCGGCCAGGCGACACGCCTCGATCACCATGATGCCGCCATTAACGAGGCCGATCGCCTGCTCCTCGGGGCCGGCGTCGGCGGCCTCGACGATACGCTCGAGCGCGCCGTCGGGCGCCAGCACGAAGCGGCCGTAGGGGCCGGGGTCGGCGGGACGCATGCCCGAGACAAGGACTGCTGCTGCGGTGCGGCGCCGCTCCGCCAATAACCGCGACAGTGTCTCGGTGGCGAGAAACGGCGTATCCCCGTAGAGCACGAGGACGTCCTCGATCGGGCCCTGCGGCGCGAGGCGCCCATCGAGCGCCCGCGTCGCCGTCCGCACCGCATCGCCGGTGCCGAGCGGCGGATCCTGCACGACGCTTTCGGCTGGAGCGACGATCGCGGCGACCTGTTCCATTCTCGGCCCGATCACGACCAGGGTCGCGGCCGGGGATAGCGGGCGCAGCGCCTCCAACGGATAAGCGATCATCGCCTGCCCCGCGATCGGATGCATTACCTTGGGCATGGCGGATTTCATCCGCGTGCCGCTACCGGCGGCAAGAATGACGGCGGCAAATGGTAATTGGCTCATTAACTAATAACCGAAGATCTTATCGGTGGCACGATTGCCCCGAGCTGCCGGAAATACAACACACAGATTGTTGCAAAATGCGTCAATACCGCAAAGAAATTTGCTTCGGCGTTGACCTCAACACCTTCGACGACGATCAACCTTGCGGGCGCGGCTCGAAGGGCTGGTGGAGCCTCGCGGCATCCGGCTCGGCTACGACGATCGCTCTGTGGAGGCGCGGCCGTAGCGCGCGAACACATCGTTGAACTCGCGCACTGCAGCGCGCGGCCCTTTGGGGTGCGACCAGATCGCGCTGATGACGGCGAGGAAATCGGCTCCGGCTTCGACCAGGGGTCCGCAATTTTCTTGCGTGATGCCGCCGATGGCGCAGCACGGGACGACGGTGGTGTCACTCCAATCGCGCAGCAATTCCGGGCCGGCGTGGTGTTTGGCGTTCTTCGTCGCGCTTGGGAAGAAGGCGCCGAAGGCGACATAGTCGGCGCCGGCTTCGGCGGCGGTAATGGCGCGGTCGCGGCTGGCGCCGCAGGTCACGCCGACGATGCGGTCGGGGCCGAGGAGGCGCCTGGCTTCGGAGTAGGGCATGTCCTCCTCCCCGACATGCACCCCATCGCAATCGAGCTCGGCGGCGAGGTCGGGGCGGTCATTCATGATGAATGCGACGCCCCGGTCCTGGGCGATCGGCTTCAGCATGTTGGCGGCGCGTCGGACCGCCTCGTCCTCGACATCCTTGAGGCGGAGCTGCAGGGAAGCGACATCGCCCCCGGCGAGCGCCTCCTCGAGCTCATGTGCAAACCGGTCGGGGTCGAGCGCGGGCGGCGTAATCAGATAGAGCCGCGTCGTCGCCCGCGCCTCGCTCTGCATCAAAGGCTCAGTCTTTGCCCTGGTAGATCTTGATGATCTTGCCCAGCATGTCCAAAGCCTCCTGCTTCGGCCGCTGGAAGGTGTTGCGGCCGATGATCGAGCCGTTGCCGCCGCCGTCGCGGATCGCGCGCACTTCGGCGAAGACGCCATCGAGGTCCTTCGCCTCGCCGCCCGAGAAGACGACGATGCGCCGGCCGTTGAAGGCCGATTGCACGACATGTTTGATACGCGCTGCCGGGGTCGAGATGTCGATCTTCTGCTTTTCGTAGACCGCCTTCGCCGCGGCGAGCTCGAGATGTTGGGTCGGCGGCTTGACCTTGATGATGTGCGCGCCGAGCTGGGCGGCGATCTGCGCGGCATAGGCGCAGATGTCGATCGCGGTCTCGCCCTCACGCGAGAGGTTGCCGCCGCGGGGATAGGACCAGATCACGACGGCCAGCCCATGCGCCTTGGCCTCGCAGGCCATCTCGGCGATGTCGCGCATCTGGTCATAGGCGGCGTCCGAGCCGGGGTAGATCGTGTAGCCGATCGCCGCGCAGCCGAGCCGCAGCGCGTCCTTGACGTTGCCGGTTATCGCCTGGGTCGCGTTTTCCTTGAAACGCGACATGCTGTTGGCATTGTTGAGCTTGAGGATCGTCGGGATGCGGCCGGCAAAGGTGTCGGCCCCGGCTTCGATAAAGCCGAGTGGCGCGGCATAGGCGGAAAGCCCGGCTTCGAGCGCCAGCTGGTAGTGGTAATGCGGGTCGTAGGCCGGCGGGTTCGGCGCAAAGCTGCGGGCCGGGCCGTGCTCGACCCCCTGATCGACCGGCAGGATCAGCAGCCTGCCGGTGCCGCCGAGTTTGCCCTGCAAGAGGATGCGGGCGAGGTTCGCCTTGGTGCCGGGATTGTCGCTCTCGTAATTGCTGAGGATCCGCTTGACGGGGTCGGTGAGTTCCATCGGCTTTCCTTCCTGGCGAGTGGGCCTGACGAGTGGGTGGCGCACCCTTTTCAACAAACGCCCGATCCCGTCTTTTTATCAAACCGGGGAAGATTAGGCGAGAACCTCGGCACGATACCGCTCGACGCGCTGGAGCACCGTCAGCCGCCGCGATAAGACGACCGGCGCGACCCATCTTGGAGACGACGATGACGAAATTCCTCGCCCTTTTGCTGTCCGCCGCCTTGGCCTCAGCCGGTGCTTTGTCCTTGAACGCGAATAGCGTCTTCGCGCAGGGGGCCCAGCCGAGCCTGCCCGGCGCCCCGCAGCCGACCCCGAGCTTGCCCGCCGGACCTCGGTTGCCGGGAGGCGCGCCGGGCGGCTCCGGCAATTATGCCGTTAGCGCAGCGGCAAACGAGCACGCCGCCTTTCTATGGGTCGTGGACAACGTCCAGCACGCCGTGGTCTTGTGCGAAAAGACCGATGGCGGCAGGGATTTCACCTGCGCAAAGAAGCCGCTGCCTTGACAGCAGCGCCGCTGAGGCGCGAAACCGAGGGCCGGCGGCAACCTACTTGGCGGGAACTCAGCGGATGGCGCTTTCCGATGTGAAGGCTCTCACTTTCGACGTGTTTGGCACCGTGGTGAACTGGCGGGACAGCATCGCCCGCGAGGCGAAAAGTTTTCTCGGGCCGCAAGGCCGCGAGAAGGATTGGCACGCCTTCGCGGATCGCTGGCGGGCCCGCTATCAGCCGGCAATGGAGAAGGTGCGCAAGGGCGAGCGGCCCTGGGCCAGGCTCGACGACCTGCATCGCGAGAACCTCGTCGAACTGTTGAAGGAATTTGAAATCAGCGGTCTCGGCGAGGGTGACATCGACCACCTCAACCGCGCCTGGCACCGCCTCGACGGGTGGCCCGACAGCGTCGAAGGGCTCACCCGCCTCAAGCGCAAATTCATCCTTGCGACATTGTCGAACGGCAATGTCGCGCTGATGGTCAACATGGCCAAATATGCCGGGCTTCCGTGGGACGTGATCCTCGGCGCTGAGGTCGCCCAAGCCTACAAACCACAGCCCGAGGCCTACGACCGCAGCGCTGCGCTGCTCGACCTCAAACCCGGGCAGTGCATGATGGTGGCCGCACATAATGGCGATCTCGTCGCGGCGCGCAGCCGCGGTTTTCGCACCGCCTTCGTCAGCCGGCCGCTCGAGCACGGCCCCAACAAGACTAGAGATCTCAAAGCCGAGCACGATTTCGACGTGATAGCCGGCGATTTTGTCGATCTGGCAACCAAGCTCGGCTGCTGAGATATCAGACCGGGGTATCCGCCAAATCCAGTCGCCGCTCTATGCGGGCGAGGCGCTGGTCGGCGCCGATCATCTGCTCCTCGAGACTGGCAAAACCTTGCTAGGCACACCCGCCCGGAGAGCCAAGTTACGGATGTCACTGCGCATCTCGCCCAACTGTTGGTCGGAGCGCCTTAGATATGGCCAGAGCTCGCGAATGATACGCTAAGCCGCGCTAGCCACCCGCTTGCCGACGGTACGATCGTAATCTTCCCACATCAGCCGGCAGATCGTGCCCGGCGTAAAGCGGTAATGGCCGTGTTCGCCGATGATTTCGCCGACCGGGGTCACTTCGGCCGCCGATCCGGTCAGGAATACCTCTTCGGCTTTGGCGAGCTCCTCCGGCATCATCGGCCGCTCGACCACCTTGATGCCCCGCTGCTTCGCCAGTCCGATCACAGTCTGGCGGGTGATGCCGTTCAGAAAGCAATCCGGTGTCGGGGTGTGCAGCTCGCCATTAATGACGAGGAAGATATTGGCTCCGGTGCCCTCGGCGAGGCGGCCGCGCCAGTCGAGCATCAACGCGTCGTCACACCCGTTGGCCTCGGCCTCGTGCTTTGACATCGTGCAGATCATGTAGAGCCCCGACGCCTTCGCCGCGGTCGGCGCCGTGTGAGGCGCCGGACGCGCCCACCTCGCCCATTGCATGCGGATCCCTTTGGCGCGCGCCTCCGGCGAGAAATAGGCTGGCCAATCCCAGGCGGCGAGCGCCAGATGGATCTTGGTTGCCTGCGCCGAGACACCCATCTGCTCGGCGCCGCGCCAGGCGATCGGTCGGACATACCCGTCGACGATATTGTTCGACGTGATTACCTCTTGCGTCGCCTTTGCCAGATCGTCCATCCCAGCCGGCACCTCGAAACCGAGGATCCGCGCCGAGTTGAGGAGGCGCTCATTGTGGTCCTCCAAACGGAAAACCGTGCCGTTGTACACGCGCTCGCCTTCGAACACGCAGCTCGCATAGTGGAGCCCGTGGGTCAGCACGTGGAGCTTTGCATCGCGCCAAGGGACGAGGCGGCCATCGTACCAGATGAAGCCGTCACGATCGTCGAACGGGATCACGGACATTGGAACTTCCTTGCACCTTATGGTCGGCCGGTGCGGCGGCAACACGGCCAGCCTATATGTCGCCTGAAACTTTATATCCCGAAGGACGCCTGACAAGTGTCAAAGGTTGCGGGATAAGTCAATATGTCTGACATAAATTTGCCGGCTCATCCGCCTGCCATAGCCGAGGAGGAGGTGCGGCAAGGGATCGAGCTGCTGTTTTTTGCCTATCGTGATTTCACCGCCGAGCCCGACGCGATCTTGGCGCGATACGGTTTTGGCCGCGCCCATCACCGCGTCATCCATTTTGTCGGACGACACCCGCAGATGACCGTCGGCGAGCTCCTGGCGATCCTGCGCATCACCAAGCAGAGCCTGAGCCGGGTCCTCGGCCAGTTGGTTCGGCAGGAGTTCATCCTGCAGCAACCCGGCTCGCACGATCGCCGGCAACGTCTCCTCGAACTGACGCCAAAGGGGCGCGAACTCGAACGAAAGCTGTCTGAGCCGCAGCGGGCGAGGATCGCCAACGCCTACCGCCAAGCGGGACCGCGGGCTGTGGAGGGGTTCCGGGAGATCATGCTGCGGATCATCGCTGCAGAAGATGACCGGCACCGGTTTGCTCCCCTGCCGCCGAAGAAGCATTAACGCGAGATCCGTCGTATATTCCTTCGCGTGACGAGCGCACCCGATGCCGATCTCTCCGAGCCCCATCTTCTTGTCGTCGATGACGACGCACGCCTGCGGGGACTGTTGCGGCGGTATCTCTCGGACAGTGGATTTCGGGTGACCGCCGCCGGCGATGCGAGCGAGGCGCGCTCTAATCTCGCGAGCTTCGCCTTCGACCTCGTCGTGCTCGACGTCATGATGCCGGGCGAGAGCGGGTTGGAACTGACCCGCGCGCTGCGTGCGGAGGGGCGCATCCCGGTCCTGTTGCTGACTGCGATGGCCGAGCCCGAGGACCGGGTGAACGGCCTCGAACAAGGGGCTGACGATTACCTCTCCAAACCCTTCGAACCTCGCGAGCTGGTCCTGCGCATCCGCAACCTCCTTCTGCGCCGGCCGGCAACCGATGTCATATCCAAAGACATCCGCTTAGGCACCTGCCGGTTCGATATCGTGCGCGGCGAGCTGTACCGCGGCGGCGACGTCGTGCATTTGACCGCCGCTGAGGCGGGGCTGCTATCAATGCTGGCCCAGAAGGCTGGGCAGGCCGTGTCGCGCGAGGAATTGTCGATATCGCTGAGCGGCAATGTTCGAAATGTCGACGTGCAGATGACCCGGCTGCGCCGCAAGATCGAGCGCGATCAGCGATTCCCGCGCTATCTGCAGACGGTTCGCGGTACCGGCTATATTCTCAAACCGGATTGACGTCAGCGGGTCCAACAGTGACGGCGCACGACATCGACGCTGATCTCTCCGGGTCGGAGCCGGAAGACGATTTCGCGATAAGGCGGGATCCGTGGATCAAGCGGGTGCTGCCGCGCACCATGTTCGGGCGCTCGCTGCTGATTGTCGTGATGCCGCTCATCCTGCTGCAAGCGATCGCTACTTGGGTGTTTTACGATCGGCACTGGACGGCTGTTTCCTGGCGGCTCTCGGCGGCGGTAGCCGGCGATGTCGGTCTCTTGGTCGATGCGCTGAAGCTCGCCGCTTCGCCGGCCGAAACCGCCCAACTGCTGGAACGTGCGAAGGCGCAAACCGACCTCGACGTCACGATCGTACGCACTAAAACGCTACCCCCGATATCGCCCGCGACCGGCAGGCTGGTCGAGGACCAGCTCAGCCAGGCAATACAGGGCCGCTTAAACTACCCCTTTCGCATCGACCTGCTGGATGACGGGGGTGCCGAGATCAAGGTTCAGCTTTCTGATGGCGTGCTGTCGGTCGGTGTCCCGCGCAATCGGCTATCCAGCTCGACAACCTACATTTTCGTGATGTGGATGTTGGGCTCCTCAATGGTCCTGCTGGCCGTGGCCATCGTTTTTCTGCGCAACCAGGTGAAATCGCTGCGCCGCTTGGCGGAAGCAGCCGACAGCTTCGGTAAGGGTCTCACCGTTCCGTCCTTCAAGGTCGAAGGGGCTGTCGAGATCCGGCGTGCCGCGATCGCGTTTATGACGATGCGCGATCGTTTGCAGCGCCAGGTTCGGCAACGCACCCAGATGCTCGCCGGCGTGTCGCACGATCTGCGCACACCCTTGACGCGAATGAAGCTCGCCCTCGAGCTGCTCGGCAACGATCCAACCGTGGCGGAGCTTAAATCGGACGTCGCCGAAATGGAGCACATGGTTCACGGCTATCTCGATTTTGTGCGTGGCGAGGGGACTGAGGCATCTGTCGAAACCGACATCTCGCTCCTGATCGAGGATCTCGCTGCTGACTTGCGACGCGAAGGAACCCCGCTGACGGTCACCCCGCCGCCGGAATTTGTTATGCCGGTACGGCCGAATGCGCTGCGCCGTTGTCTCGGCAACTTGATCGGCAACGCGCGCCGTCACGCAACCCACGTCTGGCTAACCGGGATCGTCGCAGCAGACGGGATCGATATCCTGGTCGATGACGACGGACCCGGCATTACGCCGGCCAACCGAGCCCGCGTGTTCCGGCCCTTCATCCGACTCGATGCATCGCGAAACCCGCTGACCGGCGGCGTCGGCCTTGGCCTGACCATCGCCCGCGACGTAGCGCGCAGTCACGGCGGGGACATCAGGCTCGAAACCGCTCCCCAGGGCGGCTTGCGCGCACGAGTCCATCTGCCGCGGTGACCTCGGTCAGATCCGGCCTTTTAACCTTGTTCGCCTCTCCCTTTGAAGAGGCAGCGGTGCTGAATATGGATGATGTCGGGCGACGGAATCCCTCGCGATCGGCCTGCGGCAACAGGCTCGAAATGCACATCACCAGCACGATTTCGCTTTTTGGGCCGTCTTCGAGCGCGAACGAAATAAAGGCCGTGCTACAGCCGCAGCACGGCCCGAGAAATATTACAGCTTTAGAACTTATCGTGCCGCTTGTTGCTTTGCGAGGTCGCGAAACTCGTCGAGCCCTTCGGTCGCGCGCTTGCGCAGCACGTCGGCTGCCTCGCTGCCGGCCTTGGTCGCCAACATGGTAATCTCGCGGCCGTTATTGAGGCTCTTCTCGAGCATCTGTTTGGCGTACTCGGTGTTCTTTGCGATCCGGTCTTCCGCCGAAGCCGGCTGGGCGAGATCGCGCAACAGGGCGGAGACGTCCTCGATCGCCTGACGGGTAATTTCGATCTGGCGCTTGGCGACGGCCTGCATGCCTTCGACCGCAAGCTGATTGGCCTGGCTAAGTGCCTCGATGTTGCGGCGCTGGTATGCCATCACCGCCTCGAAGTCGAATGGGCGGAAGCGGAAATCAGCCATCATCTTGGTGACATCGAAATCGAAAAAGGTGGGGCGTGCTTCAGACATGAATAGGGTTCCGGTCTGGGGGAGCTTCGGTTATTGTGCGCTGCACAACGAAAGCTATATCGGCCCTTGCTTGGGCTGCGTCAAGAGCTTTTTTGCGCCGCAGCAATTCAGACTGGAATTGGTTCCTCGCCGGAGCGTCCGCTCGGCGCGGATCCGAACCATCCTTCGATCCTGCGCAGGCGAGCATCGAGCGCCGCCATCGTTCGCGCAAGATCCTGCGAATCATCGCGCTGCCAAACGCGCATGGCCGAAAGATAAGCTGCAGCGGCCAGCTTGACCGCGATCGCGCCCCGCACTCCGCTTGTTGGGATTTCAGCAGCCTCAAGCATCCACCGCATCGAGCGGAGCAGCGAGGCGCCGACGCACAGCGCGGTCACGGGGTCGCCCAGCAACTCGCGGCGCAGCACGTCGAGCGCCGGCTTATGGGGTTGTAGTGCGTCGAATTGCCGCATCAACAGATCGAACAAGCGGTCCCGCGTCCGTTCGTCCGGCTCGGCGGCCGGCGGATCAGCCAGCACGGTCTGGTCAATCCGGTTATATAGTCCGCAGAGGATTGCCTGTTTCGAATGAAAGACCCGGTACACCTGAAGGATCGGAAGCTCGGCGGCGGCGGCGATCGCGCTGAGTGACAATCTCCGCCACCCCTCGGTCGGTATCAGGGCGAGCGTTGCATCGAGGATCCGGTCGGCCTCGTTCCGCGCAGCGCCGGAGTTTCGGCCACGCCCGCTCGTCCTGCCCGTTCTTGCCACGTCAGCTCGCGAGCTCGCGAGACCGGGCCGCCGCCGCCGCGACGGCGCGCCCGATCAACGGTTCAAGACCGTCGCTGGCCATCAGCACGTCGAGCGCGGCGCGGGTTGTGCCCCCGGGGCTCGTGACGTTCTCTCGGAGCTGCGCGGGGCTCTCTTTGGAGATGCGGGCCAGTTCGCCCGATCCTGCGACGGTCGCGCTGGCCAGCTGCAAGGCTAAATCTGACGGCAAACCCGCGGCTTGCCCCGCTCGCGCGAGCGCTTCGATCAGCAAGAACACGTAGGCCGGGCCGCTGCCGGAAACCGCCGTGACCGCGTCGATCAGCGCTTCGTCTTCGACCCAGGCGCTCTCGCCGATGGCGGCGAGAAGGCGATCGCAGAGTTGCCGCTGACCGATCGTCACGAGAGGGTTGGCGCAAGCAACCGTGATACCGCGGCCGATCGCTGCCGGGGTGTTGGGCATCGTCCGGACGATCGCGGCCAGACCGAGCTGGCGGGCGAGGCCAGCGAGCGTCTTGCCGGCGACGATCGACACAAACAATGTCTCCGGGCCAGCCCAGGACCGGTAGTTCGCCACCACTTCGTCGGCGATTTGCGGCTTTACTGCAAACACCACGGCATCCGGCTTCAGCTCTGTCGGGAGCTCCTGTGCCGACGAATACCAGAGGATTTCGGCTGCTGGTCCAAACCCAGCGGGCATCCCGGTCGGCTCCACCACCACACAGCTGGACGCCACTTTGGCCGCAACCCAGCCGCGCAACATCGCGGTCCCCATTTTTCCGCAGCCAACTAGGACGAGACAGCGTGCCGGGCGCCTACCATTCTCCACGCCAGGGCGCCTCTCGCTCACGCCTCTCCAACCGGGTCGATCATCGCAGAGGCGATCGCCTGTGAGGGCGACTTGCCACCCCACACGACGAACTGGAACGCAGGATAAAACCGCTCGCATTCCGACAAGGCGATATCGACGAGATCCTCGACCTGTTCGGCACTCGCCGCCGAAATGCCGCGCAACAGGACGGCGTGACGGAAGGCCGGCGAATTCTCTTCGGCGGAGAGATCAAAATGCCCGAGCCACAGCTTTTCGTTGGCAAGGGCAAGAAGCTCGTACACGGCGCTGCGGCGGCCCTTTGACACCTTCATGTCGAAGCCGCAGGAGAAGTGCAGGGCGCAGAGTTCCTCCTGCCAGACAAAATACATCCGATAATCGCACCAGCGGCCAGAAATTTCGACGACGAGTTCCTCCTCGCTGGCGCGATCATGTGCCCAATCGTTGGCGAGGACGATCTCTTCGACAAGGTCGATGGGGTTACCGGAAAACGGTGTCGGTTCGACGATTGACACGGATGTCATCAAGCCCTCCTCGGGCGGCTCGACGGGAGCGTCACGCAATCAAGCTGACGATGTGCAAACGATGACGCAAGCCAACATTTCGCTGCCTTTTAGCGGTCTCCGCAATCACGAAATATCGGCGCTGGTTTCATTGGCACTCGGGCTCGACCCGGTCTCCCGCGCGGCGAGCGCGGCGAGCTGCGATTCGAGCCCGGCGAGCCGCCTTTGCAGATCTTCCTGCTCGGAGCGCGCCTTCGCCGCCATCGCCTTGACCGCCTCGAACTCGTCGCGGCTGACGAGATCCATGCCGGCGAGCACTCTTTCGAGCTGCTCTCGAATGCGCGTTTCGACCTCGCTCCTCACACCTGAGAGCGTCCCCATCGCGCCCGCGGCAACCCGGGCGAGATCATCGAAAAACCGGTTCTGGCTCTGCATCGCCTCGTCCTCCGCTTCGCGTGCGGTTGCGCCCTCATATATGGGCGTGCGCTAGCACGAAGGGCACGCAAACGAAAAGCATTTCGCCGCGCAAACGCCAAGCTCGCCGGAAGATCTCAACGCCGGGCGGGTTTGAAGGCGGGCATCACCTCCTCGGCGATCCACTGGAACTGTTCGAGCATCGTCGCCTTCGGGGTGCCGATCGGGCTTGAAAGGCTGATGTGCTCCATCCCGGGGTAGTGCTCCTCGAAGCCCTTCAACAGGTCGACGAGCTGGCCCGGCGTTCCGGCGAACCAGGAACCAAGACCCATGTAATGCTCGACCGTCGGCACCCCGGCGGCGGCCCAACCGCCGCGCCGCGCTACCGCGGCCACCTGCTCCGGGGTCAGCCCCGGGACAAAGCCTAACGGTGCGAACATCTTGACGTGCTCTTCGTAGATCGGCGTGATTTCGCGGACCGCCTGCTCGCGGGTTTTCGCGAGATGGATGTGCAGGCCGAGCTGGAGGTTTTCGCCGAGCTTAAGATGCTTGCCGACCCTCGCCGCGGCGTCCCGATAGCCGGTGATCGGCCCCGCCTGCAGCGTTGCCGCGCCGCCGCCTACGGCGCCCTTGATGCCATGCTTGACCATGAAATCGAGGCCACGCGGGTTGGCGCTAACGATCGGCTGCCAGCACTCGACCGGCCGGTGGATCGGGCGAGGAACGAGGGTTAGTTCCTTCAGCGTATAGCCGCGGTACGGAACCTCGGGCGGCAAGGTGTAATACTTGCCCGTGTGCGAAAAGGATTCGTCGTTAAACGCCTTGAAGATGATCTCGACTTGCTCCTCGAACAGCTCGCGATTGGCGTTCTGATCCAGCATCGGCGCGCCGAACGTCTCGACCTCGCGGGTGTGATAGCCGCGCCCCACCCCGAAAATCGTCCGGCCTCCGGTCAGGATGTCGGCGGTCGCGAAATCCTCGGCCAGACGCAGCGGGTGCCACATCGGCGCGATGTTGAAGGCGCAGCCGATCTTGATTTGTTTGGTCACATGCGCGAGGTGCACCGCCAGCATGAGGTCGTTGGGGATGCACTCGTAGCCTTCGTGCTGAAAATGGTGCTCGGCGAGCCACAAGGTATCGTAGCCGAGAGCGTCCATCTTTTTCGCGATCGCCTCCGTCTTCTCGAATACGCTCGCCAGATGCTCGTTCGAGTAGCGCCGCTCGTTGGCGGGAGTGGTGTCTTGCCCGCGGTCAGGGAGATCGACGTGGCCGGCATACACGGTCGTAAACTTCGTGATCATGCTGGGTCCCTCCGTATCGTCTGAGAGCTGCCGCCAGTCTGTCCCAATTTCGCGTTCTTTGCTACCAAATGACGCCCAAAGCAAAGGGGCCTTATCGAATGGAATACGTGACGCTCGGCCGCACCGGGCTCAGGGTCAGCGTCGCCGGGCTCGGCTGCGGCGGGTTCCGCCGGCTGGGGCTCGGCATCGGCAAGAGCGAAGCGGAAGCCGTGGCCCTCGTGCGCAACGCGCTGGATTTGGGAGTCAACCTGCTCGACACCGCCGCGGTTTACGGCACCGAAGGCGTCGTCGGTCAGGCGATCAAAAGCCTGCCTCGCGACAGTGTCGTGATCGCCACCAAGGCCTGGATCCCGCGCCGCGAGGGGCGCTCTGCTGCAGAGCGCGCCGTGGCGAGCCTCGATAATTCGTTGCGGCAGCTCGGTACCGATTATGTCGACATGTTCCAGCTGCACGGCGTTTCGCCCGCGGCTTATGACCAGGCGCTCGATGTCATTGCGCCCGCGCTCCTCAAGGAGCGGGAAAAGGGCAAGCTTAAGTTCCTCGGCGTGACCGAGACAGGCTCCTCGGACCCCGAGCACGCAATGGTTCAGCGCGCCGTCGAGGACGGGGTATGGGACGTGGTCATGGTCGCTTTCCACATGATGCACCAGAATGCGCGAACCCAGGTATTCCCGCGGACCGTCGCCAATCGCGTCGGGACTTTGCTGATGTTCGCCGTGCGCAACATCTTCTCGCGACCCGAGCGCCTTGGCGCCGCCCTGCGCGAACTGACGGCGAACGGTCAGCTGCCGCGCTGGCTCGCCGATGCTCCGAACCCGCTCGGCTTCCTGGTTCATGCCGCGGGAGCAAGCACGATCACAGAGGCTGCCTACCGCTTTGTGCGCCACGAGCCCGGTGTCGATGTGGTTCTGTTCGGCACCAGCGACCCGGATCATTTGCGGGCGAACATCGCTTCTCTGCTGGCACCGCCGCTCCCCTTGGCGGACCGGCAAACCCTTACCAAGCTCTTCGGGCATCTCGTCGGAGTCGGGCTAGACCCGCCCTACAGCATGCCCGGGCTCAGCTCCACATAACCGCTCCCAAAAGGCGCCAGCGGCTGAACTATCCCGAGATGAAAGCGTGTCATCATGCTGAAATAAAGTGGTGATATTCGAGCAAAAATAGTTTCGGAACCTCTATGCTCGAATACGTGCATTTTGTACCCGGGCGGTTACGGCTCAAGATCACTACTCTGAAGAGCCAACGCAGCGCGGCCGAAGCCGAAGCCGTTGTTGCCGCAATCCCGATGGTGACGAGCGCGGCGGCAAATCCGCTGACCGGCAGCCTCACGATCAATTTTGACCGGCAGCAGCTTTCAATTGGCGATTTGTGGGAAAAGCTGCGGGTACTGGGCTACGTTTCGGAGAACCGTCCGGAGCCCACCGTGGACAGTCCCGAGGTGGATCGATTCGGGCGCGTGGTAGCCGCCGCGCTTATCGAAGCCGTCGTCCAGCATTCGGCGCAGGCCTTGGTCCGCACGTTGCTTTAATCGTCGTTCAGGCGGTAGCGAGATGGTCCTGCGCCGCCTCCGAGCCGGCCTCCTGATCTAGTTCGGCCCTCGCCTCGGCGACGAGATCGGTCGCCATCTCCCCTATCTCGCTCAGAGTTTCGCGGTAGAAAACCATACCGCCCTTTATCAATGTCTTGGCCGCCGGACGCAAAATGCCCACCATCGTCTTGATAACGGTCGGCCCAAATATTATGGCGCCGAAGCCTACGGCGAGACCAGCCGCCAGATTGCCTTTGAACAGGTCTTCAATTAGGGCCATTGATCCCTCCGATATAACAGGTCGAGCGCAGTCAGTCGCATTACCGTAACAGGCTCGCATAATGAAGATGATACCGAGCCCGGCCGATGTTCAAAGTATGTTTCGTGCTCCGCATTCCATCGGCATGCCGATAAGCGCGCAGGATTTTCAACGACGCGGTCTTCGACGAAATCGCCTGATTGCGACGGCGCTGCTCGGAGCGATGGCGGCGCTGTTCATTTTTACCGCCTTGGCATCGCAGCCGGGATTCTGGATCCTGCTTGTTCGGGCAACCGCCGAAGCCGCCCTCGTCGGCGGGCTCGCCGATTGGTTCGCGGTGACTGCGCTTTTCCGGCAGCCGCTCGGGCTGCCAATACCGCACACCGCCATCTTGCCCAGGAACAAGGATCGCATCGGAGAAGGGTTGGCGATCTTCATCGAGCGTAATTTTCTGTCGCCAGATATTCTGAGAGCTAAACTTCGGTCAATCGATCCGGCGCGCCTCGCCGCTGATTGGTTGTCGATGCCGGCAAATGCCGATGCCATCGCTCGCCACCTCGTGCGCATGTTGCCGCATATGATCAACGCTATCGATGATCGAGATTTTCGCGCATTCATGGGCGAGGCGCTGGGTCGGCATCTGGCGGACATTGAACTCGCCCCGCTGCTCGGCCGGGCAATCGTCGTGCTGACGGCAAACGGCTTTCACGAGACCTTGCTCGACCGGTTGCTGGATTTCTGCCGCGAATTTCTGGAGGAGCGGGAAGAACAGCTCTACATGGCGGCGGAGGCGCAGCGCCGCCGATGGTGGATTCCAAAGGCCATAAACCGGCAAATCGCAAGGGCGATTATCGGCGGGCTGAAGGAGCTCCTCTCCAAGCTGCGGGAACCGGGCACCCCGACACGCCGGAACTTGCTCCGGGAGGTCGAGCGGCTCGCCGAGCATCTGCGAACGTCGCCTGTCTATCGCGCGCGTGTCGAAGAGGCGAAATTGCGCCTGCTCGAAGACGTGGAAGTCAAAGCGTGGCTAGGCTCGGTGTGGGGTGATACCAAACGGATACTGCTGGCCGATTTTGCCTCTCCGCAATCACGCATCGATCAGGCGCTCGGCGCGGCGATCTGTTCGCTGGGCCAGCATCTGCGTGCCGATACGGCAATGCGCAAGCGGGTCAATCGCACGATCGAGGCAATGGCATTGGAAGGCGTGCCCTGGCGCACTGGACTGGCGCAATTCCTTATCGAGGTTGTGCGGCAATGGGATGCCACCAGCTTCACCAACCGGGTTGAACTCGTTGTCGGTAGTGACCTCCAGTACATCCGCATAAACGGAACATTGGTCGGCGCTCTGGTCGGGTGCCTCCTTTACCTGCTGTCGGTTGCTTTGGGGTGACCGCCGAGATTCTGGCAACGCTCAGCGGAACGCGGGAATGATGTGCTCGGCGAACAATTCGATCTGACGCAATTCCTCCTGCCACGGCATGAAGCCCTGATCGAAGAACCAGCCGAACCATTCGAGATCGCCCTCGCCGCCCAATGTTTTAAGCTGCTCGATTGCCCTTTTTTACCTCGTCGACGCTGCCGGCGAGCGTGCATTTGGCTTGCGATACCGCTCGACGGTCCACCCGGACTGCGGCAGCATGGCCGGCGGCGGGTATTTTTCCGCGTCACCGGGCAAGCGGAACGCCTGCACCGCTCCCGCTCCGGTCATCTGTCCGCCTGACACCGGAAGTGGGGCCGGTTGACGCCGAAAATGAGCAACCTCAAACCCCGGCTAACGCGGGGCGTTTGAGGGCGAAGCGGGTTCGCGGCGGGCCAGCGAGGGCTCGAGCGATCTCCTTGGTGCAGCGCAATAGGATCTCGCGGGCATGGCGGACGACCTTTCCAACGGTATTGAGCAACAGAAAGCGTAGCCGTTTGGGTCTTGCGGCGTGCAATTCCTCGGGTAGGCCGACGCGCTTATAGGCAGAGAGCAGGTTGTAGAGGATCGTGTTGAGCCGCAGCCAAGCGGCATTGGCGCCGAATTTCTGACTGGGCAGCGCGGCGCCAGCGAGTTCGTTCACCAGCACGTCATGGGCGTGTTCGATGGTACCGGCCTTCTGTCGGCGCCAGCGGATCAAATCGAGGCCACAGCCGCCTTCCGGGTCGGAGCGGTTGGTGACAATGCACAAGTGGCGGACCCGGTTGCCGTCGCGTAACAGCTCGCCCTGGCGCGGGCGGATGCGGATGACGAGATAGCGGCGCGGCGAAACGGCATCCTTGCGCCAGACCGCGTCGCTCGGCAGATAGTTGACCTCGGCCCACTCGCGGATCGCGTCGGTTTCTTCTTGGTCGGGTTTCCAGTGATCCTGCGGCAGCCTGGAAATGCATTCGGCCAGCTGCGGGCTCATATCGGCGGAGATCGCGTAGCCGATCGCCTGCTCGTCGAGCCAGCGCATCAGATCGTGCTCGTAAAGCGCGCTGTCGCCGCGCAGGTAGATCTTGTCGAGGCCGCCGGGCAGCGCGGCGATCGCCTTCTCGACCACCCGACGGTTGCCCGATCCGGCCGGGACATTGCCGTCGCGGAACTCGTCGACAACGATCACGTCCTGTTCGGCCCACAGCGCCAGTACCGGCTGATAGCCGCGATTGCCGTCATAGGCCCGCTTGGCGGCGCGTTTGTCGCAAGCGATCACGGTGGCGTCGATGTCCAGGGTCGCCGTCTTCACCGGATGGCGACACTGCAGATCGAGGACGAGCTCGGCGTTGGCCTTCAAACCCAACAGCGGCGCCAACTCAGTGGGCACGCTCGATTTGCCCTCCTGCAATAGCGGCAGGTCCTCACCATGGAATTGCGCCAACAAGTCGCGCGCGGTCTGCGCCGCCGGCAGATCGTGACCCAAGAGCAGCACCAGCGCCTGGTCCTGGCGAAACTGATCGAGATCCTCCGCTCGTTCACCGCCCGCCGCCCACATTGCCAACAGACTTTCCACCATTTCCGAGGCGCTCAGACCTCGCTTGCGGCTCTTCAGCCTGATCTCCCGCTCGATCACCGCCGCTGTCCCAGTCTGACGAAACGCCTCGATCAATCCGGGAACCCCCGCATGCCCGGTGATCAGCCCGGTTTCGAGCTCGACATCAATCTCAAAATCCAACCGGTCCTCATTCCCCTCTCCCGCACCCCGCGGGTGAAACTTACCATCTCGACAGAACAAAAGTAGAATCCATGACTTCTCGGCAAAACCAGCCGAATCCCAAAACGCTAGCCGGGGATTAGGGAGCAACCGGGGGCGTTGTGTCTCCGAGGGTGTTCGGTTAACCTTCGTTATCGCTCGGCCGGTTCTCGGCAAGACAGATCGAAATGATTGAATGAGCCGCCTTGCGGCTACAACGGGAGGAGCGAATGAAGTCCATTCTCCGCAACACGCTCGTTAGCCTGGCTATCGTCGCCGCCGCATGCGCCTTGCTCGCCACCGCGGCATCCGCAGACCCGCCGCAGGGTATGCGCCTCTATGTGTTCTCGTCCGGCTGGCTCACTCTCGACAAATCGGGACTGCAGACCGGAGCCACCGGGAAGATTACCGTTCCGGTTGCCTTCTTCCTGATCAAGCACCCGAAAGGCAATGTGCTGTTCGATACCGGGAACAATGACAAGATCATTACCGATCCGACTTATTGGGGGCCGCTCGCCACCGCGCTGGAGCCTGGCCGCAGCCCCGATGTCGCGATCGATGCCCAGCTCGACAAGATCGGCGTCAAACCCGCCGACATCAACTACGTGGTCCTCGGCCATATGCACCTCGATCACGCCGGCAATGTCGGCAAGTTCCCGACTGCGACGATCGTTTACCAGCGCGACGAGATCGTCAACGCGTTCTGGCCGAAGCCGGGCTTTGGCGGAGCCTATATTACTGGCGACTTCGCCATGCTGCGCAACGATGTGGGTCAGAGTTCGCCCAACCGGCAGAAGGTGATCGAGCTCAATGGCGATCTCGACCTGTTTGGCGACGGCAGCCTCTACATCCATCGCCAGGTCTCGCACACCCCCGGCAGCCAGATGCTGCTGGTGCGCCTGCCCAAGACCGGCCCCGTCGTGCTGACCAGCGATGTCTGCTACCTGATGGAGAATCTGCAGAAGGACATTCTGCCGAGCGTAGCTCTCGCCTACAATCCCGCCGGGATGCTGGATGGTTATGCCTGGATCAAGCACCTGATGTCGGCGGAAGGCGCGGACGTGATCTTCGCGCACGATGCCGAGACGTTCAAAAAGCACAAGCACGCGCCGGAATATTACGAATAGGCCGCCGAACCGCCAATTGAACGTTTCGTCCGGCCGCGCGAGCAGATCAGCCGCGAAGCCATCCCGTCCTGATGATCTAAGGTCAATGCCGGACCTTGTCGTCGTTGATCGACTGGTGAAGCGCTACGGTCCGCGGGTCGCGGTGCGCGGTGTTTCGTTCGAGATCGAAGAAGGCGAGGTGATCGGTCTGCTCGGGCCGAACGGTTCCGGGAAAAGCACGATTCTGCGCGTCCTCGCCGGGTATCTGCCGCCGTCAGCCGGAAGCGTGCGCATCGCTGGGATCGACGTGGCGGCCGACTCGCTCGGCGCACGGATGCAGGTCGGCTATGTGCCGGAGGATGCCCCCCTCTATGACGGCATGCGGGTGGCCGAGTTCCTGCACTTCATGGCCGCGATCAAGGGCGTGGCCGGCCGCGCCAGTCGCGGCGCGGTCGCAACGGCCGCCGAGCGGCTGGACCTCGGGCCAGTGCTCGGCATGCCGATCGGCAAGCTGTCGCGCGGCTATCGCCAGCGCGTGGCTATCGCCCAAGCGCTGGTGAATGACCCGCCGCTGCTGATCCTCGACGAGCCGACGAATGCACTCGATGCGTATCAGGTGATCGCGGTGCGCGCACTGGTCCGCTCACTGGCCGGGCGACGCACCGTGCTGGTCGCCTCGCATGTGCTGACGGAGATCGAACGCGTCGCCAGCCGGGTGATGATCCTGCTCGACGGGCGGCTGCTGACGACCGATGCAATGCGCGAAGCCGGCCGCAAGCGACAATTCCGACTGCATATCGCCGGGGCTGCTGCGGCGATCCTCGCCGCGCTGCGCCAGCTGCCGGGCATTATCGACGCCGCGCCACGCGATGACGCTGAAAGCTACGTGGTCGAGATCGCGCCGGGACGGCTGGAGGCTGCCGACCTCGCCCGGGCGATCGTCGGCCAGGGTTTCGCCCTGTCCGAGTTAGCGGAAGTGAAGCCCGACCTCGAGCGCGTGTTCCTCGATTTGACGCGGCGCGCCTCGACAATGGAAGCGAATGCCGCATGAGGACCTTCGCGGCGCTGCTCCTCAAGGAGGAAAAAGCAATCTTCACGTCGCCCATCGCCTATGTCGTGCTGTCGGTGTTCCTGATTATTATGGGCTACACCTTCACCTTGACCTTATTCGTCAGCCACGTCCCGACGCTGGTGCATCTGTTCTTTCAAATCTACGTGCTGTTCCTGTTGACCGTGCCGATCATCACGATGCGCCTAGTGGCCGAGGAGCGGCGGCTGCGCACGATCGAGATGCTGCTCACCGCCCCGGTCTCCGAACCCGCCGTGGTATTCGCGAAATATCTGGCGAGCCTCAGCCTCGTCGTGCTGATGCTGGTGCTGTCGGGGGCTTATGCGATCACGCTCGGGATCCTCGGCCAGCCCGATTGGGGGCCGATCTACAGCGGCTATTTCGGTCTGTTCCTGCTCGGCGCTGCCCTGGTTGCGGTCGGGCTGATGACGTCGAGCCTCGTCAACAATCAGATCATCGCGGCGTTGCTGTCGATGAGCCTGTTCCTGCTGCTCTGGATCATCGACCATTTCGGCTGGATGCTGCCGGATCCGTTCGATGCATTGGTGGTGAATCTCTCGCTGCTGGTGCATTTCACGCCGTTTGCGACCGGCTCGATCTTCTTATCCGACGCCGGCTTTTTTATCAGCGTGGCGCTGCTCGGGCTGTTCCTAAGCGTGCGGGCGCTGGCGAGACGCTGAGAAAGCACCGCATGTTCCCGCTATCGGTGCGTTCAATGTTCGAAGCCGCGCTGTTGGTGCTGGCGCTCGGCCTCGGCGCGACGGCAGCGCTCGGCCAAGCCGTCGAGACGGTCGCCAATGGGCTTTATTTTGGCGCCTGGTGCGCCGCGATGCTGCTGATTTTCTCACTCGGGCTGCGCCTGCCGCTCCATTTGCGGGGCCCTCTGGCGCGTCTCGCCAACCTCGGCATAGTGAGCGCTGCACTGGGCTTTGCGCTGCTCGGCAACATTGCGCTGTATCGGCACGACGCCCATTTCGACGCCACCGTAAGCGCACGCTTCACGCCGCCCCCGCAACTGGAGACGATTGCCAATAACCTGCAGCACGATGTTATCCTGACCTATTTCTACAACAACAAAGATGAGAACGCCTTCGCCGCAAAGCAGGTGCTTGCGGTAGTGGGACGCCAGCACCCGCGCCTCAAGGTGCGGGCGCTGGATCTCGACACGGAACTCACCGTGGCGCGCGATTACGGCGTGAAAATGTACAACACCGTCGTTGTTGAGGCGGAAGGGCGCCGCACGCAGATCGAGAACACAGTGGATCTGCGCCAGATGGCCTATGCCGTCGAGCGCGTCCTGCAGCGGCGCACCCAAACGGTTTGCTTTGTCACCGGGCACGGCGAGCATTATGCGCCAGGCCATGTGCATTACAGTCACGTGGAGACGTTGGGTGGGGACCAGCCGGGCCGTTCGGACGTGCTGGAAGCACCGCCGGACGGGCTCGACCGGCTCAAGCTGGCGATCGAGACGATCGGCTACAGCGATCGCGCGATCGAGCCGGCCCTCTCGCCGGCGATCCCCGAGGATTGCGCGGTTGTCGCCGACCTTGGGCCCGTCAGCGCCTATGCGCCCGCCGAAGTGCAGGCGATGAGGGATTACCTGCTGCGCGGCGGGCATCTGCTGCTGGCGTACGATCCGCGCTTTTCCGTTGCGCCGGAACTGGCTTCGTTGCTGAAAGAAGCAGGTCTCGCGGTGGAGAGCGGGGTGGTGGTCGATCCGCTGAACCACTACGGCACCGACCAAGAACAGGCGGCGGTGCCGTATTATCCGCCGCACGCGATCACCGAGGAGATTGCGCTCACCGTGTTTCCCGGCGCGCGGCCGATCAGGCTGCTTGCGCCGATCGGGGGCCTCACCGCCGCCGAGCTGGTTGCGACCAGCAAGGACAGCTACGTGCGACCGCTCGATCCGAGCGTTCGCGCCGCTGGCGCGCCGGGCCCACGCCTGCTCGCTGCGGCGGTGCAGGGAACCTGGCCCGGCACCGGTACTGCGCCATTCCGTCTCGTCCTGGTCGGTAATGCCAGCTTCGCCGCCAACGCCTTCTTTCCCTATGCGTCGAATGGCGATCTTGCGGTTTCGGTGATCCGCTGGCTTGCCGAAGATACCGCGACCCCGCTGCTCAAGCCCGAAGCCTATAGCCTCCCGGAAATCCGCCTGACACATCGCCAGATGCAGGTGACTTTCCTACTGGTGGAAGCATTGCTGCCGGCCAGCGTCATGCTGTTCGGCGCGGCCGTGTGGTGGCGGCGGCGGTGAACCGTGCCTTTGCGAGCAGTCTCGGCATCGTGGCGGCCTGCCTGATGGCTGGCCTGCTCGGCGTCATTGCGGCCAGCGGCCGCTGGCCGGCCGATGCCCCGCGCACCCATGTGGGGGCGGGCGGCATCCTTCCACTTGCCCCGGAGCGCGTATCACGCGTCGACTTTTCCAGCGGTGAGCAGCGGGCCATCTTCGGTCGCAACTCTCGGGAGGAATGGCTCTTCAATGATGCCCCGACCGAGCCCGAGGTTGCCGGCCACATCGATACGGCCATTCGGCTGCTGACGATATCCGCGCCGCGGCGTGTGCTTGCGGCAAGCGAATACAACCCCGATCAACTCGCCGAGTATGGCCTCGATCCGCCGCGCTTCGTTCTTGCCGTTGCTGAGGCCGGGGGCAACACCACACGCGTGGGGTTCGGCGAAGCCACGCCGGCGCAGAACGCGCAATATGTCAGTATCATCGGCCGGCCGGAGCTCTATCTCCTGCCGCGCGACGTGGGCGAGGAATGGCAGCTCGCGCGCGACATGGGCGAGCGCGGCGCCCATCTGTTGCTGCCCGTTTCCATTGCACGAGTTTGGGCGATCGAGATCGTGGTCCGCGGTACGCTCCGCCGCTTCGAGCGCGATCCCGGCGGTCTTTGGTTCCACCATATCGGCCAGCACGTTCATACTCCCGGCGGGTTTGTACATCATGCCGACCCTGCGCTGGCGCCCTTGATCGCGGCCGAGCTTGCCGTGCTCGAGCGTGTGCCGGTTGCGCGCATTGTGACCCGGCATCCCAATGCGACGGCGCTCGCCGGCGTTGGCCTCGATCACCCGTCGACGATCCTCTTGCTCTACAGCCGCGACACAGCCGGGCCAGTGGCGCGTATCGAGCTGGGGAACGCGGCCGCAGACGGCCTCGGTCGCTACGCCCGCATCCAGCAGAGCGACACCTTGGTGATCGTTCCGGATGACGCGGCGCAGCATCTCGCCACCCTGCTGCAGCTCGCCGGTACGCCATCGTGAGCGTTGCCATACTGGCAGCGCTGATCACATTCCTCGGCTGTTCCGTCGTCGCACAAGGGCACCAGATCAATCTGACGAATGCTCGCCTTGTAGTCCTCCCGGACCGCACCGTCGATGTCGAGATCGCCATGAAGGGAAGCGATGCCGATCGTGCCGCCGGCACCAAGGTGTTCGACGACGCAACCGGTCTCGTCCAGCCCACGGCGCTCGCCGAAGCGTCTGCGCCGATCGCAGCGTATATAGAGCGGCACGTCGCGGTGCTCGGTGAGGACGGCGCCCGGTGCCGGCCGGGCGCGCCCGAGGTCGCGCCGGATGGCGACGGCGTCGCGGTCCGCATTCCTTGGTTCTGCGCCGCCATCGCGGACCCGCTTCGCTATCGCTCGACGGTGCTGACCGACGTCTCGCCCGATGCCCGGCAGGTCGTGCTGATCGGTGCCGGTCCCGATGCCGCACAGGATCTTCTGGACGCGAGCCGGACCGAGACGACCCTGACGGCCGCAGCGCCGCCGAGGCTTCTGCGGGTGATCGGGCGCTATCTCGAGGCCGGGATCGCGCACGTCTTCCTCGGCTATGACCACATCGCCTTTCTCGCGGCGGTGGTGCTGTGGGCACGGCGGTTGTGGCCGGTCGTCAAAATTGTGACCGCTTTCACGATCGCGCACTCGATCACGCTTTCGCTTGCCGCGCTCGACATCGTGCGAATCCCGAGCAGCATTATCGAGCCGGCGATAGCCACCTCGATCGTCTACGTCGCTGCCGAGAACTTCCTCTCCCGCGAGATCGACAAGCGCTGGCGCGACACCTTCGGCTTCGGCCTGATCCACGGCTTCGGCTTCGCGAGCGCGTTGCAAGAATTCGGCTTGCCGCGAAGCGCCCTCATCCCGGCCCTCGCCTCGTTCAATCTAGGCGTCGAGGTCGGGCAGATCGCCATCGTCTCCCTTGTTGTTCCGGCTTTGCTGGGAATGGATCACCTGCTGGCGCACAACAATGGGCGGGGGGCGCTGCCGACCCCGACCCGCTCAGCGCTGGCCGTCTATGCGATCTCCGCCGTTATTATCGGCTTTGGCAGCTATTGGTTTTTAGCTCGCACCGTGCTTTCGGCCTGGGCGCAGTCGGTGACGTAGCTCCCTCTTGCTGCGGCCCGGATCTGGTCCAAATCCATTGCTTGGTGACACTTTCGGCGTCGAAGACAGGCCTGTCTTCCTACATCTCGGCATAGGTGCCGTTCTTCCAGATGTAAAAGACGTATTTCGGGTCGGTCACGTCGCCTTTCTTGTCCCAGGTCAACGGACCGACGACGGTCTGCACGGTCATCGAATGCAATGCCTTTGACAGATCGTCGAGCTTGACAGACTTGGCCTTCTCGGCCGCTGCGGCGAAGGCCTGGATCGCGGCGTAGGTATAAAGCGTGTAGCCCTCGGGGTTGTAAGGCGGCTTTTCGGCCATGAACTTGTCGACGACGGCCTTGGCGGCGGGGACCTTGCGGGGATCGGGCGGGAAGGTCATCAGAGTACCCTCGCCGGAAGGACCGGTGATCTTCCAGAACTCCTCGGTGACGAGCGCATCAGCGCCGATGAACTGCGCCTTCAGGGCCTGGTCGCGCGCCTGGCGGACGATCAACCCGCCCTCAGTCTGGTAGCCTCCGAAGTAAATCACATCGATTTTTTCTTGCTTCATCTTGCTGATCAGCGCGGTGAAGTCTTTGTCTCCCTGGGTGATCGCCTCGTACATCGTCTCCTTGAGGCCGGCCTTGTTCATCGCCTTCATCGTCTCGTCGGCGATGCCTTTGCCGTAGGCAGTTTTGTCGTGGACGATCGCCACGTTCTTTCCTTTGTAGTGATCGGCGAGAAATTTGCCGGCGACCGCGCCCTGCGCGTCGTCGCGGCCGCAGGCCCGGAAGACATTGTTCCAGCCCTTCTTTGCGGCGTCGTCGGTCAAGGCAGGGTTCGTCGAGGCCGGCGTCATCTGCAGCACACCAGCCTCGTTGTAAACCGCCGAAGCCGGGATCGACGCCGACGAGCAATAATGCCCGGCCACAAAGACGACCTTCTTCCCGACCACGTCGTTGGCCGCCGCCACCGCCTGCTTCGGATCGCAAGCGTCGTCGGCGATGATCAGGTCGAGCTTTTTGCCGAGCACCCCACCCTTGGCGTTGATGTCGGCGACCGCCATCTCGGCGCCGCGCTTCATCTGCTCGCCGAGCGCGGCATTCGACCCGGTGATCGGCCCGACCACCGCGATCGGGATGTTCTGCGCATTGGCTACACCGGCGGTAAATGTAAGCGCCGCCGCCAAAATGACCAACCGGACCAAGTATTTCATAAGACCTCCCCAGGGTATGGTGTTCGAGTGCACTGTAGCACGAGCGGACGCTCACTGCCGACCTCCTTCGAGATAGGCGGCGCGCACCTCGGGGTCGGCCAGGAGTTCGGGCCCGGTACCGCTGAGCGTGATCCGCCCGGTCTGCATCACATAGCCGCGATGGGCCAGCCGCAGCGCATGGTGAGCGTTCTGCTCGACGAGGAGAACGGTTATGTTCTGCCGCTCGTTGATCTCGCGGATCACTCCGAAGATCTGTTTGACGATCAGCGGCGCCAAACCGAGCGAAGGCTCGTCGAGCAACAGGAGGCGCGGCCGGCTCATCAATGCCCGCGCGATCGCCAACATCTGCTGCTCGCCGCCCGACAAGGTGCCACCGCGCTGCGTCTGCCGCTGCTGTAGGATCGGAAACAATGCGAATACCCGGGCGAGGTCGTCGTCGAAGCAGGCGGGGTCCGCGGAAGTCGCTCCGATCTGCAGATTTTCGAGCACAGTCATGCGCGGGAAGATTCGCCGGCCTTCCGGCACTTGGGCGATCCCGCGCCGGACGATTTCGAACGTTTCGAGACGGGTGATTTCTCGCCCGTCGAACAGAACGCACCCGCGGGCCGCCCGCGGCCGGCCGCAAACCGTCATCAGCAAAGTCGATTTGCCGGCTCCGTTGGCGCCTATCAAAGCCACGATCTCGCCGGCGCCGACCTCGAGATCGACCCCTCTTAGGGCTTCGATGTTGCCGTAAAACGCGTGAACCCCGGAGAGCGCGAGCATTAGCGCCTAATCCGGAAACGCGCAGTGCGTCCTTCGAGACGGCCGCTTCGCGGCCTCCTCAGAGCCTGTGAATGTTTCGCGCATTTTTGCAGGATTTCAGGGGTTGCAACAAGTTGTGGTGGTGCTACTGCGTGGCTGGGGTGACTGGTCTGAGGGGGAGCCGGTCGGTGTCGGGCGATAGCGAACTGTTTGGGGATTTGCCGGAGCAGCCTGTGCCGGAAGCGCCGGGTCGGGGGACGCCGCGGTTGCGGCAGCCGCAGCGGCATCAGCTGGGTTGGCAGGTGGCGGCAATCGATGATCTGGTGGCACGCGATCATCCGGTGCGGGCGGTGTGGGCGTTTGTCCAGGGGCTCGATCTGGGCGCGCTGCACGATGCGGTGAAGGCGCGCGAGGGAGTGCCGGGTCAGGCACCGCCAGCACCCGAGCTGATGATGGCGCTGTGGCTGTGGGCGACGGTGGAGGGGGTCGGCAGCGCCCGGCAGCTCGCCCGGTTGTGCGAGCAGCATCTCGCTTATCGCTGGCTGTGCGGCGGGGTGTCGATGAACTACCACACGCTGTCGGATTTTCGCGTGGCGCATGCCGCAGTACTCGACCGCTTGCTGGCCGGTGGGGTGGCGGCGCTGGTCGAACAGGGTCTGGTGGCGCTCGACGTGCTGGCGCAGGACGGGCTCAGGGTGCGCGCGGCCGCTGGAGCGGGTTCGTTCCGCCGGCGCGAGCGGTTGGGCAAACTGGAAGCGGCAGCCAAGGCGCGGGTCGAGCGGCTGCACGCCGAGCTGGAAGCTGATCCGGCGGCCGGTGATCGGCGCCGGCGGGCAGCGCAGCAGCGCGCGGCGCGCGAGCGCGAGGAGCGGGTGAAAGCGGCGCTTGATCGGATGAGCGAGCTCGAGGCCGAGCGCACGCGTCGCGGGAAGACCAACAAGGCCGAGGTTAGCCGGCAGAAGGAGCCGCGCGCCTCGACCACCGATGCCGAGGCGCGGGTGATGAAGCTGGCCGATGGCGGGTTTCGGCCGGCCTACAACATGCAGATCGTGTCGGCGCCAAAGGGGTCAGGTCATCGTCGCGGTCGACATCGACACCACCGGCTCGGATCGCGGCTTGGCGCGCCCGGCATTGGAGCAATTGAGCGCGGCTGGGACGACGCCGTCCGATTACCTGGTCGATGGCGGCTTCGCCAAGAACGACGACATCGAATGGGCGCATGCGAGCGGCATCGCCTTGTGGTGCCCGCCGGTGCACAGCAAGCATGGCAGCGATCCTTACGCGCCGCGGGCCGACGACAAACCGGGGGTGGCGGATTGGCGCCAGCGCATGGCCAGCGAGCCGGGCAAGGCGCTCTACAAGCAACGCGCAAAGGCCGAGTGCCCCAACGCTTGGGCGCGCCGCATGGGGCTCAGCCGGCTGTCGGTGCGCGGCAAAGAGAAGGCCCGCGCCGTGCTGCTGTGGTTCGCGCTCGCCCACAACATGCTGCGTGCGTTCGTACTGCAGCAGGCCGCCAGGGCCTCTGCGACTTGAGATGGTTACCAAAGACATCAACTCAATGACCGATGGCCCCTGCTCGCTCGCTCGCCGCTCGCTCTCTATCCACCCGTGGAAAGGCCAGACCGCTCGCGGGCCAAGCCATCGTCAAGCGCCGCCCGCGAAATGCCGTCGCCGAACCCACTACACCAAGCAGACTAAACATTCACAGGCTCTCAGGTTGAGGATTTTCTTAACGCCATCAGCGGCGTACCTCATGCTGAGGAGCGTCCGGAGGGCGCGTCTCGAAGCACGCGTGACCGCACTGCAGCGCTTATCCTTCGACAGTCTCGATTTCGTCCTCGCCGAGATAGGCCTTGATCACCTCGGGGTCGGCGCGCACCGCGGCCGGGGTGCCGTCGGCGATCTTGCGGCCGTAATCGAGCACGATGACGTGATCCGAAATGCCCATCACGACGCTCATGTCGTGCTCGATCAGCAGGATCCCGATCTGCTCCTCGTCACGGACGCCGAGCAGCAGATCGTTGAGCTCGGCGGATTCGCGCGGATTGAGACCGGCAGCGGGCTCGTCGAGGCACAGCAGGGCGGGGCCGGTGCACAATGCGCGGGCGATCTCCAGCCGGCGTTGCGCGCCGTAGGGCAGCGCGGCTGCCAGCCAGTCGGCGCGGTCGGTCAAGCCGATCCGGTCGAGCCAATGCCGCGCGCGCTCGACGGCGACCCGCTCCGCAACGCGGTAGCGCGGCAGGCCGAGGAGCCCGGCGAGCGAAAAGGCGCTCGCTTTCATCAGTCGGTTGTGTTGGGCGACGATCAGATTTTCCAGAACGGTCATCCCGGCGAACAGCCGGATGTTCTGAAAGGTGCGGGCAATGCCGGCGCGGCGCACAATGCGGAACCCCTCGATGCGGTCGAGCTGCAAAATCTCGCCGTTCTTGTGCATGGCGAGCCGGCCGGCGCTCGGCCGGTAAAAGCCGGTCAGGCAGTTGAAGACGGTGGTCTTGCCGGCGCCGTTCGGCCCGATGATCGCAGTGATCTCGCCGCGGTAGGCGGTAAAGGAAACATCGTCGACCGCAACCAGCCCGCCGAAGCGCATCGTCAGATTTTCGACCTCGAGCAGTGGGGCTGCGCTCTCGGCGCCGGTCATCTTGGCGCGCGCTGCGGGCCGAGGCGCAAGGTCGGCTCGCGATGGGCGATCAGACCGCGCGGCCGCCACACCATCACGCCGACCATCGCCGCGCCAAAGATCAGCATGCGGAACTCGGCGAAGGCGCGGCCGAATTCCGGCAGGCTGACGAGCAGGATCGCGGCGAGCACGACCCCCAGCTGGCTGCCCATCCCGCCGAGCACGACGATCGCCAGAATCGTAGCCGAATTCGATGAAGGTAAAGCTCTCCGGGCTGATAAAGCCCTGCCGCGTCGCGAAAAAGCAGCCGGCGAAGCCGCCGAACATCGCGCCGATGGCAAAGGCGGAGAGCTTGACGGTGGTCGGGTTGATGCCGAGCGCGCGGCAGGCCACCTCGTCCTCGCGCAAGGCCTCCCACGCCCGCCCGATCGGCAACCGCCGGATGCGCAACGTGAAGGCGTTGGTCACCAGCGCCATCGCCAGGATCACGAAATAGAGAAAGATGACGCGGTGGTCGGGCGAGAATTCGAGCCCGAAGAATTGATGAAAGGTGGTAACCCCGTCGGGCGCCGAGCGGGCGAACGGCAACCCGAAGAAGGACGGCCGCGGGATGTCCCCGATGCCGTTCGGCCCGCCGGTAACGGGAGCCCAATTAAGCAGCACGATCCGGATGATCTCGCCAAAGCCGAGAGTGACGATCGCAAGATAATCCCCGCGCAGCCGCAATACCGGAAAGCCGAGAATGATGCCGAAGCTCGCCGCCACCAGACCCGCAAACGGCAATGCTTCCCAAAAGGTGAAACCCAAATCCTGCGCCAGCAACCCGAAAGTATAGGCGCCGACCGCGTAAAAGGCGACGTAGCCGAGATCGAGCAATCCGGCGAGCCCGACGACGACGTTGAGACCCCAGCCGAGCATCACATAGATCAGCACGGTCGTGCCGAGGTCGATCAGATAGCGCGACGAGAACGGGAGGAACGGCAGGGCGACGGCAAACCCGATCTTGAGTAAGGTAATCGGCAGCACCTGGCGATTCCCCCAGGCGGCGAGGGACGTGAGCACCCTTGCCCTGCCCGTTGGCCGGGAACGATAGGACTGCTGAAGCACGCGCAACGCGAGGCGGCCGGCAAATACCGCCGCGCCGGCAATTGCGACCCAATCGAAATGGGTGCGGATGCCGAGCGCGCCGCCGCCGATGTCATAGGTTTGCAGGCCTACCAGCGGCAGAGCGAGAAGGACGGCAACCAATGCTGCGAGACCGGCGTCCTTGAGGAGTGGAACCCAAAAAACCGGTGGCTGGACTGAGTTATCGACGGCGAGCCCGGAGGCAGCCGTCATCAAACCTTCTCCACCTCGGGCCGGCCGAGCAGCCCGGTCGGGCAGAAGATCAGCACCAGGACGAGAACGACGAAAACCGAGACATCCTTGTATTCGACCGAGAAATACCCGGACCAAAACGCCTCGATCAGCCCGATCAGGATGCCGCCGAGCATTGCTCCCGGCAGTGACCCGATGCCGCCGAGAACGGCGGCGGTGAACGCCTTGACGCCGGCGAGGAAGCCGATAAAGAAATCGACCACGCCGTAATAGAGGGTGACCATCAGCCCGGCGACCGCGGCGAGCGCCGCGCCCATCACAAAGGTCAGCGAGATTACCCGGTCGACATCGACGCCGAGCAACGCCGCCATCCTCATATCCTGCTCGCAGGCCCGCTGCGCGCGGCCGAGCGGCGTCCTCGCGATCAAGGTTGTGAAGCCGATCATCAGCACCAGGGTCAGCAACATGATGAACAGCTGCAAATAGCTGAGCCGAACCGCAAAGCCGCCGCCCTCGAAAACCGTAAACCCGCCCTGGACGACGGGCGGCATCGGTTTGACCCGCGCGCCCTGGAAGATCTGCACGTAATTCTGCAGAAAGATCGACATGCCGATCGCCGAGATCAGCGGCGCCAGGCGAAACGAGCCGCGCAGCGGCCGGTAGGCGATCCGCTCGACCGCCCAGCCGTAGATCGAAGTAAAGAACATCGTTATCAACAAGACGATGGCCAGAGCGAGCGGGATATAGGTGACGCCGGCTAGGCCCAGCACCAGGAAAGCAATGATCGAGATGAAGGCGCCGATCATGTAGATATCGCCATGGGCGAAATTGATCATGCCGATGATGCCGTACACCATCGTGTAGCCGATTGCGATCAACCCATAGATCGATCCAAGGGTCAGACCGTTGATCAGCTGCTGCAGAAAATATGCCATCCGCCTGCGGATTCGCGGCCAGGTTCTGCCGAACGTTATGCGCAACGCTTTGTCTGCCGCAAGTCGCCAGCCGGCATCATATGTTAAGACAGATTGAGCCGCTCACGCCGCGGAGGTCCGCTATGCCAGACGACACTGTTTCCGCACGTCCCTCGCCTGCCTCGGTCGAGAACCGTTTCGACTGGGCCGACCCGCTGCTGCTCGACGAATCGTTGAGCGAGGAAGAGCGAATGGTGCGCGACAGCGCGCATGACTATTGCCAGGAGAAGCTCTTTCCGCGTGTGCTCGAAGCCAATCGGCACGAGCGCTTCGACCGCGAGATCATGAACGAGATGGGGGCGCTCGGCTTTCTCGGATCGACAATCGAAGGTTACGGCTGCGCCGGGGTAAATTACGTCTCTTACGGGCTGATTGCGCGGGAGGTCGAGCGCATTGACAGCGGCTATCGCTCGGCGATGAGTGTGCAGTCGAGCCTCGTGATGCATCCAATACACGAGTTCGGCACCGAGGAGCAGCGGCAGAAATACTTGCCCAAGCTGGCGTCAGGCGAATCGGTCGGCTGCTTTGGTCTGACCGAGCCGGACCACGGATCCGACCCCGCCGGCATGACCACCCGGGCAGCCGCAACACACGGCGGCTACCGGCTGCGGGGCGCCAAGATGTGGATCACCAACTCGCCAATTGCGGATGTTTTTGTCGTGTGGGCCAAGACCGAGGACGAAGTGATCCGCGGCTTCATTCTCGAAAAGGGCATGAAGGGGCTCAGCGCCCCGAAGATCGAGGGCAAGTTCAGCCTGCGCGCGTCTGTCACCGGCGAGATCGTGATGGATGAGGTATTCGTCCCTGAAGAGAACCTGCTGCCAGGCGTCCGCGGGCTGCGCGGCCCGTTCTCCTGTCTCAACAGCGCCCGCTACGGGATTGCCTGGGGCTCGCTCGGCGCCGCCGAGTTTTGCTGGCATGCGGCGCGCAACTACACGCTCGACCGCCGGCAGTTCGGCCGCCCGCTCGCCGCCAACCAGCTGATCCAAAAAAAGCTCGTCGACATGCAGACCGAGATCACGCTCGGCCTGCACGCTTGCCTACGCCTCGGGCGGCTCAAAGACGACGGGCGCGACACCCCCGAGATGATCTCGATCCTGAAGCGCAACAATTGCGGCAAGGCCCTCGACATCGCCCGCACCGCCCGCGACATGCACGGCGGCAACGGCATCGCGGACGAGTATCACGTGATCCGCCACGTGATGAACCTGGAAGCGGTCAACACCTACGAAGGTACCAACGACATTCACGCGCTGATATTGGGGCGTGCGCAGACCGGCATTGCCGCCTTCGCGGGCTAGCCCCACAGTTCTACCCTCTCCTTCGGTAAGGAAATAAGGCCATGCCTGTCACGATCTACCACAACCCGCGGTGCAACACCTCGCGCAAAATTTTGGCGTTGCTGCGGGAAAAGGGCATCGAGCCCGAGATCGTCGAATATCTGAAGACGCCGTATACCACGGCCCAGCTGAAGCACCTTCTCGGTCAGCTGAAGATGCCGGCAAGTGCGCTTGTCAGGAAGAAGGAGGCCGCGGCTGCGGGCATCGACCCGCAGAACTTGCCGGATGAGGAGCTGATCGCGGCGATGGTCGAGAACCCGATACTCGTCGAGCGCCCGATTGTCGTCTCCGGCGGTAAGGCGGCGCTCGGCCGGCCGCCGGAGGCGGTGTTGGCGGTGCTGTAGGCGCGCGCCTCACGGGCGTGGCGTTTCCGATGTGTGCTCGGCGGCGCAGAATGTGCCGCCCTGGTAATGCTCGGCGGTCGGGTCGGCCGGCTGCCCAGCTTCGGCGGCGAGCACCGCCTCGGCGTAGGGCTCGGAATCGTCCTGCGGCCGGTAACCGAGCCGCGCGGCGTTCGAATTGTCGTACCAGGAACGCCGGTTGTTCGAGACGCCATAGACGATCTCGTAGCGGATATCGGGATGCTCGAGCCCGATGCGGATCAGTTGAGTGTAGTCGCGCGGGCTGATCCAGATCGACAGCCGGCGCTTGTCGATCGGCTGCTCTCCGAAATTCCCGATCCGCGTGCACAGCACGCCAATTCCGTGCTTGTCGGAGTAAAGGCTGGCGAGCGCCTCGCCGAAGGCCTTGCTGACGCCATAGCGGCTGTCGGGCCGCGGCACGACGCGGTGGTCGATCCGCTGCGCGCGCGGGTAGAAGCCGACCGCGTGGTTGCTGGTGGCGAAGACGATGCGTTGGACGCCGGCGCGGCGTGCAGCCTCGAAGACATTATAGAGGCCAATGATGTTTCCTTCGAGGATCACCCGCCAGTCGTTCTCGCCCGAGATGCCGCCGAGGTGGACGATGCCATCGACGTCGGCGACCATCCGCTCGACAGCCGGCATGTCGGAGAGTTCGGTGCGATCGACTTCCTCCCCTTCTCGGGCCGGCGCCAGTGCGACCCGGTCGGAGAGGCGCAAGATCGGATAGACACCTCGCAAGGTCTCGCGCAGTGAGCGGCCGATGCCGCCGCCTGCCCCGGTAATCAGGACTCGTTTCATCAGGCTCCTCCTCCGCTTTCACTTGCTACTTCACCAAAGCCGTCCCCGACCGACAAACGGCTCGTTCATCCTTTTGCAATGTAGGGGCGTCAAGATCGGCAATTCCCAGAATGTTTCAGGTTGCAGCGATAGAGCAAGTGCAGAGCAGGAAGCAATTGCCGCCTCAGGCCGATCGGAAAAGCGTTGCGCGGCGTGCCGCGCGGAAAGCCAATCGGTCCTCGGGCTCGCGCAATGGCAATTCTGACGCGGTATCCCGAGCGCGGGGTGAGTCACGACCTCCATGACTTCGGTTTCTGTACTCTTATACCGTTGGCCCGGGTATGCGGGAGCCCGAGTGGCCCCGCCTTGGACACCAGATGCGAGAAATTCCAATGGGCGTCAGCTTCACGAAAGTTATAGTTAACTACCAGGCCGGCAGGCGACATCTACATTGCCAATCTGACGCCTGGGTGTTATAGGACCTGAGAGCAATAGCCGGCTGCGAATGAATGATCGACGATCATAGTTTTGGCGGTAAGCATTTGCCTCGGAAAGTATTAATTCGGGTTGGTAATGCCGGGCGGGGGCAAGAAGTGCGTCGCGTTTATTTTGGCGCTTTGTTGGCCGCTGCCGTGCTCTCGACAGCGGGATGCGGCGGCGCACCCGAGCTGCCGCCGGCGCCGCCTGCTTCCTCTTTGCCGTCGGCCGAGTACCGGATCGGTCCCGGCGACAGTTTGAATATCTTCGTCTGGCGCAATCCCGAACTGACGGTGACGGTGCCGGTGCGGCCGGACGGGCGCGTGTCGATACCTCTCGTCGAGGATGTCGTCGCGATCGGCAAAACTCCGACTTCCCTTGCCCGCGAATACGAGCAGCGGCTCGGCAAATACATCCGCGAGCCGCTCGTCACCGTCATCGTATCGGGCTTCGTCGGTCCGATCCCCGACCAAGTGCGGATCATCGGCGAAGCGGCGCAACCGCGCTCGCTTCCCTATCGCGCCGATATGACGGTGCTCGACGCGATGATCGCGGTCGGCGGCCTTACCAGATATGCCGCGGGGAACGACAGCGTCATCATCCGGTCCGCCAATGGCGTGCAGACCACTTACGCGGTGCACCTGAGAGACTTGATCAGGGATGGTGACATAAGTAGCAATGTCGCGCTTCAGCCAGGCGACATTCTGATTATTCCGCAACGCCTGTTTTAACCTATGCCGTTTTTTGGCCGGAGCGGCCACTCGTCACCGGGGGGACTGCAGCACAATCGTCCGGAACGGATGATTGACTTCGTTCCGCAGGGTTGGAGCCGTTCATGAGGTTTCTACCGCCAGAAGCCGTACCCCTCCTGCATGCAGTGTGGCGTCATAAATGGCTTGGCGTCGCGACGGCTTGGCTCGTCTGCACCGCCGGATGGATCGGTGTAGCGCTCGTGCCGACAAAATACAAATCGTCGGCGCGGGTCTATCTCAATGCCGATCCACTCTTGACGCCGTTACTGAAGGGCTTGGCGGCGGATACCGATCCCACCCGCCAGCTCGATTTTATGCAGCGGACGCTGCTGAGCCGGCCTAACCTGGAGCAGCTCGTACGCCTGACCGATCTGGACATCGGAGTTACAACCGCTGAGCAAAAAGAGGCACTGTACAAGCGTTTGGCGAGCGATGTTTCGGTCGCACCGGTAACGCTGAATCTGCTGACCCTGTCCTATCGCGACCAGGATCCCAACGCCGCGAAGAACGTCGTCCAAGCGCTGCTGACGATCTTCGCCGAGAAGACCGCAGGAAGCAGCCGAGCCGATATGGACAGCGCGCAGCGTTTCCTGGACAGCGAGATCATCTCGTATCGCGACCAGTTGCGCGCCGCCGAGAAACGCCGCGCCGAGCTGGCGCAACAATATCCGGATATCGTCTCGAACCGGCCGCCGGACTCTGGAACCGCAGGGGACGAGAGCCTCAGCCGGCTCGACCAGACGCGCGCGACCGTTGCACGTCTCAAGCTCGATCTCGCGGATGCGGTGACGAAGCGGGACGCGATGCAGAAGGAGCTGGCTGGGGTCCCGGCGATGCTGAGCGTCGAAAGAGCACCGCAGGTGATCGTCACCGGCGGCCGACTTTCCCCAATCGACGAGCGACTGCAGGACCTCCGCCGCAACCTCGACACTATGCTGCTGAAGTACACCGAAGACCATCCGGATGTGAAGGCCGCTCGGAAGCAGATCGCGCAGCTCGAGGCCGAGGCAGCGAAAGCGTCGGGCAGCGCCGGAAAATCCGGCGGCACGACGAAGGGCGAGGTCGCCAACTCGGTATATGATCAGATCAAAGTCAGGCTGGTCGACGCCGAGGCGGCGGTGGCGGCCGTACAGCGGCGGCTCGACGAGGCCCAATCCGATCAGGAACGGATCGAAAAAGTTGCAGCGTCGGCCCCAGGAGTGCTGGTGCAGGCACAGGATCTCGACCGCGACTACTCGGTCCTGAAGCGGAACTACCAGGAACTGGTGGCGCGGCGGGAGGCCACTCAGATCGCCAACGCCGCCGATACCAAGACCGAGAAGATCCAGTTCCGCATCGTCGATCCGCCGCAAGTGCCGATCCTCCCGGCCGCCCCCAACCGGCCGATGCTGGTGTCGATGGTGCTGCTTTTCGGGATCGGCGGCGGCCTAGCCGTGCCTTTGGCATTGACCCAGATCGATCGCTCGTTCGCCACTATCGGCCAGCTGCGCAATTTGGGGCTTCCGATACTCGGAAGCGTGTCCCGGCTGTCGCTCGGGGCGGCGCGGCGACGCGCCATGATCCAATTGGCGGGCGTATGCGCAAGCGCGTTCCTCTTGATCGCGGTATATGGAACCTTGATCGCTTTGAGCATGGGGCTCCATACGGTGGGCATCTCTTAAAATGGCCGAAACGGTTGGATTGATCGAAAGGGCGGCGGCACTGCTGCGTCAGCAGGAGACTGCCGAGCCCGCCGCACCCATCACGCCTCGCAAGGCGACCGGCGGACCAGCGCTAACGCCCACCGGTCCGGAGCTGGTGCTCGATCGCGGCAGGCTTGCCGGTTTCGGGATTGCCATTCCGTCAGCTGCGCGTTCGCGGACAGTAGAGGAATTCCGCCTAGTGAAGCGAAAGCTGGTTGGCGCGTGGTCGCAGAGCGATTTGATGGCCGACCATCGCGCAAGCCGGCTGATCATGGTGACGAGCGCACGGCCGGGCGAGGGCAAGACGTTCACCGCGCTCAATCTTGCTCTGGCATTCGCATCCGAACGCAGCGTCAAGGCACTGCTCGTCGATGTCGATACGCAGCATTCCACCGTGCCGGAGATCCTCGGAATCGGGGGAGAAAAGGGCATCGTCGACGTGCTCGCAGGAAACCTCGAATTACCGGAAGTGTTGATCCAGACCAACATTCCCAATCTGATGATCCTGCCGGCGGGGCGGGGCGGACCGCATGTCCCCGAACTGCTGTCGAGCCGGGAGATGAGTGCCCTGTTGGACGAGATGAGCCAGCGACTTCCCGATCACTACCTCATTCTCGACACGCCGCCCTGCATGGCGAGCAGCGACGCCGCGGCGTTGGCGCCGTTGGTCGGGCAAATCGTGTTCGTCGTGGAGGCTAACAACACCCAGCAGGGAGAGATCGAAGCTGCACTCAGCACGCTCAGCACCTGTCCCCGGATCAGCCTTTTGCTGAACAAGAGCGATAGCCTGGCCACGGAGCATTTTGGCTCCTACGGGTATAATTATCATTCCGCCGATAGCGGGAGCGATGAGCGGCACTCGGCCGAACTCAGGTAGGGGCCTCGCGGCAAGCGCATTTTGGCAGTGGCACTTTGCTCTGTGGCTCTTGCTGTTCCCCGGCGCCACAGCAGCGATCCCCGCGGCAGCGCAGACTAGCGAGGGCGGAGCACCGAGTTCGTCGGGTGCGGGTCCCGAGGCTGGCCCGGCCGCCACCGGCGGCGAAGCTGTCACCGCGCCGGCGCTGCCCGGCGCGGTACCCGATACCTTGCCGCCTCCGTCGATCGATGGGTTTGGGCTTCCGAGCCCGACGGCGCCGCCCTATTCGGTCAACAACCAAATCCCGACCCTGATCTCTCCTCCGACGCTCCGGCTGCAGCCCAATGTTGGGGTCGTGCCGATCCAGGCCTATGATCCGAACGCGCCGGCGGTCCTCATTCGGCCAAATGCATCTCTTGGCGAGACATTTTACGACAACGTAAATTATGTCCATTCCCCCAGGAAGTTCGCTGCCCTCACACAGCTCGGAGGGGGGGTGTCGGCCTCGGTCGACACACCGCGGCTGCAAGCCGTCGCGACTGGCCAAGCGAACGGAAACATTTACCTGCCGGGCTCGAACTCTAGCTTGAATCAAATTTTCGGCAGCCTCTATGCAAACGGCCATGGCACGGTTTATCCCGACCTGCTGTATCTCGATGCTCAGAGCTTGATAACCCAGGGAAGCACTTTGCCCGGGTTTGGCTTTCAGAATCTGTCGACATTGCCGCGCAACCAACAAACTCAGCAATTCATCAACGTTGTCTCGCCCTATCTGATAAAATCATTCGGCCCTGTGGCTGATACGGAGCTGCGTTACACTTTCAGCTCGTCCAACTACGGCGGAAACACTACCGTCACAGCATCACCGCTGGTGCCCGGTCTGGGCAGTCTTACTTCCACAACTCTGAACGAGGGGACCTTCATCGCCGCTACGGGTGAGGATTTTCAAAAGGTGCTGGCGCGATTTACGGCGGACGCCACGGAGCTCAATGGCTCAACCCTGAACCAGAGCACCCAGGTCAGTGCCTATAACGATTTCCAATACAGTTTTACCCCGACGATCGCTGCGCTCGGACGAGCCGGCTATCAGAACCAGCGCTATCCGGGTTCGCCAGCGGCGACGTTCGCCGGTGCCACCTGGCTTGCCGGCGGCCGCGTCGGGACCGTGGGGCCGGATCAGCCGGCCTATGTCGCCCTGCAATATGGCAAACAGCAAGGCGTGTATGGATTTACCGGGTCGTCTCAGGTCAACATCACGCCCAGCATGGTGTTCTCCGCGAACCTGGTTCAGGGGGTGTCGTCGCAAGGGCAGTTGTTCGCATCCAACCTTTCGAACTCGACCCTCACTCTAACCGGATCCATTGTCAATCAATCGACCGGTCTACCAACCACTTTTTCCAGCCCGGGTTTGGGCCTGTCGAACAGCGTATTCCGCCAGCACCTGTTTAACGCCGGCCTGAGCGATGTACTGCCACCGAACTATTATTCGCTTTTTGCGTTTTATACCGAACAGCAGCAGCTCTCTACGCCCGTCGCCGCTCCTACCAAGAGCCTCGGTGTGAATTTTATATATACGCGCGACATTAGGCCCGATGTCAGCGGTTCCGCTTCAGTCGGGTTTGTCAACTCGGTCAATTCTCCCACCGTAGTGCCCGGGACAACGACCGTCAATTTTAGCCAGACCGCCAATTTCGATAGCGTTAACGCTACCCTCGGCCTCAACTATGCTCTGGCACGCGCCCTGACACTTTCAATCGTTTACAATTTTTCGTATACTACCAACGGGACCGTCCTCGCTGGCGGTCGCAACGGCGACGTAATCGCTAATCAATTGCAATTTCTGTTAATCAAGACGTTTTGAGGACTATGTACGCTAAATTCTACAGGCTTGCGATACCGCCGTTTCAGCTCACTCCGGATGCGCGCTTCTTTTATGAAAGCACGGTGCACCGGCAGGCAATGGCCTATTTGGTATATGGTCTGCACCACGCCGAAGGCTTCATCATCATCACCGGAGAAGTCGGGGCCGGAAAGACGATCCTGGTCGAAAATCTGCTGTCGACAATCGACCAAAGCAATTTCATCATCGCCAAGATCGTGACGACCCAGCTGGCTGGCGACGACCTGCTACATCTCGTTGCGGGCGGCTTTGGCATCGCCAAAGAGGGACTGGCCAAAGGGTCGCTGCTGCAGCGCATCAACGACTTCGCATTGGCACAGCAGCGCAACGGCCGGCGAGTATTGCTGATCGTCGACGAGGCGCAGAACCTGTCCTTCGAAGCCCTCGAAGAGCTGCGCATGCTGTCCAACATCGTAGTCAACAATACGATGGCTTTGCAGAGCTTTCTGCTCGGGCAGCCGCAGTTCCGCGCAATCCTCGGCAGCCCACGGTTGGAGCAATTGCGGCAACGAGTAACCGCGGCCTACCATTTGGGGCCGTTGAGCGAAGTGGAGACCAAGGCCTATGTCGAGCACAGGCTGCGTCGAGCCGATTGGAAGGGAGATCCGCAGTTCACCGAAGAGTGCTTTCCGCTGATTTACCGGCACACCGGAGGGGTGCCTCGGCAGATCAATACTTTGTGTTCGAGATTGCTGCTCTTCGGCTTCTTGGAGCAGCTTCATACCCTTCAGGGCAATGCAGTCGACAAGGTGGCCAAAGACTTGCGCGAGGAAATCGCCGTCGTCACGACCGAGCCCGTCGGAGGTTTGACCGCCGGCCAACCGAACGGGAAATCGGAGGCGGTCTCGCAAATAGCCGAGCGCGTCAGCGTGCTCGAAGAACATGTCGATCGGCATGGACGCATCATCAAGCGCGCGATTGAAATCGCGGCCAGCTATTTCCAGAGCGACCGGCCGTGAGTGAGCCGGCCGGTGGGCTTCGGCAATTGACTGGCGAGTGGCTGGAACATGCTGCGGTCGCCAGGCCGGTCGAAAAATCTTCGCGCGCGCCGATGGTCTGCGGTTTCGCCAATGCAATGACGATCGACGTCGAGGATTATTTTCAGGTCGAAGCCTTCGCCTCGACGATTGACCGGAGCGATTGGGATCGCCTGCCGCGCCGGGTAGAACGCAACACCGAGCGCCTGCTCCAGATCCTGGCCGAGAACGGGGTCGAGGCGACCTTCTTCATACTGGGATGGGTCGCAGAGCGGCATCCACAGCTGGTGCGACGCGTGGTGGCGCAAGGGCACGAGTTGGCGAGCCATGGCTCCGGTCATCTGCGGGTAGATCGCCAATCGCCGGAAGAATTTCGTGACGACGTGCGCCGCTCCAAGCGGGTTCTCGAGGAGCTCGGCGGCGTGCCGGTCCGCGGCTATCGCGCTCCGACCTTCTCGATCGGCGACGGCAGCAAATGGGCCCACGCAATCCTCGTGGACGAAGGCTACTCGTACAGCTCCAGCGTGTACCCGGTGAAGCACGATCTCTACGGGACGCCCGGGGCGCCGCGAACGCCTTTTTCACCGGTGCCGGGCATGCTGGAAATCCCGCTGACCACGGTCAGGATGCTGGGAGTCGACATGCCGGTCTCGGGCGGCGGCTATTTCCGCCTGCTGCCCTATCCAGTGACCAGGGGGCTCCTGAACTATGCGAGGCGCGTCAACCACTCGCCGGCCGTTTTTTATCTGCACCCGTGGGAGATCGATCCTGAGCAGCCCCGCCAGCAATCCGCACCGTGGAAATCGCGGTTTCGCCATTACTTGAACCTGGATCGCACCGAACCACGGGTGCGGCGTCTGCTTCGAAATTTCACCTGGACACGCATGGATCGGCTTTTTCTGAGCGACGATAGAGGGCCGTTCCCGGTCATCGCGTCTTGGACGGATCGCAAGCAAGCCCCGCCGTAAGATCGTTCCGACCCGGCGACGAGCAACGCTGGGACGAGTTCGTGCTCGCTCATCCGGGCGGAACTTTCTTTCATCTTGCCGGCTGGAGACGGGTTCTCGAGCGGGCCTTCCGCCACCCGACGCATTACCTGATTGCCGAGCGCGGCGGGATCATTACCGGCGTCTTGCCGCTTACCCATGTAAAATCCCTGCTGTTCGGTTCGTCTCTGATATCGAATGCCTTCGCGGTGCGCGGCGGCCCGATCGCCGCCGATGACGAGAGCCTTCGCGCGCTCGAAGGCGAGGCCATCCGGCTGATGGAGGTCCTCGGCGTCCCGGTGCTCGAATTGCGCGATTTCTCAGCCAGCCGGAGCGATTGGCCGAGCAAACCGGGGCTCTACGCCACATTTCGGCGGGAGATCGATCCGACGGTCGAGCGCAATATGACAGCGATACCGCGCAAGCAGCGGGCAATGGTGCGCAAGGGCATGCGCCACGAGTTGCGTTCGGAGATCGACGACGGCGTCGACCGGCTGTATCGCATTTACGCCGAAAGCGTTCGCAACCTCGGCACGCCCGTCTTCGCCAAATCCTATTTTCGCATTCTTAAGGATGAATTTTCGACCTCATCGGACATCGTTACGATATCAATACGCGGCAAAGCAGTCGCATCGGTGCTGAATTTCTATTTTCGCGACGAGGTTTTGCCGTTTTACGGAGGCGGCACAGCCGCGGCGCGGCAGCTTGCCGCCAATGATTTCATGTATTGGGAAGTGATGCGCAGAGCGTGTGAACGGAGCTATCGCATCTTCGATTTCGGCCGCAGCAAGATCGGCACAGGTTCTTACGCCTTCAAATGCAACTGGGGATTTAAGCCGAGCCCGCTCGTTTATCAGTTTCGCTTGACGGGCGGACGTTCGGTGCCGGATTTGAACCCGCTCAACCCGAAACTTGCCCTTTTTGTCGCGGCTTGGAAACGCTTGCCGTTAATGGTGGCGACCCGACTCGGCCCGCTGATCGTCAGGGGAATCGGCTGATATGCAGGATTTGTCTTGTTGCTGAGGCGCTCCCCCGCGGGAAGCAAGCCGGCGAGACCGGAGCGCACCGTGACGGGGCTTCGTTCGGCTCTGAACGGGCCACAAGTCGCCGGTTTGGTGGTCGCGCCCGGATGGCGACCGGCGCTGGTCTTTATCGGCATTGCCGCCCTGGTCTTCGGCATCGCATTCCAACGCGAGATCACTGGCGCGGTCCAAGTTTGGATCGAGTTCGACCGCTTACAATCACTGCTTTCTGATTATCCCGCTTGTCGGCTTTCTCTTGTGGGAGCGACGCGCGGTCATCGCGTCGGTGTCGCCGAGCCCGACCCTGTGGCCGTTGCTCGCGATGCCCGTCCTCTCCGGGCTGTGGCTGATCGCCGCCATTCTCGACATCCAGGAAGCCCGCCAAATTCTGCTGGTCGCAATGTTCGAGGTGGTAGTGCTGGTGGCGCTCGGCACGCGCGTCTTCTGGTTATTGCTGGCACCGCTCCTGTTTCTGTTTTTTCTCGTCCCGAGCGGGGCTTTTCTCGTTCCTACACTGCAGAAGATCACTGCTCAGATCAGTGTCGCCGGACTGGAATTGCTTCACATTCCGGTCTTCTCCGACGGGTTTATGATTGAGATACCGGAGGGCACCTTCGAGGTCGCAGAAGCTTGCGCCGGGTTGCGCTTTCTGATCGCTTCCATTGTTTTCGGATGCTTCTTCGCTGTGGTCATGTACCACAGCGTCATCCGAAGAGCCCTGTTTATCACCTTGTCGCTGGTCGTGCCGATCGCCGCCAATGGAATGCGGGCGCTTGGAATCATCGTGTTGGCGCATCTCGAGGGCAGCGCCGCGGCGGTCGAAGCCGACCACGTCCTCTACGGCTGGTTCTTCTTCACGTTGGTCATCATCATCCTGATTGCGATCGGGATGACGTTTGCACAGAAAATCGACCGGCGCATCCCGATGCGTTCGAGCAGATGGTCGAAGCCTGCGCCTTGGCGATTTGCGACAGCGATCCCGGCAGCCCTCCTGCTCGCTCTGGCCGGTCCGGCCTATGCGGCCCGATTGAATGCTCTCCACCCGCCTTCTCCGCTTGCGGCTGCGCACTCGCCCCTGATTGCGGCGCCCTGGCAAGGCCTGTCCGACCCTGCGGCGGACTGGCATCCGGCGGTATACGGCGCCGATCGGGAGTTCCTCGACGGGTTCGAGGAGCCAGGGTCCGGGGTCGTCATCCGCTATGTCGCGCTCTATCGGCTACGAGCCGGCGGCGACGCGCTGACCAAAACAGGAAATCGTCTGGCCGACGATAAGCGATGGCACATCACCGAGTACGGCCGCGCCGAAGCCATCTTGGGCAGCGAGCCGACCACGGTGGCGAGCACGCAGATCGTCAGCGGACAGCGCCACCGTCTTGTATGGTCCTTCTATGTCGTGGACGGCAGAATTACGGCCGGGCTGCTCGAGACAAAACTGTTGCGGGCGCGTGCCATCCTCGTCGATCGCGAGCCTGTGGGTGCGTTTGTCGCGATCTCCGCGAGCATGGACGACCCAAAAGATCCGGCGGAACAACAGCTCGAGCGCTTCTTGGCGGCAAGCCAGCCTCCGACCAAGTACCTCGCGGCGCTCTCCGGGTGAACTTTTGCGGGGCGAAGGAGTATCGCGCCCGCGCTCAGGCGGCGATCTCTTTGCTGTGGTAGAGCGCGTCGAGGGCGGCGCCGTATCTCTCGCGGATTACGTGGCGCTTTATCTTGAGGGTCGGCGTCATCTGACCGTTGGCGATCGAAAACGCTTCCGCTGCGACCACAAAGCGGCGCACACGCTCGCTCGGCGTTAGGGTCAGGTTCACCCGATTGACCGCGGCGCCGATCGCCTTGGTAAAGCCGGGATCGGCGGCAAGCGCATTCAGATCCGCGGGCACTTCCCGGTCGGCATAAGCCGCAATGAATTCCGGCTCGGGGACGACGACGGCGACCAGATAGGGACGGCGATCACCGAACACCATGACCTGCGAGATCTCGGGCTCCAGGGTCAGGTAGCCCTCGATGCGCGCCGGGGAGACCATCTCTCCGCCGGAATTCTTGATGAAATCGCGCTTGCGGTCGGTGATGTGGAGATAGCCGTCTGCGTCGATCATCCCGACATCGCCGGTATGCAGCCAGCCGTCTTCGAGCGCCCGCGCCGTCGCCTCGGGATCGTTCCAGTATCCCTTCATGACGTTGTCGCCGGCGACCAGAATTTCACCGTCCTCGGCGATGCGCAATCGAACGTCGTCGAGCGGCGGCCCGACCGTATCGATCTTGATCCGTGCCGGCAAATTGCAGGTGATGACGGGGCCAGCCTCGGTCTGCCCGTAACCCTGCAGCAAGGTGATCCCGAGCGCCAGAAAAAACCGGCCGATCTCGGGGTTGAGCGGCGCGCCGCCTGAGACCATCGCCTTGAGCCGCCCGCCAAAGCGCTCGCGAACCTTCGAACGAACAGTCCGGTCGAGGAGCGGATCGACCAGCCGCTCGCGGAGGTTCGTGCGCTCCGAGCCGAGCCGCTTGCGCCCGATCGCCACCGCCTGCTCGAACATCGTTTGTGAGAGACCGCCTTTGCGCTCGACCCCAATGCGGATGCGTTGGTGCAATGTCTCGTAGAGCCGCGGCACGGCGGTCATGATGGTCGGCTGCGCTTCGAGCATATTGGCGGCGAGCGTCTCGGCGCCTTCGGCAAAATAAATCTGCGCGCCGATCGAGATCGGGAACATCTCGCCGGCGGTGTGCTCGTAGGAGTGCGACAATGGCAGAAAGCTCAGGAACACCTCGTCGCCGAGCCCGAGTTGCTCGAGGACCCGATAGGCACCGCGGCAGTTCGCGATAATGTTCCGGTTGCTCGTCATGACGCCTTTGGGGATGCCGCCGGTCCCCGAGGTGTAGATCAAACAAGCGGTATCATCGGGCTCGATCCCCTCCACGGTCTCTCCGGTCTCGTCCGGCCGCTCGGAGCCGCGGGCCAGCATCTCCCCCCACGACAACAAGTCGACCGCACTGGCCTGCCCGGCAGTCGGCTCGATCGCGATCACGGTGTGCACGGAGTCGACCTGGTTGGCCGCTGCGAGGACGCGGGCCGATAGAGCCGGCTTCGAGACGAACACCGCACGGGCGCCGCTGTTGGCGAGCACATGCCGATGATCGTCGACGGTATGGGTCACATAAGCCGGGACGGTGATCCCCCCGGCGGTCATGATCGCGAGATCGGCGAGGATCCATTCCGGCCGGTTTTCCGACACCAAGCCGACGCGGTCGCCGCGTGTGATCCCGAGCGAGCGCAGGCCGAGGGCAAGCCAGCGAACATCACGCGCCGCCTCCGCCCAGCTGACGGATTGATACCGCCCATCCCGCTTAGCCCACAGAAACGGCTTGTCGCCGAGCCGAGCCGCTTGGTCGAAGAACATCGCCGCCAAACTGCGGCAGCTGTCGTAATCCATACTCCCCCCATCCTCGCCGCCGCCTTTCTAAGGATTTCAGACCGCCGGCGGAATAGCTATACCGCCGCTAGCGCCGATTTCGATCCGATCGAACGCCACCTGGGTTGTCTCTGCGAGCGGAGCAAAGCAAGCTCGGGCCGCTGCGCCACATCCGATCGAGATTTGCTTCGTCGCGCAGGGCACGCCTGACAAGCGCTAAACCGCGACCGCATAACGGAGAGAACCTGACGATGGCCAACACCGATGCCGCTTTCGTAGGCTCAGTCCCCGAATAGTACACGCGCTACATCGGGTCGATGTTTCTCGAACCCCAATGCTGCGGAGCTGGCGAGCCGTTTGAGGGACATGACATCCGGCAGGCTGCTGGAGACGGCTTGCGGCACCGGCATCGTCACGCGCGCCCTTGCTGCTGCATCACCCGGAACGGTGGCGATCACCGCCACCGATCTCGACGAGGCGAGTGCAGGGCCAATCGAAGCAAGCATGCACGCGCACATCTTCAGCGCGACGCGTCCGCCGCGCTGAGGACGGAGGGTGGGGTGTCGAAATCGGCCCCCTTCGAACGTCATCCGGATGAGCGTCTGAAAGTCGGGCGCTCGATCACGCAGGAGTGGAAACGATGCAATACATGCTGGCGATCTATGGCGACGAGCGGGCGGCCGAAAACCTACCGCGCGAACAGATGATCGAGGTCATTAACGCCTACACGGCCTTCACGCAGTCGTTGCGCGACGCCAAGGTGCTCGTCGCGTCCAATCGGCTGAAGCCGACCTCGGCGGCAACCTCGGTGCGCGTAACCGATGGCAGGACCCAATTGCTCGATGGGCCGTTCGCCGAGACCAAGGAGCAGCTCGGCGGCTACTACCTGATCGACGTGCCCAATCTCGACGCCGCGCTGTCCTGGGCGGCTCGCTGTCCCGCTGCGCGCTACGGCACCGTCGAGGTGCGGCCGATCTGGGTGATGTGACCGGCGTGCCAACACAACGCGCCCGATGACTACCGCTCCGAGCTGTCGTGCTAAATTGACAATGCTAGGGGTCTATGATATCGTTGTCGGATGCCTAAGTCGGAAGCGGCTCTCCAAAAACTAATCGGCAGCAGGCCGGTATTCCCGATCTTTGTCGGCTCAGGAAACAGCGGAAAACAGCGACAGAACAGCCAGCGTTTGGCTGTTCTGTTGCGCGGCGACACCACCAGCGGGCCAGAATTTCCGCGGCATACGACCCGTCACTCGCTGTTAATTCGCTGCAAAAACAGCCAGCCCTGATCCGGTTTCGACACCGCCTAATGGTTATCCGTCACCCGCGAAAGCGGGGGTCCCGGGTCAACGGTTGTGGCCCTTAAGGTTTCTGGATTCCGCTTTCGCGGGAATGAAAACGAAAGCAGAACGCGTCCGATCGACCGCCGGGCGCACTCGGTTGGCGGCTTCGCCGTGGGGACCCATATCAACGCCGTGAAACCGATCGGGAGAACGGCGATGAATGTGCCAGCAGCGGCAGCGGAGCCGGCATTGGCAGAGCGGCAAGCGGGGCTCGGCGCGCTGCCCGAATGGGATTTGTCGGACCTCTACCCCGCCCGCGACAGCGAAGCGCTGACGCGCGACCTGACCACGCTCACCGAGAAAGCGGAAGCCTTTCGCGATCGACACGAGGGGCGCCTCAATGCGCTCCCCGGAGCCGAGCTTGGTGCCGCGGTCGAGGCTTATGAGCGGCTGCAGGAGAAGATCGGCCGCATCATGAGCTATGCCTCGCTCGTGCACGCCGGAAATCTTTCCGATCCGGAGATCGGCCGGTTCTACCAGACGATGCAGGAGCGGACGAACGCGGTCTCGACCGCTTTGCTGTTCTTCACCCTGGAGCTCAACCGCCTCGACGATGCCGACCTCGACGCGAAACTCGCCGACCCTTTGCTCGCCCGTTATCGGCCGTGGCTGCGCGACACCCGCGCGTTCCGCCCGCACCAGCTCAGCGACGAGGTCGAAAAGCTGCTGCACGAGAAATATGTCGCCGGCCGAGCCGCCTGGACCCGGCTGTTCGACGAGACGATCGCTGACCTCAGGTTCCCGTTTCGCGGCAAGGATCTGACCGAGCCGGAAGCGCTCGATTTGTTGTCCGACAAGGATCCGGAAATCCGGCGCGAAGCGGCGGAGACGATCGGCGAGGTGCTGGGGAAGAACACGCGCGTCTTCGCGTTGATTACCAACACGCTCGCCAAGGACAAGGAGATCGAGGACTGCTGGCGCCGCTTCCCGCGGCCGATCTCCTCGCGCAATCTGGCCAACTTCGTCGAGGACGAGGTCGTCGACGGGCTGATCGCGGCGGTGCGCGACAGCTACCCGCGTCTTTCCCACCGCTACTACAAGCTAAAGGCGCGTTGGTTCGGGGTCGAAGAACTGCCGTTTTGGGACCGCAACGCGCCTCTACCCGAAGAGGAGGAGCGCACGATTTCCTGGTCCGAGGCGGAGGAGACCGTGCTGTCGGCCTACGGCGCCTTCTCGCCCGAGATGGCCGCGGTCGGCGGGCGTTTCTTCGCCGGGCGGTGGATCGATGCGCCGCTGAGGCCCGGCAAGGCGTCAGGGGCTTTTGCCCATCCGACGGTGCCGAGCGCGCACCCCTATCTGCTGTTGAACTACCAGGGCAAGACGCGCGATGTGATGACATTGGCGCACGAGCTCGGTCACGGCGTCCATCAGCTGCTCGCTAACCGCCAAGGCTATCTGATGGCCGACACGCCGTTGACCCTGGCCGAAACCGCGTCGGTGTTTGGCGAGATGCTGACGTTCCGGGCCTTGCTCCTCGCCGAAACCGACCCGCGCCGGCGCAAGATCATGCTCGCCGGCAAAGTCGAGGACATGCTGAACACGGTGGTTCGCCAGATCGCCTTCGTGAGTTTCGAGCAGAAGGTGCACGAGGAGCGGCGCGAGGCCGAGCTGACCCCCGACCGGCTCGGCGAGATCTGGCTGGACGTGCAGCGCGAGAGCCTCGGTCCGGCGCTGCGCCTCGACGGCGTCTACCGCCATTATTGGTCTTACATCCCGCATTTCATCCACACCCCGTTCTACGTCTACGCCTATGCCTTCGGGGATTGTCTGGTGAACTCGCTCTATGCGGTCTACGAGGATGCGCATCAAGGCTTCGCCGAGCGCTATCTCGAAATGCTGCGCGCGGGCGGCACGATGCGGCATCGCGAGCTGCTCGCGCCGTTCGGCCTCGATGCCGCCGATCCGACCTTCTGGTCAAAGGGGCTGTCGATAATCGCCGGCTTCATCGACGAACTCGAAAAACTAAGCTGATCGGCCGGCATGCATAATCGTGCGGTGACGCGCGTCTATTCGCCGCATTTCGCATGGGTGAGCCGGCTTTGCGGTGCTACACTCTCTTTCGAGTAAACGGGTGGTTATGACCTGAACCGAGAAAGGGGTAGCGATGGCGTATGATCTGCTAATCAAGAACGGCCGGGTCGTCGACGGCTCCGGAATGCCGGCGTTCCGCGGAGATGTCGGGATCAAGAACGGCAAGATCGCCGAAATCGGCAAGCTGAGCGGGCCGGCCAAACGCACGATCGACGCCGCCGGGCAGGTCGTCGCGCCCGGCTTTGTCGACAACCATTGCCATTACGATGCGCAGGTCACCTGGGACCCGCTGTGCTCGTTCTCGCCCGACCACGGCTGCACGACGGTGGTCTTCGGGAACTGCTCGTTGGCTTTGGCTCCAGTCCGGCCGGGCGCCGCAAAGCGGGTCGCCGAGTTCCTGTCCTATGTCGAAGCGATCCCGATGGACGTCCTCAACACCGTCGAGGTCGATTGGGAAACGATTCCGCAATACATGGACCGGCTCGACCAGAACCTGGGGGTCAATGTCGGCAATCTAATCGGTCATTCGACGGTGCGCTATTACGTGATGGGCGACGAGAGCCAGAAGCGCGCCGCGACCGATGACGAAATCGAGAAGATGCAGGACGTCGTGCGCGACGGCATCAAGGGCGGCGCGCTCGGATTATCGGTGTCGCGCAACAAGGGCCATTATGACCCGCAGGGTGTCCACATTCCTGCGTTGTGGGCCGACGAGAAGGAGATCTTCGCGCTCGGCGACGTGTTGCGCGAGATGGGCACCGGGATCATCCAGTCGGGCGGCGGCCGCGCGGCCGAGCTGAATGACGGCTTGATGGCTCGCCTGTCAGAAGCCACCGGCCGCACCGTCATATACAACAATCTCGGCCAGACCGTGCGCGAGCCGGATGCCTGGAAAAAGCACATGGCGCGGGTCGAAGAGACCTCCAAGGCCGGCATCCGGGCTTATCCGCTATGCAGCCCGAACCGCGTCACGCAAAGCTTTACGATGCGCAACTGCCAGGTGTTCCGGGGCTCGCCAACCTGGCACCCGATCCTGCTGTCTTCCGACGAAGAAAAGCTGCGCGCCTATGCCGACCCGGCGATCCGGCAGAAATTGCACGACGAAGTCGTCGAGCACAAAGTGAACGTGCCGGCCGCGGGGTATTCGCGTGAATGGTACAACTACATGTGGGTCGAGACCCCGGTCCTCGAAAAGAACCAGGGGCTCAAGGGCAAGACCATCGGCCAGATCGCGAAAGAGCAGAACAAGCGCGTCATCGATGCCTTCCTCGACCTCGTCGTCGAAGAGAACCTCGACACCGGCTTCATGCAGTCGGAAAACAATGTCGACGACGAAGCGATGGCGAAGATCCTGACCTATCCGAACGCCATCGTCGGCCTTTCGGACGGGGGGGCCCACGTGCAGTTCCATGGCGGCTACGGCTACAGCACGCGGCTACTCTCCGAGTGGGTGCGCGAGAAGCACGTACTGACCCTCGAACATGCGGTCAGGCGGTTGACCTTCGATTCCGCCTCGGCGCTGGGGCTCTACGACCGCGGGCTCTTACGGCCCGGGATGGCGGCCGACATCGTGATCTTCGATCCCGATACGGTGCGGCCGTTGCCCGAGAGCATCGTCCATGACTTCCCGGCGGGCGGCTGGCGCATGAAAGAGCCGGCGGCCGGTATCATGGCGACAATCGTCAATGGCGAAGTGTTGATGGAGAACGGCAAGCACACCGGCGCGCTCCCCGGCCGCGTGCTGCGCAACACCTACTACCAGGCCCACGCCTGAGATGTATCAGCCCCATGGCCGGGTGTACCTGGCCATGGGGCGGTGTCTGCCTCAGCTAGCCAGCGCGACGATCTTGTGCTCCTGTAGCCGGCACATCTGGTCGAACGCCCCATGACGCCGCCTTAGTTCGACAGGCGGGCCATCCTCGACGATGCGGCCGTCTCCGAGCACGACAACGCGATCGAATTTTGCCACTGTCGACAAGCGGTGGGCGATCGCCACGACGGTGCGGCCGCGCATCAGGACTTCGAGCGCGTGCTGGATGTCGACCTCGGAGGCGCTGTCGAGCGCCGAAGTTGCCTCGTCAAGCACGATGATCGGGGCGTTCTTCAACAGGGCTCGAGCGATGCCGATACGCTGCCGCTGCCCACCCGACAACTTGCTGCCGCGTTCCCCGACGATCGTGCCATAACCCTGCGGCAGCGCCCGGATGAACTCGTCGCAGCGCGCCGCCCCCGCCGCGGCCAAGACATCCTCGTCGGACGCCTCGGGTCGCGCGTAGCGGATATTCTCCAGGACTGACCGATGGAACAGCGAGATCTCCTGCGGCACTACGGCGATCGCAGCCCGCAGGCTGTCCTGGCGCATCGCACGAAGATCCTGGTCATCGATCAGCACCCTTCCCTCATCGACATCGACCAGTCGCTGCAACAGACTGATCAGTGTCGATTTGCCGGCGCCTGAGGGTCCGACCAAGGCGACATGTTCGCCCGGCGCAATCTGCAGGGTAAAACCACGAAAAACCGGCTTCCCTCCGGGGTAGGAAAAGTTGATGTCTTCGAAAGCAATGCTGCCGCCCAAAGGGATCAGCTGTCTCGCACCCGGCTGGTCGACGACCCGGTGATTTTCGCCAATTGCCTGGATCGAGTTCGGCGATGCGGGCGATGAACTGGCTTGCGTTTACAAGGGCAAAAGCAAGATCGCGCGAGCCGTGCAGGATGCGGAAGGCCATTGCCAGGGTCAAAACGACGTCGCCGGGACTGACCCTTCCTACGCTCCACAGATGCAGAGTCCAGCCGAGCATGCCGCCCGCCATCAGCCAAAGGGCGAGATCATGCAGCACGCGCATGCGCTCGACGTACATCAGACTGTCACGATGCGAGCTTTCTTCGACCTTGAGCAGCCGCTCGAAGCGGCTGCGCTCTCGTGTGCGCGCGGAAAACGCCTTCACTACCCACATATTGGAAAGCACATCCGTCAGCTCGCCGCCGAGGTCGGCGGCACGATCGGCATAAAGCCGGTGCCGCGGCATGCCGCGTTGACTCAGTCGGACGAGCGCGCTCGCGGCCAAGAGCACGAACGCGAACAGGGCGGCGACCAAATGCCAATCTACGGTCGCCAGCATCGCCAGAGCGGCGCAAAAATCGGCGCATACGGGAGCAATATTGAATAGCAAGGTCGAGAAAACCTGCTGCAGTGAGTCCCCGGCGGCGGAGATGCGGTTGGCGAGGGAGCCGCCCATTCGATCGGAAAAATATCGGCTGCTGTGGCCGCTCAGATGATTGAACAGGTCGAGCTTGGCTTCGGCCTTGTCCGCGAGAATGGCGCGGTAGCCGAACCAGCTGCCGAACCGCCACAGCACGCTCTCGCCGGCCAGCAGGGCCCCGAACACCGCGAGCGCCGACCAGACTTCCGCAATGTGCTGCGGGCCGTGAGCCATCGCGTCGACGATCAGCTTCAGGCCATATTGCGCTATGCAAGCGAACGAAGCTGCGCCGAGTACTGAAGCAATCGCAGCGAGGTGGGTAACTGGCCGCCTCCTGACATAGTGCCACAAAAAGGCAACCGGCCGGAGGGGGAAAGCGGCGGCGCCCAGTTCGCGCGGCTCCGATCCGGCGCGCCGGTGACCGGGGTCTTCCGGGCTAGCGGCTAACCGAGCGGTGCTGAATTGTGCAAGTCCCATCGACGCTTCTCTCAATCTTTGACAGGTTGAGTATCCAGTTATCATCGCAGGCATGCTTGGGAGCGCAGCGGATGGCGCGGCGAATGGTCAGGTGGGCAACCTTCGTGCCCGCTGCTCGACATCGTTACCGGAGCGATCCACCTGCCGACAAACGTCGATTCCGGAGAAAATATTCCCGGGTCAACCTCCGAACTTTTGCAAGCCTTCCGTTCATCCCGGGTGAGCTGTGATGCCGCAGCCCTCGGATGCAACCCTTTCGCCAGCCCGGCGATTACACATTGCGGCCGCGGGGTGCGGCATTGTGACCCGGAGCTAGAATGCAAATTGCCCAGATCGCGCCTCTGATGGAAGCGGTTCCCCCAAAGCTTTACGGCGGGACCGAGCGGATCGTCGCTTATTTGACGGACGAACTCGTGGCGATGGGTCACGAGGTTACCCTATTCGCCAGCGGGGATAGTTCGACCACGGCAACCCTCGAGCCGGGCTGTGTACGAGCGCTGCGACTCGATCCGACAGTCCGCGACAGCGTAGCGCCCTTGCTCGCCATGCTCGAGAAGGTCGCGCAGCGTGCGCGCGACTTCGATGTCGTGCACCTCCACTGCGACTATCTCGGCTATCCGGTGTTGCGGCGAGCGGGAGTGCCGTTCCTCGCCACCCTGCACGGCCGGCTAGATCTGCCAGAACTGAGATCGCTCTATCGCGTGTTTTCCGACGTGCCGGTGGTCTCGATATCCAATTCCCAGCGCGGGCCGTTGCCTGAGGCGGCCTACTTTGCCACGGTGTATCATGGTCTGCCCGAACGGCTGCTGCTGCCTGGTAGTGGGAGTGGCGGATATTTGGCCTTTCTCGGTCGCATTTCGCCGGAGAAGGCGCCAGACCTGGCGATCCGTATAGCGGCGCGAGCCGGCATGCGGCTGAAGATCGCCGCCAAGATCGACCCGGTCGACCGAGATTACTTTAAGGCGGAAATCGAGCCTCTCCTCGCTCAACCGCATGTCGAGTTCATCGGCGAGATCGGCGAGCACGAGAAGGCCGCGTTCCTGGGCAATGCCGCCGGTCTGTTATTCCCGATCGCGTGGCAGGAGCCATTCGGCCTCGTAATGATCGAAGCGATGGCTTGTGGGACGCCGATCATCGCGCTGCGTAACGGCTCGGTGCCTGAAGTCGTCGACGATGGGATCACCGGCTTCATTGTTGACGACGAGGCGGCAGCGGCGAGCGCTGCGGAGCAGGTTCACCTGCTGGACCGGACACTCATCCGGACTATATTCGAGCAGCGGTTCACCGCCCGGCGGATGGCAGAAGATTACACCAGGATCTATCAGGATCTCACGTCCGGCCAAGCGTAACGACCATCCGCATTCCCGGGTGACCGAGCAGGAGTGGTGGAGTGCCGCGGATCCGCAATCTCCTCAAAAGTCTGCGACTACCCTTTGTTGGCGTCGGCACCATCATAGCGGGCGGATTATTTTTGGGCGTAGCGGCGCACGCGCAGACGAGTGCTCCGGCTAATCAGGCGACGGGGGATGCGGCGCTGAACGGCGCCACTCTCGACTATTTCCCGCGAGACCACCTCTTCCGGATACTGGGGAAGGAGGTGCTGAGCGCGAAAGGGGAGGATATGGGGCGCATCGTCGATGTGCTATTCGACGAAAAAGGGGAGCCGCATGCTGCGGTGATCGACTTCGGCGGAATTCCTCGGGATGGGAACCCGAAAAATCGCTATCAGCTGGAGCGCGCTGCGCTTTGATCTCGGAGAAAAGAAGAATGTGATCGCTCTCGATCTCGGTCGCGAGCAACTCAAGGCCGCTCCCGAATACAAATACACGAAGTCGGACAAGCCAATCCCGGTGGTAGCACAGCCGCAGTCGCCCCCGCAGGAACCCGCGCCCGATCCCGGTCGCTGACGCTATTCAGGATGATGAGGCGATCGCCGTCGCGGAGCGGGTTGTGGGCGCGACCCGCTGCCAAGCCGATGACCCGCAGTCTGCGGGGGCTCGATTGGTTGAACTTCTTTGTCGCGAACTTTCAAACCGGATTTGGACCGTTCATTTCGGTCTATCTAACCGGCGCAGGGTGGACCCAGGGCGCGATCGGTGCGGCGCTGAGCGCCGGTACTGTCGCAGGGATGGTGAGCCAGGTCCCCGGCGGAATGTTGGTCGACGCCGTACGCAGCAAGCGAGCGGCGGCGGCCGCGGCGATCCTTGCGATCATGGCGAGCGCACTCTTGATTGCTCTGTGGCCTGCCCTGTTGCCGATTGCCTTGGCGGAAGTACTGCACGCTTTTGCCAGTTCGGTCCTCGGCCCAGCAATCGCGGCACTAAGCCTCGCGCTGGTCGGCCACGCCGCGTTTGGCGAAAGGCTCGGTCGCAATGCCCGCTATTTGGCGTTCGGCAACGCGTTCGCTGCCGAACTCATGGGTACTTTCGGCTATTACGTTGGGGAACGTGCGGTCTTTTTGTTGACCGCGGCACTTGGCATCCCTGCCTTGGCCGCGATCGAGATGATCAGAAACGCGGATCTCTCTTCGGCTAAGATCCACTCGAGACCGGCACCGAGGTCAAAGCCCAAAAATACCGGCTGGTCATGGCAGTTTCTCAAAGACCTTAGGCTGCTTGCCTACGCCGCATGCGCAAGCCTGTTCCAACTTGCCAATGCGGCGATGCTGCCGATCGCTGCCGGAATGGTGACAAAACGGGCCGGGAGCGAAGCGTCATTGGTGATTGCAGCTTGTATCGTCGCGCCACAGGCGGTTGCGGCTGCCATTTCGCCCTGGGTCGGGCGCGCGGCCGACGGTTGGGGCCGCCGGCCGATCCTGATCCTTGGCTTTGCCGCGGTACCGATCCGGGGCATGCTGTTCGCCGGTATCCCCGATCCATATCTAATGATCCTGATCCAATTGCTCGACGGGTTGAGCGCGGCAGCCATTGGCGTCCTGACCCCGCTGATCGTCGCCGACATCACGCGCGATACCGGCGGCTACACGACCGCTCTCGGGGTGGTCGGGCTCGCGATAGGCGGAGGCGCAACCTTGAGTACCACGGTGGCCGGCTTGATTGCGGACCAACTGGGGAGCCAGTCGGCGTTTCTTGGTCTCGCCGCTGTCGGGCTTTGCGCGACTCTCCTGGTGGCAACCTTGATGCCGGAGACGCGACCCCCGGGAAATCACTCTGCGGCCAACAGCGGTGCCAGCGGACTGCCGGGTTTTTCCAACTCGGCCGGAGGCCCCTGATCGACCAAGCGGCCGTGCTCCATAACCAGCACTCGGTCGAAGGCCGAGGCGAGGCGGGGACGGTGCAAACTCCATACCAGGCTGCGCTCGGCGAACTCGGCCTTCAGCCGATCGAGGAGGGCGGTCTCCGTAGCCCCGTCGAGCACCGCCGTGGCATCGTTGAGGGCCATCAGATCGGGGCGCTTGAGCACCGCGCCGGCGATTGCCAGCTTCTGCCGCTGCGCCTCCGACAGGCGAGAACCCCCGGTGCCGACCGGGTAGTCGAGGCCAACCTCGATCAGGGTGCGACGCAAGCCGAGTTCGTCGAGCACCTCCGTAATCGCGGCGTGGACACGCTCGCGACCGCCCAATTCACCGCGTACGATCGTGCCGAACAGGACATTCTCCTGTACCGAAGCTGCCGCGTTGTAACGCTCGGGGTCGAAGAATTCGACAGAACCCCGCAGCTCCTCCGGCAACCCCGCGGCAAATGCCCGCCGTGCCTCCAATATCCGCTGCTGCATCTTTTCGTCGATAAGATCGAGCGGGTCGCGGGCGGCGACCAATTTGAACGCCAGCGATAGAAGACGCTCGCGCGGGGGCTGCAGCAGCTTCTCGACCCCGGCTATTTCCATCCGTTTGAGAATACCCTCGAAGACTGGCAGATCGTCGGCGCTGATGAACGAAAACTCCTCGAACAGCATGTCTCCGGGGTGCAAGCCTGTGAACAACTCGATCATCATCCGGGCAACCCCGGCACCGACCTCGAGGAGGTCTTTAGTGAGCCGGACTTCGTCGAGCACTTTTTGGACGTAGGCGTTTCGGGCGAGCCCGTCGCCTTCAAAGGCCGGTCCGATCGGTGTGCCGAACAGCAGGTTGACGGAAACCGGCGAATTGGTGTTATAGCGGTCCGGGTCGAAACGCTCGACCAGATGAGCAATACCGCTGGCTTCGAGACGCTCGGCAAGCACCCGGCGCGCTTCGAGAACGCGTTGCGCTGCATCCGGCTGGCGATCCGGATCGAGCCGACCACGCAAGCCGAAGAGGTGAACGTCTTCTTCGAGGTCGACGAGCCGCAAAACCTCGCCCATGCGCAGCTCCAGCTCGGCTGCGCCGGCCACGCCTGCCTGCTGGTAATCTATCCAATCGGCGGCGATATCGTAGTCGATGTTCCCCGACTTCCGGGCTTCCTCGATATCGCGGGCGCGCGACTGTTCGCCGGCCGAGCCGTCATCGGGTACCCGGTTCGGTCGGTGACGCAAGCCGAGCAACAGATTGTCCCTTACGCTAGTCGAAAAGAGATAGGTGATCGGGCCGACATAACCGATCCGTCGGCCGGTAACCGCCAGCGGTATGCTGTTGACGTCGGTTTCGCCGATGACAAGGCGCCCGCTGGTCGGGGTGACCAGCCGGGCAAAGAGCTGCGGCACGAGATTTCTGCCGCTGTTGCTCTGGCCGACGATCGCTACATCGGCACCAAGAGGGAAATCGAAACTGACCGCCTCCAGCAGATGGATGCCGTCGCTGTCCGTCACGCCGAGGTTGCTGGCGGTAACCTCGCCGTTTAACGGCTCGGTATGCTGCGGCTCCTCCAGCAGCGCGCGCATGTCGAGCATCTCGGGGACCTGGAACTGCTCGACGACCTGCTCATACTTGATCGCCACATCCTGCTGGTTCTGATAAAAGTCCAACAATTCCTTCCACGGCGACGACAGCTCTTTATAGGCGGCGAGTACAGCGACCAGCGCGCCCCAGGAGATCAGGCCCTTTATGACATAGTAACCGCCAATCAAAAAAAACATGAAAGGCGTTATATTTCCGATCAGATTGTTTAAGAATTTTACAAAAAACTTTCGATTGTAGATTTCGAACCTGATATCGTAGATCTCGCCCAGGCGGTGAGAGATGTCGGTCAGCTGATAGGCGGCGGCATCATTGGCACGAATTTCGTGGCGTGCGGCGATCGTCTCGGCGATGCGGTCCGAAAGCACGCGGACCTTACGTACCCGCTCACGCCCGAGGCGGCGAATGATGCGCTGCATCTTTGGTATCAAATAGCCCTGCAAAGGATAGAGCGCGACCGCCGCGGCGCCGAGCATCGGATCCTGCACGAACATAAAGACGAAAATCGTCAGCAAGGTGCCCCCCTGCGAGATCGGCAAGGCGAAAGCATCGCCGATGAACCCGCCGATCGGCTCCAGCTCGCCGGTCATCATCGCGATGACCTGTCCGGTCGCGGTGCGATCGAAATGGTGCAGCGGGAACCGCAGCACCCGCTCATAGAGCTGGTAGCGCAGACGGCGCAGCATGCGCTCGCCGACTTGTCCTTTCTTTATGTTGAGATGCAGTTTGAACCAGCCGGTTATTAAAACCAAAACAAGAAAGATACAACACAAGACCAGAAGATAAGGGATTTGATCAAATTCCATTCCAAGAAATTTTTGTGGAAATTCCTTTCCGGAAATAGCGCGATTGACAATCTGCTTAGGCAAATCGAGAGAATAATAGAGGAACGGAAAAGAGAGCAGCGTGACGACAACCAGATAAATCTGCTCTCGCAGGCTGTGATCCAGGATGTAGCCATAGATCGAGGAAGCCAGCCCATCCGGCTCGTTTTGTGGCAACAGGTGCCGCAGCGATGAGGGAATCGGGGGCCATAGCGACTTCAGGCTTGCCGCGATAGTACGGAGGAATCGCATGGGCTGCTCTCTAGTCTCGGCATGGACGAGGCGGTCCGGCTTCGTGTATCACCACCGGCCCGATCGGCGCTATTCCTGGCAAATAGTGGCACCGCTGTATGCGCGCGAGAGGCTGTTGAGGCTTCTCCGCAGGAATTGATCACGTCCCGCCTTCGCGGGCGCGAGGGGCGGTTCCTGCCGGAAGGGCTTTTGCCGCCGTTGCGCGTCCCAGTTCGTGAGCTGTGAATTGCTTGCTGGGTTTGCCTGAGCCCGATAGGCGCGATCTGGGCCGCTCTCATCTTCGCTCCCGTAATATGCAGGGCCCAACCGGCGGACGAGACCGGTCCGAAGGGCGACTCAAATCTCCCGCGACAGACGCAGAACGAGATCGACATTGCGCTGCCAGAGTCTCGCGCCGCTTGTCGAACGCGTCATGCCAGCTGTCGTCAACGTTTCAGTCGAGTTGAAGGAACAGGCGGCAGCCCAGAGCGACGAAAATCAGGGAAGAGAGAGCCTCGCCACTCGGGCCGAGCGGCACGCCGTTCGATCAGTTCCTCAAGCGCTTTTTCGAACAACCGTTCCAATCCCGCAATCCGGCGGAAAAGACATGGCGCTCGGCTCCGGGTTCATCATCGGCCCCGCTGGGTCCATTGTAACCAACAACCATGTCGTCGCCAACGCCGATAAGGTGACGGTAATCTTTCAGGACAACAGCCGGCACGCGGCCAAAGTGATCGGCCGCGACGAGAAGACCGACATCTCTCTCCTCAAGATAGACAGCAGCCAAAAGCTTGCTTACGTGACTTGGGGAAACAGCGATGATTCCAAGGTCGGGGATTGGGTGGTCGCGGTCGGCAATCCGTTCGGTCTCGGCGGCTCGGTGACCGCCGGGTCACCTCCGCACTCGGACGCGACATCAATGAGGGCCCGTACGACGATTTCCTGCAAATCGACGCACCGATCAACCGCGGCAACTCCGGCGGACCGACATTCAATCTTCACGGCCAGGTGATCGGCATCGATACTGCGATTTATTCGCCTTCGGGTGGATCGGTCGGGATCGGGTTCGCCGTCACCTCGAAAAATGGCCAAGCATGTCGTCGTCTAGCTCAAGGAGCAAGGCCACGTGACCTGGGGTTGGCTCGGCGTAGCCATTCAGAACGTCACGCCCGCAATTCGCCAAGAGCCTCGGATTCGACCCCGACCACCCGACCGCTGCGCTGGTCGCTTCGGTCACCGCCGACAGCCCGGTCGCTCGGGCCGGCATCAAGCAAGGCGACGTGATCCCGCCGGCAGGCGGTCACGAAATAAAATCCGTGCACGACCTCCCGCGCCTCGTTGCGGCCACACCGGTCGGCACCAACCTCGAGTTGGCGATCGTGCGCGACGGAAAACAAAAGACTGTAGAGGCGTCGATCGGCGAGATACCGCAGAACGTGGCTTCTGCAGAACGCGAGACTGCGCAGCCTGGCAGCGGCAAGGCCGCCAACGCGCTCGGCGTGGAGCTCCTCCCGCTCAATTCGCAGCTGCGCAAGGAATTGAAGGCGCCAAAGGATCTGACTCAGTTAAAGGAGGCGGCGGCTCAAGGCAATGTGTTGTTGCTGCTCAACCGGCGCGGGATGAGCCAGTTCGTCGGCTTGTCGGTCGAGAACAACCGAACGGCAGGCAGCAGCCGCCGAGTGCGTGATAATAACTCGGCTGGCCTTGCTACGGCATTTGGCAAGAGGGTGGCATTCGCCCGCCGCGTCAAGCATCTCGTTGATTTCTAATGCAGGCGGTCCGATAGAGGATCTTCCTACCGAGGCCGAGACCGCGCGGCGGTTGCCGCTCGCATGATCGTCGCCACCGCCACATAATCAGGTAAAATCGCGCTAGTCGGAACGCTCACCGGCGTCGACGCTGACGGTTGGGCGGGCGGCATCACGATCGATCTCGGCTTTGCCTTCGTTCGCAGCGGCTTGTTCTCTTCCGGGGAACCCGCCCACGGCCAACCTCTAGGATGTGGCCATAATCGCCTGCGCGCATCCGGTCCCTTTTAATTACGTTAAAAAGCCGGATTTGCTATCTCTTTTTTTGTGGGGGCCATCACTGCAGAGTTGCAAGAGAACCGCGGGAGTCTACTAGACGGCTTCCCTCACTCCTGCTATTATTTAGTGGTATCATGCGCGGGCGGTTTAGTGGCGCCGAGCGTTAACATTTTCCATTTCGAAATGCAGCTCAGACTTTTCCGCCATTTCGTTCCGGTTTCGGTCGTGCTTCTCGCATCATCGGATGCCTTGTTGATTACTGGTGCTTTTTACCAACTCTTATCTAGTTCAGAGGTTGGTACGCCCATCGTCCTGGGGGCTTCCAGCTTCAGCGCTCAATTCTCTGCGGGATTATCCGTTGCCACTGTGACCGCGATGCTTTCCGTCGGGTTGTACGGGCAGCAAAGTTTTATGGATTTCCGACTTCTCTTCAGCAAGATAGTTGTCGCCTCGGTACTTGTGTTGATGCTTGTTTCATTTTCGGCGACATATTGGCGCGACGGTCTTGATCAGCTGACCGACTTCGTGAATTTTCCGCTGAAGGCGACGTTGATCTGGCTGGTCTGCGTATCAGTAACGCGCGGAACGTTCTCGGTGACTCTGGGCCGCGGTCTGCTGAAGCGTCGCGTACTCGTTCTGGGCAATGGCACCCAGGCGGCTCGAATCGCTAAGCTCGTCGAGACCGGACACAACAACCATTTTATCCCGGTATCGTTCGTCGACGTGCCCGACCGGAAGACTCAGTCTCGGGCAGAAACCTTCGATTGGTCGATTGCAGAGACGGACTGCCTCTTGGAAATGGGTTACCGGCTTGGGGCGAGCGAAATCGTAGTGGCGGCCGATGATCGACGCGGACTGCCGGTGCGCGAACTGCTGCACTGCAAACTTGCCGGCATCAAGGTGACCGATTTTCTCGATTTTTGGGAACGCGAGACCAGGACCGTCGACCTCGAAGCGCTGAAGCCGAGCTGGTTTTTTTACTCGGACGGTTTCCGATGCGGTCCGGTCGACGAGTTTTTGAAACGTGCCTTCGACATCGTGGTGAGCTTGAGTTTACTGGCGCTGACACTGCCGCTGCTCGCTCTGACGGCCTGTTTGATCAAGCTCGAAAGCCCTGGGCCGGTCCTTTACCGTCAAGAAAGGGTGGGACTGCACGGTCGCGTTTTTACGATTCTGAAATTCCGCAGCATGCGGGTGGATGCCGAGACCGACGGCCGTCCTCGTTGGGCTACAAAGTATGACCCCCGTATTACCCAGGTGGGAGCAATTATCCGTAAACTTCGCATAGACGAACTCGCTCAGATCCTGAATGTCTTTCGGGGAGATATGAGTTTTGTCGGGCCTCGCCCGGAACGGCCCTTTTTCGTAGCCGATCTTGCCAAATCAATTCCCTATTATGCCGAGCGCCACTGGGTCAGGCCCGGGATCACCGGCTGGGCGCAAATCAACTTTCCCTATGGCGCCTCGACAGAAGATGCCCGCCACAAGCTGACCTATGATCTTTACTACATAAAAAACCGAAGCTTCTTTCTAGATGTTGTAATATTGCTACAGACTGTGCGAGTGATCTTCTGGAATCAGGGAGCGAGATAAGAATTTGCATCTCGACTTTTTCGTCAAGGAGACAGTGTACTCGGGATGTGCGTTGGCCTTCCTCGCGCTGATCGTGTTGATGGTCTTGCAGGGTCGCACCAGCAGAGCCGGCGTAGCGATCCTGGGTTGCTGTATCGCCTCGCTGAGCTGGGCAAGTGCAACCGCCGCGACCGCGCCGGTCGCCACATTAAGCTCGTTGGACAGTGTCAGGCTCTCCGCTTGGCTGTTGTTCGCGGTAGCGCTCGTCACCATACGGGCCAGTGACGGTTCCGGTCTCGGGCGTGCCTATCTCTTCGGGGCGGTCAGCTTCTGCCTCGCAGCAATCGGTAATGATGCATGGATCCTGGTCGTCAGCCCGGATGCTACGGGCCTCTATACCTCGCAGCGGCTGATCCGCATCGGGTTTGGAGTTGCTGGACTGCTAACGATCGAGAACTTCTGGCGCAATACAGAACCTGAACGGCGATGGCACGTCTGGCCGCTTTGCGTCGCGATCGGCGGGCTGTTCGCGTACGAGCTGTTCCTGTTTTCCGATGCCTTCATCACCCGCGACCGCGTCGATCCCGGTCTCACCCTCGGCCGGCCGATCGTCGCTGCGTTCATGGCCCCTCTACTGGCCTTGGCCATGGCCCGCAATCGTGAATGGCGGGTTGATATCCACGTGTCCCGACAAGTCGTTCTGCACACGGCGACATTGGTTGCCAGCGGCTGCTTCCTTGTTGCAGTGGCCGTAGTCGCGATGCTCCTGCGCGGGTTCGGCGGCAACTGGGGGCTGGTGCTCCAACTCGCGATGTTGTTCGGCAGCATTGTTGTCCTCGCCACCGTGCTCTCGTCCGGGAGCGTCCGCCGTCGGCTCAGATTTCTGATCTCGCGCAATTTTTATACGCATCGCTATGACTACCGTGTCGAGTGGCTGAAGTTCATCGAGTTGGTCTCCGAGCCCAAGGTTGGAGAGGAACTCTCGGTCAGGATCATCCGCGCCTTGGCCGAATTCGTCGACAGCCCGGCCGGGGTGCTGTGGTCGTTGAGTCGCGGCGTCGGGTATTATCCGACAGCGGCGTGGAGGCAGCCCATCCCCGGTGACCGCAAGGTGCCGATCGATGACCCGTTCGTTTTTGGGTTCCGGAACGGCGGCTGGATCCAAGTTCGCAGCTCCGAAGCCGGAGAGAGTACCTGGCCGATCGCTTCCGACAAGGCGTGGTTGGCCGTACCTTTATCACATCGCACTGAGGTTATCGGTTTCGTCGTGCTCGATCGAGCAACCCGCATGATCAACCCAGACTGGGAGGCGTTCGATCTGTTGCGCGCCGCCGGTAGGCAAGCAGCCAGTTATCTCGCCGAGGAGTGCTCGACAAAGGTTTTGCGCGATTCCGAACTGTTGACCGAATATAGCAAGCGCTTCGCTTTCGTAGTCCACGATATCAAGAATTTGGCGAGCCAGCTCAATTTGATCGTGTCGAATGCGGCGAGGCATATCGGCGACCCCGAGTTTCAGCGAGATATGCTGAGAACCGTTGAAGATTCAGTCGCACGAATGAACAATCTTCTCAGCCAACTGAAGGCCGATGCGGCACCGCACCCACCTCGCCTGCTCGACCCGAACCTCGTCGTTAGCGCGGTCGCCGCGGAGTTCGCCGATGCTCCGGTGGCGGTCGAGGCCCGCGACGAAATCGGCGCATGCGCCGTAACAATCGACCCGGAACGCCTCAGATCCGCTCTTACCCACCTCGTCCAAAACGCGGTGGATGTTTCATGTCCGGGCGATCGGGTGATGATTTCCTCGCGCCGTTTCGGAACCCGGCTCTCGATCGAAGTCACAGACAATGGTCCTGGGATGGACGATGCATTCGTTCGTGACGAGCTGTTCCTGCCGTTCCGCTCGACAAAGTCGGGCGGTTATGGGATCGGCGCTTTTCAGACCCGTGAGCTCATTCGCATGGCGGGCGGCGATCTCGAGGTAATTTCTGAAAAAGGGTTTGGCACTACGATGCGGATTACCTTACCCCTGGTCTCAGAGAGAGAGCCGGCGAGATCCTCAGCCGTGACCTGAACACATGCCGCCCAATCCAAAACCATTGCTGCTCGTTGACGACGACACGGGTCTGCTGCGCCAGCTGCGCTGGGCCTTTTCGGATCATAAGGTGTTCCCGGCCGCAACGCGCCTGGAAGCAATCAATTTCGTCAGACGCGAACCGATTCCGGTGGCCATTGTCGATCTTGGCTTGCCTCCCGATCCGGACGGAGCCTCCGAGGGGCTGGCCACATTGACCGAAATTCTCGCGATTGCGCCCGCGACAAAGGTCGTCATCGCGACCGGCAACGAAACTCGCGAACACGCACTGCGGGCAATCGCTCTCGGCGCCTTCGACTTCTATCAAAAGCCGATCGACATCGACGTGCTCCAGCTGATTGTCAGCCGTGCAGAACGAATGTTCGAGCTGGAGGACGAAAACCGTCGTCTTGCCGAAGTCGCTCAAACCTCTCCGGTCGACGGCATCATCGCGAGCAGCCCGGAAATGCTGCGGGTGCTGCGCAACCTGGAAAAGATAGCGCCGACCGATGTTACGGTATTGCTGCTGGGCGAGAGCGGTACCGGCAAGGAGTTGCTGGCTCAGGCGGTGCATAAGATGAGCCGCCGGTCCGGCGGGCCGTTCGTGCCGATCAATTGCGCCGCCATTCCCGAGACCCTGCTCGAAAGTGAGCTCTTCGGTTACGAAAAGGGCGCCTTCACCGGTGCTCTGAGGCAGAACATCGGCAGAATCGAAAGTGCCGATCGCGGCACCCTGTTTCTTGACGAAATCGGCGATGTCCCGTTGCCGATGCAAGTAAAATTACTACGGTTCTTGCAGGACCAGATCGTTGAGCGTGTTGGCGGTCGAAAGCCGGTGCAAGTCGACGTTCGAATCGTTTGTGCAACAAACCAGGACCTCGATCGCATGATGGCCGAGGGCCGCTTTCGCGAGGACTTCTATTATCGTTTGAATGAGGTCACGGTGCGGGTGCCCCCGCTTCGCGAGCGGCTTGGAGATGCCGTGATTTTGGCAAGCTTCTTTCTCCGGCGGTTCGCCTCTGAATACGGCCACCCGGTTCGCGGCTTCGCCTCTGCGGCACTTGCAGCGATCAAGGACTATCCCTGGCCGGGTAATGTCCGCGAACTGGAAAATCGTGTGAAGCGTGCGGTCGTAATGGCTGACACCGCGCTGCTGTCACCCTCCGATCTCGGCCTTTCGGCGCAAGAAGAAGAGCCGCAATCGCTTGGCATCCGGGCCGCCCGAGCCCGCGCCGAGCGTGAGGTACTCCAACTCGCGCTCGCCCAGGCCGGCTCCAATCTGTCGAAAGCGGCAAAGCTGCTCGGGATCAGCCGGCCGACGCTTTACGATTTGATGCAGCAACACCAGCTCGGCCTCGACGCGTGACGGTGGTTTTCAAGAAAGGGAACGAAATGTCCCAGGGTCGTAGCGGGTGTCCATGGCGCTCCGTGGTTTTCGCCTCCGCCATTGCCATATTCGCCTGGCCCACCGCGTACGCCAAAGATTCCACGGCCTCGGTAAAAGACGCCGAACAATATGTCGCGAAGGGCAACCTCAAGGCCGCCGAAATCGAGCTGCGCAACGCCATCCGCGAAGCGCCGCAAGACCCGATTCTTCATGCGAGACTGGCCGACATCTATTTACAACTCGCAGACCCCGCAGCGGCGGAGCGCGAAGCACGAGCTGCCCTCGAACGCAACGGCGACGAGGCAGACTACATATCCGTGCTGATGGACGCCATGCTGCGTCAGGAAAAATTTGCGGACCTCCTGGACCTGGTCAAGCCAGGCGATCGCGTTCCGGCGCTTGAGAGCAAGGTCAGAACGGCGCTCGGTACCGCGGAGGCCGGGCTGCGGGATCGTGATCAGGCTGAAAAGCTGCTTCGAGAAGCAGTCAAGCTCGATCCCACTGCCGTCCGGCCCAAAATTCAGCTTGCACGCCTATTGACGGGCACGAAACCCGAGGAGGCAGACAAGTTTATCGATGAAGCGATCGCCGCCAACCCACGGTCGGCCGAAGCTCTTCAAGTTAAGGGAGAGATGCTGCGTAGCCGAGGTGACCAAGACGGCGCCATTCGCCTGTTCGACGAGGCGCTGAAAATTGATCCGAAAAACTCACTGGCGCATTTGAGTCGGGCCAACATCAATATCGCGCTCGGCAAATACAAGGTCGCGGACGAGGACCTCGATCCCGTCCTCAAGGCCGCTCCCAACAACTTCATGGCAAACTACCTCCGCGGGTTGGAGCTTGCCAAAAAGCAGGACTACGCCGCGGCAGATCGGATATTCGATCGCATCAGCCCTGCCTTCTCGGTGTTCTGGGCAGGCTATTATTTGCAGGGCGCAACGAAACTGGCCCTCGGGCAATCCGCTCAGGCGGAAGCGATGTTGGCTAAATATCTCAATCGCGTTCCCGATGACGTGAAAGCCGGCAGGCTGATCGCGACCGCCGCTCTGCAGCAGCGATCTACGTCGCGGGCGATCGAGTATCTAAAACCGATAGTCGACAAAGTTCCGGCGGACGCGCCAACTCTGACCCTCCTCGGCAATGCCTATATGGCGGAAGGCAAGCCAGACCTCGCTTTACAGCAGTTCGAAAAGGCTGCCGCTCTCGATCCAGATAATCCTGCCATCAAGACACGGGTCGGCATTTCGGAAATCGATATCGGGCAGGGGCGCCAAGGGTTAAGCACCCTAGAGCAAGTGTTCGCTACCGAAGCCGGCGCGCCCGTTGCCGGTCCGACGCTCGTATTGACCGAGCTGCGTGCCAAGCACCTCGACAAGGCGGCCGAGGTGGCCGGGTCTCTGATCAAGAGGGATGCCAAGAACCCGCTTTATTATACCTTGCTTGGGGTTGTCCGCGTCGCTCAGCGAGATTATTCGGCCGCCGAGGACTCGTTCCGCTCCGCGCTCTCGATCAACCCCGAATTCCCTGCGGCCACTCGCGATCTGGCGCAGCTGTACGTCACGACCGGCCGCATTGACGATGCCAAGAAAGTATATAGCGACCTCCTCGCGAAGAAGGCTGACGATGTGACCGCCCTTCTCGGGCTTTCGGGCATTTACATTTCCGAGAAAAAATGGCCGGAAGCCACCGACGCGATCAACCGGGCGCGTTCGGCGGCAAAAAATGATCCATCACCCGGGCTCAAGCTGATGAGCCTGTACGAATCTCGTCAGGACTGGAAAAGCGCCAAAAGCGTGGCGGCAGAACTCGCGTCCCAATTTCCGGGGGATGTCAACGTCCTCGAAGCCCAAGGGAGAGCCCAGTACGGCGCCGGCGATATGGACGGCGCAGTGTCCAGCTACAAGCGGGCTCACGAGCTGGCGCCGAATTCGATCCCGATCTTGTCTCGATACCTCTCCTTGCTCAACGAAAATAAATATTACATGGAGGCGCGCGGTGTATTGCAAGACGCTATTGCCCGCGACCCTCGTAACGCCTCCTTGAAGGCCGACCTGATTCGGATCGAAGGCGAAATGAACGGAGTGGACGCTGGAATAGCTAAGGCCCAAGCTTTGGCAAAGGACGATCCCAATAGTAACATCTACTATCTGGTAGCGGCCGAACTCTATGAAAAGGCGGTGCGGACGCAGGACGCGATAGGGATGCTTGAGAAGACGGTTGCCGCGAGGCCGTCGGACGATGCCTTGATAAGCGCCCTGTCGCAACTCTACCGCCGCACGGGAGATCTGGGCAGGGCAGAAGGAGTTTTGGTCAGTCGGCTGAAGGCTGATCCGAAGGATACCGTAATACGCACGGAGCTGGCGTCGTTATACCTGACCACCGGGCAAATCGCAGATGCCGGAAAGATCTACAACGAGCTCAGTTCGCAGACGCCAAACGATGCCGCACCTTTACTGGGCCTCGCCGAAGTCGCAACCAAGGAAAAGAAGTGGTCGGAGGCGATGGATTACGTCAACCGCGCACGCGCCGCAGCACCAAATGACCCGGCTCCCGAGATTGCGCTCGTCAACTTGTACGGGTCACAGCAAAACTGGAAAGACGCAGCGGCCACAGCAAACGATGTCGTCGAGCGATTTCCGGCCAATCCCCAAGCTCTCGATGCCAAAGGGCGGGTTCAAATCGCAACAGGCGACAAAGAAGGCGCGACTGCCACCTACAAACATATCTACGAACTCGTACCCAATTCCCTACCGGTCCTGTCGCGCTATCTTGTCTTGCTCAATTCGGCGAAGGACTTTTCTCAGGAAAGAACCGTGCTGCAGGCCGCGCTCGCCCGCAATCCCAAGAACAGCCAGCTGAATGGCGACCTGATCCGCGTCGAAGCGGAAATCGACGGGGTGGAGGCGGGCCTCGCAAAAGCGCGCGCACTTGCCCAGGAAGATCCGGGAAACCCGATTTATGACACTGTTTCGGCGGAACTATGGGAGAAAGCTGGACGCAGCGCCGACGCTGTCATATTGCTTGAGAAAGCGGTCGCCTCGCGGCCGTCAGAGGATGCTCTCGTCGCGGCGCTGTCCCGGCTCTATGCTCGCACCGGCGAACTCGGCAAGGCCGAGGCCGTGTTGAATTCCCGCTTGAAGATCGAACCGAAGGATCTGGCAATTCGCTCCACTTTGGCCTCGATTTACCTGGAGCAAAAAAAATACGATGACGCAATCGATGAATATACGCGCGTCAGTGCCGACCACCCGGCTGACGCGGCGGCGCTGAACAATCTGGCTTGGCTTTACCAGCAAAAGGGCGACCTGGTGAAAGCGCGCGAACTGGCCGAACGCGCTACCGCAGCCTCACCGCGTGTGCCGCAGATCGACGATACTCTGGGATGGATCCTGCTCGCTCAAGGCGATGCGCAGAAGGCGCTTACCTATCTGAGCGCCGCCAGCCTATCGGCTCCTGGCAATCCGGATATCCAATATCACTTGGCGGTCGCCCTTCATCGGGTCGGGAGGCAGGCTGACGCTCAGGCGACCCTCGAAAACCTGCTCGGCTCCGGCGCGTCGTTCTCCGATAAGGCCGAGGCGGAAAAGCTGTTGCAGGAGTTGAAGCGGAGCTGAATTGCTCGGCTACCGAGCGGCATCGATCTCCTGCAGCAGGCTCCGCAGCTCCCGAGCAAGCCCGGGCGCAGGCGCGTTGCGGCGAGCGGGGACAGCATGAGCGGCGAGAGTGGTCGCCTCCTCCATATTTTCCGGCGCCGCGCTCAACCGGCGGAGCACGGCTATCAGCTCCTCGACCGCGCTTTGCAGCTCCGGAAACGACATAGCACCGGCAATTTTGTCGTCATCGGCGGGCTGTTGCTGCGCGGCGGCCGAGCGCATCGATCTCTCGAATGCCTCGACGGACGTGCGCATTGCGGCTTCGAGCGCTTGAGTATTCTCCGACAATCGGCTGACAGCATCGAGGAAGGGGAGATGTCCTTGCTCGAAGGCTGCGACCAGCCGCTCAGGAAATCGAGCAGGCAATTCGTCGATTCTGTCGTCTCCCGCCGGATGGTCGCCACCCGCCTCGAGCAACGACACCACGCCGCGCAATAGGCGGATCTCTTCAGGCTCGACGGTTAATTGGGCAATAATTTCGACCAACGGCTCCGCTGTGACGTCGATGGCAATCCTGCCGAGCACGGCGAGGAGGACCAGACCGGCCACGATCGAAATGGCGGATACCGTCGGGATCACGCCGGTTTGAAATCGCAAGGCCCCATAGTTTTGCACTACGCCGAGCCCGACTATCCCGACGAGCACGAACAGGACGCTAATGAAATGGCTGCGGGCCAAACAAATATAGTAACGCCGGGCGACTTCGCGCCTCGCCTCGTCTGCGGTAAAAGGCGTCGACAGGACGCCGCCGCTATCCGCTGTCTCTGGTCCTGCCTGCGCTGAGCGCGTTACAAGTCGCCTGAAGCCATCTGTACCAAGCGCGGCGATCCAACCGCGCCAGGCGGGCGTTCGGCCAAGTGCGACGCGCCCCAGACGGTGGCGTATCCAAATCATGCTGGCGACCAAGTTTATCGTCGTCAGCAACATCGCGCCAAGGCCGTACACGCCAAGGGCGCCGACGGCGAGCACCGGCAAATGCGGGATCAGGATCGTTCCGATATCGGAGCGCGGTGCGTTCGTCACCTCAGCGATTGCCAAAGCAGTCGCCAGAAGGATCGCGCCGATCGCACTCGACAAAACTGTACTCCATGTTGGCATCGACGGTCCTTCTCAAGCCGGCCATCGGGCCTATCCGCAAGCTATTGTACAAGTGTTCCCGCACCCGCGTTGCCGGTTCGGGGCTGACTTTACGGGCACATACACCTGCCCAGTGACGAGCAGTGTATCAAACTGCTGGCAAAAATCCTCTACCCAGCGGCATTCGGTCCGGCGGCTCTGTTACCGGCGTCACCATCGCTCGCCCTAGCCTTCGCCCAGCTGTCACGCAGCCCCACGGTGCGGTTGAAAATCAGGCGGTTCGGCGTGCTGTCGGGGTCAGCACAGAAGTAGCCCTGGCGCTCGAACTGAACCGCCTCTCCGTGCCCCGCAGCGGTCAGCGCGGGCTCTACCTGGCTATGGGCCAAGATCTCGAGCGAATGCGGATTTAGATCGGCAAGAAGATCGCCGGCTGCGCCGGGATCGAGCACATTGAAGAGCGGGTTGTAAACCCGGATTTCCGCAGGCACGGCATGCGCTGCCGAGACCCAATGCAAAGTCGCCCTGACCTTGCGTCCGTCGGGGGCATTGCCGCCGCGCGTCGCCGGATCATAGGTGCATATCAGCTCCACGACCTCGCCTGCCGCATTTTTCACTACCTCACGGCAGGTGACCAAATATCCATACCGCAGTCTTACCTCTCGCCCCGGCGAGAGCCGGTAGAAACTCCGGGGCGGGTATTCCATAAAATCCTCGGCTTCGATGTAGAGCTCGCGCCCGAAGGGAATGCGGCGCGTACCGGAAGCGGCGTCCTCGGGGTTGTTGACCGCCACCAGCTCCTCGACCACCCCAACGGGATAATTGTCGATTACGAGCTTCAGTGGGCGCAGCACCGCCATCCGCCGCTGGCAGGTCTTATTCAGGCACTCGCGAATCGCGTGCTCGAACATTGCGACATCGACAACGCTGTGCGCCCGTGCGACCCCTACGGAGCGGACGAAATCACGAACGGCGGCCGGCGGCACGCCGCGGCGCCGCAACGCCGCCAGTGTCGGCATCCGCGGATCGTCCCAGCCGCTGACTCGGCCTTGCCGCACCAGCTCGGTCAGGAAACGTTTCGACAGCACGGTGAAATTCAGGTTGAGCCGGGCGAACTCGTACTGCCGCGGCCGCGACGGCACCGGCAGATTTTCGATCAGCCAATCATAGAGCGGACGATGGTCCTCGAATTCGAGCGTGCACAGCGAATGTGTCACACCCTCGATTGCGTCCGATTGACCGTGCGCGAAGTCATAAGTCGGATAAATGCACCATTTGGTTCCGGTGCGCGGATGCTCCGCATGCAGGATGCGATAGAGCACCGGGTCCCGCAAATTGATGTTGCCGGCCGCCATGTCGATCTTGGCCCGCAACACACGTGCACCGTTGGGGAACTCGCCCTCCCGCATACGGCGGAACAGATCAAGATTTTCGTCTATGGACCTGTCGCGGTAGGGGCTGTTGCGCCCGGGCTCGGTCAGGCTGCCCCGCATCGCCCGCATCTCCTCGGCGGGCAGATCATCGACATACGCTTTGCCGGCGCGGATCAGGTGCTCGGCCCAGTCATAGAGTTGCTCGAAATAATCGGACGCGTAGTAGAGGTGCGGCCCCCATTCGAAGCCGAGCCAGTGCACGTCGCGCTTGATCGAATCGATGTACTCCTGTTCCTCCTTGGTCGGGTTGGTATCGTCGAACCGCAGATGGCAGCGGCCGCCGTATTCCTGCGCCACGCCGAAATTCAGGCAGATCGCTTTGGCGTGCCCGATGTGGAGATAGCCATTGGGCTCCGGGGGAAAGCGGGTCACTATCTCGGTGTTGCGCCCGGCAGCAATATCGGCGTCGATGATGTCGCGGATAAAGTCGCGACCCAGCTGCGTCGCCGCCGTTGCTTTCGTCATCACATTCCCCGGTGTCATCACGCTGCCTATGTGGCGCATCCCGGCGCACCCGCCAAGACCGGGAGAGAACTCAGACCTGTCGGGCCCGGCAGTCGGATCTGACCGCTTCGCCAATGGCTTCGAACGCAGCGACCGTGTCCAGCATCTCGCTCGGCGGGATTGGGTACCGTGCGCCGCCGGCGGCAGCATCGGCAAACGCTTCGAGATTGGCGCGGACCGAGTTGACGGGAGGGAAGCTCAATTGCTGCGGCTCGGCGCCGTTTCGCCGAAGCACGAGCTCGGTCCGGCCCAGCGCTTCCGCGGAGGCATTGCGACCAAAGGCATGGACGCGCAAGTACATCGGCGTCGAGCGCACTGCTGCCATAGTCCCGCTGATGCCGGAGGCGAATTTGAGCATGACGGAGAGGCTGTCGAGCGGGTCGGGCGGCGGTTTGTGCGCCAGCAGCATCGCCTGCACGCGCCGAACCGGGCCCGCCATCGCGATCAGCGCATCGAGCACGTGGATGCCCGTTCCGGTCATGCCTCCGGCGGGTGATTCCTCAATCGAGTAACGCCACGGCGTGAACGTCCCGGCGATCTCGTTGCTGAAATGTGCTTCGAGGTGCAGGATCGTGCCGAGTTCGCCACTCTGCACCAATCGAATCAGCTCGCGAAAAGACGGATAGAACCGCTTGTCGGTGCCGACCCCGAGCACCACGCCGGCGGCCTGGCAGGCCTCGATCGCGCGCGCTGCTTCGGCCTTTTTCAGGGTTAGTGGCTTTTCGCAGAAGACCGCCTTACGCGCTGCTGCAACGGCGATGATCTGATCGCAGTGCAGCGAATGCGGCGTGGCCAGAACGACCGCGTCGATTTCGCGATCGACCAGTACGGGTTCGAGCGCATCGACGAGCTCGAGCCGTTGATCTGCCGCATATTCGCGAAGCTTGCCCGGATTGCGGCTTACGGCACGGGTAAAGCGCAGCACCTCGCTCTTGCCCTGGACCGCCTCGACAAGGGTCTTGCCCCACCGGCCCAGGCCGACGATCGCGGCATCGATCATCGACCGGGCCGGCGACTGCTAGGTGCGGGGAGCGCCGAGATGCCGATGAAAGAAATTAAAGACCTTGTGCCAGCCATCGACCGCCTGCTCGGGGCGGTAGTTCGGGCGATACCAAGCGAAAAATGCGTGGCCAGCGCCGTCGTAGCGGTGGAACTCGTAATTCTTGCCGTGCTTCTTCAGCTCCGCCTCGGTCTTGTTGACATGTTCAGGCGTCGGATTGGGGTCTTCGTTGCCGAACAGGCCCAATAGCGGGCAATTGATCCCCTCGGTCAGATCGATCGGCGCTACGGGCTGGGCCTTGGTCAGCCGCGCTTTGTCGTCGACGACGACATTACCGCCCCAGCAATCGACGGCGGCCTCGACGAGATGGGACAGCTTGCAGGCCACCAGATAGGTCTGCCGTCCGCCCGAGCAGAAGCCGATCACGCCGACCTTGCCGCTGGCATGCGGTTGCGAGCGCAGGAAGTCGATGGCGCCGGTCACATCGCCGAGCATCTGCTCGTCCGGGACCCCGCCGCCCTCACGCACCTTGGCGACCACCGCCTCGTCGGCGCCGTCACCGACGCGGAAATAGAGGCTCGGCGCCACGGCGGCATAACCGTGATGGGCGAATTTGCGGGCGACCTCGCAGGTCCATTCGTCCCAGCCCGGCATGTGGTGGATCACGACCACCCCGGGATGCGGCCCGGCATTGGCCGGGTGCGCGTAATACGCATCACCGCGATCGCCGCCATGCCCGCGATAGGTCGTCATCCCCGCTTGTATGTTCCGAAACGCCATATCGGCCCTCCCTCCAGAATGCCGGCCGCTGTCTTGGCACCGAACCTCGCCAAAAGCAAGCCGGTATGCAACCGCACGGTCGCTCGCGGCTTGACATTGCCCGCGCGCTGTCCCGACTTTGCGGGATCGGCTGAGCGATCAGGAGACCGATGATGACCGGAGCGCTGGAGCGCGTTCGCGTGCTCGATTTTACGACCACGATCGCGGGCCCGCATTGCACGCGGCTGTTGGCCGATCTCGGCGCAGAGGTGATCAAGATCGAGGCGCCCGAGGGCGACATGATGCGCACGCGCCCGCCGCTGCGCAACGGCGCCAGCACCAGTTTTGGACAGCTCAATGCCGGGAAGAAAAGCATCGTTCTCGATCTAAAGACACCGCCGGCGGTCGACGCGGTCCGCCGGCTCGCCGCGACCGCGGATCTCGTTGTCGAGAACTTTCGGCCGGGGGTCATGCGCCGCTTCGGGCTCGATTACGAAGCCCTCGCGCCGATCAAGCCCGAGCTGATCTATTGCGCGATTTCCGGCTATGGTCAGACCGGCCCCTCGTCGCAGCTGCCGGCCTATGCGCCGGTGATCCACGCCGCCTCCGGCTACGATCTGGCGCATATGGCCTATCAGGGCGAAGAACGCCGGCCGGATTACTGCGGCATCTACATCGCCGACGTGCTGACCGGCACCTACGCGTTCGGTGCGATCATGACCGCGCTTTATCACCGCCAATTGACCGGCCGGGGACAGATGATCGACGTGTCGATGCTCGAAAGCATGCTGAGTCTGACGTTGAGCGAAATTCAGGCTGCTCAGTTTTCACTGCCGCCGCTGGGCAGGCCGATCTTTGGCCCGGTTGCCACCAAGGACGGTTACATCAATCTGTCCATTGCCAGCGAGAGGACATTCCGAAACCTGGCAATCGCCTCCGAGCATCCGCAATGGGTCACCGACCCGCGCTTTGCTCGATACCACGACCGGCGGGCGAATTGGGGCGAATTGATCGACGAGCTCGAAGACTGGTCTAAAGAGCGTACAACGGAGGAAGTTCAGGCGTTGTTCGACCGGCACGGCGTGCCGTCCTCGCGCTACCGCACGGTCAAGGCGGCGATGGCGGATCCGCAGCTCGCGCACCGCCGTGCCTTCGCCGAGATACATGATGCGGGAGGCACGTTCCAGGCGCTCAATCCGCCGTTCCGGATGTCCGACACGCCGGCCGCGGCCTCCTTTCATGTCGCAGCGCTCGGCGAGCACACCGAAGAGCTGCTGGCCGAGATTGGCTCCAACGGGGCGCAGGTCGCCGTCGGCGTCAGTCTTGCCAAATCAAAGCCTCGCGCGTAACGACGACCCCGCCAGCGGTCAAGCGAACCAGATTGATGGTCCGGGCAAGCTCCGGCGAGCCCGAATAGAAGGCCGGCACGACGCCGTTGCCGACGCGCATCGGGCGGTCCCAGTGACCCAGCGCCAGATAATCGGCCCGGGTGGCGGCGATTTCTTCGTCGCTGAAGATCCAGGAAGGGCGCAGAGGATTGGCCCGGGTTTCCGGCGGTTCGTAATGCCCGTGCGCCATCGCCACCTGCCAGCGCGTCGAGCGCGCCCGCGGGCCGGGCAGCGGCGCCATGTCGAAGTAATCCCGATGCGCGTGTCCCCAGATTTCGAGGTCAAATGCGGGGAAGGCCACCGCCTCGTCATGCGTGACGCCGAGAATGTGGACATTCGGGACGCGCGCGATCCCGCCGCGGACAAACACCGAATCCGGCAACGCCGGATCGTGGTTGCCGGGCAACATTAAGACCGGCAATCCAGCCTTGGCGAGGAGCCGGGCCGCGCGGTCTAGAACAGCGGCGCTCAGCTGATTGCTCTCGAACGTATCGCCGGAGAGCAAGACCAGGTCTGCTCCCAGCGCTCCGGCGGTGACCAGCACGGACTTTAGGCCCCCAAGGTCACCTCGGTCGTCGACATGGAGATCCGAACTGTGCACGAGAACCACTTCCGGGGTGGAATTCACAGCGGCGGAAACGTCCATGGTCAACTCCTAGGGCCGGTTTTGGCGCTCGCGCAATCCGAAAATGTCACCTGAAATCGCGTCAAATCCCTGGCGGCAAAGCCGCCCTTCTGGCCGGTCGCAGCTCAGCCGTCAAAACCGCAACCAGGCGGGTACACGCAGGAAACGACACCTGGCTGTTTTTGCAGCGAAACAACAGCCAGCGGCCTCTTCTCTGTTGGCACTCCGCCGCAGACACATGCCACAATCTGCTGAATTTGTCAATGAAACGGTGTGGATTTCGCAAGTTGAGCTACAGCAACGAGTTGCAGTCAGAACTGCACTCGCTGGGTCAGCGCGCCGTCGACGATCAGATTCGTGCCGGTGATGAAGCTGGCGCGGGGGCTCGCAAGGAATACAACGGCATTCGCGACCTCGGCCGGCGTGCCCATGCGGCCCATCGGGTTGCGACCGACCATGGTCTGATACAGCTCCGGGTTGTTCTCTTCGACGACATTCCAAACGCCGCCCTTGAAATAGACGTTGCCGGGTGAGACCATGTTGGCGCGGATGTTCTTCACGGCGAGGTTGCGGGCGAGCGCTTTGACATAGGGCACGAGCGCGGCCTTTGCCGAAGCATAAGGACGCGGCGGACCGGCGATCTCGATGGCGCCGGTCGTGCCGACAACGACGATCGCGCCGGCCGTCGATTGCTCGAGGAAGGGGATGGCCGCCTCCACTCCGGCGACGGTTCCCATGATGTCGATCTCCAGGCTGCGCCGCCAGGAATCGTCGTCCATGCTCTGCGCCAGCGCGCTGACATTGGCGACGAAAATGTCGAGCCCGCCGAGCGCCTCGGCTGCCTTGCCAACCCACGCGCGCAGTCCCTCTGTGTCGGCGACATCGATCCTACCGCCCCAGCTTTTGACCCCCCGGGCAGCGAGCGCCGCCACGGTTTCGTCCACCACCGCCTCGTGGCGCGCGCAGAGCGCCACATTGCACCCCTCGGCCGCCAACAGCTCGGAGATGGCGCGGCCGATACCGCGCGTGCCGCCGGTGACGATTGCATTCTTGCCCTCGAGATTGAGATCCACCTTCCGCTCCTTTCGGCTGACGTGCCGATACTATATTGGAGGTCGGGGCTCAGTCGCCTCGATGCACAGGAGAGGTTCGCCGTGGCTCTGGCAAACGAGCGCGTCGCCTGGTTCAACGGCAAGATCGTCCGCGAAAGCGAAGTGCTGATCCCGTTCCGCGACCAGGGTTTTCTGCGCGGCGATGCGGTGTTCGACATGACCCGCAGCTTCAACGGCAAGGCGTTCCGGCTCGCCGAGCACATCGCGCGATTATACCGGTCGCTCAGATACCTCGAGATCGACCCAGGTCTGTCGCCGTCTGAGATGGCCGCGATCAGCGAGGATGTGCTGGCGCGCAATCGCCACCTCCTCGGCCCGGGAGAGGATTACTGGCTCGCCCAGCGCATCAGCCGCGGCGTCAATCGCGTGCCGGGCGACAACTGGAGCCATTACGGGCCGAATGTGATCGTCGAATGCGTTCCACTGCCATTGCGCGAGCGCGCCAAGCATTTCCGCGACGGCATCGAAATCGTGACGCCCTCGCTGCGGCGCACACCGCCCGAACTCGCTGTCGCCGCGCGCCAAGATGCACCAGTATCTGAACCTGGTGCTGGCCGACCGCGAGGTGAAGGCGCAAAAGCCGGACGCCTGGGCGGTGTTGCTCGACGTCAACGGCAATCTTTCGGAGGGTCAGGGGAGCAACATTTTCCTGGTGCGCGACGGCCGGCTGTTGACTCCGAAGGAACGATATGTGCTGCCCGGCGTCAGCCGTCAGGCGGTGATCGACCTCGCCGGGAGCCTCGAAATTCCTTTCGCAGAGCAGGACATCGACCTTTACGATGCCTACACCGCGGAAGAGTGTTTCCTGACCTCGACCAGCCTGTGCATCTGCGGCGTGCGAAGCCTCAACGGCCGCACCTTTGCGGCCGGGGCGATTCCGGGGCCGGTCACCCAGCAATTGATCGGCGCCTATAAAGAGCTGGTCGGCTGCGATTTCGTCGCACAATACCTGCACCGGCTCGACGGCTGAGTGGGCCTTCCAGCACGGCTATCGACCCTCGCATTACTAGCATTGCTGGTGCTGCCCACCCAGTTGCGAGGGCAAACGACGACGCCGATCGAGCATCTGATCGTCGTTGTCGGAGAAAACCTCAGCTTTGACAATCTCTTTGGTACCTACGAGCCGCGATCAAACGCCAAAATCCGCAATCTGCTGTCGCAGGGTATCGTCAACCGCGACGGCAGCCCGGGACCGGAATTCTCCAGGGCGGCTCAGCGCCGCGCCGAAGTGCAGGAGGTCTACCAGGTTACGCCGCGCATTGTCGGCGCCTATGACGAGTTGCCGCAGCCCGGGACGACCTATGCGGCCGGGCTGCCACGCTATGCGCCGGACGCGCGATTTCCGGCGGTGTTGCCAAACGGCCCATTCCAGATAACGAAATATGTCGACTATACTGCAGTGGTCGGCGACCCAGTGCACCGGTTCTTTCAGATGTGGCAGCAAGTCGACGGCGGTGCGCACGATCTTTTCGTCTGGGTGGACGAGACCTCGGGCGAAGGTTCGCAGAATCGCGTCTATCCCGACTCCGGCACCAACCAGGGTGCTGTCGCGATGGGCTTCTACAATATGGCCGCAGGCGACGCGCCCTATTTTCGGCAGCTCGCCGATACTTATGCGCTCAGCGACAATTACCACCAGCCGGTAATGGGCGGCACGGGTGCGAACTTTCAAGCGCTAGCAACCGGACACGCGATCGCATATTGGAGGGACGGCGCACTGGCAGAGCCGCCGCCCAACCAGATCGAAAACCCCAACCCCAGGCCCGGAACCAACAACTGGTACATCCACTCGGGGTACCGGAGCGGCTCCTACACCGAATGCGCGGACCCGAGCCAGCCCGGTGTCGCGTCGATCCGGGCCTATCTCGGCAGCTTGTCTTACCGGACCTTCAACGACGGGAACTGTGAGAAGGGCGCCTATTATCTGGTCAACAACTACAGTCCCGGCTTTTTGGCCACCGGCGAACCGGCGCCGCTGGGGCCGACGGTGTATCGCGTTCCGCCCCAGACACAGACAACCATCGCCGAGGCGCTCTCCGCCAAAGGGGTGAGTTGGAAATGGTATTCCGGCGGGCGGGACGGCGCAGCATTGACCAAGGAGTATAGCGGCGTCGCCGATCCATTGACTTATTCCAGTGCGATCATGACCAGTGCGCTGAGAGCAAATCTGCAAGACCATGCGGCGCTGTTCCGCGACATTGAAGACGCCGACAATATGCCTGCGGTAGCTTTCGTGATCCCGCCCAACTCAGAATCCGGCCACCCGGCGTCATCGACCGTCTCGCGATATGAGGAATTCATCCGCAAGCTGATCGGCAAGGTGCAGTCGAACCCGGCATTGTGGGCGAAGTCAGCGATCCTGGTGACCGTCGACGAAGGCGGCGGCTATTGGGATAGCGGCTATATCCAGATCCTCGATGCCTTTGGCGACGGGACCCGAATTCCGCTGATCGCCGTCTCGCCTTTCGCCCGAAAGGGACAGGTCGACCATACTTACACCGACCACGTCTCGATCCTGAAATTCATCGAGGCGAATTGGGGGCTACCAACTTTGTCGGCGCGCAGCCGCGATCGGCTCCCCAACCCGATCGAAGACAGCGCCGATCCCTACGTCCCGGCCAATCGGCCGGCAATCGGCGACCTCAGAAGCTTTTTTCAGTTTTGAGCAGGAGCCTTGGCTCTGCGGGGCTGACTATCGCGAGCGCCGGTAACAACGCCTGACTCAGTGCCGACGACTGGCCGGATCGCTCAGGCTGGGGTAGACTGGCAGTTGCAGTCGGCGCAAGCCGCTGCGGAAGCAGAGCCAGACCAAGCAAACACCAAACGGAGGTCGAACATGCCGCTCTATATGTACCAGGCAGCTTACACGCCCGAGTCTTGGGCCGCTCAGCTAAAGAACCCACAGAACCGAGTTGAAGCCGTGGGCCGTGCGGCGTGCGAGGCCGTCGGAGGCAAGCTCGTTGGCGGCTGGTATTGCTTTGGTGAATATGATCTCGTCATCATCGCGGATGTGCCGAATAATGAAAGCATGTCGGCAATCGCGTTGGCGATAGGCGCGGGCGGCGCCATTAAGGCGGCGAAGACAACCGTTTTGATGACGGGGACGGAAGGCGTCGAGGGCATGAAGAAGGCGGAGGCCGTCGCCAAGACCTATAAACCCGCCCGATAGCCCGGTCGTCCCCAGACGGGTCGTCCCCAGACGGATCGAGGCTCCCAGCGCCGCGCGGAAAGCCCGACGTTTCGAAAAACGTGGCAGCCAGTGGTTGCTGGTATCGCACGCCGCCTGGCGGTCCCTCAGTATACCGTCAGTGGACTTCAGGGCCGTCCAATTTCGCGAGCGGCAAGAGGATCCTGGGTTGGTATTGAGATAGCGCCGCCTCGGTCGGAGCTGACGATCGGCGAGGCGGCCTTGCGCCCGAAGGCTTCAACCAGGGGAATGTCGGTATCAGCGACGGGCGGCATGCGTGGTTTGCGCGCAAGTGCAGCCTTGATGTAGGGCGCCAGCTCGCGCTGTTTTTGCGCAGCCCGAGCTTCCTCGCGCTGCTTGAATTCGGACATGACCTGAGAGGCGAAGATTTCAAGCGACTCGCAGATGTGCTCGTGCCTATTGGCGCCGCTCTGCTGGACGAACATGACTTGGTCGATGCCGGCCTTCTCATAGCGTCTCAAATGCTCGCGCAATTGCGCGGGGGTACCAATGCCGCCGCGCCCGGCATTCTCCGGCAGCTGGTCCTTGACCTGCAGAAATCGCTCCCACAGGTCGGCCCGTCCCGGCCTGTGCTCACCAAAGACCGCGTAATAGCCGAGCGAATAACCGAAAAACCGAAAACCGTCGAGCCCGCGGCGGACCGCTTCGGCCTCGTCCGGGTGACAGGACATGCCGGTGACGATCGCGAGGTTCGGATTGACACTGTGGCCGATCGGCACGCATTCGGGCGATTTGATGATGCTGTAATATTCCTCGACCCACCTCGCGGCCTGCTCGGGTTCAAGAAAGGCGAAGGCCAGCGCGCCGAGCCCAGCCCTGGCGGCGCGGTGGATCGTTTCGCGCCGCGAACATGCCACCCACATCGGCGGGTGCGGCTTTTGTACCGGTTTCGGCACCAGGTTGCGGCACGGCATGTCGAACCAGCGTCCCTGGAAACCCGGATAGGGCCGCATCGCCAGCATATTGGCGGCCTGCTCGGTCGCCTCCTGCCACATCGCCTCCTTCTCCTGCGGATCGACGCCGAAGCCGCCCATCTCGACGGCCGTCGCCGACTCGCCGGTACCCCACTCGACGCGGCCTTTCGACACCAGGTCGAGGGTGGCGATGCGTTCTGCAACCCTGGCGGGATGGTTGTAGTTGGGCGGCATCAGAGTGATGCCGTGGCCGAGCCGGATTCGCTTGGTGCGTTGCGAGCAGGCGGCGAGGAATACCTCAGGCGCCGAAGAGTGCGAATATTCTTCGAGGAAATGGTGCTCGACTTCCCAGACATAATCGACGCCGAGCCGGTCGGCGAGCTCGACCTGATCGAGCGCGTCTTGATACAGCCGCAGTTCGGCTCCCTCATCCCACGGCTGCGGCAGCTGGTGCTCGTAAAATAGCCCGAATTTCATGGCAAGAGTTCCCGGTGGTTCTCCACGCCGTCATGTCCGCGGCTCGACCCGGGCATCCATCGGCGGCCGCCTTTTGATGCGTGGCTTGGATTGCCGGGTCAAGCCCGGCAATGACGACTTAAAGGCTTGACGCTTTTCGAGGATCGTCAAGTCGTCCAGCGCAGGATCGCGGCGGCGACCTCGTCGGGTTTGTCGAGTTCCGCCAGATGACCGGCGCCGGGAATCGTGGTGATTTCGCTGCGCCCGGCAATCGCGCCGGCGAAACGGTCGGCGTAGCCGCGCGGCATGATGCGGTCCTGTTCGCCCCAGATGAGCAGGGTCGGCGCCTCGATCAGCAGCAGCCGTTTTTCGAGCCGCGTATTGCCGAGCGGCCAGAAGGCGCGCGCCGCAGCTTCGTTGGCGCGCGTCTGCGCGATCGGCCATTCCGGCGAGTTGGCGCCTTCCGGTTCGGTTTTGAGCTGATTCCAGCGCTCGGGGTCTGCGCAGAGCAGCCCCGGCACGTCCGGCGCCCGCTGCGCCCAAGGGTCGGTCATCGGCTCCTTCTCGTCGAAGAGGCCCCAGGGAGCGATCAGCGCCAGCCGTCGCACCGCAGCGGGCCAGATCGCCGCCACCTCGGCCGCAAACGAGCCGCCGACCGAGCTGCCGGCCAGATCGGTGCCGTCGAGCCCGGCCTTGAGCAGCAGCTGCCGGACCGCCAGCAGCCAGTCGAGATGGCTGTCGAGCACCGTATGGCCGCGCTCGCCACCCGGGAAACCCGGCAGTGACGGCACAATGACCGTACGCTCGTGCGCCAATGCGTCGAGAAACGGGATCCATCGCGGCAATCCACCAAAGCCGGCGAGAAAGCCGAGCTTTGGCCCCTCCCCTTTCCGCCACACCCGGCACGAAAAACCGTTGAGGTCGACAGACAGCTCCTCCGGTTCACTCACAAACGCCTCCTAACCTCACTCGTCGCCCCCGCGAAAGGGGGGGCCCAGAGGGCAACCGGCACCTCGCACCGGGTCACTGGACACCCGCTTTCGCGGGGTCGACGAATAAGAGCTGGCACAAGTACGTCACTCGGCGGCCATCGCCGATTGCCGGAACGGCGTCAGTGGCGCCCTCGCATCGCGAGTCATTGGCTGTGGCCACCAGCGGTCCTCCCATTCCGAGAAGATATCGCTCAGCTCGGGCATGACCTTCTCGGCGAACAGCTTGGTGTTATACATCGCCAGATCCTTGCCCATGTTGCCGAATTGCATCAGCAGCATCAGGTGCCCTACATTGAGATCGGTCGCCACTTTGCGCAATTGGTCGGCGACCTCGTCCGGCGAGCCGATGATGACGTAGCCTTTCTCGACGATCGCATCCATCTCGCGCGCCAGCGTATCGAACCGGCGCATCCGCGCCACCTGGGCGACCTGGCCGACGACACCGGCCCGCTGTGTGGCTTCGCTGGTATAGCCGGGCGCGGCGGCGAAACGCGGATCGACGTGCAGGCAGCGGCCGTAGAAGTATTCGGCAGGTTCCCGGTACAGCCGGTAGGCCTCTTCGCGGGTGTCGGCGACGCCGACGAATTGCAGAAAGCCGGCGCGGTACGGGTTCCGGTCTTTGCCGAGACGGTCCATCTCTTTCCAGAAGCCGTCCATCGTCGCCTGGCCCGCCAAGTAGCCAAAATACGACAGGTAGGCGTAGACGTGATCGGTCTCGGCGCACCAGCGCCAAGTCTCGATCGAGCCGCCGCCCGGGATCCAGATCGGCGGATGCGGTTTCTGCACCGGGCGCGGCCAGATGTTGACATAGCGCTGCTGGTTGAACCGCCCGTTGAACGCGAAGGTGTCCTGCTCGGTCCACGCCCTTAGTACCAGGTCGTGCGCCTCGTAATACCGCTCGCGCAGCATGCTAGGGTTCTGGCCATACGCAAAGCACGTATCCATTGGCGTCCCAACTGGAAACCCGGCGATCAGCCGCCCGCCCGAGATGCAGTCAATCATCGCGAATTCTTCGGCGACCCGAGTCGGCGGGTTGTAGAGCGCCAGTGAATTGCCCATCACGCAGAGCGCCGTGTTGACAGTGCGCCGCGCCAAGGCCGAGGCGATCAGGTTGGGCGACGGCATCAGGCCATAGCCGTTGGAATGGTGCTCGTTGACGCAGACCGCGTCGAAGCCGCATTCGGCGGCGAATTCGAGCTCGTCCATGAAGTCGTTGTACATGTGATGCGCGCGCCGCGGGTCGAACAGCGAGGAATGAATGTCGACCCAAACCGAGGGGTGTTTCTCGCGGAAGTCGTCCGGCAATTCGGTATATGGCATCAGGTGAAACCACATCAACTTCATGTCTCTACTCCTCCGCGGCCCCAATCGCTCCCAGCGCTGCACACTGACTGCCGGCGGCACCCGCGTCAAGGTACAACCAAACGCTTGGTAGGTTATACACTGATCGCGTCAAGCTCCTTGCGAGCATGTTCGGGGCTGTAAAACCAAATGATGGCCGCCATTACTAGCAAGATGACTGGGATCAGCAGAAACGCGGCGGCGAACGAACCGGTGGTCTCGCGCAGATAGACCGAGACGAACGGCCACAGCACCGCGCCGATGACGAACGCTACGGCCCAGGAAAAGCCATTGCCGACGCCGCGAATGCGCGTCGGATACATCTCCGCGGTATAGGCAGTTACCGGCCCCCACACGCCGATAAAGCCCCAACTCCACGCCATGCCCAAGAGCCACAAGGCGATCTTGTCGTGGGCGAAGATCCAGATCGTCATAAACACCGCGGCCTCGATCAGTAATACGGCAAAGCCGATGCGCCGGCCGAGCCGGTCGATCATCCAGCCGCCGGCCCAGAAACCGGTCGTCGCGAACAGCGCCCACCAGATGTAAAAGCTGCCGTATTCGGCAGTCGACCAGCCATGCTGCTGCGCCAGGAACAACGGCATCCACATGCCGACGGTGCTGTAGGAAACGAGGGCCATGGTCGCGACGAACGTCGCCATTACTGTGCTGCGTCGCAGGTCGGGCAGAAATAATTGCCGCCAGCTGGGCTGCTCGGTCTTGGCAATCCACTGGCGGTCGTCCTGATCGAGCGCGAAGCCGGCGCCCTGGCGCTTGCGGATGCGCTGCTTACGGTCCTGGGTACGTACCCAATAGGGTGATTCCGGACACAACAGCCGGACGTAAACCGCCAGCAGTGCGACCAGCACCGGAAGCAGATAAGCCGCGCGCCACCCCCACTCGGTTACGACAAACGTCACCAGAACACCGGCGAGCGCAGCCCCGATCCCCCAAGCCGAGCGGTCGACGCTGAGGACGAGACCACGCAGCCGTGCCGGCCAAGTCTCGGCGACCAGCATCGACCCGACCGCCCATTCGCCGTTCAGCGCGAAGCGCACGATGCTGTAAATAAGGACAAAGCTCCCCCATCCCGGCGACAACGCGACGAGCGGCATCGCCAGCGAAAACACCGCGATGTTGAGCGCCAGGACATTGCGCCGCCCGAACTTGTCGGCGAGCCACGGCCACAGGTAAAGCCCGACGATGCTGACGAATAATGCGATCTGCACACCACTGCGGTAGGTGCCAAGATCGATCGCAAACTCTTTCATCAATAGCGGAGCAACGAGGGCCAAGATCGCTCCATCCATTCCGTCGAACCCCCAGCCAAGCCCGTTGGCCCAGGCGATGTGCCAATGCGTCGGGGTCAACCGGGTATTGTCGGCGGCGTTTCGATAGTTTCGTGAGCGGAGATGAACTGCCTCGAGGGGACCGAGAGGCGCAGCCGACTGCCCTGGCCCGGCGATCGCGGCGGCATCTTGCATGCTCATCTCTTTCCCTCCCCGATCTCGTCTTCGGCAGCGTGACCCTTGGCCAATGGCGGGTCAAGCTACGTGAATGGTCTCCTTCGGGTTAAGATCGGCCGAGACATCGGAGGGAACCAAGCCATGAGTGACGAACTCCCGACCGCCGCCCGCGTGTCAGATGCGGGCATCCGCGCGCTCTATCGGCTGGAGAACCGCTGGCAGGCCTGGCTCGCCGTCGAGGCGGCGCTCGCCAAGGCGCAGGAGGAGCTGGGGATCATCCCTACAGGCGCGGCTGATGCGATCGGGCGCGCCGCGCGGCTCGAACTGCTCGACCGCGCGCGGATCGACGAGGGGTTCGCGCGCACCGGCCACACGATCGTGCCCTTAGTTTGGGAACTGAGCCGCGTCACCGGCGAACCCCATGGTGGCTGGGTCCACTGGGGTGCCACGACGCAAAACATCACGCAGACCGGCGATTTGCTGGTCCTGCGCCAGGCGCACCGGATCTTTTTCGGGCTAATCGGCGAGACGCTTTCGGCGATGGCCGATCTGGCAGACTGCGGCGCCGATATGCCGATAGCCGGGCGCACGCACGGCCAGCACGCGTTGCCGGCCACCTTCGGCTACAAGCCGGCGGTATGGATCGACGAGATGATCCGGCATGTTGAACGGCTGCGGCAGGCAGCGCCCCGCCTGTTTGTGGCAATGCTCGGCGGCGGCGCCGGCACCTTTGCCTCGCTCGGCGCTCAAGGCCCGGCGGTGCAGGCCGGCATGGGTAAGCATCTCGGCATGGAGCCGATGCGGGTGCCGTCGCGCACGATCGGCGATCATCTCGCCGAGAACATCTGCCTGTTCGGGCTCCTTGCCGCGACCTGCAGCAAAATTGCGCGGGAGATCTACACCTTGATGAAGACCGAATTCGGCGAGGTCGAGGAGCCGGTGCCGCCCGGCACGGTCGGCAGCTCGACGATGCCGCAGAAGCGCAACCCTAAGCTCTGCCAGGACATCATCGCCGCCGCGGCCGAGGTGCGCGCCAGCGTGCCCTTGGCGCTGGAAGCAATGCAGACCGAGCACGAGGCCGACCGCACGACGAGCCTCATCATGGACGCCGCCGAGGCGCGCGCCTCGATCGCGCTTGGGCGACGCATTGAGCCGTCTCGTCGAGGTCTTGCGGGGCCTGCGCCTCGACCCCGGGCGCATGCGGCGCAACCTCGATCTCGGCGGCGGCCTCATCATGGCCGAAGCCGTCATGCTCGATCTCGGCGCCCAAATCGGCCGCCAACACGCCCACGACGTCGTCTATGACGCCGCGCAGTCGGCCTTTGTCGAAGGCCGGTCCTTCGCCGAGCTATTGGCCGCCGATCCGCGCGTGACCGCGCATCTGGATGCAAAGCAGATCGCCGACTTGCTCGACCCGACCGCCTATACCGGCCTGTGCGCCGAAATGGCGCGCGACGCCGCGCCCGCGCCCGCGCCACCGCCGCCGAGATCGGCCGAGGTGGTGCCGTTATCGCTTAGGCACCCCCTTGTCCCCCTTGTCCCAAATCTGACACAGCTGCCCGCGAGGAACGCGATTTGCGGTCAGATTGTTCTGAATAGTAGCTCGACGATTTACCAACGTGCGAAACACGGGAGATGACTATGATCCGAAAATTGATCCTTGGCACGGCTTCGGTATTGGCATTGGGGATCGGCGGCGCCGCTCTGGATTTTTCGGCGGACGCTGATAGCGTTTCGAATGCGGTAGGGAACATGCCCTCGGCGCCCGGAACTTCTCAGCATTGGCTGAATGCCACGAATCCGTCGAAAGACGACATTCGGTGGGCACAAGTAGAGCTTCACATGATCGGGCTCTACAATGGCTCGCTCGACGGCGTCGTAGGCCCGGAGACAAAGCGGGCGCTTTTGGGGTTCCAAGAGAGCAACGATCTTGCGCGGACGGCAACGCTTGATCAACAGACGGCGGACGCGTTAATCGGCAACAGCGGCGTGGGCTCGGGATCGAGCATGCCGAAGGGTGCAGGAGCTGGATCCCTGACAAATTCCGCCGGCACGAGCGATTTCGCCAGCCGCACGGAGCACAAATAGATCCAGGCGCCCAAACGGCTTTGCGCCAATCAGCGGGGGGAAAGTAATCATGGGAGAGAACCATGAAAACGCCCCTGAAATATCGGGAAGATGCAAAGCGCTGTCGTGAACTTCTCGATCGTCCGGTTGAACCGGAACTGAGAATTCAGCTGCGCTTATGGGCTGCCGAATTAGACGACATGGCGAACGCGATTGAGTGCGGAGATGAAGAGTCGGCCCGGAAGGAATTTGCGCGACCATTGTAAGAGCTACCACACTCGATAATAAGCCGAGCCAGAGGGTCGACGCCTACCCCTTCGTTTTGCCGGAAGCAGCCCATAGCTCGTCAAAAACAAGGACCGTATCCAATATGGCCGAGCCGCAAACCGTCGCCGTCTACACCGACTACAAGAGCCCCTACGCCTATTTGGCTAAGGACCTCGTTTATGAATTGGAACGGGAGCTTCCGGTGCGCATCGATTGGCTGCCATATAGGCTCGACATCCCTAGTCTTCTCGGCTCAGCCAGGCTCGACGATAATGGTCGCGTCATCGAGGAACAGCGCAACGCCCATCAATGGCGCCGAGTGCGCTACAGCTACATGGACTGCCGCCGGCAAGCCCGCAAACGGGGTCTCGTCATCCGCGGCCCGCAGAAGATCTGGGATTCGACCCTCGCCCTATGCGGCATGCTGTACGCGAAGCGCCAGGGAGACACAGTCTTCCGCGGCTATCACGACGCGATCTTCGAGCGCTTCTGGAAGCGCGAACTCGACATCGAGGATGCCGGCGTGATCGGCGGGGTATTGATGGAAGCCGGCGCCGATCCGGCGGAGTTCCCGGATTATTCAGCGGGTCCGGGGCGTGCGGAGCTGGACGGCATCTGCCATGCCGCCGAGGCGATCGGCGTGTTCGGCGTGCCAACCTTCGTGCTTGTCGGCGAAATATTCTGGGGCCGCGAGCACCTGCCCGACATCCGCGAGATGCTCGGCGTCATGACTTAACTGGCGCTCCCGCTTACGGGGTCCGCTCGGAACGGCAGAGATAAACGATAGCGATAGCGATAACGAGCAGTATAAACGCCTGAGCTCCGACCTCCGGCACTGCAAAACTCATGATCAGGCAAAATATGCCGTATCCGCCGAGGATTGCCGAAAGTAACCGTAATGCCAGCCGCGACAGCATGAAGCCCAGCATCAACAGCCGCCTTCCCGGTAACCGGAGCGGGCAGCCGTCGCAAAGGCGACGAAGAAGCGAGCGCGCATCTCCATGCTGGTGCGAATGACGAGCAGTCCGACCGCAGCATCCAGCGCCAGAGACAACAGCAGCGGCGCGGTGATCAGGCCAAATGCCGTGATCAACGCCTCGACCACGAGGAACCACCCGAAAAAGCGCCAGAGCCGCCGCAACCGCCCTCTCCTCAGCCGAACCATTAAATTCTAATTAAATTCGGCGTGCCTTTCCCTGAAATTGATAGTTAAGTCGGTCGAGGGAGAGCGAAAAGTTCGGCTGAGCTGTTCGCAGGGCCGAGAGCAACAAGCTTTCGGTCGCTGCCGCCCCGGCGTTAGTCGGAACTTTCGGCCGTCTTTCGCTCGGCTGACATCATTTCGGGCGGCGGGCCGAAGGGCAGCGTGTCGGGTGCGACCCGGACTTCGGTGGTGAATTTGAACGGAAAGGGGCCGCGGCTCGCGAAAGTCAACTCGACAAAATAAGCGACCCAACCGTGCGCGGGCGCCGGTACTCTCGCCCTGAAGGTTCCGTCGCCATCGGGTTCCAAGATCGAGCGTCGGTAGGCCGGCCCGATCGCCTCCAGGCGGAAGTCACGGGCCTGGGGGTTTGTCGCCTGCCACAGCACTGTGGCGAGCGGGCGCTCGGCAGTGTCTACCTCGATCACCCCATCAGGCGCGAAGCTCCACGAAAACTTCGGGCGGGGTTGGTCCGCGACGATGGCATGGTAAAACGCCAGCACGCTTTCTCGCGCGTCGCTGCCTTTCAGCGAGTGATCGGTATTGGGCACGTAACGAAGGTATTTCTCGCCGATCAGCGCGTCGAAATAAAACCTCGAAGAGTCGGGTAAGAAATATTGGTCGCCCGCAGAATTGGCCACGAATTTAGGCAGGCTGAGCCGGTCGCGATAGGCAAACGGGTCTTCTATCTTCAGGAGAGACGTCAGCTCCGCAGTGCCGGCCCAGCGTATGATGCCGGAGGCCTGATAGGCTGCAATGGCCGGCGCCCAGAATCCGTAAGCACGATAGTGGTGCTCGAACGAGGCCTCAATGTTCAGCAGGTCGATGACCACCGGAATGACCGCAGCGACGCGCCGGTCGATTGCCGCGGCGGTCCATGCCGTCCAGCCGCGCTTCGACGCTCCCGCGAGGACAAAATTGCCGATTTCGACCCCGCCGCCTGCGGGGCTGCGGCAGAAGGCGGTAATCGCGTCCATTGCGCGCACGACGCTCTTCGTCATTGGCAGCCGCAAAGGCCAACTCTCATCGCGGGTCCGCAGGTACTTGTCCCAGCTATAAGCGATGATGCTGTCCTCGGCGCGTGGATCGGTCTCTCCCGCGAAGGTCAACGGCTGATTTGGCACCATGCGCAGCTCGGCGGTGACCGATCTGGTCATCGTTGCCGCAATGGCCAGCAGAGGGTTCGGCTGGTCTGGCGCCGGCTTGTCGTTCGAGCCGCCGGCGATGACCAGCAATGCCGTATCGTTTGCGATCTCGTCGGGCAGAACGAGCCTCAACTGGTGCTGCCAGCGCGGCCGGTCCACCTCGCTCCCATTACGCCAGCACTGCGAGACCAGTTCGACAAGGTGGGTGGTGTTGCCGTCGCCCGGCAGCGCTGTGATCGCGTTCCACCGATAGCTCGGATCCGGCAATGCGATATAGCGTTCGAGCGGCGTCAAGCCGGCACAGGGAGGTGCTGAAACCATGACGCCGCTAACGCAGCTCGACGGAAGAAGTTCTTGGGCGACGCGCCCGGACCAAATTCAACCGAAGTAGGAGCCGCCGTTTACATGCAAGGTCTGGCCGGTAACAAACCCGGCGTCGTCGGAGGCCAGAAAAACGGCCGCGCGTGCGATTTCCTCGGAAGGGCCATGCGCCCGAGCGGAATCGCCCGCGCCGCCTCGGCGAGCTCCGCCTCACTGCTTCCGTAGCGCGGCTGGGCGGTGTCGGTCAGTCCGGGCGCGATGGCATTGACCCTGATCCGGTACGGGGCCAGCTCCAACGCTATCGCCCGCGTCATCGACAACACGCCGCCCTTGCTGGCGACGTAATGCACGCCGCGGGGCGAGCTGCGGAATGCCGCGCCCGAGGTCAGATCGATGACGACACCGGGCCGTCCAGCCCCAACCATCGCTCTGGCGACAGTCTGCGCGCAGAAGCACGCGCCCTTCAGATTGACGTCGAGCACGTAATCCCAATCGCTCTCCGTCATCTCCAGGAACGGGACGCGCGGGAACACTCCGGCATTGTTGATCAGCACGTCGATGGGCCCGAGCCCCTGCTCGACGGCGGCCACCATCGTGCGTGACTGCTCGATATCCGCGACGTCCGCCTTGACCGTCAGCGCACGCCTTCCGGTATTGCGCAAGTGATCGGCGACGCCCTCCGCAGCACGCTCGTCATCCAGCCAGTTGATCGCGACGTCGGCACCCGCGGCGGCAAATTCGATCGCCATCGCGCGGCCGATCCCCTGCTGCGCCCCCGTGACCAAGACTACCTTGCCGGCGCATTGCATGTTCAAATCTCCCGGGCGGCAGGCGGGCGCTATGCCTAGTCCCAGATCTTGTCGGTCAGCGGGAGGCCGCGGATATCATCGCGGTCTAGCGGCCCGTCGGGGACTATGCCGGCCTGCTCCAGCAGTGAGGCGATCTGCCTTGTATGCTGAGTTGAGTGCCAGACAGTGCGCTCGAACATCTCATGCCGCGAAGTCTCTCCGAAATAGGTCGGCACCAGGCGCGCGAAATCCTCCCCTCCGACGCGCTGCCACCATGCATTCAGGCGCTGCCGCACGCTGTCGCCGAAATCGGCGATCGCGGCGCTCGTCCGCATCTCCGCGCGCGGCGGAACGACGAGGCTCTCATAGGTGAGGGTTCCGCCGGTGTCCTCCGTATCGAGGTACGCGGTCGGGATCTGGAAGATGTGGTGCATCAGCATGCGGTACGAGCGGGGGCGGTGCGGCAGTTGCTCCTCGAGCCTGTCGTCCGGCATCTGCCGCACCAGCCGGATTGCCGTTTCGAGCACATGGTCGTAGCGGGCATGCAGCTCGGCCGGCGACAGCGCTGGACCTGTATTCTCCTCAAGGCCCAAAAATTCGACGACATCGCTGATCACCTGGGCAAATACGAAACGCTCGCCGCGCGACACGACCGGCACTGAGCGCGCGCCCAGCCGACGCAGCTCCGCTAGGCCGCCCTCTTCCGCCAACACATTGATCGATTGGAACTCGATCCCACGGACCGAGAGGTATTCCTTAACCCTAAGCCGGCGAAGCCGGAACCAAACAGGTTAAAATAGACGCAGGAGACGCGGGGAGCAGGAGGGGAGGTTGAGGCAGCCGCTGACGGAGCGTTACCGCGAGCGCCTCGCCGGGGTGCTCTCCTGCTATGACCGGATCATCGTCACCGGCACGCTGCCGGGAGCCTGTTACGCGAAGGGAATGACGGGATTTCTTTCTGCGCGGCAGATCCGGATCTTCGACTATCCGCGATTTGCCGAACCACTTCGCGATCGAGTACGCGAGCGCGCCGCCGAGTTGGCGAGTGCCGCTGGCATTACCATCGAACACATTGCCAAGAACCACATCCGCAAGGAGGACGTCGTCGCCAGGGTGCTTGTCGTCCGCGGCGACCGTCCCGGCCTGGTGCATATCATCTCGGCGATGGAAGCCTGCCACACCTACAAGCCCTGGCATGACAAGCACACGCATCGCACCTTCTTGCGGCCGGATACTGGCAAATGCCTGCATTACTACTTCTACTTCATCGACGCCGAGTTGGGCCTGATCTATCTGCGCGTGCCGACCTGGTGCCCGTTCCGTCTGCAGTTCTATTGCAATGGGCATAGCTGGCTGGCCCGCCAACTCACCGCCGCCGGCGTCGGTTTCACCCTTGCCGACAACGCCTTTCTGCGCATTGACGACTGGGAGCGCGCGCAGGCCCTCGCCGACACCCTCTCGCCCGACCACCTGCATCGCATCCTCGATCACTATGCCCAGCAGTGCTGTCCGGTGCTCGACGTCTTCGCCCAGTCCTACCACTGGAGTTTCATGCAGGTCGAATACGCCACTGATCTGGTGTTCCGCACGCCGGCCATCCTCAAACCCCTCTATGAACAGCTTTCCCGGCAAGCCATCCTGACCGTCAAAGCCGAACACGTCGCCACCTTTCTCGGCCACAAGATCACTGCCCAACTCGCCCAAGAGATCGGCAGCCAATTCACCACGCGTATCGAGGGCACCTGCGTCAAGCATCGTTTCAGTAAGTCCTCGATCAAGATCTACGACAAATTCGGCCTCGTCCTACGTATCGAGACGACCACCAACGACGTCTCCGCTTTCAAGCACTACCGCAAGGTGGAACATCGCCAAGGCCCGGCAACTCGCGCCCTGGCCCCCGTCAGAAAGACCATCTACAGCCTCAAGGACTTGCGTGAGATCTTGCTAAGCTGCAATCGCCGTTACCTTGAATACCTCTCCAGTCTGGACGACTTCTCGGCTGGCATCCGGACGCTCGACCGTCTCACCCAACCCCGTCCGCTCAAAGGCCGAAACCTCAAGGGCCTCAACTTTTTCAGCCGCGCCGAACAGACCCTGCTCGCCGCCCTCCAGCGTCCTGGCTTCAATATCGCCGGTCTCCGCCGCGCCGACCTACTGCCGCTCCTCGGCCAATCCTCTCCCGCCACCCTATCCCGACAACTCGCCCGTCTGCGCCATCTCGGCGTCATCAAACGCGTCCTCGGTACCTATCGCTACTATCTCACCCGCGCTGGCCGCGCCGCCATCGCTGCCGGCCGCCGTCTCACCGAACACACCATCATTCCTGCTCTGGCCTGACAAATCTCCTCACAAAATGCAAACACTCAGGTCGTAAGCGACTAAGGCAGCTCGTTCAATGCGGCTGCCAAAACACCTTGATCGGCTCGCTCATCCCTCGCCCTCTGGCCATTTGTCGACCGATCCTAGGGCGCGATTTCGGGCTTTGCAACTCGGTGCGCGCCGGGCCTATTCTCCGACCGAATTTTCCACCCGAACGGAGGAAGCGATGACGGTTGTACGGGCAAGTGCACGGGCGACGAGGCGCGGCGCGGCGGAAAACTTCACAGGCGAGGTCTTTCAGGACGAAGTGCTCGTCGGCCAGGCGCCGTCGCGCATGCGGGCGACAGTCGTCTCGTTCACCCCGGGCGCCCGCACCGGGTGGCACTCCCATCCGGTCGGGCAGACACTCTATTGCCTCTCTGGCGTCGGCCGCATTTGCATCGGCAAAGGCTCTCGCCCGCAGGCGATCTATCCCGGAGATACGGTGATGATCCCGCCCGATACGATGCATTGGCACGGCGCCGCGCCGGACCGGCTGTTCGCTCATCTGGCAATGTCGGAAAACGGGGAGCAGGGCCAGGGCACAACCTGGGCCGAGCACGTCAGCGACAGCGACTACAAGATGGACCCGGCGACCGCCTGACTCGGCGGCCTAGCCGAGCGTACCGGCGTCGCGCAGCGCCGCGATCTCCGCCGGTTCGAGCCAGCCGACGAGCACGGCTTCGGCGTCGGCACCCCGGCTCGGCGGCTGGGGCGGGATCGGCAGATCGGGTATCGTGCGGCTGAACCGTGGCGCCGGCGCCGGCTGCACGATCCCGTCGATCTCGATATAGGTTTGGCGCGCCGCGTTGTGCGGGTGCCGCGGCGCCTCGTCGGTCGTCAGCACTGGCGCAAAGCAGGCATCGGTGCCTTCGAGCAGATCGCACCATTCCTCACATGTCCGAGTCTTGAACAGCGCCGCCAGCCGAGCCTGCGCCTCGGGCCAATGCGCGCGGTCCATTTGCGGCGGCAGTGTCGCCGGATCGATGTCGAGGCGCCGCAGCAGTTCGGCGTAGAACTTGCCCTCGATCGGCGCAATCGAGATCCAGCGCCCTTCGGCGCATTCGTAGACATTATAAAAGTGGGAGCCGGTATCGAGGTGGTTGGTGCCGCGCTCGTGCGTCGCGAGCCCGGCGGCGATCATGCCGTGGAATGCCGTCATCAGCGAGGCGGCGCCGTCGACCATCGCGGCATCGACGACCTGCCCCCGGCCCGAGCGCTGCGCCTCGAGGATGCCGCAGACGATCCCGAAAGCCAGGTAGAGAGCGCCCCCGGCGAAATCGCCGATCAGGTTCAACGGCGGGGTCGGCGGCTGCCCGCGGCGCCCAAAGGCGTGCAGCGCGCCGCTCAGCGAGATGTAGTTGATGTCGTGCCCCGCCGCATTCGCCAGTGGCCCCTCCTGCCCCCATCCGGTCACCCGGCCGTAGACGAGACGCGGGTTGCGGGCGAGGCAGTCATCGGGGCCGAGGCCGAGGCGCTCGGTAACGCCGGGGCGGAACCCCTCGATCAGTGCGTCGGCGCGCTCGACGAGGCGCAGGGCGAGAGACTTCCCGTCCGGGCTCTTCAAGTCGAGCGCCAAGGCCCGGCGGCCGCGCAGCAGCAGGTCATAGCGCAGCTCGCGCTGGAGCCCGAGGTCGCTCGGCTCCAGCCGGTCGATGCGCAACACCGTCACGCCCAAATCGCCGAGTAGCATTGCGCACATCGGCCCCGGCCCGATGCCGGTGAGTTCCACCACCTTGATGCCGGCGAGCGGTCCCATTTTTTGCCCTTCCATTCGATCCGATGGTCAGAGAGTCGAATAGCATTGACCATCACGATTTGGCCAATGCTCTCGGGGTCATCCTGCCCTTGCCTCGGCTGGAAAATTGTCGATCTCGCCGGAGGCAAAAGCATCAGCCTTGAATAGAAAGCTTTTGACGGGGTTGGCGAAGCGGGTTCAATCTGACGCGGCCGCTGGCGATTTGCGGGCGGACCCCGAGATCTCACAGCGGACCTGTCGATGGATCTACCTGTCAGCGTTGCGGACCTCGGAGAACAACTCCGCGGAGACCGCGAAATCGTGCCCGATCCGGCGTTGTTTTCCGACCCACAAGTATTCGCCGCCGAGCGGGAGCGGATCTTTCAGCGGTCCGTTATGGCGCTCGACCACGAGACGCGCCTTTCCGAGGATGGCCGTTGGTTTCGCTGCGATGCCGCCGCGCGCTCTATCGTGGTGACCAGAGAGGCCGGGGGCCGGCTCAATGCGCTGCGCAATGTCTGCATTCACGCCGGCTACCCGGTGTGCGAGGCAGAGGAGGGTTCGGCCGAACGGCTGATGTGCCCATATCACGGGTGGGAGTTCGCGCTCGACGGAAGGCTGGTCGAGCCCGAGCTGTCGTCGCGCATCGACCCGTCGCGGCTGCGTCTCGCCAGCTACCCGGTACGCGTTTGCAATGGCCTGATCTTTGCCGATCCCCCCGGCGCGACCGCGGCTGCGGTGAACTCCGTGCCCGCTTGGCTGACGGCAGCGAAAGTGGTGCGGCGGTCGCGCTACAATACGAGCTGGAATTGGAAATACCTGCGCCATTTTTTGCAGTCGTCGCCGCACCTCTTTTTCGATGGCTTACCCGAAGAGTGCCAAGAAATCGGCCCTCTCGGCTTGCTGTTCGCGCAGTCGCGGCGGGCGGTTCTGCTCCGCGTCATCCCGAAATTTGCCGAGCAGACCGACTTTCAGGTGATCGAGATGATGGCGGGCGAAAACCGGCACAGCGCCGCATCCGAGACCGGCTCGGATCCTGTGGCGGAGCGGTTGCACGCGGACACCTCGTTCTCGTGGTTCGATCGCGATTCCGCCCAATGGTATTGGTCGCTGATGTCGGCGGACGAATAGGCACTTTGCGGCAAGTGCCGTCCTCGCCGCCGCCTTAGTCAGCGCTCCTCGGAACCGGCGTGGGCCTGTTCGCGCTTCGGGCGCGGATGGGGAACCCAGGGCCGGTCGCCGCGGCTTTCATTCGCGCTCTCTACCGTAATCCCGCCGCTGTCGAGCCAGAGCGCCACAGCACCGCGCCGCCATGAATCGATCCGGTCGACAACCGGCATCATCGATCGGCAACGAAAACCGGCCGGAACTTGGCTGACGATCGCATCGAGCCCGGCACACCTGATCGGCAGCGCGGCTTCGCCGGTAGCGATTGCAACACGGCGGCCGCGCGCGGTGTAGACGCACAACTCACCGGCGCAGTCGAGGTCGTTCTCCGCCGCTCTCGGGGCGGCAGGCCAAGCCTGCAAAGCCGCGCCGGTCTCGGCGGCAAAGAAGGAGCGCACGATCTTCTCGCCCTTGTCGGCGGAGATGAAGTAGTCTCCGTCGGAAGCCCGCGCGGCGACAAAGCGCCCGCCATCCGCGATCAGGATATCGGGTGGCCGGGTCAGCGACATGCTGGCAAAGCCGGCGGTGATCGCGACCATACCCCAGCGCCGCCAAGGGCCTTGCCACAAGCAGAGCCACAACCCGCCGAACGAAATCAGCAGCAGACCCTCGGGTGGTAGTCGCGGCATCGCCCAGACATCGCCCGGCAGGGCGGAGATGTGCTCCGCGACCCAGATCGTGATGTCGATCCCCCAGCCCATCGGCGCCAGCGCCAGCCGCTCGAGGCCGAACGGCATCAACAGGCAAGTCACCACACCCCAGGGCAATGTCCACATCGCGCTCAGCGGTACTGCGATGACATTGGCGAGTGGTGAGTAGAGCGCGAGATGGTGGAAATGGTAGATCGAATAGGGGTAGGTGCCCAATGTCGCGACCACGGTCGTAATCGCCACGCCCCCGCAATAACCCAGCACCTTTCCCGACACCGAGCGGCTGTACAACAGCCGGCCGAGCCGCGCACCATAGGTCTCGTATACGGCAATCAGCGCGACAACCGCCCCGAATGACATCTGGAAGCTCACCCCGACGAGGATGGAGGGGTCGATGACGAGCACGACCATGGCGGCAATTGCGCAGACCCGCATCGAGATCCGCAGCCGGTCGATGATGATCGCCCCGAAGACGAGGCCGTTCATGACGAAGGCCCGCTGGGTCGGGATCGCGGCGCCCGAGAGCAGCAGATAGCAGGCGAGCACGAGGAGCGTGGCGCAAGCGGCGATTTTCTTGACCGGATAGCGCAATGCGAGCGGCGGGATCAGCGCCAATCCGCCACGCACGGCGAAAAACACAAACGCGCCGACGAGCCCGAGATGCAAGCCGGCGATCGCCAGCAGGTGGGACAGACCGGAATCACGAAAGGCTTGCTTGACCTCTTCCGTGATCGCGCCGCGCTTGCCGGTAATCAGCGCGGAAGCCACACCCCCGGTCGAGCCAGGGAGGACGGCGGCGATCCGCCGCGTCATTTCGGTGCGAAGCTGCCGCAGGTTTTCGCGCCACCCGCCTTCGCTCTCCGGTCCGGCTACCCGATGCGCGCCGCCAAAGGTGTACCCGACCGCACCGATTCCGGCGAAATAGAGCTCGCGCTGGAAGTCGCGCCCGCCCGGCAATATCTGCGGGGGCACCGGATAGAGCATCGCCTTGAGGCTGACGCGGTCGCCCGGGTTGAGCTCGTCGCTGCTTGGCGGAATATGCACGCGCAGACGTCGCGGCCGGTCGCTCGCATCGACGCCGAGCAACGGATCGGCGTCGATCACGATGCGCCAGCCCTTCTCCACGAGATCGATATCGACAACCCGTCCGGTGACGGCGAGCGGCCCGAGGTGCCGCTGCAGCATTGGCGCCTCGCGCTCCCAGGCGGTCTCCCGCATCAGCGCAAAACCCGCGGCAAAGACCGTGAATGCGAGCGCCGCTTCACGCCACACCCGATGCCGACGCACCGCGATCACCGAGCCGACGCCGGCAATCGCCGCAGCGGCGCCAGGCCATAAGGGAGGCTCGACCTTCAGGAGAAAGTAAACGCCGATCCCGGCGCCGAAAAATACCGGCAGCCATAAGAGGCGCCGCTCGCCCTCGGCGACCAGGCGATCGGCAAGCGTTCCGCACAGCCGGTCGCGCCATTCCGCAACCGAGCCGAGCCGTCCGCTCGCGATTGCCGCATCCGCCATCATCGCTCCGCCGCTCGCGCATTACGAGCCTAACGGAGCAAAGAGTTAATTTATAGTCGTATTTCCGCTAATTTTAGAGGTATCTCGCGCGAACGCGGCAGCTTTCATCGAAATCCGGCCTTTTTCAGCCCTTTCAGAATCTGGTCACGGGCTTCCTCCGTGCCGAGTTGCGCGGCGAAGGTTCGGGCATCGAGAAATGGCCATAAATGCGCGACGATGGCCCGCTCGCCGTCCGCATCCTGCTGTCGGCCCATTTCCGCGTAGGCGGCGGCAAGCATCGGATGCGAGATCATCTGCGTATTGAGACCCGGGTTGCTGGCAAGGGCACGATCGCAAGCATCGACGGCCTCGCTGTACCGGTGCAGGAAATAGTACGCCATACAGAGCCTTGCAGCGGCAAAGCCATTGGCGCGGTCAAAACGGAGGGCCCCTTCTAGCCAAGGTAATCCCTCCTCGGCTCGGCCCGCCCACACCAGGATACTCCCGCGGTGGGCATAGTTATCCGCGTCGCTGGGATTGATTTCGATGGCACGGTCGAGCTGCCCCAGCGCAAGCTCATAGCGTTTTCTGAAAAGATCGATATCCGCGAGCACGCGATAAGCTCGCGTCGCCATCGGATCTAACGCGAGCGCCTTCTTCGCCAGCGCTTCCGCCTGTTCCAGTTCTTCCTCGCGGAATTGGGACCATCCCGATATCACGGCCTCGTAATGCGAGCCGCCGAGTGCTGCATAGGCGTCGGCGTAGTTGGGATCGAGATCGATGGCGCGCTGAAAGAGTTCGCTTGCCTCGTCGTTCGCGTCGGGCGTTGCATGCGAAAAGAAATCCCGACCGCGCAGCACATATTCGTAGGCTGCGAGGTTGCTGGTCGGTTTCGCCAGAGCGCGCTGCTGCTCGAAGCGGGTGAGCTTTACGGCCGCTGCGCCGACTACGCGCCTGGCGATGTCATCCTGGACCGCGAAGATGTCGCCGACCTCGAAATCGTATGCTTCGGACCAGACTTGCCTCCCGGTCGCGGCCTCGGTCAACGCCGCGGTGACGCGGACGCGATTGCCGGCGCGGCGAAGGCTGCCATCGAGCAGGTAACCCGCGTCCAGAAGCCGTCCGATCTCAGTAGGGGAAGCATTCGAGGCTTTGAATGGGAAGCTGGCCGATTTGGCAATCACGAGCAGGTTCGAGAAGCGGCCGAGCGCGGTAATTACGTCCTCGGTGATCCCGTCACTGAAGAAATCCTGGCCGGCATCGCTCGACAAGTTCTTGAACGGCAATACCGCCACCGACGGGCGCCCGGCGAGGTTTGCCGGCGCGGCGAGGCTCGCGACCTCGATCGGCTTGGGTGTGAAGCCGAGCCCCAACAGCCCTCGGCCTGTACCTGCGTAAAGCGCCCACGCAATAAGGGCGGCCACCATGAGTAGAGCGGCCCCTGCGGCAACCGCGTAGGGTCTTCGCCTTCTTGGACGAGGTGCCGCGGCGGCCTCGCCCACCGCGTAGGCGCGAACCGGCTCGGCGATGTTCTTGACGCGATGAGTGCCGAGCGGGCGGTAATCGAGATCGAGCTTATTCCTGACGTGCTCGTACACGGTGTGCGAAATGCAAACAGTGCCCGGCTGCGCCAGTGCCTCGAGCCGGGCGGCGATGTTGACCCCGTCACCGAAAATATCGTCGCCGTCGATGATCACGTCCCCGAGATTGACGCCGATCCGCAGCTCGAGCCGACGCTCCGGCGGGATCGGATCGTTGATCGCACGCGCGGCGCGCTGCATCTCGATCGCGCAGTTCAGCGCGTCGACGACGCTCGGAAAATCTGCCATCAAGCTGTCGCCTGCCGTGCCGACGATCCGTCCGCCATGCGCCGCGATCAGCGGGTCGACAGCGCGGCGCAGTTCACCTAGCGCATGATGCGTGCCTCCCTCATCCTCACCCATCAGCCGGCTAAAACCGACGACATCAGCGTGCAGAATGGCCGCGAGCTTCCGTTTCCGAGAAGTCGATTCCCCCGGAAGATGAGGCGAGTTATCGAGCAGGGCGCCCATTGCGGATGCGTTTGACCTCGCCGCAGACAACAAGCACTATATTCGATGTGGTATCGGCTCGCCATGGAAAGGGCTGCGCGCGGGTCGTGCCGCGGGGAGAAAGGCCATGTGGAGGACAAGACTCGGACTGAGTGCGACGGCGCTCGGTGCTCTGTTGATGACGGCTCTCGGACATCCCGCTCGGAGCGATGAACCGCGGCTCTCTATCAGCGGCTATGATCCGGTCGCCTATTTCACCGACGGGAAACCCGTTCAGGGCAAGGCCGAATTCGAATATTTGTGGCACAAGTTGCGCTGGCACTTCGCCAACGGCGAGCATCGCGATCTGTTCGTCAAGGAACCGAGCCGCTACGCGCCACAATACGACGGCTACTGCGCGATGGGCGTATCGGACGACGATGCGGCTCACAAGGACACCGTCGATCCCGAGGCTTGGGCTATTGTCGACGGCAGGCTCTATTTCACGCACAACCAATATTGGTTGGAGGTATGGCGGGAACACTCCGATGAATACATCAAGCGGGCCGATGTCGACTGGCAGACCGTCTCTAAGCAGGCGGAGCCGGCGATCGTCGGACCACCCTGCGCGGCTTCTCCCCCGACAACCAAGGTCGCGCTGCGCGACGGCGGTCATTGGGTGGTCGTTGCCGGGCAGGTCGCGCGCGACGCGGCCGGCGATGTCGTCGGCAAGGGCGATCTGCGGGCGCAGATCGAGCAGGTTGGCAAGAACGTCAATGCGTGCCTGGATGCCGGTGGCGCGACGGTTAAGGATATTGTCTTTACGGTCAGTTACGTCACACAGCCTGCCGAATTCGACAAATACACCGATCTGCGTGAGCGCTACTTCGGCCCACCCTCACCGAAGAGCGCGACAGTCCCAGTACCGCAGTTATCCAACCCCGATCTACTGGTGCAGGTCGAGGCGTTCGCTGCGATCCAGTAACGAGATTCGCTCGGCCTAAATCTCGCCTTCCTGCTTCAGCATGCGCACAGTATTGCGCACAGCCTTGACCGTGTCGTAGAGTTCGGCTTCGCCGTGGGTGGCGGAGATGAGGCCGCCCGGGCTGCCGCTAAAGTCTACCCCACCGGTCATCATCGCCAGCCGCAATTTGTGCACGACCCCAGCCTGATGGTTGCCGGCCATGGTCTCGGCCGGTTGCGCCAGCGGATCGAAGCGGGTCGGGACGATTGCCCGGTGGTCGGGGTTGGTGAAGATATGGAAGTTCGAAAACATGCTGTAGGCCGCCCACGGCACGTGCTCTTCTTCGAAGACTTCGTTGATCCGCCGACATAGGGTGTCAGAGTAGCGGTTGGCGTGCGCGCAGGCGTCGGTCGTTCCGACGATTTCGAGTGCCGCAACCCCGGCGGCGGCCGACAGCGGGTTGGCGTTGAACGTGCCCTGATGGGAGATCTTCTCGCGGTCGGAAGCTTTGGTGACCTGGAAGTCGAGCAAGTCGAGAAGGTCCTTGCGGCCGGCAACCGCGCCGCCCGGCAACCCACCGGCGAGGATCTTCGCCAAGGTTGTCAGATCGGGCCGGATGCCGTATTCGGCCTGTGCACCGCCCGGCGAGACGCGAAAGCCGGTGACGACCTCGTCGAAGATCAGGACGACGCGATGCTGCCGGGTCAATTCACGCAGTGTTGTCAGGAATTTCGGGTCGATCGGCAGCCGTGCGCCATGGGCGCCCGTCGGCTCGATGATCGCCGCGGCAATGTCGTCGTTCTCGTCGAGCAGGCGAGCGAGCCCCTCGGCATCGTTCTGCTCCGCCAATAGGAGACCACCTGCAACCCCCGACAGGACACCCGGTGTCGGGCTGCCGTCGAAATGGCTCGCATAGCCCGAAGTCATGTGATCGTGCCAGCCGTGAAAGTGATGCTTGAAGCGTATCAGCTTCGACTTGCCGGTGAAGGCGCGGGCGAGCCGCACGGCCATCAGGGTGGCCTCGGTGCCCGACGACGTGAAGCGCACCCGCTCGGCCGATGGGACGAGCTTCAGGACCCACTCCGCCCAGGCGATCTCGGTCTCGTGCGAGGCGCCGAAATGGGTGCCGCGCTCGATTTGCTGCTTGACCGCCTCGACGACCTTCGGATGGCTGTGGCCGAGCAAGAGCGCGCCGTGGCCGCCGAAATAGTCGACGTAGCAATTACCGTCGACATCCCATTTCCGCGGCCCGTTCGCCCGCGTGATATAAAGCCCGTAGGGCTCGATATAGCGCGAATCATGGGTGACGCCGCTGGGGAACAGCCGGCTCGCTTTCTCGGAAGCGGCCGCCGAGCCCGGGGTTGCGGCCCGATAGGCGGCGATGATCGGCGAATTCGTCGTCAGGGTGTCGGGCATGGCGGCCACGCTCCTCGATCGCAAGAGGGTTGACAATGTTAGGCCCAATGCCGCGCCGGGCCAATGAGAAAGGCCGCCCGAGGGCGGCCTTTCCGTTAACCGATAACCAGCGGCCAATCACGGCCGCGAGCCGTCGCCCTCAGGCGAGGACCTCCAGGTGAGTGGGGATCCTGGTCACGGCAGCGGATGACCGCGGTTTAGGGATAGACACAGGATCACCTCCTTTCAGTTGTTGCGACGAAGAGCTGTAACTTACGAAAAACACCGCAACACGACAAGCGATCTTATTCTCAATCACGGCGTTCTCTGCGCGCCGCTTTTCGCGCTACACTCGGGAAAACCTAGGAATTCAGCCAAAAGGAGTGACAATGCGCCGCAGCGAAGACCGCATCCTGACGACACATACCGGCAGCCTGCCGCGCCCGCCGGATCTTACCCGTCTCTACGTGCGCCGAGCGAGAGGAGAATCGGTCGACGCCGCCGAGATCGAAAAACTTGGCCGGGAGGCGTTGCGTTCAATCCTGCGCAAGCAGGCCGCGGCAGGGGTCGACATCGGCAACAACGGCGAGCAGCAGCGCGAGGGGTTTTTCCTGCACATTCGCCATCGCATGAGCGGGTTTGGCGGATCGTGGCAGCGCCGGACGCGCGCCGACGCGCTGCGCTATCCGGTCTTCAAGCGAATGATGGAGGAGCAGCTCGCCGCCAAGGAGGCGGTCAGCAACATGGGGCCGCCAAAGGCGATTGGCGAAATTTGCTATCTGGGTACAGAGGCGATCGAGGCCGAATGCGCCGATTTCGCGGCGGCTCTTGCCGAGACCGACACCCGTTTCCTTGAGCCGTTCCTCACCGCGCCCTCACCAGGGATCATCGCCGGCGCGATGAAGAACGAGCATTACGATACCGAAGAGGCCTATCTCGACGCGCTGGGCGCGGCCCTCAAACCCGAATACGAGACGATCGTGCAGCGCGGCTTTCTCTTGCAGCTCGATTGCCCCGATCTGGCTCTCGAGCGCCACCTCTCGTATCAGGACCGGCCGCTTGGTGATTTCCTCGGATTTGTCGAGCGGGTAGTCGCGACGATCAATAAGGCCCTGGAGAATGTGCCGCGCGACCGCGTCCGGCTGCATGTCTGCTGGGGCAATTACGAAGGGCCGCACGATTGCGATGTGCCGCTGGCCGACATCTTGCCGGTCATCGAACAGGCCAATGTCGGCGGCTTCTTCTTTCCTTTCGCCAACCCACGGCACGCCCATGAATACCGCGTATTCGAGAAACTGCCGCTCGCCGACGACCAGATCATCATCGCCGGGGTAATCGACAGCCTGACCAATTTCGTCGAGCACCCCGAAGCCGTTGCCGACCGACTCGAACGCGTGGCGAGGGCTGTTGGCGACCCGCATCGCGTCATTGCCGGCACCGATTGCGGGTTCGATACTTCGGCGGGAATGGGCCGCGTAGCCGAAGACGTCGTCTGGGCCAAGCTCAAATCATTGGCCGAAGGCGCCCGCCTCGCCTCCCGGCGGCTGGGGATGCATTGAAAACATGTATGCGCTGAACGGACGGGCCGGACTGGTCACCGGCGCGGGCGGCGGCATCGGACGCGAAATCGCGCGGCGCTTGGCGCGCGAGGATATGGCGATTGCCGTGCTCGACCGCGACGGCGCAGCTGCGGAGGCCATTGCTGCCGAAATCGGCGGTCTCGCCGTGAGGGCCGATGTGACCTCCGAAGACGAGGTGGGCCGTGCTGTCGAGACCGTCCTCGCCGGTCTCGGGCGGATCGATCTGTTGGTCAACAATGCCGGAGTGGCTTGGATGGGGCCGGCGCTGGAGATGCCGCTCGAGGCATTCCAGGTGATGCTGCGGGTCAATGTCGAAGGCGTTTTTATTGTCAGCCGCGCCGTGCTGCCGCACATGATCGCGCGCCGCTCGGGCTCGATCGCGAACCTCGCTTCGTGGGCCGGCAAGACTGGCAATGCCTATTTCGCGGGCTACAGCGCCAGCAAATTCGCGGTGATTGGCTTGACCCAGGCTTTGGCGCGCGAGATGGCGCCGCATGGCATCCGGGTCAATGCGATTTGCCCCGGGATCGTCGTCGACACTGCGATGCGGACGGCAATAGAGTTGCAGCAGCGGCAATACGGGCTATCTGAAACCGGCGAGCGGGAGAAGTCGATCCCGATTGGGCGCGTTTCGGTGCCGCAAGATGTGGCGCGGGTCGCCGCCTTTCTCGCCTCCGACGAATTGTCTTACATGACTGGCGAGTTGGTCAATCTTTCCGGAGGCTTACTGATGGATTGAACGCTGCCGTTCCACACAGATTACACCAGCGAGCAGCGGAGGTGTTAGCGATAACGCACAGATTTGCCGAATGTGCCAAATACCAACTGCCGGCAGTGGGATCAGAGTTTTCGCGCTTGAGAATGAGCCCCGGTCGCGACTTCACTTTGCACCACCCGTAGGATCGGCCTGGCCAATGCGCGCGCCAGCCGTTCATCAAGCGTCGCTACGTTGAACGGTTTGCGAATGATGTTTCGGTGCCGATTTCCTCTCCGGCCTGCAGCTCAGCATGACTCGTCATCATCAGGGTACGCAGGCCGGGTCGAAGGCTGCGGACGATTTTGACGAGCGACGCGCCATTGGTCCCGGGCATGACGTAGTCTACGAGCATCGCGTCGAAACCTCCGTCGCGCCGCAGGATTGCGAGCGACTTGTCGGCATCGGCAGCCAGTTCGACGGAATAACCACGCTCAGTCAACATCTCCCCGGTCATTTGCCGTACATCACGATCGTCATCGACGACCAGAATGCGCGCCCGTCGCCGGGTCGTCTGGCGCGTCGAACCGGAATCCGGCTGCACCGCGATCGGTAGTGATTTCGCTCTGGGCAACAACAATGTTACCGTGGTGCCTTCGCCCGGCTTGCTCTCGATTCGGACGTCGCCGGCGGATTGTGCGGCGAGGCCATGCACCCGTGACAAGCCGAGCCCGGAGCCAAGGCCAACCTCCCGGATGTCCCGATATCACCGTATTATCGTTTCAAAAGAATAATCGACGCGTCTGCAGTCACGATCTTAATCCTCTTGCTGCTGCTCTTGTTGGTAATCGCCGCCATCTTAGTCATTCTCGATGCCGGGTCGCCGCTATTGTTCTGGCAGCAGCGCATTGGGCGGGGTGGCCGCGAGTTGCAGATTTACAAGTTGCGCACGTTACGACCGCCGTTTGATCGGAGTGGCCAGCGGATGCCGGAGGAAGAACGGCTCTCTTGGATTGGTCGACTGCTCCGCCAGACACGAACCGCGTATCCCCTGCCCGGGCCGCCGCTTGCATCGCGGGCGCCGGCGGGTCGTTCGCATGCGCGCTCGCGATTATGCCGCCGCGACCGCGCGGCGGCGCAGATTCCGGCGCGCCGGTCTGGTCGAATGACTGCCGGTCCACGACGTAGACAATCCGGTCAGAAGCTGCCTTGGCATTGAAAAGGCGGATCGACAGCGTCTGCTCGTCGAGCGGGAAATACCTGAGATCGAACTCGTCCGTGAAGTCGCCGCGGATGCGCCAGAGCTTGTAGACCGTGCCGTCGTTCTGCTCTCGAAAGCACCGCATCGTCGGCGCTGTCGCTGCCGTCTCGCATTGTCTCGACGTGTGAACACCGTCACACGAGGCGAAGTCTTAATAATCACGTGATCCGTGCAACGAGATGGTCGCACCCCTTCGCGAAAGGGACCGAGGGTTGGAATTCTACAGATCGCGGAAGTCAGGTTCGTAATGGACTCGCCGCTGGAGAGGGAGGGAGGTTCTCTCAGCCTCTCTCGCGGAGGAGCCGCATTCGATCTCAAGGCTGCCACATGGCGCGTTGACAGCATCCCGGCGTCGAAATCGATTTTCTCTGTCGAAACCCCACGTAAATCCACCGCACCGTCGAACTCCGTTCACTGCGCTCGCCCTCCGGCTTGACGACTCGCTGGCGGCACATTAAATGACTTTCGGGTCATTTATGGCTTTGGCGATGGCGGATGACGAACCGAAATGGCGGAGACGCAAGGAGGCGCGGCCGGGCGAGATCATTGACGCCGCGCTGGAGGTATTCGCTGAAAAAGGCTTTGCCGCTGCCAAGCTCGACGACATTGCGCGCCGAGCCGGGATCTCAAAGGGCGCCCTCTACCTCTACTTTGAGACCAAGGAAGACATTTTTGGCGCCGTTGCGCGGACCGCAGTCGCGTCGCACCTCGAAGCGATTGAAAGCACGGCCGAGGCCTCTGATGGGCCGTTCGCCGAGCTTGCGCCCATGCTCCTCGCGCGCGCGGCCGGGATGATGAGCGGCGGCCGGGTGCCGGCGATGGCCAGGATGGTGATCGGCGAATTGCGGAATTTCCCCGATCTCGCGCGCATTTGGCACGACGACGTCGTCGCTGGCGTCATCCGCACGGTCGCGGGAATCATCGCGCGCGCCCAGGCGCGGGGCGAGGTAGCGCCCGGCGATCCCCGCCTCCACGCCTTTTCGCTGATGGGCCCGATGGTGATGGCCATGCTGCTTCGAGAGGTCTTCGGCGGGGTAGGGACCGATCCCCCCGATTTGCAGGCGCTTGCCGGCCAGCACGCCCGCACGGCACTCAATGGCCTACTGACATCGCCGGCCGAGGCGGACGCAGCTGATGGACGGAGGACGAAATGATTCGCAGCGGCGTTCTGATCATTGGTGCCGGTCCGACGGGCCTGGTCCTGGCGCTCTGGCTGACCAAGCTTGGGGTTAACGTGCGCGTCCTCGACAAGACGGCAGAGCCCGGCACCACCTCGCGGGCGTTGGCGGTTCAAGCGCGGACGCTTGAACTCTATCGCCAGCTCAACCTTGCAGACGCCGTGGTCGAACGCGGCCACAAGGTTCCCGCGGTCAATTTGTGGGTCAAGGGCGAACCGGCGGCGCGCCTGCCATTTGAGAGAATTGGCTCGGACCTGACGCCCTATCCGTTCTTGCATATTTTTCCGCAAGACCAGCATGAGCGGCTGCTGATCGAGCGGCTGGAGGCGCTCGGCGTTTCGGTCGAGCGCCGCACCGAATTGGTCAGCTTTACGGACGGGGGCGAGCGTGTCATTGCCCGCCTTCGCGGACCAGAGGGCCAGGAGGAAACCTGCGAGGCGAGCTACATCGCCGGCTGCGACGGCGCCCGCTCGATTGTGCGCGAGACGATCGGTACAGGCTTTCGCGGCGGCACCTATCGGCAACTCTTCTATGTCGCCGACGTTGAAGCCGCCGGCCCTGCGCTCGACGGCGAGCTACACGTCGACCTTGACGAGGCCGATTTCCTGGCGGTCTTTCCGTTGGCCGGGAAGGGCCGAGCGCGCCTGATCGGAACCGTACGCGACGAGCGCGCCGATCATGCCAATACGCTTAGATTCGAAGACGTCAGCGACCGGGCGATCACGAATTTCAAGGTCAACGTCCAGAAGGTGAACTGGTTTTCGACCTACCATGTTCATCACCGGGTGACCGAGCATTTCCGCAAGGGCCGCGCCTTCCTACTCGGCGATGCGGCTCACGTCCACAGTCCTGCCGGCGGTCAGGGCATGAACACCGGAATTGGCGACGCCATCAATCTTGCCTGGAAACTGGCGACGGTTCTGGCCGGCCATGCGCCCGACAAGTTGCTCGACACCTACGAGGCGGAACGGATCGGCTTTGCCCGGCGGTTGGTCGCGACCACCGATCGCGTGTTCAGTTTCGCCACCGCCGATGGCCGGATCGCCGATATCCTTCGTACGCGCGTCGCGCCAGTGCTGTTCCCGAAGGTCATCGCGTTCGAGGCGGTTCGCGAGTACATCTTTCGGACGGTCTCGCAGATTACCTTGAATTACCGCGGCTGCCGCCTGAGCGCTGGCTCTGCCGGTCATGTCCATGGCGGCGACCGGCTCCCATGGGTGCCAATCGATGGAAAGGATAATTTCGAATCCCTCGCGGCGATAACCTGGCGGGTCCATGTCTATGGCTCGGCCAGCGCCGAACTGGCGACATGGTGCGCTAGTCACGACGTGGCGCTGCATGTCTTTGACTGGCGATCTGAACACGACGCGGCGGGCCTGGCCCGGGACGCCGCATATTTGCTCCGACCGGACACCTATGTAGCGCTCGCCGACGCGTCCGGCGCACCGGCTACCCTCGACCGCTATTGCGCCGATCGCGGGATTCGTCGTCTCACGGCGTCGCATTAAGGCGCCGAATTTGAGTGCTGCGCCCTTTGCATCGAAGTGCAAGTGCGGTGGGAGCGCTGGCGCGCCGTCGGTGCCGAACGTCCAGATCGGGATGCCGCGTCACCGGGGACCGAGGGTTCGAAATCCAGTTCCCTCCAGCAGCGCGGTACGTGCGAACCTGACTTTCGGGGCATCACTTGCTAATCAGATGCTTCGCTCTGAGCGAACGATCCGCCAATGTTAACATTGAATACCGACTTTCGGGGATCGCCCTGCGCTACAAGAAAGGGTCGCCGCTCTAACTTCAGGTCACCCGGTCTGACCCATCCGGTACCGAGTGGAAGAGAGTGCACGCAGATGGCAATATCAGTCGCTGTTCGAATTGGATGCGGCGCCGCGTTGGCTTGCGCCATAGCTTCCTGTGCGCCACCGCCCCCTGTAAGGCCGGCGGATCTGACGAACCCGCAACCGATGTTACTGGATCAGGGCCCGAACTGGACTTAGAGCGCCCGGAGCGAGTTCTACAGCCGGGATCAGGGTTCGCGCATCATGCCTCTGCGCTGGGTGCAGGCGCTGAAGCAGCCGAACGGCGAGCCGTTCACAGCCGGAAGTCTCGCCCGCTACGGCTACCTGCCAAATAGCGATATTCCAGGAATGCCGATTGGCTTCACGGTCGCCGGCTCGAGAGGCAACGAAACCATTGGATTGACCTGCTCGGCCTGCCATACGAGGCAGATTACGGTCGCCAACACCGCCTACCGGGTCGATGGCGGCCCCGCCATCGTCGATTTCCAAAGTTTCCTCACCGATCTCGACATTGCGGTGAACACGGTGCTGACCAATGAAACGGCGTTTTCTGAGTTCGCGCAGGCCGTGCTCGGCCGTCTCCCCACGCCGGGGGAAAAGGCGAGTTCTGCGTCAGGAGTTGTCCGACTGGTTCTACCCCTATCACACGCTGATGACACGTGCGCTGCCGTCGAATGCCTGGGGGCCGGCGCGGCTCGACGCGGTCGCGATGATCTTCAACCGGCTCACCGGGCTCGATATCGGGCCTCCGCCGACGCATGTCATTGCAGAGAACATCCAGCGCGCGGACGCGCCGGTCCGCTATCCTTTCCTATGGAACTCTCCGGTTCAGGACAAGACGCAGTGGCCGGGTTTTGCCGATAACGGCAACGACATTCTCGGTCTGTCCCGCAATCTGGGCGAGGTGTACGGGGTGTTTGCCGTCTACCGACCGAAAAAGGATCGGTGGCACCTGCTCGGCTTTGACTACTTGAACGAGAACTCGGCGAACGTCCATGGTTTAAATGCGCTCGAGGGGCTGGTGAAGAAGATCGGGCCGCCCAAATGGCCATTTGCGATCGACGCAGCGCTCGCGAAGCAGGGCGAAGCAATCTATGGGTGGTCAAAGGAGCAGGGCGGGTGCGCCGAGTGTCATGGAATCCAGCCCGGTGTGACGCGGTTTTTTGAGCAGAGGACGTGGGCCACACCAATCCAAGACGTTGGCACGGACACCAGGGAGTACGACATTCTGGGCTGGACCGCCCAGAGCGGGGTCCTCAACGGAGCGGAGATTCCGTTCGTTATTTCAACACTCAAGCCCCGCGATAAGTCTATCAACGTTCTCGGAGTATCGGTCGTCGGATCGATCTTGCAGGAATATGTCCCGCTCGCCGCGCCGCAGGCGCAAGCGCGCCGGCGATCGACCTTCAGCTTCCCGCCGGAGATGGCAGATCTCAAAGGTGCATTCCTTCCGGCGCCAGCTCTCCGCGCCTACGAATTCCGCGTGCTCCAGGGCATTTGGGCGACAGCCCCGTACCTGCACAACGGATCCGTTCCGACGCTGGCCGATCTGCTCAAACCGGCGAGTGATAGGCCCGCTGCGTTCCGAGTAGGACCGGCTTACGATCCGGTGAATGTGGGTTTGGCCACCGACCAGACGATGTTCAACTACACCCTGGAGACAACCGACTGCAGCGATCGGAACTCAGGAAACAGCCGCTGCGGCCATGAATTCGGGACGCAGCTTTCGCCGGCGGAGAAGCGGGCACTGCTCGAGTACCTCAAGGTGTTGTGAGCGCTAAGCTCGAGCGCACTTGCGTCGGCCTATGAATTTGTGGTTCCCCGGGACAATGAGCATCACGACGATGCTTATCGAGGACAAGGCTTGCGGCACCCAGCTGATGCGGGGGGAGCTGATTGCCGAGGGCCGCCACGGCGTCACCAAGCACCAGCCGACCACCGACAAGATCATGCGTCTGCACGCTCAGACCGCAAGCATCGAGAACGGCTTCGTTCACATTCCAGAGACCGTCGCCTGGCTCGTTTTTTTGGCGAAAGAAGACAAACAGCGGCGCAAAGCCTTGCTCCTGATCATGGGCGCGTCGCCTTGGCTGCGGCAAAACCCCGTGAGCCAAGTCAAATTGTGTGTTGGATCCATAGGTGAAAACACGGACCGTGCAAGTAATCGGGTGGACAACGCCCGCGCCGGATGCACCGCCGAGCAAATCGCCCGCGAGATATACGGCTTGCCGGTTGACGTGGTGCACGGATTTTACGCCACTCGACGGACTTCAAACCAGCGATCGACATCGACGAGCTTATGCACCGCATGGCCGCGTGTATCGAGGATGCGCTGGCCATCATCGACCCCGCCGAGCTCGACGCCGACGAAGTCCCGGAGTGGATCGAGCAAGCGCATCCTGCAACCCCTCGAATTAGAGCCGGTACCGGCACTCGACTGAAAGCGGCACGGCGTGAAAATCACCTCGGTTGGTGTCGAGGTTCTCGAGGTTGACGAATAGGCATTCGTCGTGGACGAAGTGCGGCCCGGCGTGCCACGTCGCAACGTGAAGCATGATCAGGCGATCGCCCGGCACCCGGAAGGCGGCGATGTCTTCGACGCGCGGCCGCGCGTCATCACCAAGATCGCCGGGCGGTGCCACGCCGATCAGCCATTGTTTGCCGCCGAGCGACCCCAGGCATTGCGTAACCCGTAACCCGCCGATGCCGTGCGATTCGGGTGAAGCCGAGCCCGACATGCGGCAGATGCATGATCCACAGCCGCGGCTCGCCATTGCCCAAGACCAGCTTTGCCTCGCTGGCCGAGGTTTCGGGGTCGTAGCTGGTCTCGACGCTCTGCCCGCCCGTTCGCAGTGGCGCGATAACCTGGCCATAGGGTGCAAACGCCTCCACCGTCAGCTCCCTGATGTCCAGCATGTGCCGTGATAAAGTGCCCGCGTCGTTCATCGTCTCCTCCAATCGGCAGTCCGTCAGCCCTAACTGGCCGGGAGTGCCGCGTCAACCAGAGACGCCGACTCATCTGCCGTGATACCGGGCAAGCTCATTTCCTCGCCTTCCCGGATGCAGCGGCGGGCGCCTCGGTTCGCATCCCCTCTTTCGGTTTAAGGATTAGCCTACGGGCCCCGTTTTGTTGCGCGGTGTTTGGGCAGGCATGCCGTTTCCGGCCATTGCACTGAGATGCGAACGTCCTTTTGCACATCGGGGGTATCTGCCGCGCGCGCGAGGGGATAAAAACCTGCCGGGACTGCCGCCGAATTTCACGGCCTCGCAGAAGTCCCGCCGGAGCTGGAGTGGTTCGCCAACATCAAAAACCCCTGGACGCGAGGTAGTCGTGAATCAGCGAGTCGGCAGCACCGGGGCCACCTTCCGACAGGCTTTGCAGCGCCAGCGCGCCGCACCGCTCGGGCGGCGGCAAGAATAGACGATCAGGCAGCCGCAATGCGCGGTCTTGCCGAAAGCCGCCCTCGCCAAATTGCACGACGAGCCCACCGGCGCAGGTTGGAGACTTTGACGCGCATTGTTGCTCGGACCGTTCTATTCGAAGCGCGTCGCGGTTGAGGTAGCGCAACCGGTGCTGACTAACTGGTCGGCGGAGTTGAATACTTTAGAGTAGCGGTCGCTGTGTATTCGTCGGCGTTTTTGCTGAGTTCTATTTCCCGCGTGATTACCTCGGTTCCGTTGAAGGCACCAGCCGCGGTATAGTCGATGAACTTTCGCGGGCGGTATAGCTGCTCCCGGCGAGGTGACGCCACGTCCCTAGGCCAGCACTCCGATTGGATCTGTCGGCGATTTCTGTCAACGTACCGCCGTCGATGAACATGAGGACGGCTCGGCCGGTAAATAATGCCATGCCGGTGGCACACGACTGAACTGTGACGCTGACGTCCCAAATGCCTTCGAGCCGATGCTGTTCTTGACCCCGCCTATCTTGAGCCGACTGCGCGAGCGCCGGTACTTGCGTGCCGCTCAGCGCCACCAAGGTGATCGCGGCCGCGACGACTCCTTTACGTAGCCAGTTCTTCATGTTCTCCCTCCCTCTTTCGGTTTGAGTGGGATGCCATACAGCGCGCGGTGCGGGGGAGGCGCTACGAAAGCACGCTAAAAAGTTCTAAATTGCGCTAAAATCTTCCCAAATCGGAAAGGCTGGGAGGCGGAGGCATGGAAGCGCTCTCCTCGACCGACATTTTTCTCTTCGGGGGATTCCGCCTCGACCGGCGCGGCCTGTTCCAGCGGGGTAAAGGTGCTACTCTGACTCCGGTCGAAATTGGCTCGCGCGCGCTCGATGCGCTACGCGTGCTGCTCGGGCGGCCGGGCGATCTCCTCTCAAGGGACGAGATCATGGTCGTCACCTGGCCGGGAACAGTGATCGAAGATAATAACCTGACAGTCCAGATTTCGACGCTGCGGCGCGTCCTCGATCAAGACCGCGCGGAGGACGGCTGCATCCAGACAGTGCCGGGGCGCGGCTACCGCTTTGTCGCGCCGGTGAGACGGGTCGACACCGATGCGCACTCCGCTATTCAGGCCATTTCCCAGAGCAGTAAGCGTTCGCTGCCACGCCTGTCGATTGTCGTGCTGCCCTTCACCAATCTCAGCGACGACCGGGAACAGCAATATTTCGCCGATGGGATCACCGACGATGTGACGACCGATCTGTCGAGGATCCCACACATGTTTGTGATCTCTCGCAATACCGCCTTCACCTATTGGTATAAGCCGGTCAATGCGAAGCAGATCGGCCGCGAGCTCAGCGTGCGTTATGTGCTGGAAGGAAGCGTCCGTCGGTCGGGCAGCCATGTCCGCGTCAACGCGCAGCTGATCGACGCCGAGACCGACGCGCATCGGTGGGCGGAGCGGTTCGACCACAACATGGGCGTTCTGTTCGCCCTGCAAGAGGAGATCACGCGCCGGATCGCGGTTGCCCTCCACGCAGAGCTGTTGAACGCCGAAGCCGCCCGCGCGAACGATCACCCCGATGTGCTGGACTACATTCTCCGGGCACGCGCCATAATGTGGAGGCAGAGATCGCGGGAGAACTACACCGAGGTCGTCAGCCTATTGGAGCGCGCATTGGCGCTCGATACGCGATCGATCACGGCGCAGAGTGAGTTGGCAGTAGCGCTCGCAAACCGCGTGGTGGATACGCGAATAGGGATGACTGAACTCGGCTGCAGCGGACGTCGAACGCGCCAATGAGTTGATCGCGCAAGTCTTAGCGGCATCGCCCCCCAACCCGATGGCGCATTTCGCTAAGGCTCAGCTTCTCCGCGCGGAACATCGGTGCAAGGAGGCCGTCCCCGAATACGAGACTGCGATCGCATCAAACCGCAACAATGTGGCTGCGTACAGGAATCTTGGCGCCTGCAAGCTCCTGACAGGGTCGATCGAAGAGTCGATTTCACTGGAGGAACAGGCAATCCGCCTTAGTCCCCGCCATCCCGTATTGGGTGTTACGTATTGGCGGATCGGGCAGGCGCATCTGCTGCAATCGCGGATCGATGACGCGATCGTCTGGCTCGAAAAGGCGCGCAGCGACGAAGCAGGAGTGCCGTACGTTCACGCATGCCTCGCCTCCGCCTATGCTCTCAAAGGCGAGATCCCGCGCGCCGCCGCCGAGCTTGCCGAAGCCCGCAGGTTGGGAGACGGTCGTTATTCAAGCATTGCCCGTTTGAAGGCCAGCGAATATTTCGGCGTGCCGAAGGTACGTGCGTTGTTCGAGACCATTTACTTTTTCGGCCTGAGCAAGGCGGGGATGTTGGAAGAGTGACTACAACTAGTGTCTTAGTGCGGGAACCCGGCCTTCCGCGCTGCAGTGGCTGCGTAACTGAGGAGGCGCGGACACTCAACACATCGAGGATTGCTACGCGTTTCTTGGCAGCCGCCCACGCGTGCATCATATATCCGTTAAGCGTTTGCGCGGCGGAATTGCTTGCTACCGACAGCACCGCCCCCTCAACAGCTGAAGCGGATCGGTGAGTACCCTGACCATTTGCCCATGAGGTAATACGCTTCTCTTCCTGGTTGTCGCGCAGCGATGTCCGCGGTGCGCCGGGCCGGAACTGGAGCGCTTCCCTGCTGATCGTCGGGCTAATCGGCGCCGGGTTGCTCTACGGTGGCGGCGTCACGCCGGCGATTTCGGTGCTGAGCGCCGTCGAAGGCATCGCGATGCTGATCGGAACGACGGCAGGCGCGAGCTGGGGTGCGTCGAGCTTGAGACCCTGATTGGCCTGTTTCTGGTCCAGCGCAAGGGAACCGCGTTCATCGGCAACATCTTCGGGCCGGTGATGCTGATGTGGTTCAGCGCGATCGGCCTGCTCGGCCTGGGCGGCATCACTGGGGCACCCGGCATTCTGAGCGCACTCAGCCCGCATCGTGCGCTAGTTTACTTGCTGCACGCGCCGCTCGGCATCGGTTTCGCCGTACTCGGCGCCGCCTTCCTCGCGCTCACCGGCGCGGAGGCGATGTATGCGGATATGGGCCATTTCGGCCGCTTGCCGATCCGGCTCGGCTGGGTTCGCCGTCGTTTTTCCCGCCCTAGTTCTCAACTATCTCGGCCAGGGAGCGCCGCTTATGGCCAACTCCGGCGCCATCCAGAACCCGTTCTATCTGCTCGCGCCAGGATGGGCCCATTACCCGATGGTGGCGTTCGCAACGGTGGTCACCGTCATCGCGTCGCAGTCCATTATCTCCGGCGCGTACTCCCTTACCCAGCGGGCGATCCAGCTGGGTTTCCTGCCGCGCATGCGCGTCCTCCACACGGCCAGCCACGAGAAGGGACTCCAACGGGATACCGAGATTCTTGATTTCTCTCGCGCGGAACCGGAAGTTCAAATCCACCTCCCTCCAGCAGACAGTCCGTCTCTCTCCCGCAGCCGCTTTCGAGCGTCAAGAACCCGGGCTTTCCCCGCAGGTGTGCGGGCTCGCTTGACGACGGGGTCAGCAGAGACGCGGCAGGCTTTCCATTCCGCGCCAACCGGCGGCAATGTCTCTGCCGGGCCATATTCCAGTACCACAGTGCCGCTGATGCGGCCAGCGGCAATGCCATGACGGTCCGAACGAAATCAGGAGTTTTCGGGCTTTAGCGTGGGTAGCCTTTGAATTCGGATCGGGCTCAAGCAAAGCCGAGCATAGCCTTTGAATTCGGATCGGGCTCAAGCAAAGCCGAGCAGGGTCCGCTGGTCGTGCCAGGCAAGCGGCAGACGTGAGTGCTCGAGGAGCTTCTCTGCCGTTAAATCGGGCGGCTGCCGCCCATCGAGGATCGCCTCCGTGATATCCGGCGCGAGATAGCCCGGATTTCTCATACCGATTGGATGAGTTGAAGGGCAACGGCGTCGGCTACATGCCGGGGTAGCAGTAATCGAAGACCGCAACCTTCGCGAGTCCCGGTTCGCTTAGTGGTGGTGTTGCGATTGGTGGTGTCGAATATGGCCGTTCGCTTGTGCAGGTCGCGAAGCGATCCTGCAGTGCGCTCCATAGCGCCGGCGCCTCTTCGACGCTCTTGCAGTGACAAATGGCATCGTCCGCGTATCGCTCAAACGGAATGTGCCGATAGGTTCGCGCCATCCATGCGTCGAACGCATAGTGCAAGAACAGGTTTGCAAGCAGCGGGCTGATAATTATAACCCCTCCCTGCGGCGTTCCTGCGGTCCGCGGCACGACACTGCCGTCCTCCATCTGCACCGTAGCCTTCAGCCAGCGCTCGATGTAGAGCAGTACCCAAGGACAGTCCGTATGATGCCGGACCGCCTTGAGCAACCGCTCCCCATCGATGCTGTCGAAATAGCCCTTTATGTCGATATCGAGCACCCAGTCATACCGCCAGCAGCGCTGACGGGCTTGGCGCACGGCATCGATCGCCGATCGACCGGGCCTGTAGCCGTGGGAGTCGGCGTGAAACACCGCTTCCATTACAGAGCCTTCATCCCTACTACGAGCTGCTCCGCCCCTGTGCTCCGCTTCGGTACTCTGGTCCTTGCGGTGTGAGCCGCTTGGACATCTCCCTTGGCATCGGAGCGACAGGTTCTCACGTTCCGTACGAGAGCCTGGTTGAGCTTCGCGCCGTCTGAATGCCGGATGCCGCTCGGGCAGGCTTCAGGGTTCTTCCGAGCTGATCCCGGAGGAAGGGTCACCCCCGGTTTCGACATCGCCTAATCCGCTTTCGACACTTCATCGACGGTTCGCTTGCGCTCGCCTCTCTCAACCTTGCCTGCCGGGATCACGTCCCGGCGTTTCCGCAACGCTCACCACCATCGCTCTTGACGACAGCAGCTCGCGGTGGCTTGAGGCCTGCACCTGAGTGCCGACCTCGAAGGGTCCTCCTTCATCTCTCGTACAGTTCCGCACCGTTGTACGCAGACGGCACGTTCGTGACACACGACCCCTTCCGGACATTGTTCCTCTCGGGTCAAATGTCTCAGACAGGGCCTTCCCGGAACGTTCTTCACCCGGTTGGCCTCGAACCGGGCCTCGCGTCAACTCCTAAGGTCAGCGTCTCAGAAATATTCATTTCAGCGCAGACGTCTCGTGTCATCGGGATGGCTCGACGACCATAATTCCAGTGGACTTGGCTATTTGGCTGGTGCTCGGCGCAGGATGATTCCCAGTTCACTGCTGCAATTTGTCGAGCGTGATTGGCAGGTCGCGCACGCGCTTGCCGGTCGCGTGATAGATTGCATTGGCGATTGCCGCCGCGACGCCGACGATGCCGATCTCGCCCAGCCCCTTGACGCCCAGCGGATTGACGATGTCGTCCGGCTCGTCGACGAAGATGACCTGGATGTCATGCACGTCGGCGTTCACCGGCACATGGTATTCGGCAATGTTGGCATTCATGATGCGGCCGAAATTGTGGTCGACGAGGGTTTCCTCGTGCAATGCCATGCCGATGCCCCACACCACGCCGCCGATGATCTGACTGCGGGCGGTCTTCGTGTTGAGGATCCGGCCGGCCGCGACCGCGCTGACGACGCGGGTGACCCGGGTGACGCCGAGCTGCTCATCCACCTTTACTTCGGCAAAAACCGCCGAGTGTGTGTTGTGCGCATGTGACCCGTCGTCGGCAAAAGTAGTCAATTTTTCCTGCTCGATGCGATCGACGCCGCCATGCCGCATCGCGTCTGCAACCGACACCGCGCGCGACGCATCGCGCTTGCTGACGAGCTTCCCGTCCGCCAGCGCTACCTCGTCAGCCGCAGCATCGGCGAACGGCGAATTAGGCATCTGCTTTGTCAAACGCAACAGTTCCGTGCGGATGGCGCCGGCCGTTGTCACGATGCCGTTCGACACCGAGGCTGCGATCCATGATCCGCCTTCGACCGGCGATTGCGGCAATGTCGAGTTGCCGAGCTTGATCGTGACATTGTCGAGCGGCAGCCCCAGCATGTCGGCTCCGACCTGCGCCATAATCGTGTACGTGCCGGTGCCGATGTCGGAGGTTGCGCAGGAAACCTCCGCATGCCCGTTGACGGTGAGCACGATGCGCACCGCGATCGGCACCTGCAACGCTTCCCAGACGCCGGTCGCCATGCCCCAGCCTACCAGCTCGGTGCCGTCGCGTATCGAGCGGGGCTCGGGGGTGCGCTTGTCCCAACCGAAGACCTCCGCGCCCCGGCGGTAGCAATCGCGCAGGCTCTTGCTGCTGTAGGGCCGGTCGGTGTGCTGGTCGCGCTCCGAATAACATCGCAAGCGCAGCTCGAGCGGATCGAGCTTGTGCGCGACCGCGAGTTCATCCATTGCGCTTTCGAGCGCATAGACGCTAGGCGCCGCGCTGGGGGCGCGCATGTCGCATGGCGTCGCAAGATCGAGCCGCGCCAGCTTGTGCGTGTATTTCGCGTGGGCGCCCTTGTAGAGGAGGCCGGACCAGCCGGTCTCTTGGCGATGAAAATCCTCGTATTGCGATGTCACCGTGACTGCTTCGTGCGTGATCGCATCGAGCGTTCCGCCAGTGTTTGCGCCCAGCTCGATCTGCTGAATCATCGCGGGCCGGTAGCCGAGCACATACATCTGCTGGCGGGTCAGGACGAGCCGCACCGAGCGCTTCAGCGCGCGCGCCGCCAACGCGGCAAGGACGACGTTATATTGGGGGCGCAATCCGGAGCCGAACCCGCCGCCCATAAAGGGCGACATGACGCGCACATCGTCCGGTTCCATCTCGAGCACATTGCAGAGATACCGCTGCACATTCTGCACGCCCTGGGTCTTGTCGTAGATCACGAGCTTGCCGCCCGCCTCGAAGACCACAGTCGAGGCAAACAATTCCATCGGGTTGTGATGCTCGATTGGTGTGTAATATTCGCCGCGATGACGGCGCTCGGCGGCGGCGACTGCAGGCTCGGGCGTGCCGCGGGGCTTTGGCGGGGCAAACGGATTCTCGGCCGGGCTTGCGGGTTCCAATGCGAAGGCCGCATCACGCTGAGCATACAAATCCGTGACGTGCGGTTCCTCGGCATATTCCACGCGGACCAGCGACCCAGCGAAGCGTGCGATCTCTGGTTCTTCGGCGACCACAAGTGCGACCGGCTGGCCGCTGAACCAAACCCGGTCGTCGTAGAGCGGCCTAAACGGGGAACCCTCCGGAGCCACATCGTCCTTGTAGGCGCTGTCGGCGCTGGCCATGGCCGGCCGATTCTGATGTGTGAGCACGTCGATCACGCCTTCAACAGAAAGCGCCTTGCTCGCGTCGATGCGCGCGATGCGGCCCTTGGCAATGGTGGATGTAACGACGCTGGCATGCGCGAGGCCGGCCGTACTGAACTCGCCAGCGTATTTCGCTGCGCCGGTGACCTTGGCGCGGCCATCGACGCGAGATGTGGCCGTGCCGATGTAAGTCGTCATTGGGCTGCTCCTGCTCACCGGATTTTCTTAATTGGATTGCGACTGCGGGGTGCCGTCCGCCGCCTGCGTCAGCGCACGGACGATAGCCCGGCGCGCGAGATCGATCTTGAAGGCGTTATGCTCGAAGCTCTTGGCGTCGCGCAATAAGAGGTCCGCGGCGCCGGTGAACGTCGATTGGCTGGCGGCGTGCCCGCGCAGCGCCGCTTCGGCTGACGGGTCGCGCCAAGGCTTGTGTGCAACACCGCCGAGCGCCAGACGGGCCTCTTTGATTGTGTTTCCTTCGAGCTCCAGCGCAGCCGCGACAGACACCAGCGCAAATGCATAGGAAAGGCGATCGCGGATCTTCAGATAGGTGTAATTTGTCGCAAAGCCCTGCGCCGGAAGCTCGACCGCCGTGACGATCTCATTCGGTTGCAGATTCGTGTCGCGCTGCGGCGTGTTGCCTGGCAGCCGATGGAAATCCGAAAATGCAATCGCGCGCGCTCCCGCCGGCCCGGCCACATGGACTGTGGCGTCGAGCGCGGCCAGCGCCACGCACATGTCGGAGGGATGCGTCGCAATGCATGCTTCGCTCGCGCCGAGGATCGCGTGCATGCGGTTGAGTCCGGCGATGGCGGGGCAGCCGCTGCCGGGCTCGCGTTTATTGCAGGGTGTCGCGATGTCGTAGAAGTAGTAGCAGCGCGTGCGTTGCAGAAGGTTGCCACCGGTCGAGGCCATGTTGCGCAGCTGCGCCGATGCGCCGGCCAGGATCGCACTCGCGAGCATCGGATAGCGTTGCGCGACCAGCGGGTGATAGGCGAGGTCGGAATTCGGCACGAGCGCGCCGATCCGCAACCCGCCATTTGCTGTCTCCTCGACGGTTTTGAGCGGCAACCGCGAGATGTCGATCAGCCGCGACGGGCGTTCGACATCCTCCTTCATTAGGTCGATCATGTTGGTGCCGCCGGCGATAAATTTCGCGCTCGGATCGGCGGCAATCTGGCGCACCGCGTCGGCGACGTCGGTGGCCCGGGCGTAGTGGAAATTGATCATGATCGCCCCATCGCCTGCTGGATCGCCGCAACGATGTTGGGATAGGCGCCGCAGCGGCAGATATTGCCGCTCATGAGCTCGCGGATTTCATCGGTGCTGTTCGCCTTGCCCTCGGCGATCAAGCCGGCGGCCGAACAGATCTGCCCCGGTGTGCAGTAGCCGCACTGGAACGCGTCGTGGTCGATGAACGCCTGCTGCAGCGCATGCAGCACACCATTTGTCGCCAGGCCTTCGATTGTGGTCACCTCGGCGCCGTCCTTCATTACGGCGAGTGTGAGGCAGGAATTGATCCGGCGGCCGTCCACCAGCACCGTACACGCGCCGCATTGGCCGTGATCGCAGCCCTTCTTGGTCCCGGTCAGGTCGAGGTGGTCGCGCAGCGCATCGAGTAGGGTCGTCCACGGCGCAACCTCGAGCTGCGTCGCGACGCCGTTGATGGTCAGCTCGACCGGAATCTTTTCCGGAGCCGGGATGGTTGATCGGGCCGCCGTGCTTGTTCGCGCCATTTTAGGTTTCCGCATGTCTTGAAGAGGTTCACAAGCCAACGCGCGACAACCCAGATCCGATCCGCGATCCAAGCCGGGCTGTCCAGTTCACGAAAATCGAGGCACTCTTTTCGACGAACGCTTTAGCTGCCGAATAGCGTCCGCAACCAACATCATCACTCACAGCGCATCCTCGACAAGGCCGGCCGATAGGCACACTTCAGACGAGGCGACCACCGTCGGGAAGTCCTATTTTTGGCGTTGAGCGGGTGCGCTCACGACGGGCGCCAACCGGCGCGGTTGACCCAAAGCGGCAGGTGCGGGGACGGCAGAATGGCCCCGTAGCGACGGCGGACGCAGCCCGGTGGCAAGCATTACCTGGCTTGAGGTCGGGGTATCTCATGGAACTTGTCAGGCTCCTCAATAGTTTGGGATCGCAAATTGCGCCGGCAAGCACTGATCCGCGCCATTCAATCGACCAGACCGTGTTTGAAAAACGGTGCCGGACCCGCAAAACCTTCGATTGCGGCTCGCCGGTCAGCGGCGCTCTCATGCAGGACGGCAATAGCCGCGAGATGCTGTGGCAAGTTGGACGAGCAACCCGCCGAAATCAGCCGCTTTGTGACGCTGGTGCGCGGGGACATCCTGTTCACCGGTTCGCCGGCGGGCTGGGCCGCGAGCAAAGGCGTGCCGTTCCTGAAGCCCGACGACCGCATCCGGGCAGAGATCGAAGACTCCCTTGGCTCACCAGCCCCGGATCGCGAAACGAGCACCCCATGACCGATCCCGTTCTGATCGTAGGCGCCGGCCCGGCGGCCTCACCGCCGCGGCTCGGTGTCGCCGAGCGGCTGATCGAGAAGGCACCCAAGCCAGCGACGACGTCGCGCGCCATCGGCGTGCAGGCGCGGACCCTGGGGCTACTGCACCAGCGTGGCCTCGCCGACGAGATGGTGCGTCTGGGCAATCCCGCCCACGGCGGAAGTGTCTATGGCGACGGCAAGCGCATCTTCCGGCTGGATCTCGGCAACGTGGACAGCCGCTTACGACTACCTGCAGTTCATTTCTCAGTCCGAGACCGAACGCATCCTGCGCGAGGCGATCGGCAGCAAGGTGTCGAGATCGAGCGCGGTGTTGAGCTGATCGGCATTGCGCAGGACGCGCTGTCGCACGACGCCTCACCCGTCACGGCCATCCTGCGCCACCCCCGACGGCAAGCTGGAGCAAACGACGGCGCCATGGCTGATCGGCGCAGAAGGCGCTCATAGCTTGGTACGTACAACGCTGGACCTGCAGTTCGAAGGGAGGACGCTCGATGAGCAGTATGCACTCGGCGATCTTTATCTCACTGGCGAGCTGCCGGAGAACGACTTCCACATCTACTCGTCCGAGCACGGCTTCATGGGCCTGTTCCCGATGGGCGGCGGCCGGTACCGGCTGATCGCCAGCAATCCGTTCAGCAAACCGGAGAAGGGCACCGAGCCGTCGCTGGAGGAACTGCAGGGATTGCTGGACCCGTCATGTTTCGTGCTGCTTGTGGCCCACGACACCGACGCCGATACGCTCGATCCGGCCCTGCGCGACGCCGCCTCCGCCCATGGCGCCGAATTTGCCGTCAGGGAGCTTGCCCCAAAAACTGCGACAGCGGATCGGACCCGCTACGAAACCGCACTCGGCCGATCCAGCGTGTACCTCGTGCGCCCTGACTGATATGTCGGGCTCGCGGCCGGCCCTCACGCTGCGGCCAGGCGACTGGCCGCCTAACCGCCGGCATTGGTTCACCGCAGGGGAGGCCCCCTATGTCCATTGATCTGACGCTCCTACTTGATCCAGCGGATGCACAAATCCTGTTTGCGGACCTGCAGCCATCCATCGTCGCGCGCAGCCGCACCAACCCGCCGGAGGCACTCGCGCGCTCGGCCGGAGTGATGGCGGACGTTGGCGCGCTCCTTGGCCCGCCGCTGCATTTCAGCGTCGTGCCTGAAGGAGGCAATGGCCCGGTGCTGATTCCCGAACTCGCCCGGTATGGTGCTGCTTCACAAGTGTTGCTTCGGGCGTCCGCGAGCCCGTTCCTTGAGAAGACGACCTGCACGGCCTTATCGGCAACCGGCCGTAAGATCCTAGTGCTGTGCGGCTTCGCAACCGAGGATGTCGTGCTGCACGCGGCGCGCGGCGCCATCGAGGCCGGCTATACTGTTCTGGTACCCGTTGACGCCTGCGGCGGCATGTCGGCACGCACGGAGGACGCCACGTTCCGACAGATCGAGGTAGCTGGCGGTGCCACTACATCCGTCGCTGGCATAGTCACGGGCCTGGCGCCCGACTTCAGCAGAGAACCGGGACGGCAAGCATTCCAAATGTTGCAAGCGCTGCGTCTCAGATAATCGGTCATGAGACATAAATGCTGTCCCCAGAAGCGGACGACCGGAGTCCAGCAACGTTGAAGCGATTATGGAACGCCGCAAGGTCGCCGAGCATCCACACGCCAGATCGACGCGTTGGAATTTGGAGACGTAATTTAGTCGCTTACGACCTGAGTGTTTGCATTTTGTGAGCAGATTTGTCAGGCCAGAGCAGGAATGATGGTGTGTTCGGTGAGACGGCGGCCGGCAGCGATGGCGGCGCGGCCAGCGCGGGTGAGATAGTAGCGATAGGTACCGAGGACGCGTTTGATGACGCCGAGATGGCGCACACGGGCGAGTTGTCGGGATAGGGTGGCGGGAGAGGATTGGCCGAGGAGCGGCAGTAGGTCGGCGCGGCGGAGACCAGCGATATTGAAGCCAGGACGCTGGAGGGCGGCGAGCAGGGTCTGTTCGGCGCGGCTGAAAAAGTTGAGGCCCTTGAGGTTTCGGCCTTTGAGCGGACGGGGTTGGGTGAGACGGTCGAGCGTCCGGATGCCAGCCGAGAAGTCGTCCAGACTGGAGAGGTATTCAAGGTAACGGCGATTGCAGCTTAGCAAGATCTCACGCAAGTCCTTGAGGCTGTAGATGGTCTTTCTGACGGGGGCCAGGGCGCGAGTTGCCGGGCCTTGGCGATGTTCCACCTTGCGGTAGTGCTTGAAAGCGGAGACGTCGTTGGTGGTCGTCTCGATACGTAGGACGAGGCCGAATTTGTCGTAGATCTTGATCGAGGACTTACTGAAACGATGCTTGACGCAGGTGCCCTCGATACGCGTGGTGAATTGGCTGCCGATCTCTTGGGCGAGTTGGGCAGTGATCTTGTGGCCGAGAAAGGTGGCGACGTGTTCGGCTTTGACGGTCAGGATGGCTTGCCGGGAAAGCTGTTCATAGAGGGGTTTGAGGATGGCCGGCGTGCGGAACACCAGATCAGTGGCGTATTCGACCTGCATGAAACTCCAGTGGTAGGACTGGGCGAAGACGTCGAGCACCGGACAGCACTGCTGGGCATAGTGATCGAGGATGCGATGCAGGTGGTCGGGCGAGAGGGTGTCGGCGAGGGCCTGCGCGCGCTCCCAGTCGTCAATGCGCAGAAAGGCGTTGTCGGCAAGGGTGAAACCGACGCCGGCGGCGGTGAGTTGGCGGGCCAGCCAGCTATGCCCATTGCAATAGAACTGCAGACGGAACGGGCACCAGGTCGGCACGCGCAGATAGATCAGGCCCAACTCGGCGTCGATGAAGTAGAAGTAGTAATGCAGGCATTTGCCAGTATCCGGCCGCAAGAAGGTGCGATGCGTGTGCTTGTCATGCCAGGGCTTGTAGGTGTGGCAGGCTTCCATCGCCGAGATGATATGCACCAGGCCGGGACGGTCGCCGCGGACGACAAGCACCCTGGCGACGACGTCCTCCTTGCGGATGTGGTTCTTGGCAATGTGTTCGATGGTAATGCCAGCGGCACTCGCCAACTCGGCGGCGCGCTCGCGTACTCGATCGCGAAGTGGTTCGGCAAATCGCGGATAGTCGAAGATCCGGATCTGCCGCGCAGAAAGAAATCCCGTCATTCCCTTCGCGTAACAGGCTCCCGGCAGCGTGCCGGTGACGATGATCCGGTCATAGCAGGAGAGCACCCCGGCGAGGCGCTCGCGGTAACGCTCCGTCAGCGGCTGCCTCAACCTCCCCTCCTGCTCCCCGCGTCTCCTGCGTCTATTTTAACCTGTTTGGTTCCGGCTTCGCCGGCTTAGTCTCTTACGAGCTAGACTCGCGACAACACGTGCGAAGAATCTTGTGGCCGGAATCGCGGAGGAGTGCAACCATGGGCGTGCTGAAAAGCGTTGAACCCACAGGGTTCTTGGCCTTCGCACCCGCGTTTGCGAGAACAAACTGGGCGGATGTAAATCGGCGGATCATCCAAAATTGCCGGTACCGCCGAGGAAAAGTCTTGTCTTCGGCCGCCTGTTTGGTTCCGGCCTTGCCGGCTTAGTCGCTTACGACCTGAGTGTTTGCATTTTGTGAGCAGATTTGTCAGGCCAGAGCAGGAATGATGGTGTGTTCGGTGAGACGGCGGCCGGCAGCGATGGCGGCGCGGCCAGCGCGGGTGAGATAGTAGCGATAGGTACCGAGGACGCGTTTGATGACGCCGAGATGGCGCAGACGGGCGAGTTGTCGGGATAGGGTGGCGGGAGAGGATTGGCCGAGGAGCGGCAGTAGGTCGGCGCGGCGGAGACCGGCGATATTGAAGCCAGGACGCTGGAGGGCGGCGAGCAGGGTCTGTTCGGCGCGGCTGAAAAAGTTGAGGCCCTTGAGGTTTCGGCCTTTGAGCGGACGGGGTTGGGTGAGACGGTCGAGCGTCCGGATGCCAGCCGAGAAGTCGTCCAGACTGGAGAGGTATTCAAGGTAACGGCGATTGCAGCTTAGCAAGATCTCACGCAAGTCCTTGAGGCTGTAGATGGTCTTTCTGACGGGGGCCAGGGCGCGAGTTGCCGGGCCTTGGCGATGTTCCACCTTGCGGTAGTGCTTGAAAGCGGAGACGTCGTTGGTGGTCGTCTCGATACGTAGGACGAGGCCGAATTTGTCGTAGATCTTGATCGAGGACTTACTGAAACGATGCTTGACGCAGGTGCCCTCGATACGCGTGGTGAATTGGCTGCCGATCTCTTGGGCGAGTTGGGCAGTGATCTTGTGGCCGAGAAAGGTGGCGACGTGTTCGGCTTTGACGGTCAGGATGGCTTGCCGGGAAAGCTGTTCATAGAGGGGTTTGAGGATGGCCGGCGTGCGGAACACCAGATCAGTGGCGTATTCGACCTGCATGAAACTCCAGTGGTAGGACTGGGCGAAGACGTCGAGCACCGGACAGCACTGCTGGGCATAGTGATCGAGGATGCGATGCAGGTGGTCGGGCGAGAGGGTGTCGGCGAGGGCCTGCGCGCGCTCCCAGTCGTCAATGCGCAGAAAGGCGTTGTCGGCAAGGGTGAAACCGACGCCGGCGGCGGTGAGTTGGCGGGCCAGCCAGCTATGCCCATTGCAATAGAACTGCAGACGGAACGGGCACCAGGTCGGCACGCGCAGATAGATCAGGCCCAACTCGGCGTCGATGAAGTAGAAGTAGTAATGCAGGCATTTGCCAGTATCCGGCCGCAAGAAGGTGCGATGCGTGTGCTTGTCATGCCAGGGCTTGTAGGTGTGGCAGGCTTCCATCGCCGAGATGATATGCACCAGGCCGGGACGGTCGCCGCGGACGACAAGCACCCTGGCGACGACGTCCTCCTTGCGGATGTGGTTCTTGGCAATGTGTTCGATGGTAATGCCAGCGGCACTCGCCAACTCGGCGGCGCGCTCGCGTACTCGATCGCGAAGTGGTTCGGCAAATCGCGGATAGTCGAAGATCCGGATCTGCCGCGCAGAAAGAAATCCCGTCATTCCCTTCGCGTAACAGGCTCCCGGCAGCGTGCCGGTGACGATGATCCGGTCATAGCAGGAGAGCACCCCGGCGAGGCGCTCGCGGTAACGCTCCGTCAGCGGCTGCCTCAACCTCCCCTCCTGCTCCCCGCGTCTCCTGCGTCTATTTTAACCTGTTTGGTTCCGGCTTCGCCGGCTTAGTCTCTTACGAGCTGACTCGCGACAACACGTGCGAAGAATTCTTGTGGCCGGAATCGCGGAGGAGTGCAACCATGGGCGTGCTGAAAAGCGTTGAACCCACAGGGTTCTTGGCCTTCGCACCCGCGTTTGCGAGAACAAACTGGGCGGATGTGAATTGGCGGATCATCCAAAATTGCCGGTACCGCCGAGGAAGAGTTTTGTCTTCGGCCGCCTGTTTGGTTCCGGCCTTGCCGGCTTAGGTGTAAGAAGATCGCACCATGGGCGAGACCGACAGACCGCAATCACCCTTTGCCGGAATGGCCGACCTTTCGGCCCGAACACCTCTCCGGGTGCTTTCGCCCGACGAGATCGAGCGGATGCTGGCGGAGCACCGGCTCTACCTGGAGACAGAATATCACCAAGGCCACCGCGCGAATTTCTCATCGGCCGATCTGACCGGGCAAGATTTCTCAGGGCTCAATCTGCGCGGAATCAAGATGGACCGCGCCTTGCTTAGCAGGGCTGACTTCACGGGAGCTCATCTCCAAAGTGCAAACCTGACCGGCACCATTGCAGAGCGGGCGTACTTCGATCGTGCGGATTTATCCCGGGCGCGCCTAAGCGGGCTCGTCTCGGCCAGCCTCGAGGACGCCTGTCTAGCCAAAGCTGAGATGGAGTTCGCGCTGATGGCCAACGTGACGCTGCGTGGCGCCTGCTTGCGTGAAGCGGACATGAGCGGCGCTCAGCTCGATGCCGCCTTGCTCATCGGGACGGACCTCCGTAAGGCGAACCTGCGTGGCGCCGGATTCCGTCATGCGAAGCTGGACGCGGCCGACCTCCGTGAAGCCCGGCTCGGGGGTGCCTTCCTGGTCGGAGCGTCGCTGCGCGGTGCGGATTTGCGCGGTGCGTATCTACGATTGGCAAAGCTGGACAGTGCGGATCTGTCCGATGTCAATCTGGACGGCGTGGAAGGCCTGACGCAGGGTCAGCTCAATCGGACCCACTGCAACAGCGGGACAAGGCTCCCCGCAGGCCTAACAGGGGTAGAAGATGTCAAACGATGAGCATGTCGCGATGCTCGCCCGCGGCGCTGCAGCGTGGAATGAGTGGCGGGCAAAACACGACGAGGTGCCGGACTTATCTCGGGCCGGTCTGCGAGGGCTCGATTTGAGCGGGTTCGATCTATCGCGGGCAGATCTTCGGGGCGCCGATCTCCGGGGGACGAACCTGAGCGGGGCGAATTTGTCGGATGCGCATCTGGACGGCGCGAACCTCTTCAAAGCGGGACTCGATGGCGCCGATCTCGCCGGGGCTTTTTTGAATGGAGCCCAATTCTTGAACTGCGCTCAGCTCATAGTCACCCGGAACTGGCAATCAGCCTTCCGCGATGACGCGCTTGCCTGTGGCGCCTCTATTCCGGACAGAATGCCTTCGGAATAGGTTGCCGACGACTCGACGGGGTCGGATCATTGCCTCTACGCCCAGGGGGATCCGGAAGATATCGGATAAGAGATCATCGGAGAAAGAATAACAGATCGGGACTTGAAGCCGAGCCAGAGTGGGGTATTCGATGCGGTGATCGTCGGCGCCGGTTTCGCTGGCATGTACATGTTGCATCGCCTACGCGGAATGGGCCTTTCCGTGCGTGTCTTCGAGGCCGGGAGCGGTGTTGGGGGCACCTGGTATTGGAACCGCTACCCAGGTGCGCGCTGCGACGTGGAGAGCATGCAGTATTCTTATCAGTTCTCGGAGGAGCTCCAGCAGGAGTGGGTTTGGTCCGAGCGATATGCGCCGCAGCCGGAAATCTTGCGTTACGTCAACCATGTGGCAGACCGGTTTGACCTGCGCCGCGACATTCAGTTCAACACGCGGGTGCATTCGGCGACCTTTGACGAGGTCGAAGACCGCTGGGTTCTTGAAGTCGGCGACGGCGAGCGGGTGACGGGAACCCATTGCATCATGGCGACCGGATGCCTGTCGTCGGCCAACATGCCCAAATTCGCGGGCATCGACGCCTTTCTGGGCGAGACCTACCACACCGGCCATTGGCCGCATGAGGGCGTGGACTTCAGCGGCAAGCGCGTCGGGGTCATTGGGACAGGCTCCTCGGCTATCCAGTCGATCCCGATCATTGCCCAGCAAGCAGCGCATCTCTATGTCTTCCAGCGGACTCCAAACTACACCATCCCGGCACACAACGGGCCGCTGGACCCGGCCTACCAGGCGGCGGTGAAGGCTGACTACGCGGGATTACGGGCGCGGGCGAAACAGACCGTTCCGGGCATCGATTTCAATTTTAACATGGAGTCCGCCTTGGCTGCGGATGAGGAGGGACGCCAGCACGAGTTCGAGAAGCGCTGGACTTATGGCGGCCTCCCGTTCATAGGCGCGTTCGGTGACCTACTCTACAATCAGGCGGCCAATGACCTCGCGGCCGAGTTTGTTCGCGGCAAGATCCGAGAGATCGTGCACGATCCGGAGATCGCTAAGATGCTCTCGCCGCGCAACGTCATCGGCTGCAAGCGTCTCTGCGTCGATACCCGCTACTGGGAGACCTATAACCGCCAAAATGTCACCCTGATCGACGTCAGCGGCGAGCCGATCGAGGCGATCACGCCGGCTGGCATTCGGGCCAAGGATCAGGAATACGCAGTCGATGCGATCGTGTTCGCGACCGGCTTCGATGCGATGACCGGGGCGTTGTTGAAGATCGACATCCGTGGCACCGGCGGCCAAGCGCTCAAGGAAAAGTGGCGCGAGGGCCCGAAGACGTATCTCGGCCTCGGCATCGCGGGCTTCCCCAATCTCTTCACCATCACCGGGCCGGGCAGCCCCTCAGTGCTGACCAACATGCTGCCATCAATCGAGCAACACGTTGAATGGGTGGCCGATTGCATTGGGTATTTGCGCGAAGAGGGGCTCAGCCGCATCGAGGCGCAGGCCGAGGCCGAGGAAAACTGGGTCGCGCATGTCCGCGAAGTCGCCGGTGGCTCGCTGCGCTCCACCTGCAGCTCCTGGTGTATCGGTGCCAACGTACCGGGCAAGCCGCGCGTATTCATGCCATACATCGGCGGCTTTCCGGCCTATGTGCAGAAGTGTGACGCAGTCGCGGCCAACGGTTACGGGGGTTTTGCCCTAGCTTAGGTCACATCGGCGGTCGTCGTCCCGGTTAGCGCGGCCTGGGCGAGGCGATCAGGTCCTTTGGCCGACGAAATCGGCAAGCTCCTTGCGGGTCGTTTCTCGAGCTACGAACAGAAACATCGGCACGAGCAGGAAGAATGAGAGGGCGAGGAGTGGCAGCGCCGCCGCGATCGAATGCGAGGTCGCGATCCAGCCGACAATCGCCGGTGAAGACGCGGCCAATGCGCTGCCGAAGGTGAACGCCACGCCCACCGTCGTCCCGCGTATCTGGATCGGGAACAGTTCGGTGTTGTAGCCCAGGCCGGCGCCGAAGCTTCCCGTGATAAGGAAATTCAAGACCAATCCCACCCAGAATAGGCTCGACGGACTGTCGAGATACCCCAACACGACAAGAAGGATTGAAGCCGGGAGCACGAAGCCGGGAATGACGTAACGGCGGCCAAACAGGTCGGAGAGCCAGCCGCAAAGGTAATACGCGAAGATCGCGCAGAACATCCAGATCGAGAGATAGCTCGCGGTGGTCTGAAAGCCGAGATGCTTTTCGTTGGCGAGGAATTGGGGCATCCAAGCCGACCAGCCAATCCAGGTGAACAGATAGAAAAAATACAGAAAGGTCGCAGTCAGCATCTCGCGGGGGTACTCGCGCACCGGCGACCAGATATGAAGGCGCTTCTTCAGCCCTTCCCTCACCATTGCCCTAGTGACCCGCTCGAAACGTGGGCTCTCCTTGACACCCAGCCGGACCCAGAAAACCAGCAGAGCCGGCAGGATTCCGAGCCAATAGAGAGACCGCCATCCCCACAGCGGCACGACAACGAGAGCCGTCAGAGAGCACAACATGTAACCGAACGGGTAGCCGCCGACGAGACCGCCAAGCGCGGTGGCACGCCATTTCGTCGGTGCGGTCTCGCTGACCATGATCATGCCGACCGGTGTTTCGCCTTGCAGCGTGATGCGGGTGATCGAGGTGAAGATCAGCAGCTGCAGCGGCCCTTGCGCAAAGCCGGTGAGACCGGTGAACAGCGAATAACCGAGGATCGTCAGAACGAGGACGGGCCTGCGGCCGTACAAATCAGCGAGTGTCGGAAAGACGAAGATTCCGATCAAACCCACCCAACGGGATACTGTCGTAATATTCCCGATTGTCGCCGGCGCTATGCCCCACTCCTTGATGAGCAGCGGCGTCACCAACTGCATTATCGTCGCCTCATAAATGTCGAAAGCGAAGCCGAGCATACAGATCGCCCACACCGTGACGCTGTATGCGGTCCACCGATCTGCTGCTACTTGTGGACTGGCTGTTTCGGCCGACGACAACTGAGCCATCGATGCCTCCCCCTTCGAAGCGCTGGTGCGACGGTCAGCCTCCGGTGAGCTGAGCCCAGCCGGTATCAGCGCCGGCGCCTAATACAACATCACCCAACGCTGCCGCGTCCAGGATCGGATGAACTTAGAGGTTTAGCCCCTTTATAGACGCACAGCGGCTTGCGCATGAAGACGCGATCAAAGCCGGCCTCGGTGCCGCGTCCCGTCTCTTGATATCCGATTGATGCGTAGAGACGCTGATTTTCCACCATTGTTTGATGTGTGTAGAGTCGGATTTCGCGATAGCCGCGCCGCAACGCCTCGGCCTCCGCGAATGCGAGCAGCCGGCGGCCCAACCCTAAGCCGTGGCGAGCGGGGGAGACCGCGATATTGTCGAGGAGCAGATAGTTTGGCGCGGGCAGCAGCACGATGATGGCGGCTATCACAGCCCCTTCCTCAAGCACCCATACCACGCCCTCCGAGACGCGCGCCCCATAGTCATCGAGCATCGGCCCCGGCGGCCTGCCTATGCGGGCGATGTAGTGCCGGTAGGCCTGGTCCACGATGTCCGCAATGGCAGGGACATCCTCAGTGCTCGCGGCTCGGATCTGAGGTTCTTCCATAGTTGTTTCCCGATTCTGGAGGTGTAGCTGTTTCGCCCTTGTCGGCCGCCGGGACGGTGGCGAGCGCATCCACCCAAGGCAGTGCAGACCGCCGCCAGATCTGCCGCCGCGGGGCGAAGGCGGTGCGCTGAATGATCGTACCGACGCGCAAGCCGTAGATCCGCGGATTGTCCACTGCGCAGGCATAGATCGGGGTGCCGCAAGTGCCGCAGAAGGCGTGGAGGCGTTTGTTGCCGTTTTCGGCAGTCTTGATACAAGTCTTCGGTGTGCCCCGAAGCACAAAATGCTCGGCGGATGCCGGGATGTTCATGCGAAAAGCCGACCCAGAGAGCGTCTGGCAATCGGTGCAGTGCCAGATGTGGAGCGCATCGGGATCGACCTCCGCCTCGAAGGTGATCTCGCCGCAATGACAACGTCCGTCGACTTCATAGTTTTCCCCGTGAGTACTGTGCAAGATTTATCTGCAGATCTTTCCTTATCCGATCATAATCGCTGCTGCGTTCGGGATCAGCAGATCGGATACGGCGCTGCTCCGGAGGACCATCGAGCCAGGCGACAGAGCGCTCGCAGCCTCCTGATCCTCCTAAAAAACGAAATCGTTTCGCATTCTGAGGGGCTGGGACGCGGCTCCACTATGCGGAGATGAAGAATTTGGATGATCTGCGATGGTCTTTCGCCGAAGATCTCTGCCGAAGGGGCGCACAACCATGAGCGAAAAACCACGATCAAAATCCGCGCGCCTGCAGGAGCTGATCCATCGCCGGGACAAGGTTCTGGCTGTCTTGCACCCGCCGACTGCGGCGCATGCCCGGATAATGGAGAAGGCCGGTTGCGAAGCTTTGTTCGTGGGTACCGGCGGGGTCGTCGGTGCCTACACCGGTCTTGCCGATGTCGGCACCGCCACGATGATAGAATGCGTGACGATCGGTGGGTGGATAGCCGACAGCGTGTCGATCCCGGTGATCATGGACGGCGACACCGGTCGCGGCGGCATCATGGCTGTGCGCCGCGTGGTGCGGGAGTGCATCCGCGCCGGCATTGCCGGGATTCGCATCGACGACCAGCCGATCGAGAGCAAGCGTAAGACGCAGAGCGCCGGCGTCGAGGTCGTGCCGCTCGATCAGGCGATTGCGCGCTACCGGGCAGCTGTTGACATGAAGAACGAGCTCGACCCGAATTTCGTCGTGATGGCGCAGTGCTACGCTCGCGATGCCTCAGACGGCACGCTGGAGGACACGATCGCGCGGTTGCGGGCTTACCAGGAGGAGGCCGGCGTCGACTGGGTCCAGTTCGAGTCGCCCCATTCGATCGACGAAATCAAAGCAGCCCGCGCCGCCATCACAGGGCCGTTTTCCTTCATGAAGGGGAAGCTCGGCCGTTATCTCGATCTCGACGAGCACCTGGCGCTCGGCGTCACCATCGCCTGGTATCCCGGTTTCACCCACCACGTCACCTGGGCGGCGCTGTGGGACTTCATGACCGCGTTCCAGTCCGGCGGCGTGAAGGCTTGGGACGCCTTTGTCGAAGGCCGCCGCGATCGGCCTTATCCCGTACCCGAAGTGCCGGACGATGGCGAAGGCGGCGCAAAGCAGCGAGCTCTCGAGGAACGCTACTTTTCAGCTGATCGGCGCCGTTAGGTCTTAAAATCCATTCGAAGGGGTGCGCGATGGCTCGTGACGGCTACAGGATTTTCGACTCCGACACGCATGTCGGTCCGGACGCACGCATTATAGCCGGTTATCTCAGCGGGGGCTGAAAAGGACAGGCTGCGTGGTTGGGAGGCATACAAGTCGCGAGACCGCTCCGGGCATGAGACCTACACCAAGGGTCAGCGGCGTTATCGTCGCCGCCTCGGGACGGCCGAACCTGACGAGGCGCCGAGCGGGTATATGGCGGGCTTTACCGGCGTCAAGCGGACGCGCCAGCCATCGCCGCTGGTGGACTTTGACCCTGGCGAGCGCATCAAGGACATGGATTACGAGGGTGTCGACGTTAACCTGACACTGCCCTCGGGCTGGTTTGGCACCTGGACCGCCGGCGACGACGTGGCGCTCGAAATGGCGATGTATCGCGCCTATCACCGCTGGATGGCCGATTATTGTGGCGCTTACCCGAACCGGCTCGGCGGCGTAATCCTGGCCGGCGCCCGAGACATCGACGGTGCGCTCGCCGAGATCCGACGTTGGGGCCGCTCAAGCTGGGCCTGGGGACTGATGGTCTACGCGCCGGTCGGCATGCCGCTCGATCATCCGAGCCTGGAGCCGCTCTACGCCGCAGCCGCCGAAGTCGACCTCGCCGTCGTGCTCCACACCTTCACGGTGATGCCGCCCTATGCGCCCGGCGGACAGGATACCTGGGATAATTTGTGGCTGCAGCGCTCAGCCGCTCACCCCTGGTGTGGCATGCGCAATATGGCGGCAATGATCTGCAGCGGCGTGATGGACCGCTACCCCAGCCTGCGCGTCGGGATCTTGGAGGCGGGGCACGGATGGCTGCCGTTCTGGATGGCGCGGCTCGATGAGCATGCCGAGACGATCAAAGCTGCGCTCCCTGAGCTTGATCACAAGCCGAGCGACTACGTTACTGGCGGGCGGTATTTCCAGAGCATCGAGATCCCCGAAGGCGCCAAGCTGACCAACGCCGTCATCGACCTAATCGGCGACCATGTCCTGATGTATGCGTCGGACTATCCGCATGGCGAAAGCCACTTTCCGGAGTCTGTCTCTCTCGTGTTGGACTGGGTGATGGACGCGGAGCGGAAGCGCAAGCTCCTCTGGGACAACGCCATCCGCTTCTATGCACGGGCGCCGGTCCGTTGAGGCAGCCGGCCTCCGGGAACGACAGGATCAGCCTCATTGCGCCACAGGGCGAAGCGTGCGCTTATTCGCTGCAGCAGCTGCAAGTAGTGTGTGTGCGACGTAGGGGGGAGTTCGACACAGTTCATCCCGGAGTCATCGACACGCCGATTTGGACGAACCTACCGCTATCGGCCGGACGCAACGTGCCGATTTATCCGAACGAAGTAGCCAAAGCCGGAGTACCGCTCGGCAGAGCTGGGCAGGCGCAGGATATCGCAAACGGCGTGCTCTTCCTCGCCTCTGACGCGTCCAGCTACATGACGGGCGCGGAACTGGTGATCGACGGTGGCATGACGGGCGGTGCAAGACCTTGGTGGAGCTGAATTTGACAGCCTGAGGGTCACCTTCAGCAGCATCCGCAGAGTGCGACTTTAGCGGAAAGTTCCATAGTAAATATAACTATGGGCGATTCCGCTAAAGTCGCACTGTTCGCGAGCGACACCGTTCGACCCCCAGAAAGGGCTCCACGGTGCGTCCTGAGTGTCCGAATCTTAATCGCATAGGCTGTACAACTCATCTGTGATCGCGTAATAGTCAGGCTAATCTTCTGATGAGCAACCACTGACAGCCAGTCCGCGCGATGTACAAGATCGCATTGAGCACGTTGCGTAGCTCGGTCGCGCGCGGGCGGCCCAAACGCTTTTACTGCCGGCATGTGCGGCTCAATCAGCGCCCATTCGGCGTCCGTCAGGTCGCTTGCGTAGCGCTGTCCTTCTCGCTCATACTTTGGGCGAGTGATTTCGGTCCACATTTTGTGCCTCGATGATGGCTTCTCCACAACCATCATGACACAACCGACTGAAATCACTCAATTCATTTTCAGTCAGCCTCTGAGGCAATCGGGCACCGAAGTGTTTTCGCGATGATCAACGATCCGCTCCCAATCCCGCCAGCGACAGGAATGTTCGGCAGCAGCTGCGTGCCTTAATAGAGCCTGGGAATGAGCCGCGACGTACGGTTGCAGTATACATCGTAATCGCCGCCGAACTCCGTACGCAGCAGCCGCTCTTCAGCATGAATGCGCGCAAGGAGCGGCGGAATGAGGAGCACTGTGAGCAATACCCCAACCCCCGACCGAAATGCGAGCGCCCACCCCAGCGAGTTGATGAGCAGCCCCAGATAGCTCGGGTGACGGATGACCCCGTAGACGCCGCTCGTGACCAACTTGTGACCGGGCTGGATAGCTACCAACCCGCTGAACCGATGGCCGAGCACAAAGACCGGCCAGATCCGTAGTGCACCACCGGCAGCGAAGAGAACGACACCAAGCCAGCGGATAGCATCACCGTCGAGGGTCCAGAACCCTTTCCGGTCTGTGTAGGCCGGCAAATAAGCGGCCAACACCCCGATCAACCCGAAAGCTACGATGACCCAGCGGTTGGCACGATCTTCGCGGACGCCGCGGCTCAGATTTCCGCCGCTGAAGATCGCGACGCCAGACAGGGCGAACAGTACGATTGTAAGAGCGATCAAGGCGGAGTGGGAGAAGAAGGCGGCGAATCCACCCCAACCGAGGATGGCGAGGCCGAGATAGGCAAGGGTTGCCAGAATGGTGATGGATGCTAATCCTGGCGTAGCCTACATGGGCACCAGGCGTGGACCATCTCGCTTCATGTCAGCTCACCCTGCCTGATTGGGCACTCTCGAACCCAACTCGGCCACTCAGGTTTCGCGCTCGGAACGGCTCTTCCTGCCCCATTGCAGCCATTCGCCGACGGCGGCGGGACAGCTCGGTCGGGTGGGAAGCTGTCATTCGTTGCCCCGCCATTGGTGGGCCGCGGGGTGCGAGAGGGGGCCTAAGAGATGCTTCAGCCGAAAAATGCATGGCTTGGCGCCGCAGAGTTCGAGCGCGGAGCCGGTCGCGAAGGCACTATGGTCTGGGCGCACTTGTTAAACTCAGGCCATCGAGCTAGGGTACGAAGATCAGGGGATCTCTACTCACTCACATGCCGCAAACCGATCGAACCGATACTGAGAAACTTCCTCCTATTCCGCTTCCGGCCGGGATACGATCCCGCTACGTAAGCAATATCAACGAACTTACTTTTCACGTCTTGGAAGCCGGGTTCGAGGACAAAAGCCGACCGTGTGTACTGCTCCTGCATGGATTTCCGGAGCTTGCCTATGCTTGGCGCAAGGTAATGCTGCCCCTCGCTTCTGCAGGGTTTCATGTACTCGCGCCGGACATGAGAGGCTATGGTCGGACCATGGGGTGGGACGACAGTTATGACGGCGACGTTTTCATGTGCCGTCAGACCAATTTGGTTAGGGATGCGCTTGGGCTGGTATCGGCTTTTAGACACCGCTCCGCTGCGGTGGTAGGCCGCGACGCCGGTTCGCCCGTGGCCGCGTACTGCGCCCTGATCAGGCCAGACGTATTCCGCTCCGTCGCCATGATGACGGCGCCGTTTGCCGGACCGCCGCCGCTCCCGTTCGACACGGTGGATGGCACAAGGCAAGCTGGAGAGCCTCCTCGCAATGCGACGAGCATCAACGATGAGTTGGCAAAGCTTCCGCGACCACGTAAGCATTATCAAGTGTACTATACGACCCGAGAGGCGAACGAGAACATGTGGCACTGCCCGCAGGGCGTTCACGCGTTCCTCCGCGCCTATTATCACTACAAAAGTGCTGACTGGAAAGAAAATAAGCCTTTTAGACTAAAGTCGCTGACGGCCGAAGAGCTAGCCAAGATGCCGACCTATTACATCATGGACCTCGACAAAGGCATGGCAGAGACCGTCGTAGCTGTGATGCCGACTCCGGCGGAGATAGCCGCTTGTAAGTGGCTCCCTGACAATGAACTAGCGGTCTATAGTGCAGAGTACGAAAGGACCGGATTTCAGGGGGGCCTTCAGGGTTATCGGCGTACCGGGCCCCGATTTACCGCGGACTTGCAAACGTATTCTGGACGTACGATCGACGTCCCCTCACTCTTCATTGCCGGCAAGAGCGACTGGGGCGTTTTCCAGATGCCCGGTGCGTTTGAGCGGATGCAGAGCACCGCCTGTACACAGATGCGCGGCGTCCATCTTCTGGACGGAGCCGGACACTGGGTTGAACAGGAGCAGCCAGAGGAAGTCAGCCGGCTGCTCGTTCAATTTCTTCAAAGTGCAGCTTAAGAATTTCTTGATCACCCCAAGGTAACGCCAGCAAAAGCGAAATTGACCCTCGGCACAGGCGCAAAGGCAATAGCCGGCCGGCTGCCAGTTCGGTACCAGAGCAATCTAGGAATCCAGCGCCGCACCTAGTAGCGGCGGCGACCGCAAACGGCCTCATGGTGACACGGGCGGCCGATGTCTTGTGGGCGCGAAATGGCAGCTTCGGGTCGAGCCTGCCAGTTCCGGGCCGAGGGCGGGAAGGTCCGCAATTGGCGCATTACGTCATAAAGAGCGAGACGATTCTGTCGGTGTTCTGCACCACCCCACTGCGTTTGCGCCAGAGGAGATCACTGCAGAGCATCCACGGCGACTACCGTCGACATTTGGTGCTCGTTACGGGCGGAGAGCCGCACCTCGTCGTCGGCGACGTTCCCGGTCTCGACGCAGACCATGCCGCGCCACGCGGGGTCGCCCAGGTCGGGCATCGCCGCCCCCTTCTCGGCCCAAGAGTTCCAAACCACGGTCGACGCGGCTCCGTTCTTCTCGATCACGATGCGGCGGCGCCACCCGCGGTCTTCGATGACGCACCGCGCCGGCGTGTCGAGATAGACGCTGTCGGTCTCTGCCCCGATTACGAGCGTCGTGCCCTGCCGCTCGCGCCGCCCCGCTTCGGTTTTGTCGATGTAGGTGGTGCCCACGAGCCCGCAGATCGCGATGGCGGTGATGTCGGACACCGCGAAATAACTGTGCAGCGCCTCCTCGAAGGTCATCGGACTTGCCGCGCGGTTCTGCACGGCGAGGCGCAACGACAGGGTCCGCGCGAAGGTCACGGTGTAGATCGCGCGGAACGGCTCAGACCAGAATCGCGAGCCGACGTCGACGTCGCCCAGGCTGAGGGTCAGCGTCAGCGACTCGGTGCCCACGGTCTCGACCGCGTCGAGGTGCCACGTCGCGGTGCGCGCAAAGCCGTGCTGCGGCGCCGACGGGGCGTGCCGGTTGGGCCCGAACCACGGGAAAATGATTGGGATGCCGCCGCGGATCGCCGTGCCCGGCGCGAATACGGCATTGGGGCTGGTGAACAGGACCGGCCGCTCGCCCGCCGGCTGCCATGCGGTCACCTGCGCTCCCTGTAGGTACAGCTCGCCCGTAATGCCGCCCAGGGAGATCGCGGCCTTCATGAGCCCGTGCTCCGATTCGACAAAATGGAGAACGCCGGTGATGCCGAATTCGGCGGTGAGTTGCTCGGCTCGCATCGCAGGTCCTTTCCCTGGGGGATCATCACGCGCACCGGAGCGTGACTGCGCCATCACGAACGTACCATGCCCCACTCCTCCGAGGGCGGCGGCCGAAGCTCGCGCCACGCGGACCGGTGACGTTCGAGGTATGCTATTTCACCGGGCTCTCTCCGCCCTAGTCGCGCGCGAGACCTAATCCCAGGGTGTTTCGGCTGCGGCGTTGCGCCCGGAACCCGGCCAAACGCCAGGCATTCTCCGATGTTTCCGGTGCCCTGGTAAAGGTAGCTGTAGATCGAACCTAGTTCTCCCGCGCTGTACAGCCTCGGAATTGGGTTGTTGTCAGGCCGTACGATCTGCCCCCTTTCGTTGCGCTTCGGCCCGCCTTGGGTGTTGAGCATCGAGGGCGAGAGCTCTACCCCATAAAACGGCGGGTGCGCGATCGGTTCCATCATCAAGGTTCGACCGAACTCCAGGTCATGTCTTGCGTCACAGTAGCCGTTCCATAACCTGACGGTTTCTGCGAGCCTGACTGGGTCGAGCCCCAGGGACGAGGCCAGCGCAGCAAGGCTATCGGCGTTCTTGATCCAACCCTTGGCCAATTCGGCGGCGTTGTCCTCGCTCCAGCCATAGCGCTCGATGATTTGCGTCCAGCCGTGGCTCGGGTTCTTGTCGTAGAGCGGACCGGCGGAAAAGAGGGTGTGATCGAAGATCATGAACATCGGACACGGAGTAGACAGCGGAAGCCAGCACCCGTTCACCGGAACTTTGCCGTGGCGGGTCTTGAATTTTTCGTCGGTAAAGCGTTTGGCATCGGGGCCCACGACGACCATGCCGCCTGGTAGCTGCTTGCTGAAGTGCAACGCCTGCATCGAAAACGTAGTCCGGATTTCTGGGACTTTGAGGGCCATGGATGGGCCCGCGTAGTTGTTCATATGCCAAACATCGGCGCCGCTTGACGGCAATCGACTTGTTCCCTTGCCTAGCACGCACACCGAGAATTTCCTTGGTGATGTCGTGCTGGATCAGTGCTCGCCCCGGCGTTTGGTATAGAATGGAGATTGGACGCTGCTTTACGAGGCGCTCGAACAGTTTCCAGGTGTTGGAATAGCCGTAGGTGGTCCATCGTGGAATTTGTGGACGCAGCCGGAACCCGGCAGGTCGGGAAATTCGATCCCAACCGGCGGATGCTGATGCTCCTGCGGATCGCCGCCGAGGCTCGTGAGCCATGCATTGTTCTTGCACATCTCCTCCGCCCATACCCTCACCATTGCCTCCGGCACGGCGTTGGGTCCGCACAGGGCAGTGAGATAGGCGATGGCGTCTTCGACCGATGACGTATTCAGATAACCTTGGCCCGCCACGCGCGTATTGCCACCTTCCTGGCCCTCGGGAGCCTTTTCCAAAATAACAACCTCGGCGCCGAGTTCGTGGGCAGTAACAGCCGTGGCCACACCAGCCGCCCCGAATGCGACGACGACGACATCTGCTTCTAAATCCCAATTATTCGGCACCGACGGCGCGTGCTCCATGGCCTACCTGTCGCGGAGTAAGTCCGCTATTAATCGGCGCTGTTTTCGACCCAGTGCTCTGCTATTTTACAATCGCTGCGTTGTGCAGATGTACAGGCCCCCTCGGCGCGTCCCAATGCCCGGCAACTTCCAGGCCGAGCTGCGGGCCGTAGGTCGAGTGAAGAATGTCGGGGTCGCAAGCGGTTAACGCCGGATTGATGCGACCTGGTCGGCTAAAGAACGGCGAACGCAAAAGTGAGATCACTGCCTGTTTCGGGATCCAGCCCGACGCACTGTTTCTAATCGGCAACCTGATCTCTTGTGCACCGCTGAAACTTGGGCCGACCTGCATTACGATATTCTGGAGCGCATATGATTGGCGCGGCACCGCGGAATCAGAACCGATCGCATTCCCTCGCGGCTTTAACATAGGCGGCGGCGTCGGCCGGCAGCAGCAAGCGGTCAGCGACGAGGGCAGCGGCAGCGGCTTCGACCCGAGCGACATAGGCGTCTCGGGTGCCATAGCGTTCTTCTAGAGAGGCGCGCGGGTCGCCGGCAGTCTCGCGTTCGCTTCTAGTCCGGGCGAACGGGATCAGCGACCCGTCTCGGTCGCAAAGCTCACAAGTGTGCGCCCGATAGACGTTCCACCCAGTATAAGTTCCGAGTGGCACCGCGATCGGGGGCAACCGTATGCCCGCGACCTCGTTACCGTCAGCATCGACCGCGCAGACCCGTGTACCGTAGAAATTGTCAAGCCGCGCCGGCGGTTCGACCCAATCGACGGGCGGCCCAATGCGGTTCGCTCCGGGCGGAAGAGCAACTCCCGGCACTGTCGGCATCTTGACTGCTTCAGCCACAACAGCCGTGCCTTGTGCAATCGACGGAACGCGACTTGACGGCGGCGCGGTGCCCGTTCTGACCCATTCCTCGAGCGCCACCAAGAGCGCGCGCAACGCCGGGGTCGCGCTGTGCGGGTTGCGTGGGTTAACGCACGGACCGGGGCTCGGATCAGTTCCCGGACGGCCGCCATGCTGAGTCCCGGCGATCATATAAACCCGCGCCGTAGGCGGTAGTTCGGCATCGTGCCGGCCGGCTGGGTCGGTGTGCACCAGCGAGGCGCCCTTTTGCCAGTATTCGGTCGAAGTGTTGACCTCGATCATCAGGGGATCAGTCGGTCGCCCCTTCAGAATAGCGCCGGTGTTGCCGGAGAAGGGGTCGGTCGTCACTGCGTTGCCGAACGGAAACCAGTTCTCCGGATAAAGCCGGTCCTCGTGCTGCGTCGCGGTGCGGCTTGGCATGGCGAAGCTGTGGTTGGCGAACACCTTGCCGGCACCGGCGACATGGGTCAGCACTCCGTCGAAGACGCGTCGGCCATGCCCGTCGTCATTCATGCCGAGTTCGAGGAAGTGCCGCAGAAAACGGCCGGCCTGCGAAACCCCGAAGGCGAGTGCATGCTGTAGTTCGGGTGGGTCGTCCCGTCTGTCGCCCGCGATCATCGGATTGGGCATCCCGTTGCGAGCGGCGTGCTCATAGCGCAGGAAAGAGACGAGGTCGCGGGTCGCGGCAAACCCAGTCCCGAGCACCGTGGACCCGGTCGCCTCGTACCAGAGATCGTAAATCCTGTACGGCTCAAAGCGGGCACCGACCGGGAGCAGTCGGATTGATTGCGGATCCACAAACTCCCAAGACCCCGCCGGGATTTCGGAAGGGCTGTCGCTCTCGCGATCGCGCACCGTCAGACGTGCATTGCGCTGGTCGTTCGAGACGGCAGGGTAGTTCAGCCGTACGACGTCTCCCTTGCCGGGAGCGCGGGTGCCAATATGGAACTCGTCACGGATACGTCGCACCATCGGCTCGCCGTTTTCGAGTGCTGGCGGCAGCCGCGCTGTCATTCCATTGTTGGCGCGCGGCGCCCCAGAATCCCAGCCAGACCATACGAGGCTGTAGCCGCGACCCAGGGTAAAGCCCAATCCAACATCCTGCGCCGTTTTGGGATTGTTGGTGTCGGCATCGCCCGAAGCGTCATCGAGCAGGTTCAGGATCATCTTCCGGCCGCGATTGGTCACGTCATAGACGAGGACGCTGTCCGCCGTACGCAGATCTGCCGGCCGCAGGATGAAAAAGTCAGCCGCGTATTCGACCATCCCGTGCGCGTTGCGTGGCGCTTTGTCGAGATCGGCGATGACGCGGTTCTGTGGCGATGCTGGATCTATCTCGCCTCTGGCGATGCCCCTGATCCGTAGGTAGGAGCCAGCTTCGCTGAAAGCCTGTCCGTCGGCGAAAGGCTCGATCGCATCAATCTGGATATCAACAATCGTCATAGCTCACGTCACCTCTTTGGCCGCCAAGCGCAGCCCCGATAAGAAAAGCTCGCGTACTCGGGGTTCCGCAGGAAGCTGGCGTCCGGTACGACAACAGGGGAAATGGCCCGCAGCCGCTCGACGATCGCTTGTGCCTCGTCGAGCCGACCCATATGGGCATAGCAGGCGGCGAGACAGCGATACGGCAACGGAAAGCCTGCATCCTCTTGGATCGCGAGGAGCAGCTTCGGCACGGCCTCACCGAAGCGCCGGCTGGCGAAATGCGCGGCGCCTATTACAAGGAACGACGTGCCGATGCGGACGCGAGGACTGAGGCGCAGCGAGGCTTCGGCATGCTCGATCGCGATGTCGGGCTGGCCCGCCCACAACCTGAGTGTGCCGCTGACAAGCCAGCCGCGCGCGAAATTCGGGTTGAGTGCCAGCGCACGATCGACCAACGCCATCATGGCGCCGATGTCTTCGCCGAAATAGGCCAGCGCTTGGGCGGCGTTCGCGAGGACGCCCGGGTCGTCGCCAGCCACTTCCAGGGCTCGCCTTGCGAAATCGGCGCCCTTCAGAGCGTCCGCCCTCCGGTATTCGCTCCGGTCGTCAACAAGCAGCCGATAACAGCAATACGCTGCCCAGGCGAGTGCGGGCCCGTAATGCGGATCGCGCTCGATCGCCTGCTCCATAAGACGGAGCGCCTCAGGGCTTTGTCTTGCCGACGACCAGACCATCGCATAGGCCCGCAGATAGAGGTCGTAGGCGGTCAGATCATTGGTCGGACGGCCGGCAGAACGGGCGGTCTCGGCGGCTCGCAACGCCGGCTCGATCACGCCGGCGACACTCGATGCCACCGTGTCCTGGAGGTCGAACACGTCTTCCAGCGAACCGTCGAAGCGGTCGGCCCAAAGGTGCGTGCCGACTAAGGCGTCGATCAGCTGGGCCGTGATGCGCACCCGACCGCCTGCTTTCCGCACCGAGCCTTCGAGGACATAGCGCACGCCGAGTTCCCGCCCGACCTGCTTCACATCGACGGCTTGCTCCTTGTACGTGAAACTCGAATTGCGGGCGATGACGAACAGCCATCTGATCCGCGACAGCGCGGTTATGATCTCCTCGACCATACCGTCGGCGAAATATTCCTGCTCCGGATCGCCGCTCATATTGGCGAAGGGCAGCACCGCGATCGATGGCTTGTCGGGGAGCGTGAGCGCCGGTGAAGGGGGCACAGGGGCTTTGTTAGCGGCGCCGGCGTCGCGAACCCGGTAGACCCGCACTGGGCGGGCAATGTTTTTGACCTGCTGCTCGCCCAGATCCTCGAAGGCAAAGGGAAGCCGGTCGCGGACGTGATCATGAACCGTATTGGAGACGAACACCCCGCCGGCATCGGCCAGGGCTTCGATCCGAGCGGCGATGTTGACGCCGTCGCCATAGAGGTCGTCGCCCTCGACGATCACGTCGCCGAGATTGATGCCGATGCGCAGTTCGATGTGCTTGTCCGCCCCGACACTAGTGTTCCGCTCGGGCATTGCCTGCTGCACCTCGACCGCGCAGCGTACCGCGTCGACAACGCTCCCAAATTCCACCAGCATGCCGTCGCCGGTGGTCTTGACGAGGCGGCCGTGGTGCTCGACGATCTTCGGATCGAGGAGTTCGCGGCGCAACGCTTTGAGGCGTTCGAGCGTGCGTTCTTCGTCTGCTCCCATCAGCCGCGAATACCCCGCCACATCGGCGGCGAAGATCGCGGCAAGACGGCGGGTCGCGGTCATCCTTCGGGTAACCCAGCGCGGCGCAGCGCGTTTTCCAACGCATCTATATTTTTCGGGTTTATATAACGCGCCGAGAGGATCGCCCTTGCGACTGTGATGCCGGGCTGCAGCTCGAGGAGCCCTTGCACCACAGTCTTGGCGTCCTCGCTCCGGTCGAGACAGCCCAGCGCGGCTGCATGCAGGATTTGGGGAACGCTGAACCGCGGGTTCGACTGGGTCGCCAGGCTCGCGGCGGCAACCGTTTCTTCGAAGCGGCCGGCGGCAAAATGTGCGTAGGCCAGACCGATATAAGGCATGTATATCCAAGGATCGAAGGGGCTGAGGCGGAGGGCTCGGTTAGCCTGCTCGACCGCGATCGCGTCGTCGCCTTTCCAGGCGTGCACGATCGAACTAAAACTGAGCGCGAGTGCGGACGAACTGGAAAGCGCGAACGACCGATCAAAGGCGGTAAGCGCGGTTTCATAGTCGCGCCCGACAACGGCGATGACAAAGCCGGCTGTGGCAAGCGCGGCCCCGTCGTCACCACCTGCGGCGATCGCCCGGCGCGCGTGATGCAAAGCGGCGATCCGCGTCTCTTCCTGCATTCCGCCCCGCAAGTACCGTGCCTCGTGGCACCAGGCGATAAAAGCATGCGCGGCGGCAAAATCGGGCTCCAGCTCGATCGCCTTGCCGAGCAGGGGCAGCGCTTTGTCCGCGTCCTCAGGCATCGGGGTAGAAGCATAGGGCAAGGCGCGCAGATAGAGGTCGTAGGCATCGAGGCTGTCAGGCCGCTTGCGCCGCGCGCGCTCGATCTCGCTCTGACGGAGCGTCGGCTCAATCACGCCGGCGACGCTGATCGCGACCTTGTCCTGAAGCTCGAAAACCTCTTCCAGCAAGCCGTCGAACCGGTCGGCCCAGAGATGCGCGCCGTTTGTCGCATCGATCAGCTGGGCGGTGATGCGCACCCGGTTTCCGCCTTTCCGCACCGAACCTTCGAGGACATAGCGGACGCCGAGCTCCCGGCCGACCTGCTTCACATCGACTGCCCGGCCCTTGTAGGTGAAGCTCGAATTGCGGGCGATGACGAAGAGCCAGCGGATGCGGGAGAGTGCCGTAATGATCTCTTCGACCATGCCGTCGGCGAAATACTCCTGTTCCGGATCGCCGCTCATATTGGCGAAGGGCAGCACCGCAATCGACGGCTTGTCCGGGAGCGGCAGCGCTGTGCGGTAGCTTTCCGACGCAGGAATCCCTGATCGGACCCGATAGACCCGGAGCGGTCGGGCAATATTCTTCAGCTGCTGCTCGCCGATATCTTCAAAGGCGATCTCAAGCTTACCCGCTGCGTCCTCTTGCACACGGGCCGATACGCATATGCCGCCCGGTTCCGCGATGGCTTCGAGGCGCGCCGCGATGTTCACACCATCCCCAAAGATGTCACTGCCTTCGGCGACAATGTCACCTTGGTGGATGCCGATGCGATAGTCGATGCGGGAGTCCGCCGACACGCCAGCGTTGCGTTCGGCTATCCCTCCTTGCACTTCTGTCGCACAGCGCAGAGCGTCGATTACGCTCCCGAACTCCGCCAAGAATCCATCGCCAGTCGTCTTGACGATCCGACCGCGATTCTCACTGATTTTGGGGTCGATCAGTTCGCGCCGATGCGCCTTCGGCCGCCCGAGCGTTCCTTCCTCGTCGGCGCCCATGAGGCGGCTATACCCGGCCACATCAGCGGCGAGAATGGCGGCCAGTCTGCGCTCGACGCGTTCCGTGGCCAAAAGCGGCGCTCCCTAACCGCGTGGACCGAATAGATTATCGGCTCTCGCAGCCCATTCTAGCGGTAAACGTGAGGGCAGGCATTTCCTTTCGATGAAGCGACGTATCTCCGATCATCGCAGCCTTGCTCGAGATCTTATTTTCGTGCAGCGCAAACTTCGAAGCGCTAAGCTTGACGCATGAGCGACCAGTTCGAAGGCAGTTGCCTGTGCGGCGCCGTACGCTTCCTGGCCACCGGACAACCGGAATCGGTAGCGTGGTGCCATTGCGAAAGTTGTCGCAAGCATAGCGGTGCGCCCGTCTCCGTCTTTGTTGCGTTCAAACGCGACGCGTATGTCATTACTGAGGGTCAGATCACGAAGTTCAACTCGTCGCCCGGCAGGTGGCGCGGATTTTGTGCCAGATGCGGGTCGACATTGACCTGCGAAGGCGAACGCTCGAACGAAACGCATTTTCATGTCGGCGCATTTCGGGATGCTGCGCAGCTTCAACCGACGAGACACATTTTCCCGGAGGAGTGCCTACCCTGGTTACATTTGGGCGGTTGACGCCTGTACTGCCTCCCAGCTGCGTGCCGCTGGCTGAGCCCTCTTCTCGCCCTAGCGCTATCCTGTGCGGCCCGCGGAGGATCGCCTAGGGTCCTAACGGCGTTCCGGACCGAACAGCAGACGCAAGAGCATTGCCCGGAGGATACAATCGTCTGGCTGGACCCCCAGGGTGGCATGTATCAACCGATAAGGGCGTGGGTCATACGGTCTTTCGGGTGCGGGTCGATATGCGTGCCGCAGTGAAGCGGAACGGACCGGGATGCGCGAGATGGCTAACTGACCGTGACAGGGCACGCGACGCGTTCAACTTGAATCTACTCTGCGGCAACAGCCTTCTTCGGCTCCGGATTGAGTTCGCGCAAGCGTGGCATGACCTCCTTCGCAAAGAGCGTGATATTGGCGACGGTATCTTTATGGTCCAGGAAGCCGCCTTGGCCGAACATCAACAAATTGCCAAAGCCGCCGACGCTGTCGCTGAGTGCCTTGATTTGATCGTAGACATCGTCCGGTGTGCCGGCAAAGCAAGTGCCGCTCTCGATCAGCTGCTCGATCGATGCGGTGGTCTGTTCGACCGGGTTGCCGTGCCGATCCCTGACGAATCCGCCGCGCCTGCCGCCCGCTTTGAGCATCGCCACGTTGGCGGAAAGCGAGTTGTAGCCGGGTGGGTTGGTGAAAGGCTCGGCCACGATCGGCGAGGTGCGCACATAGTCGGCGGCGAGGTTGGCGCGGCGCAGGCCCTCCTCGCGAGTCGCCCCGACGCCGACCACCGCGGCATAGGCGAAACGGTCCGTGCCCGCCGTCCAGCCGAGCTCCTGGGCGCGTTTGCGATACGCCTCGAACATCGGGCCAGCAGCCGACAGCGAGAGCAACGTTCCAACTACGTGACCGCGCTCTGCTGCCATCCGGCCAGTCTCGACGCTCAAGCCCGTCATCCACACCGGTGGCGTTGGCTGCTGGTACGGTCGCGGCCAGATGTTGACATTGCGATAGTGAAAGAACTCGCCTTCCCAGTTGAAGGGACCGTCGCTCGTCGACATCGCCTTCAGGATCAGATCGTGCGCTTCCCAATAGCGCCGCATCAGATTGGCCGGGTTGCTGTTGGCTGGCGCGATCTCGTACGGCGCTCCCTTCACCAGCCCCATCTCGAGGCGGCCGCCTGACAGCACGTCGAGCCATGCCATCTCCTCGGCGACGCGCACCGGGTCAGGCCGGTTTGCGATGGGTGTTCCGAGGGACAGAAGCCGTGACCGCTTCGTCTCCCGCGCGAGGATCGCGAGCGCCATCGGCACCGAGACGGTGAGGCAGGTCGAGGTGCTGTGGTGCTCGTTGACCATGATATCGAGGCCGACCTCATCGCATAGCCCGAACTCGTCGAGATATCGATTCAGGAGGCCGTGTCCGATCTTGGGGTCGAAATTACTGTTTGGCAGCACAACCCTCAGCGAGCCGCGCTTCAATCCCTGCTCCCAAGCGGGGTGATAGGCCATCTCCGAGAAGTACCAGACGCGCATGGGTCTCTCCTTCTAGCTGCTTTTGTCGACAAAGGCCGAAAGACGCTCGACGAACGCTTCGGGCTGCTCCCAATGCGGGAAGTGGCCGGCATCTCGAATGATTTCGAGCTGGGCTCGCGAGATCTCTCGACGCCAGCCCTCCCCGTAAGCCGGTGTTACAATGCGGTCCTCGGCACCCCACAGCAGCAGTGTTGGAATGTCGATCCGATGCAGCCAGCGTTTGAGCCGCGGGTTGTGCATATAGGGCTTCCAGCCATAGAGCGCGAATGCCTCACGAGCGCGGACGATCGCCGCCAGTTCGCTCTCCGGCAATTTGGTGAAGTCGACGTCGCCCCTCGCCGAATCTGCCCAAGCCAGCCTCAGATATTCGGCCCTTGGCAGGCCGTGCATGTCGGCAATATCCCGCTCCTCTCGGCCGCTGATTTTAATACCGAGGGGATCGACCAGGACAAGATGAAAGAAGCGCGCACTTGATCGTACCATCATCTCCGCCGCTACCCACCCGCCAAAGCAGGCGCCAACCAGCACGGCATCGTTCAGCCCGAGCTGAGCGGCAAGATCGAGATAGAGATATGCGAGATCGTCGACCGAGCCTGCGCCGTCGATCAGCGGCGAGTTGCCGTATCCAGGGTGCCATGGGGCGATGACTTCGGAAGTTTCGAGACAGCAGTTCGAGCCATGGCCGCTCCGGCGCCAGCCCTTCACCTGCGTGCAGGAACAAGAGTGGGCGACCTTGGCCGCGTTCCATCAGTTCCAGGGTCGTCCCCGCCATCGACATCGTCGTCATCCGAGCTCCATGAGTTCAGAGCCGGAATATCATCGCAGGCACCTGACCAAATTTCCAAGCGGCTTCGTGCTATCTCCTGGAAAGGAAGGACTATTCTTCGGCGGCAGAGCGCACGAGCTCCATGTAGCTGACGCCGAGCGCGGTTGCCAGTTCGTAGATGCTTACGATTGTAGGGTTGCGCCGGCCCTGCTCGAGGCCGCTGATGTATTGCTGGCTGAAACCGGAGCGCTCTGCCAACTGCTCTTGCGTGAGGCCTTTGTCCTGCCTGACTCGCTTGACGTTCCGCCCGACCAGCTTGCGCATGTCCATGCGCGGCAGGTGAGCGAATAACGATCCGTTGATTTATCAACTATAGTATGTAAAGGAGATACCCGCGCGAACCCTTGGGGCGCTGCGCCGGCGAAAATACTTCCGCGGAATTACGACGCTTGAAGGATGTAGGAGGGCAGCAGGTCGATGCACGGGCGCGAAATGACACGCATTATGATTGAAGGCGCGCTCAACGGTATCGGGTTCGTTATCGGCTCAGCGGTGGTTGGCTGGATTTTTCTTCACGGCAGCGCCGTCCTTGCATTTGCAGTTTTTGTAATCGTGCTGTGGCTAATTTTCCGAAACGGTCGCCATCTCAAAACTCGGCTAGAGCGGGCCAAGATTGACGAGTTCACCCGCGCTCTCCGTTCCTCAGCCATCAATGCACAAGGCATCCCTTCGCAAGGTCCTGATCAGGGGACGAGGAAAAGCGATCCACGGGGCAGGAAAGCCAGTAATCACGGAGCCAACCCTCAAACGGGCTCCTCAAATCTCTGATGCTAATTCTGCGGGAAGGCCAAAGGAGCCACAGCCTTATAGGTTACTTGGCCTTGCTGCAGGCAAAAGTAGCTGCGCAAGAGCGCTATCACTACTGAGTTTTTGTCCCTCGATCCGTCTCTCGCGAGAAACTGGCTTAACTACGCGCCACCTCTCGTAATGCAGCCTGCACGGCCGTATCGAGGGCGCTGAGAAACCGTGACCGGTCCTGCTTGCTCAACGGAGCTGGCCCACGGGTGATCTCCCCCAGCTCCCGCAGATGTCGAGCTATATCACGACCGGCAAGCGCATTGCTGATATTTGCCTCCGTCCACTGTTTTCCGGTCGGGGAGACGACGCGCGCCCCCTTTTTGAGGCAGCGTGAAGCCAGCGGTATGTCCGAAGTGATACACACGTCCGTGGGCCCGATGCGCTCGGCGATCCAGTCGTCGGCCGCATCTGCAGTGTCGCCGACGAGAACCATGCTCACGTTCGACATCCCAGGGGGCCGAATCGGTCGGGAGCCGTTCGAGACGACGAAAACTTTGACCTTGGGACGCGCCGCCACGCGGTAGATCTCCTCGCGTACCGGGCAGGCATCACCATCAACGTAAATGTCAGTCACTCTCGGCCCGATTGGTGCTTTGGCCGTCATCGCCGAACAGCCACTCCCGCAGTTTCGACCACCGGCGCCTCTCTCCCCTTGACCGCAATGGCGAGCGCCTTTCGCTGCCCGACGAGCACCACGAGGCGTTTGCCGCGTGTCACCCCGGTATAGACCAAATTCCGCTGCAGCATCGGGTAATGCTGAGTACTGAGCGGAATCACGACGGCTGGATATTCCGAGCCCTGGCTTTTGTGGATGGTCGTCGCATATGCCAGCACCAATTCATCCAGCTCGCCAAAGCCGTAGGTGACTTCGCGGCTATCGAAATCGACGCTGAGCTCGCCTTCCTCCATGTCGATGCCGGACACGACGCCGAGATCGCCGTTGTAAACGTCCCTGTCGTAATCGTTCTCGACCTGCATGACTTTGTCGCCCGGGCAGAAGGTCCAGCCAAATCGGTCAATGCGGATCTCACCCGGTGGATTCAGCGCGTTCTGCAGCTCGATATTCAGCGAGCGGGCACCCAGGCCGCCGCGGTTCATCGGGCAGAGCACCTGGATGTCGCGTATCGGGTCGAGCCCGAAGCGCTTCGGGATGCGTTCCCGCACAATTGCCAGGACCTTCCGCACCCCCTCTTCCGCGTCTGCCGCATCGACGAAGTAAAAATCGCCGCTTTCGACAGGGGCGAGATCGGGCATCTGACCTTGGTGGATACGATGGGCATTAAGGATGATCCGGCTCTCGGCGGCCTGCCGAAAAACCTCGGTCAAGCGCACAACCGGCACCGAAGCAGACGCGATGATGTCGCCGAGAACCTGCCCCGGACCTACCGAAGGCAGCTGATCGACATCGCCGACGAGAAGCAACGCTGCGTGCTCCGGCAGAGCCCGAAGGACAGCCCGCATCAGCGGCACATCCACCATTGATGTCTCGTCGACTACCAGGAGATCACAGTCTAGGGGCTCTTCTTCGTTGCGCCGGAACGTGCCAGTCCTCGGATCAGTTTCCAGCAGGCGATGAATTGTCTTTGCTTCGAGGCCGGTGCTCTCGGACAGGCGCTTTGCGGCACGACCGGTGGGGGCGCAGAGCGCGATAGTGACGGCCTTTGCGATCAGAATTTTCAGCAGTGAGTTGATAAGCGTGGTCTTCCCAACGCCGGGCCCGCCGGTGATGACTGTCACATTGGAGACGAGTGCGACCCGGAGCGCTGTTTTCTGGCTGTCAGCGAGCGCCAGCTTCGTTCTCTGCTCGACCCAGGGGATGGCCCTCTCGACATCAATGTGCGGCCAATGCGGCTTGCCGGCGGCGAGCGTCTTCAGCTTCTCGGCGATTTCGCGCTCGGCTCGGTAAAGTGCAGCAAGGAAGACGCAACGGCGGCCTTCGAGATCGTCGGCAATAACGGCACCACCCTCGAGCTCGAGGTTCAACGCCGTTTCGACCAGTTCGGCCGGCACTTCCAGCAGCTTTTCGGTGAGGGGAACGAGCTCTTCAAACGGGAGACCGCAATGCCCTTCATCCATCGCTTCTGCGAGCGCGTAGGAGATCCCGGCACGGACGCGGATGAGCGCTGTCTTTTCGATGCCGAGCTTGGCCGCGATCTGGTCCGCCGTGCGGAAGCCGATGCCTCGGATGTCGCGCGCCAACCGATAAGGGTTCTCCGAGACCAGCCGAACGGCATCGGCGCCGTAAGTCTTGTAAATGCGTACCGCGCGCGACGTGCCGACAGCGTTGCTGTGCAGGAACAGCATGATCTCGCGAAGCACCTTCTGCTCGGCCCAGCCGGCGATGATCCGCTCCGCGCGTTTCGGGCCAATGCCGGTCACCTCGCGCAGGCGATCGGGCTCCTGCTAGATGACGTCGAACACGGTTTCGCCAAAGGCGCGGACGAGCTTCTTCGCATAGACCGGCCCGATACCGCGGATCATGCCGGAGCCGAGATATTTCTCGATCCCCTCAACTGTTGTCGGTGTCGTAGCCTTGAGGAACGAGGCTCTGATTGGACGCCGTGCGTGCGGTCGTTGATCCAGCTTCCGCTCGCCTGGACGAACTCGCCAGCCGAGATCATCGCGGCGTGGCCGAGTACCGTGATCAGGTCGCGTTGCCCGCGGGCTTTGACACGCAGGACGCAGAAGCCGTTCTCATCATTGTGGAATGTGACGCGCTCGACCAGACCGGCCAAAACCTCGGTCGGCGCGCTCGTCCTGAGTGGCTGCACCATCGCCGTAGGATGAACCGAGAGGGCTGCACACGCTACCGAGATCGAGCGCCCTCACCATGCCGGTCGGCGCGCGCGCACATGAGCGCCGTGCAGCAACGGAGGTGGTGACCCAGTTCGACGCGGTGGATCGCGGCAACTGGCGTCGCGCAAATCGAGACAGCACGATCAGTACCTCGCGGTGTACAAGAATGGCGAGGTTTCAAATTCAAGTTTCCGTCGGCGTCTCTGGTATAATAAATAACAAAGCGGGAGGACGCGACCATGCCGATTTGGACACCGGATGCTAGTTTCTACCCCTCACCCCGCATGGCGATGAAAGCGCCAGCCGAGACACTCGCTTATGTTGCGAGTTTTGATCCGAAACGCCGGGTGCCGGACGCCATCACGATAGTCGACGTCGATCCGGGTTCGTCGACCTACTCACAGATCGTCGGCAACGTGCCTATGCCGAATGTCGGTGACGAGCTGCATCATTTCGGCTGGAACGCGTGCAGTTCCTGCCTGTGCCCAAATGCACCGCATCCCCATTCCGAACGGCGCTATCTGGTTGTTCCCGGCTTGCGCTCCTCGCGGATCCACATCCTGGATATTAAGGCAAACCCTCGCAGCCCGAAGTCGTCCGGGTGCTGGAACCCGAAGAGGTAGCCGAAAAATCAGGCTACACTCGACCGCATACCGTCCATTGCGGACCGGAGGGAATTTACGTCGCAGCGCTAGGAAATGCACAAGGAGACGCGCCCGGCGGCGTGTTCCTGATGGATCACGAAAATTTCGACATCCGCGGCCGCTGGGAAATCGACCGTGGGCCGCAACAACTGGCCTACGACGCCTGGTGGCATCTCGGCCACGACACAATGGTCACCAGCGAATGGGGGCTGCCCGCGACCTTCGAGAACGGCCTCGTTCCGGAGATCCTGTTGGGCGGGAACTATGGCCACAAGCTGCACTTCTGGGACCTGCACAGGCGCAAGCACCAGCAGGAAGTCGATTTCGGCGCGGAGAACCAGCTCGTGTTCGAACTCCGGCCGGCGCACGATCCGACCAAGGCATATGGCTTCGTTAATTCGGTCATCAGCCTGAAGGATCTGTCGTCGTCGATCTGGGTTTGGTTCAAGGAGGGCAAAAATTGGGCAGTTCGAAAGATTATCGAGATCCAGGCCGAGCCGGCGGAGCCTGATCAGCTGCCGCCGATGCTCAAGGGTTTCAAGGCGGTCCCGCCGCTGGTCACCGACATCGACCTCTCCATGGACGACCGCTTTCTCTACGTCGCTTGCTGGGGAACCGGTGACTTGCGCCAGTACGACGTATCCGATCCCTTCGCGCCGAAACTGAGCGGCAAAGTTCGGATTGGCGGCATCGTCTCACGGGAAAGGCACCCGGGCGCCGCCAACGGCAAGCTTAACGGCGGGCCGCAGATGGTGGAGGTCAGCCGTGACGGGCGGCGGGTGTATTTCACCAACTCGCTTTATGGCGCGATCGACGAGCAGTTTTATCCCGATGGCATCGAAGGGTGGATGGTGAAGCTCGACGCGGCGGCGGACGGCGGCATCGGCTTCGACCCAAAGTTCTTTGTCCAGTGGCCGAAAAGCCACCGGCCCCATCAAGTGCGGCTGGAAGGCGGCGACTGTTCCTCGGATTCCTATTGTTATCCGTGACCGATGAGCAGTGGCGAAGGGCCAGCCTTAACCACCCTGTGGCCTTGGCTAACCCTCGCCGGATTTGGTGTGTTTCACGGGCTCAATCCGGCGATGGGGTGGCTGTTCGCCGTAGCGCTGGGCTTGCACCGCCACAGTCGCGGGGTGGTGCTGCTGGCGCTGCCTCCGATGGCGCTTGGTCATGCGCTGTCGATCTGGTTTGTGGCGATCTTGGTGGTCGCCATGGGGTTGATTCTCGACACAGGCGCCGTTTGCGTTATCGCCGGAGTGATCCTAAGCCGGCGAAGCCGGAACCAAACAGGTTAAAATAGACGCAGGAGACGCGGGGAGCAGGAGGGGAGGTTGAGGCAGCCGCTGACGGAGCGTTACCGCGAGCGCCTCGCCGGGGTGCTCTCCTGCTATGACCGGATCATCGTCACCGGCACGCTGCCGGGAGCCTGTTACGCGAAGGGAATGACGGGATTTCTTTCTGCGCGGCAGATCCGGATCTTCGACTATCCGCGATTTGCCGAACCACTTCGCGATCGAGTACGCGAGCGCGCCGCCGAGTTGGCGAGTGCCGCTGGCATTACCATCGAACACATTGCCAAGAACCACATCCGCAAGGAGGACGTCGTCGCCAGGGTGCTTGTCGTCCGCGGCGACCGTCCCGGCCTGGTGCATATCATCTCGGCGATGGAAGCCTGCCACACCTACAAGCCCTGGCATGACAAGCACACGCATCGCACCTTCTTGCGGCCGGATACTGGCAAATGCCTGCATTACTACTTCTACTTCATCGACGCCGAGTTGGGCCTGATCTATCTGCGCGTGCCGACCTGGTGCCCGTTCCGTCTGCAGTTCTATTGCAATGGGCATAGCTGGCTGGCCCGCCAACTCACCGCCGCCGGCGTCGGTTTCACCCTTGCCGACAACGCCTTTCTGCGCATTGACGACTGGGAGCGCGCGCAGGCCCTCGCCGACACCCTCTCGCCCGACCACCTGCATCGCATCCTCGATCACTATGCCCAGCAGTGCTGTCCGGTGCTCGACGTCTTCGCCCAGTCCTACCACTGGAGTTTCATGCAGGTCGAATACGCCACTGATCTGGTGTTCCGCACGCCGGCCATCCTCAAACCCCTCTATGAACAGCTTTCCCGGCAAGCCATCCTGACCGTCAAAGCCGAACACGTCGCCACCTTTCTCGGCCACAAGATCACTGCCCAACTCGCCCAAGAGATCGGCAGCCAATTCACCACGCGTATCGAGGGCACCTGCGTCAAGCATCGTTTCAGTAAGTCCTCGATCAAGATCTACGACAAATTCGGCCTCGTCCTACGTATCGAGACGACCACCAACGACGTCTCCGCTTTCAAGCACTACCGCAAGGTGGAACATCGCCAAGGCCCGGCAACTCGCGCCCTGGCCCCCGTCAGAAAGACCATCTACAGCCTCAAGGACTTGCGTGAGATCTTGCTAAGCTGCAATCGCCGTTACCTTGAATACCTCTCCAGTCTGGACGACTTCTCGGCTGGCATCCGGACGCTCGACCGTCTCACCCAACCCCGTCCGCTCAAAGGCCGAAACCTCAAGGGCCTCAACTTTTTCAGCCGCGCCGAACAGACCCTGCTCGCCGCCCTCCAGCGTCCTGGCTTCAATATCGCCGGTCTCCGCCGCGCCGACCTACTGCCGCTCCTCGGCCAATCCTCTCCCGCCACCCTATCCCGACAACTCGCCCGTCTGCGCCATCTCGGCGTCATCAAACGCGTCCTCGGTACCTATCGCTACTATCTCACCCGCGCTGGCCGCGCCGCCATCGCTGCCGGCCGCCGTCTCACCGAACACACCATCATTCCTGCTCTGGCCTGACAAATCTGCTCACAAAATGCAAACACTCAGGTCGTAAGCGACTAATGGGTTGGGCCGTCTATCACTGGTTTTATGGCCATCGCCATCGGGTGCGAATCGGGATGACGACGGGGCTGGTTGGTCTTGCGGTGTGGTCGTTCCTGATGGCGACCGCGCATGGAGCTGGCCTGATGCTGGCACCGCCACTCATGCCATTATGCGCGGGCGGCCCAGTCATCGGGGAGAGGACGTTGCTGGTGTCTCTCGTGGCCGTCGGCGTGCATACGCTGGCGACGCTGGTTGTGACAGGTTTGATCGCGCTTGTCGTCTATGAGTGGGTGGGACTTGGCTTTCTCCGGCGAAACTGGATAAATTTCGATTTACTGTGGAGCGGGACGCTCTTTGCAGTCGGCTTGCTTCTGATCCTTATCCGGTGACCAGAAGCCTTGTCCGATATTAGGCGCATCACGCCATTGCGCTGTGCCGCCAGTGCAACTCGTGCGGCGCCTTCGACATAACCGGGCATGACTTATTTCCTTGGCAAAACCCGCAGATCGCTCGCCGTGATGCGCATCATCGGGCCCCATCAGCTTTGTTCAAAGGGCATCGAGTATTATCGTACTATATACATATTGTCCTGACAAATACTTGAAATACTGAGCATGAAGCACCATATACCTTGAGATACAAGAGCTCCGAAGAGCAACAGCTTTCCGGGCCCTTTAGTCTCAATAAGATCCCGCAAAATTCAACTCGGCTCGACGTATAGCAATGCCTCGGGCTGCGGCCGTTGGGAGCTTCCCCATGCCCTACGGAGACACCACTCATTGGCTGAACTGAAACGCGCCCATGGGAGCACACCCTCTTCGGTGTGGCGGGCGCTCAGTACGACCTCCACTACGAGGCCGCCTGCAAGGAACGCCTCGCCGAACTCGGCTTAAAGCCTATCGGCGCTGGCTGACCATCACCACCCCTTCAATAGCAGTTGAGGGGCTCGCGGCGTTGGAATCATCCAACAGGAGAAACCCAATGCCCAAGTTCGTTATCGAGCGCCAGTACCTGCTGCCGATTTACCAGCGCCTCATCATCGACGCCCCCGACATCACTACTGCCTGTCAAGAGGCGGTGGAGAATGATGATTGGGAAAGCGCTGAGGAGGACGGAGATGGCTCAGGCGCTACGACGATCAATGCGGCTCGAGAGATCCCGGAAGGGCTCCTCGAACAGATAGAGCGCGGCAATATCCATTCCGGAAGCTTCCTTTGGGAAGACCAGCCCGAATACGGACCGCGCCTCGAGATCCCCGCGCAATTCACTGACGACGAATAGCCGCCACGCCCCCTCGGCAGCAGTTGAGGGGGCTCGGCGCGTCGGAGCCGTCAGGCCATCGGGATCGTGTCGAGCACCTCAGCAAGAACAGACTTGCGGTCCTCGGCACGGCCTACGTCGGAGTTCTGTCACGCGAGAGGGGCTCGCCTTCGGGCGAGTTTAATCCCTGCGCCTGCTCCCACCAGTACGGCCCTCTCACCCCTGCACGCAGAAGCGTGTGGGGGCTGAGGCCTCAGGAGAGGGCACCCCGCCCCTCCTGACCTGAAGGAGTAAGGAAATTGACTGAACTGATGCAAGCTCACCGCCAGTGGATGAGCCGCGCCCCGGACGAGCGCTTCACAAGTTTGCATTGATATGCAGGCCTTCAAGCGCCGGGTCCGCGACAACAGCCGCTCCCACGTCCTCAGTAGCCGTAAGGTCAACCTCCTCCCTGTCGAGGATGACCCTCGCGCGCTGCAGGTTCTGGGGGGCCGCTTTTCCAGCGGCGGCGCCTACGCATTGGTCGTTCGGGCAGCTGTGTTCGCTCGCCAGCCCCGGTAACTCGCCGGCCAGCTACTTCCGCGAGACGAACATGCCCGCGCCGATGATCGCAGACTGCCTCAACTACAATCTGCGCTTCACCCGCGGCGTCGAAGACATCGGTGTCCTCCTCACCACGAACGAGGACGGCAGTGTCAACGAGCTCCGGTCCGTCAACGGCCCCAACTACGGACGCGTCTATGACGCCGATGTCGTCGACGCCCTCGTCGATCGTTTCGGCGATGGCGTCACAGGGACCTGGCGCGTGCCGGGCGAGTTCGGCATCAAGGTGACGGTCAACAAGGGAAACACCACGCTGTACGCCAGCGATCGCGACATGTTCGTGTTCCTGGCCGACGAGGAGAACCGCATCGAGATCCCGAACCGCCGCGCAGGCAGGTCAGGGAGCTTCGCCCGCGGCTTCTTCGTGCGGAAACAGCGAGGTCGGCAAGTCGACCCTCGTTCGCCGGCTTCTTCCTCTTCGACTACGTCTGCTGCAACCGGATCATCTGGGGCGCAGACCAGTACACCGAGGTTCGGATCCGCCACACCAAGGGCGCTCCCGACCGGTGGCTCGAAGAGATCGTTCCCGTCCTCCAGGATTACTCGGAGGGGAGCGCGAAGCCCGTCGTGCAGGCTATCGAAGACGCGCGCAACAAGCGCATCGACGATGACTTGACGGCCTTCCTCGGCAAGCGCTTCGGCAAGCAGATGGCCCCGGCAATCGCCGCCATCCACGAAACCGAAGAGGGCCGGCCGATCGAGACCCTTTGGGACGTCACCGTCGCCGCCACCGCCCATGCCCGCTCCGTGCAGAACACGGACAAGCGGCTGGAGATCGAGCGCACCGCGGGCGAGCTGCTGAAACTGGCAGCCTGACCAACGCCGAGACCCTCGCATGCAGAAGCGTGCGGGGGTCGAGGCGTCGGTAAACCAAGGAGAACCCCGATGAAACCCAACCACCTCTTCATCGACCAATACGGCGAACCAATCTGGGCACGCACTGTAAAAGAGCTGCGCGAGAAGGTTGGCGGCGGCCGCGTCAGCACGATGTACCGCGACAAGAAGGACGGCAGTGTCGTCCGTTGCGGCTATGTCATCGGCCGGCGCTGGTTCAGCCGTTTCGCCCCGGTCGAGGTGCCGGCGTAAATGGCCGAGCAGAAGGGTTACGTGCACCCACTACCCAAGCACGTATGGGAGATCACGGTCCAGGTCGACAACGGGGATTGGTTCTACAAGCGAACCCCCGTCCCCATGCCGTTCGATATCGCTGTCCGTACCGCCCTTGTCTACGAGGCGATGTTCTCGTTGAAAGGCGGCCGGCTCGTCTCGATCGCCAACGTCGACCCTCCCCAGACTTAGCGCTACGCCCCCTCAGCAGCAGTTGAGGGGGCTCGTGGCGTCGAAAGGAGAACACGATGACAGAATGCGAAGAAGTCGCCGTCAGCATGAACCCCCTCCGCCGCCTCACCTTCGACGAGGCACTGCGGCTTGTCCGCGGCGACATGCTTGACGAAAGCGAAACGATCGTCTCGAACGTCGCTGAGGCCTAGCCGCGATCAGTCGCCAGAAGTTCCCTACCCTGCACGAGATCAGCGAAGAGATCCTGGCCATACTCGACCGCGGTAAGCACCAGGTCGATGACAGGACTGTCGCCCTGATCCGTCAGTCGGACCTTCACCGGCTGATTGCCCTGGCCGCCAAGCTTTCACGGCCTCGACGTCATCCCCCGATATACCCGTCGCCCCCTCAGCAGCCGTTGAGGGGGCTTCGGCCGTGCCGGCACCTCGCCGGCGAAAAAGGAGAAATCCCGATGAGTTTCAAACCCGAAGTCATCGCCGACAGCTCAGGCAAATGGAGCGGCAACGCCCTGCGCTTCGCTACCCGCGAGGAGGCAGAGGCGAACGTCCAGGACCTGATGATGCGCTGGTTCGCAGTGCGCGATACCCGCGTTGTCGAGTGCGATGACCCCGTGAACTACAGCTACATCGACCACAAACTCCTCCCGATCCCCGCCGCCGAGATAACGCCCGTCCCAGCCTTGGACGCGGTTACGTCAGCTGCAAGGGAAAATGAATACGGAGGAGTGAAGTGGCGAGCCCGACGTCACGTTGGCCCGTCGCCCTGATCACTCCGCTCACCGAGCCGGCTACGATCTGGGTCCGCGACAAATCTCGAACACGAGGAAGCCCTTTATTGGTGCGACGCCCTCGTTGTCGAGCCTCGCTACCTGGGGCCCCGATCGTCGCCGACATGGCTGATGACGGTCTGGTGATCCAGGCTGAGTAGCCACCCGCCCCTTCAGTAGCAGCTGAGGGGGCTCGTGGCTTCAGGAGCAATCCCGCTCCTGAAGGAAATTCTCGATGTCAGCTTTTATGGTCAATACCAACGTCATGGCCAAGGTCGTGACGGCAATCCTGCTCAATTTCGACACGTTCGACGGAGAGAAGCACGTGCCGCGTGAGCACTACTCGCTGCCCCGACCGATGCGCAAAAGGAGGCCGGAACAAAGATCGGCCGAAAGCTCTTTCTCATGAACAGAAGAGCCCTCCGCGCACGGTACGGCTGCGGCGACCATCTGCGCGTTCCAGAGTTCGTCTTTGAAAGATGGGCCGACGCAACGCCCGTCGAGCAGTTCAAAGCGATGAGCTGCCTGCTCTATCAGTGCCACGAAGGAAAGGTCCACGAGAGCCGGCTCTATGACGAGCTGAACCACGCTGCCGGCGAACTGGCCCAGCGCATCGTTCAGGACTTGCCGGAATACGACCAGGCCTCCTGGGGCGACTGAGCCCCGCCCACGCCTCCTCAGCAGCAGTTGAGGGGGCAAGGGGCGTCAGGAGCAATCCCGCTCCTGATAGGAGAAACCCTATGGGACAATACCATCACCCTGTCTGTATCGAAGCCGAAGAGGGGCTCGACCCCGCCGGCATGGACAGCGGCCTCAAAGGAAGGCGAACAAGGCTTCAACCGCCCCAGCACCCCCGCCGCGATCGTCGCACTCGTCTGCGCGCGCGGTGGCAATATGCCGGCAGACTGTTCGCAGTCGCCGCTGATCGGCCGCTGGGCCGGCAAGCGCGTCCTGGTCCAAGGCGATTACGCCGAGGACGATGATATCCCGGGCTGGAAAGGCCCGCGGCTTTCGAAGCTCTACCGCGCCATGATGCCGGTCGAGGAGCGCAAGCCGAAGAAGGATTGGAGAAGCATTCCGGTCTTCACGGATATCACGCGCGATGCCTGCGCTTTCCTCGAAGCCGCCTGCAATGTCCGCTACTTCGAGCAGGAACAGATCTGCAAGGACGGAGACCCTCGCTCCAAGACCTACGGTCAGATCATCGACCGCTGGACGAGCACCCATTCCGTGCAGGTCAAACCGGTGGCCCGGCACTTCGGAAACTGCGGCGTTGCCGAGTACGTCGATCGCTGACGTTTATGACACGCGCGATCTCGAATACTTGAAACGCTGCGGCATGAAGCCGGAAGACGTGCAGCGCCCGCCACGCTCGGGCGATTGGCACGGCTTTCTGCCGGAAGAGATCCCGGAGGGCCAACGTCGCGTGATCGTCAACCTCGATACCCTCGAGTACATCGACCCGGTCAAGTTCGGTCAGGTCTCCAACCCTGGCCGGCATGGTCAGCCTCGCGCCGAAAGACCGCGATCTGCCGATCCTGAAGAAAGCAAATCAGGACAACCTGCAGATCGTCGACGTCGCGGGCGGCCTTTTCGTCATGCTGTGCCATCCACAGCGCCGCGGCGGCGGTGACATCCCCGCTAACGCCGAGGAGCTGGTGGCCGCATATGGCGGGAACGCACGTGACCCTCGCGCCAAAGCCGCCAAGCTGTTCAAAGGCGTCGAAGACGTCAAAGGACGCTGGCGCGGCGGCCGTATCCTCGGCACCAGCGAGATCCGCTACGAGGATTGGCCGACGACCGAGGAAGTACTCGAGAGAGGGACCGACATCAGCGACAAGGTCCTCCGCTATCTCGTCGCCATCAGCCACTACTAAGCCTCTTAACCCCCACTGGAAGTATCTGGTGGGGGTCGAGGCGTCAATAATACTAACTCTTCCCTTTATTTCGGAGCCCTCACTACGCAGCAGTGTAGCGGGGCCGATCCGTCGAGGCACTTTCCGCCTCGATGGAGAAATAAATGCAAGTACAGTTCATTGCTGTTTCGCAGAACGCGAAGACCGGCCCCATCCCCGCGTCGATTGTCGAGCGGGCGTCATGCTGGCCGGGATGCGCGCTCTACGAAAATGGCTGCTACGCTGAAACCGGCGCCCTCGGCATGCATTGGGATCGCGTATCCCGCGGCCTGGCCGGCGGGTCCTGGTCGGAGTTCTGCGCCAAGGTTGCGGCGCTCCGGCCCGGCCGTCTGTGGCGCTACGCCCAAGCAGGCGACCTGCCTGGATATGGTCCGCAGATCGACGGTACGCTCCTCGAAGAGCTCGTCGCTGCCAACACCGGCAAGAATGTGATCGCCTTCACCCACAAGCCCGTCCTCGGCGACGATCCTGTCGCTGTCGAGAACCGGCGCCTGATCGCTGCGGCCATCAAGGCCGGGTTCACGATCAACCTGTCGGCCGACAACCCCGCGCATGCGGACAGGCTGGCCGAATTGGGGATCGCCCCCGTCGTGACCGTGCTCGCCCGAGCTTATGCGCGCCGCGCAGTTCGGCACCGGTTCAAAAGACGGCGAGATCGAGTGGGCCGAGACGATCGGCGAATGGCGTGATCGCACGGCTTCGTTGCCGCGGCATACGCCCGCCGGAAGGCGAATTGCGGTCTGTCCGGCGACGTATTCGGACGCGACCTGCAAGACCTGCGGCGCCTGCGCTCGGGTTCGGGATGCCGTGATCGGTTTTCCGGCCCATGGCGCCTGGCGGCAGGTCGAAGCCGCGACGGCCGCTCGCGATGTCGCCGTCGGGAGAGACCTGGGCGTTCTCCGGACCATCGCACGATGGCGCAGGTCATCGCCGAAGAGATAACAGCAGCCTAGCCAATAACCCTCGTCAGCAGAAGCTGGCGGGGGTTTTGACGTTTTCAAACACGGCGATCTTTCTCGGCTAGGGCGGATCTCATGCCAGCCAATTAGTCACGAGGAACGGCGCCGTAGCGCAGCGCAGGCCTATATGGCGATAGCACCGCCGTCCACGTGGATTTCCGAACCTGTGATATAGGATAACTCGTCGGAAGCCAGGAACAGAATCGCGTAGGCCACCTCATCAACTTCTCCCGGCCGGCGCATCGGAATGACGCGCATGCGTTCGGCCCGCACGGCGGGATCGGCGGTGCGACCGGATGTGCGCATCGGCGGCATGACGCCGGGATGAATCGAGTTGGCACGGATCTTGTCCTTGGCGTGCTGCACCGCAGCCGACTTGGTCATCAGCCGTACCGCCGCCTTTGAGGCGTTGTAGGCCATGTGAACGTGCTCGCTGCCGATAATGCCGGCAATCGACGACAGATTGACGATCGACCCGCCGCCGTTGGCAACCATGGCCGGCACCGCGTACTTGATGCCGAAAAACACGCCGGTTGCGTTGACCGCCATGATCCGGTGCCAGGCCTCGGTGCTGTAAAAATCCTGTTCGGCGCTGCCGGAGATGCCGGCATTGTTGACCAGCACATCGAGCTTGCCGAAATGCCTAGTGGTGGCGGCCACGACGGCGGCCCAGTCGTCCTCCTTGGTCACATCGAGCACCTCGAACCGTGCCACGGCGCCGATAGCCTGGGCCACCTGCCGGCCTTCGTGCTCCAACATGTCGGCGATTACCACCTTGGCGCCTTCACGCGCGAACATCCGCGCCGTGGCCGTCCCCATGCCGGACGCCGCGCCCGAAATGATGGCCACCTTGCCCGCTAATCTCATGACGGTGTCTCCTTTTGTTTCCTTTGGCCGATTGTCTCACCTCGAGAAGAGCACTGGATTTTTCTCTCTGTCTTGTCCGCAACCCCTTGGCAAGCCTGCCAGGGTTTTTTGCGTTTGGGCACAGGCAATATCGAGGTTGGCTAACGAGCCAGAGCTGCCTTTCAACTCCCGTTCCTAAGTACCGCCGGGTCTGTTTGTTCGCGGTGCATCCGCGGTCGGATACGTTGTCGGCTAGCGGTCGAGCCAGGCGTCCTCCATGCGCCATAGGTTGTAAGGGCTGTTGACCCCAACCGTGATCCCCTTGACCTGCGGATATGAGCAGGTCGCCGAGCGAGGGTGGAAGATGATCGGCCTTCCGCCATCCTCGGCCAGGTACTTCTCGATCTGCCACACTATCTGGCGCCGCTTATTTACATCGGTCTCGGCCGATTGCTGGTCGATCAGTCTGTCGACCTCGGCGTTGCAATAGCCAGTATAGTTGCGCTCGGACCCACAAAAATAGTTCTCGTAGAACATCTGGTCGGGATCATCGAGCCCCGTTTCGGTGACGGTGAACGCGAGGGCGTACTCCTTGCGCATGACTGTCGGGTACCATTGGGTCGTATCGATGGCTTTGAGCGTGCCATCGATATAGATCTCCTTTAGTTGATCAATCAAAATCACCGCCGGGTCACGATAGGCAGCGACATTGCGTGTGGTCACGGTGACGGCCAACCGTTTGTCTGGTCCGTAGCCGAGTTTTTGCATGATCTGCTTGGCCTGTTCACGATTCTTCGCGGTGTCAGGGTCATAGCCCGGCAGAGTGCGTAACATGTCCGCCGGCATGCCCCACACGCCATTGGGCAGCGGCTGCATGGTGGCACCGATTTCGCCCTGGCCTTCGCCGATAATGTCGATGAAGGCCTTACGATCGAGCGCCAGCATGATTGCCCGGCGTAGCTCGGGGTTGTCAAACGGCGGCACCGCCCGATTGATGATCGCAGTACGGCTGGTATTCCAGCTCGCGATCTCGCAGCTCATCTCCGGCGCTTGGTTCTTGATCTCCTTCAACAGCGATATCGGCACGAAGCCCGGTCCGGTACGATCGAACTGGTGGGCGCCGAGGGCCAGGATCCAAGTAGAGGCGTTGCGAATGATCGTGTACTCTATGCCGTCGAGATACGGCCGGCCCGGCTTCCAATAATCGGGGTTGCGGGTCAGCTTGATCAACTCGTTCGGCTTGAATTCGACGAATTTGAACGGGCCCGTGCCGATCGGGTGCTGCCGCATCTCGCGTGGCGTCACGTGGCACGGGTAGACCGGCGACCAACCCGACGCCAGCAGCCCGATGAACGAAGGCTGCGGCCGCTTCAGGTGGAAGCTGGCCTCGAAATCGCCGTTGATCGTTACCTCGGCGAGGTTCTGATACCAGGATTTGCGCGGATTGATCCTGAGCTTTTCCGTCCCCCTCCCCAGCAACAGATCCCAGGTGCAGTTGACGTCCCGGGCGGTGAACGGCTTGCCGTCATGCCATTTGACGCCCTGACGCAATTTGAAGGTCAGGGTCGTGCCGTCCTCGCTCCACGACCACTCGACAGCGAGATCGGGCACAATCGTATCGAGCCGGTTCTGCGGGATATGCTGATCGAACATCACGAGATTGTTGAACACCGCCATCATTGGCCCTTCGGAAACGATCGTTGAATTCCTCGTGGATCGACATGCTGGCCGGGCTGTCGCCGTGGGGTATTTTGAGTATGCCGCCGGACTTTTGCGCAACGGCCGACGCCGAAATCAAGGTGAGCGCCAGCGCCGCCCATACGGCAGCGCGACCGCATGCAATTGCTTTCCCTATGAACCTCATCATCGGTTCTCCCCGCGCACTCGCTTCTCGCTACAGCTCGTCGTAGCACAAGGGGCCGCTCCGGAGAGACGCCAGAAAGTCGCTGGCCCGCGGCCGTGCTTGTCTGCGCCCCCCTCGAGACCGCTGTCGCGTTGCTTACGATCGCTTTTGGCGAGGTGGAATGGACATTCTCCTTAGCCCTTCCGCCCTCAAGTTAGTGGCCGCAGTCGACCCAACTGCGACATTGGCAGCGCGAGTTCGGGCGTCCGCTACCTGATCCGACAGCGGACCTTTCGAACTTGAGTGTGCTTGCGAAAGAATCGGACCGTCGATTGACCCAAACCGGCCCTCGCCACGGCTCGTTATTGCACCAGCTTCACGCCGGGCGGCGCCCAGCTCCCGTCGAGAACCTCCGGCTTCGGCCAATAGAGACGGAGATTCATCGTGAAGGGGCCGCTTGCGGGCGCCGGCAGCCAGTTCGAACTCTTTGTCTCGGCCGGGCGGCTCCCGCTGGATATAAAGATCGAGCGAGCCGTCAGGATTGAATGCGAGCTTGTCGCGATCCCCAATGGCATAGCGGTCGATAGGATTGGCCGCTAATAATTGCCTCTCGTTGTACATCGTGAGCGACCAAAAGCCGCGCACCGGCGGCACTTGGTCCCGATTAAAATGCAGGACGTACCGGTTGTCGCTGATGAACGGCTTGCCATCGGCGTCGGTGAGTGCCGTCGGATAGACAGCGTCTTCGACCGTGTTGGACCCGAGACCGACATAAGCGATCGCGGCCCGGCTCAAATAATCCGCGCCGTAAGTTCCAATTGCGGTGAGATTGATGCGCCATCCAGCGGTCGCTGCTCCCGCTTTTAAAAACCTTGCCCTGATTCTCTTTAATGCGATCGGCCCCGCTTCGGTCAACGCGCCCTGAACCTCATGCAATGCCTTGCCGAACGCGAAGGGCTTACCTGGCTTGATCCCTATGCGCAGCATCTGATCGAGGATCGGATAGTCGTTCGCGTGTGGCGGGTTAAGCCTGGTGAGTTCCGTGAACAGCGAGAAATAGGCAGCCGGGCTGAGCTTTTCTATTTGATCGACTGGCGGCGTCTTCATGTCCCAGTCGGGGCTGATCCTTCCTGCCGGCGGCAGGTAGGACTTGCCCCATTGACTAAGCGGCGTAGCGATTAGTCCGTTCTGGAATTTCTGCACGGCGTCGTAATCAGCTTTTCCGTTGGTCTGCGTGCGCCCGATGATCCACCCGATCGCGGTAGGACTATGAACAAGCATAGCGCCCGCAGGGAGTTGGCCTTGCCAGCGCGGCTCCGCTATCGCAAGCACCTGCTTGCTCGTCCCAGTCGTGCGCTTGCCCGTGGATTGGAAAACGTCGGTCCACATGTCGAGCATCGGCAGCAGATAATAGCGCCCTCCCGAATCCGGCACATTGATCAGCAGGGGTTCTTTCGACACGTCGAACCACATGAGCGAATAAAGAGTGTCTACGTTCGGCCGCACGATGTCCGTGTAAGTGGCGTCAGGAAATGTCGGCACATTCGCAAACTGGTTCATCGGGGCCTTGCTGAACTGGCGAGTGTCGGCGACATTGGTGGCGATCCGGCGTGTCAGTTCCATGAGGATAAGCGGATAGGCGTAGATGTAGGCGTTTGTGGCGACTTCACCGATCTGATCGGAAGGCAGAGCGGTCGGGGTTCCGACGCTCGCCTGGGCGCTGGCAACCCTGCTTGTTGCCGTGTTCATCACCTCGCTCATCAGAGCCGATGACGCGAGCAATGAACCAGCGCTCAACAACACTCTGCGGCGGTCGACACCTTTCTTTTCATCGAAGGACTTGTGCCTAGACCAGTATTTACTCATGGGACTCCCTTCACTTCGCTTGCTGATGATACTGCCGTACGGCGAATGCAGAGGCAATCAGGGTGTCCCTGACATTCGGTGCCGACAGCATGCTCGTTCAATTGGTTGCGTAAGCGCCCTGAGGGCGCGCCCAATATGCCGATCATTCCGCTCGACGATAGGGGTCGGATTAGAGGTGGACACCTGCGAGAACTATTGCCATAGTTGGTTTCGCGGCATGCCGGAGAGAAGGACCGCGACTATCGCCGACAAGTGAAGCAAGTCGAGCAGATTGAGGAGATTTGTGATGATCCTTGTCTTCGACTGCGCCAAACGGCTGAGCACAGTTCTGCTGATCGGGTCGGTGTTAGCTTTCTCGAACGTAGCGAACACTGCAGAGGTCAACCCGCTGCGCCCGGTCGATACCGCCAGCCCCAGAGAGACACTGCAGGATTTCGTCGTGACGATGGACGGGATCTACCGGGGCTTGAAGGGTATTCTGCAGGAATACGCGGCGTCGGGAAGACTGTACCTCACTTCCGACGAACGACGCAGACAGGTCGAGGTTCTCTCCGCCGCAGCAAAAGCGATCAGGGTTCTGGACCTTTCCGATATTCCCCCTGTGCTCCAACAGACAGTCGCCGCCGAGCGGGCGATCCAATTAAAGGAGATACTCGACCGGATCGAGCTTCCTTCTTTCGAGAGTATCCCGGACCGGAACGCGGCGGCGGGTCTGCCGTCCAAGCGGTGGCGGCTGCCGGAAACCGAGATCGACATTGCGCTTGTCGAGAACGGACCGCGCTCCGGGGAGTTTCTCTTCTCTGCCGGAACTGTAGATCGCCTCCCCGAATTTTACGAACGTGTTAAGAAACTGCCTTACAAGCCCGGCCCGACGGCCGAATTGAGCGATGTCTATCACCAATTGAGCGGGGGCGGTACCGCGACGATTTACGAGGCCTATCTGATTTCCCCAGTCGGATTGGAGCGAATCGTCCCGATCCGTTGGCTGCTGCGCGTGCCGGCCTGGGCCAAATCCCCGATCGCCGGGGCAGGTGCGTGGCAGTGGCTGGGGCTCGCGGTCGGGCTCGCCGTCTGCCTGGGATTTGTCTACGGGCTGTATCGCCTGAACCGGCATCTCGCGGGCCGCAGGGCAGAGGAGTCGGGCCCCGGCTGGCACGCCCTCTTGACCCCGCTGGCGATCATTCTCGTGACGGCCTTCCCGGTGCCGTTGCTCTGCGCGATCTTCCGGATCGGTGGGACTGCGCGCATCGCCATCACCTATATGCAGACCGGCGCGCTATATCTCAGCGCCGCTTGGTTATCCCTGATCGCCGCGAGCCTTCTCGCTGAAGCGATCGTCGCGTCGGAGCGTCTGCGACGCGGCAGCCTGGACAGCCAGCTGATCAGGCTCGGTATGCGCTTCGTCGGCCTCGGGATCGCCGTCGGTTTCTTGATCCAAGGCTCCTATGAACTAGGCTTCCCGACGTATTCGGTCCTGGCTGGACTAGGTGTCGGCGGTTTGGCCGTGGCACTGGCGGCTCGGGACAGCCTCGCCAACCTCCTCGGCTCGATGTTGATCATGATCGAAAAGCCGTTTCGCGTCGGTCATTACGTGAAAGTGTCCGGTGGCGAAGGTACCGTCGAGGATGTCGGCTTCCGCAGCACGCGCATCCGGACGCCGGATAACTCGTTGATATCAATTCCGAACAACTCCGTGGTCAATGCAACCGTGGAAAACCTCAGTCTTCGCAAGATGCGCCGTCAACGCTTTCTGATCCAAGTCACCTACGACACTCCTCGCGAAAAGCTCGAACAGCTGATTGCCGGTATCAAACAGATTATTACCGATCATCCGCTGACGAACAAAACCAATTTCGACGTCCGTTTCAATGATTTTGGGGAAAGCAGTCTCAATATCCTGGTTTATTTTTATATCGAGACCACAGACTATTCGTCAGAGCTGGTGGCGCGCGAGGAGATCCTGTTGCAAATCATGGACCTCGCAAAACAATTCGGCATCGATTTTGCCTTCCCGACCCGAACTCTAGTGATCGAGACCCCGGAGGCGGATGCGGGCCTCCCACGACGAGAAGCATTCGACGCGATCCTCGGCCGCCGCTGAGCGTGATCGGCTGGGGCTCCGCACAAACATTATCTCCGTTGCCGACGCAAGGACGGAGTGCCACAGAACTGCCACCCATTTGAGCGTCGACAAGGGCCTAACATATCGGGCTGGGTCAATTGATGATGTTCCTCCGCAGCGAGTCGGCCGCGGCGTGATGGGGTTGTGTGAGCGGATGAATGCTGAGCGCCGCTCCTCCCGTCGTAAAGCGCACGGGTTACGAGACGAAAGAGCCGGAGAGGAAAATATGAAACTGTGGTCCCACTTTACCAAGGTGGTCTCGGTCTCGGCACTGTTGGCAGTGTGTGTGGTTGCGCCGGCCCTGAATGCGCGGGCGGCGGACCCCTAATCGATGCCGACGCGAGTGCTGTGCTGGCCGCGACGTCGAGCTATCTCGCCAACCTGAAGAATTTCTCGGTCAACTATGTCGCGGTTGACGAGGTCGTCACCGCCGAGGGCCAGCATGCACCAGATACGCCGGGGGCCAGCATGCACCAGATACAAGGGCGGGTTCAGCGCCGGCTATTCGCTTGTAGACCGGCGAACGCCAGCTCTCGGCACGTCTCGTCCGTCACGCTCTGAACCATGGCAACGTACTTGAAGGGTCCGTTGAGAGATCGGATAGCGGACGGTGGAAACCCCGGGTGCCAAGGGCAGGTAGCCACCCATGGCAGACATTGGCGGAACAGCGATCTGACCCCCGCTTCGGATTAATCGTGCCGGTTGGCGCTCATTGAAACGCCCGCACCAACTTAGCGGTTCTGACCTATTCGCCACGCGCGTCAAATGCCATTTCGCCCTTGCCGTTTTACTATGTGGCCGCGGCAGGTGAGCGCTCAGCCGGGATGGCGCGCCACGCGGCACATGACAATCCTCGCTTACTTTCTGACGAACGATGGGCCTCGGGCCCGCCAGGGCTAAAGCGACCAGCATGCAACGCAATCCAGAACAGCCCCCTTTTCGAAGCTTCTACGGGTTCGGATACATGCGAGCCTTGATTGCCGCTAATTGTGCAATCACTGCTTCATCGACGATCTTCGTGAAACGCGGCACCTTTTCTTCCCTCCACTCGGCCGGTTCAAAAAACATGTGCAGCGGGCGTAAGTCGAAAAGTCCGCCGTTCCGGTAAGCGTATGCCTCCTCATATAACGGTCGGTATACTTGCATGAAGGCGTCTTCAGCGCGACAATCGCCCTCAGTGTGGTGGCCAACTCCGTAAATATAATATGCGTAATTATTCAGCGGTCCGTCCGGATCATGTTTGAAGTGATAATAATACCCGGGCTCGGGTAGCTCCGTAGGCGGTTGTATGTCATACGCCATCACATGGCTCTCCCCGACTGCAGCTCAATACGGTAGAGATCGAATCCCGGCGATGGTACCTTCTGGCGTGACAAAGTCGAGACGCTACCAACGCGTCCTGCTCGCAGTTTCGGCCACTCAGAGCTGGCCGGGTGGGTAATTGAAGAGGAGGTGACGATGAACGATGTGGGCACCATACCACGGCACATGCTGGACGTCAGGGAGCTGACGGCGGAGGCGTTCGCACCCTACGGCCAGGTCATCGCGCCGCTACGGACGGGCGGCCAGGGTGTCGAGACCCGCTACGACCCCGAAGCCTCGGCGAGTGAGGCAAAGCTCGTCCTGGGCAATGGCGAGCCGCGGCTGTGGATCATGCATTTGCCGCATGTCGGACTCGGCTTCAGGCGGATCGCGCGCCACCGGCGGGTTACGCAGTGCCTGGGCTCGCTCGGCGGCAAAGAATGGCTGATCGGCGTCGCGCCACCGGGCGACCTTAATGATGATGCGCGGCCGCGCGTCGAGGATATCGCCGCCTTCCGGGTGCCCGGCGATCGCCTCATCAAGCTGCACGTCGCGACTTGGCACGCGGGGCCGCATTTCGTCCACGACGAATGCCTATTCATCAACCTTGAGAACCTGGACACGAACCGGGGTGATTTTCACGGCGTGCCGCTTCCGGTCGAGTGCCGGTACCGGCTCTAAGTCGCACGATGGCGAGAGGCTGCGATCAACACTTTGACGGGCCCTAGCCACTTCACGATGTGGCCGCGGCAGCCGAGCGTCCAGCCCGAATGGCGCGCCACACCCTCTCGGCGGTCGCCGGCATCTCGACGTGGTGAACTCCCAGTTCAGCGAGGGCGTCGACGATAGCGTTGATCACTGCTGCCAACGCGGGTGTCGTACCCCCTTCGCCGCCGGAACGGACGCCAAGCCGGTTTGTCGGCGCGGGAACTTCGCTGAGCGTCGTGGCCAAATTTGGCAGGGTATCGGCCCGCGGCATCGCGTAGTCCATGAAACTCGCCGCCAGCAGCTGCCCTGTCTTGGGCTCGTAATAGCTGTTTTCAAGCAGCCTCTGGCCGACACCTTGGGCAATCCCGCCATGCGTTTGACCGTGCAGGATCAGCGGATTGATGGCGCGCCCGACATCGTCCACGGCAGCGTACCCGACGATTTGCACCCACCCGTATCAGGATCTACTTCGACTTCGCATACCTGCGTTCCATACGGAAAGCTCGCGACGGGAAGCGTCTGGTCGGAGATGCCGGCGAGCGGACCCTGCAGATCCTCCGGCAAGTCCGTACGCGTGACGGCAGCGGCGGCGACCTCGAAGATGCCGACCTCGCGATCGGTGCCGGCGACCCGGTATCGGCCACGCTCGAACTCGATGTCGATCTCGCCTGTCTCGAGCAGGGAGCCGGCGATCTTGCGACCCTTATCGATGATGTCGTCGGTTGCCTTACCGATAATCGTGGTGGCCAGCTTCATCGAACGGCCGGAATGGGAGCCGCCACCCGCCGCAACCCGGGCGGTGTCGTGGGCGACGTAAGTGATGCTCTCGAACGGCACTCCAAGCCATTCGGTGACAAGCTGCGCGAAACTGGTTTCGTGGCCTTGCCCGGAGGACATCGTGCCCATCACCAGTTCGACCCGGCCCTCCGGAAGTACGGTGATCTCGGTGCGCTCGCGCGGCGCGCCTGATGTGATCTCGACATAATTGGCGATGCCGATACCGCGCAGCTTGCCGCGTTCTCTAGATTCGGCGCGCCGGGCAGAGAATCCATCCCAATCGGCGAGCTCCAGCGCCGTGTCCATCGCGTCCTCGTAGCGGCCGTTGTCGTAGGTGATGCCCAGCGGATTGGCGTAGGGCTGGGCGGCAGGCGGGATCATGTTCCGGCGTCGCAGCGCTACCGGGTCGAGCCCCAGCTGGTCCGCTGCCAGATCGACCAGTCGCTCGATTACAAAGATCGCCTCGGGTCGGCCGGCGCTTCGATAAGGGGTCGTCGAGACGGTGTTGGTGACGGCACCGCGACCGCGGAAATAGCCGACCGGGATGCGATAAACGTTTGACATCAGGCCGAGCCCCTTTTGGAGGGACACGAAAGCGGCCGCGTGCCCACCGAGGTTGCTGAGGTTCGAGCCGCGAACTGCGAGGAAATTCCCATCCTTGTCGAGAGCAAGCTCAGCCTCGACCGTCAGGTCCCGCCCCTGATAATCGCTGAGAAACGCCTCGCTCCGTTCGCACGTCCATTTCACCGGCCGCCCCACTCGGCGCGCAGCCCAGGCGAGTAATGCGTACTCGGGATAGAAGAAGTTCCGCGTGCCGAAATTTCCACCCATGTCCCCGCACACCCAGCGAACCTGCTCGGCTGGCACACCCAGGACCTGGGCGAGGTCGATCCGCAGCTTCGCGACGCCGCGACCGCTGCCGGCGTAAAGGGTGTAATGCCCGGTCGCCGCATCGTATTCAGCCGTTGTGGTGCGGGGCTCCATCGGGACACCGGTGACGCGCTGCACCCAAGTGTCGAACCGAACGATGTGGGCGGCGCACCGGAAAGCCTGTGTCGTCGCCGCCTCGTCCCCAACCTCGATATCGGCGCAGAGATTATCCGGCGCATTTTCCCACAGGCGCGGGGCGTCCTGCTTCACCGCGTCGGCAGCCCGAACTACCGCGGGCAACGGCTCATAGGTGATCTCGAGCAGCTCGGCTGCGTCCTTGGCCTGATCGACGGTCTCGGCGACGACCATAGCGACCGCCTCGCCGACAAAACGGGCCTTATCGGGCGGCATCGGGTAGTCTTGCGTCGTGATCGGATCGAAGCCTCGAACCCGGACGGCCACATCGGGTCGCCCCATAAGGCCTGCACCGTGCGGGATTGGCGCGAGCCCGTCGGCGACGTAGTCATGGCCGGTTAGGACCGCGAGTACGCCGGGGGAGCTGAGCGCTGCTGCCTTGTCGATGGACCCGATGTGCGCATGAGCGTGGGGCGAACGCACGATCACGGCATGCGCTAATTTCGGCAGATGGATGTCATCGGCAAAGCTGCCTCGGCCGGTGAGGAGACGAAAATCCTCCTTGCGCCGCACCGGCTGACCGATGCCGCTCGTCATGTTGGCCGACAAATTCATGCTCGCTAACTCCGCCGTACCCGGTTGGCGCTTCATCGTTACCAAGGGCTCCGGTCGGCGCAACCGACGTTGGAGAAGATGCGGTTGTCTGCGGCGCTATAAAGGCGCTGCATTTTTAGAGAACGCTCTATGGCCCAAAGGGCTGGAACCGCCAACCTGCCGCCGCACGGTGGACAGGTTCCCAAGTGGCTCGCCGACCGCATGACTCGCCTCGGGGCGGTGATTAACGAAGCGATTGTCCATTATTACGGCCGTGATGAGTTGTTGCGCCGTCTTGCCCACCCGTGATTTGGCGCGGCGGCGAAAAGCTGGGCGATGCGGGTAAGCGGACGACGTTCCGAGACGTTTCCAATTCGCTAAGGATATCTTGACGCTTTTTAGATTCAGCTACCCGGCATCAGCTATCTGTTATGAACCAGAGGCGATGGTTGAAGAATTTTAGAAGTCTTGGTTAAGAATTCGGACTTAGCTGGTGGCAATATGTATTTTATGATCCTACGCTTGCGCCCGCAGCTTGACAGCACGGGCTATCGCCGATGAAACCGATAGCCATCGGATCGAAGCTGCTCATCATCGCCGCGACGGTGCTGGCGATCGCGATTACCACTTCGGCCGAGGCGAAACATGGCGGCGAGGGTTGGCATGGAGGGGGATGGGGCTGGCATGGCGGCGAAACCTGGCACGGGGGCGGGGCGTGGCACGGCGGTGGTGGTTGGAATCGCCCTGTAGGCTGGCACGACAACGGCCGGCATCTCGGCTGGTACAAGCACGGATGGGGCAGTCCCGAGTGGCGTGGACCCGTCGCCTCCGGCTATGGCTGGCGCGGCTGGCGAGGGCCCGGATTTGTCGGCTCCGGCGCGGGCTGGTGGGATTGGCGCCACACTTGGGGGTGGGGTGGCTTTGGCTGGGGATGGCGCCCCGGTTCATGGGCCTGGGGCAGCCTATTCGTTGGTGCCTCGTTCGGCGTAATTGTCGCTCCTCCGGTAATCGTGGTGCCGCCGCCGATCTACGCCGCACCGCCGCCGATTGTTGCCGGACTTCCGTATATCCGCCCGCCGCCGATCGTAGCGGCCCCGCCAGCCGTTGCAGCTCCTTCTGCACCTGCTGTCGCGCCGCTACCGGTGGGCCCGCTGCTCGGCGCGACGGTGCCGCCACCGATCGTGGTCCTGCCGCCCCCCGAAATCATCGTTGCGGTGGCGCCGCCATTAATCATCTTCACGCCGCCCGCCTTCGCGTTCTTTATCGGTCCTCCCGTCCTGGCCTTCGCCACCATCGGGCCCGGGTGGTGGGATGGCGGTTACGTGACTGGCGGGTTCGCAGGCGTCGGAGTGGGCGCGGCATTTGGTCATTTCGGCCACACCGGGCCCGGATTTGGCGGGATGTCTCGGGGTGTCCACGGCTGGCCGGCAACGCGCTCCCACGGGGCCAGCACCTGGCACGGTGGTCGCCTTGGCGGCTGGCATGGCGGCGGCTTCGGCGGCTGGCATGGCGGCGGCTTCGGCGGCTGGCATGGCGGCGGCTGGCACGGTGGTGGTTTTGGCGGCTGGCATGAGGCCCGAGGGAGTGGTGGCTTCGGCGGTGGGCACGGCCACGGGCGCTAAGCCGATTGATCATAGGAGAGTAAACCATGTTGGTCTCAAACCTTGGACGCTGTATCGCTCTGGCAGCTTTGCTTGTTCCCTCCCTTGGCCTCACCCAATCGGCGCCGACGGCCCAGCTCCCCCCAACCGCAACTGCTGCGCCGCCTGCGGCCTCACCGCCGGCTGCGCAATCGGCATCGCCTGCTCCTTCAGCCGCCACCCAAGCCGCGGTGGATCAGCGGATCCGGACGCTGCAGTCACAACTCGGCATCACCGAAGCGCAGACGCCGCTGTGGACTGTCTTCGCCCAGGCGATGCGCGATAATGCCGCGAGCACGGATGCGCTCTTCACCCAGCGCGCCCACGCCGTGACCTCGATGAGTGCGGTCGACAACATGCACTCCTACGCTCAGATCGCGCGCGCTTACGCCGATAACACCGAGCGCTTGGCGACTGCCTTCGACAGCCTCTATGCGAGCCTCACGGATACCCAGAAGCAGGCCGCCGACACGCTGTTCCGCGAGCAGGCCTCAGCCGCCACCCAGCCGCGAACTCGGCGTTGAAGCGCTGTGAGATCAAGCGGGGGCATCTAGGGGCTGTCGGCCGTCAAAACGGGAGGAGGCAGAAGGGTTCCGCCGGGCCCAACGCTGAGCCCGCTGCTCGTCGGAGGACCCGTGAAAGAGGAGGACCGCGAGACGACCCCACTGAGCCATGAAGGCCTAGGGATGGAGATATGCGCGCCGCCAGATAGGACCCATAAAAGTGAAAATCGATCTTGAAATCGCCGGGGACCCCCTGATCGGAAAAAGCGAATCGCGGAGACGCAAGGGCGGAGGGGTCTGCATCAGCCATCTGGGATTTCGATTGCCCGCGCTTTTTTCGGTTCGTACCCGAGCGCTCTCGCGTGCTTCTTCACCGTGCTGTAAGGGATGCGCGTCCTCCTGCTCACGGCATGCCAGCTGTCGCCGGTTTCGAGCGCTTCGACGAGCTTGTCCCGATCAACATTGCTAAATTTCGGCCTGCCCAGGACTTTGCCCTTCGCGCGCGCTCGTTCGAGGCCAGCTTTCGTCCTCTGACTAATCTTTTCGCGCTCCAGCTTGGCCAGTGAGGCGAGAGTTGCGAGCAGGATGTTGCGGACGAGCTCGTTCTCCGTCGACAAATGCTCTTCAGTGAACGAGCGGAATGCGACACCATGCGAGGTGAGGCGCTGAAGGTATCCAACCGTAGTCGCCATGCCCTCACGGCTGAAGCGGTCGAGCGACCATACGAGCAGGAGATCAAATTCGCGTCGCGCGGCGCCGACAAACATTGCGGCGAGCTGCTTGCGGTACTCGATGCCCTTGCCGCCGTTCTCATGCTCGACGTACTCCCGCACGACCGGATAGCCCATACGCTCGCACCATGCCCGCAGCTGCAATAGCTGGTTGTCGGGGGTTTGCCCCTTATCCTCGGTCGATACCCTCGCGTAGATTGCAGCACGGTTTGAAGGTAGGCTTGCCGCACGGTTTGAAGGTAGGTTTGCGACGCTCACAGACATTAAACGTTCCTTTTGTACCCATCTCTTGCGACTGCCGGGTCGCGTTGCTTTTCAATAGCTTAGACGAGGCATTGACACGACCGTTTTGTGCCTATCGTGTCCGCTTTCGGAGGCAAACGTTCGGTGCCGTGATGCGCTTGGGGAGAGTGATGTTTGTAGCCCCCTTTAAAGGGGGTTTGGGGGGCGAAGAGTTGCTAGCTTATTCAGAGGCTTAGAAGAAAATGGGGCTGCAGTCCTCACCATGAGGCATTGCAGGGCGGTTCAATTAATCAATTCGTATCAAAAAGGCAGTGTTTTCAATATCTTGTGATACTTTTTGACAATTCCGATCCATGGCGCAGCTGTGTGGCACTTTCTTATGATCGCTCGAACTGATCACGTAAGCGACTGCGTTGACCATTTGGGCTTCATCTCCGGACTGCGCATACACCTTGCCACCGTTTTATTTTTGTACAATCGAATACGAGCTGTGCGACCGCGGCCCGGTTGTCGCCTCGGCGTCGGATCCTCGAGAACCGTTGGTTGACCACCTTACACCCCACCCAATGGCGTACAGCGAGGTGCATCGGCCGCATTCGCCATTTAGCGATAAGCTAAATTTTTTCGCGATCGGTCGAGCTGAGGCTGACGGCGGTCTTCCTCGCTATTTTTGAAAGCGCTTCGCTCGCCAGCCTTCTGCCTTGACAGGAAGACTTTCTGCCCAGTCCGGCAACCGCCACATGATCTCCTCAAACTCGCTGATACTGCCGAAACCCTCTGGCACCTCGGCGACCACTTGGTCGTGAACGCTGAGCACGATCGGATATCCGCCTGCCTCAAGGTTCAACATGGCGTTGGAGAGCAGGTCTCGGCAGAAGCCCGACACCGCATTCTCAACCCACCTGCCTCCATACCCGTCCTGCAGGCGCCATTTATGCTGTTCATCCTGACAGTAAAAGCTAACACCCTCCTGCTGAGCCGGTTTGCCATCGCCGATCTCCCAAGGCATCGCTCGCTCCCGTAAATGGGGTTGGTAATACCAAAGAAGCCGACTGCTGGGCAGTCTCCTAACCAGCCAATCGCCCCATTTTGCGAAGGCTATGCGGCCGCGCGCGCACCGGACTGGGCGATCTTCATTGCGGACCGCCTCAATCGCCGCATCTTCGAGCTCTCCCCAAAGGTTCCGGATTTCCGGGTTCATCTCACGATAGATCTGGACCGCTCTCCGAATCAGGTCGTCGGTGACAGATACGCCCTGTTTCTCGCAAGTTTCTTTGAATGTCTTGCCGCCCATTTGATAGCCGAGACCTAGCACCGCAGCTTTGCTCAACTGCCGCTCGGGACCTGTCTTGCTAAAGCTTTCCGCCGGCGCCCCATATATCTGGGCTGCCATATCCAGGTATGGGTCTTCACCGCGCGCAAAGAGATCGAGCATCCGATCGGCACCAGCAAGCCACGCCACTCCCCGGGCTTCGATGGCATTGTAGTCGGCGGGCGATCAGATCATGCCCGGGAGCAGCGATCAGCAAAGGTCTCAAGCACGCGCTGATGATCTCGAGCCCTTGAGCCGGCATCAACCGACCAATGTCCCCGATTGTCCAGCCAAGACCAATTAGCTCAAGTGCGCAATTGATATCGGACGAGGTGAAGTTCCTTGGCGGCCTTGGCAGGTTCTGCAGTTGGGCGCCCTTCCCTGACCACCGGCCCGTTCTCCCGGCGCCCCTGTAAACGAGGCTGTCACGCAAGCGCCCATCGCTGCTCGTCCGATTGATGAAAGCGTCAAGTTTTGTCGTGCTGGTCTTAGCCGCCTCAGCACGTATCTCGAGAGCGCGCTGGCACTTATCCGGTAGATCGCGCTGCCGCAGAAGAGATCTGATTTCTTCCTTGCCAAGCTTGTTGCTCCCGGCGCCTCCGGGGCGTCACACCATTGGACCTGAGCCAATCGAGCAATTTGACGATCTGCGTAGCGGAACCGACCGCGCCTTCGGTGATATTGGTCAGCTGGACATCGAGCTCTTTCAGCCTGTCCTCGACGATACGATGCGCTATGCGCGCAAGATCTATGTCGATCGACATCCCTCGCTCATTGATGCGCTGATCGAGGAGCCAGATCTGCCGCTCGAAGGCCGGCAGAGGCTGTAGCTTTGCGAGCAGCTTGCGTGCTGTCTCGAGCGCGTGGATGCAGTAATCGGTGCCGCCCGCGACAATCTCGCGCTCTTCGAGCCAAACGAGCTCCGTCCGGCACCGCGGGTCCTTGTTGCAGAGACAGTTGGGGGACGCCGGCCGCTGGGCCACGCCAGCGCCGCACAGAGCGCAAGGGATTTCGCGGATGACCCGAGGCGCCCCTAACTGCCGAATCAACTGGTTGTCAAGCAGACCCCATTCACCCTAATCCTCGGCTATCGTTTTGGGATTCGGCTGGTTTTGCCGAGAAGTCATTGATTCTGCTTTTGTTCTGTCGAGATGGTAAGTTTCACCGCGGGGTGCGGGAGAGGGGAATGACGGACCGGTTGGATTTTGAGATTGATGTCGAGCTCGAAACCGGGCTGATCACCGGGCATGCGGGGGTTCCCGGATTGATCGAGGCGTTTCGTCAGACTGGGACAGCGGCGGTGATCGAGCGGGAGATCAGGCTGAAGAGCCGCAAGCGAGGTCTGAGCGCCTCGGAAATGGTGGAAAGTCTGTTGGCAATGTGGGCGGCGGGCGGTGAACGAGCGGAGGATCTCGATCAGTTTCGCCAGGACCAGGCGCTGGTGCTGCTCTTGGGTCACGATCTGCCGGCGGCGCAGACCGCGCGCGACTTGTTGGCGCAATTCCATGGTGAGGACCTGCCGCTATTGCAGGAGGGCAAATCGAGCGTGCCCACTGAGTTGGCGCCGCTGTTGGGTTTGAAGGCCAACGCCGAGCTCGTCCTCGATCTGCAGTGTCGCCATCCGGTGAAGACGGCGACCCTGGACATCGACGCCACCGTGATCGCTTGCGACAAACGCGCCGCCAAGCGGGCCTATGACGGCAATCGCGGCTATCAGCCGGTACTGGCGCTGTGGGCCGAACAGGACGTGATCGTTGTCGACGAGTTCCGCGACGGCAATGTCCCGGCCGGATCGGGCAACCGTCGGGTGGTCGAGAAGGCGATCGCCGCGCTGCCCGGCGGCCTCGACAAGATCTACCTGCGCGGCGACAGCGCGCTTTACGAGCACGATCTGATGCGCTGGCTCGACGAGCAGGCGATCGGCTACGCGATCTCCGCCGATATGAGCCCGCAGCTGGCCGAATGCATTTCCAGGCTGCCGCAGGATCACTGGAAACCCGACCAAGAAGAAACCGGCGCGATCCGCGAGTGGGCCGAGGTCAACTATCTGCCGAGCGACGCGGTCTGGCGCAAGGATGCCGTTTCGCCGCGCCGCTATCTCGCCATCCGCATCCGCCCGCGCCAGGGCGAGCTGTTACGCGACGGCAACCGGGTCCGCCACTTGTGCATTGTCACCAACCGCTCCGACCCGGAAGGCGGCTGTGGCCTCGATTTGATCCGCTGGCACCGACAGAAGGCCGGTACCATCGAACACGCCCATGACGTGCTGGTGAACGAACTCGCTGGCGCCGCGCTGCCCAGTCAGAAATTCGGCGCCAATGCCGCTTGGCTGCGGCTCAACACGATCCTCTACAACCTGCTCTCTGCCTATAAGCGCGTCGGCCTACCCGAGGAATTGCACGCCGCAAGACCCAAACGGCTACGCTTTCTGTTGCTCAATACCGTTGGAAAGGTCGTCCGCCATGCCCGCGAGATCCTATTGCGCTGCACCAAGGAGATCGCTCGAGCCCTCGCTGGCCCGCCGCGAACCCGCTTCGCCCTCAAACGCCCCGCGTTAGCCGGGGTTTGAGGAGGCGCGCGTGGAACGGAGAATACGATAATCCCGCGATTGTCAGACATTCGGCATCCGTGCCGGGATGCCTGTTTCACTTCGACCTTTTTCCAGCGGGCTGTCGCCCTCGAGGTCTCCTTCTTCGAAGCCGCTTATACCGACCGGGCCTGACACGGACATCTTCGACCGCGGACTGCGAAGGAGCCGGTGAACCAAAATTAACAGCTACCGCGCCAATATCTCGTCGAGAGTAGCACGCTGGTGGCACGAGAGATGGGATGAGATTTTTGGCGCAGCCTGAATGGGTGCTATTAAACGGCCAACCGGTCGATTTTATTGGGGCCTTTGCCCTGATGGATGACAAGCTGCGCGCAGAGCTGCAAACGGAGTTGGCGCCCTGTTCGACGCAGGCGTTTATGGACGCCTATGCGGCGGCGCATCGTGTGAAGTTCGGGGAGGATTTTGGCATCGTCACCTCCCAGTCCCGATAAGGCCCGCAGCTGTCGAACTGCTGCTGAGGGCATGCGGGCGGAACCGAAGGGCTTGGATCGAACCTGGCTGCCCGCACCCGCGACGGCGGCTCGATGGCCGCAGACGATTCCGGGAGCGGTCATTTCGAGCAACTTGAGCTCAGCGGCGCCTTCAACGAACTCGACGCCAATCCCGACGTCATCGAGGGGACCCGCCCGAAAGTGGACGTGAGAAGGCCAGAGGCACTGCCCGGGTTTGAGCCGGCCGCACTCAGCGATTTACCCGCCTACATCACCTGAAGATTACGGCATCCCATTTCTGACACCGCGGCGGCAGACCCCAGCAGCGGCGGGTTTTCGTCTCTGCCGTCGCGCGCGAGCGCGCGCCTAGGCTAAAAAATAGTGGCCTTGCCGTCTTCGGGCCCCATTTCCCCATCAGCTCCGCATCGCAGGAGCTGAACCCGGTGATATTGCCGCCGGGTCGCGCGAGGCTCTGAACAAAGCCGGACCCGACGGGATCGGGGATAAATACGTGAACGGCGTGCGTTCGATCCGCCCCAGCTCCTGGAGTGCGAGGTCGAGCTGGTTCTAGCGGCGGTAGGCCGCGAGTTTTCTCAACATGACGGACGGCGCCACGATGCCGGCCTTCAGCGACGAGCGCCTTATCGATGCGGCCGGTGCGGTTGTTGCGGATCGGCCGGAACAGCGGCCCTTGCTCGTCGTCACCGTGGCCAGCCGCCTCGAGGTAGTCGTGGATGCGCCCCCTACCCCTCCCACGGAGCCTTCTGCCGGAGTTGAGCGCTGGATCGGGAGCATCAAGCTGTATCGGCTTTGGCTCAAGCGCCGGTCGTCATGCTTGTAACCATCTCTTGGCGCTTATGGGCTGCAAGAGGCTCCCCCGCGTTCCGGTCAGCCGAACACGACGTCCTGCAACAGCATCACGAAGAGCCCGAGCGTGAGGCCAGTCGTTGCCTCGTTCGCGCAGCCGTTCTTGTGTGCGCCCGGGATGATCTCATGCCCGACCGCCCTCTTGCCAGGGCGACAGGCGCCCATCATTTTCCGGATTGCCCGCGATTGCGAGGCCGATCACACCGCTGCGGCAGTTGGGAAACGGCACGCGGCTGATTATTGTATGCTTGTATGCTTCAGTGCGCCCGCACGGAGGCTGACGGCTCGGCTCCATGCAAAGGAGACCACATCCATGACGATCGATGTAGCGACCGGCATTAGCCGCATTCTCAAGCAGGAGGGTGTGGGTTGGGTTTCAACCTTCCCTGTCTGCCGGGTGAACAACGCGCTCGGCCGGGAAGGGGTGCCGATGCTGATGATGCGCGACGACCGCTACGCCGTCGCGGTCGCCGACGCGTTCTCGCGCATCACCGCGGGCTCACGGATCGGGGTGTGCACCTTCCAAGGGGGCGTCAATGCCGCCGGCATGCAGTACGCCTACGCTGGAATGGCGCAGGCCTATGAGGATGGCTCGCCCGTTCTGTGCATCACCGATGGCGTGCCGGCCGGCAGCTCGGGCAACAGCCAGTACGATGTCGCATCGGCCATGAAGACCGTGTCGAAGTGGTTCGGCTATCTCGACAAGCCCGAGCGCACGCCTGAGCTCATGCGCCGCGCCTTCACCATGCTGCGCAGCGGCAGACCGGGCCCCGTGATCCTGGCTATTCCCAATGCCACGGCCACATACGACGAGACCGCCGACCCCTATCGTCCCGTGAAGGGCTGGAAATCGGCGCCGGACCCGGCGGATGTGCGCGCTGCAGTTGACCAGCTCCTGGGAGCCCGTAACCCGCTGATCTACGCCGGCGAGGGGGTCATCTACGCGGGCGCCTCGGAAGACCTGAAAGCGCTGGCGGAGCTCGTGAATGTGCCGGTGATCACGACTCTCAAGGCCAAAGGGGCGTTCCCGGAGAACCATCCGCTGTTTGTCGGCGTGCGCGGCGATCAGGTGGCACACTACCTGAACAAAAGCGACCTCATCCTCGCCGTAGGCTCGAGCCTGTCGCCGGGCCGCTTCAGCCACGCCATTCCTGATGCGGCGAAGAAGACCATCATCCACTGCAACGTCGACGAGCTGCACATCAACAAGATGTATCCCACGGCGCACGCGGTGATCGGCGATGCGCGCTTGACCTTGCAGGCGCTCCGCCAGGAAGTGTCCGACCGCACGTCCGGTGCCGGACGGACGGCGGATAATGTGGCGGCGGAAGTGAGGGCGGCACGCGACGAGGCACTCGCCAGATACAGGCAGGTCATGGCCTCCGACGAGAAGCCGATCAACCCCTATCGGGTGTACGGCGATCTCATGGAGGTGCTGGATCTGCGCAATTCGTTCGTGACGCACGAATCCGGCAACACGCGCGACCAGCTGAGCACCGTCTTCGACACGCTCATCCCGCGCGGTTTTCTGGGCTGGGGCAATGTCTCCACGCTTGGCTTCAGCCTGGCTGCTGCCATTGCCGCCAAGAAGGCGTTTCCGGACAGGGCATCCGTGGCGGTGACCGGCGAGGCGGGCCTTGGCTACATGCTCGGCAACCTTGAGGTTCTGCTGCGCGAGAAACTCGGGATCACGGTCGTGCACATCAGCAATGGCGGCTTTGCGGGCTATGGACCCGGCTTCTGGGGGCCGGGACACGATCCCTTCACCCACCAGGTGCTGGGGCCCGACGAGGTGGATATGTCGAAGGTGATCGGCGCCCTCGGCTTTCACACCGAGCGGGTGAGCGAGCCAGCCGAGGTCATCCCGGCCCTGCGACGGGCGCTCGACGTCAATACGTCAGGCCGCCCGGCCTATATCGAGTTCATCTGCTGCCAGTACCCCGTCTACGGCCAGTGGGTTGGACGGAGCGCGGAGTGAAACGATGCCGAAGCTGATCCCCGTCCCCGACGCTTTGAGCAAGCCCTTCTGGGACGCCGTCAATCAAAGGCGGCTCGTCTTGCAGCACTGCGCTGCCTGCGACAGGCTGCAATACCCGCCGCAGCAGGCCTGCCAGGTCTGCAACTCGGCCGCCGGCCTGACGTGGAAAGAGGTCGCGGGCAGAGGCCATATCGCGACCTACATCGTGATCGAGGATGGCCGCCTCAACCGGCGCATGCCCGATCAGCCCTATAACCTGGCAATGGTGACGCTGGACGCGGACCCGCGGGTCAATTTCTATTCCAATCTCCCGGGCACCCCGCCCTACAACGTGCCCGTGGGCGCCGCCGTCGCGGTGACGTTCGAGGAGGTGGCCCCAGGCCAGCTCATCCACGAGTGGCGGGTCGTCGCCTAGAGGGTGCACAGATCTTGCTATCGATTGCCCCTCTCCGCCCTTCAGGGGGGAGAGGGAGGGGCCCATCGCGGAGCGATGGGAGGGTGAGGTGGGTGCCGGCCGCGCGCTCTGGAATCCCCACCTCACCCTGCCCTCTCCGCCCCCAGGGGCGGAGAGGGAGAAAAGTCCAGAGCATAGAGGAAAGGGGGAGCCATGACCGCGCCAGAGGGGTATCAGTGGCGGCGAGACAAGGACGGGCTCGGCGTATGGGAGCACCGCGGCAAGGTCGCGGTGGCTGGTGTCGGACATTCGCCGGTCGACCGTCGCTGGGACGGCGTCTCGATGGACAAGACGCTGGGCGCCTACTCCATCCTGGCCTGCCAGAAGGCGATGGACGAGGCAGGCGTGACGCCGGATCAGATCGACGGCGTCATCTGCTGCGACAGCCATATTGCAGGCGGCAGCGGCGGCTCCGCGTCGCAGTGGGCGCCACGGCCCTACTTCGCCCCGCCCTACGATTCGGAGTGGGGGCTCACTCTGGTCAACGCGCAGTGGCTCATCGAGCAGATGGGGCTGACCAACGTCAAATTTGCTCCGACCGGAGTGCCGACCATCAGCGAAATGGTGGGCATGGCAGCACAGGCCGTGGGTGACGGCCTGTTGCCACACCTGTCTCGTCATCTACCCGACAGGCAATCTCGAAGGCCGCTATCGTCGCGGTGGCGAGAACGCCGACGACTACGCCCGCGGCGCCCGCCAATGGACGGCACCCTGGGGCAATCACGGCGGCAACGATTTCATCAACATCTTCCCGCACGGTCAGTACTGCCTGAAATACGGCGGCAAGCACGACGACCTCGCCCCCTTCGTCGTCAACCAGCACCGCAACGGGCTGCTGACGCCGTGGGGGTACAATGCCACCCACAAGGTGCCGCAGCTCACCATCGAGGATTACGTCAATTCGCGCTACGTCCTGAACCCGCTCAGGCTCTGGGACTGCGACCGGCCGGTCAATGCATCGGCCGCGTATCTCTTCACGACTGCCGAGCGCGCCCGCGACATGCGGCAGTCGCCGGTCTATGTGCTCAATCACTCACAGCACAACTTCAGGCAGCGCACCACACAGGCCGATTTGGACGAGATCGAGGACTGGACCGACCGCGCCGCCAGGAGAATGTACGAGGGTGCCGGGCTTGGGCCCGAGGACGTCGATATATTCAATCCTTACGACGGCTATGCACCGATGGCGCAGTTCTTCCTGGAGGCCTTCCAGTGGCACGGCGTCAAACGCGGCGATGCCTTCGCGTTCTACGCGGGCGATATCAGGGTCGAGGGACCGCACCCGTTCTGCTCGAGCGGCGGCAATCTGGGGAACGGGCGCACCCGCACGGCCATGTACACCGACAGCATCGAGCAGCTCCGCGGCACGGCCGGCGCACGGCAGGTCAGGGTTCGGGCAGAGACTGCGCTGGCGGCATTCACCACGCCAAGCAGTGGCGGCTGGATCATGTTCGGCAAATCCCCGAGCTGACGGGTAGTGACTCACTTTGAAGTCTGGGCCGCAAGCCAGATTTTCTCGGTTATGGATCAGTCTCACCGAATTTGGCAGAGCAACGGCTCGGCAGCCCATGCGGCCCGGTCGTGGAACCGCCGGGTGGGGCCGATAGCATTGCCGGACCGCCCTTCGCAAACGGACGCCCTCGGCCCCTCCTGGCTGTTTCTGCAGCGAAATAACTGCCAAACCCACAATTGCTGTATAAATACGAGGACCGCTACCCCATGCTCAGAATCCTGGCCCGCCGGTCCTTCCACGACCAATGTTGTCACCTGTTCCACCTGTTTTAGCAGGTGTAGATCAGGCTCGGCTCCCTGACAGGTCGAAGGATCTGGGCGGGCCCGACGAGCGCGATAATCGGCCATGCTCACGCGATAGCTCCCGAAATCATTGGTGACCGCCGACAGTAGCATGTTTTTGCTAATAAGTCAATAAATACTCATGTTATTATGGCACTGGTCCGGCCTTCTTGTCCAAACATTTGATGTTGGACAGATGTTCTCAAGCGGCATGCAGGGTGGGGATCGCCTCGATTTCCGCGGCCCGCTCCCTTCAGGTGAGCTCGGCATAGCCGTTCAATCCTCATTCGAACTGTGGCGTTTGGCCACCGTATCCGGGCTCACCTTTACTTTTGGAGACCACGACCTTATTTTGGCCCTCCCATGCCGATGACCGCCGTCACCAATGTCCCCGCGGACACGCCTCTAGCCGACGAGCTGGCGGACGAGGACCTAGTCGAGATGGCGAACCTCCCGGAGGAGGATACCGGGATCTCCGGGACGATCTTCGTCTCGACACGCATGGGCAGGCACGGGCCGCGCGTGAAGTACTTCGATGGCCGGGCGGGGGAAGCGCAGCCGAGCTGCTCGGTGACGATCGCCGACCCGCCACGGGTGGTGGCGAACAGCCTGCCGGACCACGTCGTCAGACAGCGCGCGCCGCTGGTCTCCGCGTGGGTCGCTCTCAACCGTGACGCGCTGCTGCAGTTCTGGAACGAGGGGGCGAGCTGGACGCGCGCTGAGGTCTCCCGCTTCCTTGACGGGTTGAAGCGCCTGAAAGAGCGCTGATCTCCCCAAACCGTCCCCTTTCTCGCCTTCCTCGCGCCCCGCCAGGTGCTCGCTGTCCCACAACTCGCTGTGCCACAAATAGCTATAGCGGATGACAAGGCCCGGAACGGGCGCGGGCAGCGGCACGCGCGAGCTATTTCAGCTCGGCGTCGAGGGCGGCGAATTCGTCCGGCACCTTGGCGTTGCGCACGCCTTCGATCCACTCCTCGGGAAGCTCCTCGGTAAGCCCGACGCGTCGATCGCGCCGTTTGAGGCGTGCATATTCCTCGGCCGACAACACCACGAGTTCATCGCGGCCGTCCGGGGTGGTGATCGTCACCGGCTCGCGGCGGGCGCGATCTGCCAAGGCTCGAAAGCCTTGTTAGAGCTCGGCTTCGGTCATGCGGACCATTTCAATGCAAACTCCGTAATTCACAGCAAGAGTACGCCAAATCCTGTGCCGAAGCAACTTGGCGGGTGCTGCCGAGCGCGCCCGCGACATGCGCCAACGGCATTGTAGGGCTGGCGCCGGTCTATGTGCTCAATCACTCGCAGCAAAACTTCAGGCAGCGCACCACACAGGCCGATTTGGACCAGATCGAGGACTGGACCGACCGCGCCGCCAGGAGAATGTACGAGGGTGCCGGGCTTGGGCCCAAGGACGTTGATATATTCAATCCTTACGACGGCTATGCGCCCATGACGCAGTTCTTCCTGGAGGCCTCCAGTGGCACGGCGTCAAACGCAGCGATGCCTTCGCGTTCTACGCCGGCGATATCAGGGTCGAGGGACCGCACCCGTTCTGCTCGAGCGGCGGCAATTTGGGGACCGGGCGCCTCCGTACGGCATGTACACCGACAGCATCGAGCAGCTCCGCGGCACGGCCGGCGCACGGCAGGTCAAGGTTCGGGCAGAGACCGCGCTGGCGGCATTCACCACGCCAAGCAGTGGCGGCTGGATCATGTTCGGCAAATCCCCGAGCTGACGGCCTGTGACACGGGAGATCACCGGCTCGGCCGAAGTAACGCAAAACCTGCGCGACAAACCCTATCGGGATGGGGCAGTGTACGGAACCGTCTTACCGGAGATTTCCGCACACATGCTCATCGGCTACATGCGCGTTTCGACCGACGGCGATCGCCAGGTCCTGGACCAGGGGCTGCGCATGAAATTCACGGCCGCTAAACGAACACGCACTACAAGGCACCGTTCGGAAGGACGATAATGCTGATCGGCTGAGATACGCGAGGTCGTAATGTACAAAGACGCCAGCCGCTTCCGGCAGCACAGGTCTCACATCGGGCGGCCGCTGGGGCACGGGCTTGGCCGGTACGGGAACCCGCAGCAGCGCCAATCGGCGATCAAGCGCAAGCACCAAGCCGAAGCCGCCAAAGCCGCCGCCGCGTCCGTGCCCCGCGTTACCAAGCCGAAGCGGCCAAAGTCGCCGCCGCAGGGGCTCCGCTTCTCGTACAGCGATCTGCTGCTGCTCCGCAAATGCCTTAACGAGGCAATGAGCCGGGACGACCTGACAGGCCGCCAGCGGGAGCGGTTGACCGCGATGACCGTCCGGATCAACCGGGAGCTCGCCGAGCAGCGGCGCTGAAATGTGACAGCCCGTGATAAGCCGACCGGCGGGGCCGTGCGCTGAGCCGTGATTCCCCCCGCCCCTGGGGCGGCTAAATGCGGGCTGCGATGGGCGGCCGGTTGCGCAGTGATGTCGACGCCGCCGTACGCGAGACCGAGGACTTGCCTGACCACCTCCTCGCTCGCTCAGCTGGGGGCAGATCAATCTCATCGGCGACTACGTGTGGTCGTCTGGCGACGAGGCGACGGAAAACGACGATAGATTTTGACCCCTTCGGCCGACGCCCGATCCCGCGTTGTACGAGGGCGCCGGGCTTGGGCCCGAGGACGTTGATATATTCAATCCCTACGACGGCTATGCACCGATGGCGCAGTTCTTCCTGGAGGCCTTCCAGTGGCACGGCGTCAAACGCGGCGATGCCTTCGCGTTCTACGCGGGCGATATCAGGGTCGAAGGACCGCACCCGTTCTCTTCGAGCGGGGCAATTTGGGGAACGGGCGCACCCGTACGGCCATGTACACCGACAGCATAGAGCAGCTCCGCGGCACGGCCGGCGCACGGCAGGTCAGGGTTCGGGCAGAGACTGCGCTGGCGGCATTCACCACTCCAAGCAGTGGCGGCTGGATCATGTTCGGCAAAAACCCGAACTGACGGCCTGTGACACGGGAGATCACCGGCTCGCGGCGATCACTCTCAGACCCCGACCCCAAAATGGCGGGCGAGCGACGGCTAAGATCGGCAAATCAGTTTGTGAACGGACCTTCGCCGGAATGCGCGGCAACGGCGAGGTTGCGCCGATTCCAGCTGTTCAGGCTCACGCTATCAAACGGACGAGCTCGCCCCGTATTTGGGGCATCTCCGCCCAGGTCGATTAGGGCAGCGTAAAGTCCTTTATGATACGCGCTGGAAGGGTGGAAAGCAGCCGGAAAAATCGCACCGATCGCCAGCCCAGGGCTTTGCAGAATGGGGGCTTAGGCGGCGTTGACAGAGAAACGTGGATGCGGCAGAGGCACAAGATGAGGATGGCCGTCGGCACCAGAATCCGGGGATTTCGGCTCGTAGCCCGGGAAGATGCAGCTGACCGGCAAAACTTAACACACCGTGCTTACAAAACGAGATCTAGCCGCGAAATTCGCCAGATGCGCCCGCACTTGGGAGCGGGCGTACCAGCATTCTGGCTCTGCAGCGCTAGGCAAAGCCTATGTAGTTTTCCTGAATCCTCGCCTCCTTAGTGATAGCGAGTTCTGGAAAATCCTAAACCTCGGTGATTCTGTTTGGGAACAGATTTTGAAAAAAGCCTTCAGCCTGTCAACCTTGCTCTGCTTTCGCGAAGCCGGATGGAATGCTGTACAGTTAAATAACGTGCTGGAGGTTTTCGCTGGACAAAAACACCTCATGGTCCGGCTGGATGATGGCGAAGTCTTTCCTATCGGGTCCCGGAATGTAGGTGGTGCGGTGGAGAGAATCGACACAACATGTCCGGTTACGGATCTTACTTTTGATCACGTTACTCCTCTAGAGAAGATCTTGCGAGAGAAGGATAGGCCAGGTCTGCGCTGGCTCTCAGGGATTGTATGGGATACGGCCGTAGCCGAATCCAATGAGAAGGACCCCCGGAGGGGCGACTGGTGTAGAGGGAAAGATGGAACGCGCTACCCTCCGAAAGAATGGCTAGGTGCGAAGAAACTTAAGAAGCCCGTGATGGCCAACCTTCGACAATATTTGTTCACCGAAAATGGGCCACATTCGCAGCTACAATCGGAGGTCGTGGATATATTGGCGTGTTCAACTGAACTAATGCTACGGTCGTCGAATTCATCGCGAGGCGCAAAAGGGCGATAACTGTTGATGAATGACTGACCCCGTCCTTGCGGCTTCAATGTGGAGCTCGATGTCGCCGGTCAGCGCGAGGTAATTCAGCGGCCCGGCATCGGCGACGACCAGCGGCATGCGGGATCAGAAGCCGAGCCGCTGCAGGTCGCGGCGGTCGCGCTCCAGATCGTCTGCCGTGTATGTGCCGAAGACGCCGTGCCCGGTCAGAAACTCATCGAGCTTGGCGCGGGTGGCGAAACCAAGCAGCCGGCGCAGTTCGGCGCGGCCGAGATGCCCCTGCCGGAATTCGTCGAGCGCCAGCGCTTCGAGCACGCGGCGTTTGACCTCGCCGCCGGTGCCGAGGCGCCGGGCGAGATCTGCGGGGATGCGGACGGTGATTTCCGTCAAGGCGGCTGAGGTGCTGTCGTCCATATTTTCTTCTTACCACGCCGCCGAGTTGCGGACATTATCAGATATTGGCATCAGGCCGAGCGCGCCCGCGACATGCGCCAAAGGCATCGTAGAGGCTGGCCGGTCTATGTGCTCAATCACTCACAGCACAATTTCAGGAAGCGCACCACACAGGAAGATTTGGACCAGGTGGAGGACTGGACCGACCGCGCCGCCGGGAGAATGTACGAGGGTGCCGGGCTCAGGCCCAACGACGTTGATATATTCAATCCTTACGACGGCTATGCACCCATGGCGCAGTTCTTCCTGGAGGCCTTCCAGTGGCACGGCGTCAAATGCGGCGATGCCTTCGCGTTCTACGCGGGCGATATCAGGGTCGAGGGACCGCACCCGTTCTGCTCGAGCGGCGGCAATTCGGGGAACGGGCGCACCCGTACGGCCATGTACACCGACAGCATAGAGCAGCTCCGCGGCACGGCTGGCGCACGGCAGGTCAAGGTTCGGGCAGAGACGGCGCTGGCGGCATTCACGACTCCAAGCAGTGGCGGCTGGATCATGTTCGGCAAACACCCGAACTGACGGCCTGTGACAGGCGTCATCGGACGATTTGTTCAAAATTGCACGCTAACGCGCCTGATGCGAAGCGTCGCGCCATGTTCTGGCTTTTCGTGTCGAAATCGCATAAGCGGTTATGCAAAATTCACGCCCTTGCAGAGTGAAGCGGGGGTCGGCTTTAAACCGGGGGAAGGGGCGCGCCCTGAAGCCCGCCCGGTCGGCTTGCATGAATTTCGGCGGTCTTCAGAGCGGCGAGCATGTCGAGCAGAATGTCTCGTTTCATCGTTCCCGGAAGGCCTTCACGACGCCTTTACGACTGATCAATTACCTTTAGGCAGCATTGGGCCGCATGTCCGCGCCCCCCGAAATGATGATGGCAAAGCTGAAATCCGCCGTCATCGCAACCGTGATTTGGCTCGCCTGCGCAGTCCCCGTTTTTGGTGGTCTCTACGCCTGCTCGGTTTGGCTGACGCCGGAGCCGTTTGCAACGGTGGCCGAGTGCTATCGCGCCTTGGCGTATGTGCAATACCACGAGGGCCACCATGGCGAGTACTGCGCTGAACTCGAAAGGGGGGATGGTGCGCATTCGCGTATGACCCTGGCTCGGGAACGGATCGCTGCTTCATGCCCTGATCGGGCTCAGCATTGCACCATCGCGTGGCAACGTCGCCTTCGTTCATTGCAGCGCACGGCGGACAGCGCGTAAGCGGATCACCGGACGATCAAAGAGGTCATAGCCGATGAATGCCCGCACCGTGGCTGCGCTAGTCATGCCGCGCGCGTGACACGGCGCATGGCGCTGTCCTCTGTGCGACTCCCGCGTCGCTCATGAATCAATCGGTGTCTTTTCGCTTATGTCCTTAAGTTCCTTCATCGTCTCGGCAAGCGAACCCGGTAATGTAAAGCGCGACTTTTTTGCCGATATTTTGTAACCCTGATTGAACTTCACAAGGCCATTTGCCAACCGGATCAGTACGTTAAACAATTGCCCCGCAACGATACACTCCGTAGTAGCCATGCTTGCTTGAGTGCGGATCACAATTCGGAAGCTATTTAAATTGTGCGCTCCGTCGCGGAGGCCAGTTGGGCTGAATGCATCTTCAATGTTTCGATTGCGTCGTGCGGTTATATCTTTCATCTCACGCACGCCCCCGACAAGCCAGCCTGAGTGCTTGACCAATTCGGGATCACGTTCAATGGCAAACGGAAGCTCCTTGGCGAAATCGTATTCTATCAGGTACATATCTGGGCAGGTCTTAAACAACGCAGGGTATTTGTGCTGTGATTTAATTACTTGGCAGATATGGTCGTCGTTTTCGAAGTCAACCATCATTTGTTCGTAGATGGTGTGTGCGTCTCTATAATGTGGAAGGATATTTTGCGAAGCAATATGTAAAAGGTACTCGATGTCGAATGTAAGACCGGAGATAACGGCATTGATTTGCTGGATTTCGTGTTCTTGTTTCTCTCTGGTCGCTTTTATCCGATCACGCCACGCGCGGAATTTTTCCAACAGAATGCCAACTATCATGGCCAGAAGTGCGCTTACAAATACCGAGACGACAGGCCACCATTGCGGCTGCTGTGTGCCGATGGCCGCTAGAATTTTTTGAAGTTGAGCCTCGTTTAGCGAGAGGACCGGATTATCCGCCATCTCAGTGCCCGGGCCTGTCGAACGAGTTCAAAGGCGGCGCGTAATTTATCATTGGAAAATCACGCGGCTTCCATCTCCCGCTGAAATGACAATCTCGCCGCTCTTTCATCGACCTTTTTTGCAAGCCAGAAACCCAATGCTCGAAGCCCGAACGTTAGGACAATTAAAATCACAAAACCGATCAGGGCTTGCCATTCGCCCTGAAGGAGCACTGCCAGCATACCAACCGGCACGATTCCCACGCCCGCGATCATTAAGCCGATGATCACGCCTGCCATTCCCCACGTCTCATAGGTAACGCCGAGTCCACCAAACCACATCATCGCGCCGAAGACAAACGATGCGATCACAAAGCCAATGGCAGCGATAAATCGCGCAGGCGGGATAAGTGATAGAGGCCCAAGGATCAAGAACGAGATCAGAAGGTTACTCCAAAATATAACCGCAAGCCACTCCTTAACCCAGAAGCTTACGGCGGTTGCTCCAATGATGAAGATCATCGCAAGACCAAAAACGGCTGCCACTACCAATAAGCCGCCGAGCACGAACGCCACGTTTTTCAGCGTTTCTCCGACATTCAGGGCCATCTGCAGGGCCGCTTTCCGCGCAAAGGGTTGGACACGCTTGCTAGGGTACAAAGGCGGCGGTAAACCTTTGCTTAAATCAGGCTGAAACCTCTGCCCTTTTGTTCACTTCCTGGAAGCTTGATCAGTGACTCCACAAAGGAAGTCAGTTCGGTGTTACATTGCTCCTTGCTCCGTCCTCCCTCTGAGATACAGGCAGTCTGATAAGCGAGGGCTGCTTGCGGGTGAAATTCCCGCGCGCGCCGCAGAGCATTATCCGGGCAGAGCGATGATTTGATCTTGCCATGCTGGCCCGCTGCGCGGCGATGATGACTTGCGATGTTGGGCGATTAGTTGAGGCGCGCCAATACAAAATATGGGCATTAGGGGAACGGATGGATGCGCCGATCGTGGATCGGCGTCGAGGGCGACCGCGTGAAGCTCTTCTCCAAGGAAATCCTGCGGCCTTGCAGCTATCATACGATTTTGAACAAATCGTTCGGTGATCCCTGACACTGGAGATGACCGGTTCGCGGCGATCACTCTCAGCCACGTGCAGCGCTATGTGCCGCGAAACACGATGAGGGCGTCTACCGCCTTCACGCCCTGACCTGACGGCAGCACCATCAGCGGATTGATGTCCAGCTCTGCCAAGTGTCCTTCAAGGTGCATGGCGAGGTACGACACGCGCACCAGGGTATCCTCGAGCGCCGCGAGGTCCGCCGCTGGCCGTCCGCGAAAGCCCTGGAGCAACCGGGCTCCTTTGACCTCAGCGATCATCGCCTGTGCTTCCGAGCGCGTGATCGGGCAGCCACGCCAGGTGCTTCACGCTCTACCATGGACCGGTGTTGGCCATGCTGGTCCAGGGCTCGGCAGGCGGCAGCGCTTCGCCGGCCTGCAGCAGCTCGATGGAGATGCCGTCCGGCGTTCGGATAAAGGCCATGCGGCCGTCACGCGGCGGGCGGTTGATCGTCACGCCGCGGGCGATAAAGGCGTTGCAGGTGTCGTAGATGTTGTCCACGGCGTATGCGAGATGCCCGAAATTGCGGCCGCCGGTGTAGGGCTCGGGATCCCAGTTGTAGGTGAGTTCCACGGCAGCCGCCTCGTCGCCGGGGGCGGCTAGGAACACGTTGGTGTACCGGCCTTTCCCGTCCGGACGGCGGCGGAACTCGCGCAGGCCGAGCACCTCGAAGAAGGCGATGGTGTCCTCCAGCGAACTGACGCGGATCATAGTGTGCAAATATTTAGTCATGGGGTTGTCCTTCGGTCAGCGTGTTCGAGATTTCCTTCGGGCGGTCCCCTCATGGGGTCGGCACCCCGATCGACTTCAACCGCGCATGTGCACGGGCCGCGCGCGCTTTCATCCCGTCAAGATACGTGCTCACATCGTTCCCTGGCAGGTTCAGCACCTTGCACCCGAGCTGCCAATATTCCTCGATCTGCGCCTCGGTCTCCGCCGATCCCCGAGCGAGCTTGCCGTGTGCATTGCACGCCGCCGCGATCCGCCGCACCGCCGCTTTGAAGGTCGGGTGTTCAAGGTTGAGGTGAACCCCAAGCTGCGCGCTCAGGTCGGAATGTCCATACGCGATCATGTCGACCCCTTCGACCGCCGCGATCTCCTCGACATTCTCCAGGCCTTCGAGCGATTCGATTGACGGGAATATGATGACGTTTTCGTTGGCCCATGGCGCGTATTCGGTGGCGTGGCGGGCGCCGTAGCTCTTGTATCCCGTATGCGGCCCCTGGCCGGAAATGCCCCGATTCCCGATCGGCGGATACTTTGCCAGGCGGACGATCGCGCGCGCTTCTTCGGCCGTGTCCACCTCGGACACCTGAATGCCCATGATGCCTTGATCCAGGATGCCGGGAATCAGATGCGCGAATGACTTATGGATCCGAACGATGGCGGAGACGTTCGTGGCCTGGAACCAGCTCGCCAGATTGGCGATCGTTTCCATGTCGAACGCCCCATGTTCGTGGTCGATTGCACAGTAGTCGAAGCCGGCCGCCTCGATGATCCAGGGAACGCCGCGTGATGCGAACTCCTTGAGCCCGGTGCCCAGCGCCGCCCGCCCTTCGCGCACCGCCCGCCGTATGCTGTTTTCCTTCATGGCTCGTTCCGGTCGCGCTACCACTTGTAGACTTTCTGCAACGTTCCTCCCATGAGCGCTGCCTTGTCGTTCTCGGACAGGCGATTGGTGTCGCGGAACGGCGTGACGCCCTGCTCATAGGTCAGCATGCCGATCGTCCGCGTCCAGTCGGTGCCCCACATGCAACGATCCAGCCCGAACGCATCGATGACCCGCAGTACCGGCTCCCAGATATCATCGTATGGGAACGGTTGGTGCGACATCGTGCAGGCACCGCTGATCTTCACCCTTACGTTCTCGTATTGAGCCAAGGCGAGCAGGTTGGGAAGATCGGCCCAAACGTCGGCGGGGACCGGCGGGCGAGCAGGCTGCAGCAGGCCGAGATGGTCGATAACGATGACCGTATCGCGGTGTCGCTGGATGTGCGGCAGCCCTTTGTCCAGGATGCCCCAGCAAAGCAAATTGACAGGCAAACCATGTTTGGCGGCGGCAGCGAAAGCGCGGTTTAAACCGGGATGGTCCGCGTCCATCGGCAGGCCGTCGCGCATTCGTATGCGAATGCCGCGCGCGCCTGGCGTCGCCGCCCATTTCGCCACCACATCGTCAATCGCTGGATTGGTCGCGTCGACCGGCGTCACAACCCGAAACTTATCCGGATAGGTGTTGTAAACTTCGAGCGCGTAGCTCGGATCGTATTCATAGGCGCTGAACGACGAGACCATGATCGCACCGTCGACGCCGACACTGTTCATCGCAGAGACCATCTCTTCGCCTGTGGCGGAGTCGAGTCCGTGCGAGGGACTGGCCCACGGCCGGCCGGGATGATTTCGATCGAAGGGATGAACCTGAACGTCGATGACTGGCATGGGCGTCCTCCTGCTTGTTCGACCAATTGTCCGCCATCGTGACCGGTTTGCACAGAGTGATGAGCGCGGTGACGGGTGGAGCGCGGATGAAGGACATCTAGTCAGAGCGCGAGAACATCGAGGTTCGAACGCTGGCTTTCTCCTTGGCCATCACCTTGGCTCGCGACGCCCGAGACGGTCAGACGGTTCGGCAGCCGCCGTCCGCCATGATGATGTGGCCGGTGACGTCTCTTTTGGCAGACCTCTGGCACCCAAAGCGCGCCAACGAACGATAGCTTCCCACGAATACCGTCGGACGCCCGTGCCCGGCTCGATGACGGCTCTGGAGCATTTCTCCCCGTCGCGGTTGCCTGCAACGAGCGACCGGTTAGGGTCGCGAGCCGCCCTCTGAACCGGGTCCCAAGCGTAAGATTTTCACCACTATGTGCCGCGAAACACGACAAGGGCGTCCACCGCCTTCACGCCCTGGCCTGACGGCAGCACCATGAGCGGATTGATGTCCAGCTCTGCCAAGTGTCCTTCAAGGTGCATGGCGAGGTGCGACACGCGCACCAGGGTATCCGCGAGCGCCTCGAGGTCTGCCGCTGGCCGTCCGCGAAAGCCCTGGAGCAACCGGGCTCCTTTGACCTCGGCGATCATCGCCTGTGCTTCCGAGCGGGTGATGGGGCAGCCTCGCAGGGCCACATCGTTGTAGACCTCGACCATCACGCCGCCGCTACCGAACAGGAGCACCGGGCCCAATTGCGGGTCGCAATTGACGCCAATGATGACTTCTACACCGTCTCCTACCATCTCCTGCACCGACACCCCGAGGATCTGAGCCGCTGGGGCTATCGCATTTGCCGCATCTACTCCCTCCCCCTTGATGGGGGAGGGCCGGGGTGGGGGTGAATTCGCCGCCCGGTGCCCGAATGGATTGCCACCGGCACGATCACCCCCTCCCAACCCTCCCCCATCGAGGGGGAGGGCACTTAAATAGGCCTTGGCATTGGCCAGGATCTCTGCGTAGGCCGTTCGTACTTGTGTCGCATCGCCGAGGTTCAGCCGAAGAGCTATTCGCAGAAGTTGGTGACGGCATGAAAGGGTAGGGCGGCGTATCGTGGGGGTGTTCTCGCCTCCACTTCTCCACTGAAGGAGTGATACGCCATGACCGACAGTAATGTTTTCCAGCTTTCCCAGCCAGGCACGTTTTCCGACCCGCTGACTGAGGTGCTGCGCAGCGGTGCCCGGGCGCTTTTGGCCCAGGCTGTCGCAGCGGAGGTGGCCGGGTTTCTCGAGGGCCACGCCGACAAGCTCACCGACGATAGACGTCAACGGCTGGTGCGCCACGGTCACCTGCCCGAGCGCGAGATTATGACCGGCATCGGCCCGGTCGCGGTGCGCGCTCCGCGCATTCGTGACCGGGTCGGCACGGGCGAGGAGCGCATTGCCTTCAGCTCCGCGATCCTGCCGCCTTACGCGCGCCGCTCGAAAAGCCTCGAGGTGTTGATCCCGATCCTCTACCTCAAGGGCATCTCCACCGGCGGGTTCGAGGAGGCGCTGGCAGCGCTGCTCGGCAAGGATGCTGGTGGGCTCTCGGCCTCGACCATCGCACGGCTCAGGGAGGTTTGGGCGGACGAGCACACGCGCTGGCAGAAGCGGGATCTGTCAGTCAAGCGCTACGTCTATTTCTGGGCCGACGGTATCCACGTGCAAGCCCGGCTCGAGAACGATGCGCAGTGCCTGCTCGTGATCATCGGCGCGACACCCGAAGGCAATAAGGAGCTCGTCGGCCTCACCGACGGTGTGCGGGAGAATGCGCAATCCTGGAAAGGGCTGCTGCTCGACCTAAAGCGGCGCGGGCTGGTGATCGGGCCTGAGCTCGCGATTGCCGACGGCGCGCTCGGCTTCTGGCAGGCCATCGAGGAGGTGTGGCCCAAGACCCGCGGTCAGCGCTGCTGGGTGCACAAGACGGCCAACGTGCTCAATAGGTTGCCGAAGAGCCAGCAATCGAAGGCCAAGCGCGCTCTGCAGGACATCTGGATGGCCGAGACGAAGAACGACGCCAACGCCGCTTTCGACGCCTTTGTCGAGACCTACGCCATCAAGTACGACAAGGCGGTGGGTTGCCTGACGAAGGACCGCGAGGCGCTGCTGGCGTTTTACGACTTCCCTGCTGAGCATTGGAAGCACCTGCGGACCACCAACCCCATTGAAAGCACATTCGCCACCGTGCGGCATCGAACCGTGCGCTCCAAGGGATGCCTCTCAAACAGGACGGCGATCGCCATGGTTTTCAAGCTCGCACAGGCCGCTGAGAAAAGCTGGCGCCGTCTCGACGGCCACAGCCAGTTGCCAAAGCTGATCACCGGCGTAAAGTTCATCGACGGCATCGAAGCCGTCAGCCAACAGCCGCTAGCCGCCTGACCCCGACCGTCACCAACATTCCGCAATAGCTCTCAGCCGAACGACCCCGGCCTCTGTCTTGTGCAGAATATCCGGCGAATCGACCTTGAGAGCCACCGGAAACCCGAGCTGCTCTGCGGTCGCGACGGCGGCCTCTGCAGAATTTGCCCAATGCTCACGCGCACTCCCCACGCCCCAGGCTGCCAACAGCTGCTTGCTCTCGGACTCCGAGAGTGTCGGACGCCCCAAGCCAAGCGCCTGGGCGATGGCCTCATCCTGCGCCGCCGTGCGCGACGGGGCCGTGGCAAAGCCATCGGCCAGGCGACGCTCGCGCCATGTATGATAGGCTAGGCGGCTCTGCAGGCCTCGGGCCAATTTGTCCGGCGTGTAGAAGATCGGTATCCGGGCGTGTTTGAGCTGTGCCAGGCCAGCCTTGGCGTCCCGGCTTCCTGTCCACAAGAACACCACACCCTTGTCGGTCCGATCACGCTGGCTGATGACCTGCTGAGCTTGGGCGTCCGCCCCGGCACTCGCCACGACGAGCGTCCCCATCCGGGGATCATTGAGCATATGCTCCATGATTTGCGGGAAGGACTCACTGTTGGCAAAGCCTGTCACATCGGCAGGATTCGCAGCCCACCCGAAGCCCTTCAGGATCCCGTTGATGCCGTCACGCGCCTCCTGGCCCGAGCGGCGGCAAATCGAGACCGGCCTGACCGCACATGTCGGCGGTCAATGAGCTGATGCCGCCCGAGTGGGACACCACCGCGATGCCGGGCATGCCGGGCTTGGGGGTGTGGGCCAGGAGGTGTGCCGTCTCCAGGAGTTCGTCGTAATCCTGGACCCGGATCACCCCGTATTGGGCAAAGACCGCATCGTACCGGGCATCCGCGCCCGTCAGCGCTGCTGTATGCGAGCGTGCCGCCCGGGCTCCCAGTTCCGAACGCCCGATTTTGATCAGGACTATCGGCTTGCCGCGCTCTGCTGCGAGCTTTGCCACTTCGAGAAATTTATCGGCCTCTTTGAAGCCTTCGACAAAGCCGGCAATTACCCGAGTATCCGGATCGTCCAGCAGATAGCGGGCGAAATCCGTGAAGTCGAGGTCTGCCTCGTTCCCGGTCGAGATTATATAGCTGAAGCCGATGCCGTTCTCCACCGCCCGCACCAGGAACGGCCCGAACGCCGTCGCACCGCTTTGGCATACGAGGCCGATCGGCCCGGTCAGACCTTCCGCCCCGCGCGAGGAAGCGGTGGCCCAGATGTCGTCTTTGACATTCGCGAGCCCCAGGCAGTTGGGGCCGCTGATACGCATGCCCGAGGCGCGGGCAAAGGCGCCCAATTCCCCCTGCAAATCACGCCGGTCGTCGACGCCGCGCTCGGCAAAGCCCGCCGAGATCACGATCGCCGATCCCGTCCCCTTGCGGTGGCTCTCCTGGAGGACATCGAGCACCTGGTCGTAGGGCACCACGATGCCCACCACGTCGGGGGCCTCCGGCAGGTTCGTCACACTCGGGTAGGACTTTACCCCCATGATTTCGTCATAACGCGGGTTCACGGCATAAACCCGCACCCGGTCTTTGGCCTTGAGCGCCGCAGCCAGAAACCGCCCACCATACTGCATCCGCGGCGTCGCGCCCACGATCGCAATGGAGCGCGGGTTGAGCATTTTGTGGATCGACGCCATCTGTGGTTCTGTCCAGAACTCCATGACACCCCCTTCTTCTACACGCCGGGAAAAGAACGTGGTCCGCCATCGGGTCGGCTAACTCGGTCGGCAAGCCCACGCTCTACGAACGGGGCTGCCATCGGCCGATGTTCCCGCATCATGGCTGAAGCATACGCTTGCGGCAGAGCCTGCTGGCCGCTGCCGGACGAGGAGATTTGCTCAACACGATAATCGCCTATCGTCTTGAGCAAACGGGTCGAGCTCCGTCCGAACGGTCTGCGGATGATCCTGTCGCTCGTCCCGCTCACGCCGGCCGCAGCGCCCCCGAACCGACTGCAAGGTTGCGTCTTCACCCGACAGTTTCCGCCGTGGATCAAGCGCCGCGGGTGGAGATGAGGTTCGCCATCGATGCACCCGACCCGAGGGCGACCAATCCCGATCCGGTGCTGCTCAAGGAAGTCAAGCGAGCCCGCCGCTGCTTCGACGCCCTGGTTAGTGGCCGCATCGGTTCGGTGGCCGAGCTGTCAAGTCTCGAACGCATCAGCGATCGTCATGAGGCCGTAGCTTCGGTTGTTATCTAAATCTAAACAACGCTAGGGTCGAACGCTTGGAGAATATGACGTTCACCGAGCTCAGTTGCGAACTGCCCGATCACCCAGGATGGCGGCAAACGGCCTCAATGTTGTGGCCGTCCGGATCGAGGACAAATGCCCCGTAGTAGTACGGATGATAGTTGGGCCGAAGCCCTGGCTTGCCGTTGTCGCGCCCGCCCGCGCCGACAGCCGCTGCGTAAAAGCGGTCGACGCCAGCGCGTTCCGGAACCGCAAAAGCGACGTGGACACCAGTAATGGCCGACGGTTTCAGACCGATCCAGAAGAAGGCCTTCTTATGGGCTCCGTATCCGAAAAATTCTGCGCCTTCTGAATACAGACGTTCGATGCCGATCGCTTTCAGGGCTTTGTCATAGAAAGCCTTTGATCGCTCGAGATCGCTGACGCCGATGGTTACATGATCAAGCATCGAGTTCTCCCGAAGCAAATCCGACAGCCGTTTCTAATGACCTGGCCCCGGCAGGGTAGCGTTCAATACCGGCCCGATTGACCTCGCGGTAGACGGTCGATCGTCCGAGCCCGAGCTGTTTTGCGGCCGCGGTCGGTGACAGACCTGCTTTCACCAGGCTGAGCGCGGCGGCGATCTTGTCAGCATCGAGGGGTCGGCGTCCCGGATGCTTGCCCTTCGCACGGGCGGCGGCAGTTCCATCCTTGGTCCGCTCGGCGATCAGGCGCCGCTCGAAATGCGCGATCGCTCCGAAGACATGAAAAACCAGCTCGCCGACGGCCGAGTTCGTGTCGATCCTTTCCTCCAGGCTGAGCAGGGCAATACCGCGCTCCTTGAGCATGGCGACAGTCGTGAGCAACTCGCCGAGTGAGCGGCCGAGACGGTCAAGGCGCACGACCGCGAGCGTGTCTCCTTCGCGGGCATACGCGAGCAAGGCTTCCAGGCCCGGCCGCTCCATCGTCCTGCCGGAACGGACATCGCCGAAAACCTTGATGGCGCCGGCCTCGCTCAGCCGCATGGTCTGGCCGGCGACGTCTTGATCGCTAGTCGAAACCCGCGCATAGCCGAGAATGGCGGCCATGGCGTCTCGCAAGCGACCGTTCTGTGGACGGGCCGCGGATGTGGCTCCCGACCGCGGCTATTTCCGTCCACAAAATACGTCCCTTAAACCTGCGGTGCCCACAATCCCGATAGACATTTTGGGGACAAGAGAGGACCTATCATGGCACGCCGACCGCTGCTCACGGACGAAGAACGACGGCTGTTTTTCGGCACCCCGGACGACCCCGACGGACTGGCGCGGCAATACACCTTCACCCGGTCCGACCAAGATCTCGTGGCGGCACGCCGCGGCGCCACCAATCAGCTGGGCTTTGCCGTACAGTTGGCGTTGCTTAGCCATCCTGGGATGGGGTTGGCGCACATGGAGGAGCCGGTCGGCGTCCTTGTCGAGTGGTTGGCGGCGCAGCTCGGGATTCCTGCCGCCGCCTTCGCGGATTACGCGGCTCGGCCGCAGACGATGACCGACCATGCGCTCAAGCTCGCGACGACGCTCGGCTTGCGACCGCCCAGCAACGCCGACCTGCCCTTCATGATCGAGGCGAGATGGGGTGCCCACCCGAAAACTCAGGTTCGCAGGAGACTCGCCGCTGGAGGAGGCAGTCTCGAGCGAACCCGTCTCTGAAGCCGAAATTCCCTGCTAGCAGGGAAAATACAGGGAATTTCATCAATTCGGGGCTCGGGCGCGCGTCAACAGTAGAAAAAGCGAGCATATATCAATATCTTACGGGCCAATTCCCTACGCATCCGAACAGGGAATTTTTTGCGGCCTTGCAGGGAATTCAAATCGGCGATCAGGGAAATTTCCGCCCTGATCAGCGAATTCCGCTCTCGTCCGTATTTTGGCCGACCAATTCCGATCCCCCGAGAGATCTCGAACGTTGCCGATAAGGAAAAAGCCGCCAGATACATTAGCCGCTCGAAAACGCACGGGCCGCGACATCAACTGATCTCGCACGTCGACCCGCCCGAGCGTGAGGACCGCGCGCATGCGCGCTCCGGCAATTCGGACTAACGCCCTTGACAGATAACAGCGGAGCCAGGGGGGACGGCAGGGTGACACCCAAGGTGATATGTGGTTCAGCGTCGGGATAGTGTAAGTCCTCCGAAGCCGCGGCCCTGACCCGGTTCGACAAGTGCGGGTATTGATCGGCGGCTTGGCTCCATGCGAGTGAACATAACGAGGGCGAAGAAAAATTCGCCCCTCACGTCTGCTCGGGAAGGCATTCGCGAAGTTCTGAATTTGCGCTGAGCCGGTTTGCACCCAAGGGTCCGACGCGCAAGGAATGCCGTTGACCGATCGAAAGGACGGCGATCCGCAAGGCGCATCCGCTGCCTCGGCGTCCGGCCGATAGCGGCGTACCGGACCCTTCAGCTGAAGACAGCTCTGTTGAGCGAGCGTCTTTCGCAATCATCGCCTCGGCCTGTCTCCCCTCAAAGCACGAGATGCCGACGTGATCAGGCGGCCGCAATGAAAAGGGGTAGTTTGGCATGGATATAAGTGTGGTCGACTTGAATCGTGTTGAGGTCTACGAGGTGGGCGCATCGCTGATCACGCTGCTCGCTTACCCACGCGAGAGGGAGCAGGTATGGGCCCAGGTTCACGCTTCCCTCTGCAGCTATGCGCTCAGAATAAGATCTGCGTCGGAACCAGATCAGACCACAGTGCCACAACCGATAAAGCCAATTTATGCATTTCGTTTGGAACAGGACATCAGTCGGGACTTGCGGACGCTCGAGCGCCGAATGCGCGATCGAATGATCGCCGCTCGGATGGGCATAGGATTTCTCAAAGAGGCGGTGACGGGTCGGGTTCCCGAGGGTCTAAAGCGGTTGTCCATCAACGAGCTCGCGGAGCTCGTACGGGACGACGCCGGCTACAGCGAGCCGGAGAATGTGGAAGCCCGTATTTGGCGCCCGAGCTTGCCAGTCATCCATTTAGCCACCGCGCTTCAGGTCCTTTTGCATCTCAGCGATCCTCAAATCGGACCGATCGGCTACGAAGCGCTGCTACTCGGCCGCGGCGTAATCGAACTGGTCATTCGTACCGCGGAGTACCACCGAGTTCTGTTCACGCGGTGCCGATCTCTGCGCCTCGATCCGGAGAGCTTGATCAGAATTCGCTTGCCGTAGCAGCTAGGTTCAAAATTTTCTTCGATTCCTGAACTCGAGAGCTTCGCCGGGTTCTGGTAGGCCGGTGTGCAGAAATGATCCGCACACACCGGAGCGAACTTATGAAATCGCCGAGCAGCAGTCCGAACAAGCCTGGAGCCGCCGATCCTAAGTTTTTGAAGATCGTGTACCGCCTGCTTCGAGAACTTAAGACCAACCCCATTAATCCGCGGCTCCACAGTCAAAAGCAAATCCGGCAGATCGCCAACAGCGTCCGGACTTTTGGCTTCAATGTCCCGGTTCTGATCGATCCCGACAACAACGTGATCGCGGGTCACGGCCGGCTTCTGGCCTGTGCTGAGCTCGGTTGGACCGAGGTGCCGACGCTTTGTCTCGATCACCTGACTCCCACCCAGGCCCGCGCCTTCATGATCGCCGACAACCGACTGACCGAAATCGGAACCTGGGACGACCGCTTGTTGGCGCAGCAATTCAAGGAGTTATCTCTGCTCGGCCTCGACTTCAATATCGAGGTGACCGGCTTCAAAATGGGCGAGATCGATCTGCGGATCGCATCGCTCGAGGAACTGTCCGAAACCGACGCCGACGCGGCCGATGTGTTACCGGAGGTTCCGGCTAGCCCACCGCTCAGCAAGATCGGCGATGCGTGGGTCCTCGGCCGCCATCGTGTCTTGTGCGGCGATGCCCTCGATGCCGCGGCCTTCGCGATGCTGATGCGCGAGGAACGTGCCGCAATGGTCTTCACCGACCCGCCCTACAATGTGCCGATCGATGGTCACGCGAGTGGCCTCGGCGCGATCCATCATCGTCCCTTCCCGATGGCCTCGGGCGAGATGGATCGGCCGGAATTCATCGCCTTTCTCGGCCAGGCTTTCCGGAACCTCGCGGCATTCGGCGGTGACGGCGCCCTGCACTTCATCTGCATGGACTGGCGACACATCGAAGAGCTGATGGCCGCCGGCCGCGGCGTCTATGGCGAACTGAAAATCTCTGCGTCTGGGTCAAGGACAATGCCGGGATGGGCTCGCTCTACCGCAGCCAGCACGAGCTTGTCTTCGTGTTTAAACAGGGGCGTGACGCGCAGCAATAATGTCCAGCTCGGCCAATTCGGCCGTAACCGCAGCAACGTCTGGCGATACCCCGGGGCCAACTCCTTCGTCCGCTGCGGCGAGGAGGGTAATCTGTCGACGCTGCATCCGACCGTGAAGCCGGTGGCGATGATCGCCGACGCGATCCTCGACTGCTCGGCCCGCGGCGAGGTCGTGCTCGATGCCTTTCTCGGCAGCGGCACGACGGTGATGGCCGCCGAGCGCACTGGCCGGCGCTGCTACGGGCTGGAGCTCGACCCGGCCTATGTCGATACGATCGTCCGCCGCTGGCAGGCGCTGATCGGCGGGAGCGCTCGTCATGCCGCCAGCGGCCGCAGCTTTGACGACCTCGCCCGCGAGGCGGAGGCGGCAAATGCCGCCTGAAAAACAGCGCGACTACGAGGTGGGCTACCGCAAACCGCCTGGCCACACCCGTTTCACGAAAGGCCGGTCCGGTAATCCGCGCGGCCGGTCGCCCGGCGCCAAGAACCTGAAGACGCTGCTGAGTGAGGCGCTGAACGTGTGCGTTATCGTCAGCGACAATGGCCGGAGTCGCAAGATCACCAAGCGCGAAGCGATCATCACCCAGCTCGTCAACCGCTCGGCCACAGCGGATTGGCGCGCGATCAAGATCCTCCTCGACTTGGTCCGTGATATCGAAGGGCAGACCGAGCCGGCCTCTCCCGAGACCTCCGCCTTCAGCGAGGCGGACGAGAAGGTCATCGAGCAGCTCAGGGCGCGGTTCTCGAAAGCGGAAAAGTGATGTTCGAGAACCTCACCCCGGCCGAGTACCAGGTCTTGCTGCGGCACGACTTCGTCAGCTTCGCGGCGCGCTGTTTCCAGCAGCTGAACCCGCAGGCCGAATTGGCGATGAACTGGCATCTCGAGGTCATCGCCGCCAAGCTGACCGCGGTGCGGGAAGGCAAGATCCGGCGGCTGATCATCAACCTGCCACCGCGTCATCTGAAATCCTTGATGGCCTCGATCGCGTTTCCGGCCTGGTGTCTGGGGCATGACCCCTCGGCCCAGATCCTCTCCGTCAGCTATGCTCAGGACCTCGCCGACAAGCTCGCCCGCGACTGCCGCAGCATCATGATGAGCCCGTGGTATCGCCGGATCTTTCCGACCCGCCTGGCGCCGCATCGCCAGGCAGTGCAGGAATTCATCACCACCCGCCAGGGCTACCGGCTCGCCACCTCCACCGGCGGCGTGCTCACCGGACGCGGTGCCGACATCATCCTGATCGACGATCCGCTGAAGCCGGAGGAGGCGCTCTCGGAGGCGCAGCGACAAGCCGCTAACGACTGGTACGATCACCTCTCTACAGCCGGCAAAACGACAAGCGCCGTAGTGCCATCGTCATGATCATGCAGCGGCTGCACGAAGACGATCCCGTCGGCCACGTCCTCGCGCAGGAACCCTGGGAGGTTCTCAGCTTTCCGGCGATCGCCGAAGCTGACGAGATGCACGAGATCGAGACCATCTGGGGACCGCGATGCTTTCGGCGCCGGCAGGGCGAGGCTTTGCACCTGGGCCGCGAGCCCCTCGAAATCCTCGACCGCATCCGGCGGACCATCGGCGAATACAACTTCGCCGGCCAGTATCAGCAATCCCCCGCCCCGTTGGGCGGCGGCCTGGTCAAGGCGGAATGGTTCAAGCGTTACGGCGAGAAAGATCGGCCGGAGCGTTTCGACCGCATCGTGCAGAGCTGGGACACCGCCAACAAGGCGACCGAGCTCAGCGATTTCTCGGTGTGCACGACCTGGGGCGTGCGAGGCAAGGACCTCTTCCTCCTCGGTCTATTCCGCCGGCGCCTCGAATACCCGGCGCTCAAGCGCGCGGTGCGCGAGCAGCAGAGCCTGTTCGGTGCGAACGAAGTGCTGATCGAGGACAAGGGCTCGGGCACCCAGCTGATCCAGGAGCTGATCACCGACGGCTGCCACGGCGTCACGCGCTACCAGCCGACCTGCGACAAGATCATGCGTCTGCACGCGCAGACCGCGATGATCGATAATGGCTTTGTCTACATCCCCGAGGCAGCGCCATGGCTCGCCGAATACCTCCACGAGCTGACCGTCTTCCCCAAGGGCAAGCACGACGACCAGGTCGACTCGACCGCTCAGTTCCTGGACTGGTTCAAGAAGCCTTTCCCGGGCCAGGGCATCTTCGAATTCTACCGCATGCGAGCCGAGCGCCGTCAGAACCCCGAGAACCCGGAACGATATCGGGTTCGCCTGCAGGCGCCTTCCGGTATGGGGTCCGTGCAAACCTTCTCGGGTCGGCACATCAACGTCAGCCCGGACGGCAGTATCGAAATGTCTGCCAATGACGCCCAGTACCTGATCCGTGCGGGCTGGACCAAGCTCGCAGAATGGACGCGTGACGAAGCGGCTTGATCCGCCTGTGACCTCACCAAGCCGTCAACCCTGGTTTCGTGCGTTCGCGCTACTATGGTGTGGTTTTCGAGGAACAGCCTGACCTCCACACAGAAGCCCGACGAATAACTGCGGCAAGGCCGGTTCGCTGGCGATCGAAACCGGACGTGCGAAGCAGTTTCAGCGGAGGTAGCGACTCTAACGGGGGAGCAGAGTTCGCATCCCCCTTTCTGCCAGTGCATCCTACTACCAGCTGTGAGCTGGATACGCGCTTCCCCGTCGCCGGGTTCTGTCCTTATGTTTGATTCTGACGGGGAACCGACGGTTCGAATCCATCTCTCTCCAGCGGGGAGTCATGTACGAACCTGCGTTGACCTCTTGCCTTGACCTCGAGGACAGCCTTGGTCGACCTGTCCGATAACGGGATCACTCTCTGAGGCCGCCGATAGGTCTCCGCGGCCGCACAGTCACCCTTAAATGGCGATGAACTGGCTCGGACGGCTCGCCGAGCTCTTCGTCATCCTGGCGCTCGCAGAGTGCGCCTAGGGGGTAACCGGCCAAGCGCAGGCCCCACACGCGCCCTACTTGCCGGAGAACAACGGCAATATGCACGGCAGCGGTGGTGGTGGCATGTAGCCGGCTGCACCCTTGGTTCCCGCGATGGCTCTCCTCTGTTTGGCCGATCAGCGGCCGGACTGGTGGCGCGGCAAGCCGCCCGCCCAAGCGCGAGCCTAGGCGCTCCGGCTCACTGAACGCTAGGGCCGGCGCCGGTTCTGGGGTAGCCTTGGTTAAGACAATCGACCGCTGGGCGCAAAATGCCTTCTGTCCGCCGCCTCGTCGCGATCCTTGCCGCCGACGTGGCGGGGTACTCGCGCTTGATGGGCGCGGATGAGGAGGGCACGCACGAGCGGCTCAAGGCGCATTTCCGCGAGTTGATCGAGCCCAATATCGAGGAGCACCGCGGGCGGGTAGTGAAGAACACCGGCGACGGGTTCCTGGCCGAGTTCGCGAGTGTGGTGGACGTGGTGCGCTGCGGGGCGGAGGTGCAGCGCGGGATGATAGACCGCGAGCCGGAGATGCCTGACGACCGGCGCATCCGATTTCGGATCGGCATCAACCGCCGCGACGTGATCGTTGAGGAGCACGACATCTTCGGCGACGGAGTCAACGTAGCCGCACGAGGAATCCGGCTTCCTCCAGGGCAGAGTCCAGTGCGAACTTCCTCTTGGCCGGCGATGTCCCGACACCATCAGTTCCTGATAGCAATCCGACAATCAAGCCCAGAAAATCTGGCAACGGCCGCTGAAACACCTGTCGCGGCATCCGGACCACGCCGCGGTACTCGCCGATCTCGACCCCGAATCCCACGGCCTGCCGCTCGGCGTTCCAGCGGATGTCCTCGGGGAAGGTGAAGAACGCGACGCCCACGCGGTGCCCGCCGAGATGCGGGTTACGAATGTTGCCCGCGAAGAAGTCAAGAAAGCGCATGCCGGCGCGCTCGTGAGCTGCGGCGACAAGTGCCAGACTGCCACAGAGGTGATCGCGACGAGTTGCTTCATCGTGCGGGGGAGTTTCCGAAGGCTCATTTTTACGGCGGCCGAAAATCCTGATCGGGAAAGGACGAGGCGGTCGGGACCTGGATTACAATCATCGGATGTCCAGCGCTCTGCTGACATGCGTTGCGCGAGGCGGTGAGGTCGGCGTAGACCTTGGTAAAGGCGGCTGTGTCTATGGCCTTGATCGCCGCGTCGAGCGCCGCCATCGGCTGCTTGACGGTCGATGCGATCATCTCGGGGATCGGCAGGTTGTCGTGTTGGCACAAGCTCGGCAATATCATCAAACGTCTCGGTCAATTCGCCCAGCTCGTATGTGGCATAGGACCAATTCCGCTCACTCCCGGCGAGCCCGAGTTTGATGTGACGCGGCTGGACGAAGGCGGTCGTCAGCTCGCCGAGCCCGGATGGTAGGCCGCCGCGGATTTAGTTTCGGGCGTGTTCGTGCCCTGCTGTGCGACAGTCGGGTCGCGCGTAACCAAGACAAATAGGACCACAAGGGCAAGGACTGATCGGAGCAAGCTGATCATGGCCGGTGACCTATCTCGATGTTTCTTCGCCCCTCCGCGCGCGAGTAACCTACCAGACTATGCCGGCAAAGAACGATATTGCCTTAGCCAATGCCGCGACAGGCGGTGCAATCGACTACGAAATCGCCCTGCCCAAGATCCTCGATCCGCGCGGCGTAGAGGGAGGAGCGTCACGTTTGCGCATTCTCGGCTGGCTCGGGATACGGTCGCGGCCGTGCGCCGCGATGGCGCCCAAGTCGGCCCCGCGGTGGCGGTAGCCCTGCCGCCCCTAACAAAGTGATGTTGCTGGGCACCACCAGTCCATGGCTGTTGTGCCAACTGGCACCATCGAGGATCACCACGGCATGGGCATCAGCGGCGACTTGGCTGCTGATCTCGCGTAGGTGATGGTTCATCGCCGCGGTATTGCAGATCGGCATGAACAGCGCCGCCGCCTTGCCCGCCGACGGGCAGACCGCACCAAACACGTAGGCCGAGGCGAAGCCGAGATCTTTTGGCGCCACCGGCCGGCTGCCGGTTTGCCCCCATACCCGGGTCAAGCTGTTCTTCTGGCCAATGCACCTCGTCCTGAAAGCATACCTCGACTCGCGCCACCGGTGCTTGCATCGCCTGGACTCGCTCTAATTGCAATCCAACAGTTGCGAAAACCCCGCCTGCGCCGTCGCATCGGCCCGCGGGTGGCGCGGGCGCGGCGCCAACCAGCTCAACTTTATCCGATGCAGCAGCCGGTAGGTGCTCGACAGGCTGCAACCAATCGCAAACTCCTCCTTCAGTATGCGTTGCGCATCGACCGCACGAAACGCCACTACTGCGACGGTCCCGGTCGTTTGGACAGCTTCCGGGAGAATAAGCTAAGGCTGGTAGCCGGATGATGGGTTCACCTTTCCCGGAATCAAGTTCATAGCTTATTGTTGCTGTAGCGCTGTGAAGCTTGTGGGCAGCCGCCGACCTGTGGGCAAGGTGGGGGAAACGCATGGCGTTTTCCCCGGCTTGTCCATAGGGGACCGCGCTGGCGGTCAGGCGGGGATCGGCGCAGCCGACTGTCCACAAATTCACAGCACTCTCTCGGCATGGCGTCAGGCGGCCAGTGCCGGCGCAGCCGTCGATTGGCCGAGGTAAGCCTCGTCCGGAGTTCGCCAGCCGAGCGCCTGATGCGGACGCCGCAGATTATACCAGTCGAAGAACTCGCCAAGGCTGCGCTTCTGTTCGATGCCGTCGGCTGCTGGGCGCAGGTAGACCCATTCGTGCTTCACGGTCCACCACAAGCGCTCGACGAAGATGTTGTCATGGCAGCGCCCGCGTCCGTCCATGCTGATCGCGATCCCGTGATCCCGCAGTACCTTGGTGAACTCCTCGCTGGTGAATTGCGCGCCTTGATCGGTATTGAAGATGCCGGGCTTGCCGAACCGGGCGAGGGCCTCGCTCCGCGCCGCGACACAGAACTCCGCCGTCAGCGTGTTCGACAGCCGCCATGACAGCACCCGCCGGGTTGCCCAGTCAATGATCGCGACCAGGTACAAAAACCCTTGCCGCATCCCGATGTAGGTTATGTCAGCTGCCCACACTTGGTTCGGCTGGTCGATCGTTTTACCACGCAGAAGGTACGGGTAGACCTTGTGCCCGGGATGCCGCCGGCTGGTGTTCCGCTTCGGGCGGACTGCCCAGAACCCGAGCTTCTGCATCAGCCGCCGGATCCGTCGGCGGCCAACCGAGATCCCCTCTCGCCAGAGCGCCACTTGCAGCCGCCGGCTGCCGTAGACCGGATGGTCGGTGAAAATCCGGTCGAGCCGCTTCAGAACCTCGAGTTCCTCGGCAAATTCCGGCCGAGGCCGGTAATAAAAGCTGCTGCGCGCAACCCCGAGCAGGGCGCATTGCCGGCTTACGGACAGCCCCGCTTCCGGCGCGATCATCGCCCGCCTCGCAGCAATCGGGAGATGGCGGGCTGCCCGGCAAGAAAATCGCACTCGACCTGTAGCTGGCCGATCTTCCGGTGCAGATCGTCGATCACCTTCTGCGCATCCGCGGCCGCCGGCGCCTTGCTGCCACGCCCAAACAGCTCCCCCGCACGCTTCACCAGCTCCTGCTTCCAGTTGCTAATCATCGTCGGATGAACCCCAAACTCCGCCGACAGCTCCGCCAGGGTCTTCTCCCCTGAAAGCGCCGCCATCGCCACTCGCGCCTTGAACTCCGCGCTGTGCTGCTTCCTCTTTATGCCCACGTCTCTCGCCCCTTTGGACCGGTCACCCTTTAGCTTATCCCGCCGTCCAGAAATCCGGAGCCGCCGCATAGTGCACCGATATTAACCACGCAATGACACAGGCTTAAACCACGCAATCTCGTGGACTGTGCGACCGAACGGAGCGTGTGTGTCGTCGTCTTCAATAGGAGAACCCGATGGATACCACTGCTTTCTAGGTTCACATTGCGCAAGAACGCCGAGCGTGCCGCCCGGACAATGAACCGCAAGGGGACCGCACCGGCGGTCGACTACGGCATTAAGTCCAGTGACGATGGGTTTGAGATCGTCTGGAAAATCGCCAAGACTGCGCCGACGACGACTGATGAAGTCGAAACCGAGATTGCCGAAGCTTCAGCGGAGCAGCCTGCAGCTGCGTCGCTGGCTGAGGCCGTCACAACCCGCGCCTTCGGCCACCGAGCCCGCGACGGCTAACGCCGCACCGCAGCCCACGTCAGAGGCTGAAGCCGCGTCCCAGCCCGCGCCAGTAGCCACCGAGCCCTTCCCGGCATTGTGCGAACCGGCCCCGAACCAGCCCAGGTCCAGAACGAGCATGTATGGCAGACGGCCTGGGCCGAGATCATTCAGGACAAGGCGACGCCGCAGGCCGCGGCAGAGAAGGCGTTCAAGCGGGTGGAGGAGATCTTCTCGAAGTACCCGATCGCGCAGACCTGAAAAGCCCGGGCTAGTTGACGAGCGTCCTCGATCTCTCTGATCTGGCTGACGATAAAACCCAGCCGGGCCATATCGCGCTGCAGCTCGGCCAAGGTGTTTGCGGCAGCGGGTGCCCTCCGGGGTGTTCAAGGTTGCAAGACGCTCGGCAGCCTTGCGCAGGGTTGGTTTGAAGTTGCGAATGCCCAGCCGGGCCAAGGCGGACTTTATCCGGTTGCAACCCGCTGGACCCGCATGGCCGGCGATTTCCCTGAATGCACCGCCCCCTAAGGGTTGATCCGCCCGATATCGATATTCGGCGCTCCATAGAACCCGCCGCCTGGGTTTGGTCCGGCACTGGCGTCGCCATGCAACCCGCCTCCACATCCGGTGAGCATCACGGCCAGACAGATTATGACCACGCCGATCTTGTCCATCTGTCCCTCCTTTCACGAAGAATAGCCTGCGCCGGGCCGGAGCCTCGTCCACACTCGTTTCGTAACCTTAATGCTTCAGCTCCTCGGTCAATTCCCGCCGGCGCAGCTTGCCCCGGGCGATCGTCTCGAATCTGGTGCGCTGTAGGTAGTACGCCTCAACGCACGATATAGATGGGGCGTTCCGGGAAGAGGCGCTGGAATACGCGCCGAGGAACCCAGACCAGGCCGTGGTACTTGCTGCTGTGGGCCCGATCGGATGACTGCTTCAAGTCAGCTCGATCTGCCCAGCGCTTCCTCAGCATGCACGGCGCGGTTCACAACACCTTCAACTTTCAACGCCACCTCATCTCCCGATCTGCACTGCGGATTTTTCGAGCCGAAGCTACTGCAGAGTGGCAACGGGCCGTCACAGCGGCATGACGCAGCGAGACCTTGGCCCTCAATGCGTGCTCGAAAGAGTTGCCGTGACAAAGCCCTCCGCTACTCAGCGGGGCAAGGCGGTAACGCAGGAGGTCGGCGAGCGACAGTGGCAAGTCCAAAGCCGTTGGTAGCCTTCATCAACACACTGCTTTTAGCGGTTGGACGGTGGATGCGCTGCATCCAGTTCATCAAGTTCGGCCGGCGTCAGCGTAAGTGAGAGCGCTACGGCGTTCTCCTTTACATGCTCCGCCGAGCCGGATTCGGGAATTGCAATCACATTACCATTACGGATGGTCCAGGCCAGCGCGACAGCGGCTGCTGAGCAACCATGTGCGGCGCCGATACGTGTAAGCACGGAATCCCGCAGCAAATTCGCGCCGGGGCCGCCGAGCGGTGAATAGGCCATCAACGGCATGCCATGCTGCTCGCACCATGGCAGCAGGTCATGCTCGATGCCGCGATTGCCGAGGTTATAAAGGACCTGATTGGTCGCGCAGCGATCGCCGTGTGAAACACGGAAGAGGTCTTCCATGTCACTGGCCTTGAAGTTGGACACGCCCCAAGCGTGAATCTTCCCCGCCGCGCGTAGATTTTCGAACGCCTCCACAATGCTGGAAAGCTCGGTCTCCCGACTTGGCCAGTGCAGCAGGTAGAGGTCGAGATGATCAGTGCCGAGACGGCCGAGGCTCGCGTCGCAAGCCCGCGCAATGCCGTTTCCCATCACGTGATTGGGCCACACCTTGGAGACCAGGAATACGCGGTCGCGCTGACCGGCAATCACGCGGCCAATCAATTTCTCGGATCGGCCGTCGCCGTACATCTCAGCAGTGTCGATCAATGTCATCCCGAGCGAAACGCCGGTTCGCAGCGCTTCTTCCTCAGCGGCGTCCGGGTGCCTCCCTTGCGCGAGGTTTGCAGAGCCCTGGCCGAGCGCCGGTACAATCGTTCCATCATGAAACTTTACCATCGGGGTTGCAGCACGAGCCGATGCACTCGATAGCGCCGCAATCATTGTGCCGGCCGAAAAGAACGACGAGCCAAGCGCCACGCAAAGTCCATTGAATTCACGCCGGTTCAGCAACTGCTTGTTCATACTTCACTCCCACAGGCGGTCTGCCGGCGGGGCAAAGGGCGCGACCTCATGCTCCGCCCCGAGCCCTTGGAAGCGCCTCCTCCCATTACATTCCATTTCGGTTTACCCTCTCCGGCTTTGGGCGTCACGGTGGTATTATCACACTGCTTTGCTGGCCGTACATCTGGAACCTGCCAGCGATAAGTTCGTTGCAAGTCGGGAAAGCCGATCGAGATTATAGTGCTTTCCGGAGGGTTAAGGCGGGACCGAAGATTCGCTGACTCGCCGCCGCCGCAAAAGGAAAGGCGGTTCTGTGCGCGCCATCGGACTTCTCCGCACTGACGCCACACGGCAAGGCTGTGCGACTTCCCAATGAGAACGGTCGGGCGTTGCCGGGCCGGCATGGCGATTATGTGCAGTGGCCGAGTTAAGGATCGCCTCGTGTCAGCCAGCCACGTCGCGTCGTTCTGCTTCAGGTGTGACAGCACGCGGCAGATGGCAGCCGCACCGTCGGGCGTACCGACCACGAGGGGATGGATCCCATCACACCACAGTCGTAGCCTCGCGCGATGGCTTGGCGCGTGCCTCCTGACGAGCCTCGCCAACGACGACGACGAGACTTGAGACTCGGTCCCGGCGGCATACGGTCCGAATTACAGGCGGCTCCAGGAAATCAGCCAAAATATGCCCCCGGCAACTTCTTCCACCTGAACCAGAACATTCGTCCGTTGGTGTGAAGCGAGGGAGCGGTGCTCCCCGCACCGACGAGGTGACCCATACCCTGTTATCCTTCCGTTACAAATGGATGAGCTGCCTTTGTCACTCTAGCGGGGTGCGGTCCAGAGAGGCGGCGAGATCCAACCGAGTTTCATGGACGGCAATCGCACTTTGGCACCGGGCGGCGGCTTCGCGTGGGGGCGCTCGCGCATATATTCGTAAGCGAGATTGCAGCGCCCTTTGGTTCGGGGTTATTGGCATTCCAGAGCGCGTCCGCTCAGCTTGCAGTGGGCCAGCGCACTATCGTCGCCATCGTAAAGAGTTCCGTCCCAACCCGCGGCGGTTCGCTCCAGCAGGAAGAACCCGAAGCGCTCGAGCGCGAACGCCTTTCGCGTCTTGAATCCGTCGATCTCCGCGCCGAGGAGTGGCGCTTTGCCTAGCGGCAGCATTGTATCGCCGCTGTCTCCTACAATCAGCTGCGCCGGTCGTTCGGGCCCAAATTCATAGCTCGTGAAATCGTGCAGGTGGCCCGAAACCACCATATCGAGGCCGGGCGGAATCTGCCCATGACTTGCTTCCTGCAAGGTCGCATTCAGGTTTCGCCCGGCCAACTCGCCTTGAGCCAAGGCCCAGAGCGGCCGATGGGTGAGGAGCCAGGCATGGGACGGTGCCGTCTTTAGTAGGCTCGCTATTTGGGTGGCATAGGCTGCAACTTTTTCAGTGGGGGCCATGAAATCGTCTGCATCAGCGCTGTCGAGTATCCGCAAATCGAGCTCACTCACATGGAGCGTATAGGGGTCGGTGCGCGCCGTGCAAGCCGCCGACGCGAGATGCGGGTCGAGGAGGCGACGCCACCCTTCACCGCCGCGGCCACAAAGCTCGTGGTTGCCGCGCACCAGAACCCACGGCGCGGCGGACAATAGGGGCGCTGCCGGTGCAAAAAAATCCGCCTGCCAGGTGGTCCAGCTGTCCCCGTGGGGGCTGCCGGCGCAGCCGTCGCGCCCAGCGGGACACGGCGTCTCGCGGTAATAGTAATCGCCGACATGCATTACGAGGTCCGGCCTGTGGCTAGCCGCTCGCAGCGCAATCGCGGCAAACGGCCACGCCCGTGGGTCGTTGCAATCCTGGACCGCACGCCCTTCAAGTCGACAACCGGTGTCGCCGAGGACAACGATGCGTCGTACCTCCTGCGGAAGAACCGGTGTTGGTGACCCGGCAATAGTGAGGTTCGCCGTGGTGGCCGGCGCTCGCGTCTCGCAGACTACCACCGGGAAATCGGGTTCTGCGGCGGCGCGGGGCCGCATGGGTAACTCGGTCCCATCCGCCACTGCTTCTGGACACGCTGCGTCGGCAGCTACCACGCTTCGAACCGAAAGCGTGCCATCGGAGCCAAGCAAGGTCCACGTGAGTGGATGATCGGCCGCATTTGCGGCGGCCGAGGCGAACATCGCAACGACGACCCGAAACACGAACCACCTTGCCGACCCAGCATTCGCGCCTAATGACATCTTACACCCGTTGAGCAACGCAGGTCTTCGCTCCGAACGGCGGCTTCCTTCAGACGAGCATTATCGATTAGTGCTCAGGGGTGGAAGGGCGCCGTTAGGAACCGTCATCTCTGACGATCGGGCGAGAACGGACCAGCATCAGGCGCCGATGGGGCTGTTGACTAGAATGCGCGCTTTTCTGCCCGGAGAGGGATGCGGGTAGCGGCGAAACGCCGCTCGCGCGATCGTGAGGTGCTCGTTGCCGTTGGCTAGACGTATGGTTCCCGCGGTTGGCTAGTTTGAAGGAGTTCTGGGTGGCAAAGTACCGGTCGACTGAGCTAGGACGCCGTGCGCTTTTTTACGTTATAGCTGGCGCCTCTCTACTCACCATCGTGGCAGCTACGCCGTTCCCCGTCCTGGCGCAAACCGGGTCGGGTCCCGACAAAGGGCCGCTCAGAATCGGCGTGATTGGTGCCGGCCGGGAAGGCAGCGCGCTCGGCACGGCGTTCGCCAAAGCCGGTCACCCGATCATGTTTTCATCGCGCCACCCCGAGCAGTTGACCGATCTCGTTGCCGCGGCCGGCCCGCTGACGAAAGCCGGGACGGTCGAGCAGGCCATAGCCTTTGCAGACGTCGTACTCCTGGTCGTGCCTTATTCCGCGGTCGAGCAGATCGGCAAGGATTACGGCAAGCCGCTCGCTACCAAGCAACTGGTGATCGACGTCAGCAATCCGATCGCGCGGCGCGATGGCGAAGAGCTCGTCAAATGGGTTGATGAGCAAGGGGGTGCCGGCCTTGCTACGCAGCATCTGCTGCCGGGCGCTCATATCGTCCGCGCATTCAATGCGATCGGATCGGCTAAAGTCGGCGAGCTGGGGCAACGCAAGGGAGAGGTCGGTGTGCCGATCGCCGGCAATGACCCGGACGCGATCGCGCTGGCAAGCGGGCTCATTAAAGAAATCGGATTTGAGCCGGTACTGGTCGGGGGCCTAGCCATGGGTAGGTATCTCGTGCCCGGCACCCCGTTGGCAGGTGAGCATACGCCGGTCGAGCTCAAGGAGATCGCCTCGACACTCAAGTCAGACAAAAGTTAGCGCGAAACTCGCGAGAGCGCTGTGACCGGGCCCGCACCGCCGATCGGCACCTTCGAACACACCCGGTTTGTCCACCGAATACTGCAGCGGGTCGTGGCTGTGGAACCGGAGGAGGCTCGGGTCGTACTATGGTGTTGGCTTTATATTTTCGCCGTCCTGTCCTCGTACTACATCATGAGGCCGATACGCGACGAGATGGGGGTCGCGGGCGGCGTCAACAATCTGCAATGGCTGTTTACCGGCACTCTTGCGGGCATGCTGCTTCTGAACCTACCGTTCGCTTGGTTGGTCAAAAAGTTGCCGCGGCGGCGGTTCATCCCGCTAACCTACCGCTTCTTTGCCGCAAATATATTGCTGTTCGCGGCGGCTCTCCACCGTGCCGACCCGGCGCAGACAGTATGGATTGGTCGGATCTTTTTTATATGGGTTTCGGTCTACAACTTGTTTGTCGTCTCGGTGTTCTGGCAGCTCAACGTCGACCTTTTCAGCCCAGAGCAAGGTAAGCGGCTATTCGGGTTCATCGCCGCCGGCGCGACGATCGGCGCAATCTGCGGCTCTGCCCTGACCGCCAGTCTGGCGCGTAGCGTCTCGCAAACTCTACTGCTGCTGGGCGCGGCTATTTTGCTCGAAGTCGCGGTTTTCAGCGTTGGCCGCCTCGCGCGCCTATCGCCAACATTGCATCGGCTGCCGACGAGCAGCACCGAAGCGGAGCTAGAAGACAGCCCAATCGGCGGCGGGGTTTTCGCCGGCGTCACCCATGCTGTGCGCTCGCCTTATCTGCTTGGGGTGAGTGCGTTTATGCTGCTGTTCGCGATTACCGCGACATTTCTCTATTTCCAGCAGGCTGGCATTGTCAGCCACAGCTTTTCTGACCGCGGCGCGCAGACTACGTTTTTCGCGACGGTCGATCTCGTGGTGAACTGCTTAACCCTGCTGGTCCAACTCTTCTTTACGGGGCGGATCGTGCTTCTGCTCGGGGTCGGAGTTGCACTTGCGCTGCTTCCCGCACTGACAATGGTTGGTTTCGGTGTTCTAGCGTTCGCACCCAGCCTTGGGACAATTGCCATTTTTCAGGTATTACGCCGTGCCGGCGATTACGCCATCGCCCGTCCGACGCGCGAGGTGCTCTTCACCGTCGTGCCGCGCGAGGACCGCTACAAGACCAAAGGGTTTATAGACACCTTCGTTTATCGCCTGGGTGACCAGGTCGGGGCTTGGTCGGTGGCGCTTCTGGGGGGTCTGGAATTGACGGCAGCAGCATTGGCTGCGGTCCCGATTGCGGCTATTTGGCTGGTCACGGGATTGTGGCTCGGCCGCCGACAAGGAGTGCTCGAGGCATCGTGCGGAAGAGGCCACCGGAAATAGCTAGACTGTCGTGCGCTGAGGCGCAGCGCTTCCATCCCAGAATAAGAAAAGGCCCGTCGAACTCGTTGTACTCCATGCGGTATGCCCTGCTGCCGGATGCTGGAATGAGGATGTTCAAGCCGGCTCTCGCAGGGGGATCTCGGCCCGGGTTCGGCTGCTCCCCAACCCGCAACAGCGCCAGAAATCCGCGAGCTCTGGGACGCCAGCTGACTTCTGAACGTTTGCAGCGTCGTGAAGAGAGCCAGCTCCGCAGTGATGGCGTCAGAGATCAGGAACATGGCTCTCTTATCGTGTCCCATGCATAACTGAGTTTTCGATGTGGGACCGACCACGCAGCGCGGCGCCACTGCGCGAGGTCCTAAGTTTGCTGCTCGATTCCGGCGGACGTCCGCTAGACAGCTGGCCGATGTAATCTGGCGCCTGTTCTCGCTAAGACAGATATCAATTTCTCCCTGAAGTTTTATCCGATCGTGACCGAAGTTAGAGTTTCGGCAGTAGAGTCGCTCTCGGCAACAGGCGCCAGCTCCTCCCGGTGGCCGATGGGTGCGCGCGCGGCCCGACCCGGGCGGAATTTCTGCGCGCATCTGTCGGCGGTATCCTGCGGTCGACCGGCGGAGCAGGGGCTGACCAACCTTGGCGCAATCGCAGCTTAGCTGCGATGATGGCACCTCCGATCTCGTTGACAGGCGAGGTTCGGCCTGGCAAGCCACTACGGATGCGCGAAAACAGGGCGGATCCTACCGCAACATAGCGCCATTGACGGGTCCCCAGGCAGGACGGAGAATACTTCAATATCGTGCGGCAACATCGCGATACGTATACCCGCCGAAGCCGAATGAACCGTGTTCTGGAAGGCATATTGGTGTCGGAGGCAGCTGTGCAGCACGCCAAATCACCGCTGATTAGCAATTCCCTCAAGGCGATTCCGGGATACTTACGTTCCTGCTCGTAATTACGAGTTTACCAGCACTAGCCGGGCAAATGACCGTTAGCAACCTTCAGGAGATCTGCAGTCGTTCTGATAAGGACAGCAAAAAAGCCTGTGATTATTACATACTTGGGGTCACTGAAGGGATCAACCAAGCCGCAACTTTCGTTGCCGACAAGAAGACGTTTTGTATGCCTGAAAGCGTATCTTTGATAATTCTTGAATCGTCAATCAAGAAAATGATCGAGGAGGACCTGATGGTTTACCCAGCGGATCGCGATCTAGCAGCCGTACCATTTGTCCTCGAAGCCACACAGAAGGCGTACCCTTGCCCGGGCGCTGGCTAGAGTACTATCGCATTTCCTCACGGCGAAGATCCTGCCCGGCCGTCCCGAGGATCGCTAGCTAAGTCGCAAATCCGGGGGAAGTCCGAATGCGGGGGTTCGAAGACAGCTATAAGTGGCGCCATGCGCGCCGAGCGGCGCGTGTTGTAGGCGATCGCGGTCTGGCTGTTGAACATCGGGATCACGTAGCGATCGACATCGGCGCCGAGCGCGCGCTTTGCCGCTTCTGAACTGGGCTTATTCCTCGACGCGCCGTCGACGATGGTGCGGTGGTGAAGGTGAATTGCAGGAAGCGGCGCGCGCTAAGTTTCCATTCGGTGAGCACCGCAGGCCGGGCTATTCGGTCGGTTTGACCTGCGGCGGTGCGCGGCGGGCAGCTCGTTCGTTGGCGATGATCTGCTGCAGGCACTCGATGCCGTCCCTGGTGAAGGCGGTCACGCCGTCCTCGCCGATGCCGTGGACGCGAAGGCAACCGTCTTCCGGGAACATGTCGATCGACAGCTCGTACAGCCAGTCTTCGTCCTCGCCGAGCATGTTGGCGACGTAGCCGATGGTGAAGACGGCTGCGATGGCCGCCACAATCACGCGGCCTGACTTCGCGGCGTTGAACGCGGCCGCCAATTCCACGGCAGGAGTTCGTCGATCCGGTGGGCCGGATGCTCGGCGATCCGGGCCAGGACGTCGGCCAGCCAGGCTTGCGGATCGACATCGTTCAATTTGGCAGTGCCAATCAGACTGTACATCACTGCGGCGCGCTGGCCGCCGCGGTCGGAACCGGCGAATAACCATGACTTTCTGCCGAGGGCAATTCCGCGTAGCGCTCGCTCGGCGGCGTTGTTTGAAAGGCAGATCCGTCCGTCATCGAGGAAGCGGGTGAAGGCCGGCCAGCGTTTGAGCATGTAATCCATTGCCTTGGCGAGATCGTTGCCGCGCGACAGCTTGGCCCGCTGCTGGCGCAGCCAGCTTTCCAGATCGGCGACCAGAGGGGCGCTCAATTCCTGCCGGACAGCCCGACGCCGCTCAGCGCTCTGGCCGTTGATCGAGCGTTCGATCTCGAACAGCGCATCAATGCGCCGGACCGCCTCCAGCGCCAGCGGCGAGATCACCGCCAGTGTTTTGCCTTGCGCCCTGCGGCGGGCGGTGGCAGCGAGATCGGCCATCTGGAAGAAGGGTCGCCGGGCATGGACCCAGCACGCCGCCTCGACGATCTGGCCCGGCTTGCGGTCGGCCTCGTACAGCCTGTTGTATCCGCCAAAGGCGTCGGCCTGGAAGATCCCGGCATAGTCGGCCAGATGCGCCTGAGCATGCTCGCCGGCCCGATCGCGCGAGTAGTAGAACATCGCTGCCGGCGGGTCCTGCCCGCCGAACGGACGATCGTCGCGCACATAAACCCAACATCGCCCGGTATCGGTCTTGCCCTTGGCCAGGACCGGCACCGTCGTGTCGTCGCTGTGCAATCGCTCGGCCGCGAAAACGTGTCGCTCAACCCGGCTGAGGAGCGGCGCCAGCGCTGCGCAGCAGCCACCCACCTGATCGGCCAGGGTTGACAGGCTGAGGGGTACGCCCTCCCTGGCGTAGCGTTCGGACTGGCGGTTGAGCGGCTGATGCTGCCCGTACTTCTCGAACAGGATCATCGCCAGCAGGCTGGGGCCGGCCCAACCCCTGGCAATTACATGGAACGGCGCCGGAGCCTGGCTGATCTTCTCGCAGTCGCGGCAGGTGAACTTCTCGCGGACGTGCTGGATCACCTTCCACTGCCGCGGGATCACCTCCAGCGTCTCGGTGATGTCCTCGCCCAACTTGCGCAGCCGCGGGCTGCCACAGCACAGGCAAACAGTCGGGCCCGGTTCGACCACCCGCTCACGCGGCAAATGCTCGGGGAAGGGTTGGCGCGCAGGACGCTTGCGGGTGAAAGCCACCACATTGGTGGTCTTGGCCACCGCCCGCTCGGCGGCGATCTCGTCCTCAGTGGCCGAACTCTCGAGCTCCTCGAGCGCCAGCTCCATCTGATCGAGCAGCCGCACCGTGCGTTCCGAGCGCTGGCCATAGAGCTGGCGCGTCAGCTTTGCGATCTGCAATTGCTGATGGGCGATCACGGCTTGATCGTCGGAGGCCTTGGCCTTGGCCACCGCCAGTTCCGCCTCGACCCGGGCCGCCCTGGCCGCTTCCTCGATGCGCTTTGCGCGCTCCTCGACCAGCGCCGCCTGCAGCGCGGCGATGTCGTCGGGGAGGTCCTCGGGCGTCGTCGTCACGGGCCCGATTATCCCACATCGCTACGACCGAGCGTTACTCAACCACAGGGTGAGTCAATCGGTCGCAGCCCCTGATCAGGTCAAGCGGCAGGCTGTCAGCCGGCCGCCTCCGGGCGCCAGGTGCGCACTGGGTTCCGCCAATCGATCCCGTCGAGCATGTAGGCCAATTGCGCCGCACTGATCGCGACGATGCCGTCGGCCGGCGACGGCCACAGGAACCGGCCACGCTCCAGCCGCTTGGCGTAGAGCGACATGCCAATGCCGTCATGCCACAGAATTTTTATTAAATGACCTCTTCTGCCACGGAAGACGTACAAATCGCCGGCATGCGGATCGCGCTTCAATACTTCTTGGACTTGCAGCGCCAGGCTGTTCATCCCACGCCGCATGTCGGTGTGGCCGACTGCCAGCCAGACGCGCACCCCCGAAGGGACCGGGATCATCGCCCCGACAGCGCTTTGACCACAGCCGCCGCCAATCCGGCCGGGATCGAAGCCGGGATGCGCATGCGGGCCTTCCCCGCAAACTCGATCTCGATCGCCGGTGCCGCAGGGCACCCGGCGTCATCTCCGGCCGGCGCGACCAGAACCTGAGCGAAACCATGGCCGACCCTAAGCTCTCGCCGCCAGCGATAAATCTGGCCAGGGCCAATCTCTGCCCGACGAGCGATGTCCGTGACTACCGCGCCCGGCGCCAGGCTCTCCGCAACAATCGCTCGTTTTTGCCCAGCGCTCCAACGCCGCCGCCGTTCTGGGCCTGTTATGACCTCAACCCTCGCCATCGCACCGTCCCTAACACCAGTGCAAACACCATCTCTTGCACCAGTGCTTACCAGCCAAACCCGCCTCAGTTAGGCAAGGCGGCCATCACCGCAGGGTTACCGCGCTAAGGGGGTGCAGCTGATTATCCTGAAGGCCGGCACGGAAAGGGAGATCGCCGGTTACTGGCCTAGTTTCCGGGTTTCCGAAACAATTGGCCGTCGAGATCGCCAGATCCGAGCCTTTAGAGCAGCGGCGGGAGTACCCCACAGACACAGAGTACGGCCGTACGGCCTGCGCGTTGCGACTCGGCAACGGCAATGGAGTCGAAATCGAATGCATCGCGCTTGCCGGAACAAGCCCGTCTTAGACCGGCTCTGCCAAACGTGGGGCTTATCCTGCCCATAATGCGGGCATGAGCGGGTCATCGAGATCGGTCGCGATGTATCATAGTAGGTCTCCACGAAGCAGCACCCGCTCGAACAGTCCGTCAGCGCCTACATAAGAGCGATGCCCTTCCTGGGGGTCGCGGTTAACGACGCGCCGGGGCCGAACAGCCGGCGCGCGTATATCGAGCGGAACGCAATCGCGCTCTTAAGCAACTGGAACGCTCCGGCACTTGATGGGCCCTCGCCGGATTGGCTCGGCCGCAAATCCAATCGCGAGCGCGTCCGCCGAACGGGATTATGGAACAATAACCATGTCGAAGAGCAATACGATCCCACCTTTCTTTTGGTACTTGAAGAGGCCATCAAGGAGACGGCAGTAGGCTGAGCGAACTGGACAGGTGCCGACGATCTTGGGAAGGCAAGTCCTGTTAAGTCGCTTCGTTTCGACCGCCGGGGAAAGAGTGCGTTGCGGCGTCTTTGCCGGCCCGTATTCCGGGGCCACTCAAGTCAGCACAGGGTCGACTGTTCCCGGACCTCGGCCTCGGTGGGGTTTCTCCCGTTCGATAGAGACCGATAGCGCCGCCGCCGTTTAGCTGCCAAACGCGTTCCCCAGGACGTCTCCGGGCAGGCGCCTCACCGGTTGATCGACACCCAACGACTGACCGGCCACCGCGCTGATGAAATAATCCCCCGTACAGAAGGAGCGTGTTCCCCACCGCAGTCAAGGAAGCAGCCCTGAACCAATCAACCGTATTCCTGATGGCGGACAACGTGGCGCACGGATTGAGCTCGAGCCTCGAGCTAAACGACGCTCGTAAAGTTCTTGTAACCGCTTACCAGCACCCAGCACGAACGGCCCGAGCGGCAACAGCCCGAACGAAGCCGCAAAGCTCATATGCGCTCGCGCCGGTTCGCCCGCATGCCCTCAGGCTTGTCGAACACGATGCGGACAAAGCGCAACATCAGCAGCGCCGCGAGGCCGAAAGGTATGCAGCAGAACATGTACACCGCCGTGACGGCATGGCCGACCGCTGCTGGTTCGGTTGCGCCGCCCAGTCCGGCAATATTCGCAACTACCCCGCCAATCGCTGCGCCGAACGCCGTACCGATCGAGCGTACCGAGGTCAGGGCGGAAGCAGTGCTGCGATGTTCGTTGTCGGCCACACTGTCCATGGCGCGGGCGACTAGGTGCACGTTGTAGAGGCCGATGCCGATCCCCATCACAAAGGCGCTCAAGGTCATCAGCGCAAGTCCTGGCAGCACAGCCACGGCGGTCAGACAGGCGAGCCCCGTAGTCGCGGTCACCGGCCCAGATATAAGGGCCAAGCGCTCACGCCTCCCCGACCACCCAGAAACGGTGAAGGTCGCGGTAGTCCATCCCAACGAGATGACGATGCTCAGGAAGTTGATCACCAATGGTGACACCCCGTGCACGACCTGCAGCAACAACGGCAGGAACAAAGTCACCGAGGTCTGTGTCATCCCGTGCAGAGCCAGGATCCATAGCGCCAGCCCGATCGGCGCGTTGATTGATGAAGCGCCGCGCGGAAAGAGATTGTCGGCGGCCCGCCGGTCGAACCAGAAGGTCAGGCCGACAAGCGCCACCGCAACCGCAATCAAGAGGACGCCGAGCTCCAACCCCGGCACCGATCCGCTCGCTGCGACACACAGCACACCGGCGGCCAACGTTCCGAAGCGAACAAAGGGTACGCCGGCGAAGCGGCCGCGTTCGGCCTCACCGCTGACCCGGTCAGGGATTTTCCAATAGGCGAGCCCGGCAAAAGCCAGCATCAACGGCGCCATCATCCAGAAGGAGCCGCGCCACCATTGCATTGCCGCGAACACGCCGCCGACAATCGGTCCACTCAGATGGCAAGCGGTAAAGGTGCCTTGTGAAATCGCGATGATGCGTGTACGCAGCCGTTGGTCGAACAGGCTTGCAATTAGTGCCATGCCGCTTCCCGAGACCAGCCCTCCGGCCCACCCCTGTACACCGCGCGCGGCAATCAGCGCGCTGATATTTGGTGCCAGCGCGCAGCACACCGTCCCCAGCGCGAAAACGCCGGCGCTGAGGGTGTAGGCGCGCCGTGCGCCGAGGTGTGACCACACCATCCCAGTCGAAGCGCCGCCAACGATCGAGCCGATCGTGTAGAGCATCGCCGCCCAGGTATAGAAGCTCGCCCCGCCGATATCGCGAACGATGGTCGGCATGATGATGGCAATGACAAGCATCTGCGTGGCGTTCATCGCGATGCCGCCGATGACCAGCGCCGAATATAATCCGAGCCCGTTGCGGAATATCTCGCCCCACGAGCCTTTGGCGATGGCCGAGTTGATCGTCGTTGCGGGCGAGCCCTGCATAAGAGGGAGATACCCGAAGACGCTCACCGCTCGATGGCGCAATTTTAGGCATCAGCCGCGCGTTGTTATCGCTTCGAGGGCGCGGTGCCGCCGCTGCGCCGATGAACAGATTTTGCTTACTTGGTATGAGCTGGGCGACCCATTATTGGTCCACACCCAGCCCAATTCCATTCCAGGCCGTCCCTAAGCCGGCGAAGCCGGAACCAAACAGGTTAAAATAGACGCAGGAGACGCGGGGAGCAGGAGGGGAGGTTGAGGCAGCCGCTGACGGAGCGTTACCGCGAGCGCCTCGCCGGGGTGCTCTCCTGCTATGACCGGATCATCGTCACCGGCACGCTGCCGGGAGCCTGTTACGCGAAGGGAATGACGGGATTTCTTTCTGCGCGGCAGATCCGGATCTTCGACTATCCGCGATTTGCCGAACCACTTCGCGATCGAGTACGCGAGCGCGCCGCCGAGTTGGCGAGTGCCGCTGGCATTACCATCGAACACATTGCCAAGAACCACATCCGCAAGGAGGACGTCGTCGCCAGGGTGCTTGTCGTCCGCGGCGACCGTCCCGGCCTGGTGCATATCATCTCGGCGATGGAAGCCTGCCACACCTACAAGCCCTGGCATGACAAGCACACGCATCGCACCTTCTTGCGGCCGGATACTGGCAAATGCCTGCATTACTACTTCTACTTCATCGACGCCGAGTTGGGCCTGATCTATCTGCGCGTGCCGACCTGGTGCCCGTTCCGTCTGCAGTTCTATTGCAATGGGCATAGCTGGCTGGCCCGCCAACTCACCGCCGCCGGCGTCGGTTTCACCCTTGCCGACAACGCCTTTCTGCGCATTGACGACTGGGAGCGCGCGCAGGCCCTCGCCGACACCCTCTCGCCCGACCACCTGCATCGCATCCTCGATCACTATGCCCAGCAGTGCTGTCCGGTGCTCGACGTCTTCGCCCAGTCCTACCACTGGAGTTTCATGCAGGTCGAATACGCCACTGATCTGGTGTTCCGCACGCCGGCCATCCTCAAACCCCTCTATGAACAGCTTTCCCGGCAAGCCATCCTGACCGTCAAAGCCGAACACGTCGCCACCTTTCTCGGCCACAAGATCACTGCCCAACTCGCCCAAGAGATCGGCAGCCAATTCACCACGCGTATCGAGGGCACCTGCGTCAAGCATCGTTTCAGTAAGTCCTCGATCAAGATCTACGACAAATTCGGCCTCGTCCTACGTATCGAGACGACCACCAACGACGTCTCCGCTTTCAAGCACTACCGCAAGGTGGAACATCGCCAAGGCCCGGCAACTCGCGCCCTGGCCCCCGTCAGAAAGACCATCTACAGCCTCAAGGACTTGCGTGAGATCTTGCTAAGCTGCAATCGCCGTTACCTTGAATACCTCTCCAGTCTGGACGACTTCTCGGCTGGCATCCGGACGCTCGACCGTCTCACCCAACCCCGTCCGCTCAAAGGCCGAAACCTCAAGGGCCTCAACTTTTTCAGCCGCGCCGAACAGACCCTGCTCGCCGCCCTCCAGCGTCCTGGCTTCAATATCGCCGGTCTCCGCCGCGCCGACCTACTGCCGCTCCTCGGCCAATCCTCTCCCGCCACCCTATCCCGACAACTCGCCCGTGTGCGCCATCTCGGCATCATCAAACGCGTCCTCGGTACCTATCGCTACTATCTCACCCGCGCTGGCCGCGCCGCCATCGCTGCCGGCCGCCGTCTCACCGAACACACCATCATTCCTGCTCTGGCCTGACAAATCTGCTCACAAAATGCAAACACTCAGGTCGTAAGCGACTAAAGGGATGTGCACGGTGCTTATCCCAGCGCTCGGCACGCGGCTGACCCCAACGGAATCGAAGCCGAAGCCTGGCTCTGGCCGAGGGACCGCGAAGCCGGATCGGACCCACTTAGCACCGACCTATTGGTTGCGGGAAAGGCTTCGAGGTCCGCCGTCAGTCAGCTTGCTACCACACATCGGCGGGATCAAGCGCATGCCGACGAAAAAACGGGCCAGGGGACCGGCCTCAGCGAGCGATTCCATGGAGCCAGGTCAGGTTCGCACTCAACTTTCCGCTGGAGGAAAGGAGATTCGAACTGTCGGTCCCGCCGTGAAGGAGAAGCCGTTCCGACGCGCCATATGGCTACTATTCGCGCGAACCTACAGGACGTCCGGTCTCGCCGATGAAATCGGCACATCGCGGATTAAAAAATTTACGCTGCCTTGACGTGGGACCGAGGGTTCGAACGGCGCCATCGAGCGCAGCGTCGTACAAACCCGATCGACCGTAGACCACGACTTGATGCATCGACATATTTGGGGCGCGCAAGACGACATGCTGCCTATGGCCATGGAAGGCACCGGTGAGACAGACTCCTTGGCGGAGCGAGAGGAATTCGAACCCTCGGTCGCTCTTGAGCGAATGGTCAGCTTCGCAAAAGAGCCCTACGGTGGCTACAAGGAGAGCAGTATCGGTCGCGAATTCTCGCTGGAAGACATGCTCGACAGCTTCACCCAGCGCAAGAACGTAACCGGGCCGGGCTTAGGAGAGATAACATGCATCCGGCTTTGACCGAAGGCCGCGCCGCGGTCATCACCGGCGGGGCGAGCGGCATCGGCCTCGCGGCGGCGAAGCGGTTCGCCTCGCTGGGCATGAAGATCTGCCTCGCCGATCTGAGCCAAGACGCACTCGACCGCGCCGCAGCCGAGATGCCGGGCGCAACCGTCATCACGGTGCCGACCGATGTCAGCAAAATGGACGAGGTCTTGCGGCTCAAGGAGCGGGCCTACGCCGCGTTCGGCGGGGTTGCGGTGTTGATGAACAATGCCGGCACCTCGCCGGGCGGCGGCCCGTGGGACCATTATGAGCGCTGGCAGCGCGTGCTCGGGGTCAATTTGTGGGGCGTCGTCAACGGGGTGCACGCCTTCTCCCAGGCGATGATCGACCAGCAGACGCCCGGCGCGATCGTCAACACCGGCTCGAAGCAGGGCATCACCTGCCCGCCCGGCGACACCGCCTACAACATCACCAAGGCCGGGGTGAAGGTATTGACCGAGGGGCTGGCATATGCGCTGCGCACCGTAGCGGGCTGCCGGCTCACCGCGCATCTCCTGGTGCCGGGCTCGACCTTTACCGGCATGACCGCGCGCGGCCGTACCGAGAAGCCGCCCGGCGCCTGGACGCCGGAGCAGGTCGTCCACTTCATGCTCGCAGCGATGGCGGCGGGCGATTTCTACATCATCTGCCCCGACAACGACGTGACCCGCGACATCGACAACCGCCGAATCTTGTGGGCGGCCGAGGACCTCATCCGCAACCGCCCGGCGCTGTCGCGCTGGCATCCGGATTACGCCGACGAGTTCGCCGAATTTCTGACCCTGGAAGCGCCGTTTCGGCGCTGACCGATGAAGGAGGTTCTATGACCGAATTGACAAAGCGCGAACTCGGACGCACCGGTCTCGAGGTAACGATGCTCGGCTACGGCGCGATGGAGCTGCGCGGCGCGCCGCGCGCCCGCGACATCAGTGAAGCCCAGGCCGAAACGATCCTCAACGCAGTGCTCGATTCCGGGATCAACTACATTGACACGTCGATCGATTACGGGCTCAGCGAGGAGCGCATCGGCCGCTACATCGGGCATCGGCGCGATGAGTATTATCTCGCCAGCAAATGCGGCTGCCTGGTCGGCGCGCCGCCGGTGCCGCGCGGCGACCGCAATCCGCATGTGTTCACGCCGGAGAACATTATCGCCGGGGTCGAGCAGAGCTTGGGCCGCATGCAGACCGATCATCTCGATGTGGTGCAGTTCCACAGCTCGCCATCGCAGCAGACGCTTCAAGACAATGGCGCGGGCGATGCGCTGCTTAAACTGAAGGACGCCGGCAAGGTGCGGTTCATCGGGATGTCCGGCACCTTTCCTAATCTGAAAGATCACATAGCGATGGGCATCTTCGATGTCTTTCAGATTCCCTATTCGGCCGTCGAGCGGGAGCACGAGACGGCGATTACGGCGGCGTCGCAAGCCGGAGCGGGCATCGTCATTCGCGGCGGCGCGGCGAAGGGCGCGCCGGCGCCAGCCAAGCAGGCCGGGATGCAATGGGACCGCTGGGCGCAGGCCGGCCTCGACGATCAGTTGCAGGGGATGACCCCGGTCGAATTCGTCCTACGCTTTACCTTCTCGCACCCGGACATGGACACGACTATCGTCGGTACCGTGAACCCGGCGCATCTCCATGCCAATCTGGCTGCACTACGTGACGGGCCGCTGCCGCCGGACCTTTACGCCGAGGCAAAGCGCCGTCTCGCCGCCGCTGGCCTCGCGCCGCAGGCCATGTAGGGAGCTGCGCCGATGAGCTTCAAGATCCTGCTGCTGGCACCCGATGCCGACCCCTCTTGGCCCGAGAAAATCTGGCGCGCAGTGCCTGGCGTCGTCGTTAACACGTACAGCAATCCGCAGGACGCCCTCGACGACATCGCCGATGCCGACGCCGCCTACGGCACGGTGCCGCCCGAGCTGCTCGCCCGCGCCAGGAAGCTGCGCTGGATCTGTGCGGCCCGTGCCGGGCTCGGCGGCGCCTGGTTCTACGACGCGCTGGTCAACAGCGACGTCCTGGTCACCAACATGCGCGGCAGCTACAACGAGCACCTCGCCGCCCATGCCGTCGCGTTCCTCCTCGCCTTCGCCCGCCGCTTCGATCACTACCTGCCACAAAAGCGCTGGCAGCGAGGCCCGCAAATGATCGATCTGCCGGAGCAGACCGTGTTAATCGTTGGGGTCGGCGGCGCCGGCGGCGAGACCAGTAAGCTTTGCGCCGCGCTCGCCATGCGGGTGCTCGGCATCGACCCGCGGATGACCGAACTGCCGCCCGGGATGAGCGACCTGGCAACCCCCGAGCGGCTGGGGGAGCGATTGGGCGAAGCCGATTTCGTGATCCTGACGACACCCGAGACGCCGGACACCGTAGGCATGTTCAATGCGCGGCTGTTCGCGCGGATGAAGCGCGGTGCACATTTTATCAATATTGCCCGCGGCCGCTGCGTCGTGACCGACGATCTCGTTGCGGCTCTCCGCAGCGGCCACCTCGCCGGCGCCGGCCTCGACGTCGCGGACCCCGAGCCATTGCCGCCCGATCACCCGCTGTGGAGCATGCCGAACGTGCTGATCACCCCGCATGTTGCGATCTACGGCACCCCCTACCGCGACAAATGGGAGGCGATGCTGATCGAAAACTGCCGCCGCTTTGCCGCCGGGCAACCGTTGCTCAATATCGTCGACAAGGAGAAATGGTTCTGATGCGGCTGATCCATCTTCCTTCAAATTTCGTCATCGCCGGGCGGCCGTTGTCGCGAGGAGCAAGGGCGGGACCGAGTCGGTTGGGAACGGCCGAGCGGTCGGATCGGGAAAGCTTTTTAACTGCGCTGGGTCGCTGCGCGCCCGGTTGTGAAATGAATTGGCTCGACCCCGGTGGTTCGATCGCGGTCACGCGAATGGCCGGAATCGGCGCACTGCAGCCGATCATGGTCCGATGGCAATTCGACAGGAATTTACGCCGAAGCTGCGCTTGCCGTGGGATGGGCTTCAGGAATTATGGGTCCCAGTCAAAGTCGCGGGCGATGGCGGCGAGGCGTATAGTTTAACACGGCGTGTCAAACCCTAGCATCCAAGGCAGGAGCCGATGTTCACAAGCTTCACTTCACTCGGCCTGCGAAGGCTCCAGGTCGGGAGCGGCCGGCCGTTTCACGGTCATCCGAGCACACTCGGTAACACCCAGGCCGCGCCGCTGCGATGTTCAGGCGCGCCAAACTCGGCCTGGCGCCATCAGACAGCAGGTTTTAATCTTCCTTTCGCGAGGCGCGATGCCAAGTCCGATCGATGACCCGAAAAGAGGGGTATGAGACGCCGACGACCAATGGCGCCGCCGGCGAGCGATAGAGGGAGGACAGGAATGCCAATGAAGCCCTACGTGATCGCGCTCGAAGAACATTACCAGGACCCTGAAGTAAAGCAGCTCGGCGCTGGTCCTGGCGCTTGGTCGAGAAATCCTTGAGAGGCTCGACGACCTTGGTGCATTGCGCATCCGCGAGATGGATGAGGCCGGCATCGATCTGCAGGTCCTATCGCATTCGATCCCCGGGCTGCAGGCGGTCGATGGCGAAGCCGGGCCGCCCTTGGCGGGCCGCACCAATGACCGGCTGTATGAGGCGGTCCAGCGCCATCCGGATCGCTTTTCTGCCTTGCTGTGGTGCCGACCGCCAACCCGCGGGCTGCGGCCGACGAACTGGAGCGTGCCATCACCCGGCTCGGCTTCAAGGGCGCCATGGTCAACGGCATGACGAATGGCGCCTTTCACGACGACAAGCGTTTCTGGCCGATCTGGGAGCGGGCGGCCAAACTAGACGTGCCGATTTATATCCATCCCGCCTTGCCGCACCCTGCGGTCATCGAGGCCTATTACAAAGACTACGTGCAATCGCATCCCGGCATCCTGCGTGCGGCCTGGGGCTTCACGGTTGAGACCGCCACCCAGGGGCTGCGCTTCGTCCTGAGCGGCGTATTTGATGCCCACCCCAACCTGAAGATCATCCTCGGCCATATGGGAGAGGGGCTACCGTTCCTGCTGTGGCGCATCAGTCACGGGCTGCGCGCGAGGATGAAGGAGAAGACGTTCCGCGATATTTTCTGCGAGCATTTCTGGATCACGACGAGCGGCTTCTTTTCGGATACCGCGCTCATGTGCAGCATGATGGAGATGGGTATCGATCGCATCCTGTTCTCGGTCGATTACCCGTTCGCCGAAAACCTGCCTGGCACCGAATGGCTGAAAACGTTGCCGCTCGGCCCCGAAGACACCGAGAAGCTGCTGAACGGCAATGCCCGTCGCCTACTCAAGCTTTGAGGGTGATGGAAGCCTGCAGGAGCTGAGACCGCCGCGCCAGGGCTAAGGGATTGAGGATGGTTTCCAGCGACAGCTTTGCCGAGTTCCTGCGCGAGCTGCTCGCTCCGCTCGGCCGCGTCACGATGCGGCGTATGTTCGGCAAGACTGGCGTCTTCTGCGACGGAGTGATGTTGGGAATGGTGACCGACAACACGCTCTACTTCCGGGTTGATGACCAGAACCGGGCGGCCTTCAAGGAAGCCGAATCCTTTCCGCCCCTCAATTACGAGAAGAAGGGCTGCACCGTAGACCTTTCCTTTTGGCGCGCCCCGGAACGGCTGTTCGACGAACCCGATGAGCTTGTCACATGGGCGCGAGCGGCGCTGGCGGCGGTGCGTCGGGTCGCGGCGAGGAGAGAACGGACAGCGGGAAGACGAAACAAAGCCTCGCCCAAACCTGAGGGCGGAAACACAGGCTGACTGGCGAAGGCGATCGCGCTTAGAGGGGGGCTAACGCGTGGATCCGAAAGCAATGGGAAGTAAAGGCCTCGAACAGTAATATCGTTGCGTTCCATGACCTCGCCTGACCGATGACCGAAACAAGGGCCGAGCATAGCATGCGGTTCTCGCACCGAGCAGCGTTCCGGGGAGATTTAAATGCCAATGCGTTTCGAAGGCTCGTGTCGCTGCGGCGCCATCAGCTTCAGCGTCGACAGCCACACGCCGTACCCGTATCAGCGCTGCTATTGCTCGATCTGCCGGAAGAGCGCGGGTGGCGGCGGATACGCGATCAATATAATGGGCCTAGCCGACACTCTCAAAGTGAAAGGCAAAAGCGCGCTCGCGGTATGGAATGCACCGATCGACGGCCATAAAGGCTCGGCCGACCGGCATTACTGCAAGCGCTGCGGCACGCCGCTCTGGGTCACCGATGAGCAATGGCCTGAGCTGGTGCACCCATTTGCCTCGGTGATCGATACGGAGCTGCCCAAGGCGCCTTCGAGCGTGCATCTGCTGCTGCGCGACAAAGCGAGCTGGGTCGAACCGCAGATCGGCCCCAATGACGACTGCTTCGAGGGCTATCCCAAATTGTCGATCGAGGACTGGCACAAAAAACACGGGCTGTGGATCAAGTGATCTTCTCGATTCACTCTCAGCGGCTCCGGCAGGTGACCTTGCGCCCCCTACCTGCAGCTATGCCTCGCGATACCAGTCCTTGAAGTTCCAGAAGGTGCTGTCCCAGCCGCTCAATGTCGCCCTGCGCCTTTTAGAAATTGCCGACACCTGCGGGCGACATACAACAGGAATGATCACGCCGGCTTCGACCACCATATCGTTCATGGTAATGAACAGCGCAGCTCACTTGAATACAGAGCAGCCACTCCCTTTCGAAGCTTCTACGGGTTCGGATACATGCGAGCCTTGATTGCCGCTAATTGTGCAATCACGGCTTCATCGACGATCTTCGTGAAACGGGCGCACCTTTTTCCCTTCCACTCGGCTGGTTCAAAAAACATGTGCAGCGGGCGTAAGTCGAAAAGTCCGCCATTCCGGTAAGCGTATGCCTCCTCATATAACGGTCGGTATACTTGCATGAAGGCGTCTTCAGCCCGACAATCGCCCTCAGTGTGGTGGCCGACTCCGTAAATATAATATGCGTAGTTATTCAGCGGCCCGTCCGGATCATGTTTGAAGTGATAATAATACCCGGGCTCGGGTAGCTCGGCAGGCGGTGGTGTGTCGTATGCCATCACGTGGTCCTCCCCGACTGCAGCTCAATACGGTAGAGATCGCATCCCGGCGATGGTACCTTCCGACGCGACAAAGTCGAGACGCTGCCAACGCGTCCTGCTCGCAGTTTCGGCCACTCAGGGCTGGCCGGGCGGGTAATTGAAGAGGAGGTGACGATGAACGATGTGGGCACCATACCACGGCACATGCTGGACGTCAGGGAGCTGAAGGCGGAGTCGTTCGCGCCCTACGGTCACGTCATCGCGCCGCTACGGACGGGCGGCCAGGATGTCGAGACCCGCTACGACCCCGAAGCCTCGGCGAGTGAGGCAAAGCTCGTCCTGGGCAATGGCGAGCCGCGGCTGTGGATCATGCATTTGCCGCATGTCGGGCTTGGCTTCACCCGGATCGCGCGCCACCGTCGGGTTACGCAGTGCCTGGGCTCGCTCGGCGGCAAAGAGTGGCTGATCGGCGTCGCGCCACCGGGCGATCGGCACCACCATCTGCGGATTGATCGCGCGGTACGCATCGTCGAACTGGTCGCCCTTTTCGAGGTGCACGAAACTATCCTCCCGCGCGATGCACTTCAGGTTCAGGGCGATGCGCACGCGAAAACTTGCCTGCGACCGGTAATAGTGTAAAGCTTCATCCCTCTCCAGTCTCCTCGAACCCGAGCTCACCTTCTGCCGCAGATAGCGTGGGTTTGGCTCTAGGCTACTACATTGGCCTCGCGGTGAAGGTCGCCGCCGCGCATCAGCCGAGTTGCTATGTCGGCCGTCTGCAATAGCGCACGCTGGGTCGGAAAATGGGCAGCCAAATACGACTTGCCGCTTCGCGTCGCCGCACTCGCTGACGGCGACGGGCTCGGCATTAAGGCCGGCGCGGAAGCGCGACGCCACCCAGAATTTCGATTTCCGTCCGTACGCTACCCGCGACTGAACCTCAACGCAAAAAACGGCGTTCCAACTGGCGCATCCGGTCGTCACCCTGCAGGGTGAAAATCTCGGCGACAGAGGCAATGCTGCTCTCGACGCCGGCGATGGCGCCTTCGGCAAGAATACGAGCAAAAGTCGCTCGCATAGCGGCAACGGCCGAGCGGATCGCGTGGTTGGCGCAAATGATCAGCCCGACCTTTCTCAAAGCCGCCACATCGGCGAATGAGAGCTGCGGGTATGCGGTCGGCACCAATACCAATGGGACAGACCCGGACCAAGCATGGCAGAACTCGAGGATCTCGTCCGGTATCCTTTCCTTGCTGTGGATCAGCACGGCGTCGGCACCTGCTTCGGCGTAAGCTGCACCTCGCCGCAGCGCTTCGTCTTGGCCGAACCCGGCGATCAGCGCCTCGGTCCGCGCGACCACCAGCGGACCACTGGAGAGCCGGGCGGCCTCGATCTTGCCTTGAAACTCCTCGACCGCTACCAAGATTTGCCGCCCGTCGGGGCGCAGACTGCTGTCCTTCGGGAAGGTCTTGTCCTCGATTACCACCGCGGCAACGCCGGCGGCCGCATAACGCGGCACCAAATAGGCGACGTTGACCGCATTACCGTAGCCGGTGTCGAGATCGGCGATGACCGGCGCATCCTGCACCTCGCCGATCGCACGCATTAGTTCCAGATGCGTGTTGACCGACAGAATGTTGGCGTCGGGCACAGCGTAGGAGGCGGATAGTTCGAACCCGCTGCCCCAGATCGCGTCGAAGCCCGCTGCGGCGGCGAGCTTGGCCGCCAGCGGGTTATGCGCCGCCATCGCGATTGCCGGCCGTTCGGGGTCGAGCCGGGCCTTTAGGCGCGCGACGGTGGGGTTGTCCTGCATCATTACTGTGCTCTCCTTAGAGCCCGGGGGCCCCCGGGCGCCGGGCTTGTGGTGGGTACAAGCACTCGCTAGCGCGAGGTGGATGCAGAAGGAAGACTGTAATGGCCAATGCGCAAACCCGGGCGCGGCCACCGTGGTCCGCGAGGCCCGGCGCTAGCCGGTCCGGTGAACCTGCCAGCTCGGTATAGCTCAGCCCGCGATGGGCGACGGCGCGGTCGCCAGACGGGCTGCTGCTGGGTTCCGACGCCGGCTCCCAATATCCGCGTCACCTTCTCGCCGATCGCCGTCAGTCTCCTTCGATGTCAGCGAACTCCGCTCCGCGTTTGTACTCTCGGAATCGACTGCAGAAGTTTCCTTTTACGGTGCGGTACCGAAGGTTCGAATTCGTCTCCCTCCAGGGAAGAGTCTTGTGCGAACTCGGTTCTGCCGGCGCGATGTTGCAAATTATCGGAACGCCCGGGCTCACCTTCGGCTGTCCGGCAATCTTAACGGGCTACGCCAAGCGTGCCAGAAAGACTAGCGTCAACGTTAGATAGCCGAGGCCACGAGCCGGATGGCGACGCGGCCGTTCGATGCGCTTAAGGAAGCAAGCGGCGGCCAAACTCGGGCCTAGCTAGCGCGGCTGCCGCTGGCTGGCAGGCTTGTCGTTTGCGCACCCCTCCGGGTTTCCAACTGCGTCTGGGTCGCTGGAAGCTCGCGTTCTAACGCTTCCAGGCGTCCTCGGCGATGCCGGAGTTCGCGCCGCGCTGATCGCGCTCGGGTCTCGTATCTTCGCAACGCGACACGAGCTTGAAAGCCGTGCAAGCGCACGGCGACGGCGTCAGCGCCAACGAAGTTCCCGATTATCTCGCGCGCGAAATCCGGGATGGCTGTCGGCGCTGCAACACCAAGGGGTGCCGGCCGGCCCAAAAACGGTAATCAGCGCTGGTGCTTGCCGCCCCTCGGCGCATCGGGGCGGATGTCATTGCGACCGGAGCGCTATGGCGCTCGATCGCCCACCGGTTTCGTCGATAGCTGAGGCGAAAGTAGCCGGTTTGTGTGGGAAGAGGTCGTGAGACGGGCCAACGCTGGAACGGGGCAGAACAACCCGCCCCTTCCGCTATGCGCCGATTTACGGCGGTAGGCTCTTCCGAGGAAGCCGCGAGGAGAGGGTCACTAATTACAACACGGTCAGGATGCGCTTCTACTTCGGTTTGATTGCCGGGTTGCCGCCCGGCGTGCCGGGGGGCGGGACCACCGGCATGGGGTCACCGGAAGGGGGCGGCGCCTGTTTCATTTGCGGATCGAGCCCGACCGGGGGCGTAATGACCCCGCCCGAGCGGCTCAGCTCGGAGCTGCTGGATCCACTCGCCGGCGGCACGGCCGGCGCGCTCGGCTGCTTGGCTCCTTTCTCTTCGGCCGCCACGGCAACGGTGACGAAGCTAAAGAATGCCATTGCGAGAAACCATATCCTGCCCATTGTGGCCTCCAAGCAGTGTCCTCACCCGAGGCAAACACTACAAATGCGCCGCCAATCCACGGAGTGGACGACGGAGACCAGGACGGCCATGCCTTTCTCCCTGACGCTCCCCGCAGGGGGGAGGGTCAGGGAGGGGCGGGGCTCGGGACCTATGCTGGATGCGGAAAAAGCGGTGCCGCCGCTTCGGTCCGTCGGCGAGCATCTCGCCGAAGGCGGCGCGCGCGCCGGTCCGCTGATTGATACCGCGGTGAAGTTCGCGACCCGGCCGACGTGGCGCAGCGGCTCCAGGGATCAGTCCGACCGTTTTCCCCCCACCGGCCGCGCCGCCATATATGCACTTCCGGCGCACGACGCCACAGATCACCAACCCCGGCGAGTTGTGGGATGAGAGCCAAAACTTCTATCCGCGGCTCGGCGGCACCCCGCACCCTCGGAGCGCGCGAGTGGCGCTGGCCACGCGCCGGCAAGATCAAGTTTTCGCACCTGCAGTTCGAAACCACCGTCTACGACTGGCAGGGCGCTCAGATCGCGTTGATCTGTTTCGACGAACTGACGCATTTCACGGCCCATCAGTTCTTCTACATGGTCAGCCGCAACCGCTCGACCTGCGGCGTCAAGCCTTACATCCGCGCGACCTGCAACCCGGACGCGGACAGTTGGGTTGCCGACTTCCTGGCGTGGTGGATCGACCGGGAGACCGGGCTTCCGATCCCGAGCGCGCCGGCGTTGTACGCTACTTCATCCGCGTCGCGGAAAAGCTCGTATGGGCCGATAAACCCGAAGAGTTGATGCAAGACCTGCCGCCGCCGGGGGATCTGCCGCCGGGCATCGAGCTTCCGCGGGCGATCAGCGTCACCTTCATTCCGGCGAAAGTGTTCGACAACCCCGCGCTGCTGCAGGTCAATCCGGAATACCTCGCCTGGCTCCTGTCTTTGCCGCTGCTCGAGCGCGAGCGGCTGCTGAGTGGCAACTGAAAATCCGGCCGGCCGCCGGGCTCTATTTCAAGCGGGAGTGGTGTGCCGTCGTCGACGAGGTCCCGGCCGACCTCGACGTTGTCCGCTATTGGGATCTCGCCGCTACCGAAAAGACCGAGTTCCACGACCCCGATTGGACGGTCGGCATCAAGCTCGGCCGCGATAAGAACGGCGGCTACTGGCTCCTGGATATGGTGCGCAGGCGGGCCAACCCGGGCGACATCGACAGATTGCTGCTCAATACCGCCAGGCAGGACAGTAACCGGGTCCGCGTCGGGTTCGGCAAGGATCCGGGGCAGGCCGGCAAGAGCCAAGCGCTCCACCTGGTGCGCGCGCTCAGCGGCTTCACCGTAGTTGCGGCCCCAGAGAGTGGCGATAAGCTCACGAGGTTCGGGCCGTTCAGCTCGCAGTGCCGCGCCGGCAACGTGAAGATCCGGCGGGGATCGTGGAACGAAGAGCTGTTCCGCGTCCTCGAAGGCTTCCCCGAACTTGCCCATGACGACGAGGTCGATGCCTGCAGCGGAGCGTTGGAAATGCTCAATCCCCAGATGAAGGGCTCGGGCATCTATGAATTCTATCGGCAAAAGGCCGAGGCGCTCCGTGCCGAGAAGGAGCGAGGCGAGGCGACGCCCAGCAAAACCAATTGGGCCCCTGGCTCGATGGAATGGCAAGCCGAGCAGGACAAATCGAGCTGAGGAACGGCTTCCGAAAGGCAAGCATGACGATTAGTCGCCAGGCACGCCGCAGTTCCTGTGTCGGCTGACCCGATTCGACCGCACAGTTCCTGGACTGGTACAAAAAGGCTCTTTCCGGGCGCCCGCATACTACGGCCGGCGAGCAGTTCGTAGGTGCCCGGTTCGCCGTTCGACTTCAAGCGCCAGGACTCGCTGGATCTGCACATCGCGCTCGGGTCGAGCCCGAGACCTTCGACGCCATGCTGGATAAGTCCAAGGCCGAGGGTCGAGAGGTGCGCGGGCCGGTCGACCACCGCTTTGTCCGGTCGATCTATTTCCGCGATCCCAACGGCTATGTCATCGAATTGACCGCCAGCACCGGTAAGCACGGCGAGATCATGGCTCCGGCGATCTCGAAGCCGCACGAGGCGCTGGCGCACTGGCAGGCGACGAAGAGCCTTTGACCGCGCCGCTCCGGATCGCGGTGATCGGCGGCGGCATTGGCGGCCTCGCTGCCGCGGTGTCATTGCTCCGCGTCGAATTCGATGTCGATGTCTACGAGAAGGCACCGCAACTGAATGAGGTCAGCGGCGACTGCGGCGGCTCCGGATTTCTGGACGGCGGGATAAGCTAAAGGGTGACCGGTCCAAAGGGGCGAGAGACGTGGGCATAAAGAGGAAGCAGCACAGCGCGGAGTTCAAGGCGCGAGTGGCGATGGCGGCGCTTTCAGGGGAGAAGACCCTGGCGGAGCTGTCGGCGGAGTTTGGGGTTCATCCGACGATGATTAGCAACTGGAAGCAGGAGCTGGTGAAGCGTGCGGGGGAGCTGTTTGGGCGTGGCAGCAAGGCGCCGGCGGCCGCGGATGCGCAGAAGGTGATCGACGATCTGCACCGGAAGATCGGCCAGCTACAGGTCGAGTGCGATTTTCTTGCCGGGCAGCCCGCCATCTCCCGATTGCTGCGAGGCGGGCGATGATCGCGCCGGAAGCGGGGCTGTCCGTAAGCCGGCAATGCGCCCTGCTCGGGGTTGCGCGCAGCAGCTTTTATTACCGGCCTCGGCCGGAATCTGCCGAGGAACTCGAGGTTCTGAAGCGGCTCGACCGGATTTTCACCGACCATCCGGTCTACGGCAGCCGGCGGCTGCAAGTGGCGCTCTGGCGAGAGGGGATCTCGGTTGGCCGCCGACGGATCCGGCGGCTGATGCAGAAGCTCGGGTTCTGGGCAGTCCGCCCGAAGCGGAACACCAGCCGGCGGCATCCCGGGCACAAGGTCTACCCGTACCTTCTGCGTGGTAAAACGATCGACCAGCCGAACCAAGTGTGGGCAGCTGACATAACCTACATCGGGATGCGGCAAGGGTTTTTGTACCTGGTCGCGATCATTGACTGGGCAACCCGGCGGGTGCTGTCATGGCGGCTGTCGAACACGCTGACGGCGGAGTTCTGTGTCGCGGCGCGGAGCGAGGCCCTCGCCCGGTTCGGCAAGCCCGGCATCTTCAATACCGATCAAGGCGCGCAATTCACCAGCGAGGAGTTCACCAAGGTACTGCGGGATCACGGGATCGCGATCAGCATGGACGGACGCGGGCGCTGCCATGACAACATCTTCGTCGAGCGCTTGTGGTGGACCGTGAAGCACGAATGGGTCTACCTGCGCCCAGCAGCCGACGGCATCGAACAGAAGCGCAGCCTTGGCGAGTTCTTCGACTGGTATAATCTGCGGCGTCCGCATCAGGCGCTCGGCTGGCGAACTCCGGACGAGGCTTACCTCGGCCAATCGACGGCTGCGCCGGCACTGGCCGCCTGACGCCATGCCGAGAGAGTGCTGTGAATTTGTGGACAGTCGGCTGCGCCGATCCCCGCCTGACCGCCAGCGCGGTCCCCTATGGACAAGCCGGGGAAAACGCCATGCGTTTCCCCCACCTTGCCCACAGGTCGGCGGCTGCCCACAAGCTTCACAACGCTACAGCAACAATAAGCTATGAACTTGATTCCGGGAAAGGTGAACCCATCATCCGGCTACCAGCCTTAGCTTATTCTCCCGGAAGCTGTCCAAACGACCGGGACCGTCGCACACCATGCGGCTGAGCGAGGCCGGCGCCATCAAGGTTTTCGGCGATGTCCGTTCCGGCAGGACGATGGAGCGGCCGGGCCTGGAAGCCTTGCTCGCGTATGCCCGCGAAGGAGACACGCTCGCGGTCGTGCGCCTTGACCGTCTCGGCCGCTCACTCGGCGAGTTGCTCACGACTGTCGCCATGCTCAAGGAGCGCGGTATTGCCCTGCTCAGCCTGGAGGAAAGGATCGACACGAACTCGGCCGTCGGCGAGCTGGTTTTTCATGTCTTCGGAGCGATCGCGCATTTCGAGCGGCGCCTGATCGCCGAGCGGACCAAGGATGGAACTGCCGCCGCCCGTGCGAAGGGCAAGCATCCGGGACGCCGACCCCTCGATGCTGACAAGATCGCCGCCGCGCTCAGCCTGGTGAAAGCAGGTCTGTCACCGACCGCGGCCGCAAAACAGCTCGGGCTCGGACGATCGACCGTCTACCGCGAGGTCAATCGGGCCGGTATTGAACGCTACCCTGCCGGGGCCAGGTCATTAGAAACGGCTGTCGGATTTGCTTCGGGAGAACTCGATGCTTGATCATGTAACCATCGGCGTCAGCGATCTCGAGCGATCAAAGGCTTTCTATGACAAAGCCCTGAAAGCGATCGGCATCGAACGTCTGTATTCAGAAGGCGCAGAATTTTTCGGATACGGAGCCCATAAGAAGGCCTTCTTCTGGATCGGTCTGAAACCGTCGGCCATTACTGGTGTCCACGTCGCTTTTGCGGTTCCGGAACGCGCTGGCGTCGACCGCTTTTACGCAGCGGCTGTCGGCGCGGGCGGGCGCGACAACGGCAAGCCAGGGCTTCGGCCCAACTATCATCCGTACTACTACGGGGCATTTGTCCTCGATCCGGACGGCCACAACATTGAGGCCGTTTGCCGCCATCCTGGGTGATCGGGCAGTTCGCAACTGAGCTCGGTGAACGTCATATTCTCCAAGCGTTCGACCCTAGCGTTGTTTAGATTTAGATAACAACCGAAGCTACGGCCTCATGACGATCGCTGATGCGTTCGAGACTTGACAGCTCGGCCACCGAACCGATGCGGCCACTAACCAGGGCGTCGAAGCAGCGGCGGGCTCGCTTGACTTCCTTGAGCAGCACCGGATCGGGATTGGTCGCCCTCGGGTCGGGTGCATCGATGGCGAACCTCATCTCCACCCGCGGCGCTTGATCCACGGCGGAAACTGTCGGGTGAAGACGCAACCTTGCAGTCGGTTCGGGGGCGCTGCGGCCGGCGTGAGCGGGACGAGCGACAGGATCATCCGCAGACCGTTCGGACGGAGCTCGACCCGTTTGCTCAAGACGATAGGCGATTATCGTCTTGAGCAAATCTCCTCGTCCGGCATCGGCCAGCAGGCTCTGCCGCAAGCGCTCTGCTTCAGCCAATGATGCGGGAATATCGGCCGATGGCAGCCCCGTTCGTAGAGCGTGGGCTTGCCGACCGAGTTAGCCGACCCGATGGCGGACCACGTTCTTTTCCCGGCGTGTAGAAGAAGGGGGTGTCATGGAGTTCTGGACAGAACCACAGATGGCGTCGATCCACAAAATGCTCAACCCGCGCTCCATTGCGATCGTGGGCGCGACGCCGCGGATGCAGTATGGCGGGCGGTTTCTGGCTGCGGCGCTCAAGGCCAAAGACCGGGTGCGGGTTTATGCCGTGAACCCGCGTTATGACGAAATCATGGGGGTGAAGTCCTACCCGAGTGTGACGAACCTGCCGGAGGCCCCCGATTTGGTGGGCATCGTGGTGCCCTACGACCAGGTGCTCGATGTCCTCCAGGAGAGCCACCGCAAGGGGACGGGATCGGCGATCGTGATCTCGGCGGGCTTTGCCGAGCGCGGCGTCGACGACCGGCGTGATTTGCAGGGGGAATTGGGCGCCTTTGCCCGCGCCTCGGGCATGCGTATCAGCGGCCCCAACTGCCTGGGGCTCGCGAATGTCAAAGACGACATCTGGGCCACCGCTTCCTCGCGCGGGGCGGAAGGTCTGACCGGGCCGATCGGCCTCGTATGCCAAAGCGGTGCGACGGCGTTCGGGCCGTTCCTGGTGCGGGCGGTGGAGAACGGCATCGGCTTCAGCTATATAATCTCGACCGGGAACGAGGCAGACCTCGACTTCACGGATTTCGCCCGCTATCTGCTGGACGATCCGGATACTCGGGTAATTGCCGGCTTTGTCGAAGGCTTCAAAGAGGCCGATAAATTTCTCGAAGTGGCAAAGCTCGCAGCAGAGCGCGGCAAGCCGATCGTCCTGATCAAAATCGGGCGTTCGGAACTGGGAGCCCGGGCGGCACGCTCGCATACCGCAGCGCTGACGGGCGCGGATGCCCGGTACGATGCGATCTTTGCCCAATACGGGGTGATCCGGGTCCAGGATTACGACGAACTCCTGGAGGTCGCGCACCTCCTGGCCCACACCCCCAAGCCCGGCGTGCCCGGCATCGCGGTGGTATCCCACTCGGGCGGCATCAGCTCGCTGACCGCCGACATGTGCGGTCAGGCCGGTCTCGATCTGCCGCCGCTTGGCGACGGAGGCGCGTGACGGCATCAACGGGATCCTGAAGGGCTTCGGGTGGGCTGCGAATCCTGCCGATGTGACAGGCTTTGCCAACAGCGAGTCCTTCCCGCAAATCATGGAGCATATGGTCAATGATCCCCGGATGGGGACGCTCGTCGTGGCGAGTGCCGGGGCGGACGCCCAAGCTCAGCAGGTCATCAGCCAGCGTGATCGGACCGACAAGGGTGTGGTGTTCTTGTGGACAGGAAGCCGGGACGCCAAGAGCGGCCTGGCACAGCTCAAACACGCCCGGATACCGATCTTCTACACGCCGGACAAATTGGCCCGAGGCCTGCAGAGCCGCCTCGCGTATCATACATGGCGCGAGCGTCGCCTGGCCGATGGCTTTGCCACGGCCCCGTCGCGCACGGCGGCGCAGGATGAGGCCATCGCCCAGGCGCTTGGCTTGGGGCGTCCGACACTCTCGGAGTCCGAGAGCAAGCAGCTGTTGGCAGCCTGGGGCGTGGGGAGTGCGCGTGAGCACCGGGCAAATTCTGCAGAGGCCGCCGTCGCGGCCGCAGAGCAGCTCGGGTTTCCGGTGGCTCTCAAGGTCGATTCGCCGGATATTCTGCACAAGACAGAGGCCGGGGTCGTTCGGCTGAACCTCGGCGATGCGGCACAAGTGCGAACGGCCTACGCAGAGATCCTGGCCAATGCCAAGGCCTATTTAAGTGCCCTCCCCCTCGATGGGGGAGGGTTGGGAGGGGGTGATCGTGCCGGTGGCAATCCATTCGGGCACCGGGCGGCGAATTCACCCCCACCCCGGCCCTCCCCCATCAAGGGGGAGGGAGTAGATGCGGCAAATGCGATAGCCCCAGCGGCTCAGATCACTCGGGGTGTCGGTGCAGGAGATGGTCGGAGACGGTGTAGAAGTCATCATTGGCGTCAATTGCGACCCGCAATTGGGCCCGGTGCTCCTGTTCGGTAGCGGCGGCGTGATGGTCGAGGTCTACAACGATGTGGCCCTGCGAGGCTGCCCCATCACGCGCTCGGAAGCACAGGCGATGATCGCCGAGGTCAAAGGAGCCCGGTTGCTCCAGGGCTTTCGCGGACGGCCAGCGGCAGACCTCGAGGCGCTCGCGGATACCCTGGTGCGCATGTCGCACCTCGCCATGCACCTTGAAGGACACTTGGCAGAGCTGGACATCAATCCGCTCATGGTGCTGCCGTCAGGTCAGGGCGTGAAGGCGGTAGACGCCCTCGTCGTGTTTCGCGGCACATAGCACTGCACCTGGCTGAGAGAGCCTGACCCAAAAAGTTTGCACGGCCTAATTGTCGGCAGCAGCGGACCGCTTTGGAACCGACAACTGCCGCTCAGCCTTGGCGGCGGGAACCGCCCTTGATGGCCCATCGCGGTCGGATTGCCGCTCGATGACTTAGCTAGCTAATCCCCCCAACGGTGCTTAATCGGCCTTCGCAAGAAGCCATTTATTTTTTAATGGTTCGGCAGAAAGGACGCTACGATTTGCGATTTCCGACAAGCCTCGTATGAACTCGACGCCTAATAAGATTGCGCCAATTCCGTGAGCAAGCTCGTGTCGAGTGGCCGTCCCACTCCGCGATCGGTGTACATGGCCTCTGCTAAGTTCCAAGCTTCGGTGGTGTGGGAAACCATTCTCGCCCTCTTTGCATGAGGGAAGGGTTATTCTCGCAATAGGTGTGGGCGGGGTTTCTTAGGCCGGCCGCACGGTGGTCAACGCCGGGGCGGTGCTGCGCGTTATCCGCACCCATCGCGCCCGGCCGCTCGCCGAGGCGAGCGAGGACGCCATCCCCCGCGGTGAGATCGACTTCGCGACGGGGCTCGTGCGTCTCGACGGCGCCCGCTGGTTAGCGGTGGAAGAAAACGTCCCGGCGCAGGCCATCGCAAGGGACGCCCGTATCCTCGCCGATTATCTCGACAGCTTCCGTTCTTTCTTCGGTAATGCAGCCGGCGCGGTCGAGGTCTACTGGGCCTTTCTGGTGTGGCTCTATGCGGCGCCAGCGGCGCCGTATCTGCGGCAGGCCGCGGTGCCGGCCGGTATCGATCCCTGGGTCTATCCGGTCTACGCCGTGCTATTCGGCCGGTCGAGCGGCGGTAAAACATTGTTTACCAAAATTGCCGCACGCTCGATGTTTGGTTTCGAGAAGATGATTCGCAGCGGCCAGTTCACCGCCAATCGCGCGCTCGGATTGCGCGAGCGTCTCGGATCGATCCCGCTGCTCATCGACGACGTGTCCCGCGACAAGTTCACGAGCCACGTTCCGGACCTGGTGCGCACCGACCAGGAAATGAGCGCGACCTATGCCCCGATCATGCTGACGACCAACCGAGACGTGAGCTCGATCCCGCCCGATCTGACAAAGCGCATGGTGACCTGCCACATCGACGCCGCGATCCCCGAGAACCGGTCGGTCACCGAGCGCATCGCGCGGCTCGCATTGAGAGAGATCGGCACGGCGCTCTATCGTGCCTATCTGCAACGCCTCATCCCCAAAGTCCGCGCAATGCGCGCCGAGATCGACGCCGACGCGGCCCAGTTTCCAGATCTCCTTGCACGCTCATCGGAGATTCTCCGAGACATCCTGGGTGGAGCGCTAGGCGATCCGCCGCTCTGGGCGCGGCCGCTCGGCTTTTCGGATTATTTTGGCATCCGCCACCGGCGGTTCCGCGATCAGCTCGCCGATATGCTCGCCGACCCCGATGAGCGCGTTACCATCAACCGGCGCGCCCGGCGAAATCACGATCAGCTTCGGCGGCGACACGAACCAGGCCGCACAATTCGCCCGCAGCGTGCCGGATTTTGTGCTGAAGGGCCGTTTCGCCGATCTCGTGAAGCTTGACTTACAAGCGCTCAAGCAGGAGATGGGGTTCGATGTCGAGACTAGGCGGCCCTGGTGGCACCGCCTCATTCGGCGATGAGCGGCGCCTTGTCTGATGCCCGCCCAACAGCTCGATCTCTTTGCCGGGGCGGGCAACCACTCGGATCAGACCAGGCCTCGTGCTGTTAGATACGCGGTCGCTAATTCGGCAGCGCCATCCATCAGGCGGCGACAGACTCGCTGGAAAGCGGGATTCGAACCGCCAGTCCCTCTCACGAAGGACCGGTCCTCTGTCGCGAAAGCGCTTCCGGAATGGTCGAACACGGGCAGTCTCGAAATGCGTTGTCTGTCACACGGGGGACCGATGGTTCGAATCCATCTCCCTCCAGCAGCGAGTTGGCAGCGAACCGCGTCGCCCGCGGGTCCAGGGCCGGCTTCGGCGAGCAAATGGATCCCCGCCCGTGTCGGCACCTGTTTGCTGGCGCGCCTCGACCAGCTCTGGCCCCGGGCGCCGCGCTACAAGCCGCTATCCGTCGGCGTCGTGCTGCTCGATCTGGTCCCCGCCGCCATGCATCAGCCGGATCTGTTCGCGGCCGACAATCACATGCGCCAGAGGCTGTCGCCGCTGATCGACCGCATCAACGACCACTACGGCCACTACGCGATCGGCTTCGGCCTCCTGCCGCCCGACGTGCGGGCGTTCAAGGGCCATGCCGCCTTTCACCCGGTGCCGGAGAGTTGGGAGTTTTAGCTGCCGTCCACGTCGTCCGGGCATCCATGCGGCCGCCGCAGCGTTCCTTGCTGCAATGAACAACAATTTCGATTGGAACGGAACGGGAAATCCCCCAGCGCCACCGACGCATATCCGACAGCATCCATCCGAAACGATCGCGGATCCTATCGACAACAGCGCAGTCGGCCACCCAACGCGCCATGCCTTTCTTGGTGCCTGGGCGGCGCGCTTCATCTTTAAGTCCAAGCGGGAGTTCGAGCTGCACATCCCAGTGTTCCTCGAGCACGTCGCCTCGTGCCCGGCCTTTGGACGGATCAGGATCGATCGTGAAATTCGTCACGGTCGGGCTCGGCGGCACCACGGTAACGCGAAATGGAGAAGTGACCGACGCACCATGGCTGTGCCCGATCGTGGCCAGCAGCCAGATGACGAAAGCGAGGAAGAGGCGAATCACGGGAGCCGGCGGCGACATACACGACGTCGGCATCGCAGGTACGCGGTGCCGCCGCCTTGATGCGCTCCGCGGCAACTTCGAGCCGGGCATTCAGTGCGTCGGTGAGCGCGGGGAGCCGGCGCTCTTCGGGCATGTCGAACAGGTAGCGGTGAGTATGCTGACCGAAATGGCGGCAATCAGCAGGCCAGCGATGGACATATTGTCTCCGCGGTAAAACTACAGGCCATCATACCCGCACAGATCGCAATTGTCAACATAGTAATACTGTTATAGCAATGACACCCCGATTTGCCGCAGCTGGGAGTGCCTCCGGTTCCGCGAACAGATCCGCTCCCATTTTCGAGACTTGAGTGCCGTCCCCCTTGTTGACGCGCAGCATCGTGCCGCGGGGATTGGCGGGACGGAGGGTTGCGCGGGTCTCAATTCCAGTGCCGCTCTGGGCGGCGGTGGGCCACGTGCTTCAGAACTCCTTGGTCACGCCGGCAGAAAATGTGCGCCGCGGACCGAAGGCCGGCGCAAAGGCGCCGAGCGATGTGTTGCTGCGCAGCAGATAGATCTCGTCAAACAGGTTGATCACGTCGAACCGGAGCTTGATCGCGCCGGCACTGGGCAGCTCAAATATGGGGGTGCAGCGGTCGCAGGACGGCCCGAGGCCGGTCGGTCGAAGCGCACTACGACTGCATGAGCCTTGCTGACATCAAGCTGATGGGCATGTCGGCGGCTTGCTGCCCCGGATGGTCGCCATCACGAAGGAGCCGACCATCGCGTTCGCCTTCGTCGCGCCGGTGTCGATCTCCTTGCGGAAATGCTTCTCCAGCGTCGGGACGCTGATCGGCTTGTCATTCCGGTCCCGCACGAGCTGACAGATATCCTCCTGCCGGATACCAAGGCCGACCAGGATTTCGACGTTCTTGCGCTGCTCTTCCGTCGGCTGAAAGGCCGGCTGCCCTGCCATAACCGCTACTCCATCCCTCGCGCGCGCGCCCGTGAGGGTAAAAGAATGCACGCCAGACGGGTTCGTCTGGCCGCCGGGTTGCCTCGCTGGCGCAGTCCCCGCGGGGCTGTGGCTCTGCGGCCGCTCACTCCACGGGGAAGCGTGAAGCTGGCCTAGGCTGATCCGCGACTGAGCCAGTGCCAGCGCGGTTGAGTGTCAGCCGGTTTGACAAGCCCCTCCGGCCATACGGCAGAATTAAATGTCACGAGAGAGCGCACTGAAGCGCTGAGGATCTAGTCATGGAAACAGTGGCAGAAGGTGTCCCGGTGACCCTCGCGCGGGACCTGGTGCCGGCGGAGCAAGCGGCAACAGTCGCAGGGGTGAGCCTTCCGACCCTATGGCGCGCTGCTCGGGCGGGACGGATCGCCGCCCACCGGACAGGGCCGAAGGAGACCAGGTTCTCAATAGCGGAGGCGAGGAGGTGGGGCGCCGAGCGAGCCCGCTCCCGCGGCCGGCGAGCGGCATGAGTGCCGCCAACCTGCCGATCGCCCACAGTGCCCCTAGAAACCGCTCAGGAGCCCACTGGTGAGCGAAAGGGCTCTTCCGCGGCCAATGGCTGCGGAGGCTGCAGCGGCTGCGAGCAGTGCGGCTACTGGGGGAAGTCGTGAACGAGCCCTGAGCCCAGTGAGCGCACGGGCCGCCGAGCGCATTGGGGCCGCATGCACGACGCAGTTGCGAGACCTCCCCGCGCGACTGGTACTATCAATTGTCATCGCCTAGCGGAGCAGCGCTGAGGGCGTAGAGGAGAGACGAGAATGCCGAGAAACACTGCCGACCAAGTGCAGATCGTGACGCGGGTGGCGCCGGCACTGCGGGAGCGGCTGAAGGCCCATGCCGCGATTGAGGGCCTGTCGATGAATGAGGTCGTCACCCGCGCAGTGGATGCGGTGATCCTGAGGGATCTGGACAGCGTGCGGCAGGCCGCTCGGCGCCCGCTGCGCGAGGGGACTGAGCAATGAACGTGCCCGGGTCTGCGAAAGCTGACCTGCCGCGCGTGTGGCACGCCTAACACACTGGCTTTCCTGACCTGAGGCTGCCAGCCGGGGCGTGCTGACACGCTTGCAAGTGCCCCCAGCCGATCAGCACAATTGAACTTACAAAGCAGCTCGCAATCTCGCGCTGCTCGAACCCTGGAGGGTCAAATGGAGCAAGATAACGAAGTCACGCTCGCCACGCTCGCAGTTCGCATGCCTGTGGATCTGCGCCGGGCGGTAAAGCGCTATGCCGTTGACCGGGATATGACGGTCGCCGCGGTGGTCAACGAAGTACTGAAAGCCACGGTGGCGAAAGGCGACAACAACAGTGCTGCGCGACTGCGCGGATAAGAAAGAAGGCCGGCTTTGGGACCGGCCCTCAGGAGAAAGTACATGAACACCAGCAACAACGAGTGCAAAAATCGGAGCAAACCGGCACCTGATTTCGGTCGAAAGCGGCAGGTGATTTCGGCGGAAAGCGGCACCTGATTTCGCTCCAATCCGGCACCTGATTTCGGCGTTTTCGGCACCCCTGATCGGCTCTGGCCTCGCTGCTGAGCGGCAAGTAATGGCGGCTACCGTCGCCCCTTTTGGGGGCGCGGGGAGATGCCAAGACCGAAGGTGGCGATGCGGCGGATCAAGGAAGTGCTTCGGCTCAAAGAGGGGCTGGGGCTGAGCGATACAGCGGTGTCGCGCAGCGTGCGGATCGCGCGCTCGACCGTGAAGGAATATCTCGACCGCGCCGCGGCGGCCGGGCTGAACTGGGAGACCGTGGCGGAGCTGAGCGAGGAGGAGCTCGACCGACGCCTGTTCGCGGCCGTTGACACGCGCCATTGGGATCGTCCGTTGCCGGATTGGGAGGCGGTCGAGAAGGAGCTGCGTGGCCGCGGCGTGACACTGCGGCTGCTGTGGCTGGAATATCTGAGCCGGCATCCGGAGGGCTACCGCTACACCCAGTTCTGCGCGCATTTCCATGCCTGGCAGCGACACTCCCGGCCGCCGACGATGCGCCGGCAGCATCGCGCCGGCGAGGCGCTCGAAGTCGATTACGCCGGCATGACGCTGAGCGTCATCGACAAGGGTGTCGTCCGCCAGGCGCAGGTTTTCGTTGCCTGCTTGCCCTGCTCGGACCTGACCTACGCCGAAGCGAGCTGGACCCAAGGTCACGAGGACTGGCTCGGTGCCCATGTCCGCGCCTTCGCCTATATCGGCGGCTGCCCGAAGAAGGTGATCCCCGACAACCTCAAGACCGGGGTGACCGACGCCAACTACTGGGACCCGGTGCTGAACCGCAGCTATCACGCGCTCGGCCGCCATTACAACGTAGCGATTGTCCCGGCACGGGTCAGAAAGCCACGGGACAAACCGTCCGCGGAAAATGCGGTCAGACTGGTCGAGATGTGGGTGCTGGCGCCGCTGCGCCACCGGCAGTTCTTCTCACTCGCCGAGGCCAACGCCGCGCTCGCCGAGAAGATCGAGGAGTGGAACAACCGCCCGTTCGCGCCGCCGCGTGAGGGCAGCCGGCGCTCGCTGTTCGAGGCGATCGAGCGCGACAAGCTCAAGCCGTTACCGGCGGCGCCTTTTGTCGTCGGCCAGTGGCTCGTGGCGCGGGTCAACATCGACTATCACGTCGCCGTCGACGGCCACTTCTATTCCGTGCCGTACCGGCTGGTGCATCGACGGCTCGACGTCTTCCTGACCGCAACGGCGGTGGCGATCTTCCACCAAGGCGAGCGGGTCGCCAGTCATCCGCGCAGCGCCGCCAAGGCGCACCACACCACCACGAGCGAGCACATGCCGCCGGCACACCAGGCGATGGCCAAGCGCACCCCTGACAAGCTGCGCACCGAGGCCGCCGCCCTCGGGCTTGCCATCGGCACCTATGTCGACCGTCTGCTCGACGCGCGCGAGCATCCCGAGCAAGCGGTGCGCGCCTGTCTCGGCGTACTGCGGCTGGCCGGCACCTACGGTAAGGAACGGCTCGAACTCGCCTGCGAACGCGCGCTCGCCGCCGGGCGGCGGTGAGTTGGCGGGCCAGCCAGCTATGCCCATTGCAATAGAACTGCAGACGGAACGGGCACCAGGTCGGCACGCGCAGATAGATCAGGCCCAACTCGGCGTCGATGAAGTAGAAGTAGTAATGCAGGCATTTGCCAGTATCCGGCCGCAAGAAGGTGCGATGCGTGTGCTTGTCATGCCAGGGCTTGTAGGTGTGGCAGGCTTCCATCGCCGAGATGATATGCACCAGGCCGGGACGGTCGCCGCGGACGACAAGCACCCTGGCGACGACGTCCTCCTTGCGGATGTGGTTCTTGGCAATGTGTTCGATGGTAATGCCAGCGGCACTCGCCAACTCGGCGGCGCGCTCGCGTACTCGATCGCGAAGTGGTTCGGCAAATCGCGGGTAGTCGAAGATCCGGATCTGCCGCGCAGAAAGAAATCCCGTCATTCCCTTCGCGTAACAGGCTCCCGGCAGCGTGCCGGTGACGATGATCCGGTCATAGCAGGAGAGCACCCCGGCGAGGCGCTCGCGGTAACGCTCCGTCAGCGGCTGCCTCAACCTCCCCTCCTGCTCCCCGCGTCTCCTGCGTCTATTTTAACCTGTTTGGTTCCGGCTTCGCCGGCTTAGGGTTTACCAGCACGGCGATCACGCGGCCTTGAGGAAGCAGCTCGGTCAGAAGGTCGAGCTGCTTGAGATCACCTTCTGACGGTATGACAATGCCGGTGAGATTGCCGCCTGGTCGATCACGGCTTTCGATCAGGCCCGCCTCAATTACGTCTCTGCCGCCGAAGAATACGATCGGGATGGATGGGGTCGCCGCTTTTGCGGCTTGGATCCCACTTAAGGTTCCCGTTACGATTACGTCGACGTCGCAGATCACGAGGTCAATGGCCAAAGTAAGCAATGGATTGAAGCGACTGTCCGTCCAGCCTGTCCAGCGGTATTCGACGGAAACGCGACCCGCGCCGTAGCCGGCGTCCTCTAGCCCCTCGCGAAGGGCAGCCAAGATGGATTGATGCGGGCCGGGAGTAGGGTCGAGGACGCCGACCAGCGAGTTTCCTCTCTGCTGAGCCGACACCAACCGCGGCGCCGTGATCGCTGCGCTAAGCAGAAGTAGCTCACGTCGCGTCATTCAGATCCGCTCATCAGCGATCGTGGGTCGTACTCTGTCACGTCGACAGGCTCCCCGGAACCACGGGTGTTCTTCATGCGAGCCGCACCACCGAGAAGGATAGCCCTTCCCAACCATTGCTTCCCAAGAGCCCCCACGGGAACGCCACAAGGTAGGCCGTGGAGTTCGGGGTCGCGATCGGCGAGTACCACGGCGTGGTCCGGGTCCCGCGGCGCGTATTCCAGCGCTTTTGACACCACGGCTTAGCCCGAACCAGTCATGCAAGGTAGGTCACCAGGTTCCGCCCATCCGTTGGGAGGTGAGCAGCGTCCCGCAACGCTTGCAGTAGACCGCATCGCTCTCATGCGCGGAAAGCCCGCACGAGGGGCACCTCTGGTGCACCCTCCTGGGCCGGAACAGCACCTGCACCATCCGCACAAACAGGCTGACACCGACGATCATCATCACGATTGCGAGCAATCGACCCCCCGTCCCGGTAAGCGTGATGTCGCCGAACCCGGTCGTGGTCAGCGTCGCGACCGTGAAATAAAGCGCATCGAGATAGTTCCCGATCGCCGGGTTGTGCCAATGCTGTGTTTCGTAAACGACCGCCGTCATTCCGAAGAGGAAGACGAAGAGGTTGGTTCCCGCGACAATCGTATCGTAATTGCGCCTCACGAACGGGAAGTCGCGCTTCATGCGGCTCACGATTAGATAGGAGCGAAACAAGCGAAGCACCCGGAGCGCGCGAAGAAAGCCAAGCCTATACCCGCCGATCGGGACCAGGAACGAGATGATCACTGCTACGTCAGCGAGGCCGAGCGGGTGGAGCAGGTCGTGCAAAGGCCGGCGGCTCACCGATAGGCGGGCAAGGAACTCCGTGAGTACGCCGAGCCCAATGGCCGCGTCGATGAGTTCGAGAAAGGGGCTGCCGCCGACGAACGAGGTTACCGCCAAGTAAAAGATCGTCGAAAGATCGAACAGCAAGAGCCCGTATCGGAACCGGACTGCACGCCTGCTCTCTCCCTCGTATAACTCCCGTAAAACGGTGCCAGTTGCCATGCAGATGGGTTACCACTGGGTTCCAAAGGGGGCAAGGTGCGGGGATCGTGAGCACGAATATCCTCCGCCGCCACCCCGCCAGGGCCACCCCCGCATCGGCGCCGTGCCGCGCCAGGGCCTTTGACCGGCTCGTCTTGCCCGATCGGGGTTTCAGTCCGCCCTTGGTTCATAACGAGAGCGGGCGCCTTCCGGTCGCCAGTCGCCGCTTGTATTCTGGGATGTACTGCGGAAAGGGATCGCGAGATGCACCGCCGAATGCTCAGAAAGCAGTCGTTCGACGAACTGGCACGGCAGTTCGCGGCGCGAAGTGCACCCCGAAACTCGGCGCCAAAGTCTGCCAAAGCACCGGGTACGCTCTCCGATCCCCCAAATGAGCGCACCACGGCACCGGAACCCAACGTCGGCACGGTGCTCTACCTCATCTCTCTCGGCGTTGTCGCAACAGCGACCGTGGTCGTTTTCTTTGTCTCGGCTTCTTTCTGCTTGCCCATCCTAGCGAAGGAGTGACGGTCGATCCCGGCGCTCGGGACCGCGGCGTCGAAATCGAACCCCGGCGGCCCTCGCCGGGTTTGGATGCCACACCCTCCACCGTCCAGACGCCCGCGCGCTCGGTCTTCCCAGGAAAACCGCCGGAGGCGCCTGATGTCTGGCCGCCGCCAAGGAAGGGCACGACATTGGGCTCGGCTTCGGGCGCCGACACGGTGGCGGCGAACGCGCTTGATGCGTCGTCCAGGCAAGAGCAGCCGGAGCTGAGGTCGAACACGGACGAAGCCGCAGTCGCCATGCCGGCCGGGGTTACCCACGCGGCCGCGCACCACAAGAGGGCGCCTCGGACGGGATCTACTGCAAATCAGACGGGATCTACTGCAAATCAACTGAACCATGAGGAACTCGCCGACCTTCAGACAGGTAGCTCAATGCCGCCGCCCCGCTCCCATCGGCGGGATGCCGCCACTGGCCCCAATGCCCAACCCGTCCGGGAGAAACAGCTTGGGATTTCTTGGCCGGGCGCCTGTACATTTCGTTGACCGCCCGTGAGTAGGATTGGGGCTGGCTTGGCGATGATGATCGAGCCCGGCCAAGCCGAGGGCGAGCGGCGTCGAGAGTAGTCCCCCGACCCGGCGCCGCTCCTTCTCCGGCCCTGGCATCTGGCCTTGACGGGGTGCCAAAGAACGCCTGGTCACGTACCCTGCCCTCGCCACCTGATAGAGACCACTGCCCGCTCCTTCCTCCTGCACCCGCGGCACCGAAGCCGCCCTTTGAGGTCGAGAACCTTGGCCGCGGGGCTGAGCCCTTGCCTCAACAGCCCCTCCGGCGTCAGCAGCGCGACTTGGTGACAGCCGGCGCAATCCACTTTCACGAAGTCGCCCGATCCGAGATCCTTGATCCGTTCTGCGGAGGGGGCAGCGTTCTCTCCGAAGTTCCTGGAATTATTCGCATACTCTCGCCACAAGCGTGACTGTAAACTCTCCCAGGATCAGTCGCCGATACCACGGGTGATTGACCCTACGATTGAGAGAAAGATTTTGCCTGTTTCGATCACGGTTGCCAGCGCTGCCGCCGCGTATTCCATCGCGGCTCTTTTGATATTTTTGGGCTACGAACTGGTCCTCGCCGGCACCTCAGCGCAATTCAGTTTTGAAGCCAGCGCCTTGGGCGGAACAGTCGGACTGAACAGCGTCGCTCCCGGCATCGGGTTCGCCTTATTCGGGACGGTCATCGCGATCCACACGACCCGACACCTCATGCGCGGGATCACGCGGCGCCGACCCGGCAGGATAGATTAGACCATTCCGTCGCCCACGGTCTACGCAACCTGGTCAGAAGGCTGGCGCGCCTATCTCTGTTGCCGCAGCGTTGCGGGTCCTGTGGCGGATCGTGTTGCGGCCGGGTTCTCCCGAAACCGAGTGAAAGCGCGGCTGTTGCGGTGTGGCGCCTGTGTGGGGGGTAGGTAAGGCCCCTGGAGATCGTGGCCGGCGGCAATCGCGCTCTTGCGCCGCCGATCAGTCAGGCGGATCACTACATCGAGCCGGAGGCCCGTACACCGTGTCCGCCAGCCACAACCTCGCCTGCGGCAGCAGCCAATAATCGAGATCGTCGAACACGCGCCAGAAAAGCGGAGCCAGTGATCCGTTAGCCACTAACGCTCCTCCCGTGACTGGATAGCTCGGCGTCGGTATAGGCGTGGAGCGCCCCCTCTGCGCGTGATCGTGCCCCGGCAAGCTCCCCAGTGCGCCCTGTCTCCACTGGGTCAGGCTCCCCCAGCATCGTAACGTCCAATGGTCGCGGTCTGGACACCCGACCCCGGTGTCTCTGATCGCACACCTCGCGCCGCGCTCAGGATCGACACTGAGGCTGAGCTTCCGCCACTGCCCGGCGACGTGAGACATTCCAGCGTCTGGACGCAGTAGCCGGCCCCGTGGCGCACTTCCAGCGGGCAATGATGATGGACAGTCGACCAGGCGGCCAAGGCCATGCGGGGTGAAGAGATGCGGGCGGAGATCGAGGACTTCATCGAAGGCGTCAATCAGCCGACCTATCGAGGCATGAGGATCGACGGAGTGCGGGTGCACACCTGGTCAAGCCGGCATGGATGGAGCGGTCTCTAACGCCTTCGCCGCCTTTATTGAGCGGCGAGGTTTGGCTGGAGCCTCTGCTTGATGATTAGCCAGTGGTAAACCTCCAGCAATGCGTAACGCAGGAAGTAGTAGTCGTCGGCATCAACCGGTGGCGTCGCGAACACTCCAAACCGGCTCGATGGGTGCATGGTTTTGATCCGATCCTCGTAAAAATCTTCGAAATAGCTGCCGGGTCCGTGCCTCTGGTTAAATACCTCGGCGTTGACCAATGCACCGGCATCCAGCGCGGTAGGATTGGAGACCCCTTGCTCACGTAAAAGCCGCAAGATCATCTGAAACGACGCATCGAGAGCGACGTAGAGCTGGAGTGCGGCTGCGTCGGCAATCTCAATATGCTGCCAGCACATATCGGCTCGCAGCAGTGCCCCCAGTCCGCGCATGAGCAGGTGGTCGTTGAGCTGGATGGCGCAGACTACATTGAGAACGTTGTCGACATTGACGCCGGCCTCGTGCCATTGATAAGCCGGTCCCCCGCAAGCAGGCGGCGGCGCACTAGTCCGTGTCCACAAAACGCGCTGCGGCGGGCGTATCGCGAGTTCCCGAGCGGCCTCGATCAACGCATCATCGGTCCCGCAATCGACATCGACATGCCCGTACAACGGGTAGGTGTAAGCCATTCCGTCGTCAGGGTGCACCGCCAGAGCGATCGCGGCAAAGAACCGTGTCTCCTCAAGCGCGAGAAACTCCAGGTCGAAGGAATGTTCGAGCCCATGCACCTCGGGCGGCTCGACGTGAACGGAGGACACGATTAGCTCATCCGAGACCAGTAGCCGTGCACCGGGGATCGCGATCGAATGCCGTGGGTAGTGGCCGAGCGGCGAGAATATCCGAACGTGCACCGGCTACCCTCTTCGCCGTGCATACCGTCCCTTGCTCGGCGGCTCGTAATTCCGTAGCGGGGCAGCGGTGCCGGGCGAGCGGGCTCGGGCCGCAGCATCCCCAGGATCTCCTTCAGAACCATAATACGGGGACTGAAGGGGTAACGATCGCCGTCGATGATCAGGGATAACTCCCGGATCAACGCTTCGGTCTGTCCGTCTGTCAGTTCAAGGTGCATGTACCGGATATAGGCAATCCAGAGCAGCGGTGAACAGACCCTCTCTTCCTACCCCATGCAGGAAGAGAGGGAAGAGAGGATCGAGGCGCGAGGTCTAGGCGAAGACAGCTCTAACGGTGCCCACCACCTCCGAAGCCGCCACCGCCGTGGAAACCACCGAAGCCGCCACCCATATGGCCGAACCCTCCGGCATGGGCGACACCCATGCTGTGGGCGAAACCAGCACGCCCAAGGTGGGCGACATTCACGCCGCGGTCGGCGAAACCGTCACTTCCGACATGGGCGACACCTATGCTGCGGAAACCCATGCCGTGATGGACAATGCTCCCATCAGCGCCGATGCCTGTGTGTCCGAAGCCGTGGCCGTGCCGGCCATAAAGTACAGTCCCGCCGGGATAGTCGTAATAACCAAAGTCGTCCGCGCCTGCCGTGGTACAGCCGTAAGTCGGATCGTACACCGTCCCCGCCGGACAGGCGTACTCGCCGGAATAGGATTGGGCAGCGGCTGGTTGTGATCCAGCAAATGCGGCCGTGGACAACCCAATGGCGGTAGCCAACAAGACCGCTTTGGTGGAAAACTTGCTGCGGGTCATCGCAGCCTCCTTTCGGGATTTGCCCCACAGTTTAAACTTATTCCAAAGTGGGCGATCGACGGCCGCCAGCAATGGGCGAGTAGGCTGCTTTAACGGCCGTTTACGCCTTTTAACATCCGTCAAGTGGGACAATCGACGCCAGGGCGCCTTGGAAGCCCGTGCAGTGACGTTTCTGACTAGCGGACTTTCCCGACCCCCTCACGGGTCACTGGAGTGGACGGGGCGCGGCGGCAGTAACGGGCTGCGGGCGCATTTCACTCGCGCTATTTGCCCCTGCTCACCACCATATCGACCTGCACCGCGGCCGCACTGAGAACACACCAGCCGCTCGCGCCAATCGGGGACGGTCGTTTCGGCGCCGCATCGAGCAGCCACCAGTGCGGGATCGGGCTGAGTGTCACGCATCCAGGCCGTTCCCGAACCATTCGGGATGACGTTTATCGCCGCCGCGATCATCCGGTTGACCTCGCCGGATACCACGAGCTTGTCGCCCGTGGCGAACGGGCTCAGCCGCCGATACTCTGCGGTCGCGGCAGCCAGCGCCTCGCTCTGACGTTTTCGCGCCAGCCGCGCTCCCTCGGCGCGGATCAAGGCGGGCTCCTCGGGCCTCCGCATCACTTGCCGATAAGCCAGGGCCACAGCCCGCAGAATCTTCCGCTGCTCCTCGGGGAGGTGCCCCCGGCGTCAGCGTCATTCCGGCCTTCCTTCGGTTGATCTTGGAGGTTCGCCCACCAGCGCGGCCATAGCCTCATCCTCCGTAAGGCTCTTGATATGCTCAATCATCGCTGCCCTTTCGCGACCGCGAGTTGTCAGGCTCCACCATCCTCGCGGCGAGTTTTTGTCAATAAATCCGAGGCCAACTAAATGCCGCTTGGCCCACTGAACCCGGTTGTGTGCGACGGTGCCGGTCGTTTGGACAGCTTCCGGGGAGAATAAGCTAAGGCTGATAGCCGGCTGCTGGTTTCACGATTCCCCAAAATCAAATTCATGCTGTCTTGCTGCGGGGTGTTGTGAAGCTTGTGGGCAGCCGCCGACCTGTGGGCAAGGTGGGGGAAACGCGTAGCGTTTTCCCCGGCTTGTCCATAGGGGACCGCGCTTGCGCGGTCAGGCGGGGATCGGCGCAGCCGACTGTCCACAAATTCACAGCACCTCCTCGGCATCGCGTCAGGCGGCCAGTGCCCTCGCAGCCGTCGATTGGCCGAGGTAAGCCTCGTCCGGTGTTCGCCAGCCGAGCGCCTGATGAGGACGTCGCAGATTATACCAGTCAAAAAACGCGCCAAGGCTGCGCTTCTGTTCGATGCCGTTGGCGGCGGGGCGCAGGTAGACCCATTCGTGCTTCACGGTCCACCACAAGCGCTCGACGAAGATGTTGTCGTGGCAGCGCCCGCGTCCATCCATGCTGATCTCGATCCGGTGATCCCGCAGCATATTGGTGAACTCGTCACTGGTGAATTGCGCGCCCTGATCGGTATTGAAGATGTCGGGCTTGCCGAACCGGGCGAGGGCCTCGCTCAGCGCCTCGACGCAGAACCCCGCCGTGAGGGTGTTCGACAGCCGCCAGGACAGCACTCGTCGGGTCGCCCAGTCGATGATCGCGACCAGGTACAAAAACCCTTGCTGCATGGGTATGTACGTTATGTCAGCTGCCCACACTTGGTTCGGCTGGTCGATCGTTCTGCCGCGCAGAAGGTACGGATAGACCTGGGATTACCCGGTTTGGTGGACACCCTGAGTTTCTCGCCAGAGGTGCTGCCAATGCCAAGAACACGTCCACCGTATTCGCCGGAGTTTCGCCGACAGATGGTCGACCTCGTCCGTGCTGGACGTAATCCTGACGATCTTGCCCGCGAGTTTGAGCCAAGCGGCCACTCCATTCGCGCGTGGGTCGCCCAGGCTGACCGAAACGAGGGCCGCCGGGAGGAGGCGGCTGCTGGTCTGAGCGCATTCGAGCGTGATGAGTTGACCCGGCTGCGGCGTGAGAACAAGCAGCTGCGGCTGGAGCGCGATATTCTTTCAAAAGCCGCGGCCTGGTTTGCTCGGGAGACCGGCACGCTGCCGTCCGGCTCTTCCGGTTCATGAGCGCGAACCAGGCCTGCTTCCCGATTGCCGCGATGGCACGCGTGCTCGGCGTGTCGAAGGCGGGCTACTATGCCTGGCTGCAACGGCCACCGTCCGCCCGCGCCACGGCCGACGCGGCCTTGTTGAAGCGCATCAAGACCGTGCATGCCGGTTCGCGGCAGACCTACGGGGCTCCTCGCGTTCATGCCGATCTGCATGGGCATGGAGAGAGGCACAGCCGCAAGCGGATCGCTCGTCTGATGCGTGAGGCAGGCCTGGTGGGCGCCAGTCATCGGCACGGTGGCCCGACAACAACCCGGCGGAACAAGGATGACCGGCCCGCGCCCGACTTGGTCGACCGCGACTTCAACGCTGCCGGACCGAACCAGCTGTGGGTCGCCGACATCACTTATGTGCCGACAATGGCGGGGTTTCTCTATCTCGCCGTCGTGCTCGACGCCTGGAGCCGCAAGATCGTCGGCTGGGCGATGGCAAACCACCTGCGCGCCGAACTGGTGCTGGATGCGATGGAGATGGCTGTTGGCCAACGTCGGCCCAACGACGTCATCCACCATAGCGACCAGGGCAGCCAATATACCTCGGTGGCATTCGGCAAGCGGTGTGGCGAGGCAGGTGTTCGACCCTCAATGGGGTCGGTCGGTGACGCCTACGACAACGCCATGGCCGAGAGCTTCTTCTCCACCCTCGAGGCCGAGCTGCTCAGCCGCCGCCGGTTCGCATCCCAGGCCGAGGCCAAGATGGCCTGCTTCAGCTACATCGAGGGTTGGTATAATCCGGTGCGGTTGCATTCGGGCCTGGGATACCGCTCACCGATAACCTACGAAGCCGACATGCAGGCCGCCATGACCAAGACGTAGACTGCAAGCTGACAAACCGTCCACTGAAACGGGGCAACCTCAGACCTTGTGCTCGGGATGCCGCTTGCTGGTGTTCCGCTTCGGTCTGACTGCCCACAGCCCGAGCTTCCGCATCAGCCGCCGCACGCGTCGGCGGCCGACCGAAATCCCATCCCGCAAAAGCGCGACCTGCAGCCGGCGGCTGCCGTAGACCGGATTGTCGGTGAAAATCCGGTCGAGCCGCTTCAGAAGCTCGAGTTCCGCCGCAGATTCCGGCCGAGACCGGTAATAGAAGCTGCTGCGCGCAACCCCGAGCAGCATGCATTGCCGGCTTACGGACAGCCCTGCTTCCGGCGCGATCATCGCCCGCCTCGCAGCAATCGGGAGATGGCGGGCTGCCCGGCAAGAAAATCGCACTCGACCTGCAGCTGCCCGATCTTGCGGTGCAGATCGTCGATCACCTTCTGCGCATCCTCAGCCGACGGCGCCTTGCTGCCGCGCGCAAACAATTCGCCCGCACGCTTCACCAGCTCCTGCTTCCAGTTGCTGATCATCGTCGGATGAACCCCAAACTCCGCCGACAGCTGCGCCAGGGTCTTCTCCCCCGAAAGCGCCGCCATCGCCACCCGCGCCTTGAATTCCGCGTTGTGCTGCTTCCTCTTTATACCCACGTCTCACGCCCCTTTGGACCGGTCAGCCTTTAGCTTATCTCGCTGTCCAAAAATCCGGAGCCGCCGCAGTGCCATGCCGGCTCGTCCCTATCCCTGCGCCGCGCGAGCCTTTGTTCCTGCGTTGATTGGAAATCGTCGGCTAACGGACCGTATAGGTCTTTGGGCTCAATCGGTCGGCCATACCGGTAAAGAAAATGGAGAAGACGGTCCTCGACATCGGATTGCGACGGCAACTTAACCGACGCACCAAGCCTAGGTCTCATTCTTTGCCCTCCGAGAGGCGATCGGCAAACCCAGATATCGTCATAGGCCATCGACGCACTCCGCGTCTGCTTTGCGCAAAGCATATAGGCACGGAGAGCTGAAACCCGTACAGCGATGTTCCGACTAGCCCAGCACGGGCGTTTCGGCGCCGTAGCGCTCCGCTTGCTCGGCAGGATCGGGTTCGATCTGATGCCGGCAAGCCTTGCACCAAACGATCAACCGGACGCGGGCGGCGGCAGCGTTGCCGAGCGTCATGGTGGGCCAGGATCAGACTTCACGATGGATCGGAAGAGTCCGGCATTGACTGAAAAGCCTCTTCGGTGAGGTGTTCGGCTTCTATCCAATAAAGTACGAGTTCGATTAGCCTCTTGAGGTCGCTCAGGTCTTTGTCGAGCCAACGCCGTTAGATAGTGGGTTTCGTCGTTGCCGAGCCAGGTCGCCCTCTTCGCGACCGCTTTTGTCTTTGGGTCTTCGACGCCATCATCAATACACCTACCGAGCGGTTTGGCTTTGATCGCAGCTTCATCCTCGGGGTGTTTCCTTATCAAGTAGTCCTTGATCAGGAATTCGAGTGCCTTTCTGTAGCCGACCCCGCACACTTGGGAGAGGCGAAATTCCTCAGCCTTGTGCGCTTGATCATAAATCTCACAGAACGTCGGCGAAACAGCTTGAATGAATTGGGGAAAGGTGATCTGGACCGGCTCAAAGGGGCGTGTGAGAAATAGGCGGGCCTGCCCGTAGTCATTTGGACAGAAGTAGCCGATGAAGATCTCGTCACATTTGGAGTTTGGACAATTGTATGCGACTTCAAAGCTAGCATCGTAAAAGCGCCCTCCGCTCTTAACCCACAGCACCGTCGGAGTTACCTTAGAGTGACAGATCGGGCAGTGATCCGGATGTGCCTCTATTTCAACGTAGTTGCGACTGTTTGAAAGTGATAACGCTATTGCCATCTTTTCAACTCATAGGTTCTTAGCGGCTCGAATTCGCATCCGTGCCGGGTTCACCTAACCGCGCCGGCGCCTTCGGGCTACAGCTCGCGGCGGCGCATACACCTTCGGCGGTGGCAAGGGTTCGTGGGCCGGCTCGGGCCTGAGCTTGGCGAGTATGCCCCTCAGCGATCGCAGCCGTGGCGAGAGCTGGTAACGGCTCTGCTCGATAGCCTCCATCAGCAAATCTACCTGTGTGCCGATTTTCATCGTCATCTAATCAGGTTCATCACGTTGTGATGGCCTGTAGGAACATCAACGCCGGAGGTTTACCTCATCCATTTTTACTTTCTCCGCAGCTCCCCGAGGCAGATCTCCAAGTAGAAAGGGTCCGAAGGTCAACCGGATGAAGCGTGTCGCCTTGAGCCCAAATTGATCCAGAGAGCGAGAGATAATTTGGTCAGCATCGCTCTGGAGGTTCTATGCCATCGCCAAGACGCGCAAGAACGTCACGACTGACACTACCGAATATCCGTACCCGATATTGGCGTCTCCAGCCTGTGGCTCGCTCCTGCAACGTCTGAGCAAGGTCGCCGTCGTTTGTTAGGAGTAGCAACCCCTCGGAATATAGACCTAACCCGCCGATTGGTGTTGCCGGCCGCAACTCCGGCGGTAGTTGTTCGTCGAATGGACCGGGCGTTCCTTTGGGTTTGTGGTATCGCCACAAATCGGGATGGGGCGGGTTCACCCAATAGCACTCCGTCCACCGTGACCCGGCTCTCAGGTCCGACCTTGACCGCCGGGTTGGTCACCACGGTTCCATCGACGGCGACCCTGCCGTCCACAACCATCCGCTCGGCTTCCCGCCGTGAAGCCACGCCAGCACGGGCGAGGCGCTTGCCTATGCGTTCCCCCAAATCAGATGCAGACATTTTGGCACCCCCTCTGCCCTCGGCGGATATAGGTTTCGCCATGAACCCGTCAAGAACACTTTCTCTTCAACGTGGTGGCACGGAGCAGGGACGAGGCGGGATGGAGGCCGTATCCGATAGCCGGAAAGCCTCAAAGCCGGAAAGCCTCAAAGAAGCCGGTGCTTGGATTAGTGCTGGATTGACCTTGGAGCGCGCTGCGGCCGTTCGAGACCGCCCGGTTCGACAACTTCGGCACCTCTCCGCACGCGATCAGGAGGGGTCGGGAACGGGCGATAGCCCGAGTTTCGGGCTCCGTGGATGAAAGGTCTCCGGTAAGCCGTTGTGGCACGGACGCAAAAGCCCACCGCGTCACAGGAGCCCAAATGCGCGTTCTCGGCCTGGCGTTCGCCGTTCTATTCATGGGAACCGTGTCGATTGGCGCGCAAGCCAGCGGGCCGTGGTCGAATATGGCGCCAGTGAATGCCGGGCCGGCGCCGGATATCGTGCTGGCGTGGGATGGCGGCGGTTCGCGCGGGCACCCAGGGGCTATTGGCGGCGAGAGAACAGTCGCTCACCCTCGCCAATGGAGCGGCCAGTGGGGGCCACCGCATTGGGGGCCAAACCGCTTTTATGGCGGGTGGGGGTCCTATGGCGGGCCGGGGGTCCCGACTTATTGGGTCTGGGTCCCTGGCAGCGCAGTCTTTGATTATCCCTTCGCAGATTGGCGCGGCCCGACAGGCGGGTGGGGTAATCCCTAGCTGGCTAGGGAATACTCATGGGTGCTGCCACGACGAAACCGAAGCCAATGACGAGACAACCAACCAAATCATACCCCAAAGCCCAAGGGAGAGGACCAGCGTCACCGTCCATGCTGTTCTTAGCGGCAGGCGTGCGGTATTCGTGCGGCGGGAGCCGCGGGGGTCCTGCGCTTTTCGATAGCCCGCGCGGCCGGCATTTGGAACCGAGTTCTTAGCCATCCGTGTAGCCCGCCCGGGGCTCAGGTTGATCGCCTACAGGTGAGCGAGCGCGCTTACCGCGCCCCGGCCCTTCAACGGGTGAACCGAATTTCGGTTCCACGAAAGCGTGTCGGCGCGGTGGCTGATCTGACCCGGCTGCCTGGCACGGATAGACGTTGCGATCGAGGCGCTGACGGTCGAGATTGGTCGCCCGCCGAAACCGAGTTGGATCAGTATGATGCGCAGCACGTCCGCCGCCGATCGTAACGCCCGAGGCGCACGGCCAGGAAAGCTATCCGCCGCTGAGCGATCATCGCTCAACCAAGCCTTGGCGAAGGCCCTCGCCTTCCGGGGTGGCGGAAAGAGGGAGGAGGCTCAGGAATGGGCCGCGGAGCTGGTGAGGCTGCTTAAATCGCACGACCTTTATGACGCGCCGCCCTTCGGGGGGCGGTTCCCGCCTGTGATCACGATGGGGTTTCGACCGCCGGGGTCATGATGGGGCGGGTTAGGGGGATCGCTCATTCAGAAGCCCCGACCTCCCCCCGACCGGGGTTTCTCCTGTGTCAGCACCAACACGCTTCCGGCTTATTCGTGGAACGGGTAACCATCTGGCCTTGTGGCTCCTCCCCAAGTCTGGAAAATATTGGCAAGATGATAGATAGGGAACGCGAAACCTACTGACACAGAGCGATCGACGATGAACACCGACCAGATCAAGGGCAACTGGAACAAATTCGTCGGGAAGACAAAAGAAAAGTGGAACCGATCGACCAACTATAACAGGAAGGTCATTAAAGGGAAACGCGAAGGGCAGATGGCTGATTACGCGAACGCGGCCAAAGTTGCGGGCGCAGCCGGCTCTAAACAATGGCCCGTAAATCTTTCGGACCTGCCACAATTCAACCGCAAATTCACTGAGCCCAGCCGGCTGATGCATCCCTCAGATGGGCACCGATATCGTTGCCCATGGATTGAGGACAGCATAACAATTCACTCGGATGGAAATGTGACCTGTGGCCTTGATGATCCATACGGGCAACGCAGCTTTGGCAACATCAATAGCCAGCGGATCGACGAGATATTCGCCAATCCTGAGTACACCAGCCTGCAGCGCAAGCTGTGGAACGGGCACCGGTGCATTGAGTGCACATTGTATCAGCGCCAAACGGCTGATCGGCTGACGGAGGTCATCGCCCGGCCGAGGCTGCCGAAAACGATCATTGTGGAACCGACGGTCAAATGCAACCTGAGGTGCAAAAATGCGGCCTGTGTCCCCAACAACGACCCGGGAATACGAACACGCGACGCCGATTTCCTCAACGTCAATCTATTCAAGACAGTTGTCGATCAGCTGTGTCGGACGCTGAAGAACGTCTATTTCTTCAACTACGGGGACCCGTTCGTCCATGCCCAGGCCGAAGACATTCTCTTGCATCTGCGGGAAGCCTGTCCAGACGTGCATATGGTGACGAGCACGAACGGCATACCGCTCGCAAAGATCGAAAGGGCAAGAAAGGTCGTCAGCTCGGGCCTCGATTTTATCGTGTTCACCATAGGGGGCATCCATCAGGAGAGTTACAGCCGCTACCATGTCAGAGGCCGATCAGACCTAGCCTTGCAGGGCCTGAAGAACGTGCAGCTTGCAAAGGCCGAGGTAGGGGCCACGAAGCCGTTTGTGAATTGGCGCTACCTGCTATTTCGATGGAATGACAGTACGGAAGAGATCGAGGAGGCCCTGCAAATTGCGGAAGAGTATGACGTGAACGAGTTCTGCCTTTACCTCACACATATCCCTCCGGAGGCAACATCCTTTCGGTTCTCGCCAGGAAGCCCAAACTTCTCCAAATATCGAAAATATATCGCCAGTTCGCTGGGATACACTTATACAGTGGGCGCGCAGGACCACCACGGCTTCTACGGCCTGGAAACGGTCGCCGGGCTGGGACAGGCCCGTTGGACCGGGTGGCAGGCCAGAAAAATCTACTCCGGACGCGACCCATGCGTGCGTCTGGCATTCTCGACCAACCGCCTCGCGGCACGCGAGGAAGCCAATCACGTATTTGTGGTCACGCCCTGGTGTGCCGTGAAGGTTCCACTGGTATGGCAACAGTGGCGAGAGGTCTCCATTCCTGTTCCCGAAGAGATGCGCTCGGTCGAAGCCCTTAACATAGACATCGTCACCTTCGATCACTGGTTTCCCGCCGAAGAGCTTAGCAGCGCGGATGCGCGGTGCCTTGGCGTTCTGGTCAGGGAGGATGAAGTCACTAGGTGCGCCGAGATTGCAGATCCCGCTGGCGATACCTCCGCACTTCTACCGCCGCTAACGGAAGAGGAAGCGGCGAGGCTTGCAGGCTTCCGGTTCGTCGCGCCGCACCCGCTCGTGGATGAAAACGCGGGCCGGCTCGCAGTTTTCGACAACTAGAGCGTCGCAGCCCCAGCTAAGTCCTCCGGCGGCGGAGGTCGGTGAGCTGGCGATGGTGGGGCGCAGAAGACGGGGCGCAGCCACTGAACGCGCCGGATTTCGTTTACGCATCGTCAATCATCACCCGGCTAAATTGAGCCGGGGCCAATGTGCCGCCGAGACCATGCAATGCAGTATTCCAACCTGGGCCGGTCGTCGCTGCCTGTCCGCTGCTCGGCCCGGTGATTGCGTTTCTGGTGGTTCTTCCGGTAGCGGTTCTGGACCGTCGGATCACCGGAGCCAAGGGGGCTTCAGGGCTCGTCACTGTCGCGGCTGGGAAGACTGGTGGTTATGCGCGTCGCCGGCTGGGGAGAGCCCCGTCCGGCGCCTGAGCTGGTCCAATCCGAGCCGGCTGTCGCGGCCCCGCTGGGGTCGTCTCGCATGCGCACAGCTTGGGCTGCCCTGGATCGCGGGAGGAACGCGCAAGTGAGCGGCGCGTGGCGCCGCAGAGCCGGCCCCAGCTCGGCGCCCCGCTCGGCTTGACACATGGCGGGGATGGGCTGCCGGCAGAACGCATCCCCGCGCAAACAGCACGGATAGGTATCGGCCGAAACCCCAGCATTTGTACGGCTCAGAACGCATAGAACGGATCTTTTTCCACAAAAGTTTCTCCTGAGGGTTCTTCGTCCATGCCCTATGAAAAGTTTGGAGAACATGCGTGCTATGCGTGCTGACCCGCAGAAAGCCTGGGGTTTGGCGCATCCCCATGCGTGCTGGAAAACCTACGGGGTGCGTTCTGACGCGCGGCCTGCGTGCCACGGGCCGATCCTGCAGCCGATCCCCGATCGGGGTCTCTCGCATTGGCCCCCAGTTCTCCTCTACGGCGCCGGGCGCTTAGAAAGCCCGCCGCAATGCTGCCGCTACCCTGCCGACGTCCCGCTGGCTGGGGCAGAACTGCATGATCAAATGATCGCGGATGCCGCGCTCTGGCCCGGCTATACTCGTCTTCCACCACGCAGCCTCATCGAGGAAGTTGAAGATTTGCGCGTGCATCGCTTCCCGAGAGAGCACGACGGGAAGTCCTCGCCGGGCGGCGAGCCAATCGAGGAACTGCGCAGCGGTGCGCTGGGGCCGTTTCGGGTCAATAAAGTAGCAGTCTTCGGGGATGGCCTTTTTCGCCAGCTCTGCGAATGCTTCGTAAGAGTTCGACCTCATTGGTCGTGCTCCTTGGGCCAGCGGCCCTGGTGTAGCGGATAGAGCCCTGCTGTAGCAGGGTGTAGCGGATGTGTAGCACTTCGCTAGGGCAAATCCGCATGCAATTTCAGTCGTGTAGCACTTGTAGCAGATGACGTGGGGGTCTGGCGACGACCCTAGTCCCCTAGCTCCTATATATTGAACCGATAAAGGGTCCCGGCGCTCCTGCTACTTCGCTGCACACACCTTAGATGCCCGTGTGATGTGCTACAAGTGCTACAGCTTTGATTTGTCAAGTAAATTCTGGATAGCGATGTGCTACACCTATGCTACACTCCGCTACGCGGCCTCGTCGTCTGCTACATTCTCGGGTTCCTCGCGTGGTAGGTATCGCGACCATGCGTCCTCGAATTGGTCACGAGTGAAACCGCGAACGACTTGGCCGGGCAGTCGGATGGACTTCGCTCTGATATCGAATGGCCTGAGAGCCGTGGCAAGCTGCCGATCCTGAAAGGCGGGCTCCAGGTCACCCGGACCCTTTCGACCCCAAGGCCGCTCAGGCAGCCCGTGCAGGTAGCTGAGCAATTCGGCTGTGGACTTTTTCGTGCCACCCTGATCGAAAGCATTTCGCAAGTCTCGGAGGAGCATCACCCCTTCGCTCGGGTTCTCGGCGCGGCCGTTTGGGGCCTTCGCGGCAGCCCGAGCAGCCTCAGGCCACCGACCGCCGGCCGCATCCGCGAATTTGAACAGCATCCGCCAGCTATCCGCTTCACGGTTGTAGAGCCATTCAAGCATGTCAGGGCGTGCGTCCGCAAACCGGCCGCGTGCTCTGCGCACCACGCGGCAGCTTGCCGGCCCAGCTCAACACACCGCTCCTTCGCCTCGTCGTCGAAGGTTGCGGCCTCCTCCGAGAGCATCTTCCGCTTGAGGTTGATAACGATGCAGCGGCTTTTCAGCGTGTCGATTTGCTTGCTGTTACCGTTGAACTCGCCGATACCGGCCAGCACACTGCGGCGGCTCCGGATTTTTGGACAGCGAGATAAGCTAAAGGCTGACCGGTCCAAAGGGGCGTGAGACGTGGGTATAAAGAGGAAGCAGCACAACGCGGAATTCAAGGCGCGGGTGGCGATGGCGGCGCTTTCGGGGGAGAAGACCCTGGCGCAGCTGTCGGCGGAGTTTGGGGTTCATCCGACGATGATCAGCAACTGGAAGCAGGAGCTGGTGAAGCGTGCGGGCGAATTGTTTGCGCGCGGCAGCAAGGCGCCGTCGGCTGAGGATGCGCAGAAGGTGATCGACGATCTGCACCGCAAGATCGGGCAGCTGCAGGTCGAGTGCGATTTTCTTGCCGGGCAGCCCGCCATCTCCCGATTGCTGCGAGGCGGGCGATGATCGCGCCGGAAGCAGGGCTGTCCGTAAGCCGGCAATGCATGCTGCTCGGGGTTGCGCGCAGCAGCTTCTATTACCGGTCTCGGCCGGAATTTGCGGCGGAACTCGAGCTTCTGAAGCGGCTCGACCGGATTTTCACCGACAATCCGGTCTACGGCAGCCGCCGGCTGCAGGTCGCGCTTTTGCGGGATGGGATTTCGGTCGGCCGCCGACGCGTGCGGCGGCTGATGCGGAAGCTCGGGCTGTGGGCAGTCAGACCGAAGCGGAACACCAGCAAGCGGCATCCCGAGCACAAGGTCTATCCGTACCTTCTGCGCGGCAGAACGATCGACCAGCCGAACCAAGTGTGGGCAGCTGACATAACGTACATACCCATGCAGCAAGGGTTTTTGTACCTGGTCGCGATCATCGACTGGGCGACCCGACGAGTGCTGTCCTGGCGGCTGTCGAACACCCTCACGGCGGGGTTCTGCGTCGAGGCGCTGAGCGAGGCCCTCGCCCGGTTCGGCAAGCCCGACATCTTCAATACCGATCAGGGCGCGCAATTCACCAGTGACGAGTTCACCAATATGCTGCGGGATCACCGGATCGAGATCAGCATGGATGGACGCGGGCGCTGCCACGACAACATCTTCGTCGAGCGCTTGTGGTGGACCGTGAAGCACGAATGGGTCTACCTGCGCCCCGCCGCCAACGGCATCGAACAGAAGCGCAGCCTTGGCGCGTTTTTTGACTGGTATAATCTGCGACGTCCTCATCAGGCGCTCGGCTGGCGAACACCGGACGAGGCTTACCTCGGCCAATCGACGGCTGCGAGGGCACTGGCCGCCTGACGCGATGCCGAGGAGGTGCTGTGAATTTGTGGACAGTCGGCTGCGCCGATCCCCGCCTGACCGCGCAAGCGCGGTCCCCTATGGACAAGCCGGGGAAAACGCTACGCGTTTCCCCCACCTTGCCCACAGGTCGGCGGCTGCCCACAAGCTTCACAACACCCCGCAGCAAGACAGCATGAATTTGATTTTGGGGAATCGTGAAACCAGCAGCCGGCTATCAGCCTTAGCTTATTCTCCCCGGAAGCTGTCCAAACGACCGGCACCGTCGCACACAGGGTGCCCAGGTGCAATAGCGGTTCGCTCTGTAAACACCCTCGGAGGTAATGTCGCACCGATTGACCCACGCTCCCGCGAGCTTATGCCCGCTGTTGAGAATGCTGTAAGCGTCGGTGCGATTAACGTCCAAGAAGTTGTCGATTTCGTCGAGAAGCATGACCGGGGGTAGCCCGCCCTCGGTAGATGCCTGGTGGACGTAGCGGAAGTAGGCTGCGGGCGTGGTACTGCTTTCGATCTGCGATCCGCGGACTTCACAGAAGCCTTGAATAATTTCTAGCAGCGTGGTCTTGCCGCACTCGGCTTCCGGCGACCGTAAGTTGAGCCGGGGCGAATACTGGCATGCCGCGATCCCGTGGGCGTGTAGGACCCACAGGGCTACGGCTTCCGGGTGGTGCGGGCCTAGTATGACGTGCCTCTGGATCTCCCCAACCATCCCCTCAAGAATGGTCGCGAGGTCTTCAACGCCTTCGGTCTCAGGGCTGCTAGCCGCCTCCCCGTCCTGCGTGATATGATCTTTCTCGTTGTTGCAAATTTCGGAGTTTCCGACAGGCGATTTCGGTTCAAACCGGCAGGCGGTTTCGGTGGAAACCGACAGGCCGTTTCGGTCCAAAGCGGCACCCCGTTGCGAATGGGTTTTGGTCCCGGCTTTGGCGAACCGCCGCTGCGTGATACATCCTATCTTGCTCTGGCTTGCCAAAGCAAGTACTCTTGTCATTATTATAGTTTCTAATGATTGTTGGGTCGATTGTGAATTGTGTTAATAATGTGGATAAGTGTTGTAAGTTATTTATTTGATTAATTCTTTTTCATCCTCAGGCATATCCGGTTTGCGGCGGCGCATCGGCCGGGTTTTTCGAACAAGGTCTATCCGGGAATCGAGGAAGCACGATTCGCGGCATGGCGCGCGCTGCTGTGGTTTCGGGCCAAAATCGGAGGCTCCCCGGAGGTTTCGACCCTCTGGCTAGATCAAATACTCAAGGAGGCGAGAAGCTTCAAATATTTTTCGCTTCGAAAATTGTAAACGAGCCGCTCTCGACTACATAGATCCTAATCAAACGGTGTTAGGGTAGAAGATATGGCCGATGAAAGCACCGCGCAAATGGTTGATCTTTAGCCTGGTCGCGGAGATCGTCCGGAGTTATGTCGCGCAAAATAGGTATCGGTGTTGATCAGGTGGCGGGACTGATTGCGACGGTGCATCGCTCGCTCAGTGGCCTCGTCCAGAGCGCGCCTGCGTCTGCGCCGGCGTCGCCTCCTCGCGCTATGTCGAGCGGCTGCTCAAGGCCGACCGGCGGAACCCTTTTCTCGATGCCCACGCCGAGGACGGCTTGGGCGAGCACGGCAATGTGCGGGGTCCGGCCTACTCTTTCGGCGCCCTGATTCGAGCGAGTCAGGTTCGCAGCGGACGCGCCGGTGAAGGGAGGTGGATTCTCTCGGTCCCATCCTCGCGCGTGCGGACGATTTCGAACCGGCGCGCTTCGCAGCTCGGGTGCGACCCGGCGCGGCGCTCGAGGGATGCGGCAGGCGAGTCCACTCTGCGAGGCAGATCTATATTTGCCAAGAATTGACGTATCCGATTTGACAGCCGCACTCTGCTTTTGCCCGGAACCGTAGTGTGCGGCATGCTAGACGCTGCATATGGTCGCTGAGGAGTAGGGAGAAAATGGGCCATCCAACGATCTATCCGACCGGCGTCACTGTGTACGATCCCGCCACGGCGTGGGGCGGGTACACCATTTTCCGGCAGCGGATCTCGGCGCCTTGCTGATCGATATGAACGGAAAGGAAATTCAATTGTGGAAGGGTCTGCAGGGCTTTCCCAACAAGCTGTTGCCGGACGGTCAAGTCTTTGGCAGTACAGGGCGCCGTGACCCCGATCATAGTTACCACGATCAAACGGACTTGGTCCAAGTCGATTGGGAAGGCAATATCGTTTGGCGGTTCAGCCGGCTGGAACACATCGCAGATCCTGGACATGAGCCGCGCTGTATGCGCGCCAGCATCACGACTTTCAGCGCGAGGGCAATCCGGTCGGATATTACGTGCCTGGCCAGACGCCAACAAACTATAGTGGCAAGACGCTGCTACTGGTGCACGAGGATGTCCGAAATCCGAAAATCTCCGACAAGCCGCTGCTCAATGACAGGCTCATTGAGGTGAGCTGGGAGGGTGAAATCTTGTGGTCATGGAGCGCCCATGAACATTTCGACGACCTGGGTTTCGATGATGCGGCGAAGTCGGTTCTGTTCCGTGACCCCAATCTTAGAGGCTTACCTAAAAAGAGTTTAGTGATTTCAGAGAGTTGTGCTTCATTGGTTGTGTCAAGCAATCAGCGAGGCACAACATGTGGACTGAAACCACTCGACCCCAGTATGAGCGAAAAGGATTGCGGTATTCAAGCGATGTAACCGATGCGGAATGGCTGGTGATCTCGCCCACCTCCCGCAGCGCAAGCGGTTCGGGCGCCCGCCGAAAACCGCGCTGCGAAGCATCGTCGATGCGTTACTCTACATGGCCAGGACAGGGTGTCAGTGGCGGCTGTTGCCGCGCGAGTTTCCGCCGTTTACCACCGTGCAGAACTATTTCTATGCTTGGCGCGACAACGGCATTCTGGAGCGGATCAACTTCGAATTGTTGGTGGAAACGCGCGAGGCCGCGGGTCGCGAAGCCAGCCCCTCGGCCGGGATCATCGACAGCCAGTCGGTCAAGACCACCGAGAGCGGCGGTCCCCGCGGGTATGACGCCGGCAAAAAGGTCAACGGGCGCAAGCGCCATATCGTCACCGATACGATTGGCCTCCTCGTCGGCGCCGAGGTTCACTCGGCTGATATTCAAGACCGCGACGGCGCCCCGCTCATTGTCGAAACCATTCACGATCTCTTCCCCTGGCTGCGCCATCTCTTCGCCGATCGTGCCTATTCTGGGGACAAACTGGCCAAAGCTCTCACCAAATTCGGCCGCTGGACGGTCGAGATCGTCAAACGAGACGCTCCCGGCTTCGTTGTGCTCCCCCGCCGCTGGGTAGTCGAACGGACCCTCGCTTGGCTCAATCGCAACCGCCGGCTGGCCAAAGACTTTGAGGCTTCGATCGCCAGTGCCAGGGCTTGGCTCTATATCGCCGGCATCCAACTCCTCGTCAGGAGATTGACGCGTAGTCCTCAATACAACCATGCGATTAAGATTCAGACACTTAGACGGAGAAGGACTGTCACCCGCCCTTAGCGGATGCGTCAACGCAGGAGCGCCGACAGGATGCGGAATTGACCGAAAGTCATGCAGGGTCGAATTTCCAACCTGTCGTCAGACCCGCTCGACTTCGACCCGTAATGGATGCTCCTCGATCTTGGCCATCAACAAGACCTCACATTGCTTTTGTTCGGCGACCTCAAAGGTGTAGGTGCCCGCGATCCCCTTGCCTCGTGTATGCACGGCCAAGGTCAAGGCGAGCGCGTCTTCTGTTGATCTATGAAACACCTTCGTCACGGCAAATACGACAAAATCCATAGGCGTGTAATCGTCGTTATAGAACACGATGTTCCACATGCTTGGACGTTTCGTCTTAACCTCGTCCTTTTCGAGGAGATCGAGCTGCGGTTTCCGGGTGGGTTCAAGGCGGTTTGGATTTAGCTGTTGTGAAAGGGGTCCGCTGAATGTGTTCATCATATCGATACCGATCCATCCCTTATTCCGAATTCAAGGCCGCGTCCTCGCCCATCCCAGCGTCCTACACCGAACCGATCCCTGGCGAGGTTCCGTAACCCTCATATGGGGTCCGTCCTCGCCCCAATCACCTGCTTCCAGGGCGAAGAGATTTCTGTCACCTCCTCCTCCTCCGCCTCCGACGTCTCCAGGGCTTGAGCAATCCTGCTCGATTGGGGCGTTCTGATCCGCCGTCCACTCGCCCATACTCAAAGTGAAATGATGCCAAGGTAAACCACCTAGTCGCGCTCCGGATTTCGCGTTTGTGGGCCGACATTGATAATGGTCGCGAGGAGTTTCGGACTGTCGTTCGGTGGGACCATTCGCCGTTCATTGCTCTAGCCTTGAGCGGATTGAAGTCCGTATTGGCTGGACTGTGGGCTTCGTTCTCCCACGCCATCACGGCAATACTGGTCACTGCGCGTCCCCAGAGCCCAGCGCTCTCTAGCCCTGCCTCCAGCAGCTAGAAACTCTGCAATGCGTACCACCACGCTGGCAATGTGAGAAAAGATAGAACGATTCCGATACCCACCATCAAAGTAATGAGCGGTGGATTAAGACCATGCTGGATCGCGACAATGGCCCCACCGATCTGAGGCCCCATAGCGGCCTCGAACAAAGTGATCCGGATCACCTCCCCGCTTACCCGCATCACCCCGATGTATAGAATTGCCAAAAGAAGCGGGGCAAGCAGGAGTTTGAAGCTCAATCCCAGCACCAGCGGCGATCTGTTTCCCTGAAGTTGATCAAACCGCAATTGCAAGCCGACCGAGACTAGCGCCAAGGGGGATAACGTGTCGCCCAACCGCTGCAAGAGGTTGGTGAACCATTCCGGATACTGAACATGCATCAACGCCAGCGCCAGCAGCAGTGCCAGGAGTGGCGGGAAGGTGAACACGCGTTTGAGGATGTCGCCAGCTGAATTTGCGCCTGATGAATAGATAGACGCGATGGCGATGCCCAATGTGCTCAGCACCAGATACGTCCCTAGCTGGTCGATCAAGATCCCAATCGCCATCCCGTTGCGGCCATAAAACGTCTCGATCATCGGCAGGCCTACGAAGGATGTATTGGCAAGCCCACCGGAAAGCATCAGAGCACCTGTGGTCGCTGACGACAATTTCATCGCCTTCGCCACCACCCAGAAGAATGCCGCTCCAATCGCGAAGAGCATCCACGGCATGGCAACCGAATAGAGGAGTTCCTGTTGCAGCACGATCCTGTGGATCTGTAGCAATGTGAGCGCCGGGAGAGAAACGTGGATAATGAACGCATTGAGCGTCGTGTGTGCATTTTCAGGCACCCGTCGGTATTTCCGCAAGGCCATACCGATGGCTAGACAGGCGAAGAGAAGGATAATGTTTCTCATAGCAAGCCCCCCAGCGTCCCGTCGGAAGCCCAACGGTCCCGCTCAATGCAACATCAACGTTTTTCCAAAACTAGGGCGACTATGCCCCCACCGCGTGTGAACCACCTCACTCATTGGGCCTTTTTTGATCATGTAAGTGGTTTAAGTTCCAAAGGGTCTTGGGGTGCGACCCATTGAATGTGAAAAACCAGTGGCTATCGGTGGCGGTCTCTCGCGGAGCTTCACGTCCATCAGGAGCGGCGCACCGACGGACTTATTCGACTTTGGTTGAGAAATTCTTAAATTGCTTGGTTAGCCCCGATGTTGAGCTAAGGACTCAGGGCCGTCCTTGGTACCCGGGAGCGGGGCCTGGATGTGGAGCGCAGACACGAGGCGGGCCTACTCTCGGTCAATTGCTTGAAGGCGTCTCACACGAGCGTGCACGCTGCCCGAGAGGCATTCCGAGGATAGGAATAGCCGGGGTGATGGCGTAGCCGCAAAGAGGCTGGTCCAACGAGTCGAAGAACTCGTAGCGCCTTCGATCGAGGGCGATTTCGGTTGCGCGTCCTGCCTCGGGGTGCCAGGCGCTATCGGCAACCGGTGCCCTGAAGCGACGGATGATAGAACTGATCCGCCACTGAAATGGGTTCCGGCCTGGGTGAGGAGAGGTTCGGTTTGTAGTTGGAGATCTGGCGAGTGCTGGGATCGCGCTCGCGTTTGGTGTAGACGAGAAAGGTCATTCGGAGTTGCCCGGTCATAGCACGGCTTCGAAATCCTTCGAGTCGTTTGGTATCGAACTGCTATTCAGAGCGTCAGGGTCTCGGGCGCAAGCGCGGCTCGCCCGAAGGCGAGCCGAAATCTGGCCTACTGGATTAGCGGTAATACGACCAATGCCCGTTGTGCCAATACCGACTGTGGTCCCAGCCGTGATGCCAGCCATGGCTGTAAGAGCAGTGATTAACGCCGTTCCACCAGCAATGCGGCTGCGCTGAGGCATCGATCGACAACACCGCCGTGCCGAGTACGAGGGCGGCGAGGGCAGACAGAACAAGCGCCTGAGGATCGGATTGCCGCTGCCGCCGATGCTACAGAAGGTTTTGAGTGTACCCTCGATAGACAGCGCCTCCTTGCCCACCCCAACCAGCGTGGCAAAAGCGCTGCCGGTGAATTTTTGGCAATCCCGGCAATGGCACACCGTTGCGCTCGCCGGGTCGGCCTCGGCTGTGTAATGCACCGAGCCGCAGGGGCAGCCGCCTTTGATCTCCATCTCGATCCCCTTCTTCTCTTACTCCTCGGCTCAAGGCCGAATGTGTGTTGTCCATACCGTGCCGCCACTACGGCTGAAAACCGCGTCACACTCAGCCACCGCGCCAGCCCGGCCCGGCCCCTGCCGAATAGGCACAGCGTACGGCGAAAATATCCCGCTTCCGAGTCGCGCGAGCGGATGGTCTATCCCAAATGCTACAGCCAAGCCATCGATCTGGTTGTCACCGGCACCTGTACCCAGCTTAGGTGCCGCGGAGTGGCGCAGAAGCCGAACAAGCGGACCACGGAAGACGGAGGCGGGCGGACCTTCATAACATCGGGGCAGTAGTAAGGCTTCTCTAAGGTTGTGCGGCATCTGGTCTGCGCTGCCATATGAACTTTTTCCCGGTGAAAAGTTGTTTAGAAATCATGAGCCTCTCCGAATGATGGCGAGCACACCTATTAGATCAGGAGTGTACGATGCCCCGAATGCGGCTCGTCGATCGCCGAGGAGCCAGGAATGCGGCCCGGCATGGTTATTCTAAATGTCGGGACGTTTGATGATCCGACCGTCGCAAAACCGGGACGGGAGATTTTTCGTGACGACGCGTTGCCGTGGATCGAGGTGCCCGAAATCCCGCGCTTCGCAAAACGGGCCGATTGAATTCCAGGAGAAGAGTATGATCGAGATCCGCAAAATCATCACCACCCGCGAAACGGTGTTCTCGGAACGCGGGGTCGAGGCAAGCCGACCGACTTGGGATGGCCGTGATTCGCAACCCGTTCGCCGGTCAGTTTGTCGAGGATCTGCGACCGCTATTCGAGGCCGGTACGATGCTCGGGGAGCGGCTGATGCCAGAGTTGGTGAAATTGCTCGACGGACCTGCAGTCTCCGATGGCAAAGGGGCGGTCGTTGGTGTCGCGGGCGAAATGGAGCACGGCGGTGCCTGCGTCCATCCGATGCTCGGGAAACCGATGCGGGCGGCGATCGGCGGCGGAAACGCGGTGATTGGATCGAATGTGAAGGTGGCCGCTGCGGGCGCTTTGCTCGATGTGCCGCTCGAGCACAAAGACAATTCCTGGTCCTTCCCGCATTTCAATACAATCACAGTCTCAGTAGCCGATGCGCTTCGACCCGATGAAATCCTGGTCGTGATGGCAATCGCTGATGGCGGGCGGTTGCGCAATCGCTGTGGTACTGAGCCAATCCGGTAGACTGCGAGTTCCGAGCCCGGTACCAGACGAGGTATGTTCGCACCAGGATTCCTTGAGAACCCGAAGTTCGTCGGTGGCTGAATGGCGTCGAACCGGCCTGGACGATGCTCCAATTCAAGAACCTGAATGCTCTACGTAACGAACCCTCGACTAGTAATCAGGCGATCCGCCTCGAACCCGACCTCGCCGATGCGGAAATCTCCGGATCTGCGGTCACAGCTAATGCCCTGATCCTGCTTCAACGCGCAGCCGAGGCAGGTGGACTGAAGCTGACCGCGACCAGCAACCTATCCCGTGCCGTGGTCGAGGAGATGTTCGGGATTATCAAAGCGCCTGATTATGACAAGGCCGAGTTGCTGCGCGTCCAAAAGGTCATCAACGAGCCCGACTTTCTGCCGTTGCATTTCGTTCGCATCCTGACGCAAGCTGCAAAGCTCACCCGAAAACATCGCGGGAATTTGGTGCCGACGCCGTTGGGTAGACGAATGCTCGCGGTCGAGCAGCATGGACCCTTGCAGGCACTCCTGTTCGATGTCGCCCTATGGCACATGAATCTTGCCTATTTTGACGGATACCCGTTCAATTCTTGGCCGCAGAGCGAAGTGGGTGTCGTCCTCTGGTCGCTTTCCGCATCGGCACACGATTGGCTCCCGAGAGAGACACTCACCCGGCTTTGCGCGTCTCCCGTGATCGGCGTCCTGGATGCGGATTCCGGGGGAAGTCGCCCGCGAATCCGCGATGATGTCGCCCACCATTCCGATTTGATCTCGCTCGGCGTTCCGAGATGATTTCGCCCGGCATTCCGGGATGATGTCGCGCGGTTAAGCGGCGTCTCTGCTGGCCCGATTAGGGTCCGCTCCTTTGGCTTTTTGCATGGGGGAGCGGATGCCAGCAGAGAGGACAACGATGCGCCAGGTGCGCGAAGTGCTTCGTTTAAGAACCGCCGGGGTCGGGCTCAACGAGATTGCCCGCCGCGTAAGGGTTGCGCCGTCGACTGTCCGGTTGACGTTGAAGCGACTGGCGACTGCCGGGTTGACCTGGCCATTGCCGGCTGAGATGACCGACAGCGCGCTGGAGACGGCGCTGTTTGCTGCTGCCGGCACCAAGCAAGGCCATCGGCGTCACGTCGAGCCCGATTGGACTGAGATTCACCGCGAGCTCAAGCGCAAGCACGTCACCCTGACGATGCTGTGGGACGAGTACATCGAACGCTGCCCCGAAGGGTATCGCTATTCGCGCTTCTGCGAGCTGTACCGCGGTTGGGCGTCGCGGCTGTCGGTCACCATGCGGCAAGCTCACATCGGCGGCGACAAGTTGTTTGTCGATTACGCCGGCGACACGGTGCCGGTGATCGTTGACCGGCTTACCGGCCAGGTCCGAGTGGCGCAGATTCTTGTCGCCGTCATGGGCGCCTCGAATTTCACCTATGCCGAGGCGAGCTGGACCCAGGCGCTGGCCGACTGGATCGGAGCGCATACCCGAGCCTTCGCAGCGCTCGGCGGCGTGCCCAAGCTGCTCGTGCCGGACAACACCAAAGTCGCTGTCATCAAAGCCTGCCTCTACGAGCCACAGGTCAATCGAACCTATGCCGAGATGGCGACCCACTACGACACTGCGATCTTGCCAGCACGGCCGCGCCGGCCGCGCGACAAGGCGAAAGTCGAAGTCGCAGTGCTGATCATCGAGCGATGGTTGCTCGGCCGCCTGCGCCACCGCCGCTTCTACAGTCTGGCCGAACTCAACACGGCGATCGGTGAGTTGTTGCGGCAGCTCAACGACGAACGCCTGATCCGGCGGCTCGGCGTCACCCGCCGGGCGCTGTTCGAAGAGCTCGACCGGCCCAACCTCAACTCGTTGCCGGGGCAGCCCTATTGCTTTGCCGAATGGCGCGTTCGCCGGGTCGGTGTCGATTACCACGTCGAGCTCGAAGGTCATTTCTACAGCGTGCCCCACCGCTTTGCCCGCAGCGAGGTGGAGGTCCGGCTGACGCCGCGAGCCGTCGAGATCTTTGTGAAGGGCGAGCGGATTGCCGCTCATCTGCGCGCCAGCGGCAACCACCGGCACACCACGGTCTCCGAGCACATGCCGTCGAGCCATCGGCGCTATGCCGACTGGACGGTCGAGCGCATTCGCCGCGAGGCCGCTTCGATCGGCCCAGCTACCGCCGCACTCTGCGAGCTGATCCTGGAGCGCCGGCCCCACCCTGAGCAGGGCTTCCGGGCCTGCCTCGGCATCGTCCGGTTGGTACGGCCATTCGGCGCCGATCGCCTCGAAGCCGCCGCCACGCGGGCAATCGAGATCGGCACCCTGACCTACGGCTCGGTGCGCTCCATTCTCGACAACAAGCTCGATCGCCAGGCCGCACAGCGGCCACCCACCAATGGCGTGACGATCCTCCACCCCAATATCCGCGGACCGCGCTACTACCACTGAGGAGAATGCAGTGCTTACCCATCCAATGCTCGACCAGTTAAGCCAGCTGGGCCTGTCCGGCATGGCCCAGGCCTTTGCCGAGCTCGAGGCCTCCGACGAAACCGACACGCTCAATCATGCCGACTGGCTCGGGCTGCTGGTCGATCGCGAGCTCACCCATCGCCGCGACAAGCGGCTTGCCGCCCGGCTGCGCTATGCCAGACTGCGCCAGCAGGCCAGCGTCGAGGACGTCGATTACCGGGCCCCACGCGGCCTCGACCGCGCTCTGTTCCACAAGCTCACCAATGGCGAGTGGATCGACGCGCACGACAATCTGATTTTGTGCGGCCGACCGGGGTCGGCAAAAGTTGGCTTGCCTGTGCCCTCGGTCACAAGGCTTGCCGCGACAACCGCTCGGTTCTTTATCAGCGGGTTCCCAAGCTCTTCCCCGAACTCGCGCTCGCCCGCGGTGACGGCCGCTATGCCCGCATCCTGCGCGGTCTCACCGGCGTCCAGCTCCTCATTCTCGACGATTGGGGCCTCGAACCGCTCGACGCCGGTGCTCGTCGTGACCTCTACGAGATCCTCGAAGAACGCTATGGGCGCCGCTCGACCATCCTCACCAGCCAGATCCCGGTCGACAAATGGCACGCCTTCATTGGCGACCCGACATATGCCGACGCCATCCTCGACCGCCTCGTTCACAACGCCCACCGCATCGATCTCGCCGGCGAAAGCCTCCGGCGCAAACGCTCCAGATCGATCGCAAAGGATTGACTACCAGCCCCCAACTTTGGCACAAATCTACTGCCAGCAGAGCGCCCGCCAGCCAGGCGACATCATTTCGGAACGCCGGGCGACATCATCTCGGAATCAGCGGGCGACTTCGTCGGAATTTGCATCCTGGAGGCACAATGGGACGTTGGTTCCAGCGGCATGGAGGCTCGCATACTCAGGCCCCTGGTCTGGTTCGGGCTATTGGAATCGCGGACCGAACCGAGGTCGCCAACCGAGGTGGTTGACCGCCGTCTGTACCGGGGAGCACCGCTGTTTGATCGTTTCGTGAAATTCGACGTTCAGATTGAGGGCTCAGACATTCGCCATTAGCCGCTCTGCCCGCTGCCGAGCGGCTGCACAAGCGTACTAATAAATCCCTCCTAAACTATTTCCGGCTCTTTTACGTCTCGGGTACCATCTGGCCCTGGTCGAGAAAGAAGGGAATGAGGAAGTAGGTCCAGCCGTTCTCTCGCCAAGGCTCAACTGGAACACGAACATGAGTAAGCGTTTAGTAGCTCTGACGGCGGCGGCTGCGTTACTGGCATTTTCGGCTGCTCCTTCATTCGCTGACCACCATGGCGGCGGGCATGGCGGTGGTTACGGCGGCGGCTGGGGAGTTGGACCCGCGATAGGTCTCGGCGTTGGCCTTGGACTTCTCGGGGGAGCACTTGCAAACGGCTCCCTATTACAGTGGCTATGACTATGGCTATGATTACGCGCTCTATTCCGGGACACCTGCACCCACCGTTTGGTATTGGTGCGATCCCTATCAAGGGTTTTACCCTGCGGTGCCCCAATGCCCGGTTCCATGGCAACAAGTCGTTCAGTGACGAGCCGGAATGTGACTTGGGTTCGTGGGAAGGTCGCTTCCAATTTCAACCCGCTGCGCTTCTCCCTTGAAGCCACAGAAGCCAAGGATCTGCATCGCTTACGCCAGATCCTCGCCCGTAAGCACGGTGCCTTTCATATACTTATGGACGCGGCTCAAGCCCGGTCAGCCGCAGTCCCTTCTCGGGTACACGATCCCCAAGGAGAACTTGGTGCGTGTCAACGCCGACCGATGCGCGAATAAAAAGGACAAGCGCCCCTGGTTGGCCTATTGCGAGACTGCTCTGCCAAAGGTTTGGAATACTACGAGAGTCGGAGGAGCCATCTGGTTGACCACCGGCTCAATAGCAACCGCCGCCACCCCAGCGTGCTTCATATCGAGTGCGTCGGCAGCACGCGGCGAGAGATCGAGAATGCGTCCGCGAGTGTATGGACCCCGGTCGTTGATTTTGACGACGACGGAGTGGCCGTTGCCGAGATTCGTCACCTTCGCGTAAGAGGTGAGTGGAAGCGAGCGATGCGCTGCGGTGGCGGTAACGGTGTCGAGGATTTCGCCACTGGCGGTCTGCTTGCCCACAAAGTCGTACCAAGCAGCTTTCCCAAACAGCGTGGTTCCAGTCGTCCGCTACCCGCGGCAACAGGGCTCTGGGATGTTGTCGCGCCTATGTGCCGCGGGCCCGAAACCTGCGAACGGCTTCTCCGCCGATTTGGATGTTTACTGTCGGCGAACCGTAACCCTGCGGTGATGGCCGCCTTGCCTAACTGAGGCGGGTTTGGCTGGTAAGCACTGGTGCAAGAGATGGTGTTTGCGCTGGTGTTAGGGACGGTGCGATGGCGAGGGTTGAGGTCATAACAGGCCCAGAACGGCGGCGGCGTTGGAGCGCTGGGCAAAAACGAGCGATTGTTGCGGAGAGCCTTGCGCCGGGCGCGGTAGTCACGGACATCGCTCGTCGGGCAGAGATTGGCCCTGGCCAGATTTATCGCTGCGGCGAGAGCTTAGGATCGGCCATGGTTTCGCTCAGGTTCTGATCGCGCCGGCCGGAGATGACGCCGGGTGCCCTGCGGCACCGGCGATCGAGATCGAGTTTGCGGGGAAGGCCCGCATGCGCATCCCGGCTTCGATCCCGGCCGGGTTGGCGGCGGCCGTGGTCAAAGCGCTGTCGGGGCGATGATCCCGGTCCCTTCGGGGGTGCGCGTCTGGCTGGCAGTCGGCCACACCGACATGCGGCGTGGGATGAACAGCCTGGCGCTGCAAGTCCAAGAAGTATTGAAAGGCCGGGATGCGTGGCCCCTGATCGGTCACGCCGAGCAGGGCGCTGTCGCCGTCGCGTGAGAGCCGGACCGCTACGGTGCCTTGCGGCGGCGACGCTTTGATGGCGTTATCGACGAGATTGTTCAGGACCTGGTCAATCTTACGCACGTCGAGCAGGACATTCGAGAATTTGGCCGTGCTCTTATAGTCGAGGCGGACCTGTCTGCGTTCGGCTAGGACTCGATTCAGCGAGAGATTATGTTCGATAAAGGCGTTGAGGTCCGTCGACCTCTTGTTTAATACCAGGTGGCCCGGCCGCAATTTTGGAGGTGTCGAGCAGATCGTCAACGAGCCCGAGGATCAACTCGCTCGACCGATCGATGGAATTGATGAACTGGAGCTCACGCGTGCCTATAACACTGCCCTGAAGCTCGCTGAGAAATTCGCTGTAGGCCTGAATGACCGTTAGTGGGTTGCGCAGGTCGTGCGCGACCATTCCGAGAAACTGGTTCTTCTCTGCATCGACCCGGGCGAGTTCGGCATTGCGCTTCGTCAATTCGCGGCGGGCATTGACAAGCTCATTGTTGATCCGGCTCAGCTCATCGTAGAGCTCATGTTCCTGTGCCGGCCGCCAACCGGCCCATTGGGACCATGCGCGAAAGCTCGCAATTAGCGCATCCGTCGTCGGCAGATTATCCGGTAGGAGATCGCTAAGAAGGGCGGCTGCTGCGCTGAAGGAGCGGGCACCGACCAGGAGTATCCTGTTTGCCGGCATCGCCAATCCGGCCACATGCAGTATCACTGCCTAACCAGCGTCCGAGCCACGGAGCCGGATTTCCCGATCAAATGCAACGAGCTCTCGCGCTATCGTGGACAGGAACTTGTGAGCCTCATCTTTCGACGAGGAGTCCACTGCGTTCATGAAGGACCGGCCCGGACCGATATGCTGGCTGGCGCCGATTTCGTCGACAAGCAAGCGCTCGACGATCCCTTCCGGATCGCACCGCAGAAAATCGCCTGGCGATCAGGTACGGTCACGATGGAGCGGGCATCGCCAACAGGCGATCGGCGACGGCAATCGCTTGGGCTGCGTCCGGCGCCCACGCATCCGCGCCGATGCGGCGGGAAAACGCCTTTAGCTCAATCCGCTTGAAGTGGCGGGGAAGGTCAAGGTCACACAGCTGGCCGGTTCGAGCGCCCACTAGAAATCGGACATTGTCTGGCAGCTCCGTCAGGCGGATAAAGTCGTGCACGAAACTCGGCTCGGTCGGGGATTGCGCTTTGCCCGCGGCGACGGAATTGTCCGCCGCGTCGATAGCTATGACTAACAAGGCGTCGGGTCGAGAAGCGGCGAGGGTTTGTGCGGCGATAATAAGCCGTCGCTTGAACGCTCTAGTATAGTCGGTGGTTTCCTCATGCCCCAGCAGAAACGGCAATCCAAGACGTTGCGCGATGTCGTTTGAAAGGTGGATAAAAGCGTCCCGCGGCCGATGCCTATATTCACTGGGATCAAGGTGCGTTCCAGCGCCGTAGCAGTCGAAAGCGATCAGAAGAGATCCCTGCGGTAGCGACGCACCGATTTCTTGAAGCGCCGTAGTCTTGCCGACACCTGCCGCACCGTGTAGGCAACTGTGTTGTTCGCCGGCCAAGAACAGATCTCTTACCTTTCGTGCGCCTGCGCGAGACACGAGATTTGGAACTGCTCGGATTGCCGAGGGGCAGGGAAATAGAGCTCGCGGGTCGGAGATCCCGAATTCGACCAGAACGGACTCTCGTGTTATCCGCTCGCCAACAGCCTCCGGAAGCATCCGACGGTGAACGAACCGCCGGAGACGATCCGCGATCGCGCGGGCATCCATCTCGGTCCAGTCTGAGATCGCCCGGAGAGTGTCCTCTTCGATCTTGAACCTAGAACCGGTCGCGCCTTAAGTGTCGAGCACGGCTGCGAATGCAGCGAACTCGTCCGTCGACAGCCTGCTCGCGTAGACGAGCCTATAGAGCGCCGTCGCCTGAGCGCCCGGCTTTCGGACATAGTCATCTGGTATGCCCTGGGCTGCGGTCGCCAAAGCCTCCGGGACATCCGGGTCGACCGGCTGGTTGGTGACGAGGGCTGCACGAAGGTCGAGTCCCGACTTCTCGCCGCTTGCTGCACGGATTCCTTTCCATGCGTCCGCGAGCCGGCCAATTACTGAGGTTCCACGACGACCTTGCTTTTCCTGCACCAGACGCGCGATCGTCCATTGTCTCTTGGCGTCGGCGGCGGAATATTTGAGCTGTAGCAGCTCGATAGACTTCGCTTCTTGCACACGGTAGCCGCCGAAATAGAGCGCCCAGTCCACTCCGTCCCAGCATTCCGGCGGCGCGCCGTTGGCGTCCCGATCGGCTGTACCCTCCAACGTTACCGCCTTCAGCCCGCCATCCGCCGAGAGTAGCCTAAGCCGGCGAAGCCGGAACCAAACAGGTTAAAATAGACGCAGGAGACGCGGGGAGCAGGAGGGGAGGTTGAGGCAGCCGCTGACGGAGCGTTACCGCGAGCGCCTCGCCGGGGTGCTCTCCTGCTATGACCGGATCATCGTCACCGGCACGCTGCCGGGAGCCTGTCACGCGAAGGGAATGACGGGATTTCTTTCTGCGCGGCAGATCCGGATCTTCGACTATCCGCGATTTGCCGAACCACTTCGCGATCGAGTACGCGAGCGCGCCGCCGAGTTGGCGAGTGCCGCTGGCATTACCATCGAACACATTGCCAAGAACCACATCCGCAAGGAGGACGTCGTCGCCAGGGTGCTTGTCGTCCGCGGCGACCGTCCCGGCCTGGTGCATATCATCTCGGCGATGGAAGCCTGCCACACCTACAAGCCCTGGCATGACAAGCACACGCATCGCACCTTCTTGCGGCCGGATACTGGCAAATGCCTGCATTACTACTTCTACTTCATCGACGCCGAGTTGGGCCTGATCTATCTGCGCGTGCCGACCTGGTGCCCGTTCCGTCTGCAGTTCTATTGCAATGGGCATAGCTGGCTGGCCCGCCAACTCACCGCCGCCGGCGTCGGTTTCACCCTTGCCGACAACGCCTTTCTGCGCATTGACGACTGGGAGCGCGCGCAGGCCCTCGCCGACACCCTCTCGCCCGACCACCTGCATCGCATCCTCGATCACTATGCCCAGCAGTGCTGTCCGGTGCTCGACGTCTTCGCCCAGTCCTACCACTGGAGTTTCATGCAGGTCGAATACGCCACTGATCTGGTGTTCCGCACGCCGGCCATCCTCAAACCCCTCTATGAACAGCTTTCCCGGCAAGCCATCCTGACCGTCAAAGCCGAACACGTCGCCACCTTTCTCGGCCACAAGATCACTGCCCAACTCGCCCAAGAGATCGGCAGCCAATTCACCACGCGTATCGAGGGCACCTGCGTCAAGCATCGTTTCAGTAAGTCCTCGATCAAGATCTACGACAAATTCGGCCTCGTCCTACGTATCGAGACGACCACCAACGACGTCTCCGCTTTCAAGCACTACCGCAAGGTGGAACATCGCCAAGGCCCGGCAACTCGCGCCCTGGCCCCCGTCAGAAAGACCATCTACAGCCTCAAGGACTTGCGTGAGATCTTGCTAAGCTGCAATCGCCGTTACCTTGAATACCTCTCCAGTCTGGACGACTTCTCGGCTGGCATCCGGACGCTCGACCGTCTCACCCAACCCCGTCCGCTCAAAGGCCGAAACCTCAAGGGCCTCAACTTTTTCAGCCGCGCCGAACAGACCCTGCTCGCCGCCCTCCAGCGTCCTGGCTTCAATATCGCCGGTCTCCGCCGCGCCGACCTACTGCCGCTCCTCGGCCAATCCTCTCCCGCCACCCTATCCCGACAACTCGCCCGTCTGCGCCATCTCGGCGTCATCAAACGCGTCCTTGGTACCTATCGCTACTATCTCACCCGCGCTGGCCGCGCCGCCATCGCTGCCGGCCGCCGTCTCACCGAACACACCATCATTCCTGCTCTGGCCTGACAAATCTGCTCACAAAATGCAAACACTCAGGTCGTAAGCGACTAAGGGCTTGGCGAACAGCCCAAAGCTCGTGAAAGGGTCACGTCCGTCAAGCTGGTGAGATTCGGGACTGGAGCTGAGGCGCCATTGAAGGCAGCGGCGTTGGTGAAAGGTGATCGGCGGTCGATGCGATGGTGAGAGCCGCGATCGACGGCATGGCGGATTGTGCTTCGGCCGGAGCGCCGCTATCAAGCCCTGCGCCTTCGGCGCACCGCTGCGCGGCTGCGGGGCTTGACAGCGGCACTCCAGCCGAGCTTTTGGCATCCATGCCGTTCGACGGCGCAGTGGATCGCTTGGGATTGGCTAGGCGGCGCACGGGATCTGCCGGGGATCGGTGGCGGCGGCCGCAGCCAGTTCGGCCCTGACCTCAACCTGCATATAGCGGTGCTGCAGCTGCCATTCATCGTTTTGCTCGAGCAATACCGCGCCAATCAGCCGAATGATGGCGGCCTCATTGGGGAAGATGCCGACGACATCGGCGCGCCGCTTGACCTCCTTGTTGAGCCGCTCGAGCGGGTTGGTACTGTGTAATTTGCTGCGGTGTTGCTCGGGGAATCCTCAGGAAATCCTCAGGTAGGACAGCACGTCGGTCTCGCTGTCGTCGATGAAGGCGGCGAGCTTCGGCCATTTCGGCCGCAATTGGCCGGCGACATGGCGCAGCATGGCACTGGCCTGGGCCCGATCGGGCTGCAGAAAGGCCTGGCGCAGCGCCGCCGCCACCATGCTCTGCTGGGTTTTGGCCACATAAGCCAGAGCGTTGCGCATCCAATGCACGCGGCAGCGCTGCCAGGTGGCGCCGAACACCCGGCGGATCGCCGCTTTCAGCCCCTCATGGGCATCCGAGATCACCAGCTTGATCCCGCGCAAGCCGCGTCGCACCAAGCTCGGCAAAAAGCTCGACCAGAAGGTTTCGGCCTCCGACGGGCCGATGTGCAACCCAACGATCTCGCGTCGGCCATCGGTGTTGACCGCCACAGCGATTATCGCGGCGACCGAGACGATGCGGCCGCCCTCGCGCTGCTTCGGGTAGGTGGCATCGAGCCACAGATACGGCCACTCGCCGGCGAGCGGCCGGTCGAGGAAGGCATGCACGCGCTCGTCGATCTCCCCCGCCTTCGCGGGGGCAGGCTCTTGCACAGCTTAGAAACCTGCGACTTGCTGATCCCCGATAACCCCATCGCCTGCACCAGATCATCAACTCGCCGGGTCGACACGCCGCCGATCCAGGCCGATCACCGCGATCAGCGCTTTCTCCGAGCTCTTGCGGGCTTCGAGAAAACGGCGGGAAATAGCTGCCTTGCCGCAGCTGCGGGATCCGCAATTGCAGCGCGCCAAGCCGAGGGTGCGGTCGCGATAGCCGTGGCGCCAAGTGGTGCGCTCGCCGCTGCGCTCGTAGCGCCCGGCGCCAATCAACCCCTCGACGTCACATTCCATCAGCAACTGCAGCACCGCCTCGGCCACGGCTCGCAGAAAATCTCCATCGCCGGCCTTCTCCAGCAAATCGGCCAGCACCAATCTCTCTTCGGTCATCGGGTCCTCTCGCGTGCTTCAGGTTGAAGTTTGGCAACTCCACCTTAGCCGACTGACCCGATGGCCACCTCAACCACACCGCAGCCCTACACTGCGGACCGACCCGAAAATTCCTCCACAAGCGTGGACGCTAACCGTGAAAGTCGTCCCCGCGTTTGATCCGCGAGCGCCGCGATAATCAACTTTCAAGAATAAGGACTCCTGATCCGACACGAGCCGACCAACCATCTCGACCTGCCGGGTATCGAGTGGCTGGAGCGCGAGTTGGCAGGGATGCGCTCCGGTATCGTCTTGATCAGCCATGACCGCCGGCCGCTCGAGCGCATCTCGCGCACGACGATCTGGCTCGACCGCGGCATCACCCGGATCCTCAACGAGGGCTTAAAGGCGTTCGAGCCCTGGCGCGATGTGGTGCTGGAGCAGGAGGCAGGAGAGCAGCACAGGCTCGGCCGCAAGATCGCGATGGAGGAGGATTGGCTGCGCTATGGCGTCACCGTCCGCTCCGCCTCCGGGACGCTCTGGTTCGCTCAGCGTTTTCGCTAGGTAGGTATCTTCGCGTCAGGCGCCTACGAGCGCAGATGGTGGTACGGCAGAACCGGACTCGCCGCTGGAGGGAGATGGATTCGAACCTTCGGTTCCCCAACCGATTTCGCTCCCATTTTCGAGAGTATAGTCCCGTCCCGCCTGACGGTCTCGCGACCAGGAACCGAACGTTCGAATCCGTCTCCCTCCAGCGGAGAGATGGTATGGGGCAGGCGGCGAGGAAATGGCACCATCGTCGCTGTAGCCAACTGATGGAGTGCCCTGATGCCCCAGCCGAACGACTTGAGCAGGTCCCTCGTCGCCCTGGACCAAGATAGCACGATCATTGCCGTCGTCGAGATGAGCCAGTCGAGTTGGCTGGTTGCCGGTATGCTTCCCGGTATTGAGCGCCAACCACGCAAGAAGCCGGAGCCGAGTGCAGAAAGGCTGCTTGGCCTGCTGCATCGCTGGCGCGACGAGGCGGTCAAGGCCGGCCGCAAGATCACGCGGATTGCGCTGGCCTTCGAAGCCGGCCGCGATGGCTTCTGGTTGGCGCGCTGGCTGAGGGCGCGTGGGGTGGAGGCGCATGTGATCCATGCCTCGAGTGTCGCCGTATCGCGGGAACATCGCCGGGCCAAGACCGACCGGCTCGACACCGAGTTGCTGAAGCGGGGGTTCTTGGGGTGGCTGCGCGGGGAACGGGGCCACTGCACCATGGCGCGCGTCCCGACCATTGCCGAAGAGGACGCCAAGCGGCCCAACCGGGAGCGCGACTGCCTGGTCGGGGAGCGCACGCGCATCGTCAACCAAATGAAGGGCACCCTGGCCCGGCTGGGCATTCGCAACTTCAAACCAACCCTGCGCAAGGCGGCGGAGCGGTCTTGCAACACTACACACACCGGAGGGCTCGGCGCTGCCGCCGAATGTCTCGGCCGAGTTGCAGCGCGATATAGCGCGGCTGGGCGTCGTCATTAGCCAGATCAAGGAGATCGAGCAGGCTCGTCAGGAACGATTAGAGCAGGAGCCCGAGACCGGGCCACACGCCATGGTACGGCACCTGGCTCGGGTCGTCGGCGTCGGCATTGAAACGGCAGACATGCTGGTCAATGAGGTGCTGTCGCGTCCAATGCGTGACCGCAAAGCGGTGGCGCGCTACGCCGGCCTGACGGGCTCGCCGGACGAGAGCGGCGCGAAGCGCCGGGAACAAGGGCTCGCCAGAGCCGGAAACGCCCGGGTCCGCCGCGGCATGATCCAACTCGCCTGGCGCTTTCTGTGGTTTCAGAAGGAGAGCGCACTGGCCCGGTGGTACCAGGCCCGCACTGCCGATAGCCGTGCTGGCACGCGCAAGACGATGATTGTCGCGCTGGCACGCAAGCTGCTCATCGCGCTCTGGCGCTTTGTCACCACCGGCGAGACATTGGACGGCGTCATCTTGCGTCCGGCAGGCTGAAGACCTCGGGGAACTTACCTATTCGGCGCTCGCGCGAGGATTCAGCGCGGACTGCCGATTGACGATCCGAGGTGGCGGGAACCGGCACGTGACATGGCACAGATGCCGACGGCGAGAATAGGGACCGCCGCCCCGGAGCTTTGCCGCCGATGCGCATGACTGCATCATGGTCAGGATCCGAACGGACCTACCGAAGTTTGTGGCGTGAAATTGCGCCCCCAATGGCGAGCTCCCCTCGGATCTTTACGGAGACATTCAACAGTCGTCGTCAGAGGCCGGACCTTCGCAGAGATGCCCTCTCGCTGTTCATCCTCCCTCCGCGTGCTCAGGCGTCAAGGCGCTGCGAAACACAAGCGACGCTAGGCGGCAACCCGCCAAGCTATGCTAGCGTTTCGCTCCCTTGACCCCCCTTCCGCGCGCTCCGGGAATCTGATCGCAGGCGACGGGATGACAGGAAGAGCCCCATACAAGTCAATGACCCTAATCGTACGCGGCGAACCGCGCGAGTTCGGCCGTGACAAAGCGCTCGTGGTCGCTACCGAAGGGCCCAATGGAACCAAGGCCCATTACTCGCTGTACACGCATCCAGTCGGCTGATCACTGTGCTCCTTCGGGCTTTTGGATCATGGCTTGAGGCGGGCAAGAGCCACAGGTTCCCATCCCGAGGACGAACTGTCCCGCTGACGCCAGACCAGGCGGCGATCCCAGGGACGTGGACGCCCGAAATGCAGTCTCAGGAAGGCCCAGCGTCATCGGTGGGATTCCGACGCGGGAGACCGGAGGCGCGGAACGGCGAGAAGCCGGCCGTGAGTTGCCGCGCAGTATCTTCCGCTATGTGCTGGGTACGAGCGGTTTCCAACAGCTTTTGTTGCTGGCGCTGACAGTCAGCGTCTTTTTGCTCGAAGTCGTCCCGCTCGAATTGCAGCGCCGGATCGTCAACGATCTGGTCAAGCATCGCCCCTATTCCTGGGTGGTCGGCCTGTGCGGGGTCTATGCCGGCACCGTACTCGTTCATGCGGGAACTAAGCTCGCGCTCAACATCTATCGCGGCTGGGTCGCGGAGCGGGCCAAGCGCGACCTGCGGCCGCGGGTTCACACCTTTGTCGAGACTCCCAGCGTGGCCCCGCCCGCAGTCGAAGCGCAGGGGATCGCGGTTTCGATGATCGTCGCCGAAGTCGAGCCGATCGGCGGTTTCGTCGGCGAGAGCGTTTCGGAGCCGCTACTGCAGGTCGGCATCATGCTTTCGGTGCTGGCGTATCTGATCCATATCGATCCGTGGATGGCGCTGGCCGCATTCGGGCTCTTCATCCCCCAGCTCGTCTTTGTTCCGCTATTGCAATCCGCAGTAAATCGGCGCACCGGAGCCCGCATCCAGGTACTGCGCCAGCTTGGCATCGCGATGATTGCCGGAAATGGTGGCGCGGCCGACGAGAGAAGCCGCATCGATGATCGGCGGATTGAAAAAGCCTTCGCACTCGACATGGGAATCTTTAAGCTCAAGTTTTCGATGAATTTTTTAATGAATGTCTGCAACCACCTGCAGATAATTTCAGCGCTCCTGGTCGGCGGCTGGTGGGTCTATACCAACCAACTCGAGATCGGCGGCGTGGTTGCGTTCATCTCTGGGATCGGACGGCTGAACGATCCGTGGGGCGACCTAGTCAATTACTTTCGTGACGTCAACGTCACCCAGATCAAATACCGTCTGCTGGCGGATGCGATCAATCAGCTCTTACGACGGCCAGAGGCCCCGTTCAGCCAGCAAGCGGTGGAACGGGCACCGGCACCTGCCCAAAGTGTTTGGGCAAAAAGGTGCCGAACTCGTACTCGGCGATTTCGCAGGCCCATCGGGATAGGTCTGCGAGAGCCACCTTACTGCGAGCGCTTCGCCTGATGGAAAATTCAGCTTCGCTACCGCACGATGAGGATTCCTTGATGCAAGCGCGCGAGTTTATGACCAAAGAGCCGGTTACCGTCTCTCCCGATACCCCGACGCCCGAGATCGCGAAGCTGCTTCTTGCTCACGGGATCAGTGCTGCACCGGTTGTGAATGGCAACGGCACGCCGATCGGCATGGTCAGCGAGGGCGACCTGTTTGGGCGCGGCGAGGCCGATCGCGAAGCGTGGCGTGATTGGTGGCTGACGCTGCTGGCAGAGGGGGAAGCGCTGCATCCTGACTTCCTGGCAACCCTCCGGAACCCGCAGCTTACAGCGCGAGAGGTCATGTCCGCACCGGTCGTCAGGATTACCGAAACAACCGAGGCCTCGGAAATTGCATGCCTCCTTAAGGAATATCGGATAAAGCGAGTTCCAGTCGTGCGCGACGACCGCATCGTTGAAATTGTCAGCCGTGACGATCTGCTTCGCGCTTTTGCCGCGCAGCACTCGAAGCCGCACAGCTCGGATGAAATCTTCGGGTGGCCGGGGGTGGTCGGCCAGATCATCACTGCGATCGATGCCCAGTTCGGTCATCAGCGCGATGCCGTAGCCGCAAGCCCACCACACGAGACGCCGCCGCCCACAGCCGCAGAGGCTGGCGTGACCGTAGCAGATTTCCGAGCACTGGCCGCCGATTTCGAGCATCACAAGGTCGAGCATCGGGAGGAGATGCGCCGGTCCGCGGCGGAGCAACGTCACCACAGCGTCAAGGAGCTCATCGACCACCACGTCGCCGACGAAAGCTGGCGCTCGATCCTGCACCATGCCCGCGAGGCGGCCGCACATGGCGAGAAAGGGTTGATGCCGCTTCGTTTCCCAGCCGATCTGTGCACAGACCGTGGCCGGGCGGTCAACGCGCCGTTGCCAGACTGGCCCCAGACCTTGCGCGGCGAGGCCGCCGAAATGTACCTACGATGGGAACGCGATCTGAAGCCGGGCGGCTTTCACCTGACCGCGCGGGTGCTCGACTTCCTGGGCGGCTTTCCCGGGGACATCGGTCTGTTCCTCTTCTGGAATTGATGAGCGCGGCTCCACCATTGTCACCAGTAATCTGCCATTGGACGCGTGGACCGGAGTGTTGGGCCCGAGCGGCTGACCGGTGCGCTTCGACCGGCTGACCACCGCGGTCCACATCCCCGAAATCAGCGGCGGCGGCTATCACCTTCAGGGCGAACCCGCCGATAACCCGACAACCAGCATCAGGATTGATACTAATATCAGGATTGATACTAATATAAGGTGCGAAAAGGCCCCCGCGGGGACCTTATGGCATTCCTTCCGTGGTGCATTATTACTCCGGCCCGCCGATGCATTTTCTCTCGGCGTGGATTCGGATTTCCGCTAGCATTGCTTGAGACACATTTGTTGTGAGGGAGGTTCAAGATGAAAAATCCCGTTATCTGAAAATTCTGTTTTTGAAGAATTGAACCGGGCGTCCCGGACAGCCTCGAAGTTATCGCTCAGGCTCATTCGAATATCTTGGAACCGAATTTTCGAAGCTGCGTCTGGCCGAAGGGGCAACGATCGACGAGGTGGCGAGCGTGACCGGCTGGCAGCGTCATACCATGCGCGGGCGTCTTCTCGGGAACCTTGAAGAAAAAGCTCGGGCTCACTCTTGCCTCGGCCAAAGAAGAGCGCGGCCGGGTCTACCGCAATGCCGAGCCGGCCAGCCTATGAAACCTTCAGTCCACGATGCTTCGGCTCGCCAGCACTCTGGCGAGCCGTCCTAACTGCGGCGTGTCTGGCGGACATTTTATCACACCGGACCGCCTCTGGGGCTCAGTCACGATCTCATCATCAGAAACCTCGCCGATAAGCTGCAACTGCGCGCTCATGGCGGCCCGAGCCGCGCTTTGCAGCGCCGCGTTCGGATTTTGGCGGACGAGTTCAAGAAAGGCGTTTGTTCTTTCGACCCCGGTGGAATGCTGAAGACCGCTGCGGTCTTGGTGCGCCAGTGGCGCGGACACACCCATACCGTCCTCGCGCGCGAGGAGGGGTTCGAATACGAGGGCCAGCGCTATCGGTCTCTGACCGTGATTGCCGAGCGGATCACCGGGGCACATTGGTCGGGTCCCCGGTTCTTTGGTCTCGGCAAGCGAGCGCGTGCATCCTAGTCGCCGAGCCCGGCCAATGAAGATACCAGGAACCAGGCGGCGGAACGGAACAATCCGCTGTGGGATCTACACTCGCAAATCGTCCGAGGAAGGGCTCGAGCAGGAATTCAATTCGCTGCAGGCGCAGCGCGAAGCCTTCATCGACAGCCAGCTGCAGGAAGGCTGGGTGTGCCTGCGCGCGGCTTATGATGACGGCGGGTTCTCCGGCGCGACGATGGACCGGCCTGCTCTTCAGCAGCTGCTTGAGGACATCACGGCGGGGCGGGTCGATACCGTCGTCGTCTACAATATCGACCGGCTGACCCGCTCGCTCGCCGATTTTGCCAAGATCGTCGAGATCCTCGATGCGAGGGGAGCGTCCTTCGTATCGGTGACGCAGCAGTTCAACACAACGACCTCGATGGGGCGCTTGACCCTGAACGTTCTGTTGTCCTTCGCGCAGTTCGAGCGCGAGGTCATCGGCGAGCGCATCCGCGACAAGATCGCCGCCTCGAAAAAGAAGGGGATGTGGATGGGAGGGGTGCCGCCGCTCGGGTACGGAGTGAAGGACCACAAGCTCGTCATGATCGGCAGCGAGGCGGATACCGTTCGTTTGATATTCCGCCGCTATGCCGAACCCGAGACCTCCGCCGGGTTGCGGATTCCGGCGGTGGAGATCGAGCAGCTCGTCAGCGGCCGAGTGCACCGATGGCTTCTCGATCCCGGATCCACGCACGTCCACCGCAAAGAAGACCCAACTTTGTCGGGACCGGCGCGGCATTTTCGCTGACCACCTCATCGGCACTGCGGTACTGGAATATGGCCCGACAGAGATATTGCCGCCGGTTGGCGCGCAATGGAAAGCCTGGCGCGTCTCTGCTGACCCGGTTGTTAAGCCAGCTGCCCAGACCCGCGCGGAAAGCCGGGTTCTCGACCTTCAAACGCGAATGCGGGAGAGAGACAGACTGTCTGCTGGAGGGAGATGGATTCGAACCATCGGTCCCTGGCGAAAAGCCGTGGCTCCCGTCAGGTGGACATTTGCAGATTCTTGCCGGCAGGCTATCCGGCTATTCCTACAGTAAGGCGCTGTGGGATGTTACGTTCCGCGCTCTCGTAAAACGGAGCATGGCTTGGCTCCTCTGTCTCCCTGTGGGCCAAGCCTCATCCTTGGCGTCGAGCTGCTGCTCGACGCTTTTTTTGGCTCACCCGGCCTAAGGCAGGTCTTTCGGCGAGAGACCAACGGTTCGAATCCGGTTCCCTCCAGCGGAGAGCCCGCTGCGAACCGGCCCGGCACTGCTCGGCTCTCCACGCGTCCTCGTGAGACGCTCCGCCCTAATGATTTTGAATCGAAATAGTGACGCGTTGATAGCCAATGTTTTGCAGCAAACATCGTAATAATATAATATGGACCAGACTTCGTGAACCCACTTATAAAAATCTTTTTCATTCACCATATAAAGAAATGCACGGTCGCCATTTTGGGTCCGTGCATCACAAACTGGCATTTATCCTGTTGGAAGGTGCCGATATCCATGTTGCTCACAGGAGGATATGGTCATGGATCGTTTCGATTTCTCTCCGTTGTTCCGTTCGACGATCGGCTTCGATCGTCTCACCCGGTTGGTCGATGCGGCGACCCGCGTTGATAGCGCATCTCTCGCCTACCCGCCTTACAACATCGAGAAGACCGGCGAAGACGCGTACCGGCTCACGATGGCCGTGGCCGGGTTCTCGCCGGCAGAGCTCGACATTACCGTTCAAGAGAACACGCTTCTGGTGACGGGCAAGGGCGCACAGAAAGAGGACGAGAACGGCGGCGGCTACCTGCACCGCGGCATCGCCCGGCGCAGTTTCGAGCGGCGATTTAGCCTCGCCGACCACATGAAGGTGGTGGGTGCCAGCCTCGACAACGGCATGCTTTCTGTCGATGTGGTTCACGAAGTGCCCGAGGCAGCCAAGCCGCGCACGATCAAGATCGGCACTACGGTCGCGACTGCGCAACCTCAGGTGACGGAGCAAAAGGCGGCCTAATCGGCACGTCGGACGAACGTAACCGTCCGAACACGGAAACGCCCCCGAAATTTGGGGGCGTTTCCATTTTCCAGCTCCACAGCCAGCTCCACAGCAAGAAGAGGCCCGCTTCTGACCGACGGGCAGGCCCGCCACCTGTTCAACACAGCATCGGATCCGCGTTGTCAAAGGCGAGCGCTGCCTATCCGTTTGCTGGCATAACCGGCCGCCTTTAGAGGAGCCGGCACAGCATATCGCCAAGTGCGAAGATTAAGATTCCGCCAGGCAGTAGCGACGGGTCAGATCTTGAAGCCGAGCGCGGTCAGCGCGTCTCGCGTGACCGGGTCCTCGAGCACAGCGCAAAAGCGCTGCACCGCGGGGCGAGCGAGCCGCCCCTTGGGCACGATAAAATCGTAGTACTCGTCTTGTGCCGGAATAAAGCCGAGCCCGTATTGTCGGGCAATCGTCTCAATCGCGATCCCCCAATCGGCTCGATTTTGCGCGACGGCGACACCCACTGCGTTGTGCGACTTTGGTTGCGCCCAGTAGCCAGCCGGCTTTGCGCCTCCGAGCAAGCGATCTGTCAGGATACGGGTGCCGCTGCCGGCGTTGCGGTTGACCATCAAGCAATCCGGCGCGGAAATTGCGCCGCCCATGGCATCCTCGAGGGACCGCCCCTCGAAGCGCGGATCGCCCTTTCGGTACACGATCCCTTGCAGACGGCGATAGCCGGAGGCGAGCTCCAGCGCGGGGGTCAGGAAGGGGCGGTTGTACTCGCCGGTTTCCGGGTCCATCAAATGGATCGCTGCGATGTCACACTCGCCGCGCTTGGCGGCCGCAAGCCCGCCGGTGCTGCCGACATTGAGCGCTTTGACCGAGATCCCTTCGGATTGCAGCCGTCCGATCAGCACGTCGAGCCCGACGCAATGGCTCCCGATAATGACGAGATCGGCGAGGTGCGCCCGGCCGATCAACTGCACCTCGACCGGTGTGCCAGCGGGCACGCTCTCGACATGCTGGCCGATCGTGATGAACCCATCCGCCTGGCTAAAGGCGGTCACGGCACCCGAGCCCTTCGAATTGGGGTAGGCGGCGAGCGGCCCTTCACCGTTGCCGCCGCGCACTAACGATACCATAAGGTATTAGGTGCGGCCGCGCTCCGAGGCGATGCGCATCGGCAATGTTGCCGCCAGCGTCCGGCCTGTTCCGCAGGTAACCCTGCGAAGGCGCGGATTACCGGTGCCACGAACTCGTGAAACGTAAAGATCGCAGAGGTCGGGAAGCCGGGCAGGAACACGATCGGTTTGCCCCCGGTGACCGCCAGGCACAGTGGCTTTCCCGGCTTCAACGCGACGCTGTGAACGACAATGCCAGGATCGTTGAACGAAGGAGATAGCACGGTTAGCACAGATCGCCGGCGCCCTTCGACATGCCACCGGAAAGGATGACCATGTCGCAGGTGGCAAGCCCTTCGTCGACGAGGCGCGACAAAACGGTTTCGTCGTCGGGTCCAATGCCGAGCGGCTTCGCGCAGCCGCCGGCTTCCTCGACGGCAGCCGCGAGGGTCGCGGCATTCGAGTCATAGACCGCCCCCGGGCGGATCGGCTCGCCCGGTGCGACGATCTCGTCGCCGGTCGAGATGGTGGCTATCAGCGGCCGCCGCCAGACTTCGACAGCAGCGCAACCGACCGCCGCTAGCATGTCAATCTCGCGCGAGGTCAACACCCGGCCCGCCCGCAGCACGGTTTCGCCGCGCGCCAGGTCGCTGCCGGCGAAGGCAATGAATTCCCTGCTGCTCCAGCCCGCCGCACCTCGATTGCCGTGGTGCCGTCGTCATCGCGCGTTTCAGTGTACTCGACCATGATGACGGCATCGGCCCCGCGCGGCACCATCCCACCGGTCGCAATCAACGTCGCGGTACCGGGTGCAACAGTAAGCTGCGGCACCGTGCCGGGGGTGAGGATCTCGCCGTTCAACACCAAGGCTTTTGGTGCACGTTCCGTCGCGCCCACCGTATCGTCGGCACATACCGCGAACCCGTCGACGCTGGCTCGATCGAATCCGGGAACGTCGACATCAGCGATAACCGCACGCGCCAATACACGGCCGAGCGCCTGCGACAGCGGCACCGTCTCGAAGCCGAGCGGGCGCAGATTGAGATGCCGGTAAAACCGCGCCGTGGCCGCATCGCGATCGACGACATCGAGAAACTGCTCTTGGCGAGCGAGGCTCCGCAAAGCCGTCGGGATGTCGTTCATGGCTGCAACCCTGCCGTCGCCTCAGCACCCCTCATATAGGTAGACGGTTACCCGTGCACCTTGCGGATAGCCCTCGCTTCCTTGCGGGACGATTACGAAGCCATCGGCATCGACCGCGGCCATTAGCCCGGTCTCTGCGAAAGAGGGCACGGGTTCGACGCTGTCACCCAAGCCATAGCGAACCGGGCAGATCTCGGTCATACCGAGAGCCGACACGATTTTCCGCGCCGTAATCACCTCGCGCGATCGATAAGGGAACCCAGGACCACGCCCGCCGAGACGCCGAATTGCCCGTCCGGCGAACAGCTCGTAGCTCCACAGACAGGCCGCTGGCGCGCCCGGCAACAGAACAACCGGCATCCCGCTGACGGTGCGGCCGAGGCCGGTCGTTTCCCCCGGACGCAGCGCCAAGCCATAGATCGCGAGTTCGCCCGCCTCGGCGAGCGCAGCAGCCGAGTGATCGTCGATTCCCGGCCCAGTGCCGCCGATGGCAAGGACAATATCTGCGCCGAACTCGACCAGTGCCGCTCGGATGGCCACCTGGTTGCGCTCGACTGCGAGAGTTTCTCCGATGACACCGCCATCGCGCTCGACCCCAGCACGGATCATCGGCCCGTTGCTGTCCTCCCACGTGCCGGCCTTCGCCGGCTTAGCAATCAATATCCGCACACGCGGCCGGCGGACGACCGGGACCTCGGACAGGCCGGCACTCGTCGGCAACCCGATGTGGCGCGCGGCAAGCCGCATCCCGGCGGGCACCAGTGTCGCTCCGGTCGTCGCGATCGCGCCTTGGTGCTCGACATTGTCACCAGCCACCACTGCCTCGACCATCTCGATCCAGCCTTGGCCGTCGGGCTCGGCCAGCTCAAGCGGGACGACAGCGTCGGTCTCGGCCGGCAAAGCATCGCCGGTGGCTAACGCAATCAATGGCAGCCGAACTGGATTGTAGGCGCTCGCCCCAAAAGACGCGCTCGCCTGGACAGCAAATCCGTCCAGCGCCGCGCGGTCGCTGCCAGGCATCGAACTCGAGGGCACGCATAGGTTCGATGAGCACCCGCCCCCGCACTATATGCAGCGGGCATCTTCTGTACCGAGACAATGGGCGGCCGCGTCGACCCAGGCGATCGCCGCGTCGACCGAATGATGGTCGGGCACGAGTTACGCCTCTTCGAGCGCTTCTCAGCTCGCTGGCACTTCCATCCCGCCCCGCAATACCAATACATCCGACATTCCGCCCTCCTGAAGCTGCTGCGCTGCCATGGATGATCAGCGATCGGTTTTACAGACCACGACCACAGGCCGGTTTTCACGAGCCAGATCGGACAGGTGCGCCGGCAGTTCGTTGAGCGGAATGTTCGTTGCCTCTCTGATATGTCCCAGAGGACCGGTGAACTCGTTAGGACCCCACACGTCGAGAATAAGCAGGGCGGCATCCCGCTCAAGGCGCTTCGCGAGCACCGCCGGCTCAATCCACGACGGCGCTGTCGGCACGCGCCGAAACCAGTGGGACAGCAGATTCATGGCGCGATCCTTCCATGCTCGTTATACGGGGTGAAAGTCGCATGTTTGCGGGTATGGCGCACGAAAGTTCGCCTAACCAGGACGAGGCGGAGATACTCAGACCCGAATTTATTCGAATGCCTTGGCGTGACCGAGGAGAGCCGGGTCGTCGAGCGTGAACGCGGCTGGCTTCATCGCGCCTGTGGGCGGCGGAATTTCGATCTGGGCACCGATCTGCTTGAGCTGCGCGGCATTATCGAAAGCACTGGGTTGATGGCAGTGCACTCATTTCGAGCGTGCAGCGAGGAGCATAACGGCGTCGGCATTCGGCCACCGAGTTTGCTGCTGACTCTGTGCTGGAAGAAGCCGGATTCGAACCCTCGGTCCCCCGTAAGAGGCGTAAGAGGGACGACGATTTTGAAACTGGCACTAACTCACCGCCAATAAACCTTGGCGGCGATGGCGGTCTGAACGCGGTCCTCCCCATTATAAACGTTTGAGCAACCCTCGTCCCTCATAACGGGAGCGCTATGGATAAGCGCTCGTTTTCGTTGTGGGGCGCCAAACGGGAGATGTCTCGTGACCAATGAAGAGAAGACCTCGCTGAAGGCCGCGTGATTGCAGGCTGCAACGACGTTGATCGCCGCCCGAGACTCCATGAAAGGTGCGGTCGACCTGGACGAATGTGTGAAGCTCGCCGCGGAGCTCTACTGCCGCGTCACGACGACAAACTGGCAGGAAAGCACGTCGCATGAAGCCGTTTGCGCCGGCTATCTTGGCTGAGGACCGTCCGCAATGCCCCTCGCACATGCAGAGAAATGAGAGCGAATAAAATGCGGCCCCTTATGCGTACCAGCCGGGTCCTACCGTCGTACACGACTCACCCCGTGGAGAACATCCGGGAACGCCTGCGCAGCAACTACTTCAGGGCACCTGGTTTCGAGCGCTAGCCCTAACGACGGCCGCGCGTGACTCGGCCGTGCACTTCACCCTGCTTGCCGCGTCGGGCATGATCGGCAACCAGCGCCTCGAGCATTCCGGCGAGCCGCGAGGAAAGTCCTTCGGATCCGACACTTTGGGCGGTGATGCGGGCGCCCTCGCATAGCAGAAAGACTTCGTCGGCGAGACGCTCGGGATCGGCGAGCTTGGCATCGCGACACAGACGAATAAGCCGCTCGCGGAGCGCAGTTTTATATTCGCGAATGACACGCCGCGCCGGATGATCCGTATCCGGCAGCTCGACCGCAGCGTTGGCGAGTGCACAGCCGCGCTCGGCCTCGTTTTCCTTGAAGTCACTGACATGGCGCAGCCAGGCCAGGAGCTGGCCTTCCGGATCGCCCCCGTGGGAGACGGCGAGCGCATCCCAGGCAGCATCGAATTCCTGCGTTAGCTCGCTGAGACACGCGGCGACCAGCACATCCTTCGAGGTGAAGTGGCGATAGAGCGTCATCTTGTTGGTGCCGGCCGCCTCGGCAATCGCGTCGACGCCGACGGCATGGATGCCACGGCGATAGAACAATTCGCGGGCGGCCGCGAGGATGCGCTCGCGCGGGGGCGGGCTTCTGCTCTCTCGATCGGCGGCCGGCCTTGCGGTTGACGCGATCATAGCCACTTCTTCCTGGCCACTTGATATGTTACTGAGCGGTCAGTATATAGAGTGTTACCGTTCAGTGCCGTTTAATGTAGCGCGTGCGCTAGCCGATTTCCACCCCCTGTCCCGAAAGACACCGGGATGGATAACCGCGAGGTGACGCTGACCGATCTACTGGCCGATCCGATGACCCTGGCTGTAATGGCAGCTGATCGGGTCAATCCGGCTGCCATGGAAGCGGTCTTGTCTGGACTGGCCCGGAGGCTTGAGCTCGCCCGGCCGGCAGGCGGGGGGCGGTTGCGGCGGCACTGTCTCCGGCGCACCAGGCGGAAGCGCTTTTCGCGAATTCTTTACGCCCATCAAACGAGCGTCTACCGACCCGATGCGATAGAGCGGGTGGGCAACGATGATCGACACAAACAGGAGGACCCTGCCGCGAGGAAGCTGATCGTCCTGAAAGGGCCGGTATGGAGAGCCGCGGGTCTTGCGGCTCTGCTGGGCCTCGGTCTGATTTCGCACCCGGTCCAGTCCGCGCCGGCGAGCGGGGGTGACACCGTGCAGAGGCTCTACGATGCGCTGCTCAGCACGATGAAGAACGGCCGCACACTCGGGCAAAGCGGGCGTTTTACGCAGCTCGAGCCGGTCATTCTCAGGACCTTCGATATCCCATCGATGACCCGGTTGTCGGTCGGCCCGTCCTGGTCCACTCTGACCGAAGCGCAACGACAGCAGGTGACGGAGAGCTTCGGGCGCTATATCTCGGCGATCTACGCCGACCGCTTTGACAGCTACGCCGGACAGAAGCTGCAAGTAACCGGTGAACAGCCCGCGGTGGCTGGCATTATGGTGCGCAGCCAGATCGTCAAGGCCAACGGCGAGCCGGTCAACGTCGACTACATGATGCGCCGCAACGGCGACAGCTGGCTGATCTCCGACATCTACCTCAATGGCGCGATCAGCGAGGTGGCGACCCGCCGCTCCGAATTTGCCACGATCCTAAAGAGCCAGGGCATCGACGGCCTGATCGCAGCGCTCAATCGCAAGGCCGACATCCTGACCGCGACTACGGCAAAGGCGTCGTAGCTGCTCCCCGGGCTTCGGCCGTGCCGCAAGAGACAGGAGGCTGCAGATGCCCAACCTGCTGATGTTGGCAAGCGGCGTGGGGCTCGTCGCGGCGACCGCCGCTCTCTGGGTACAAGGGCAGCGGCGGGCCGATCACCGCTTCTTCGCTGGTCTTATCTCGATCGCCGTCACCTTGAGCTTGTTTTCGGTCGTCGCCTGGGCCGCGACCGCGATCGCACCCTTGCCTCTAATCTGGGTTCTTGTCGGCACGCTCGCTCTTCTCTTCGCGCTACGATTGTATCAACAGTTACAGAAGCCGGCCGCCCGGCCAACACTCTCCTTAGCCGCGCGTGATCGAATTGACGTCGACACATCACGCGACGGGCGGATCCGCTGATCGGCTCCCAGCTCCGCATGGGTGAAGCTCATCTTCTCCGGCACCCTGCTCATCGTGCGCGAGTGCTCGGATACTCGGTTTACGTCGCAAGTGAAAATGGCGGCCAAGCACGGGATTCCCTGATCTGGCGAATAAATTCCCTGATAGCCCGACTTTAATTCCCTGCTAGGGCGAAATAAATTCCCTGTTCAGATGCGTAGGGAATTGCGTTGTAAACCATTGAATTTGGCCCTGAATCTTGAGCCAATAGGTTGCACTCGGAGGCCCAGACGAACAAAATTCCCTGTATTTTCCCGGCTAGCAGGGAATTGGTATCAGAGACGGGTTCGCTTGAGACTGCCTCCTCCAGCAGAGAGATGGTATGGGCAGGCGACGAGGAGATGGCACCATCGTCGCTGTAGCTAACTGATGGAGTGCCCTGATGCCCCAGCCTAACGACTTAAGCAGGTCGCTCGTCGCCTTGGACCAAGATAGCACAATCATGTGAGCAAGTGCCGGACGCAGCCTGTTCGTTGCGCTTCCAAGCAATCGCCATCTGGAATGTCGTTGCGGATCTGGCCTCCGAGGAGACAGCGTGCTTGGGCTGGCGCGGCGACAGTGATCGCTAGACCAGAGACCCCAAGCAACCCGAGTCCAGAGGGTCCGATCGAACTGACACCAAAGCTTACGACCATCAACGCCGCGGCTAGGGCGCGAACTAACCCTTTAGCCAATCCCAGCGAAGCCGACTTTGCATGTGTGCCGATACCACTGTTCATCTTGGCACCTCCCCTGATCAATCCGTTTAAAGCCCGAATTCCAGGCCTCTCGGACGTGATTTTGCCTCATATTAAGGGATCTTGAGGCATCGTTGCAACGATATTCGCCTAATATCAACAAAAAAAGATTTGCTGACCTCAAGCTCGGGTCACTTTGTCTTCACGTGCGCAGTAACGAACGGCCTCATTCGGTCATCGGTGCTGTCTCGCTTCGGCGCAAGTGTCTAGCCTTGGGATACTTGACGGTATGGCGCATCTCAGCCGATCGCGATATCGTGCCTTCTGGTGATCTCAGACCGCGCGGCTCACCGCGTATGGAACTACCCGCGAGAAGGAGAACGATTATGGCCTATGCCGTCCAGCATGTGCACATAAAGACTCGCGACCCCAAGCAGACGTCGCAATTCTACATCGACAATTTCGGCGCGACCATGAAGGCTGAAATTCCCGGTCGTGGGTTTCGACTCGAACTGCACGGGCTGCAGCTCAACATCACGACGTTGATCGCCAGCCAGAACCACGAGCAGCATTACGGCATCGAGCACATCCCCGTCCAAACCGATGATTATCAGGGGACTTTGGCTAAGTTGAGGGCCAATGGCGTGCGCATCCTCGAAGAAATGCCGCCCAACAACGGCCGCCATGTCTGTTTCCTTGAGGCTCCCGACGGCGCTCAGATGGAGCTTATCGAGAAGGTGTAGCCGACGCTCTCAGCACAAAGCTTAGCTTTCGCTCGGCGTGTCGCAGCCGATCGCTCTGCACGATCCCTTGGGCGGCGGAATAGATCGCCGAGCGCGAGCGCGGTGATCCTGAGGCGCTGCGCCGCGCCATCGCGGCTCATGAGGCGGCGCTGCTGGAATACACGCGCGAGCGCGCCCCGCTGGACTGGGCAGCCACTCAGCATGACCTCGGCGTTGCACTCCGGGTGTTGGGCGCGCTTGGCGATAATAAGGCGCTGCGCCGCGCCATCGCGGCCCCCCTTTCCAGGTCACGGTCACGCCGGTCTTGTCACAGGAATCGGGATCGAGCGAGGGCGATGGGCAGGTTAATATGAGCCATGGCTCAGCTTTCGTATCGCCGCCATCGCTTTCCGGCCGAGATCATTCAACGCGCGATCTGGCTTTATCTCCGCTTCACCCTGAGCTACCGAGACGTGGAGGAACTCCTCGCCGAACGCGGTCTCGACGTCTCTTATGAAACGGTGCGGCGCTGGGTGCTGAAATTCGGTCCGCTGATCGCGCGCAAGCTGCGGCAAGGCCGCCCACGCCCGAGCGCGCGATGGCACCTCGACGAGATGGTCGTTCGGATCGCCGGGAAGCGGATGTACCTGTGGCGCGCTGTCGACCTTGAGAGCGAAATCCTCGACATGCTCGTGCAGCGCCGGCGCGATACGCAGGCGGCACTCCGTCTGATGCGCAAGCTGCTCAAGAAACAACGCTTCGCACCGAAGTTGCTGGTCACCGACAAGCTGGGCTCCTCCGGCTCGCCTTTCCGGCAACTGCGCCTCACATGCCCTCACGATCGAGGCCTCAGAAAAAACAATCGCGCTGAAAACTTCCATCAAATCGTGCGGCGACTAGAGCGCAAGATGCAGCGGTTCAAGTCTCCTCGATCCGCGCAGCGTTTCTCAATATCCATTCCCGATCGATGCCGGGGGTCTGAGCTGGAAGGAAAAAACGTTCCGTTTGTCATTCGCGTGGGCGAACGTATAGAACAGAAAAAAAGGCCGTTGAGCTGGACCGGCCGAGGGATATATAAGGAGGGATGCGTCTATGACTGGTATTTGGTGGGCATCGGCGTCGATCGAGATTTTTTTGTGTTGCCTAACGGCAACGACAGCTCATCTGTTGATGTCGCTCAGCCAAACATTATTTCACCGATATCTCGGCCACCGTGGCATCGGAGGAAGGTTCTTCGAAAATCACTTATCTATCCACCACAGGAATTACTCAGGAGATCATGTCGTTTCCGAAAATTACCTAAACGGAGAGGCAAATAACACACCGTTCTTTCTGATCCCCGTCACCTTAGTCATCAGCCTGGGCTACCTGGTTCTACCTTTATACTTGTTCATCGTTCAACTGATCGCGATGTCGACCTCGTTCTTTGTGCACCTCTATTTTGATAAACGCTACCACGTGGCTGGATCATGGTTGGGACGATTTGCCTGGTTCAGGCGAAAGCAACAGCTCCATTTTCTTCACCACCGGTATGCCGATTGCAACTTTGCGGCAGTCGACAATTTCTGGGATTGGCTTCTCGGTTCATATAGGGGCATCGATGCGGACAGGGAGACTTGCGGCGGCTCCGGATTTTTGGACAGCGAGATAAGCTAAAGGCTGACCGGTCCAAAGGGGCGTGAGACGTGGGTATAAAGAGGAAGCAGCACAACGCGGAATTCAAGGCGCGGGTGGCGATGGCGGCGCTTTCGGGGGAGAAGACCCTGGCGCAGCTGTCGGCGGAGTTTGGGGTTCATCCGACGATGATCAGCAACTGGAAGCAGGAGCTGGTGAAGCGTGCGGGCGAATTGTTTGCGCGCGGCAGCAAGGCGCCGTCGGCTGAGGATGCGCAGAAGGTGATCGACGATCTGCACCGCAAGATCGGGCAGCTGCAGGTCGAGTGCGATTTTCTTGCCGGGCAGCCCGCCATCTCCCGATTGCTGCGAGGCGGGCGATGATCGCGCCGGAAGCAGGGCTGTCCGTAAGCCGGCAATGCATGCTGCTCGGGGTTGCGCGCAGCAGCTTCTATTACCGGTCTCGGCCGGAATTTGCGGCGGAACTCGAGCTTCTGAAGCGGCTCGACCGGATTTTCACCGACAATCCGGTCTACGGCAGCCGCCGGCTGCAGGTCGCGCTTTTGCGGGATGGGATTTCGGTCGGCCGCCGACGCGTGCGGCGGCTGATGCGGAAGCTCGGGCTGTGGGCAGTCAGACCGAAGCGGAACACCAGCAAGCGGCATCCCGAGCACAAGGTCTATCCGTACCTTCTGCGCGGCAGAACGATCGACCAGCCGAACCAAGTGTGGGCAGCTGACATAACGTACATACCCATGCAGCAAGGGTTTTTGTACCTGGTCGCGATCATCGACTGGGCGACCCGACGAGTGCTGTCCTGGCGGCTGTCGAACACCCTCACGGCGGGGTTCTGCGTCGAGGCGCTGAGCGAGGCCCTCGCCCGGTTCGGCAAGCCCGACATCTTCAATACCGATCAGGGCGCGCAATTCACCAGTGACGAGTTCACCAATATGCTGCGGGATCACCGGATCGAGATCAGCATGGATGGACGCGGGCGCTGCCACGACAACATCTTCGTCGAGCGCTTGTGGTGGACCGTGAAGCACGAATGGGTCTACCTGCGCCCCGCCGCCAACGGCATCGAACAGAAGCGCAGCCTTGGCGCGTTTTTTGACTGGTATAATCTGCGACGTCCTCATCAGGCGCTCGGCTGGCGAACACCGGACGAGGCTTACCTCGGCCAATCGACGGCTGCGAGGGCACTGGCCGCCTGACGCGATGCCGAGGAGGTGCTGTGAATTTGTGGACAGTCGGCTGCGCCGATCCCCGCCTGACCGCGCAAGCGCGGTCCCCTATGGACAAGCCGGGGAAAACGCTACGCGTTTCCCCCACCTTGCCCACAGGTCGGCGGCTGCCCACAAGCTTCACAACACCCCGCAGCAAGACAGCATGAATTTGATTTTGGGGAATCGTGAAACCAGCAGCCGGCTATCAGCCTTAGCTTATTCTCCCCGGAAGCTGTCCAAACGACCGGCACCGTCGCAACTCAGCCCGTCTTGGTCACCGAGCCCGAGATACCCACCGGGTATTGCTGCGAACCGGACCACGTTCAACCATCGATCCCTTCGGCCGCCCTTTCCGCGTCGTAGTCGCGGGAGCGCGCGTCGGCGTGCCCGAGGGTCAAGGTCATTGAAGTAATCCCCTTCACCCAGAACCGGCTGAAGCCCGCATTGGCGTATCAGCCCCTCCAGCGGGGAGTCCGCTGCGAACCTCGCGATCTTCGCGGCGTTTGCCAGGGCAACCGCTGCGGTCGTGAGAGCGCGAGAGCGCGGAATACATCGATGACCTGGGAACGCCAAGGGCATTCTCAAAACCGCTCGCGAGTCGGCTGCCTTGCGAGGAAAATTGCCTGTCGCTTCACGTCTGGTGAAAGGCCGTGTGCTGATCGCCTTCCGGCGCCGCGTCGACCAGCTGGGTCAGCTGCGGCGCGATCCAAGCCGGTAGAGCGGCTGCGGATGAACGACACGCTACCGGCCGCGCCATGCCGGAAGCGGGACCAGATTACTGCGCCGGCGCATGCGCCTCCTGGAGATGGTCGATCTCGACAACATGCTTCGCCGCATGGGCGAGCTCGAAGCTGATGCCCTTGCAATGCCGGCAACGTTGAGGTGACGAACTATCTCGCATTGGAGGATACGAAGTGTTGCCGCCGGAGCTGGATGAAAGCGCCCTGGCGGAAACCTGCCGAAACTCCAAAGTGGGTCTCGGGGGTCGGCAGGTAAGCGAAATTGGCCACGACGTGACTGAAAGTTGGTCGACGCAATCGCCAATTTCCCCCGTGCCGGAGGCGACCGACCGGCGGGTCGAAACCCTTCGACCCACTCCGCCCCCGCAAAGGCTGGGTGGTCTTAAGAGGGAGCTGCGAAGCTCCTCCTGGAAGGAAACTATCGGATTGCCGCTCTCTAGCAGATCCGCCCAGTGCGAAATTAGTGGTGGAAATCTGACGCATGGTAACCACGGCTGAATGCCCAATTGGGGTGGATACTGTTGAAACTCCTCTCCCATCCCTTCCCTAACGGCAAGCAATTAGGCTGGCACGGGCCAGCGCGACCGGAGGCGGCCTGATGCGGATCGTGGTGATCGGTACCTCAGGCGCTGGCAAGACGACGGCTGGGCGGATGATGACCAAGCCGCGCTGCCCCGGCCTACAGACCCCAGAGAAATTGGATCATTGCACATTGTCCTCCTGCGCGGGCGTTGCTTCGGCGTTCAGTCCCCGCATCCTGAAAGCATGATTGCCCCGCGAAGCTGCGGAACGGATGTCGACAGGTTGGGATAAGCTGGTGCATCTCGGGAAAGGACACCACGAGATCGCAGTCACCAGCGATATAGAGTGCCGGAACGCTCACCCGCGCTCCGCCAAAGCGTGCCAAAAGCTCCGAGTTGCGATCGATGTTGCGGTCCAGTTGAGACCGCCGCGAAACCCGGTGCGTGAACTCCCCGACCTAGAAATCCAGGTCGGTCTCGGTGAGGCCGGGGCGGGAATGAGGTCGGGTTTAGCCGCCGCCAGCCACCGTCCCACGGCACCAAGAAGCGATCTGCATCCGCTTATTGTCACCGCAGACTACCGATGGATAGAATCACACGCTTGGATGGCAGATTTCCATACTTGCGAGCCGTTAGCATGAATGGAGTGATGCAACGCGGCCTTACATGTTATCGTCATTACACTGACTAAGGCAGCAGCAACCCATAGGCGTCGACTCCACCTTCCTCCCCGATTGGATCTCCGGACCTCCGCGAAGTTTTGATACAGTGATGGCGCTGGGGGCCGAAACCGCTCCTCGTATTCGCTCATGGTCATGATCACCTCTCGAAGATTAGAGAAGGTCGAGCCTTCCCGATGTTAGGGGCGCATTCCCCAGCTGTTGTCCGAATACAACGCTGCCTCGACGTCCGAGCGGAACCGTCGCATCAGCGCTGTGACCGCGGAATGCTGCGTCGATCCAACGACGTATGATTGATCCCGTAATCGACAAAGCGCTGAAAATCCGGTAACCGGTGTAGCAGCTGAGTAGACCCATGTGCCCGATCGGGTGACGCCGAGACGAGGCCACAGCTACATCTCGAGGACTACGCCGGATGCCGCCCGTTTGCGTTCGACGCACGTTGCATTCTCTCTTATAGGTCGGCGCGCTACCCGGCATCTCCGAGAGAAAGATCTGAATTCGCCTGAAGAGGTTGGCGACAGCCTACGATCTCGACCCACGCGTCGCGTAGCGTCGGTGGCAAACCAGCTTGCTCGGGCTCTTGCTGGAGCTTGCTGTCACGAACCGAACCAGATTGACAAGGACGCGCCATGTAGCGGATCGCGCGACTCGCCGTGATTTGCTTGATGCCGCAACGATGCGCGGGTCGACGGTACTATGTGAAATTGAACATGACGCGGCAGATCGGCGAAGGCGAGATCGACATGCTCGTTCAAGAAAAGTACGTGCTTTCACAACCAGCAGCGCCTCGCCAACCAGAGCGAGTTGGAGACTGAGAAGGGGTCCTCGCGTATTAAGGTTGCGTACGGGGCAAATTCAGGACCGGTGCGTGGCGGTGAAGAACAAGCAGGATCCGGCGAACGTGTTCCGGCATAACCAGACCATCAGACCTACGTCCCTCACCGGATCGGTCCCTTCGGCAGAACGCGAACAGGTTTCAGGGAGAAATGAAAAGGAGGAAGGCTCAAAGGTGATCAATCTCGCGCGGAATCGGGAGTTCGAATCCGGCTCCCTCCAGCAACTAACCCGTGTCAGACAGAGGTATAAGCCCGTTCAGCCTTGCGACATGCGCGCATGTTCGGCGTGCGCTAGGACGATATCGGATCAGGGTCGTGTGGCAGCATCGACGATGAGGGACCGATGGTTCGAACCCGTCTCTCTCCAGCGGAGAAGTCAATTGCAAACCTGACTTTCGGGGCGCATCCCATCCGCGGACCGATGGCCTTGGACACCGTGCCGACAACACCCAACAATGGTCCGCGCTCGGCCAGCCACTCGCGCTTCGCCGCCACAGCGGCCTCGTCGCGGCCCAGCAGCCAACTGTTGTTGTAGGTCCGTTCCAATCATAGCGTAGGTCGCGATGCGGCGTCGGTTCGTCGGTATAAAAATTCAGGGCTTGGCGGGAATCGCGACCGACACCGCCGGCGTGGTGTAAGTCTCGACGTCCTCCACAACGCTGGGCTCCTCGATCAGGAAGCGCTGAGTGACCAGCGCCTGCGCGGCAGTCTGCACCTTGGCGACATAATCCGCATTGGTGCCGGCTGGGTTCCCGTACCGCTCTTGCAATGACAGGCGCGGATCGCCCGTTGCCATCCGCTGCGCGATCGTGGTCGGGAACGGAATGTACTGGCCCGTCGCATCGCAGCCGTCGACGATCGGCACCGGGTCAGCTCCGCCCGCCGCGTCGACTGACCCTCAGCAATAAAAATTCATTCCGCCGCCGTATCCAACCCTCTGCCTCCGGCCGAGCCCATCTTGCTAGTGATAACGTCCTCACATGGGGACTGGTCGGGTCAACTGGTTATTCGGGCATCCTGATAGTCTCTTTGGATCGGGATCTCGGTTCGAGCCGCTTACTTAGCTGCAGCACCGTGCCGCAGAACCTCACATCCGGTCGCCACTCAGAGCGGCTGACCCCAAAATCCCTCATATTCGAGGGTCATTTCTACAGCTTTTGGCCGCAGCAGCTTGCGGTGACTTGAGATCGGCTCCTGATCACGGACTCGAAGGGCCCTCCTTCATCTCTCGTACAGTTGCGCGCCGCAGACAACTCACGCGGCGCTCGTGACCCACGACCCGAAGCCGACGTCACGAGGACAGCGAGGATGGGTTGGCGTCGCAGTGCTCGTGCACCAACAGCCGATTATCTAGTGAGTTGGGGCGCGGACAAGGCGCGATGAGCGTTCGTGCGCACCAGAATTTGAGGTACGGTAAAAGCTGCAGTGACCGCGTCGGGAAGGCGAGCGTGGACACTGCGGTATTTCTCGACGGTCTCGGGGTGCAGCATACGAGCAGGTGTTTTGCCGGAGCTGACCGCTGAGGATCTCAAGGATTTGGATGTGAGCCTCGCTGGCCATCGGGGCAAGCTGCTCGGGGGCAATTGCGGCCCTGCGCAGCGGCGTCGGTCTGGTATCCAACTCGCCGGTAGCCGCGTCCACGGTCGAACGCCGACAGCTGACGGTGATGTTCTGTGATCTGGTCGGCTCGACCGAGCTCCCGCGCAGCTGGATCCGGAGGACCTACGCGAGGTCATCGCCGCGTATCATCGCGCCGTAGCCGATTGCTGTAGCCCAGCTCGCCGTCCTCGTGGGGATGATGACAGGCCAGCGCGGCCGAAAGGCCTTGCCGGTCTGCCGCGCCTTTCCTGAATCTCGCGGATCTCCAGGACGCAGTGCTCCAAGGTGGCGGTCGTCGCCGAGCCTCGCGAGCAGCCGACGACGCTCTGATGCCCCCTCTGGTGCCGTCATCAAACCGCTCCCCGGCACTTAAATCCCTGCGCAGCTTTGGCTGCATCGCGGGCGCGAGCTGGCTATGATACGGTCGCGAGGGCACGAACCCCGGCGATCGTCATGCTGCCGTGGGGCCCCGGGAGTTCGGGCTTGGTGGGTCCGCACACACGACGTGTCGGACAGGCACATCTGGTGAGAGGAGACGCGAAAATGATGTCGGAACAGCCACAGCCACAGCGGATGGAGCAGACAATGCCCGAGGACGGCGGCGGATGGCACCACGTCAAAGCCGGGCCGCATCTGAACATAATGTTCCACCCCAACCGGCAATTGCTCGGCCGGGAGCCGGACGACATCAAACGGCCCTCGATCGTGGTCGCTGTCGCGGGCAAGCGGGAGCAAGCGCTCCGCTTCGATCCCTTCAGCGTAGGTGGTCACTATCACATCCGCCCGAGCCAGCGTGGCAGGCAGCTTCCGCTTTGGGTCGAGGAGGGGCAGAAGCCGCTCGACGTCGCCCTGACGTTCTTCGAAAAGCCGTTGCGGTTCCGCGGACTCCTCGCCCAAGCCGAAGAGGACGATGTGGCGTCGCGGCTGGATGACACCGACCTGACCAGTGCCGCCCGGCAGATCCGGGAACTCCACGCTGCTGCAGGACACAAGCCGGCCGCTTGATTGCGAGGAGCAAGCCGTCTCGGGCGCGAGGAAGCGGCCAGCTTGACCGCCACAACGGGCACCGTGCAAATTTGCGCAGCCCCAGACGGAAAAACGGCCCCAACCGAACAGAGAGACCTGAACTAAAGAGGGGTAAATTTTGGCCCAGGACACACAGAGTTTGAAGCTTGCCGGGCCAGGCGCGGCCGCGGCTGCGGGCTTCTGGCCGACCGGCTGGTGGTCAATCGTCGATTTCAAGATCGGCATCGTCCCCCTGCCGGTCTTCGTGATTTTGCTCGCAGTGATCGCCCTCTATGCGCTCACGGGGAGCGTGCCTTCCGACATTCTGATGGCTATCGTCTTGCTGTCGATGGGCGGCTTCGCCTGTGCCGAATTGGGCAAGCGCATCCCGATCATCCGAAATATCGGCGCCGCCGCGATTTTTGCCACTTTCATCCCCTCGTTCCTCGCCTTTCATCATCTGTTGCCGAACTCCATCCTCGGCTCGGTGGTGGAGTTCACCAAGAACTCCAATTTCCTGTACCTATTCATCTCCTGCATCATCGTCGGCAGCATTCTCGGTATGGATCGCGGTGTCCTGATTAAGGGCTTCCTTAAGATCTTCGTCCCGCTTGCCGCCGGGTCGATCAGCGGTGGGATCGTCGGCACGGTGGTCGGGATGCTCCTGGGGCTCGGGGCCTTCCACACCTTCTTCTTCGTCGTCGTACCAATAATGGCAGGCGGCGTAGGGGAAGGGGCGATCCCTCTGTCGATCGGCTACGCGCAAATCTTGCATCAATCCCAAGGCGATTTATTCGCTCAGGTGCTTCCGCCGGTCATGCTTGGCAGCCTGACGGCAATTCTGCTGGCCGGAACTCTCAATTATGTCGGCAAAAGATTTCCGCGGCTGACCGGAGACGGCCATTTGCAGCCGGGCGGGCACGACGAATTGCTGCGGGAAGAAGAGGACCAAGGTGGCCAGGCGGACGTGACGACGATCGCGGCGGCCGTTGTTACTGCCGTGACCCTCTATCTGATTGGCGCGCTCACGCAGCGTCTCTTCAGCTTTCCTGCGCCGGTAGCGATGCTCATCATCGCGGTCCTGCTGAAGCTGGCGCGAGCGGTGTCGCCATCCCTGCAACAGGGCGCTTTTCAGGTCTACAAATTTTTCTCGACGGCGGTCACTTATCCGCTGCTGTTTGCGATCGGCGTTTCATTGACGCCTTGGGACAAGCTGGTCGCAGCTTTCACGCTGCCCTATCTCATTACCATCGTCTCGACGGTGGCGACGATCATCGCAACGGGGTTTGTGGTCGGGGGCTGGCTGAAGATGTATCCGATCGACACCGCCATCGTCACTGCCTGCCACAGTGGGCAGGGCGGCACCGGCGATATCGCCATTCTCACTGCGGCCAATCGGATGCAGCTCATGCCCTTTGCGCAGATCGCCACGCGCATCGGCGGGGCGATTACCGTGACGGTGGTACTGATCGTCTTGACGCAATTGGTTTAGCGTTGGCGGCTCAAGCGGAAATTCCACACGTCCTGGCAGGCCTCCGCGACTGAGGCCGCTACCAGATCAGCGTCAGTAACGGTTCCGGTACCCTATATAGATCTCGGGTGGTGGGGCGGGGGTGAGCGGCGCGGCGCGCGATGAGGGTGGAACACGAGGCCACCTATACCTGGTGCGGTCGCCCATTGCTTTCGCGACGGTGGAGGTAAGAAGCAGCGCTTCTGCTGCACCGCGCATCGGTCGCGCTACTGGCTGGCGAGCGCTGCGCACATGGGCGTCACGGGTTTTCGATGCGGGGCTGATTTCAATCGACGATCTGAGGCGCCCTAATCCGAAAATGCTCGTCGGCGCGGCCAAAAGATCCGACGTCGCTACCCCGATCGCGGCGACCCGGATCGGCAACCGTGTTGCATTGGCGCAAGCGATGGCGTTGGGGTTTGGCGTCATCGAAACCGCCCGTATGACCTCCGCAGCCGCGGAGATAAGTGCCCTTGCCGAAGAAATCCGCGGCGCGATCTCGGGTTAAACCCGCGGCTGAAGTCACAAATAAATCAGTTGTTCCAATGGGATGCCGAGATTTCTCACGCGGAACCGGAAGATGCTATGGGGCGGGCGACGAGGAAAAGTGGCAACTTCGTCGCTGGATCTAACCGATGGAGTTGCCGCGATGCCCCAGCCGAACGACTTGAGCAGATCCCTCGTCGCCCTGGACCAAAATAGCACGATCATTGCCGTCGTCGAGCTGAGCCAGTCGAGCTGGCTGGTTGGCGGCGTCGTTCCGGGTATTGAGCGTCAGCCGCGCAAGAAGCTGGAGCCGAGCCCCGAGCGGCTACTTGCGGTGCTGCCTCGCTGGCGGGATGAGGCGGTCAGGGCCGGCCGCACGATCACGTGGATTGCGCTGGCCTTCGAAGCCGGCCGCGATGGCTTCTGGCTGGCGCACTGGCTCGATGTGCGTGGGGTAGAGGCGCACGTGATCCATCCCTCGAGTGTCGCGGTATCACGGGAACATCGCCGGGCAAAGACCGACCGGCTCGACACCGAGTTGCTGAAGCGCGGGTTCTTGGGGTGGCTGCGTGGAGAACGGGGCCATTGCAGCATGGCGCGCGTGCCCACGATTGCCGAAGAGGACGCCAAGCGGCCGAACCGCGAGCGCGACTGCCTGGTGGGCGAACGCACGCGGATTGTGAACCGGATAAAGTCCACCCTGGCCCGGCTGGGCATTCGCAACTTCAAACCAACCCTGCGCAAGGCGGCCGAACGTCTGGCAACCGTGCACACTCCGGAGGGCATGCCGCTGCCGCCAAACACCTCGGCCGAGCTGCAGCGTGACATGGCGCGGCTGGGCTTTGTTGTCAGCCAGATCAGGCAGATCGAGGACGCTCGTCAGAAACGATTGGAGCAGGAGCCTGAGACCGGGTCCCACGCCATGGTTCGGAGGCTGGCCCGGATCGTTGGTGTTGGTGTCGAGACGGCTGATATGCTCGTGCATGAGGTGCTGTCACGGCCAATGCGTGACCGCAGAGCAGTAGCGCGCTACGCCGGCTTAACAGGCTCGCCGGATGAGAGCGGCGCGCAACGGCGCGAACAAGGGCTCGCCCGAGCCGGCAACGCCCGGGTCCGCCGCAGCATGGTCCAACTCGCCTGGCGCTTTCTGCGGTTTCAGAAGGAGAGCGCGCTGGCACTGTGGTACCGGGTCCGCACCGCTGATAGGCGTATGGGCACGCGCAAGACAATGATCGTCGCGCTGGCACGCAAACTGGTCATTGCGCTCTGGCGCTTTGTCACTACTGGCGAACCACTGGAGGGCGTCGTCTTACGTCCAGCGTCCTGAAAGGGCTTACCGGAACGAGCACACCACTCAGCACCATTTTCGGCGCTCGCGCTGGCTCAGCACGACTGCCGAATTGACGATCCGAGGTGGCGGGAAGCCGTATTCGAACATGGCACTTGATGCCGACCGGAAGAATGGGCCCGCCGCCCGGAGCTTCGCCGCCGATGCGCATGACTGCATCATGGTCAGGATCAAACGACCCTACCGAATACAGATCCTATGCAGTGGGGCGGCAAACTCTGGTAAGTCGACATCGCCCACCACTGACCCGAGGGAGCTACCAATGCATCACGCTACCACTATTCCTGTTCCAGAGCGGACCTGCAGCCGGGGAGACTGTGCCACTTTGTTTGTCTCGTTAGAGCTGAGTCGCTCGACGTGGGTTGCAACGGCGCTGGCGCCCGGCAGCAGGAAGATGTCGAAGCACACGCTCGTCGGCGGTGACGGGCGCAAACTGCTCGACCTTCTTGCGCGGCTCAAGACCAGAGCCGAGCAACGCATTGCAGCGCCGGTCAAGGTTGTGACGATCCAGGAAGTTGGACTCGATGGTTTTTGGATTCATCGCTTGCTCGAGGCCAACGGCGTCGAGAGCCACGTCGTCGATCCGGCGTCGATTGCCGTGCCCCGACGCCACCGGCGCGCCAAGACGGACGCGATCGACGGCGAGACGCTGCTGCGCACGCTAATGGCCTGGCAGCGAGGCGAGCCGCGGGTCTGCGCCATGACAGTGCCGCCAAGCCCAAGTGAAGAGGACCGCCGTCGGATCTCGCGCGAGCGCGCGACGCTGCTGCGGGAGCGCATTCAGCACACGAACCGCATTCGAGGACTGCTGTTCGGCCAGGGGATCACCAACTACAATCCGCTGCACAAGAACCGCCGGGAATGTCTGGAAGAGCTGCGGACCGGAGACGGACGCTCGCTGCCAGCTCACCTCAAGTCGGAGATTCTTCGCGAGATCGACCGGCTCGAGTTGGTCTTACGCCAGATCGGCGAGGTCGAAGCTGAACGTGATGAAATGTTGCGGCCGGCGCAAGCGAGCTCTCCAGCTGCACTACTTATGCGGCTCAAGGGCATTGGCGCGGAGTTCGCCGCCGTGCTCTACCTTGAGGGTCTGTTCCGCCACTTTGAGAACCGACGGCAGTTGGCGGCCTATGCCGGCCTGGCTCCCAGTCCATGGAAGAGTGGCAGCATCGACCAAGAACAGGGTATCTCGAAGGCAGGCAATCCGCGTCTGCGCACCACAATGGTCGAGCTTGCCTGGATGTGGGTGAGATACCAGCCCGACAGTGCTCTCAGCTGTTGGTTCCGCCAGCGCGTTGGCTCCGAGCGCGGCCGGATCCGCCGCATCTCGATTGTCGCGCTCGCCCGCAAACTGCTCATCGCCCTCTCGAGATACGTCACCCATGGTGAGATCCCCGCGGGTGCTGTCATGAAGGCAGGCTGAAGGCATTCCCGAAGGCCGGAATCATTATCGCGAGTTCCACGAGGCCTGATCAGCCCCGTTGGATCCGGGCGGGCGGACCGTCGCAAACAATGGCTGTGATATGCCGCAATACAGTGTGGATCCGCCCTCCCGAGCCCGATGACCTCCAGAATGAGGGATTGTGGTGCCAGCCGTCTGGGAACGGCGACCGGATGTGAGGTTCTGCGGGCATCAAAGCCGCAGTCAATAGATGGGCTCGGGCCACGGATTCGATACAGCGAGATGTAGGCGGCCATCAAGAACCCTATGGATTTGCCGCTGCGCTTGGACGACGCTGGCGCGTCGCCCACAACTCCACAGGGGCCACATCGGTAAGTAGTCGATATCGGGTTAGGAAAAGAGACGAGCGAGGGCTGGCGCGGAGACCAATGAGGCAACCGGGGAAGCAGGTTTTCGGGGAGGCAACGCAATGCTTGCTTGACACCAGTTGCCCTCATGTGAAGTCTGTGGCACGAAGATGCACCCCAATGGCGAGCTCCCCTCGGATCCTCAACAGATAGACAGGCACCGTCAGACGCTGAAGCTATGCAGAAAGAAAGCCCCTGTCGCCGTTCATCATCGCTCCGCGTGCTCAGGCGTCAAAGCCTGCCCCGGCGAAGGCCGGGGGCGCTGCGAAACACAAGCGACGCTAGGCGGCAAGCCGCCAAGCTTTGCTACCGTTTCGGTCCCTTGACCCCTTCCGCTCGCTCCGCGAACCTGACCGCAGGCGACGGGACGAAGAACGGCTTTCCAGGTAGGGTCGAGGACTGGCGCGCCAGTTGGCCGGGGTATCCCGACCGTGCCACGTTTCCAGCCCCCTCCACGTCGCACGCAGCATGCGGATTTCCCGCACTGCGCGCCCCCATTTGCTTCACGTCAGGGCTTATGGGACCTATCATACCGGGGCAACTTTCGGTCGGTCATGTCGCACTCGATAGCTGTTGAACAGCCTTAGAGTGTCGTACAGCCACGGCCTACTCCACCGCTCCCAGCCGAAGCCCTTTCGTTTCCGAGCCTGCGCCAGATGGCGCCTGACCTTCTTCTCTACCCAATCTCTGATGTAGGTGAAGCACTCGCTAGAGTTCCCCACCGCGAAGTAGTTGACCCACCCCCGTAGCATTGGATTGATCAGGCTTATCACCCTCTCAATCGGTTGCGACCGGTGTCGGCGAAATACCTGCTTGAGCTCCCGCAGCAGCGCCGTCCGCTTTTTGAGCTTGGGCGTGTAATGCGGCCGCATCACTCCGCGCAGACCGCGGAGGTAGCGGAAGTCAAACCCCAGAAAGCCGAAGTTCTCACCTCGTTCCAGGTCGACTCTGCGGCTCTTTTCATCATTGATTTCGACCTGCAGTTTGGCGAACTCCTCCCGTAGTCGCTTGTTCACTGCTCCAATCAGCCAGTCATGACGTTTGTAGGCGTGGATCAAGACCACCAGGTCGTCAGCGAACCTCGCATATTCGACATTGGTGTACTTGCCGTTGCGTGTGACTTCCCGCGCTCGCTCCAGCATCTTGTCCACCTCATTGAGGTAGAGATTGCTGAGCAAGGGCGAGATCACGCCGCCTTGCGGAACACCCTTCTTGCCAGAGGCCTTGAGCATAAGTTTCAACAGATGCATGATGTCCTTGTCGTCGACCCGCTGAGCCACTTTCTCCAACAACCGGTCATGCCGGACATTGTCAAAGTAGGCTCGCAGATCAAAGTCGAGGACCCGCGTCTTCCGCTGAGCTATTGCTTCCGCCACTCGCTTGATCGCGTCGTGTGCTGTCCGCTTGGGCCGATATCCATACGACCCCGGTTGGAAGTCCGCCTCGAACACAGGTTCGAGGATGAGCTTGAGCGCACCCTGCACCACTCTGTCCCGAATCGCCGGGATCGACAAGACGCGGACTTTGCCCCCGTCTTTCGGTATCTCCTGCTTCCGGGCCGGGAGTGGCTTGTAGGTGCGCCCGGTCAGTTCGTCGCGCAGCTGCTCGAGCAGAGCCTCCACGCCTTGCGCCTCGATGGCCTCGAACGTGACCCCGTCTATTCCCGGGGCCCCATCGTTTTGTTTGGCCATCGCATACGCTGCGCGCAGGGTCTCCATCTTGCAGACGTGGACGTATAGACCCCAAAAACGCCAGGACGGTTCAGCCTTCGCCTTGACGTATAGTCTCCGCCTCAGGTCCTGCAAATCGATGGACGCCTTTGTCATCGCGTCCTTGCCTTCCTTACGTTGGAGACATTGCAAATGGCAGGGCCCCTTCGCTCCACGAACATTACTCCGCTTCCTCGCTAGTACGGACCCAGCCGCCACCCTCTCGTCTTCGGCCGACTTCCCGGTGTCGCCGGTTATACGGCCTACCTTGCTCCGGCGATTTCGCGCCGGGACGAGGAGGGCTTCTCCAGTTGCTCAGCATGTCCTTGTCACCGTGCCGTCGCTTCCACCCCGCCGAGGTGAACAGCCGTAATCGGTCAGTATTCGGCTGCTCATGCTGCCTTCGCCCTTCGGAGGTAGGCTCGGCCCTCGGGGCTACTTTTTTCGAGGCCACAATGCGTTCTCTTTTGATACAGCCCGGTGGCTCGTGATCTCCCCTCGGGAGATCTTGTCGATAGGCTTCGAAGGTTCTGTTTCCATCTCCTCCGCTATCCGAACTACGGGGCTCTGACTTTTACCCCGGCAGGACTGTCTCCTGCTGAACATGCCAGCCTTACCTGGACACACCTCCGAACAAAGAACCGGCGAAAACCAAAAACGACCACTTGACAGGAAAAGCCCCATACAAGTTCAAATCCATCTCCCTCCAGCGAAGAGTTCTGCGAACCCTCGGTCCCTATCGCAAGGTGGAACATCGGCAAGGGCCGGCAACCCGCGCCCTCGCCCCCGTCAGAAAAACGATCTAATGGCGAACCGGCGATTTTGAATTCAATTGGGAGCAGCATTACGATGGCGCGGAACAGATCTATTACAGTAACGGATCGGAGCACGACCACACCGGCGAAGGGACCTGCCCAACCCATTACGACTGAGCCGGACATTGCAACGCGTCGTTGCTGCTATTGGCGCAGCGCCGCGACGCTATCCCTTATGTACTATCCGGGCTATCAGACGCCATCGAGGTCGCTATAATCCGGCAATTCGGCCGATACCCGCCGTCCGCGGTCGATGACCAAGCGATCAGATTGCGGGCGACACATAAGCTCGTTGAAGGTGCGCGCATTAAAAAGGATGAAACGCGCTGGACCGCCTTTGGCGATCGTCCCAAGCTGCCCCGCCTGGATGATCGCCTGAGGCACCGGACCCGCCATCGCGACTGCATCGCCGAATGGATGATCGAGGTGCAAAATTCGTACGGCCTGACGGAAGGTATCCACCATGTCATGATCGCCATATGCATGGAACGGATCGCGGCAATTGTCACCCGCGATCGCGACTGGTATGCCGCGGTGGCGCATTTCGTGGACCGGCGCGACGCCGCGCCAGCGTGGCGTCCGCCCATCGCTCCGATCCTGAAGATAAAGATTGACAGTTGGCAGCGTCACAATCGCGATGCCCGCCTCGGCGCAGAGGTCGAGGGTCCGGCGTATTTGCTCTTCTGGCTGCATTGCCAGGCTGCAGCAATGGCCGCACACCACGCGACCCCTGAATCGGTTGCGCAGCACTGCAGCGGCGACATGCGCGAGCGCGGTCGCCGCCGGGTCGCCGCTCTCGTCTACATGCAGATCGACGTCGAGACCCCGTTCTGAGGCAAGGCGAAGGACAGTATCCAGAAGCGGCTCGATATCGTCGAGCAACCGGCCGTGAACGCCGCCGACAGCACGTGTCACGGCGCCGAGAATGCCGCCCGACGCGACGACGAGATCGGCGAGTTCCTCGCCGTAAGGGGTTCGGAACGCGTCGATCGGCACCAACGCGACGGCCTGCAGTAGGATGCGGTCCGCCCACTCCGCCCGAGCTTCGCGGAATACTGCCCAGCTCCGCTGCGCCTGGTTCAGCTCCGGCGAATCGAGATGCGTGCGGATCGCCGCGACCCCGTGGACATACGCGCAGCGCAATCCGAATTCCATACGCCGTTTGATGTCCTCGGCGGTCCAGCGATGGCTTCGGTCCTCGGCCGTTGACTTTAGCGCCCCGGCAAAGGAACCGTCCGGATTTTCGGTGCGGGTCACAATGTGACCCTTGTCGAGATGCACGTGCATGTCGATGAGGGTCGGCCAGACGTGGTGCGCTTCGAGATCAATGGCGGGCAAGTCGGCGGATGCCGCCGCGCCTGCCGGTTCAATCGCAGCGATCCTCTCATTGTCGACCAGGAGGTCGATAAGTGTAGCGCCGTCGCGATCGACAGCGGTTGTCGGCCCGCGAGGCAAGAAGCAGATCGGAACGCGAGCCTGCCTGATCCAATAGCGCTGCGCTTTTGGCACTTGGAGCGTCTTGAACAAGTTCATAGCACCGGTGCTCACCGCCTCGGGTTCGTTGGCGCTCCTACAATCCTGGGCCAAAGCCGATAGATCAACAGATGCTTGCGACCGAAGGGCTGACCGGCCCACCACCATTCGACGAAAGCGCCAACTAGCACTGCGCGCGGGTTGACAATTGCCAACAGGTGTTCTCATTATGTTCTAACGATCGAGAACCTCCCTCGAAACGCCACAGATGAACGGCCGGGATGGAAACGACAGCCACCATCCTCCATGCAGACCTGGATGCCTTCTATGCCTCCGTCGAGCAGCTGCTCGACCCTTCGTTGCGCGGCAAGCCCATCGCGGTCGGTGGTGGGGTTGTGTTTGCCGCTTCTTACGAAGCCAAGGCCTTCGGGGTGCGCGGCGGCATGCCGGGACGGCAGGCGCGCGAGCTCTGTCCGCAACTCACTTTTGTCAGCGGCCACTTCAAGGACTACCAACGGCTGGGAGATGCGGCCATTAAGGTGGTCAACGATTTCACGCCCCTCGTCGAGCGGATTTCTATCGACGAAGCCTTTGCCGATGTCGCGGGCTGCACACATCTCTTTGGGCCGCCTGCCGAAATTGCGAGAGCAATCCGGCACCGTGTGCGGGCTGAGCTTGGCCTTCCAATCTCGGTCGGCGTAGCGCGCACCAAGCATCTGGCGAAAATTGCCTCGCAAGTAGCCAAGCCCGACGGGCTGGTGGCTGTCGACCCCGACACCGAACTGGAATTCCTTCACCACCTGCCCGTCGAGCTGATGTGGGGAGTGGGCCCGGTCACTAAGGCGCGCCTGGCCGAGATTGGCGTGCTCACTATCGGGCAGCTGGCAAAGACACCGGGATGGTCGCTCGAGCGGTTGTTCGGTCCAGCAGCGGGACAGAAACTCGCAGCACTGGCGTGGAACCGCGATCCACGGGAGATCAAGATTCACCGACGGGCCGGATCGATAGGAGCGCAGTCGGCGATCGTCAGGAAGCCTGCCGAAGAGCGCGTATTCCGCCCCGCGCTGCTACATCTTGCAGACAGAATCGGCAGCCGCCTCCGGGCCAAGTCCAAGGCTGGTCGAACCGTGACGGCCCGTGTTCGCTTTGCCAACTTGGACTCAGCCACTCGCTCGGTAACGCTCGACGCGCCAATCTCGGCGACCGTGATCCTTGCCGAGGTCGCCGAAGAGCTGGTGCGCGCGGTTCTCGCGGATCACCCTGATGAGAAGACTATTTCGCTCCTGGCGATCTCCGTGTCCCATCTTGAGGAGCACTGGGATGTGCAGCTGGAACTCCCGCTTGGACTTAAAGATGAGGCGCGCCGCCCGGGCACCAAGAAAGGCATGGCGCGTTGGGCGGCAGACTGCGCTGTCGATAGGATCCGCAATCGGTTCGGATGGGATGCCATCGGATATGCGTCGGTTGCGCTGGGGATTTCCCGTTCCGTTCCCGACGAGTTTCGCAAACTTGCCGAAAAGGACCTGTGATCGTCACCGATCACGGGAAAACACGCTTACGTGCCCACCAAGATCTCGCGGCTGACGGACAACAGCCAAACAGCTGTGGCCCGTCGAAGCCTGCCTCTGCCGGTCTCAATAAGGGCTGATGCCAATGCCCCGCTTTCTTGGGTGCCATAGTGACGCCGAACTTCGGTGGCAGGATTGCCGGTCGCAACGATCATCTGCGCGTGAGCAGCTTTGTGGAGTGCAATGGCCGTCTCTGCCGCGGTCGGACGATAGATTTATCAGCTGATCGCATTATAGCCCCCGTCGAGATGCCAGCCGAGCTCGAACGACGCCTGGTGAGCGCATCGCCTTGACACGCACTCCTGGGTCCCGACATGCTTGAACAAGTGCCAATTGACCATCTCGCCACCATCGCGATCAGAGCACGGGCCGAATGACCGATCTGACACGCCTTGTCGAAGCTCCCGCGTGCGGCCCGCTCCCTTACCTCGACCCGGCATTCCCTAATCGTCCACTGGTGCTTCATGCGGCACGGCCACACAATTACGACGTCGGGACACCGGTCCTGTTCGTGCATCACGGTGTCGGCCGCAATGGCAGGGACTACCGGGACTATTGGCTGGATCTGGTCGATGAAGCCGGCATTCTGGCGATCTCCATCGAGTTCCCCGAGGCATCGGTCCCGGAACATCTCTGGTACCATTTCGGTAACCCGCACGACAAGGATGGCTCGCCGAACCGCCGCGAAGTGAAGTATGGACGTTCGGTATCGACGAACGCCTGTTCGACCAATTGCGCGCGCAGGGCGTCACGACCCAACAACAGTACGGATTGTTCGGCCACTCCGCGGGCGGACAGTATGTGCATCGAATGGTCTCATTTGGATTCCGTAATCGCGTCGCCGTCGCCGTCAGTGCCAACGCGGGCACTTACGCGATGCCGGATCTGACAATCCCTTGGCCATTCGGCCTCGGCGAGACGGATGTCGATACCGACGCATTGCGTGTGTTGCTCGCCTTCCGCATCACGGTGATGGCGGGTACCGCGGACGTATCGACCACTGGGCGCTTCTTCCCAAAGGGTCCGCGCTCGATGCGCCAGGGGGCGAACTCGCTATGAGCGCGCGCATAACTATGTCCGATGCGGGCACGCAGCCGCGACGGCGCTGCGAACCAGCTGTGCCTGGACGGTAATCGACGTGCCCAGCGTGGGCCATGATGGCAAGCTCATGTCTGCAGCCGCAGCGCCAATCGTGTCTGCGGCAATGCACGCATCGTCATCGTGAAGGGGATATGACCAGCACCTCGCCGGGCCCTCCACATCGCGAAGCTACAAACCGCAATTTGAGGTTCAGAACCGATGGGTTCTCATGATTGGAGGAAGCGATGTACCCTGAAGATATCGACCCCCAATCTGGATGCCGACTGCCATTGCCGAGACGCGAAGACCTCGATCTGGGCGGGCGGCAGATCTACGACAGCCTTGCCGACCCCAAAGGTGGGACGCTCATGGGCCTCAGGGGGTCCAGGCGGTATCCTTCTCCATAGTCCCGACCTCTCGCGGTATACCAGACCTCTCAATCACTATCTGCGACACGAGGCGGGATTGGGAGGTCGCGTTCGCGAACTGGCTATCCTCACCACCGCCCGTGAGCTCGACAGTCAATTCGAATGGGCAGCGCATGAAACCGAAGCGCTGCGCGAAGGCATCTCCCGCGATGTCATCGGAATCATTCAGCATCGCTCCGACACGAGCGGCCTCGACCGCGCCGATGCGATAGTTATCGAACTGGGTCGCGAGATCTTCGGTGCAAGGAAGGTAACATCGGAGACCTTCGCCCGAGCATTACGGCACTTTGGCTGTCGCGCCCTCGTCGATCTCGTCGCGCTGATGGGCAATTACGCCGGGACGGCAGCGCTGCTCACCGCGTTCGACATGCAGCGCGAACTTCCGGCAGATCACGCGAAGCCGCACCGGTCAGACGCAGATCAAGACCCGAAGCGAGCTCGGAGAGCTCGGTAACGCACTGCTCGAACCTCTCTTCCTTCTTGCAAAAGGCGTTCAGCCTCTCAGTGTCTCATCATGTTCACTCGCGGCAGAGGAGGGCGAACGTGAGCGCCAGGTCGGCTGCGCCTGTAAGTCCGCCGTGCATAAGGGAGTTGCTGGTGCCTATCCTGCGGACGTGCTGCCGCCGCAATCGCCTCACAATTATTACCGGTAGGATCACCACAATTAAGAGGAAATCAGAATTCGCAGCCGAAAGTTGGCGACCCGGATCCGTGCCAGGCCGCTCGCTCGCTCGCTCGTTATGGTTTAGCCGGCGTCTCAGTGACGACGGCCGGCACGCCTTCGGGATTGATGTTGAAGGCCAGGAAGGTCAACGGCTCGCCGCCAGGGTTGCCCCACCGGTGAACAAGGCCGAAGGGCTCGTAGATCAGTGATCCGGGCCCGCGGTCCGCGGTTTTGCCGTCGACGGTGTTCGCGCCAATGCCCGAGAAGATATAATAGAGCGCCGCGCCCGAGCGATGGTGTGGCGGGTTCGAAAGCATTTCCGGCGAAAAGGTGATCCGCGTGAGGTTCAACTCATAGCTCCCCGGTTTCAGCTCGGGCAGCGGCGCCGCTGTCCGGTAGAGCTCATTGACCGTCGCTGGCGTGGCAGCCACCGGCTGATCGAGGGTCTCCTTTGGCACCAGCATGAAATAGAGCAGAGTTGCCTGCTCGCCGTTTCCAACGGTCAAAAACGGCGTCGTCCCGCCGGGGACCAGCACGCCCTCGCCGCCAGTGATGGTCTTAGGCTCGCCGATGGAGACATGCGGCCATGCAGCATTCCCGGCACCTTGATGTCGGTGACGTAGTCGAGCTTGCCGAATACCTTGGCCGGGACATCGAAACGGGGCAGCGATTGGCCGACGATTTTGTATGCGCCGGACGGTTTCGGCTTCGCCCGTCCCTCGGCGACGAGATCATTGCCGATCTTGCCGTTCCAGGTCATCGGCAGATCGAAATATCGGCCGCCGATGAGCTCGCCATAGCTGAGCTTGCGCGCGGGATCGCCGGCGACTGCGACGACGGCGTCAGTAACTTCGAGCCGGTCGGCCGGGACGCCGAGGCGCTGCGAAGCCAACTCGACGAGCGCGCGGCGCGCCTCGGCCGCAGCGTTGCGCAGCGGGATGCCGCCCTTCTGGATCCCAGTGCTGCCGCTGGCGCCGCCCTGGTTCACGGTCCAGGCGGTATCGCCCATCACAACATCGACGCGCTCGAACGGCACGTCGAGCTCTTCGGCAACGATCTGTGCGATCGCGACATCGACGCCCTGGCCCATATCCATCTTGCCGAAATAGGCGACGACATCGCCGTCCGATTTGACGGCGAGCCAGCTGTCCAGCCAGTCGGGGCTGAGCGGCGGCTTTACCGCGCTGCCAATCTCGGCGGTGGCCACACCGCCGGGGATGCCGATCGAGACGACTAGCGCACCCGCGCCTTTAAAGAGGCTGCGGCGATCGATCGAGAATTGGGTCATTGCCCCCTCCTTTACGCCGCCTGCGCCGCGCGCCTGACGGCGCGCAAGATAGCCATATGCGTCCCGCAACGGCATTTGAGGCCGGATAGCCCGTCGCGGATCTGCTGCTCCGACGGATGCGGGGTGTCGCGCAACAACTCCGCCGCCGTCATGATCCAGCCATTGAGGCAATAGCCGCATTGGGGCACCTGCTCGGCGATGAAGGCCACCTGCAGCGGGTGAGGATGTTCGGGGGTGCCGAGCCCGATGAGAGTTGTCACCTTGGTGCCGGCCGCCGCCGATACCGGCAGCGAGCACGATCGCGTCGGCGCGCCGTCGACATGGACCGTACAGACGCCGCATTGCGCGAGCCCGCAGCCGAAATGCGGGTTGCTGAGCCCGAGCTCGTTGCGCAGCACGTAAAGCAGCGGCGTGTCCGGGGCCACCTCGACGGTTCGTGTCTCCCCGTTCAGCTCAAAGGCGATGCGCTCTGCCATCTCGAACCCCTTCCGATATCGGGATGTCGCGATCAGTCGGACGAGGTTAACACATGGATGCCAGCGGTTCACGAGCCGGCACGCGGGCCTTTTGAGAACTGGGTTTTTATCCCCTCGCGCGCGTAGCAGATACCCCCGATGTGCAAAACGGCGTTCGCATCACAGTGCAATGTCCCGGAAACGGCATGCCATGTGCTCGAACCCTGCAAGGGAAGGACACACCAGAAGCGCGACCGACGATCAGGTCGGCATCGGGCGGAGACCACTACCATCCGGTCGGGACCTGCAAGATGGGGTCCGACCCGATGGCAATCGTCGATGCCCAGCTTTGCGTCCATGGCCTTGCCGGTCTGCGGGTCGCCGATGCCTCGATCATGCCGACGCTTACATCGGGCAGTACCAATGCGCCCTCGATCATGATCGGTGAGAAGGCGGCGGACATGATGTTAATGCCGCGCGAGGGGCAGTGCTTGCCGGCGTGGGTACGGCGTGATGCGCACTGGCAAGGCCGCGCCGCATCTACGGTTTGTAAAAAAAGGAGTTGCCGTATCGTCGAGGATTGAGCTTTGCTGATACCGGCCCGTTGACCGTGATCTGAGGGCAGGTTTTTACAAGAAGCTTGCACAGCAAGACACGGCCTCTCGCGGCTCCAGGCAGAGGAATGACCAGGAGCTTGCCCAGGTGGGTACACGGGAACCTCCCGCGCGCCGCGCCGCCAAACTCGTGCCGGTCGCTGCGCAGGCGCGCGGGTCCCTCCTGTGCACTACCTGGACAAGCAGCTCCGACCGAGCCGCGGGGCGCCACCGATTAACCCGGAGGTCCAGTTCTTAATGGCGCAGAGGGTCCGGTTCCGGACTCGGTTGACATCTGGCGCTGGCGGACGCGGAGAACCTGTGCCTCAGGAAAACTGGATGAGATGCGGCTGGCCGCGATGTCTGCCCCGGCGCAGGCCGGGGGCAACCGCTGCCGCGACCTCATCCTGGCCCTGGTGGTCAGCCGCATCCTCGATCCCGGGTCCAAGCTTGCCGCCGCCCGGGCGCTGTCGCCGGACACCGCGACTTCCAGCCTTGGCGAGCAGCTCGGTCTCGGGGTGGTCGACGAGAACGAGCTCTACAGTGCACTCGACTGGTTGGCGGTCCGCCAGCCGGCGGTCGAGGCGGCCCTCGCCAAACGACATCTCAGCGGCGGCACACTGGTGCTCTACGACGTGTCGTCGAGCTACCTGGAAGGCCGTTGCTGTCCGCTCGCCCAATTCGGTTACAGCCGTGACGGCAAACGCGGCAAACGGCAAATCGTCTATGGGCTGCTCTGCGCCCGCGACGGCTGCCCCGTGGCAATCGAGGTCTTCGCCGGCAGCACCGCAGACCCGACGACCCTAACCAGTCAGGTGACTAAGCTGAAGGAGCGCTTCGCTCTCGACCATGTCGTCCTGGTCGGTGACCGCGGCATGATCACCCAGGCGCGGATCACCGAGGACATCAAAGCGGCCGGGCTCGACTGGATCACCGCCTTGCGCGCCCCGGCAATCAAGGCGTTGCTCGACGGCGGCGCGCTGCAGATGTCGCTGTTTGATGACCGCGATATGGCCGGCATCACCTCTCCCGAGTTCCCTGGCGAGCGGCTCATCGTCTGCCGCAACCGCGCTCTCGCCGCCGAGCGCGCCCGCAAGCGCGAGGATCTGCTCGCCGCCACCGAGCGCGACCTCGCCCGCATTGCCGCCGCCGTGGCCCGCAAGCGCCAGCCGCTGCGCGGCAAAGCTGAAATCGGCCTCGCGATCGGCGCCGTGCTCGACAAGCACAAGATGGCCAAGCACTTCACCCTCGACATTACCGACACCCGCTTCAGCTTCGCCCGCAGGACCGACGAAATCACGGTAGAGGCGGCGCTCGACGGCCTCTACGTCGTGCGTACAAGCCTGCCCGCCGCCGCTCTCGACGACACCGCCACGGTGCGTAGCTACAAATCCCTGAGCCTGGTGGAGCGCGCCTTCCGCTGCATCAAGACCGTCGATCTCCAGATCAGGCCGGTCTATCACTGGCTGGCCGATCGCGTGCGGGCCCACGTGTTTGTCTGCATGCTCGCCTACTACCTGGAATGGCATATGCGCCAGCGCCTGGCGCCGATGCTCTACGACGATACCGACAAGGAGGCGGCCGAAGCGCAACGCTCCAGCGTCGTCGCCAAAGCCGAGCGCTCCCCCGCCGCGGTCACCAAACAAACCACCGGCCGAACCGAGGACGGCCTTCCAGTCCACAGCTTCCGAACCCTTCTCGACGATCTCGCGACCCTCACCCGAAACACCCTGGTGACCGCCATCGCCCCCGAGCAACCCTTCACCTTGATCGCCCGGCCAACCCCCATTCAACAAAAGGCCCGCGACCTCCTCGGCCTCTCCCGTACCCAGTAGGCACCCTCAATAGCGGATAATTCTTACGCTAAATCAGAGGCTTGCGTGTTCACAAAGACGGAAGCTCCAGCTAAAGCTACGCGGCTTTCTGAACAGCAATTCGACGCGGCAGTATTCCTTCTCGCGCGGCGGTGCCCTCGGCTGGGGTATGCCGGCAGCGGTCGCCTTTCGCTCGGCCTTGATTGTGCGCCGGTCGTTTCGATCGTCGGCGATGGCGCCGCGCTCTATTCGCCGCAGGCGCTCTGGACCGCCGCCCGTGAAAAGCTGCCGGTGACCTTCGTCGTGGTCAACAACCGCGAATACAACATTCTGAAGAACTCATGAAGGCCCAGCCCCACTATGCCTCGGTGCGGGCCAACCGCTTTATCGCGATGGATCCTGTCGATCCCGCCATCGACTTTTTGGCGCTAGCCGCCGCAATGGGTTGCACGGGTGCCGGGTCGACCGCGCCCGTGATATCGCTCCGGCGATGGAGGCCGGCATCGCCCGACTGAAGCGTTATGACGGGCTCTGCCGGCTGCCCGCGACCAGGCGGCCCCTAGGCACGATCGAGCGCGGGCTTGTCATGGTTGGCATTGCAGAACGACGAGGTTTCACCCGGAAGCCTGCAGCGCGCAGCCGGCAGATCTCGGAGATTTGCTCCCGCGTTATGCGTGGTCGAGGCTGGTCTCTCACTGGTATGCGGATCGATAGTCTGGCGCCGAGTGCCTTGAGCCGGCTCAGCGTCTCTTCCTCATCGGTTCAAACAGGCCCCGCGGCAAGAAGGCGAGAGGTCAGCTTCTCGCACTGAAAAGATGATCGATTGATCCAGCGGATCGTCCGCCTGCTGGGGGAAAGCTGACGGCCATGCTCAGGTGCAAGAGCGTCGTCCTTGGCCCTAAGGCGACATTAGACTTGAGTACCAGCTGAAGCGAAAGCGCGTAGCGGCGACAAAGATTAGCGTCGGCAACGCAGGAGAGAATTCTCTAGCGACGCGATTGTCACTGGCCAACGCTCTTCTGCTTGCCCCACGTACCGGAGTCTCGCGGCCCGGTAAGATCTTTTTGGTCGCGGCCACGCCGGCCAAGATCGCCCCCGTGCAGCAGCCGCCACTGCCACCATAGGAAGAAGCCAGCTAGGTAAAGCTCGCGGTTTGCGCCGCGACTTCGACCGAACTTTGACCACTTTCTAAATGACGGAATTGAAAAAACCTGATATTCGTTGTACAAGCGGTCATATAAAATGTCGATTTCGATTGACAGGCGCGTAGCTCCATGACGGTTACGGCGCATGCAGGTGGCCGTCATCCCCAACCGAGGTTCACCACCCGCCATCCTGCTGCGCGAGAGTTATCGCGAGGCCGGCAAGACCAAGAACCGAACCCTCGCCAACCTGTCCCGCTGGCCCGCCGAGCGCATCGAGCAACTCCGCGCCGTGCTGCGCGGCGACAAACTGCTGCCCGCCGCCGAGGCGGTGGAAATTGACCGCGCGCCGCATCGCGCTCGACGCCGTGCTGCCCGGCCGCACGGTCCGACGTCCCCACGGGACAGCCCGTGGGCTGACGGCCCACGCCACGGTGCGCGCCTACAAAAGTCTCAGTGGCGTGGAGCACGCCTTCCGCTCACTAAAGACCGTCGATCTCGAGCTGCGTCCGGTGTTCCATTGGACCGCACCGCGGGCGCGCGCGCACGTCCTGCTCTGCATGCTGGCCTATTATCTGCAGGGGCACATGCGCCGAGCCTCGCCCCAATGCTGTTCGACGAGCACGATCCGGGCGCGCGCGAGGCACAGCGCGCCTCGCCGGTGGCCAAGGCCGAGCCCTCGCCAGCCGCGCGACGCAAGACCGCCCGCAAACGCACCGGCCCTGCAGATGGCGAACCACTCCCGCTGCACAGCTTCCACACCCTGCTCGGCGATCTCGCCACCCTCACCTGCAATGTCGTCCGCCTCGGGCGCGATCGCCTCACCACCATCCTCGCCACCCCCACCTGCTCACAGCGCCACGCCCTCGACCTGCTCGGCGTCACCCCCCACTGCGTAGACAGACCGACACCACCGCTGCAAACTATATCAATGGGTTACGCTCAAAAGAGGGCAAAGTTCGGTCTAGCCTGCTTGGCGGCCCTGCGGATAAGTCGATGCCCCCCGCCTCAGCCGACTATCGCGAAGCGATTTAGTGCTTTGGCACATGTCGGACACCTCGTTTCCTCGTTTAAACAGCCCGAGGGTCGGCAATGTAGCCGTTACCGGAAACCCGGGACGAGCGTGCACGCTGGACCATCGGAGATCACTCTCCGCTGGAGGGAGCACGATTCGAACCCTCGGTACCTCCAAGAGGAACAACGGTCGCATCGCATAGTGACACGCCCAGTACCGGTTGGTTCGCTCTCCCTCTGCGCTGCTCACCGGCCGCCGGCGCCATCTTGGCCGGGCGTGCTCTCCTCGGCATATCCCAGTGCCACGTCGGCTGACGGGTAACCGGATGAAGGTGGATGCCGGTCACCGGCCTCCTAGAGTGGTCCAAGCGCTTCGGCGCGGCCGGACGCGCGGAACACGCTACCGCCGATCGGGTCATTTGAGCTGTTCGGCGACTTTGTCGAGCCCGGCTTGGACGCACGGCTCGTCGACGCCGGGCGAGCCGGAGACGCCGACCCCGGCAATAACCTCGTCGCCGAGTTTAACCGGCAACCCACCGGGAATGGCGATGACGTTGGGTAAGGTTACCTGCTGGCGCACCACCGGGTCGTTGTCGGCGAAGCGCTTGGCATAGGCGGTCGTCGAGATGCGAAAGCTGCGCGCAGTATAGGCTTTGCGCCGAGCGTTCTCCATCGTATGCGGGCCGGCATTGTCGGCGCGCATCGCGACAATGACGTCGCCAGCGCGGTCGACCACGACGGCCGAGACGGCGTAGCCCTTGGCCGCACAGCTGTCGATTGCCGTCTCCGCGATCGTCTTAGCCATCGAATAAGAGAGGTCACGGTGGGTTACCAGCTGCGCGTGAGCGAGTGGGGCGACAGCGCTCGTAGCGCCGACCAGGACAAGACGGAAAAATATCGCCCGCATGACTGTTCGACCCTCCCTAAGGTTGTCAGTGGCACACTCTCGATCGTGATGCGATGAAGCCGGCGGCGCAAGATGCCGCGACGAGGCCGCTGTGGCGGCGAAGCGCGAGCGGCTGGCGCGGACCGTTGCCGGGTTTCGTGGGCACGGCGTCCAAGGCCATCGACCTGATCGGCCAATATCAGGACGCCGGTGTGCACCTCCTGATCAACAGCGACTACCTCATCAACAGCGACTACAGGAATCATCACCACCCGTGAAAAGGTGTCTCGGAACTCGGTGGCGAGTTGATTAAGACGGTGGAATGGTGAGCAAACGTGGGAGGCTGGGTCAATCAACCGAGCCAGCCGGTCGCGACGCCCGCGAGCAATACGGCGCCGACAAAGGCGCGGTAGACGACGAATGGCCAGGCTGCGAAGCGTTCGAGGATGCGCAAGAGGGCCCAGATTGCGAGAAAAGACGAGAGGCTCGCGACGATGAGCCCCAAGATCAGCACCGACCAGCCATGCGAATCTAGGCCGGCGTGCCGCAGCTCCGCCAATTCTTTGAGGCCGGCCAGCGCGATTGCCGGCAATCCGAGCAGGAAGGAGAAGCGCGCGGCGTCCTCGCGCTTGAAGCCGAGGAAGAGGGCCGCCGTCAGGGTCGAGCCCGAGCGCGAGACGCCGGGGATCAGAGCCCCGACCTGCGCGATGCCGACGACGACACAGTCGAGGAGCCCCACGCGCTCGAAGGGGCGCTGGTGGCGCGCCGCGAGTTCCGCGATCGCGAGCAGCAGCGCCATGACGATGCAAGCCGGACCCACCACGAAGAGGCTCCGGAGCGGCGAGCCGCAAGTATTGAGTGTTTTAGCGAGCGCAAGCCCGGCAATCCCGATCGGTATGGTGCCGATCACGATGCCGACAGCGAGTACGAATGAATGATCGTAGTAGTCGCGGCGTGCGATCGCCGACAACGACCCGAAGACGAGGTCCCAAACGTCTCGCCAGAAATAGCTGATGACCGCCGCCAAGGCAGCGAGCTGCATAGCCGCCGAAAAGGCGGACCCCGGGTCCGGCCAGCCCAAGAGTGCGGGTACAATGCGCATATGCGCTGTCGAGGAGATCGGCATCAGCTCGGTAATGCCTTGAACGACGCCCAGCACGGCCACCTTCGCATAGCCGAGCGCGACGAACCCCGTGTCGATGCCGTTGGTACACCCATTATCCACGCGATTACCTCGCCTTAAAAATTCCGGGCCGGATCGCTCCGGGTCAGAAACGCAATGTCGTAATTTCTTCGCAGCCGCTGATCAATCGACGAGCTCGGTCGGCGCCCGAGGTGTTTCGCCTGCCGCCGGAACGCGTTATCGAGCTCGGCGCCGAGGTCGAGATCTGAGGATAACAAAGGCGTTCTGTATTTCCCCGTCTGCAAGCGTCAACCGGCTTTTCGAGACCGCCCAGTTGGGATCAACAATTCGAATCTCCCTTCCTCCGCCTATGCCTTGCAAAACACGGCAGAGATCCTCAAATTTTTTCGGCTCTCAGCTCCGTTCTCGCAGGGCACCTTGGAACCGCTGCTCGGGCCGGTTCCATTTCCCTCCAGCCATTGCTCAGGATCCATGAAGCCGATCAACCTACGCATCGCCGAGGAGCTAGGCGTCCGCGAGCAGCAGGTCGCTGCCGCCATCTCGTTGCTCAACGCCGGAGCGACTGTACCTTTTGTTGCTCGGTATCGGAAGGAGGCGACCGGGGCACTCGATGATACCCAGCTGCGTACGCTTGAAGAGCGGCTAAGGTATCTGCGAGAGCTGGACGAGCGTCGGGCTGCCATCCTCGAGAGCATCAGTCAGCAAGGAAAACTCGATGCCGCGCTCAAGCATGCGATCGACGCGGCGGACAGCAAGGCGCGGCTCGAGGATCTCTATTTGCCTTATCGGCCGAAGCGGCGGACGAAAGCCCAAATCGCGCGCGAAGCCGGCCTCGAGCCGCTGGCAGAGGCGCTTCTCGCGAGGCCCGACCAAAGTCCGGAGCAGGTGGCTCGCCGGTATGTCGACCCGAGTAAGGGGGTGGTTGATTCGACCGCCGCACTCGAAGGCGCCCGCGCGATCCTCGTAGAACGTTTCGCCGAAGATGCCACGCTGCTCGGGACCTTGCGCGAGGAAGTGTGGTCGCGCGGCCGTCTCTGTTCGCAAGTTCGTCCGGGCAGATCGGAGTCCGGCGCCAAGTTCGCCGACTATTTCGAATTCAGTGAGTCTCTCGCCAGATTGCCGTCGCATCGCATACTGGCGCTGTTTCGCGGCGAGAAGGAGGAGGTGCTCACCCTGGAGCTGGTGCCCGACCCAGGCGCGCCGGACCGAGGCGAGCCGAGCGCCTTCGAGCGGCAGGTCGCCAACCGGTTCAAGATTGCCGATCTCGGTCGGCCCGGCGACCGCTGGCTGATCGATACAGTGCGTGTGGCCTGGCGGACGAGGATCCTGGCTCATATCGAAAGCGACCTGCGCCTTCGGCTCTGGAAAGCTGCGGAAGATGCCGCAGTACAGGTGTTCGCGGGAAACCTGTGCGACCTGCTGCTCGCGGCCCCGGCGGGCGCGCGTCGGACGATGGGGCTTGACCCGGGGTATCGGACCGGCGTCAAAGTCGCCGTGGTCACCGCGACCGGGCAAGTCGCGGTGACGACTGTCATTTACCCGCATGAGCCGCAGCGTCGTTGGGACGAGTCGATTGCTCAGCTGGCGCGGCTTGCCCAAGAGCATCAGGTGGAATTGATCGCGATCGGGAACGGCACCGCATCGCGCGAAACCGACCGGCTCGGTGCCGAGCTCATTCGGCTCCATCCCAAGCTTGGGCTGACCAGGGTGATGGTCTCGGAGGCCGGCGCCTCAGTCTACTCCGCTTCAGCTTTTGCCTCGCAGGAGTTGCCTGGGCTAGACGTGTCCTTGCGCGGGGCGGTGTCGATCGCCCGACGGCTTCAGGACCCGCTCGCCGAGCTGGTCAAGATTGATCCCCAATCGATCGGCGTGGGCCAATATCAGCACGATCTTAGCGAACAAAAACTTTCGCGCTCCCTCGATGCGGTGGTCGAGGACTGCGTCAACGCGGTGGGAGTTGATGTCAACACGGCATCCACACCATTGCTGTCGCGAGTCTCCGGCATCGGTGAAGGTCTGGCGCGCAGCATTGTCAGTTACCGTGAGGCCCACGGTCCTTTTCGCACCCGCGGGCTCCTCAAGAAGGTACCGCGCCTCGGGCCCAAGGTTTTCGAGCTTTCGGCAGGCTTCCTGCGCATCCGAAACGGGGACGATCCACTCGATGCGTCGGGCGTACACCCGGAAGCCTACCCAGTAGTGCGGCGCATTCTCGCGGCAACCAAGAGCGGACTGGAGAGGCTGATCGGTGATGCATCAGTACTAAGCCAGCTTCAGCCGGAGGCATTCACTGATACCGTCTTCGGGGTACCGACCGTCGCTGACATCTTGCGGGAACTCGAGAAGCCCGGGCGTGATCCGCGTCCGGCTTTCAAGACGGCGAGCTTTCGCGAGGGAGTGGAAAAGCTCGAGGATCTGAAGCCCGGCATGGTTCTCGAAGGTGTCGTGACAAACGTCGCCGCGTTCGGCGCCTTCGTCGATGTGGGGGTCCACCAGGACGGGTTGGTGCACATCTCCGCGATGGCAGATACTTACGTCAAGGACCCACGAAAAATCACGAAGCCTGGCGATGTCATCCGTGTCAAGGTGTTGGAGGTCGACCCGAAACGCCGGCGGATCTCCTTGACAATGCGGTTGGATCAAGCTCCGGAAGCGCGGCCGACCAAATCACGCGCCGAAATCGCCCCAACGGAATCGGACAAACGTATCCGACCCGCTGAGACGCCCGCGGGCCGAAGCCATTCCATGCCCGCTAGCGGCGACGCGATGGCCGAGGCGTTTCGGCGAGCGGGGTTGACGGGTAAGGCCCGAGGGCGATGATAGCGCAGCGGCCTTGGCGCCCGGGCGCCAAACGCGAGCCAAGGGCCTCCTTCCCTTGTCCGACCGGAATTTCCCTGATCGCCTGATTTAATGCCGGATTAGGCAGCGAAGAAATACCAGGCCGAGCGGGATGACGCGAAATCGAGCCCGCGCCCGGGGGACCGAAGGTTAAAATCCGGTTCCCTCCACCGCCGAGTTCTGTTCTCACCAACTGGCGCGGAAGCGGACTGGCGCAGAAACCGCGACGCTTGGCCTACAGCGATTTAGTGGATAGGTCAGAGGTCTCCCCGCTCCACCTTTGCCTCGGCCGCCTTGTCCAAAATTGGCTGAATGTGGAGTTGAGAGCACTCCTCACAAAAATGCCACTCTTCGGGATCGGGCTCGCGAGCAACCACGGTCAACTGCTCCTCCATCGGTTGGTGCTTACCGCAGAGATCGCAAACATAGATTGCTGGCATGAGGATCCCCCATCTCGTTGATGATGCTTTGTCGCGTGCCAGGGCTCGGGTCGAATGGCACGGCCAGTGCGGGTCGGAAGCGTCCAGCCGGTTCGTCCGGCTTGGATCGTTAGCGGAGCGGCATGACGATCTTAAGGCTTACCTATCCTCGAATAAAGGACATGGCTTGACCGGTCGAGAACGCCACGTCACGCGGCAGGACGAAATGGACGGGTAGATGGATCCGCACGCGGCCGGGGCGTCTTTTTGCCCGACGCGTACGATAGGCGGCAGCGTACCGCCGGAAATCCCTTGAGCGGGTTGATGCAGCCCTTCTGGCCTATGGTCGAATTGGTTTGGCGTAAGCGATCATCGCCTCGCGGCAGCATTGGTAACGCATTTGGTTTTTTGGGTAAGCCGGAGAAGTGGGGCTGACGGATAGGGTTGCGGGCAGGGCCGATACTAATAGCGAGCTCGGCAAGGATTGCCGCAGAAGACCCTGCGCACTTAGCAAACGCGCGTTGCTGATCGAGCACAGTGTTGGCCTTCGACTGGGCCTGGAGGACCGCCGGAGGCGGTAATCGAGCGAAACACCACGATATTGCCGCGCGGCGCTACGCGGAGGCATTCTGTCCATTCCAACTCATCAGTCGGTGTATCTTGCCCCTTTCGCTCCGCGTACACACAGGCTCGGATCGCAAAGGAATGAAGATGTCAGTAAACATGAGAATAGGTTCTATCATTTGCTGTATCGCGCTGCTCACGGTAAATACCTTGGCGCTGTTCACGGAATCGAGCCTTTTCCATTCATATTTTGCGGTAGCTTCTTTGGTTGCCGCGCTGGCTCTGCTCGTGATAGTCTTCGTTAGCCGAGGCGAGCGACCGGCGCCCGAACCCCCCAAAGCTGACGCGGCCCAGCCCATGCCGGTCGCGGCAGCCGGCAATCAGGCCGAAGTTGAAATCGTCAGCTTCCTCGCCGTACTTCAGGAGCGAGGGCGGCTGGTGGACTTTCTGATGGAGGATATTACAACGTACGACAACGCCCAGGTTGGGGCCGCTGCTCGCGTCATACATGAAGGGTGCAGAGCGGCCCTGCGCGAGCACTTCAAAATTCGATCGGTGCGCGAAGAGAACGAGGGCTCATCCGTCACTATTCCCGTGGGATATGCAGCCGATGAATATCGTCTGATCGGAAACATCCGGGGAGCAGGACCGTTCTCGGGGACGCTTGTCCATCGCGGCTGGAAAACCGAGTGGGTGAGACTCCCACGGATTGTGCGGGTCGACCCCGACCGGCTGCCGACAGTTGCTCCTGCGGAAGTCGAGCTGAAGTAAGCTGGGAGCAGCGATCTAAATGCCATACAGCCTATTCTCGGCCGCGGGCGAGGCCCCGTCCGACGGGGAACCCGAGTGAAGCCGTAGAGACTGCCCGCCAGCTCCGAATATCTCACACACAATGCGAACCGAGCGTTTCAACTCATGAGCCCACGTTTCAGTCTTGGCATCGATCTTGGTACAACGAACAGCGCGATCGCGCTCACCGATCTGGAGTCCGATCACACCGGGGTATTGGAAGTCACCCAAATAATTGGACCAAATCAGATCGGCGAGAAACCAATGCTGCCCTCCGCGCTGTACATCCCCCACCGCGATGAATTTCCGCAGAACTCGTTTCCGCTGCCTTGGGATGATGGGATCGGCGACACCACGTTAGCCGGTCATTTCGCTCGCGACCATGGCGCGCTTGTTCCCGATCGTCTCATCACCTCTGCCAAATCGTGGCTCTCCAACCCGCATATCGACCCCCGGCGTCAATCGCTTCCGTGGAGATCGGAAATCCAGGGTGAGAAGCTCTCGCCCTTTGAGTGCTCGCGGCGCTACCTTGCGCACCTAAAGAACGCGTTTCTCTATGCTGGACGCGTGCAGGGGCGGAACTGGGATCTTTCTGAAACTGAGATTGTCCTGACTGTCCCGGCATCGTTCGATGCAATCGCGCAGAATTTGACCGCCGAAGCGGCGGAGGCCGCCGGTCTTGGCAAAGTCACCCTGCTCGAAGAACCGCAGGCAGCGTTCTACGCCTGGATCACGCAGGCAGGTAGGGAATGGCGTTGCTTGATCACTCCGGGTGACATCATCCTGGTCTGTGATGTCGGCGGCGGCACCGCCGATTTCAGCCTAATTGCCGTTACCGACAGCAGTGGCACGTTAGAGCTCGAACGCATCAGCGTCGGCGAACACATACTCCTCGGCGGCGACAACATGGATCTGGCGCTCGCCTATACGCTTCAGGCCAAACTCGAAGCGAAGGGAAGGTCGATCGATTCCTGGCAATTCCTCGCACTCGTCCATGCCGCCTCCAAGGCCAAGATTGCATTGTTCGAGGACGAGTTGTTGCCCGAAGTCCCGATTGCGGTTCCCTCACGGGGATCGAGCCTGCTTGCCGGAACCGTTTCGGCAACACTTGATCGAGAGACCCTCGAGCAGGTCATTCTCGATGGTTTTTTCGCAAAGACCGGAATCAGCGATTTGCCACAGGAGGCCCGTCGAGTAGGACTGCAGGAATTCGGCCTGCCTTTCGCAGCCGATCCGGTGATCAGCAAACATCTGGCGCGGTTTCTGTGCCGGAGCCGAGCCAATCTGAGCAGCAGTCAATCGCTTACTGCAGCGGTGGAACGGCAGCTGGGGTCAACCGAGTTTGTGATGCCAACCGCGGTCCTTTTTAACGGCGGTGTTTTCAAGAGTGGGCCGATCCGCAACCGAGTGCTCGAACTGATCACTTCGTGGAATGGAGAAAAAGCGGTTCGCGAGTTGCGGGGGATCGAACTGGATCTCGCGGTCGCAAAAGGGGCTTCTTTCTATGGGCGAACTCGAGTGACGCAGAAAGGTATTCGGATCAAGGCCGGAGCAGCGCGCTCGTACTACATGGGCCTCGAGAGCTCGATGCCAGCTGTGCCGGGATTCAAACCCCCGATACAGGCGCTGTGCGTTGTTCCGCAGGGGATGCAGGAGGGCTCGGAACTCCTGATCGAAGGACGAGATTTCGGTCTTCTCACCGGGCACCCCGCCGAATTCCGGTTCTATTCGTCGGCAGTCCGAAGCGGGGACCAACCGGGACAGCTCCTGCCTGATGCCGCACGTGAGCTGGAGGAGACCAGTTTGCTCGAAATCAATCTGCCTCCGCTCCCTGATTTTCCGGCGGGACAGGTCGTTCCTGTGCAAATCAATTCTGTTGTGACCGAACTGGGCAGGCTTGAACTGTGGATGAAGCACATGAATTCGGATCGCCGATGGAAGGTCGAATTCCAGGTCAGGACGGAATAGCCATACTCGGCGCCGGAGGATGACGCGAGCCCGTTTCAGCATCGGTATCGATCTCGGCACGACCAACTGCGCCCTGGCGTTCGTGCCGCTGCATGGCGAAGCGCAGTCCGAGATTCTTGGCATCCTGCAATGGGAGTCGCTGTCCGCAATAAGGGAATCCACAGCGCTTCCATCATTTCTCTACCTGCCGGAGGAAGCGGCCGCTGCCCAAATTCAGGACGGGGAGGCCAAGAGCGAGGAATGGATTGTCGGCCTGCTCGCACGCAAAAAGGCCGCAGAATCGCCTGGCCGGGTCGTCCATTCCGCGAAGTCCTGGCTTTGTCACCACACGTCCGATCGCTCGGCGCGGTTTCTGCCCTGGGGATCGGACGACATCGCTCGCGACAGCAAGATTTCACCGGTACGCGCCTCGGCGCTCATCCTCAACCATCTCAAGCGAGCTTGGAACAGGCGGTTTGCCGATGCCGGTGCCGACTTCGAGTTTGACAGGCAGGAGATCACCATTACCGTTCCCGCCTCATTCGACGCGGCTGCCCAGCGGCTAACGCTTATGGCTGCGCTGGAGGCGGGTTTTCCTGAAACCGTTCGCCTGCTTGAAGAGCCGCAAGCCACCTTCTACTGCTGGCTGGAGCAGCACGATTTTGCAACGGATCTTGCGGGCAGGCTCGCTAACGACAGCGATCGGACACACCTCCTGGTGGTCGACATTGGTGGTGGAACCTCGGATTTCAGCCTTTTCGAACTCCACTCGCAAATTACCGGCTCTGCCCCGCGCATCAAGCGCGAGGCAGTGGGCGACCACATCTTGCTGGGCGGCGACAATGTCGATCTCGCGATCGCATACCTCCTCGAACCGCGACTGACCGGTGAGCGCGGCAAGCTCTCGGGCACTCAGTGGGATGACCTGGTCTCCCGGTGCCGGGATCTCAAGGAGAAGCTGCTCACCAGCGGCGGCCGGCCGGACGAGCCCTGCGCTATCTCATTGCCGGGCCGCGGGTCCGGGCTGGTCGCGGCGTTGCGCACGGCCCGACTGACGCGTGCCGAAATGCAGGCGCTGTTGCTCGATGGCTTCTTCCCCGAGTGCGCCGCGCAGGCGTATCCTTACCGGGCACAGGCCGCCCTGAGGGAGTGGGGGCTTCCCTATGCCTCCGACTGCGCGGTCACCCGGCACCTTGCCGATTTCCTGCGGGGTCGTCCGCGTGTCGACGCGATCTTGTTCAATGGCGGCTCCCTTCGTCCTGAGTTCCTGCGCGAAAGGATCTGTCAGCAGATCGCGAAATGGCAACGGGGCTTGCCGCCACTGGCACTAGAAAATGCGGATCCCGACCTCGCTGTTGCCCGCGGCGCGGCGTCATTTGGAAAGGTCCTTCATCGCAGAACAGAACGCATCGAGGCGGGTGCCGCGCGCGCGGCATTCCTCGAAGTAACTAGGAGACGGACGCCCGAAGCTGTTGAACGGGCTCTGCCCTCGCTTGTGTGTGTTCTCCCGCGCGGAGCATCGTCGGAGGAACGGTTTGAGATCACGGGCCTTCCGCTCGAGGTACAGACGAACAGCCTCGCACGCTTCCAGGCCTATTACTCCACTCGCGACGACAGAAGCAAAGCAGGCGATATCGCCGACTGGAGTGAAAAGGACCACCACGCCCTTCCGCCGCTGGAGACGGTCATTAACGTCACGGACTCCGCTCCCGGCATAGCCGCCAACACGCTTCCTGTCACCCTGATTGCCACTGCGAACGAATTGGGCCTACTGCAAGTCTCTTGCGTCAGCGCCGATCCCTCCATCAGGCAGTGCTGGCCACTGGAATTCAATCTCCGCCCGCACGAGCGAGACGGCCAAAACACTGATAAAGCCGTAGCAGTTTCGGTTGATGCCAAGCCGAATGTCACCGCGCAGGCGCTCGAAGCCGCCCGAACGCGCATCAAGCAGTCGTTTGATCGCCCCTCCAAACAACGAGAAATGCTGACAGCGACGCGGCTTCTCAGGAACTTGGAACAGCTTCTGGGAATGCCGAAGAGCGAATGGAATGCAGCCCTCGTCCGTGCTCTGTGGCCAGCTCTGGAAAGCTGTATGGCTCGGCGCCAGGAGTCGGCGGACCATGAGGAGGCGTGGCTCATTCTCGCCGGTTTCCTGCTGCGGCCGGGGTTCGGGGCTGCTGCCGACCACTTTCGCATCGACAGCCTCTGGCGGCTCCGCGAGCATGGGCTCTATTTCCCGGGCAAACGAAGCAAGGTTCAGGAGTATGTCCTCTGGCGGCGGGTAGCGGGCGGCCTCGAGCGGCAACGTCAAGAGCAGATCCTCGCACCCGAGCTCGACAAGATCCGCACGCAGAAGAAGGTTGCACCAGAACTTATCCGACTCGCCGGATCACTGGAACGCCTTCCCGTTCAAACGAGGGCAGAATTGGCTAATCTGTTCATCGATGCAGCCAGCAACCTCGCCCGCGAGAACAAGCACTGTGCTCCCTATCTTGGGGCGCTGGGCCACATTCTGAGCCGGGCACCGCTGTATGCCGGACCGGAGACAGTTGTCTCGCCCGACCTTGTGGAGCGAGCTTACGAGGCCTTGCGTACCTTCGATTGGGCGGCGCCAGAACTAGCCGAAGTACAAGTTCTGTTCCTGCGCGCGGCACGCGTCGTCGGCAGTCGGAGTTTCGACTTGCCCAAAGCTCTGCGTCATCGAATTGCAGCCAAGCTGGAAAACGCCGATGTTTCTCCCCAGAGAACCGGCAAGCTCAAGGAATTCATGCCCGTTGGAGGCGCGGAACGGATCAGCCTACACGATGAGAGCCTCCCGCCCGGACTTATCCTGACGGAGGCGGCGGATAAGCAGATTTAACGAAGCACGGCGCATGCTGGTTCGGTCGAACCGCTGAGGCTTGTGCTGACGATTTCCTCTATGTGCAGCGCCGACTGCGACCCACGGTCCAAATCCGGCAGGAAAGCCTGGCGATCTTCGGGACGCGCGGCGTCCTGCTTACGGCGCCGATGTCCGCCGTGAAGCCGGTTGACAGCAGCTCCTGCTCTGCCCTGAGCAGGTTCTCTCAATGAACGACGGCGTGCATTAATTCTCAAACTCTGTCAGACAATAGCCGCGCGGGTCGTGTTATGGCCGATATCGGAGGTCCCCAGGGAAAGTGCATATGGCGACACTGGACGAGATTGGACAGGAGAGGCAACGGGTTTCCGAACGGCTTGCCCGGCTCGACACGGAACGGGCTCGGCTGGCAAGCCAGCTGAGTGAGCTGGAGATCGCGGAACGCGTGCTCACGGAATTCGTCAGAAGGGGGCTGAGAACAAAGCGCCGAAGAGGAAGCTTGGCGGCGACAGCCCCGGCCGGTGGAGAGCCGAGCGCGCGGGGCGGTGGGCAAACGAGTACAGTGGCGATGCGCGACGCCGTCCTGAAGGCTGTTGAGGCACGTCCCGAGGGCGCCGCCGCGAGTGAGATCCTCGCATATGTGTCACAGGAATTCGGCCTGAAGGTTAGGCCGAACCATCTCGGCATGGCGCTGCAACGCCACCGCCGCGCTGGTCGTCTCCGGCTCCGGGATCGGCGCTGGTACCTGCCGGGTTGAGGCCTGCACAAGGCATCAGCGACGATATCGACTGGGGACACCCAGGAAATTGGACCTGCAACACGCTCGAGCGACGACCATCACCGTAGTCAAGATCGTCCCTAAAGGATATCAGGGTAATATCCGTCCCGCGGTCGTCGCTGCCGCCCCATTCTCGGGGCCGATGTCGGCTGCGTGATCGGCGGGGATGAAGCCCACAAGCGCGACCGCGGCCGGGCGGAGCAGGGCTACGGCTCGAGCTATAACGACCGCCACTACGGCAGCCGCTACTACGACGAGGGTCGTTAGCAACACCCGGCGGTTGACCCTGCCGGCACACGGGTCAGAACGTCCCCGAATTTCGAGGGCGTTTGGTTCTCCCGGTAGATAATAGCGTATCGTGAGCACCGGGCCCCTATCCGGGTATGGGGTCCAGCGCGGCTCGGCCTGCGATCGCCGCCGATGCCCGCGCGGAAGCGGCAGGGTTCGGGATGTGCAAAAAGAACGCCGATATGAACGCGGAAATCAGACCGAACAAGGCCAGCCCGTACAACCCGCCGGCGTAGCTGCCCGTCAGATCCTTCATCACCCCGACATACCAGGAACCGAAGAAGCCGCCGAGATTGCCGATGGAATTGATCCAGACGATGGCGCCGGCCGCCGCCGTGCCGGTCAGGAACATCGGCGGCATCGCCCAGAACGGCCCCTTCGAGCCATAGAACCCCATCGCGGCGATCGACATGCCGACGAGTGCCCACCAAGTGCCCATTGTCATGCCGGCAATGACAAGGCCGATGGTGGAGACCGTGCAAGCCACCAATAAGTGCCAGCGCCGCTCGTTCATGCGGTCGGAGAGGAGGCCCCATCCCACCATGGCGATCCCGCCACAAACATAGGGGATCATTGTCAGCCAACCGACGTTCATGTTGCTGGAATTGCCCAGCGTCTTGATGATCTGCGGGATAAAGAACAGCATTCCCAGGCTGGCCGTGACGATGCCGAGATAGTTCAACGACAGGAACCTTGCCTGCTCCGGCCTATCTGTCAGCAGAAACAGCGTGATCACGCCGATCAGCAGAGTCGGAACCGCCTCGGCGATGTACATGATCTGCCAGCCGTGCAGGCCGAGCCAGCCTTCCAGGCCCAGAAGCGCCGCGCAGTGATCCGCGCCTTCACGCGGAATGCTGGAGGCGAACAAATCGACGCCGCCTCCGAGATGGACAGCTGGCATTATATCGTCGAATGCCGCTGGCGCGCGGAGCTGGCGGACATCCGAGAATTAGACGGGCTGGCCGGGCAGGTGGCGCGGACAGGGCGCCAGACGATGGGGCTATTTCCTCCTATCAATGGATAGTCCGCAAATGTCGTTCCGCTTCTGAAGCAGAATCCGGAGAAAAGCATGGTCTGAGGAAGGGATGGACCTTCGGACGGTACTGTCGGTTGCTGTGGACCTTCGCCGGCTGCAAGCCCCGCGGAGGACAGCAGTTCCGGTCGATGGTCGGTGGATCGTCTTTTCGTCGATCAGGACGGGATTGTCGAGGTCAAACGCCAGAGCGACACGCGCGCCTGCGCCGTGAGGTTGTCCGGAGGCGACGATGAGTCGATCTAAGTAGTTTCCGAAGCTAGCGCGACTGACCCGCGGCCGGGCATGGTCGTCCGATCTGGGGTTAGGAGTTTTCACGTCGATGCGCATTGCACAGATCGCACCCTTGCACGAAGCCGTCCCGCCGAAGCTCTACGGCGGCACCGAGCGGGTGGTGTCGTACCTTACAGAAGAGCTGGTCGCCATCGGGCACCAAGTGACGCTCTTCGCCAGTGGCAACTCGGTCACCTCGGCTCGGCTGCACGCGGTCTGGCCACGCTCACTGCGACTGGATCCCGCGATGCGCGACGTGATCGCGCCACATATGCTGATGATGGAGGAGGTGCGCCAGCGCGCTGAGGATTTCGACGTGCTGCACTTTCACCTCGACTACTGGCCGTTCTCGATATTCAGCCGGCAGAGGGTCCCGTTTGTAACCACATTGCACGGGCGGCTCGACTTGCCCGAGCTGCAGCCGGTTTTCAACGCATTCTGCGACGTTCCCGTCGTATCGATCAGCAACGCCCAACGCCTGGCGCTGCCGCAGGCCGGGTTTGTAGCCACCGTACCGCACGGGATTCCGGACAGGACGCTGGCACCGCAGCCGCAGGTCACTCCGACCTATCTGGCGTTCCTTGGCCGTATCGCGCCGGAGAAGGGACCGGACCGTGCCATCCGAATCGCGCGCGCTTGCGGCATCCCGCTAAGGATCGCCGCTAAGGTGGACAAGGCGGACCAAGCCTACTTCGATGCGGTGATACGGCCGATGCTGGACGGTCCGGGCGTTGAGATGATCGGGGAGATCAGCGAACGCGAAAAACCTGCCTTCCTCTCCGGCGCCGTTGGACTGTTGATGCCGATCGACTGGCCAGAGCCGTTCGGCCTGGTGATGATCGAGGCAATGAGTTGTGGCACGCCTGTGATCGCGTTCAATCGCGGCTCAATCCCTGAAGTGATTGAAGACGGACTGACCGGCTTCATCGTGGAGGATGAGACGGCCGCGATCGCTGCCGTCGGGGGTCTCTGCCGTCTGGACCGCACCACAGTGCGCGCTCGATTCGAGCAGAGGTTCACGGCGCGCCGAATGGCGGAAGACTACCTGACAATGTATCGCCGCCTCGCGGCAGGTGACCGCTCCGTCGTGCGGAGGCGGCTGCAGCTCGTGGGCTCAGCCCGATGATGGGGCCCAGCCGGCCGTAAGCCGCAAAAGCACCACGAGCTAATGCCCCTAATGCCTGCAGGTCACGCTTGCGCGGCGCTTGCATGCGCTGGCGCCCGGGCTGACGCCGCGCAGTGTGTTGGAGAAGTTCGCCGCTGTGCAGATGATCGACGTGCACCTCCCGACCCACCGACGGCCGCGAGTTGGTGCTCACCCGCTATACCGAGCCGAACCCGGGCTCAGCCTCCTGCTAAAGAAGCTGAAACTGGAGCTGCCCGCCCAATCACCAACCAAAACCACCGCCAGCGCGCCCGCGCCACCAACCCCGATGTAGTGCCGACCTTCGGGGGTCAACCTAAGTAATCTCAACCCTTAGGTCCTTTAAAGTGCTCGAATTCGGCGAAGTTAGGTTAGCGCGCATCGTCGCCGCCGAGAGCCCGCCCCTAGCCTGAACAGGGGTGCGGTCGGCGAACAGATCGAGCTGACGACCGACAAAGCCCGGATTGGTCGCGCCGCCGGTCCATTCCGCCTTGGCGATCACGCGGCGCTGGCAACTCCAGCTGTCGCGTGTCAACCAGGAGAATTCCTTAAATCGGCGCCCCACGGGTCAAGGCCGTGGGCTGAAGGCCCAGGGCTGACGGGTGGCTTTGCTGTCCTCCTCGGCCGCCGCGAGTTCGGCGGTGATCTCAGCGACCAGCCGCTTGTTCTTGGCCAGGCCAAACAAATAATGCTCGCGGCGCGTTGATGGTCCGGCGGTCGTTGCAGAACTGGCTCGGCAAGCGCAGAGCATCCGTTCCTTTGCGCCGTGCTCGGCCACCCGCCAGGCTTGAGGACGAGGGTGCGCCAGTTGTCGTCAGAAATTATCTTAGAAGGCGACGAGGGAGGTGCTCAAGTCGTTCGGCTGTGGCATCAGGGCACTCCATCAGTTAGATGCTGCAGCGACGATGGTGCCATTTCCTCGCCGCCTGCCCATACCATCTCTCTGCCGGAGGAAGGCGGATCCGAACCCTTGGTCCCGCTCTCGAAAGTCCTCATCTGCGGCCGAGGAGTACAAAATTAAACGTGAGAGCTTGACGCCCTCGGGTCATCGCGGCCACGCTCACGGAGCGGCGAACCGAAGGAACGGGCGATGGAATTTGGCATCTTCAATCTGATGGGGTCGCGCTACCCCGAAAAGCCGACAGCAGAAGTCGTTGCCGAAGTCGCGGAGCAGACCCGGCTCGCTGACGAGCTCGGTTATGCGATTGCCTGGTTTGAGAGCGCCGATCAACCTGCCCCGGTATCCGACAAACGAGCGGCCCAAGGCGGCTCCGTGATCGCGTCGGGTCCCGGTTTCGCCCAGGCCACGGCCCTGGGGACCATGGCGCGGCGACATGGGTGTCACTATTATTGCCGTCCTTCCCTCGGGGACCCTGTCCACCGGTAGCAGCGACTGAAGTTATGACGGATCAGGATACAACAACCCGCCTACGGGAGGTGGCGCGCGCTAGGCCTCGACCGGCCGAGGTCGACCCTGCGCAGCCCGCGCCGCCGCTTGAACAGGCCGGCGAACCGCTGCCGGGGACCATGGCAGAGCCGCATGACGCTGGTGGTTATCGGCGGCGGGTACTGCTCGTACTCTCCTCGATTGCGCTGGCGCTCGCGCTATACTGGGCGTCGGGTTATTTCTTCGCCTATACTGACGATGCCTATGTCACCTCCGATTTGGTCAGCGTCGCCCCCTATGTGAGCGGCCGCATTGTCAGCGTAAACATCGTCGACAATCAGACAGTCGAAAAAGGCCAATTACTTGCGACAATCGATTCGACGCCTTTCCAACTCGCGATGAACGAAAAACAGGCGAAAAAGACGGAGGCCGAGGCGCAGCTCGCAGTCGATCGTGACGTGATTGTCGCGACGCAGGCACAGCGCGACGATGCCGCGGCGAAGGAACGGCTGGCGAGCGACAATCTGCGCCGCGCTACGCCGATCACAGCGGAAGGCTTTCTTTCCCGTCAGGCGCTCGACACGGCCACGGCGAAGGAGCAGGAAACCAAGGCTTCACTGGCCGACGCCGAGGCGGCCATCGCAAAAGCGCAGCAGACACTGAACCTGCATCAGGCGACGGTCGCGGCGATCACTGCTGAAATCGCGTATCTGCAATGGCAGCTCGAGCAGACAAGGCTGCTCGCGCCGGCCGACGGCACCATTACTCAACTCACCCTGCGGGTCGGCGACCAGGCAGTGGAGAACAAACCGTTGATCGGCCTGGTCGACGCGCGTGCTTGGCGGATTTACGCCAATTACAAGGAAAGCGTGATCCGCCATATGAAAATCGGCCACACCGCCTGGGTGTGGCTCGACGCCTACCCATGGCATGTTCATCGCGCGGCAATTCAAGGGATCGCCCGCGGGATCAGCCGTGAGCAGACCGAGCGCAAGCTGCTGCCCTACGTCGCGCCGACGACCGACTGGATCCGTCTGGAGCGGCGCTTTCCAGTGACCTTGGTATTGCAAGATCAGAGCCCGGATATTACGCTGCATATGGGTTCCGACGCACGTACGATCATCTTCTACTGAAATCCGGCGATGTTGCGCGGGATCGCCGACGAGCTTAACACCGAATTCCGCTCGCTCGAGCCTGGCGGACCGCGTGGCACCGAAGCTCTGGCGGCAGCGATGTCCGTGTCCCTCGCCGTTTTGGCTGCGTTGCTATTGCATTCCGACGAGCCCTGGTGGGCGGCGATTTCCGCCTGGATGGTGACCCGGTCATCCTTGGCGGTCTCGCTATCGCGTGGAGCGATGCGCATTATCGGCAGTGCCGCGGGTGCTGCAATCGCTGTGGTTGTCATTGGGCTGTTCGTCTATGATCCGCTGCCATTCTGCCTGTGCCTGTTTGCGTTGGCATGTGCTGGCCTGATCGGGTTTGCGACCTCGCGTCACGGCTATGCTTGGCTGATCGGAGCGATCACCGGCAATCTGGTGATGCTGATGGCACTCGATCAGCCGCAGATCACGTTTACGATCGCCGTGAACCGTGTCTTCGATGTGACGATCGGCACGGCAGCGGCGCTGCTCGTCACCTTTCTCCTTCCTGCGGATACCACCGCGCTCAGTCCGGCCGCTATCGCTCCAACCCCGCCGCCCCTGCTGTTTTGGACAAGGCGCCATGCCGCCGAATTCGAACGCTGGTTGCCCGAGATTTGGCCATTGGTGGTGCACGCCTGCCGCGGCGGCTTCACCGTGATGCTGTTACCGCTGCTGGTGAGTTGGTTGGCTCCGCTCGGGCCGAGCAGCATGGCAGTGACTGCGGTCGCCGTGTTGGCCGTTCCGACAACCGCGGTCATCGAGCCCGATGCGCGGACAATCATCCAGCGCTCCGTTTACCGTCTCGTGGGCTGCGCGCTCGGTGCACTGCTGGGTCTCTTCTTCCTCTACTGGGTCGGCTCCAACTTCCTTGTCTGGCTAATGCTCTTGATGGTTGGGACTTGGCTCAGCTCGCAGATTCAATCGGGCAGCACGGGCATCGGCTATGTCGGGATCCAGGCCGAAATCGCGTTTCTATTGAGCATGATCCAGGGCCAGGGTCCGCCGCTTTCCCCCACTCCGGGGCTTGACCGCTTCGCCGGAATAATGGCGGGACTCTCCCTGTTGTTGGTCATCACTATGGTGGTCTCGCTGTTCCGCTTGGCACCGTCCACGGCCTCACCGGCGCGCGCCGATTGACAACCCGTCTCTGTGACGGTGTGATCCGGGCACCCAACTCGCGCAACGGAGGGACCCTTGGCCAAATACAGGATCGCGACGCCAACCGGCGCCAGCTTCACGACTGCCGGCGATTACGGATACGAAATGGAGGCGCTGACGCCGATCGACGCCGAGATCTTCGAGGTGCGCCAGGGGTCCGAGGACGAGTTCGTCACGGCCGCGCGCGAGGCCGACGCGCTTTACGCCAAGGGGCGGCGGATCACCAAGCGGATGATCGACGGCCTGGATCGCTGCAAGATCATCGCGCTCGGCAGCGTCGGCGTCGACTCGGTCGATGTCGAGGCGGCCACAGCGAAGGGCATCCCGGTCACCAACTGCCCCGACACCTTTATCGACGAAGTCGCCGACCATGCAATGACGTTGATCCTCGCGAGCTTCCGGCGCCTTATCGTGCAGGACAGGCTGGTGCGCGAGGGACGCTGGGCCGAGGGCCGGCCGATGCTGTCGAAGATCCCGCGCCTGATGGGCCTGACCCTGGGCCTTGTTTCATTCGGCCACGTTGCGCGGGCGGTCGCAGCCCGCGCGAAGCCTTTTGGCCTGCACGTCATCGCCTACGACCCGTTCATCGAAGAGTTGGTCGCGATCGGGCATGGGGTCGAGCCGGTCAGCCTGCCCGAACTCCTGCAACGCTCCGACATCATCTCGATGCATGCACCCGCGACCGAAAGCGCCAATCGGCTGCTGCGCGAGGAGCATTTCCGCCAGATGAAAAAGTCGGCGCTCTACATCAGCACCGGCCGCGGCCCGACCACCGACGAAGCGGCGTTGATCAAGGCGCTCGACGAGGGGTGGATCGCCGGCGCCGGGCTCGATGTGCTCGAACAGGAGCCGCCGGGGGACAACAACCCGCTCCTCAAGATGGACAATGTGATTCTGACGGCGCATGTCGCCTCGGCCTCCGCCCGGTTCGACCCGGCCCGGCGGCGGCGCGTCGGTCTCGAATTGTCGCTGGTGCTGAGCGGCAAATGGCCGATGTCTTGCGTCAACCCGTCGGTGCTGGCCAAGACAGACCTGCGGCGCTGGCAGCCGGTGTCGATGGAGCGGGGTCCGAACTCCTGATCCGGGGGGTTGGAGGTGATGCTCGGAAGACGCTCGCTGATGATTGCCGGCGCCGCCACAGCGGCCGAACTAACCATGGGGGCCAACTTGCTGCATGACGATCCCGCGGCGCCGATCCGCTATCCGGACCCGAGCTTCAAGGTGCTCGATCCGCGCTTTCAGAGCCTCATACTCGGCAATGCCGCGGTCGAGCGCATTGCCGGGGGCTGCCGCTTCAACGAAGGACCTGTGTGGTTCGGCGACGGGCGCTTTCTATTGTGGAGCGACATCCCCAACGACCGAATCATGAAATGGGAGGAAGAAACCGGCGCGATCAGCGTGTTCCGCAAGCCGTCGAATTACGCCAACGGCAACACGCGCGACCGGCAGGGCCGCCTGATCACATGCGAGCACGATACCCAGCACCTGACCCGCACCGAATATGACGGCACCATCACCGTGCTGGCCCACAGCTTCGAGGGGAAGCGGTTGACGGGGCCCAACGACGTCGTCGTCAAATCCGATGACTCGATCTGGTTCAGCGACAACGGGGCCGGCACACGCGGCAACTATCTGGGCCACACGCTGCCGCAGGAGTTGCCGTTCCGCGTTTACCGGCTCGACCCGGCTACGGGACAAATGACGATCGCGGTCGGCGACATGAAGCGGCCCAACGGTCTGGCCTTCTCGCCCGACGAGAAGCTGCTCTACGTAGTCGACACGCCGGGCCCCGGGCAGCGCACGGTGCAGGTCTATGACGTCGTCGAAAACGGCACGACGACCGCCAACCGGCGAGAGTTCTGCGCCGCCGAGCCGGGCGGCACCGACGGCATCCGCGTGGACGTGCACGGCAATCTGTGGTGCGGATGGTCCGGCGGCGAGGCAGAAGATGGCGTTGCGGTGTTCGCGCCCGACGGCAAAATGATCGGCCGCATCATGCTGCCCGAGCGCTGCGCCAATGTGTGTTTCGGCGGCCGCAGACGCAACCGGCTGTTCATGGCGGCGAGCCAGTCGGTTTATTCGGTCTATGTCGAGACGCAGGGCGCCGTCGGCGGGTAGCGGCCGGAGTTATCGGGCGGCGCGCCCCTCCCCTCCCCTTCCCTCCCCCGTACGCAGGGGGGTTAGGGTCGGGGCAAAGCGGCCATGACTGAGGCGATGATCGGCATGCCCACTTCGTCACGCAAGGTCATCACCGATTCCGGGTGAAACTGCACGGCGGCGATCGGCAAGCGTTGGTGCTCGAGCGCCATAACGACGCCATCCTCGGTTTCCGCGGTGACCGAAAGCTCCGGCGGGAAGGTGCTGCGCACCGCATGCAGTGAATGATACCGCCCGACGATGAAATGGCTCGGCAGGCCGCGCAATAGCCGGCCGCCGCGCACGTGGATCGATGACGGCTTGCCGTGCATGGGTGGGTCGAGCACCGCGAGCGAGCCGCCGAAATATTCGACGATCCCTTGCAGGCCGAGGCAGACCCCGAACACGGGCAGATGGCGCTGGAGAGCGAGATCGAGGGTCTCGGCCATCCCGAAGTCGGAGGGCCGGCCCGGTCCCGGCGACAGCACGAGGAGAGCGTGACTGGCGCCCGCCCGCAACTCGGCGCGAGCCAGATCGGGGCGCATCGTCACGACCTCGGCGCCGGTCGTGCGGATGTAATTGGCCAAGGTGTGGACAAAAGAATCTTCGTGATCGATCAACAGCACCCGGCGACCCTTGCCGATTTCGGCTGCCGCCACCGCGCGGCTGGCGGGTACTGACGTCGTCCCGCGGATCGCGGTGAACATCGCGGCCGCCTTCAAACGAGTCTCGGCTTCTTCTGCCTGGGGGTCGCTGTCGTAAAGCAATGTCGCCCCGGCGCGGACCTCGGCAACCCCGTCCTTCATGCGGATTGTCCGCAAGGTCAGGCCGGTGTTCATGTTGCCGTCAAACGTCACTCGGCCGATAGCGCCGCCATACCAGCGACGAGATGATCGCTCCTCCTCCTCGATAAAGCGGATCGCCCAGCGCTTGGGCGCGCCGGTCACGGTCACCGCCCAGGCATGGCTGAGGAAGCCGTCCAGCGCGTCGAACTCCTCGCGCAGCACACCCTCGACGTGATCGACGGTGTGGATCAGCCGTGAATAGAGCTCGATCTGGCGTCGCCCGATGACCCGCACGGTGCCCGGCACGCAAACTCGCGACTTGTCGTTCCGATCGACGTCCGTGCACATCGTGAGCTCGCTCTCGTCCTTAGCGGAATTGAGCAATTCCCGAATGCGCACGGCGTCTTCGACCGGGTCGCGGCCGCGCGCGATCGTGCCGCTGATCGGGCAAGTTTCGATCCGCTTTCCCTCGACCCGGACATACATTTCGGGCGACGCTGCGACCAGAAACTCACCTTCGCCGAGGTTGATCAGAGCGCCGTACGGGGCCGGGTTGGCCTGACGCAGCCGGTGAAAGACGACGCTCGGCGGGTCGGCGCAAAAATCCGCGAAGAGCTGACCGGGCACGACCTCGAATAAATCCCCGCGCATAAAGGCCGCTCTGGCGCGTTCGACCAACGCGGCGTATTCGCCGGGGCCATGGTCGCTCTCGTTCGGGCGGCGGGCCGGCAGATGATGGAGGCCATAACGAGCCGGCGGGGTCGAGCGCGGCAGATCGCGTGTCGAAACGCTTCCCACGTCGAATTCGTAGCGATGGGTCGCCGTGACCTGCCGCATGTGGTCGACGACGAGGATTTCGTCGGGCAGATAGAGGACGAGATCGCGCTGGTCATCGGGCCGCGGCAGGCGCAACTCCATCGGCTCGAACTGGAACACCAGATCGTAACCAAAGGCGCCGTAGAACCCGAGGTGCTGGTCCTCGGCACTGCCGAACAGATCGATCAAGGCGCGCAGAACCGAGAACACCGAGGGCTGCCGGCTGCGGCTCTCCTCCGGGAAACGCTGGTCGGTCTGCTCGATTTCGCCCGCTATCCGATCGCGCCCGACCCGCTCGACGCGGATTGCGCCCAGATCGGCCAGGCACTCGGCAATCGGCCCCAACAGAACTCGGCCGCGCTCGTTCAGCGCATCGATCGAGAACCGACGCCCGCGCGCGGTGAAGACCAGCGGCGGGTCGACAAAGCCCATATCCCACCGCGTATAGCGGCCGGGAAACTCGAAGCTCGAGGAAAACAAGACCCCACGCCGCTCGTCGAGCGATCGGGCCAGGGCGGTATCGGCCGGCTGATACTCATGGTTGCGGATCTCTCGCGTAACGCGGATGCCGCCATTGGTGACGTAGCTCGTGAGCTTCATGGGGATCCCTCCAGTTGGGATCGCCCGGGGGCCGGGTGGGTTCGCCCTGAATTGCGAAGGCCGCCCGGAGTTCCCTGGGCGACCTCAGTTGGAATAAGAGTGTGGCCGCCTTATCTAGACGGGCCACCACCAAGTCGATGGGTGTGCAAACCTGTTCATCGCACACACGGTACCGTTTTGACCCGTGTATCGCAACCGTCAAATTGCATTGTCCCGTTCGCCCCTCACCCTCCCGCTTCGCGGGTCCCTCCCTCTCCCCGCATGCGGGGAGAGGGCTGGGGTGAGGGGCCCTGCTCGCTGTCGTACCCGGCGGCGGTGAGGTCGAATTCCTGGGGGCGGCTGAACATTTCGCTGCGGACGTCCCACAGTTCCGGGTACATCGGCTGCTCGAACAGCTGGTTGGCGGCGGCCCGCAAATACCGCAATCCAGTCGACCCGCCCGTTCCGGTATTGGCGCCGATCACCCGCGACACGGTCGCCAGGTGCGCGAAGCGCCATTTACGGAACGCGTCTTCCAGATCGACCAGCTTTTCGCCGAGCTGGTACAACTCCGGCGCGCTGGCGCGATTTCGGTAAACCCAGCTCCAAGCCCGGAACACCGCCGCATACTTGCGGTGCCGGTGCGAATAATCTCCCGACCGCGGATCTTCAATGTCGAATGTCGGAAGGGCTCTCGCCATGTACGAGATCACCGCATCGTAAATGGCCGGCGCAGCCAAGGCGCTGCGCAACCGCTCTTTCTCTTCCTCGCCCTGCGCGTTCTCGAAGACGTCAATGGTGTGCGTGCGGCCGCCGGGCAGCTCGAAGTCGAGGAAGCGGTATTTGAGGCCGAGCTTGTATTCCAAAATTCTGTACTGAACCGATTGGAAGCCGGAAGCGCCGTCCCGGCCCACCGTCTCCCGGAAGACGGAAAATTCGTCGGGCGTCAGAGTCGCCATGACGTCCCACGATGAGATCAGGATGTGCTGTATCGCGCTGACCCGCGACAGCCGCTTGAAGGCGATGATGCAATCGGCTTCCTGCGCCTCTTCCCTCACCAAGGAACTGATCGCGCAGTCGAGTTCGTGAATGGCGAGCTTGAACCACAGCTCATGCTGCTGGTGGATGATGATGAACAGCAGCTCGTCATCCGAGCCGGTCTGCAGCTTCTGCGCCGAGAGAAGCTGTTGCAGGCCCAGATAACCAGCGTAGGTATTCTTCACGTTCGGCAGCTCGAAGCTTAAGCTGCCGCTGCGTCGACCGCCGCGCGCCTGACGAGCACGATTTTCTGCGCCGACCGGCCGAGGAAGTGGTAGCCGGATCCGCCTTCGGCGAGCATGTCGAGAAATTCGTCCGGCTCGGTAATGCGAACAGTCCCGAGAATGTCTGCGCCGCGGCGCAGAAACGCGTCCGGCAACAGACTGACTGTCGGGCCGACCATCGTCACTCGAGCCGCCGGCTTCGCGAAGCTCAACAGCTCTTCGAGTGTGTCGTTGATCAAAGTCGTGCCGGTGATCAGCAGCACATCGGCCTCGGGAACGACGCTGCTCGCCTGTTCGGCCGGACGGAAGAAAGGCAGTTCCTCGGGTTTAAGGGTCGCCGACTCTTGTTCCAGCACCAGAAAAGGCTGGCGGCGCCGCTTGAGCTCGCGGAGGAACGGCACGAAGGCGCCGACGACCACGACGTTTTCGCCGGAGCGTATCTCGGTCGCATCGAACGCATCGATGCCGAGGCGCAGCTCAGTTTCTGGATGCGGCCGTCGATGCCAGCACGTATCCGCGAGGGCGTTCATCGCCGCGATGCCGACGGCGCGGCGAATACCGTGATCGCCCAGCGCTTCCTTGGCGAGGTCGAGCGCCGGGCGGCCACGCAGCTTGCCGGGAAACGGCATCGCCATCGCCGATGTCGGACAACAGACCGCCTCGGGGATCGTCTTGATGGGGGTGGCGCAGGCCCCCGCAACGCCATTGCTGAGCTTCACCCCGCTGAAGAACAGGCCCACAACTGCGCGCTCGACCGTCAGGCCGTCGAGTTCCGAGCCGAGAATTTCGGGGATCTTGCTAAGAGTCTCGCGCAAGATCGGCTTCTCTCCGGTTTGCATCGTCTGATTCCTTTGCCGCGCGGTCAGTTCAAGTCAAGTTTCGCCGTCTGAGATGGGCATTGCTCTCCAGTTGCACTATTCGCCTCGCAGAGAGGCGCTCATCGCGACCGCGATAGATGGGAGTCCAAGAACGCCCGGGTTTCGACCAGCGCATCGGCGGCGGCGGCCGGATCGCGACCGACAAAATGGCCGGCGAAGTAGTGAGGTGCCCCAAGCGCATCGAACCCGTGCAATGCTCCGGGATAGCTTTTGAGCCGCACGACGTGGCCGTTCGGCTGGACGAGGTCGCGCCAGCGCACGCAACGTTCCATTGGGGTCCACTCGTCGGCTTCGCCGATTAAAATCAGTGTATCGGTCTCAAGCGCCGAGGCCTGTGGATCGCAGCCGGGGTAGAAGGCGACTGCCGCGGCGAAGGGACGCGTCTGTGGGGGCCGCGCCAGGCCCGCAAGCACCGCCTTCAAGACTGCCCAACCACCGTGGGAGAAACCGATCACCGCGATCTTCTCGGGTCTGACATCGGGGCGCGAGCGCAGGTAATCCGCTGCATTGAACGCATCCTGCGCTTGCAATCGCGGCGGCACGAGCATTCCTCGATTACAGACCTCGGTGAAATTGCGGGGGCGAAAACTGTCGACCAGCAGCGCGATATACCCCCAATCCACCAACTGCCGCGCCCAGCTTCGATAATGCGGTCCGACGCCGTTGCAGCCGTGCAAGACCACCACCGCCGGAAACGGGCCGGCACCAGGCGGTGTGTACAGCTCGGCGATCGCATTGCTGAACGGTCCACCTACCGCGTTCGCGTTGAATGTCAGCGGCTGCGCTACGGTCACCTCGCTAGCACAAAGGAAAACGACCAGCCCGACAATTGCGATACCCATCAGAACACAAATCTATGCTAGCAGGGGGCGGCGGTTGGGCTGCGTCGCTTCGAAGGCGCGGGCGGCACGCAGGACGCGGTCATCGGCGTAGAGCGGGCCGACGATCTGCAGGCCGATCGGCAGCCCGGCGCTCGTCAGGCCGCAAGGAATGCTGGCCGCCGGCTGACGGGTCAGGTTGAACGGGTAGCTGAACGGCGACCAGTCGATCCAGTGCCGCTCGGTGGCGGGATCGTTCAGATCCTGCCCGACCGGCAAGGCCGGGACCGGCATCATCGGGGTCAGCAGCAGATCGTATTTCAGGTGGAACTCCGCCATCTGCCGTGCGAGCGCAGTGCGGACAAGGTCGGCGCCGAGATAATCGACGGCGCTGATCCGCTTGCCCTCCTCCGCTGTCGCCACCAGGCCGGGGTCGATCACCTCGCGCCGCTTGGCGGGGAACCCCGCGAGAAGTTTTGCTGTCCCCGCTGCCCACAATTTGAAGAGCGCCTCTCGCGGTGAATCGAAGATCGCGTCGACTTGCTCGACAATTGCGCCGAGCGCCTCGAACTGTCGCGCCGCCTCTGCGGATGCGGCGGCGATTTCGGGATCGGCCTTCGCGTAGCCGAGGGTCGGGCTGTAGGCGATCCGCCAGCCCCGTACGCCTTCTTCCAGCCTCGCTGCAGAATCCTTGTCCTCGGGCGGCAGAGCATAGGGATCGCGGTGGTCGGCGCCCGACAAGACTGTAAGCAGCAGCGCCGCGTCCGCGACGGTTCGGGCCATCGGCCCAATATGCGCCAAGAGGCCCATTGGGGAAGGAGGATGGGCGGGCACCCGGCCAAAGCTCGGCTTCAATCCGAAGACGCCGGTAAAGGCGCTGGGGATGCGGATCGAGCCTGCGCCATCGCTGCCGACATGCAACGGCCCAATTCCGGCGGCGCAGGCAGCCGCGGCTCCGGCGCTGCTGCCACCGGGCGTGCGCGACAGGTCCCAGGGATTGCGGGTGATCCCGGTCAGCGGGCTGTCCCCCAACGCTTTCCAGCCGAATTCCGGCGTTGTCGTCTTGCCGATTATTACCGCGCCGGCCTCGCGCAATCGGGCCGTCGCCGGGGCATCCTCCGACCAGTCCTGATCCGGCTCGACGAGGCGCGAACCGCGCAGAGTCGGAAAGCCGCGCATCAGGATCAAATCCTTGATCGTCACCGGCACGCCGTCGAGGAGCCCGACCGCTTCGCCGCGGTGCCAGCGTCCCTCGGATTCGAGCGCTGCAGCCAGGGCGCCGTCGCGATCCACGACGCAGAACGCGTTGATCTTGGGCTGCAGCGCCTCGAGCCGATCGAGGATCAGCCGGGTCGCCTCGACCGGCGACAGTTCTCGCCTGCGGTAGAGGTTGAGCAGTGCAACCGCAGAGGCGTAAGCGACATCATTGCCGGGCATTGCTCCTCCGTTGTCGTCCCTGCTTTTGATTCCCGCCCCCGCGTGCGGGGGAGGGTTAGGGTGGGGGCTCTGTCGCTATGTAGGGACCGAGCGCAGCGGCGATTGATTCAAGAACACCAGCGCGATTCTGGAGAATGTCGTTGTTCCAGAATCGAAGGACCCGCCAACCGCCTCGGCGCAACGCTTCATCCCGAACATTATGATCACCGGGGCGACCATGCTGTCCACCGTCGGCTTCGATAACCAGTCGTGCTTCGACGCAAGCAAAGTCTACCATATAGGGCGGAATCGGATGCTGCCGTCTGAAGCGCCAGCCGAGTTGGTCCTTCCGCAGCGCATCCCAAAGGAAACGCTCCGCATCCGTCATTCTCCGACGCAAACGGCGAGCGCGTCCAGTCATAGCGGTACCGCCTCGCACGACTCCAAATCTCCGCTTTCAGCCGCGGAAAAGCTGCCGGAGCTTCGCGATCGCGACAGGTCCAGTGAGCCCCCACCCTAGCCCTCCCCCGCGGGCGGGGGAGGGAATTCGGCGGTCCAGTTTTTGCACTGTCGTGCCCGACATGGATCGCGTAAGTTCGCCGGAACAACATACCGGACAGGGAAAGCATGACTTCTTCCACGGTTACGTTGCGGTGGACGGTAACGGCAGCCTTTTTGGCCGTCTTTGTCCCTTCGATCGGGTGGACCCAGACCGCTCCGCAAAAGACCTTGCGGTTCATTCCGCAGGCGGATTTGCGAAGCATCGATCCGATCTGGACGACGGCCTATGTAACGCGAAATTTCGGTTATCTGGTCTTCGATACGCTGTTCGCGCTCGACAAGGACTTCAAGCCACAGCCGCAAATGGTCGATCGCTGGACTGCCAGTGACGATAAACTGACCTACAGCTTCGTCCTGCGCGACGGTTTGAAGTGGCATGACGGCCAACTGGTGCGCGCCGCCGATTGCATCGCCTCCATTGAACGCTGGGGCAAGCGCGACACGCTCGGCCAAAAGTTGATGGAAGCCGTTGACCAGATGCAAGCGGTCGACGACAAGACTTTTACAATAAAGCTGAAGTCGCCGTTCCCGCTGATCCTCGATGCGCTCGGAAAGCTCTCGAGCAATGTGCCGTTCATGATGCCGGAGCGGCTGGCCAAGACCGACGCCTACCAGCAGATCCCTGAGGCGATCGGCTCCGGTCCATTCAAATTCGTCAAGGAGGAATGGGAACCCGGCCACAAGGCCGTCTTTGTCAAGAACGCCGACTACGTGCCGCGCGACGAGGCGCCGAGCTTCGCCTCCGGCGGCAAGGTGGCAAAAGTCGACCGCGTCGAGTGGCTCTACATTCCGGACACCACGACCGCAGCGGCCACGCTCAACGCCGGGGAGGCCGACTGGTACGAGCAGCCGCCGGCGGACCTCGTCCCGCTCTTCGCCGCCAACAAGGACATCACCGTCACGACGGTCGATCCCCTCGGCAATCACGGCATCCTGCGCTTCAACCACATTCAGCCGCCGTTCAATAATCTCAAGCTGCGCGAGGCGGTTCTGAACCTGGTCGACCAGAAAGACTACATGGGCGCCGCGGCGGGTGACCCGAAATATTGGAAGACCTGCGCCGCGCTGTTTGGCTGCGGCGCGCCGTTTGAAACCACCGCCGGCGCCGAGGCGCTGCTGAACGGGCCAAATCCCGCCAGAGCAAAGCAGCTGATCCAGGAATCGGGGTACAAGGGCGAGAAGATCGTGTTGCTGTCGGCCACCGACCAGCCGATCGTCGAAGGCCAGGCGCTCGTGACGTTGGATGCGCTGCGCAAAGTCGGGCTCAACGTCGAATTACAGGCCATGGACTGGGGCACATTGATTACCCGCCGCACTTCGAAGGAGCCGATCGAAAAAAGGGGTTGGAGCATCTTTCACACCTGGACCTCCGCCCCGGACTTCTTTTCGCCGGCGGTCAATCTCCCGCTCCGCGCCAATGGCGAGAAAGCGTGGTTCGGCTGGCCCACCGACCCGAAAATCGAAGAGCTGATCGACGCCTGGTTCAAGGCACCCGACCTCGCGGCACAGAAGAAGCTCGCCGCCGATATCCAGGTCGAGGCCTATTCCAACGACGTTCCGTACGTGCCGACCGGCCAGTTCGTCGCGCCCACCGCCTACCGCAAGAACCTCGAGGGAATCATCATCGCGCCGGTCGTCTTTCTGTGGAACGTCGAGAAGAAATGAAGGCCTAGCGCGTGTTTGCCTACATCATTAGACGGATTCTGGCGACCATCCCGGTGATGGCGGTGGTCGCGCTCTTCGTTTTCGCGCTGTTGCATCTGAGCCCCGGCGACCCCGCCGCGATCATAGCCGGCGACACGGCAACCGCGGACGACATCGCCCGGATCCGCCAGAAGCTGGGGCTGGACCAACCGCTCTTCATCCAGTTCGTGACCTGGGTCTGGGCCTTGCTGCACGGTGATCTCGGCATCTCGATCTTTACCAACCTGCCGGTCTCCAAGCTGATCGCGCAGCGGGTAGAACCCACGATCACTCTGACGATCTCGACGCTTATCGTCTCGGTTCTCGCGGCGATCCCGATGGGCGTGCTGGCGGCATGGAAGGCCGGCTCGTGGGTCGACCGGGTGGTGATGGTCTTTGCGGTGCTGGGTTTTTCCGTGCCGGTCTTCGTGCTCGCCTACCTGTTGATCTATGTCTTTGCGATCTCGACCGATCTCTTGCCGGTCCAGGGCTTTGTCACGATCAGCAACGGGGTGGGGCCGTTCTTCTCGCACATCGTGATGCCGACCCTCGCTCTCGGCGCGGTCTTTGCCGCGTTGATCGCCCGAATGACGCGCGCCAGCATGCTCGACGTATTGGCGCAGGACTATATCCGCACCGCTCAAGCCAAGGGTTTGGCGAACGACAAGGTGCTGATCGGCCACGCGCTGAAGAACGCGGCCGTGCCGATCGCAACGATCATCGGCATCGGCGTCGCCTCGCTGATTTCGGGTGTCGTCGTCACCGAGACGGTGTTCGCGATACCGGGTCTCGGCCGGCTAACCGTCGATGCGATCCTGCGCCGTGACTATCCGATCATCCAGGGGATCATTCTCGTCTTTTCGGCCGCCTACGTGCTGGTCAATCTGCTCGTCGATCTCAGCTACACCTTCCTCGACCCGCGCATCCGTTACTGAAGCTTGATCGCCCAGCGATGCTCCTCCCCGACTTCACTTCGTCATTCCCGCGAAAGCGGGAACCCGGGGTCCCGAGGGCCGAAGCGTTTGCCCCCTGTTCAAGCCAGAGCCGGCCCCTGGCGAAAGCAGGGGGCAGGCTCTGGACCCCCGCTTTCGCGGGGGCGACGGGAAGCGATGACGGTCGCGCCAACCGATCTCACCGTTCTCGCCGCTCCGTCCGTGCGCAAGCGCGGCGTTCGGGACACTATCCGCCGCCACCCGACGATCGTCGTCGGCGCGACCCTGCTTGGTTTCATGGCATTGATGGCGGTCTTTGCCCCTTATCTTGGCACGGTCGACCCGCAGGCATTGTCGCCGATCCGCCGATTGCGCTGGCCATCGGCGCAATATTGGTTCGGCACCGACATGCTCGGCCGCGACATCTACAGCCGCACGCTGTACGGCGCGCGGATATCGCTGACCGTCGGGATCAGCGTTGCCCTGTTGAGCACGGCGCTCGGTCTCCTGATCGGGCTCGTCACCGGTTTCAGCCGCTGGACCGACGCGATCGTCATGCGGATCATGGACGGGCTCATGTCGATACCCGCGATCCTGATCGCGATCGCGTTGATGGCACTGACCCGGGCCAGCCTCGAGAATGTCGTCTTTGCCATCACCGTTGCGGAGGTGCCGAGGGTCACCCGCCTCGTGCGCGGCGTGGTATTGACCTTGCGAGAGCTGCCCTTTGTCGAGGCGGCCCACGCCAGCGGAACCGGGTTCTTCCGCACCCTATGGCGGCATATCCTGCCCAACACCTTGCCCCCGCTCCTTGTGCAGGGCACCTTTGTTGCTGCCTCGGCGATGATCGTCGAGGCGATCCTGTCGTTTCTCGGCGCCGGCACGCCCCCGAACATCCCGAGCTGGGGCAACATCATGGCCGAGGGACGCAGCCTCTTTCAGGTCGCCTACTACATCGTCCTGATCCCCGGCGCGTTCCTGTCGGTGACTGTTCTCGCCATCAATCTGCTCGGCGACGGGCTGCGCGACGCGCTCGACCCACGCCTGGCGCGGCGCATGTAGCGCATGCCCGAGACCCTCGCGGCCTATATCCCTACAACTCTCAAGGCACCGGCCGCCAAGGTCGAGACGATCCTCGACATCGCCGATCTGCGGACCTGGTTCTTCACCCGCGACGGGGTCGTGCGCGCCGTCGACGGCGTGTCGTTCCATGTGTTCCCGGGCGAGACTCTCGCCATCGTCGGCGAAAGCGGCTGCGGCAAGAGCGTCACGGCGCTGTCGATATTGCGTCTGATCCCGTCCCCGCCCGGCCGCATCGTCACCGGCGCGATCCGCTTTGCCGGACGCGACCTCCTCGGCCTCAGCGAAGCCGAGATGCGCCAGGTCCGCGGCAACGAAATCTCGATGATATTTCAGGAGCCGATGACCTCGCTGAACCCGGTATTGACGATCGGCCGGCAGATCGCCGAGACTCTGACCCTGCACCAAGGCCTCGGCCACAAGGCGGCGCTCGCCAAGGCGGTCGACATGCTGCGCCTCGTCCATATCCCCGAGGCACGGCGCCGGATCGGCGAATACCCACATCAGCTGTCGGGCGGTATGCGGCAGCGGGTCATGATCGCGATGGCGCTCGCCTGCAACCCGAAGCTGCTGATCGCCGACGAGCCGACGACCGCGCTCGACGTGACGATCCAGGCGCAGATCCTCGATCTGATGCGCGAATTGAAGCAGAAGATCGACGCCGCGATCGTGCTGATCACCCATGATCTCGGGGTCGTCGCCGAGATGGCGCAGCGCGTCGTCGTCATGTATGCCGGGCGCAAGGCCGAAGAGGCGCCGGTCGGCAGGCTGTTCCACCGGCCGCTCCATCCCTACACCAAGGGGCTCCTCGCCTCGGTGCCGCGGCTCGGCGCCTCGCTCGACCATGAGCGGGCGCCGCGGCTCGCCGAGATCGCCGGGACCGTGCCGTCGCTCGGGGAGCCGATCCCGGGCTGCCCGTTCGAGACGCGCTGCGCCTTCGCGACCGACATATGCCGCCGCGAAATGCCGGCCTTCGACGAGAAGGAGCCCGGCCATTTCGCGGCTTGCTTCCACTCCGACCGGGTCGCCGCGGCATGACTGCTGCAGAGCCGCTGCTCTCCGTGCGCGGTTTGGTCAAGCACTTCCCGGTCAAGAAGGGGCTGCTGCAGCGTACTGTCGGTCATGTTCACGCGGTCGACGGCATCTCCTTCGACATCGCCGAAGGTGAGACCCTCGGGCTGGTCGGCGAGAGCGGCTGCGGCAAGTCGACCGCGGGCAAGGCGATCCTCAAGCTGATCGACCCGACCGCGGGCGAGGTCAGGATCAACGGCGAGCGCATCGACCACCTCACCCGCCAACAGATGCGGCCCTGGCGGCGCCAGCTGCAGGTCGTCTTCCAGGACCCCTATTCGTCGCTCAACCCGCGCCTCAAGATCCGCGACATCATCGGCGAGCCGCTGATCAATTACGGCGTCTCGGGCGGCCGCGAATTGGCGGAACGGGTCGCGGCGCTGGCGCTCAAGGTTGGGCTCCGCGCCGAGGCGCTCGGCCGCTACCCGCACGAATTCTCGGGCGGCCAGCGCCAACGCATCGGCATCGCCCGGGCCCTGGCCCTGCATCCGAGCCTCATCGTCTGCGACGAGCCGGTCTCGGCGCTCGACGTCTCGGTGCAGGCGCAGGTGATCAACCTGTTGGGCGACCTGCAGAACGAATTCGGATTGTCTTACCTGTTCGTCGCCCACGATCTCGCAGTCGTCGAGCACATTAGCCACCGCATCGCCGTCATGTATCTCGGCAAGATCGTCGAGATCGCCGACAAGCGCGCCCTCTTCACCCACCCGCAGCACCCCTACACCGAGGCGCTTCTGTCGGCGGTGCCGGTCCCCGACCCCGAGGCGGCAAAGAAGCGCATCATCCTGAAAGGCGACGTGCCGAGCCCGATCGACCCGCCCTCCGGCTGCCGCTTCCACACCCGCTGCCCCTACGCCTTCGCCCGCTGCTCCGAGGAGGAGCCGGCGATGCGGGAGATCCTCCCCGGCCACCAAGTCGCCTGCCACCTGCGTGAAGGGCAGACCCCGGCATTCGCGCAAGCCGCTTCCGAGCGGGCCTAGCGGAAACTGCCGGCATCGTTTGAACGAATCGGCAACACCGAGTTCACCCCGCCCCTGTCTCAGGGATAACGCGCTGCAGCATAGGCTGCGATCACCGAATCCGCTTCCGTCGTAGCACTTCAGCAGAGCCCAGCCATCTCAAGCTCGTCAGGCGGAGGTGTCGACCGGCACGGAGGGAAATAGATAGTGAAGTGTAATCCGCTTCACATCCCTTTCGCCGCACCGTTGCTAAGTCTGAGCCGCCGCACGGTTGAGGGTGGCTGCAATGTTTCGACGTTCATTTCAGGCTGTTGCAGTGGTCCTGGTTACCGGCGCCTTGACGCCGTCAGCGCCTGCTTCGGCCGGCATGGATCCAGCCTCGTTCATCAACAATCTTGGCAACCAGCTGCAGGCGGTGACCAGAAGCGCCTCGACGGAGCAGAAACTGGCGGGATTTCAGGAGTTGTTCCGCACGGATTTCGACGTGCCAGGCCTCGGCCGGTTTGTGCTCGGCCGTTTCTGGCGGGCCTTTACCCCGTTCGAACAGCAGGAATTCCTATCGCTTTTCGAGCGTTACGTCGTGCTCACCTATGGCGAGAAACTGTCAGACTATACCGAAGACGGGGCTTGCCCGCGGGTGACAGGCAGCCGGCCGGAGCCGGATGGGGTCGTCGTTTCAAGCCAGATCGTTCGCGGGCAGACGGCCCACCCGCTCAAAGTCGATTGGCGGCTGACCGCGCAAAACGGATCTTACAAGATTAGCGACATCATCATCGAAGGGCTCAGCGTGGCGGCAAACGGCCGCTCCCAGCTCGAGGGCGTGGTAGAGCGCAATGGCGGGCGGCCCCAGGCCATTCTCGCCGTCATGCGCCAACAGATTGCCGGCGCACCTTTCCGCTAACTCGACGATCGCACAGCCAAAGGCTGTTACAGACATCACATAAGCCGCGCTATTCCGGTATAATCCCTTAAGGGTGGGTTGCGGGTGCCTGAATCTGGGCCAGCACTCGATCGAACGGCAATGTCGATACCCTAAAATCGCCGCGGAAGGGGTTGCTGAGGGCGATAATCAGGACCAGCACCAGCACCCCGGAAATCGCCAGCATTGCAGACATCACAAGATGCATGCCGAGGCTCGGAAAGCCGAGGAAAGCGCTGAAAGCAATCGTCAGGCCGCCGCCGACGAGCGTCACTACCCAGACGACCGCAGGAATTGTGGTCTCGGCGGCAAGCAATCTCTGCTGCCTCGCGTCTCGGAGCTGCGTCAGGGATTGCAGCAGCAGCGCATGCAGGTTCCCAGCTGCGACGCCGGAAGGTCTGAGACCGATCGCGATCCTGTTCAGCTTCTCCAGGTACGCCGCACCCCTGTCGACGATCCGGCCTTCCGCCTGGGCGGGCCACTCGACCCTCACCACCGTTTCCAGGTATCCGATGATTTCGTCGCGCATCGCGGACATGTCGGGGTCGGCAAAGCCGACAGAGGCATTATAGACGTCTAGAACGCCCGAGGCCTCTGCATAGCTGGCCGCCTTCGCCTTGTTGAAGCCATCCCAGGCGAGCATGGCCACAAACGCCAATAGCACGGCGAAGGTCACTCCGATGACGGAGAATATCGCTGCTGTGACGTCATTGTGTCCGCGGCGGAACTCGACTGACAGGAGTTGGTGGGCGGCAAATTCGAAGAACACCGCACCGAGAGCCGCCAGGCCGACCAACAGGACTCCCACTCCCCAGAGCGGGTATTGGTAGACCATGCCGGGCTGCATGACGAACTGCATCATGATCTTGACCGCCAATGATGGGATCAGCCGGCGCGTCGACCCCGCGGCATATTACCGAAGGGGATAAGATCGTCGAGAAGCGCATCATTCAGAAGGCCGGCCGTGCACCCATCAGAGCTACGCGATACTCCTCACCCTGCCTCGCGGGCGCAGCCCCCGCCCCGGAACGACTCAACGAGACGATAGGCCGTTTTCATCCCAGATCGTCGCATCGACCGCGTGCGCGCGCTGTTGTAGGCTGCGCGCAAATTCGGAAGAGGGCGGCATGCGGTTCGGCATCGGACAACCGGTTACACGCAAGGAGGATGCCCGGTTCCTGACCGGGCGGGGGCGCTATGTCGCGGACATCGATCTGGTCCGCCAAGCATACGCGGTTTTGCTGTTCTCGCCGCATGCACATGCCCGGATCCGCGGCATCGACAAGGCCGCGGCAGAGCAGATGCCCGGCGTCTTTGCCGTGCTCACCGGGGAGGATTGGGCGGCGGATGGGCTCGGCACGCTCGACCCCGAGACGATGGCGGAGGATATGGGCGGGCCTGCCGGCTTCCGCACAAAGCACCCGCCCTTGGCGCAGGACCGGGTGCGCTATGTCGGCGAGCGCGTTGCGGTCGTTATTGCCGCGACGGAAGCCCAGGCGCGCGATGCGGCAGAATTGGTATCGGTCGATTACGAAGTTCTGCCAGCGGTCGTGCGCGCCGAGGATGCAATGGGCGCCGGAGCGCCGCTCGTCCATGACGGCGCCGCCAACAACACATCATTCACAATGCGGTTGGGTAATCCGGGTGCGGTGGACACGGCTTTCGCCAGGGCGCACCACGTAACGCGGCTGTCGCTCTACAATAATCGGCTCACCGCCGTCACAATGGAGCCGCGCGGCTGCATCGGCGACTACGATCCCGGCACTCGCCGCTGGACGCTCTACAGCAGCACGCAGAATGTGCACGGTGTCCGTCAGATCCTCGCGCATCAGATTCTTCACGTGCCGGAAAGCCGTATCCGCGTTGTCGCGCGCGATGTTGGGGGTGGTTTCGGGATGAAAGGAAACGTCTACCCCGAGGAGCCTATCGTGCTGTGGGCCGCGCGCCGCATCGGCCGGCCGGTCAAATGGATCCCGACCCGATCCGAGGCATTGCTCGGGGACTATCACGGCCGTGACCAGAAGGTCAGCGCCGAACTGGCGCTCGACCGCGACGGGAAATTCCTCGCGCTGCGCTGGACCGGCTCGCACAATGCCGGCGCCTATATCGAGGGCGCCGGGATCGTCATGATTGTGTTCTCATTGAAGCTCGCCTCGACGGTCTACGACATCCCGGCCGTCTGCGTAACGAGCAGTCTCGTCTTCACGAACACCGCGCCGACTGTGCCGTACCGCGGCGCCGGCCGTCCCGAGGCGGTCTATATCATGGAGCGCCTCGTCGACCAGGCGGCGCGCGAGATGCGGATCGACCCGGCCGAATTGCGCAAAAAGAACCTGATCTCTCCCGATGCCTATCCCTATGAGACGCGCACCGGCTGGATTTACGACACCGGCAATTACGCTGCGGCATTGGCAAAGTGCCAGGCATTGGCCGATTGGGACGGCCATGCCGCGCGGCGCGCGCAGAGCGAGGCCGCCGGCAGATTGCGCGGCCGCAGCATCACCTACTATGTCGACAATACCGGCGTCTTCAACGAGCGCATGGAATTGCGCTGCGACCCGTCGGGCGAATTGACGATCGTCGCCGGCACATTGTCGCATGGGCAAGGGCACGAGACGAGCTATGCACAGATGATCGCCGAGTGGCTCGGGGTGCCCGAGGACAAGATCCATCTGGCGCAGGCCGACACCGACGAGGTCGCGATCGGCCGCGGCACGTACGCCTCGCGCAGCATGATGATCGGCGGCAGCGCGTTGCGTGCCGCGGCCGACGAGGTCATCGAACGCGGCAAGCGCTTTGCGGCGCATTTCATGGAGGCCGACGCTGCCGACATCGCTTTTGCCGACGGCTCGTTCACGATCGCCGGCACCGACCGCTCGATGCCGATTGCGCAAGTCGCGCAGATGTCGTTCATCCCGGTGGGTCTGCCCTCCGAACTCGGAGTCGGCCTGCAGGGCGCCGGCGCCTTCTCCTCCAATATGCCGAGCTTCCCGAATGGCTGCCACATCTGCGAGCTCGAGATCGACCTTGAGACCGGCGCGGTCGAACTCGACCGCTACACCGTCGTCGACGATTGCGGCACCGTAATCAACCCACTATTGGCGAAGGGCCAGATTATGGGCGGCATCGCACAGGGCGCCGGTCAGGCATTGCTCGAGGACATCGTCTACGACCGCGACAGCGGCCAGCTCTTGACCGGCACCCTGATGGATTACGGCATCCCGCGCGCCGACACGATGCCGGCGATCACGATCGATTTCAGCCCCGTCCCCAGCACGACAAACCCCCTCGGCGCCAAAGGTGTTGGCGAAGGCGGCACCGTCGCCAGCACTCCCACAGTGATGAACGCAATTCTCGACGCCCTCGCCCCGCTCGGCGTCACCGACGTGGCCATGCCCGCCACCCCAGAGCGCATCTGGCGCACGATCTCTGAGCGCATCCAAGGCTGACGTACTCCGTGCTGTCTGGCCATGTCCTAGAGCTGCTGAAGCAAATATTAAAGCAGCCTTATCCACTCATCGTGACCGGTGAGCAGAGCACTTCCCTGCGGTGGCAATATAGGGCTATGTTATTGTTGGCTGTCAAGGGGTCGAAATATGCAACGAAGCGATCTCGCGTTTGCCGCGTGCTTTGTCGCCGCCATGTTGTGGTCGACCACTGTCTCTGCGGAACCTAGCGTTTATCCCACTGGCGTGACGCGTTACGATCCCAGTAAGGCGTACAACGTCTTCGTTCTGTTCAGCGGCGCTGACCAGAAGACGCATCTCATCGACATGGACGGCAACGAGGTTCATCGGTGGGATTACAGCGGTTTTCCCAGCGGGTTGCTGGACCCAGCCCTTACCGACGGCAGAACCGGACACGTCCTCGTGTGGTTGTCGATAATGGGCGGCTCCCAAACGGGGGCAATCCCCGGTTTGCCGGTGGGCTACAAGAACAAAACGATCGGTGAGCTAGACTGGAACGGCGCGGTTGTCTGGCAATGGGGTGACGACGCGCCCGGCGGCGGGGCGCAGCAGCACCACGACTTGAGCCGTCTGACCAATGGCAACACGTTGGTGTTGTCCGGGTTGAGCCGTTCGATCTCGGGCTTCGCCTTGCCAATGCAGCTCGACGATGTGATTTACGAAATCACGCTGAAGGGCGACAGCGTCTGGAAATGGATCGCAGGGGATCATCTTAATGAATTCGGCTTCACTCCCGAGGCGCTGGAGCTCGTCCGAAAATCAGACCATCCTGACTACCTCCATGTAAACGACATGCGGCCGGTGGGCCCGAACCGCTGGTTCGGCGACGGTGACCCGCGCTTCGACCCGGAGAATATCCTCATCAGCTCGCGCGACGCGAATTTCACCGTCATTATTGACAAGAAGACGGGCCACGTCGTTTGGCGGTTGGGCCCGAACTATGCGCCGAGGTCGCTCCCATCGGTCGGCTGGCCAGAAGCGGCGCGCTCATTGCCTGCCGAAATCGATCAGATCAGTGGTCAGCATGATGCGCACATCATCCCGGAAGGCCTGCCCGGCGCCGGAAATCTCTTGCTGTTCGACAATCAAGGCGAAGCTGGCTATCCCGCGGTCGCGGTCAAGGTGCTATCCGGGTCGCGCATTCTGGAAATCGATCCCGTGATGCAGCGGATCGTCTGGGAATACGCCGGTACTGACAACGATCGGCCCCAATGGAGTTTCTACAGTTCCTTCATCAGCAGCGCCCGCCGATTGCCCAACGGCAACACCCTTGTCGACGAAGGTATGAATGGCCGTTTTTTCCAGGTAACCCGCGACGGCGAAATCGTCTGGGAGTATGTGAGCCCCTATTTCGGTCCGGCGCCCCTCGGCCCCGTCGGCAAAAAGCTTTTGACGAACTGGGTCTACCGAGCGCAGCCGGTGCCTTATGATTGGGCGCCTGCCGGCACGCCGCATGGCGAGCGCGCTGTCATTCCGCCGGACCCTGCAACCTTTCGAATACCCGCCGAGCGCTGACCAAGGTTTGCGGGTAACGCCAATGAGTAAGCACAGGGGCCGAATAAGCATATGGCGCTTTCCGCCAATTCGAAAACTTGCGCCTCGCACCGTCAAGCGGCTCTGAGCACGTTGACGCCGAGGCGCTCGGCGGCATCGCACAGATCGGCGTCCTTGGAGGCAAGGGGAATGCCGAGCCGCATCGCAAGTTCTAAATAAGCGGCATCATAAGCCGTCAGCCGTTCTGCTCTCGCGAGATCGAGCACCCGATCAAGGGCGCGCGAGGGCGTCTCCTCATCGACCACCACGTCCAGAGTTTCCAGCAAAGCGATGAATTCGCTGCTGTTTGCTGGAGTGATCCGTCCGCGGCGCTCGGTCAGAGTCAATACGTTCGCTATTTCGAGGCTCCATATGGCCGGAACGGAAGCTGCCTTGTCCCCAAGGCGCTCCAGCACGCGATCGCCAGCGGCGGTCGCTTCGTTTTTGAAGCACCAGGAGAGGGCGACGGACGCATCGAGCACAAGATCCGTCACCGCCGGCCTTCGCCGATCAGCTGTTTGACCGGAACGTCCAAGGTTTGACCCTCACGGAACAGCTTGAGCCGCTCGATCGCTTCGCGCCGACGATCGGGGCCGGTGCGCTCGACTGGTACGAGCCGCGCGACCGGACGGCCATGTTTGGTGATCGTGATCTGCTCACCTCGAGCGACTCGCTCGAGCAGGGCGGGAAGGTGTGTCTTGGCCTCGTAGGCACCAATGTCCGCGGGCATAGTGTCCGACCAGTCTGAGACCGGTCTAATAGGTGGGGCAACTATTGCCCGCGATCAAGAGGCGGCGCGAACCAGCGATAAAATCTCAGCCACCCCCAAAGGTCAGCGCCCTGGGGCTGCGGGCATTGACGCGAACGAATCATGAACCCACATGCCCAGTCCTGCGCCTGCCGCAAGCCGCTCGGCCGGCCCGCGACATCCTCAAACCCAGGCGGCGCATGCGCGATCTTGTAGCCCGGTCGTTGAGGCGTAGGCGTCATCGGATCTGCTCGGTGGCGCTATTCGGCGGCCTTCTCGGCGGTGCCGAACATCGGGTAGTTCGTGTCGTCGACAAAGGCCTCGTCGCCTTCGGTCGGCACCGGCTGGGCGTAGTCGATGGCGCCCTGGATGTTGCCGCCCCACACCTCGCGCGGCAATTCGTAGAGCACCTCGACGCCGTAGCCGTTGGGATCGACGATGTAGAGGCTGTGCGTCATGCCGTGATTGACGCGGCGCTCGAACTTGACGCCCTTCGAGCGCAGCCAGGCCAATTGCTTCAGCCAGGCCTCGCGGTTCGGCAAGGCGATCGCAATGTGGTTGATCGCAACCGGCTGTTCGAACATCGACCATTCGGCGGGTGGCTTCGGCAGGTTCGGGTTCTCGCACAGCGCGATGTCGTGGTGGTTCATGCGGCCGTCGTGATCGCCGCTGTAAAAGCGCATCTTGCCGTCGCGGCGCTTCGAGTACGCGACCTGCTTGAAGCCGAGGGTTTCGGTCCAGAATTTGTGCGACTCCTCGATGTCGCGCACATTGATGACGAGATGGTTGATGCCGCGCGGGGTGACCGCCTCGCCAGGTGTAGCCGGTACGATCGACGAGGTGCCGTCCGCCATCATCATGCTCCTCCGGCTTGGGATTTGTTGCGGTTGAATATAACGCCGGCGCCGCAGTTTCGCCATCGCGCCGCGATCGGCAGGCTCTAGAAATTCGCTGTTGACAGGACGCAGGTATTAAGACAATGTTGACCTTGCTATATCGTAGGGAGGACCGGTGTGAAGACGGCAGCAGACGCCGTTTTGTTCCAACTGAAGAGCCTCGGTGAGGCTCGGGCCGAGACCCTCGCCCAGCGGCTCGGGATCAGTGTGCAGGCCGTGCGGCAGCGGCTGGAGCGGCTCCTTGCCGATAACTTCGTCGCATTTTCCGATTGCGCGCAGGGTCGCGGCAGGCCGCGGCGGCTGTGGTCGCTGGCGCCGAACGCGGCATCCCTGTTTCCCGATACTCATGCGCAGCTCACTGTCGATCTGATCGGCACGATCCGCCGCGAGCTCGGCGAGACGGCATTGGCGCGGCTGCTCGAGCGACGCCGAGAACAGATCACCGCTGCCTACAGCAAGCGGCTCGCCCGCGAGCCCGATATCGCAAAAAAGCTGACAGCGCTCGCTGATATGCGCTCGGCCGAAGGGTATATGGCGCGGGTCGAAACGCTTGGCGAGGCCTTTCTGCTCGTCGAAGATCACTGTCCCATCTGCGCCGCCGCAATGACCTGCCAAGGCTTCTGCAGCATCGAACTACAGGTCTTTCGAAACCTTCTAGGTCCCCTCTGGCAAATCGAACGCGAGGATCACCTCCTTAGCGGCGCACGCCGCTGTACCTACCGGATAACTCCCGCAGTCGCACCCGCGAAACCGCAGAAAACCAGGCGAGGTCGAGATGATTCACCAATTGCGGATTTACGAGATTTTTGAGGACAGCAAGCACGCGTTCCATGATCGCTTCCGCGATCATGCGCTCGAATTATGCGGCGCTACGGCTTTCGCATCGTTGCGATGTGGGAGGCCAAGGCGGAGCGGCGAACCGAGTTCGTTTACCTCCTCGAATGGCCGGATGAGTGGACAAAGATGAAGGCCTGGGCGGCCTTCATGGAAGACAGCGAATGGGCGGAGATCAAACGCACGACATCAGCCCAAACGGGCGCTCTGGTCGGCGAGATCGAGGATCGTCTGCTCATTCCAACCGACTACTCGCCCCCGCTTCGGGTGATTTTGCCATAGTGTTTCGGTTCCCAAGTTCGGCTGGTCCCTCGCTTTTACCGGACGACAAACTGTTCAACTTGCGATGCAGTGAGCTCTTGGACTGAGCTTGTAAGGAGCAATCGATGTTTACCGCGACTGGCTTGAAACGCAGTGAGCTCGACAGCGATGGCCGCAAGCTCGTGCGGCACGACGGCAAGCAAGTGCTCGTCATCACACAGCAGAGCCGGCTGTTCGCGATCGCCAATCGCTGCCCGCACGAGGGTTATCCGCTGAGCGAAGGCACAATCGGGCCGGGATGCGTGCTGACCTGCAACTGGCACAATTGGAAGTTCGATCTCGCCAGCGGCGCGGCGCTGGTCGGCCGCGACCCGGTTCGCACCTATGAGGTCGCAGAGCGGGGCGGCGAAATCTTCATCGATTTCCGCGATCCGCCGGCGGAGGAATGCCGCGCTCGCGCGCTGCGCGGTGTGGAGGCCGCCATCCTGGACAACGACAGACCACGGATGGCGCGCGAAGCGGCGCGGCTGGAATGCGCCGGCTTTGATGCCCGCGAGGCGGTGGTCCACGCCTTCCGGCTCTGCGGGGGGCGGCTGGAAGACGGCATGACGCACGCCCACGCCGCGGCCGCCGATTGGCTGCTGCTCGCCACGCGCGCTGAAACGCCGGCCGAAAGACTTACCGCCCAACTCGAACCGCTCGGCCATCTCGCCTGGGATACCCAGGGTGCGGGCGAATTTCGCTACCCCGAAGCTGCGGCGGAGTGGAACGCCGCCGGCTTTGTTGCGGCGGTCGAGGCGGAAGACGAGGGCGCCGCGATTGCCCATATTCGCGGCGCGCTCGCGCAAAGCCTGCCTTACGGGTCACTGCGTGCCGCGATTGGCGAAGCGGCCCTCGCCCATTACGCCGGCTTTGGTCATTGCGCAATCTACACGTTGAAAGCTGGTCAGCTGATCGAGCAGTTAGGCGATGGGGTCGCCGAGCCGGTATTGCTCGCCCTGACGCGCATGCTGGTGCGCGCGAGGCGCGAAGAACGCCTTCCCGAGTTTCGCGGCTATACGAAGGCGCTGGCCGAATGGGATCGGTCCGGCGCCACCGCAGCGTGCGTGGCTGATTTCGTCGGGCTCTCCGTCGACGGTGCATTGCGGCGAGCATTGGCCTCCGCGGGCCGGCCGATGCGTGAGCTCTACGACGCGCTGCTCGGCGCTGCCGCGTACAACCTCCTACATTTCGACACCGCATTCGAGCGCGCCACCGACAATGCGATTGCCGACAATGTCGGCTGGCTCGATTTCACCCACGCACTGACCTTTGCCAATGCCTGCCGCCACATCTGCGGGGAACGGCCCGATCTGTGGCCGCGAGCGGCGTTGCAATTGGCGCTGTTTATCGGGCGCAACCGGAAATATGTGCGCGCCGTCGACGATGAGCCACGCTGGCGCGTCAACGATCGCGGCGGCTTTCTCGCCGGCGCGACGAACGCGCTCTACGATCACGGCATTCCCGAACCGATCATTGTCTGCCATCGGCTGAAGGTCCTCATCGCGTTGGAGGACGAGTTGCGAGCGGCACCCGACGCCGCATGGGGCGAGACGGCCTGCGCCGCTGTGAACCGCTATCTCCACACGCCGATTAAGCGCCATCACGGCCTGCGAATCGCCGCGCAGGCGCTCGACTTCGTCGCCAGGGAAGGCTAGGCGACAGATCCGCAGCCTGATGGGCGCCCAGAGCTATCTCAGGCCCGGAGCCGCTGAGCGGATCTTCGGCCGTCTTCTCACATTCTTTGTTCGGATCGGCTTGGTCCGCGGCCACTTCTACGTTCTCGAAGTCCGTGGTCGAAAGAGTGGCAGGACATTGACGCTGCCGGTGGATCCGATCGAGTTTGAGGGGCGCCACTACCTGGTCTGCGCGCGCGGCAATTCCGACTGGGTGCGCAATGCCCGCACGGCAGGCGAAGTCCTGCTAGTCCGCGCGATGCGCCGCCGGCAATATGCCGTGCGCGAACTTCCCACGGGCATCCGATCGCCGATTCTCAAAGCCTATCTCGACCGCTTCGCAGGCGAGGTGCAGCGCTTCTTCCCGGTACCGAAGGGGTCGCCGGTGGAATTGTTCAATGACCTGGCGCCGCGTTACCCGGTCTTCGAGCTGCAGCCAATGGACGAGGCCACACCCGGCGCCGCAGCGGCTCCGCGATGAACACACGGCCGGGTTTTCGGAATGCTCTCTCCGCGCCGGGTCACAAGATGCTGGGCAGCACAACCTCGCGGATCATGCGGGTCGGCGGAACCCACTGATCAGGCGCATCATAGTTGCCCGCCGTTATCGCCACGACCATATCGAGGCCGGGAAACACAAAGAGCCGCTGGCCGCCATTGCCGATTGCACTCCAAAAATGCTCGAGCCGCGATCGGTTCCAGCGCGGCCCCGTTGAAACGGTGAATGCGAATTTGCCCAGATACCAGTGGCAGCCGTACTGGCGGATCTCGTCGACATCGACCGTGGGCGAGGTCGACCGCTCGATCCATTGCGCCGGCATGACGCGCCGATCGCCCCCCATACCGCCTTGCAGCATCATCAGGCCAATACGGGCCAGATCGCGCGGCGTCATGCGCAAGCCGGACGCGGCAACAGCTTCGCCGCTGCGATCGGTAAGCCATTCCGTCGGGCCGATGCCGAGGGGATCGAACAAGGCCTCGCGCGCGAAGTCATGTAATGGTTTCCCAGTGCCGTTCGCAATAATTTGCGCCAACAATGCGGTCGCGCCGCCACTGTAAATCCAGTGTTGACCCGGCCCCATCACGACCGGCGCGCCAAGGATAAAGCGGTAGCGATCTGGAGCCGTATCCATTGCAGACTTCGCTGTTGGTCGGATCGGAATAAGGAACGCTGAGCTCATCCCAATCCGTCCCCATCGTCATTGTCAGCGCATTATAGATGGTCCAACGGTTGCGGGCGGGGTCGGCAGCGAGGTCGGTGTATTCGGGAAACGAGGCGAACAGCGGCGCATCCGGCGGCGAAACCTTTCCGTCGGCGAGCGCGATGCCATAGAGCAGGCCAACGATGCTCTTCGACGCCGAACGCAGATCGTGCAGTGTATTGGCCGTGAACGCGACCGTGCCCAAAGGGCGGCCTCGCGCGTCGTCGTCGCCCTCGAAGTAATGCTCGAGTACCAAGCCCCCGTTGCGCACGACGACGACGCCGTGGAGGTTCCAAACGCGCTTCTCAGCGATGGCCTTGTCGAGCAGCGCTTCAAGGTCGGATGTGAAGCCTGCTTCGTTTGGAGAAATAGAATGCCAGTCGGCCCCGTCTGCCGCGCCCGTTCGAATTGACTGCCCCACGAAGATGGCTCCTATACCCACCAGGATTTCGCGCCTGCTCATTTTCGGAGCATTCACGGTCTCGGCTCCTCATCGGTGCCATGGTCTAGCTTAAATAGATCGCAGCTTCCGGTCTCAGATGAACGCGGGCGCCTAACCTAAAAAGCCAGGGGTACAACGTCCCATCCGCCCGGTCCGCCCGGTCCGCGTCAGAGAGATGTTCAGCTCGTGCGCACCGGCTCGAGCGGAAATCCGCAGCCCCTTGCCCGTCGCCGCGCGAGCTCGATCCGCGCCGTGGCGCCTGATGGGCCTTCCGCGAACACCCGAAGGCTTGCACCGCCCTTCACGATGCGCTCGAAGCTCGCGCGCACATGCAGCGGCAGCGCATCGAACCTCCACCTGCTGGACGAGACCGCACCCGGCCGGCGTCTTGCCCACTGAACTTCACAGTGCCCGTCGCATCTGGCCAAGCGACCCACGTAGGGTGCTTGAGAGCCTTCGGATGTGTGGCTTTATGCAGACGCTGAAAATTCAGCGCTGAGACGATCACCGTTACTATCACCACAGTCTGATTAACCAGTCGCTTCATTTGTTGAGCGCGACGAGCTTTGTTCTCATGTATTTCTTGCTGTTCTGGGATCGGCGATAGCGGCAATGACCGGAAGGATGGTGTTGATGACAAGCTGCCAAATCGCCCATTTCTTTTTTGAGCCGAAGGGTTACGACACGGTAAACGACGTCACTCACAAATACAAAGAAGATGTCAAGGTCGGCTACAATCTCCGCCGCAAGGCCGTATTGCTCTCGGTTTGGGCATTATCTCCATTGCCGTTATCCTTCAAGCCGACGTTTTTCGGAATGATCAGACCGTGGGAAAGCGCCCTCGGGTTTGTCCATCAGATCGGGTTGTGCTGGCTGTTTATCGGAGTCGCCGGCGTAATTCTACGATCCATTCAGCTGTTGTTTATCAGGGACCTGCAAACCGGGTTGGTTTGGGCGGTCAAAATCCTGACCGACCCGTTGCACGACATCAAACTTTATTAAGAGGCGCCGTACTACCTGTTGCGCGGCGAGATGGAGGACCCGGTGGCGTTGGGCTACAGCCACTGACGGCGCAGGGGCGCGCCGTTTAGCTTGGGGCCCGGTCAGCGCGGTGCCGCGAGAATCGATGCGCGATCATCTCGCGCAGAATTCGGCGCTTGATCGAACGGTTGCTGGCGAGCGGGTCTTCCCACCACCAGCCGCCCCGCTGCATTGCTTCGGCGGCGGCGACGAAGCGGTCTGCGACCGCTTGGTAATCGGCTTCCGTATAATTCAGGCTGAAGATGAGCCTGCCGGTACCGATCCAGCTCAGCGCCAAGCCTTCCGCCCGCATATAATACTGGAACATCCAGTTGTAGGCCGCTCGACGAGGATCTCAAATCCGCCTGCCTCGAGGCTCTGACGATTTCGCGCGCAGCCTGCCGTGCGTTGCGCTGACCCACTCCTGGGGACGAAGCGCGCTGCAGTTCATCTCGCATCGTAGGCCATGCACGCACTTGGCGGCAGCATAAGCATATTGCCCGAGACAGCGGCTGATCATTCACCGCAACCGCAGCCCCTGCTCGCCTAACCCACTGCCGAAAAGCCGCCATCGACCGGGATCGCGGCGCCGGTGATGAAATCGGAGGCGGGCGAGGCGAGGAACACGGCGATCCCGGCGAGGTCTTCGGGGACGCCCCAACGGCCGGCTGGGGTGCGCACCAGCACACGCTCGTGCAATCCGGCGACTTGCCGGCGGGCGTCGCGGGTCAGCTCGGTGTCGATCCAGCCGGGCAAGACGGCGTTGACCTGGATGTCGTCTGCCGCCCAGGCCGCGGCGAGCGACTTTGTCAATTGAACGAGGGCGCCTTTGCTCGCGGCATAAGGGGCGGCGTAAGCCGAGCCGAAGAGGGCGAACATCGAGCCGATATTGATGATCTTGCCGCCGCCGCTACGCTTCATGACCGGGTGGGCGGCTTGTGAGCACAAAAAGGCGCCGGTTAGATTGGTGTCGAGCACGGCATGCCATTCGGCCGCGGTATAGGCCTCTGGCGGTTTGCGGATGGAGGTTCCGGCATTGTTGACGAGGATGTCGAGCCGGCCAAACCGCTTTTCCGTCTGCTCGATCACGGCCCGGCAGGAGCTCTCGTCCGCCACATCCAGCGTGATAAAGGCACTCTGGGCCCCGAGCTCGGCCACCGCCGCCTCGGCCTTCTCTGCGTTGCGCGCCGCCACCACGACACGGGCGCCTGCCGCGGCGAGCCCATGCGCCATGCCGAGCCCGATCCCGCCATTGCCGCCGGTCACGACGGCGACGCGTCCCGTCAGATCGAACATGGTCATCAGAAATCTCCGACAAGAGCCCGGCGATCTGCGGGCCATGATGACGCTGCTCAAGGCGCCTTGGAAGCTGCGCCCGCCGGGGCCGCCAAGCGCACGGCGGCTGCCTCGTCCGACGAGCGGGACTGGCCCGGGGGCTATTGCGCCACATCGGCGTCTACACGCGTTGGGCGCGGCTCTTCAAGTCCAACTGCTGTGCCAGGCGGCCGTCACTGGCCGGGCAGTGTGAACTGAAATATGGCACCCCCTCCTGCGTTGGGGCTCGCCCACAAGTGGCCGCCATGCAACTCAATGATCCGCAGACTGATGGATAGTCCCATACCGGTGCCTTGCGATTTTGTGGTGAAGAATGCGTCGAAAATGCGCTCGGCTTGATCGACAGGAAGCCCCATGCCCAAATCACTCACCGAAATCAAGAGTTGCCCATGCTCGGTCCTCTTAGATGCGATGGTCAGTTCACCACCGGTCCCTTGCATCGCCTCGATACTGTTGAGCATGAGGTTCATCAAAACTTGCTGCAGCTGTACGCGATCCGCTGTCGTCTCTGGAAGCCCCAGGTCGAGTTCCGTGCGGATTGAAATGGCGCGCCGATCCGCCGCATGGCCCAGCAAGACGGTCATCTCCCGAACGATTTCGTTCAGGTCGACTATTTCACGTTCTGGCGTACCTCGCCGGTAAAGTGAGCGCACGCGGTCGATGATGTCGGCGGCGCGTGACACATCGGCGACCATGCGCCCGGCAGCATTGCACGCCTCTGTCAGGTCGGGCGCAGGACGACCTAGCCATCGCGCGCAGGCCTTGGCATTCACTACGGCGGCGGTAATCGGCTGCTTGATTTCGTGAGCCAGCGAGGCCGCCAATTCTCCCATCATGCTCACGCGGTTTATGTACGCAAGATCTGCCTCGAGCTGCCGCAATCTTTCGCGCTCTTCTTCGGCGCGTTTGCGCTCAGTAATATCCGTTATCGCACCTACAAAGACCAAACGCTCCGGATCTTCGCCGGTCAAGCGATGAGCGACGGCTTGAACGTATTTGACAGAACCGTCGGCCATCAACAGGCGATGCTCGGCAATAAATTCGGTGCCCTCCTCCGCGGTGCGATTAATGATTTGACGCAGACGCACCCGGTCCTCCGGATGAGTGCGGTCGATCATCACCTGAACGGTGGGCTTTGTTGTAGGCTCGCATTCAAATATTCGATAGGTCCCATCGGACCAATAGATTTCCCCGGTCGAAGCGTTCCAGCCGATACTCCCCGTATGGCTCAATCGCTCCGCCTCTGCCAGATACATCTCGCTCCGGCGCAGCGCGTCCTCGGCCTTCTTGCGCTCGGCTCGTTCTCGGGCTTCGCGCAGCGCGCGCTGCACCGATGGCACGAGCCGTGATAACCGTGTCTTCAGAACATAATCCGTGGCGCCGCTCGTCAGCGCTTCGATCGCTATCTCTTCGCCGAAACCCGAGACAAAGATGAAAGGCAGATCAGGGCGGGCGCTCAGCGCAAGCTTCAATGCGGAAAGGCCGTCAAACGAAGGAAGCTTGTAATCGGCTAGAATCAGGTCAATTCCACTGTGTTCAAGAGCGGCCACGAACTCGGCGCGGGTTTGGGCGCGGGTGACTTCACAGACGAAATGATCCGCTTCAAGGAGCTCTTGGATGAGCGCCGCGTCCTCGATGCTGTCCTCCAGCAACAGGATGCCGAGCAGCGCTTCCTCGGGCTTCTTGCGTTCAGCTCGTTCCCGGGCTTCGCGCAGCGCGCGTTGCACCGATGGCACGAGCCGCGATAACCGCGTCTTCAGAACATAATCCTTGGCGCCGCTCGTCAGCGCTTCGATCGCTATCTCTTCGCCGAAGCCCGAGACAAAGATGAAAGGCAGATCAGGGTGGGCATTCAGCGTCAGCTTCAATGCGGAAAGGCCGTCGAACGAAGGAAGCTTGTAATCGGAGAGAACCAGGTCAAATTCACCGTCTTCAAGAGCGGCCAGGAACTCGGCGCGGGTTTGGACGCGGGTGACTTCACAGACGAAATGATCCGCCTCAAGAAGCTCCTGAATGAGCTCCGCGTCCTGGATGCTATCCTCCAGCAGCAGAATGCGGAGCGGGGTTGTCATGGCGCCTTCTTGATGCTGCCCGGCGGCGGCTCATTGATGACCGCCCAGAAGACGCCCAGTTCTTTGATAGCATTGACGAATTCGTGGAAATCGACCGGCTTCACCACATAGGCGTTCACGCCGAGCTTGTAGCTTCTGACCATGTCTTTTTCCTCGCGGGACGAGGTCAGCACCACCACCGGTATCAGCTTCAGGCGCTCCTCGGACCTGATTTGCTGTAAGACTTGCAAGCCATCGACCTTCGGCAGTTTTAGATCGAGCAGCATGACCGCGGGGTTGTCGTTGGAGCGAGCGCTGAACTCGCCCCGACAATAGAGGTAATCCAGGGCTTTTTCTCCGTCGCGGGTAACCACGACCTCGTTTGCCAGGTTGTATTCGCCCAGCGCCGTCAGAGTAAGTTCCACATCTCTCGGGTCGTCCTCGACGAGCAGAATGCGTGCCAGTTCGCTCATAGCGTGTTCGCGGTCCTCTCCGCCGCATCTTGTGCTTTAGGGAGTGAGAAATACAACGTCGCGCCTCGATCGACGCCTCCCACGGCTCGGACCTCCCCGCCATGGCGGTGGATGATCCGCCGAACGGTCGCGAGTCCAATTCCAGTGCCTTCGAACTCTTCCGGGAGATGCAGGCGTTGGAACACGCCGAAGAGTTTATCGACATACTGCATGTCGAAGCCGGCGCCATTATCCCGCACGAACACCTCGACTTCATTTTCCCCATCCAAACAGCCGATCTCGATTTCGGCCGGGGCGCGCATGCGTGTGAATTTGACCGCATTGGCGAGAAGGTTGACGATCACCAGCCTCAGCATGGAACGGTCGCCGTAACAGGCCGGAAGGGGATGGATGTTCCAGGCAATGTCTCGCCTCGTCGTGTCCTGCCCGATCTCCGCGACGACCTCCTTGACCAGCTGGTCCAGGCTCACCAGCGTCTTTTTGGTCTCGGTCCGCCCGATCCTGGAAAACGCCAGCAGATCGTCAATCAGGTTACCCATTCTCTTCGACAACTCGGAGAATCGTATGCATGAACCGACAACTCTTCTCGTCGAGCAAGGAAGACGCCTGTCTCTGCAGCAGCTCCGAGTACCCGACCACATGGCGAAGCGGCGCGCGAAGGTCGTGCGAGACCGAATAGGCAAAAGATTCTAATTCGTTGTTGCTCGTTTCGAGCTCCCTGGCCCGCTTGGCGAGCTCATTGTTGAGCTTCAGAATTTCGTCTTCTCGGCGCTTGCGCTGCTCCACCTCGACCTGAAGGTGGTCGCGAGTGTCGCGAAGATCGTTCTCGATGCGGCGTCGAACAGCTACGAACCACGCAATGATCGCCGCCGAGGCCGTGAAAATGCAAAAGTATGGTAGATCCGCGCTGGAAACTTCGAAGGTGAAAAGAGGCTCGGTGAAAAAGTAGTTGAAGCAGGCCGCAGATAGCACCACCGCCAGCACGGCAGGCCCAACCCCCGCGTACCAGGTGCTGACGACGATGGCCAGGTCGAGAAGCGGCAATTCCACGTCGCGAAAGCCATAGTACTGGAATGCCAGCGCCGGCCCAAGCGCAACTGCAACGCAGACGACTGAAAAACCATATCGGATCGCCGGGCCGCCCCTGTGCAGTTCCATGTTCCAGCGCACCAAATTTCGCCTCCCCCCACCTGTGGGCCCTTCTGCAACATGGATCATTATGACACTTCTGTTCCGATCGCTCTGCGGGAAGCGAGCGCAACGCGGCTGCCAACCGATGTGAGAATGTAACCGTGGCCCGTCCCGTCGAGACGCATGAGACGTAAACGCGGACCCGCACGCGTTTGGTCGCGGCCCCGACAAAGGACCAACGCAGCGTCCTCATGGAGGGCATCGAAACCGCAGGCCGAGAGATCCATCCTGGGACCCTTCGCTTCGGCAGCCGCCTTATCGCCGGCATCAACCCCGATCGCCGCCATGGGCGACGCCGATATCGTCACGGGTTCAGACCCGCCGCGAGCCAGCAAACCATCGGCTGCGACGAGCGGTCATCAAGCCCGCCGCGCTAAGCATTGTGGCGGATTCACACTCCGCCCGCCAGTCAGAATCGGGCCGACGTCGCTCGGGGCGGGGCTCACTCGGGGCGGGGCTCACCTATCCGATAATTCAGCCTGTCTCGCCGTCGGCGCCGCCATAACGGATTTCGAGCACTTCGATCTGCTCGATCCCGGCGGGGGCGCGGAGCTCAACGGTGTCACCCTCATGCGCTTTGATCAGCGCGCGGGCGATCGGGGACACCCAGCTGACCTGGCCGCGCGCGAAATCGGCTTCGTCGATGCCAACGATCGTGATCGTCTTTTCGGTTCCGTCCTCGGTGGCGTAGGTGACGGTCGCCCCGAAGAACACCTGGTCGCGCCGCCTTTGCTGTCTCGGGTCAACCACCTCGGCGCTTTCGAGCCGCTTCGTCAGGAAGCGGATGCGACGATCGATCTCGCGCAAGCGCCGCTTGCCGTACATGTAGTCGCCGTTTTCCGACCGGTCACCGTTGCTGGCCGCCCATGCCACGGTCTCCACCACTTTCGGGCGCTCCACCCGCAGCAGCTGGCGTAGTTCATCTTGCATATGGCGGTGACCCGGAGGGGTCATGTAGTTCTTGAATTCGAGTGGAACGGCCGGCGGTTCGTCGGGGAGGTCGGCCTCATCATCCAATTCCTTGACGAAGGCTTTGCTCATCAGATCACCTTTTCCTCTCACAATGCGGCAATCGCGTAATGCGAATGCTATACTTCGCCAATGTCGATCAGCGCTGAGCGAAGGTTCGATGCGGTCCTCTTCGATCTGCTGACGGCGCTGCTCAACTCCTGGACCTTGTGGAACATTGTCGCCGGGAGCCCGGAAGAGGGCCGCAAGTGGCGCGCCGCCTATTTGCGCCGCACCTACGAGGCCGGCGCCTACCGTCCCTACAAGTCGCTCGTGGCCGAGGCCGCGGCCGAGGTCCGACTTTCGCCGGCCCTGGCGGCGCGTCTTGCCGCTCGCTACGGCGAGCTCGAGCCCTGGTCGGAGGCGCGCGAAGTGCTCGGCGCGCTGCGCCGCGAAGGGGTGGCGCTGGGCATCGTCACAAACTGCTCCGACGAAGTCGCGGCGAAGGCGGTCGCTTGCACTGGTGTTGATTTCGATGCGGTCGTCACAGCCGAGCGCGCCGGTTTCTACAAGCCCGACCCACGACCTTACCAGATGGCTCTGATCGAACTGCGTGTAATGCCCGGCCGTTGCCTGTTTGTAGCCGGCTCCGCTTACGACCTGTTCGGCACCAACAAAGTCGGTCTGCCGACCTATTGGCACGACCGCATTGGCATGGCGGCGCCGCGCAACGCACCGGAACCGATCGCGCACCACCGCTCGCTGTACCCGCTTCTCGAACTAATGCGAGCTGTCGGGTAGGGGGCTTACTCCGGCAGCCGGGTGGATTGCCACGTTACCATCTGCCACTGGCCGCCTTTGTTGGCGTAAACGTCGGTAAAGCGGACGCTGAAACTGCTGGGGCGCCCCTGCGCCATGACGCTGATGCGGCACGAGCCGGTCAGAACCACCGCGTTGCCAAGATCCTGGGCCTTGACGTCGGAGGGCTCGACCGCGGTGTAGACTGTCAACCCTGACTCCATGTTGCCGATTAGGCTCTGCTTGGTGTCGAGCCGTGCGGATGAGTGAGTATAGATGAGGTCGTCGGACAGCAGCGTGTTCAGTGTGGGGATGTCCTTTTGCGCCATCGCCGTCATACGCTTTTTGTCGAGATCAATGATCGTTTGCCCATTGCCTGCCATTTGTCTCTCCTTTCAGCGGGTTTCGAGGACTAGCTTGCCCTGCAGGTGGCGGCCTTCGCTGACCCGGTGGGCCTCGGCCACGTCGGCGAGCTTATAGAGGGTGATCGCCGGCGGCGATACCGCGCCGGCTTCGAGCAATGTGAGCATCCGTTCCAGATGCGCGCGGTCACGGGCTACACCGGGGCGCAGCACTTGCACATCCTTGCGGGTCGGCTGAAACCCGGCCGGCGCCGGCGCGATCCATACCAGCCGGCCGCCCGGCTTCAGCACCGTATAGGAGCGGACCTGGACATCGCCGCCGACCGTGTCGAACACGACGTCGCAACCGGCAACGACCTTTGTGAAGTCCTCCTTGTTGTAGTCGACAACCCGGTCGGCACCGAGGTGGCGGACATAATCGTGATTGCGGGCGCTCGCCGTCGTGATCACCGTCGCGCCGAGATGCTTGGCGAGCTGGATCGCGAAGCCGGCGACCCCACCCGCGCCACCCTGGATCAGTATGGTTTCGCCGGCTTTGAGCTTTGCCGTGTCTTCGAGCGCCCACAGCGCTGTGATGCTGGTCAGCGCCATCGCCGCTGCCTCGGCATGCCCCAGGCGCGCGGGCTTTTTGGCGATGATCGCCCCCTTGATCGCGATCTTTTCCGCGTAGGCGCCCTCGATCCCCTGGTCGCAGACCCCGAATACCGGGTCGCCGACCCGCAAATCGGTGACATCAGGACCGACTGCGCCGACCACGCCCGATAAGTCGCGCCCCAGGATATGCGGGAGCTTGACGCCGCTGCTGCTGTACGCCCCACCGCCGAGCCGCACCTTGTAATCCGCCGCATTGACGCTGGCGGCGTGGATGTCGACGACGACCTCGCCGGGTCCGGCGACCGGGTCGGGCACCTCGGCCAGATGCAATACCTCCAGTCCGCCATGCTTCTCGAACAGCACCGCCTTCATTGCCCCTTCTCCCTGTACACCCATGTCCACCTGACCCATAAATCTTCGTCACGACGGTAGCAAGCAAAGCCGCTGCCTGACCGCAAGTGAGGAGCTGCGAATGATTACGCCCGCTTATGTCCCCACGATGGCCGCCTACAATGCCGAGATGAACCGGCGGCTGTACGGCGCCGCTGCGCGCCTCTCCGACGCCGAGCGGCGGCAGCCGCGCGGCGCCTTCTGGGGCTCGATCCATGGCACCCTCAACCATCTCCTATGGGGCGACCGGCAGTGGATGTCGCGTTTCGACAACTGGCCCAAGCCCGATGTCGCGATCAAGCAGAGCGCCCGGCTGATCGATGATTTTGCGGCGCTAAGGGCGGCGCGCGCGACGGCCGACGCCGATATCTCGCGCTGGGCCGCCAAGGTCGATGACTTTTGGATGGCCGAGGACCTTGTCTGGTTCAGCGGCGCGGCCGGGCGCGAGATGCGCGCCCCGAAGGGCTTTTTGATCAGCCATTTTTTCAACCACCAGACCCATCACCGCGGGCAGGTGCACGCGATGCTGACCGCCGCCGGCCAGGAAACCGGCGACACCGATCTGTTCCTGCTGGTCCCGGAGCCGCTCTGATGATCGAGACCTATGACGGCGGCTGCCACTGCGGCCGGGTGCGGTTCCGCGTGCGCGGCGACCTGGCGGCGCTGCTCGAGTGCAACTGCTCGATCTGCACAAAGAAGGGCATCCTGCACCTGATTGTGCCGCCCGAGCAGTTCGAGCTGCTGCAAGGCGAGGCGGACCTCACGACCTACGAGTTCAACACCAACACCGCCAAGCATACTTTCTGCCGGCATTGCGGCATCCATGCTTTTTACGTGCCGCGTTCGGACCCCGACAAGATCAGCGTCAACGCCCACTGCCTGGAGGGAATTGATCCGGCAGCGCTAAAGCCGACCAGCTTTTTCGACGGACGAAATTGGGAACAGGCCCAAGCGGCGCGCCAACACTAGTCAAGGGAAAATCACGGGCCGTCTTGGATTTCCACGACGTCCTGCGCGAAGATCATCTCTTCGCTGCCGACCCGGGCGGAATCGTCGGGCGAGGTTAGATACCTCGCGAAGAGCCAGACGCCGTCGAGCGGGTTGGAGACGATTTCCGCGGTTGCACCGTCGACGAGGGCAATCCGGGTGCCGGGACTCAGCAATCGGATGTTGATCGGATCGCTCATTCCGCGGCCCGCGCGACCCGCCACGTAGCGAGCTCGTCCCAGCTGTCGGCTTCCATGAACTCGGCCCAGCGCCGGTATAGATTTCGCAAATTGTGCTCGCTGGACTTGGCCTCGGTGATATCCATGACCGTCCCCGGAATGTGCAGCCCCTGCCATTCGTATTTCTCGGTCTCGAAACCGAGACCCTGCTCGTAGCTGTAAGGATAGCGCCGCGCGATTGTGCCGCGGCTGGCGGCATGCGCGTAGTTCCAGTTTTCCATGTCGTCCTGCTCGGTCATGCCGGCGGGACCGGAATATCGGATATAGTAATCGCGCAAGAAATCCTTGACCTTCGATGGCGCCGCGCTGTCGACCATGTACCAGCGCCAGACTTCGGTCTGGTGCGGCCCGCGCGGATGCCAGACGGCGATCGTGCGCGGCTGGCGCGGATGCAATGCGGTGTTCGGGAAGATCTCGCCGGGGCTGCCGATGACGCGGGCCCAATCGCCGCGTTTGCGGCGTCGCTGTTCTTCGCAATGCGCGAAATATTCCGCCACCACCGAAGATTGCTGATAAGCGGGCGGCATCGGCTGGTCTTTCGGGGACAGGTAGACGCCGGTCTGATGGCCGCGGTCATAGAACGCGACGTGCAGGCGGCGAGCCATCTGCCGCTCCTGCATGTCGCGGCGCCCGCTGCCGGAGGGGCCGATGCCGACCAGATCGACCGAGCGGTGGCTGATGTTGTGGTAACTGTCGCCGCAGAAATTCTCCGCAGGGAATTTCCAATTGCACGGGATCAACCATTTCTGGATGCCGCCCAGTATTTCGGTGCCGCCCTCGCTGCCGTCCCAGCCGTCGAGCGTTAGATCGAGATAGCGGACGAAATCGCCGAGATATTCGAGAAAGGGCGGCGCCATGGGGTCCCAGGTGGCCCACACCGTGCCCTTGTAAAGGCAGAGCTGCGGGATCTCGACCAAACCCCATTTCGATTTGTCGAGCTTCTCGTGGTAGGCCTCGCGAAAATACGGCACGCCGACCAGCTTGCCGTCGGTGCCGTAGCTCCAGCCATGGTAGGGGCATGTGAAGACCGGCGTGGTGCCCTCGTCATAGCGGCACACCTTCATGCCGCGGTGGCGGCACGAGTTGAGAAAGACATGGACTTTGCCCGCCCGGTCGCGGCACAGGATCACCGACTCCTCACCCATCCCCGAGACAAAGAAATCGCCCGGCTTTGGGATCTGGCTCTCGTGGCCGACGAACAGCCACGAGCGGGCGAAGAGCCGCTCCAGCTCCTCCCGGTAGATCTCCTCGTTGACAAAGATCTCGCGGCTGATCCGCCCCGCCGCCATATCGACGAGACCCGGCCGATACCCTTGTTCACCTGCGGTCATGATGACCTCCAACGGAGTTCGTCACACCGGCGAAGGCCGGTGCCCATTCCGCCATGGATCCCGGCCTGCGCCGGGAAGACGAATTAGGTGCTCACGACGAGAGCTAAAAGAAAAAAGTGAGGTTCTTGGTCAGCAGGACGTTCTGGTCCAAGACAATCTTGCGGCGCGCGATCTGCCACCCGTTGTCGACGCGGCGCAGCAGATCCTCGCGTTTGCCGACCAGGATGTCGGTCTCGGTCTCCACCCGATTGCGGTAGATCAGAAACCGGCACCTGACGGTGACCTCCGCCGGCTCCGCCGCCGAGGGGTTGACCTCGATGAGCCGGACATTGGAGACCATGTGGGAGATGCGCGAGACCGGCTCCTCGGCCCAGTGCATGCCGGTCAAAATCTGCTTGACGCGCCGCGTCAGCGTTTCCTTGCCTTCGTCGAACCAGTTGATGTCCTGGCCGGCGCGGGTGAATTCGCGCTCCGCCTCGCCGACCTTGACATTGCGGCGCATCGGCATCCAATAGCGCACATCTTCGGCAACCAGAGCCAGCCAGTCCTCGTAGCGCCGTTCGTCGAGCAGATCCGCCTCAAGGTAGAGGAACTCCTCGATTTCCTGCTTCAGGAGCAGGCGGGTGATTTGTTCATCACTGTCCATAATCGTCACCCCCGCGAAAGCGGGGGTCCAGGGACTGCCCCGCCGTAGCCTGCGGTCCTGGGTTCCCGCTTTCGCGGGAACGACGAGTAGCCGTTACTCCGCCGCCGCGCGCTGTGCGTTCAGCTCGGCGTCCCATGGGCCGGGGAAGCGGCCGCGGTTCATCATGTCGGCGGCGAAGATCTGATCCTGCCGCGGCCATTCCTGGCGCGGCAATTCGTAATAGACCTCAATGCCGTTGCCGTCGGGATCATGGAAGTAGATGCCCAGTGAGACGCCATGGTCGGCCACGCGGATCGGCACATTCTTGTCCTTGATGCGTTGGTAGAAATCCTTGAGGTCGTCGAGGCTCTCGACTCGCCACGCCATGTGATTCAGCCCGACCTGCCCCTTCTGTGGGCCGGGCGCGTCATCGCCCAATTGCATCAGCGCCACTTCGTGCGACTGGTCGAGATCGGCCGCCATGAAGGCCGCCCAGCCGGGCCGCTTGTGGTAGGTGTGCAGCCCCAACACCTCCTCGTACCATTTATGCGAGCGCTCGGCGTCGCGGACGTAGATGTTGACATGTCCCAGATACATTGGCCGGTGAGTCATCTCTTCTCCTCCTTCATGCGGCGTCGTCACTGCGCCCGAGAAACTCCAGGACGCGGTCCATGACTTCTTTCTTCGGGTAGATTGAGGCCAGCGCGCGGGCTCGCGTCAACGGGTCACTGGCAAAAAAGCGCTCGTACAATACCTGGCGGCTGCCGAATGAAGTGCCGGCAATATCCCAGGCCAGGCGGAACAATTTGACCCGGTCCTTTGCCGGCGAATTGTCGGTCGCCAGATATTGCTCGATCGCGGGGCCGAGCGGCCCCTTCATATCGGCCTCGGTCGGCGTCAGCATAAAGCTGCTCGACCCCAAGAGCTGCAATATCTCGACCATGCGCGGATAGGCCGTCATGAACAGGTTGCGCGGGCTCTCGACCATCAACAGGTCGGGGCACATGACACCCCACTCGTCGAGCTGCGCGTCGGCCTCGGCGGCGCGCATGCAGGCTCGCGTCAGCTGGGCGTAGAGCATCAATTCGCCGATGCGCTCTTCGACATTCGGCAGTTGCGAATTGCCGAGTGTCTGGGTCATCAGCAATGCCACGCCCAATACGAACTCGGCCTTGGCGAGGTTCTTGACCGCCCCTTGATGGGCCGAATGCGCCGAGGAGTGCGTGACATTGGCGGTGCGGTTGAGGAGGTCCACGTCGCCCAACAGAAAGACGCGCTCCCACGGCACCAGCACGTCGTCGAAGAAGACGACGCAATCCATCTCCTCGAAGCGCGAGCCGAGCGGGTGGTCGAAATGCGACCGGCCCAGATCGAAACTCTCGCGGCACAGGAATTTGAGGCCCGGCGCGCCGCACGGGATCGCGAAACTGAGCGCGAACGGACTGTGGGTTTCGGCATGCCGCGCCATGCGCGGCGAGTAGACGCCGATCTCGTCGGCGAGCGGCCCCAATGTCGCGAGAATCCGCGCGCCCCGCACGACAATGCCGGCATCGGTCTCGCGGATCACCTCCAGTGCTGTCCCCTCCTGCAGATTGAAGATGCCGGAGACAGTGCGGCTGCGCTGCAGGTTGATCAGCGAATGGGTCAGGGTCAGATCGTTTTCGCGGATGTATTCGTAATAGCGCCGCATGTTCTCGGCGAATTCCGGCCGCCCGTGCTCCCCTCCCGCAAAGTAATCCGCCGCGCCGGCCCAGGCGGCGTAGGTGACGTTCATGAAATCGGGAGAGCGGCCCATCATGCCGCAGGTCGTCCGCGCCCAGTTGAGCATCATGGCGCGGCGCGTTTCGAGATCCTCGCGGGTGCGCGGAATGATGAACGACAGCCCAACCCGGTCGCCGGTGGTCGGCGAGACATAGGTCATCTCGTCGCGGAATTTGGGATCGCATTGCATGTCATAGAGCGAGGCGATCGCGCGCGCGCCGCCGCGTAGGCCGGGATGGCGCGTCGGATCCGTGACCCGCTCGCCCTCGAGCCAGACCTCGCGCTCCTGCTCGCGCAACCCAGCGAGATATTGCTTTCCCGTCCGCGCCGGCATCACACCTCCCGTCGACCGTGGGGTTCAGGGCGAGCCTACGCCAAGCCCAGGCGAAAGGCCAGCCTGACCCGCCAAAGCCCCCTCCCACTCCCTCCCCGCAAGCGGGGGAGGTTAGGGTGGGGGCTGGCTCCATGCCTTTCACGCCGCCGGAGACAGGGCGAAGACATGCGCCGGGTCGGCGATGTTCTTCAACCGCTGCTCGCCGAGATCGACGAACTCGGCGGCGACCGCTCCGCGCACGTGGCGCCAGGCGTCGGCGGAGATGCAGATGCCGCCGGGCGGCGCAAGACCCTCCAGGCGCGAGGCGACATTGACGCCGTGACCGTAGATGTCGTCCGGAGCCACGATCACGTCGCTGAGATTGACGCCGATGCGGAACTCGATGCGGCGGTCCAACGGGAGCCCGGCGTTGCGGGCGCGGATGATCCGCTGCACGTCCAACGCGCAGCGCACCGCATCGACGACACTGCCGAACTCGACAAGAGCCCCGTCGCCGGTGTGCTTGACGATGCGGCCGCGGTGCTCGCGCACCTTTGGCGCGATCACGTCGCTGCGATACGCCAAGAGGCGAAGATGGGTGCCTTCCTCGTCGGCGCTCATCAGCCGGGAGTAACCGACGACATCGGCGGCGAGGATCGCCGCGAGCCGGCGCTCGAGTCGCAAATGATCTGGCGCCCGCAAGCGTCTGAACAGCCGGGCGGCCTTGGGCGCCAGCCACTGAACGAGGACGGACCCGCTCCCCGCCAGCACTCCGGAGACCCAGGCGTTGCCTATCTCAGGCCAGACTTCCTCCAACATGACCCCGAAATCCTCCGATCGCAGGGCCCCGCCGGGCACAATTGGGCAGAAAAGAGAAAGGCCCCGTCCGTGTCCGGCGGGGCCCTGGAAACCGTCTATCTGCGCAGATCAGCTCAGCGCAAACGCACCTCCTTCGGCCCCGCACTGTGCATGCGAGCAGCATCAGGGAAGCAAGTTTCCGACATCAAAATCTGCACCACTTGGTTCATGCGGGCGTCTCTACGCGAGGTTGGGCGCCCCGTCAAGCTCCGATTTTAACCAAGCAGGTCGAGCAGCGCTTTTGCCTCTTTCAGGTCGGGCGTGCCGAAGCCTTCGGTGAACCAGCCGTACACCGGTGCGAGGAGATCGCAGGCTTCGCCACGGCGGCCCTGGTCGCGATGTAGCCGGGCGAGGCTCGCCGCGGCGCGCAACTCCCAGAGTTTCGCCTCCTGCTCGACGGCGATGCTCAGGGTTTGCGATACAGTTCCTCGGCAGCCTCGCATTGCCCCTGCCGCAGCAGCAACTCGCCCTTCTGCCTGTTCAGCTCCGCCGCAAACCAGCGCTCTCCTGTCCTTTCGACGATCCGCACCGCATCGTCCAACGCGGTCAGAGCCTCTTCAGCTTGCCCTGCGATCTCACAGGCCCTGGCGAGGAGGGCTATATAATGGGGCATCCACGCATCCGCACCGGTGGCCCGGTAAGCCGCCGAACCGCTGCGCAGGAGCGATATCCCCTCCGTCACATCCTCATTATTGACCTTGACCCACCCGCGATAGATGGCTCCCTGCGCACCCCAGTAGGGGAAACCCTGCTCGTCCGTCACCGCAAGCAGCTGGTCTACCCAATCGCCGAGGACTGCGTTATCTCCGACCAGTGAAAGCAGCCTGGCGCCCACCGCCAAGTTCACAGCCAAAGACGAGGGATGGGCCAGTCTCCGAGCCTCAGCGATCGCCGCGTTGCTCCGTGCCAATGCTTGGTCCGGATAGCCGAGACAAAACAGGACAGTTCCGAGAATTGCCTGCGATGCCACCTGGGGGTGACCACCGGCCTGATGGACAAGCGACCGGTGAGAGATGGGATCATAAAGCGCGAGCACCTCCTCCAGATGCGACCGGGATGAAGCAAACCTGCCGGCAAACATCAGGTTTCGACCGGAGGAGTGGTGGCCGAGAACGAGGCCAGCGGAATCGTTGCGCCGGCGACTCAGACCCAGCAAATCCTCGTCCAAGCTCAGCGCCAAATCCAATTCGCCGCGGAACATGTGATATCGAGACTGCCCATAGGGAATGTCGAAGAACTCCGAGGGGGAATTGAGCTGCTCCCACAGTTCTCGCGCGCGAGCGTAGGCATGGCCCGTTTCCGGCGCCGCTTGGCCTCTGACGGCCAGCAAGACCGCACCCAAGGCATTGCGAAGCTCAAGCTCCTGTCGCTGACGTTCGGGGGTGTCCAGCAGCAGCGCCAGCTGGTCCAGCCCCTTGTGAAATTGTGCGGCCGCTTCCGCCATCGCCGACCGGGCCGCGGATCTCCGACCGGCCTTCTCCGAGTAGGCGACAGATTTTTCAACGAGCCCTGCCTCGGCATAATGCTGCGCAAAGAGTTCCGGTTGGGTGTCCGTCAGCTCTGGCGAATGGGCTTCGAGCGCTGCAGCGATACGCGCGTGCAATTGCCGCCGAGGGCTCCGCAGCAGGGTGCCATAGGCGGCGTCTTGAACAAGGGCATGCTTGAAAAGATAAACGGCGTCCGGGGGTACGCCGCGCTGGAACACCAAGCCTGCATCGACAAGCCGGCTAAGTGCATCCCGCAGCTCCGCCTCGGCCCGCTGCGCAACCGCAGCCAGCAGCTCGTAGACGAAGTCGCGGCCGATGGCAGCGCCGATCTGCGCTATTTCCTTGGCCGTCGGGCCAAGACGGTCGAGGCGGGCCAGCAGCGAAGCGTGCAAGCTCGGTCGGATCGCGAATGGCGGGATTGGCCGGTCGAGGGCGTAGCGGTCGCCCTCGTCGCGCAACAGACCGCTTTCGAGCACCGTTCTCGTCAGCTCCTCGACAAACAACGGGACACCGTCGGTGCGAATGGCGATATGCATGACGACCTCATCGGGCAGCGCTTTGCCCGCTGTAGTCTGGGCCAGTGCGGTGCCTTCCCCGGGGTCGAGGCGGTTGAGCAGCAATGTGCTCACATGCGCCGCTCCGCTCCAGGTCTCCTGGAATTCGGGGCGAAATGAGATGATCAGCAGGATCCGAAGCTGCCGGATACGATCAATCGTCAGATCCAACAGCTCGCGCGACGTCGGGTCGATCCAATGGACGTCCTCGAACACCATCAGCGCGGGGCGCTTACGGCTCAAATCCTCCAATAGTCCGAGTAGGGCTTCAAGCGTTTTCTGCTTTTTCCGCTGAGGCGAGAGGTTCATCTCGGGCAGTGCTCCCGCGGTCGAAATCGATAAGAGATCGGCGACCAGCGCTTGCCGGACCCCGGCGACTGCGAGCAGCAGGAGCTCGGGCTCCTGCTCGCTGTTGCGGGAACGCTGACCGGCATGAGCGGCAACACGTCGCCGCAGATGACCGAGACGCGCCCTTGTCCGAACAATTTCCTCAGCTTCTCCAGCTTTGCCGCCGGAGGATCATCGCGCGTGAAGCCGCCGCAAGCTCCAAGTGGGTGATTACCGGGTGGAGCGCAGTGCCCTGATGATGCGGCGCGCAGAAGTAGCGTAAATGATAATGAGGTTCTTCCTGCAGCCGCTCTGCGAGCGCGGCGGCCATGCGGGATTTGCCGATCGCCCGAAAGGAGCACGACTTGGCCATTCCCTGCCTTTGCGCGCTCCCAACGTTGCAATAGAAATTCGAGTTCCTCGCCCCGCCCGACGAGCGGCGCGGGCGACGACGCGCGCAGCGCCTCGAACCGGCTTGCCAGCGCGCTGGGCCGCAGCACCTGCCAGGCGATATCTTTCCCGTAAAGCCGCGCGCCTCGACGACGCCGAGATCACGGTATTCGAACAGCCCACCGGTGATCCGGCGCGTGTTTGCGTCGATCAGAACCGTGTTGGCGTCTGCCAAGGTTTGCAGACGTGCGGCGAGGTTGGGAGTCTCGCCGACGACATCGTTCGCGGCAGCCCCACCGCCGACGACAACCATGCCGGTAGCGATGCCAATGCGCGCTCGAAGCTCTTCACCTAGTTTCAAGCTGGATACGGCATCGACTACGGTCAACGCACACCGAGCTGCCCGCTCTGCATCGTCTTCGTGCGCGCGAGGATAGCCGAAATAGATCAGGATTCCGTCGCCCATATATCTTGCGACGAAGCCTTCGAAACGTTTCACGAACTCGGCTACAGTATGATGGTAGGCGGCGATCAGTTCCCGCAGATCCTCGGGATCGCGCCGCACTGACAACGCGGTCGAGCCGACGAGATCGCAGAACATCACCGTGAGCTGCCGGCACTCGCCGCCCGTCGGACTTGCAGCTGAACCAGAAGCAACGCCGCCGCGCAGTGAGGAAATGGCTGCAAGCAGCTTGCGGCGATGCCCGACGAGATTAACCCCGATGTCCCTGAGGTCCTCGGCGGTCAGCTCGGGCAATACGGATGCGTCGATCGCGTTGTCGCGGAACGCCGGTTCGTACTGCTGCAGTCCGAGACCGTGGAGCCAAGTCGCCATGTCCACGCTTGTTTCTTTGATGCGGTTCCTCGCCGTTCAGTTAATCCTACTCTAGATTTTGAAAATGCGGGAATGCTCAGCCGGCTTGGTGATTGGCGGTCGCCAGCGGAATCGGCAATGCACCCAAGCGTTGGTGATTGCGGTCGGATTGGCGGCTGTTCGCGCAGCGTACCGCCCGGAGGCCGGGGGATACTGGCCCGCTAGGCGTGCGCCGTAAGCGGCGGGGCGATGATCGGTGCGGGCTCCAACCGAGCCGACGAAAGCTCTTCCAGCTCCTTTGCGTCGTGGGCGCAAGACAACCGGATTTCTCGGCCATGGGCGCGCTTCAGCTCGCGCAGGCGTGTCTGGTTGACCAGCCGGGTCTCGTTATGGGCCGCCATCAGACGCTGGTAAGCACGCAGCATCGGGGTGCAGGAATATCCTTTGAGAGCCATTTCATCGCGGAAGAACTAGGCGTCCCCGGCGTGGAGGAGCCAACCATCCGAGCCGCGCACTGCCACCCCGCAATGACCGAGGGTATGCCCGAGGAGCGGCAGCATCAAGATGTCCGGCGGCATGCCGACCAGCTCGCGGACACAAGAAAAGCCAAACCAGCGTTCGCCCTCGGGCGTATAGCACTGCCAATTGACATTCCGATCCCATTGCCTCAGCCGATACCGTTGGCGGTCGAGCCAGCCGTCTTGCGATCGCGCGGCGTCCAGCTCCGCGCCGAAGACGTGCACCGTCGCATCCGGGAAATCTTCGATGCCGCCAGCGTGGTCGAAGTCGAGGTGCGTCAGCACGATGTGGCGAACATCGGCGCCGGTGAAGCCCAAATTTTCGATTTGTCGCAGAGCGGTATCGCGCTCGCGCAGTCGGATCCGATTGGCAAATCGAAAAAACGTGCTGAGCCGTCCCCGTTGAGCCACGTCGCGCACGCCAAACCCGGTGTCGACGAGCACCAGCCCAGGTTCGGTCTCGATCAAGAGACAATGGCACGCGATTTCCGCGGGGCCGAGCATCGGGCTGTGACGTCCCATAGCCGGCCGCCAAACGGGCACATGGTACCGCAGCTGAGGTGGTGGATACCGCATCGTTGTGCACCTGTGTTGCGTGCGAAAACACCTGGCGCGGGGCCTGGGTTCGGAGCCTTGAAAATTTTGCCGAGCACCACCGCTCATAGCCTTGCTTTGGTTCCGAATGGAGCGGACCCGCCCAAGGCGACGTTACCCGGTCGACGCATCAGCGTTGCCCGAAGCAAAGAGGAGCCGACATGACGACGACTGTGGGAACCGAGAACACCCTCGAAAGCCTGCTCGAGGACCTTATTCAGTTAGACTACGACGCGGCAGGTGCTTACCAGGCGGCGATCGATCGTCTCGAAAACTTAAGCTACCGCACCGCCTTGGCGAAATTTAAGCGGGACCATTTGCGTCATATCACCGAGCTCGGCGATATTCTGTCGAGCATGGGCCGTACCCCGCCGAAAGAGGGCGAAAAGCCCTCCCGGCCAAGGGCAAGGTGGTCATCACGGGATGGGCGACAAGTCCATTTTGCAGGCGATGCGGACCAACGAGGCGGACACCAACACGGCTACGAGCGCGCGGTCAATTTTAAAGGGTTGCAGGCGAACACACGAGATGTCCTGCAGCGCGGTCTCGAGGACGAACGGCGCCACTGCGAATGGATATTAGAGCAGTTGAAGCACGACTGACGAGTGCGCTGGCCGCGCCGGCTTATCCAAAGCCGGCGCGGGCTCATCGAGGCTTCGGCGAATCTGCGGCTTTCGCTCGCCTCGCGAGGCTTGGATTGTTAAAGTCACGCGCGGAAGCTGGGAGATGCCGGGCGATGACACGAGCCGACAATACAGCGGTTGACGCTACCCTCGACGCCACCGGGCTGCTGTGCCCATTGCCGGTATTGAAGGCGCGGCGAGCGTTAAAGCCGCTCTCTCCCGGCGCTGTGCTGGAAGTCCTCGCGACCGACCCGGGAGCCACTAAGGATTTCGAGCATTTCTGCGCGACTACCGGATGCGAGCTGCTCGAAGCGAGCGAACAGCCGGGTGGAGTCTTGCGGTTTCGAATGCGCAAGATCAGGTTGAGGCCCCGCCGATGGTTTCGATTATCACGATGCCGCGGCTGATGGCGGTCGGCGGCGGTGCGCTGGCCGAGCTTCCGGGTATATTGCAGCGGCTCGGCTTGACAACACCTCTGATCGTAACCGATCCCTTTCTGCTGCGATCCGGCCACCTCGAGCGGGTCATCCAAGTCCTCGATGAGGCCCGCATCCCGTGGCGGGTGTTTTCCGACACCGTAGCCGACCCGACGACGGCGGTCGTCGAAACGGGCAGCCAGCCGGCTGGCGGAAAGCAGCTACGACTGCCTCATTGCCCTCGGCGGCGGCAGCTCGATCGATACGGCAAAGGGAATGTCCGTGCTTGCCGCCAATGGCGGGCAGATGCGGGACTACAAGGTTCCCGGCAGAAATCCCGAATGTGGGCCTGCCGGTATGTGGCGATTCCGACAACCGCAGGCACCGGCTCGGAGGTAACGCGCTTTACGGTCATCACGGATACCGAAACCGACGAGAAAATGTTGATTGCGGGCCTTGCCTGCTGCCCGGTCGCTACGATCGTCGATTACGAGCTCACCCTGACGATGCCGTTGCGGCTGACCGCCGATACCGGGCTCGACAGCCTGACGCACGCGATCGAGGCCTATGTCAGCCGCCGCGCCAATCCCTTCACCGACGGCCTTGCAAAGAACGCGATGGGGCTGATCGCGCGGCCATATCCGTACGGCCTGCGCCGAGCCCCACAACCGGGTGGCGCGCGAGGCGATGATGCTCGGCGCGACGACCGCCGGGATGGCGTTCTCGAATGCCAGCGTCGCTCTGGTCCACGGCATGAGCCGTCCGATCGGCGCCTTCTTTCCACGTCCCGCACGGGCTGTCGAACGCGATGCTGCTGCCCGAGATCACCGCCTTTTCGGCGCCGGCCGCGCTCGAGCGTTACGCCGATTGCGCCCGCGCGATGGGGATAGCCGAAGAGGGCGAGGGAAGCCAGGCCGCGGTTGCCCGCCTGCTCGACGAATTGCGCCGGCTCAACGTGGATCTGCAGGTCCCGACGCCGCGCTCCTGGGGCATCGATGCCGGGCGTTACGAAGAGCTGTTGCCGGTGATGGCGAGCCAGGCGATTCGCCTCGGGTTCCCCGGCAAACAACCCGCGAGTGCCTTCGAGCGACGAGATCATCGATCTTTACCGCCGCGTGTACGGTGAAAATCAAGCACGGTCCCATCACTGCCGCCCCTCACCCAGCCCTCTCCCCGCAAGCGGGGCGAGGGCAGGGTGAGGGACGTTCGCAGGATTGCGGTAAGAATTCAGTCGAGCTTGACCTGGATCTCCTCGTCGACGACGCGCACCGGGTAGGTCTTCAGATCTTCGGTCGCCGGCGGGTCGAGCACCTTTCCGGTGCGGACATCAAAGCGGGCGGCATGCAGCGGGCACTCGATCAGCTCGCCGTCGAGCCAGCCGTCGGAGAGCCGGGCATAGGCATGAGTGCAGATGTTGTCGGTCGCGAAAAGAGTGCCGTCGACGTCGTAAAGCGCGATCGAGCGGCCGGCGACCTCGACGCCCAGCGGCTCGCCTTCGGCCAGATCGCCGACGGCTGGCTGCCCGGACCCAGCCCGTTTCGTCCGCGCTCATCCAACCTCCCGATGACTCAGGGGCGAGCGACGATCCGCGGCGGACGGGCGAGGAAGGCCGGCAGATGGTCGCCAAAACCGACGACCTGCCGATCCGGCTCCGGTTGACGCTCGGGCCGGCGCGGAACACGAGCAACAGGGGCGCGGGGGAATAAAGTCACGTTCGATGCGGGCAGGTCTTGCTGCGCTGCCTCTTTTGCGCTCGGCCGGCGCTCTCGCCGCGGGGCGCGAGGTTCGGCCGGCTCCCCCCGTGAGGCGCCTCGCGGCGCGGCATCGGTTCGGGTGCGGCGGCCATCGGACTTGACGGGCCGGCGCGCCCCGCGTCGCGAGCGACGCTCGCCGTATTCGAGTTCGGCCGCCTCGATCCCCTCGATGGCAATCGGCGGAATTTCCCTGCCGATCAATTTGACGATCGCGGCGACGGCGTCGCCGTCCTCCGGCGAGGCGAGCATGAAGGACCTGCCCTCGAGGCCGGCGCGTCCGGTTCGGCCGATGCGGTGAACGTAGTCCTCGGCGTGAATCGGCACGTCGAAACAGAAGACGTGGCTCATGCCTTTGATGTCCAAGCCGCGCGCGGCGACGTCACTGGCCACGAGAAGCCGGATCTCGCCGTTCCGAAAGCGGTCCAGGGTTTCCGTGCGTTTTGGTTGCGGCATGTCGCCGTGCAATGCCGCGGCATCGAACCCGTGCCGGGCCAGCGAACGGAACAGAATGTCGACATCGCGCTTGCGGTTGCAGAAGATCAGCGCGTTCTTGACGTCTTCGGAGCGGATCAGCCGGCGCAGCGCCTCGCGCTTATCGTCCGGATCGAGGACTGCGATCGACTGAGCGACAGTCGCGGCCGGTGATGCCGGCGGCGCCACCGAGATCTCGGCCGGGTCGCGCAGAAAGGCGTCCGCCAGCTTGCGGATCTCGGCCGGCATCGTCGCCGAAAAGAACAGCGTCTGGCGCGTTTCCGGCAACAAGCCAACGATCCGCTCGACATCGGGGATGAAGCCCATGTCGAGCATCCGGTCGGCCTCGTCGATGACCAGAATACGGGTGTCGGAGAGGAGGATCTTGCCGCGCCCGTAAAGATCGAGAAGGCGGCCCGGCGTGGCGATCAACACGTCGACCCCGCGGTCGAGCTTGCGTTCCTGGTCGACAAAGCTTTCGCCGCCGATCAAGCAGCGCCATCGTCAGGCGGTGATGCTTGCCATAGAGCTCGAAGGAGGCGGCGACTTGGGTCGCCAGTTCGCGCGTCGGTTCGAGGATCAGCGAGCGCGGCATTCGCACCCGGGCCCGCCCGGCCGCCAGCATGTCGACCATCGGCAGCACAAAGCTCGCCGTTTTGCCGGTTCCGGTCTGGGCGCAACCGAGAACGTCCCGGCCACGCTTTACGTGGGGGATCGCTTGTTCCTGGATCGGGGTGGGATTGGTATAGCCGGCGTCGGAAACCGCCTGGAGAACCTCAGGCGAAAGGTCGAGTTCAGAAAAATCCATTGAGACGTTGTAGCCTTATTGTAACAATTGCGGCGTTTTTACCTATTCATCAAATTGGGTTTGACGGAAGAAATGTCAAACTATTTCGCTGGGCGAGGTATGCCGTGGCCACAAGGCAGATGCCGGACCGATCGACAACTGTTACGATTTAGCGGCGGCGGTATTGCGGACGAGGCGACATTGCCGGCGCCGCCCGCTCGTCCTTGTGGCGGAAATTAATCCGGCCTTTGGTCAGATCATACGGGGTCATTTCTACCGTGACACGATCACCCGCAAGAATTCGTATTCGATTTTTCTTCATTCTGCCGGAGGAATAAGCAAGGGTCTCGTGCCCGTTATCGAGCTTCACACGAAAGCGCGCGTCGGGAAGCAGCTCGAGTACTGTACCTTCAAACTCGATCAAATCTTCCTTAGCCAAAGAGATCTCCTGGAGGAAAGAAGAGGGCGCCCGCCGAGGCGCCCCCGCAGATACCCGCCCGGTTCAGACCGCGCGCAAATTTACAGCAGAGACCCGGCCCCGCTGGCCCTGCTCGAGCTCATAGCTGAGCTTTTGACCCTCTCGCAGATTGTCCATCCCGGCGCGCTCCACCGCCGAAATGTGAACGAACACGTCAGCGCCGCCGTTTTCAGGCTGGATGAAGCCATACCCCTTTTGCGCATTGAACCATTTGACCGTACCGGTCGCCATCAGCAGTAACTCCAATTAGCATTCTAGGACGCCACGCGAGCGCGCAGCGCATCGGACATCGATTGGCTCGGGAGACACGGTCGGACGATCGCAGAGGAACGCAGGCCGGAAAGCCGAACCCAAACGGGTCGACGGGCCTTAGTTAAGGGCGGCTGCAGATTTGCGCAAGTGGTCTTTAGGGCAAGCGCCGGCCCGGACCGCCCTCGTTCTCTCGGGCAGGGGCCCCGTGAACATAGGGCTTCAACGCCGCATAAATAAAACCATTCGCCGGCGTATTAATGCCATGGCGGCGGCCGAGGTCGACCACCTTGCCGGCAAACCAGGGCAATTCCAGCCGGTTGCCGCGGATCAGGTCGTTCCCCATCGACGTCGTATGGTGCGGCGGCATCGAACGCATCTGCGCGAGCGTCCGGTCGACACTGTCGGATCGCAGCCCCACCCCTTCGGCCAGCCCGACGGATACCGTTTCGCGCAACGCCGCCTCATAAAGGGCCAGGAGATCGGGATCGTCGCGCCACTTTCCGAGCGGCAATCGGGTCAGCGCGTTGAGCCCGCTGAGGGGTACCAGCAAGATGAACTTTTCCCAGACCGGGACCATGATATCCGCGCTAAACACGCCCTCGAACCCCGCCGCTTCGCAGAGGTCGCGCAATCGCTGGCCGCGCTCGCTGACGCGGCCGTCGAGCTCGCCGAAGGCCATTCGTTGATAGGTGCCGGTCTGGCGGATGATCCCTGGCGCGACAATCGCGCCGGTGACGAACGCCATGCCTCCCATTACTGCGTCGTTCCCGAGGATCGAGGTCAAGCGTTCCGCGGCGTCGATGCCGTTCTGCAACGGAATGACGGCAGTCTGCGGTCCGATGATCGCCCGGTCTGCTCGGCGACAACTTCGAGGTCCCATAATTTGACACAGCACAGAACGATATCGACGGTGCCGATCTCGGCGATGTTGTCGGTGGCCTGTGCCGGCCGGATGTGGGTTTCGCCGCGATCCCCCTCGATGCGAAGTCCGTTCTCGCGGATCGCCGCGAGATGCGCGCCGCGCGCGACAAAGGTCACATCCGCTCCGGCCTTGGCGAGCGAGGCGCCATAGGGCCCGCCAATGCCGCCGGTGCCGATCACCGCGATGCGCATTCAATCCCCGTCCAAAGCTGTTCCCGCTTATACGTCGAGATCGCGGGCGAAGCGGGCGTTTTTCTGGATGTAGTCGAAGCGCAGCTCGGGACGCCGGCCCATCAGCGTTTCGACCAAGGCTTTGGTGCGTTCGAATTCCTCGGCCGGCAATTCGATCGCTGCGGGATCGGGTTTCGCCGGCAGAGTCACCCTCAGCAATGTGCGGTGCGCCGGGTCCATCGTCGTCGCCTTTAGATAACGCGCCGGCATTTCACCGAGACCCTTGAACCGGCTGATTTCGATCTTGCCGCGGCCATTGAAGGCGCTGTGCAGCAATTCCTCGCGATGCGCATCGTCCCGCGCGTAATGGGTAACGTCGCCCTGCGTTAGCCTGTAGAGCGGCGGCAACGCCAGGAAGAGGTGGCCGTTTTCGACCAACTTTGGCATCTCGCGAAAGAAGAATGTCATCAGCAGCGAGGCAATGTGCGCGCCGTCGACATCGGCGTCGGTCATGATGATGACGCGCTCGTAGCGCAAGCCCTCCTCGCGGTAATGCGGTCCCGAGCCGGCGCCGAGCGCCAGGATGATGTCCGACAGCTCCTGGTTGGCGCGCATCTTGTCGGCCGAGGCGCTCGCCACGTTGAGGATCTTGCCGCGCAACGGGAGGATCGCCTGGGTCTCGCGGTCGCGCGCCTGCTTAGCCGAGCCGCCGGCGCTGTCGCCCTCGACGAGAAAAATCTCCGTTCCGGCGGCGCTGTCGCGGCTGCAATCGGCGAGCTTGCCGGGGAGCCGCAGTTTGCGGGTCGCGCTCTTGCGCGCCAGCTCGCGCTGCTGCCGCCGCTGTCTGGCGTTCCTCCGCGCGTTCGGCGATGCGCTCGAGAAGCACCCGTGCGGTCGCCGGATCGGCGCTCAGCCAATGGTCGAAATGATCCTTGACGGCACTCTCGACCAGCCTCGTCGCCTCGGCAGAGGCCAGCCTCTCCTTGGTCTGGCCCTGGAATTGGGGGTCCCGGATGAACAATGACAGCAGCATCGCCGCGCCGCTCGTAACGTCTTCGCCGGTGGCCTGGGCGATGCGGCGGTTGCCGGCGAGCTCGCCATAGCCTTTGACGGCGCGCAACAGAGCGCTCCTCAGCCCCGCCTCGTGAGTGCCGCCCTCGGGGGTCGGGATGGTATTGCAATAGGAGTGGCTGAACCCCTCCTGCTCGTCCTCGGGCCAGGCGACTGCCCACTCCACGCCGCCGCCTTCCGCAAAGTCGATTTGCCCGACAAACGGCCGGGGCGTCAACATGGGGTGGCCGTCGAGGCTCGCCGCCAGGAAATCGCCGAGCCCGCCGGGGAAGTGGAGCCTCGCCTCGGCCGGGACGCCTTCCGGGCGCGGCACGGAAGGGTCGCAGCTCCAGCGAATTTCGAGACCGCGGAACAGATAGGCCTTGGAACGCGCCATGCGGTAAAGCGTCGCCGGGCGAAAGCCGAGCTCACCGAAAATTTCCGGGTCGGGGTGGAAGCGCACCGTCGTGCCGCGCCTGTTGTGCACCGGCCCGCGGTCCACCAGGCTGGTCTTCGGTATTCCCCGACGATAGCTCTGGCTCCACAGCCGGCGGTCGCGCGCGACCTCGACCTCGAACTCGTCCGCGAGCGCATTGACGACCGAGACGCCGACGCCGTGCAGACCGCCCGACGTCCGATAGGCCTCCCCCCGAATTTGCCGCCCGAATGGAGGGTCGTCAGGATCACTTCGAGGGCTGATTTGTCCGGGAAGCGCGGATGCGGATCGACCGGGATTCCGCGGCCGTTATCACGGACAGTGACCCAGTTGCCGACGCCAAGCTCGATCTCGATGCGGGTGGCATGGCCGGCGACCGCCTCGTCCATTGCATTGTCGAGGATTTCGGCCACGAGATGATGGAGCCCGCGCTCGTCGGCGCCGCCGACATACATGCCGGGGCGGCGGCGAACCGGCTCCAGCCCTTCCAGAACCTCGATGTCCTTGGCGGAATAGCTGTCGTCGGGTTTCGCGGGCGGCGTATCGAAGAGATCAGGCATGGCGCGAATATACGGAGGGCTGGCGTTCCCGCAAGCAGGATCAGGTATGGAGTGCTTTTATCACCACAAGATATTGGACAGAGCTTTGACGGATCGAGCTGTTTGACAGAGCTATTCGGGCCGATCCTCAGCGGCCCATTAGGAGGGGCGACGGAGGGAACTCTCGCAGAGCTGGCGGATTTACGCTTATGATGACCCCGGCGATGATGACCAACGAGCGCAAGATTTGGGAAGCGGTACTGCTTCTCGTTCGCCGGCACGGCGCTGCCGCGGCGGAAATCGCGCACCGCGAGGCGCAGCGCCTGCGCAGCGACGATGACGAGCTGACCTGCGTCGTGTGGTGTTGGATCGCCCGCTCGACCGCGGAATTGCTGCGTCCCATCCCCGGCGAAGACGAGCGGGTGCACTGAATTCCCGCAGCCGTTTGCCTGCCGGCCCCTTCACGGGAGGCGCGGGCGATGCGATATTCGATCGGTCGTATTTCGAGTCCGAAAGGAAGGGCATGGCAGAGGGTCTTTTCGGCCGCTTGAGCGGTCGCGGACATTCCCCGGGGAAGTCATTTCCGGTTGCGCTGAGCGAGGAGGAGTGGCGGGGTAAGCTGTCTGCGGCGCAATACCGGGTCTTGCGGGAGCACGGCACCGAACGCGCCGGATCGAGCCCGCTCGACAAGCAATACGGCCCCGGGGTCTATCACTGCGCCGGGTGCGGTCAGCCGCTTTTCTCTTCGGACGCCAAGTTCGACAGTCGCACCGGATGGCCGAGCTTTTGGGTGCCGCTCGACGAGGCGGTCGAAACCGAGACCGACCGCAGCCTTTTCATGACGCGAACCGAGGTCCATTGCAGCCGCTGCGGCGGCCATATCGGGCACGTTTTCGACGACGGTCCGGAGCCGACCGGCCAGCGCTACTGCATGAACGGCGTGTCGCTCGACTTTCACCCCGGAGAGACGCCGCCGGCAACCGGCGGAAGCGAGCCCGGGAAGAGCGCTTGACACTCCGACGCGAGAGTCTAGCGTCCGTGCGCTGAACTCTCGAAACGGGGAAGACCTGTGATCATCGAAATGCGCACTTACACGTTGCAGCCGGGAACGGTTGCGACTTTCGAAGAACGCTTCGCCGAGGCGCTGCCGGTGCGGGCGAAGGTGTCGCCGCTCGCCGCTTTTTGGCGCACCGAAGTGGGGCCCTTGAACCGGGTCATCCATGTTTGGCCCTACGAGAACCTAGAAGAGCGCACCCGGTTGCGCGCCGAGGCTACCAAGCTGCAAGGTTGGCCGCCCAACACCCGTGAATTCGTCGTCGAGCAGCAAAGCGACATCTACCTCCCGGCGCCGTTCTCGCCAAAGCTCGAACCGCGCCAGCTCGGCAATCTATACGAGATCCGCATCTACACCTTCAAGCCGGGCGGCATCCCGGCGACGATCGACCGCTGGAGCACCCATATCGCCGAACGCACCAAGCTGTCGCCTTTGGTAGGCGCTTGGTATTCCGAGCTCGGCGGCCTCAACAAGTGGTGCCAGGCCTACAAGGATGCGGGCGAGCGTTTCCGCATCCGCGAGGAAGCGAGAGTCGAGGGCATCTGGCCGCCCAAGGGAGGTCAGCCCGGCATGATGCTCAAGCAGGAGAACATGCTGGTCGTCCCGGCCGCCTTCTCGCCATTGCATTGAGCCGCCGGCCTGGGGCGGGGCAGCCCGCTCCAGGCCAAGACGGTACGATCATCGGAAGGAGAATAATTCGATGCGCCGCCTGTTGATCGTCGTCGCCTTGCTGGCCTTCGGGTATACGCTTTTTCCGTCGATGCCTGCAGCCGCCGGGTACGGTGCGATCGCCTGGGACAAGAGCACCGGCAAGTACGGCGCGAGCTGGAACCAGTCGACGAAGCAACGCGCCGAGGAAACGGCGCTCGGCGAATGCGGCGCCAGCGGCTGCAAAGTCGTAGGGAGGGTCGGTCCGCGGATGTGCGGCGCGCTCGCGACGACCGAGGACGGCAAGCAGGCCGGCGCCGCCTGGCGCAAAGACCGCGAGGCCGCGCGTCTCGACGCCCTGAAAAGCTGCAGCAAGGCGAATGCCGGCGAATGCATCGTCCGCGCCACCGATTGCAACAAATAGCCGCCGGAGCCCCGAGGACGAGGACGCTTACGATCGCGAAAAGCCTTCGATCTCGCTTTCGGCCCAGCTCATCGCGTCGTCCAAGGATTGGCCCTGTTGCGTCATTTTGGCGATCAATTTCGTTAAAGTCGCCTGCGCAAACATCTGGGTCCCGATCCTCAAGGGGGCCGGATAGCCCGCAAGGCTCGGGGTCGCATCGTGACGCGGCGGATAGTTGTAGTTAGTGCCCTTCGGCGGACCCTCTTCTTCCCAAATCTTGAAGTCCATCCATTTGTCGTAGGGCGGAATATCAAAGCCGACGCTGGCGGTGACCAGCTTTTCCTGCACCGGACGGGTCATCAGATACACCAGCAAGCTTTTTGCCGCCGAGACATTCTTTGAGAAATTCCAGACCGCCCAGAAATACGGGTTGCATGGGTCATAGCGGCCCTGCGGCCCCTTCGGCGAATGGAAGGTCCACAATTGCTCGGCGACCTTCGGCTGGTCGCGCTTCGCGACCGCATAGGCACTGGGCGGGTTAAAAACCAGCGCGCTTTTGCCGGAAATCAGCGCCTTGTTATTCGACGCGTTGTCATAGGCATAGACATCACCCTCGAGGGATTGCGAGAGCTGCTTGAAGAATTCGAGCGCCTGACGAGTCGCGTCGGTCTTGACCGTGATATTGCCTTTATCGTCGACGAGGTCGGCGCCAAAGCTGTGAAATACCGCGCCGGCCATATTGATCGCGTCGGTGCAGGCGCTGAGCCCGAGGCCAAAAGAGTGACCCGCCTTGAAGCACTTCTCGGCGGCCTTTAGGAAATTGGTCCACTCCCAGGTCTCGACCAGTTCCTTGTCGGGCGGAGCGCCGGCCGGATACATTTTCTGGACGTCGAGCCCGACATATTCCTTCATGTAGTCGATGCGGGCGCAAGGCGGTAGCGAACCGTTGCCGTAGCTGGTCGGCACAGCCATCCAATGGCCGTAAATTTTGCCGGTGTACTCTGAGGCCTGCGCGACCGGGCCGTACTCCTTGATGACCGGGAGCACGATGTCGTCGACGGGCACGAAATTGTCGGCTTGCGCCGAGACGTACCAGGTGCGCAGCCCCATCATGTCGTGACCGGCCTTGGCCTGGCCTTCCGCCATTAGGGTGAGCAGATCCTTGTCGCCGTTCGAAGTGATCAAGTCGACATTGAGGTCGACCTTTTCCTTCGCCGCCCATTCGGCGCAATTCTTTTTCAACTCCTCGGCCGCGCCGGGAACCCAATGGTCCCAGACGCCAAATGAGAGCCTGCCGGCGGCGTAGGCGCCGTGCACGAAGGGAGCAGTGAGCGCCGTCGCCGCCGTCGTCTGCAATACCGCGCGCCGAGTCAGCAATGTCCGATTCATCAATCCCTCTCTGATTTGGTCTTTGTCGCCGGCCCGCAGCGTCCGCAACTCTCCGCTTAGCACAGCTGCGCTAATTCGCCTATGTTCGCGAGAAGCCCTCGAGCTCGGATTGCGCGTAGTCGATCGCCGCATCGATCGACTGCCCTTCCTGGGTGCATTTTGCGATCATCTTGCACATCGTGCCCTGCGAATACATCTGGACCCCGATCTTGGGCGGCGCCGGGTAGCCGGTGACCGATACGATCGTGTCGGGCTTCGGCGGGAAGTTGTAGAGCGTCCCTTTGGGCGGTTCCGCTTCCGCCCAGACGGCGAAGTCATGGAGCTTTTGGAACTGTGGAACGTCATAGCCTTGGCTCGCATTTACCAGCTTTTCGACCGAAGAGCGGGTCGACAAGTAACCCAACAGGCTCTTCGCCGCCGGCCGTTGCCGCACCCTTCGTGCGCGGCGCGTTGCCGCGGGCAAACTCTCCTGCGGCTTCTGGGACCAATGGGTCCCGACCGCGACCGCTCCTCTGGAACAGCTCTGCCGGGAATGGGCGGCAAAGGAAAAGGTCGACATCACCGTCGATTTCATCACGTCGAACGGTGACAAGGACCTCTTGACGATGGCCGCCGAGGCGCAAGCTAAATCCGGCCACGACGTATTGCAATTCACCAGCTGGTACGCGACTGGCCAGGCCGAGAACTTGGAACCGGTCGACGATGTCGTTAATGCGATCATTGCGCAGAACGGCAGTCCGACCAAAGCCGCGGAATATCTGGGAAAGTCCGACGGTCACTGGATTGCCGTCCCGACCGGGTACGGCAGCACGCTATCGCCGCCCTGCGCGCGCATCGACCTGATGAAGCAATTGACAGGGCTCGACGTCACCAAGATGTACCCGGCGGCCGCGCCGCCCGACCAACAGCTCGCCGACAATTGGACCTGGGCCTTCTTTCTCGATGCAGCCGAGAAATGCTTCAAGGGTGGTTATCCGTTTGGGATGCCCATGAGCACCACTCCCCGATGCCGTCAACTGGGTCGGCACGATGTTTGCCGCGCACGGCGTCCGCTTGGTCGATGAAGAAGGCAATATTACCGTCAAATCGGATGGCACCAGGCAGGTGCTCGAATGGTGCCAGAAGGCTGTGCCGTTTTTCCCGCCGACGGTTTTTGCGTGGAACGACGCCTCGAACAACAAAGCGCTGATTTCCGGACAGAGCCGGTCGAAGCAAGTGCCGCGGTCTTCAAGACCGTGCGGCGTGTCAGCACCGATGTCATACAGGTCCCTCGACGGTTTGTGCCGGTTACTGGCTGAGTTTCAGTAGATGTGCTGTCCGCCGTTGACAAAGATCTCCGTCGCCGTGACGTAGGCGGCGTCCTCGCTGCACAGGAAGAAGATCGTGCCCGCGACGTCTTCGGGGTCGCCGATCCGGTTGAGCGGAATGCGGGGCAGCAGCGAGGCGGTCTCCGGTGACAGCATCGCGGTCTTGATCTCGCCGGGAGCAACGGCATTGACCCGGACGCCGAGCCGGGCGAATTCGGCGGCCATCTCGCGCGTCAATGCCGACAGTGCCGCCTTCGATGTTGCATAGGCCGACCCCGCAAATGGATGCACTACGTGGCCGGCGATCGAGGTGACGTTGACGATCGCCCCCCTGCCCTGCGCCAGCGCGGTCGAGAAGGCGCGCGACAGGATCAGGGGCACGAAAAAATTCAGGTGAAACACCGCGTGCCAAGCTTCGATATCGCTGTTGAGACATTCGAGCCGTTCTTTGGTCGGCGATTTAGGCGACACGCCGGCATTATTGACGAGCGCGTGCAGCGGTCCGTCGAGCGACTCCCCCGCCGCGGCGACGAAGCGGTCGAGATCCCCAGGGTCTCCGAGATCGGCAGTGATGTGATGGGTCCAGTTCGGGTCGCGCTTGCACTCCTCCGGCACCGCTTCCCGTGAGCAGGTGATGATCCGCCACTGGGCGTCGCTAAAGCGCTTGACTGTGGCGTGGCCAATCCCACGGCTCGCCCCGGTCAACAGCAACACCTTTCTTCCGGTGCTCATCGCGCGCCTACCCGTCGCGGAAAACTGGACCGCGGCTCCTCGATCCCCTCCGGGTCCTGGTGGATGATGACTTCCGCATGGGGATAGGCGGCACGCAGTTCGGCCTCGACCTCGTCGGAGATTTCGTGCGCCCGGATGAGGCTCAGCCCCCCGTCCATTTCGATGTGGAGCTGGATGAAGGCCGTCGGCCCGGCGACCCTCGTGCGCAGATCATGTGCGGCGACCACATCAGGATGTGACTGCGCAATGCCACGGATCTTCTCCCGCTCCTCGTCGGGCAGCTCGTGGTCCATCAGCTGGAACAACGAGAGGCGAGCCAGCCTCACGGCCGAGTAGACGATCCAGATGCCGATCGCCGCACCGAAGATCGGGTCGAGCAGCGGAAAATCGAAGATGCTGCCCAGTACAAGCGCCGCAATGACGCTCACATTCAACACGACATCGCTGCGGTAATGCAATTCGTCGGCGCTGATCGCAATCGACCCCGTGCGCCGCACGACATGACGCTGATAAGCGACCAGCCCGATCGTCACGATGATCGAAAACACCATGACGACGATGCCGGCCGGCGGATTCTCTACGGGAACCGGCCAGATAAGTCGCCGCACCGCCTCGGCGAGCAGCAGCATCGCGCTGCCCGTGATAAATGCCGACTGGCCGAGCACGGCGAGCGGCTCCGCCTTGCCGTGACCGAAGCGATGCTCACGGTCGGCCGGGCTCATCGCGTGGCGAACCGCGACGAGGTTGACGAGAGACGCAACGGCATCGAGCAGCGAGTTGACCAGGCTGGACAGCAGCGCGACCGACCCCGTTTCGAGCCAGGCGGCGAACTTGACCGTGATCAGGACCGCTGCCACCGCGACCGAGGCATAGGTCGCGATCCGCCGCAGGCGCTCCGACGCCGGCCCATGTATCAGGGGAATAGCCGTTTCCGTCGCCATTCTGTCCCTTCGCGAACGAACAACAGCCTATCATGCAACCGAAACGGCCGTTCCTGCCAGAATTCGATGGAAACCGGCACGACGCGAAACCCGGACCAGCGCGGCGGCCGAGAAACTGCGCCTGCCGGAAACCGCCGCGCTAACTCTTCTACGCGGCGTTCAAGCTCGGCGCGGCTGGGGAGCGGCTGCGATTGGTCGGAGGCCCAGGCGCCGATCTGGCTGTCTCGCGGCCGGCTGGCGAAATAGGCGTCCGCCTCCTCGTCTGAGACCAGTTCGATCGGACCCTCGACGCGAACCTGCCGGTTCAGCGACTTCCACATGAAACACAGCGCGGCGTGAGGGTTGGTGAGGAGTTCCTTAGATTTCCGGCTTTCAAGATTGGTGTAGAACACGAAGCCGCGATGATCCAGCCCCTTCAGGAGCACAGCCCGCGCCGACGGCCTGCTTTCCGACGTGGCAGTCGCCAAGGTCATGGCATGTGCGTTCGGCTCGCCCTGCCAGGCTTCGTCGAGCCACCGCCGAAACGGCGCGAAGGGCTCGGTTTCGGCTATCTCGTCAATCATCCCAACTCTCGACTTCGACTGATCGATCCGGTCTACTTCGACGTCATCTCTTCGGCAACCGCCTCGGCCGAGCGCCAGCGGCCGCGCCGGCGGGGACCCGGTTCGAGCGTTTCGGCGAGGAGAGAGGCGATGGTGACGCCCATGGCCGCACTCTCTGCCTTGATTATGCGATCCATTGCCGGCGCCACCTGCCGTTGCCAAGGCGCGGCCGAGTTGCCCATCCAACGACCAGCGAGCGGCAAGTGAAGGGCCTCGTAAAGGTCGTGCAAAGTCGCGGTCTCGGGAGCCCAGGACAATACCCAGCAGCCCTCCTGTGTGTGAGCGACGAAGCCGGCCTCGGCCAGCGGTCTCAAGTGCTCATCGATAACCGTCGTCGCGACGCCGAGCTCGGCGGCGAGGGCCGGCGTCGATCTGGACCGGCCACGGCGCTGCGCCCGAGCCAGAGATGCGATCAACGACAGGCTGAAGCCGAGCCGAACGCCACCCGCCGGTATCGTGCCGACTCGCTCGTCGATCCGCCAGTTCGGCAACGCGGCGGCAACAACGGCGCCGAGGAGGACCGCCATCCATGATATATACATCCACAAAAGAAAAATCGGGATAATCGCGAGCGCGCCGTACACCGTCTGATAAAAGGACGAGGCTCCGATATAGATCGAAAAACCGACCTTCAGGATTTCGATTGCGATCGTCGCGATCAGTGCGCCGAGAGCGGCATCGCGCCAGCGCACCGCGCAGTTCGGAATGAGGCAGTAGAGCAATGTCAGCGCCACAAATTCCAGCACCGCCGGGACGGCGCGGGCGAGCGAATGCAGCCAGCTGCTGGCGAACCATGCGACCGCTTCCTGCCCGAGGCCGACCTGGCGCGCGGCGAGTTCGAAATAAGTCGACAGCGACAGGCTGAAGCCGATCAAGAGCGGTCCGAGCGTGATCAAGGTCCAATAGGCGAGCACGCGCTGAACCCAGGGACGCGGCGAGGTCACTCGCCAGATCAGGTTGAGCTGATCCTCGACCGTGACCAGCAGCAGAATGCCGGTCGCCGAAATTCCGGCAATCCCGATCGCCGTGGTCTGCGCCGCCGAATCGGCGAAGGTGCGGAACCACCACGCCGCCTGCTCGCCGATCGACGGCACCAAGGTGCGGAACGCCAACGCCACCAGCTCGTCGTGCACCTTCGAAAAGATCGGAAAGGCGGACAGTGTGCCAAACGCGATGACGGCGAGCGGCACGAGCGACACCAGGGTTGTGTAGCTGAGCGCGCCCGACGCGGAGAAACAGCCATCCGCCAGAAAGCGGCGCAGCGAATATGTAGCGAAGGCCGCCAACGTCGCGCTCGTCTGCCGCAGCATTCCGCGACTTGGCCGCGCTTGTTCCTCGGCGGAGGTCATCACAAAAGCTTAGGTCCTCGCTGCTGTTAAACAAGGCGCAGTCGACGATACTCCCGCCCCGGAAGCTAACTCGGGGTGCCGAGCACCAAGGTTAAAACCCGGGCGACCTCTCGGGGCAACCGCGATGGCCGGGCCGCTTTCGTTCGTGTAGGATCGCGATAAATTGGGACAATGGGGAAGCCGATGCCGCTGATGGCGGGTAAGCAGGGCCTGATCATGGGTGTCGCAAACGAGCGCTCGATCGCCTGGGGGATAGCAAAGGCGTTGCGCGCTCACGGCGCCAAACTCGCTTTCACCTACCAGGGCGAAGCGCTGGGAAAACGGGTGCGGCCTCTCGCCCTCAGCCTCGACAGCGACTTCGTCGTGGAAGGCGATGTCGCTTCTCCGGAGAGCGTCGATTCTGTATTCGCTAACGTGCAGGAGCAGTGGGGTCGGCTGGACTTCGTGGTTCACGCGATCGCCTTCTCGGACAAGGACGAGCTGAAAGGCAAATACATCGAGACGACGCGTGCCAACTTCCTGCGCACTCTGGAGATTTCCTGTTTTTCGTTCACCGATGTATGCCGCCGCGCCGCGCCGTTGATGACGGCCGGCGGCAGCCTGCTGACGCTCACCTATTCCGGAGCCGAGCGCGTGATGCCGCATTATAACGTAATGGGTGTGGCGAAGGCGGCGCTCGAGGCAAGCGTGCGCTATCTCGCTGTCGATCTGGGCAGCGACGACATCCGTGTCAACGCGATTTCCGCCGGCCCGATCAGCACGCTGGCCGCTAGGGGCATCGGCGACTTCAACTACATCCTAAAATGGAACCGGCTGAATTCGCCGCTGAAGCGCAACGTCACGATCGAGGATGTCGGCGGCGCGGGCCTTTATCTGTTGAGCGACCTCTCCGCCGGGGTCAGCGGCGAAGTCCATCATGTCGATTGCGGCTATCACGTCATCGGCATGAAAGCGGTCGACGCTCCCGACATCTCGGTGGTGTAATCGCGGTGCAGACGACATTCTTGCCGGTCCGGCGAGCTATCGTCGCGGTCTACTTGGCCTTCATGCCCTGTGCGATGGCGAGCGCGGCTTCGGCCGAGAACGACATGGCGATCGCGCAAAATCTGGCGGAAATGTTACGCGATGGGCGCACGGTCATCTCCGACCAACAGGATTTGATCAACAATCCGCAACTCGGTGACAAGCATCTGACCGGGAAAGTCGAGCTCGACCAAGCGATCGCGAAATACTCCAAGGATACCGGGGTTGACCCGAGAAAGCTCGATCCCGCCTCACGTGAGGGGCGGTTGCTGCGGGCGATGATGGCGGCGATCGTCGAGGTCGTCGATGACAATCAGCCGACGATCAATGAGAAAGGAACTGGGTTCAAGGGTTTTATCCCGGCGGTCTTTGCACGGCTGGTCGCCGAAAGCTTTGACCATCTGGCGAAGGGCGAAGGCGAGGTGAAGGTTACTGCGCCCTTGGAGCTCGTCCGCAACCGCAAGGCGCTCCCCGACCCGTGGGAGACCCAGGTTATCCAGAAGCGGTTCCTCGATCCAGCCTGGCCTGCAGGCAAACCATTCTCCGCGGAGGTCGAGACGAATGGGCGGCCGGCATTCCGGGTCATGGTACCAGAGTATTACGTGGAATCCTGCCTCGCCTGTCATGGTTCGCCAAAAGGCGAGATGGACATCACCGGTTATCCAAAGGAGGGCGGGAAGCTGAACGACCTCGGCGCGGTGATCAGCATCACACTTTATCATTGACCGGGCCCGGCAGAGGCATCCGATGATGGATCGGCTGACGATCCGGACCCGGCTGATGCTGCTGACCTGCGCCGGGCTCGTTGTCCTGATCGCGACGAATGCTTACCTGACCAAAAAGCTCGCCGAGAATTCGGCGGGGATGGTCACCGCAGCCGAGCTTCTCAAAAGCATCGAAGAAGCGAACAGCGCGCAAATCGCCTTCGGCGAGTTGCGCTATTGGATGACCGATTTGGCGGTCAGTCAGCTGACGATGGCGGAACGCAACGCCGCCGCGGCCCGCGCCCGAATGGAACGCCATCTCGACGAGCTGCAGCCATGGAACCCGCAGCGGATCGCGACCGTCCGCAGTGAAACCGCGCAGTACGAGGATTTGGCCGGCAAAGCCGTCGAGGAATACACCGAGGAGCGTCGGGTGATCGGCAACTCGCTGCTGGCCCAAGCGCGGCAACACAGCCTCGTCGCCGAGCAACTGATCGCCTCGATAGTCCAAGAACTGACGGGCGCCGCGATTGCCGCCCGGCAGCAAGTGGTCGCCGAAGCTGAACGTGCGACACGCCTCTCTCAATTCATTGTGGCGGCCGCCGTCGTTATCGGATCTCTGCTGACCGTCCTGGTATTGCGCTCGATCGTGGTTCCGTTGCGCCGTCTATCGGAGGCGATGGCGGGCCTTAACGCAGGTGATGTCGATGTCCCGATACCCGAGGCCAGCCGGGACGAGATCGGCGCGGTCGCGCAGACCCTGGCGCTCTTCCGTGACACGTTGAAGGAACTGCGAGAGACATTGGCGCAACTCGAGGCATTGCGAGCCGTCGGACGGGCCGTCGGTTCAACTCTCGACCTCGAACGCGTATTGTCGACCGTAGTGGCGCGGGCGGTCGAGTTCGCCCATGCCCAAGCCGGCATGATCTATGAGTTCGACGACGCGGCGCGGGAATTCCGGTTCCGCAGCAGCCACGGCGCAGAACCGGAGCTCACCGAAGAGCTGAGGGCGGCGCCGATCCGTCACGGCGAAGGAGCCGTCAGCGCCGCGGCGATCACCGGCTCGCCGGCGCAGGTCCGTGACCTCCTTACCGAGCGGCAAATCACCTTGCCAAAATTTGTCGAGGCCCTCGCCCGCCGGGGCTACCGTTCGCTGATTGCCGCGCCGCTGCTGCACGAGGAGGATATCCTTGGTGGTCTCGTCATCGCTCGCCGCGAGGCGGGCGAATTCTCCAAGCAGGTCGTTAGCCTGATCGAAGCGTTCGCCACTCAATCGGCGCTCGCCGTGCGCAATGCCAAGCTGTTCGATGAACAGCGCCGGCGCGAGCGCGACTTGCGGGTGGCCCATGAGCAATTAAAGCAAGCGCAGGCCAATCTTATCCATGCCGAGAAGATGGCGTCTTTGGGTCAGCTCACCGCCGGCATCGCCCACGAGATCAAGAACCCGCTCAACTTCGTGAACAACTTCGCCGAACTTTCTCGCGAGCTGCTGCAGGAGCTGCGCGACACGATCGCTTCTCCCGGCACCGAGCAGGACGAGCTGATCGCGACCCTGACCGCCAATTTGGCAAAGATTGTCGAGCACGGGCGGCGCGCCGACGGCATTGTGACCAGCATGCTGCTGCATTCGCGCGGCGGCACCGGCGAGCGCCGTGCAACCGATCTCAACGCGCTCGTCGAGGAGGCGCTGAACCTGGCGTTTCACGGCGCCCGCGCGCGCGACAAAAGCTTCAACATTACATTGGAGCGCGATCTCGATACCGAGCTTCCTCCGATCGAGCTCGTCCCGCAGGACATTACTCGCGTGCTCCTCAACCTGTTCGGCAACGGCTTTTACGCTGCCGGGAAGCGCCGGCAAGAGGGGGCCGATCCAGCATTTCAACCGTCATTGCGGGTGTCGACGCGCGATCTCGGCGACCAAGTCGAGATCAGGGTGCGGGACAACGGCGTCGGAATGCCGCCCGAGGTGCAGTCGAGGCTGTTCACGCCGTTCTTCACGACCAAGCCGACCGGCGAAGGCACCGGGCTCGGCCTGTCGATCAGCTATGACATCGTCGTGCAGCAGCATGGCGGCACGATCACCGTCGACAGCCGCCCGGACGAATTCACCGAATTCACGGTGCGGCTGCCGCGCGGCCTGCAGGCCGCAGAGCCAGCTACGGCGACGGGAGCGTCGGCGTGAGCAACACGCCGCCGACGCATCCGGATGTGGATATCGTCGAGGCGACGAAGGCATTCGAGCGATTTCTGCGGGTGGACGTGTTCCGTTTCCGCCATCGCTTGTTCTCCGGCGAGTGGAGCGCCCTGCGCAGCTACGACGCGCTGCGGCGCGGACAAGCGGCGTCGATCGTGCTCTACGACCCCGACCGGGAGAGCGTCGTGCTGGTCGAGCAGTTCCGCCTGCCGGCCCTGCTCGCCGGCAGCTCGCCTTGGCAGCTCGAGACGGCCGCCGGTCTCGTCGACAGCGGCGAGACGCCCCCGGTCGTCGCGATCCGCGAAACGCAGGAAGAAACCGGGCTCGCGCTGATCGGCGAGCCGATCCCGATCCAGCGCTATCTGCCCTCGTCCGGCGGCTCCGACGAAAGCGTTTTCTTGTTCTGCGGCCGGGTCGATGCAACGGCCGCCGGCGGCGTGCACGGCCTGGCGGAAGAGCACGAAGACATCCGCGTCGTCGTCAAGACCCTCGCCGAAATCGAAGCTCTGCTCGACCAAGGCGCGATCGAGAGCGGCCACACCTTGATCGGCCTTTATTGGTTGCTGCGAAACCACGGCCACCTCCGCCAGCTCTGGGCGGCGCATGACTAGTCGGAGCTTCCCTCTTTCCGCACCATCAAGGTATTGGTGTCGGAGCCTAATTTGTTTTGATGGCAACTTGACGTAGCCATGTAATAGGATGGATTTTGATTGCATGAGGCTGGAGTCATCGCTATGGTGCTCCCATGTACATCGAAGCGGTTCCCAACCGCGGCTCACCCCCGGCCATCCTGTTGCGCGAGAGCTACCGCGAGGCGGGCAAGGTCAAGAAGCGCACCCTGTTGAACCTTTCCGACTGGCCGCACGAGCGGATCGCCGGCTTCAAGGCACTGCTCAAAGGCGGCACCGTCATTCCCAAGGACCAGGATGCCATTACCATCCTGCGCTCGTTGCCGCATGGTCATGTCGACGCGGCCCTCAGCACCGCGCGCAAGATCGGCCTCGATCGGCTGCTCGGCCAAAAGCCTGCCCCGGCGCAGGCCGGGGGCAACCGCTGCCGCGACCTCATCCTGGCCCTGGTGGTCAGCCGCATCCTCGATCCCGGGTCCAAGCTTGCCGCCGCCCGGGCGCTGTCGCCGGACACCGCGACTTCCAGCCTTGGCGAGCAGCTCGGTCTCGGGGTGGTCGACGAGAACGGAGCGCGACCTCGCCCGCATTGCCACCGCCGTGGCCCGCAAGCGCCAGCCGCTGCGCGGCAAAGCTGAAATCGGCCTCGCGATCGGCGCCGTGCTCGACAAGCACAAGATGGCCAAGCACTTCACCCTCGACATTACCGACACCCGCTTCAGCTTCGCCCGCAGGACCGACGAAATCACGGTAGAGGCGGCGCTCGACGGCCTCTACGTCGTGCGCACCAGCCTGCCCGCCGCCGCTCTCGACGACACCGCCACGGTGCGTAGCTACAAATCCCTGAGCCTGGTGGAGCGCGCCTTCCGCTGCATCAAGACCGTCGATCTCCAGATCAGGCCGGTCTATCACTGGCTGGCCGATCGCGTGCGGGCCCACGTGTTTGTCTGCATGCTCGCCTACTACCTGGAATGGCATATGCGCCAGCGCCTGGCGCCGATGCTCTACGACGACACCGACAAGGAGGCGGCCGAAGCGCAACGCTCCAGCGTCGTCGCCAAAGCCGAGCGCTCCCCCGCCGCGGTCACCAAACAAACCACCGGCCGAACCGAGGACGGCCTTCCAGTCCACAGCTTCCGAACCCTTCTCGACGATCTCGCGACCCTCACCCGAAACACCCTGGTGACCGCCATCGCCCCCGAGCAACCCTTCACCTTGATCGCCCGGCCAACCCCCATTCAACAAAAGGCCCGTGACCTCCTCTGCCTCTCCCGTACCCAGTAGGCACCCTCAATAGCGGATAATTCTTACGCTAAATCAGAGACTTGCGTGTTCACAAAGACGGAAGCTCCGACTAGAGCAGCTAGCTGAGCCGGCGTGCGTTGGCAGTGTAACTCTCCCGCAGTTTGACCGGACTTAAACAGCGCTTTGGAGAAAGTCTAGTAGATTTAATGGCTTACGGGCGAACGCAGTGGTCTTAGCCCCACGGCGGCAGTTGTCGGGGCTGGGTTAGGCGTCCGGCTGCGGAATAGTAAGGGGGAGTTCCTGAAGGTAGGGCGGCAAGGCGACGCCAACCGCCTGAAAGAGCTTACCAGCGAGGCCGGTGGTCGGGGTGCGCAGCAGGAAGCGCTTGCCATCCTGCTCGAGCTCGATTTCCTGCAGCCGGTCGAGATCGCGCAGGATGTCGTCCCATTCGGCTGCGATGTTGTGCCGGTGGAGGCGATCCTCGAGTTCCTTGACGAGCAGCAGGGCAAGGAAGGAGCAGAACACGTGGCCGCGAATGGCCATGTCGCTGCTGTGGTAGATTGGGCGAGTGGCAAGCACGGCCTTGGCCTGGCGGAACAACTGCTCGACCCGCAGTAGGTCGCGATAGCGCAGCATGACCTGAAGCGGGGTGAGCTTGGTGTTGGTGCGCAACACATAGAGCCCGTCAAAGCGCGCGTCTTCGGCGACCCGCGTCTCGTCGACGGCGAAGTGCTTGGCCGAGACGGTCTTGAGATAGCGGCGGAAACCGCTGTTGCCGACGAGCGCCTTGTCGCCCCCCGCCTTCGCGGGGGCAGGCTCTGGGCGAGCTTGGCGCGCAGCCCGTCGAGGATCGCACCGCGCTGCTCGGCATCGCGCCGCGCCTCGGCGAGATTGCGACAGACGATATACCGTCGGTTGCCGATTTTGACCTGCTTGGCCTCGAGCTCGGTGAGCTCGCCCGAAACCCGCGGCACGACCAGCGGGACAAAGGGCGTCTGATCATCAATCACGGTGCTGCGCACTTCGGCACTGCTGCGCTCGCGCACGCCGAGGACGTATTCGAGCTTGCGTTCCTCCAGCGCGGCAATGCTCTGGGCGCTGATCATGCCGCGGTCGGCGACGACGCAGATGCGGCCGACGCTAAAACGAGCGCGCAACCGGTCGACGACCGGCAACAGGGTGGTGACATCGGCGGTGTTGCCGGGCCACAGCTCGCAGCACAGCGGCCTGCCGTCCTGATCCATGACCAGCCCGACGATCATCTGATGGAGATCCGGGCGGTAGTCTTTCGAATGGCCGCGACGACCAAGCTCCTCGCCGCCCCGTCCCTCGAAGGACAGGCTGGTGGTGTCGATGAAGACGACGCTGAGTTCGGCGAACAGGTCGCGCCGACGGGCAAACAGCCCCTCTTCCACGAGGTCCTTGCGGCAGCGCGGCGTCAGCTCGCTGGCTCCGGCTTGATCGGCGAGCGGCTCGCCGAGCCAAGCCATGGCGCGGTAGAGATGATGCAGCTGAAGGGCCTCAGCGCCCTCGATCCGGTAGTCGGCTCGCCACTTTTCCGCAGCGCGGTCCGAGCCCGACACAAACAGCCGGTGGAGCACCGTCAGGAATACCGCGCGCTCGGCAGCAAACTCGAACTGCCGGCCTGCGGCCAGCTCTTCTAACACTGCGCGGCAGCCGACCTCATGCCACAGCCGCTCGAACAGCAGCGCCGGTCCAATCCGCTGACACCTTGCATTGGGCGGGGCTTCGCCCTCGACCAGCGACAGCACCATCGAACGCTGCGCCAGCCGGACGACGGAGCGCGCCAGCCGGTCGAGATCACCGCGCGCAACGACCACTTCCTTGCGCCCGAGATTGGCGATGATGCGCTGCTTGGTGCGACCCTCCTCGCGTCCGTTCTCGACCAGGTAGACGTAGGTTTGGGGCCAATGTGCTTGTCGCGAGCGAACATGCCCTTAGCATCTGAGGATCGTACCCACAGCCAAGCGATATAACCTTATCCCCACTATAATTTAGCACCGCACTTTCGGCCCGGCTTTATCAACCTCCAGCATTTCTGCCATTCTCGATGGCGAAATCCCGTCCGGCTGTCCAAGTCGGGTTTGAGGCGATACGTGAGGAACTGCGTAGGGGATGTAGTTGGCCGCAAGAGCTAACTTTCGATGTAGTAAGAGCGTTAGCCGCACGAAGTGGTGCGGTGTGAATGGGAGAAGAAACAAGAGGGAATTTTTTCACCGGTTTCGGGGTGGTTGAAATCGCGCGCGCTTCCGCACTGGCTTAGCCCTGTGAGAGTGGTAGAGATCAAAATATAAGACCCCCTTCGTCCCCCAATCCACAAGCTCCGGCTCCTGTGGTGTGAGGCCATGCCAGACACCGCCTGGTTTCAGTTCCCACGGGAAAGGCTGGGCTGGGTTCGGATCGTTAAGCACCGCCGCTTTCGTCGGACAATTCCGCAGACGCGCCCATGACCACTCTGTCTCGAAATAATAAAGGGCGATAGTGGTGAGCGTCGTAGGCCGATCGCCGTAATTGGTAACTTCTGTTTGCACGAATCTTCGCTTGTCATCTGATGGCACCAAAACCATCCCCGTCCGCACCCTAAAACGCAGCTGTGGCCCGGCGCGACGAAAATTAAGAGTACTGAGAACCGCGCCGTATACCGCCACGAGACCGATGATCCCGGGAAACACTGTTCCCCACGGCACTCCTGACCATTTCGGCATTGGCGAGAACCCGCGCCGCGCTTGCCGGCCAGTTTACCAAAGCTGCCGATTTTTCAGAAGGCAGCAAAGCGCCTCGGTACGGGCTTGCGCCTGTCCTGTGGCGCGCCGCCCGTTCACGCCGCGAGGCGGTGCTTTTGGATCAGCGACAAGATTTCGGCCGCAGCTTGGGGGATGTTGGTGCCGGGGCCGTAGATCGCGCTGACCCCGGCTTTTTTGAGGAAAACGTAGTCCTTGGGCGGGATGACGCCGCCGCAGACGACGAGGATGTCGGCCGCGCCCTCTCGCTTCAGCGCTTCGACCAGGGCGGGGACCAGGGTCTTGTGGCCGGCGGCGTGGGTCGACACGCCGATGATGTGGACGTCGTTCTCGATGGCCTGGCGGGCGGCCTCCTCGGGGGTCTGGAACAGGGGGCCGATATCGACGTCGAAACCGATATCGGCAAAGGCGGTGGCGATGATCTTGGCGCCGCGGTCGTGGCCGTCCTGGCCCAATTTGGCAACCAGCATGCGCGGCCGCCGCCCCTCCTCGCGCGCAAAGCCCTCGATCTCGCGCTGGACACGGCGGAAACCTTCGTCATCCTGGTATTGCCCGCCATAAACCCCGCTCACCGCGCGGATCTGAGCGCGATGGCGGGTAAACACTTTTTCGAGTGCGTCGGAGATCTCGCCGACCGTCGCCCGCGCCCGGGTCGCCTCGATCGCCAATGCCAAGAGGTTGCCCTGGCCGCTCTGCGCCGCCTTCGTCAGCGCAGCGAGCGCGGCATCGACCCGGACCTTGTCGCGCAGGCGGCGGACGCGCCCGAGCCGCTCGACCTGGCGGTCGCGCACTGCGGTGTTGTCGACGTCGAGCAGCTCGACCGAGGCCGCCTCGGCCGAGCGGTATTTGTTGACCCCGACGATCGTCTCCTCCCCGCGATCGATGCGGGCTTGCCGCCGCGCCGCGGATTCCTCGATGCGCAATTTGGGCAGGCCGGCCTCGACCGCTTTTGTCATTCCGCCCATCGCCTCGACCTCGTCGATCAGCGACATAGCCGCCGCGGCGATCGAATGAGTCAGGCTCTCGACGTAAAAGCTGCCGCCGAGCGGATCGACGACATGCGGGATGCCGCTTTCCTCGGCAAGTATTAGCTGGGTGTTGCGGGCGACGCGAGCCGAGGCTGGGGTCGGCAATGCGAGCGCCTCGTCGAACGAGTTCGTGTGCAATGACTGGGTGCCGCCGAGCACCGCGGCCAATGCCTCCAAGGTCGTGCGGATTATGTTGTTGTGCGGGTCCTGCTCGGTGAGGCTCACCCCCGAGGTCTGGCAATGCGTGCGCAAGGCGAGACTTCGCCGGGTTCTTCGGTGCAAACTGACGCATCAGCTGCGCCCACAATACCCGCGCCGCGCGCAACTTCGCGATCTCCATGAAGAAATTCATGCCGATCCCGAAGAAGAACGACAACCGCGGTGCGAAATCGTCGATCGCTAGGGCGCGCGACAAGGCCGTACGCACATATTCGAGGCCATCGGCGAGAGTAAAAGCGAGCTCCTGCACAGAAGTCGCGCCGGCTTCCTCCATGTGATAGCCGGAGATCGAGATAGAGTTGAACTTCGGCATGTGCCGGGCGGTGTATTCGATGATGTCGGCGACAATGCGCATCGACGGCCCGGGCGGGTAAATATAAGTATTGCGGACCATAAACTCTTTGAGGATATCGTTCTGGATCGTGCCGGTGAGCTTGTCCTGCGGCACGCCCTGTTCCTCGGCGGCGACGATGTAGCCGGCCAGCACCGGCAACACCGCGCCGTTCATCGTCATCGACACGCTCATCCGGTCGAGCGGAATGCCGTCGAACAGGATCTTCATGTCCTCGACCGAGTCGATTGCGACGCCCGCCTTCCCGACATCACCGACAACGCGCGGGTGGTCGCTGTCGTAGCCGCGGTGGGTGGCGAGATCGAACGCGATCGACAGCCCCATCTGACCGGCCGCGAGATTATCGCGATAGAAGCGGTTCGAACTCTTCGGCGGTCGAAAAGCCGGAATATTGCCGGATCGTCCACGGCCGGTTGGCGTACATCGTCGCCCGCGGTCCGCGCAGATAAGGCGGACACCCCGGCATCATGTCGTCCAGCCGGACACCTGCGTGCTCGATCCCCTCCAGGTCCGCGGCGGTATAGAGCGGCTTGACTAAGATGCCCTCCGGTGTTGCCCAATCGAGGGTCTCGACCGCCTTGCCCCGGAGTTCGGTGCGCGCCAGCTGCGCCCATTCATCGAGGGTCTTTGCCGGAAATAGGCCGTCCTCTGCCATTGTCTTCTCCCGCGGCGGATGAAAACTATATGGGCGCCAGCGCTTTCTCGTCCATCAACGGGCTCGACCCGATTTCCACCTGACCTCACGATGCGGTGGAGGCTTTGAAACTGTTAAAGTCAAGGTTTTGAGAAACCATCGTTTTCCTGAAACGGCCATTTTTGTTCGATCTTCATCCGCATGAGCGCTTGGTCCATGACCCAGTCCAATGCGAAATTAAATAAGGAATACTTCAACCACTCGGGCGGTGGAACAAGCGGCCTTTGGCGCTCGAGGGTTTCCGGATCAAGGTCGCCCATGATCGCCTCTGCCCAATACGAATCCAATCGCGTGTCCTCCGGATGCACTTTGTCGAGAAAAAGTTTCGCATCGGCCAACTCAAACACCGCGTCGGTTATTTCATCGCTAGCTTGGATCGCCTGCCAAATAAGGCCACCCAACTCGGAGAGCTGGTTTTCCAGGTCTTGCCTATTGGCAATCTGCCCTCGTGCTCCGCTAAAGTTGAATTTCCGCTCTACTATATTGTCTGCCATTTAGCATCCTCCATTCGTTGCAGGCGTGGCGCGAATCGAGGTTACGGGTCGAATTGGTCAGGCCAATCTTACCGACTGCGTGTCTCGCGCTCACCGTCGGTAATCCAAGTCGATTTCAAGCTCGCATCTTCTGTCTACGAGCGGCTTGCTGCCTATCGTTTTTCTCTTTTTGCAAAATCACGACATTGGCGCCTCGCCGATCGACCTGACTTGCTTCCGGTACAGCGGCGTCGTGCTCTGTATCAGCTGCCTCTCTGACTACGAGTTCAATTCTCTTTCCAAGGGTTCGAAGCGCCTTGTCGACGCGATCGATCCGGCTCTTGTACAACGGATCATGAAGCCGGCGCGCAACCTTTTCGTCGACGCCGAGCCGGCGCGCGAGATCAACGTTCGAGACGCCGGCGGCGAGCATCGCGTCATGCAGCACCAGTTTCGCCGCGACGAGAGGAGGTACGTGAGCTATCCTTCGTCCGCGAGCGGGAGACGGATGCGGCAAGGGCTTAGCATCATCCGTATAGAAGGAAAAGGCCGTGACAAGCGCATCCTCCGCCATCGCAGCCGCCTCCTCCTCCGTCTCCCCTTGGGTAATCGCCTCGGGGACATCGGGGAACGTGACAGTGAAGCCGCCCTCAGTCTGCGCGGTCAGTTCGTAAGGATAGGCAAAGCGCATTGGATGGATTACCTCTGAGGCCAACATATCGGACATTTTTGTCCGATTTCAAGGTAAGCCGACGCCCGACTGTCTCCCCGGATCTGTGACTATGAAATCAAGCGAGCTCCTGCGCCGCGTGCGCCGGCTCGCCAGCCGACGGGGCTGGAGAATCGAGATTACGGAAGGGAAGAGGCACACAAAGCTGAGACTCCCTGGCGGGGGCACGACGGATTCCTCGACATTCGACCGATCTAAAGACCGGCACTCTCCATAACATCCTCAAACAACTCGGCATAACACCGGAAGATTTGGAAGACTAAGCCGTTCCAAGGCGTTGGACGAAAGCACTATATGGGCACCTGCGTTTCTCTTTCGTCCATCAACTCCAGGCTGCGCAGCGTATGGCGGAAACATATCGCCGCGGTCAACAGCAGCACGGCTCCGGCCTGGTGCGCGGCCGCGAGCGGGATCGGCACGGCCAGGGTCAAGGTCGAGATGCCGAGCGCGAGCTGCAATGCAGCGGCTGCGAGGAGCGCGTGCAGCGCGACGCGAGCCGGTTTCGATAGGCGCGAGCGCACGCCCGCCGCCCAGAGCACGATGATAGCTATCGCAGTCGCGATGGCGAGCACGCGATGATCGAACTGCACGGCGGCGATGTTTTCGAACAAGTTCAGATAAAATGGCCGGAGTTGGGCGTAGCCGGCCGGCACGAGCCTGCCGTCCATCAGCGGAAAGGTGTTGTAGGTCAGTCCGGCGCGCGTTCCGGCGACAAGGCCGCCGGCAAGGATCGTCAGCGCGACCAGCACGAGCACGGCTTCGCTGGCTCGCCGCCAGCCGGGACTCGCATGCGGAGACTGAGAACCGCGGACCAGGCCCAGCGCCGTCCACAGGATCGCGGCATAGATCGCCAGAGCAAGAGCGAGGTGGCCGACGAGGCGGTATTGGCTGACCTCGACCCGGTCGGCAAGGCCGCTCTCGACCATATACCAGCCGAGCGCGCCCTGCAGAAACCCGAGCAGCAGGATACCGGCGAGGGGCGGCGCAAGCCGCCGCGGCAGCTGACGCCGCGCCAGAAACCAAAGGAAAGGCACGGCAAACGCCACGCCGATCAGCCGGCCTAGCAGCCGGTGCGTGTATTCCCAGTAATAGATGCTTTTGAACTCGTCCAAGCTCATTGCGAAATGGATGGCCCGGTATTCGGGGATCTGTTGGTATTTCGCGAATTCCGTGGCCCAGTCGGCGGCCGATAGCGGCGGCACGATACCGATGACCGGCTTCCATTCGGTGATCGACAGGCCCGAGAGAGTGAGCCGCGTGATGCCGCCGACCACGACCATCAGGAAAATCAAGCCGCAGCAGAAGAAGAGCCACGCCGCCACGGGCCGGAGGCCCACTTCTGCTGCGGCTCCTGGCGCTACTCCCGAATTCGCAACGCCGGCTATCGAGCTCGGCAAGGTTGGATCCTCATAGACGCTTGTTGCGGGCAAGTGAGTGCGCCCCCGCGCGCCGGCAAGAGGGCGCGATTGCGCACCATTTCTTGCTTTTCCTCTCGCCGCCCGCGCCCTCACCTGCCTCGCTGCGCTCGGCACTCTCTCCCGCACCGCGGGAGAGAGGGGATTAAGCCTGAAGGGCTTGGTGGGTGATGACAACGCTGCCTTACTACTCGGCTGCGCCGCGGCGGTGCGAGAAGCCCTGCTCCTGGCTGGTGATGAATTCGAGCAAGGCGGCGCGGCCGACTTCGGTCTGGCGGCGGGCGCGCAGGATCGCGTCGCCGATCTGCGCCGGGTCTTCGACCCGCTCACTCCAGCCGCCGAGGTCGCGCGCGATGTTGGCGTAATTGCCGCCAAGATCGCGCGCCCGGTAGCGCTCGTGCGACAGCGCCATCGCATGAGTTTCGATCGCCATCGTCGAATTGTTCAAGACAATCGTCAGGATCGGGATCCCGCAGCGCGCCGCCGTCTCGAAATCGAGGCCGGTCATCCCGAACGCCGCGTCGCCCATGAAGTTGACGCAGAATTTGTCGGGCGCGGCGACCTTGGCGCCGATCGCGAGGCCAAGGCCGGTGCCGAGCTGGTGCGACTTGCCCCAGCCGATATAGCCGCGCGGCCGGGTCGCCCGGTAGAAGGGGTTGAGCTGCTCGCGTGGGCTGCCGGAATCGTGGGTGACGATCGCCTCGGCCGGGTTGACGACCCGCATGAACTCCGAGATGACCCGGTAGGGGTTGATCGGCCGCTCGTCCGAACGCAGCTTCCCTTGCCAGCGGGCCAGCCACTCCTCGCGCTTGCCGGCGATTTCCCGAGCGACCGCGTCCGGGCGCGCCTCGCCGTTCAGCCGATCACCGACCGCCGCAAGCAATTGGCCGAGCACGAGCTTGGCGTCGCCGAGAATCCCGAGATCGGCGGCAAAGGCCTTGTGAAGGTCGCGCGTGTCGTTGGTCGCATGGATGATCTTCTTGCCGGGCGGCAATGCCGGGGTGGCGATGCCATGCTTGGTAAAGCTGCAGCCGACGCCCAGGACCAGATCCGATTTGTGCAGGAAATGCCGGCCGTGCCCGGTAAAGGTGCCGCCGCCGGGCCCGAGCGCCAATGCGTGGTCCTCCGGAAAGGCGCTCTTGCCGTCGAAGGTCGTCATGACCGGCGCCTGCAGCAGCTCGGCCAATCGCCGCAATTCCTCGGTGGCCTCGGCGTAGAAGACGCCCTGCCCCGCGAGGATCATCGGGCAAGAGGCATCGAGCAGCATGCGCGCCGCCTCCTCGACGTCGTGCTCGTCACCGGCCGATCGAGTAACGGGGACCTGCCGGTACTCGTGCGGATCGACACTCACGTCGATGCTGTGGACATCGGCCGGCACTTCCACCATGACCGGGCCCTGCCGGCCGTTCTTTACTTGGGCAAAGGCGCGCCGCATGACGTTCGCGATCTGCTCGGGCAGGATCACTTCTTCGACCGATTTGGTGATCGCAGCATAGGAACGGCTCGATTTGAACATCGGGAACAATTGCGCCGTCTCGCGCGGGTGACCGAGCGGCAGAAACACCACCGGGCTCGAATCCGAAAAAGCCGTCGCGACGCCGGCAAAGGCGTTCTCGGCACCCGGCCCGTATTGCATCGCGAACACCCCCGGCGGGCAGCCATTGGAGACGCGGGCGAACCCGTCGGCCATATGGACGCCGACCCGCTCCTGGCGGCAGATGACCGGCTTGATCCCGACCGCCGCCGCGGCCTCGATGATCGGGGTGGTTGGAAAGCAGAAGAGCGTCGAGATGCCCTCCCGCTTCAGGATCTCGGCAATCACGTCCATGACGAGCATCGGTGGTTCCTCCCAACGGGTCGTTCCGGGGTGCCAGCGGACAGCGCTGGCAGACGGCTGAAGTTTAGCTTCAGTGGGGTTGCGACGCCAACCGAGAGCGGCCGAGGCGCAGATTAGTGCACCCAGCTGATTGAGCGACAGATGCTAAGATATCCCGATGTCCTCCGACGTCGTCGATCTGCGGGATTTCTATGGCACCGGGCTCGGTCAGATCGCTCGGCGAATGATCCGCGACGCCATTCGCCGAGTGTGGCCCGATCTGCAGGGCATGCGGCTCCTCGGCATCGGCTATGCGACACCGTTTTTGCCTGCGATCTCGGCCGAGACGGAGCGCACGGTGGCGTTGATGCCGGCCGCACTCGGTGTGCTCGGCTGGTCGCCGGAGGGGCGCAATCTGGTCACCCTGGCCGATGAGGGAGAGCTCCCCTTTGCGGATTATTCGATCGACCGGGTCCTGCTGGTCCACGCGCTCGAGACCACGGACCAGGCGAGCCCGATGCTGAAGGAGATCTGGCGCGTCCTGGCCGGCGGCGGGCGCCTGCTGGTTATTGCTCCGAACCGCCGCGGCATCTGGGCCCGCCTCGACCGCACTCCGTTTGGTTCGGGCCGCCCCTACACGATGTCGCAATTGTCACGGCTGCTGCGGGACGAGCAGTTCACCCCAGTCGGAACAGATACCGCGCTGTTCATCCCGCCCGCGCGGAAGCGCATGATCTTGCGCTCGGCGGCGGCGTGGGAGCGCGTAGGCAAGCGCTGGTTTCCAACCTTCGCCGGGGTCGTGCTGGTCGAGGCGACAAAGCAGATCTACGCCAAGCCGGCGCCCATCCGCACACCGCGCCGCCGCCTGGTCTATGCGCCGGCGCCGCACGGCTTGTAGCGCCACATCCGACTAGTTGTTCGACAACCCGGCCTGCCCTCAACCGACTGCCCTCATCCGAAATCTTCGGCCAAAGCGGCGCGGATCGGTTCCGGCAGCACCGCCATGTGCCCGTAATTCGGATGATCGAAACCAACAACCAACTGCGCGCCGGGGGTCTTGAAGCGGGCGATCTGGTCGCCGGTGAACGGAAATCTGAGGAACTGGACGGATGAGGCCTTGCCCTCCGGGCTGGTGTTCTCGCGCGTCGGGTCGGGTTCGCCCCGGATCCGCTGCCCCGCGATGTCGACAAAGACGCGGTTTTCGATCCCGCCCAGGCGGGCCAGCACCGAAGCGCGGCGCATCGGATCGTCGATCTCGAACATTACCGTGGCGACGAGCTCCTTTCCCTGCGGGATCAGCGGATTATAGACCGCCAATTCGTCCTCGATCTGCGCCTCGCCGCCCTGCTCGATATGCAGCATCTCCTGCACCTGATGCCACATCGTCTCGTAATTCTCGAAGTAGAAGGTCGCAAACGGGCCGACCTCAACGCGCCGTCGGCGCTTGATCTCAGTGATCCGTTTGCGTTGCTCATTGCGCGCCGCGGCGTATTCGGCCGGCGGCACAATGTCCGCGCGGGTCAGTTGGCGCTTATTGTGGGCCCGTGTGTCCATAGTTATATCCTCGCCTCTGCGTCGGACCATACCCCCGGGATGCCGTAGGCGCGGGCGACGAGCTCGATTGGGTGCAGGGAACGTGGCGGGACCGGTTGGCCGTCCGCCAGCACCTCCATTTCCTGCACGATGTGCATCCCGGCGAGTGGACACTCGGAGGCCAAGAACGGTTTGGCATTCTTGAGCGCCTGGCGTACGACCGGCCTCCCGACCTTCAGGGCGGTTTCGAAATTGCCTTTGAGCACGCCCCAGGAGCCGCCGTGGCCCGAGCATCGCTCGATCACGGCGACATCGGCTTGCGGCAGCAAGCGCAGCATTTCGGCGGCCTTCTGCCCCATGTTCTGCGCCCGCGCGTGGCAGGCGAGCTGAACGGTGACGCCCCCATCCAGCTGGGACAGACCCGGAGCAAGACCCTCCTTGCGGGCGATGTCGACGATGTATTCGCTGACGTCGAAAGTCGCTTTCGCCAGCTTCGCGACCGCGGCATCGTTCGGGACAATCAACGGCCACTCGAATTTGAGCATCAGGGCGCAGGAGGGGACCAGCGCGATGATGTCATAGGCCTTGTCGACCCACGGACTGAGAGACGCGGCAACCTTTTTAGCCGATGCCGCGACAGCGGCGAGGTTACCCTGTTCGAGTTGCGGCATGCCACAGCAGCGTGGATAGACCACGGCGGTCTCCACCCCGTTGCGGGCAAGAACGGCGCGGGTGGCTTCGCCGATGCTCGGGTTGTTGTAGTTGACGAAGCAGGTCGCGTAGAGGACCGCCTTGCGGCCGTAGGCCGGCGCCGTGCCGTCGACCGGCGGCGCCGAGCGCTTCGATCGCATCACAAAGGTCGGTCCGTGGTATTTCGGCAATGCGGCATTGCGGTCGATGCCCGCTGCGGCTTCGAGGAGCGGGCGGGTCAGAGCATTCTTGCGGTCGGTGGCCCAATTTGCGAGCGGCGCGACCATGCCGGCCAGCCGCCCGTTACGGTCGGTCTTGACCAGCTCCCGCTGCTGCAGCGGAATGCGGCCTTCGCGCTGCTCGACCGCCCGATAGCGCAGCATGACATGCGGGAAATCGACATTGAACTCGTGCGGCGGCACGTAGGGGCACTTCGTCATGAAGCACATATCGCAAAGCGTGCAGGCGTCTGCGACTTTCTGGTAGTCGGCCGGCGCCACGGTATCGAGCTCGCCGCTGTCGGAATTGTCGATCAGATCGAACAGCCGCGGGAAGGCATCGCACAAATTGAAGCAGCGCCGACAAGTATGGCAGATGTCGAAGATCCGATGCATCTCGGCTTCGGTCTTGCTTCGGTCCGTGAAGTCCGGATCTTCCCACGCAATGCGATGCCGGGTGGGGGCTTCCAGACTGCCCTCTCTCATCGTTGCTTTCTTATTTACTTCCGAAAGGGCGCAGAAGCTAATGGCTCCTGCGCCCTTACTCCAACGGGGTCAGTGCTGCCGGATCAGAGGGCGTCGAGCGCCTTCTGGAAACGGCCGGCGTGAGACTTCTCCGCTTTTGCGAGCGTCTCAAACCACTCGGCAATTTCCTCGAAGCCTTCCTCGCGAGCCGTCCTGGCCATTCCCGGATACATGTCGGTGTATTCGTGGGTTTCGCCCGCAACCGCGGCCCGCAGATTATCCGCAGTCGCTCCGATCGGCTTGCCGGTCGCCGGATCGCCGACTTCTTCGAGATATTCGAGATGGCCGTGCGCATGCCCGGTCTCGCCTTCGGCGGTCGAGCGGAAGACCGCCGACACGTCGTTATAGCCCTCGATGTCCGCCTTCTGCGCGAAATACAGATAGCGGCGGTTGGCCTGGCTCTCGCCGGCGAACGCCGCTTTGAGGTTCTCCTCGGTCTTGGAATTCTTCAGTGTCGCCATCCGTCTCTCCATCGTCTTCGTGATGGGGCCGCGCAACGCGGTGCACCCCCGTGCGACGGATATAGCGCGGCGGCGAACGGCTTCAATAGATTAGAATGATTTTAAGGAATGCTTTATGTCGCACGAATGTCAGCGGTTTTAGCCCCGCTGGCAGAGCCGGAACATCAACATCGGATTTCGATAAATTGGAGATTTGGGCGAACGCCAAGCCGCGTCTCAGGCACTCCCGGGACGAACGCGAATAATCACGTCCACGCGGCTGATTTCGGTACCGGCGGGAGGCATCGGCAGACTACTCACGGTCAGTTCCTCGCCAGGTATGTCCTGTAGTTTGCCGGTCACTTCGCAGAAAAAGTGGTGGTGGTCGGAGGTATTGGTGTCGAAATACGACCGGCCCGGCTCCACGACAACTTCGTGCAAAAGCCCCGAATCGGTGAACTGATGAAGCGTGTTGTAGACAGTCGCGAGCGACACCTGAATGCCGGCCGTCAGCGCCTCGCCGTGTAATTGCTCCGCAGTGACGTGGCGTTCCCCCTCTCTAGCAGCAGCCGTGCCAACGCGACACGCTGGCGTGTTGGCCGCAGATTTGCCGCACGCAGGCGCCGCAGGGCAAGTGATGTCGCGGACGTCATTGTCATGCGACAAATATAGGGAGAGTCATGGCAAAACCAAACAACTTTATTGCGTCCCGTTGCCATTGACCGCGGGTCACATCGCGAACGAGGCACGGTGCCGCACCGTCGCTGGCACCGCGGGCGGTTTCAACAGCGGGCGGGGTGTGTATTCGCCCCGCCCGCTGTCGGGCCGGTGATTACAGGTTGGCCTGGAAGTCGCTGTAATCGCGAACCTTCTTGTAGATCTGCAGCCGGTTCCGCTGGCTATCCGCAACGATGACGCTGTCGGTCGCCGGGTCGAACTCCACTGCTGTCGGGAAGCAGAAGCGGTACTGCGGCTCCAGGCTCTTCACGCGACGCCGAGCCTTCGCCATGTCGGGGTTGGCGTCGACGGTCTGCTGGCCCCACTTCGACAGGACCTGAGCATCACCGATCAGATTGCAGATCGGCCTTCCCTCGGAGTCGAAGACACAAACCCGGTGGTTGCCCCAGTCAGAGACGTAGATGTCACCGTCGGGGTCCACGGCGACATCCGTCGGATGGTTTAGCGTGCCGGGCTTAGGATATCCGGCGGTTTCCGACTGCGCCGCCACGTACGGTCCGAACATGGTCACGGCATACGCGCCCTCGGGCTCTTCAACCTTCCCATACTGGCCGAACTTCATCAGGAACTTGCCCTCAGGGGACAGCTTCTGAACGCGGTGGTTCTTCCAATCCGCGACGTAGATATTGCCGTCCTTGTCGAGGGTAATCCCCCAGGGCTGGTTGAACTGACCATCATCGTTGCCGGGGCCGCCGCACTTGCCGACGAATTTTCCGTCCGGAGTGAAGACCTGGAGGCGGTTGTTGCCGCTGTCGACAACGATGATGTTGCCGTTCTTCTCGACAGCCAGACCGGCCGGGCGCATGAGCTCGCCGTCGCCGCTGCCGGTCTTGCCCCACTTCCGCAGGAATTTGCCGCTGCTGTCGAACACGGAGATCGTGTTCATCCAGTCATCCGACACGTAGACATGGTCGTTATTGTCGACGGCAACCCCGAAGGGCCAAGTGCATTTCCCGTCGCCCTCGCCGTACTCGCAGAAGTCGGCGATATGTTCTTCTTCACCGGGACCGCCAAGCTGCACTTTGTTGACGTGCATCCCGAAATTATTCTCGTTGCCCCGGTTGGTGGCATAGAGAACGCCGTTCTTACCGAGACACATTGTTTGGACGTAGTTGAACCCAGGCCCGCGGGCGGCATTACGCCCGACGGCATGGCTCCAATCATAGACTCGCCCTTCGTGAACCGTTGTGAGCGGCATAGCGCTCCTCCTCTCTAACCTACCCGTTTGCCTTAGCGAGTACCCCTTCCCCGACCTGAGCCGAGGAAGGGGTGACAGGTGACGATCATTGTTAGTTCAGGAAGGCCGGTTGCTCGAAGGTCCCGTTGACGATCGGAGCCGGATTGAGCTTCAGCCATTTGTCGAGGATCGTCGAGTAGACGCTGCGGAAGTCCATGTTCGGGTTCATGTCGCCCTGCACCAGATGCTCGGGCTTCAGGGAAGGCATTTCGCCGTAATGACCGCCCTTTACCTTCTCGCCGAGAACGAAGGCGACACCGCCCGCGCCGTGATCGGTGCCCGAGCCGTTGTCGCGGACGCGACGGCCGAACTCCGAGAACATCAGCAAGATCACGTTATCGGCGTGGTCGTGTTCGCGAAGGTCCTTCATGAAGGCGTCGACGCCTTCGGTCACCGCGCTCCACAAATTGCCGTGGCCCGGGTTCTGGCCGGCGTGGGTGTCGAAAGTGCTGTGATCGCAGTAGAAGATCCTGCTGCCCAGATCGGCCAGATGCGTCTGCGCGATGCCCTTGAGCTTGCGGGCGATCGGCGTGTTCGGATACTGCACCGTCGAAGAATACTTCTGCGGCGCCACTTTCAGGATGTCCTCACCCTTCAACGAGTCGATGCCGGTGTCGGCCATGTAGTCCATGACCGCGCCGGTGCCGATCGCCGGTTTGTACATCGCGGCAAAGCGCTCCAGAACCTGCTTGCGCTGTTGACCCTGAATGGTCGGCAGGAAGCCGTATTTTTCGAGCGGCCCGCCAACGCACGCCACCGGCACGCCCGGCACCGCCAATGACCGCGGCAAGCTTGGTCCGAAGCTGACGGTCGTGACGACGTTCTCTTTCTTCGGATCAAATTCGCGCGCGACGCGCCCGAGCCATCCCTCGGTCCCGACCTTGACCGGCTCGCAAGTGTGCCAGATGTCCATGGCGCGGAAGTGGGACCGCGGCGATTCCTTCCAACCGACGCCGTGCAGGATGGCGAGCTTGCCTTCATCCCAGAACTGCTTGATCGGCGCCATGTAGTGCGGGATGCCGTAATCCTTGTCGAGGTGCATGATCTGATTGTCGGGGATCCCAACCGCCTTCCGATTATCGCGGTACAGCGGATTGTTGTAGGGGATCACCGTGTTCAGATAGTCGTTCCCACCCGTGAGTTGGAGTACGACTATTACTGGGTCTTTTTGCGTGGTCTGTGTTTCAGGCATGCGTTTTTACTCCCTCATCTGATCAGATTGTAGCGTTAGCCGAATTGATACTCTCTGGTGGCGACGATCAGCTGAAGCATTTCTGCGGCGTGCTGATCCGCGATTTTGGCATTCGAGTCGCTGTCCCAAGCAACCTGACCCCATTCTTTCGCCTGGGAGAGCAGCTCCTGTTTGGTGTCGGAGCCGACCTCGACCGGGCCGATCTGGTCGAGGCAACCGTCGACGAGCTGCTCGGGACTCAGCGAACCACGCGCCCTCAGCCGGCTGATGATCGCTTGGACGCCCGGCAGCGAGGTATCGCCAATTTTTTCCGCGACGAAATTGACGCGCGCCATCAAGGAGCCGCTGTTGATCCACTCTTTCCCGGTGTGCCAACCTTCGACCGAGGGCGGATTGAGCAGATCCTGGCCCATGTAGGTGGGCTGCATCGACAGGTCGCCAATGCCCGGCTTCGGGAGCTCATGGCCGCCGACGAGCCGCAACGTGCTGACTACGACCTCGGCAGGCGACTTCATATGCTTGAAGCGGGCGTTCTTGAAGAAGTCCGAGTTGAACAGCACGCGCAGCACGGGTTTGATGTCGAACTTGGCATCGCGGAAGGCACCCACGAGGGTGTCGATCGCCTTCTGGTCTTGCGGCGCCTCGATCGGCCAAGCGGGCACCTGGGGCTCGTCGGCGACGAAGAAATTATAGAGGTGCCGGCAGATGAATTTACCGCAAGCCGGCTGCTGCACCACGATGTCGATGATGTCTTCGCCGTTGAAGCGGCCCTTGTGCCCGAGGAACACCTTCTCGCCGTCATCGTGATCTTCGGGGCGATACTCGAACTTCCACGGGAACCGGCCATAGGGCGCGCGTGGAATCTTTGTCTCGAAGGTCCAGCCGGTGAAGGCCCGTGAGCATTCACGGACGTCCGTCTCGGTGTAATTGCCGGCGCCGAGGCTGAACAGCTCAAGCAGTTCGCGGCCCCAGTTCTCGTTTACCGCGGTGCCGTGGTTCTGCTGATTGTCGAGCCAGAAGATCATCGTCGGGTTTTTTGCGATAGTGAGCAACAGGTCGCGGTAATTGCCCATGCCCTTCTTACGGAACAGCTCGATCTGCTCTAGCAGCTGGTCGTAATTGTCGACCTTTGAATTGCCGGTGGCAAAGACATGGTGCCAGAACAGCGCCATCTTTTCTTCAAGTGGCCGCTTGGTGTTCACTAAATAGTACATCCAATTGACGTTGCCCATCGGCGGTTGCCCGCCGGGCAGCAATGACGCCGGCTGATACCGGAGCAGCTCATAGGCGTCGACGGGTGGCTGCGTCTCGGGGTGCAGCAGCTCCTCGACGGTCGCCTCGTATCCCTTGGCCACGCGCTGTTCGAGCTCGTCGCGGCCTGCTCCGAACCCCGCGCGTCGCATCAGGTGCGCCATCAAAGCGATGTCATCCTGGTGTGCCATCTTTAGGTCTCCTCCTCGTGTTGGTGAATCACCCTCGAATCAGTGGCATCGTTCGGCCGGGCAGGACGGTGGGCCCGGCGGGTTTCCGTCCCGGCGAGGGAACCACAGAGGACCTCTGCTGGTCGTCGAGCTCAAATACGCCATCCGTCCCTCGATGTCCTTGGACGGGCGGTCGCAGAAAGTGCGGCCGAGCCGATGCGATGACCAATCATTGACCGCACTGGCGGACCGAGTCAACTCCTTAGAAGCATACCAAACTAGACAGATAACTCGGCCCCCGGAAAACGCGTGCGCGGGCAGGTTCGACCGCTCATAATGGCGCGGCGGCTGTCCGTCCCTGGACGCGGCAGAAAGGGTCGGTTTGGAAATTCAGTCGCCGGTCTGCAATCGCTCGACCAGCTCCCGAACCGACGGCACATAGCCGTTTGTGTAGAACGGGTCGGAGGCGAAGCGATAGGCATTATGTCCGGCGAACATCAGCTGACACTCGACATCATCGGAGTGCCTGATCGCTTGCAGCGTCTTTTGAATGCAGTAGCTGCGCGGATCGGCTTTCCTCCCGGTCGAGCGCGCCTCGTTTTGCGCCCAGTTGGAGAACTGGCAAGCGCTGAGGCAACCCATGCAGGCGATCTGGTCGGTGCGGATCTCGAGGGCCTTTTGCGGGGTCACAAAGATCAGCGTCGCATCCGGCGTGCGCAACGCTTCGGTGAACCCCTCGGCGACCCATCTCTCGGCCGACACTTTGTCCTGTGCGGTCAGATAGACGGTGCGGCCGCGTGGGCCAACCCTGAAATCCGCAACGTGCTCACCCACCGGTTCGATCGTGTAGGCTACCTGGTGTTCCGACCGCTGTTGCAGTTCGTTCAGAAACCGGTTGCGCACAGCCGAGGAATAAAAGCCCGTCGGACTGAAGTGATTGAGCGAGATATCCCCCTCGCCCAAGGTCAGCAACTTACGCTTCCATGCGTCGGAAATCGGGCTTTCCTGGGTCAGCAGTGGCCGCGTCCCGAATTGAAAAGCAACCGGACCGAGTTCGGGATTGCCGATCCAATCGGTCCATTCGCGCAGATACCATACTCCGCCCGCCATAAAGATCGGCGTCTCGGCAAGCCCGAAATCGACCATCAGGCTGCGCAGCTCGGAAACGCGCGGGTAAGGGGGCTCGGGACTCTGAGGGTCCTCGCTGTTGGTGATCCCGTTATGGCCGCCAGCGAGCCAAGGGTCTTCATAAACGACCCCGCCGAGCCAGTCGCGGAATTTGTGGTAGGCCCTTTTCCACAACGCCCGGAAAGCCCGGCCCGAAGACACGATCGGGTAATAATGTACTCCATAACTCGCACAAATCTCGGCGATTCTGTAGGGCATGCCGGCACCGCACGTGACGCCGTGGATGAGACCCTTGGCCCCTTCCAGAACGCCGTGGAGCACGCGTTCGGCGGCCGCCATTTCCCACAGCACGTTCATGTGGATGCGGCCCTCGCCGTTGGAGCGCTCATGGGCCACCCGCGCCTGTTGAATACCGCCGGCGACCGCGTATGCGACGAGTTCCTCGTGCCGTTCCACCCGCGTCCGCCCGCGATAGATTTGCGGGATCGGCTCTCCGGTTTCGGTGTAGCTGTCGGCGTTGACCCCCGAGAATGTCCCGACACCGCCGGCGGCGGCCCATGCTCCCGAGCTTTCGCCATTTGACACCGAGATGCCCTTGCCGCCCTCGACCAAGGGCAGGACTTCCCGCCCGGAAATCACCAGAGGATTGAGGGATTTCACTAAACTGTTCCTTGACGCGGTTCGACGACAGGGTTCAAAGGGGCCGCCCCGAACCGACGACTGCCGCCGCCCGCGGTGGCCGCAGGGATGGTATGGGATGTTTCCGAAGTCGCAACCGAATCCGAACCAGGCGCACGGATGAAGCGTGCCCCGCCACTCCCTGACGTCGCAGCTATAAGGCAAAGCATCAATCTGGTGTCCCCCGACTGTTGAACCGGGCGAGATGGGTGCTGGTGGACAACCTTGAACCCGCGCGCCGAACCACATAATGGGATACTTGTGTTTCAATACCAGCCGTGGCTTCGGGGCGCGATCAGGGCGAAGCGAAGAAGATTGGCGGGCGTTTTTCCATTACAGATACGTATACCCGCCCGTATGGCCACTCCGGTGGTATAACACCACGCTCCATCAACCCGACAGAACGAACCACGTGCATATAGGCTATTACTTCCTGGCGCTCTCGATCCTCACAGAGGTGGTCGCCACTCGATTTTTCAAAAGCTCCAATGGCCGGGCGAAGCTGTTGCTTGGTTGCTGGCATTCGCTTTCATCAACGCAGCATACGCCAGTCTCGCGGTTACGTTGCGAACAAAAATACCACTCAGTATTGCCTATGGTATTTGCGGCGTTGGCATTGTTCTGATCTCGCTCATCGATGTCGCGCTCGGTCAGCAGCTAGATGTGCTCGCGATCGTTGGTCTCATGCTCATCGTAGTCGGAGTCGCCCTCGTAAGCTATTCAAACTACGCCGCAACACAGTAAATTGCGCGACCGATGTCCTACTCATTATCGATCGAGTGATAGGGCTTCAGCTTCGACCTTTCGTCGCCTCCATGGACGACGCCGCGGGGACGACTCTCGCGCTGACAAGTCGCTGGCAACCCGTTCAAGGTTTAAGCAACAGATAACAATAAAAATGACCAAACAGATCAAAAACACTAAAATGGTTATTGGATGATACTCTAAATATCCTTCCATGTTCTCCACGTGCCGGAATGGATGATAAGCTATTTCTAAATTCTCCCACTCCGACCTACTTAGGCTAAAAATATTGGCAGTCGCGCCGATAATCGTAAGAGTTGTGAGAGCTCCGAGAGTTCACGCTGATTCTAAATTGCCTCTTCTTATCTGTTTCGCGCCGGAGTACCTCCGCAGTTCTTGCTGCTGCTGACAGGGAATCCTTTACAAACGTTGCAAGCTCCTTCATTCTCCACTGCTCATAGGCCGAATGGTAAATGTCATACTCAATTTCGGATTCCCAGAACATCGAAAAATGAAACTCGGCAATCAACAACTCGAACGTTTGTCCAGCGCGATCGAGATTTTTGACCTCCCTGCGGATTCGGGCCGCCTTGTGGCGGTGCGCGTACCCGAGGTAGTAATCGCGTTGCAATGCCATCAATCCGCGCGGCGCCTCGGCGAGGACACTGTATCCCATCCAGAGAGATCTCAGCATAACGCGCGCCGCGTCGACAGCCCCGGCCGCCTTGTTTGCCTCTATCTCTGGGTGTCTGCGTATAATCACCAAGGGATGCACGGCGCCATAGAAAACGTAGGCTAAGTCGTCTGAGCGTGCAGCTCCATCGGCCTGACTAATCGGCCTTCCGATAATTCTTCTGACAGTTCTGTTCAGCGGCTCGGAAGGTGCGCCAAGCAGCTGGTCGCCGAAATAGCCAAATAAGATGAAATTTATCCCAAAGCTAGCGCAAAAATGGCCCCGATGATCCGGCGCAACCCCATAGAGTGTATGAAAGTCAACCATACCAGATTGGTTCGGTAACTTCAAATGATCGACTGCGCCACCGAATGCGTCAACAAGGATCTTTTGCATGTAGGGCCAGCGCTCCTCTTTGAGCACACCGAGTTCGCGGCCCTCGACAGCGGCCATAACTTTCTTTTTGAAATCTGCCCAAAACGGGGAGTCGAGGCAAGTCGGCTCCGACGACCTCGTCAGGGGGTTGAACTCGAATACGTGTTCCAGCGCACAGATCCCATAATCAAAATAGAAAATGGAACACTCTCTAACCTTAAATTCGACTTGGTCCTGCGGCAAAACGATCGACTTTAGATCGTTTTCGATTAAACAAAGTTCCTCATTTGGAAAAATCCCTTTAAGAATAAAACCTTTCCGACTGACAGTAGGCTTTGGATGCCAGATTTTGGACGACATGACACCATACGGCTCTCGGCACCAGTCAAGTTCCAATACTTCCCAATTGGTATTTGGGAAAGGATCGCGAATATTGCTGTTCAGTTTTGCGGCGGCGTCCTTCAGAACCTTCTGTCGCGTCTCGACCGCATCGGCCCGGGCGCTCTTTCCAGCCAAAGGGGACCGTAAGGATCGCTTTCGCAGACGGGAACGGGTCCTCAGCCACAATTTGTCTCCCTACTTTGCTGTCCGCTCCTTGTATGGGCGGCGGCGGATACTCCATTCTAGGAGCAAATTTAGCATCGAACTCAAGCGGGGAAACAGCAACCGAGCGCCTTCGTCTGGGCAATCCGGCGGGAATGTTTTCACCGGGACCACGGACCGGGTACTCGCGAATAATGATCTGGAGTTGCCGCCGCTTCGCTGGCGGCGATGAACTCCGCCGGCCTCGACAGACGCATTAAATCTTCCGAGGCAAGCCCATTCTCTCTTCGCAGCTCCCCCGGAAGAGCCCGTAAAAGTCCGCTTACGCCGGATAACGGGCGCCGGAAGCCCGGCCGTCTTGGCCGGCATCGGCATGTCGTCAGGTTGCGGCCTTCACCTGCTGTTCCTGGCGCTCCGGCCGACGCGAGCCGAGGTCCTCGCCGGTCTCCTGGTCGACCTGGCGCATGCTGAGCTTGACCTTTCCCCGATCGTCGAAGCCCAGCACCTTGACTTTGACGTTGTCGCCGAGCTTGACGACATCGGCGACCTTGCCGACCCGCTGCTGGGCGAGCTCGCTGATGTGAACGAGCCCGTCACGCGATCCGAGAAAATTCACGAAGGCCCCGAAATCGACGACTTTTACGACTTTGCCATTGTAGATGACGCCGACTTCGGGTTCGGCCACGATGCCGCGAATCCAGTCGATCGCGGCCTGCGCCGCATCTCCGTCTACCGCGGCGACCTTGATGGTGCCGTCGTCGTCGATATCGATCTTGGCCCCGGTCGTCTCGGTGATCTCGCGGATTACTTTTCCACCGGAACCGATCACCTCGCGGATTTTTTCCTTCGGAATGCTGAAGCTGGTGATCCGCGGCGCATTGTTGCTGACCGTGTCGCGGGCGCCGGTCAAAGCCTTTGCCATCTCCGCCAGGATGTGATTGCGGCCGTCCCGCGCTTGATCCAGCGCAATCCGCATGATCTCCTCGGTGATCGAGGTGATCTTGATGTCCATCTGCAGCGCGGTAACGCCCTGCTCGGTGCCGGCGACCTTGAAGTCCATGTCGCCGAGATGATCCTCGTCACCAAGGATATCCGAGAGTACGGCAAATCCTTCCGGCTCTTTGATCAGCCCCATGGCGATCCCTGCGACCGACCGCGGCAAAGGCACCCCGGCGTCCATCAACGCGAGCGAGGCGCCGCACACCGAGGCCATGGAAGACGAACCGTTCGATTCCGTGATCTCCGAAACGACGCGGATCGTGTAGGGGAAGCTATCCTTGCCCGGGAGCAACGGATGGATTGCCCGCCAAGCCAGTTTGCCGTGCCCGACATCCCGCCTTCCCGGCGCACCCATCCGACCGGCTTCGCCCGTGGCATAGGGCGGGAAATTGTAGTGGAGCATGAAATTTTCGCGATACTCACCCTCGAGCGCGTCGATCACCTGCTCGTCCTGACCCGTTCCTAATGTCGCGACGACCAGCGCCTGCGTCTCGCCGCGGGTGAACAGCGCCGAGCCGTGGGTGCGGGGCAGAATGCCGACGTCGCAGGATATCGGTCGCACACTGCGGGTATCCCGGCCGTCGATCCGGCGCCCGTCGCGCAAGATGGCGCCGCGTACGATGTCCTTCTCGATATCCTTGAAGAGCTTCAGAGCGATCGCGTGTTGCGCTTCGTCAGGAAACAGCTCGGCCAATTTGGCCTTCGCCTCATCGAGCCTGTTGCTGCGGTCCTGCTTGCCTTGCGTTGCGTAGGCGGCCTCGATCAGCGGGCCGACCGCGTTCCGCAGCCGCGCGCCGATTTCCTCGAATTCTGGCGGCTTCGGCGGCAGGCTCCACGGCTCGCGGGCGCAGGTTTCGGCGAGCTCGATGATCGCCTGGATCACCGGTTGAAACTCCCGATGGCCAAAGGTCACCGCGCCGAGCATTACGTGCTCGGGGAGTTCCTTGGCTTCCGACTCGACCATCAGGACGCCCTCGCCCGTGCCGGCGACGACGAGATCGAGTTCGGAGCGCGACAGCTCGCTCAATGTAGGGTTCAAGACATAGTTGCCGTCGATGTGACCGACCCGCGCGCCGGCGATTGGTCCGAGAAACGGGATCCCCGAGATCGTCAAGGCCGCGGAGGCGCCGATCATCGAGACGATGTCGGGGTCGTTTTCTAGATCATGGCTCAGAACCGTGCACACCACCTGGGTTTCATTGACGAACCCCGGGGCAAAGAGTGGCCGCAACGGTCGATCGATCAACCGCGAAACGAGTGTCTCCTTCTCGGAAGGCCGACCCTCGCGCTTAAAGAAGCCGCCCGGGATCTTGCCGGCCGCGAACGTCTTTTCTTGGTAGTTCACGGTCAGTGGAAAGAAGTCCTGACCGGGTCTTGCGCTCTTTAGCGCGACCGCGGTGCATAGGACAGTGGTCTCGCCATAGGTGGCGAGCACCGCCCCGTCCGCCTGACGAGCGATTTGACCCGTCTCCAGCACGAGGCGGCGGCCGCCCCAATTCAGCTCCTTACGATAAACATGGAACATTCGGTACATCCTTTTCGGAAATTTGGGCGACGGTGTAATTCGGCGCCCGCGCGCCCAGACCGTCAGCCGTAAGACCAGCGCCGCCACAGCGGAGCGGAGCTGTCGATAAACCCAGACGGCGCAATTGATTGGCGCGCCGCAGCGATGCGGCAGGCCTGTCGTTCACCGGCGTGATCTCGATCTTCCTTCGTCGCGTCAGCGGCGCAGCCCGAGACGCCCGATCAAGGTCTCGTAACGTCCCACGCTCGACCGCTTGAGATAATCCAACAACCGGCGCCGCTGGCCGACCATGACGAGCAGGCCGCGCCGTGAATGGAAGTCCTTCTTGTGGGTCGAGAGATGGCCGGTGAGATTGCGAATGCGCTCGCTCAGGATGGCTACCTGGACCTCGGGTGACCCGGTATCGCCCTCCTTCGCGCCGTATTCGGTGATGAGCGCTTGTTTGCGATCGGCAGTGATCGACATCAGTTCCGGTTCCCTCAGCGATTGATGACTCGTATCGGGCGAAGGCGGCCGTCTTCGATCCGGGCCAGCGCGATCAGAGCCTGATCGTGCCAAGCGCCGACGACCGCTCTGTGGAGCCGGTCGAGACGGGCGTGTGCGCCGGGTTCGCCCGGCGTCACCCTTTGCCCGCTGCGCAGTCGAGCAGCCTCGGCTTCGGTCAAGACAAAAGCCGGGATGTCGTCCAGCCCAGTCTCGATCGGAAGCAGAAATCCGCAATCCGTTGCTATATGCCCACGCTCGGCGAGCGAATCCAGTGCTATCGCTTGGCTTTCCGTGAAGCGGCCGACCGAAAGGCGGCGCAGTTCGGCGATGTGAGCTAGCGTTCCGAGCCCTGCGCCGAGATCGCGCGCCAGGGCACGGATATAAGTTCCCTTGCCGACGAGCGCCTCACATTCGGCATGGTCCGGATCGGGGATTGCGGTGAGGCGCAACTCGGCAATTTCCACCGGCCGCACCGGCGGCATGGGCGGTTTGCCGCTCCGGGCGAGCTGATAGGCGCGTCGCCCACTGATCTTGATCGCCGAATAGGCCGGCGGCTGTTGCAGAATGGTGCCGGTAAAAGCCGGGAGGATCGCCTCGATCGCCTCGCGGCTCGGCCTTGTCAGGCACTCTCCGGTCACCTCGCCCTCGCGGTCGTCGGTGGCGCGGGAGATACCCCAGCGGATGCGAAAGCGGTAGCGCTTGCGGCCGGTCATCGCATAGGCGGTAATTTTGGTCGCCTCGCCGATCGCGATCGGCAGCACGCCCGTTGCGAGCGGGTCGAGAGTGCCCGCGTGTCCGACCTTTCCCCCGGTTCGGCGGCGAACCACCTCGACGACCCGGTTCGAGGTGAGACCAAGCGGCTTGTCGATAACGAGCCAACCGGCGAGACCGCCGTTACCCGTCATCGTCTCTTTTCTCGGCGGTCTGCGGCCTCAGGTCGCGCGCCACCTCGGGCCGCGCCAGCAAGGTGGAGATCCGGTCGGCCCGATCAAACGAATCGTCGAGCGCGAAGACGAGATTCGGTGTATTGCGTAATTGAACTTCCCGAGCGACGAGCCCTTTGAGGAAAGTGGCGCTCCGCTCGAGGCCAGCGACCACCTCGGTCGCGTTCGCTCCGGCGAGCGGTACGACGAACGCGGTCGCGTTACGCAGATCAGGGCTCATCCTGACTTCGGTAACGGTTATGCTCGCGTTCTCGATCACGGGGTCGCGGCATTCGCCGTCGCGCAGGATTCTCGCCAGCGCATGCCGCAGCTCTTCCCCGACGCGAAGCCGACGCTGGCTCGTTTTTCCCTCGACCCCGGCGCCGAGAGGCGATTGCTGCCGGCCGCGCCGCTTCTTGGTCATTACAGATTCTGCTGCGTCACGCGTTACAGGCGCTGTCCGGGCGTTGCGATGCCTTACAGAGCACGCGCCACTTCCTCTATTTCAAAACACTCGATGACATCGCCGACCTGGATATCATGATAGTTCTCGAAGGCCATGCCGCACTCGTAACCTTGATTGACCTCGCGGACTTCGTCCTTAAAACGCTTCAAGGTCTTCAGCGAGCCTTCGTGAATGACGACGTTATCGCGCAACAGCCGGACCCTGGCACCGCGTCGGACGCTGCCTTCGGTAACCATGCAGCCGGCGACCTTTCCGACCCGGGTGATGTTGAACACCTCGCGGATCGAGGCATTGCCGAGCAGCCGCTCGCGCAATGTCGGAGCGAGCAATCCGGACAGCGCCTTGCGCATGTCGTCGATCAGATCGTAGATGATCGAATAATACCGGATCTCGACACCGTCGCGCCGCGCCAGTTCGCGCGCCTGCGGATTGGCGCGGACATTGAACCCGATGATCACCGCATTCGAGGCTTTGGCGAGGATCACGTCGCTTTCATTGATGCCGCCGACGGCCGAATGCAGCACGCGCACCGAGACTTCGCTCGTCGAGATTTTTTCGAGCGAGCCGACGATCGCCTCGAGAGAACCCTGGACATCCGACTTGACCACGACCGGCAATTCCTTCGCTACACCGGCCGCGATTTGCGAGAACATCTGCTCGAGGGTTCCGCGCGCGCCCGTTGCAGCACTCGCGTCGCGCCGGCGGCGTTGACGGAAGTCGGCGATGTCGCGCGCGCGGCTCTCGTTCTCTGCAACTACGAAATCGTCGCCCGCGAGAGGTGTTCCATTGAGCCCCAGCACCTCGACCGGCGTCGAGGGACCCGCCTCGAGGATGTTTTGCCCATGATCGTCGAGTAGTGCGCGCACTCGTCCCCATTCGCTGCCTGCAACAAAGATGTCGCCGACGCGCAGCGAGCCGCGCTGGATGAGCACGGTTGCAACCGCACCGCGCCCGCGCTCGAGTTTGGCCTCGAGCACGACCCCCTCGGCGGAGCGGCTCGGGTTGGCCCTGAGGTCGAGCAGCTCGGATTGCAGCAGAATCGCCTCCTCGAGCTTGTCGAGGTTGGTCTTTTTGAGCGCCGAAACCTCGACATCGAGCACCTCGCCGCCGAGCTGCTCAACGACCAGCTCGTGCTGCAGCAGCTCCTGCCGCACGCGTTCGGGCCGCGCATCCGGCTTGTCCATCTTGTTGATGGCGACGATGATCGGCACCTGGGCCGCCTTCGCGTGTCGAATTGCTTCTACGGTCTGTTCCATTATGCCGTCATCGGCGGCTACGACGAGCACCACGATATCGGTCACGTTGGCGCCGCGCGCACGCATCGCCGTGAATGCCTGATGGCCGGGCGTATCGATAAAGGTGATCTGCTTGCCGCTCCGCAAGCTGACCCGATAGGCGCCGATGTGTTGGGTTATGCCGCCGGCTTCGCCGCCCGCGACATCGGTCTCGCGCAACGCGTCGAGCAGCGAGGTTTTGCCGTGATCGACATGACCCATCACGGTGACCACCGGCGCGCGTGGCTCGAGCGCCTCAGGCTCGTCCTCCTCGCCGCGTAGGCCGATCTCGACATCGGCCTCCGAGACGCGCCGCAGACGGTGTCCGAACTCGGTGACGATCAGCTCGGCTGTATCGGCATCGATGGCTTGGTTGATTGTCGCCATCACGCCCATGCGCATCAGCGATTTTATCACATCGGCGGCGCGTTCGGCCATACGGTTCGCCAATTCCTGGACGGTGATCGTCTCTGGGATGACGACTTCGCGCACGACCTTGATCTGTTCCTGCTCGCCGTGATGCAGCCGCAGGCGCTCGCGTTCTCTCGCCCGGCGCACCGAAGCCAGGCTGCGCATTCGCTCTCCTTCGTCGCCGGCGAGTGCGCGCGTGACCGTCAATTTTCCGGTCCGGCGGCGCGTGTCTTCGCGACGGACCGGCGCCACCGGCTTCTTGACCTCCGGGCGGGTGCCGCGGCGTGGCGCCGTTCCCGGCTCCTCTTCCTCCTCGACCGGAACCGCGACCTTGCCTGCCGCAGCCAGCGCCGCCACCTTCGCAGCTGCCGCCTTACCGGCTCGCTCGGCCACCTCACGCCGCGAGTCTTCCTCTTTACGCCGTTGCGCCTCCTCTTCGGATCGCTTGCGAGCCTCCTCTTCGGTTCGGCGGCGCGCCTCTTCCTCTTCGACCTTTCTGCGCGCTTCTTCCTCGGCCCGCTGGCGCGCCTCGTGAACGGCGCGTTCTTCCTCCTGTCGGCGCCGATCCGCTTCGGCGAGAGCGGCCAGCCGACGCGTTTCCTCGTCGGCCTTGAAGGCATCCTGCACGGCGCGGGTGCGGCCGGCGCGTTCCTCCGCAGTCAGCGAACGGGCAATCACGACCGGGCGGCGCGCCGGCTCTGCCGTTGCCGGCCGCGGTGCGGATTGCTCGCGCGCAACCGCCGGTGAGGCGTCGGTCCGACCGGCGTCGGGCAACCCCGGGCTGATCACGCGTTTCTTGCGCACCTCGACGGTGACGGTCTTCGAGCGTCCGTGCGAGAAACTCTGGCGCACCTGCGCCGTCTCGGCGGGTTTGCGAAGCTCCAGCCTGCCACCGCTACGACCGAGCGTCAGCGGCCGCTTCTGCTCTTGTTCCGTCGTGTTCTGCTCTTGCTCGTTCGCGTCGCTCATCTCGTTCCAATACCGTCATCGTGCTGCACCCGCCGCGATACGGCGGGTCGCGCCCCTCGATCGACTAGCGCTCCCGGGCGAAAACCAGCGATCTTTTCCGCATCGGCAAGCAACCGATGGCTCAGCCGGCCGCCACCGAGCGCCACGTGTACCACATGATCGCGCCCGAATACCCCGCCCATCTCGGCCGCAGTCAGCACGGCTGCAAGCGGCAGGTCACGCCCGAGTGCACGAATTTTGTTCCGTCCACCCTCGGCTCCGTCCAGCGCCGAGAGCAGCAACGCGACCTTTCCGGCGCGGACAGCCTCGCCAACCTTCTCGAAACCGGCAAAGGCAAGACCGGCGCGGCGGGCGAGCCCGATTGCATCGCAGCAGCGCTGTGCGAGCAGGGTTTCGACGCGGTCGGCGAGCCCTGGCGGCAGCGCGACAGGCCGCCGCGCCGCGCGCGCAAAAAGCCGCTTCGCCACGGCCCGTTCGAGTGTGTCGCGGCGCGGCGTCAACCACAAGCCTCTGCCGGGCAGATTGGCGGCCACGTCCGGCACGATCTCTCCGCCCGGCCCCACGACAAAGCGCAACAGCCGCGCCCGGTCGACGATTTCACCGGTGGCGATGCAGCGGCGGTGCGGGCCGGTCTTCCCGAGGCCCTCATCGCATCGAGCGGCCGCGGCGTTTTCGATGCTGCCCGTCGCGCCTACTCCTGCGCGCCTGCTGTGGCCGGCGTTGCTTCATCCGCGAACCAATGCGCTCTGGCCCGCATGATCAGCTCGTTGGCCACGTCGAGATCGAGCTTGGCACCGCCCTTGTCGGATTTTTCGAGGAGTTCGACGAGCTCGTCGCCGGCGAGGTCGGCGAAATCATCGAGGGTCTTTATCCCGCCCTCACCGAGCGCGACGAGCATACCCGGGGTCAATTGCTCGAATTCGACGAGTTCGTCGCTGACGCCGAGTTCCCGGCGCCGTTCCTCGTACTCCCGGTCGCGGCGTTCGAGCGACACCCGGGCGCGCTCTTGCAGCTCGGCGGCCACATCGGCGTCGAAACCCTCGATCTCGGCAAGGTCTTCCACCGCCACGTAGGCCACTTCTTCGAGCGAGGTAAACCCTTCGGTAACCAGCAGATGGGCGATCACGTCATCGATGTCGAGGGCATCGATGAACATCTGGCTGCGGCTGCGGAACTCTTCCGTCCGCCGTTCCGATTCCTCGGCCTCGGTCAGAATGTCGATGTCCCACCCGGTGAGCTGTGAGCCGAGGCGGACGTTCTGTCCGCGCCGTCCGATAGCCAGGCTCAGCTGATCGTCGGGTACGACGACCTCGACGCGGCGCTGCTCCTCGTCCATCACCACTTTGGCGACTTCGGCGGGGGCGAGCGCATTGACGACGAAAGTCGCCGGATCCGACGACCAGGGTATGATGTCGATCTTCTCGCCCTGCAACTCGCCGACGACCGCCTGGACCCGGCTGCCGCGCATCCCGACGCAGGCACCGACCGGATCGATGCCGCTGTCGCGCGAAATGACCGCAATCTTGGCGCGGCTGCCGGGGTCGCGGGCCACCGCCTTGATCTCGATTATCCCGTCGTAGATCTCCGGGACTTCCTGCGCAAACAGCTTTGCCATGAATTGCGGGTGGGTGCGCGACAGAAAAATCTGCGGGCCGCGCGGCTCTTGGCGGACATCGTAAACAAACGAACGCACCCGCTCGCCCTGGCGGAAGCTTTCGCGCGGCAGCAATTCGTCGCGGCGCAGCATCGCCTCGGCCCGGCCGAGATCGACGACCACGTTGCCGAATTCGACTCGCTTCACGAGCCCGTTGACGATCTCGCCGACCCGGTCCTTGAATTCGAGGAATTGCCGCTGGCGCTCGGCGTCGCGAACCTTTTGCACAATTACCTGTTTCGCGGTCTGCGCCGCGATGCGGCCAAAATCGATCGGCGGCAGCGGGTCGGTGATGAAGTCGCCGATCTCGGCCTCGGGGTTCAACCGCTGAGCGTCGGCCAACGGAATTTGCGTGGCCTCGTTTTCGATGACGTCCGCCACTTCACGAAACCGCAGCAGGCGGATCTCCCCGTTGTTGCGGTCGATCTCGGCGCGGATATCGTAATCCTGGCCATATTTGGAGCGGCCCGCCTTCTGGATAGCCTGCTCCATCGCCTCCAAGACTTCGTCGCGGTCGATTCCCTTGTCGCGCGCGACGGTATCGGCGACTTGCAGGAGTTCCGGGCGGGCATAGGTGACGGTGCTAGCCATCGCGTTCTCGAATTCCGTGCTTTAGTGGGTTTCGGACCGCGGCGTGGCACGCC
>CAWBCV010000002.1:0-113062 GCA_963787425.1 uncultured Alphaproteobacteria bacterium
ACTCGATCGTGCCCGGGGGCTTTGAGGTGATGTCGTAGACGACGCGGTTGATGCCGCGGACTTCGTTGATGATGCGAGTCGCGGCGCGGCCCAAGAAATCGTGGGGGAACGGGAAGTAGTCGGCGGTCATTCCGTCGGTCGAGATCACCGCGCGCAAGGCGCAGACGAAATCGTAGGAGCGGCTGTCGCCCATGACGCCGACGCTCCTCACCGGCAACAGCACCGCAAAGGCCTGCCAGATCGCGTTGTAGAGACCGGCATTGCGGATTTCTTCGAGGAAGACCGCGTCGGCCTTGCGCAAAATATCGAGCTTGGCGCGAGTGACCTCGCCGGGGATGCGGATCGCCAGTCCGGGGCCGGGGAACGGGTGGCGCTCGACAAACCCGTCGGGCAATCCCAGCTCGCGGCCGAGGGCGCGCACCTCGTCTTTGAACAGCTCGCGCAGCGGCTCGACGAGCTTTAATTTCATGCGGGCCGGCAGGCCGCCGACATTGTGATGCGATTTGATCGTGACCGACGGACCGCCGAGCGGGCTCACCGACTCGATCACGTCGGGGTAGAGGGTTCCTTGCGCCAGGAACTCGACATTGCCGATCTTGTGCGCCTCTTCGTCGAAGACGTCGATGAAGGTGGCGCCGATGGCCTTGCGCTTTTCTTCGGGGTCGGTGACGCCGGCGAGCTTTTCCAGGAACAAGCCGCCGGCGTCGCGATGGACGAGCGGTATGTTGTAGTGCCCGCGAAAGAGGCTCACGACTTCATCAGCCTCGCCCGCCCGCAAGAGGCCGGTGTCGACAAAGATGCAGGTCAGCTGATCGCCGATCGCCTCGTGCAGCAGCACCGCCGTGACCGCGGAGTCGACCCCGCCGGAGAGGCCGCACACGACGTGTCCCCTGCCCACCTGACGGCGGATCTTGTCGATCGCCTGGCTGCGGAACAGCGCCATAGTCCAGTCGCCGCGGCAGCCTGCTACGTTGTGCGTGAAGTTGCGCAGCAGCTGACCGCCTTGCGGCGTGTGCACGACCTCGGGATGGAACAGCACGCCATAAAACCGGCGCTCGTCATCGGCAACGGCGGCGTAGGGCGCCGCCTCGCTCGACGCGACCGCGCGAAAGCCGGACGGCACGACGTCGACCCGGTCGCCATGGCTCATCCACACCTGCTCGCGCCCGCCTTTCGGCCACAAGTCGTCGAACAGGCGGCATTCGCGGACGATGTCGATGAAGGCGCGGCCGAATTCCTGATGGTCGCTTAAGGTGACCCGGCCGCCGAGCTGGGCGCACATCGTCTGCATGCCGTAGCAGATCCCCAGCACCGGGACGCCGAGCCCGAAGACGATCTCGGGCGCGCGCGGCGAGGCGGCCTCGGTCAGCGAGGCGGGACCGCCCGACAGGATGATCCCGCGTGGGGCAAAATCGCGGACCCGCTCTTCGGAAATCGTAAAGGGCTGGATCTCGCAATAAACCCCGCTCTCGCGCACCCGGCGCGCGATCAGCTGGGTGACTTGGCTGCCGAAATCGAGGATCAGGATGCGGTCGGACATGGATGGCGCTCGAAGATCGCAACAAAAAAGCCGTCGGTGCCGTGCCTTGCCGGGGTCAGACGAAGATAATCCTCGCCACCCGGCGATGCGCCGCCGATCGTCTCACCCCAAACGCGGGCAACCGGCAGCACTGAGAAATCGGGCATGGCGGCGAGAAACGCCTCCGCTTGCGCCTCGTCTTCCTCGCGCAGCAACGAGCAGGTCGCGTAGATCAGGCGCCCGCCGGGGCGGACGAGGCGCGCGGCGCTGCGCAGGATCAGCTGCTGGCGTTCGACGAGCTCGGCAAGATCCTCTGGGCGCATGCGCCATTTGGCGTCGGGGTTGCGGCGCCAAGTGCCGGTGCCGAGGCAAGGGACGTCAGCGAATACTCGGTCGAAGCCGGCTTTGTGATGCTTTACCCATTTGTCGCGCTCGCCGCTCAACGCGCGGCGCTCCACATTGGTAACGCCGGCTCGGCGCAGCCGGCGCGCGGCGCGGTCGAGGCGGCGCTGGGACACCTCGCAGGCGACGAGCTTGCCGCGGTTGTCCATGCCGGCCGCCAGCGCCAAGGTCTTGCCGCCCGCCCCGGCGCAGAAATCGACGACCCGCATGCCGGGTCGGGCATCCGCGAGCAGCGCGGCAATCTGCGAGCTTTCGTCCTGCACCTCGACGAGGCCCTGCTTGAAAGCCGCGAGGCTACCGAGCGGCACCCGTTCGCGCAGACGCAGGCCGAGCCGCGACAAAGGTGTCGGCTCCGCGGCTACGCCTTCTGCGGCAAGGGCCCGGCGCGCCGTCTCGCGATCGGCTCTGAGCAAATTGACCCGCAGATCGGTCGGCGCGGGACCGTTGATGGCCGTCATCTCGCGTTCAAGCCCTCTGCCGAAGATTCGCTCCAGATGAGGCTCGAGCCATTCCGGCAGATCGTTCGCGACCGCCCGCGGCATCTCAGGGTGACGCAAGGTGTGGGTCGAAAGATCGAGGACAAATTGTTCTTCGGTCGGGCTCAGGCGAGCCGGACGAAAGCGGTCGCCATCACAACAGGCGAGGATCGCATCAGAGCGCCATCCCTCGACCAGAACCAAGCTGGCTAAGACTCGGCTGCGGGGTCCGGTTGCGACGCCATGCTTGGCTATCCACCAGTCGAGCGCCGCTCTGTGCCGCAGCACAGCATAGACGTGGCCGGCGATGTGCGCCCGGTCCTTGGCACCGATGTAGCGCCGCCGGCGAAAATAGTCGGCCGCGAGGTCGTCGGCCGGGCGATCTCCGGTGTCGATCGCAGCGAGGAGATCGATCCCGGCGGCGACCTGCGCTCCGGGGGTCAAGAAGTCGAAGAGCAGATATCCTCGCTTCCGAATTCGTCTTTGCCGGGCTTGACCCGGCAATCCACGGGGCGCGGCGTGGATGCCCGGGTCAAGCCCGGGCATGACGAGGAAGGCGGGGGTTGAAGAGACGACGCCATCACGATCGATCAACGGTCCTGCGGGTAATTGGGGGCTTCGCGGGTGACCGCGACGTCATGGACGTGGCTCTCGCGCAGCCCGGCCCCGGTGATCCGCACAAAGGTGCAGTTCTTTTGCATCTCGCGGATCGTGCGGTTGCCAGTGTAGCCCATCGCCGCGCGCAGTCCGCCGATCAGCTGATGGACGATGTTGCCGACCGGCCCCTTGTGCGGCACGCGGCCCTCGACGCCTTCGGGCACGAGCTTCAAGGTGCTCGTCACCTCCTGCTGGAAATAACGGTCGGCCGAGCCGCGCGCCATCGCCCCGATCGAGCCCATGCCGCGGTAATATTTGTAGCTGCGGCCCTGATAGAGAAAGACCTCGCCCGGGCTCTCGTCGGTCCCGGCGAACAACGAGCCGAGCATCGCGCAATCAGCCCCAGCCGCAACAGCCTTGGCGAGATCGCCGGAAAATTTGATGCCGCCATCCGAGATGACCGGAACCCCGGTTTTGCGGCACTCCGCGACCGTATCGACGATCGCGGTGAATTGTGGCACACCGACCCCCGCTACCATCCGGGTGGTGCAGATCGAGCCCGGACCGATACCGACTTTGATCGCGTCCGCCCCCGCCTCGACCAGGGCCCGCGCCCCCTCCGCCGTCGCGACATTGCCGACTATGACTTGGGTATAGTTCGACAGCCGCCGAACGTCACGCAACGTGCGCAATACCCGGTCTGAATGACCGTGCGCGGTGTCGACGACCAAGACGTCGAGACCGGCGGCGAACAGCGCTTCGGCGCGCTCGATGCCTTCGCTGCCGGTGCCGGTCGCCGCAGCCACTCGGAGACGGCCATGCTCGTCCTTGCAGGCCGTCGGATAGCGCTGCGCTTTCTCGATGTCCTTGACGGTTATCAGACCGACGCACCGATAGACCTCGTCGACGACGAGCAGCTTCTCGATGCGGTGCTGGTGCAACAGGCGCTTCGCGTCTTCGCGGGCGACATTCTCGCGCACTGTGACGAGCCTCTCCCGCGTCATCAGCTCGGCTACCGGTTGGCGCGGATCGTCGGCGAATCGCACGTCACGATTGGTCAGGATTCCGGCGAGCCGCCCCGATCCCCGCTCGACAACTGGAATACCGGAGATTTTGTGGTCGGCCATCAGCCGCAGCGCATCCGCGAGAGTTCTCGTCCGGGTGAATCGTGACCGGGTTGACCACCATCCCGGCCTCGAATTTCTTTACTTTGCGGACTTCGTCGGCTTGCTGTTCGACGCCCATGTTGCGGTGGAGGACACCAATTCCGCCGGTTTGTGCCATTGCGATCGCGAGCGCGCTCTCGGTCACCGTATCCATCGCCGCCGAGACCAGCGGGATGCCGAGCTCGATCTCGCGGGTCAGCCGGGTCCGAGTATCCGTCTCCCCGGGCATGATCGCAGACGCCGCCGGGACCAGCATCACGTCGTCGAAGGTCAGAGCTTGCCGAATTTCCATCGGCGCCTCCTTTCCGATGGCGACGCACTATACACTACCACGCCGCCGCAAGAAGAAATGGCGCCGACCCGTCCGGCCCGCGCCATCGTGAACATGGTGATCGCGCCCCTCCTCGGCGAGGCAGCGCGACGCTAAGAATGGCGATGCAAGCTGCGCTCCGAGAGGATTTGAACAAAAATGCCCAGCAAAAGGAGGATGGCGTCAGCGGCTGTGGAGTTGCTCGCTGCAATCGGCCTAGTCGCGGTTGCTCGAGCGGAGCCACTGACGATAAGCATCGGCTGGGCCGTCGCTCCCGGGCACATGGCGCCGCTGATTGAGGCCTTCGGCAAATGCGAGCCCCCGGTGTTCAAGCACCTTGGGCAGAGCTACGTCCTGCAGCCGCTGCTCAAGCCGAGGCGATCGGTGATCTCGAGGTGGCTTCCTTCTCGACGAGTGCACTCGCACTCGCGATCACCAACGCCCATCTCGATGAGCGGCTTGTCGCAGATGTGGTCGAGGACGGCCAGCCCGGCTATTTCAGCAAAAACTTCGTCGTGCTTGCGGAAGTACCGATCCACACGATTGCAGACGTAAAGGGCGGTCGTGTCGCCACCAACGTGATCGGCTCGGCGAGCGACACCGCGATGCGCACGATGTTCCGCATGCACGGCATCACGGACAGCGATTTCACCACAGTCGAGGCGAATTTCGCCAATATGCCGGCGATGCTCGACTCCGGCAAAGCCGACTTCATCGGCACCTTGCCGCAATTCGCCCAGGAACCCGTTCCGGCAAATACCGCGTGCTGTTCACCGCGCGCGATGCGGTCGGGCCAACGCAGGCGGTCGTCTGGGCGATGCGCAGCGACGTTATCGCCGCGCATCGGCCGGCTTTTGTCGACTTTTCGAGGATCACATCCGCGCCGTCCGCTGGTTTCTCGATCCGGAAAACCGCGAGGAGGCGCTCACGATCCTTGCCGACGTGACAAAGCTGCCGAAGGAAACCGTCTCCTTTCTTTCAGCAACAACGGCTTCTATCACTCACCCGATGCTTGGCCCGATGTGGCGTCGGTGCAAAAAGATCGACGTCTCAAGGATCGGTTGGACGTGCATGTGCGTCCATTGGGTGTCGGCTTCTCGGTAAGCAAATGAAGCGGCCGGCCATGCCGCGTTGATCGCGCGGCTCCGGCCGTTGCGCGTGAAACGCATCGTGCTGGAGGCGACCGGAGGATATGAGCGGGCGCTGTGGCTGGCGCTGAGCGAGGCCGGGCTGGTCGCGTGGGCCTTCAGCCCACGGGCTTGACCCGTGGGGCAACCCGCGCCAGCGGCCCGAGATTGCTTCGCTGTCGCTCGCAATGACAGCGCCAACTTGATCGAAATCGCCGCTCGCGTCGGCAATAGTCATGCCGCTTGAAAGCGGACGTCCTCCGCCTTCGGGGTGCCGACGAGCAGCATGAACTCTGCGTCGGTAAGGCCATCGTTGCGGAAATAGTGCACCCGGCCAGACGGGTTGAAGATCATGTCCTTCGGGCCAAGGCGCTCTTCGACCGTATGCCCGCACGTCTCCCAGCCGACAGTGATGCAGCCCTCGGTGACAAAATACGCGTCCTCGACAGAGCGTGAATAGCCACGTACTCCGACGCCGTTCGGCAGATGGACCTTGTCCATCCGATACTGGCCGGGTGGAGCACCACCGTCGCCGACATAGACCAATCGGGCGAATTCGGCATCGGCATCCCAGACCGGCGTTCGATCGGCGTAGCGCACGATATGCCGAGCGAATTCCCGCTGGCGCGGATCGTCGCTGTCGGGATCGAAGACGCGGGTTTTCCCCGGCGCGGCGCCGAAACGGCGCGCGGCCTCCGGATCGCTGTCGCGCGGATGGCAGACATAGACCGGCGGTTTCGGCATGCCGGTGCCGACACTGATCGACACCAACACCGGCTCGACCCCGTCGTTGCGGAAGCCGTGCGGGCAGCCAGCCTTGTTCAACACCATGTCTTTCGGCCCCAAGCGTGCCTCGATCACCTCGTCGCCCCATGCCCAGCCGACGGTCAGCACACCCTGCAGCACGAGGAAGTGCTCAACGACCTCGTGCGAATGGCAGGCGGCGTACTTGCCGACCGGCTGGTGCACCAGGCTCAACGTGAACTGCCCCGGTTTGAGTGTGCCCGGGTCGTCGGCCTTGGGCGAGCCGCCGGCGCCGATATAGCGCATCTGCGCCCGCTCCAATTCCGGGAAACCACGGCTTCCGGGGAAGGCATCCCAGTCGAAGCTCTTGCCGGTATGGCGCCCAATAAAGCTCCGCATCTCGCGAGAGAAGTCGAGCGGCTGTGCTTGTGCGGCTGATGACATTACGGGTCCTTGACGGATCGGTTCACCGGTTTCAGACCATACATATGTGGCCTCAAGGAAGATTGGAGGGCAGCCGAGGTTGTAATAGCTGCGCGCCTAGTTCAGGAGCGCGTCGTCCACGACAAATCGGTGGTCGCGCCGATCTGGCAGCTGGCCTTTCAACGGCGTCGGATCCCTGGTCGGAGGGTCCGGGTTCGATTTGATCAAGGATTTCGCCTACACCGGACCACAAGAAGACATCACGATCAGGGGCGCATGACCCGGCTCATCTCGCTAGAACCGTGGAGACATTTCCGCGGTGGGGTCTAGGTTCGCAGCAAGGCTCGGCAAAGAGGCCGCGATGTGGAGGAGGTTCGATGGGGTTGTGCGGCAGCACACGAAAGGGCTTTTCGAAACAAGCTGATCTAACGCGTCGGGACTTTCTCGCGTTAACCGCTCTCGGCTTTGTAAGCGGCGCCCCAGGCATCGCTTGGACAGCCGCACCGAGTGGCCAATTGATCTAGGCGATCCACGTCTCCTTGGCACCGACTTGGTTCGACCCCGCCGAGACGGCAGCGCTGATCACCCCGTACATGGTGCTGTACGCGCTGCATGACGCGATGGTAAAGCCGATGCCCGGCAAGACGCAGACGCCGTGCCTTGGCGCCTCGTGGTCGGCGTCGCCGGACGGGCTCAGCTATGAATTTGTCCTGCGCAAGGGGGTCAAGTTTCACAATGGCGAGCCGGTAACCGCCGACGACGTCAAATTCTCGTTCGAGCGCTACCACGGCGCGGCGCACCAGCTCATGAAAGACAATGTGGCGGCGATCGAAATACCCGACCCGCAACATGTCCGCTTCACGCTGAAAATGCCGTGGCCCGACTTCATCACATTTTATTCCACAGCCACCGGCTCCGGGTGGGTTCCGGCGCGAGCGAAGCGGACATTGCCGCCATTCATCACCAGTTCGGGCTCGATCGGCCACTCTGGGTGCAATACGCGATCTTAATGTCGAGCCTGTTTCACGGCGGACCTCGGGCAATCGTTTTATTATCGGATGCCGGTCATGGAGATTTACCTGTCTCGGCTGCCCAACTCACTGATCCTTGCGGTAGTCGCAATGGGCTTGTCCCTGCTGGTCGGCATTCCGAGCGGCATCCTTGCGGCGGTGCGGGTCGGGCGTTTTTTTGGGACAGCGCGAGAAAAGTTTTCGCGCTGCTTGGTCTATCGCTGCCATCCTTCTGGGTCGGCCTGGTCTTGATTTTGGTGTTCTCGGTTTACCTGGGATGGCTACCGTCCTCGGGAGCGGGCACGCCGCTGCACCTAATCATGCCGGCCTTTGCGCTCGGCTGCTATTTTGCTGCCGCCCGTATGCGCCTGACGCGCTCCTCAATGCTCGAGGTACTGGGCTCGGAATACGTCAAGCTCGCACGGATCGAGGGGCTGCCGCAATCGCTGGTCATCGCCAAGCACGCCTTCAAGAACGCGCTCATCCCGGTGCTGACTTTGGCCGGGATCAATCTCGTGATCATGGTCAATGTGGCGGTCGTCGTGAAGACCGTGTTTGCCTGGCCCGGCATCGGGCGGCTGCTTTGCGAGGGCATCGCGTTCCGCGACTTCCCGAGTAGTCCAGGGCACCGTCATCCTGGGCGGCGCGATGATCGTGACCGTGAATTTGCTGATCGACATCCTATACGCCGTGATCGATCCCTGCATTCGGCTGGAGAGGTAAAGGGCCAATGAGTACCCAAGCCGAAACCATTGTCCTGCCGCCGCGCTTCCGGCGTCGCGTCTCTTTCCGCTCGGCGACTTCCCGCTGATCCCGACGTTGATCCTCGGCAGCGTCGCCTTCGTGGCGATTTTCGCCAATGTACTGGCGCCCCACAATCCCGAAATCGGCAGTCTCGCCGCGCGGTTCCGTCCGCCGTTCTGGCAGACCGGCGGCAGCGCTCAATATCTCCTCGGCACCGACCACTCGGGCGAGACGTGCTGTCGCGGCTGATCTTCGGCGCCAGGGTGTCGATGGTGGTCGGCTTTACGTCGGTGATTTTCGCTGGCGTGATCGGCACAGCGCTCGGCATTCTATCGGGTTTCTGGGCGGCTGGGTAGACCAGGTCATTATGCGGCTGACCGACACCTAGCTCGCCTTACCCGCGCTGACCTTCGCGATATTCCTCGCCGCAATCGTCGGGCCGAGCATGTGGAACATCGTCATCATCCTCGGGATCACCTATTGGACCCGCTACGCGCGCGTGATCCGCGGCGAGGTACTGTCGCTGAAGGAGCGGGAGTTCGTGCGCCTTGCCAATGTCGCGGGCTGCTTGAAATGGACGATCATGCGGCGCCACATCCTACCCAATGTCATCAACTCCGCCGTCGTGCTCGGCACCTTGATGCTGGGGGTGGTCATCATCACCTTAGCGACATTGTCCTTCCTCGGCGTCGGCGTACCGCCGCCGCAGCCGGCCTGGGGCCTAATGCTTTCCGATGGCAGCAGAGCATGATGGTCGGCCGCGGGTGGCTGACCGTATTCCCGGGCTGCTGCATTATGCTGATGGTGCTTTCGGCCAACCTTCTCGGCGACTGGCTCCGTGTCAAACTCGACCCCCAGCTCCGCCAGCTATGAGCCGACGCGGCCCGGGCTACCGGTAACGGCGACGCCGCTGATCGAGCTCCGGGACACTCTCGACCCATTACGTCTCGGCTCGGCGTCGTCGGCGAAAGCGGCTGCGGCAAGACGACAACCGCAAAGCTCGTGCTCGGTTTGGAAGAACCGACCGGCGGCGTGATCCGCTTCGAAGGAGAAGACTTGGAGAAGCTCAACAGCGCCGGAAGGCGGCACTACCGAAAATCGGTCCAGGCGGTTTTTCAGGACCCTTACGCCTCACCCAATCCCCGCATGCGGGTCAGCGGGATCATCGCCGAGCCGCTCGTCACAAACGAGTCGCTGTCGGCGAGCGAAGTGCGGCGGCGGGTCCTTGATCTGCTCGACCTCGTCGGCCAGCCGGATCGCGCCGCAGACCTCTTCCCGCATGAATTTTCCGGAGGCCAACGGCAGCGCATCGCGATCGCACGCGCGTTGGCGCTGTCGCCGTGACTTGTTGTTCTCGACGAGCCCGTCTCGGCTCTCGACGTGCCGATCCGGGCGCAAATCCTGAACCTGTTGCGCGACCTGCAGGCCGAGCTGGGGCTGTCCTATCTCTTTATCGCCCACGACCTCGCTGCCGTTGCGCATATGAGCTACGCGATTGTGGTCATGTACCTCGGCAAAATCGTCGAGAGCGGCGAGGCGCGCACCCTGGCGCGCGCCAGAGCATCCTTACACCGAGGCATTGTTTTCGGCGGCGCTGCCGAGCCATCCCCACGAGCGGCGCTAGGAGATCATCTTGCCGGGCGAGGTGCCGAGCCCGCTCAACCCGCCGTCGGGCTGCCGCTTCCACCCGCGCCGCTTGCATGCGATGCCACGTTGCAGCCGAGAGGAACCCATGCTCGCCGATATCGACGGGCGTCTCATCGCCCGCCACCTCTACGACCGCGATGTGGTCAGCCCGCCGCTACCAGTCGGAGCCAGCGCGTGAATAGGCCCGGGTTGTCCTTCGGCCTTTTTGCCGCGGCATTGGTGCTCTTGCTGGTTATGGCCCGGCCGTCATCGGGAGAGCCCTACCATCTCCGCATCGGGTGGGTCGTGGCGCCGGCAGACCTCGTCACCTTGATGTTCCTCAAGCCGGGGCTCGCGCCCCATGCCGGCAAAACCTACATCCCCGAACTCACGCATTTCGCCGGCACTCCGGCCGAGATGACGGCGCTGGCGACCGGCGAGCTCGATTGCGCGGCGCTGGCCTATTCGACCTTTGCGCTCGGCGTCGAGAACGCCGGGATGAAGGATCTGCGGATCATCGCGGACGAGTTCCAGGATGGGGTGCCCGGGTATCACACGAATAGCTTCGATGTCCGGAAGGACAGTCCGATCAAGACCGTCGAAGACCTCAAGGGCAAAATCCTGGCGTCGAACCAGACCGGCAGCGCGGTCGACATGGCATTGCGCGCGATGCTCGCGAAGCATCATCTCCAAGACAAACGCGACCTGACGATCATCGAAGTGCGCTTTCCAGACCAGAAAGCGATGCTGAAGGAGGGCAAAGTCGATTTGATCACCGCCGTGCTGCCCTTCGGGCTCGATCCCGAGCTGCTCTCGATGTCCCGCAGCTTGTTCACGCAGGACGAGGCAATGGGGCGCTCGCAAATGATCGTCCGCGTGGCGCGCGACGGGTTTCTGCAGAAGCACCGCCCCGAGATGGTCGACTTTCTGGAAGACTATTTGCACGCGCTTCACTACCTCAGTGATCCCGCCCATCGCCAGGAGGCGCTCGAGATCATTGCCGAGGCCACCAAGCAGAAGCTGTCGCTCTACGAGGATTGGGTCTTTACAAAAAAGGATTATTACCGCGACCCTAATGGGCTGCCGGACCTGGAGGCGCTGCAGGCCAACGTCGATCTGCAGCACAAACTCGGTTTCTTGCGGTCACCGCTCCAGGTCAAGGATTACGCCGACCTCAGCTTAGTGAGACAAGCCGCAGAGGACCCTCAAGCCGCGGCTCATCGTTAAAGGGCCGGGCAGGAGGGGTCGAGCTTTGACAGCAGAGAGAAATGTTGATATCAACGTTGCTCACCGCATCTTTCGAAGACGAACCCGGATGGAGAGCAGAATGGTCGATCTAAAGGGCCGCTTTGTTTGGTACGAATTGATGGCGGCCGACACCGAGACCGCCAAGGCCTTTTACATGAAGGTCGCGGGCTGGGGCACACAGGATAGACCGGTGCCCGGGATGGCCTACACCATGTTCACCGACGGGCAGACGCCTGTCGGCGGAATGATGGCTCAGCCCGAGGACGCGCGGAAGATGGGCGTACCGCCGAGTTGGATCGGATATGTCGCGGTCGACGACGTGGATGCCATCGCTGAACGGGTAAAGCGCCTCGGCGGCAGCGTGCATGTTCCGCCGACCGACATTCCGAATGTCGGCCGCTTCTCGGTCGTTGCCGATCCCCAGAAGGCGACCTTCGCGCTGTTCCACTCACCCAACACTTGTGACCAGCCGCTTCCACCGCTCGGCGCGCCAGGCCGCATAGGGTGGCACGAGCTTTTGGCCGCCGACTGGGAGAAGGCGTTCGCGTTCTATAGCGAGCTGTTCGGCTGGCAGAAGGGCGACGCGATGGATATGGGGGAAATGGGCGCCTACCAGCTCTTCTCTGTCGGTGGGCAAGCAATAGGCGGAATGTTCAACAAGCCGCCGATGGTGCCGGCTCCGCATTGGCTCTACTACGTCAATGTCGCCGATATCGACGCGGCGGCCGACCGCGTTAAGGCGGGCGGGGGCCAAGTGCTCAATGGCCCGATGGAAGTGCCAGGCGGCGACTGGATCATCCAGGGCAAGGACCCGCAAGGCGCGATGTTCGCGTTGGTCGGGAAGAAGGCCTAACCGCAGTTCGGGCGCCCGCGTTAATCGTCGACGCGGGCGTCCCGACCTAAACCGTGGTCGGTTCCTGCGCCTCCTGGTGCCAGATCAACAGGCGCCGGCGCAGCACGGCGATGCCCTTGACGAGGCACAGCCCGGCCACGGCGATCTCGACGATGCCGGCGAAGACACCGGGGGAATCGGCGAAGCGCGAGGCGGCGATCATCGCGCCGCCGAGCCCCTGGCCGCCCATCAGCATCTCGGTGACGATCGTGACAATCATCGAAATGGGAAGCGCGACCTGCAGGCCTGTCAGGATCTGCGGCAGCGCCGCCGGTAAGATGATCTCGCGCAGCAGCTGCCGCTCGCTGGCGCCGAGGCTGCGGGCGGACCATAGCAGCTGCCGGTCGACGCCCTCGGCCGCCGCGATCGTCGCGACAATGACCGGAAAGATCGCGTTGAACGCCACCATCGAGATCTTCGAGACGTCATAGAGCCCGAGCCACAGCATGAAGATCGGAAGGAACGCGATCTTCGGCATCGGGAAGCCGACCGAGACGATCGGATCGAAAAACCAGCGCGCGAACCGGTTGCGGGTCATCAAGATGCCGAGCGCTGACGCCGCCGACCGCAGCGATCGCGAACCCCGCCAATGCGCGATAAAGCGTCATGCCGAGGTTTATCGTCAGATCGCCGGATAACGCATCGTCCCAGACCCGCTGCAGCACCGCCGACAAAGGCGGCAGCAGAAAGGCGCTCACAGTGCCGCTGCGCGACAGGGCTTCCCAGCCGAGCACCAGCGCGATCAGCGGCAACAGGCCACCGACGCGGCGTGCGATCGCCGCTGCGTCGCCAACCCCGCGAAGGCGGGCAAAGGTGAGGCGGGGGCTGAGGCTCGCCGCGTCCTCTATTCGCGCCATGCCAACACCCGCCGGATCAGCATCAGATAGCCGCGGTCGGCCGCGAACCCCAGCAGCGCGACGGTCAACACCACCGCGAACATCGCATCGTAAACGCCGCCGTCGCCGAGCCAGCCGATCATATAGCCGAACCCGCTGCGGGCGACGATCAGTTCGGAGGCGACGAGCAGCACGAAGGCGAAGGCGAGCGCAGTACGGATGCCGCTCAGGAGCTCCGGCAGTGCGCTCGGGAGCACGACTTCCCACAACACGCGCGCGCGGCTCGCGCCGAGGCTGCGCGCGGACCAGATCAGCACCTGCTCGGTGCCGCGTGCGCCGTTGAAAGCGCTCAACGTGACCGGCAGCATGCAGCCGACAAAGATCAGCACGATCTTCGAGGCGTCGCCAAAGCCGAGCCACAGGACCATGACCGGGATCAGCGCCGATTTCGGCATCGGGTAGAAGAACTGGACGATCGGATTGACGACGATGCGGACCGGCAAATACCAGGCCATCAGCACGCCGATGATGCTGCCGAAGGCAATCGCCATGCCGAGCCCCGCGGCGGCGCGCGAGATCGACGAAACCCCGTTGGTCCACAAATCGCCGCTCTCGGCGAGATTGAGCCAAGCGGCCGCAACCTTGTCGAGCGGCGGCAAAGCCGCGGGCGACACGATGCTCAGCCGTGATACCGCCTCCCATGCCAAGGCCAGCAGCAGCAGCGGCGCGTAGCGGCTTAGAACATGGATCGCCGGACCGAAAGCCCCTCTCCGCCCTTCAGGGGGGAGAGGGAGGGGCCCGCGAAGGACGGGAGGGTGAGGTGGGGACCGGCAACCGCTCTGGAATCCCCAACCTCACCCCGACCCTCTCCGCCCTCGAGGGCGGAGAGGGAGGGCTTGCGGCGGCGCGTCGAGCTCAGTTCGGTCACGCTGTACCGCCGCGCTCGGCGAGGATCGCTTCGCCGCGGACCAGGTTCCACACGCGGTCGACCATCTCGACAAAGGCCGGGCTGCGGGCCAGCCCAGGATCGCCTTTGTCGAAACGGGTCTCGATAATTTCTTTGATGTGGCCGGGGCGGGCCGACATGACCGCGATGCGCTCTGCCAGAAACACCGCCTCGTGCACGTCGTGCGTGACGAAGATGACGGTTTTACGCGAGCGCTGCCAAATGTTGAGCAGCTCGCCCTGCATCAGGCTGCGGGTTTGCGCGTCGAGCGCCCCAAACGGCTCGTCCATCAGCAGGATATGCGGATCGATCGCCATTGTCCGGGCGATCGCGGCCCGCTGCTTCATGCCGCCGGAAAGTTGCGAGGGGTAACTGTCCTCAAACCCGGTGAGCCCGACGAGATCGATGAACTCGCGTGCCCGACGCAGCCGCTCCTCGCGCGGCAAGCCCTGTTTTTCGAGGCCATAGAGCACGTTCTGGATCACTGTCTTCCACGGAAACAACGCGAAGTGCTGGAAGACGATCCCGCGGTCGGGTCCTGGCCCGGCGATTGGTTTGTCCTCGACGCGGATCGTGCCATGCTCCACCGGCAGGAAGCCGCCGACCAGGTAAAGGAGGGTGCTCTTGCCGCAGCCGCTGGGCCCGAGCAACGCTACGAACTCGCGGTCGCGCACTTCGAGTGAGACGTTGTCGAGCGCCGTCACCGGCCGGCCGCGCGGCGGCCGGTACACATAGCTTACCCGGTCGATGACGATCTGCGCTGCTGCGTCCATTTTCCTGCGCGCCGTCGATCCGTCGCTTGGCTTCCTCGATCAGCGACAGATCGACGTATTTCGGCGTAATCTCGATGCGCTTCGGGATAACACGCATCTCGGCGCTCGCGTCGATCTCCCGACAAAGACATCCTGCGACGCCATCATCCTATCCCCTTCTTGCAACTGCGGGCGAGAGCCCTGGTATTGTTCGGGCGTGAGATGAAGGCAACGCCGGAGCCTTGCTCGACACGGGGAGAGCCCCACGATTGCTTACGGTCGCGGCGCCGCCGCAGCCTGGACCTTGGCCCAGGCTGCGCCGCACACTATGCACTACGGCGTCCAGACAAGATTGCTTCGCTGGCGCTCGAAATGACGACTGGAGTGAGTGGACGCAACCTCATCGGGAGCTGCTCCTAACAGCCAAACTGCGCGGGTTGGGGACGCCGGGTTCTCCTGCCTGGAGGCCGGCAGCGTCCCCGCCGACGGTAGCTTCGTCTATGAGGGAGCCGCTGCCGGTTCCATCATCGCGCGATGAATTTGCGCGACGATCTCGAAGGATCGTTTCCGTTTGTCGTGGTCGAAGATGTTCGCCGTCACCATCAGCTCGTCGGCGCCGGTTCGGCGGACGAAATCGTCGAGGCCGCGTCGGACGGTGTCCGGCCCCCCGATGATCGCGCAAGCCTGCGCCTCGTCCAGTATCGCGCGGGCGTACCGATCAAGCCGGGCCTCGAAATCCTCGACCGGCGGCGGCACTCGGCCGCGACGCCCGGCCCTGTTGTTCAGCGTCGACTGCTGCAATGACGAGAACAGGAACCGCGCCTCGTGGTCCGACTCCGCCGCGACGACGACAGCGCCGAGCATCACATGGGGCAGGGCGAGTTGCGCCGAGGGGCGGAACCGCTCGCGGTAGACCGCCTTTGCCTGCATCATCATCGCCGGCGCGAAATGCGAGGCGAAGGCAAACGGCAGGCCCAGATATGCCGCGACCTGCGCGCCGTAGAGGCTGGACCCGAGGATCCAGATCGGCACCTCCAACCCGGCGCCGGGAATCGCCTGCAGCGCCTGACCCGGCTCCGCCGGCTGGAAATAGCCCATCAGTTCGACGACATCCTGGGGAAACTGGTCCACGTCGGAGAGCAGGTTTCGTCGGATGGCCCGGTTGGTGATCTGGTCCGATCCGGGCGCGCGGCCCAGGCCCAGTTCGACCCGCCCCGGATGCAGCGCGGCGAGCGTGCCGAACTGTTCCGCGATCACCAGTGGGGCGTGGTTCGGCAGCATGATGCCGCCGGCGCCGATCCGGATAGTGCTTGTGCCGGCCGCGACATGGGCGAGCGCCACCGCTGTCGCTGCGCTCGCAATTCCGGGCAGGTTGTGATGCTCCGCCATCCAGAAACGCCGATAGCCGAGCGCCTCGACGTGTCGCGCGAGGTCGAGCGAATTCCGCAACGCCTGACCGGCATCGCTGCCTTCGGTGATCGGGGAAAGATCGAGAACGGAGAGTGGGAGCACGAATGACCATCGCACCGGACGCGGCGGACGGAAAGCCCCTCTCTCTTACCGCGGATCCGGCCAGCGCGCATCCCGCGCGAGGTAGTCCGCCGAGCGGACCGCCCTTGCCAGCTCCGATGGGCTCGCCATAGGCGGCTTTACGCCGCCCTTCAGCCCGCCGAGAGCTGCGCGCACCGCGTGCACGGTCGCGGCGAGGATCTCCTGCGGGTATACGACGATTTTGATGCCGATCCGCTCCAACTCCGCATCGCCGGGCATGAAATGCTTGCCGGCGGGCGAGGCGACGGCGAGCGACGGCTTGCCGTTGCACGCCGCCACCGCCGCGCGCATCTCCGCCTCCGACTGAGGCGAGTCGAGGAAAAGGATGTTGGCGCCCTCGGCAACGAACGCCTTCAGCCGCGTCAATGCCTCTTCGAACCCGCGGGAGGTGCGGGCGTCGGTGCGGGCGAGCAACAGGATGCCCTCCTCGCGGCATGCCTCGACGGCGGCGCGACAGCGCAGGATGGCGGCGTCGCGCACGATCACCAATTTTGCGCCGCTATGGCCGAGCGGGCGAGGCCAAACTTTGTCCTCGATCAGCACCGCGGCGGCGCCGCGGCGGGCATAAGCGCGGATCGTCTTCTGCACCGCGAGCGCATTGCCATAGCCGGTGTCGCCATCGGCCAACCAGAGCACGCTCGGCGCGGCGGCGATGATGGTCTCGATCGCGTCGGCCATTTCCGGAAAGGTCAGCAGGTCCATATCGGGCATCGCGAGACGCATCGCGCAGATGCTGGAGCCGGAGGCGAAGGCGGTAGCGAAGCCGGCTTCCTCGATCAGCCGAGCGCCCATGCCGTCGCCGCACCCGGGCATGATTTGGAGGCCGGGCTGGTCGAGAAGTTCCTTCATCGCGGCAGACTGGGGACGCATGATGCCTCCTCAATTTGGGGTGGTCAGATCACCTGATTACGCAATGGCTCTTCGCCGCGCCAGAGGCGCCCTAGATTGTCGCGCAGAATCTCGATCACATTGTCCTCGTAACGCCGGGTCTCGCCAGCGGTGTGTGGAGTGAGCAGCACGTGCTCCATTCCCCACAGCGGCGAGTTTGGCGCAAGCGGCTCCTCAACCGTCACATCGATGCCGGCACCCGCGATGCGACGTGTGGCGAGCGCCTCGACCAGCGCTTCCTCATCAATGACCCGTCCGCGGGCGAGGTTAACGAGATAGGCGGAGGGTCTCATCCGGGCGAGCGCGTCGGCGTCGACGAGCTTCTCGGTCTCCTTGGTCAGCGGACAGGTGAGGGCGACATAGTCGGCCTCGGGCAGAAGGGACTTGAGCTCGCCCATCGCGTGCACCGCGTCAGCTGCGCCCCGGCCGGCGACCGGATCGCGCCGGAGCCCGACGACGCGCATATCGAAGACTTTGGCGAGCTGCGCAAGACGCCCGCCGATCTGCCCCAAGCCGACGACAAGGAGCGTCTTGCCGCCGAGCTCGTCCTCCCGCCGGGAGAGATCACCGATCATGCCGCGCCAGACGCGCTTTGCCTGATTGTCCCGCGCCTCGGGAAGCCGGCGGCTCAATGCGAGAATGAGAGCCATCGCGTGCTCCGCGACCGCGCGATAGTTGACGCCGCGCGCGCTAGCGAGGCGGATGCCCCGCTTCTTCAGTTCTTCGAGCGGAAACTGGTCGGTGCCGGCGCCAATCGCCTGAATGAAGCGAAGCTTGCCTGCGCGGTCGAGAAGACCGTCGTGCCACAACCCCGAGATTACGAGCACGTCGGCCTCGCCCACCCGGTCTTCCAACGTCTCGGGATCGCGAACGGCGAAGCTGTTGATGCCGGTATCGAGGCCCGAAAACCGTTCATGTAGCTGATAGGCGACATGGGCGAAACAGATCGCGAGCTTGTCGTTGGGCGGAAGCATAGCCGCTCTCCGTTCGAAGCACCCCTGGTCAGGCCGATGCATCAAGGTCGTCGTTCACTTTAGGCTCAAACCCAACCGGTTCCAGCATGACGATGCCAGGCGCACCGCCTGCAGCCTGAGCCGTCAGCAGCCGGCCGGACCGTTATCTCGACAATGCCGTGGCGCCTCACCGGTTACCTAAACTGGGCAAACCACCCTGATACCGATGCGGCCCTGCCAGCCCGAGAAGTCGGGGGCAATGCTGTCACGGTAGGCAGAGCGGCAGATGGCAGGGTTGTGCGACCACGAGCCACCGCGCAAGACCCTCTGGCTGTCGGAAGGTCCCGAGAGGTTGGCGCTGCCGTCCACCGGGACATCGGCATAGTTGGCACTCGACATGTCCAGGCAATACTCCCAAACATTGCCGTGCATGTCGTAGAGGCCAAACCGGTTGGGTGGAAATGTCCCCGGAGGCGTCGTCTTGCCTCGAAAAACTCCAGTGGGGCCCTCACCGTAGGCGCCCAATTCATACTTCTTATCATTATAGGCGTCAGAGGCGATGCTCTTGCCGTCGCTTTCGCCGCATACCGCACCGCCGGTTCCACAATAGTTCGCGAGCTCGGGGGTGATGGTCGGCCCGAAATGGAACGGTCCCATCGTACCCGCGCGGCAGGCATATTCCCATTCGGCTTCGCTCGGCAGCCGATAGGACCGGCCGGTGATCGCAGTGAGGCGCAGGCAAAATTCTTCCGCCTGGTGCCAAGTGATGCTCTCGACCGGAAGATCGATGCCCTTGAAGAACGACGAGTTCGGATCGAGGTTTCGGCCGATTTGGCCGGGGTGCGCCAATATTGCTGCGGACCACTGGGCCTGAGTGATGGGCGATGCGGCGATAAAAAATGGCGCGAGCGTAACATGGTGCTGCGGACCTTCATTGCCCTGGCGCTCCGGCTCATCGACCGGCGAGCCCATCGTGAAGCTGCCCTCTGGGATCGAGACCATGTCTAGCCCGGCAGCGGGACCGAGCGCTTCGGTGAACACCGCGGCGGTGTATTTTTCCGGCGGGTTCCGGACCCCTTTCGAATCAACTGTTACAACGTCGAAAGCAACAGTCCGGAACGACGGTTTTGATAACTGCTTGCGGATGGAAGGTGCGGTGATGATGGCGCCGGCCCCCGCGGCAGTGAGCGCGGCAACACCCAGTGCCTGCCGCCGCGTCACCCTGAGTGGGCGACTGAAGAACTGCCGGTCTGGGGAGGCCGGTTGCGCGGCTGGTGCAGTAGAGGCATCGAGCGCGGCGGCAGTGGAGGCAGACTGCTCGAACTCGCCTGCCCACTTTGGCAATGTCGAGATTTAGCCGCCTGGTCATTTCCGCAAAATCCGACTCCCACCGGTTGTGGCTCAACTCAAACCCATTGCGGTAAACTAGGTCCCGAATCTCTGCGGGTAATTGCTCGGGGGCGGGCATATGCGCCCCTTGCACCAGGATCGGCGTGACGACGATGTCGCGCTTGAGCGCGGCTTCGATCTCGAGGCGCACGAAATCACCGGGATTGTGTAAGCGTGGTCGTCCCTCTTCGTCTTTAACGTCGGCCCAGTCTTTGCCGATCAGCACCAGCATGAGGTCGCAAGATTCCAGTGTTTTTTGCAGCGCGCCGCGGAAGTCACGGCCGAGGGCGATGCTATCCACGTCCATGAATACCGAGTTCTCACCCAGCTTCCCTAAAAATTCGTTGAACAAAGCCCTGGCCTCACCGGCAGTGATCTCCCTTCTATAACTGATGAAGACTGTACTCATGTAGTCTCTACCCACAGTGCTGTGCGAGCCAGCAATCATCCCCCGAATGGACGGTGCGACTCAAGCACAAATTGGCACAGTAGTCTTGCGCCTGCGGATGGATTTGATGATTGCCGACTGCAATCACGCGGGTAAGGGCTCAAAATTCACGGCTGGTCGCCACCCATTAATGTTGCCGGTTGAACCATGTGAGGGTAGGATTGCGAAGGCGTCCAGATAGAAAAAGAGAGGAGCGCCGTGGCTCACTTTACGACGGATTCCTCGATCGTCCCCATTGATGGTGCGACTGGAGCCAGGGCGCAAGCCTCACCAAGGGGGGGCGGCGAACCGCTCCATATTGCGCCGGAAGCCGGTGAGCCAAAGGAACAGCCGACCCAACTCGAAACTCCAAAAGCCGTGGACAACATTGTGGATGACCCCACAGCGAAGGCACGAGGTGCGTTGGCCGAACGATATTTCAAAAATGACTTGGCTGATCAGCGCAGGTGGTACAGCGAGAAAGCCGGCTTGTACAAGACGCGCTCCGAATTATTGGCTCTCCTCACGATAGTGCTGGGTTCATCGATTACTTTTATCCAGGTGTTTGGGGCTGCACCGTGGGTGCCGATTGTGTCGGGGTCGATCGGCGCCATCGTCGCGATCGCGGCGGGTTGGCAACGCATCGCCCGCTATAGCGAGACTTGGATATCGTATCGGACCGCTTCGGAGCGGATGAAGCGCGAGCGTCGACTGTATACCCACGGTGCCGGTTCCTACAGAGGATTGCCCGATCGCGAGGCTTACCTGACCTTTGTCGAAGCCATCGAGGGTATCATCGCCGAGGAACAGAACATATTTTGGCGAGAGCGCGGCAACAACCCGCCAACTCCTCTCGGCAATTCCGATACCAAGGCTGCAGGAGAACCGCGGATCGCCGAACACTTAGATGGCTGACGAAAGTGTCGGCCATTATCCTCATTGAAGAGTCGGCAAACTTAGCCGCACTCTATTTACCACCGTAATGCAAGATTCGTCGATCCAGACAGGTCGACCGATTGGGTGCTGCGGCAAGCGACGACAGATGAGCCGCATTCGTCCACATCGCCTGACCGGGTCGCCCCTTTCACTGAGGTGCCGATGTAGGCCTCCCAACTCGACATCGCGCTCCGTCAAGCATTGACTTGCGCAGGCGCCCCCCATACGCCGTATTCGTCACTGGGCTCGATTTTCCGGCGTCGCCGCCATTGGTAACGACGCTGAAGCCGAGGGACTTGCGAGCTCGTCTTTCGCCCGAGCAGGAAGGGTCTGGGCGGCGATTTCGGCCGAGATGCGCTGGTAAGCTTCACTCAGTCGCGCCTCATATCCATTTGCTTTTGTAGTTTGGCCCGTTGTAGCGGCGCGCGAAACCAGCCCAATCGCGGTTCTGTAAGGGCTTATCGAGACCCCACGTGCGGATGTAACCGATGAACCCGGCCTCAAGCTGGTTTGCGTCGCTTTGCGACATGAAGCGCACGAACTCACCCACCGTGCCGTAGCCAAGACTTTTGTACTGCATTCCTATAATTTGGGGTCGTCCCCAGCTCGTCGCCCGGAGCGCGGCATCCGGGTCCAGCGCGAAAGCCTCTGCTACACGATCATATTGCGCATCGCCCGTGGGGCCGTATCCACGGGCGGTAGGGCTTGAGACATCAGGATGCGATTCGTCGTATCGGCCATCCGTCAGGCGGTGAAAAACATGCAGTTCAAAGAGGATCTTTATGCGCCCGTCCGGCAAAAAACCGGAGCCAGGGCCGGTTTCTACTGCCATCACGGCTCTGATGGTTGCGGCATCTATGCCAAGTATTTCGGCAAACCGCAGGTAGTCCGCTTCCGTCGGGGCTTCAAGCGAATGAGCGCGAAGCTCTTCGAGCCGCGGGTAAGTCCGCCACTCCAACGCTTCATCGAGCGTATGCATGAGCGCGTCGTCGATTTCTGTCGAGACCGGCATGTTGCAACGATACCGAAATAGGGCTATTGCATCCTGGGTGACACGGTCCTTGGCCCCGTTGACCGGTCCATTGTAGACCCGCATCCTCGCCAGGGATCTCTGCACAGGGATTACCTGCTCGGCCGAAGCGAACATCTTCCCGGCCTCGTTAACGAAGTTGCTATGCGGGTCGTGTTGCGCATCGGCGATGTAGGCTTGGAGCGCTGTGATGCTGCCGTCCGTCCGCGCCGTGAGCCATCTTTCCCCATCCAAGCGGTCAAATTTCTCGCGCGCCGCACCCGTAATCGGGTGCCAGTCATGCCAAGTGTTGTCGGCGAGGAAGGCGCGAGCTTTTTCGGTCGTGGTGACTTCGCCGCGCAAGACGCGGTCACGCTCTTGTGCATCGTTGAAATACCAAATGGCGCCGATCAAGAGAATGGCGGTTGCGGCGAGCGATCCGACCAGCATCAGGAGCCGGCACCGCTCGCGTACCGGATCGCGCAAGCCGCGCACGCGAACCAGGCGGCGGGATTTTTCTGCTTGCGCTTTGCTCTTTTCGGCGGCCGCACGCGCCTCGGCCTTTTCGCGCGCAAGGCGCGCTTCGGCGCCTTCGCCTTCAAGAACCGCAATGCGCGCCCATACTGTATCGACTAGCGGGTCGGCGCCATTCGCCTTCGCCCAGTCCTTCATTTCTTGCATTGATGCCCCGGCCCGCATCACCGCGTGATAGGTGGCCAGCCCGGAACGGCCGACCAGCTCGCCGATGCGCTCAAGCAGCTTGATCCAAGCCGGATCTTCGGTCTGGCCGGCCCAGCTGGTAAGGTTTTCGGCATGTACGAGGTTGAAAGGTGGGATGAGCTCACTTGGCTGCAGGAAGCAAGCGACCAACCGGTTTCTATTCCTTCCTTCGGTGGCTTCGGCGCGCACCCATTCGGACTGGATCGCTGCGTGGGTCCAGCGCACGAGCACGCCCTTTGCCGCCTGCAAAGCGGTGGCGATTTCCTCGTCGAACGAGCCGCCGGCGCGCAGCTTGGTGTCGAACCAGACATCCAGTTCGAGGTCGGCGAGAGAGCTGGCGATGACCTGCACCGCCTCGCGCTCTTCCTGCTTGTAGCTAACTAGCCAAGGGCTTTGCCCTTGATATCCCTGATATTTGAGCAGGCGCAAGACGACATCGCAGCGGCTAAGTTGTGGGCCTCGGATCAGGGGGCGGCGATGAATGCCTTCTACGAACATCACAAGGACAGCATCCGCTTTGGCTATCGGTGTTTTGACCGGATCCTGCTGAACGGGCTTATCCAGCCGTTTCAGCAGCCCGAGAGGGTCGTGGGCTTTTTCACTACCTATCGGCAACTCTACCCGGTCAGCCGCGATGTGCTGCGCGGCGCCGCCGGAGCAGTTTCAATGCTGGGTGAAGGATCAGGCCGACATATGGAACGCCCCAATTGTCGAGGCGCCAAAGGGCCGGCGCGACGAATTCGTCGACGCTTACTTCAAGGCAGCCAACTTCAAGGCAGCCAACTTCAAGGCAGCCAAGCCGGATCAGGTCGTCGTCATCCTGAAAGCCAGAGAGCCGGCGCGAATCATGACGGCGATCGGCGACAAGAAGCTCAACCGCTGGCATCTACAGATCGCAGACCGCTGGATCGTGCAATACAACCTCTATGTCAACGACCAGCGCTGGGGTCGGATCTTCGTTCGCATCTGCCCGTATCTTCCGTTCTCGGCCCGGGTGTGCCTCAATCAACATCACTGGCTGGCGAACCGCATGCGCGAGGAAGGGGTCGATTTCCAGCAGTGCTCCAACGCTTTTCTCAGATGCGGCAGGCCCGAGCGTCTCCAAGAACTGGCCGATGCCTTAACCGCCGAGGATCTATCGACCTGCGGCCAGAAATGGCTGGCCCGCTCACCCCGTTTTTCACTGCAAGAGAGCGCCAACAAGCGGGCTGCCAGCACCGCCTGTTCTTCTCCCAGATCGAATTCTGCGACAATCTGATCTTTCGTCGCCGCGCCGCGCTCGACAAATTGGGCGAACGCCTGCTCGACGCCAACCGAACCATCGGCCAGCCGAACAAGATCACCGTCATCTTCGGCCGCAAGGTCACCAAACAGTACCGCGGCAAGCTGCAGACCGAGATCGAAGACATGAACGTGCCCAACCCGGTGATCCGCAGCCATTACCGCAACGGCTTTATCAAGCAATACGTGCGCGACCACCTGATCCTTCGGACCGAGGCCGCCGGCAACAACGTGACCGACTACGGCGTGAACAAGGCTGTCGAGCACCTTCCTGCCTTGCGCGACAAGCTCTCCGCCATCAACAACAATTATTTGAATATCCAGCAGGATATCCTAGAGACGTTTGTCGATCGCGGTCAGCTCCAACGGCTGACCAAACCCACCATCACCGCGACCGGCAAACGCATTCCGGGCCTCAAGCTCGACAACCCCCGGCAATTGGCCCTCATGCACGCTCTCCTCCGCTTTGCACAGATCCCACCCGCCAACACCTTCAGCACCGCGAAATTTATCCGCACGTCATCGCCGCCCTCAGTTGCACGGCGGAGCAGTACAGCTTGGCCTCCCTTCGATGCGACCTCTCCAAGCTGCGCGCGAAAGGCCTTGTCGAAAAGCTGCCCCGCTCCCGCCGCTACCGTTTGCCGGCTGAGGGATATTCGGTCTGCCTGATCTTCTTGAAACTCTTCGACCGCGTCTACGCTCCGCTCACCGCTGCTCTCCTCCACCCTATCCCCGCTGACGAAGCCCTCCCCAACCGCAGGCGCTCGCCGCTCGACCGCCTATACCAGCGCCTTACCGACACCCTCGACCATCTCTTGCGAGCCGTCGGCCTCGCATTCTCCCCACCCATCAACGAGAACAAAATCCTCGTTGATGCCCCCATAACGGCCTAACGAACACGTCAACCAAAGTGGCCCTTGCCTCCCAAGCAATTTTCCGCTGAAATGCGGCTGTTGGAATGCCAGACGCTAAACAGTAAACCTGTCCGCCATTGCTTTGGCGATCGACTGGATCCAGATCCCTTCGTTGGCGGCATAGGTGCCGGGATGGCCGTTGAGCTTGCGCACATACTCGCCGCCGGCATGGTGTAAGCCGATTACCTGCCAATCCGGTGCCTCATTGAATACCGGGCTACCGGAGCTGCCCGGCTCCGTCGGTGCGCGATAGTGGATGAGGCATCGTTCCGGCTGGCTCGGCGCACCGGCGGGCGGGCCTTCGTGATCAAGCAGCTCGTTGTCCTGCAGCGAAAACGAAAGCTCGCCGCCTTGGGGATGGCCAATTATGTAAACCCGCTGGTCATTGTTAAGCGGCGGCAGGCGTTTGGCAATCGGGCACGGCGCGATGCCCTGAACCGTCGGGTTGAGCCGCAACAGGCTCGTGTCGAGATGCTGCTTGGGTGAGCCCCACAGCAGCTTCTGTACGCGGTAATAGGCTTGCGTTCCGGCTGTGCCATTTTGCGCGTCGAACGTGATCAGTGCCTGATCCGGCTCGATGCCGCCATCGTCCTGGAGTTCGCTTACCACATGCGCGTTGGTCACGACGACGAGCTCGTCGCCGAGCGCCGGGTGCAGATCACCGCCACGCACCAGGAAACCGGTCCCGATACCGCGGCCGCCGGAGCCGCGTATCAGCGCCACAGAACGCGCCCGTTCCATTCCGGTGCGCAGCCAGGTCATGGTCTGCAGTCCCACCGTCCCGAGCACACGCTCGAGCCGGGAGCCAGGATTATCCAGAGCGGCGGCGGTGTTCTGCAACTGGCTGGGTGTCAGCTCTAAGCGCCCATCCCTTGATCTTAGAAGCGCTCCGCGCAGCGCCACCACGAGCTGCCCGGCTTCGGGTGTCTCGGCAGTGAAACGCCAAACCTCCGTCAGCTGTCGCAGCGTGCCGGCGAGAGCGAAACTATCGGTAGACTGGTCTGCAACATATTGCTCAAGCCAATGGGTCGCGGCGTCCCAGTCCCCGAGAGCAATGCAGGCTTCCGCCGCAGATCCGTAATTCCAAGCTTCAACTCCGCGCCCTTGCGGGTTATGCACCGCTTCGATAATCGCATTGGCGAGGGCTCCGGAATCGGGCAACCCTGTAATCGTGATGCCGTCAGCGCGCGACCGGTGCATCAAGGCGAGCAGGTTGACGCCATGCCATAAATTCTTGTGAGGATCTTTGTCGTAGACCTCGCGGTAGCATGCGATGGCCTGGAGTAAGGCCCCGCGCGCCAGATCGCTCGGTCTGCCGCGAGCATCTACGTAGATTTGTTTGTTGACGCGACCCATGAGACCTCGCGCCTCCAAGTCCTCGTTCGGATCGTCGGCGGCACGCCGGATCACGTCGCCCAGCACCTCGCGCGCTGCGATCAGGAGGCCTTGATCGATCAGCCCTTGGACGTATTGCCGCGAGACGATCAGCTCGTCCCGGCCCATTCTGATCAGCGCGTCGGCGAGAACGGACAACGCTTCAAAATGCCGGGAGCCGCGCAGTAGCTCGAGCAATTCCTTTGTTGCAGCCGGATCAGGAACCTGCCCGGTGGTCCGCGCGTACTCGACAAGTTCCTGACAGGCCGCCAAGACGAGCTGACTGTCGCTCTGCTTTGCGACCTCGCCGAGCCGTTTGAGGAAAACTGAAAGGCTCCGGACGGATTCCGCCACGGCCTCGTTGATTAACACGGCTCAGAACTCCAACGCTATCGCAGCTAAGACCAGGATATTGTGCCTAGCGCCACGCCTCGAGTGGCGCGCCTTCCGTGAGATCCGGAATTTTCGGAGCGGGTGTTGCCGGATCGGGTTCCGGCTCAGTCGCGCCCTCAAAGCCGGGGAGACCCAACTCGTGCCTTAGAGCGTTCAGACGGTTGAGCCAGCCTTTGAGGAACCTGTCCTGGCCGGGCCGCTTGGCGAACGTGCGGTAAAGGCCCTCGCGAATGTCGCAGTAGTTGATCATCGCCTCGCCCAGGTCACAGCTGTCGCAAGCGGCTTTTGTCGCAGGCCCAAACACCCCATCGGCCGGGGAACCGACTGCCTCCTGTAGAATCTTGATCGCCCGGTTGGACCCCATATTGACAGCGGTATCGAACGCGGCGAGATCCAGCTTGCTGCGGAGCACGTCACATTTGGCGGGGAGCCAATAACCCTGAAAATAGATCGCCCCTACCTCCTGGTCATTGATCTGCTGCACATCCTGCTGCGCCAAGCCTTGGTCAGCCCGCCAAGCGTGATAAACGTTTTGCGTCACGCCCTTGTTGGTGCGCCCACCACGATCGTCCGGGTCATCCACGAATCCACCCTCCCACCTCAGAATAAAGGGGAGAGAAGCTCCAAAGGCCTGCGATGTGTCGCTTTGCATAGCTCGATCCTCGTAAGCTGGACGGAAGAGTGTGTAACAGTTTTAGCTGGAATCCATTTTTTTAAGCGATCGACCGCCGTCCTTTTGGCGCGGTGGCCGATGCCCCTGTTTACAGACTCCATCAGCCGAGCGTTGTGAGGTAGTTCACACTCAAACACGCATTTCTGGCGCCACGGCCTCGTGGAGCATCATTTTGGAACGCATGTTACCGTTAGCGGCTCACAGAGTTGCGGGATCTATAATGAGTGGCTGCCGGCCGGTGAGCTTGCGGACGAACTCGACCATGTTCTGCGTTCCACCCGGGCCATCGCCGGGTTCGCCATTCCACAACGTGATGAACGAGGCACGGCGCAGCCCTTGCGACAGCGCCGAGTAGAGCATCCAACTGTTGCAGCGGTCGTGGACACTGACTCCAGTGGGCGCGGGCCCGAGCTCTTCCGGCATGACGAGAACCGTGCTGCCGGGGTTCTCCGTTACCTGGATGAAGCTGCGCTCCCAGCGATGATCCGGATCGGCAAAAGTCACCAACTCGCCGAGGAACTCGTTTTCGGCGTGGGCAAGATGCAGCTCGATCCGCATGCCGCGATCGAGGCATGCTTCGGCAAACAGCAGGTCGCCCCCGGAAGCGCCGCCGCAAAGACCGACATCGCCACTGCCGGCCCCGACCTCGTCGAGCGCAGCGCGGATACGTGCTGCCGCCGCCTCGATCTTTGACGGTGGGAAGCGGGGCGGCTTGGACTTTCCTTCGCCGCGGTCTGCCGGGTTGTCGATCATGTGACCGCTGAACACCACGACATGGTCCGGCTCCGACCGCTCTTCCGGACGGCTGCCGAGCAGAGCGTGCAGCTGCTGCTCGGCGCGATCGATCACGGCGGCGGCTTCGGCGACGATCTCGCTTTGAAATTTTAGCTCACCGAGGAAATCGAGCTGCTGGCTGGAAGAGTCGAGCGCGAACCAATCGCGATTGGCAACCGCCAGCGCCGACGCCTCGGAGTAGTCGTCGATCGCGTCGTCCTTCCGATTCTCGATCAAGGCGCGTTCCGCCCGGGTGGCGAGCGACCAATAGTCCTTATTGCGTTCGGCCGCTGCGGCCGTAGTCCAGCCGACACCGGCGGCAATCAGGTCGAGCGGCAGCCTGCTGTGCCGGCCGGTGACGTGCTCCCAGAGCCTTCCCAAAGTCAGCGCGTTGATCCCCGGATAACAGTCGCCGGGAGCAGCGCGAAAAGCCGCGATATAGGCGGAGGCAGCGCTTTGCAATGTAGCCGCCGTGTCACGCGCGGCGGCGACGGGGTCCAGCTTACGCTGTGGATGCGCGTTCCAAATCTGCGTCCACTCATCCTTCCAAGTGCGTGCGAGGAGACCCAGGGTCTCGCCGTCTTTGCGTTCCTCGGCCAGACGGCGGAGGTTTTCGCGAGCTTCGGCGTAGCGCTCGGCGCGGCCCAAAGCGATGCCCTCGAGCTGGCGCGCTTCGGCATCGTCGGGTTCGAGTTGGCGCGCGCGTTCGAGGATATCCAACGCGTAGCGCGGCCGGCCGAGCCGGACAAGCGCGCGCGCTGCGGTGCGCAATGCCTCGAATTCGAGCACGCTGTTTGGCGTTTCCTCAGCGAGCACGAGAATGTCGCCAGGGCGTTGCTTGCGCCGTGCCACCTCGACGCGGCTCTGCCACGCCTCCAGCGCCTGCCAGAACTCGTTGACGTCGCCGACTTTGATGGTCTTCCAGTCAGGCTCTCTGAGGTTGGGGAGCTGTTGATAGACCGGGCTCGCCCGCCGCCCGCGCCACGCGCCGAGGGTCGCCTGGATTGCTTCCTTGAGCGCATTGCGTTCCGCTTCCACGAAGTCTGGATCGAGCTGTCCGCCCTTCAGCGTATAGCGCTGCATCCGCTGACCCGCGATGTCAAAAGGCAGCCGGTCGCGGAGCGCAAAGGTAAGGACCGCGCCGCCCGCGCGCAATGCGTGCCGGACGCCGATTTCGTACCAGACATTGGGATTGTCCAAGGTCAGGTCGGCGACGACAAACTCGGCGAGGAGCAGATCCTGGAACATGTCGAGGTGGATCGAACCGCCGCGGCGGTCGGCGTCCGCACGGTGCGGCATCAGACCGGCCGCCGCGATTGCCGGCGCAAAGAGGTCCTGGTAAATGGCGTCGAAGTCGATCGCGGTCCCGTCCGGCGCTTTCTTCTCGCCAAACGGCATGATGACGAAAGCGCGGCGAGTGGATGTCATCGGCTCGTCTCCCTCTGGACCCCTAATGCGAGAACCGAGGCATCCGCGACATATGATGTTAGCCCGGCCGCCCTCAGATAACTAATGGGAAAGCTTGGCTGGGGGACTAGGATTCGAACCTAGACTGGCGGAGTCAGAGTTCGCTGTCCTACCGTTAGACGATCCCCCATCCGACGCTCGGCTCGCGTCGGGGCCAATCGCGCGTTGGATTGATAGCACACCGGGGCGGCGGACGGTAGGGCTTAGCGTTACCGTGCCGCCGGGCACTTGTGTGAGGTTTGTGGGGTTTTGATTCGTCGCCCAGTTGCGCTACCATCTCAGATGGTGCTTCGATGACGATGGATTGCTGCCGTGGAGAAGTCGCTCGGCACAAGGGCTCCGTCGGGAGGCAGCGGTGCTCCGGCTCACGCCCCGTTGGTGTCCGGCGCAGCCGGGACCGATGGAAAGTCGATCACCGCCGGGTTGCGGGCGGGGCACCTGCGCGCGCCGGATTTCATGCCGGCGTCCCGGCCGCAAACCGCCGCGCAACGGCTCGCGCCGCAGTATGCGGCGCTCGATCTGGGCACAAACAATTGTCGACTCTTGGTGGCGCGGCCGGCAGGCTCGGGGTTTCGCGTCGTCGACGCGTTTTCGCGCATCATCCGCCTGGGTGAAGGTCTAGCAGCGAGCGGGGTGCTTTCCGAAGACGCCATGGCGCGCGCTCTCGACGCGCTCAAAATCTGTGCCGACAAGATCGCCGGCCGCCGGGTCGCCGCAGGGCGCTACGTCGCCACCGAGGCATGCCGCCAGGCGGCCAATTGCGAGGTATTCCTCGTCCGGGTGCGAGAGGAAATCGGGATCGAGATCGAAATCATCTCGACTACAGAAGAGGCGCGGCTCGTCGTCGCCGGCTGCGCTCCGCTGCTCAATCCGCGCATTCCCTACGCGATCGTGTTCGATATCGGCGGAGGCTCGACCGAAATCGTGTGGCTGCGGCTGTGGGGCGGCCGCGATCGGGCGCGCCCTGAGATCCTCGGGTCTGTGTCGCTTCCTTTCGGTGTCGTCACCCTGACCGATCGGTTCGGCGGCACCGAAGTTTCGCCGGCGACCTACCGCGCGATGGTTGCCGAGGCGGTGGCGGCATTGGCGCCGTTTGAGCGCGACCACGACATTCAGCGCCATGTCAGAACCGGCAGGGCGCAGATGCTTGGCAGCTCGGGGACGGTAACGACGCTCGCCGGTATCCATCTGGCGTTGCCGCGCTATACCCGCGCCCTGGTCGACGGCAGCGTGCTGACCTTCGGGCAGATCTCTGTCGTCTCGGCGCACCTGGCCGGTCTCGACCTTGCCGGGCGCGCCGCCAATCCGTGCATCGGCCACGAGCGCGCCGATCTGGTGCTGAGCGGCTGTGCGATCCTCGATGCGATCTGCGGGACCTGGCCGGTCGGGCGCCTGCGCGTCGCCGATCGCGGGGTCAGGGAAGGCATCCTCTTCGACCTGATGCAGCGGTGACGTGGCAGACGAAGGCGGCCGGTCCCGAGATCGGCGACGGGGCGGCCCGAAGAGGTCAGGCCCGCCTGTCACACGCAACGCAGCCGTAAAGGTTCGCAGCGCGCGCCGGCGCAAGCCGTCCTCGACCGAGTGGCTGTCGCGTCAACTGAACGACCCCTATGTCTCAGAGGCGCAGCGGGTCGGTTACCGGTCGCGCGCGGCCTTCAAATTGATCGGATTAGACGACCGTTTCCGGCTGTTGCTGCCGGGCCGGCGAGTGGTCGATCTCGGCTGTGCGCCGGGCGGCTGGACGCAAGTCGCCGTCGAGCGCATCGGCGCGCGCGGCATTGTCGTCGGGGTGGATCTTGCGGAGACCGCGCCGATTGCCGACGCCACTGTCCTGCGCGCCGATGTTCATGACCCCGCGACAGCGGCCGCGATCAGGGCCGAGCTCGGCGGTTTGGCCGATGTCGTGCTGAGCGACATGGCGCCCTCGACGACGGGCCATGCCGCGACCGACCACTTACGAATTGTCGCGCTCGCCGAGGCGGCATTCGCCGTCGCCTCGGAGATCCTCAAACCCGGGGGCGTCTTTGTCGCCAAAGTATTCCAGGGTGGCGCTGAAGGCCCGTTCCTGGCGCAGCTCAAAAGAGCCTTCGGTGAGCTGCGCCATGCTAAGCCGCCAGCGAGCCGCGCCCAATCTGCAGAGACCTACGTCGTTGCGAAACGGTTTCGCAGTCGCCACTAAGCGTCTGGATTGCGGCGTAAAACTGATTGCGCGAATTGACAATCACCAAATGGCCTGCGCCCGGGCCGCGAGTGTCTCGAAGCGCTGGCCGATCTGCACTGTGCCCGTCGAATTCAGCTTGCTTACGTCCACGTATTGGAACTGCAGCATGAACCGCAGCCAGTCGTTCGGATACCAGCTGAGCGCGAGAGCGGCGGTCTGCTGCTGGCCGCCATAGACACCGCCGGTGACGCTTCGCGGCACACCAGGAGCGACGTTGCTGTCTAGACTGACGGTGCTGTAGCGAGCCGCCAGTTCCCAGGCACCGATGCCACCATCCTCGAGACTGAACGGATGATCGACTTTGGGTCTGGACCAGGCAGCCCTCGAGGCATGGTAGGGAATGGGTTCTCCGGTCATGACCCAGCCGCCCTCGACATAGCCTCCGTTGAAGCTGAGATTGGGCGAGGGGACGCCCGGCAATTTCGATTCGGTTACGCCGATTTGGTAGTATTCATCCTGGACGAGGAAGTTGCGCCAGCTGAGCCCGAGCGCGCCGCCGTAAACACTGGCGCCGCTGGCGGACAGCGTGCCGGTATCGACGAGCTGGTCAAAAGCGATCCTGAGCTCCGGGTAGTCTCCGAACGTCAATGCGGTGCGGCTGACCCCGGGCGTGCCGCTTGCGTTCACGTTCGGGTGGAATACGGTTTGGCCGGAGACCTCTGCATGCAGGTTCCAATCTTCATCATGATAGGGCCGCACTGCCAACCGACCAACAAACGCCAGTTGCTCGCCATTGAGGAGAGTATTTTTCTGAGCGCCAAAAACCGGGCCGGTCAGATAGGCCGATGCGAAATAGTCTTGGGTAGCCGCGTTGGCTCCGAGGGAAGCGCGCGATATGCCGGCCGCTACGCTTCGTTCGATATTGATGATGCTCGGCCTTTCCATAAACAGCGTATCGCCCGGGAATGTCGCGTCGACCAGGGACACGAAGGGATGGAAATAGCCGACGGTCGCGGTTATCGGCTGGATCCCGGTGTAGTTGACATTGGCTTCGAACAAGGTCGGCGGCCCGTCGGGTGAACCGCCGAAGTCTGGTGTAATGTTGACCCTGAAGTCATCAAACTTGCCGACGAAATAGAGTTTGCCTCGCCGCAAGTTTACGCCATCGTTGAGGTGCGGGAACTGGGTATTTGGGTTCGGGTTCTGGAAATACCCGCCCATGTCGAACTGCACCAGCCCGCCAATGGCGAGCGACTGCCGGCCATCCGCGGTGGCGATCGTCGGTCGTCCTCCGGGCATGCTGACCTTGACCGCCTCGGCGGGCGCGACCGGGGCCGGCGGCGCTGCGGCGGCTGCCTGGGCTTGCGCAGCGGCTTGCGAAGCTTGTGCTTCGGCGGTCGTGGCCCTGGCGGCGTCGTGTCGCGCCTGATCCGCCGCCTGCCGCGCCTGGCGAGCCTCCTCTTTCGAGTGCTGTGCCTCGCTCCGCGATTGCTGCAGCTGCTGCTTCGCCGCGCCGAGTTCGCCCTTGAGCTGCTTCAACTCGTCCTGCAGACCGCGTATCTGCCGCTCGATTGCTTCGATCCGGTCGATTGGAGAAGTTTGTGCGGCAGCCGCCGCTGGTACGACATATGTGCCGATTGCAAACAGCACACTGCATTTCCGGCGGGTGCCAGATTGGCTTCCCATGTCCCTGCTCCCCCCTATCCGGTCAGCGCGTCAGCCGTACCAGACTACAAGATCGTTGACCGCTGTTGCTCAGGGAGCAATATACTTTACTCACCCAGTTACAGCAGAGACGTCCCTCTGCCCGCGATCGGCACCGGGGCTCAGGAGGAGCACTCCCGAAAGACCCGTAATTCCCTGCGGCGCGGCTTCTCATTCCACAGAGCTGCCGGTGAGCGTCGCCGAATCGCCAGAGATCTAAATCGTTGCGAAAGGGTTCGTGGCCGCCAGCTGACAGGTCGATCTCAAGGCGAGAATGGGTAATACCGCAGCGAGGCCATAGAGATGCCTTCGTTGGTGTTGGGCCCGCCCCCGATGCCGGCGAACACCTGACGCTCCGTGTACGACCCTTGTCCGCCGACTCGCAGCCGGCCGAAATCGCCTTTGTAGACGTCCCACCAGAATCCACCCGTAATCTGCCAGACGCGAGAGGTGTTCGCCGCGCAGTTAGTCGAGGCCGCTGTCGCTGACGCCGCCTCGTGCAGGCATGCGGTATTGTTGTAGAGCGGATTGCCATAGCCGAAGGGCAGCGTGCCGTTGACCGTGAACGAGGTTTGGCTGGCCTGCTCCAGGCCGGCATACGCATAGAGGTCGATATAGTCGGTCGGGTGGCCGACCAGGCCGACCAGCGCCTGTAGCTCCGGGATCGGGACGAGGACGCCGGTCGGTTTGACTGCCACATCCGGCAGCCCTACGGTCCCATACCGGCCGATACCGTCGCCGATCAGGAAGTCCGCCTGCAGGTCGAGGAGCTTCGGAACCACCGGGAAGATGGCGCCGGCACCACCGCCGCCGCCGAAGATCGTGCGGTTCGAAAAAGTGGCACGGCTGCGGAAGGCGCGACCTAGGCCATAAAGCTCGAAATGCCCCCATCCCGGATCGGCCGTGACTTTGGCCACGATGGCGGGCCCGATATCGGTTGAATAATTGACCAGAGGGTTGAGCAGCATTCCGCCGGGGTTGCTGAAAGTCGTCAGCACCAAGGGAGCGTTGGGGCCGCTGAAGACTACCGCCTGCGGGCTCTCCAACGACAAGCCCGCCGCAAACATATCGCCGAAATGCTGGACTACCCTGAACTGCGGGTTCCGCAACCAAGTGAACCCCACAGCGTACTGCCCGTCGATCGTCAGCGGGATATTCTCCTGGCGCGGCGTCATGTCATGATTAAACATGGTGAGGAGGCTCCAGACCTGCCCACCGAGGAAGTACGTCCCCCAATCTTGCTTGTCGAGGGTAGCGTAGGCCTGCCGCAGCCGCGGATTATAGCTGTTGCTCTCGACCGAGTTTGAAGTTGTGGCCGCGCTCTGGAAATCGCTTTCGAAATAACCCGCCAATTTCGTGTCCTCGTTGACGCTGCCCTGGGCCAACAAGGCGAGGCGGCTTTGGTGCGCGCTCTCACGAAACTCCGAGAGATGATAGTTTGGGTTGTTCGGCATCGGTATGCCGATGTTGAAGTTTGAAGAGATACCGGCCGTCTCGTTGCGCGTCCGGAAGATGCTGGCCGCCTCGATATACGAGTTTGCCATGCTGACATCGATGCCCGTCCCGAAGATTCCGTGCTTGGCGGCCACTGCGGGCGGTGGCGGAGGAGGCGGCGCTCCCGGCCCTCCCGGCACCGGCGGCGGCAGTGGGCCTCCGGCTGGCGGCACCGCTAGCCCTGGCATCGATGGTGGAGGCGGCGCCTTCGGGGCGGCCTGTGCCGCCTTCAAATCGTCGAGCTGCTTCTGAAGGCCGCGGATTTGCGATTGGTACTCTCTCTGAATTTTTCGGATCTGATCCTGCAGCTGTTTGATCGGATCGTTCCCAACGCTTTGCGCTGTAGCCGAGACTGGCAGAATTGCGCTGGCGAAGCCCGCGATCAGGCCGCCGATTACCCCCTTACGGGCGATGTTTCGCTTTACGGTCATCGCGCCCCCGAACGAAATGAACGTCGTTGGGGAAAGGTTAACGGTTGATTATGACAGTGAGAAGAAGGGCGTTAACAACTCCTGCTGGTGTTGCAGAACTGCATCACCCCGCGGCCGTGCTGTAGGAGCGCAGCTTATCTGTTATCAGCAACTTCGGCGCGAAGCCCGGCTTCTTGAGCGGAGGGGCTTTACGATTCTCGCCTGCCGCCATCATGCCGTCGAGCATGGCTGCGTCATCTAATCGTAACAAGGATCTTGCTCAGAACCTCGACAAGCTGCACGAGTATGTCAGTGTGTGAAAGCGACCTAGAAGGAATTCCGGTGAAACTTGCCGCAGCACTGGGTTTTGGGGTCGTCCTGGCGCTGACCGCCACAGCCTCGGCGCAGATCGAGCCCTTCTCATCCGGCAATGTCGTCAAGATCGGTGTGCTCACTGACATGTCGAGCATTTACGCCGATATCGGCGGCCCGGGGTCGGTCGAGGCGGCGCGGATGGCGATCGCGGATTTCGGCGGCACCGTGAACGGCAAGAGGATCGAGCTGGTCAGCGCCGATCACCAGAACAAACTCGATCTCGGTGCGGCGATCGCCAATCAATGGTTTGGCAATGACGGTGTCGACGCGATCGCCGACGTGGCGACTTCGAGTGTGGCCCTCGCCGTGCAGGAGGTCGCGCACAGCAGGAACAAGGTCTTGCTAATCTCTGGCGCAGCCGCTTCCGACCTCACCGGCAGGGCCTGCTCACCGACCTCGGTCCATTGGACTTACGATACCGTCGCATTGGCGAACGGCACTGGGGGGGCAGTCGTCAGATCCGGCGGCGACACCTGGTTCTTCATCACTGCAGATTACGCCTTTGGCTACGACCTCGAGCGCGACACGGCAAAAGTGGTCAGGCAAAGCGGCGGCTGGGTTCTGGGGTCGGTCCGGGCGCCGCTCATGACCGCAAACTTCTCTCCCTTCCTGACGCAGGCGCAGGCCTCGAGGACAAAGATCATCGGGCTTGCCAATGCCGGCGGCGACACGATCAACTCGATCAAGCAGGCCGCTAAGCTCGGCATCGTCGAGGGTGGACAGAAGCTTGCCGGGTTGCTCCTTTTCATTTCCGACATCCACAGACTTGGCCTACAGACCGCGCAGGGGTTGCTACTGACGTCGGCCTTCTACTGGGATCAGAACGATCACACGCGGGCGTGGTCGAAGCGTTTTTTCGACAAGATGAAGCGCGAGCCGACGATGGTCCAGGCCGGGGTGTACGGTTCGATCATGCACTACCTCACGGCGATCAAGGCGACCGGCACCGCCGACGGTCCCACCGTCGTCAAGCAGATGAAGGCGACGCCGGTCAACGATTTCATGACCAAGAACGGCAGGATCCGGGAGGATGGCACGCTTATTCGCGACATGTATCTGTTCGAGGTCAAGAGCCCGTCGGAATCCAAAGGCCGGTGGGATTACTACAAGCAGATCGCAGTGGTCCCGGGGGAAGAGGCGTTCAAGCCGCTGGGCCCCAACGAATGCTACATGTCGAGATCGCTCAGTAATTGATCGATAGAGAACCCGCAAGCTGCTCGCACGGCCACCGCCTCACCGCCCCCAAGTCGCCCGCCCGTCAGTTGCGGGCTATGCGATAATGCGCGTGCAGTCGCGGCGGGCCATCGCTCTCGACGATACCGCGCCCGACGAGATCGATCAAATGCGCATGGACGGAACGTCCGGCGGCCCGGCGCAGCCCCGGCTGCAGGCCGGTATATAGCCGTTCGACGATTGCCTCGATCCGCCCTACACCGGCCCTCAGGCAGTCGAGAATGCCCGCCTCACGTTCGCGCCGATGGGCGATGAAGGTGCGGACATAATCCCGCGGCTCGGTGATGGCCGGTCCGTGCGTCGGCCAATAGACCGCATCCGCACGGCCGAGCAGCTTGTCGAGCGAGGCCATATAGGCCGCCATGTCGCCGTCGGGCGGCGCGATTACGCTCGTCGACCACCCCATGACATGATCGCCGCTGAATAGTATTCCGCTGTCCGGCAAAGCGAAGCACAGATGGTTCGAGGTGTGGCCCGGAGTGTGCACCGCCTCGAAGACCCAACCCTTGCCGGCGATTCGGTCGCCGTCGCCGATCGTCTTGTCGGGGACGAAATCCCAATCGCCGCCTTCCTCGACCGCCGGGTCGCCGCGCTTGCCGCCGGCGTGCGGGCCGAACCCAAAGGTCGAAGCGCCGGTTGCCGCCTGCAGCGCCCGCGCCGCCGGCGAGTGGTCGCGGTGCGTGTGCGTGATCAGGATATGCGTGACCTGGTCGCCCGCGAGGCCCGCGAGCAGCGCCTCGACGTGCTCGGCGAGGTCAGGCCCCGGGTCGATCACCGCGACCTCCCCGTGGCCCACGACGTAGGTCCCGGTGCCCCGGAAGGTAAATGGGCTGGGATTGTGCGCTACGATGCGCCGGATCATTGGCGCGACCGGCTCCAGCCGGCCATATTCGAACGAAAATTCGCGGCGAAACGGGATCTCGACGGCCATGGGACGGAGATTACAGGAATTTCCGCAAACCGCCTAATGGCGGGCTGAACTTAGGTAGCAAACAGCACCCGGAAGGCTTAATGCGCCGCGCCGGCGGAGCCGGTGCCCTTTCTGAGGAACGCGACCGGCAAAATTGCGACAATCAGGACGGAGCCAAGCAGCGCGAAGCAGTCGGCGTAACCCATGATTGTCGCCTGGGCGCGGATTGCTTGGCCAACGGCGATTATGGCGCGGTGCAGCGCCCATGCGGGGTCGGGGAACCCGTGCGACATAAAGTATTGCTGCATATGGGTGAGCCGATTGCGAGTGGCCGGTTCGAGCAGCGACACCCGTCGATGATGAAGGTCTGGAACTGCTCGCGTTTCGTAAAGAACGTCTCGATTGCAGCGGTGCCGATCGCCCCGCCAAGGTTGCGCATCATGTTGAACAGGCCCGATGCGGCGCCTGCCTCTTCCGGCGTGATCCCGACCATCGCGATCGCGGAGATCGGCGTCATGACGATCGCCTGGCCGAGCGCTCGGACAACGTCGGGCCAGAAGAGCTGCGGCGCAGCGTAGTTGAGGTCGAGCTCGAGATTCATAAAGCAGCTGGCGGCGAATATGAAGAGACCGGTGCCGACGAGCAGGCGGGCGTCGATGCGCTTCATCAACAGCGGCACGAGTGGGATCACCAACAGTTGCGGCATCCCGGTCCACGCCACAACCTCGCCGCTCCGCTCGGCATCGAAACCCTGTGTCACGGCGAGATACTGGGGCAACAGATAGGCCGACGCGTAGAGGGCGAAGCCGAGCAGAAAATTTCCCAAGGTGCCGAAGCCGAAATTCCGGCGCCCAAGCAGCGGGAAATTGACCAGCGGTTCTGGTGTCAAGAACTCGAGCACGACGAAGGCGCCGAGCGTGACCGCCGCGAGCAGGCTCAATTTGACGATGAAGGGCGAGCCGAACCAGTCATAGACGTTGCCGTCGTCGAGCACGGTCTGGAGGGCGGCAAGGCCGACCGCGATCAGCGCAATGCCGCGCCAGTTGCGGTTGCGCAGCAGCCCCAGTGCTTAGAGTCATTCAGAGGATTCACAAGGGCATCGGGATATGCGATATTGGGCCATGACTTGGGGATGGGCCATGGGACAACAAATATGTGTGGTATTGCCTCCCAGCCGACCAGCAACACCACATCGCCCATGTCATTCTCCGGCTGGCCGGTGCGGATGGATGAACCACGGTGCCGCTGCCGCCCGGAGAGCACGCCGCCATCACTGCCCCAAAGCCTGCCGCTGCCCATGGCCAATTTGCGACCAATGGGTTACGCTCAGCTTCGATTGCTTGATCGAGAAGCTTTGTATTGCGCACGAGCTGGTGGCCGATGATCTCGTTTGTGGTGTTCAAGACGCCCCCGAGGGGTGCATCCACATTTTCCGGCCCGGCGAGCCGTTCATGCAGATCTGTTTTTGCCCGCGGAACCTCAGCTCGAGCTGGTGCCGATGGATGAAGAGGAAGCGGCCGAGCGCGAGATGCGCTATCGACGCATGCACGCCAGCCGCGACACATTGGGCAAAGAATTGATCTGGACCTCGTCGACCAACACCGTGTTCGACGCTTCCTACCGCAACATCCTGCGCGCGGCACGGGCGAAGGCGCGGGGGGGGGCCGGGTCCTAAAACCCCTGCCAAGGTCTCAGCGGCGGCAGCCGCGTTGCCGGCTCGTTCGTCAGCGCCCGCCAACGATCACGCCGCCTACGCCTGGCATGCCGATAAAGGCATTGTTGTGATGGTGATGGTGGTGATGGGCGTAGGCTTGGTGATGATGGTGGTGTGGCGTTTGTAGGCAGGGGGACCATAGGGGTAATTAGGAGTTGGTGGTGAATAATAAGGATAATAATGAGCCTGGGCGAGCTCGACATCATTGAGACGCTCGGCCGCCTTCGCGCGGGCCGCGTTGTCAGCCTTCAACACCGCCGCGGGGTTTGAGATCGGCGCGAGCAGGTCGGCATAAGAGGACGTCTGCAGCGCCTCCGCGGGTCCGGCGCAGGAACTCGTGGCAGCTTGCACAGTGCTCATGGTCGCCAGTCCAGCAACCGCGCCGAGCAACCCGGCGATCTTCTTATCCATCTAATTCCTCCATTCTCGCAACGCCGGAAGGCGTTTGCTCATACGCTGAACAAGAGTAGTAATTGGAGGGTTTCGAATAAGGAAACCTGACGCGCTTCGCTGCGAGCGAGCCGTTGCTCGACATCTCGACATGGCAATGACTCCGAATAAAAATTAACTAAATTCGATGTTGACGGCTCGATGTGGCTCAGAGCAGTTCGCAGCGTCTCCCACCTCACCCTCCCGTCGCTTCGCGCGACGGGTTCCTCCCATTCCTGCTTGCAGGGCGAAGAGTGGCGCAGAATTGGCCTCGAAGCGTTCGGCCAGGCCGCGCACGGTTTCGTCATAGGCCTGCGGTCGGACCAGATGCCGAACCTTCGGGCAGCTTCCCCACACGAAGAAGCCGAAATTCGCCTTCTTGCCTCGCGGTATCGCGGCTGGAGGCAGTTGCACAACTCGCCGTGCATTCCAGAGCCGAGTTGGCAATAAATGTGCTAGGAAATAAAGGTATGGTCCGACGCGTTCGACTGAGCTGATTGCCGCCGGCTAGAGCGGGCGGCGGCCGCTGCTGTTTAACCTCTTGAGGGGGAAATCGATCCGATGCGCATCGCAGTGATCGGGACGGGGTATGTGGGTCTGGTTTCGGGAGCGTGTTTTTCCGAATTCGGAGTTTCGGTGACCTGTGTCGACACGGATTCGGCAAAGATCGCGCGGCTGCGGCGCGGCGAAATGCCGATCTACGAGCCGGGGCTCGAGGCGTTGGTCGGGGCCAATACGGCGGCGGGGCGGCTGGCCTTTACCACCGAGCTCTTGCCGGCGATCGAGGGGACCGATGCGGTCTTCATCGCGGTAGGCACCCCGTCGCGGCGCGGCGACGGGCACGCCGACCTCAGCTATGTCTTTGCTGCGGCTGCGGAGACCGGCCGGGCTTTGGCCGAGGTCCGAGCCGGGGGCTACACGGTCGTGGTGACCAAGTCGACGGTGCCGGTCGGCACCGGGCGCGAAGTCGCCGCGATCCTGCGCCGGGTCTGTCCGAGTGGTGATTTCGACGTCGCCTCAAACCCGGAATTTCTGCGCGAGGGCTCGGCAATCGAGGATTTCATGCGCCCTGACCGGGTGGTGATCGGCGCCGATGACGGCCGGGCCCGGGAGATCATGCGCCAGCTCTACCGGCCGCTCTATCTGAGCGAAACGCCGATGCTGTTTACCGACATCGAGACCGCCGAGTTGATCAAGTACGCCGCCAACGCCTTTCTCGCGACCAAGATCACCTTCATCAACGAGATCGCCGATCTGTGCGAAAGGGTGGGCGCCGATGTCCAGGACGTGGCCCGCGGCATCGGCCTCGACGGACGTATCGGCCGCAAGTTTCTGCATGCCGGGCCGGGTTTTGGCGGCTCGTGCTTTCCCAAGGACTGCCAGGCCTTGGTGCGCACCGCCAGCGAAGCCAAGGCAAATCTTTCGATCGTCGAGACGGTGGTGCAGGTCAACGAGGCGCGCAAGGCCCGCATGGCCGAAAAGATCATCTCCGCCTGCGGCGGCACAGTCGCCGGCAAGACGATCGCCGTCCTCGGCCTCACATTCAAGCCCAACACCGACGACATGCGCGACAGCCCCAGCCTCGCCATCCTGCCGCGCCTAGCCGCGGCGGGCGCGGCGATCCGCGCTTTCGACCCGGCTGGTATCGACGAGGCGAGAAACCTGATGCCTAACCTCGTCTACTGCGACGATGCCTATGAAGCCGCCGAGGGTGCCGATGCACTGGTGCTGCTGACCGAATGGAACGAATTCCGCGCCCTCGATCTCGCCCGCGTCGGGCGGCTGCTCGCAGAGCCGCTGGTGATCGACCTGCGCAACATCTATCAGCCAGCCGAAATGGCGGCCGCCGGGCTCTCCTATGTCAGCATCGGCCGCCCGCCACAGCTCTCCCGAGCCTCAGCCTAGCCATAACCCCGGATTTCGCATGAGCTCTGTCAGAAAGCGCGTTCTCGTGACCGGCGGCGCCGGTTTTCTCGGCTCCCACCTCTGCGAGCGGCTGGTGGCCCACGGCGACGACGTGTTGTGCGTCGACAACTACTTCACCGGCCGCAAGGACAATATCGCCGGCCTGTTGAGGGTTCCGCATTTCGAAGCGATGCGGCACGACATCACCCATCCCCTGTTTGTCGAGGCCGACGAAATCTACAACCTCGCCTGCCCGGCCTCGCCGATCCACTACCAGTTCGATCCGGTGCAGACCACCAAGACCAGCGTCATCGGCGCGATCAACATGCTCGGTCTCGCCAAGCGGCTGAAGGCCAAGATCTTTCAGGCTTCGACTTCGGAGGTATATGGCGACCCGACCTTGCATCCGCAGCCGGAAGCCTATCGCGGCAATGTCAATCCGATCGGTCCACGTGCTTGCTACGACGAGGGCAAGCGCTGCGCCGAGACGCTGTTCTTCGACTATTTCCGCCAGCACAGTCTGCGAATCCGCGTCGTCCGTATCTTCAACACCTACGGCCCGAGGATGCACCCCAATGACGGGCGCGTCGTCTCCAACTTCATCGTGCAGGCCCTGCAGGGCGCGCCGATCACCCTCTATGGCGACGGCAGCCAGACCCGCGCCTTCTGCTATGTCGACGATTTGATCGACGGCTTCCTCGCGTTGATGGCCGCTCCGGACGATGTCACCGGCCCGGTCAATCTCGGCAACCCGGTCGAGACCTCGGTTGCCGAACTCGCAGACATGATCGTCGAGATGGTCGGCTCGCGCTCGAAGATTATCCGCCGGCCGCTGCCGATCGACGATCCGGTCCAGCGTTGTCCCGACATCGCCGAAGCCGAGCGGATTCTCGGCTGGCATCCCAAGACAGCCCTGAGAGACGGCCTAGCCCGTACCATCGACTACTTCGACAAGCTGCTCGGCTCGAACCCCGGACGAGGACACGAGGTGTCCCCGTAGGAGGCGCCTGTGAGGGTTCTGGTGTTCGGGGCGGGAGGGCAGGTTGGCGGCGAGGTTTGCCGCGCAGCTCGGCCTGCATGGTTCGAGCTCATACCTCTCGATCGGAACGCGGCCGACATCACCAAGGCAGCGGTCGTAAGCGCCGCGATCGCGCGGGAAAGCCCCGACCTGGTCATCAATCTCGCTGCTGATACCGCGGTCGACCGCGCCGAAAGCGAGCCGGAAGGGGCTTGGGCGGTCAATTGCGCGGGAGCTGCTCATATCGCTGCGGTATGCGGCGAGAACGCGACGCCGCTGGTTCATCTGTCGACCGACTACGTGTTCGACGGGCGCCAGAGCGAGCCCTACTGCGAGACGGATGCCGTCAACCCGCTCAATGTTTATGGGCGCAGCAAGGAAGCCGCCGAGCGTGCCGTGCGTGCGGCGGCGCCTCACCACATCATCTTGCGGACCGCCTGGGTGTACGGGGCATATGGAGCAAATTTCGTGAAGACCATGCTGCGGCTCGGGGCCGAGCGGCCGGTCCTGCGCGTCGTCGCGGACCAGCGCGGCTGTCCTACCGCCGCCGCCGATATCGCTGCCGCGCTGATCGCGATCGCCCGGCACATCGAGCGCGGCGGGACGGAATGGGGCACTTTCCATTTCGCCGCGGCCGGCAGCACCAGCTGGCATGGATTTGCCGAGGAGATCATCGGTGTGGCACGGCCGCTTGGCGCGTGGCGGAGCGGACAGGGGCCGCGGGTCGAGCCGATCACCACCGACCAATATCCGACGGCGGCGCGCCGGCCGATCAACTCGGTGCTCGTTTGCCGCAAGATCGCAGCCCTCGGTGTTTCTCCGCCACCATGGCGGTCGAGCCTTCCTGCTGTGGTTCGAGAGCTTGTCGGGGCTGAAATCAGATGAAGGGCATCATTCTGGCCGGCGGTCACGGCACCCGGCTTTATCCGGCCACTCTGGCGTTGAGCAAGCAGCTGCTGCCCGTCTACGACAAGCCGATGGTGTATTATCCGCTGACGACCCTGATGCTGGCGGGTGTCCGGGACATTCTGGTCATCACGACGCCGACGGAACTGCCCCGCTTCGCCAGCTTGCTTCGGGACGGCGGGCAGTGGGGCCTTTCGATCCGCTATGCCGAACAGGCTGAGCCCGAGGGGCTGGCGCAGGCCCTCGTCATCGGGCGAAGCTTTGTCGGCGGCGACCACGTCGCGTTGGTTCTGGGAGACAATATCTTCTACGGGCATGGACTTCCCGATATGCTCAGGCAGGCGGCGACGCCGCGCTCGGGCGCCACGATCTTTGCCTACCAAGTGCGCCACCCGGAAGCCTATGGGGTGGTCGAATTCGGCGCCGACGGCGCCCCCGTCGCCATCGTCGAAAAACCGTCGCAGCCACGCTCGCACTGGGCTGTCACCGGTCTATACGTCTACGACAATTCCGCTCCGCAGATCGCCGCCTCTCTGAAGCCCTCGGCCCGTGGTGAATTGGAGATTACCGACCTCAACAACGTCTACCTGTCTCGGGGGATGCTCAAGGTCCAGCGGTTCGGACGCGGCTATGCGTGGTTTGATACCGGGACCCACGATTCGCTGTTGGAGGCATCCGAATTCGTCCGCACGATAGAGCTGCGCCAGGGCTTGAAGATTGCCTGCGTCGAGGAGGTCGCGTACCGCATGGGCTACATCGACATGGACCAGCTCCTCAGCCTTGCCCGGGCTTTCAGCACGAGCGGGTACGGCAGCTATCTCGAGCGGCTCGTCGAAGAGCCTTGCTGATACGGCAATTTCTCAAATGATTTTGCGCAACCGCAATTCCTTGAGGATCTGCTCGGCAGCGGCATCGGGTGTTACGTCAATCGTCATGATCCGGATTTCGGAGGCTTCCGGCGGCTCATAGGCAGAATCGAGACCGGTGAAGTGATCGAGCCGCCCGGCCCTAGCCTTGGCGTAAAGCCCCTTGGGGTCGCGGCGTATGCATTCCTCGAGCGGCGTGTCGACAAACACTTCGAGAAAAGCGATGGGACCGGTCAGTTCGCGGACCATGCGGCGCTCTGCGCGAAACGGCGAGATGAACGAACAGATTACGATGAGCCCGGCCTCCGCCATCAGTTTTGCAACTTCGCCCACCCGTCTGATGTTCTCGACCCGGTCGGCGTCGGTGAAGCCAAGGTCGCGGTTGAGACCGTGGCGGACATTGTCGCCGTCGAGCAGCATCGTGTGGCGGCCGAGCGCGAGCAGCTTTTTCTCGACAATGTCGGCAATCGTCGATTTTCCGGCACCCGATAATCCGGTCAGCCACAGCACCGCCGGCGACTGGTCCTTTAGCTCAGCGCGCTCCTCCCGGCCGACCGTCAGCGCCTGCCAATGGATATTACTGGCCCGCCGCAGGCCGAAGGCGATCATTCCGGCTCCTACCGTCTCGTTGGTGAGGCGGTCGATCAAAATGAAAGCGCCGGTGTCGCGGCAGACGGCGTACGGATCGAACGCTACGGGCGCGGCGGTCGAAAGGTTGCAGAACCCGATCTCGTTGAGCCCGAGCGTCCGGTCCGCCAGATGCGCCATCGTCTCCACATCAATGCGGTGCTTGAGCGCGGTAATGGTGGCCGTAACGGTACGCGTCCCGATCTTCAGCAAATAAGAGCGGCCGGGGACGAGCGGCTGGTCGCTCATCCAGATCACGTGCGCGGCGAACTGGTCGACGCATTCGGGCGGCTCGCGAGGAGCTGCGAGGAGATCGCCGCGGGAAATGTCGATCTCCGTTTCGAATGTAAGGGTAACCGCATCACCCTCCCGCGCGCGATCGGCTGTGCCCTCGAATATGACGATTTCCTTGAGCCTTGCGGACCGACCAGAGCCGGCCAGCAAAACATCGTCGCCGGGGGCGATCGAGCCGGACACCACGGTGCCCGAGAAGCCGCGGAAGTCGCCGTTCGGGCGATTGACCCATTGCACCGGGAAACGGAAGGGCCGTTCGACTTTGTCGCCCGAAATGTCGACTGCATAAAGGTGCTCGATCAGGGTGGGTCCGCCGTACCAGGGCATCCGAGGCGAGATCTGGGTGACATTGTCGCCGAGTCGCGCGGAAAGCGGAATTGCCGCTACGGAGACCTCGCCGAGGTGAGCGGCAAAGGCCAAAAAATGCTCGGCAATATCATCGAAGCGGCGCCGCTCGAACCCGACGAGGTCCATCTTGTTGGCGGCGAGCACGATCTGCCGGATGCCGAGCAGGCAACAAATAAAGGCGTGCCGCTTGGTTTGCGGCAGCACACCTTTGCGTGCGTCGACCAGGATCACCGCGAGGTCCGAAGTCGAAGCGCCGGTCGCCATGTTTCGGGTGTATTGCTCGTGCCCCGGTGTATCGGCCACGATAAAGGCACGCTCCGGTGTCGCAAAGAACCGATACGCGACGTCGATGGTGATGCGCTGCTGACGCTCGTCCTCGAGCCCATCTAGCAGAAGCGAGAAATCAATCTCGTCGCCGGTCGTCCCGAAACGCCGGGATTCGCGCTGCAGCGCGCCGAGCTGGTCGTCGAGGATCGAACCACATTCATAGAGCAACCGGCCGATCAATGTCGATTTGCCGTCGTCGACCGACCCGCAGGTTAAGAGATGCAGCAGGTCCTTGCCTGGCCGAGCGGAAGGCTCGCCATGCGGGCGGGACATCAGAAATAACCTTCGCGCTTCTTGCGTTCCATCGCGGCTTCCTCGTCGCTGTCGATCAGCCGGCCCTGCCGCTCGGACTGGCGCGTATTGCGCAGCTCGGCGACGATTTGGGCGGGCGTGGCAGCGGTCGATTCGATGGCGCCGGTCAGCGGATAGCATCCCAAGGTGCGGAAGCGCACATGCCGCAATTCGGGCCGCTCGCCGGGCTCCAGCGGCAGACGATCGTCGTCCACCATGATCCAAACCCCATTGCGGCTGACTACCGGGCGCGACTTGGCGAAATAGAGCGGCACGACGGGAATTTCTTCTGCTGCGACATATTCCCAAATATCCGGCTCGGTCCAGTTGGACAGCGGGAAAACGCGCATCGATTGCCGCTCGCGCAGGCGGGTGTTGTAGAGCCGCCAAAGCTCAGGCCTCTGGTTCTTCGGGTCCCAGGCGTGGCCGGCGCTGCGCACCGAGAAGACCCGCTCCTTGGCGCGGCTCTTTTCCTCGTCCCTGCGCGCACCGCCGAACGCCGCGTCAAAACCATGGCGGTCGAGCGCTTGCTTCAGCGCTTCGGTCTTCATCACCGCCGTGTGCAATGCCGATCCCGAAGTGATCGGGTTGATGCCCCGCGCCCTCCCCTCCTTGTTGGTGTGGACGAGGAGGTCGAGCCCGACCCGGCGAACCGTGTCGTCGCGAAACGCGATCATGTCGCGGAATTTCCAGCCGGTGTCGATATGGAGGAGCGGAAAAGGCGGCTTGCCGGGAAAGAAAGCCTTGCGAGCCAGGTGCAGCATCACGCTCGAATCCTTCCCGATCGAATAGAGCAGGACCGGGTTGCGAAATTCGGCAGCTACCTCGCGCATAATGCCGATCGAGTCGGCTTCGAGGCGCTTCAGATGTTTGGGCAAATGCCGGGCGAGCGGGATTTTGTCGGTCACAATATCCAAAGAAAATTTTTCAGCATACAGCCGTAAGCTAACGCCGAGCGGGCCGCGCACCCATGCTCGCCGCTGACGGCTACGATCAATGCAGCTTCGGTGTCCTGAGAAACCGCGTCCGGTCGGCGGACAGGATGCGAAGAGTCATCGTCTCCTCTTCCCGTACCACCTGCATTATCACCTCGCTGCCGGCCGGCCCCCCCGCCCACACCTTCCGCCACAGGCCGGCGAGGCTGGCGACCGGATCATCGCGCACTGCGAGGATGCGGTCCCCGGGTCGCAGCCCAGCTTTGCTTGCGGGCCCCTTCTCGGCGAGCCCGGCGACCACGATTGCGTCCTCCACCTCGGCAGCGTAGAGCCCGAGCCATGGGCGGGGCGGCCGGTTCGGCCGACCATAGGTCAGCATGTCGTCGAGGATCGGGGGCAGCAGCTCGATCGGCACCACCATGTTGACATCGCGGCGCAGTTCGCGGCCGCTGGCGTGCTGAACGTGCAGCGAACCGATGCCGATCAGCCGGCCGTCGGCGCCGATCAGCGCGGCGCCGCCCCAAAACGGGTGCGCCGGGGCCGTAAAGATCGCTCGGTCGAGGACATACTCCCAATATCCGGCAAATTCCTGCCGCGCGACGACCCTCGCCGATAGCGCGTGGCGCCGGCCTCCTTCGGCGGCCATTATGGCGCGGTCGCCGGCGCCGACCCGCACCCCGACGCCGAGCTCGATCGGCGGCACCTTGAGCCGCCCGAGCGCCTGCACGAGACCGAAGCCGGTCTCCTGGTCGTAGCCGAGGACATGCCCTTGCACGGCACCGCCGCCCTCCGAGGTGAGCCACATCGTCTCGGCCTCGGTGACCAGATAGCCGATCGTCAGCACCAAGCCGTCCTCGCGGATCAGAACACCGCTGCCGGCACGTTCGGTGCCGAGCGTCCCGGCGGTGAACGCATCCTCGGGGACGGTCGCGCGCAGGCCGAGGACGGCGCTCAGCGCTCGGTCCAGATCAAACGAGCAATCCGCCTGGTTCGGCTGGATCTCGCCCGGTATCTCCCAATCTACGGTTCGCGACATTTTGGCGGCTCGTTCATAGCGGGTAATCGTATCATAACCACAAACGGCACGGCTGGGTTCAGCTCTTTTCAGAGTGTCTTGCCCGAGGTCCCGGCGAGGTCGTCGCGGGCTCCTCAGTGTACGCCATATTGCTTGACAATCCGACAAGGCCCAATTATGTCAGCAGCACTCTCAGGGCGAGAGTGCTAATTCCGGATTTTGGTTTGCGTTCTAGGAGGTATTCATGAAATTCCGTCCATTGCACGACCGCGTGCTGATTCGGCGCGTCGAGGGCGAGGAGAAGACGGCGGGCGGCATCATCATCCCCGATACGGCGAAAGAAAAGCCGATGGAGGGCGAGGTGGTCGCCGCCGGTCCGGGTGCGCGGGGCGACGATGGCAAGCTCCAGCCGATGGACGTCAAGGCGGGCGACCGTGTGCTGTTTGGCAAATGGTCGGGCACCGAGGTCAAGCTCGAAGGCGAAGAGCTGATCATCATGAAAGAGTCCGACATCATGGGCGTGCTCGAACGGGGCGCCGCCGCACAAAAGGTCGCTTGAGGAGAAGAAGAGAAATGGCTGCCAAAGAAGTCAAATTTCATGGCGACGCACGCGAGCGCATGCTGCGCGGCGTCGACATCCTCGCCAATGCCGTCAAGGTGACGTTGGGCCCGAAGGGGCGTAATGTCGTCCTCGACAAATCGTTCGGCGCGCCGCGCATCACCAAAGACGGCGTTACGGTCGCCAAAGAGATCGAGCTGCCCGACAAATTCGAGAATATGGGCGCCCAGATGGTGCGCGAGGTCGCATCGAAGACCAGCGATCAGGCGGGCGACGGAACCACGACTGCGACCCTTCTGGCCCAGGCGATCGTGCGCGAGGGAGCCAAGGCGGTCGCGGCCGGCATGAACCCGATGGATCTAAAGCGCGGCATCGATGTCGCCGTCGCTGCTGTCGTCGAGGACATCAAAAAGCGTTCAAAGAAGATCTCGACGAACGAAGAGATCGCGCAGGTCGGCACAATTTCGGCCAATGGCGAGCGCGAAGTCGGCGAGATGATCGCGCAGGCGATGCAAAAGGTCGGCAATGAGGGCGTGATTACGGTCGAAGAGGCGAAGAGCCTCGAGACCGAGCTCGATGTCGTCGAAGGTATGCAGTTCGACCGCGGTTATCTCTCGCCCTATTTCGTCACCAATGCCGAGAAGATGATCGCCGAGCTGGAGAACCCCTACATCTTGATCCACGAGAAGAAGCTCTCCGGCTTGCAGGCGATGCTGCCGGTGCTCGAGTCGGTGGTGCAGAGCGGCAAGCCTTTGCTTATCGTCGCCGAGGATGTCGAGGGTGAGGCTCTCGCCACGTTGGTCGTCAACAAGCTGCGCGGCGGCCTCAAAGTGACCGCGGTCAAGGCGCCTGGCTTTGGCGACCGGCGCAAGGCCATGCTCGAGGATATCGCGGTCCTGACCGCCGGGCAGGTCATCAGCGAAGATCTCGGCATCAAGCTTGAGAACGTCACGCTCGACATGCTGGGACAGGCGAAGCGCGTGCGCGTCGAAAAAGAGAACACGACGATCATCGACGGCGCGGGCAAGAAAGAGGACATCGAGGGCCGCATCGCGCAGATCAAGCAGCAGATCGAAGAGACGACCTCGGATTACGACCGCGAGAAATTGCAGGAGCGGCTGGCGAAGCTCGCCGGTGGCGTCGCTGTGATCCGCGTCGGCGGCGCAACCGAGGTCGAGGTCAAGGAGAAGAAGGACCGGGTCGACGACGCGATGCACGCGACCCGCGCCGCGGTTGAAGAAGGCGTAGTCGCCGGCGGCGGTGCGGCGCTGCTCTATGCGATCCGCGCTCTCGAGGGACTGAAGCCGACCAACAACGACCAAAAGGTGGGCATCGACATCGTCAAGAAGGCGCTGTCATACCCGGCCCGCCAGATCGCCGAGAACTCCGGCACCGACGGGTCGATCATCGTCGGCAAGCTGCTCGACAGCACCGACCCGAACTACGGCTATGACGCTCAGAAGGGTGAGTTCACCGACATGATCCGCTCGGGGATCATCGACCCGACCAAGGTCGTGCGGCATGCTCTGCAGGATGCCTCGTCAGTCGCGGGTTTGTTGATCACCACCGAAGCGATGGTTGCCGAGAAGCCGGAGCCGAAGACCCCGCCGGCCATGCCGCCCGGCGGCGGAATGGGCGGAATGGACTTCTAATCCCGCTAATTGCTTGAATCAAGCCGCCCGTCCGTGGGAAACCGCGGGCGGGCGTTTTGTTAAGCACGAGGATGGGTTGCATAAAGCCTGAAATGGATCAATCCTGGCCCGGTATCTGTTTTGCGTGCCGGGGAGAGGAGGTCCAATGGGCGAAGTCATTCCGTTCCCGTCACGCAAATTTGCCGAAGCCGCGGTGGGGGCCGTCGCCAGGCGGCGCCCGCCGGCGACGGTTTTTCACGACCGCGGCTGGCGCATCCTCGAACTGCCGAGCAGCGGACAATATCTCGCAGTATCGAGCTATTGCCGCCGCGGTATCGTGGTCGGCCGCTTCGCTCCGCAGTCGGCTGCCGAGAACCATCACGAAGGCACCGAAATCGCCATCCTGACGCGCTGCGGCGCCGACGAGAAGCTGGCACGCTGCACGATCGCCTGGCTGAATTCGAATGGGCCGCGAACCGCAATCCTCAGCTCCTTCGTCGTCGCCGCAGGGGGACGCTACCGATATTGGCGCGACGCGATCGTCGAAGTCGCGGCGATCGGCGGGACCAGGCTCGCCAGGCTGCTCGACGGCAGCATCGCTATCGCACGGGAACCCGAGCCGGTGCCGCTGCTGGATTTGTTCGCCCCGGTCAAAGAGGACCGGCGTCGCGCCACCTTCTACCGCCTGCCGCGCGAGATGCGCGCCGCCATTCTGCGCTGGGCTGATCCGCGGGCGGAATTTGGCGGATGGCCGGATCCGGCCTTGCGGCTTTAGCCGGCATTCCGCGCTTGCGCTGCCGCAACCCTGCTCTGCTCAGCCGAACTGCCGATCCGCACGACACGCCGCATCCTTGCCAGCCGACGGCGCTCTGCCCATACTGAATCGCGATGCGGCGTCTTTTGTCCGATCCGATTTTCGAGACGGCGGCCAACGCGCCGATGCGGCCGTGCGACCACCCCGGCTGCATCGGCGGCGGTGATTTCCGCGCGCCGAAATCCCGACTGGATCTGCACGATTATCACTGGTTCTGCCTCGAGCACGTGCGCGCCTACAACTCCGCGTGGAACTATTACGCTGGGATGAGCGATGCCGAGATCGAAGCCGAGATCCGGCACGACACCGTCTGGCAGCGCCCGAGCTGGCGGCTGGGCGATCGTCATGGCCCCGGGTACGCCGATCGGATCCGCGACCCTTTAGGCGTATTCGCCCGCGGTCCGGAGGGGGCGAGGGAGCGCAGCCGGCGCAATGGCGACCAGATGCGGGATCCGGCGCGGCGCGCGCTGTCGGCGCGCGAGCAAGCACTTGCCGTTTTCGAGATCGAGGCGCCCTTCACCTTGGTGCGCCTCAAGGCGCGGTATAAAGTCCTGGTCAAGCTGCATCATCCCGACGCCCATGGCGGCGACAAGGCAGCCGAGGAGAAGCTAAAGATCATCAATCAGGCTTATGCCACGCTGAAGGCCAGCTATTTCGCATGAGCCTCGCGCTGCCGCACCTCGAACCCCATCCTGCTCCACCACTGGGATAAAAGCGAATAATGCCATCCGTTCAGCCAACGGCTCCCGCCCCCGCCTTTCCTCTCGAACAGCCCGACATCACGATCTCGGTCCGTCAGACCTTCGGGATCAACAGCGATCTCCAGGTCCCGGCGTTCAGCCAGGCGAGCGAGCATGTCCCTGATCTGGACGATGCCTATCGTTTCGATCGAGATACCACATTGGCGATCCTCGCCGGGTTTGCCTTCAACCGTCGCGTGATGATCCAGGGCTACCACGGCACCGGCAAATCGACCCATGTCGAGCAGGTCGCCGCCCGGCTCAATTGGCCATGCATCCGCGTCAACCTCGACAGCCACATCAGCCGGATCGATCTGGTCGGCAAGGACGCGATCGTATTGCGCGACAACAAGCAGGTCACCGAATTCCGCGAGGGTCTTCTGCCCTGGGCGTTGCAGCATCCGGTCGCGTTGTGCTTCGACGAATACGATGCCGGGCGCCCCGACGTTATGTTCGTCATCCAGCGCGTGCTGGAGGTCGAGGGCAAGCTGACCCTGCTCGACCAGAACCGGGTGATCCGGCCGCATTCCTACTTCCGGCTGTTCTCGACGGCGAACACCGTCGGACTCGGGGACACCACCGGCCTCTATCACGGAACGCAGCAGATCAACCAGGGCCAGATGGACCGCTGGAACATTGTCGCGACACTGAATTATCTGCCGCACGACGCCGAGGTCGACATCGTGCTGGCGAAAGTGCCGAGCTACGACAATGACGAAGACCGGCGGACGATCAGCGCGATGGTGGCACTGGCCGATCTGACCCGTGCCGGTTTCATCAACGGCGACATTTCGACCGTCATGTCGCCGCGCACAGTCATGACCTGGGCTGAGAACGCCCGCATTTTCGGCGATCTGGCTTTTGGTTTCAGGCTGACCTTCCTCAATAAATGCGACGAGACGGAGCGCCCGACGGTGGCCGAATACTACCAGCGCTGCTTCGGCACCGAGCTGGCGGAGACCGGCGTCAACGCGACGTTGATGTAGGAGGTCCTCGCTTGCCGCCCCTCACTCTCCCTGTCGCCCCCACCCTTCCCTCCCCCGCGAGCGGAGGAGGGTTAGGGAGGGGGGCGGCCGCCGGTGAGAGGCGACGCCTGTTTTTCAGCCCGGTTGGTCGCAACTGATGGCCCAGGAGTTTTCCCCGACCGAGATTTTCAAGCGCGCGACCGCGGCGACGTTGCGGGCGATCGCCGAGCGCGACGATGTGACCGTGGGCTTCGGGCCGGAACCGGCCGGCCAGAGCGGCGCGCGGGTGCGCCTGCCGAACCCGCCGCGCGACCTCCCGGCCGAAGAGGCGGCGCAGTTGCGCGGCGCCGCCGACAGCGTGGCGTTGCGGCTGCGCTATCACGACGACGCGGTGCACAGCAAGCGCGTGCCGAGCGGGCCCCTCGCCAGGGCAGTGTTCGACGCGGTCGAGCAGGCGCGGGTCGAGGCGCTGGGTTCGCGGCGCATGGCCGGCGTCGCGTCAAATCTGGACGCGATGCTCGACGAGCAGTATCGCCGGCAAGGTTATGAGCGGATCACCGAGCGCACCGAGAGTACCATGGCCGAGGCGGTGCGTCTGCTGACCCGCGAGGCATTGACGAGAGAGCGGCCGCCGCCCGCGGCGCGGCGCGTGGTCGATCTGTGGCGCCCTTGGCTCGAATCGCGTATCGGCAAGGATTTCGGCGAGCTCGACCGTGCGATTCTCGATCAGGACGCCTATGCGCGGGCCACTCGCAAGCTGCTGCAGGACCTCGATATCGATTTCGGCGAAGCCGATGGGTCGGAGGACACGGAAGAGCAGCAGGGCGGCGAGGAGTTGGAGAGCGAGAACCAGAGCGAGGGCGAAGGCGCCACTGCCGGCGCCCAGGCTTCGGACGAGGGCTCGCCCGCGGAGGGCGCGGCCGAAGACGCGCAAGACGCCGCCGAGGCCGGCGACGGCGAGATGATGCCGGGTTCGAGCGACGACGATCCGGGCCGCCCGGGCCGCCCCGGGCAGATGCCGCGCGGCCGCAACGACGACACAGCGGTCTACCGTGCCTTCAGCGTCGCTTCGGACGAGGTCATCGAGGCCGATCAGCTGTGCGACGCCGACGAGCTGTCGCGGCTGCGCCATCTCCTCGATCAGCAGCTGGCGCATCTGCAGAGCGTCATCGCGCGCCTTGCCAATCGATTGCAACGTAAGTTGATGGCGAAGCAAACCCGCGCTTGGGAATTCGACCTCGACGAGGGCCTCCTCGATGCCGGCCGCCTGTCGCGCGTCGTCGCCAACCCGGTCCTGCCCTTGGCCTACAAGCGCGAGCGCGAGACCGAATTCCGCGACACCGTCGTGAGCCTTTTGATCGACAATTCGGGGTCGATGCGGGGCCGGCCGATCACTGTCGCGGCAATGAGCGCCGACATCCTCGCGCGCACCCTGGAGCGCTGCGGCGTCAAAGTCGAGATCCTCGGCTTTACGACGCGCGCCTGGAAGGGTGGCCAGTCGCGCGAACGCTGGATTGCGGCCGGCAAGCCGCCCAACCCCGGGCGGCTCAACGATCTGCGCCACATCGTCTACAAACCGGCCGACGCCCCCTGGCGGCGCGCCCGGCGCAGCCTCGGGCTGATGCTGCGCGAGGGTATCCTAAAGGAGAACATCGACGGCGAGGCGCTGATCTGGGCGCATGACCGGCTGCGCGGGCGCTCCGAGCAGCGCCGCATCCTGATGGTGATCTCCGACGGCGCCCCGGTCGACGATTCGACGCTATCCGTCAACCCCGGCAACTACCTCGAAAAGCACCTGCGCGAGGTGATCCACGACATCGAGCGCCTCGGTGAAGTGGAGCTGACGGCGATCGGCATCGGCCACGACGTGACCCGCTATTACCGCCGCGCCGTTACGATCGTCGACGCCGAGCAACTCGGCGGCGTCATGCTCGAGCGCCTCGCCGAACTGTTCGACGAAGACCGCGGCGCCAACACCCGCGTCCGCAGCCGCCGCGCTGCGTGAGCTGAGCCTGATTCGCAATTCGGCAGCAGACGGAAGGGGAAGCCATGCCCAACCGCATCAACCGTGCCATCGAACTGTTGGAGCAGGATCAGGCGATCTATTACACCGGCGGCCACAGCGGCCACGTGCTGACCTATGCGCAGGGGCGCGAGGACGCGCATGTCTGGGCTGATTACATCAATATTGGGATGGAGCACGGGGCGTTCGACATAGCGGGCCTCGCCGAATACATGCGCGGCCTCGTCGAGGCCGGCCCGACGCACTCGGGTCACCGCACGCCGACGGTCATCGTCGAGGCGCCGGTCAACGGCACGGATGCTGCTAATGTCCGCTTCAATGCGTGGCAGTTCCGCCAGATCCTCGGCCGCGGTGTGCACGGCGTGCTGCTGTGCCAGGCGGAATTGGCGGCGGCGGTCCACGCCTTTGTCGAAAGCTGCCGCTATCCGCACCAGGCGGCCGGGGTCGATCGGTCTCTGCCCTCGCCGGCCGAGCGAATGCGCGGGGCGAGCGGACAGGCGAGCGACGGCCGCCTCGGGACGGGCACGCGCGGACGCGGCTCGGAAGCAACTGCGGCCCCGGTATGGGGGGTTTCGCCGGAGGAGTACTTGCAGCGCTGCGATCCCTGTCCGCTCAACCGCAACGGCGAATTGCTGCTCGGCGTCAAGCTCGAAAGCCCGGAAGGGATTGCCCATTGCGAGGAAATCCTCGAAGTGCCGGGTCTCGGTTTCGCCGAATTGGGACCGGGCGATCTGGGATTGGCGCTCGGCTATCTTTCAGTCCCGCGCGACCCGTATCCGCCCGACATGAAACAGGCGCGCGAGCGTGTCTTCGCGGCCTGCCGGAAAAACTGCGTGCCGTTTCTCGAAACCTGCTCGCCCGAGAACATCGTCGCCAAACTCGACGAGGGCGTGCGCGTCATCGCCGGCCACCGCGAGGAAACGGCGCGGATCGGCCGGGCACACCAGAAACGCACAATGCCGGTATAGAATTGCGGTTCGTTACCGCGAGCAAGGGAAAATCGGATATTTTTTACGCCGCCCTCTCAAGGTTGGGTCGTAGTGTCTGGGCAAGGTGGAAATACAGCGGTAACTTTATGCAGCTCGTTGCCCTCAGAAGCACTGGTTGTGCGCATCGGCGGGGGTTTGTTCACGCTAAAGAGATCGATCGTCTGTTGTACCTTTGATGTGGGCACCTTGCTTACAGTGAACGTACCACATGCCATTTAGGTGCTCCTTACTTGGGAATATTCAGGTCTTCTAGAGCGCGCCGACGGATTGGTTTGAGATCCCCTTCGGAAGTATCGCCATTTGCGAAAGCCGCCGGCGGATAACGTTTGCCACCGAGAAAACTCTCCGGCCACTTATCCAGCCACTCCTGAAGCTTATCGTAATTCGTCGTTTCTACCTTTCCACCCGGATAGAGCCAGGCGGCGATCCGGGTTGCGCTCTCGGTGCTGGCGAATGTGAGAGATCGCAGCGGGTCCACCAGGGCCTCGGAAGTCGGGGTCGTCCTTGTAGACATCCGACAAATCGTCTTCGCGGTCGCCAGCAACGAGAGCAACTGGGGCGGGCTGCAAAAAGCGTTGGTTCGCGGCCCTCAGCCGCTCGTTTTTGGAAAAGGCGTATTCGAGGTCTTCGCGGATTTGGCGGCGAAGCTCGACGAGTTCGGGATCGTCTTTGGGTTTCCCCGTCAGCCTCGCCTCCTTGTATTTCTGGCCTTTCGTCAAGGCCCGCAGCAGATGCAGACGGCCGTCCGCGTCCGGGCCGATTTCGTTGAGGAGCTCCAGCGCCGCCCGATAACCGCCCGGGACCCGGCCAGACAGACGAAGGGCGACTGCGTCACCGATGATCGCGTCGAGAACTGTTGGATCGGCCTTGTCCCTGGCTTGCAGAGCCGACTCGGCAACGACCTCAGCGATGGTTTTGTAGTCCGCCCCGGCGGCGTAGAAGACGCGCGCGGCTTCGAGCAGCAATCTTGGATCGGCCCGGCGTGCTCTGGTTTCACTCACCGCTATCTCGTACTCCGCATGCTGGCGGTTCATTCTCGGTGGCGGATCCGCTCCGCCGGCCTCCGCCGGCGGGGCCTCGGCAGCGCTTATGGGACGGGGGATGCCAAAAATGAACCCGAGCATCGCACCGGCGAGACCCGCGGCCATGCTGATCAACAACACGCCCCCAACGGCGCGCGCCACCTGAAGGATCAGGAAGCCGGCGAAGACCACCCAGGCCTGCCATTTCGAAATATCGGTGGTTAGGAGCCACTGGTCCTTCAGCCCTTTCGCTACGTCAGCCTGCAGCGTGTATAACCATGCCGTACGGATCACGCCCGCGCCCGCCGCCCACACCGTGGCCACCACAGCGAAGACCAGCATCGCGGCAATGAGCAGACTTAAAGTCTGCGCCGTTGCCCGGTCGGTGTTGAACCCGACGAAATCCGGGTGCAGCGCGTGCCACACTGCATCCCAGATGTGACGGATGATACCTCCTCGGTTGGTGGAACCGTTTCCTGCAGATCCGCTAAGTGCTCCGAAGCTCCTGACCACGAGCACCAGAGCCAGGAGCAACATTAGAGCAGTAATTACGAGCACTATGAGCACGGGTGCGCTCGCTCAAAGCCGCATCATTGGTTTGCTTGACGCTGTTGTCATCCGAGCTTTGCGCAGACTAGGTTGCGTGATCGGCCTTTCCGGGTCGTACTGTGAGATCGCCGGTTAGCTTGGCTCCAATTCGCGGCTCCAACGGGACGCTAGTAAGGGCGGTATCGCATGGGCCAGAATTGCCGGTACAATTGATCAATTGTACGTGGACGCGAAGCGGGCTTGTTCGTCTGTACTTGAAATATTCATCCGGTATCGTGGCGTATCGGCGCTCGCTCGGCTGCCCGCCAATCCTGTAACCGTCACATAAAAAATTCCGCGGTGGGCAATCCTCATTTTTGCCGGCGGGTGTACAATTCTCTGGCAGTTCTTGAACGGAGGTGTTGCCGGGACAAAAACTGATGTCCGCGGAGGTGACGACAGCTGGCGAGCCACCGACGGTTCGCAGCGTCAGATACAGCACCCGTTTGCCCTTATGTCGCCTGTCCGGATCTGGCGCTACCGACATCGATGCAATCGTGATCCTCGCCTCCGCCGGAGGCGGCAGAGGCGCGGGAGGCAGCGGAAGAGCCCGAGCCTGCTCCGTCTTGAGGTGGTTTACTACTACTATTTGGCTAACGAAGTTATTAACCTCAGAAATATCGCGGTGAACGCTATTTTGTATATTACTAACACGGTTTTCAAAGCTGGTGTTTTGCTTGTAATTGCCTCCTGAGTATCCTTAATTTGTTGGCTGAATTCATTAACATTGGTCTCGATGCCCATCATTCTTTTCTCTATGCTGGTTGACGGGGTTCCGGCGCTACGGCCGATTTGACTGAACGGCACGGCAAGCGCAAAGCCGGCACCCGCGCCGATGATCAGAAAGCCCAAAGCCGTTCTGTTCCCGACCCGCCAGAAGATTGCTGCAAGCAGCAAAGCCGCCAGCGCCAAGTTGATGCCGGTCATGATGACCGCCGCGCTATCCTGCCCAGACACTCCTTCTACCCCTCTCGATGGATGATGCTTCGCGCTGGCTCACCCCAACCAAAAGGCGGGAATGCCTTACCGGCTATCCGCTCGAAAAGCTAATCTTCGAACCCGGCACCGGTCAATAGTTCGAAACACCTATGTCGGCGCGGTTTTGAGAAGAGACATAATCATCTTCAGGCGTAATAGTCCGACGCGGCGGTCTCGTCGAGCGGCGTGCGCTGAGCGGCCATCAAATTGAATACCGGGGTCAGAACGATTGTCACGAGGATGTTGAGAATGACCGTGTAGAGCGCGGTGTAGCCGGGGAATGTGTAACCGGCGATTTGAAGGGGGTATGTCGGAGTCAGGTTCACTGCGGCCGCCATCGCCGTGCCGACGATGATTTCTATTGCCCAGCCGACGAGCAGCGCCCAGTCGTTGAACCAGCGGGTATACGTGCCGAGGATTACCGACGGCAGAGTTCTGGATGATCCAGATGCCGCCGAGGAGCTGCAGATAAATCGCGTATTGCGTCGGCACGAAAACGATGAACACGAGCGCGCCGAATTTGACGATCAGCGAGACCCATTTCGCCATCTGCGCTTCTTGCTTGTCGGTGGGGTTCCGGTTGATGAATTCGCGGTGGATGTTGCGGGTGTAGAGGTTCGCCGCAGCGATCGACATGATCGCTGCCGGGACGAGGGCGCCGATCCCGATTGCGGCAAAGGCGATGCCGACAAACCACGATGAAAAGCTGTGCAGAAAAAGCGCCGGCACTGCGAAGTTGTTGCCGAACTGCTTGAAGCCGGCGGCGTATTCGGGAAGGCCGGCGACCCCGGCGGCGATGGCGAAAAAGCCGACCAGCGCGAGCAGGCCGAGCATAAAGGAATAGCCCGGGAGGAGGGCGGCATTGCGGCGAACCACATGGCCGCTGCTGGCGGCCAGAATTCCAGTCATGGAGTGAGGGTAGAGGAAAAGCGCGAGCGCCGAGCCGAACGCCAGGGTCGCATAGGCGCTGTAGGCGCCAGTGGTGTCCGGGCCCGGGGTCGCGAGCAACAATTTTGGCGGGGGTACCGCCGCAAATATTTTGCCGAAACCGCCGAGCTCGATCGGAATGACGATGACTGCGGCAAAGGCCGTCGTATAGATCAGCAGGTCCTTCACGATGGCGATCGAGGCAGGCGCCCGTAGACCGCTCGAGTAGGTGAAAGCTGCGAGAATAACGAACGCGATAATCAGCGGCAGGTCAGCGGCGAACCCCGTTCCCGAGACCCCGAGCGCGCCGATCACGACCTGCAGTCCAACCAGCTGCAGCGCGATATATGGCATGGTCGCGACAATGCCGGTGATCGTCACGGCCAACGCAAGCCAGCGATTGCCGAACCGGCCGCGGACGAAGTCGCCCGCCGTGATGTAATGACGCTTGTGACAGACGTGCCAGATGCGCGGGAAGACAAGGAAAAAGATCGGATAGGCGACGATAGTATAGGGCACCGCGAAGAACGCGACGGCGCCCGCGCCAAAGGCGAGTGCTGGAACGGCAATAAAAGTATAGGCCGTGTAGAGGTCGCCGCCGATCAGAAACCACGTGACGATCGTGCCGAAGCGCCGCCCGCCGAGCCCCCACTCGTGCAGCAAGTCGAGGTCCCCTTTGCGCCAATTGGCCGCGGCGAAACCCAGCCAGGTGATAAAACCAAACAATAATATGAAGACGATCAGGGCGGTCCAGTTGACGTCCTGCACGGTGCTCCTCCCTCCCGGTTTGCGCCGGTCTCGAGCTTTATGTCGTCCGTGTGTTAGTCTTCCGTCGCAAAATACACGATCGCGGTGAGCGCGGCGCCGATGATTACCCAAAGCAGCTGATACCAGTAGAAGAACGGTATCCCAGCCCAATAGGGTTCTATTTTGTTGTAGAAGGGCGGCCAGAGTACCGCGACGAATTGGATGAGAAGCAGGAGGTACCACCAACGCCACCCACCCCTTTTCTTACTCGGCTCGAACATGGGTCCCTCGAAGCCCGACGCATCGCTGAGGCGCGAACTCGCGGCAGCCAACCGCAAGCGTCGTAAGGGATACTCTCCTATCTACCAGGCGTTCAAGTACAACCCTAGTCACCAGCCGAGGCAGAGGCGGCCGATCGCCATCGCGACGGCGGCCTGGGTCGGCTCGACGACCGGGATCTGGACGGTCTCTGCGAGATCGGCGCGGTAGCGGGCCATGCCGGCGCAGCCCATGACCAGCACGTCGGCGCCGTGTTCGTCGCGCAACCGGGTGCCGACATCGATCATGCGGCCCAAGGTCGAACGGGCGTCGGCGAGCTGGGTGACGCCGAGGCCGATCGGCAGGTCGCCGGCGAGCCGCTGCCCCACTCCCATCGCGGCGATGTAGCGCAAATGCCGCGGCACCGAGCGGGCGAGGATCGAGATCACGCCAAAGCGGTGGCCGAGGGTCAACCCGGTCAGGATCCCGCACTCCGCGATGCCGAGCACCGGTTTCGCGGTTGCTTCGCGCGCCGAGAAGAGACCCGGGTCGCTGAAGCAGGCGATGACAAAGCAGCGGTTTCCGGCTCGGCGTCGCGGATCGCGCGGCAGAGCGGCGCGATGACGGCGTCCGCATCGCTCTGGCTTTCCACGCCGGGCGGTCCTTCGCGGAGCGTCATGCAATCGATCCCCGGTCCGCGGGCGATGCGCAACGGGCGCATCGCGTCATCGATCGCGCGCGTGACGGCATCGGTGGAATTCGGGTTGATCACCAGGATGCGGTCCGGCATCGGCATTCTCCTCAACTGGCTAGCCGGACAAGTTAGCGCGAGGCGCCCGGTTGTCGCGCTCTTTTGCTGACGGCCGACACGACGGGGCTCGCCAGTTCGCGGGGGCGGCCATCCTCGCCGACTGCGACAAAGGTGAACTCGGCTTCGGTCACCTTGACCCGCTCGCCTTGCCCTTGGCGCAGCACCCACACCCCGACGTCGAGCGTGATCGAGGTCCGCCCCGTGCGTGTGACTTCGGTATAGCAGCAGACCGTGTCGCCGACATGCACCGGCTGCAGAAAGGTGATGTTCGAGACGGAAACGGTCACGACACGCCCGCCGGCATGCGGGGTCGCCGACATCTTCCCGGCGGAATCCATCAGCGCCATGATCCAGCCACCGAAGATGTCCCCCCTGGGATTGCAGTCGGCGGGCATCGCCAGGGTGCGCGAGGCCAGCTCACCCCTCGGCTCGGTCGAGTTCCGTCGCCTTTCTCTGGAACGCATCCTTCCATCTCCAGGCTGCGGATATCCCCAGCATGTTGCGATGCAATATGAAATTGTCAATGTGCATATAACCTATAGTGTTTTCTGTGTTGCGGTGCACAAAATTTAGACACTGTACCAATTGCTTTGACCATGCTAGGGCGAATGTTCGCCTTGGTGCCTCCGACACCACGTTGTGTTCACCCTTTTGCAACCCGGCCCCGTTGATCTACAACGCGACGCGGCAGGGAAGCCGCTGTGCGAGCGACAAGGACAGGCAGGCGAACGGCTCATGAAGCGTTTCGTTCGAGATTTCGTCGTGTTCGGCTGCCTGTTGTCCAGCATGCTTGGCGCGGACGCGGCGGTGGCGCAGAAAGCGGGCGGGATCCTGAAGGTCTACCACCGCGACAGCCCGGCGAGCATGTCGATCCTCGAGGAGGGGACGAATTCGACCGAGATCCCGATGATGGGGGTGTTCAACAACCTTGTCATGTACGACCAGCACGTCGCGCAGAACAGCCTGTCTTCAATCGTGCCGGATCTCGCCACCGACTGGTCGACGAGCGAAGACGGTAAGCAGCTGACCTTTCATTTGCGCCAGGGCGTCAAATGGCACGACGGTAAACCCTTCACCGCCAACGACGTTAAATGCACCTGGGACTTGCTGACCGGCAAGTCGAGCGAAAAGCTCCGCCTCAATCCGCGCAAGTCCTGGTACAACAACATTGAAGAGATCAGCACAAGGGGCGACTACGAGGCCACCTTTGTTCTAAGGCGGCCGCAGCCGTGGCTGATCGCGCTGCTCGCCTCGGGCTATGCGCCAGTCTACCCTTGTCATGTATCGCCGCGCGACATGCGGACGCATCCGATCGGCACGGGCCCTTTCAGATTTGTCGAGTTCAAGCCTAATGAACGGATAGTAGTCGCGCGCAACCCCGATTACTGGAAAAAGGGGCGGCCCTATCTCGATGGCGTCGAATATACGATTATCCCGAACCGCTCGACGGCGATCCTCTCCTTCATTGCCGGCAAATTCGACATGACCTTCCCGTTCGAGGTGTCGATCCCGCTATTGACGGACATCAAGACCCAGGCGCCTCAGGCGATCTGCGATCTGGCGCCGGGCAACGCCAGCACCAATCTCATCCTCAATCGCGACAAGCCGCCCTTCGACAATCCGGAAATTCGGCGGGCAATGATGCTGAGCCTCGACCGGAAGTCCTTTATCGATATTCTCGCCGAGGGGCAGGGCGACATCGGCGGGGCGATGGAGCCGCCGCCGGCCGGGATTTGGGGCATGCCGCCGGAGCTGTTGAAAATAGTGCCGGGCTATGATCCCGACATACAGAAAAACCGCGCCGAAGCGCGCCAGATCATGGAGAAACTCGGCTACGGGCCGGACAATCGGCTGAAGCTGACGGTCTCGGCACGAAACATTGCGATCTTTCGCGACCCAGCCGTCATCCTGATCGACCAGCTCAAAGAAAGCTATATTGACGGCGCGCTCGACCCGGTCGAGACCGCCAACTGGTTTCCCAAGGTGGCGCGCAAAGATTATCAGATCGGCCAAAACAATACCGGCAGCGGCGTCGACGACCCGGACCAGCAGTTCTATGAGAATTATGGCTGCGGCTCGGAACGCAACTACACCGGTTACTGCAACCCCGAGCTCGAACACCAGTTCGCCCGGCAGTCAATGGAAGCCGACCCGGAGAAGCGCCGCAAGCTCGTCTGGGAAATCGACAAGAAATTGCAGGAGGACGGGGCGCGCCCGATCATCTACCACTTCCGGGCCGCGACTTGCTGGCAGCCCAAGGTGAAAGGCCTAACGGTCATGGTGAACAGCCAATACAATGGCTGGCGCTTCGAGGACCTCTGGCTAGACGAGTAGGCGTTAGCGAAAGGAGCGACAAATGAAACTTGGCGTGGCCCTTCCCATCGTCGATATCGGCGGCGAGCCGGCAACCCTACGGGAGTTTGTCCAGGCGGCGGAGGAAATCGGTTACCACGGGATTGCCGCGCCGGACCACGTGCTGGGCATCAATGTCGCGAGCCGCCCCGGTTGGAGCCAGCCGCGCGCCCGATCGACCGACCTTTATCATGACCCGTTTGTGCTGTTCGGGTTTCTTGCCGCGTGCACGAAGATCGCCGATTTTTCCACGCAGGTGTTGATCCTCGCGCAACGCCAAACCGTACTTGTCGCCAAGCAGGCGGCATGTCTCGATGTGCTGTCCGGCGGCCGGTTCCGGCTCGGCATCGGGGTCGGATGGAACGAAGTCGAGTTTGTCGGCCTCAACGAGAATTTTCACAACCGCGGCCGCCGGTCGGAGGAGCAGGTCGAGGTCATGCGCGCGTTATGGGCGCAGCCGCATGTCAGCTTCAAGGGCAGATGGCACACGATCGAGGATGCCGGGATCAATCCGCTGCCGACCAGGCGCAAGATCCCGTTATGGTATGGCGGTCACGCCGACGTGACTTTGCGGCGCTGCGCCAAGTGGGGCGACGGCTGGATGCCGCTTGCCTATCCGCCCGGCGACGAAGCGAAGGCCGCGTTCGCCACGCTGCATCGCTACGCCGAGGAGGCAGACCGGGATCCGGCGGCGATCGGCATCGATACGCGGGTCTCGGCCGGCGCCGGCACCGAGGCCGAATGGCGCGAGCAGGTGCGCTTCTGGAAGTCGATCGGGGTGACCCACCTGACCTTGGCCAATTACTACGAAAGCGGCCACCTCTACCGGATCGCCGGCCGCTCGATGAGCGACCATCTCGCCGCAATGAAGCGCTACTGGAACGCAGTCGCCGACCTCCTATAGAGCGATGCGTGACAAGGCGTGCCTGCGTCGGCGCACCGCCCCCAATCCGGCGAGCGCGGAGGCCAGCAGAACAATAGTTCCGGGCTCCGGCACCGGGTCGAATGCGATCCCGCGGTAGACGACGCCATATTGCGGGGCCATCGAGGACAGAGAACATCTCACCCGTGGGACCCGCCATCACGGCGAGCTGGTCGGTAATGTCGACGATTTCGTTGGGGTCGGCTCCCTGGTCGCCCGATGTGCTGACGGTGGAGGTGACGCCGTAGATCGTCACGGTGCCGTTGGCGTTGACTATGCCGGAGATGTTGCGCAGCCCGTCAGTCTCAGTCGGGAAATAATTTCCCGCAGTGTAATCGGTCCCGAGGCCGAGACCGTCCTGCAGTGTGTAGTCGAGCATCCATTGTCCGGTTGCGGTGTTGAAGCTCCATTTCTCGATCCCGGCTACGGGGTCGTTACTGGCGTCGGCGATGACCCCATCACCCTCGTCGGCGACATAGAGCGTAGTCGCATTGGCGAACCAGATGCCGAACGGAAAAAAGCCGAACGGGAACGCTGCCGGCGTCATCTTGGTGTTGGCGAGGAAGGTTGGGTAGCCAGGCAACGGATTGATCGCCGTGGTGGCGGCACTGGCGGCTGTCGGCAGTATCCCGGGGGCGCCCACTTGATAAACCGTGTTGATGCCGTTGCCGCCGCTGCCTTTGGTGACATAGAGCGTATTATTGAAAATCGTCTCGCCGCGGAAGTTGTTGTCTTTGCCCGACTTGTCTGCTGTGGTGCTATAGGGCATCCCGGTTTGGGGATTGGTCTGGGTAACCGAGAAGCCGTACTGAAAGCCGTTAGAGGCGCCCGGTATTCCTTGCTGCTGACCCACGACCGTGGTCTCGGGGTTATTGCTGCCCGGTGTTATCAACTGCACGCCGGTGTTGTTGACGATATTGGTTGGCGGCGGCGAACCGCCGTTGCCAGCGTTGCCAACCAGCAGATATTGCCTTTGCCCGGTGCCGTTGACATTGTTCGCCAGAATGCCGGCGCGGCCGTTGTTCCCGCTATAGGCATTGGTGTTGGTGACCTGAACGCTGCCATCCAGATTTATCTGCACGACCGAGCGGTTGGTTGGGGTCTGCGTGTCGGTATTGGACGGATCGATACGATTAGGTGTATTGGAATTTGACACGTCCAGGGCGCCCACCGCTGAATTGTATCCAAGAAAAGTCAGGGCGTTTCTGTTCGGCGACAGATTGAGCGCCATCTCCGATTCGAGGAGAAGCTCGTCGTGATCCCGGTCAGCCCCGTCAGATCCGTCGTGCTGACAGTATTGCCCGCAAGGGTGATCTGGCCGAGATACATTGGCGAGGTGACGCCGAAACTCCGGTCTACGCTCGCATTGTTGAAAACATTAGGATAGCTGCCGCCGGCGACGGCAATGACGGGGTATGTGAGCGGGCTCGGTGCATTCGGGTTGATCGGCAGAACTGTTGTCCCGGCTGTGATGTTCGGTGTCGTATAACCGCCGGTGCTCCCGGTATTGGGGTTCGGTAAACCTGGATAAACGCTGTAGAGCACCGCCAAGTCGCCGGGCAGGAAAGTGATCGGAGCCGCGGTCGCTACGGGTGCGAGCGGCGCGGCTGAAGCCGCCGCGAGAACGGCGGAAGCGAGGCGCAGCCCGCCCCGGCCCAAACGGCCTCTCGCCGGCATGGTGTTCGAGATCGTCTTCTCAATCATGATTTCCCCAAGTCTGAAGTTTCGGCACGCGTTTCCGTTAACTTAACGGGCGCAAATGTCACTTTCGTGTCAGCTCTGTATTCGCAAAATTTGTGGTAGGCTCCTCGGTGTTAGGCGCCGTGGCCGAGAACCCCGGCAGGGATGCCGCCTTTGGGTTTGTTGGCTATGGCCCACCAAGGGAGGACAGCAGAAATGAAGCGGCATGTTTGCGCGTTCGCGGCGGCGGGAGCTCTGGTCGCGGCGATGGCGTGCGGAGGGGCACTGGCACAAAAGCAAGGCGGTATTCTCAGGCAGTACATCAACGACAGCCCGGCCAGCATGTCGATCCACGAGGAAACGACCGTCGTGGCCGAGCGCCCAATGATGGCGGTTTTCAACAACCTCGTGCTGTTCGACCAGCACGTCGCGCAGAACAGCCTCGCCGACATCGTGCCCGAGCTCGCCACCGACTGGGCCTGGGACGAGGACGGCACGAGGCTGGTCTTCCACCTCCGCCAAGGCGTGAAATGGCATGACGGCAAGCCGTTCACCGCCGCCGACGTCAAATGCACCTGGGACCTGCTTCAAGGCAAGAGCGCCGAGCGGCTGCGCGTCAACCCGCGCAAATCTTGGTACGCCAACCTTTCCGAGGTCGTCCCCAGCGGCGATTACGAGGTGACGTTCGTGCTGAAGCGCCCGCAGCCTGCTTTTATCGCGCTGCTCGCCACCGGCATGTCGCCGGTCTATCCGTGCCACGTCTCGCCGGCGCAGATGCGTCAGCATCCGATCGGCACGGGCCCTTTCAAATTCGTGGAGTTCAAGCCCAACGAGTTCATCAAGCTGGTGAAGAACCCGGATTACTGGAAACCGGGTCTGCCCTATCTCGATGCAATCGAGTACACGCTCTTGCACAACCGCTCGACGGCGATTCTCGCCTTTGTCGCCGGCAAATACGAGCTGACCTTCGCCGGCACTTTGACTATTCCGCTGACCCGCGACCTGCAGAAGCAGCGGCCCGACGCGGTATGCGAGCTGCCGCCCGGGAGCGTCAGCACCAATCTGATCATCAATCGCGAGAAGCCGCCCTTCGATAATCCCGAGCTACGCCGGGCGATGTCGCTGGCGATCGACCGGCAGGCGTTTATCGACATCCTGACCGAGGCCAAGGGGTTCCGCGCCGCGGCGATGCAGCCGCCGCCCGGCGGCCAGTGGGGCATGCCGCTCGACATGCTCGAAAAGCTGCCCGGCTACGAGCCGGACGTCGCGGCCAACCGCGAGAAGGCCCGAGAGATAATGAAAAAGCTCGGCTACGGGCCCGATAAGCGGATGCACATCAAGGTCACCACCCGCGATATGCCGCCCTATCGCGACCCGGCGGTGATCCTGATCGACCAGCTGAAGGAGATCTACATCGACGGCGAGCTCGAGCCGATCGATACGGCGCAGTGGTATCCCAAGGTGCAGCGCAAGGACTACAGCGTCGCGCTCAACTTGACCGGCACACTGGTCGACGACCCGGATGCGATGCTCTACGAAAATTACGCCTGTGGCGGGGTCGGCAATTACAATGGCTATTGCAACCCCGAGATCGACCGGATGATCGAGCAGCAATCGATGGAGGCAGATCAGGACAAGCGCAAGCGGCTCGTCTGGGAGATCGAGCGGCGGTTGACCGAGGACGACGCCAAGCCGCTGATCTACTTCAACCGCGGCGGCATCTGCTGGGACCCCAAGGTCAAAGGACTGACCGTCATGGTCAACAGCATCTACAACGGCTGGCGCATGGAAGATGTCTGGCTGGACCAATGACGGCTCGGCGGCTGTGGGAGGAAGCATGACCAGAACCTGTCGGATGTTCGCGGCGCTCGGCGCGCTTACTGCCGCCATCGCCGGGGCGGGCGGTGCAGCTGCGCAGAAATCGGGCGGGGTGTTGCGGCTTTCGCATTTCGACAGCCCGCCAGCATGTCGATTCTCGAAGAAGCGACGCGCGCGACCCTGCAGCCGATGATGCATGTCTTCAACAACCTCGTCATGTACAAACAGGATGTGCCGCAGACCAGTCTCCAAACGGTCATCCCGGACCTGGCGACTGGCTGGACGTGGAACGAGGAGGGCACGGAACTGACCTTCCCGCTGCGTCAGGGCGTCAGATGGCACGACGGCAAACCTTTCACGGCCAACGACGTCAAGTGCACCTGGGACCTGCTGATGGGCATCGGCAGCGACAAGCTGCGCGTCAACCCGCGCAAATCCTGGTACAGCAATGTCGAAGAGGTGACGACGCGGGGAGACTATGAGGTCAGCTTCAAGCTCAAGCGGCCGCAGCCGGCGCTGATAGCATTGCTGGCCTCGGGCTGGGCCCCGATCTATCCCTGCCACGTGCCGGCGCGCGACATGCGCCAGCACCCGATCGGCACCGGCCCGTTCAAATTCGTCGAGTTCAAGCCGAACGAACTCGATCAAGCTGACCCGCAACCCGGATTACTGGAAGCCGGGCCGGCCGTATCTCGACGGCATCGAATATACGATCATGCGAGAAAGAGCGCCCAGCAACCTGGCATTTTTCGCCGGCAAGTTCGACGTGACCTCGCCCTATGGCGTGACCCTCCCGACGTTCAAGGATTTCAAAGAACAGGCGCCGCAGGCGATCTGCGAGGTGACCGCGGTCAACGTTCCCCGCACGATGCTGATCAACCCCCACGTCGCGCCGTTCGACAATCCAGAATTGCGCCGGGCCATGGTGCTGAGCCTCGACCGCATGGCGTTCGTGGACATTATCACCGATGGGGTGGGCCATATCGGCGGGACGATGCTGCCGCCGCCGGAGGGCGTCTGGGGTATGCCGCCCGAGGTGCTCAAGACCCTGCCGGGCTACGACCCCGATGTCGCAAAAAATCGCGCCGAAGCCAAGAAGATCATGGAGAAATTCGGTTACGGGCCGAACAACCACTTGGCCACAAAAATATCGACGCGGAACATCCCGGCCTGGCGCGATCCGGCCGTACTCCTCAGTTCGCAACTGAAAGAAATCTATATCGACGGCGAGCTCGACATCGTCGATACCACCCAGTGGTATCCGAAGGTGATGCGCAAAGACTACACGATTGGCGCTGTGCCGATGGAGACCGGTGTCGATGACCCGGATCAGATGTTCTATGAGAATTTCATCTGCGGGGCAGCGCGCAATTATGCCGGCTACTGTGATCCCGAATTCGACAAACTGGTCGATGAGCAGTCGATGCAAGCCGATCCGGAAAAGCGCAAGAAGATCGTCTGGCAGCTCGAACGGATATTGGCGGAAACCGCGATCCGACCGGTCATCTTTTACCCGGCCGGCGGCACCTGCCGGCAGCCCTGGGTCAAGGGTCTGACGATCATGGTCAACAGCATCTACAATGGCTGGCGCTTCGAAGACGTCTGGCTCGACAAATAATAGGGCAGCGGGTTGGTCGCCGGCGGGAAAAGCTCGACTCAACACGCGTGGCCAGACCAACCACTCAGGGAGGACCGGCAATGACACGAGACTTGCGGGTTGCAGCGTTAGTTGGTGCGATGCTCGGGACGATGTGCTGGCAGCAAGCGGCCTTCGCACAAAAATCGGGCGGCGTTCTCAAGATCTCGTTTTTCGACAATCCGGCGAGCATGTCGCTGCACGAGGAAGCGACCGGCGCGGCGCTGCGGCCGATGATGGGCGTTTTCAACAACCTCGTCATGTACGATCAGCACGTGGCGCAGAACAGCCCGGATTCGATCATCCCCGATCTGGCGACGAGCTGGGCCTGGAGCGAGGACGGCAAGGAGCTGACCTTCCCGTTGCGACAGGGCGTCAAATGGCATGACGGCAAGCCGTTCACCGCCGCCGACGTCAAATGCACCTGGGACCTGCTGGTGGGCATCGGTAGTGAAAAGCTCCGCGTCAACCCGCGCAAGACCTGGTACCTCAATCTCGACCGGGTAACGACCAACGGCAACTAGGAGGTCACCTTCCACTTGAAGCGGCCGCAACCGGCGCTGCTTTCGCTGCTGGCGTCGGGGTGGTCGCCGGTCTATCCCTGCCACGTGCCGGCGCGCGAGATGCGTACCCATCCGATCGGCACCGGCCCGTTCAAATTCGTCGAGTTCAAGCCGAACGAGGTGGTCCGGACGGCGATAAACTCGGATTACTGGAAACCGGGCCGGCCTTATCTCGACGGCATCGAGTGGCACATCATTAAGGATGTTGCGACGCGAAACCTGACGTTCATCGCCGGGGCGTTCGACATCTCTTCGCCCTACGGCACGACGGTCCCGTTGCTGGAGGATGTCAAGAGCCAGGCGCCGCAGGCGGTCTGCGAGCTTACGGCGACGAATGTCAGCCGCAACCTGATCCTCAACCCGGGGAAGCCGCCGTTCGACAATCCGGATCTGCGCCGTGCGGTAGCCCTCAGCCTCGACCGCAAGGCTTTCATCGACATCATCACGCAGGGCAAGGGCGACATCGGCGCCACGATGTTACCGCCGCCCGAAGGTTTGTGGGGGATGCCGCCGGAGATGCTGGCGACATTGCCGGGCTACGATCCCGATATCGCGAAGAACCGCGCCCAGGCGCGCAAGATCATGGAGAAGCTCGGCTACGGGCCCGACAACCGGCTCGCGCTTACCTTATCCTCGCGCAACATCCCGGCCTACCGCGATCCGGCGGTCATCCTGATCGATCAGCTGAAGGACATCTACATCGACGCCGAGCTGGAGCCGGTGGAAACCGCCAACTGGTTCCCCAAGATCTACCGCAAAGACTACACGATTGCGATCAACGGCACCGAGAGCGGCGTCGACGACCCCGACCAGCAATTTTACGAGAACTTCGTGTGCGGGGCGGTACGGAACTACACCGGCTACTGCAATCCGGAAGTCGACAAACTGATCGACCGGCAATCCGCTGAAGCCGATCGGGAGAAACGCAAGCAGCTGGTATGGCAGATCGAAAGGCGGCTGGCCGAGGATAGCGCCCGGCCGATCATCTTCTACCCGCGCGGCGGCACCTGCTCGCAGTCCTATGTCAAAGGCCTGACCACCATGGTCAACAGCATCTACAACGGCTATCGCATGGAGGACGTCTGGCTCGACAAATAAAAGCGCCCAAATGGCACGACGGCACTGCGGCGCTCAAGCCAATGGCGCCGTACGGTGAAGCACCGCCTCCGCGGCGGCGCGATAGGCGGGGTCGGACCGGACTCTGTCTTCGCGCAGACACGCTTCGGTCATCTTGATCGTATGCTCGTCGCCATGCTCGATCGCGCGGTGGATGAGCTCGTCCGGTTGCATCGTCGGTTCGCTGATCTGAGGATCAGCCTCCGAGCCGGGCTGCGCCGGCGTCGCGAAGATTGCGGCCATAGCGCGGTTGGCTCCGCGTTGCTCAACCCGTGGTACCACTTCCGAGATTCCAGTAGGGTGCGCTGAATGGAGAGCCTGTGAACGATCGAGGTCTCGCTTATGACCGGAGAATATCCCTCCGCCTCGTCGCCCCATGGGCCTTCAGCCAAGGGCAAGTTCGGGGAGCAGGCCGCAACCGAACCCAGACCGCCGCCACTCCAGACGTTCCAAGTAAAGCGCCGGGTGCTGGTGTGGGAGATCGAACGTAGACTGGCGGAGGACGCGTCGCGGCTTCGGCTGGCGTATGGAAGGATTTGTGGCTCCATCGATAGTGTAATCTGAAGACGGTTATGCGAGTGATGCAGAATAGTCGGAGGCTCGCGGGGTCCGCAGCGCTGTTGCTCGCGTGTCTCGGCGCCGGGGCCACCTTCGCGCAACAGCCGGGGGGCGTACTCCAGATCGACCATCGCGACAGCCCGGCCAGCATGTCGACCCTCGAGGAAGTGACGATCTCGACCGTCGCGCCAATGATGGCGGTGTTCAACAACCTCGTCATCTTCGACCAGCATGTGCCGCAAAACACGCTGCAGTCGATCGTGCCGGACCTCGCCACGAGCTGGTCATGGAACGAGGACGGCACCGAGCTGACCTTTCGCCTGCGCGAAGGAGTGCGCTGGCATGACGGGCAGCCGTTTACCGCAAAGGACGTGCAGTGCACCTGGGACATGCTGCTCGGCAAGTCGGCCGCCAAGTTCCGCATCAACCTGCGCAAATCGTGGTACTGGAACCTCGATCGAGTCACCGTCGCCGGAGATCACGAGGCAGTTTTTCATGTGAGGCAGCCGCAGCCTGCGCTGATCGCATTGCTCGCTTCCGGATACTCGCCGGTCTATCCCTGTCATGTGCCGCCGCAGGACATGCGCCAGCATCCGATCGGCACCGGGCCGTTCAAATTCGCCTCGTACAAGCCGGGCGAGTCGATCCGGCTGGCCCGCAATCCGGATTATTGGAAACCGGGCCGGCCCTATCTCGACGGCATCGAATTGACGATTATCCCTAACCGCTCGACGGCGCTGCTGGCTTTCGTCGCGGGAAAGCTTGACATGACCTTTCCCTACGAGGTGACCGTCCCGTTATTGAAGGACATCGAGCGCCAGGATCCGCAGGCGATTTGCGAATTGCGGCCGAGGGGCGTCAGCAGCACGCTGATCGTCAATCGCAACGCGCCGCCTTTCGACAATCCCGATCTGCGCCGGGCGATGGCGCTGACCTTGGATCGCCAAGCCTTCATCGATGTGCTGAGCGGCGGCCAGGGCGACATCGGCGTCGCAATGCTGCCTCCGCCGGAGGGATTGTGGGGCATGCCGCCGGAGCGGCTCAGGACATTGCCGGGGTATGGCCCCGACGTGCAGAAGAACCGCGGGGAAGCCCGCGAGATCATGCAGCGGCTCGGCTACGGGCGCGACAATCCGCTCGCGGTCAAGGTGGCGGCCCGCAACATTCCGCTCTACCGGGACCCGGCGGTCATGCTGCTCGACCAGCTCAAGGACATCTACATCGCCGGCGAACTCGACATTGTCGAGACTGCCAACTGGAACCCGAAGGTCACGCGCCGGGATTACATGGTCGGGCTCGAAAACACCGGCAGTGCCGTCGTCGACGACCCCGATCAGCAATTGTACGAAAGCTACGCCTGCGCTTCGGACCGCAACTTCACTGGATATTGCAATCGCCAGCTCGAGGATCAGTTCCACCGGCAGTCGCGCGAGACCGACCAGCAAAGGCGCAAGCAGCTGGTCTGGGATATCGACACGACACTGCAAGAGGAGGGAGCGCGGCCAGTTATTTTTCACACGCGCGGAGCGACCTGCTGGCATCCTCAGGTCAAAGGTCTGACGACGATGGTCAACAGCATGGTCAACGGGTGGCGCATGGAAGACGTATGGCTCGACCGGCAGCGATGAAGCGAGCGGTCTTAGCGGCGGCCGCTGCCGCTTGGTTCTTTGTTGGAATGCCGGCGACGGGGGCGCAGGCACAGAAAGCCGGCGGTATCTTGCAAGTTTATAACCGCGACAGCCCGGCGAGCATGTCGATCCTCGAAGAGGCGACATTGTCGACCGTGCTGTCGATGATGGGCGTGTTCAACAATCTCGTCGTCTACGACCAGCATGTCGCGCAAAACAGCGAGCAGTCGATCGTCGCCGAGCTTGCTACCGACTGGTCGTGGAGTGAGGACGGGACGCGGCTCACCTTCAATCTGCGCGAAGGCGTCAAATGGCATGACGGCGAGCCGTTCATCGCCAGCGACGTCAAATGCACTTGGGACCTATTGACCGGGAAGGCAAAGGAGAAGCTGCGCATCAACCCCCGCAAGTCTTGGTACAGCAACTTAGAAGAGGTCGTCACCGACGGCGACTATAAGGCGACGTTCGTGTTGAAGCGGCCTCAGCCGGCATTGCTCGCCATGCTTGCGTCCGGCTTGGCCCCGGTCTACCCCTGTCACGTCCCGCCGCGCGACATGCGCAGCCATCCGATCGGCACGGGCCCGTTCAAATTCGTCGAGTTTCGCCCCAACGAAAGCATTCGGGTGACGCGGAACCCGGATTACTGGAAAAAGGACCGGCCTTATCTCGACGGCGTCGAATACACGATCGTGCCGAACCGCTCGACGGCGCTCCTCGCCTTTGTCGCCGGTAAATTCGACATGACCTGGCCCTACGACGTGGCGATCCCGCTGTTGAAGGACGTCCAGAGCCAGGCGCCGCAGGCGATTTGCGAGACCACGCCGCTCAACGCCAGCCGAAATTTGATCATCAACCGCAAGGTCCCGCCTTTCGACAACCCGGAGATCCGGCGGGCAATGGCGCTGAGCCTCGATCGCAACGCATTCATCGACATCCTCGACGAAGGACAAGGCGATATCGGCGGCGCCATGCTGCCGCCACCCGCCGGGGTATGGGGCCTGCCCCCCGAGATGTTGAAAGGACTGCCGGGCTATGACCCCGATGTCGAAAAAAGCCGAGCGGAAGCGCGCGGGATCATGGAACGGGCTGGCTACGGGGCGGACAACCGGCTCCGGGTCAAGCTGTCGGTCCGCAACATCCCGATTGCGCGCGATCCGGCGATCATCCTGACCGACCAACTGAAGACCATCTATATCGACGCCGAACTCGACCCGATCGAGACGGTGAACTGGTTTCCGAGAGCGATCCGCAAGGATTACGTAATTGGCCTCAATCTGACCGCTGCCGCTGTCGACGATCCGGACCAACAATTCTTCGAGAACTATGCGTGCGGCGCCGCGCGCAACATCACCGGCTACTGCAACCCGGAGCTCGAAAAACAGTTCGAGCGCCAGTCGATGGAACCCGACGGCGAGAAGCGCAAAAAGCTGGTATGGGAGATCGACCGCAAGCTGCAGGAAGACGGCGCCCGGCCGATCATCTTTCACTACCGAGCCGCCAGCTGCCGGCAGCCCTACGTCAAAGGCCTGACAATCATGGTCAACAGCATCTACAACGGCTGGCGGTTCGAAGACGTTTGGCTGGACCGGTAGCCCGGCGACGCTGCCAGGTTTACATTACCGCCGTTTGTTTACCCGTCTCGCTGTGCTGTGCCCTATTTAGGCGGGTAGCCCGCTCGCCTGTTGCGTGGTATCTTCCGAGGCGCTGCCATCTTGCATGAGAGTCCTCAATAAGGGGGCCAGCAATGATGCAGCGGCGGGGTCCTTACCCCGCGCCATGAACAAGGAGGTAGGAATGAAGCGAGATCTGCGCGTGCTCGCAGCGGCGGGCGTGCTCTTAACGGCGTTAACCCTACCAGACGCGTCATTCGCGCAAAAATCCGGCGGTACTCTCAAAATCGGTCACTTCGACAGCCCCGCCAGCATGTCGATGCTCGAGGAGTTGACGGTTGCGGTGAACCGGCCGACGATGGGCGTCTTCAACAATCTCGTCATGTTCAAGCAGGACGAGCCGCAGAACACGCCCGAGTCGATCGTGCCCGAACTCGCCACCGAGTGGCGCTGGAGTGAGGACGGCACCGAACTGACGTTCCCGCTGCACCAGGGTGTCAAGTGGCATGACGGCAAACCGTTCACGGCGGCCGACGTCAAGTGCACTCTCGACCTCCTGCAGGGCAAAGCGGCGGAAAAACTGCGGATCAACCCGCGCAAATCGTGGTTCGACAATGTGTCTGAGGTGTCGACCAACGGAGACTACGAGGTCACCCTTCACCTGAAGCGCCCGCAGCCGTCGATGTTGTCGATGCTCGCGACAGGCTGGACCCCGATCTATCCGTGTCACGTGACCCCGGCGCAGATGCGCCAGCATCCGATCGGCACCGGGCCGTTCAAATTCGTCGAATTCAAGCCGAACCAGTCGATCACGTTGGTACGCAATCCGGATTACTGGAAACCGGGGCGCCCTTACCTCGACGGCATCGAATATCGGATCATCAAAGACGTATCGACCCGGCTACTCTCCTTCATCGCGGGCAAGGAAGACGTCTATTTCGGTGTCACGATGCCGCAATTGAAGGACGTGAAGACACAGCTGCCGCGGGCGATCTGTGACATGTTTATACCCAATGTCAGCCGCAACCTACTGGTGAACCACAGCCAGCCGCCTTTCGATAACGCCGAACTGCGTCACGCGATGTCGCTGGCCCTCGACCGCCAGGCGTTTGTCGACATTATCGCCGACGGACAGGGGACCATCGGCGGCGTCATGCAGCCGCCGCCCGAGGGCATATGGGGCATGCCGCCCTATGCGATGCGGAATCTGCCGGGCTATGACCCGGATGTCGCCAGCAGCCGCGCGCAAGCCCGCAAGATAATGGAGAAGCTGGGCTACGGCCCCAATAAGCGGCTGGCGCTTACCGTGACGACGCGCAATGTCCAGGCGTACCGCGACGCCGGGGTAGTCTTGCTCGGCCAGCTGAAAGAGATCTACATCGACGCCGACCTTAACCCGATCGACACGACCCAATGGTATCCGATGCTGATGCGCAAGGATTACAAGGTCGCCGTGAACGTCACCGAGACGGCGGTCGATGATCCGGACGTGGCATTCTATGAAAATTATGTGTGCGGCGCGGCGCGCAATTACACCAGCTATTGCAATGCCGAGGTCGACAAGCAGATCGAAGGGCAATCGGCGGGGCTTGACGCTCAGAAGCGCAAGAAGATCGTATGGGAGATTGAGCGGAAGCTGATCGAAGACGATGCCCGTCCGATCCTATTTTACACTCGCGCCGCAAACTGCCGCGAACCATACCTCAAGGGTCTGACAACAATGGTCAACAGCATCTACAACGGCTCGCGCTTCGAAGACCTCTGGCTTGACAAGTGAGCTCCTCGGCTCAGTGCAGAGATCTGCTAAGCTGATAGACGGACTGCCACGGCAGCCCGAAGGAAGCCGGTCTCTGCGTAGTTCGCGGCGGGACAGGAAAGCATCTTCAACCGCTGTCGCTCGAAGATGCTTGGCTCGACAAGTAACGCCGATGTCACGCAGACGCGATCGACGGCGCGGAGGGAGGCATGCTATCGTCGGACGCGTCACCTCGCGGACACCTCTTCCGTGAGGTCAGGGAGGAGAGCGAGTGGGATCCTATCTGGTGCGGCGTTTCGGCCTGATGCTCCTGACTTTGTTCGGGATATCGGTGATCATCTTTCTGATGCTGCGCCTCGCGCCGGGCAACATCGCCGATATCCTGTTCGATGCGGCAGGCTTTGTCGATCCGGCCGATAAGGCCAAGATCATGGAGGATCTCGGCCTCGATAAGCCGATACCGGTGCAGTATGCGCAGTGGATCGGCGGCCTATTGCAGGGCGACCTCGGCTATTCCTACGTGTCGGACCGGCCGGCGCTCGCCGAGATCCTGCCGCGCATTCCGATCACCGCAAAGGTCGGGGGCCTGGCATTGTCGTTTGCGGTGCTGATCGGCGTTCCGCTCGGCGTCATCAGCGCCGTCAAGCAGAATACTCGCCTCGATTACTTCCTGCGCGTCATCAGCCTCTCCGGTCTGTCGATGCCGGCATTCTGGCTCGGCTTGCTGGTCCTGATGTTTTTCGTCAGCTATTTCGGTACGATCCCAATCTACACCGACGCGCCGCAATCCTTTTGGGCCGCGCTCGGGATGTACAGCATTCCGGCGGCAGTCGTCGGCTTCCGCAGCTCGGCGCTTATGACGCGGCTGACACGCTCGTCGATGCTGGAGGTGCTGCGGCAGGACTATATCCGCACCGCCCGCTCCAAAGGCGCATCCGAGAACGTCGTCAACTACCATCATGCGCTCAAGAACGCGGTTTTGCCCGTCGTCACCGTGATCGGCATCGAGGCCGCTTTTCTGATGGGCGGCCTGATCGTCACCGAGACCGTCTTCAACATTCCCGGAGTGGCGCGGTTTCTCGTCGAAGCCATCCGGTGGCGCGACTATCCCATAGTTCAGAACCTGGTCATGTACATCGCTATCATCGTCGTGTTCGTCAACTTTACTGTGGACATGCTGTACGCGGCGTTGGACCCGCGGATTAAATACTCGGGCTAGAGCGAGCAATTTCCCTCGACGGGAGGAATGACGTGAGCAGCATCGACTACCGCGCCGAATTGGCCAGAGCCGGGGCCAATGTCGAAGGCCGATGGAGCGCCGTCCGCTTTTTTGCGCGCCGCTACCCGTTGGGTGCCGTCGGAGCGGTGATCATGGCCGTGTTTTTGTTTGCGGCGTTTTTTGCGCCGTTGATCACGGTTTACGATCCGCTGTCGACAAATTCGGCGCTTTCGCTGGCGCGGCCGAGTGCAGCGCACTGGCTGGGCTGCGATTTCATGGGACGCGACGTCTACAGCCGGATCGTCTACGGCGCCCGCATCTCGTTGGCAGTCGGTTGCGGTTCGATGAGCTTGGGGGTCAGCATCGGCGTGCTCATCGGCTTGCTCTCCGGCTATCTCGGCGGCTGGATCGACCTCGCCGCCCAGCGCCTCATCGACATCCTGCAGTCGTTGCCATTGCTCGTCATGGCGCTGTTGATGGCCGCCTCGCTGGGCCCGTCGCTGCACAACACGATTATCGCGATTTCGATCCCGCTGATCCCCTATTCCGCGCGGGTCGTGCGCGCCAGCACGCTTTCGCTGCGCGAGCAGCCCTTTGTCGAGTCGGCGAAAGCGATCGGGATGAGCGAGCTCCGCATCGCCTTGCGGCACGTCTTACCCAATACGTTGGCACCGCTCATTGTCCTCGCGACCGCCCAGTTCGGCTCGACGATCCTGACCGAGGCGACCCTCTCATTCCTCGGCCTCGGCATCCCCGAGCCGCATCCTTCTTGGGGACGGATGCTGTCGGAATCGGCCGCCGAATATGTCCGCACTGCACCCTGGCTGGTCATCTTCCCCGGTCTCGCGATCAGTTTTGTGGTGTTCGGCACCAATCTGCTCGGCGACGCGTTGCGCGACATTCTCGACCCGCGGCAACGCAGCTGATCTCACCCTTGATCTCAACCAACCGATCACCTAGACGAATGGCCCCGGATGCCCATTGAGCGGCTGACGACCGACCGCAAACCGGCTTCGGCCTACGGGGCCACGAAGGCTGGTGAAAACACCGGGGCAGTCATCGATATCAAGGGTTTGCAGACCTACCTCTTCACGCGCTCGGGGATCGTGAAGGCGGTCGACGACGTATCCTTCTCGCTGCGGCGCGGCGAGACGTTGGCGGTGGTCGGCAAATCCGGCTGCGGCAAATCGATGACCGCACTATCGATCATGCGCCTAGTCCCCAATCCACCCGGAAAGATAGTCGGCGGCACGATTACCCTCGAGGGAAAGGATTTGATGCAACTCGAAGAATCCGAGATGCGGGACATCCGCGGCAACGAGATCTCGATGATCTTTCAGGAGCCGATGACCTCGCTCAATCCGGTGCTGACGATCGGCCATCAGATCGCCGAGGCGCTGCGGCTGCATCAGGATCTCTCGAAGAGCGCCGCCAACAAGAAGGCGGTGGAGATGCTCCGGCTGGTCAAGATTCCCGAGCCGGCGCAACGGGCCCGCGAATATCCGCACCAGCTGTCCGGCGGCATGCGTCAGCGGGCGATGATCGCGATGGCGCTGGCCTGCAACCCGCGGGTGCTGATCGCAGACGAGCCGACAACTGCGTTGGACGTGACGATCCAGGCGCAGATCCTGGACTTGATCCTGGAATTGCAGAAGGAGCTCGGCACTGCGATCATCCTGATCACGCACAATCTGGGTGTCGTCGCCGAGACGGCGCAACGCGTCATCGTCATGTATGCCGGCAAGAAGGTCGAAGAGGCCGAAGTCGACGCCCTGTTTGGGCAGCCGCTCCATCCTTATACCCACGGTCTCCTGGCATCGATCCCACGTCTGGAGATCATGGGCGGAAGAACCGCCAATTCGGTCCAGCGGTTGAAGGAAATTCCCGGCATGGTGCCGGCGCTGAACAATCTGCCCCCCGGTTGCACGTTTGCGCCGCGCTGCGCCTTCGCGGATGACCAATGCCGGGCGGAGTATCCGCCCTACGAGCAAAAGCGGCCGGGGCACTGGGCGGCTTGTTGGCACTCGGAACGCCTTTATGGAGACGGTGCCTAACATGGCGGTGCAGGAGGTTGTCGCCACGCGTGGATCGGCGATCAGCCGCGCGCCGATCATCGCGGTCGAAGGGCTGAAAAAGCACTTTCCAGTCAAAAAGGGCCTCTTGCGGCGGACCGCTGGGCACGTCTATGCCGTCGATGGCGTGAGCTTCTCGGTCGGCGAAGGCGAAACCCTCGGCCTCGTCGGTGAGAGCGGCTGCGGCAAGTCGACGGTAGCGCGCACCGTGTTGCGCCTGGTCGAACCGACCAGCGGCACGATACGGCTCAATGGTCACGACATCACGCGATTGGGAAAGGCGGCGCTGCGGCCCCATCGCCGGCAAATGCAAATCATCTTTCAGGACCCGTTTTCGTCCCTGAACCCGCGGATGTCGGCCGGCGAGATCGTCGGCGAGCCACTGCAGGTCCACGGCATCGCCCATGGCAAGGACAAGGACGAGCGCGTCGCGGCCCTGTTCGACCAGGTCGGGTTGCGGCGGTTGCAGATGCGCAGCTTCCCGCACGAGTTTTCCGGCGGTCAGCGGCAGCGCATCTGCATCGCCCGGGCGCTCGCCTTGAACCCCAAGCTGATCATCGGCGACGAGCCGGTCTCGGCGCTCGACGTATCGATCCAGGCTCAGGTCATCAATCTTATGATGGATCTGCAGCGCGAAAAGAACCTCTCTTATCTGTTCATCGCGCACGATCTCGCCGTCGTCGAGCACATCAGTCATCGCATCGCGGTCATGTATCTCGGCAAGATCGTCGAATACACGGACAAGCAAACCCTGTTCACCAACCCGCTGCACCCGTACACCGAGGCCTTGCTGGCGGCGGTGCCGATCCCCAACCCGCAACTGAAGCGCAAAAAGCAGCTGCTGCAGGGCGATGTCCCGAGCCCGATCAATCCTCCTCCGGGCTGCACCTTTCACACCCGCTGCCCTTACGCCGAGGCGCGATGCCGGATCGACGTTCCCGCGCTGCGCGAAGTCGACCCCGGCCACATGGTTGCCTGTCACCTACGCTAAAGATTAAATCCCGCGCTCGTCTGGCACCGGCTGTTAACAATAGTTAACAGATCTCAGCCCGCACCACCCGAACGGGTGTCCGACGTGTCGAAATAATGCGGAATTTTCGTTTCTTTTGTATATTGTGGTAAGGTACCGGAGATAAGATCCCGCCGCCTACGTCTTGTTTGAGGGTTCGGCTCAGCCTGACAACCGAGTGGCGAAACCCGGGTGTGTAGTGAGAGGTCGTCACGCAGAATGTTGAGTATTCTTGGCCAGTCGCGCGAGCCAGCGCCGCGGCCGATCGCGTTCGCGAACGCCGCCCGCAAACCCTCGCGTCGCACCTCGGCGGGAGCGCCGCTTTTGATCGGCAGCTTGCTCTATCTGGGCTCCGTCGGGCTGATCGCCGCCGGAATTGTTACGGTCTTCTTCGGCACCGGCTTTTCGCTACTGGTGCCAACCGGCGGCAGGACGATTTCCGGCTCGGCCCCCGGGGCTGGCCCGGAGGTGGTGTCTCTGCCGCCTTCCCTCGGCAACGATGACCAGCAAACATCCTTTGGGGAGGCGTCAGCTCGTGAAAACGAGAATCCGGCGCAGAGTTCGGCTGCTTTGCCGGCGTCTGCCGAGATGCCCGCGATGGACCACAAGGACGACGCGCCCCACTTGGACGGGATCTTGATCTCGAGGGCGCCGATCAACACGTCTGCGGTGCCTGCTAACGCGCCCGTCCCGGCACCGAATTCGCCTGCCGAAACCGCCGTCGCTCCGCCGACACCCGGGCTCTCCAAGACTGAAATGACCGAGCTGTTGGACCATGGCGACGCCCTTCTGCGCAACGGTGATGTCGTTTCGGCACGCCTGTTTTATGAGCGCGCGGCCGGTGCCGGTGACGGGCGGGCAGCACTGCGCCTTGGAGCGACCTTCGATCCGGAATTTCTCGGCCGCCTCGGCCTTGGCAAGCTGCAAGCTAATCCGGCCGAAGCCCGGTCATGGTACAGCCGTGCTCGCGACATCGGCATAGTCGACGCCAAACGTCGGCTGAACAGCGCCGAGACAAGCAGGGGAAATAGCTTCCAATGAACCGTCGGACCATTACAGCAGCTATCGTTTGCATCCTGGTTTTGCCGATCGGTCGGCCGGCGCTCCCGAAGACCGGAGGGCCGCCTCCCGAAGCCGGTGTGGTGAACCGAGGTGTCGTCGAGCTCGAGACGGCCCGCGCTGCTGGAATCTCGGTGCGGATCGCCGAAGATCTCGCAAACGTGATCGACGATGGGGCGACGCGGCGGGTCTTGCCGGTCATCGGCAAGGGCGCTCTGGAGAACATCACCGATCTCAAGCTGCTCCGCGGCATCGACATGGCGATCCTCCAGACCGACGTGCTCGATTATGCACGGCAGCAAAACCTGTTTCCCGGCATCGAATCTTGGGCGACCTATATCACCAAGCTTTATAATGAGGAGTTCCATCTCCTCGCGCGGCAAGACGTCAAATCGGTCGCGGACCTGGCAAATCAGCAAGTCAATGTCGATCTGCGCGGTGCGGGAACAGCGGTTACGGCGACGCGGCTGTTCGAACTTTTGAACATCCGGGCCGCGGTGACAAACGATGACCAGGAGGTCGCGCTCGACAAGCTGCGTCGGGGCGAAATCGCCGCCATGGCCTTCGTCGCCGGTAAACCAGCGCCGATCTTCCTCAACCTGAACGCCTCTGACGGCCTTCACTTCCTCGCCATTCCCCTAAACCCTGCGGTGACCGCGAGCTATCTCCCAACCCGGCTCACTGCCGCGGATTATCCGGGTGTGGTACCGCAAGACCAAGCCGTCGACACCGTCGCGGTGGGTGCCGTGCTGGTCGCCGCCAACCTCCAGCAGGGGACCGAGCGTTACCGCAATCTGGTCAATTTTGTCGAAGCATTCTTCACGGGCTTTCAATCGCTGCTCGATCCGGGTCACCACCCGAAGTGGCATGAAGTGAGCATCACCGCGGAACTCCCCGGCTGGCGACGCTTCCCGCCTGCCGAGCAATGGCTGCAAAGGAACGCGCAAGTGGCGGCCGCGCCGAACCTACAGGACCTCCGGTCGATATTCTCGCGCTTCATCGACGAGCGGCAGCAAGCCTCCGGGGGCCCGCCGCTGACCCCGGAGCAAAAAAACGAGCTGTTCGGGCAATTCGAGCTCTGGCAGAAGGGGCAGGTGCATTAGGCCCCGCGCCGCGGCCCAACCCCGATGTCGGTTTTGCAAATAAATCAGTGCGCCGCGTCACTTTGGCACCGGATCGCAATAGCATTAGCTGTTGCTGTTGCCACGATCTCCGGCTCGCCTCATGGCGCGGCTGCCGCCGAGCCTGACGTGAAACGCGGCGGCACTCTCGAATTCGCGGTCCTGGTCGAGCCCGGCAATTACGATTGCCACAGCAACATATCCTTCGCCTTCCTGCACCCGGTCGCGCCGCATTATTCGACGCTCCTCAAATTCGACGCGCCTAACTATCCGCAGATCGTCGGGGACCTGGCGGAATCGTGGAATGTGTCGCCCGACCGGCTTACTTACACCTTTAAGCTGCGGCCCAACGTTCTCTTCCACGACGGCTCGAAAATGACTGCGGACGACGTGAAGGCGAGCTACGAGCGCATCGTCCACCCGCCCGCGGGGGTCGTCTCGTCCCGCAAGGTCGATTACGCGGCGATCGCGAGTATCGACACGCCCGACCCGCGCACCGTGGTGTTTCACCTGCAATGGCCAGAGGCGGCGATGCTGGCCAATTTCGCCTCGCCGTGGAACTGCATCTACAACGCCGCCAAACTCGCCGAAGATCCCCAGTTTCCCAAGACCCACATTCTCGGCACCGGGCCGTTCGTCTTTGCCGAACACGTCAAGGGCCAATTCTGGAGAGGCGTGCGCTGGGACAAATATTTCCAACCCGGCAAACCCTACCTCGATGGCTATCGCGCCGACTTCATGACCGGAGCGGCGGTGATGGCTGGGTACAAGAGCGGGCACATCACGGCCGAGTTCCGCGGCGTCACGCCGGTTCAGCGCGACGAGCTCGCCGAGGCGCTGGGCGACCGCATCGAGGTCAGCGAAAGCCCGTGGCTGTCAAATCTGCTGGTTTCCTTCAACAGTAAGCGCCCCCCGTTCAACGACACGCGCGTGCGCCGCGCGCTGTCGCTCGCCATCGACCGGTGGGGCGCGGCGGCAAAATTGCAGAATACGACCTTCCTCAAATACGTCGGCGGGGTCATGCGCCCCGGCTCCAGCATGGCAACGCCGGAGGCGGAGCTGGTTACAATCCCCGGTTTCTCGCGAGACATCGCCGCCTCGCGCGAAGAGGCGAAGCGGCTTCTCGCGGAAGCCGGAGTTCATGACCTCAAGCTGACCGTGATGGTCCGCGATATTCCGATGCCGCATTACGCTGGCGCCGACTTGCTGGCCGAGAGCTGGCGCGAGATCGGGGTCACGACAACCCAGGACCGGCGCAACATCTGGGACTGGCAAAAGGTCATCGATAGCGGCGATTTCGACGTGGCCCTCGATTTTTCGGGCGACTTCTACGACGACCCGACGATACAACTGACCAAGTTCGTGTCGCACGATCTCTCGCCGGTCAATTACTCCTACTCCACCGACCGTTTTCTCGACGCGCTCTATATCGGCCAGGCCGTCACCAGCGATCCGCGGCAGCGGGCGAAAATCGTCCGCGATTTCGAGCGCCATGCTTTAACCGAGGCCAATACAGTTCCGCTGCTCTGGTGGAACCGGATCGTCGCAACCTCGACGGCACTGAAGGGCTGGAGCATCACGCCGAGCCATTTCATCGGCCAGGATCTAACCGATGTCTGGCTCGAGCACTGACATACCCCAAGTACCCGTCCAGCGGAGCTGTTTTATGAACCATTACCGTACCAACGAGTACCCTATCCCGAAGACGATGAAGGCCTGGGTGCTCGGCAATCCGGAGGAGCTGGCGCTGGTCGAAAAGCCGGTGCCCGAGCCCGGCCCGGCCGAGGTGCTGGTGCGGGTCGATGCGATCGCGGTCTGCGCCACCGACATCGAGATCCTCAAGCACGGCGTGCCGGCGATGGTCGATGGCGAGCTGCCGTTCAACCGCGGGTTCACCCCGGGCCATGAATATATGGGCACGGTCGTGCGGCTCGGCCCGACCGTCGACGAGTTCCAGATCGGCGACCGCATCGCGGTCGAGGTGCATGCCGGATGCGGCCGCTGCCCTCGCTGCCGCGAGGGCATGTACACCTCTTGCCTCAATTACGGCTGGCGCGCGAAAGGCCACCGCGCCAACGGCTTCAGCACCGACGGCGGCTTCGCCGAATACGCCGTCAACAACGTCAACACGATGGTTCACGTCCCGGACGATATGAGCGACGAAGAGGCGACATTGATCGTCACCTCCGGCACCGCGATGTACGGGCTCGACGTGATGGGCGGGATCATCGCCGGCGAAGGGGTGGTGGTCACCGGCCCGGGGCCAATCGGCTTGATGGGTGTCGGGGTCGCCAAGGCGCTGGGCGCCCAGCCAGTGATCCTGACCGGCACCCGCGACCGGCGTCTCGAGATGGGCAAGAAGCTCGGCGCGGACGAGGTGGTCAACGTCAGGAACGAGGACCCGGTCGAGGCCGTGCAGCGAATCACCCACGGCAAGGGCGTGCAATACGTGCTCGAATGCTCGGGCGCTCCCAATGCGCTGAACGAGGCGGCGAGGATGGTCAATCGCGGCGGCCGCATCTGCCTCGCCGCCTTCCCGGCCGAGCCGGTGCCGGTCGATCTCGCCCATCTCGTGCGCAACAATATCTATGTGTTCGGCATCCGCGGCGAGGGCAAGAGCGCTACCCACCGCGCCGCGGCGCTGATGGCGCAGAAGCGCTTCGACGCGAAGATGATTCACACCCACACCTTCCCGCTCGCCGAAGTGCCAACCGCCATCCGCTATGCCCGAGACCGGGTCGACGACGCGATCAAGGTCGTTGTCCGGATGCGCTGAACTGCCGCTAGCCCCGGTCATTCTCGGCCGGGGCGCGGCGGGGTCGCAAGGACCAAGCCTGCTGAACGGACTGTTGGCCAGGATCCTCGGCCCGCCACGTGCGGCCGCCGGCATATTGCATGCTCTGTCACAATGTTTTCTGCCGCTCCCGCCGGTATGGGTTACGTGCGAGCTGAGGCGGGGGCGGCCGACCTCGTGAGGTGCTCCGCACCTGGGCCAATCCGGATCAAATAGCGCGTTGTATTTAAATTGAGGAACGGCCGCCAACTTGCGGCCTCAAGAGCGTGGTGAAACCAATGTTCTCGGCAGCAGGTAGGAAGAGTCGTCCTCCTATATTAACGATGATTTTCGTTTGATTGCTTGGAGTTACAGTAATCTGAAGAATGGACGGAAACTTTTTTGTGATTTCCTTGTTTTGAAGCTTGAGACGAATAATCATAGGAGCTCGGGAGTGGGTAGATATATGAGGGTAAACCGAGCGATGTTAGTGGCATTCTGCGGTTTGCTTGCTCCGGTTCCGGTTTGGGCCGAACCCCCTCAGGAGGATCAATTTCAGACCGACTTATTTCGGGATGGCCAGCCTCAGACTAACCACAAGAAGCGGGTGGTACATCCGGTGGACCCAGCACTCCAATTACGCCACACCATGCGCGACGAGATAAATTCCGAACTCGTCGGTATTGTGTCCGAAGGCACCGACTACACCGTCGATCTGGCGCTCGCTCTCGCCAGCGGACAGACACACTTGCGGCTTCTGCCGATAGCTGGGGCCGGGGCACTGCAGAATGCGAAGGATGTGATGTTCGCTCGCGGCGTCGATTTCGCCATCTTGCAAACCGACGTGCTCGACGAGATCAAGCGCAATCCGCCCTTTCCGGGTGTTGAGAACTACCTCCAATACGTGACGAGACTCTATGATCAAGATCTTCATGTCCTGACTGGCCCAGATATCCAGTCAATCGAAGATCTCAGAGGAAAAAAGGTTAATTTCGGGCCGCGCGACAGCGGAACCTATACGACTGCGACGGCTGTTTTCCGTGCTCTTGGGGTCGAGCCGGATGTGACGAACCTCCCGCATTCGCTCGCCCTAGATAAGCTCAGGCGGGGAGAAATTTCCGCGTTGGTTTATGTAGCAACGAAACCATCACGACTGTTTCAAGAGATCAGACCGGATGAGAACCTACATTTTTTGCCGATCAGCGGTAATCTGATCTCGAATTACACAGCAACAACCATAACGTCTGATGATTATTCGGATCTCGTGTCGAAAGACGCGCCGGTTAAGACGATGTCGGTGGGAACCGTTCTGATCGCGTATAATTGGCCCACAAAGTCCGAACGGTATCAGCGAGTGGATCGCTTCGTTAAAGCCTTCTTTGCCAACCTCAAGGAAATAAAAGCCCGCCGGCCGAAATGGCAGGAGTTCGACATAACCGCCTCAGTCTCGGGATGGACCCGCTTTCCGGCTGCCGAGCAATGGTTGAAAAAGGCGGGGGTGGGCCCCGAGCCCAACAAAGCGACCGTGCAGGAGCAGGTCCCTCTCGATCCGAAACAGCGAGAGGCGCTATTCCGGGAGTTCGCCAAGCACCAGGGAACGCCCGGTCCCGAGAAAGCAACGGTCCATCTCGATTCAAACCAGCGCGAGGCGTTGTTTCGAGAGTTCGCCCAATATGAGAAACAGCGACACGTGATCATACCGCGACACGGCTGACGATCATTGATCGGGGAAGCCGGCCCGGCGCAATCCGACGTTCAGCGTCTTGACCTGGAGCGCCTGATATCGCCGATCGGTCAGCCAACGGTTCTCGGCCCGCATCCGGGCCAATGATCTAATAGCTGGCTTTAGTCGTATCAACTCTGCAAGAGCCGATTTCGCTTTGTCGAGATCGCCCCGCAAACCGTAGGCCGCGGCGAGATAAAAATAGGGCACCCACAACCGAGGATCGGCGGCGCTTGCTGTTTGCAGCAGATCGATCGCCTGGTCCACCCGGCCCAAGAGAAGCTGACAGGTACCCAAGGCCCAATACGCAATGGCGAGGTTGGGGCCATCCGGGACAAGCCGGATCGCTTGTTCAAGTGGCGCTATGCCGCCTTCCGGTTCGCCCTGGTACAAGCGCGTTTCCCCGAGATGAAGTAGAGTTCGGGCGTTGGTCGGGTCCAGAGCAACCGCCGTCTCGAATTCCCTCTGGGCTTCAGGCAACCGGTTCTGCATCTGGCGAAGAACCCCGAGGGTAAAGTGAGCCGCCGACCGGTTCGAGACAGTCTGCTTGTCAAGGACTTCCATCAATAAATTCTCGGCGCGCGGCAAGTCTTCCTGAAGAACAGGGGACCATCCATCCGCTAATTTGGTAGACAGGATCGAGGCAAGGCCAATCCGAGCTTCGCCGGATCGCGAATCAAGTTCGAAGGCCCGCTCGAAATTGCGGCGCGCATCCTGCCATCTCGCCGCGGAATAAGGGAGGTAATACAACTCCCATCCGCGCGTTATCAAATCACGGACAGTAGGATCAAGTTGTTCCCTTTCGTCGACCACTGGCGAGGTTTGGTTTGAGGTGACCTGTCGTTCTTCTGGTTCGAGTCCGTGTTGCACGGGTTGGGATTCGGGAGATTTCGGCAGATTGTCTCCTATCTCAGCAGGAGATGGTGCTGCCGTTGAAACCGCAGGCGGTTCCGCGGGACCGGCCGCAGCTCGGGTATCAGCTGGCGGCGGTGACGGGGGTAGGAGCGCCGGCTTCTCGGGGGCGGCAGGCGGTGACGGCTCCTCCGCTGCCGGGGTAAGTGTCGGTCTCCTCTCGAGCCAGACATCCTCCATCCGCCAGCCGTTGAACAGGCTGTTGACCATGATCGTCAACCCCTTCAGCTGGGGCTGCCAGCATGTTGCGAAGCGGTTGTGGAAAAGGATCGGCCGGGCGCCATCCTCCTGCAACTTTTCATCGATTTCGAAAACCAGGCCGCGGCGCTTCTCCTGGTCCCGCTCCATTGATTGCTGATCGAACAGCTTGTCGATTTGCGGATTGCAGTAGCCGGTGTAATTACGGTCCGAGCCGCAGGCGTAATTTTCATAGAACTGCGCGTCGGGGTCGTCGACCCCGAGACCGGTCAGATTTAGTCCAATCTTGTAATCCTTACGGTAAACCTTGGGAAACCAGGTAGCGCTTTCGACCGTTTCGAGTTCAGCATCGATGTAAACCTCCCGGAGCTGATCGATCAGAATGACGGCGGGATCGCGAAATGGTGGGGTGTTGCGAACGGAGACCTTGACGGCGAGCCGTTTGTCGGCTCCATAGCCGGCCTCCGCCATTATTTTGCGGGCTTCTTCGCGATTCTTGCCGATATCGGGACCATAGCCCGGCAATGTCTTCAGTATTTCGGCAGGCATTCCCCAGACCCCTTGCGGCGGCGGCTGCATCGCACCGCCGATATCGCCATGTCCCTCGGCGAGAATCTGGATGAAACTTTTACGGTCGAGCGCCAGTGCCATTGCCCGGCGTATCTCCGGATTATCGAACGGAGGTGCGTCCCGGTTCACAATCAAATTTGTGCTCTGGTTTGCCGGCTGTAATTCGCAGACCGCCTGCGGCGCCTCTTTCTGTATGTCTTTCATCAGCGGCACGGTTAGGCCGAACGGGAAGGTCAGATCGAACTTGCCGGCGATGAAGCCGAGAATTGCCGTCGATCGATTCGGAATTATCGTCCATTCAATACCGTCAAGGTAGGGGCGCCCCTCCTTCCAGTACTGTGCATTCCGTACGAGCTTGATGGATTCATTCGGCTTGTAGGAGACGAATTTGAACGGCCCGGTGCCGATCGGATGCTGTCGCATCTCCGAGGCCGGAACATGGCACGGATAAACCGGCGAATAGCCCGAGGCAAGCAGGGCAATAAAGGCCGGCTGCGGCCTCTTCAAGTGAAATGTGACCGTGTCGTTTGTGGTGCTGATGGAATCCAGGTTGCGATACCAAGACTTGCGCGGGTTGGTGCGCAGTTTATTCTCGCTCTTGCCGAGGATCAGGTCCCAGGTACATTTGACGTCCGCGGCGGTAAAGGGCTTGCCGTCGTGCCAGCTCACTCCCTGCCGGAGCTCAAAGGTAAGCGCGGTCATGTCGGCGTTCCACGACCATTTGGTCGCCAGATCCGGCTCGATCGTGTCGATCCGGTTCTGCGGCACATCCTGTCTAAAGAGAACCAAATTATTGAAGACGGCCATTATTGGATTCTGGGCCGAATTGAATGCTTCCTCGTGGATCGACATGCTCGCAGGACTGTCGTATTGGAATACTCGGAGCACACCGCCGCGCTTTTGCGCCGATGCCAACTCGATCGGCTTGTCCGGGGGGGTGGGGCGATCGAAGGAGGCGATACCGCTCGCCACGATTATCGCGACGACAATCGCCCCCAAAATAATGCCGATCGCTAGCTTCCGCAGAAACATGTGCTCCTCGCGTTGCCTCAATGTCCGGCCTGTAAACGCATCGATGCCGTAGAAAGGGACCGAATATTGGGGACAGCACGGGCCTTTGCAACTATCTGTCCAAGCAGCATTCCAGCGACCTCCTGTCACGTCGCAGTCCCTCGACGACCTGGGGGCTGGCCGACCGCTTCTTGTCCGAGATCCGCGCCATCACCAACCTGCTCAGCGACATCTTCGCCACCGTCGCGGTGGCGCGGTGGATGGGCGAACTCGGCGAAGGGCGCCTACGCCGTTCTCGACGGATCCCGAACGCCGATGTCGAATCTCTGCATGAGCCGGCGCTGGCGCGCCAAGCAGGGCTGAGGGCCTCCCTCGATCGAGCCGGTTACCGCGGCTTGGCTAGCCGCGTGGGCGGCGCATCGCGGTAGATCTGCAGCCGGGTGACGCGCAAACCAGCGACGCCATGGGCCTCGATCGCACGCTCCCAAGCGGCAAATTCCTCGGTCGACAGCTTATAATAGCGGCAGGCGTCCTCGATGTTCATCTCGCCGTTGCGCACGGCGTTGACAATCGCCGCCTTGCGCCTCGCGACCCAGCGCTTTGTGTCGGAGGACGGTAGGTCGGGCGGCGGCAGGTCGGGGGGATTGGCGCTAATGTCCGGCAAGAGTTCGCCTCGGGGATAAGCACATGACATCTGTCGATTAATTCAATCGTCGGCGACGGGAATGGTTTCAGAAAAATCTCACGCCCCCTTGAAGCGGCCGTTGATGGCGCCCTCGAGAGGGGAGCGAGAGCGGTCCTGACGCCGGATCATCGTCACTCCCGCGACGACACAGGAGCGACAGCCCGTTGAACCTTAAACGTTAACTGGGGCGAGGGGTGGGCGGCCGCGGATCAGGTCGGCGGCCTTTTCGGCGATCATGATGACCGCGGCGTTGATGTTGCCGCCGATGAGATCCGGCATCACCGAGGCGTCGATGACACGCAGCCCGTGGACACCCAGGACCCTGAGCTCCGGATCGACGACCGCTGCGGGGTCGGTCGGCCGCGCCATTTTGCAGGTGCCGAGCGGGTGGTGCACGGTAATCGCGGTTGCGCGGATATGCGCGTCGATTTCGGCATTGGAGCGACAATCCGGGCCTGGTGAGATTTCTCCGGTCGTGAAAGAGGCGAGCGGCGTCTGTCTGCCGATCTCGCGAACGAGACGCACGCCGGCGCGTAACGTGGCCCAGTCCTTTTCGGTCGCGAGGAAATTCTGCCGAATGCGGACCGGGACGCGCGGGTCGGGCGAGGCGAACTCGACCCGGCCGCGGCTTTTCGGGTGCAACAGCACCGCCCGGCAACCGAAACCATCGGCATAGGGCCGCACCAAGGGCGGGAAATAAGCGTGCGCAGTTATCGGCGCCGCGTTGAAGAGGAGTTGGATGTCGGGAAAATCCAGTTCGGGAGTGCTCTTCAGGAAGGCCATGACCCCGCCCGGCCAATCCGCCGCGATGCCTTCGCCCCGCCAATAGGCTCGGGCGAGTTCTGTGACGATCCGGTCGGCTCGCATCTTGTGATGAAGTGGACCGGGCTTCTTGCGGCCGTAGGCCACCGAGACCGAGACATGGTCCTGCAAATTCTGGCCGACCCCGGGAAGCGGGACGTTTACCGCGATGTCGTATCCGTGCAACATCTCGGGGTCGCCGATGCCGGACAGCATCAGGAGTTGCGGCGAATTGATGACACCTCCGGCCAGGATGACTTCGCGTCCGGCACGCGCCACATGGTGCTCGCCGCCGACCAGATACTCGGCCCCGACGGCGCGACCGGCTTCGATCAGGACACGCTCCGCCAGCGCATTGACGACGATTTCGAGATTTGGCCTACCCAGCGCCGGCCGTAGATAGGCGACTGCGGCGCTGCAGCGGCGCCCGTCGCGGATGGTCTGCTGTGAGCGGCCGAACCCCTCCTGCTGCGCGCCGTTGTAATCCTCGGTCATCAGGTGACCGGCGTCTTCTGCCGCGGCGAGATAAGCGTTGACGAGCGGGTCGCGGTAGCGCGTCGTCCGCGTGGTCAACGGCCCGTCGCCGCCGCGATAGGCGCTAGCGCCGCCTTCCCAGGATTCCTGGCGTCGAAAATAGGGCAGCACGTGTGCGTAGGACCACGCCGTCAGCCCCGCCGCCGCCCAGCGTTCGTAATCGCCGCGGTGGCCGCGGACATAGGCCATCGCATTGATCGAGGACGAGCCACCGATGACCTTTCCGCGAGCGCACTCGAGGCGGCGCCCGTCCATCGTCAACTCGGGCTCGGCGAAATACATCCAGTCGTGCTTGCGCTGGTGCAGCATGCGCGCCCAGGCGAGCGGGATATTGATCCACGGATCGCGGTCCCAGCCGCCCGCTTCCAACAGCAGCACGCGAGCGTCTTTATCCTCGCTCAGGCGATTGGCCAAAGTGCAGCCGGCCGAACCGGCGCCGACGATGATGTAGGCGTACTCTTCGCGCCGCATAACCGCCTCCTGTCAGGTAACCGGATCGCAACCGGTAGGAGCTATCACCCGCTGGAAAGCGTTACCACATATCGGAAAGCGCTGCCTCAAAGAGGCGCGATTGAACCATCGGGTGCGCAATGCCACCGTTCGAAACCACTGCGGAACTTGCCGCGATTACCAAGGCGCGAAAGGCGCCGCTACCGCCTGCGGTCGCGCGGTTCGAGATCCGTTACAGCCGCTTTCTCGATCCCAAGGGCAATGCGGTGGGCCCCTTGCCCGATTTCGCCCGCGACCGTGCCGAGCTGGTCGCGCTCTACCGCGCGATGGTGCTGGCCCGGCGCTTCGACGCCAAGGCGGTGGCACTGCAGCGCACCGGACGCCTCGGCACCTTCGCCTCGGCCCTGGGCCAGGAAGCCGTGCCCGTCGGGGTCGCGAGCGCGATGCGGGGCGAGGACGTGTTGCTGCCGAGCTTCCGCGAGCACGGCGCTCAGCTGTGGCGCGGGATAAGCCCGACCGAGCTGCTCCTGTTCTGGGGCGGCGACGAGCGGGGTAGCGATTTTGCCGAGGCTCGCGAGGATTTCCCCGTCTCCGTGCCGGTGGGGACACACGCGCCGCACGCCGTCGGCGTCGCCTTGGCGTTCAAGCTGCGGCAGGAAAAGCGGGTGGCGGTCTGCGTGTTCGGCGACGGCGCGACCTCGAAGGGCGATGTCGCCGAGGCGCTCAATGCCGCCGGCGTTTGGCAGTTGCCGGTCGTGTTCGTGATCAACAACAACCGCTGGGCGATTTCGGTGCCGCTGGCGCATCAGACTGCGGCCGAAACCTTGGCGCAGAAGGCCATCGCCGCCGGCATCGAGGGCGAGCAGGTCGACGGCAACGATGTCATCGCGGTTCGCGAGGCGATGTCCAGCGCCCTCGCCAAGGCGCGGTCCGGTGGCGGCCCGCACCTGATCGAGGCGCTGACCTACCGGCTCGGCGACCATACGACTGCCGACGACGCGAGCCGCTACCGCAGCGGCTCCGAGGTCAGCACGCGCTGGGCGGAAGAGCCGATCGCCCGCTTGCGCAACCACCTCGTCGCGAACGGGATGTGGGGCAAGGCGGATGAGGAGCGGCTGCTGGCCGAGATCACTCTGACGATCGAGCGAGCGGCGGCAGCCTATCTCGCGACCCCGCCGCAGGGCGTCGAAACCATTTTCGATTTCACCTACCGGGCGCTGCCCAAAGACCTCGCCGACCAGCGCCAGGCGGCCCTGGACCTGGCGGGGAAGTGAGGCCGCCATGCTTGAGATCACGCTCGTTCAGGCCGTCAATCTGGCGCTCGCCCGCGCTATGGCCGAGGACTCGTCGGTCCTCGTCCTCGGTGAGGATGTCGGCGCCGAAGGTGGCGTCTTTCGCGCGACCGAGGGGCTGCTCGACCGTTTCGGGACGGATCGCGTCATCGACACGCCGCTCGCTGAAGGCCTCATCGCCGGGATGTCAGTCGGGCTTGCCGCACAGGGTTTTCGCCCGGTGTCGGAGATCCAATTCACTGGGTTCATCTACCCGACGATCGACCAGCTGGTGAACCATGCCTCGCGGCTGCGCACCCGCACGCGCGGCCGGCTCACCTGTCCGATGGTCGTACGATCGCCGTATGGCACCGGGATCCGCGCCGTCGAGCATCATTCCGAAAGCCCGGAGGCGATGTTTGTCCACATTCCGGGTCTGAGGGTGGTGATCCCATCCTCGCCGGCCCGCGCCTATGGCCTGCTGCTCGCCGCGATCCGCGACCCCGACCCGGTGGTCTTTCTCGAACCGACCCGGCTTTACCGCGCCGCGCGCGAGGAGGTCGCGGACGATGGCGCGGCCTTGCCGCTCGACCATTGCTTCGTGCTGCGCGAGGGGACCGACATCACCCTCGTCACATGGGGCGCCATGACGAAGGAGACCTTGGCCGCGGCCGACCGGCTGCAGGCCGAGGGGGTCAGCGCCGAGGTCATCGACGTTGCGACATTAAAGCCGCTCGATAGCGACGGGCTGCTCGCTTCGGTCGCCAAGACTGGACGTTGTGTGATCGTGCACGAAGCGCCGTTGACCGGCGGCGTCGGGGCCGAGGTCGCTGCCCGCATCGCCGAGCGGGGTTTAGTCTCGCTGCTCGCCCCGATCGAGCGGGTCGCCGGCTGGGACACGGTCATGCCATTGCCGCGCCTCGAGCAGCAATACCTGCCGAGCGAGGCCCGCATTCTCGCCGCCGCTCGTCGCGTCTTGGCGTATCAATGATCGCCAGGGACCAGCGCGGTGCGTCCTTCGAGACGCCCGCTGTGCGGGCTCCTCAGGATGAGGAGTTTTCCTAATGCAATCATTGACCTCCGTCATCCTGAGGAGGCGCGCAGCGCCGTCTAGAAGGACGCACGAGGCCTCCGCGTGATGAGCACATTTGTGCTGCCGGATCTGGGTGAGGGGTTGCAGGAGGCCGAGCTGGTCGCCTGGCATGTCGGCGAGGGCGACCATGTGGTGGCCGATCAGCCGCTCGTCTCGGTCGAGACCGAGAAGGCGGTGGTCGAGGTGCCCTCGCCGCAAGACGGCAAGATTGCACGGCTATATGTCCAGCCGGGAGAACGGGTCAAGGTCGGCGGGTCCCTGGTCGAGTTCGAGGAGGGTCCCCGGACCGACACCGGCACGATCGTCGGCGAGCTTTCCGGCGCCCCTCCGCCGGTTCTTCGATCGGCACCGCAAACCCCGGCGGTCAGAGCGGCGCCGGCGGTTCGCGCTCTGGCGCAGCGGCTCGGGGTGGATCTGTCTGAGGTTGCGCCAAGCGGACCCGGCGGCGCGGTGACGAGCGCCGATGTCGAGCGCGCCGCCCGCGCCCAGACCGCGGCCGGACCGGTCGAGCCGCTTGCCGGCGTGCGCCGCGCGATGGCGGTCAACATGGCCCGCTCGCACGCCGAAATCGTGCCGGCGACGGTATCCGACGAAGTCGACATCGCGGCGTGGACGCCGCAATCCGATGTCACGATCCGGCTGATCCGCGCGATCGCTGTCGGCTCCGCCGCCTCGCCCGGCCTCAATGCCTGGTATGATGGCCGCACGATGGAGCGGCGCCTCCTGAAGCAGATCGATCTCGGCCTGGCGGTCGACACCGAGGACGGGCTCTTCGTGCCGGTGCTGCGCGATATCGGCGAACGCGACGCCGCCGATTTGCGCCGCGGGATCGAGGCGATGAAGAAAGACGTGCGCGCCCGCACCGTGCCCGTCGCCGAATTGCGCGGCCAAACCATCACCCTGTCCAATTTCGGAATGTTCGCCGGGCGTTTCGCAGCGCTCGTCATTGTCCCGCCGCAGGTCGCGATCCTCGGCGCCGGCCGCATCACGGAGCGGCCGGTCGTCGCGGAAGGGAAACTCGCCGCTCACCGCATCCTGCCATTGTCGCTGACCTTCGACCACCGCGGCGTCACCGGCGGCGAGGCGGCCCGGTTTCTCAAAGCCGCAATCGAGGACCTCGAAAAGCCCGAGTGATGCCTTTCGTCCGGCTGCTGCTCAATATGCTCTGGATCATTACCGGCGGCTTGTGGATGGCGGCCTTATGGCTGCTGGCCGCCATCATCATGGTGATTACGATTATCGGCATACCGTGGGCGCGGGCGGCCTTCACTATCGCGCTCTATGCCCTGCTGCCGTTTGGCCAGACGGCGGTCAACCGCTCGGACTACACCGGGAGCGAGGATATCGGGACCGGTCCGCTCGGCACTATAGGCAATTTGATCTGGCTCGCGCTGGCGGGATGGTGGCTCGCCCCTCGCCCACTTTATCATTGCGCTCGCTCTGGCGATCACGATCATCGGACTGCCTTTCGCCTGGGCGCATCTAAAGCTCGCCGGCATCGCCCTGTGGCCGATCGGCAAAATGATCGTCCCGACGAGGACCGGCAATTAGCCCGCTGAACGAGGCCGGCTCGTGTCCCAAGCTTCGAAATGGCCGGCGCGGCCCGGCTGAGGGAAGCCACTGCGCGCAATCGCCGAGCGGGCGGATCTGGTCGTTACCCCCTTCTTAACCAAAGGCGAATTAACCTCAAGGTGCAGTTAACGCCCAGCGTAAAAATCGAGTCTGCCGTCATCGTCAGAACGAGCTCTGGTAATGAAGTTTTTCGCGAGCTTGCGGCAGCATCCCTCATCCAACCGCCGCCTCAACTTGATTGGCCTGGCGGTCGTTTGCATGACCATCCTTGCCGCCGGTCTTACCATTTGGGACCTACGGCAGGAGGCGATCAAAACCTACACGGAGGAAATCGAAAATCTCGGTGTCGCCTTTGCCGAACAGACGTCACGCACCCTGCAGGCAGTCGATCTCGTACTGGATCAGGTCAAGGACCGGGTACTCGGCTCCGGAATCGAAACCACCGCGCAATTTGAACAGCTGCTCTCCGGCAGGAAGTGGCACCGGTTTCTGGCCGATCGGCTGAAAAATTTACCTCAAGCCGATGCCCTCGCCCTGATCGACGCGGACGGCAAGCTCATAAATGCATCACGCCGTTGGCCGGCTTCGGCCGCCGATTTCTCGGACCGTGACTTTATCGCGTATTTTCGGCTGCACGACGAGCCGACCAGCTTCTTAGGGATGCCGGTAAAGAACCGCACCAACAGCGGCTGGACGATCATTGTCGCCCGCCGTATCAGCGGATCGGGCGGCGAGTTTCTCGGTGCCATCGTCGCAACGATCCGGACCGAGTACCTCGAAGAATTTTATAAGGCGATTACTCTTCCGGAGCTGGGAGCGGTCGCGGTTCTGCGGCAGGACGGCACGATCTTCGCGCGTTATCCCCGTGTCGAAAAAGATATCGTCGGACAGAAGATGCCGGCCGGATCATCATGGTATCGGCTGGCCCGAAGCGGTGGCACTTTTCGTTCTCAGCAGGATGCCGCCGGGACCACGCGGGTGGAATCGGTGCGTCCGCTGACGGACTATCCGCTGGTTGTCGATGTGATGATCTCCGAGGCGGCTGCTCTCGCGAATTGGAGTTGGCAATCAAGACTGATAGCAATCGGCGCGGTGTGCGCTGTCCTCGGCTTCATGGTCCTGTTTCGAGAGCTTGGTGCTCAATTTCGCGAGCTCGAGCAGAATCGGGCAAGCCTCGAACTCAACACGATGGAGTTGCAGCAGACCGCTGATGCGCTGCGCAAAAGCGAGCGCCACCTAACCGAAAAATCGCAACTTCTCGAAACGACCCTCGAACATATGGACCAGGGTATCCTGGTGGTCGATGCGGACCGCATGGTCCCGCTTTGCAACCGCCGCGCCATCGAAATTATGGATCTGCCGCCGGAGCTGATGGCGGTTCAGCCTCATTTCGACGATGTCCTCGCCTGGCAGTGGCGAAAGCAGGAATATGGGCGCGACGAGACGCTGAAGGAGATCGTCAGGAGGGGCGGGGCTCTCGAAGAGACACGGGTCCGCGAGCGTCGGCGGCCGAATGGGCGGATGATCGAATTCCGCAATGTTCCGCTTCCCGGCGGCGGGGCTGTCAGGACATTCACCGACATCACCGCGCGCAAGGCCGCCGAGGAGCAGATTGCCGCGGCGCGTCAGCAGGCCGAGCAGGCGCGTGAAGCCGCCGAAAAGGCTAACCGCGCCAAATCGGATTTCCTTGCCAATATGTCACACGAGATTCGTACCCCGATGAACGGCGTCATAGGGATGAACGGACTCCTGCTGCAGACCGACTTGACACCGGAGCAGCGCGAATGCGCTATCGCGGTGCGCGACAGCGCCGAGTTGCTGCTCGCGCTGGTCAATGACATATTGGATATTTCGAAGCTGGAGGCCGGCAAGGTCGACCTCGAAATCATCGATTTCGAGCTCTTCGACACGGTCGAAGCCGCCGTCGGCCTGTTGGCGCCGAAAGCCCACGAGAAGGGGATCGACCTCGGTGTTTTCGTCGATCCGGCTGCCAGGGGCGGCTTTCGCGGGGATGAGACGCGGCTTCGTCAAATCCTGCTGAACCTAGTCGGCAACGCCATCAAGTTCACCGAGCATGGCGGTGTTTCGGTGGAGGTGGCGGTGTGCTCCAGTCCCGACCAAGATTTGCGCCGCCTGCGCTTTGAGATTGTCGATACCGGCATAGGAATGTCGGAGGCGGTTCGCGGCAAGCTGTTTGAAAAATTCAGTCAAGCCGATACCTCGATTACCCGTCGCTTTGGCGGAAGCGGTCTCGGCTTGGCAATCTGCAAACAGTTGATCGAGCTGATGGACGGCGAGATCGGCGTCGACAGCACGCCCGGCTTCGGCAGTCGCTTCTGGTTTGAGCTGCCGCTGCAGCGGGCGATCAATCCAACCGTCGAACGCCGGGCACTGCCCGGCAAACTGGCGGGGCTTGATGTCCTGATCGTCGACGATGTCCAGATGAACCGGCGCATTCTGGCGCGTCAGCTCGCCGGCTTCGGCATCGAGGCAATGTCGGTCGATGATGGTTTTGCCGCGATGGCCGAACTGGAGCGGGCCTTTCATCAAGGCAAACCGTTTGACCTCGTCATCATCGACCAAATGATGCCGGGCCTTTCGGGTGAAGCACTGGCCCAGAGGATCCGCGCGACGGCGGGCCTCACCGAGACGAAGATCGTGATTGCCTCGTCGGCCGGTAGGCATGGCCTTGCGGAAGGCATCTCCGGAATTATCGATGCGGTACTGACCAAACCGGTCCGCGAGCAGTCCCTGCTCGACTCCTTCGCACAGCTCTTCGGCTTTGCCGGTATACGGCGCACGGAGCCACCCCTCGCGCCGCTGCCGCCTGCGGGATCGGCAGGACGCTCTCTGCGAATCCTGCTCGCAGAAGACAACAAGATCAACCAGCAGTTGATCACGATGCTGCTTCGAAAGGCGGAGCACCAGGTCGATGTCGTCGAAAATGGCGAATTGGCGTTAGAGGCCGTTTGCAGCGCGGATTACGATGTCGTGCTGATGGATATACAAATGCCATTGCTGGACGGCGTCCAGGCGACAAAACGCATTCGCGCTTTGCCGCCGCCCAAGAACGCGGTGCCGATCATCGCGTTGACCGCTCATGCAATGACGGGGGCCAAGGAAGAATATCTCGCAGCCGAGATGGACGACTATTTGTCCAAGCCGATCGACAACGGGGAGCTCTTCTCGCGGCTCAACGACGTGGCCGCAGGGCTCGTCGGGCGAGGCGTGAGGCCAGCTCTGGTTACTGCAGATTTCCTGCCGCCCGTCGCGATCGATCCTGCTCGCCTCGAGATGATCGCGGAGGTCATGGCTGGGGGTGAGCCTTTGGGCGAGTTTGTCGACGTATTTCTCGTCAACACTGCAGAGCGCATCAACCAGATACGCCGACTCCTCGATCGCCATGACCTCGAGGGGACCGGCCGGGAAGCGCATACCTTGCTCGGGACGGCTGGCAATTTCGGAGCGTTACGGCTTAGCCGACTTGCCGAAGAGCTGCGGGCGGCCTGCGATGCCGAGAACGCTCGTCTAGCCCGGGATGTCGCCGATGGGTTGACCGAGGCCTGGGACGCGACATCAGGGGCGATGCGTGCCTGGCTGAATGACAAAACAGCGCCGCGCGCAGCCTGACCGATTTTTCCGAGATAGGGTTCAGCGGTGCGGGATGAGACGCGTCACGTGCCCCATCTTGCGGCCGGGCTGGATCTCGGTCTTGCCGTAGAGATGCAGTTTGGCCAGAGGATCAGTCAGCGCATCTCGCCAGTTGGCGACGTCGCCGCCTAACAGGTTCTTCATGACGGCGTCGGAGTGACGCTCGACCGAGCCGAGTGGGAGCCCGCAAATCGCCCGCACGAGCTGCTCGAATTGGCTGGTGAAGCAGGCGTCGATCGTCCAATGGCCCGAATTGTGCGGGCGCGGCGCGATCTCGTTCACGAGGATGGCACCGCTCTCCGTCAGGAACATCTCGACCGCGAGAACCCCGACGAGATCGAGCTTTTCGGCGACATGGCGCGCGATCGCCTCGGCGCGCATAGCGATATCTGGCGGAATTCGCGCAGGCGCGATCGTCGTATCGAGGACATGATTGACGTGTTGGTTTTCAACCGGCGGGTAGGTCGCCCAGGCGCCGTTTGCGCCGCGCGCAATGATGACCGAGATCTCGCAGGCAAAATCGACAAAGCTTTCGAGGATGCCACTCTCTCCGCCCATTCGTCGCCAAGCCTCCTCGGCCATGATCTCGGGAGTCAAAGTCACCTGACCCTTGCCGTCATAACCCAGACGCACCGTCTTCAGCACCGCGGGGTGCCCGAAATCGTGCATGGCGCGGAGCAAGACGGTCGGGTCGGAAATTTCACGGTAGGCGGCAGTCTCGACGTCAATCGAGCGAAGGAAGTCCTTCTCGCGGAGGCGGTCCTGCGCGATTTCGAGGATTTCAGGCCTCGGCAGCACCGGTTTGAGGGCCGCCACCCAGCGGACTGCCTCCGCCGGAATATTTTCGAATTCGAAGGTTATTATGTCGACGGCGTCGGCGAACCGCTCGAGCGCCTCTCGGTCGGCGAATTCGGCAACGGTGGCCGCGCCGCAAACTTGTGCGGTCGGGCTGTCGGGCTCGTCGGCAAAAACATGGCACCGATAGCCGAGCCGGGCGGCGGCCAGCGCCGTCATCCGGCCGAGTTGGCCCCCGCCTAAAATGCCGATCGTTGCGCCGGGAGCTAACATTCCCGGCCGGCGGGGCGGTCGGCGACACCTTGTGTCTGCGCCTGCCTCCAGCCGTTGAGAGCCTGCGCGACGGCGTCATCGCCCAGAGCAAGAATTGCCGCGGCAAAGAGCGCCGCGTTGACCGCCCCGGCCCGCCCGATCGCGAAGCTCGCAACCGGAATGCCCGCCGGCATCTGGACGATCGACAGCAGGCTATCGACGCCCTTCAAGGCTCTGCTTTCAATCGGCACGCCAAGCACCGGGAGCGGGGTCAGGGCTGCGGCCATGCCGGGAAGGTGAGCGGCCCCGCCGGCACCGGCGATGATCAGACGCAGTCCGCGCGACTTCGCCGTACGCGCGTAGTCGTACAGCCGGTCGGGTGTGCGATGCGCCGAGACGATCCGGGTCTCGTAGCCGATCCCCAACCGTTCGAGGCTGCTCGCAGCGTGCTGCATCGTGTCCCAGTCGGACTGGCTCCCCATGATGATACCAACTGGCCGACCGGTGCCGTTCATTCAGCGCCCTTAGGAAGCAGCGTCACAGCTCGTAATAATAGGAGCGGTGGGCGACTGCACAAGCGCCCCAGGGACGGGCGGTTTTCCGCTCAGGCGATGATGTCGGGCAACAGTTCGCTCTCGATCTTGGTGATCTGATCCTTGAGCAACAGCTTTCGCTTTTTTAGCCGCTGCAGCTCAAGTTGATCGACCGGTGTGCGCTCGGCTAGACGCGCGATCACCTCGTCGAGGTCGCGGTGTTCGGTTTTCAGCGCGGCGAGCTTCGCCTTTAGAGCTTCGGTATCGAGGTCCATGGCCGTGCCAGGCGGGTTTAAGGTCATTGTAGCACCCCAGGCGCGACGGGCACCATCGGACCCGAAAATAGTCGCAAAGGCGTGGCTTGCGAGAACGTCGGCGGTTCGGATGAGGGCGGTAAATGTCGGAGAAAGAGGCATTCTGGCGTTTCTCGCTCGCCTTCTACGAGCGGCCAGGGGTCGCCGACGCGCTGATCGCGCTGCAGGACCGCGACGGCTTCGATGTCAACCTGATGCTATTTGCGCTGTGGTTCGGCATCTCGGGGCGCGGAGCGCTTGACGGCGATATCCTGATGGCGGCGCAAGGTGCTGCCGGCGCGCTCCGAAGCGAAATTGTCGAACCCTTGCGTCGCCTGCGCCGAAAGCTTCGGCACCATCCGGACGGCGATGTCCAGCGGTTGCGCGAAGGCGTGAAGGCACTCGAAATCGCAGGCGAGAAGCTGGTCCAAGAGCGACTCGCGCGGCTCGCCGGGAGTGGGTGCGCGAAGACAGATCCTGGCGGTCGGGGGGCCGCAGCCCATGCCAATCTCGCGCTCTATCTGGGCGGAGAAGGGGTACGCAGCAAGGAAGCAGCTCTAATCGAAGAAGCCCTTGACGCATTCGCGCAAGATCTATGAACCGCCCGCCTAATCGCCCGCGTCTTGCGGCTCGGGGCGGTGTTCAGCACCGGAAGGTTCGCCCCATCGTTTGACCGCTCCGGTTTCGAGCCCGAATAGGTCGAGGACGCGGCCCAAGGTCTGATCAATCATCTCGGCGATCGTTCGGGGTTTGGCATAGAAGGCGGGTACCGGCGGGGCAATTACTGCGCCCATTTCCGACAGCGCCGTCAAGGTTCGCAAGTGGCCGGTGTGGAGCGGCGTCTCGCGCACCATCAGGACTAGGCGGCGCCGCTCCTTCAGCACGACATCCGCCGCCCGGCTCAGCAACGTCGACGTCACCCCGCTGGCGATCTCGGCCATGCTGCGGATGGAGCACGGAGCCACCACCATACCGATCGTCTTGAACGAGCCGGAGGAGATCGGCGCCGCCAGATCGCCGATCGCGTGGACGACGTCGGCGCGGCTGCGGACGACCGCGGGTTTCAGGTCGGTCTCGAGTGCCAGTGTCACCTCCGCGGTCCGGCTCATGACGAGATGCGTCTCGACCGGCAACGGGCGCAGCAGCTCGAGCAGGCGCGCCCCGTAGATCACCCCGGAGGCGCCGCTGATCCCGACGATCAGACGTGGGCGCCCGGATGTTTCCGCCATAGTACCCTCTGTGAATTTTAATCGCTCCGTCATATCTCCGTCCGAGGTCAACGACCCTATAGCGGGGGTGATGCAACCGGCGTTACCATCGACTGCTGCCATCGTCTAGCAGGAGGACCGTGTATGTCGCTGCAGGATCGCATCGAGGCGCTGAAGGAGAAGCACGCCGCACTCGAACGCGCTCTCGATGAGGAAAACAAGCGTCCTCTTCCGAATCAGGACGCAGTCCACGATCTGAAGCGCCAAAAGCTGCGTATCAAGGATGAGATTCACCAGCTCGAGAGACACTGACCGCAGCCTCTCAGGAAATCCACGACTTTCAAAAAGCCGGGGAGCTAGTCTCACCCGGCTTTTTTGCATCCACGGCCTCGACGCGAGATCGACGAGCGCGCCGCCTAGCATCCATTGATGACGGCCCAATACGGCCTCTTAAGGCACTGCAATAGCTAAAGGAACATAGTTAAGAAACGCTTGGGTGAAGAAAACCTCAATTTTTATTGACGCGGCCGGTCGCTCCAGGCACCATTCCGTCGTTAAGGTTAAGCGTTAAGCTTAACAAGCTTCTGTCGATAAGACTCTCGGAGGGAGGAAATGCGGCGCTTCTACGGGCACTTGCGTGCCCGCTGCCGCCTGCGCTGGTCCATTCGCGACCCACCCGCCGGCTGAAAAATCCCAAACCCGCGATCCGACACGGACATCCCCTCGCCTTGAGCAAGGGGTAAAGGAGGGAAAGTCTAGTCATGGAACTCAAACGCATACACGCCCTCACTGCGGCGTGCGCCTTTGCGCCGCTCTTGGCGTTGCCCGGTATGGCCGCGGCGCAGTCAATATCGAACCCCTCGACTTCGCCACAATGCATGGACAACACAGCATTCTTCAATCCGACCCTGCCGCCATCCATTGACCTACCCCCGGGGTTCACGGCGTCGGTGTTCGCCTCGGGCCTGAACGCTCCGACCGGCATCGCCTTTCTCGGCAACGCGAGCAGCTTCCAGGTGTTCGTCCTCGAATCCGGACATGGCCTGCCGAGCGTGTGCAACGACGAAACGTTGTGGCCCGGTGGTGTGTTCGATGTAAACAACCCGTTCACTCCCGACATCCTTGTATTCAATCAAAACGGCAGGAAGATCCGCGGCCCATTGGGCAAGCCGACATCCAGTGGCGGCGGGTTCCAGCCTTCAGGGCCGGCGGTCGACATCGCATTCGTCAACGGCCTCTCCGGAGGACGGCTCTTCGCGACCGATTCCAATCAATCGACCCATGAGCACAACGGGCAAAACAACAGCTCGCGGATCAGCACCGTGAGCCCGATGACCGGAGTGGTCACCCCGTTCATCACCAACCTGCCGACGGGTGACCACCCGACCGAGCAGCTGGCATTCAGAGGGGACGGGTGGATCTACTGGTCGCAGGGATCGACGACCAACAGCGGTGTGGTCGGGCTCGACAATGGCGGTGGCCAGAACCAGTCCGATATCCCGTGCCAGGACATCACGCTGAGCCAGAATGTCTTCATCTCGAGCCTTGGACCTCCTGAGGTAGCCACGAGCGGCTATTCCCCGTTCGGCGTGCAACAACCCGGGGTTACAATTAAGGCCTTCTTCAACTCCTTCACGAACCAGGTCCGACAGGGGGTCTGCGACGGCGCGACCTTGCGGGCACAACTGAGCAATCCGAACAACATCCAGGCCTTCGGCTGGGGGCACCGGAACGGTTACGCGATCCGTTTCGCGCCCGCTGATCATCCTTTGGCCGGAAACTTGCTGGTCGGCGAGGACGGTGCCGACGAGCGAGGAGCGCGACCCTCGAACGGCGCCCCGGAAGTGGTCTCGCTCGACCGGCAGAACCCGGACGGTACGCCGGTCTATCACGGCTGGCCCGACCGCTATGGATTCCTGCCGGCGAGCCAGGCCGTGTTCAATCCAATCGGCGGGCCCAGCGATGACCTGTGCGTCGCCGATCCCACAAATCCGCCGAGCCTGTGCACGCCTGAAAGCCTCGCGAACATCCTGAAGTTCGATGTTCCGATTGCCGATGTGCTGGCCGGTCCACCCCAGCAGATCACCTCGCCCCTGGCGCTCGAGGCGGCGAACTCCTCGTTCACCGGGATCGACTTCGTGCCCGATGCATTTGTCATCGGGCCGGTGCAGCCGGGTGCGGCGCTGTACAGCCTCGAAGGAGATTTCGGGTTCTCGGCGCCGAATGCCACGGCACCTGCGCCCGAAGTGGGACACGAGGTCAAGCTGATCAACTTCAACCAGCTGCCGGACTCACCTCTCGCTCTGAGGTTTCAGAACTTTGCCCGCAACAGCACCGGGGACCAGGCATTCGTCACCAACATCAACGGGTTCAATCGCCCGACGAACATCCGGTTTGGCCCGGACGGCTGCGCCTATGTCGTGGATTACGGTGCAGTGCGCGACCTCGGCTCCGACTCGCATTTTGTGGGTCCGCCCGCCAATGGTCCGCTGGTTCAAATTCCCGGCACTGGCGTGATCTGGAAGATCTGCCCGATGTAATCGGCGCGTTCAGTCACTCGGGGGCGGCAACGATGCCGCCCTATTTTTTGTCCGCCCCATCGGTTCTCGTCGCGTGCTCGGCCGGACAGCGGCAGCGGGTTCTTGAGATAGCCCTCGGCCGGCCCCCTGCTCCTTGCCTGATAGCCCGGGCATCGTAGGCGGGAGCAAGCACGTGCGTAGAACCGGACAGCATTGTCCTAGAAGAGCTTGCGCTTCTACTTCGTTTCCGTCTCCCAGTCCAGCAAAAGCGAGACAGAGTTGGGAGAGCCTTGTCTGCAGGCGGCAAGAAAGAACGCCACGGTTCGCGCGACATGCGGCGCGATCTCGGCGCACAGCGCTGTGAGGCGCTCTCCGAACCGTTGCTCGCGCGCGCACTGCGCAAGGTCAAGCTGGGCGGCGCCGCCCCGTGGGTCATTGACGCTGCAACAGCCGTAGGGCGGGTTAGCCGAGGCGTAACCCGCCAACTCAACGTGGGACGGCGGATTACGCTGCGCTAATCTGCCCTACTTACTGCGGAAGTTCTTTCTCGGCGCCAATGTGTTCCCAAGAAGAAAGCCCAGGGGCGGCTTGCGGCGGTTATCTCTGTTTTTCGTTGTATCTGAGGATTTGACCGCGGATCTCTCCCGCCGGCGCGTGTATGGTGTGGACATTGGCGTAGGCGCTGTTAGCGAATAGCGCGTCCGTAAAGCGCGTCGAAATCGCCGGCCGTCACAAGCGTCCTTGACAGCGACCATGTGGGTCTTCAGCCCACGGGCTTGATCCGTGGGGCTAGGCTGAACGGGTCGGGGTCAGGCAGCGCGGCGCAGCGCCTCTTTCTTGCGCTCGCGCAGATCGTCCATATTGAGATAGCCGATGCTGCTCGAGCCAGTTTTCGTGGGTTTCGACGGCAATCGCCCGCACCACCTCAGGCAGCTCTCGCGGTTGGGAAAGATCCGCACGACATGGGTACGGCGTTTAGTCTCCTCGTTCAGACGCTCCAGCATGTTGGTGGGTTTGAGATGCCTGGTGCTGGCGCGGCAGCCGGCAGAAGGTCAGCGTCTCGTCCGATGTTCTCTTCGACCCAGCCGGTGAGCTTGGGATATTTGCCGACCATTTGGTAAGCTGGGCGGCCAGATCGCGGCGCGCTTCGTGGGCTGAACGCCCATGGCCGTCCCAGTCGATGCCGATCGCGATCAACACCGCCTGGCTGACGATGACGCCGGCATCGCCCACCCGCTCGTAGACGGTTGGCGAAGTGCGCCAGAGTGGCATCCCGCCGCTGGTTCATTGCACTGATCGATGATGCCGACAAGCTGTGCCCGCAAAGCTAAGCGGTGATCGCCTTCACCTTCCGCGGCGATACTCCCTGCACGTACATCGCCACCAGCGCCCGCTCCGAGCACTGATAGCGCTCGAACAGCGCGGTCGAAAACCGCCCGGCGCGGTCCTGCGGCACCCGCAGCTCCAGCTTGCCGACCCGCGTGATCAACGTCCGGCCGTAATAGCCCGATCGATAACCTTGCCGGCCTGCCGTCCGCTCCCCCTTCTCGGCTCGACAACGGGGCCACTGACGCTCGCGTGATCGCCCGCAGCCGGACCGCCAATTCGGGGCGGGCCGGTAGATGCGGCACCGTAGCAGCTGATGATTGGCGCTGACGCGTTCGCGAGCCGGTCGCCACCGCGCACCCGTTCAGCGCAAAGACGACGAAGGGCATGATCCGCATAACTACCATGGTTGAGCATTATCCCCTATAATGCTGCAATGCTGCGGAGCGACGAACTACATCGCTCAGAGCTGGGGGTCGTACTAATAATGGCTGCTATCGGCCGTCTTATCGTGATGCTAGCTGCTGAGGTGATGGGCTAGTCATGGCTGATCCGAACGGACGAGAAGGGCACTCTCGAACAGCTGGAGGCACATCGCGATCAGTTCGTATATCCCAAGATCGCGGAGCATTCTGGTCGGGTCGTAAGGACGACTGGCGATTGTCTGCTCGTCGAGTTCGAGAGCCCGGTCGAGGCTGTGCGGTGCGCCGTCGAGCTGCAAGGCGGCATGGTCGTTCGCAATATCCGTATATTACCCGACCGGCGGATTACTTTCCGCGTCGGGGTCAGTGTTGGTCACGTGACCGCTGATGGCGACGATTTGGTAACCCGTGCTGTCGCTGCAATGCCAAGGGACACACTCGCAACACTGATCAAACCTGGTACCGAGTTCTACAGCGAGCGCGGCAACATGGCTGTGCGCCTTGCGGGATTGGCCGAACCGGCAGGTATTTGCATTTCCGGCGCCGTCCACGACGCCATTCGTGATCAGCTCCAATACATGTTCAAAGACATCGGAAAACAGAACCTTGAGGTCCGCGCAGCGTCGGTTCACTGCTATGCCATGGACGCGGACGGTGTAGCATCCAGCTCACGTCTCGCGGCGCAAAACCCGCAGAGTCGACCTATGAGGTTGCGAACTGCCGCCGTCGCAGTGAGCGTGTTTGCCACAGTTGCCGTCGGGAGCATAGCATTGGTGGCGTGGCTCGGCACAAATTTGCCGGCGGCAGTAATCCCAGCGACGGTGACTGCGGACTCGCACCTGTCATTCATCGGCATTACGGGGGGCGGGACCGCCCTAGCGCGGTCGTCGCGGCAATCCCCGCCTATGAACAGCACGGCAGCCGCCACAGATACCCAAGCACCGCCGGCGTCGCAAACCACACTTGCCAATGGCACGGTGGCGGACAGGGATACCCAAGCACCGCGGGCGTCGCAACCCTCGCTCGCGAGCAACGCGGCGATGGACAGGAGTATCCAAGCGCTGTCGCCGCGACCTGCCCTATCCGAAATCGCCGGAGTCGTGGTGAGAGGTAAACAAGCGCCTTCGGCGCCGCAAACCACGCCCGACAACGGCGCGGCCGCTCTTACAGGTATCCAAGCGCCCGCGGTTCTTCAAACTACACTGAACAGTGGCGTGGCCGTAGTCAGGGGTAAACAAGAGGCATCCGCGCTGCAAATCACGCCCGACAGCGGCGCGGCGGTAGTCAGGGGTAACCAAGCACCTTCCACGCTGCAGATCCCTCCCGACGCCGCCACAGACGTGGTCAGAAGGACTTGAGTATTTTCAGGACCACCTCTTTCCTCCCGTCCGGGTCAAAGGTGATTCACTCGAAGCTCCGAGCTAAGGGCCTTGTCTGGCCTGGCCGCTGGTCGGGCTTTTCGGTTTTCCGAAACCTTTATGGCTGCCTGCCATCCCCTCGCGAGCCGGGGTCTCTCGTCCCGGTTGCGGCCGCACCGGGACGCGCCGGGGCTGAAAACCCACGTGCTCGCTCTGTCAAGGATGCTGCGCGCCGGCTCCGCCCATCCCGCCGCATTCGCGGCGGCATCCCTGACTGCCGCTGCGCGGGGCGCTCTGCCAAAAAGCAGGTCGGGACGGGTGAGCGCGGTTCGCGTCGTTCTGTGTACCTTGGGCTGGGGAGCCGGGCAGGCCGGCTGGCGAGCCCGTGCCGCTGTGTCGGCCCGAAGCGTGAGTAGCAAGTTGGCCGGCAGGGAAGCTTGAGTTGGGTGATATCCAGATCGCCGATATGCGCCGGCCCCGCGGACCACCAAACCCCGCTGCCACCGCGATCAGGATGCTGAGCGAGCCGCCCTGCCCCAATCAAAGATTGTGTGATCAACAATTGCAGATACTTAGCATTGTGGATGGCCCTGGCGTAAGGCGCGCACGCTAGAGGAAGGCCGCATATCGCTGCCGCCCGGGCCGATCCCGAACCCATCCGCCCGCGAATGACTACCGAATGTTGGCTCAACAGATCCGCTGCGTCACCCGGGGACCCCGGCTGACGATGGCACACAACGAGGTGCTCCGGCTCGCGACGAATTACAGCCGCCGCGGCGATCAGTTGGACCGGCCAGCGCACTACGTATCAGACCCGCCTTCCTCCTACTCCCGAGAGAGCGCCGGTGCCGCTCGCCAGCTTATGGTCGGCGCTGCCTTGGCTCATCGCAGCGGCCATCGCTCTCGCGCACCCCGACGCCCGCTTGCAGCGCGAGGCCGAGGTCGACGCGATTGTTACAGGTTGGACGCGCGAGCGCACGAAGGACGAAGCGATGGCGCAGCTGAGCGCGGTCGGCGTCCGCGCTGGCGCCGTCCTCGACTCAATGAGCCGACAAACGAGCCAAGCTTCCGGCAGAGCGGCATCCTGCAAACGACGACGCATGGCGAGCGCACGGTGACGATGCTCACCTGGCCGGTGCGCTTCGACGGCGTCCCGACCGCAATCAAGTCGGCGCCATTGCTCGGCGAGCACACCGCCGAAGTGCGTGGCGACTGGCTTGGCGTCGACGACGCCACGGTCGCGGGCTCGCGTCAGGACGGCATAGTCTGAGATGCCAGCGGTCGGCCCCCTTTGGATCTGTAGACGCGCGCCGCAAGCGCAGTCCAGGTCCGCGCGATCGGCCGACGACGCAGCCTGCCTCAATTCAACCGACCCGGCAGAGGTGATCGCCGCGCGAACCTCGACATCATCGCTGCCTCTCGCGATGGTTACGTCGAGATTTCCGTCATTCCGCCGCAGGTTTCGGCGACGTTGCCTTACGATGAGACCCATAGACTTCGTAGGGGACATTGACCCAGTCCGCCACCGATCGCTCGTAAGGGTACTGAGCGACCAGGTCGCGGCCGAAAAATCCCATCGTGTGCAATGACGATGTCGCCGTCAGCCCGACGATGAACGCTTCGAAATTTTCGAGCACCTGACGCCATGTTCCGTAAATCGAGCGGCGACATTCGTCCGTGATGATCAGGTCGAAGCTCTCGATCGGGATCGCCGGGTTGTAACGCACGATCCACTGAACCTCGCTAGCGCCGCTCTCGAAGCCCGACGGCTCCTCGTCCTCCTCGTCGGATAACTCACGGCCGGTCAACAGCGAATAGATGCGCTGGATCGTCGCAATGACGATCGAGGCGTCCTTCGGGCCGGCCGGCTCGAGCCGCTGGACGTTGTAGAGCTCGGTAAAAGAGCGGCCCGTACCGGGCGGGCGAAAATCTTCGAACTCGTGCCTAGTCTGGCGGACCAGGTTGGCGCGGTCGGCGAGAAACAGGACGCGCCGGAACTTCGCGTGCTCGAGCAGGCGATGGCTGAACACGCAAGCGGTGTAGGTCTTGCCGGCGCCGGTCGCCATCTGGACAACGCGCGCGGGTGATCGGCGGTGAGCGAGGCCTCGAGCTTTGTTACGGCGTCGATCTGGCAATCGCGCAGCCGCCCGGTCAGCAGCGGCGGCATCGATTGCAGATGCCCGCGAATGGTCATCGACGCGTCGAGCCAGCGCCGCAAGGTTTCCGGGCGGTGAAAGAAAAACACTCGACGCGAGCGCGCCGCCGGATCGGCATGATCGCGAAACAGGATCTCGGTGCCGGAGGCGACGTATTAGAAGCGGACCTGGCCCTCATGGCGGACCAGCCGTTGCGGGACGCTGCCCATATGCCGCGCGGCCTGGTCCGAGAAACCGGAGAGGGTCGTCCCTTCGGGCTTTGTCTCGGTGCCTCCCCCCAGGCTCTGCCCCACGAACAGCGCATAATCCACCGGGGCAGCGGTTGTCGCGAACGCCCGAACGGCGACGCCGAGCCCCGCGCCAAGGTTCATCTGGTCGCGCGACCGCACCAGCCAGCTCGCTTCGGCCAGCTGGCCGTCGATCGTCATCCCTGCGCGATCTTCCGGATGGAAAATGTGCTGCCTCGCGGTCCCGGGTACCGTCGTTGCGTGTCAGTCGGCTCTGTTCGCTCACCAAAATCGCACAATTTCAGCGAACTCGGTAGGACCGATCGGTTAAGGCGTCGTCAACTCACCACGCCCGGACGAGCCGCACCGATCTCTGCAAAACTCTTGCAGGGTTAGACCGCTTCACTATATTGTGTGCATCCATAGGGTCCGCCTTGCGGACCGCAACCGCGGGTGGGCCGATGGCCCACTTTTTGTTTTGGCCGGCGGCTCTGGGGAACGCACAGCACGGCTGTCATCCATCCGGCGGGTATTGCAGGTTAGGAGGGGTCGGGGTTCTTGGTGGACACCAACCGTATTGCGCAGGCGATCGAGCCCCCGCTGGAGGCGATGGGCTATCGTCTCGTTCGGGTGGTCATCACCAGCGGCCGGCGGCCGACGCTCCAGGTCATGGCCGAGCGGCGCGATGACGAGCCGATGACCGTCGAGGACTGCGCGCAGATCAGCCACTCGGTCTCTGCCATTCTCGACGTCGCAGATCCGATCGCCGGCGCCTACATGCTCGAGATTAGCTCGCCGGGTATCGATCGTCCGCTGGTTAGCGCCGAAGACTACGATCGGTTCAGCGGGTTCGAAGCGAGGGTCGAGCTCGCCCGCCCGATCGAGGGACGCAAGCGCTTCCGCGGCCGGCTGCTCGGAACATCGGCCGAGAACGTGCGGCTGGCCACCGAGATGGGCGAGGTAAAATTCCCGCTCGCCGACGTGGCGCGAGCAAAACTTGTCCTCACCGATGACCTGCTCGATGCGGCG
>CAWBCV010000003.1:0-30552 GCA_963787425.1 uncultured Alphaproteobacteria bacterium
GATTCGCCGAAGCCTCGATGAGCCCGCGCCGGCTTTGGATAAGCCGGCGCGGCCAGCGCACTCGTCAGTCGTGCTTCAACTGAGCTGATATGGATTCGCAGTGGCGCCGTTCGTCCTCGAGACCGCGCTGCAGGACATCTCGTGTGTTCGCCTGCAACCCTTTAAAAATTGACCGCGCGCTCGTAGCCGTGTTGGTGTCCGCCTCGTTGGTCCACATCGCCTGCAAAATGGACTCGTCGCCCATCCCGTGATGACCACCTTGCCCTTGGCCGGGAGGGCTTTTCGCCCTCTTTCGGCGGGGCATGCGACTGGGCTCCACAGCATATCGCCGAGCTCGGTGATATGACGCAAATGGCTCCGCTTAAATTTCGCCAAGGCGGTGCGGTGAAGCTCGGGCTCCAAGAGCGCACTGATTGCCGCCTGGTAAGCACCTGCCGCGTCGTAGTCTAACTGAATAAGGTCCTCGAGCAGGCTTTCGAGGGTGTTCTCGGTTCCCACAGTCGTCGTCATGTCGGCTCCTCTTTGCTTCGGGCAACGCTGATGCGTCGACCGGGTAACGTCGCCTTGGGCGGGTCCGCTCCATTCGGAACCAAAGCAAGGCTATGAGCGGTGGTGCTCGGCAAAATTTTCAAGGCTCCGAACCCAGGCCCCGCGCCAGGTGTTTTCGCACGCAACACAGGTGCACAACGATGCGGTTCCACCACCTCAGCTGCGGTACCATGTGCCCGTTTGGCGGCCGGCTATGGGACGTCACAGCCCGACGCTCTCGCCCCGCGGAAATCGCGTGCCATTGTCTCTTGATCGAGACCGAACCAGGGCGCGTGCTCGTCGACACCGGGTTTGGTGTGCGCGACGTGGCTCAACGGGGACGGGCCATACGTCTTTTTTCGATTTGCCAATCGGATCCGACTGCGCGAGCGCGATACCGCTCTGCGACAAATCGAAAATTTGGGCTTCACCGGCGCCGATGTTCGCCACATTGTGCCCACGCACCTCGACTTCGACCACGCTGGCGGCATCGAAGATTCCCGGATTCTACGGTGCATTTGTTCGGCGCGGAGCTGGACGCCGCGCGATCGCAAGACGGCTGGCTCGACCGCCAACGGTATCGGCTGAGGCAATGGGATCGGAATGTCAATTGGCAGTGCTATACGCCCGAGGGCGAACGCTGGTTTGGCTTTTCTCGTGTCGCGAGCTGGTCGGCATGCCGCCGCAGATCTTCATGCTGCCGCTCCTCGGGCATACCCTCGGTCATTGCGGGTGGCAGTGCGCGGCTCGGATGGTCGGCTCCTCCACGCCGGGGACGCGCAGTTCTTCTGCGATGAAATGGCTCTCAAAGGATATCCTGTACTCCGACGCCGCGTGCTTACCAGCGTCTGATGGCGGCCCAAAACGAGACCCGACTGGTCAACGAGACACGCCTGCGCGAGCTGAAGCGCGCCGATGGCCGAGAAATCCGGTCGTCTTGCGCCCACGACGCAAAGGAGCTGGAAGAGTTTTCGTCGGCCCGGGTGGAGCCCGCACCGATCATCGCCCCGCCGCTTACCGCGCACGCCTAGCGGGCCATATTCCCCGGTCTCCGGCTGGTACGCTGCGCGAACAGCCGCCAATCCGACCGCAATCACCAACGCTTGGTGCATCGCCGATTCCGCCGGCGACCGCCAATCATGAAGCCGGCTGAGCATTCCCGCAATTTCCAAATCTAGAGTAGGATTAACTGAACGGCGAGGGACCCATCAAGAAACAAGCGTGGACATGGCGACTTGGCTCCACGGTCTCGGACTGCAGCAGTACGAACCGGCGTTCCGCGAAAACGCGATCGACGCATCCGTATTGCCCGAGCTGACCGCCGAGGACCTCAGGGACATCGGGGTTAATCTCGTCGGGCATCGCCGCAAGCTGCTTGCAGCCATTTCCTCACTGCGCGGCGGCGTTGCTTCTGGTTCAGCTGCAAGTTCGACGGGCGGCGAGCGCCGGCAGCTCACGGTGATGTTCTGCGATCTCGTCGGCTCGACCGCGTTGTCAGTGCGGCGCGATCCCGAGGATCTGCGGGAACTGATCGCCGCCTACCATCATACTGTAGCCGAGTTCGTGAAACGTTTCGAAGGCTTCGTCGCAAGATATATGGGCGACGGAATCCTGATCTATTTCGGCTATCCTCGCGCGCACGAAGACGATGCAGAGCGGGCAGCTCGGTGTGCGTTGACCGTAGTCGATGCTGTATCCAGCTTGAAACTAGGTGAAGAGCTTCGAGCGCGCATCGGCATCGCTACCGGCATGGTTGTCGTCGGCGGTGGGGCTGCCGCGAACGATGTCGTCGGCGAGACTCCCAACCTCGCCGCACGTCTGCAAACCTTGGCAGACGCCAACACGGTTCTGATCGACGCAAACACGCGCCGGATCACCGGTGGGCTGTTCGAATACCGTGATCTCGGCGTCGTCGAGGCGCGCGGCTTTACGGGAAAGATATCGCCTGGCAGGTGCTGCGGCCCAGCGCGCTGGCAAGCCGGTTCGAGGCGCTGCGCGCGTCGTCGCCCGCGCCGCTCGTCGGGCGGGGCGAGGAACTCGAATTTCGATTGCAACGTTGGGAGCGCGTAAAGGCAGGGAATGGCCAAGTCGTGCTCCTTTCGGGCGATCGGCAAATCCCGCATGGCCGCCGCGCTCGCAGAGCGGCTGCAGGAAGAACCTCATTATCATTTACGCTACTTCTGCGCGCCGCATCATCAGGGCACTGCGCTCCACCCGGTAATCACCCACTTGGAGCTTGCGGCGGCTTCACGCGCGATGATCCTCCGGCGGCAAAGCTGGAGAAGCTGAGGAAATTGTTCGGACAAGGGCGCGTCTCGGTCATCTGCGGCGACGTGTTGCCGCTCACGCCGGTCAGCGTTCCCGCAACAGCGAGCAGGAGCCCGAGCTCTGCTGCTCGCAGTCGCCGGGGTCCGGCAAGCGCTGGTCGCCGATCTCTTATCGATTTCGACCGCGGGAGCACTGCCCGAGATGAACCTCTCGCCTCAGCGGAAAAAGCAAAAAACGCTTGAAGCCCTACTCGGACAATTGGAGGATTTGAGCCGTAAGCGCCCCGCGCTGATGGTGTTCGAGGACGTCCATTGGATCGACCCGACGTCGCGCGAGCTGTTGGATCTGACGATTGATCGTATCCGGCAGCTTCGGATCCTGCTGATCATCTCATTTCGCCCCGAATTCCAGGAGACCTGGAGCGGAGCGGCGCATGTGAGCACATTGCTGCTCAATCGCCTCGACCCCGGGGAAGGCACCGCACTGGCCGAGACTACAGCGGGCAAAGCGCTGCCCGATGAGGTCGTCATGCATATCGCCATTCGCACCGACGGTGTCCCGTTGTTTGTCGAGGAGCTGACGAGAACGGTGCTCGAAAGCGGTCTGTTGCGCGACGAGGGCGACCGCTACGCCCTCGACCGGCCAATCCCGCCATTCGCGATCCGACCGAGCTTGCACGCTTCGCTGCTGGCCCGCCTCGACCGTCTTGGCCCGACGGCCAAGGAAATAGCGCAGATCGGCGCCGCCATCGGCCGCGACTTCGTCTACGAGCTGCTGGCCGCGGTTGCGCAGCGGGCCGAGGCGGAGCTGCGGGATGCACTTAGCCGGCTCGTCGATGCAGGCTTGGTGTTCCAGCGCGGCGTACCCCCGGACGCCGTTTACCTTTTCAAGCATGCCCTTGTTCAAGACGCCGCCTATGGCACCCTGCTGCGAAGCCCTCGGCGGCAATTGCACGCGCGTATCGCTGCAGCGCTCGAAGCCCATTCGCCAGAGCTGACGGACACCCAACCGGAACTCTTTGCGCAGCATTATGCCGAGGCAGGGCTCGTTGAAAAATCTGTCGCCTACTCGGAGAAGGCCGGTCGGAGATCCGCGGCCCGGTCGGCGATGGCGGAAGCGGCGGCACAATTTCACAAAGGGCTGGACCAGCTGGTGCTGCTGCTGGACACCCCCGAACGTCAGCGACAGGAGCTCGAGCTTCGCAATGCCTTGGGTGCGGTCTTGCTGGCCGTCAGAGGCCAAGCGGCGCCGGAAACGGGCCATGCCTACGCTCGCGCGCGAGAACTGTGGGAGCAGCTTAATTCCCCCTCGGAGTTCTTCGACATTCCCTATGGGCAGTCTCGATATCACATGTTCCGCGGCGAATTGGATTTGGCGCTGAGCTTGGACGAGGATTTGCTGGGTCTGAGTTGCCGGCGAACGATTCCGCTGGCCTCGTTCTCGGCCACTACTCCTCCGGTCGAAACCTGATGTTTGCCGGCAGGTTTGCTTCATCCCGGTCGCATCTGGAGGAGGTGCTCGTGCATTATGATCCCATCTCTCACCGGTCGCTTGTCGATCAGGCCGGTGGTCACCCCCAGGTGGCATCGCAGGCAATTCTCGGAACTGTCCTGTTTTGTCTCGGCTATCCGGACCAGGCATTGGCACGGAGCAACGCGGCGATCGCTGAGGCTCGGAGACTGGCCCATCCCTCGTCTTTGGCTGTGAACTTGGCGGTGGGCGCCAGGCTGCTTTCACTGGTCGGAGATAACGCAGTCCTCGGCGATTGGGTAGACCAGCTGCTTGCGGTGACGGACGAGCAGGGTTTCCCCTACTGGGGTGCGCAGGGAGCCATCTATCGCGGGTGGGTCAAGGTCAATAATGAGGATGTGACGGAGGGGATATCGCTCCTGCGCAGCGGTTCGGCGGCTTACCGGGCCACCGGTGCGGATGCGTGGATGCCCCATTATATAGCCCTCCTCGCCAGGGCCTGTGAGATCGCAGGGCAAGCTGAAGAGGCTCTGACCGCGTTGGACGAGGCGTGCGGATCGTCGAAAGGACAGGAGAGCGCTGGTTTGCGGCGGAGCTGAACAGGCAGAAGGGCGAGTTGCTGCTGCGGCAGGGGCAATGCGAGGCCGCCGAGGAACTGTATCGCAAACCCTGAGCATCGCCGTCGAGCAGGAGGCGAAACTCTGGGAGTTGCGCGCCGCGGCGAGCCTCGCCCGGCTACATCGCGACCAGGGCCGCCGTGGCGAAGCCTGCGATCTCCTCGCACCGGTGTACGGCTGGTTCACCGAAGGCTTCGGCACGCCCGACCTGAAAGAGGCAAAAGCGCTGCTCGACCTGCTTGGTTAAAATCGGAGCTTGACGGGGCGCCCAACCTCGCGTAGAGACGCCCGCATGAACCAAGTGGTGCAGATTTTGATGTCGGAAACTCGCTTCCCTGATGCTGCTCGCATGCACAGTGCGGGGCCGAAGGAGGTGCGTTTGCGCTGAGCTGATCTGCGCAGATAGACGGTTTCCAGGGCCCCGCCGGACACGGACGGGGCCTTTCTCTTTTCTGCCCAATTGTGCCCGGCGGGGCCCTGCGATCGGAGGATTCGGGGTCATGTTGGAGGAAGTCTGGCCTGAGATAGGCAACGCCTGGGTCTCCGGAGTGCTGGCGGGGAGCGGGTCCGTCCTCGTCCAGTGGCTGGCGCCCAAGGCCGCCCGGCTGTTCAGACGCTTGCGGGCGCCAGATCATTTGCGACTCGAGCGCCGGCTCGCGGCGATCCTCGCCGCCGATGTCGTCGGTTACTCCCGGCTGATGAGCGCCGACGAGGAAGGCACCCATCTTCGCCTCTTGGCGTATCGCAGCGACGTGATCGCGCCAAAGGTGCGCGAGCACCGCGGCCGCATCGTCAAGCACACCGGCGACGGGGCTCTCGTCGGTTCGGCAGTGTCGTCGATGCGGTGCGCTGCGCGTTGGACGTGCAGCGGATCATCCGCGCCCGCAACGCCGGGCTCCCGTTGGACCGCCGCATCGAGTTCCGCATCGGCGTCAATCTCAGCGACGTGATCGTGGCTCCGGACGACATCTACGGTCACGGCGTCAATGTCGCCTCGCGCCTGGAGGGTCTTGCGCCGCCCGGCGGCATCTGCATCTCCGCCGACGCCTGGCGCCACGTGCGCGGAGCGGTCGCCGCCGAGTTCGTCGATCTCGGCGAGCAGCGGTTGAAGAACATCGCCGACCCGGCGCATGTCTTCGCCCTGTCTCCGGCGGCGTGAAAGGCATGGAGCCAGCCCCCACCCTAACCTCCCCCGCTTGCGGGGAGGGAGTGGGAGGGGGCTTTGGCGGGTCAGGCTGGCCTTTCGCCTGGGCTTGGCGTAGGCTCGCCCTGAACCCCACGGTCGACGGGAGGTGTGATGCCGGCGCGGACGGGAAAGCAATATCTCGCTGGGTTGCGCGAGCAGGAGCGCGAGGTCTGGCTCGAGGGCGAGCGGGTCACGGGTCCCACGCGCCATCCCGGCCTACGCGGCGGCGCGCGCGCGATCGCCTCGCTCTATGACATGCAATGCGATCCCAAATTCCGCGACGAGATGACCTATGTCTCGCCGACCACCGGCGACCGGGTTGGGCTGTCGTTCATCATTCCGCGCACCCGCGAGGATCTCGAAACGCGCCGCGCCATGATGCTCAACTGGGCGCGGACGACCTGCGGCATGATCGGCCGCTCTCCCGATTTCATGAACGTCACCTACGCCGCCTGGGCCGGCGCGGCGGATTACTTTGCGGGAGGGGAGCACGGGCGGCCGGAATTCGCCGAGAACATGCGGCGCTATTACGAATACATCCGCGAAAACGATCTGACCCTGACCCATTCGCTGATCAACCTGCAGCGCAGCCGCACTGTCTCCGGCATCTTCAATCTGCAGGAGGGGACAGCACTGGAGGTGATCCGCGAGACCGATGCCGGCATTGTCGTGCGGGGCGCGCGGATTCTCGCGACATTGGGGCCGCTCGCCGACGAGATCGGCGTCTACTCGCCGCGCATGGCGCGGCATGCCGAAACCCACAGTCCGTTCGCGCTCAGTTTCGCGATCCCGTGCGGCGCGCCGGGCCTCAAATTCCTGTGCCGCGAGAGTTTCGATCTGGGCCGGTCGCATTTCGACCACCCGCTCGGCTCGCGCTTCGAGGAGATGGATTGCGTCGTCTTCTTCGACGACGTGCTGGTGCCGTGGGAGCGCGTCTTTCTGTTGGGCGACGTGGACCTCCTCAACCGCACCGCCAATGTCACGCACTCCTCGGCGCATTCGGCCCATCAAGGGGCGGTCAAGAACCTCGCCAAGGCCGAGTTCGTATTGGGCGTGGCATTGCTGATGACCCAGACACTCGGCAATTCGCAACTGCCGAATGTCGAAGAGCGCATCGGCGAATTGATGCTCTACGCCCAGCTGACGCGAGCCTGCATGCGCGCCGCCGAGGCCGACGCGCAGCTCGACGAGTGGGGTGTCATGTGCCCCGACCTGTTGATGGTCGAGAGCCCGCGCAACCTGTTCATGACGGCCTATCCGCGCATGGTCGAGATATTGCAGCTCTTGGGGTCGAGCAGCTTTATGCTGACGCCGACCGAGGCCGATATGAAGGGGCCGCTCGGCCCCGCGATCGAGCAAGATCTGGCGACCGACAATTCGCCGGCAAAGGACCGGGTCAAATTGTTCCGCCTGGCCTGGGATATTGCCGGCACTTCATTCGGCAGCCGCCAGGTATTGTACGAGCGCTTTTTTGCCAGTGACCCGTTGACGCGAGCCCGCGCGCTGGCCTCAATCTACCCGAAGAAAGAAGTCATGGACCGCGTCCTGGAGTTTCTCGGGCGCAGTGACGACGCCGCATGAAGGAGGAGAAGAGATGACTCACCGGCCAATGTATCTGGGACATGTCAACATCTACGTCCGCGACGCCGAGCGCTCGCATAAATGGTACGAGGAGGTGTTGGGGCTGCACACCTACCACAAGCGGCCCGGCTGGGCGGCCTTCATGGCGGCCGATCTCGACCAGTCGCACGAAGTGGCGCTGATGCAATTGGGCGATGACGCGCCCGGCCCACAGAAGGGGCAGGTCGGGCTGAATCACATGGCGTGGCGAGTTGAGAGCCTCGACGACCTCAAGGATTTCTACCAACGCATCAAGGACAAGAATGTGCCGATCCGCGTGGCCGACCATGGCGTCTCACTGGGCATCTACTTCCATGATCCCGACGGCAACGGCATTGAGGTCTATTACGAATTGCCGCGCCAGGAATGGCCGCGGCAGGATCAGATCTTCGCCGCCGACATGATGAACCGCGGCCGCTTCCCCGGCCCATGGGACGCCGAGCTGAACGCACAGCGCGCGGCGGCGGAGTAACGGCTACTCGTCGTTCCCGCGAAAGCGGGAACCCAGGACCGCAGGCTACGGCGGGGCAGTCCCTGGACCCCCGCTTTCGCGGGGGTGACGATTATGGACAGTGATGAACAAATCACCCGCCTGCTCCTGAAGCAGGAAATCGAGGAGTTCCTCTACCTTGAGGCGGATCTGCTCGACGAACGGCGCTACGAGGACTGGCTGGCTCTGGTTGCCGAAGATGTGCGCTATTGGATGCCGATGCGCCGCAATGTCAAGGTCGGCGAGGCGGAGCGCGAATTCACCCGCGCCGGCCAGGACATCAACTGGTTCGACGAAGGCAAGGAAACGCTGACGCGGCGCGTCAAGCAGATTTTGACCGGCATGCACTGGGCCGAGGAGCCGGTCTCGCGCATCTCCCACATGGTCTCCAATGTCCGGCTCATCGAGGTCAACCCCTCGGCGGCGGAGCCGGCGGAGGTCACCGTCAGGTGCCGGTTTCTGATCTACCGCAATCGGGTGGAGACCGAGACCGACATCCTGGTCGGCAAACGCGAGGATCTGCTGCGCCGCGTCGACAACGGGTGGCAGATCGCGCGCCGCAAGATTGTCTTGGACCAGAACGTCCTGCTGACCAAGAACCTCACTTTTTTCTTTTAGCTCTCGTCGTGAGCACCTAATTCGTCTTCCCGGCGCAGGCCGGGATCCATGGCGGAATGGGCACCGGCCTTCGCCGGTGTGACGAACTCCGTTGGAGGTCATCATGACCGCAGGTGAACAAGGGTATCGGCCGGGTCTCGTCGATATGGCGGCGGGGCGGATCAGCCGCGAGATCTTTGTCAACGAGGAGATCTACCGGGAGGAGCTGGAGCGGCTCTTCGCCCGCTCGTGGCTGTTCGTCGGCCACGAGAGCCAGATCCCAAAGCCGGGCGATTTCTTTGTCTCGGGGATGGGTGAGGAGTTGGTCATCCTGTGCCGCGACCGGGCGGGCAAAGTCCATGTCTTTCTCAACTCGTGCCGCCACCGCGGCATGAAGGTGTGCCGCTATGACGAGGGCACCACGCCGGTCTTCACATGCCCCTACCATGGCTGGAGCTACGGCACCGACGGCAAGCTGGTCGGCGTGCCGTATTTTCGCGAGGCCTACCACGAGAAGCTCGACAAATCGAAATGGGGTTTGGTCGAGATCCCGCAGCTCTGCCTTTACAAGGGCACGGTGTGGGCCACCTGGGACCCCATGGCGCCGCCCTTTCTCGAATATCTCGGCGATTTCGTCCGCTATCTCGATCTAACGCTCGACGGCTGGGACGGCAGCGAGGGCGGCACCGAAATACTGGGCGGCATCCAGAAATGGTTGATCCCGTGCAATTGGAAATTCCCTGCGGAGAATTTCTGCGGCGACAGTTACCACAACATCAGCCACCGCTCGGTCGATCTGGTCGGCATCGGCCCCTCCGGCAGCGGGCGCCGCGACATGCAGGAGCGGCAGATGGCTCGCCGCCTGCACGTCGCGTTCTATGACCGCGGCCATCAGACCGGCGTCTACCTGTCCCCGAAAGACCAGCCGATGCCGCCCGCTTATCAGCAATCTTCGGTGGTGGCGGAATATTTCGCGCATTGCGAAGAACAGCGACGCCGCAAACGCGGCGATTGGGCCCGCGTCATCGGCAGCCCCGGCGAGATCTTCCCGAACACCGCATTGCATCCGCGCCAGCCGCGCACGATCGCCGTCTGGCATCCGCGCGGGCCGCACCAGACCGAAGTCTGGCGCTGGTACATGGTCGACAGCGCGGCGCCATCGAAGGTCAAGGATTTCTTGCGCGATTACTATATCCGATATTCCGGTCCCGCCGGCATGACCGAGCAGGACGACATGGAAAACTGGAACTACGCGCATGCCGCCAGCCGCGGCACAATCGCGCGGCGCTATCCTTACAGCTACGAGCAGGGTCTCGGTTTCGAGACCGAGAAATACGAATGGCAGGGGCTGCACATTCCGGGGACGGTCATGGATATCACCGAGGCCAAGTCCAGCGAGCACAATTTGCGAAATCTATACCGGCGCTGGGCCGAGTTCATGGAAGCCGACAGCTGGGACGAGCTCGCTACGTGGCGGGTCGCGCGGGCCGCGGAATGAGCGATCCGATCAACATCCGATTGCTAAGTCCCGGCACCCGGATTGCCCTCGTCGACGGTGCAACCGCGGAAATCGTCTCCAACCCGCTCGACGGCGTCTGGCTCTTCGCGAGGTATCTAACCTCGCCCGACAATTCCGCCCGGGTCGGCAGCGAAGAGATGATCTTCGCGCAGGACGTCGTGGAGATCCAAGACGGCCCGTGATTTTCCCTTGACTAGTGTTGGCGCGCCGCTTGGGCCTGTTCCCAATTTCGTCCGTCGAAAAAGCTGGTCGGCTTTAGCGCTGCCGGATCAATTCCCTCCAGGCAGTGGGCGTTGACGCTGATCTTGTCGGGGTCCGAACGCGGCACGTAAAAAGCATGGATGCCGCAATGCCGGCAGAAAGTATGCTTGGCGGTGTTGGTGTTGAACTCGTAGGTCGTGAGGTCCGCCTCGCCTTGCAGCAGCTCGAACTGCTCGGGCGGCACAATCAGGTGCAGGATGCCCTTCTTTGTGCAGATCGAGCAGTTGCACTCGAGCAGCGCCGCCAGGTCGCCGCGCACGCGGAACCGCACCCGGCCGCAGTGGCAGCCGCCGTCATAGGTCTCGATCATCAGAGCGGCTCCGGGACCAGCAGGAACAGATCGGTGTCGCCGGTTTCCTGGCCGGCGGCGGTCAGCATCGCGTGCACCTGCCCGCGGTGATGGGTCTGGTGGTTGAAAAAATGGCTGATCAAAAAGCCCTTCGGGGCGCGCATCTCGCGCCCGGCCGCGCCGCTGAACCAGACAAGGTCCTCGGCCATCCAAAAGTCATCGACCTTGGCGGCCCAGCGCGAGATATCGGCGTCGGCCGTCGCGCGCGCCGCCCTTAGCGCCGCAAAATCATCGATCAGCCGGGCGCTCTGCTTGATCGCGACATCGGGCTTCGGCCAGTTGTCGAAACGCGACATCCACTGCCGGTCGCCCCATAGGAGATGGTTGAGGGTGCCATGGATCGAGCCCCAGAAGGCGCCGCGCGGCTGCCGCCGCTCGGCGTCGGAGAGGCGCGCAGCGGCGCCGTACAGCCGCCGGTTCATCTCGGCATTGTAGGCGGCCATCGTGGGGACATAAGCGGGCGTAATCATTCGCAGCTCCTCACTTGCGGTCAGGCAGCGGCTTTGCTTGCTACCGTCGTGACGAAGATTTATGGGTCAGGTGGACATGGGTGTACAGGGAGAAGGGGCAATGAAGGCGGTGCTGTTCGAGAAGCATGGCGGACTGGAGGTATTGCATCTGGCCGAGGTGCCCGACCCGGTCGCCGGACCCGGCGAGGTCGTCGTCGACATCCACGCCGCCAGCGTCAATGCGGCGGATTACAAGGTGCGGCTCGGCGGTGGGGCGTACAGCAGCAGCGGCGTCAAGCTCCCGCATATCCTGGGGCGCGACTTATCGGGCGTGGTCGGCGCAGTCGGTCCTGATGTCACCGATTTGCGGGTCGGCGACCCGGTATTCGGGGTCTGCGACCAGGGGATCGAGGGCGCCTACGCGGAAAAGATCGCGATCAAGGGGGCGATCATCGCCAAAAAGCCCGCGCGCCTGGGGCATGCCGAGGCAGCGGCGATGGCGCTGACCAGCATCACAGCGCTGTGGGCGCTCGAAGACACGGCAAAGCTCAAAGCCGGCGAAACCATACTGATCCAGGGTGGCGCGGGTGGGGTCGCCGGCTTCGCGATCCAGCTCGCCAAGCATCTCGGCGCGACGGTGATCACGACGGCGAGCGCCCGCAATCACGATTATGTCCGCCACCTCGGTGCCGACCGGGTTGTCGACTACAACAAGGAGGACTTCACAAAGGTCGTTGCCGGTTGCGACGTCGTGTTCGACACGGTCGGCGGCGATGTCCAGGTCCGCTCCTATACGGTGCTGAAGCCGGGCGGCCGGCTGGTATGGATCGCGCCGGCGCCGGCCGGGTTTCAGCCGACCCGCAAGGATGTGCAAGTGCTGCGCCCCGGTGTAGCCCGTGACCGCGCGCATCTGGAACGGATGCTCACATTGCTCGAAGCCGGCGCGGTATCGCCGCCGGCGATCACCCTCTATAAGCTCGCCGACGTGGCCGAGGCCCACCGGGTCAGCGAAGGCCGCCACCTGCAGGGCAAGCTAGTCCTCGAAACCCGCTGAAAGGAGAGACAAATGGCAGGCAATGGGCAAACGATCATTGATCTCGACAAAAAGCGTATGACGGCGATGGCGCAAAAGGACATCCCCACACTGAACACGCTGCTGTCCGACGACCTCATCTATACTCACTCATCCGCACGGCTCGACACCAAGCAGAGCCTAATCGGCAACATGGAGTCAGGGTTGACAGTCTACACCGCGGTCGAGCCCTCCGACGTCAAGGCCCAGGATCTTGGCAACGCGGTGGTTCTGACCGGCTCGTGCCGCATCAGCGTCATGGCGCAGGGGCGCCCCAGCAGTTTCAGCGTCCGCTTTACCGACGTTTACGCCAACAAAGGCGGCCAGTGGCAGATGGTAACGTGGCAATCCACCCGGCTGCCGGAGTAAGCCCCCTACCCGACAGCTCGCATTAGTTCGAGAAGCGGGTACAGCGAGCGGTGGTGCGCGATCGGTTCCGGTGCGTTGCGCGGCGCCGCCATGCCAATGCGGTCGTGCCAATAGGTCGGCAGACCGACTTTGTTGGTGCCGAACAGGTCGTAAGCGGAGCCGGCTACAAACAGGCAACGGCCGGGCATTACACGCAGTTCGATCAGAGCCATCTGGTAAGGTCGTGGGTCGGGCTTGTAGAAACCGGCGCGCTCGGCTGTGACGACCGCATCGAAATCAACACCAGTGCAAGCGACCGCCTTCGCCGCGACTTCGTCGGAGCAGTTTGTGACGATGCCCAGCGCCACCCCTTCGCGGCGCAGCGCGCCGAGCACTTCGCGCGCCTCCGACCAGGGCTCGAGCTCGCCGTAGCGAGCGGCAAGACGCGCCGCCAGGGCCGGCGAAAGTCGGACCTCGGCCGCGGCCTCGGCCACGAGCAACTCGTAGGGACGGTAGGCGCCGGCCTCGTAGGTGCGGCGCAAATAGGCGGCGCGCCACTTGCGGCCCTCTTCCGGGCTCCCGGCGACAATGTTCCACAAGGTCCAGGAGTCGAGCAGCGCCGTCAGCAGATCGAAGAGGACCGCATCGAACCTTCGCTCAGCGCTGATCGACATTGGCGAAGTATAGCATTCGCATTACGCGATTGCCGCATTGTGAGAGGAAAAGGTGATCTGATGAGCAAAGCCTTCGTCAAGGAATTGGATGATGAGGCCGACCTCCCCGACGAACCGCCGGCCGTTCCACTCGAATTCAAGAACTACATGACCCCTCCGGGTCACCGCCATATGCAAGATGAACTACGCCAGCTGCTGCGGGTGGAGCGCCCGAAAGTGGTGGAGACCGTGGCATGGGCGGCCAGCAACGGTGACCGGTCGGAAAACGGCGACTACATGTACGGCAAGCGGCGCTTGCGCGAGATCGATCGTCGCATCCGCTTCCTGACGAAGCGGCTCGAAAGCGCCGAGGTGGTTGACCCGAGACAGCAAAGGCGGCGCGACCAGGTGTTCTTCGGGGCGACCGTCACCTACGCCACCGAGGACGGAACCGAAAAGACGATCACGATCGTTGGCATCGACGAAGCCGATTTCGCGCGCGGCCAGGTCAGCTGGGTGTCCCCGATCGCCCGCGCGCTGATCAAAGCGCATGAGGGTGACACCGTTGAGCTCCGCGCCCCCGCCGGGATCGAGCAGATCGAAGTGCTCGAAATCCGTTATGGCGGCGCCGACGGCGAGACAGGCTGAATTATCGGATAGGTGAGCCCCGCCCCGAGTGAGCCCCGCCCCGAGCGACGTCGGCCCGATTCTGACTGGCGGGCGGAGTGTAAATCCGCCACAATGCTTAGCGCGGCGGGCTTGATGACCGCTCGTCGCAGCCGATGGTTTGCTGGCTCGCGGCGGGTCTGAACCCGTGACGATATCGGCGTCGCCCATGGCGGCGATCGGGGTTGATGCCGGCGATAAGGCGGCTGCCGAAGCGAAGGGTCCCAGGATGGATCTCTCGGCCTGCGGTTTCGATGCCCTCCATGAGGACGCTGCGTTGGTCCTTTGTCGGGGCCGCGACCAAACGCGTGCGGGTCCGCGTTTACGTCTCATGCGTCTCGACGGGACGGGCCACGGTTACATTCTCACATCGGTTGGCAGCCGCGTTGCGCTCGCTTCCCGCAGAGCGATCGGAACAGAAGTGTCATAATGATCCATGTTGCAGAAGGGCCCACAGGTGGGGGGAGGCGAAATTTGGTGCGCTGGAACATGGAACTGCACAGGGGCGGCCCGGCGATCCGATATGGTTTTTCAGTCGTCTGCGTTGCAGTTGCGCTTGGGCCGGCGCTGGCATTCCAGTACTATGGCTTTCGCGACGTGGAATTGCCGCTTCTCGACCTGGCCATCGTCGTCAGCACCTGGTACGCGGGGGTTGGGCCTGCCGTGCTGGCGGTGGTGCTATCTGCGGCCTGCTTCAACTACTTTTTCACCGAGCCTCTTTTCACCTTCGAAGTTTCCAGCGCGGATCTACCATACTTTTGCATTTTCACGGCCTCGGCGGCGATCATTGCGTGGTTCGTAGCTGTTCGACGCCGCATCGAGAACGATCTTCGCGACACTCGCGACCACCTTCAGGTCGAGGTGGAGCAGCGCAAGCGCCGAGAAGACGAAATTCTGAAGCTCAACAATGAGCTCGCCAAGCGGGCCAGGGAGCTCGAAACGAGCAACAACGAATTAGAATCTTTTGCCTATTCGGTCTCGCACGACCTTCGCGCGCCGCTTCGCCATGTGGTCGGGTACTCGGAGCTGCTGCAGAGACAGGCGTCTTCCTTGCTCGACGAGAAGAGTCGTCGGTTCATGCATACAATTCTCGAAGTCGTCGAAGAGAATGGGTAACCTGATTGACGATCTGCTGGCGTTTTCCAGGATCGGGCGGACCGAGACCAAAAAGACGCTGGTGAGCCTGGACCAGCTGGTCAAGGAGGTCGTCGCGGAGATCGGGCAGGACACGACGAGGCGAGACATTGCCTGGAACATCCATCCCCTTCCGGCCTGTTACGGCGACCGTTCCATGCTGAGGCTGGTGATCGTCAACCTTCTCGCCAATGCGGTCAAATTCACACGCATGCGCGCCCCGGCCGAAATCGAGATCGGCTGTTTGGATGGGGAAAATGAAGTCGAGGTGTTCGTGCGGGATAATGGCGCCGGCTTCGACATGCAGTATGTCGATAAACTCTTCGGCGTGTTCCAACGCCTGCATCTCCCGGAAGAGTTCGAAGGCACTGGAATTGGACTCGCGACCGTTCGGCGGATCATCCACCGCCATGGCGGGGAGGTCCGAGCCGTGGGAGGCGTCGATCGAGGCGCGACGTTGTATTTCTCACTCCCTAAAGCACAAGATGCGGCGGAGAGGACCGCGAACACGCTATGAGCGAACTGGCACGCATTCTGCTCGTCGAGGACGACCCGAGAGATGTGGAACTTACTCTGACGGCGCTGGGCGAATACAACCTGGCAAACGAGGTCGTGGTTACCCGCGACGGAGAAAAAGCCCTGGATTACCTCTATTGTCGGGGCGAGTTCAGCGCTCGCTCCAACGACAACCCCGCGGTCATGCTGCTCGATCTAAAACTGCCGAAGGTCGATGGCTTGCAAGTCTTACAGCAAATCAGGTCCGAGGAGCGCCTGAAGCTGATACCGGTGGTGGTGCTGACCTCGTCCCGCGAGGAAAAAGACATGGTCAGAAGCTACAAGCTCGGCGTGAACGCCTATGTGGTGAAGCCGGTCGATTTCCACGAATTCGTCAATGCTATCAAAGAACTGGGCGTCTTCTGGGCGGTCATCAATGAGCCGCCGCCGGGCAGCATCAAGAAGGCGCCATGACAACCCCGCTCCGCATTCTGCTGCTGGAGGATAGCATCCAGGACGCGGAGCTCATTCAGGAGCTTCTTGAGGCGGATCATTTCGTCTGTGAAGTCACCCGCGTCCAAACCCGCGCCGAGTTCCTGGCCGCTCTTGAAGACGGTGAATTTGACCTGGTTCTCTCCGATTACAAGCTTCCTTCGTTCGACGGCCTTTCCGCATTGAAGCTGACGCTGAATGCCCACCCTGATCTGCCTTTCATCTTTGTCTCGGGCTTCGGCGAAGAGATAGCGATCGAAGCGCTGACGAGCGGCGCCAAGGATTATGTTCTGAAGACGCGGTTATCGCGGCTCGTGCCATCGGTGCAACGCGCGCTGCGCGAAGCCCGGGAACGAGCTGAACGCAAGAAGCCCGAGGAAGCGCTGCTCGGCATCCTGTTGCTGGAGGACAGCATCGAGGACGCGGCGCTCATCCAAGAGCTCCTTGAAGCGGATCATTTCGTCTGTGAAGTCACCCGCGCCCAAACCCGCGCCGAGTTCGTGGCCGCTCTTGAACACAGTGGAATTGACCTGATTCTAGCCGATTACAAGCTTCCTTCGTTTGACGGCCTTTCCGCATTGAAGCTTGCGCTGAGCGCCCGCCCTGATCTGCCTTTCATCTTTGTCTCGGGTTTCGGCGAAGAGATAGCGATCGAAGCGCTGACGAGCGGCGCCACGGATTATGTTCTGAAGACACGGTTATCACGGCTCGTGCCATCGGTGCAGCGCGCGCTGCGCGAAGCCCGAGAACGAGCCGAGCGCAAGAAGGCCGAGGACGCGCTGCGCCGGAGCGAGATGTATCTGGCAGAGGCGGAGCGATTGAGCCATACGGGGAGTATCGGCTGGAACGCTTCGACCGGGGAAATCTATTGGTCCGATGGGACCTATCGAATATTTGAATGCGAGCCTACAACAAAGCCCACCGTTCAGGTGATGATCGACCGCACTCATCCGGAGGACCGGGTGCGTCTGCGTCAAATCATTAATCGCACCGCGGAGGAGGGCACCGAATTTATTGCCGAGCATCGCCTGTTGATGGCCGACGGTTCTGTCAAATACGTTCAAGCCGTCGCTCATCGCTTGACCGGCGAAGATCCGGAGCGTTTGGTCTTTGTAGGTGCGATAACGGATATTACTGAGCGCAAACGCGCCGAAGAAGAGCGCGAAAGATTGCGGCAGCTCGAGGCAGATCTTGCGTACATAAACCGCGTGAGCATGATGGGAGAATTGGCGGCCTCGCTGGCTCACGAAATCAAGCAGCCGATTACCGCCGCCGTAGTGAATGCCAAGGCCTGCGCGCGATGGCTAGGTCGTCCTGCGCCCGACCTGACAGAGGCGTGCAATGCTGCCGGGCGCATGGTCGCCGATGTGTCACGCGCCGCCGACATCATCGACCGCGTGCGCTCACTTTACCGGCGAGGTACGCCAGAACGTGAAATAGTCGACCTGAACGAAATCGTTCGGGAGATGACCGTCTTGCTGGGCCATGCGGCGGATCGGCGCGCCATTTCAATCCGCACGGAACTCGACCTGGGGCTTCCAGAGACGACAGCGGATCGCGTACAGCTGCAGCAAGTTTTGATGAACCTCATGCTCAACAGTATCGAGGCGATGCAAGGGACCGGTGGTGAACTGACCATCGCATCTAAGAGGACCGAGCATGGGCAACTCTTGATTTCGGTGAGTGATTCGGGCATGGGGCTTCCTGTCGATCAAGCCGAGCGCATTTTCGACGCATTCTTCACCACAAAATCGCAAGGCACCGGTATGGGACTATCCATCAGTCTGCGGATCATTGAGTCGCATGGCGGCCACTTGTGGGCGAGCCCCAACGCAGGAGGGGGTGCCATATTTCAGTTCACACTGCCCGGCCAGTGACGGCCGCCTGGCACAGCAGTTGGACTTGAAGAGCCGCGCCCAACGCGTGTAGACGCCGATGTGGCGCAATAGCCCCCGGGCCAGTCCCGCTCGTCGGACGAGGCAGCCGCCGTGCGCTTGGCGGCCCCGGCGGGCGCAGCTTCCAAGGCGCCTTGAGCAGCGTCATCATGGCCCGCAGATCGCCGGGCTCTTGTCGGAGATTTCTGATGACCATGTTCGATCTGACGGGACGCGTCGCCGTCGTGACCGGCGGCAATGGCGGGATCGGGCTCGGCATGGCGCATGGGCTCGCCGCGGCAGGCGCCCGTGTCGTGGTGGCGGCGCGCAACGCAGAGAAGGCCGAGGCGGCGGTGGCCGAGCTCGGGGCCCAGAGTGCCTTTATCACGCTGGATGTGGCGGACGAGAGCTCCTGCCGGGCCGTGATCGAGCAGACGGAAAAGCGGTTTGGCCGGCTCGACATCCTCGTCAACAATGCCGGAACCTCCATCCGCAAACCGCCAGAGGCCTATACCGCGGCCGAATGGCATGCCGTGCTCGACACCAATCTAACCGGCGCCTTTTTGTGCTCACAAGCCGCCCACCCGGTCATGAAGCGTAGCGGCGGCGGCAAGATCATCAATATCGGCTCGATGTTCGCCCTCTTCGGCTCGGCTTACGCCGCCCCTTATGCCGCGAGCAAAGGCGCCCTCGTTCAATTGACAAAGTCGCTCGCCGCGGCCTGGGCGGCAGACGACATCCAGGTCAACGCCGTCTTGCCCGGCTGGATCGACACCGAGCTGACCCGCGACGCCCGCCGGCAAGTCGCCGGATTGCACGAGCGTGTGCTGGTGCGCACCCCAGCCGGCCGTTGGGGCGTCCCCGAAGACCTCGCCGGGATCGCCGTGTTCCTCGCCTCGCCCGCCTCCGATTTCATCACCGGCGCCGCGATCCCGGTCGATGGCGGCTTTTCGGCAGTGGGTTAGGCGAGCAGGGGCTGCGGTTGCGGTGAATGATCAGCCGCTGTCTCGGGCAATATGCTTATGCTGCCGCCAAGTGCGTGCATGGCCTACGATGCGAGATGAACTGCAGCGCGCTTCGTCCCCAGGAGTGGGTCAGCGCAACGCACGGCAGGCTGCGCGCGAAATCGTCAGAGCCTCGAGGCAGGCGGATTTGAGATCCTCGTCGAGCGGCCTACAACTGGATGTTCCAGTATTATATGCGGGCGGAAGGCTTGGCGCTGAGCTGGATCGGTACCGGCAGGCTCATCTTCAGCCTGAATTATACGGAAGCCGATTACCAAGCGGTCGCAGACCGCTTCGTCGCCGCCGCCGAAGCAATGCAGCGGGGCGGCTGGTGGTGGGAAGACCCGCTCGCCAGCAACCGTTCGATCAAGCGCCGAATTCTGCGCGAGATGATCGCGCATCAATTCTCGCGGCACCGCGCTCACCGGGCCCCAAGCTAAACGGCGCGCCCCTGCGCCGTCAGTGGCTGTAGCCCAACGCCACCGGGTCCTCCATCTCGCCGCGCAACAGGTAGTACGGCGCCTCTTAATAAAGTTTGATGTCGTGCAACGGGTCGGTCAGGATTTTGACCGCCCAAACCAACCCGGTTTGCAGGTCCCTGATAAACAACAGCTGAATGGATCGTAGAATTACGCCGGCAACTCCGATAAACAGCCAGCACAACCCGATCTGATGGACAAACCCGAGGGCGCTTTCCCACGGTCTGATCATTCCGAAAAACGTCGGCTTGAAGGATAACGGCAATGGAGATAATGCCCAAACCGAGAGCAATACGGCCTTGCGGCGGAGATTGTAGCCGACCTTGACATCTTCTTTGTATTTGTGAGTGACGTCGTTTACCGTGTCGTAACCCTTCGGCTCAAAAAAGAAATGGGCGATTTGGCAGCTTGTCATCAACACCATCCTTCCGGTCATTGCCGCTATCGCCGATCCCAGAACAGCAAGAAATACATGAGAACAAAGCTCGTCGCGCTCAACAAATGAAGCGACTGGTTAATCAGACTGTGGTGATAGTAACGGTGATCGTCTCAGCGCTGAATTTTCAGCGTCTGCATAAAGCCACACATCCGAAGGCTCTCAAGCACCCTACGTGGGTCGCTTGGCCAGATGCGACGGGCACTGTGAAGTTCAGTGGGCAAGACGCCGGCCGGGTGCGGTCTCGTCCAGCAGGTGGAGGTTCGATGCGCTGCCGCTGCATGTGCGCGCGAGCTTCGAGCGCATCGTGAAGGGCGGTGCAAGCCTTCGGGTGTTCGCGGAAGGCCCATCAGGCGCCACGGCGCGGATCGAGCTCGCGCGGCGACGGGCAAGGGGCTGCGGATTTCCGCTCGAGCCGGTGCGCACGAGCTGAACATCTCTCTGACGCGGACCGGGCGGACCGGGCGGATGGGACGTTGTACCCCTGGCTTTTTAGGTTAGGCGCCCGCGTTCATCTGAGACCGGAAGCTGCGATCTATTTAAGCTAGACCATGGCACCGATGAGGAGCCGAGACCGTGAATGCTCCGAAAATGAGCAGGCGCGAAATCCTGGTGGGTATAGGAGCCATCTTCGTGGGGCAGTCAATTCGAACGGGCGCGGCAGACGGGGCCGACTGGCATTCTATTTCTCCAAACGAAGCAGGCTTCACATCCGACCTTGAAGCGCTGCTCGACAAGGCCATCGCTGAGAAGCGCGTTTGGAACCTCCATGGCGTCGTCGTCGTGCGCAACGGGGGCTTGGTACTCGAGCATTACTTCGAGGGCGACGACGACGCGCGAGGCCGCCCTTTGGGCACGGTCGCGTTCACGGCCAATACACTGCACGATCTGCGTTCGGCGTCGAAGAGCATCGTTGGCCTGCTCTATGGCATCGCGCTCGCCGACGGAAAGGTTTCGCCGCCGGATGCGCCGCTGTTCGCCTCGTTTCCCGAATACACCGACCTCGCTGCCGACCCCGCCCGCAACCGTTGGACCATCTATAATGCGCTGACAATGACGATGGGGACGGATTGGGATGAGCTGAGCGTTCCTTATTCCGATCCGACCAACAGCGAAGTCTGCAATGGATACGGCTCCAGATCGCTACCGCTTTATCCTTGGCGCGCCGGTCGTGATGGGGCCGGGTCAACACTGGATTTACAGTGGCGGCGCGACCGCATTGTTGGCGCGAATTATTGCGAACGGCACTGGGAAACCATTACATGACTTCGCGCGCGAGGCCTTGTTCGATCCCCTCGGCATCGGCCCGACGGAATGGCTTACCGATCGCAGCGGCGAAGCTGTTGCCGCGTCCGGCTTGCGCATGACGCCGCGCGATCTGGCCCGTATTGGCCTGATGATGCTGCAAGGCGGTATGGGGGGCGATCGGCGCGTCATGCCGGCGCAATGGATCGAGCGGTCGACCTCGCCCACGGTCGATGTCGACGAGATCCGCCAGTACGGCTGCCACTGGTATCTGGGCAAATTCGCATTCACCGTTTCAACGGGGCCGCGCTGGGACCGATCGCGGCTCGAGCATTTTTGGAGTGCAATCGGCAATGGCGGCCAGCGGCTCTTTGTGTTTCCCGGCCTCGATATGGTCGTGGCGATAACGGCGGGCAACTATGATGCGCCTGATCAGTGGGTTCCGCCGACCCGCATGATCCGCGAGGTTGTGCTGCCCAGCATCTTGTGACCCGGCGCGGAGAGAGCATTCCGAAAACCCGGCCGTGTGTTCATCGCGGAGCCGCTGCGGCGCCGGGTGTGGCCTCGTCCATTGGCTGCAGCTCGAAGACCGGGTAACGCGGCGCCAGGTCATTGAACAATTCCACCGGCGACCCCTTCGGTACCGGGAAGAAGCGCTGCACCTCGCCTGCGAAGCGGTCGAGATAGGCTTTGAGAATCGGCGATCGGATGCCCGTGGGAAGTTCGCGCACGGCATATTGCCGGCGGCGCATCGCGCGGACTAGCAGGACTTCGCCTGCCGTGCGGGCATTGCGCACCCAGTCGGAATTGCCGCGCGCGCAGACCAGGTAGTGGCGCCCCTCAAACTCGATCGGATCCACCGGCAGCGTCAATGTCCTGCCACTCTTTCGACCACGGACTTCGAGAACGTAGAAGTGGCCGCGGACCAAGCCGATCCGAACAAAGAATGTGAGAAGACGGCCGAAGATCCGCTCAGCGGCTCCGGGCCTGAGATAGCTCTGGGCGCCCATCAGGCTGCGGATCTGTCGCCTAGCCTTCCCTGGCGACGAAGTCGAGCGCCTGCGCGGCGATTCGCAGGCCGTGATGGCGCTTAATCGGCGTGTGGAGATAGCGGTTCACAGCGGCGCAGGCCGTCTCGCCCCATGCGGCGTCGGGTGCCGCTCGCAACTCGTCCTCCAACGCGATGAGGACCTTCAGCCGATGGCAGACAATGATCGGTTCGGGAATGCCGTGATCGTAGAGCGCGTTCGTCGCGCCGGCGAGGAAGCCGCCGCGATCGTTGACGCGCCAGCGTGGCTCATCGTCGACGGCGCGCACATATTCCCAGTTGCGCCCGATAAACAGCGCCAATTGCAACGCCGCTCGCGGCCACAGATCGGGCCGTTCCCCGCAGATGTGGCGGCAGGCATTGGCGAAGGTCAGTGCGTGGGTGAAATCGAGCCAGCCGACATTGTCGGCAATCGCATTGTCGGTGGCGCGCTCGAATGCGGTGTCGAAATGTAGGAGGTTGTACGCGGCAGCGCCGAGCAGCGCGTCGTAGAGCTCACGCATCGGCCGGCCCGCGGAGGCCAATGCTCGCCGCAATGCGCCGTCGACGGAGAGCCCGACGAAATCAGCCACGCACGCTGCGGTGGCGCCGGACCGATCCCATTCGGCCAGCGCCTTCGTATAGCCGCGAAACTCGGGAAGGCGTTCTTCGCGCCTCGCGCGCACCAGCATGCGCGTCAGGGCGAGCAATACCGGCTCGGCGACCCCATCGCCTAACTGCTCGATCAGCTGACCAGCTTTCAGCGTGTAGATCGCGCAATGACCAAAGCCGGCGTAATGGGCGAGGGCCGCTTCGCCAATCGCGGCACGCAGTGACCCGTAAGGCAGGCTTTCCGCGAGCGCGCCGCGAATATGGGCGATCGCGGCGGCCTCGTCTTCCGCCTCGACCGCCGCAACAAAGCCGGCGGCGTTCCACTCCGCCGCAGCTTCGGGTAGCGAAATTCGCCCGCACCCTGCGTATCCCAGGCGAGATGGCCGAGCGGTTCGAGTTGGGCGGTAAGTTTTTCGGCCGGCGTTTGCGCGCGTGGCGAGCAGCAGCCAATCGGCGGCCGCGGCATGGGCGTGCGTCATGCCGTCTTCCAGCCGGCCCCCGCGGAGCCGGAAGGCGTGGACCACCGCCTCGCGGGCATCGAAGCCGGCGCATTCCAGCCGCGCCGCTTCGCGCGCCATCCGTGGTCTGTCATTGTCCAGGATGGCGGCCTCCACACCGCCAGCGCGCGAGCGCGGCATTCCTCCGCCGGCGGATCGCGGAAATCGATGAAGATTTCGCCGCCCCGCTCTGCGACCTCATAGGTGCGAACCGGATCGCGGCCGACCAGCGCCGCGCCGCTGGCGAGATCGAATTTCCAATTGTGCCAGTTGCAGGTCAGCACGCATTCCGGCCCGATCGTGCCTTCGCTCAGCGGATAACCCTCATGCGGGCAGCGATTGGCGATCGCGAACAGCCGGCTCTGCTGTGTGATGACGAGCACTTGCTTGCCGTCGTGCCGCACGAGCTTGCGGCCATCGCTGTCGAGCTCACTGCGTTTCAAGCCAGTCGCGGTAAACATCGATTGCTCCTTACAAGCTCAGTCCAAGAGCTCACTGCATCGCAAGTTGAACAGTTTGTCGTCCGGTAAAAGCGAGGGACCAGCCGAACTTGGGAACCGAAACACTATGGCAAAATCACCCGAAGCGGGGGCGGGTAGTCGGTTGGAATGAGCAGACGATCCTCGATCTCGCCGACCAGAGCGCCCGTTTGGGCTGATGTCGTGCGTTTGATCTCCGCCCATTCGCTGTCTTCCATGAAGGCCGCCCAGGCCTTCATCTTTGTCCACTCATCCGGCCATTCGAGGAGGTAAACGAACTCGGTTCGCCGCTCCGCCTTGGCCTCCCACATCGCAACGATGCGAAAGCCGTAGCGCCGCATAATTCGAGCGCATGATCGCGGAAGCGATCATGGAACGCGTGCTTGCTGTCCTCAAAAATCTCGTAAATCCGCAATTGGTGAATCATCTCGACCTCGCCTGGTTTTCTGCGGTTTCGCGGGTGCGACTGCGGGAGTTATCCGGTAGGTACAGCGGCGTGCGCCGCTAAGGAGGTGATCCTCGCGTTCGATTTGCCAGAGGGGACCTAGAAGGTCGAAAGACCTGTAGTTCGATGCTGCCGAAGCCTTGGCAGGTCATTGCGGCGGCGCAGATGGGACAGTGATCTTCGACGAGCAGAAAGGCCTCGCCAAGCGTTTCGACCCGCGCCATCTACCCTTCGGCCGAGCGCATATCAGCGAGCGCAGTCAGCTTTTTGCGATATCGGGCTCGCGGGCGAGCCGCTTGCTGTAGGCAGCGGTGATCTGTTCTCGGCGTTCCTCGAGCAGCCGCGCCAATGCCGTCTCGCCGAGCTCGCGGCGGATAGTGCCGATCAGATCGACAGTGAGCTGCGCATGGGTATCGGGAAACAGGGATGCCGCGTTCGGCGCCAGCGACCACAGCCGCCGCGGCCTGCCGCGACCCTGCGCGCAATCGGAAAATGCGACGAAGTTATCGGCAAGGAGCCGCTCCAGCCGCTCCGCGCGGCCTGCCGCTGATCCCGAGCCGCTGGGCGAGGGTCTCGGCCCGAGCCTCACCGAGGCTCTTCAGTTGGAACAAAACGGCGTCTGCTGCCGTCTTCACACCGGTCCTCCCTACGATATAGCAAGGTCAACATTGTCTTAATACCTGCATCCTGTCGACAGCGAATTCTAGAGCCTGCCGATCGCGGCGCGATGGCGAAACTGCGGCGCCGGCGTTATATTCAACCGCAACAAATCCCAAGCCGGAGGAGCATGATGATGGCGGACGGCACCTCGTCGATCGTACCGGCTACACCTGGCGAGGCGGTCACCCCGCGCGGCATCAACCATCTCGTCATCGATGTGCGCGACATCGAGGAGTCGCACAAATTCTGGACCGAAAGCCTCGGCTTCGAGCGGGTCGCGTACTCGAAGCGCCGCGACGGCAAGATGCGCTTTTACAGCGGCGATCACGACGGCCGCATGAACCACCACGACATCGCGCTGTGCGAGAACCCGAACCTGCCGAAGCCACCCGCCGAATGGTCGATGTCGAACAGCCGGTTGCGATCAACCACATTGCGATCGCCTTGCCGAACCGCAAGGCCTGGCTGAAGCAATTGGCCTGGCTGCGCTCGAAAGGCGTCGAGTTCGAGCGCCGCGTCAATCACGGCATGACGCACAGCCTCTACATCGTCGATCCCAACGGCTACGGCGTCGAGGTGCTCTACGAATTGCCGCGCAAGGTGTGGGGCGGCAACGTCGGCGCCATCGGCTACGCCAGCCGGTGCCGACCGAAGGCGACGAGGCCTTTGTCGACGACACGAACTACCCGATGTTCGGCACCGCCGGAAGGCCGCCGAATGGCGCCGAGCGATCCGATGACGCCTACGCCTCAACAACCAGGCTACAAGATCCGCATGCGCCGCCTGGGTTTGAGGATGTCGCGGGCCGGCCAGCGGCTTGCGGCAGGCGCAGGACTGGGCATGTGGGTTCATGATTGGTTCGCGTCAATGCCCGCAGCCCCAGGGCACTGACCGTTGGGGGTGGCTGGGATTTTATCGCTGGTTCGCGCCGCCTCTTGATCACGGCAATCGTTGCCCCGCCTATTAACCGGTATCAGACTGGTCGGACGCTATGCCCGCGGACATTGGTGCCTACGAGGCCAGACGCGCCTTCCCGCCCTGCTCGAGCGAGTCGCTCGAGGTGAGCCGATCACGATCACCAAACATGGCCGTCCGGTCGCGCGGCTCGTACCGGTCAAGCGCGCCGGCCCCGATCGTCGGCGCGAAGCGATCGAGCGGCTCAAGCTGTTCCGTGAAGGTCAAACCTTGGACGTCCGGTCGAACAGCTGATCGGCGAAGGCCGGCGGTGACGGATCTTGTGCTCGATGCGTCCGTCGCCTTCTCCTGGTGCTTCAAAAACGAAGCGACCGCCGCTGGCGATCGCGTGCTGGAGCGCCTTTGGGGACAAGGCAGCTTCCGTTCCGGCCATATGGAGCCTCGGAATCGCCGAACATGTTGATTCTGACCGAGCGCCGCGGCGGATCACTCCAGCAAACAGCAGCGAATTCATCGCTTTGCTGGAAACTCTGGACGTGGTGGTGGATGAGGAGACGCCCTCGCGCGCCCTTGATCGGGTGCTCGATCTCGCGAGAGCAACGGCTGACGGCTTATGATGCCGCTTATTTAGAACTTGCGATGCGGCTCGGCATTCCCCTTGCCTCCAAGGACGCCGATCTGTGCGATGCCGCCGAGCGCCTCGGCATCAACGTGCTCAGAGCCGCTTGACGGTGCGAGGCGCAAGTTTTCAATCTGGCGGAGAGCGCCATATGCTTATTCGGCCCCTGTGCTTACTCATTGGCATTACCCGCAAACCTTGGTCGGCGCTCGGCGGGTATTCGAAAGGTTGCAGGGTCCGGCGGGATGCGGCCCGCTGGCCATACGGCATGCCGGCAGGAGCCCAATGATAAGGCACCGGCTGCGCTCGGTAGACCCAGTGAGTCAAAAGCTTTTTGCCGACGGGGCCGAGGGGCCTGGACCGAATCAGGGCTCACGTACTCCCAGACCAGTTCGCCGTCGCGGTTCCCTGGAAAAAACGGCCATTCATACCTTCGTCGACAAGGGTGTTGCCGTTGGGCAATCGGCGGGCGCTGCTGATGAAGGAACTGTCGAAATGCATTGGGTGCCCATCGTTCTCGGTGCCGGCGTATTCCCAGACGATCCGCTGCATCACGGGATCGATTTCCAGATCCGCGACCCGGATAGCGCCTCCAGCGCGACCGAGGAATAGCCAGCTTCGCCTTGATTCTCGAACAGCAAGAGATTCCGGCACCGGGCAGGCCTTCCGGGATGATGTGCGCGTCATCCTGACCGCTGATCTGATCGATTTCGGCAGGCGATGCGCGCGCCGCTTCTGGCCAGCCGACCGATGGGAGCGACCTCGGCGCATAGTTCGGGCCCAACCCCAAACGGCGTGGACCGTCTTCTTGTCAATAATGACGGTGAAGTTCGCCGTCGCGCGAGCTGATGAGGATATTCTCCGGGTCGAAGCGCGGGTCACCGTCGCCGAACCAGCGGTTCGGGCCCACCGGCCGCATGTCGTTTACATGGAGGTAGTCAGGATGGTCCGATTTTCGGACGAGCTCCAGCGCCTCGGGAGTGAAGCCGAATTCGTTCAGATGATCCCCTGCGATCCATTTCCAGACGCTGTCGCCCTTCAGGGTGACTTCGTTGATCAAGTCGTCGAGCTGGATCGGCAAGGCGAGGCCCCAAGATCGAACGGCTCAACCCGGACAACACCAACGTGTTGCCATTGGTCAGACGGCTCGAGGCGTGGTGCTGCTGCGCCCCGCCGCCGGGCGCGTCGTCACCCCATTGCCAGACAACCGCGCCGTTCCAGTCTAGCTCACCGATCGTTTTGTTCTTGTAGCCCACCGGCAAACCGAGATAAAACCATTTCGGGAGCCGCCCGTTGTGCTCGACAACCACACGAGGACGTGTCCGGTTCTGCCGTCGGTAAGGGCTCAGGTCCAGCAACCCGCTTGGGAAAACCGCTGTAATCCCACCGATGAACCTCGTTGCCGTCCATGTCGATGAGATGAGTTTTACTGGTCAGCGCCGCTGGAACAGACGAAGCGTTGTACGCCTTACTGGGATCGTAACGCGTCACGCCGGTAGGATAAACGCTTACACGTACCGCAGAGACAGTGGTCGACCACAACATGGCGGCGACAAAGCACGCGGCAAACGCGAGATCGCTTGGTTCGTATTTTTCAACCCCTTGACAGCCAACAATAACATAGCCCTTTCCTGCCACCCGCGGGGAAATACTATGCTCACCGGTCACGATGAGTGGATAAGACTCATTTAATATTTCTTAAGAGCAGCTTACTGGGCATGGCCAGAGACAAGCAGGGAGTTCGTGAGGCCTTCGATGCACCTCAGAGATCATGCGCCCAGATGCGCTCTGGGGTGGCGGGGCATGGCCACGTCGGTGAACCCAGGCGGCCAAGCGAGCGGGCGTCGAGGATTGCCGGGTTGTTCATCACTGTGGGGAGTGCTGGCGACGGTGCCGCCTTCGCCAACACCTTTGGCGCCGAGGGGGTTTGGCGTGCTGGAGACGGGCTGAAATCGATCGTGATCGCCGGCATCGTGTCGGCGCGCGGGATGCCGTAATCCATCAGGGTGCCGGTCAAGAGCTGGCCGCTGTCATGGTCGTAGACCTCGACGATGTCCTCGAGCAATGCCTGACCGGCGCCCTGTGCGATGTCCGCCCATAATCTGGCCCTTCGCCGATGAGTGGGTTGATTACCGGTGCCGCAATCGTCGACGACGGTGTAGCGGTCGAGTTCGACCGCGCCGGTTTCAAGGTGAATTTCAGCTCGCGGATGTGGCAGCCGCCGTTCGCGGAAGCTCGGCGGTTGTTGGGAGGGGAAGGCGCCGGCGCCCTGCAGGCCGACTCTCCGAGTTCGGAGGGCGAGACCCACCGGGATGAACGACATCTGCGCGACTTGCGCAATCGGCATCGAGCGGTCGGTGCCGGCGATCGTGAACGAGCCGTCGGCAAAAGCGATGTCGGCAGCGTCGGCCTCCATGAAATGCGCCGCAAAGCGCTTGCCGCGTTCGATGACCTCGTCGGCCGCGGCACGCAACGCGCTGCCGCCGATCATCATGCTGCGCGAGGCGTACGTGCAGGCCAGCCATCGCGACCTCGTTGCAGTCGGCCTGCGCCAGATGGATCTTGTCCTAGGGCACCCGAGCCACTCGGCGATCATCTGTGCATGACAAGTCTCGTGCCCTTGCCCGTGCGACAATGTGCCGGCGACGATCGGTGGGAACCTGGCCGACGGGTCGCGGCGCAATTCCATGCGCTCGTTGAAAACGCGGGTCTTGTGGACATCGTCGGTGATGCTGCGGCCGCGCAATCTGCCGGCGGCCTCACCGCTTTGCGCGCGCCGCGCGGCATGAGCCATGCCCGATGGGCGAATGCCTGGCACTTTGCCAATGCCGCAGCGTAATTGCCGGTGTCGTAAATCCAGCCGGTGCGCCTGTCGTCCGGATAGGCATCGGGAGAGATCACGGTTCTTTTTGCGCGATTGGGCCGGGTGGAATCCGCATCTCTCACCGCCTGGTCGACGAGGCGCTCCATGATCTCGACCCACCTCGGGACGGCCGGCGCCGCGGTACGGCACAGTCGGCGCGGTGGTCGTTGAAGACGAGACTGCTCGTTACGCAGGACGGGCCGGGATGTCGTAGACCGTCGAGGCCGAGCTTCAATGAGAACACAATCATGACGATCCCGGCGCCCTCGAGATAGGCGCCGGCGTTGTCGAGCCGGTCCAGCGCAGCGCGAGGAATTTCCCGTCGCGGTCGAGCGCCAGTTCGGCGCTGACCTTCTGGTCACGGCCGTGATAGTCCCCGAGCAATGCCTCGGATCGGGTCGGGTACCATTTGACAGGCCGGCCGATGCGGCGCACGGCCCGCGGCGCGCCAAATAAGCTTGCCCTCGGGGTAGACGTTTCCTTTCATCCCGAAACCACCCCCAGACATCGCGCGCGACAACTCCGGATACGGCTTTCCCGGCACGTCGGAAAAATCTGATCCGCGAGGATCTGACGGACACCGTGCACATTCTGCGTGCTGCTGTAGACCGTTCCAGCGGCGAGTGCCGGGGTACGTATTCGCCGATGCAGCCGCGCAGCTACATTGTAGCGACGGCGGTGAGCCGTTCCTCTGCAGAGCGCCAGCCGCGTTACGTGGTGCGCCCTGGCCGAAGCCGTGTCCACCGCACCCGATTACCAACCGCATTGTGAATGATGAGTGCTGGCAGCGCCGTAGATGGCAGAGCGGCGCTCCGGCGCCCATTGCATCCTCGGCGCGCACGACCGCTGGCAGAACTTCGTAATCGACCGATACCAATTCTGCCGCATCGCGCGCCTGGGCTTCCGTCGCGGCAATAACGACCGCAACGCGCTCGCCGACATAGCGCACCCGGTCCTGCGCCAAGGGCGGGTGCTTTGTGCGGAAGCCGGCAGGCCCGCCCATATCCTCCGCCATCGTCTCGGGGTCGAGCGTGCCGAGCCCGTCCGCCGCCCAATCCTCCCCGGTGAGCACGGCAAAGACGCCGGGCATCTGCTCTGCCGCGGCCTTGTCGATGCCGCGGATCCGGGCATGTGCATGCGGCGAGAACAGCAAAGACCGCGTATGCCTGGCGGACCAGATCGA
>CAWBCV010000004.1:0-673872 GCA_963787425.1 uncultured Alphaproteobacteria bacterium
CGTGACCGGGACCCCCGGCGCCGGCGTCTGTGCCGCCGCCACCGGCACCTCGGTACCGGGGCTAAATCGCCAGATCACAACGATGGCCGCCAGCGAAAGGACTAGGACTGCTCCGATCGCACGCCTTACCATTCCGAGCGCCTCCGAACCTAAGCACCTATCGAGGCGCGACATCTATCATAGACAAACTCTACGAGTTCATCCGCGGCCGCTATCCCTGGATTTTTTGCCGCAGGTTATCCCTTCAGAAGCGGCGCTATCGGCGCAGGGGTACCTCTATCGGGGCGCAATTCGTGCGTCCCGACATCAGGCAATCTTCAATGCGGGAGCGCTCTCTGAGTTCTCTAACCAGAACCACCCCGGCAATCGCCAGCGCCAGGATGATGATCAACCCGATCAGTGCCGCCGACCTCCGCTGGTCGGCTCCGTCCTCGCCGTGCTCGGATCGATTATCCATGGCCTGATGATCGGGTTGCTCTTTAAGACAATAATCCTGGCTGCGGTCCGCCACAACCGGTGCAACCGCACCGGAACACGCTGGTTGCGAGCCTGGTTCGCGCTACGCTATTGAGGCGTTCGCATTAAGAGGACCATGAATCATGGCGCAACCCGGGCCGCTTTCCGGCATCACGATCGTCGATCTCTCCCGCATTCTGGCAGGCCCTTATTGCACGTTGCTGCTCGCCGAACTGGGGGCGCGGGTGATCAAGGTCGAGCCGCCCCGGCAAGGCGACGACGCGCGCCATTACGGCCCCTTCAAAAACGGCAAATCGACCTATTTCGCCTCGGTCAACCGCGGCAAGGAGTTGATCGCGCTCGATCTCAAATCGCCGCAGGGGCGGGACATATTCGAACGGCTGCTCGACAAGGCCGATGCACTCGTCGAGAACTTTCGCCCGGGCACGATGGAAAAGCTCGGTTATGGCTGGGAGCGCCTGCATTCGCGCTATCCGCGCCTCGTCTACGCGGCCGCCTCGGGTTTCGGGCACAGCGGCCCCTATTCCCATTACCCGGCTTATGACATGGTCGTGCAGGGTTTGGGCGGCGTCATGAGCATCACCGGTCACCCCGGAATGCCGCCGACCCGGGTCGGCACCTCGATCGGCGACCTCGCCGGCGGCCTCTATACGGCGGTAGCTCTCAATGCCGCCCTGTTGCATCGCGAGCGGACCGGGGAAGCGACAAAGGTCGACGTCGCGCTGTTCGATTGCCAGCTGGCGCTGCTCGAAAACGCGATCATGCGCTATACTACCACGGGCGAAATTCCCGGGCCGATGGGCGCTCGCCATCCCTCGATCACCCCGTTCGAAGCGTTCCACACCAAGGACGGCCATCTGATCATCGCAGCCGGCAATGACGGGCTCTTCGTCAAGCTGGCGCATGCTCTCGACCGGGCCGACCTCTGCGAAAACCCACTCTTCAAGACGAACGACCTGCGCAACCGCCACCAGGAGGCATTGCGGGCCGAAATCGAGCGCGTGCTCGAAAGCGCCGGAACCGAGCACTGGATCGGCGTGCTGGAGGCGGGCGGCATCCCGTGCGGCGCGATCAACAATGTCGCGCAGGCAATTGCCCACCCGCAGGCCGCGGCGCGCAATATGGTTATTTCCGTCGACGACCCGGTCACCGGTCCCTTGCAGCTCGCGGGCAACCCAATGAAGCTGTCGGGGTTCGCCGACCCGCCGACCCGCCCGCCTGCCCCCGATCTCGACGCCGACCGCGACGCGATCCTGCGCGAACTCGGCCTCTAGTGGCGGCCCCCTCCCCTTCCCTCCCGCGTCGGCGAGGCAGGGTCAGGGTCGGGGCCGGCCTCATTGCGCTGCTACTGATCGCCCTCGGCGGCGGGTTCTATCTTTACCTTCGCTCGGCCCTGCCGCAGACCGACGGCCGCATCGTGCTGGCCGGACCAAAGGCCGAGATCCGGGTCGAGTGCGATGTCGACGGAGTGCCGCACATCATCGCGAAGAGCGACGAGGACCTCGCCTTCGGCCTCGGCTTTGTGCATGCCCAGGAGCGGCTGTTCCAGATGGAGATGCAGCGGCGCTACGGCGCGGGCCGGCTCTCCGAAATCTTCGGACCCCAGGCGGTGACGGTCGATCGGCAGATGCGGGTGCTTGGCCTGTATCGTGCCGCCGAAGCCGAAATACCGTTCCTGTCGGCCGCGATGAACCGCGCGCTCGAGGCCTATGCCGCCGGGATCAACGCCTTTCTGAGATCGCGCCGAGGTGCGCTGCCGCCCGAATTCCTGCTGCTCGGCTTTGCCCCCGAGCCGTGGCGGCCGGCCGACAGTCTCGTCTGGGGAAAGCTAATGGCGGTGCTGCTCGGCGGCAATTACCGCGGCGAATTGCTGCGGGCCCGGATGGCGCGGACGATCTCGGCGGCAGACCTTGCCTTTCTATACCCGGAATACCCGCAAGGCGCGCCGACCACGCTCGCCGAGATGGTGCCGATCTATCGGCGGCTGGCGCTCGACGATTTGTATGGGGCACTGCCCGCGGTGGTGGGGCCAAACTATGCCTCCAACAACTGGGTCGTCGACGGACGGCACAGCGCCAGCGGCAAGCCGATCCTCGCGAACGACCCGCATCTGGCCTTTGGCGCGCCGGGCTATTGGTATCTCGCTCGGCTCGAAACGCCGCAGCACCAGATCACCGGGGCTACCGCCGCCGGGGTCCCGCTGGTCGTGATCGGCCACAACGAGCGGATCGCCTGGGGGTTCACGACGACGACTGCCGATGTCGAGGACCTCTATGTCGAGCAGGTCGATCCCGCCGATCCCGAACGCTATCTGACGCCGCAAGGGAGCGCGCCGTTCCAGTTGCGGCGCGAAACCATCGTGGTGAAAGGCGCCGCGCCCGTCGACATGACGATCCGTGAGACCCGCCATGGCCCGGTGCTGTCGGACGCCTTGCCGCCGGGCGCCGCCGAGCCGGGATTTGTCCTGGCCTTGGCGGCGACCTTCACGATTCCCGATGACCGCAGCGCCGAGGCATTATGGGAGGTCAACCGCGCGGTCGATTGGCCGGGCTTTCGGGCGGCACTGCATCACTTTGTCGGGCCGATCCAGAACATTGTCTATGCCGATGTCGACGGCACGATCGGCTTCATTGCACCGGGGCTGGTGCCGATCCGCCGAAGCGGGCAAGGCTGGCTCCCGGCGCCGGGATGGACCGGCGAGCATGATTGGACCGGGTTCATACCCTCCGAAGCGCTGCCGCGTGCCGTCAACCCGCCCTCCGGCCACTTCGTCACCGCCAACAACAAGATCGTGCCGGACAGCTATCCCTATTTCCTGAGCCGTGACTGGGATCTCCCTAACCGCGCCGAGCGGATTGAGGCCCTGCTCGCGGCAACCCCCGTGCAGACAACGGCATCCAGCGCCGCGATTCAGGCCGATACGCTGTCGCTGATGGCCCAGCACCTAGTTCCGCTTATGACGAGCATCGCCGTTGTGAACGAGGACACCCGGGAGGCGGTCGAACGGCTGCGGGGCTGGGATTTTCGCATGGATATGGACAAGGTCGAGCCATTGCTGTTCACCGCATGGCTGCGCGAGTTCAGCCGCTCGATCCTGCTCGGGCGGTTCGGCGATGCCGTGTCCGATTACTGGGATTTGCGGCCCCGAGTTATGGAAGCGGTTTTGACCGAACGCCCGGATTGGTGCGACAACTCGAAGCGGCCCGGTGCGGAGAGCTGCGGGTCGCGGCTAGTCGAAGCGCTCGATGCGGCGCTTGTACGGCTGCGTCGCGACTACGGCACCGATATGGTGCAATGGCAATGGCGGCGGGCGCATGTCGCCATTTTTGCGAACCAGGTGTTCAGCAGGATCCCGGTGCTGCGAGACTGGCTCAGGATCGCGATCCCGACATCGGGTGGATACGATACGCTCAATCGCGGCCCGAGCACGATCCGCGACGACGCAACGCCATTCGGGCAGCGTTTCGGCGCCGGGCTGCGCATGATCATCGATCTGGCCTCACCGAAGGACGCCAGGATGATTGCCACACCCGGGCAATCCGGCGACCCGCTCTCGGCTCACTCTGCCGATTTGCTACGGCGCTGGCGTGATTTCGACTGGCTCGTGCCCGGTCGATCCGCCGCAGTCTCCACCCTCGTCTTGGTTCCGAAGCAATGAATAATTTACCTGTCGATGACTGGCGTGATCCATCGGAGAAAGTTCAAGGAAGGTACTTACTAAGGTCTTCCAGCAAAAAGCTTCTCGAACTGCGCCCACTTTACCCTCTCCCCCCGCACCCTCTCCCCCCGCCGGCCGCGCAGGGCTGTCCGGGGAAACGGAGGGGTGAATTTATTAGCCGCAGGCGCATGCCCCGCGAGACGGAGATTTTCCGTCTACTTTCTGGTTTGCGAGACTCAGAAAGAGGACGGGGCATGCGCTTTTCACCTAGCATCTTCGGCAAGCTGCTTGAACCGATCAAGCGCCGCCAGTTCGACAGGCTCGTCGAGCGTCATGCCGGCGATGCCTACGTCAAATCGTTTACCAGCTGGAACCATCTGCTGGCGCTGGTCTACGCCCCGTTCTCCTCGGCCACCAGCCTGCGGGGCCTGGAAGCGGGTTGGAACGCCAAGCGCCAGCATCACTACCATCTGGGCAGCGGCCCGCTGGTCCGCTCGACCTTGGCCGATGCCAACAAACGGCGACCTGTTGCGCTGTTTGCCGAGACCTTCGGCCTGGTCGCAAGCCAGCTCGATCGGCAGGCGCGACGCGACGGCGCCGCCATGGTGAAGCTGATCGATTCGACGCCGATCCCGCTCGGCAAGCTGTGCGACTGGGCCAAATCGAACGGGCGCATCCGCGGCCTGAAGATGCATGTCGTCTTTGACCCGAAGGCCGACTGTCCGGGCATCCTCGACATCACCGATGCCAACGTCAACGACGCCCAGATCGGCCGCACGATCACCATCGAGCCGGGGGCGACCTATGTCTTTGACAAGGGCTATTGCCATTATGGCTGGTGGACCGCGATCGCCGACCAGGGCGCGGTCTTCCTCACCCGACCCAAGACCAATATGCGCCTCGACATCGTTGGCGAGCGCCCCATCGCGCTGGCGCAAGGCGATGATTTCACCGTGCTCCACGACACCGAGGTGCGCTTCGCCAGCAAGGGCGATTCGACACTGCCGATGCGGCTGCGCCGCCTGCGGGTCCAGCGCACCGACGGGAAAACCATTACCCTGCTGACCAACGACCTCGAGCGCGCCGCCGTCGATGTCGCCGCCCTCTACAAGGCCCGGTGGCAGATCGAGCTGCTGTTTCGCTGGATCAAACAGCATCTTCACATCCGCCGCTTTCTCGGCAACAACGACAACGCGATCCGCCTCCAGCTCTTCGCCGCGATGATCGCCTACGCGCTGCTGCGCATCGCCGCCCGCAGCCACCGCATCGAGATCTCGATCCTGCGCTTCACCGATCTGGTCGCTCTGTGCCTCTTCGAGCGCCGCCACATCGGCGCCATCGACAAACCCCCGCCCGTCAACCCAAGCCTCCCAAAATGTCAAAACTCTCAAAATCAGCTGAGTTTCGGCTATGCCTGAGTTTCCCCGGACAGCCCTGCCGGCCGCGGGGAGAGGTTCCCGTCCGGGCCTACGATGACGAACGACCTCCCCGTCACGATCACGGCGGTCCGGCAGGCCGCCGCGGCGATCGACGGTGCGATCAGGCACACGCCGGTGATACCGGCGCCGGCAATCTCCGAGCTGGCCGGCGCCGAGATCCATCTGAAGCTGGAGACGCTGCATCGCACCGGTTCGTTCAAAGAACGCGGCGCCCTCGCCAAGCTGCTGACCTTGGACCCGAGTGCGCGCCGCGCCGGCGTGGTGGCAATGTCGGCCGGCAACCATGCGCAGGGGGTCGCCTACCATGCCCGGCGGCTCGGAATTCCGGCGACAATCGTGATGCCCGAAGGCACACCCTTCATCAAGATCGATCGCACCGAGGCTTACGGCGCGAAGGTCCTGCTCAAGGGCGACAGCCTCGCCGCTGCCCGCGAGGCCGCCGACGCGGTGGCCCGCGATAAGGGGCTGGTTCTGGTCCATCCCTATGACGATCCGGCGGTCATCGCCGGTCAAGGCACGATCGCGCTCGAGCTCCTAGCCGACCAACCCGATCTCGACGCGATCGTCGTGCCGATCGGCGGCGGCGGACTGATATCCGGGATCGCGGTCGCCGCCAAGGCGCTCAACCCGCACATCGAGATAATCGGCGTCCAGTCGACCCTCTATCCGTCGATGTACCGGCTGATGCGCGGGGAGGACCCTGGTCCGCCGGCCGCAGCCGCGACCCTCGCCGAGGGCATCGCAGTCAAGGAGCCGGGCCGACTGACGAGGCGCATCGTCGAGGCCCTCGTCTCGGACATCCTGCTGGTCGACGATATGACGATCGAGCGCGCGATCGAAGTTCTGCTCGAGCGGCAGAAATTGGTGGTCGAAGGGGCGGGGGCCGCAGGTCTCGCTGCCGTGCTGGCGGCGCCGGACCGGTTTCGCGGCCGGCGTGTCGGTGTTGCGATTTGCGGCGGCAACATCGACGCGCGCCTCCTCGCCTCGATTCTGATGCGCGGTCTGGTGCATGAGGGCCGGCTGGTCCGGCTGCGCTCGGAATTGCCCGACATCCCGGGCGCCCTCTCGCGCCTATCCGGGGTGATCGGCAAGCATTCCGGCAACATCGTCGAAGTGCACCATCAGCGCCTGTTTCACGATACCTCGGTCAAGCGCGCCGAACTCGACGTCGTCGTCGAGACCCAGAACCGCCGCCATGTCGAGGTATTGATCGCAGCGCTCGTCGCGGCCGGCTTCCCGACCCACCTGCTGCCAAACGGCGGGTTCGACGAGGAGGAAGCCTAGGCCCCCTCGACCAGGAATACGCGTCCGCGCGAAGCGGACTGCCGGATTTTCAGTGCTTTCTGATATTCGTCGGAGTGGTACCAGCGGCGGGCGGTGTTCGCATCCGGAAATTCGATGACGACGATCCGTTCCGGCTCGGGCTCGCCTTCGAGCAGATCGACTTTGCCACCACGCACGACGAAGCGCCCGCCGAATCGCGCGATGCTGGCCGCCGCCAGCGGCCGATATTGATCGTAGCTCGCGGGATCGGTCACTTGTATGTCGGCAATGAGGTAGGCGGCGATGGGATTCTCCTCAAGGGTCGAAACACCGCCACCTTATCCCGAACCTTGCCGCCGCGGCGATGATCCCTACATGCTGCGCGGTTTTCGCAGCGCATGGTGCCGATCATGGCCAGCTTTGGCTATGCCTCGACCTTTTATGACACTCGCGGGATGCCCGATCCGGCGGCACTGCCGCAGGCGTATGAGGGCGTGCTGTGGCGCCGTACCTTGGCCTATTTCGTCGACCTCTGCGTGATCGGCGTGCTCGCCGTGTTCTGCTGGATCGTCTTTGCCGTGCTCTGGGTCCTCAGCTTCGGACTGCTGGGGCCGGTGCTGTGGTTTCTTTTCGGGTTGATCCCGCTCGCTTATCATACCTTGTTGCTGAGCGGTCCGCGGTCCGCGACCATAGGCATGCGGTTCTTCGATGTCGAGCTGCGTTCGGTGACCGGGGAGCGGCCCGGGTTCTTGCAGGCGCTGATACAGACTGTGCTTTTTTATATCACCGTCGGGGCCACCTGCTCCCTGATCCTGCTGGTGGTTCTCTTTAGCCGGCATAAGCGCACATTGCATGACATGCTGGCCGGCACCGTTATCGTGCGGCGTTTTCCGACTCGTTGGGCAACGGCGTAGGACCCGCGGCGCCCCTGATCAGGTGGCCTCTTCGGCCCTGTTGGTAATTCGGCGCCAAAGAGAGCGCAAACGCGCTCGAGGCGAAGCCGCGATCTGCGCCGCGAGTAGTTTCCTCTCGCGAGATATTGCGTCTCTCTCGCAGCGCAGCCGGTTGACTTCGTCGATCAGCGGGGGAAGACAGTGGCTGATCGCGATCACTTGCTCGTCAGCCGCCTCCACCCGGTTCGCCAGGACTGCCGCATTCCGGCGCAGCAGCTCGTTCTCATGCGACCCCGGTTCGAGCTGCGATCGCAAATCGCGAATTTCGGTTTCGAGGCGCTCCCATGCCGCATTCCATTCGCGCTGCTTGCCCTGGAGCGCGTCGAGGGTGTTTTGCTGCAGCTCCGATTGTCTGGCGGCGTCCTCGATCTCGGCCCGCAGCTGGGCAATCTGACTGTCCCGCTGGGCCCTCAGATCGACGGCTGTAGATAGCCGAGACTGCGTCTCGGCGAGCTCGCCTTTGAGGGCAGTGTTGCCGGCTTGCAGTGCCGCCTTTTGCTGCAGCCATGTTTCGCGTTCCGCCGAGAAGCGCCGCGCCGCCGAGGAGGCTTGCGACTTTGCCTCGACCAGATCGGCTTCGAGGCGTGTTATCGTCGCGGTCGTTTCGGTTAAGCGCGCGCGTTCGGTCTCCAGGTCGCGAGACGCCACACGTAGTGCGGCTACCGGCGAAGCCAGATTGCACCCCCGCAGCAAGGGCATGTCCGCGCGATTACGATGCCATTTGGTGCCGTCGAAAACAGCGACCGGGTGAAGCATCGAGAATTGCGGGTCGGCGGGATAGCCGCGGGCCGCCAAATCGCGAAACACCGGTTCGATCGCCGGATTCGTGGCGACGAACGCCTCCGAGTCCCAAAGCAGCTCGAACCGGCGCAGGCCACCTCCCGGTTCGAGTTCACGGTCGGCATGTTGTTCGAGCCACCGCGCCGTTCTGCTGGGCTCACGGGCGGGGTCCATGATGTAAATTTTCCTGTCCCGCAGCTCACGTTTGGCGGTTACCGCCTCTCCGTTGCGCAGCGAACCCAGCACATCGTAGAGGCCGGAAGGGTAGCTCAAATTGAAGAATGCGTCATGAATTTGCAGCACGCCGTCGATGTCGACGATGGTGACGGTCCGGGTCGGGCTTTCGGGGAAGCCGAACCGGTAGCACCAGGCGCGCAGCCCGTGCTCGCTACAGGCTCGCCATAAGGCCAGCGCCGCACCGGTCGACGAGACGCCAAGCCTGCCAGCCTCCAGGATTGCCGCCATGTCCGCATAGCACATCCGGTGATCGAGCTCGGCGGTGCGGTTCGCGGAAGCGACCGGCATCTCCCGATAGACTCGCCGGCGCAGTTTGTTTGCCCGACGCGAAAAGTCCTTCAAGCCGAACCCCCGTAGCCCGATCCAGCGCGGGCCGGGTTTGAATTTATCCCAGCGGCCGAGCAGTATCGGCGTCATGGCGGCTTTACGACAAGCTTCGACTGCCTTCCTATGCGCTGGGCTATGCTCTGTTGCCGCGGCATGCGCCATCCCGCGCGATGTCGGGGTCGCCGAGCGGTGCGCCGACATCATGCGCCGCGCCTATCCGAAAGCGTCGATCGATATCACCAAGACCGAGGCGACGGCCACGAGCCTGACGACGATCGTCGCCAACGCCGAGGGGGTCCGCACCGATGTGCCGCCCGGCGCGCCTGTACCGCAGGATCTGGCCGTCGAGTGCCGGTTCGACGAGAATATCCTGACCGGATTTCGCTGGACGGCCGGACCGACGCATTGAATGGGTTCGTTCAGGGCTGGCGCCTGCGGCGTGCTCTCGGCCATAATCGGGCATACGAGCGCGCAGCGCGCGGTGCGAAGAGGAGACGGGATGATGGATCTGAGGCCCGGGGCCGAAAACAGACAAAAACGCGAATGGCTCCGGCGGGAAGAGCGCGCGGCTTCGGCGAAAGAGGGGGCGCTTGCCCCTTTTCGACAGTTCTTCGCGACCTCACCGGTTAGCTGCCCCTACATTGTACGCCGTGCGGAGCGCAAGCTGATCGTCGAGCTCGGCGGCAATGGCGCCGCGCTGTTTTATGATGATCTGTCCCGTGCCGGATTTCGCCGCAGCCACGGCTTTGCCTACCGGCCGGCCTGCCGCGGCTGCTCCTCCTGCGTGCCGGTGCGGATCGCCGCCGACCGCTTCGGCCATACCCGCTCGACCCGGCGCATCCGCAACGCCAATCGCGACCTTTCCGGCCGCCTGCTGGCCGCGCGTGCCACACCGGAGCAATTCCGGCTGTTCTCGGCCTATCAGCGTTCCCGCCATAGCGACAGCGACATGGCGTCGATGAGCTATGGCGACTACCGGGGGATGGTCGAAGACACGCCGGTGCGGACGGGGATCGTCGAGTCCCGCGCTATTTCCGGAGAGCTCGTCGCGGCATCGCTGATAGACCTGCTCGACGACGGGGTTTCGGCCGTCTACAGCTTTTACGATCCGCAGCAGCCGAGACGCAGCCTGGGCACCTGGAGCATCCTGTGGCTCGTCGAGCAATGCCGGCACCATGGACAGCCTTACGTCTATCTCGGCTACTGGATCTCCGACAGCCCGAAAATGGCCTACAAGGCTCGTTTCCCGGCGCTTGAGCGTCTAGCCGATGGCGCCTGGATTGATTTCAGCTCTTAGCCGATGGCGATCGGCGCCCTCAACTCTGCGATCTTTGCCGATATGTTCGGCACCGCGCCGATGCGAGAGGTGTTCGGTGACGACGCCTTTCTCGCGCGCTGCATAGAGGTCGAGGCGGCTCTCGCGCGCGCCCAAGGAAGGCTCGGGGTCATCCCGGCCGAAGCAGCCGACGCGATCACGCACGCGGCCAATGCGCTGGCCAGCGGCTGCGAGGCGCTCGATCTGGCGCGCCTGAAGAACCAGACCGAGACGGTCGGTTACCCGATCCTGCCGCTCGTCCGTCAGATGGCCGAGTTGGCGGGTGACGCGGGCCGCTATCTGCATTGGGGCGCCACGACGCAGGACATCATGGACACCGCCGCGGTGCTGCAGATCCGCGCCGGGCTCGCCCTGATCGAGCAGGATCTGACGGCGGCGCGCGGTCATCTTGCCGAGCTCGCGCGCAAACACCGCGACACGCCAATGGCCGGGCGCACCCACCTGCAGCACGCGCTGCCGGTGACGTTCGGCTACAAGGCGGCGGTGTGGCTCTACGCTCTCGACCGCCATGCCGATCGGCTGCGCGAACTGCGCCCGCGTGTGCTGCTGGTGCAGTTCGGCGGTGCCGCCGGCACCCTTGCGTCGCTCGGCAATGGCGAGCGCAGCCTCGACACCCGCGCCGAGCTGGCTCGCGAGCTGGGCCTCGGCGACCCGTCGATCACCTGGCACGTGGTCCGCGACGGCATCGCCGAGACAGTGCAGGTCTTGGCATTGATGGCTGGCAGTCTCGGCAAAATCGCCTTCGATGTTATGCTGATGTCGGCGACCGAATTCGGCGAGGCGGCCGAACCCTTCATCGAGGGCCGCGGCTCGAGCTCGACGATGCCTCAGAAGCGCAACCCGATTTCGTGCGAGCTGATCCTCGCTGCGGCGAAAGTATTGCGCCAGCACGCGGGGCTGGCGCTCGATGCCGTCGTCACCGACTTCGAGCGCGCGACCGGCCCTTGGCATGTCGAATGGGTAGCGCTGCCCGAAGCCTTCGGCTTTGCCGCCGGCGCGCTGCATCAGGCGCGTTTCATGCTCGGCGGGCTGATCATCGATGCCGGCCGCATGGCGAAGAACCTCGCGATGACGCACGGGCTGATCGTCGCGGAGGCGGTGATGATGGGCCTGGCGCCACACACCGGCCGCAACGAGGCGCATGATCTAGTCTATGACGCCTGCCGGAATGCGATCGAGACCGACCGGCCTCTGCTCGACGTACTGCTGGAGATCCCTGCGGTGGCCGACCCGCTCGGGCCGGAGAAGCTCAAGGCGTTGACCGATCCCGCAAATTATCTCGGCGCGGCCCCGGCGATGGTCGACCATATGCTGGCCCGGCGCGCGCACGGCACGAACGCGTAACGGGCTGGGGAAGTCTGACCGCATCGCTCTGCCCTTTGCCCCAACAGCTCGTCAGACTGCTCTTGCCACATCGCGGCGAACCGCCTATCCGCTCGCCGGTGGCCGACATTGCCCCTGCCGAAATAACGGACCGGACCGGCGCGGCGGCGGAGCGGGCGCTCCCCGCCGAACGGCGGTTGCGCGACAGCGAGCTGTTTCTGCTCGCGCTCGCACTAGCGGCCGGAGTCGCGGCCGGCATCGGGGTGGTGCTGATCGACCTGCTGCTCGCCGTTCTGCGTAAGGTCGCTTTCGGAGTTGGGTTTGACGAACATCTAATCGACATCGATCTGGGTCCGGCGCGGGTCTTGGCGATGCCGGTCCTCGGTGGGCTGCTCGTTGGCCTCGCTTTGACGCTGTTGCGGCGCTGGCGGCCGCGCGAGGTCGTCGACGCCATTGAGGCGAACGCTCTGTTGGGCGGCCGGATGTCGGTATCCGACAGCCTTGGCCTGGTTGCCGCGACCCTGCTGTCCGGCGGGTTCGGAGCCTCGGTCGGAATGGAGGCCGCCTACACCCAGCTCGGCGCGGCCCTTGCATCCCGGCTCGGCAGAGCCGCCGATCTGCGCCGTGATGATGTCCGCACCCTCGTCGGATGCGGCGCGGCCGGCGCGATCGCAGCCGCCTTCAATGCCCCGCTGACCGGCGCGTTCTATGCCTTCGAGCTGATCATCGGCAGCTATACGCTGCAGACCTTGGCGCCGGTCGGCATCGCAGCGCTGACCGGAGCGTTGGTCGTCCGCGGCCTCGTCGGCTCGACCCCGATCTTTGTGGTTTGGCACGAAATCAACATTTCGGCCTCCGATTACCCGGCGTTTTTTTGCCTCGGTCTGGCTTCCGCGGGGCTCGGCATCCTGGTGATGAAGGGCGTGACGTCGACCGAAGCGCTGTTTCGCTCACTGGCCGTGCCGCGCTGGGCGCGGCCGGCGATCGGTGGTCTCCTCATCGGGGCCATCGCCGTGCCATTTCCGCAAATTCTTGGAAGCGGGCATGGCGGCATAATGCGGGTATTGCATTCCAGCTTCGATCTGCCCTTTCTCGCCGGACTGATCGTAGCCAAGATCGTTGCTTCAGCCGTATCGATTGGTTCCGGGTTTCGCGGCGGCCTGTTCAGCACCTCGCTCTTCCTCGGAAGCCTCTTCGGCAGCTTCATCGGCGCGGGGCTAGCCCAGCTCGGCCCGCAGCTCGGCGCCGACCCGTTGGTCTATGCCATGGTAGGCATGGGCGCGGTGGCCGCGGCGATCGTCGGCGCCCCGGTCACGATGATCATGATCGTGCTCGAAACGACGGGTGATTTTTCGGCGATGATCGGCGTCATGGTCGGGGTCGTTACCGCGGCGATCGCGGTGCGTCATTGGTTCGGCTATTCCTTCGCGACTTGGCGCTTTCACTTACGCGGCTTAAGCATACGCAGCCCCGAGGATGTGGGTTGGATCAACGAGCTCCTGGTCGGGCCGATGATGCGGCGCGATCCGGCGGTCATCGCCGCCGAGCTGCCCGTCGACGGGCTCCGCAAACGGTTTCCAGCCGGCAGCATCAGACAGGTTTTCGTCGTCGACGGCCGCGGCGGGTTCTGCGGCATAATTGATCCTGGCGATCCAAGCGTCGTGAACGACGCAGAGGCGAGCAAGACCGTTGGGGAGCTGGTCTCGCAGCCGGCGCCGTTCCTGCTGCCGAGCGACGACCTGCGCACGGCGCTCGATCGGTTCAGCCAAGCGGCGCAGGAGACCCTGCCGGTTGTCGATAATCCAAAGGATCGCCGGATCATCGGCTACTTGAGCGAAGCCTATGCTCTACGCCGCTATGCTCACGAACTCGAGCGCCATCGCGGTGGCCGGCAGGATGATGCGGGCATCTTCAGCCCAGCTTCTGGAGACGTGCTGACCGGGCCCAAGCAACCGTAAAAAGATGACGAGATTTCGCAAGGCTGCGTTAGAATGCGCGCAAAGCTATTTAGCCGGGCAGGGGCTCAGCCGTCTGCTCGGGTGGAGTGAGGATGAGCGCCGAGCAGACGTACGTTTATCGCGGCCCTACCACGACGGCTTTGACCGCACTATTCCGTAATTCGACCATGCTGCCCCATTGCATCCTCGACGGTGAACCGGCTAACAAAGCGGCCAATTCTGAGCTGGAACAGGTGACGGCGGCAGCGCCCCGGCCGGCCTCCGAGGAGGAGTAGAGGGATGGCAGACGTCGTAGCCCGCGATCTTCGCGTTCCAGCGCGAAGTGGCCAACTTACGCTCCACAAGTTCGCGCGCCGCAAATCGACGATAGCGTTCTTGATGGCCTTGCCCTTGATCACGATTGTCCTATGCTTGGTTGTCTACCCGGCATTCTATTCGATCCATCTCGCGACCCTGAACAAGTCGATGCAGCACTTTGTCGGCTTTGGCAATTTCGAGTTCCTGTTCCGGCGCAACACATTTTGGATGGTAGTCGAGCAGTCGCTGCTGTTCGCGATCACCGCTGTCATCTTCAAGGCCGTGGTCGGCTTCATCGTCGCCCATTTTGTTCACAACCTGCCGGCGCAAGGACAACGCAAGTGGCGCGGCATGCTGCTGATCCCGTGGGTCATCCCGCCGGCAATGAGCACGCTCGCCTGGCTGTGGCTGTTCGACCCGTCATACAGCGCGTTTAACTGGGTCTTCGCCCATCTCGGCATCCCGCAGGTAGCCTGGCTCGGCAATCCCTATTGGGCGCGCTTTTGCGTGATCCTCGTCAATGTGTGGGTAGGGTCGCCGTTCTTCATGATCATGTACCTCGCCGCCCTCAAATCCGTGCCCGAACAGCTGCACGAGGCCGCGGCGATCGACGGAGCCAATTGGCTCCAAAAGATTTGGTACATCAACCTGCCTATGATGCGCAACATCATCCAAATTACGGCATTGTTCTCGCTGATCGTTACCTTCGCCAATTTTGATATCGTCAAGATCCTCACCAATGGCGGACCCGTCGACCAGACGCACGTCTTCGCCACCTGGGCGTTCACCTTGGCGATCTGGGGCAACGACATTCCGCTTGGCGCGTCGGTATCGCTGTTCATGGCCCCGATCCTCGCAATCGCGGCGTTCTTTATCTTGCGCAACGTGCGCCGCCGCGGCAACGAGGCGTGACAATGACGACCGCAACGGCAGAAGGCACCGGACAAATCGGGCGGGCGCGCTACGGGAGCATTTCACGCGGCCGGCGCAGAGCGCTTTTCTGGTCCTATTTCTTCCTGATCCTGTTCGTGATTTTCTTTCTGACCCCGCCCGTCTACATGTTCATCACCTCGCTCAAATCGAGCGCGGAGATCTCGGCAGCCACCAACCCGTGGTGGGTCTATCATCCCACCCTCTCGAACTACATCGACCTGCTTACCCAAAACCAATTCCTGATATTCTTCCGTAACTCGGCGATCGTGTCGGTCTGCGTGGTGACCATCACCATGGTGGTCAGCATTTTCGCCGCGTTTGCTTTGGCTCGAATGCGGTTCTGGGGTTCGGCGACTTTGGCGACCGGCGTGTTCTTGACCTACCTGATACCGGAATCGCTGCTGTTCATCCCTTTGTTCAAGACTTTCGCCTACATCCATGACAAGACCGGGATCGAGTTGATCAACCACTGGTGGGTGCTGATCATTCTCTATCCGACCTTGACGGTTCCCTTCGCGACATGGCTGATGATCGGCTACTTCTCCAGCATTCCGAAGGAGTTGGACGAGGCGGCGCTGATCGACGGCGCCGGCTATATGCAGATGCTGACGCGTATCTTCATCCCGGTGGCGATCCCCGGGATCATCGCGGCGATGATCTTCACCTTTACGGTATCGTGGGCGAACTTCCTGTATCCGCTTGCATTTACCACTTCGGCCGACCAGCTCGTCCTGCCGGTCGGGATCGTGACCACGCTGATCCGCGGCGATGTCTATGCCTGGGGACAGATCATGACCGGCGCATTGCTCGGGGCGGCGCCGCCGTTGATCATCTATGCGTTTCTGATGGACTACTACATCTCCGGCCTGACCGCCGGCGCCACGAAAGGGTAGAAGATGGCGCAAGTCGCGCTTCGCAACATCGTCAAGACGTTCGACCGTACCCCTGCCGTCCAGGGGATCGATCTCGACATCTCCGACCGCGAGTTCATCGTGCTCGTCGGGCCCTCCGGTTGCGGCAAGAGCACGACCTTGCGCATGATCGCGGGGCTCGAGGAAGCGACCTCGGGCGAGATTTATATCGGCGATCAGCTGGTCAATGATGTGCCGCCCAAGGACCGGGACATCGCGATGGTGTTCCAGAACTACGCGCTCTACCCGCATATGACGGTGTTCGAGAACATGTCCTTCGGACTTCGGCTCAAAAAGTTTCCAAAGCCGGAAATCAGAGAGCGTGTGCAGGCCGCCGCCCGTATTCTCGACATAACCGACCTTCTCGACCGACGGCCAAAGCAGCTCTCCGGCGGCCAGCGCCAACGCGTCGCAATGGGTCGCGCAATCGTCCGCAACCCCAAGGTCTTCTTGTTCGACGAGCCGCTATCGAACCTCGATGCCAAATTGCGCGTTCAGATGCGCACCGAGATCAAGAAAATCCATCAGACTGTCACGACCACAACGGTTTACGTCACGCACGACCAGATCGAGGCGATGACCTTGGCCGACCGGGTCGTCATAATGAACGGGGGACGGATCGATCAGATCGGCACGCCGCACGAGGTTTATCACAAGCCAAGAACGCAATTCGTCGCTGGTTTTATCGGCTCGCCGACGATGAACTTCCTGCCATGCCGCCTCGTCGAGAACGGCGCCGGGCTGACTTTACGGCTCTCCGACTGGCTCGCTCTCCCGGTGCCGGCTTCCCGCGAGGCACGGTATCGCCCACGCGTCGGCCATGAGCTGATCTTCGGGCTGCGACCTGAGCACATCAGGGAAGGACGCGGCGACATCCCCCCCGGCATGGCCGCGTTCGAGGCGCGGCTCGACGTGGTCGAACCGATGGGCATGGAGACGATGGTGTATTTCCTCGTCGACGGGGTCGAGGTTTGCGGCCGGGTCGATCCCGCCGCGGCAGGAACCGTCGGTGAGCCGATGCGACTGGTCGCCGATGTCAACCAAATGCACCTGATCGATCCGCGCACCGAATTGGTGGTCTAATCAATCGAGCGCGAGGATTTGTTCGGCAAGACCCGGTTCGCCGCGCGCTGAGCCCCGCCGGGAGGTCGCCGCGCCCCGGCCGTCGAGACGTTTCAGCGCCGGAGCTGGCCGGTGGCGAGTGCCGCGCCCTGGGCGAGCGCCTCGAGCTTGGCCCAAGCGATGTCGGGGTGGATGCGGCCGCCGAGACCGCAATCGGTCGAGGCGATGACCCGCTCCCGCCCGACCAGGTTCGCGAAGCGAAGGATGCGTTCGGCGACGAGCTCGGGGTGCTCGACAACATTGGTGGCGTGGCTGACCACGCCGGGCAGGATCACCTTGTCGTCCGGCAACTTGACGTCCTGCCAGACCTTCCACTCGTGCTCGTGGCGGACATTGCCGGCCTCGAACGAATAGGAATGCGCGTTGACCGCCAGCATGACATCGACGATGTCGCGCATCGCAATGTCGGTTATGTGCGGCCCGTGCCAGCTGCCCCAGCACAGATGGAAGCGGATGCGGTCCTGCGGCAGGCCGCGGATCGCGTGGTTGAGCGCCTCGACCCGGACCATCGAGAACTTCTTGTATTCTTCGACCGTCGGCTCGGGGTTGATCATGTCCCAGTTCTCCGCGATCGCCGGATCGTCGAGCTGGAGGATGAGGCCGGCGTCGAGGATCGCCTTGTACTCCTCGCGCATCGCATCGGCGCAAGCGTAGAGGAGTTCCTCCTCCGTTTTGTAATATGAATTGCCGATCCGCGCGGCACTGCCCGGGGCGACTGCGGTCATAAAGCCCTCGGAGACCCCGGCGCCCTGCAACGCCGCATTCAAATTGGCGATGTCTTTCTGGATCGCGTCGTGCCCGGCATAGCGGATCGGCGCGACACAGATCGGCGCGGGCGGCCTCGGACCGGTCGTAATGCCGGACTCGGGATCGCTATACGCCGCGGCGAACCGGGAGCGGTCGCGGCGATCGCCAAAGCTCGTCAACACGGTTTGACCGGGGGAAGAACGTCGCGGCTCCATCTCGTACAAGCTCGGGCCGTGAGGATCGAGACCACCCAGCCGGTTCCACGAGTATCTCCACCATGAACCGTAATTGACCCGCTGCGCCATCGGCTTGCCGAACTCGCCGTCACCCGGCACGTCGATGCCGATCTCTTTTTGCCGGCGCACGACCTCCGTCACCGATGATGTGAGCTTTGCCGCCAGCGCAGGTTCATCATTGCTTCCCCACGCGTCGATCAGATCATCGGGACGCGGCAGGCTCCCGGCATGGCTGGTCACGATATGGTCAGAGCTGGTCTTCATAACGCCCCCTCAACCCCAAAGCTGGCGCGTGGCGAGCGCGGCGCCCGCAACCAGCGCTTCGAGCTTTGCCCAGGCGATCTCGGAGTGGACGCGGCCGCCGAGACCGCAATCGGTCGACGCGATGACCCGCTCCTTGCCGACAAGATTGGCGAACCGGACGATGCGGTCGGCGACGAGCTCGGGGTGCTCGACGACATTGGTGGCGTGGCTGACCACGCCGGGCAGGATCACCTTGTCGTCGGGCAGTTTGATGTCCTGCCAGACCTTCCATTCATGCTCGTGGCGAACATTGCCGGCTTCGAACGAATAGGCGCCCACATTGACTGCCAGCATCAGATCGACGATGTCGCGCATCGGGATGTCGGTCGTGTGCGGCCCGTGCCAGCTGCCCCAGCACAGGTGGAAGCGGATGCGATCCTGCGGCAAGCCGCGGATCGCGTGGTTGAGCGCCTCCACCTGAATCGTTGCGAACTTCTTGTACTCCGCGACGGTGGGCTCGGGATTGATCATGTCCCAGTCGGTGGCGAGGGCGGGATCGTCGAGCTGAAGGATCAGCCCGGCGTCGAGGATCGCCCTATATTCCTCGCGCATTGCGTCGGCCGACGCGAAGAGGAATTCTTCCTGGGTTTTATAGAAGGTATTGCCGATCCGCGTGGTGCTTCCCGGGGCGATCGAGGTCATGAAGCCTTCCTCCACACCGGCCGAGGTCAGCGCCGCCTTGAAATTGGCGATGTCGGAGTTGATCGCGGCGTGCCCCGTATAGGTCAAGGGGCCGACGCAGACCGGCCCGGTGGCGGGCCGAGGCCCGGTCGTAATCCCGGATTCGGGATCGCCATAGGCGGCCGCGAACCGCACCCGGTCGCGCCGATCGGAAAAACCGGTCAGCACGACCTCGCCGGGACGAGAACGTCTCGGCGGCGTGTCGCGCATATCGGGCCCGCTGAGATCCAGCCCGCCCAGCCGATGGAAACAGTAGCTGAGCCACGCGCCATAGTTAATGCGGTGCCCCATGGATTTGCCGAATTCGCCGTCGCCGGGGACATCGATGCCGAGCTCCCGTTGCCGGCGCACGACCTGCGCCACCGCGCCACGGAGCTTCTCCTGAAAGACGTGCTCGTCAATCGCCTCCCCTGCCTCGCTGGCTCTGTTGGCCGCGATCAAATCATCAGGGCGCGGCAGGCTCCCCACATGGCTGGTGAGGATATGATCGGAGCTGGTCTTCATCATTCTCCGTCCTGCAGGAGATCATCGAGGACTGCCCTCGGTGATCGGTTCAGCCCGGATCGGAGGCGGGCTTTTCGTTGACGCAGCGCAACAGCTTCCAATAGCCGAACAGGTTGCTCGGCCGCACCTCGCGGATCGACAATTGGCTGTCGCGCCGGAAGGCGTCGAACGGGAAGTCCGCGTGAAAGCCGATGTGGCGCGCCAGCCCGGCCAGGCGTTTTTCGATGAAGCGCGCCGCCAGGTTCTCGCTGGTGAAGTGATTGACAACGACGATCGTCCCGCCGGGAATGCAGACGCGGCGCATTTCGGCGGCAAAGCGCGCCGGGTTCGGCACAACAGAGGCGACGTAGAGCGCCAGCACGGCGTCGAAAGAATTATCCGGAAATTCGAGGTTCTCGGCATCCATCAGGTGCAGCCCCTCGACATGGGAAAGGCGCGGGCACTCCGCCCGCCGCCGCGCCTTCGCCAGCATCTCCTCCGAGACGTCGATGCCGGTAACCCGCGAATCCGTGCGGAAATGGGGGAGCGACAACCCGGTGCCGACGCCGACCTCGAGGATGTGCTGGCCCGGTCGATCATTGGCGATGCGCACCGCCTCCTTACGCCCCGGGTGAAAGACCGGGCCGAAAACGATGTCGTAGGAGCCGGAAAACAGCCGATAGGTCCGGATCGTATCGTGCAGGTCCATCGTCTCGCTCTTCTTGGTCGTCGAAAGGACCGGCGTGATCCGCCGCCCCGCCTAGGGGCCGGCAGCCCGACCCACTCGTTAACCTAGCGGTAGCATTTCAGCGGCGCCAGGTCATCCGGGAAACGCAGCCATCGAATAACAGTTGCACGAATTCCCGGTCGGCGGCCGGTTCGCCCCCATTTCCCTGCAATCAAATCTGGCCGGGTTCAGCCGCGGCCGATATAGGGCATTTTGGTCGCCATCACGGTCATGAATTGGACGTTGGCTTCGAGGGGCAGGGTGGCCATGTAGACGACGCCCCGCGCGACGTGCTCGACATCAATGCGCGGCTCGGCCTCGACGCGGCCGGTCGCCTGCAATCGGCCGCGCGCGGTGTCCTCGTTGCGGATCGTCGCGGCGTTGCCGATATCGATCTGGCCGCAGGCGATGTTGTAATCACGCCCGTCGAGCGACAACGACCGGGTGAGCCCGGTCAGCGCGTGCTTGGTCGCGACATAGGGGGTCGAATGACGCCGCGGCACATGCGCCGAGACCGAGCCGTTGTTGATGATGCGCCCGCCTTGCGGATCTTGTTCCTTCATCATGCGAAAGGCGTGCTGCGCACACAGGAACGAGCCGGTCAGGTTGACCGCGACGACATTCAACCACTGCTCGTAGGTCAGTTCCTCGAACGGGATGCCCCTGGTGCTGATCCCGGCATTGTTGAACAACAGATCGATGCGGCCATAAGGGTGTTTCACCGTATCGAAGAGCGCCGCGATCGAGGCGGGATCGGAGACATCTGTCGGCACGACCAGGGTGCGCGGCGGCGCGTTCCCGAGTGCGGCGGTTTCCTCCAGCATCGCGCGGCGGCGGCCGGCCAGCACGACCGCGAACCCGGCCTCCAGCAAGGCGAGCGCCGATGCGCGACCGATGCCGCTGCCAGCGCCGGTGATGACGGCGATCTTGTTTGGTGTTGCCATATTCGAGCCTCCCTACAATTGCTGAAGTGAAACCGATCCCGTCGGCGATACGAGCTCGTCCTGCGCTGCGACCAGCGCCAATTCGCCGCTGTCGTGGCGCATCGTCGCTTCGATCACGGCATAGATCGCGGCGATGGTCGTGGCGAGCGCCTCCGGCAGCGGCTTGCCTTTGAGGAGCCAGCCGAGAAAAAGCGCGGCGACGGCATCGCCGCACCCGGTCGCCTCGATCGGCAGCCGGGGGGTCTCGACCGCCCAGGCGCCGTTGGGCCCCGCCGCGACCACCGCGATGCGGTCATCGGCGAGATCGAGGCTGGTGGCGAGGACGATGCTGGGGCCGCGCTCGCGCAGCCCGGCGGCCGCCGTGGCCGCCTCCGCGAGGGTGGTGACCGGACGTCCGGTCAGCCATTCGAGCTCGAAGCGGTTCGGCGTCACGATGTCGGCAATGCTGATCGCATGGTCGCGGTAGAATTCCGGGACGCCGGCGCGAACATACCAACCGGGCCCGACATCGCCCATGACCGGGTCGCAGGCGAACAATGCCCGCGGGTTCGCTTGTTTAACCCGGCCGACGATGTCGAGCAGCACGCCGCCGGCTTCGGCGTCGCCCAGATAGCCGGACAGCACCGCGTCGCAGCGCCCTAGGATCCCCAACTCCGCAATACCCTCGAATAATCTCGCGATCTCCGGCGCCGGGACGGCGCTGCCGCGCCATTTCCCGTACCCCGTGTGGTTCGAGAACGCGACCGTGTTGAGTGACCAGGTCTCGCAGCCCAGACGCTGCAGCGGAAAGATGGCCGCGGTATTGCCGACGTTGCCGCAGGCCACCCAGGACTGGATCGAGAGCACGGTCGGCATGTCACTGCCCGGGTGGCGGCAGGCGGTCGAACACATGCTTCATGTCGAGAAAGATGATCGCGCCGCTGACGACGAAGAGCGCTATCCCCGCCGTGTGCATCGCGCCGCTTTCCCACGCATGGGCGATGAACAAGCCGGCGAGGCCGATCAGCGTAAATAGCGGGATCACCAGCGCCAGGTTCCACATGTCGCCGACGAGCAGAAAATCACCCCAGCCGAATCCGCTGCCGTCGAGCCGGCGCTTCAGCCGCAAAAACCCGAGCGCGATCGCCGCCAGGCTCAGCACCATGCCGCAGGCATATTCGCCCGGCCGATCGGCGCCGCTGGCGGCAAACGCGCCAACGAGCGCGAGCATACCCAAAACGAGAATTTGCAGCCAGAATCCGAGCCACGACCAAAAAGCGCGCTCCGCGATGTCGGGCGATCGGCTTCTCTGGTCCATCACATCCCCTCTCGGGGAGACACTCTAACGTATTCGCGGCGCGTCCCGTCACCACCGGCATAGGCCGGTGCCCATCTGAGGGATAGGTCCCAGCCTCCGCCGGAAAGGCGAGCTTTACGATGTGACGCTATGCCTTTGTGCTAGCCCTGCTTCTTCGGGCTTCTGCGGGTCTCGATCAGAGCCTTTGCCGCGCGCAATTGACCATCCGACCGGTCCAACATATGTGCGGCTTCGTCCAGGTCGCAGCCTTCGAGCAACAGCAGCGCAATCTTGACATTGCCGTCGGCCCGGTGGAGCGCGTCGTGCACCTCCTCGCAGCTGCGGCCCGAGAGCTCCAACAATATTTTTTCGCTGCGCCGGGTCAGCTTCTTGTTGACGGCTTTGAGGTCGACCATAAGCCCGCGATAGACCCGGCCAAGGCGGATCATCACCAGTGACGACAACAAATTCAACGCGATCCGCTGGGCGGTGCCGGCCTTCATGCGGGTCGACCCGGCGATCGGCTCCGGACCGGTGTCGAGCCATATCGGATGCTCGGCCTCGGCGAGCAACGGGGTGTCCCGGTTGTTGGCGATGGCAATAGTCAGGGCCCCGCACTGTTTTGCCTCGCGCAAGCAGGCGAGGGTGAACGGCGTCGTCCCGCTCGCGGCGACGGCGATCAGCACGTCGCGCGGCTCGATCACACAGCGCCGCACCAGCCGGATCGCCTCTTCGCTCTCGTCTTCGGCACCCTCGACGGACTGAACCAGCGCATCGCGGCCGCCCGCGATCAACAGCAGCAACCGCTCCTGCGGCCAGCTGAAGGTCGGCATCAGCTCTGCGCCGTCCTGGACCGCGAGGCGTCCGGAGGTGCCGGCGCCGGCGTAAGCGAGACGGCCGCCGTCCCGCAGCCGCGGCTCGATCGCAAGCGCAGCTTCTTCCAGCGTGGGGCGAGCGCCCCGCACGGCGGCGACCGCGGCGAACTGGCCCTCGATCATCGCCTCCAGGATGTCGCCGGGACTCCAGGTCTCGATTGAGTTATAGCGGGGGCTGTGACGTTCGGTTTCCATCGGTTGGGCTCGGGTCACGCTGCACTTTAAGATAACTATTGAGTGTTAACTCGAAATGGAGTTCGCGATTGCCGCCGACCACGTCTTTGACGGCACGAGGCTGCGCCATGATTGCGCGGTGGTGATCGAAGCGTCGCGCATTCGCGACCTCACGAACCGGAACGAGCTGCCGGCGGCGATACCAAGCCACCGTTTGCCCCGGGGTGCCTGGCTGGTCCCCGGGTTCATCGATACACAGGTGAACGGCGGCGGAGACGTGCTGTTCAACGACGATCCGAGCCCGCGCGGAATTGCCGCCATTGCGGCAGCGCATCGGCGTTTCGGCACGACCGCGATGCTGCCGACATTGCTCAGCGACGCGCCTGGAAAGATGCGGGCTGCCCGCAACGCCATAGAGGACGCGGCGGGCGTTGATCCGAGCGTGATCGGGCTTCATTTCGAGGGCCCGTTTCTGTCTCCCGACAAGGCCGGCGTGCATGACCGGGGCATGCTCCGCCGTGCGGAGCCGGACGACATCGATTTGCTGGGGCCGCTGCGCAACGGCGTGACCCTGGTCACCCTGGCGCCCGAGCAGGTGCCGGAGGGCTTCATCGCGCAGCTGACGGGCGCGGGGGTTCGGGTGTCACTCGGCCATTCGATGGCGACTTATGCGCAAACCCGGGCCGCCCTGTCCGAGGGGCTGACCGGCTTCACGCATCTCTTCAACGCCATGCGGCCGCTGGCGAGCCGTGAACCGGGGCCAATTGCGGCCGCGCTCGAGGAGCCCCGCGCGTGGTTCGGCATGATTGTCGATGGCGAGCATGTCGCTCCCGCGATGCTCCGGCTGGCGCTGCGCGGCATCGGCAAGGCGATGCTGATGACGGACGCGATGCCGCCGGTCGGCGCCAGCTCTGCGAGCTTCCGGCTATACGGTCAGCGGATCACCGTGCGCGACGGGAGGTGCACAACAGCGGACGGCACGCTCGCCGGTTCTGTCCTCGATATGGCGAGCGCAGTGCGAAACTGCGTGCGGATGCTCGATCTGCCGCTCGCCGAGGCATTACCGCTCGCCACCACAGCCCCCGCGGCCTTCCTGGGCATCGACGGCTGGCTCGGGCGCCTCGCGCCCGGTTACCGCGCCGACCTGGTGGCGCTCGACCCCGACACAGTTGACGTATTCGCCACCTGGGTCGCCGGGACGCCGTCCGTGACCGTATGACGGCGCCCGGATGCGGAGAGATGTTACTCGGCGAGGGCGGCCACCTCGCCGGGGACGACGTGGCGTGGTATATGGAGCCAGAACAACGAGATCATGGCCGATGCCACAGTGCATAGTGCGAGGGCGTAGAGCCCGTCGGCGAAGCTGCCGGTCAGGTTCTTGGCCCAGCCGACGAGCGTCGGGCCGAAGAAGCCGCCGAGGTTGCCGAGAGAGTTGATCCACGCGATTCCTGCGGCGGCCGCGCCGCCGGTAAGGAACATCGTCGGCATCGACCAGAACGGCCCCTTGGTGCCATAGAACCCGATCGAAGTGATCGTTACGCCGACCATCGCCCACCATGTCCCGATTGTCAGCCCGGCGATGACCAGCCCAATCGTGGAGATGACGCACGTCGTGAACAGGCTCCATCGCCGGTCGCCGATGCGGTCCGACAGCCACCCGCAGAACACCATGCTGATCGCGCCGGCGATGTAGGGGATCATCGTAATCCAGCCGACCTGCATGTTGCTGACCCCGAGCTCTTTGATGATCTGCGGCAGGAACAGCAGCATACCCAGACTGGCGGTGACGATGCCGATGTAGTTCAGCGACAGCATGATCACCTTGGGATCATAGAAGGCGCGCAACAGGCCAGCGCCGTGATGAGCCTCGATCTGTCGGCGCTCATGGATCATCCTGCCGGTCAGCCACTCTCTTTCCTCAGGATTGAGCCAGTGCGCCTCGCTCGGCCGGTCGGTCAGGTAGAAGAACACGGCAATCCCGATCAGCACGGTCGGAATGGCCTCCAGAATGTACATGACCTGCCATCCGTGAAGGCCCCACAGCCCATTCAAGCCCAACAGCGCGGTCGAGACCGGTGCGCCGCTTGCCACAGCGATCGGCAGTGCCAGGGTAAAGCCGGAATTGATCCGGGCGCGGTGCTGGTCGGGGAACCAGTAAGTGAAATACAGCACAAAACCGGGGAACAGTCCTGCTTCGGCAAGACCCAGCAGGAAGCGTATCGCCATGAAGCTGTAGGGGCCGGTCGCGAATGCGGTACAGCCCGATACGATCCCCCAGGTGATCATGATGCGGGCGATCCAGATGCGCGCCCCGACTTTTTCGAGGATGATATTGCTAGGTACCTCGAATAGCACATAGCCCCAAAAGAACGCGCCGGCCGTCATGCCGTACCACGCGGCATCGAGGCCGAGATCCTTGTTCATCTCAGCGACGCGAAGCCGACATTGATGCGATCGAGATAGCAAAAGAAATAGGTCAGGACCGCAAAGGGCAGGATGCGCAAAAAGACCTTGCGCATTGTGGACTGTTCGACGGTTCGAAGCATATCCTCCACCAAACTATCTTGGTAGTTGCGCGGCTCACGAGAGCATGACCCGAAGTAAGCCTAATTCGGCGGCGATCGCAACGGCCCGGTTTGCCCGGAGCCGCTATTCCATTGCATGGCTGATCGGCGCAGGATCGGACTTACTCGCTGGACGTTATGATGAAAACACTTTCCTCGCAAAAGGAGCCCGCTGATGGCAGTTATTCCCGAAAATTACCTCGACTTGCTGCAGCAAAAGAAGGCTTTTGCCAATTTGGCCACGATAATGGCGGACGGATCGCCGCAGGTGACGCCGGTATGGTTCGATTACACCGATGGGGTGGTCCGCGTGAACACTGCCAAGGGCCGTGTCAAGTCTCGTACATTGAGGCCGGGTGCGCCCGTCGCGCTGGCGATTATGGATCCCGACAATCCCTATCGCTACGTCCAGATCCGTGGCCGGGTCAGGCACGCCGTCGAAGAGGGGGCCGATGCGCACATCGACACTCTGGCGAAGAAATATCTGGGCAAAGACACCTACCCGTTTCGCCAGCCCGGCGAGGTGCGGGTCATGTACGAAATCGAGCCGACCGCGGTATCGGGAATGAGCGCATAGCGGGCGGGGACGACCGCCGCGCGGCTTGCCAATTCCGGTGATTGCGGCATCTTCTTCGCCGGCCTCTTCGTTGTGGCGAGGCTGATTGGATAACGAGAAGCAGAGGAACGCGATGCACTGGACCGATCGGCGGCGGCGTTTCCGGGCCATCCTCAAAGGGGATCGCTGCTACCATCCGGCCTCGGTGTTCGACCCGCTGTCGGCGCGGATCGCCCAGGATCTGGGGTTTGAGGTCGGCATGTTCGCGGGCTCCACCGCATCGCTTACGGTGCTCGGCGCGCCCGACCTGATCCTGATCACGTTGAGCGAATTCGCCGGGCAGGCCTACCGCATCAACCGCGCCTTCGACCTGCCGCTGCTGGTTGACGCGGATCACGGCTACGGCAATGCGCTCAATGTCATGCGCACGGTGCAGGAGCTCGAAACCGCTGGAGTGTCGGCGCTGACCATTGAAGACACCGTGCTGCCGCGGCCCTACGGCCCGGCCGGCCATGGATTGACCTCGATCGAGGAAGGCGTCGGCAGAATGCGCGCGGCGCTCGCCGCACGGCAGGATCCGGATCTGGTCATTGTCGGGAGAACCATCGCCATGGGGTCGACCGGCACCGAAGACGCTCTCGCCCGTGCCAAGGCCTACGCCGCGGCCGGGGTCGACGCGTTCTTCTTTGTCGGCATCAAGGACCGTGCACAGCTCGATGCCGCCGCCGAGGCTATCGATATCCCGATCATCATTGGGGGCGGCGCGCCAGAGTTGTCCGATCTCGATTATCTGGCGAGCCGGCGGGCGCGCGTTGCATTACAAGGCCATCAGCCGATCATGGCGGCGGCGCAGGCCGTCCACGATACCCTGAAGGCGCTGCGCGACGGCGTTAAGCCCCAGGATCTCAAGGGCGTGCCGTCTCCCGAGTTCATGGCGAAAGCGACCCGGGACGCCGAATACAAGGGATGGACCAAGAACTTTCTCGGCGGGTAGGCCTTCTCATCGCCGGAAACTGTCGGGGCCCAATCGGGTGCTCCGGACATTCGCGCGACCAACAAATTGTTGAACGGTCACACGCGAATGGTGGCGGACGCTGATCCTCCAATTCGTCCTAATTTTCATGCCGCTCGGCGGCCCTTCAAAATGGCCGTCCGGGCGGCGTTGATGTTGGCCATCAGCTCGTGGGTTTGCTGATTGCCGCGGTCGGGGTGGTAACGCTTGGCCAGCGCAAAATAGGCGGCGGTGAACTCCTTGGCCGAGATCGACCGGACGTCGACTCCGAGCCGTTGGAACAGCGCCACAGCATCATCCGGAAGCAATTGTGACCGTGCCCGCAGTCCGAAGGTGCTTTCCACAGAAATTCTGGAAGAACGTTAAGATTAACCAAAATTAACCGCCCTCACATCACGCGCCGCAAGAGCCTGCTTGGAACTATAAGAAAATAAAAACTTAGGCAAGTACCATTTCTCGATTTCGAGGCAATTGTATCCGACCGATCGCGCCGGATAGGGACAGCAAGGTGACAGCGGAACCGGAGCAACCGGGCGGTTGATAGTGCGTTCCCATTCTGAGGGAGGTTGCTTTGCTCACGATCGAGCATGTCGGGCTTCTGGTGCTCGAAATTCGCTCCTTCGACTGCCGAGGCCCGGGCGCATGCTCTCCTGCCGCGGAACCGTCGCCAACAAAGCCCGCGAAGTCCGCTTTCGGGATGGCCAGGAACGGGAGCGCGGGCGATTGCGCAGCTCGGATCGGCCGAAGCGGCGGTGTAAACCGTGAAAATCAGATGAGACCGCGATATACTTGCGGTGTGCGCCGCTTTCCACCGGCAAAAGAAACCGCGGTTACGACGGTATGTCTTCAGCAGACCTGCCGTGGCGCGCCGTCATAGTGTGGGGATAATGCAGCCTCTTCCGGTTCTTCGAAAGCCTCCTGGAGCCTACGGCTGTCCCGACCGCGACAGCGCCGCCGGCCGCGCTCGGGGCGTTTTATTGGCATTATGCCCGGCAGGCGCGGCATCTGGTTGCCGCCCTCTTTGTCGCCGGCTTTATCGTGGCGATTCTCGACACGACGATACCGGTCTTTATCGGCCGCGTGGTGACGTTGGTCTCTGCCCGCGCCCCCGGGTCGTTGATGCACGATAATTGGCCGCAGCTCCTCGGCATGGCGCTCGTCCTGCTGATAGCGCGGCCGGCGGCGCTGCTGCTGCAGAATTTGATCACCAACCAGGGGATCATCCCAAGCTTCTCCAACCTCATCCGATGGCAGAGCCATTGGCACGTCGTGCGGCAGAGCTGGGCGTTCTTTCAGAACGACTTCGCCGGCCGCATCGCGCAGCGCGTCATCCAAACCGGCCCGTCCTTGCGCGAGAGCGTCGTCTCGGCGACCAACGCGGTCTGGTACATCCTCGTCTATGGCGGCGGCGCGATCCTGCTGATGGCGTCGAACGACACCCGACTGGCGATCCCCGTGCTGTTGTGGTTCGCCGGCTACGCGGCGCTGCTGCGCCATTTCGTGCCGCGTCTGCGCGTGCGCTCGCGCCGCATGTCGGAGACGCGCTCGGCGCTCTCCGGCCGCATCGTCGACAGCTACACGAACATCCAGACCGTGAAACTATTTGCCCGGCCGCGCGACGAGGACGAATTCGTTCGCGCCGCGATGGACGATCTGACCGACGCCTTCCGCGCGCAGCTGCGGCTGACCACGACGCTCGGGCTGACCCTTGCCAGCTTGAACGCGATGCTGGTCGTCGGCACCGCGGTGATCGCGATTTGGCTGTGGAATGACGGCCGCATCCCGGTCGGGACCGTCGCAATGGCCTTACCCTTGACCTGGCATATCGCGGCGATCGCCGGCTGGGTGGCGCAGAACGTGACGACGATCTTCGAGAATATCGGCGTCGTCCAAGAGGGCATGCGCTCGATCGCGGTGCCGCGCCAATTGCCGGACCGGCCCGATGCCGTCGCCTTGCGGGTCGAGCTGGGAGCGGTGCGGTTCGAGGACGTCCGTTTCGGCTACGGCACCGCGAGAGGGGTGCTGCACGGCATCGACCTCGCCGTCATGCCCGGCGAGCGCGTCGGTCTGGTCGGGCCCTCGGGCGCGGGCAAATCGACCCTCGTTAACCTGTTGTTGCGATTCTATGATCTCGAGACCGGCCGTATCCTGATCGACGGGCAGGACATCGCGACGGTCACGCAGGAAAGCCTGCGCGCCCAGATCGCGATGGTGACGCAAGACACTTCTCTCTTGCACCGTTCGATCCGAGACAATATCCGCTACGGCCGGCCGCAAGCGAGCGAGTGGGAGGTGCGCCGCGCCGCGGCCCAGGCGCATGCTCTCGAATTCATCGAGGGGCTCGAAGACTGGTACGGGCGTCATGGTTTCGACGCGCATGTCGGCGAGCGCGGCGTCAAATTATCGGGCGGCCAGCGTCAACGCATCGCGCTCGCCCGCGTGATCCTCAAAGACGCGCCGATTCTGGTGCTCGACGAGGCCACCTCGGCGCTCGATTCGGAGATCGAGGCGGCGATCCAGGAGCAGCTCGACGGGCTGATGAAGGGTCGCACCGTCATCGCGATCGCGCACCGGCTGTCGACGATCGCCCGCCTCGACCGTCTCGTCGTGCTCGATGAGGGCAATATCGTCGAGGAAGGCACCCACACCGAATTGCTCGCCGCCGGCGGCACTTATGCGCGCTTGTGGCGGCGGCAGTCCGGTGGGTTTCTCGACCCGGTCCGCTCGTCCGGCCTCGCCGCCGCCGAATAGCAGTATATTTACGCGCGGAGGTTAGAAATGGCCGAGCCGGCAATCAGACATATGACCCTTGAGGAGTTCCTGCGTTGGGACGACGGGACAGATACGCGCTACGAACTGATCGACGGCTTTCCCGTCGCAATGGCGCCGCCGGCAGAGGCGCATCGCATTCTCGCGGTACGACTGGTTTCCCGGATCGATGCGGTGCTCGCAGGCCGGCGGCCGTGCAATGCTCAGATCGAGCCCGGCGTGGTACGCCCCGATCGTGCCAATTCGTATTATGTCCCCGACGTCGCCGTCACTTGCGAGCCGAACGAGCCCGGGCGACAGGCTATGGTGGACCCGATCCTTATTGTCGAGATTTTATCCCCGAGTACTGAGCGAACCGATCGCCGCTTAAAGCTTCCGGCCTATCAAACCATGGAGAGCGTCCGCGAGATCATGCTTATCGATGCCGATAGCCATCATGCCGAGCTTTACAGACGGGGGAACGATCATTGGGGCATCCAGCTCGTTCGCGGTGCCGAAGCGAGTCTCGTTTTGACCACGGTCGACCTTCGGATCTCGATGGCCGAATTGTACGAGGGAATTGCGATCCCCGCAGCGAGCGTCGGTTCCTGATACCAGCCGGTCGCTTTTAAACAATGCTCGACCGGCTTTATTCCCGGGCGCTCGCCCTGGCCGCCAGCCGCCACGCGATGTGGGTGATGGCGGCCGTCTCATTCGCCGAGAGCTCGTTCTTTCCGCTGCCGCCCGACATCCTGCTGATCCCGATGATCCTCGCGCGACCGCGTCGGGCCCGGTTGATCGCGGGGGTCTGCACGCTCGCCTCTGTGATCGGCGGCTTTGTCGGCTATGCGATCGGCTATTTCCTGTTCGACGCGGTCGGACGGCCGGTGCTCGAATTCTACCATGCGATGGACAAGTACGAGGCGCTTAAGGCCGCGTTTGCGCATTGGGGCGCCTGGATCATCATATTGAAGGGGCTGACGCCGATCCCCTTCAAGCTCGTAACGATAGCGAGCGGCGTCGCGCAGTTCGACTTGCTGGCCTTCGCTCTGGCCTCGCTCGTCTCGCGCAGCATCAGGTTTTTCCTGCTGGCGGGCCTTCTCTGGTGGTTTGGCGACCCGGTCCGCGAGTTCATCGAGCGCCGCCTGATGATGGTCACCAGCGCCTTCGCGCTGGCCCTCGTTGGCGGGTTCCTCGTGCTGCGCTATCTATGAAGGCATGATCGAGCCCACCCGCGCGTTTATCATGTTTGTCCTTTTTGCGAGTGCCATTGTGCTCGGCGGGGCTCTGGCGTCGCAATATTGGGGCGGGCTCGCCCCTTGCGAGTTGTGCCTGTTGCAGCGCTGGCCCTGGGGTGTCGCGATCGTGATCGCATTAATTGCGACGATGATCGGCAGCCGGCCGACGCTGCCCTGGGTGGCGCTGCTGCTCGCCGCCGTCTTTGTCGTCAGCAGCGGGCTCGCCTTTTATCATGTCGGGGTCGAGCAGCATTGGTTCGCGGGCCCGACCGCTTGCAGCGGGGCCGCCACCGCGGCCGATACGCTCGAGGCCTTGAAGGCGCAAATCCTGCATCAGCAGCCGGTGCGCTGTGACGAGCCGGCATGGTCGCTGTGGGGCATTTCGCTCGCCGGGTGGAACCTGCTTGCCTCGCTTATCATGATAGGCTGCTGCCTCGCGGCGTTTTTGCAATCGCGTAGACCGTCGGAGCACGCCGGATTGCGCCGAGGAACCGCATGAGCAACGCCGCGCGACATCGATTGCCGGGCGACCGTCCTTTGGAGGAGGAGCTCGCGCGCATGCTGCGCGTCGATCACGCCGGTGAGTACGGCGCGACCCGCATCTCTGAGGGGCAGCTGGATGTGCTCGGACGCAGCCGCGCCGCGGGGGTGATCCGGCAAATGGCCGAGGCCGAAAAACGCCACCTCGCCCGGTTCGAGAACTTGTTGCAAGAAAGGCGCGTGCGGCCGACATTGCTCCACCCGCTGTGGAATGTTGCCGGATACGCGCTCGGCGCTGCGACCGCGCTGCTGGGCGAGCAGGCTGCGATGGCATGCACGGTCGCGGTCGAGGAGGTGATCGACGAGCATTACCAAGCTCAGGCCGCAACACTCGGCGAGGACGACCCGGCCCTTCGAGACACGATCTTGTCGTTTCGCGACGACGAGATCTCACATCGCGACCTCGCGATCGCGCACGGGGCCGAGGAGAGCCCGGGCTATGACCTGATCCGCGGGGTGGTCAAGACCGGCTCGCGCGTCGCCATCTGGCTGTCCACTCGCCTCTGAATCGCTTCCAACGTCACTGAGCAAGGGTCGCGACTGCGGCAATCGCGGCGCGCGCCAGCGCGGGCGCCCGAGCCCCCAGATATCCACCGAGACGCCCGTAGATATGAAAGGTGGCGGACTGCAGAATAACACCCATGATGACGGCGGCACCCAACGCCGGGTCGATCGGCTTTAGCCGCTTTTTCGCAACGGCATCGCCGACGAGATCGGCTACGGCATCGACGGGAGTCCGGGAGCCGCTCGGAATACGCGGCAGAAAGCCGTGCTGGGTGAGCAGCATGAAGCGGAACAATGCCGGATCTTCGTCGTACAGGGCGCAGAAATGGGCGATCATTGCCGTCACGGCGGCCTCGAACTCGGCTTCACCGGTGCGGATCCGATCGAGCTCCTCACCGGTGCGCATATAGGCGGTCGAGAATAGCGCCCAGGCGAGTTCTTCCTTGCTCGGGTAATGGCGGTAGAGTGCGCCCTGCGAGACGCCGGCCGCGGCGGCAATCTCAGCGATCGACACGCCATCGAAGCCGTTGGCGGCAAACAGATCCACCGCTGCGCGCTCCACCTTTGTTTTCACTCCCGCCGATCGGGGCATCATTTTTCAGTTTTGTAAGTGAATATTCACTTCTAATATGGGATTCGACAACCGCGCTACCCGCCAAGCCGGCGGCAACCTCGGGATGGCTCGCATGGACTGGCTGCTCACCCTGTGCGTCATCGCTGCCTCGGTGTTGGCGGCAAAGGCGTTTTTCCGTGCTCAAGCGCTGACTGCGACTATCCTCGCCCTGAAGGCAAGCGTCGAGGTTCTCGATCAGCGGCTGTCCCGGTTCGAGGATCTGCCCGCGACCATGCCCGAGGCGCCATTGCCCGAAGAAACGGCCGGCGAGTCCACCCCCTTCCCCGCCCAAATCGCCGCACCTCTGCCGCCGGCCTTCGGCGGAAAGGGTTGGGAGCAGATTCTGGTCGAGAACTGGCTGGTGTGGCTGGGCGGTGTAGCGTTGGCGCTCGGTGGTGCCTTTCTCGTCAATTATCAATCGACTACGGCCTCCTGACACCGGTGGTGCGCGTCGCCCTCGGCGTGCTGCTCGGGCTTACCCTGTGGGCCGGCGCGGAGTGGATCGTGTGGGGTGAACCTGCCGAGGCTCGCGCGTCCAACGTCTCACAGGCGCTTGCCTCTGCCGGCGCTGCGACGATTTTCGCCAGCCTCTACGCTGCCTACCTGCTCTACGGGTTGCTGCCGCCCGCGCTGGCCTTCCCACTGCTCGCTCTCACAGCGGCGGTGACTGTGCTGATGTCGTTGCAGCACGGGCCTTTCGTCGCCGTTCTGGGCCTGGGCCGGGGCCCTTGCGGTGCCGGCCATGGTCAGCAGCGAACAGCCCTCAGCGCCAGCGCTGTTCGCCTACTTGATCCTGGTCGTCGCCGGCTCGTTGGCGCTGCTGCGGCATCGCGCATGGTGGTGGTTGGCCTGGATTGCGCTGGCGGGTTCGATCGGCTGGGCCCCGTTGTGGCTGGCGCTGCCGTACGACCCCGCGGACATCTGGGCGGTCGGCGGCTATTTGTTGGCTCAGATCGGTCTCTTCGCTGCGCTGCGCCGCGGCATCCCGGGTGTGCCCTTCCTGCAAGGCGTGATCGACGAGCAGGCGGTGCGGGCCGTGGTCAGAACTGCATTCTGGGCGATATCTGTCGCAGTCCTCGTTCTGGTGCGGGTCGATTCCGATGGCACGGCCGCACTCGGCTGCGCGTTTCTGACCGCATTCTCGCTGCTCGCATTTGCATACTGCGACAGCCGAATCGACGATATCCTCGCCGCGGCCGGCACCCTGGCCGCGGCGCTGCTCGCTCTTTGGAGCTTGCCGTTGCCGGTCGATCAGCGGATTGTTCTGCTGCACAACCTACCGCCCGCGCAGGTTGACCGCTTCCTCACGGTTGCGATCGCCTTTGGCCTGCTTCTGGGGGCCGGCAGTTTCACGGCCCTGGCGCGAGTGTTGCGGCCGAGCCGGTGGGCCGCCCTGTCGGCGGCGGCACCGCCGATCCTTCTTGCCGTGTCGTACTGGCGCATTGCCGCCTTCGGGCTCGATCTCGACTGGACGCTCGTCGCGCTCGCTTTGGCAGCGTTGGAACTGGCGGCAGCCTGGTGGGCGGCACAGCGCCGCGACGGGGAGGCCGAGAACGAGCTGGTGCTGGCCGCCTATGCCGTGGGGGTCCTCGGCTGCACCATCCTCGCCGCAGTGTTCGTCCTCGAAAATGCCTGGTTGACAATGGCCCTTGCACTGCATTTGCCGGCACTCGCCTGGGTCGAAGGCCGCCTGCAATTGTCTGTGCTGCGCTACGTCGCGCTCGGTATTGCCACTGCCGTGCTGGTCCGCCTGGCCCTCAATCCTGAAGTCTTGCGTTATACGCTGTCGGACACCCTGATCTTCAACTGGCTGCTCTACGGCTACGGCGTCCCTGCAGCGGCTTTCATCCTCTCCACCCGGCAGTTCGGTAGCCGCGCTGACGATCTGTTGGTGAAAGTGCTGGAGGCCGGAAGCGTTCTCTTCTCGGTGCTGTTGGTGACCCTCGAGCTGTGGCATGCGCAGAGCGATCGGCCGCTCCGTTTCGTGCTCGACGATTTCGCTCTCAACGCAGTCGAGAGTATAGCTTGGCTCGCCATGGCCGGCTGGCTCTTGCACCTTGGCGAACGGCACGACCGGGTCGTGTTGCGCTGGAGCGGCGTCATCCTGTTCGCGATCGCGACCGTCTTCGCAGTCGGCTGGCAGGCGATCTTTCTCAATCCGGTAATGCCGCTTTTTGGTGGGCCGGTCCAAGGCTGGTTCCTCCTCGACTCGCTGTTCCTGGCCTATGCGATCCCGGCAGCGCTGTACACTCTGATCGGCATTTACCAGTTGGGTCCGCGCGCGCTCTGGCAGGCGGCGCTGTTTCTCCCCGCCGGCTTCGTCTTTCTCTGGGTGACACTCGAAGTGCGCCATTTCTTCCAAGGCGACCGCTTGAACCAAGGCTGGACAGGCGAAGCCGAATGGTACGCCTACTCAGCCGCCTGGCTCATCTTCGCCGCGGCCGGGCTCGGGGCGGCGCTCAAATGGCGCAGCCTTTGGCTGCGCCGGGCTTCGTTGTTCGGCCTTGGCCTCGTCGTCGGCAAAGTATTTCTGTCCGACATGGCCGATCTCAGCGGGGCGCTGCGGGTGCTTTCCTTCATCGGTCTCGGCGCGGTTCTCGTCGGCATCGGCTACGCCTATCGGCGGCTGCAGCCACTGCAGCCCAGTCCAGAATCGACCTCGTGAGAAGTGAGACCGCGCCCGCGCTTCCTAGGCGTGTCGGAGATTAGCGTTGGCCGAGATTGGTCAGCGTCGTGAGGTACTGCTGCGCCACCTCGGGCGAGGAGGTCAGGACGGTAAAGCTGCTGCCCCCTCCTGTGCGGTTAGCTTCCCAGCTCGCTTCCCATTGAACCTGCACGTAAGCCTGCATCCCCGGCGCTAGCTCCAGGGTGTCGTGCTCGCGAGTGGGGGTTCCAAAGGGCTGCACCGTAAACCTGTACTTTCCGGGCGGGAAATTGTGAAAAAACGCGGTCCCCTGCTGGATCTGACCAACGGGCGCACCATTCGCGTAAACTATCGGGTCCGCCGCATAGACATTTCCCCCCGTCGGATCGGATTGCCTGAAGAACCACACCCTCGCCATCCCGGGTTCGACCGGCGGAAGTTGCGCCTGCGAGGTCGCCACTCTCGGCTGCGCCGTGCAGCCAGCAAGCGCAAGCAGGCCGAGCGCGCCGAGCCCCGCCCATCTGAGACGTCGTGCCTTCATCTGTCACCTCCCCATCGAATTGCGCGGCGACAGCTATACGGCGTATGCCGCACGGAGACGATTGTGGCTGAGGGTAGGATCTCCGCTGGTGCCGTCCGCTGACTTGGTGCATCTTATGAATGCGTCCGGACACTAGCAACATGCCCACGACAATCGTCACAACGAGCTGGGACGACGGCCATCATACGGACCTGCGGCTGGCCGACCGTCTCGCGGCACATGCGCTGAAAGGGACTTTTTACGTCGCGCTAAATCATCCCGGGGACAAGGACATCGGCGATGACGAGATCCGCGCACTGCAGCGGATGGGCATGGAAATCGGCTCGCACACCCTGACGCACCGTCTGCTGACCGGCCGGTCAGCAGACGAGGTCCGTTACGAGCTCGCGGAAAGCAAGACGCGCCTCAAGGACATTACCGGCGCGCCGGTCGTCGCATTTTCCTACCCCGAGGGCGCCTTCACGGCGGGCTCCTGCGCGGCCCTCGGCGAAACCGGCTATACCCTCGGGCGAACCACGATGGCGTTCCGCACGCCGACCATCTTCGACCCTGCCCGCATGCCGATCTCGATCGATTTCCGCCGCGCCTCGCGCGTCGCGCTGATGCGTCACGCCCTGCGCGACACCAATATCGCCGGCCTTGCGGACTGGCTGCGGTTGGCGCGGCTGGAGAGCGACCCGGTAAGGCTGGGCAAGCTGCTCTTCGATGCCGCCCTCGCTCATGGCGGCATTTTTCATGTCAATGCGCGTTCCTGGGAGATCGACGGCAATCGTCTCTGGCAGGACCTGGACGCTCTGCTGAGCCATGTCGCGCATCGCCCCGGCGTGCATTATGTGACGAACAGCGAGGCGCTAAGGCTCACGCGACTCGAGCCGCAGCGCGGGCACGCAAAAGCCGCTTGAGCCGCGCTTTGATGCCCAAACGGTCGGCTGCCGCGGCGCAGCCGTCCGAACCGGCAGTGCAGCAGCGGTGGGCCAGTACCTTGATCAGCTGGCCCAGTGTCGGCTGAAAAAAGAACACCGTGGCGCACAGCTGCGACGCCGTCGCAAACAGGCGTTTGTACTGCGCCTCGCCCGAACCGAAATCGAGCACCGCAAAGCGTTCTTCGCCGGCCGGCTGCTCGCGGTGAAACAGAAGATAGCCGCGCATCGTGCCCCGAGCGGCATGCTCGTCGAGCTCGGCACGGAAGGCATCCGTGTCCGGCAGCCCGCGCCCGAGCAAGCGGTCCTGATAGGTCTTTGCCGATAGGGCCCGTGCCAGGGCATAGAATGTGCGCGCGTCTTGCGGCGTGGAGTAGCGGCGAAACTCGAGCGCGCCGCCGCTGGCTTGCAGGTAGCGCCGCAGCTTGCGTTGGATTTCGTGGCGATGGTGTCGCGACAACCGGTGCAGGTAATCCTCGAAGGACGAGCGGTCCAGCTCGATGTAGTAATGGTTGTCGGTCGCCACCGTGTAACGCATGTACCGGCGCGTAAGCTCCAGCGGCGCCGGACGGGCGTTTACCGGGAAAGACGGGAGGATGATTGCGGCATGGCGTTGCAGCAGCGGGACGATTGCAGTGGTGGTCTCGTCGAGCGACGTCTTGATCCGGGTGACGTGCGTGAGAAGCTCGAGACCCTCGCACCAGGTTTCGTGAAAACAGTATTCGCCAAACGTGAACATCAGGCTGCGTCGGGCCGGCAGCCATTCCAATGCCGACGCCGTCACAGCCGCCATCGGGCCTGCGGCGGTAATGCGGTTCTCTTGGCGTTACTCGGCCGCCACCAGGTAATCCATGGCGGCGGCGACGCCGCCCTTGCCGTGCGGCACGCCGGAGAGCTCGAGCGCCATTTCAACAGCAGCGAGGGCGCCCAGGATCATCGGCTCGTTCAGATCGCCGAGATGGCCGATGCGGAAGACGTGGCCCTTGAGCCGGTCGAGCCCGCCGCCGAGCGACACGTTGAACTTGTCGAGGCAGAGCTGGCGGACTTTGTCGGCATCTCCGCCCTCGGGGATCTGAACGGCGGTGATCGAATCGGATTGGGCCCGCGGGTCGATCGCGAAGATCTCTGGTCCGTCGTTCTGCCGCCAGACGCGCACCGCGCGCCGCGTGGCCTCGGCGAGCCGGTGATGGCGGGCGAAGATGTTGTCGAGACCCTCTTCCTCGATCATGCGCAGCGCTTCTTGCAGTCCGTAGAAAAGGTGCACCGGCGCGGTGCCGTTCCAATAGGCCTGCGAGGCTTCGCCGAGCAGCCGCCGCCAATCCCAATAAACCCGCGGCAGCTTCGCTTCGGCGCTGGCCGCGATGGCGCGGGTGCTGACCCCGGTAAAGGCCATGCCGGTCGGCAGCATCAGCCCCTTCTGTGAGCCGGCGACGACGACGTCGACGCCCCATTCGTCCATGCGGAAATCCATCGAACCCAGGGACGAGATCACATCGACAAGGAACAGCGCCGGGTGTTTGGCGGCGTCGATCGCGCGCCGCAAGCCGGCTATGTCGTTGAGCACCCCGGTCGAGGTCTCGTTGTGCACCACCAGCACCGCCTTCAGCGCATGCTCGCGATCCTCGCGCAGCCGGCTCTCGAGCTTGGCCGGGCTGACGGCGCTGCGCCAATCGTTGGGCAATGTCTCGACTTCGAGCCCGAACGCTTCCGCCCGCATGCCCCAGTTCAGCGAGAAATAGCCGCTTTCGACGACCAGCACCTTGTCGCCCGGCGAGAACAGGTTGACCAGCGCCGCCTCCCAGGCGCCGTGTCCGGAGGCGGTGTAGGCAAGAACAGTCTGGTCGGTTTTGAACACTCGCTTCAATCCGACAAAGCATTCCTCGGCAATCGCCTTGAACTGCGCGGCGGTGAAGTCGATCGCCCCGCGGTCCATCGCGCGCAGGACGCGGTCCGGGATATTGGTCGGCCCGGGATTTTGATAGAAATGGTACCCACGACTGACCGCCATCTTGGTTCTCCAGTCCTCATCCGTGTAGCGTTGGTACAACGCGCACCGTCCGGCCCGCGTCCCGCAATAGGGTTTACCGATAGGGTCCTCAAAGCCAAAGAGGCAGGCGTGATGCCTGCCTCTATATCGGTAGTCGGTTCCTCCCTAAACTCGGGCCGGCATTCCTGCCTGCGCGAGGAGCGATATTACCCACGCCGGCAGGCCGCCGTCACGCTAATTTTAAGGAAATCTGTCGTGGGGTGCCGCCTCCGCGAACTGAACGGCGGGTCGATGGACACGCCCCGTTCTCTTCCCTAGAGTGCGCCGCCCGACGGCGAAGGTAAGGTTTGATGCGTCTTTCGGAATATTTTCTGCCGTTGCTGCGTGAAAATCCAAGCGAGGCGCAGATCGTCTCGCACCGGCTGATGCTGCGCGCCGGCATGATCCGCCAGTCGAGCGCCGGCATCTATTCGTGGCTCCCGCTCGGCCTGCGTGTGCTGAAGAAGGTCGAGCGAATCGTACGCGAGGAGCAGGACCGCGCCGGTGCGCTGGAGATCCTGATGCCGACGGTGCAGCCGGCCGAGTTGTGGCGCGAGAGCGGGCGCTATGACGATTACGGCAAGGAGATGCTGCGCATCCGCGACCGACACGACCGCGAGATGCTATACGGGCCGACCAACGAAGAGCAGGTGACCGAGATCGTCCGCGCCTCGATCAAAAGCTATCGCGACTTGCCGAAATTGCTCTACCACATCCAGTGGAAATTCCGCGACGAGGTGCGGCCACGCTTTGGCGTGATGCGCGGGCGCGAGTTCCTGATGAAGGACGCTTACAGCTTCGACCTCGGCTTCGCTGGAGCGCGGCACTCCTATAACAAGATGTTCGTCGCTTATCTACGCACCTTCGCGCGTATGGGACTGAAGGCCATCCCGATGCGCGCCGATACCGGGCCGATCGGCGGCGATCTCAGCCATGAATTCATCATTCTCGCGGATACGGGTGAAAGCGCCGTTCATGTCCATTCGGATTTCATCGATACGGATTGGCAGACGTTCGATAGTGTCGTCTGGGAAGCTTCGGCCCTGCAGCAAGTCGTCGATCACTACACCAGTATCTATGCCGCGACGGACGAAGTTCATGATCCGCAAGCCGCTGCGCAGTACGGCGACAAGATCGTGAACAGGCGGGGAATTGAGGTCGGCCAGATCTTCTATTTCGGCGACAAGTATTCGCGGCCGATGGGCGCCGTCGTGGCCGGCCGCGACGGCGAGCCGGTCGCTCTCGAAATGGGTTCCTACGGGGTCGGCGTCTCGCGCCTCGTCGGCGCCTTGATCGAAGCGAACCACGACGATGCCGGCATCATCTGGCCGGAAACTGTCGCCCCGTTCCGCGTCGGCCTCATCAATCTGCGCCCGGCCGATATGCGTTGCCGCGAAGCCGCCGAGGATCTTTACGGCAAATTGCTGAATGCCGGCATCGAGGTCCTTTATGACGACCGCGGCGAGTCGCCGGGCGCAAAATTCGCGACGATGGACCTTATCGGCCTACCCGATCAGCTCGTCATCGGCCCGCGCGGCATCGCCGCCGCCGGCACCGTCGAACTTAAGGATCGCCGCTCTGGCGAGCGACGGCAAATCTCGGCCGAGACCGCGATGGCACGGCTGACCGCCCCTCACCCCAACCCTCTCCCCGCAAGCGGGGCGAGGGAGAAAAGCCCCTCGCCCCGCGCCAGCGGGGAGAGGGAGGGGCCCGCGTCAGCGGGAGGGTGAGGGGCGGCCCGCAGCGGATTGCCGTGATCTTCAATGCGTTCGAGCGGATGGTGGCGTTCCGCTATCTACGGGCGCGACGACAGGAAGGGTTCGTCTCGGTTATCGCGATCTTTTCGCTGCTCGGGATCGCACTCGGCGTCGCCACCCTGATCATTGTCATGTCGGTGATGAACGGATTTCGCGCCGACCTGCTCGCCCGCATCCTCGGGCTCAACGGCGATCTCGGGGTCTACGCCCTGAGCGGCGGGCTCGGTGATTTCGATGCCGCGGCCCAGAAGGTCCGCGACATTCCCGGGGTCGTGCGGGTCACTCCGATCGTCGAAGGGCAGGTCATGGCGACCTCGGAGACGGGCGCCGCGGGCGCGCTGGTGCGCGGCATCCGGCCCGACGATTTGCGCTCGCTGCCATTGCTGGCGGACCACATCATCCAGGGTTCGCTAGCCGATTTTAGCGACGACGGCGTCGCGGTCGGCGACCGGCTGGCGCGCCGGCTCGGGCTCGCCGTCGGCAGCCCGATCACTCTGCTTTCGCCGGAGGGGACCGCCACGGCTTTCGGCACGATGCCCCGCGTCAAGACCTACCATGTCGTCGCACTGTTCAACGTCGGCATGTACGAATACGACAACAGCTTTATCTATGCGCCGCTCGACGCGGCGCAGCTGTTCTTCCGCTTGCCCCAGGCGGTCTCCAGCCTCGAAATCTTCACCGCCGACCCCGATGGGGTGCACGAGCAGCGCCGACTTACAACCGCCGCGCTCGCCGGCCGTGTACGGATCGTCGACTGGCAACAGGCCAATTCGAGCCTTTTCAATGCGGTCGAGATCGAGCGTAACGTGATGTTCCTGATCCTGACGCTGATCATCGTCGTTGCCGCGTTCAACATCATCTCCAGCATGATCATGATGGTGAAGGATAAGGGGCGTGACATCGCGATCCTGCGCACGATGGGGGCCTCGCGCGCGATGATCCTGCGTATCTTTGTACTGAGCGGCGCCAGCATCGGGGTGATCGGCACCGTCGCCGGGTTTGTCCTCGGCCTCGTGTTTACCGACAACATCGAAGCGATCCGGCAAACACTTCAAAGAATCATCGGCACCGATCTGTTTGCTGCCGAGATCTATTTTTTCACCCGCATTCCGGCGCGCATCGACACCGGCGAGGTCGCCGCCGTTGTAATCATGGCGCTCGCCCTCTCGTTCCTCGCCACACTCTATCCTTCCTGGCGCGCCGCCCGGCTCGACCCGGTCGAAGCTCTGCGCTACGAGTGATCCTCGGATGCCGGCCGGCGCGGCGCTCGAATTGCGTGATGTGCGCCGCGTCTTCCGGCTGGCCGGAACCGAGCTCAGGGTGCTGAACGGCGTCGATCTCGCCTTGCGGCCGGGCGAGATCGTCGCGCTGGTTGGTCCGTCGGGCGCCGGCAAGTCGACTTTGCTGCATGTCGCAGGATTGCTCGAGCGCCCCGATGGAGGCGCCGTGCTGATCGGCAGGGAAGATTGCGGCAGTCTGTCGGAGGAGCGGCGCACTTTGCTGCGGCGCTCGGAGATCGGTTTCGTTTACCAATTCCATCACCTGCTGCCGGAATTCTCGGCGCTCGAAAACGTCATGCTGCCGCAGATGATCGCCGGCGTAGCGCGCCATCGGGCGCGCGGCAAAGCGGCGGAATTGCTCGACCGCGTCGGGCTCGGGCCGCGCGCCCGACATCGCCCGGCGCGGCTCTCGGGCGGCGAGCAGCAGCGCGTGGCAATCGTCCGCGCGCTCGCCAACGACCCCAAAATCCTGCTCGCCGATGAGCCGACCGGCAACCTCGATCACGCGACCGGCGACAGTGTGATGAGGACACTGCTGGATCTCGTGCGCGGTACCGGGCTAGCGGCGTTGATCGCCACCCACAACCTCGAACTCGCCGGCCGCCTCGACCGCATCGTCGGCCTCGAAGACGGCAGGCTGAAGCCCGTAAGCTAAGCCTGCAAAAAAGCGGCGCCGAGCGGATCAAGCTCTCGGCGCCGCAGCCCGTTCGGGCCCGGCTCGGGAGCGGAGAGCCAAGCCCGCGAGCAGTCTTGCAGCCAAGGGTAACGACCCGATTAATAATCGTACGTGTTACGCGTGCTTAACGATGGCGTGAGCTATCCCAAATTGGCGCATCCCGAAGTAGATTACCCGAGGCTGATGCTGCGCGAGTTCCGTGACCCAGATGATGCGGCGATTATCGATTGTTGCGCTTGTGGCGTTCGCGCTAGTTGCGGCCGGTTCGGCTCGGGGCGAGGAGCAGCCGAGCGCGCCGCCGGTGCTGCGCCTCGAGACCGGAATGCACACCGCGCCGATCCGCGCCGCTGCGGTCGATGCCGGCGGGCGCCTCCTCGCAACAGCCTCGTTCGACAAGACCGTGCGCCTGTGGTCGCTGCCGGGCGGCGAGCCGTTGCGGGTGCTGCGCCCGGCGATAGGTTCCGGCCAGGAAGGTGAGCTCTTTGCCGTCGCCGTCTCGCCGGACGGGCGTTTTGTGGTGACCGGGGGCTGGACCGGGTTCGAGTGGGAGAAGGCCAACAGCCTCTATGTGTTCGAAACCAGGACCGGCCAGCTGGTCCGGCGGATCGGCGGACTGCCGCAAGTAATCGATCGGCTGGCCTGGTCGCCGGACGGGCGATATGTGGCGCTCGGCCTGGCCGGCGCCAACGGCATTCGCGTATTCGAGACCGGCGACTGGCACGAGGTCTTCGCCGACAGCGACTATACGGGCGCGGTCTACGGCCTGAGCTTTGCGCGGTCCGGCCAGCTGGCGGTCGCGGCATTCGACGGCGGAATTCGCTTGTATGGCCCGAACCTGCGGCCCGTCGCCAGAGCCAAGGCTCCGGGCGGCGCGCATCCCTATTCGGTTGCGTTCTCGCCCGATGCCAGCGTCATCGCCGTCGGATACGGCGACACGCTCAATGTCGATATCCTTTCCGTGCCCGAACTGCATCGCATGGCTGCGCCGGATGTTTCCGATCTCGCCGGCGGCAGCCTCAGCCAGGTCGCCTGGACCCGGGACGGCGCGCTGCTCGCGGCAGGGGCGCACTGGTCCGAGGCGACCGGCTCACCGATCTTTCGCTGGGCGGAGCCGGGCCGCAGCAAACGAGTGCGGCTCGCAGCTGCGGACGGCACTGTGATAAGTCTCGTGCCGTTGCCCGATGGAGGGTTCGTCTATGTTGCCGCCGATCCCGCCATTGGCGCGTATGGCGCCGGGCTGGAGCGGGTGTTGGACCGGCGCTCGAACACAGCGGATTTTCTCGGACAGCTCGATCGAGTGCGCTTGTCGGCCGACGGCGAGCGGATTGCATTCGGTTTGCAAAAAGACGGCGGCAACCCCGCGTGGTTCGACGCGGAGGCACGTAGGCTCGCCCCCGAGGCTGGACCCCGCGAGCTGATCCCGGCGGATACCGCGACCTTGCCCTTGCGCGATTGGCAAAATACAATGACGCCCCGCCTAGCGAACCGCCCGCTGCCGCTCGAAAAGAACGAGACCTCCCGCAGTCTTGCGATCGCGCCCGATCGGCGATCTTTTGTGCTCGGCACGGATTGGTACCTGCGCCGCTTCGGCAATCGTGGCGAGCCGATCTGGTCGGTTCCGCTGCCCGGCCCCGCTTGGGCCGTCAATGTCAGCGGCGACGGCAGGCTGGCGGTTGCAGCCCTCGCCGACGGCACGATCCGCTGGTACCGTTTTCATGACGGACGGCCGCTGCTCGCGTTGTTCATGGACCGCGACGGCCAGCGCTGGGTGATGTGGACGCCGGAGGGGCCTTATGACGCCTCCCCGGGCGGTGAGGGACTGATCGGCTGGCACGTCAATCGGGGGCTCGACCACGCGGCCGATTTTTTCGGCGTGAGCCGCTTCCGCGACCGCTATTACCGGCCCAACTTTGTCGAGGCGGTACTGCGCGGCCGCGATATCGAAGAGGCGCTGCGGGAAACGCGGGCGCCGACGATAGCGCCGACGCTGCAGTTATTGCCGCCGGTCATCCGCATTTTGTCGCCGGGCGAAGGCGAAGCTGCCAGCAAGTCGCCGGTCGAGATCCGCTATGCCGTGCGCTCACCCTCCGGAGACCCGGTGACCGCAGTCGACGTGAAGGTGGACGGCCGCCCGGTCGAGCAGCCGGGCCCGGCCCTCGACGAGCGCCTGCCGGGGGTGGATGGTGAGCGCCAGGGAAGCGCCTCGGTTCCAATCGGCACGAATGCGACGATCACCGTGGTGGCGCGGTCCGGCGAGCGGGCGAGCGAGCCGGCCAATGTCAAGCTGATCTGGAAGGGCGGCACCAAGAAGGACGTCTTGAAGCCCAAGCTCTACGTGCTGGCGATTGGGATCAGTCAATACAACGACGCCAATCTCGCCTTGCGTTATGCGGCGAATGACGCGGGCGATGTGGCAGCGGCGCTCAAACAGCAGGGGGGCCGGCTTTATGGTGCGGTGGTCACCAAGGTGCTGCGCGACGACGAGGCGACATTGGCCAAACTTACCGAGGGGCTGGACTGGATCGCCGAACAGGCGACGTCGCGCGACGTGGCGTTGGTGTTTTTGGCCGGGCACGGAATGGACGAGGAAGGCAGATATTATTTCCTGCCGAGCGACGTCGATCTGAACAAGCTGCGCCGCACGGCGGAGCCGCAAACCGATATCGACGACAGCTTGCGGCGGATCGCGGGAAAAGCGCTGTTCTTCTTCGACACCTGTCATTCGGGGGCGGTGATGGGTGGCCGGCGGGGCGTCGCGCCCGATATCAACGGCATGGTCAACGATCTGGCCAGTGCCGAGAATGGTGTCGTCGTGTTCGCCGCCTCGACCGGACGTGAGTCGGCCTACGAGCGCGAGGAATGGGGGCACGGCGCCTTCAGCAAGGCATTGCTCGAGGCGTTGACTGGTGAAGCCGACGCCTTTCACGACGGGGTCATCACTGTGGCCAGCCTCGAATATTGGCTTGCCGACCGGGTGAAGAAGCTCACCGGAGGCCACCAGCATGCGACCTCGGCCAAACCTAAGACGATCCAGGACTTCCCGATTGCCGCGCTTCAGTGAGCTGCGTCACACAAGGCAGGCCCGGTCCATTGTAAATTGGGGATTCCACGCCGGAGTTCGCCCGCAATGAAAGAATTCTTCCGAAAGCCACCTCACCCCCGCAAAAGCGTATCTCACGTGGAAGTTTGCCCCTCTCTGCGTTTCAGGGGGGAGAGGGAGGGACCCCGGCGCAGTAGCGGCGGGGAGGGTGAGGTGGGGGTACCCTTAGCTCTGGGGTCTAGATACCGCTTGGCGCTGGCGGTCCTTGTCGGCCTCTCGCTTTGGGGACCCGCCGGAGCGGCCGAGCCCAATGCCGTCTGCATCATCATGAAGGTGGTCGGCGAGACCGATCCCGGATTGCCGCTGCGCGAGGAAGTCTCGGCAAATACGGTGATCAAGCTCGGCCCCGGAGCCGAGTTGACCTTTTTGCACTACCCGCCGACCTGCGAGCTCGTGACGGTCGCCGGCGGAACCTTGAAGCTGACCAAGACTGCCTTCACGACCGATGGCGAGGTCAAAAGCCAGCAGAACCGGCCTTGTCCGCGCGTTTACGAACTGTCCGGCACCGGCGGCGGGTGGGTCGCGCGCGACGTCTTGCGGCTGCCGGTCGCTCCCGAGATCATCCTTGCCGGGAGCCGAGCCGGCGAGGTGACCGAAGCCGCGGTATACGAGAAGGGGGAGCCGGATCGGCTCCTCTACCGGCTGGAACTTGCGGAACAACGGGCAACCCCGCCGGCGAGCTCAGCACCCCTCGAACCCAACCACCGGTATCTGCTCAAACTGAGGATCAGCGATACGGCCCAACCGCTAGAACGCGGCTTCACTGCGGTGGGCGCAGGTGCCACCGACTCGCTTGTCGTCCTGCATGTCGACTGAGGTGGGCGCCTGTGACTGAGTCGCCCGGGTCTGAACCGGCTTTGTGGCGGTGCCGTCATTGCGAAATAACCATGGTGGCGGCGGCCGCGATGGCTCTCGTCGCGGGTCTGGCGTCCGGCACCACGATGAATTGGGTCGACGGCTTGTTTTACGACCTGTCGCTGGCCACGCACGGGGTGAGACCCGGCAGGGGTGGTGAGCCGGTCGCGGTGATTGCAATGGACCGCGGCAGCCTGGACTCGGAAGAGCTCGCAGCCACCCCGCGCGTCCTTTTCGGCCCGTTCTGGGCCAAGCTTATCGACGGGCTGGCCGAGGCCCAAGTGAAGGCGATCGGCTTCGACATCATATTCAGCTACTCGGCCAACCGTTTTCCGGCGCTCGACGCACAATACGATCGCGGGTTCTACGATGCATTGGCCCGCCATCATGACCGGCTCGTGCTCGCCCGCTCGGCCCGACAGCCGGTTGCGGCGCCGGTCGAGGGGGCGGTTTTCGACGTCGACGGCGATGCCCCCAACGATGAGCCTGCAGCCATCGCCTTTGCCGAGCTGAACCCCGACAGTGACGGTGTCCAGCGTCGGGTAAGCCCGCACCTTCGCACTTTGGACGGCCAACTCCTTCCGACATTCTCTGCCGCCTTGCTGGCGCGGGCGCGGGCGCGGGCGCCAGCCATGCCCGACCCGGTGTTGCTCGCGCCGGCGGCACCGCTTGAAACAATCCCGACCTACCGCCTCATCGACGTCTTGCGTTCCCTCGATCGGCAGCCCGCCGCCGTCGCAGAGGCACTCTCCGGCAAGGTCGTCCTGGTCGGCAGCAATCTTGCCGAAGAAGACCGCAAGCGCACGCCCGACCGCTTCATGCCGCAGCCCACGGCGCGGCTGGCGGAGAGCGGCGAGTGCCGCCTCGGCCGTCTTGGCCCCTCTCATGCCGAAGGCGGGACAACACCGGGGGTATTCGTCCATGCCGCGGCGGTGCAGTCGGTGCTGACCGGCAATCTCGTCCGTCCAGTGCCGCTAATCGGGCGGGCTCTGGCTGCGGTGCTAGCCAGCCTCGGCGGCTCACTGCTCGGGTTCGCCTGGGCGCCGTGGCTCGCAGTGCTCGGGGTCACAGCCTTGGCAGCGGCGTGCTTCGCACTTGCGGCCGTCGCGCTGGGGTTTGGCTTTTGGTTTCCGATCGCGGTTCCGACCGCCGCCGCGATCGTCTCGATGGTCCTCGCTTACCTCGTGCGCTTCCTCGTCGAGGAACGGCGCCGGCATCGGGTTCAACACGCCTTCAGCCACTACCTCGCCCCGAGCATCGTGGACCGGTTGGCCGAGAGCGAAGCCGAATTGCGCCTGGGCGGGGAGCGGCGCGAGATCACCGTGATGTTTGCCGACCTCTCGGGATTTACCGCGCTTTCGACGAGGCTTCCGCCGGAAGAGCTGATGGCGGTGACAAACACCTATCACGCCATGATGGTCGAGGCCGTCGAGGCGACCGGCGGCTACGTCAACCAATTCCTCGGGGACGCCGTGATGGCGATATGGGGCGCGCCGCTCACCGATCCCGACCATGCGGCGAGAGCGGCGCGCGCTGCCTTGCGCATCGTTGAGAAGATAATTCAGGCCAAGGCCGAGGCCGATGCGCTCGGCATGCCGGGCTATGCGGTGGAGATCGGCATCAATACCGGCCCGGCCGTGGTCGGCAATGTCGGCGCTCCAAAGCGGTACAACTATACCGCGGTCGGCGAGACCGTGAACATCGCCGCGCGCCTCGAAAGCGTGCCCGAGGATTACGGCTGCCGCATCGTCGTCGGACCTGCTACGGCGGTGGCGATCGCCGACCGTTTTGTGGTTTGCGAGCTCGACTGGATCAAAGTGAAGGGCAAGGACGAGGCGTTTTCCGTCTTTCAGCTGATCGGTGAAAGATCGACCGCCGAGTTGGCTGAGACGGGCTACCTCCAGCAGTATGGCGCCGGACTCGAACGCTATCGCGCAGGAGATTTCGCGACCGCCGAAGACATCTGGCGTCAGCAAGCGACAGGATCGACCGACGGATCGCCGCTCTCCTCCCCGCCACTGATCATGGCGAGGCGGTGTGCCGATCTGAAGTCCGCGCCGCCTACGATGTGGGACGGCGTATTCGTGAAGACCTCCAAATAGAAGGCTACGGTTGAAAGACCAGCCTTCGCAATCTATCGTCAGACGGAAACCCTTTGGTAGAGGAATTCAGGCCAACTTCAGAAAACGGTTACCGGAGAGCGACCATGAAAATGACAAAGACGGGGAGAATAATCGCGCCCTCGTATTGGCCGGGTGCGCCGCGCCGGGCGGTACGACGGTGCCTCAGATGACGCAGGTCAATTATTATCCGCAATGCTACCAGTCGGTGGGTCTGCTGCGGCAGCAGGATCAGCAATTTCAGCAGGTGATGGCAGTAAACACCCTGGCCGGTGCGGCGGGCGGCGCCGCACTCGGCGCTATTGCCAGTGGCGGCGACTGGCGTGGTGCGCTGATCGGAGCAGCCGCCGGCGCGCTGGTTGCTGCGAGCACCACCTATGCGTCGGCCCGGATGCAGCAAGAGGCGGACGCCGAACGACGTCAATTGTTGATCGCCAATGACATGTCTCATGATTACGGGGAAATGCAGCGCGCGGTCCTTGCCGCCCGCCAGGCCGATTACTGCTACGGGATGGCCTACAATCAGCTGGCCGCCAACATCCGCCGCGGCGTCGTGCCAAAGCCGGAGGCGGCGCAACGCTTTGCCGAGATCGACCAGGGCGACCACGAGGTCGCCGCGATCCTCGGCGAATACGGCAAGAAGTCGATGGCCAGCGTGCAGCAATACCAAGCCGCCTTCAATCAAGAGGCACAGCAAATGAACACCACGCCCAATGAGCTCCTGGCGGACGCGAGTCCCCCGCCGCCGCCCTCCGGCGGACGCGCCCCGGCGCCGCGGCCGACGAAACAAGTATCTCAGAATACCCGGCAGATGGCACAGGGCTACAGCAGGCTCAACCAGCAAGTCAGCGAAATCAACCAAGAGCAGTCGACGATCGAACGCACTGCCACGGCGCGCCGCAACGACATGCAAGCCCTAGGCGTCCAGGTCCAAGGCTAGCCGACCCTCACCCACCCAGCCCCCGCCCTAACCCTCCCCCGCTTGCGACGATTTTGCAGAGTAGCGAAATTGCGATCCTGGCGGGGGGATTGGGGGTATTGGTATGGCTCATCGCGATTGGGGCGCAACTGGGTTTTGCCGACCACCTGGTGATGCGGCACGGCCGGCCGAACGAGTTGCTGACGCGGCTGGTCGATTGGGCGGCGCTGGGCGGGATTGTAGCAGGGCTGCACGATTCGGCGCACGGCGCGCCCTCCTACCCGCCGCTGGCGATAGTGAGGGCGTTGCTGTTGCAGCAGTGGTACGGCTTGTCCGATCCCGCCATCGAGGAGGCCTTGTGGGATCGGCTGCCGTTCCGGGTGTTCTGTGGACTGCCGCTGGGCAGGCCGCGCCGGACTATTCGACGATCAACCGGTTTCGCAACGCGCTGCGGGAGAACGGGCAGGACCAGCAGCTGTTTTGACGCGGTCAACCGGCAGCTCGACCGCCGCGGGTCGATGCTGCGCAAAGGAACGCTAGCGCAGGGGCGAGAACGATGCCGGCACGACCAGCATGTTCTCCTGCTTGATGAACTGACCGCGAGTATTGGGTGGCCAGGCACCCGCAGCGCGGGCGTCGTCGCGGATGCGGAAGCGTTCGGCCGCATCCTTGTATGCCCAGATGTGAATCCATTGGTTGAGCGGACCGAGCTCGGTATGACCCGCCGCCGCGAGAGGCGACAGCTTCACCCGCCCTTCGATCCTCTCGGCCCAGCGCTCGATGACGGTCGATGCCGCTCCGGGCAGCATCGTGTACGTGCGGATCTCATAGAGATTGCCGTGCTGCCGCGGCGTGAAGGCCGGGCAGAACGGGGCCGCGTTGACGATCTTGCTCTCCATCTCGACGATGAATTCCTGGATCTTTGGCGGCCAGTTCGGGATCGACTGCGAACGCACCCGCGTCCGATGCTGCAGATCGTCATAAGGCCAGATGTGGATGATGTGGTTGAGCGGCCCGACTTCGGTATGAAAGAAGGCGCCGAGCGGCGACGCCTTGACCCGCTCGGTCAGCGCCTCTGCGAAGCGCTTCTCGACCTCCGGCACCGACCCGGGCTGCAAACGGTAAGTCCGCATCTCAAAGATCATCGACCTGCTCCCATTTGGTGTTCAGCGCCGGAATTCTAGAGCCACACGGGGACGAGTCAAACCCAGCCCCTAACAATTTGTGGAAACCTTGGGCCGCGCCGGGTTCGAACTCTCCTTGTCAGGCGCCTTTACGCCGGCGGCGCATCACCCCGATGCCGATCAGCCCGCTGGCGAGAAGGCTCAACGTCGCGGGCTCGGGTACAGGTGTTGCGAGCAGCCCGATGACCTGCGTACCGTTCGAGTAGAAGCCCACCAAGTTGCCCTGGTCGTTGATGCCGTTGATCGTCGTGCCGGTTACGTTGAAAGCGGGTATCGCCGACGCGTTCGGATCGCTGATCGTCTGAAAGCTGTCGGTAAGTATGTTGAACAGCAGCCCTTGCGTCTCGCCATTCATGTCTACGAAGCTGCCAACCGCCTGATTATTATTGTTGAGACCCAGCAGCATTGTGTTGGTCCCATTCGGATCATCGACGGTCATGAATGATCCGTTGTTGTCAAGGAACCCGTGAAAGTTGCCTGCAGCGTCGACATAGAACCCAGCAATCTCGCCGGTATTGTTGATCGCCGTCGTCGTCGTGTTACCAACCGCCATCGGATCATCGATATTGGCGGAGAAGGTACCGGCTGCGATGTTGTAGGTATAGCCGTGAGTAGCACCGGCCCCGTCGGTGTAAAATCCAACCGCGATATTGCCGTTGTTCACCCCGAGCAACTGGTTCGTCGAGGGCACGGTCATAGCGGTATTAGGATTTATAACCGGGGTAAAGCTGCCGTTTTGATTAACGAACCCGAAATTATTTCCATTGCCGTCGATCCAGAATCCGACCGTCGTCGGGCTAGCGTTGCTATTAATGCCGACAACCTGCGTCTGCACCGAGTTCGGAAAGTTCTCGGGCGTAAACGTCGTATAGGCAGGTGGCGCAACGGTGTAGCCCTTGTTGGGCAGAATGGTTCCGTCACCGGCATATCCGACGATTGTCCCAGAGTTATTTATGCCCAACTCTTGGTTGAAGTTTGCGTCACCGCCGATTGCGGCATTACTGTTGACAATGTTCTGAAAGGTGTAGGTTGTCGCATGCGCCGAATGTGCGCTCCAGGCAAGCACAACGGTCACCAGCGCGCCGAGCTTCAGCTTAAAGCGGTGGGATGAGGCCAGCGAGGAACCAGGGTTAAGCACTGACAGTCTCATGGTTACCCCTTTTTTGAAGAAGTTTGTTAAGGTTAACGCACAGGCCGTGCCAACCTGCCGTGCGTGGTGGTTTTTGGCGCGCGATCAGTGGCTTGAGAAGTGACGAAGAAAATCCACCCGCCAACGTTTGTCGGAAAACTTTACAGCCTTGGACGCCCAAATTATGAGCAGGCCCGCTCGGGTCCAAGGTAATCGGCCCACTTAGCGGTTTGCGTTACGCCGACGCGCTGTAAAGAAATCCTACAGTCGAGCGGCCGATGATTTTTGGTCCCGATCCCCCGGCTAAGGCAGGATCCCCAGCTTTTCCGTCAAGAGCTCGTAGAACGCGCCGGCATCGACTGTGTTTATGAACCGAGCGTTGACCGGTCGCCCGGTGACGCCCCACCAGTCGACCACTGTCATTCCCACCGTCAGCGCGCTCTGGGTCTCGATCGCGACATTGACCTCCCGTCCCTCATACAGGTCCGGGCGCAGCAAGTATCCGACAACTGAAGGATCGTGCAGCGCCCTGGCGCGAGGCCCGAATTTGTGGCGGCGATTTCTCTCAAAGGCCGCCAGTAATGCGGCAACGGCCGCGCCGCAACGATTTGGGAGAGCGCGCAGCGACGCGAGCCGAGGCTCGGTGGTGATCAGTTGATGTGTGACGTCGAGCGGTATCATCGTGATCGGGATGCCGCTGTCGATTACGATCGCCGCGGCGTGCGGGTCGACATGCATGTTGAACTCGGCCGCCGGCGTCACATTGCCGAGCTCGAAACAGGCTCCGCCCATGAGGACCAATTCACGGATTTTACCGGCGGCTTCCGGTGCCTTGACGAGCGCCATGGCGATGTTGGTCAGTGGTCCCAAAGCGCATAAGGTGATCGTGGCCGGCTTTGCAGAGCATAACGTCTCGATCAGAAAGTCGACACCATGCTGCGCCCGCTGCGGCGTAATTGGCTCAGGCAGCAACAGACGGTCGCGGCTGGTCTCGTTATGAATCCGTTCTGCTGTTGCGAGCGGACGCAGTAACGGTCGCGCGCACCCGGCATAAACCGGGACGTCAGAGCGCCCGGCCAGTTCACACACCCGGCGCGCATTACGCTCAGTCTGAGCGACCGGCAGATTCCCGGCGACGGCGACCAGCCCCAGAACTTCCAGTTCCTCTACCGCTGCCAATGCCAGCAGGATCGCCACAGCATCGTCGAGGCCCGGGTCGGTATCGATGATGATCGGACGCCGATCCACGCTTGCGGCACCGATTTCCAGCTACCGGCGCAGCACCAGCAGCTTCTTGATTTCGGCGATTGCCTTGGCCGGGTTGAGGTTCTTCGGGCAAGTCCGGGTGCAGTTCATGATGGTGTGACAGCGGTAGAGCCGGAACGGGTCTTCGAGCTCGTCGAGACGCTCGCCGGTCTTCTCGTCGCGGCTGTCGGCGATCCAGCGGTAGGCCTGCAACAATACCGCGGGTCCCAAATAGCGCTCGCCGTTCCACCAGTAGCTCGGACACGAGGTGGTGCAGCAAAAGCACAGAATGCATTCCCAGAGGCCGTCGAGCTGTTCGCGCTCCTCGATCGATTGCCGCCGCTCGCTGTCGGGCGGCGGCGGGCTCGCGGTCTGCAGCCAAGGCCGGATCGATTGGTATTGCGCAATGACATGGGTCAGATCGGGCACCAGATCCTTGATGACCGGCATGTGCGGCAACGGGTAGATCCGCACCGCGCCTTCGATGTCCTCGATCGCCTTGAGGCAGGCCAGCGTATTGGTGCCGTCGATGTTCATTGCGCAAGAGCCGCAAATCCCTTCACGGCAAGAGCGGCGGAACGTCAGAGTCGTGTCGATCTCGTTCTTGATCTTGATCAGCGCGTCGAGGACCATCGGACCGCAGTCGTGGAGATCGATCTCGAACGTGTCGATGACCGGGTTTTTCCCGTCGTCGGGGTTCCAGCGATAGATCTTGAACTCGCGCAGGCGGGTGGAGCCGAGCGGCCCGGCAAAGGTCTTGCCGGCGCCGATTTTCGAGTTCCGCGGCAGCGTGAATTCGGCCATCGGAAGTATTCAGGGCTTTCTGTGGAACATCTTGCCACCGGAAAGGGGAGGCAAATCAGCCCCCCAATTTCGTCTTGACCGGGCTTGGCCCGGCCATCCACGCCTTTCGAGCGCCCGAAAGAAAGTCGTGGATGCGCGGATCAAGTCCGCGCAAGACAACTTAAGGTAGATCATGTCCAGTGGGGCCGGTTGTCACGGGAATCAAGAGCCATTCTGCCCTAATACACGCGTGCCTTGGGCGGGAAGGTCTGCACCTCGTTCGATAGTGTGAAGAGATGGACCGGGCGATCGCCGAGTTTAACCCCGCCATCGCCGTCGAGCCAGGCGAGCGTGTGTTTCATCCAGTTCCGGTCGTCGCGTTCGGGATAATCTTCGCGCGCATGCGCGCCGCGGCTTTCGGTCCGGTTCTCGGCCGAGTGCAGGGCGACGACGGCCTGCTCGAGCAGATTTTCCAGCTCTAAAGCTTCGACAAGATCGGTGTTCCAGATCATCGATCGGTCGGAGATGCCGAGGTCGCCGAAGCTGTTGGCCACCACGTCGATCCGGCTGACCCCTTCGCGGAGCACTTGTGCCGTGCGAAAGACGGCGCAGTTGGCCTGCATGACATGTTGCATGTCGAAGCGGATCTCGGCGGTCTTGCGCGGCCCGCGCGACTGCCGCACCGCGTCGAGCCGCGCTACCGCCTCCTCGCCGGCGCCGTTCGACATCGGTTTCTGCGGTGTGCCGGGGCGCACCAGCTCGGCTGCTCGCTGGGCTGCGGCGCGGCCGAACACGACGATGTCGAGCAGCGAGTTGCAGCCGAGCCTATTGGCGCCGTGCACGGAGACCGAAGCCGCCTCGCCGATCGCCATCAGCCCGGGGACCGTGGCGTCCGGTTCGTCCGGGGTCGGCCGCAGCACCTCGCCATGGTGGTTCGTCGGAATGCCGCCCATGTTGTAATGCACGGTCGGCAATACCGGGATGGGTTCGCGCGTTACATCGACCCCGGCGAAGATTTTAGCCGTCTCCGATATCCCCGGCAGGCGCTGGTGCAGAACCTCGGGCGAGAGGTGCTCGAGGTGCAGGAGAATGTGGTCCTTCTCCGGTCCGCAGCCACGACCCTCGCGGATTTCGATCGTCATTGCCCGGCTGACAACATCGCGCGACGCCAGGTCTTTGGCGTGCGGCGCGTAGGCTTCCATAAAGCGCACGCCCTCGCTGTTGGTCAGATAGCCGCCCTCGCCTCGGGCGCCCTCGGTGATCAGGCAGCCGGCGCCATAGATCCCGGTCGGGTGAAACTGGATGAACTCCATATCCTGCAGCGGAAGCCCGGCGCGCAGCACCATGGCATTGCCGTCGCCGGTGCAAGTGTGGGCGGAGGTGCAGGAGAAATAGGTCCGCCCGTACCCGCCGGTGGCGAGGACCACGAGATGGGCGCGAAACCGGTGGAGGCTGCCGTCTTCGAGGTTCCATGCCATGACGCCGCGGCAGGCGCCCTCCTCGTCCATGATCAGGTCGAGCGCAAAATACTCGACGAAGAACTCCGCATTGTTGCGCACGCATTGCTGATAGAGCGTGTGAATGAGCGCGTGACCGGTGCGGTCGGCAGCGGCGCAAGCGCGCCGCGCCGGATCGCCCTCGCCGTACTCCATCATGTGCCCGCCAAACGGCCGCTGATAGATCCGCCCGTCTTCGGTGCGGGAGAACGGCACGCCGAAATGCTCGAGCTCGATGACCGCGGGGATCGCATTGCGGCACATGTACTCGATCGCATCCTGGTCGCCGAGCCAATCCGAACCCTTGACGGTGTCGTACATGTGCCAGCGCCAGTCGTCCGGGCCGACATTGCCCAGCGCCGCGCTGACCCCTCCTTGGGCGGCGACCGTATGGCTGCGGGTTGGGAAGACCTTGCTGATGCAGGCTGTCCGCAGCCCTTCGATGGTCATTCCCAATGTCGCGCGCAGGCCCGCGCCGCCGGCGCCGACGACGACCACGTCGTAGCTGTGATCGATGATGTTGTAGGCCGGTGGCATGCGGGGCTCCAATCAGCTCGTCGATCCGAAGGCAATGCTGAGCACTGCAAAGATTCCCGCCACAGCGAAACCGAAACTGAGCAGACGGACGACGACGACGAGGCCGAGCTTGGCGAGCTCGGTGTGAACATAGTCTTCGATGACCACCTGGAGCCCGAGCGATGCGTGATAAAAAGTCGCGATAAGCAGCAACACCAGCAGGATGGCCGGCAGGGGCAGGCCGACCCAGTTCTGCACAGTCTCGATATCGGCGCCGACCAAGGCGATGACGGAGGCTACGAACCAAAGGCTCAACGGCACCAGAGCAATCGCGGTAACGCGCTGGGCCCACCAGTGCTCGACCCCCTCCTTCGCCGAGCCCAGCCCGATTGCACGGCCGAGCGGCGACCGCATCCGCGATGCCATCATGTCAGGAAATCCAGCGAGCTATCCCGGCGATCCAGGCAACCAGAGTCAGGACGGCAGTCGCCCCGACGACGATCCAGCCACCAATATAGGTCGATTTGAGATCGAGCGCATGGCCGGTGTCCCACACGAGGTGCCGAATGCCATTGCACAAATGATAGAACAGCGACAGCGTCCAGCCGAACAACAGCAAGAGCCCGATCCAGGAGCCGAGGAAATCCTGGACCCCTTCATAGGTCTGCGGCCCGGAAGCGGCGGCAATAAGCCACCATACGAGGAGAATTGCCCCGGCGCTCAGCGCCACGCCGGTCGCGCGGTGGAGGATCGACAGAACGGAGGTGAGTTGCCATCGGTAGATCTGAAGGTGCGGCGAAAGCGGCCGGTCGGCGGATCTCATTTACGGCAATTCCGGATTTCCCTCGCGGTCGGCCGTGTGAATTAGCCCGCGTGCCGGGGAGTGTCAACGCAGGCTCGCCAACGGGCCGCTTCACTTCTCGCTTGAGAGCCGCTCGATCTCACCGGCTAACGCCAACAGCCGGCGTGCATTTTCCACGTGCAGGTTTTCGATCAGCCGGCCTTCCACGAGCACGACGCCCTTACCCGCGGCTGCCGCTTCGCTGTGCGCCGCGATGATCCGCCGCGACCACTCGACCTCCTCGGGGCTCGGGGCGAATACTGCGTTGGCGGCAGCGATCTGCTTCGGGTGGATCAATGTCTTGCCGTCGAAGCCGAGCTCGCGCCCTTGCCGGCAAGAGGCCGCGAAGCCCTCATCGTCGGAGAGCTCCAGGTGGACGCCGTCGAGAACCGCCAGCCCGTGTGCGCGGGCTGCCAGAATGGCGAGGCTGAGGGAGGTAATCAGGGGCAGACGATCGCGGGTCGGGAGCGCGTGCAGGTCTTTGGTCAGGTCCGAGGTGCCGAGGACGAGCGCGGCGAGCCTCGGGCTCGCTGCGGCGATCTCCCGGGCATAGAGGATGCCGCGCGCCGTCTCCAGCATGCACCAGACGGCGAGCCGCTCCGAGGCGCCGAACGCGTCCAGCAGCGACGCGGTCAACGCCACCCGGTCGGGACTCTCCACCTTCGGTAACAGCACCCCATGGATCGGCATTGTCGCGGCGGCCGCCAGATCGGCGTGGCCCCACGGACTGTCGATCGCGTTGACGCGGATTACCAGCTCGCGGTCGCCATAGCCGCCCCCGGCGAGCGCCGCCGCGACGATGGTCCGCGCGCTCTCCTTCGACTCCGGGGCCACGGCGTCTTCGAGATCGAAGATCAGCCCGTCGGCAGGCAGAACCCGAGCTTTCTCCAGCGCCCGCGGGTTCGAACCGGGCATGAAGAGAACACTGCGGCGCGGGCGAGGCATGGCGGATATCGGCGCGCCGTAATTGGCTGAATTCTATTCCGCTGCCTTGGCCGCCGGAGACTGCCAGCTCTTCAATACGGGCAGCACCTCACTGGCGAACAGCCGCAATGACGCCTCTGCTTTATCGTATGAAATGCCCCCGAAGCGGAATGAGGCGTTCAGCTCGAAATCTCCGATCACCTCGCGACGCGCCTCCAATTCCCGGAGGATGCGGTCCGGGGTGCCCCACACGGCGGCTTTCATGAAGCCCTCGACGGCGCCTTCGAGGCCCCCCTTGCGGGCGATCTCGGCCTTCTGTGCATAAGCGTCATAGCCCTTCACCGTGGCGAAGTGCTCGCCGAGGAACTCGTAATGATCGAAATTGCTCTCGACGAATTTGCCCATGTGCTTGCGCGCCAGCGCCTCTGCCTCGTCGAACTTCGGCGCGCAGAGGCAAAAATCGGTGATCATCATCGTCGGGGCATCGATGCCGTGGTACTTGCGGTGCATTTTGCGGTTGCGCTGGATTGCCGGGAGCCGCATCGGCCAAGGGCGATCGGAGAACATCACCATGTGGGCGCCGAGCCGGGCCGCCGAATCCACCGAATCCTCGCTCGATGCGACGGCATAAATGCGTCCGTCGAAACTGTATTTCGGGCGTGGGCGCAGCTCGACCCGCGGCTGCTTGTAATAAGTGCCGTCGGCCTCGATCCAGCCGGTGCGCAGCGCTCTGACGATCATCGGCGCCGCCTCGTCGAATCGGCCGCGGCTCTCGTCCATCGTGCCGCGGAATGCGGCGAACTCGCGCCGCGCCAGGCCGCGTCCGAAGCCGAGCCGCAATCGGCCCTTACACAGCAGGTCGAGCACCGCGGCCTGCTCGGCCACGCGCAGCGGGTCGTGCCACGGCAGGATCACCGCGGCGGTGCCGAGATCGATGTCCGGGCACACCCCGGCGAGGTAGGTCATCAATTGCAGATTGTCGGGGCAGAACGAGTAATCGAAAAAATGGTGCTCGGCCGACCACAGCACGTCGAAGCCCAGGGCCGGCGCCTGGCGTGCCAAGCGCAGATCCTCATCCCAGACCTGATCGTCAGCGATGTTATCCCAGCCATAGCTGGCGAAGATCATCATCAGGCCGACATCCATGGTCCCCTCCAAAACAGCTCAGGTGTGCAGCAAGCGCGTCAGCTCAGAGACGCTCGCGACGCGGCGGAAGTCGTGGATCGCCGCCAAGCTCGCCTCGATCTGCTGATCGCGCAAGCCGGCGTGAGGCATCAGGGTGCGGTATTTCCGATCGATATCGGCCCATCGGAGACCCTCGGCGCCCGCACCTTTGGGCACAAAGACGGTACTCGCGCTGACCCGGCCGTCGGTGGTCCGAATGGTCACGGTCGCGCCTTGCCGATAAGGCTCCGCGTTGCCGGTCGGCGGCGGCCCGACCCGGATTTTGTCGATCAGCTCATGGATGACCGGGTCTAGGATCTTGGCGGTGGTCGCGTGCACCCACGAGAAGTCGTGATCGGCCGCCCCCGCGGCAAGAAAATAGGCGGGGCTGTGCGCCATGCCGATCAGATCGGTCGGGTGCAGCGGGCCGGTAAGCGCGGTGAAGCCGGGACGCGACACGGTGATGTTTTCGATGTCCCGCGGTGCAATGTTCCCGGCTTTCGCCGCTTTCGCAGCCGCCTCGGCGAGCGCGTGGTAGGGATGGCCACCCGGCACCAGCTTGACGGCCATGTCAGTGATGATGTCCCAGGACTGTCCCAGGTCACGCGTTACACTCGCACCGGCAGAGAGATCCTCGGTCCCGCCGTAGACTTCGAGAAACCCGCGCTTGGTCTCGAGAATGCTGTCTTCCGCCCGATATCCGCGCTGCGCCGCGAGCGCGGCTCGAACCCCCAGCAGTGCCGCCAGCCCGGCGTGGTATTCGCGCGCGGTGCTGGTATTCGCCGCGGCCATGAGCCCACCGATCGAGGTCGCCGAGAGGGCGATTGCTTGCGCCGTCTGCGCCGGGTCGAGCCGCAACAGCCGGCCGGCGGCAACCGCGCCGGCGAAGATGGCGACCAGGCAGCCGTGAAATCCACGGGAGCGAAAGCCTGGGGTGATTGCCTCTCCGATGCGCCCGGCCGCCTCGTAGCCGAGGACGATTGCCGCCAGCACCTCTTCGCCGTTCGCAGCATTCCGCTCGGCCATCGCGAGCGCGGTGGCGACGAGTGTCGTGCCGGCATGGACGATGTTGCGCAGATCGCTGTCGTCGCAAGCCGCCGCGTCGCTCATCACGGCATTGACTTGCGCCGCCTCGGCTGCCGGCAGTTTTGGCCCCGCATCGAACCACAGTGAGGCTTCGGCGATGCCGCCGCATTCTCGCGCAAGGTCGCGGATGATGACCGAAGATCTCATCCCGGCGCCGAGCGCCGCACTGGCGAGCGTGCTCGCGATCAGCATCGCGGCATGATCGACCGCTTGGGGCGGAAGTTCGGCCGGGCCGACCCGAGTCAGATACTCGGCCAATTCCCCGGCGACCGTCATCGGGCGCCCTCCTTCGATACGGTTGTGTAAGATTTCCTCACGCCGGTATTGGCGCGATGAGTCCCACATCATCTTCTTTGATGTTGTTGACCCGATCGCTGACCGGAGCGATGGTCATCGTGCCGGTATAGGGGACCAGCAGCCGCTTTGCCGTCGCGTCGGGGCCGGTGAGCCAACGCTGATAATCGGCCGGCGCAAGGATCACCGGCATGCGGTCGTGCACCTCACTGACCAATTTGTTCGCCCGCGTGGTGATGATCGCGAACGTCTCGACCGAGTTGCCGGTCTCGGGCGTCCATTTCTCCCAAACTCCGGCAAACGCACACAGCGCTCCATTGCGCAACATTATCTTGTAGGGCTGTTTCCTCGCCCCTCTCGCCCGCCATTCGTAATACCCGTTCGCCGGGACGAGACACCGTTGCGTCTGAAACGCCGACCGAAAGACCGGCTTGTCGTCGATCTCCTCGGAAAGCGCGTTGATCATCCGAGCGCTGAGCGAAAGATCGCGCGACCAGTGCGGCACCAGGCCCCAGCGCCCCAGACGAACTGTCCTGAGCTTCTCCGCCGCCACCACCATGGGCGAGAGCTGGGTCGGAGCGATGTTGTACCGCGGCACCAATTCGGGCACCTGGTCGACGACGAACTTCTTCTTTATTTCAGCCGCGCCGGCTGTGAGGTAAAAGCGCCCGCACATGGGCCGGACTATAGCACCATGCCGTGCCGGCCGGCATAACTCCTTATCCTCGCGGGTGTCGACCCGGCGCTTCTCGCTGCCGATCGGTATCCGGCTACGTCACCGGCGGCGCTGAAGCAATAGTGCAGTCATGTAGCCCAGGGCGAAGCTGGCGGCCATCATCAGGAACGGCTGTTCGTCGAGCACCTGGCGCACCGCACCTGATCTCTCGTGCGGTAGAGCGACGCGAGCGATTTTTCCGGGGAGATTTCGCGCGGCGGCGCTGCCAGGGTCAGCATACGCGTCTCCGACTTGCTCGCCGACCGCCTCTGCGGTCTTCTCCGGAATGCTCGCTTGAGGTCCGGCAGGCTTTGATAGCTGCCGGGCCATTTCCTCCTGCGACATGTCCGGCTGTTCCTTGACGGCGTACGGCGGCGGGTCCCCATACCTTTGGCCAACAGCCTCTTCAGCGATCACGTCCGGATCCTGTTTTCTAGTCTGCATGGCGATCTCCCTCACTCCCTCAGGCGGACACACTCATCAAGCTACAACATCGTCTGAGGATCCGAATTCCCAGCCAGCGGTGACGATGAACGCGCGCGGCCTACCTCGGGCGCCGGAGCCCACGCCAACCGGCATACAAGGAGTGATTCACAGTTTATTAATACCAACGGAGATGCCAAATATTCATTTTGTATTAATCACGATTCCTCGCGCTTAACTATCTTCCTGTATAGGATTTCTCGTGTATTCAAGTTAATTACACGCATTCTCTCGAAGAATAATTCGGTCAGGCAGAGCTATGAAAACTCTCTCGCCAGTAACACTCGCGCTTGTCATGGGCGCAGTCGGTGGCATGGCGAACGGTGCAACTGCGGCGCCGATCACGTACGACTTCACCGGCACGGCGTCGGGCAACCAAGCGCTTGGACCGAGCCAGACCTATACGGCTCTGGGTGGGCCCATTCTCATCGCCATCTCAGGATCGTACGCCCAATCAGGCAATGGGGTACCCGTCGCTGGCGATACGTTCACTGCGGGCGGCCAGCTGGTCGGCAATGACCGCGGCACAGACGAGATGGGCGTCGGCGTCTGCTTCGGGAACGGATGCAACCACGGCCACATCGATGACAATCCTGAGATCGACGCCAGCGGCAGAGAAGCGGTGCGGCTCGATATCTCGAGCCTTCGCTCGGGCTTCGGCTCCTTCACCATAAACGCCGACTCCGCGACCGACGGCGAGGTGCTCGGCATTTTTGCCGGCAACGCGGCCGGCACCGCGCTCGGCGCCAAGCTCGGGGACACCACCAGCTTAGGCGGCAATGTCACGATAACGCCAACGAGCAATTACCTCTTCTTTGTCGCCGACAACACCATCACGAGCGGCGCGGATGTGCTCCTACATTCGCTCACGGTGACGCCGAGCGCTGTCCCGGAGCCTGCGAGCTTCGCCCTCCTCGTCACAGCGCTCTTCGGCGCGGGCTTCTTGCGGCGAAAGGAACGGCCGGCTCTTGCTCGCTAACGAGGTCTAACGGACAGCCTCGCGCGAGCTCTGCGCTGCGTGGTTTGCTCAGCCGGCTCAGCGCCCGAACCCTAAGGTCCTCGCCTATATGGGTTAGCGCAACGGCGCGAACGCGGTCTCGCGCGTTCTCAGCAGGATCACGAGAGTGACGACCGCGGCTATGATGACATACACGGCCGGTGCATGATTGTTGCCCGTTGTCCGCACGAGAAAGGTGGCGATGAACGGCGCGAACCCGCCAAAGATCGCAACCGCGATGTTGTACCCGATCGACAAAGCGGTGTAGCGGACCCGGGTCGGAAAGATCTCCGCATAGAACGCCGGGCATGCTCCCGCATAGGGCACGTAGAGCAAGACCATCAACAACTGCGCCAGTGTAGCGAGCCCGATATTGCCCGAGGAGGCCATCAGGAAAAACGGATAGCCCAGTACTGCGTAGCCGATGCAGGACGCGATCAGCAAAGGCCGCCTTCCGACGCGGTCCGAAAGCCAACCCATCAACGGCAACAGCAGCACAAAGACCGCGAGGCACGAAGTGCCGATCCACAGCGCTGTGCTCTGCGCCAGCTTGCCGACCGAGCTCATGTAGCTCGTCATGTATACGAGCGCGATGTAATAGGCGACCGTGTTGTGCAACGTCACGCCGAAGCCGAGCAGAGTCTCGCGTGGGTATTGTCTGAGAGCCTCGCCGAGTGGCGCGGCGGCGACTGCGCCTTGCTCCTCGATCTCGGTGAATTTGGGCGTATCGTCGAGCCGCCAGCGCAGATAGAATCCGACCGCACCAACGGCAATGCCGAACAGAAACGGCAACCGCCAGCCCCAGGCGAGCCGGTCGGCTTGCGGCAAGGCGGCGTTGAGCAATGCTGCAGTCAGGGAGCCCAGCAAAAAGCCGCCGCCCACTCCGACGAGCTGCCAGGAGCCGAAAAAGCCGCGACGCGCGGGCGGTGCGAATTCGACGATATAGGCGGTCGAGCCGCCCCATTCGCCGCCCGCGGATAGCCCCTGAAACAACCGAACGGCAACGAGGAGGGCCGGCGCGAGCACGCCAACTTGGCCATAGGTCGGCAACAGACCCATGGCGAAAGTCGCGAGCGCCATCACGAAAACCACGGTGCTCAGCGCCTTGCGGCGGCCGTGACGGTCGCCGTAGACGCCGAACAGAATCGACCCGACCGGCCGCATCACAAAACCGACCCCGAACACCGCAAAGGTCGACAGCAACGACACGACCGGGTCGCCGCTGGGGAAGAACAGCTGCGATATTGTCGGTACGAGATACCCGTAGACGCCGAAATCGTACCATTCGAGGACATTGCCGATGACGCCGGCCGTGATCGCTTTGCGGCATTGCGTGCCGGTCTCCGCCGGGCGATCGGCTGCCGCGACAGTCATGTCCGCTTTGCGTTTCTTCAGCTTCGGCTTGCGCCGATATGTGCGACCGCCTCGATCTCCACTTTGAGCGACGGGTTTGCCAGAGCCGCCACCTGGACGAGGGTCGAGACCGGGAAATTGCCGGTAAAGAACTCGCGTCTGGCTTGCCACACCTTCTCGCGCTGCGTGATGTCGATGACGAAGATCGTCACCTTGACGACATCGGCCATGCTGCCGCCGGCCGCCGCGAGAAGATTGCGGATCTTCGTGAAGATCACCTTGGCCTGGGCGTATTCGTCGCCTTCAGTGCCTGCAGCAGTCATGCCGGCGATATAGGCAACCCCATTCGCCACCAGACAGTTCGACCAGGTGCCGGCCTGAGGCTCTGCCACCTCGGCGCTGACGGCACGGACAATCTTGCTCATTGCTATGCTCCCAGCTGCTGTTTGAGCTTGGCGACGCGGTCTAGGATCGGCAGCACCTCGTCCGCCTTGGCCGGAGGCACCGGAAAGTTCACCCGCACGACGCCGAGGTCGCGGAAACGCTTCAGCATATCCGGGTCTTCCGGCGCGCCGCCCAATGTCACCGGCAAAGACTTCGGGTCGCGGCCCGCCTCCTCGGCCATCTGCCGGAAGCGCGGCAAGTATTCTTGCGGATTGCCGCTGCTGGCGTTGGGGTACCAGCCGTCCCCATAACGCACCGCCCGGCGCGCCGCCCACGGGAATGCGCCGCCGAGAATGACGGGCGGGTGCGGCTTCTGCACCGGTTTTGGCCAGGTCATCATCGGCGAGAAATCGACGAGGTCGCCGTGGTACTCCGCGGTCGACTTGGTCCAGATCTCCTTCATCGCCTCGATCTGCTCGCGCATCTTCTTGAAGCGAGACGTGAACTCCGTGCCGTGGTTCTCGATCTCCTCGGCATTCCAACCGCCGCCGATGCCGAACAGAAAGCGCCCGTTCGATACTTGATCGATTGAGGCGACGAGCTTGGCGGTTTGGATCGTGTCGCGCTGGATCACCAGGCACACGCCGGTGCCGAGCTTGAGCCGCTTGGTCACCGCCGCCGCCACGCTCAGTGTCACAAACGGGTCCATCACATCGTAGTACCGTTTCGGCAATTCGCCGCCGCCGGGCGCCGGAGTGCGCCGCGGCACCGGGATGTGCGAATGCTCGGCCACCCACAAAGCATCGAGCACCCGCTCTTCCATCGCTATGGCGAGCTCGGTGGGTGAGATCGAGTAGTCGGTGAAAAAGATCGAAGCGCCGAATTCCATAGAAGGCCTCCTCAATGTCTCGTGGCTTGCTGGATCGCTCGCCAGACGCGTTCCGGGGTCGCCGGCATATCGATGTGGGTGATGCCGTATTCCGACAGCGCGTCGACCAGCGCGTTGATCACCGACGGGAGCCCGCCGGCGCAGCCGGCCTCGCCGCAGCCCTTTGCGCCGAGGACGTTGGTCGTGGCCGGAACCGGATGGAATTCGTGGGTGAACATTGGGGCGTCTTCGGCGCGCGGCAATGCGTAATCCATGTACGAGCCGGTCAGCAACTGGCCCTGCTCGTCGTAGATCGTATGCTCGCGCAATGCTTGGCCGATGCCCTGCACGATGCCGCCATGGGCCTGGCCGTTGACCAGCAGCGGGTTGATGACGGTGCCGAAATCGTTGACGAAGGAATAGCAGACCACCTCGACCATACCGGTTTCGGGGTCGACCTCGACTTCGGCGATATGGCAGCCGTTCGGGAATGCGGAGGGCGGGCCGTCGGCGACGAGCTGCACATCCAGGCTCTGCGGCAATTCCGCCGGCAACTTCAGGCCGGAGCGGAGCTTGTCGGCTAATTCCATGATGCCGACCGAGCGATCGGTGCCGGCAATCACGAACCGGCCGGCGCGGAATTCGATGTCCGCGACCGCCGCCTCCAGCACATGCGCGGCGATCTGCTTGCCGGTCTCGACCACCTTGTCGCCGGCCGCGACGATAGCGGTGCCGCTCGTCATCATCGATTTCGAGCCGCCGGTGCCGCCGCCGGCGATCAGCTCGTCGCTGTCGCCCTGCAGCAGCCGGATTTTCTGGAACGGGATGCCGAGCCGCGTGCTCAGCACCTGCGCGAAGGGCGAGGCGTGGCCCTGCCCGTAATCGAGCGTGCCGGTGATGATCGTGACGGTGCCGTCCGCCTCGAACCGGATGCCGCCCATTTCGCGGCCCGGCGGACCCGTCAATTCGAGGTAGTCGCTGATCCCCCGCCCACGCAGCCGGCCCCTTGCCCGGCTTTCCTCCTTGCGCGCGGCAAAGCCGTCCCAATCGGCTAACGCCAAGGCCTGGTTCAGCAGGTTCGTGAAGTCCCCGCTGTCATAGGTCGTGCCGTTGGGTGCCTTGTACGGCATTGCCTTCGGCGGAATGTGGTTGCGCCGGCGCAGTTCGACGCGGTCGATCCCCATTTCGGCCGCGGCCGCGTCCACTAGCCGCTCCATGTAATAATTGGCCTCGGGCCGGCCCGCCCCGCGATACGCGCCAACGGGTGTCGTGTTGGTGAACATGCACTTTGTCGAGACTTCGATCAGCGGGGTCTTGTAGACGCCGAGCGTGTTCCTGACCGCATTGCGGGTCGGCGGGCCCGGCGCGCCGTAAGTCGCGCCGAGATTGCCGTAGATGGTCAGCCGCACCGCCAGAAAATGGCCGTCGCGGTCGAGCGCCAATTCGGCTGTCGTCTCGGCGTCGCGCCCATGCGTGTCGGACAGGAAACTGCCCGATCGGTCGTCGGTCCACTTGACCGGGCGGCCGAGTTCGCGCGCGGCGTGCATGATGCAGTAATATTCGGCATAGGTCGGCTGTTTCATGCCGAACGAGCCGCCGACGCGATCGGTTATCACGCGCAGCTTGTCGCGGCCGACCCCGAACACGCCGGCGATGTAATTGCGGAACCCGAACACCCCCTGACCGGGGACGTGGAGCGTCCAGCGCTGGCGATCGGGGTCGTACTGCGCGACCGCGGCGCGCGGCTCCATCGCATTGACGACGATGCGATTATTGCGCAGCTCGAGCCGTGTGACGTGCGCGGCGGAGGCAAAAGCGGCGGCGACTTTCTCGCTGTCGCCGTAGTGAAAATCGAGCCCGATATTCCCGGGCACATCATCATAGAGCTGAGGGGCGCCGGGCGCGGCCGCATCCCGGGGTGACGTGACGGCCGGCAGGGAGTCGATATCGACGAGCACCGCCTCCGCGGCGTCCTTGGCCTGCGCGGCGGTTTCGGCAACGACCGCAGCAATCGAATCCCCGACGTAACGGACCTTGCCGGTCGCCAGCGCATACCGGGTCGGGCTCAGCATCGGCGTCCCGTCCCGATTGTTCATCACCTGCCGTGGCGGCAGCGGGCCGATGCCGCCCGCCTCCAGATCCGCCGGGGTATAGACACCGAGCACCCCCGGCATGCTGCGCGCCGCGGCGGTGTCGATGCCGCCGATGGCGCCGTGCGCATAATGGCTGCGCACGATCGCGCAATAGGCTTGGCCCGGCAGGTTGATGTCGTCGGTGAACCGGCCCTTTCCGGACACGAGCACCGGGTCTTCGCTGCGCGGCACCGGCTGTCCGATCGCGTATCGATCGAGGTCGAGCAGTATCGGATCGACGAAATCATCCATGCGTCATCTCCTTCGCGTCCCGCAAACTACCGCCGCGATGCAGCATTCGCCAAGCGCCGAGGCAATCGTCTAAACCACGACTTGCCGCGGGAACGATCTGGGGCTGATCAATGAAGACGCGCAGGCGGGCTAGCCAGCCCGGAGAAAGACATACGGGCTTGCTCGCCGCTCGCATCGCGCGCCACTGGGCGCGGCGTCGGCCGAGACGGGGTCTGCTGGCCTTGCTCGGCCCCGGTTTGATCACCGGCGCCTCCGACGACGATCCGAGCGGGATCGCCACCTATTCCCAAGCCGGCGCGCAATTCGGCTACAGCATGGCTTGGGTCATGCTGTTCACCTGGCCTCTGATGGCCGCCATTCAAGAAATCAGCGCCCGCATCGGCCGCGTCACCGGGCACGGCATCGCCGGCAACATCCGGCGGCATTACTCGCCCTGGCTGATGCGGGGGATCGTCGTCCTCCTGCTCGCCGCCAATATTATCAATCTGGGGGCGGATCTTGGCGCAATGGGGGAGGCCTTGCGCCTGCTCGTCGGGGGCCCGCCGCATCTCTATGTCGTCGGCTTCGCGGTCGGCTGCGCGCTCCTCGAAATCGTTGTGCGCTATGAACGCTATGTCTCGATCCTCAAATGGACGAGCGTCTCGTTGTTCGCTTACGTCGCGACGGCGCTGGTGGTCGACGTCCCATGGGCTCGGGTGGCCTACAACCTCGTCGTGCCGACCCTCAGCTGGGACAAGGAATACATCGTCGCAATCGTGGCCGTACTCGGCACGACGATCACGCCTTATTGCTTCTTCTGGCAGTCCTCGCAGGAAGCCGAGGACGAGCGGGTCGATCCGGCCGCGCACGCGCTGATCGACGCGCCGGAGGAGGCCCGGTCCGAGATCCACCGCATCCGGATCGACACCTATCTCGGCATGGGGTTCTCCAACCTGATCAGCCTCTTCATCATCATCACCACGGCGGCAACCCTACATGCGCATGGCATCACCGACATCCAGACCTCGTCGCAAGCGGCGGAGGCATTGCGGCCGATTGCCGGCGTTTTCACCTTTGCCCTCTTCGCCGCCGGCATTATCGGCATCGGCGTTCTCGCTGTGCCGGTGCTGGCTGGGTCGGCCGCCTATGCCCTCGGCGAGGCGTTGGATTGGCCGACCGGGCTTGCCCGCAGCCCGCTCGATGCGAAAGCCTTCTACGGCGCGATCGCAGCGGCCACCTTGATCGGCGTCCTGATCAACTTCGTCCACCTCGATCCGATCAAGGCGCTGTTCTGGTCCGCCGTCATCAATGGCGTGGTGGCGGTGCCATTGATGGTTGTAATCATGCTGATGGCGGTGCAACGGCAAGTGATGGGAGCCTTCACCCTGCCGCGGCCGCTGTGGGCAATCGGCTGGCTGTCCACCGGCGCAATGGCCGTTGCCGTCACCGCGATGTTTGCGACCTGGTGATCTTCCACCGCGCACCGAACTGAGCTCTATTCAAATCGTCACCACCGGGCTTCACCCGGTGATCCACACTGCGACGACTTGCCGAGTTCCGTGGATGACCGGATCAAGTCCGGCCATGACGACTTATTATAGCGGTTTATGGCGGTCGCCCAGAGCGCTAGTGACTAAAACCGAACAAGCCTTGCGCGTTGTGGTGCAGGATCTTGTCGGTGTCGGCCTTTGGTAGTCCCAGCCGCTCGATATAGGCGAAGGTCTCCTTGTATTCTTCGTAATCCTGTAATACCGGGTAGTCGCTGCCGGTCACCAGGTGATCGGCGCCGAAGGCTTCGAGGGCGCAGATGAACGCCGCCTTGGAGCCGTAGCACACGGTATCGTAGTAGAATTTTTTTGCGGTGACGCTAGGCGCCTCGGCAAGATTGGGATGGCCGCTCTGGTTCTGGCCTTGTTTGTCTAGGCGATTGAGGAGCATCGGGACGGGCCCGCCCAGATGCGGCACGATGAATTTGATATTCGGGTAGCGGTGCGGGATCTGCTTGGCGATCATGTGCAAAATAAAGGTGGCGTCCTCCAGCGAGGTGCCGACCGACGCCCGGAAATTGTAATCGACGATAAAGGGCGAGCAGATCCCGGTTCCCGCCGGATGCACGAAGAGAACCGCGCCGCGCCGGTTCATCTCGGCATAGATCGGCTCGAACTCGGTCTCGGCGATCGAGCGGTTGAGGCAGATGATGTTCATGTTGACGCCGACGCAGCCGAGTTGGTCGAACCCGCGCTCCATCTCTTTCAGCGCGGCGTCGATATGCGGCAAGGGGAGCATCACGTATGAGGCGATTCGCTCCGGGTACCGGTGCGCCAAATCGGCGTAGCCGTCGTTCAGCATCTGGACCGCTTTGACGCACTCCGCCTCGTCTGGCAGGTAGGGCGGATGGTTCGGCGACAACACCTGCTTCTCGACCCCGGCCTCATCCATCAGCTTGAACCGGCCCTCGATGTCCTCCGGGGAGTCCGAGAACGGGTGCCGTGCCATCCCACGCTTGACCGGCAGATGAACCGGCGATGCAAACCGGTCGCCCATAAACTCGCTGAAATTTCTCGGCGTATAATGCGCGTGGACGTCGCAGATCATCAGGATTTTCCTTTGCCTGGAGAGATGACGCGGGTTACGTCAAACTAAGCCGTGCCGGCGAGGGGGTGCAAGGAGCTGTCGATGGAGCCGACCGGTCTGAAGGTGAATGGCAAGGTGGTCAGTGTAACCGCGGACGAACAAACTCCGCTGCTCGATATTCTCCGCAACCATCTCGGTCTGATGGGGACCAAATTCGGCTGCGGGCTCGAACAATGCGGCTGCTGCATGGTGCTAGTCGACGGCAGACCGGAGAAATCCTGCGGCAAACCGCTCTCGGCCGTCGCCGGCAAGGAAATCGTCACGATCGAGGGCCTGGGCACGCCGGACCGGCCGCATCCGCTGCAGCAAGCCTTCATTGACGAGCAAGCCGGCCAGTGCGGCTACTGCCTACCCGGCATCCTGATGACCGCCAAGGCATTGCTCGACCATAACCCGTCGCCGTCGCGGAAAGAGATCGCCGAGGCGCTCGACGACAATATCTGCCGCTGCGGGTCGCACATCCGCATCCTGCGCGCCGTCGAACGCGCCGCCGGTTGGTTGCGCGAAGGAGCTGCCCAATGAGCGCGTCACCGACCCTGCCGCCGCTGCTGGCGGCCAATCCGCGCCTCGATCAGTGGGTCCGGTTTCCATCGCCCGGCCGTGTCACGGTTTCGACCGGCCGGGTCGAAATCGGCCAGGGCGTGCTGACCGCAATGCTGCAGATCGCCGCCGAGGAGCTCGACGTCGCCCCCAACTGCATCCTGCTGCAAACCGGCGACACCGACCTGACACCCAATGAAGGCTACACCGCAGGCAGCCAGTCGATCCAATTCGGCGGCGTCGCATTGCGCCGGGCATGCGCCGAGGTGCGGGGCTTGTTTCTCGACCATGCCGCGGCGAATTTCCGCTACTCCCGCCCGGATTTGGCGGTTCGCGACGGAGCCATACTGCATCGTGGGGAGGCGACCGGCCATGATTATTGGTCGCTTGCCGGCGCCGTCGATCTCGGGAGGCATGCGACCGGCCTGTCGACAACCAAGAGCGTCAGAGACTATCGCGTCGTCGGGCAGAACGCGCCGCGCCTCGATCTCGCCGCCAAGGTGTTCGGTGAACCCGTCTTCGCCCACGACATGGTTCTCGACGGCATGGTGCATGCGCGCGTTGTGCGCCAGCCCCACCGCGATGCGACGATCTCCACCATCGACGAGGCCGCGCTCTGGCGCGCCGCCAAAGGGCCGATCGAGATCGTTCGCGACGGCAATTTCCTCGCGATCCTCGGCGCGGACGAGACGGTCGTCGAGGCCGTCGCCGCCGTCGCGCCAAATCACGTCGCCTGGGACGGGGTCGACGCGATCAACCCGTTTCAGGAAGAAGCGCGGTGGCTCTTGCAGCAGCCCTCGATCGACCGAACCATCGGCCCCCCTCCCCCACCCGATCCTTCAGCGGCGGCCGGCCGCCAATCGGCGACCTATACCCGGATGCACATCGCCCACGCCTCGGTCGCGCCGTCCTGTGGGCTCGCTCTCTACCGCAACGGGCGGCTCACGGTGTGGACCCATTCGCAAGGTGTCTACCCGTTGCGCGATGCTTTGGCGCGGACCTTGAAGCTCGATCCGGCGGCGATTTCGGTGAAGCACGTCCAGGGGCCGGGCTGCTACGGCCACAACGGCGCCGACGATGCCGCGGCCGATGCGGCCGTCATCGCATTTCGCAGGCCGGGGCAGCCGGTCAAGGTGCGCTGGCGGCGTGAGGAGGAATTCGGCTTCGAGCCGGTCAGCCCGGCGATGGTAGTGACGGTCAGCGCCGCGCTCGACGGCGCGCAACGGCCGGCCGACTGGACCACCGAGATCTGGAGCGGCCGGCACACCAGCCGCCCGGGCGGCGGCGGCAACCTGCTCGCCGCCGAAGCCCTGCCGAACCCGCCCCCGCCGCCGCCCGCTTCCGAATCGTCATATCCGCCGGGGGCCGGCACCCGCAACGGCGAGCCGCTCTACGCTTTCCCCGCGAAGCGCATCCTCCATCACCTCATCGCCGAAACACCGGTGCGGACGTCGTCTCTGCGCGGGCTCGGTGCGACACTCAACGTTTTCGCGATCGAGTTTTTCATGGACGAATTGGCCGAGCGGGCCGGCATGGACCCGATCGCCTACCGGTTGTCGGTTTTGTCGGACCCGCGGGCCCGCGCGGTCGTCGAACATGCCGCCCTCCTCTCCGACTGGAAACCCGGACTGCCGCCGGGCACCGGACGCGGCGGCGGGATCGGCTTCGCCCGCTACAAGAACCTCGCCGCCTACGCCGCCGTCGTCGCCGAGGTCGAGGTCGACGAGAGCGTCCGGCTATTGCGCGTATGGTGCGCCGCCGACGCCGGGCTCGTCATCAACCCGGACGGCGCGCTCAACCAGCTCGAAGGCGGCATAATTCAGGCGGCGAGCTGGGCATTGAAGGAAGGTGTGCGGCTCGACACCGGCGGCATCAGCTCGCGCGACTGGGAGAGCTACCCGGTGCTGCGCTTCAGCGAAGTTCCGGAGGTGCTCGTCGAGCTGGTCAACCCCACCGCCGATCTCCCGCCCCTCGGCGTCGGCGAAGCCAGCGGCGGCCCCACCGTCGCCGCCATCGGCAACGCCGTCGCGCACGCCCTCGGCGCCCGCCTCCGCGACCTGCCGCTGACCCGCGATCGCGTCATCACAGCCTTGCTGAAGGCGTGACTCTATTGCGGTGCATAGACTGTGACCGGCCGCGGGCACGGCCCCAGAGTCTCAGCACGCAACCGGGCTCGCAAAGCGCGTCACCTTCAGGTTGCCCGCAGTTCTTGGATGATCTCGCCGAGATGCGGCGGGTCATGCATTCTCGGCATGGTTTCTCATCTCCTCGCGTGCGGTCAGTGGTAATCTAGAGCAGCTATTCCGCGGCCCGCACGCTGCCGGGCTCCTACGATACTGCGATCGGGCGGATTACGGCGACAGCTTACTCTACGTTTCACAGCGCCTGCGCTTGCTGTGCGGTGTCCATGCCGGTGCTTCCTTCAGCCGATCTGGGAGCTGGTTAGAGCGGCGCGGCGCAATCTTGTAAACTGTCACCATAATCCCAGCCTGCTTTAGCCCGATAGGGATACCGGTAAATACTCCTGATCTCTTTCTTGCCGAAACGACGTAGCCTCTTGTGACTATCTCTAGAAAGGAAGATCGTTATATTTACGACTTCTGCGTGGTTGACGTTAAAAAGGACAACGATACAAGTGTAGTGGATCGTTTAGTGATCCAGTTAAAGACATCTGCAACGCTAATCAGGAGAGTGGGACGAGTGGTGAGCTTTGAGAGCTGCAGCCGCGCTGCTGGCCGCGATAGCCATGGCGAACGCCAAAGATCCCGGTAAATGACTCATCTGATCGAAAGAACATTCCATTGGTTCAAAGAGCGACTGCCCGGCCGCGTATCGAGACCGGACAATGACAGTTACGTTGCCCCAACCGCAATCTCGGCAAAGTGGGTCGGGCGCGCGCTGCGCGCTGTCGTCCACTGCCAGACACCCGAAACCCAGCCGGGAACGCAATGGAAATGGAATCGTAACCTGCCGACAAGCCTGAAGATCGTGCCGCGTCTATCGTCATTCGTCGCGGCGGTATTTGTTCTGCTCGCGGTGGTGAATGCTGACGCCCAACAACCGACGACGAGATCGGTTGTTATCCCGCCGATCCCACCGGGCCAGGCACGGATCTGGATCTACAGTGGCTCGCAGCCCACCAGCCCTTTTAACTATCCCCATATGGAAGCGGTAACGTTGAACGGCGTCACAGTCGGGTACGAGCAACTGGGCGGGGGTTTCTACCGCAATGTTGCGCCCGGGCATTACGTTATATTGCCGCTCCTAGCTTCTTGGCGCTTGATCCCAGCCAGTCCGCTACCGTCGATCTTTCTGCCGGACAGGAGGCATACCTGAAGCTCGACGCCTTGGGCTGGCCGAATGGCGGGGGCGAGAATATGGTGATAGAATACTATGTCCGCCTCATGCCGCCGCAAATCGCCCGCACTGCGATCGCGCAGCTCGCATTCTTGGGCGGCAACTGAGCTCTTCTCTCTCTCTCTCTCTGCCGGACCGGCGCTCGCTCCTACCTTCCCTGTCGCGCACCGGAAGCGCGACAGGGGAAGGTGGAGGCAAGAGAGGCCGCCTCAACCCCTCAATGCCCATCGCCAGTCAACCGGCCGACGCCCTTTCCATTCGGCACGAGAGCCGTTTTTCAAGGTTACTGGCAAACGTCCGATCGTTGTCACTGGAGTTATCTGGCTGGAAAACGGGCGCCGCGCCCATTGGAAGAAATAAAGGTGAAGCCGGAGATTGCCCAACCAAACCAAAATTTCAGTGATCGGTGCTGCGCGAGCGGACGAGACCCGACTTATAGGGTAGAGGAAATGAGCCTCAAGCGAGAATACGAGGTGCTTCGGCGAGTACCGATCTTTGCCGCGATCGAGCCCGCAAAGTTGAAGCTCTTGGCCTTCATGTGCGAGCGGGTCGGCTTCGATCCCGGCAATCGGCTGATGCAGCAAGGGGATCCGGCCGACGCGGCGTATCTGATCGTCGACGGCCATGCCGAGGTCATACTCGAGACGCCCAGCGGACCGCTGATTATGGCGACCGTCGGCACCAACGAGATTGTCGGTGAGGTGGGAATCCTGGGCAACGCGCCGCGGGCGGCGACAGTCCGTGCCAAAGATCGTCTTACCGCACTGCGCATCCCAAAGGAGGCTTTTATGCGAATGGTGCGGGAATGCCCGACTATTGCGGTCTCGATAATGCAGGAATTGGCGCAGCGGCTACACAGAAGTAACGGAGTTTGAGGTGAGCACTGACGGTGCCAATTCTGAGCCGATGTCGTAGATCTTGTTCAGCAGCCACCTGATCTTGCCCGATGCCACTGTGCTGTGGCGCCGTCATCGAAGCTTTTCGTTCGCGCGCGACCCCGAGCAGAATCCGTAGAGACGACGATGCCCGAGGCAGCATCAGATGGTGGAATATGGTGACAGTGGAATACGGTGACAGCTTACTCTACGTCTCACGGCAGCTGCGCTGGTCGCGCGGTGTCCGGCTCCACTCGCGGTTTTGGGCCGGGTTTGCGGGGTGCCAAAAGGCAGGCCGAGCCGGCGCTCGAGCATCGCGATCCATTCCGGCCTCCCCAGCGGGCGGCCGATGACGGGGACCCGCTCGATCCGGGTCGTCGCCGCCGCGTCGGCGGGCATCGCGAGAAGAGCCGCAAAATCGGAGATCAGCGCGCGCAACGGCGCCACCGCCGTCAACTCGTTATCCTCGCCCGCGAGCTGCGCCCGAGTGCTCGACCATGGCCAGCGAGAAACGGCTCACCAGCCCCGCGACCATCGGATTGAGCGCGATGTACCCCGCCGCCGCCAACAGATGCGGCTTGTCCATCATCACTGCGCCAAAGCGACCCTGGAACAGATGGCCCGTCCATCGGAACCGATGCTGATCGCCGCGGTATAGTGCCGGCGCGCCTCGGCAAAGATCGCCCGCGACCCATCCGCGTCCGCCGGCGCACGCCAAGTGGACGTGATTGGGCATCAGACAATAGGCCCAGACTGGTATGCCGGCGCGGCCCGCCGCCGCGGCGGCCAGCCTGCGATAGGGGCGATAGTCGTCGGCCTCGAAAAGCACGGGCTCGCGCTGGGTGACATGGTGGGGCAAGCCCCGGCACAACAACGCGCGCGATCCGGGCCATGCCTGTGCTTCCTTCTGCCGATTACGAGATATTCATAGCGGCGCCGCGCAATCGCGTAAGCTGTCACCGTAATTCGTAATTCGGGAATAATTTAGATGCCTGCTTACCTGCTCTTTCGCGCGAGGTGGTCCGCTACATTCGGGATCAGCGTGACCGCTTGGCATCGGGTGTCGACCGAGGCTCCTTGGCCCATCGCAGCCGTAGGCAATCAGCGATATCCCAACGCGTCGGCACAAGGTTCGAAGTCCTAGCGCCGCCGCGTGAATGCCATCACCCGCTGGCCGAAGTGGGTTAACTCGCTATCGTTGATCGTTACCGTCTGCCAGGCGGGATTGGTATCATGGTGAAACTGATTTGCGTAATCGAGAAGATCGCGTAGCTCGGCCGTGTCGGTCGCCGATAGTATCTCTTGAGGGGTGCCAACCCGCTGCTGACACATTCCGATGAAGGGTCCAAGAAGCGAGCCGGGTGGGAAAACATCAGAATATGCTATTCGCATAAACAATTCCAAAATCGGCCGCAGCGCGGCAGCAACAGCGCGCTCTTCGGTCGCGTTATGCGCCCCAAGATAATCGAGCACTAGCCGGTAGCGACGATCGTGCTCGGTAATCGCATCCTGATTTACATCCCAAGCCGATAAAGTCGAACCCACCCCGTCGCGGTCTAGCTTGATCGCCGATCGCGTCGCGGTGTCGGCGCCTTGCCACAGCGCGCAAAGGAACCCCTTGGAGTGCGAGAGCACGATAACTTGCTCCACTGTATCCACTAGACGTCGCATTTCCTGAATTGTCACCAGCGAGCGGTGCTCGTCGAGGCTGGAGATCGGGTCGTCGATCACCACAATCTTTTGCGCTCGCTGCGGGTCGCGTTCCAGTGACGCAAAGAAGAATGCCAAAGCCAGCGCATTGCGATCGCCGACGCTCAACGTGTTGCGGAAGGACGGTCCTAGTGGATTGCCAGTGGCGAGCGGCACAGCTACCGCGTTTATCAGCACGCTATACGAAACGGCGGAACCTCCGCGCGTGTTAACGGAGGTGACCTCTGTCAACCTGAAGCCAGCGTTGAACCTTTGGAGATAATTATTGATGGCAACCTCGTATTGTGGGAAGATTCCAGTTCGATACTGTACCAGGTCCGCGCGAGCACGATCGCGAAGCCTTTCCGTCTCCGTCTTCGCGACTTTTTCCTTCACATAGTCGTCGCACAGCGCTGCGACCTCTGGTCGGTAGCGCCTATGGACGACCCGCAGTTGCGACAGGTCCGAGGTCAACGCCGCGAGGTTTGCCACGGAGGCCTTTTCCTTGACGATTGCTATCAGCTCGTTCACCGCCTGCAGCACATCGCTAAGTCGTGCGACCTCCGCTCGCAGCGTGTCATAACCGGCCAATGCCGAGGCCACCTCGGCCGGCAATGCGAGGCGTTCCAGCGGCGCCGCTTGCTTCGTCCGCAGCGCCGCGAGAAGCGGCTCAAGCACCCCCTTCCAGGCTCGTGCGATCGCCGCGGTGTCGAGATTCACCGTCGGCACTTCGGTGAATTGCGACCAGAATTGGCGCAGCTCGACGGCCGTGCGGACTGACCGTTCAAATGCCGCCACCACCTCGCCGCTGTGAGTAGCGCTCAGGGTTGCTGTTTCGCGCGCGATCGCCTGCTTCAGCATGTCGTAGGCGGCGCTGAAATATGCCCGATAATGGACGAGGATCGGGGATCCCCTGAGATCCTGCGCGCAGAACGGGCAGATTTCGTGGCCTGCGGCGGCAGCGGCCGGCGCCAGCCGCTTCATGCCATCGGCGACCCATGTTTCCCCGTCGGTGCCGAGGCTACTCAAATGCGCCTGTACGCGCGCCACCGCGCTCGCATCGAGTTCAGCAAGGCCACGCTGTAAAAGCGCCGTAATCGCGTCAATGCCGAATGCCGGCAAAGTTATCGAACTCGAAGGCGGCCTGCTGGCGCACCGCGTCCGCTGAGCGTGCTGCCGCCAAATTCCGTTCTGCCTTCTTGGATCGTGGTATCGATGTTGGATCTCTCCGGCAGAGCGCAAAAGGCATCGACTGAAAATGAGCCACGGACGGCAGCCGGGATCGCATCGGATTTCGACCGAAGCGTTCGGTTGTGTTCTTCAATTTTGTCTACATGGGTCTGCAACGCTCGATTTAAGGCCACGCCTCGCGCGCCGAGGATCAGCTCATGGAGGTTCTGGCGCTGCTCGGCCTCGATCACTAGGCCAGCGTGCACATTTTCGGCGACGAACACGTCATCGAAGACTGCTATATCGGCGAGCGGCTGCGACCACACTCTATTTTGAAACACGACTGGCACGCCAGTACTGGGGGTCAGCACCACGTGCGGCGGATTCGCCGCCGCTAGGCGTTGCCGCTCGATAATTGGTACCGGGTCGCCGCTGCCCAAAGAGCGCAAAACCGCTGCGAGCGTCGTCTTGCCACGCCCATTTTCAGCGTAGACAAGGAGTCAATTTCTTGAGCGGGTTCTGGCCGCCGGCCGAGACTGAATCGAATTGTCCGATATTCCGGATGAGCTGAATACGATCGATCATTGTGCATCAGGCGAAGACGCGTACCTGTTTGTCGATCTTCTCACTGGTAGCGTTAAAGTCATTCATCGAAACGATCAACTCGCGCAGGCTTCTGAATTTAAGTATCCAACTTGGCGTAGTGACCCCAAGCGACGTTGTTGAGTGGTAACATGATCCGGCCGGATTTTTCAGAATCACTGTTCCCCGACTTTTGACTGTAAGCGCAATATAGAGATGACACCCCTCTGCAAGATAGAGGTGACACACCCCCGGGTTTTGGGGTCCCGGGAGGTGCGCCGTGGCGGTGTTGTCGATGAGCAAGCAGGAGTTCGGCCGTCTTGAGGCGCTGTTGCGGGTGCAGTCGGGTCGCCTGCGTGTCAGTGACGCCTGTGTGCTGATCGGCTTACAGCGGCGTCAGGTGTTTCGCCTGCTGCGCGGTCTCAAGCAGGACGGTGCCACGAGCTTGCTTTCCAAGCGGCGCGGCAAACCCAGTAACCATCGGTTGCCCGCTGAGGTTCGCACCCTGGCGCTATCGATTGTGCGGGAGCGGTATTCCGATTTTGGCCCGAGCTTGGCGGCGGAGAAGCTGGCAGAGCATCACGGCTGCTCGGTGTCGCGCGAGACCTTGCGCGGTTGGATGATAGCAGATGGGCTGTGGCAGGATCGTCGGCATCGCCTACCCTCGCCGCATCAGCCGCGCCGGCGGCGAGATTGCCTGGGCGAACTGGTACAGATCGACGGCTCGGAGCACGCCTGGTTCGAGGATCGCGGCCCGCCGTGCACGCTGCTGGCTTTCGTGGATGATGCGACGAGCCGGTTGATGCAGCTGCGGTTCGTCGCCTCGGAATTGGCGTTTGATTACTTCCGGACGACCCGCACCTATGTGGAGGAGCATGGCAAGCCGGTGGCGTTCTACAGCGACAAGCACGGTATTTTCCGGGTAAACAGCAAGGACGCGGCCGGCGGTGACGGCGTGACCCAGTTCGGTCGCGCACTGTTGGCGCTGAACATCGACATCATCTGTGCCAACAGTCCGCAGGCAAAGGGGCGCATCGAACGCGCGTTTGGCACGTTGCAGGACCGGATGGTCAAGGAACTGCGGCTAGCGGAAGTCTCCTCGATGGCCGCGGCGAACGCCTGGCTGCCTGGGTTCATCACCGCCTACAACACGCGTTTCGGCCGCGACCCGGCGAATGCCAAGAACCTGCATCGGCCGCTGGCGCAAACCGATGATCTGGACGAGATCCTGGCTTGGCGCGAAGAGCGTACAGTGACGCGCAACCTGACCCTGCACTACGACCGGATGATGCTTCTACTGGACCCGACGTCACTCGCCCGCGGGTTGGTACGCAAGAAGGTCGAGGTGGTGAACTACCCGGACGGACGGTTCGCGGTTCAGTTCAACGGAACAGCGCTCGGTTTCAAGGTGTTCGACAAGATCCAGACCGTACAGCCCGGCGCGATCGTCGACAACAAGCGGCTGTCGGCCGTGTTGGAGCAGGTCAAGGCGCAGCAGGCCGCCTACCCGGCGCGACAGCAGCGCGGGCACCTTGCGCGGCAGCGACCGCCGAACAACCTCGAGGCGCCGGGTCTGCCGTCAAAGGGGCGCGCACCACGCCACCGTGCTGCCGCGGCTGCGGCCTGAGGCAGCGATCCGCATCGAGGGGCTGATTGTCACCGCGCCTTCTGTTGTATTCCGTTTAGCGGAGATGCCGCTCGCCAAGCCGGCCACCATCGCGCGGTGGCCAGGTGGGTTTTTCAGGTATCAGGAGATCTACCCCGATGGCTCGCGGAAGTGGTGGCTCGGCAACCGCCGAGTGGCGGGAGCCGACCCGTTCCGATCAGCTCCCAATCCATCGGAGTGAGTCTCCAACCGGCTATTCCTCGGCGGGTTGCTCCCCAGCAGAGCCCGCTTCCGCTTCACCAGTCACCGACAATAGTAGCCCAAATCCAATCCAGCGAGCCAATCAAATTGCGCTGCTCAACTTCACTGCGCGATGCAGGCAAACTCGCGCTCCTCGTGCCCTTGCCAAGCGCGCGGAATGTCATCTCTACTTTGCACGCCGGGTGACATTTCTATCTTGCACTGACATTGACTGTAGCCGCCCGATCAAAATGTCACCCGTTTTGGAATTCCGCCCGCCGCTCGACCCCGGCCACCGCAAGAGTGACATCTGTAAATGGCACGAACGGTGATATCTGTATTTGGTGGACACGAGCCTTCCTGGCCGGAAGACATGAACTGCGACCGTGCCGAATGGGAAGCCGCCGCGTGAGTCATTTTCTATATCGGGCGGGCTGCACCTAGCCCGCCCGATATAGCCCTTTGTCCGCCATACCGCCCGAGGCCGTCAGCACCACGCCGAACAACCGCCCTGATGCTGGCCGTACCGGGCGAGCGCCGGCTGGGGCCGGAGCTATCTGCGCCCGTGGAGTGAGCTCTCGACATCTCGGCAGTATCCAGGCAGAGCAAGATTAGCCCCAGGTGGCTTGGCCGCCTACGGCCGTGATCGTGATGTGTCCCATGGTCGTATTGGCCTTGGCGCCGTGCCAATGGCGTTCGCCGGCCTTGATGTGCACGACATCGCCGATATTGATCTCGCGCTGCTCGTGCTCCGTCGCGACCATGCCGGAGCCCGAGGTCACGACCAGGATCTGGTCGCAGCTGTGGGTATGCCAGCCCGTCGTGCAGCCTTGGCTGAAATTCACGACGCTGCAGTTGTAGTTTGCGGAATCGCCGGGCTCGATGATGGTCTGGCGCGACCGCGAAACCGGCCCGCTCCACCCTTCGATCCGCTCGGCGCCTTCCACCGGGACGTTCGGAATGTCTTTAAGCGTAACCACCTTCATGACGACTGTCTCCTCGTGTTGGACGGGTGTTCAAGGTATCCGAAAACAGCCTGGACGCAAAATTGCCAAATTCCTATCGTATCTTCCAAGAGTGAAGACGGCCACAGGATCTCGCGCGATTGCAACGAATGAGGGAATTCTCGCTGTAGATTTGCTGCAGAAACAGCGGAGTGACATAAATCATTCTAACTGCGGTTGCAGGCTTGCGAGGGCGGCGTCGGCGGCGGTGAGGCCGGTGAGATAAGCGCCGTGCGCGGTCGAGAAGAAATTGGGCGAGGTGGCCTCGCCGGCGAAGAACAGGCGGTTGTCGACCGCTGCGGCGAGCACCGCGCGGTCCTCGGCGTGGCCCGGCAATGCATAGGAGTAGGAGCCGCGCGCCCAGGGGTCTTTCAGCCAGGCGGTCGAGGCGAGCGGCGCTATCTTGCGGCGGATATCATTGCCAAGGAGGCCCGCGAGCTCGCCGGCGGCGAAGGAGAACATTGCCCCCGGTCCTTCCCGCTCGAGCGCCGTCGCGAACCGCCCGCCGAAAAAGGTGTAGATCGCCGGCCTATCGAGGGGCCGCACCTGGTAGGTCATCGTTTCGCGCGAATTCGTCGAGCCGACAAGAAACATGTCCGGCTCGATCCCCGGAAACGATCCCGACAGCGAGATGAAGAGCTTGTCGTCGACCCCCAACGGCAAACCAGCCGCGGCGGCGAGCTTGCCGGGCAAGGGCGGGTCGAAGCGCAGCACTTCGGCAGCAAGAATTGAGGTCGGCACGGTGACGATGACCCGCCGCGCGGTGATCGTGCCCCGCGTCGTTTCGAGCCGGATCTCCCGGCCGCCATGGTCGATGCGCGAAACCGCCGCGCCGAGCGCGACGGGGAGACCCTCCGCGAGCCTCTCGAAGAGCCGGCCATAGCCCTCGCACAGCCGCCAGTTGGTGCCGCTGTCTTCGTACCGGACGTAGTCCTTGACCGAGACGCGGTCGAGTTCGGCGCCGTTCCCCCACGTGCTGGTCGCGTCGAGCAGCTCGTTCCAGCGCCCGCCTTGCGGCACCACGCTCGTCAATGGTTGGTCGAGCGGCTCGGCGGCGGCTTTCCGGCGCGCCCGGCCTTGCGCTTCACGGGTGGCGAGCCAATCGGCTTCGGCTTCGACGGTCTCGCCGCTGCGGCGCAGCCGTGTCGTCCATTCCGGCGGACGGTGGTGGACCCGGAAGCCGAGATCCTGGGCGATCGGCGACAACGGGTTGCGGTCGGCCGAATGCAGCCATTCGGCGCCGCGGTCGAGCGGAAACCCGGCCGGCTCGATCGTGTGCACGCGGCCGCCGACCCGGTCGCGCGCTTCGAGCACCAGGACCGAAACCAAGCCGTTATCGACCAGCCGCCGTGCCGCGCCGATCCCGGCTGCGCCGGCGCCGATCACCGCGACATCGATCTCCGATCGGAGCCCCGCCATCGCTCAGCGGCCGGCCGAGTGGATCTCGGGGGCGGCCTCAGCGATTTCGCTGACCAGCTTGTTGGTCATGGCGTCGGCAAAGGAATGGAAATCCTCGACGACCCTAAGAAAAGCGCCCGGACCGCCGATGACGTTCTGCCGGTACCACTCGGGCAAACCGCCCGGTGGTTGGGTATGGAACGCATAGCCCGGGTTCGGCTTGTCGTTGACAATGGCGAGCCCGTTGATTGTAACCCCCTGCCCCACCGCCTGATCGCGCGCATCGGTGACCGAGCGGCCGGAATTATTGGTGCCGTCGCCGGAGATGTCGATGATGTGCCGGCTGGCGCGCGGCTGTGCGGCGGCAAAGCGGTCCATCGCAAAGTCGATGGCGCCGCTGATCGAGGTGCGCCCGATAAACGAGCGCGGCGCGGCGAGGATCGCCGCCGCGAGCCCGCCGGCATCCTCTTCGTCGTGGATCACCGTCCAATCGGCGACGACGTTCTGCTCCCCGGCGCCCGACCATTCGACAAAGCAGATCGCGATCGTGCCGGTCGTCCCGCCGAGGATCGCCGCGAGCACGCGCGGGTCGGTCAATGCCGCGGAATAACCCTTGCGCTGCAGCCCGAACTCGCTTTCGTCAATGCTGCGCGACACATCGGCGGCGAGCACGAGCAGCAGATCGGTCGTCTGCGCGCCCGCTCCTCCACTGAAGTCCAGTAGAGCCAGAAAGACCGCAGCCGAGACAGCAGATCGCATCGGAGGCACCCTCGTGATCGCAGGGTGAGGATAGGCCGACCGGCAGCACCGCGGAAGGGTGTCGCCGGAGCCGAAGCGGAACCCCACATTTACAGGCGGAGATTACTGGCAATGCACATCGCCCAGACCCGCCTCTCAATCGACACCGCGCCGCGCGAAATCAAGGAGATCACCGCCGCGGTCGCAGAGTGGACCGAACGCCAGCGCCTCGCGGTCGGCCTATTGACCCTCTATATCCCGCACACTTCGGCTTCGCTGCTGATCCAGGAGAATGCGTCGCCCGACGTTCGGCGCGACCTCGATGCTTTTCTGCGCCGCATCGTGCCGGAGGATGTCGCGCTCTACCGCCACAACGACGAAGGGCCGGACGACATGCCGGCCCACATCAAGAGCGCGCTCACTCAGACCCAGCTCAGCATTCCCGTCACCGACGGGAGGCTGCAGCTCGGCACCTGGCAGGGCATCTTCCTGCTCGAGCACCCCGCCTCGCCGCACCACCGCTCGCTCCTGCTGACCCTGATCGGCGAGGAGGCGTGACGCCGCCTAGCTCTGTATCGCCTGGGTCACAGCGCCACCGGTGGCGGTGCGGCCGCCGTCGATGACGTATTGCGCGCCGGTGATCGCGGAGGCGAGGTCGGAGCACAGGAACAGGACGGTGTTGGCGATCTCCTGCGGGTTGACGTAGCGGCCCATCGGGATGGCCGATTGGTAGCGGCGGCTGATACTTGCCGGGTCGGACGGGTTTAGTTGGGCTTCGAGCGAATGGATCATCCGCGTGTCGACCGGGCCGGGGCAGACGGCGTTGACGCGGATCCCCTGGCGGGCGACCTCGCCGGCGGCGGTCTTGGTCAGGCCTATCACCGCATGCTTCGAGGCGACGTAGGCGGGCATGCCGGGGGTCGCCACGAGACCCGCGACCGAGGCGGTGTTGACGATCGCGCCACGCTTCTGCTGCAGCATCACCGGCAGCACGTGGCGCAGGCCGAGAAAGACGCCCTTGACATTGACCCCGATGACCGCGTCGAACATGTCCTCGTCATATTCGGCGGTGTGTGCCCATTTGCCTTCGATTCCGGCATTGTTGAAGAAGCAGTCGATCGATCCGTAAGCGTCGAGCGCCGCCTTTACGTAGTCGCGCACTTCGGCCGATTTGGTGACGTCGGCGGTGACGAACCGCGCCTCGCCGCCCTGCTGCCGAATGACCCCGGCGGTCGCCTCGCCGGCCGCCGTGTCGCGGTCGACGAGCACGAGTTTCGCGCCGCCGTTGGCAAAGCCGAGCGCGGTGGCCCGGCCGATGCCGTTGGCGCCGCCGGTGATCAGCGCGACTTTCCCGGTAAAATCCAGATCCACGGCGCTCCTCCCTTCATGGTCAATTCTTGCGGCCGATCAGTCGGGTCCATTTCTCGAGGTTTACGAGCATGTCGCGGATGAACCCGCGCGCGGCGTCGTCGGTCAAGCGGCCAGATTGGTCGAATTTGGTTTGCGCCTGGCCGATCTGCACTTCGGGCCGGTTCAACGGGTGCATGTCGAGAAAGACGCAGCTGCGGCGCAGATCGTATTGGGCGCGGGCCGAGCCTGCCATCCCGGCGGCGGCGCCCATGATCGCCACCGGCTTGCCGGCGAAGGGCTGGTCGGGCGGGCGCGAGGCCCAGTCGATTGCGTTCTTTAAGACGCCCGGCATCGAGTAGTTGTATTCAGGCGTGACGAAGAGCAGTGCGTCGGCCGCGGCGATCTGGGCCCTGAGCTTTTCGACCGGCGGCGGGAAGCCGAGGGCACGGACGTCTTCGTTGTAGAGCGGGATCGAGCCGATATCGGCGGTCTCGATCGTCATCCCCGGCGGCTTCTCCTCGATCGCGGCGCGCAACGCCGCCTTGTTGTACGAGCCTTGGCGCAAACTGCCGCAAATCGCCAGAACGGTGATCCTTCTTCCCTCGCTCATGTCACTCTCCGGTGTTAAGCCAATTTATACTGCCAACCGCTAGCGCACATGCAGGTTGCAGGCGAGGCGCATGCCTGCCACGGACCCGATCCGGCTTGTGCGGCTGCGCGGTTGGATTTAAAGAACGTGCACCGGTACCGAAATGCATCGCGAAAGTCAGGGAGGAAGGATTATGGCGCGCATCGACCGGCGACGGCTTCTGAAAATTTCCGGTGCCGGCGCGATTGCGGCGAGCGCCGGAGGGATCGCGGGCATTCTCGCTTCGGGGCGCGCGCCCGCTTATGCCCAAGCGACCGCTCTTCATTGGGTCCGCTGGTCCGATTTCGTCCCCGCCTCCGACCAGGTGCTCAAGGGCAAGATCACACAGGAATGCGAGAAGGCGCTCGGCATCAAGCTGAGGCTAGAAACCATCAATGCCAACGATATCCAGGCGCGCGTCACCTCGTCGATCCAGTCAGGCAACGGCCCCGACATCATCATGTCGATCGGCAACTGGGTGCAGCTCTACGCCACCAGCCTCGCCGATGTCAGCGACGTCGCCGAGGAAATCGGCAAGACGCAGGCCGGCTATTACGACATCTGCAGAGCCGTCGCAACCTATCAGGGCAAATGGGTCGGCGTGCCTTGGGCGGTCGGCGGCGGGCTCGTCGCCTACCGTAAATCCTGGCTCGAGGAGGTCGGCTACCCGAAATTCCCGGTGACCTGGGACGAATGGCACGACGCCGGCAAGAAGCTGAAGGCCAAGGGTCACCCGATCGGGCAGACTCTCGGCCACACCTTCGGCGATGCGCCCGGCTTCTGGTATCCCTATCTGTGGTCGTGGGGCGGCAAGGAAGTCGAGGCCGACGGCAAGACCGTCGCGCTGAACAGCAAGGAGACGGTCGAGTCCGTCAAATTCGCTGTCTCGTTCTGGAACGATTGCTGCGATCCGGGCGGGCTTGCCTGGGACGACAGCAGCAACAACCGCGCCTTTCTCTCCGGTACGATTTCCGCCACCAACAACGGCGCCTCGATCTATCTCGAGGCCAAGAAGAAGCCCGACAGCTATCTGACCGAGAAGGGCACGCCGATGAAGGACGACATCCTTCACGCGCCGCTCGGCACCGGCGCGGGCGGACATTTCAACCTGCCGGGGCCGTTCACCGACATGGTGATGGGCTATTCGCAAAATCAGAAGGCGGCCAGGGATTTCCTGCGGTGGGTCCACTCGAAGCCGGTGTTCGAGGAGTGGTTCACCTCGCAGCAGGGCTACACCGACGGTCCCACCAAGGAATGGGAGAACGACCCGGTATGGAACGTCGACCCGATCCTGGCGCCGTTCAAGGATTTGCCGGGCGCTGGGCGGCTGGTCGGCTATGCCGGGCCGCCGAACCAAAAGGCCGCCGAGGTCGTGACCAAGTACATCATCGTCGACATGTACGCCAAAGCCGTTCAGGGCATGAAGCCCGAGGATGCGGTTAAATGGGCGCATGACGAGTTGGTGAAGACCTACACGTGACGAAAGCGGTTGACCGCACGGGCGTCGGAAGGAGGAGGTTGCCATGTCTCTGATCGCCGCCGCCACCCCGCGGGCCTATGCCGGCTCGCCGAAGCGCGGGCCGATTACCCGGCTGCTCGAGGACGAGCGCTGGCTGGCTTTGGCGCTGTTGCTGCCCACGCTTGCGCTGCTCGGGCTCTTTATCGCCTATCCCTTCTTCAAGGGCGTGGAGCTGTCGGTGACCGACACCAAGGTCGGCGTACCAGGCCATTTCGTCGGCCTGCAGAACTTCGAAAAGATCTGGAACGACAGCATCTTCCACGTCGCGGTATGGAATACCTGCCTGTACACGTTTGTCACGACGGTTTTCAAACTTGCACTGGGTCTGTGGCTGGCGCTGCTGCTGAACAACAATTTCCAAGGCAAGGCCTTCACTCGAGCCTTCATTCTGCTGCCGTTCATCATCCCAACGGTGCTCTCGACCCTCGCCTGGAAATGGATGTTCGACCCGACGTTCAGCGTCATCAATTGGGGACTTTTCCGGCTCGGCTTGATCGAGGGGCGGATCAACTGGCTCGGTGATCCTACCCTGGCGCTGATCTCGGTGATGATCGTCAACGTATGGCGCGGCGTGCCGTTCTACGCGATCAGCCTGCTCGCCGGCTTGCAGACGATCAGCCCCGAATTGCACGAGGCGGCGGCAATCGACGGGGCCAGGGCCTGGCAGCGCTTTCGGCACGTGACTTGGCCGTTGCTGTTGCCAGTGACATTGGTCATCGTCCTGTTCTCGGTGATCCAGACCTTTGCCGACTTCCAGCTCGTATATGTACTGACGGGCGGTGGGCCGGCAAACGCGACGCAGCTGTTTGCCACCTATGCCTACCAGCTCGGCATCGGCACTGGCTTGTTGAGCGAGGGCGCGACGATCTCGCTTGCCATCTTTCCGGTGCTGCTGCTCGTCGTCATTGTCCAGCTGATATACATCCGCCGGGTGGAGACGCATTAGCGATGACCAATAGTTTCGTCATGCCCGGAGTTGATCCGGGCATCTCCGAACGCCGCGGTCGCGGGTGGATTGCCGGGTCGAGCCCGGCATGACGGCCTCTGGAGCCGAGGCATGATCGAGGGCGCGATCTGGCGACGCTGGGTCTTCTTTTACTTTCCATTGACCGCCTTCATCGTCGCGCTGCTCTTTCCATTCTACTGGATGGTCATCACCGCGATACGGCCGGACAGCGAGCTCTATCGTCCGTGGAACGCCCCTAACTACGCCCCGTTCTGGACCTCACATCCGACCTGGGTGCACATCAAGGATCTGCTGACCGAGACGTTGTTCGGCACATGGATGCTGAACACAATGATCATCTCGCTCGCCGCCACGGCAATCTCGCTGTTCTGCGGATTGTTGGCTGGGTACGCCCTCTCGCGATTGAAGTTTCCGTTCGCCGGCAGTTTGGGCACGATGATTTTCATCACCTATCTGGTGCCGCAGACGCTGCTGTTCATTCCACTTGCCGACATCATCCGCAACTTCCGCCTGGGCGACACGCCGTGGGCGTTGATTCTGACCTACCCGACCTTTTTGATCCCGTTCTGCACCTGGCTGATGATGGGCTACTTCAAGTCTATCCCCAAGGAGCTGGAGGAATGCGCTCGCATCGATGGCGCAACGCGCTGGAAGGCGATGGTCTACATCATCTTTCCGATTGCGGTGCCGGGCATCCTCTCGGCCGGGATCTTCGCTTTCACGCTGTCCTGGAACGAGTTCATCTACGCCCTCGTCTTCCTCTCCTCGCCCGAGGAGAAGACGGTGCCGGTCGGCGTCACTTCCGAATTGATCCGCGGCGACGTGTTCTATTGGGGTGAGCTGATGGCGGGCGCGCTGTTGGGCTCGATCCCTGTTGCGTTCGTCTATTCGTTCTTCGTCGAGCACTACGTCGCCAGCCTTACCGGCTCAGTCAAAGGGTAAGTGATAAAGTAATGGCTCAGGTCGTCATCCGTAGTTTGAACAAAAAGTTCGACGAGGTTCATGCCGTCAAGGACGTGAACCTCGATATTCGCGACAAGGAGTTCATGGTCTTCGTCGGCCCTTCCGGCTGCGGCAAGACTACGACATTGAGGATGGTGGCCGGGCTCGAATCGATTACGTCGGGGCGGATCCTGATCGACGACAAGGTGATCAACGAGCTGCCGCCGATGGATCGCGACATCGCCATGGTGTTCCAGAACTACGCACTCTATCCGCATATGAGCGTCTACGACAACATGGCGTTCGGCTTGAAAATGCGGAAATTCGACCGCGCCGATATCGCCAAGCGCGTGCAGGAGGCGGCCGAGATCCTCGGCATTCAGGAGCTTCTCCAACGCAAGCCGCGGCAGCTGTCCGGCGGCCAGCGCCAGCGCGTCGCTCTCGGACGGGCGATCGTGCGGCACCCCCAGGTGTTCCTGTTCGACGAGCCGTTGTCGAACCTCGACGCCAAGCTGCGTGTGCAGATGCGTGTGGAGCTCAAAAAGCTGCACGACCGCCTCGGCACGACCGCGATTTACGTGACCCACGATCAGGTCGAGGCGATGACCCTGGGCGACCGGGTCGTTGTCATGCGAGACGGCCTCGTGCAGCAGGTCGGCGAGCCGCTCGAGCTCTACAACGAGCCGGCCAACCGGTTTGTCGCCGGTTTCCTCGGCTCGCCGGCAATGAATTTCGCGACGGTCAAAGTCAACCAAGACAATGGCACGATCTGGGCCGCCAACGCCGGTATGCAGATCAAGGCGCCGCCCGAATATGCGGACCGGCTCGGCCGGTATGTGGGACAAGATGTCACTCTCGGGATCCGGCCCGAGGATCTGCACGTGGCCTCGGCTGCCGATCCGACCGAGCTCGGCTTTGACGTCGTGGTCGAGGTCGTCGAAAAGCTCGGCTCGGAGATCCTGCTCGATGTAGCGGCAGGATCGGATACGATGGTCGCTTCCGTCGAGCCGAACGTGCGCGCCAAGATCCACGACCGTTTGCGTCTCGCGCTGAACCCACAGGGACTGCACTTCTTCGACATGCATTCCGAAGCCGCGATCTGAACCCCGAGAAATGGGAGAGCAGGCGCATGCAAAAGCACGTTGGATGGTTGTGTGCCGTCGGATTTTTCGGCTTTCTCGCCGCCGCGAATGCGCAAACGCCGCCGCGGGCGGCGGCCGGGTTGCCCTATGACGGGACATATCGGTTGGTTTCCTCGGCGAACGTAAATGCAACTTACACGACGCGGAAAGGGCAGACCGGACCATGCCCGAGCCGGCGAGCGGGACCGCTCCATATCGTGAACGGGCGGGTGCATTATAACAGCGCAACAGGCTTACGGGTCGCCGGAACGGTCGGGCCCCAAGGCCAATTGGCGATGCGAGCGGAGGGGCCCAGCAAATGGGGCAATCAGCCAGTCGACCTAAGCGTCAGCGGCAGTCTAGACGGCAACGGCACAGCACGCGTCCGTCAGCTCAGCCATTCGTGCAGTTATGATTTCGTCTGGCAAAAATAAGGTAAGTAAAACCACAGCAGGAGAATAGTGATGCAATTCGCCAGTCGTCGCCGTCTTTTACAGCTCTCCGGTGCCGGAGCGATGGTTGCCGGCACCGGCGGTCTCGCCGGGATCCTGGCTTCGGGGCGGGCGCCCGCCTTTGCGCAGGGGACCACGCTCCACTGGGTCAGGGGGTCCGATTATGTGCCGGTCTCCGACCAGACGCTCAGGACGAAGATCCTCGAGCAGTGCCAAAAGGACCTCGGCATCAAGTTTAACCTCGAAACCGTAGATGGCCTGACGATACAGGCGCGGGTCACTTCCGCCGTCTCGTCCGGCACCGGCCCCGACATCATCAGCGCGATCAACAATTGGGCGCAGCTTTACGCCGACAGCGTCGCCGACGTCAGCGACATCGCCGAGGAAATCGGCAAGGCGCAGGGCGGTTATTACGAAACCTCCAAGGCGATCGCCTATGACGGCAAGAAGTGGATTGCGGTCCCGAATACAATTGTCGGCCTGCAGATCGCCAACCGCGCCTCATGGTGGAACGAGATCGGCTATGGGCCGGAAAAATATACGGAAACTTGGGAAGAATGGCGCGAGGCCGGCAAGAAGCTCAAGGCCAAGGGTCACCCCCTCGGCCAGACATTGGCGCACGCCTTTGGCGACGCGAACGCGTTCTGGTACCCGTATCTCTGGTCGTGGGGCGGCAAGGAGGTCGAAGCCGACGGCAAGACCGTCGCGCTGAACAGCAAGGAGACGGTCAACTCCGTCAAATTCGCGGTCGGCCTGTGGAAGGACGCCTGCGATGATGGCGCCTTTGCCTGGGACGATTCAGGCAACAACCGGGCGTTTCTGTCGGGCACGATCAGCGCCACAAATAATGGCGCCTCGATCTATATCGAAGCCAAGAAAAAGCCTGACACCTACAAGACGGAGGACGGCAAACCGCTCAAGGACGACATCTTCCACACCCCGTTGCCAAAGGGGCCGGCCGGCCAGTTAAGCTGGCATGTGCCGTTCGCCGACATGGTAATGGGCTATGGCAAGAACCAGAAAGCCGCGAGGGATTTCCTGCGCTGGTTCCACAGCGAGAAGATCTACGAACAATGGTGGGTGACGCAGCAAGGCTTCTCGGTGGGTCCCACCAAGATGTGGGAAAACCACAAGCTGTGGCAGGAAGACCCTATCATGCTGCCGTTCCGTACCGCAGCCGAGAGCGGCCGCTTTGCCGGCTATGCCGGGCCGGCCAACCGCAAGGCCGCCGAGGTCATCTCGAAATACATCATTTCGGACATGTACGCCAAGGCAGTCCAGGGCATGGCTCCGGAGGAGGCCGTCAAATGGGCGCATGGTGAGCTGGTGAAGATCTACACCTGACCGGAGCTGTGCCGTCTTGGCGCAGCGCACTGCGGAGGAGGGTCTTGCGCGACGAAGCGATCCCGATCAGGCGAACGGCTACTGGCCCAAGATTGAACGGTGCGAGTGTGACGTTTCGGTCTCTTCGAATATGCTTTAGCCCGCTAGAGCAAATTCCAACCAGGTTGCACTCCCAACTCCGATCGTCATTGCGAGCGGCAGCGAAGCAATCTCGGGCCGCTGAGAGCCTGACCCAAAAGCCTACATAAATCTAATCATCAGCAGCAAGGACCGCTTTCGAAACCCACAACGGCCGCCCAGCCTTGGCGGCGGGAACTAGTCTTCATGCCCCGAAGCCGACCTCCACCGCGGAACCCAGGATGGCCGACTCTGGTGGACAGCGGTTATTCCCGAATTGCGCGGCCCGCGATACCGCTAACCCGAAAGTGGACTTTCACAGCTCGGCGGCGCGAAGCAGCGGGTCGGGCTCATGTAGCCCTCACCCCATCGCGATCCGAAGGCCAGACAGCAACAAGTTCCTGGTGCTCGGGTTTGCGGAGCTGTTGGGTAATCAACATGGGCGAGACCGGTTTGCGGCTAATGTATGATTTCGCGCTCGTCCCTCGATCCGCCTTAATCCCAAATTCTCGCTCACACAGCGATCGTCTACCAAACGGCAAGGTTTCAGCTGGTCCCGCCGGCGTCCAGCCCTTGCAGAACGCTCGGATTGGTGGCTATCATGCCTTCGTGGCCGCCAAATTGGTTGTTCATTCGGGGAATACCGGATCAGCTGGGGCTAACCGCAGCCGATGACGCCAAGAAACTACAATTCCAGATGAATGTGTTTTGGCTGAAGGCCGCAAGAATCGTCCCCAAAGGAGGACCAAGACGTGACACGTGAATTCGCCTCTAGATCGTTCATGATCATTAGATCATCCATGATCATTTTCGGCATGGTCGTTGGCATGTCCATCTCGACGAACGCAGAAACTGTCAAAGTGATGGATGAGGCATCAACTGACGGCTCGTTCACCATCGCCCAAACCAACGGCCAGGAGCGCCGGGACACCCGGCAGAACTGCCGTCACGCGAATGGGGCCGTCGGCGCGGACAAGCGCCACTGCAAACAGACGGGACGCCAGAATTAGTCGCGGCACTGCCGCGCGTGGCGTATCAACGTCATCAGGGTGTGGCGCTTTGCCACCCGCTCGGCGCCACGGCAACCCGATACTGGCTACAAGCGTCCAAAGCTATCGAGAGTGCTTTGACGAAGGGCTGGAATCGGCGCCGAGCTGCCGGTGGTCCAAGCGCCGCGAAGCGGCAAGTGTTGCCCCTAAGCGGTCTGCCAGCGGGTCGTAATTAAGCCAAATACGCCGAGGATTTGAATTCTCATCCGCCACAATGTGACGACGCCCCGTTGCTTACGATAATCGCAACCATCCTGTTCTGCGACGCTGCCTCTTCATCGGCAGTGGATACAAATGGTAGGCGCTCGCCAGTCCAGTGCAATTGCACCCGGTTCTCTTGCACCTTGTTGGTATAAACGAGAGCCTCGAATACCGCTTCGGCGCGTCGTTGGGATAGGTGCTCATTAAAATCCGCAGAGCCAACCAAATCGGCCTTGCCAACGATCGTGGCGACGAAGGTTGGGGTGCTTTGCATCATTGCGGCAACGTCGCGTATATGGTCTTGGTCTTCGGGCGTTAACACGTGGCTGCTAGTGGAAAAATAAACAAAATGGTTCGTACACGTCGGCGGCAGATTCTGCGTCTGTTGTGCTGACGCAGCATTAGCTGCAAAAAGGCCCATAACCGCCGCAGCTGCAAGGCTCTTCGTTACTATGCTTCTTGACATTGGACGCTTCCTCTTTTTGATTTGACCGGGATTTCCCATATAGCCGTCGATCCCCAACCTTCTTGGTTGACCGTAGCGTTCGCCCAAGCCTCTTTCCAGCGATTTTGTTGGCGAGCGCCCCGCTAGTCACCTCTACTGCGGTGCAGCGATGGATAGAGTGTCGCGCCTTCTGGTCCGTGGCGCTGGATTTCGACATACATCTCCCACCGGTAGACGAGCAGGCCAGCCGAGCGGGTCATCCTCGACATCGGGCCGGCGGCGATGACGGACGTAGCGCCGCGATAGCGCTCAAGACTTGCTGAAAGAGCGTGCGGCGCACCATCTCCTCCGCCATCTGGAAGATGATCGACCGCCCGTGCCGGACGATCCTGGCGCCGATCCTCACCAACCGGTCCCGCAGCGTTGTCATCGACCAATGGCTGACCACCTCGGGCAGCGCCAGGGTGCGCAGGAAGTTGGCGAGGTTGTATGAAGTTGCAGCCGCGCCACGTTGACCGCGAAACGGGGCAGGACAGACGCGTCCAGGTGTCACCCTGAAGGGCGAATTAATTACGACACGCCGGCGGATTAATCCAGGATTTCCGTGACCACCCGATGCGGGCGACGCGCAGCCGTTAGGAGGCTGGCGGGATCCGCCGGGGATCGGCCGAGTTCAACCGCCTTGATCAGGAAGCCTCTCAAATAAAATAGGCGCATGCACTCGAACCGACTGGTTGCCCCTATGTCCCAAGGAACGGCTGCTTACGACGGAACCCCGTCGCTGCCGCGCGATCCGGCAAAGGTCCCTTCACCATTCCATTTGCGGACATTTCTCATCGTGTATTGCCAACCGGTGGTTTTTTGAGTCTCACGACCTATGCCCTGGCAAGCCGCCTGAGGGCCAGCTGGATGGAGGCGAGGGTCACGAAGGTGGCCGGGGTTTCGGCAAGGTTCTCGAAATCCTTGGCGAGACGCCGGTTTCGCCCGAACCAGGAGAAGGTGCGGTCGACCACCCAGCGGCGCGGCAGGACGACGAAGCCCTTCGGGTCGTCGCTGCGCTTGACAATCTCCATGCGCAGCAGCGGCACCTTTGCCGCCGCAGCTTCGACTTGGCCACGCGTTGTAGCCACCATCGGCCCAAATCAGTTCAAGCCACGGGAAGCGCCGGCGGATCTTGTCGAGGACCAGCCCGGCCCCGTCACGGTCCTGGATCGCGGCGGAGTGGACGACGACCCGCATCGGCAACCCTTCGCTGTCGACCAGGGCGTCGACTTTGCGGCCCTTCACCTGCTTGCCGGCGTCGTAACCCCACTTGGTTGTCTTTACCACCCCCTTTTCTGCCGATTTGACCGATTAGCTGTCGAGAGCCGCCGCCGAGGGGCTGGCCTCCCGGCCCATTCGCTCGCCGCGCGCATGTCGGTCTTGCGCGGTCGCCGCCCGGCAACGCCTTGGGGATCAGCGGTTCCAGGCGCGCCCACTCCGTATCCCTCAGATCACTCGGATTCCCGTCGCCCTCCCGCCGATAAATCCGACGCTGCTCCTCCGTCCACATCGCTGTTCGCCATAGCCGTGAGCCCGTAGCCGTGAATTACGCGATTGGGTGCCGTGCAACACGCTCTTGGGTCAGGTCTGACCGCTCGATCGGTCGAGATTGCTTTCGCGCCCGATACCTCAATGCCATTAAATCGGCGGTAGCGAATCTTTGGCGAGGCAGGCGGCAAGTCGCTGGCGAGCCCTGTTAACGAGAGTATTGCCGAACTCAAGCCATTGCCACTTGGCCCGGAGGACATGAAGGACTCCCGCGGTCGCCTGTTTGCTCATAGCTCTCGGCGCGGTTTGGACAAATAGATGATCATATAATTGCCATATTAATATCATATTCTCGTGGGCATCGGCACCCGTGAGCGGGTGCGAGATCGCGATTGAAGGAGTTGCCGATGCCTGATCTCGACCAGATAAAACAGGGGGAACAGGGCGCGCGGGACCGGCGCGGGGGGTTTCCCAAGGGCCGGTCGGGCAATCCCGCCGGCCGGCCGCGCGGCGGCCGCGACCACATCAAATCCGCGGGTACGAGAGAGGGAGCCGGGATGCGGTTTGCTGCAGATTCGCTGCAAATATAGCGAGAACAGCCGGGGCGGCGCGGAACCGCCGATCGGCTGGCCTCCCAGCAGCTAGTCTGGTCTCGCCTTTAGGGTCAAGGTAGGGACGAGCCGCGCTGATCAACTATGTTCGTGTACTTCATAGCGGCGACCTGCCGAGTTGCAAAGGTGTTCAAGAAATGGACCTGATCGTACGCAATGTGCGGCTTGCGCACCGGCCTGGCGGAGCGCCGGTCGACATCGGTGTCGCGGAAGGGAGAATTGTCGCGATCCAAGCGGGCCTCGCCGCGGAGGCGGAGACCTACGATGCCGAAGGGCGGCTGGCCTGTGGCGGGCTGATCGAGACGCACATCCATCTCGACAAATCCCGCATCATCGACCGCGCGACCCCCGAAGCGGGGCGCAAGATAAGCCCGATGAAGCAGGTTGCGGCGTTGAAAAGTGGCTTTACGGCCGAGGATGTGCGCACCCGGGCGGAGCGTACGCTTACCGAGTGCATCCTCCACGGCGCGACGCGCATGCGCACCCAGGTCGAGGTCGACCCCGCTATCGGGTTGCGCGGGTTTGAAGGGGTGCAGTCGCTGGTTAGCGATTACCGGTGGGCGATCGACATCGAAATCTGCGTCTTTCCGCAGGACGGGCTGACCAATTATCCCGGCACCGAGGAGTTGTTGGTCGAAGCGCTCAAACACGGGGCCCGAGTTATCGGCGGCGCGCCGCGATACGACACCGACCATGCCGGTCAGATCCGGCGGATCTTTGAGCTCGCTCGCGAATTTGACGTCAACATCGACATCCACCTCGATGTCGGCGACACGCCCGAGGGGATGGACATTCATCTCGTCTGCGAACTGACCGAGCAATACCGCCGCGGCGGCCGGGTTGCGGTCGGCCATATGGCCAAATTGTCCACGATGCCGCCGAGCGAGGTTGCATCCCTGGCGCGCCGCCTCGCCGACACCGGGGTCGCGGTTACCGTTCTGCCGCTGACCGACCTCTTCGTCATGGGGCGGGACCAGGACCACAATGTGCGCCGCGGCGTAGCGGACGCCAATTTTCTCGTCGAGCATGGCGTCAATTGTTCACTGTCGACCAACAATGTGCTCAATCCGGTGACTCCCTATGGCGATTGCTCACTGATCCGCATGGCCAATCTTCATGCCAATGTGCTGCAGATCGCACAACCGGCACAGCTGCGCGAAATTTTTGCGATGCTGACGGAGCGCTCGGCACGGCTCCTCAACCAGACGGATTACGGGATCGCCGTCGGCAACCCGGCCGATATCGTCGTCCTCGATGCCGGGTCACCAGAACAGGCAGTGGCGGAGATCGGCCAGCCGCTCGCGGTCTACAAGCGCGGGCGACGGACCGTCAAGCGCGAGCCGGCGCAAATCGTCCGGCCGGTCTAGCCGATCCATGCACCTAAGCCGGCGAAGCCGGAACCAAACAGGTTAAAATAGACGCAGGAGACGCGGGGAGCAGGAGGGGAGGTTGAGGCAGCCGCTGACGGAGCGTTACCGCGAGCGCCTCGCCGGGGTGCTCTCCTGCTATGACCGGATCATCGTCACCGGCACGCTGCCGGGAGCCTGTTACGCGAAGGGAATGACGGGATTTCTTTCTGCGCGGCAGATCCGGATCTTCGACTATCCGCGATTTGCCGAACCACTTCGCGATCGAGTACGCGAGCGCGCCGCCGAGTTGGCGAGTGCCGCTGGCATTACCATCGAACACATTGCCAAGAACCACATCCGCAAGGAGGACGTCGTCGCCAGGGTGCTTGTCGTCCGCGGCGACCGTCCCGGCCTGGTGCATATCATCTCGGCGATGGAAGCCTGCCACACCTACAAGCCCTGGCATGACAAGCACACGCATCGCACCTTCTTGCGGCCGGATACTGGCAAATGCCTGCATTACTACTTCTACTTCATCGACGCCGAGTTGGGCCTGATCTATCTGCGCGTGCCGACCTGGTGCCCGTTCCGTCTGCAGTTCTATTGCAATGGGCATAGCTGGCTGGCCCGCCAACTCACCGCCGCCGGCGTCGGTTTCACCCTTGCCGACAACGCCTTTCTGCGCATTGACGACTGGGAGCGCGCGCAGGCCCTCGCCGACACCCTCTCGCCCGACCACCTGCATCGCATCCTCGATCACTATGCCCAGCAGTGCTGTCCGGTGCTCGACGTCTTCGCCCAGTCCTACCACTGGAGTTTCATGCAGGTCGAATACGCCACTGATCTGGTGTTCCGCACGCCGGCCATCCTCAAACCCCTCTATGAACAGCTTTCCCGGCAAGCCATCCTGACCGTCAAAGCCGAACACGTCGCCACCTTTCTCGGCCACAAGATCACTGCCCAACTCGCCCAAGAGATCGGCAGCCAATTCACCACGCGTATCGAGGGCACCTGCGTCAAGCATCGTTTCAGTAAGTCCTCGATCAAGATCTACGACAAATTCGGCCTCGTCCTACGTATCGAGACGACCACCAACGACGTCTCCGCTTTCAAGCACTACCGCAAGGTGGAACATCGCCAAGGCCCGGCAACTCGCGCCCTGGCCCCCGTCAGAAAGACCATCTACAGCCTCAAGGACTTGCGTGAGATCTTGCTAAGCTGCAATCGCCGTTACCTTGAATACCTCTCCAGTCTGGACGACTTCTCGGCTGGCATCCGGACGCTCGACCGTCTCACCCAACCCCGTCCGCTCAAAGGCCGAAACCTCAAGGGCCTCAACTTTTTCAGCCGCGCCGAACAGACCCTGCTCGCCGCCCTCCAGCGTCCTGGCTTCAATATCGCCGGTCTCCGCCGCGCCGACCTACTGCCGCTCCTCGGCCAATCCTCTCCCGCCACCCTATCCCGACAACTCGCCCGTGTGCGCCATCTCGGCGTCATCAAACGCGTCCTCGGTACCTATCGCTACTATCTCACCCGCGCTGGCCGCGCCGCCATCGCTGCCGGCCGCCGTCTCACCGAACACACCATCATTCCTGCTCTGGCCTGACAAATCTGCTCACAAAATGCAAACACTCAGGTCGTAAGCGACTAATCTGCTCCGGTGGTCACTTCATTGACGGCGCCGCAGGAAGGGCATTCTGTCTCGATCGAGGCGATGCGCTGTGCCGAACCGATACTCGCGGCAATGACAAACTCGCAAACGCCGCAGACATAGTCCGTGTCGCCGCTTCCGGTAAAGAGCGGCCCCGCTCCCGGGGGTGCCGTCCAGGGCGGCGGTAAAATCGTGTTGCGAACAACTCTCAACTTGATTTGCGGCATTTCTGATAGATCACCAAGGGCCCATAAACCATCATGACCATAGCATTTCTGTGCCGCGCTGTATGCTCCAGGCGAGCCAGGGAGGCTCGACGAGGAGCGAAGTCATGAACAGAGTGGTCTTGGCATTCGCTGTCTTGATGATTGGCAGCACAGCATCGCCCGCTGCGCCGCAAGAATTGACCAGGTGCGTCGCCGGTCAGCAGGTCATCGACAAGGAGGGCAAGTCCGGTGTAATCGTCGCGGACGACGGTAAGCTGTGCCAAGTAAAATATGCAGATGGTCAGGTTTACGCCTGGATATTCTGGAATCTTCATCCTACAGCGGCTCCTGCCCAACCCGGGCTGGTGACCCTCGATCCGAGAGTGCCCGACCCGGTGATCAGCGCACCGCCGTCGACCAACGCTCCTCCGCCGCTTACCGTCCTTAGACCGTCTTCCAACCGCACACTGGTTTACCGCGCCGATCGGCGCGGACACTTCAGCTTGACGGCCGCAGTCAACGGCGCCCCAACTCGCTTCGTCGTCGATACTGGTGCGAGCCTCGTCGCCCTAACTCTCGACGATGCCCGCGCCGCGGGGATAGGGCGCAGTGAGCTGATCTTCAACCAACTCACCCAGACCGCCAATGGCCGGGTCCGTTTCGCGCCGGTGATGTTGCGCGAGGTCCACATCGGGCAGCTCTCGATCGAAAACGTGCCAGCCGCAGTGATCGAAAATCTGGATCAGTCGCTGCTCGGAATGAGTTTTCTCAAGCGCCTGAAGAGCTTCGAGATGCGCGAGGGCGCGCTGACGATCAGCTGGTAATGCATTATCCCCACTCCAGCGGCGCGTCAGCGTTCGAGGATAATATCGACCCGGCGGTTATAGACAGACGGGTCGCTCGATCCGGTCTGGCCTATCGGCTCCTGCTGGATCATCGTCCGCGCGATGCCGTCCTCCTCGAGTTGGTCCGCGACAATCGAGCTACGCGTCTGCGCGAGATATTTGTTTGTCTCCGGTCTGCCAGTGGCGCTCGCGCGTGCTTGGACGACAATGGCCTTCGCACCAGTATCCCGCGCCCGCTTTGCGGCATCGGCGATTGTCGCTTTTGCTTCATCGGACAGGTTCGCGCTGAATTCGTCAAAATACACAAGGAGACGAGGGATCTCGCGGGTCGGTGTATTAGGTGGCGTCTGCGCACTCGCTACAGTCGCGCCACTTAGTGAGAGAAACAAAAAAGTCAATCGGCAGAGATTTGAGATCCCAAAAGTCATGGCGTTCATCGCCCCCTTACGATGAATTGCACTGTCCACTGAAAGCATTGGTGCAATGATCATCTCCTTTACCACGCTGGACACGGAGCGACAAGTCGGCTCACCGCAGGCGCAATCCTCAGCGGCGAGGCGCAGCAATTTCGTCGTCGGGTCGATTCGCCTCCGCCATCCACGACAACAGCAAGGTGTATGCCACTGCCAGCACCACCGGGCCGAGAAAGATACCCACCAGACCAAAAGCAATGAGACCGCCGATCACCCCGGCGAGCAGCAGAAGTACCGGCAGGTGGGCTCCCCTACGGATCAGCAATGGACGGACGACGCTGTCTACCGTGCTGAGCAGCACGCTCCAGACGACAAGGACGGTGCCCCAGACCGATTTACCGCTCCAATAGAGCCAGACCACCGCCGGCACCAGCACCGGCAAGGGTCCGAGCTGGGCGATGCAGAGCATGAACATCACTGCCGTCAGCACCGCTGCGAGTGGCACGCCCGCCAAGGCCAAGCCAAGGCCGCCCAGCACCGATTGTCCGACTGCAGTTACGACTACGCCGAGAGCGACGCTGCGGATAGCTTGACCTGCCAGGAGGACCGATTGTTCACCCCGCTCGCCGGCGAGACGACGACCGAAGCGGCGGACGAGGCTGGCCACGTGCTCGCCGCTTCCATAGAGGATCACGGCGATAATGACGGTCAGGACGAACTGCACGAACAGGACCCCAAAGCCGCCCAATGCGCTGACGAACCACGCCGCAGCGCCGCCCGCGTAAGGCGCCGCCTTCGCCATAAATGGCTCGATCCCGCTGGCCGCAGCGCTTGCCCACGCCGAGGCGGCATACGTCCCAAAGAACGGCAAACCGGCCAGCCAATGCGGCGGCGGCGGCAGCTGAAAGGATGCCAAAGAAGCTGCCCAGCCGGCAATGCGGTCGAAATGCTGTGTGATCGTTGCGATCGCTAGCCAGAACGGCAACACAAAGATCACCAGCAGTGCGATGGTCATCACCGCAACCGCCAGCCCGCGCTTGTGCCAGAGCCGCAGCTGGACGTGCACCATGATGGGCCAGGTGGCAACAACCAGCGTCGTCGCCCAGATGATCGCCGGCAGAAACGGCCACAATATCCAGAACGAAGCGGCGATCAGCCCGCCGACGAAGAGGACCGCAAGTGTGGTACGGGTAAGCTCGGAATGTGCTTCCATGCCGCGATCGGCCCGGCGTCACCTCGGGCGCGGTCAGATCAGCTGCGCACGATCAGCTGCAGGCGATGCCCGTCAGGGTCGCGGAAGTAAATGCAGCGACCCTGGCCGGGACCCCGCGCTGCTCCAATTCGGCTTTCAGCGTCTCGTAGGTCCCCGCCGCCACGTTGAACGCCAGATGATTGAGGTCCCGTCCAGCGGTCAAAGGCGCATTGCCCGGCTTTTTGAAGAGGGCGACCCCCTGTTGTCCGGCATGCAAGAAGACCTGCCCCTCATCTTCCCGGTATCCTGTCATCCCGAGTATTTCAGTGTAAAACTTCTTCGACCGCTCCACATCATTGACGTGGAGCACGACGTGGTCCACTCCGCTCGCCTCGATCATTGGTCACCCCTGAGTTTGTCGGCTACAGCCTGGTGCAGCGGATCGGTCACGGCGAACCGGCCCAGCCGGCCCACTGTCTTTCGGCCGCGTCCGCAATACCGATCAAAGCCGCTGCAGATAACCAATTGCCCTTGAGATGCGAAGCGGAAGCCCGCAAATGAAGTTGCCAGATCACCCCGATGCCCTGCCGGGCGAGCAGCCGCCTCGCGATGGTTTCGACCATTGTCGGCTGTTTCATTCAGCGGCCCACCTTCTGATGCGCTTTCTTTGGACCAGATGGTGCCCCGAGTTGGATTTGAACCAACGACCTACCGCTTACGAAGCGGGTGCTCTACCGCTGAGCTACCGGGGCAGCGACCGGTAGGCGACCGCGGCGCCTACCGGGACGAGCTTTTAGCGTCTAATCCCGCCGTCGCCAAGCCGATTCGCGACATTAACCGCTGGTCAAGGTCCTAGGTCCAGTTTCTGGGTGGACTCGCGATCCGTTGTCGCGGCTCGGGAGGCATCGGGAGAGGGCAGGTGAGCGAAATCCGGACGGATCCTCGGCAAAATACAACCGAAATCGAAATTCTCGAGGCGAAGGAAAGATGGAGCGAATATCGGCTGGCCGACGGTACCACCTTGCGATTGAGGCCGGTCATGATTGCAGTCTTTCGCGACGACGGGCAGTACACCCCGGATGGCGATCCAGTTTATAATATGAAATCGACACTTATCACGGACGTTAGGGCACAGAACCCGGCGGCCAAACCGGGCCAATCAAATGAAATCCGGTGACATCCTCCATGTGGTTTCGCGGACGCCGGCACTGGTCGTCTGCTCCGGATCGCCTTCCGGGATTGGTGCATCCCTAATGCGCGCAGGCATACCAGTTGTTCTGACAGTCGCAGGGCCGGCCCCGACCATCGTTACCAGCACCAACTTGGTTTGCCCCTCACAGCACAGCAATCGTTCCCAGCCCTGTCAATGGGTCGCTCCCGGATCTTGCGCCTTCCTGGCCCCGATGCCGACAGGGACTTTTTCCGAACGACCGGACATCAGGGTTGCTCCGCCAAAACCCGCATCCATAGCCACAAAAATCGAGAGAACCACCAAAGTCGAGAGAATCGAACTGGCGATCGACTTTATCCAAGGATATGATCTCATCAAGCCGATACCCGTGCTGATCGAATCTTTGGGTGATAAGGTTTTTGTCGCCGAAGCGCCTGACTTGAATCTTTCAACTACCGGAAACAGCGTAGGCGCCGCATTCCTTCTGTTGAAAGAACAGATCATCACAACCTATGAGGGGGATCGCAGCAAGAAAGGACCTGACCCGCAGCGCACCCAGCAGCTTGCGGCACTGGAACAGTATATCGGCAAGCCGCGACGGCATTGGTTTTAGACCTAGAAAACGGCGTACCGGCTCAGCCGCTCGCCGAGTGCCCGGCTGGCAACTTCCGTTCTTCGGCATTGGGCGGTTTTGCCAAAATCGGGAGAGTGCTGCCGGCGGCGGCCCAGGCGGGCGTCCGCCACGCCAGCGCGTCAAAACTGCCGCAATGCGGACAGAGCGATCTCCATTTGAGGCTCTCTCCGCCACAGGTGGCGCAGACATAGCGTGGGTCCGGCATCGCGGTGACCGCCCGGTCGAGCCATTTGCGCGACTCGGGCCCGACTCCGTGTTCCGCTTCTTCGAGGCGCGCCATCATCAGGCACAGACGTGGCGTCGGGCCTTCCAGGCTCGCGACCTCGTCAGGGTCGGGCGTTGCGGGGAATGAAGCGAGGTTTTGCAATCTGGCGATAACGGGCGGTGCCGGCGCGCTCACCGCCCGATCAAGGTGGCGGCGCGCCTCGCCCCAGAGTTGCGCATCGAGCGCCGCCTCTGCCACGGCGAGATGAGTTTCCCGCGCATCCGGGTTTTGCGCCGCCAGCCGCTCGAAGCTCTTCAACCGGTCGAGAGCGGACGCGCCGTCATGGATCGCGGCGTAAACCTGCGCGACATCCGGATGGGGGATCGTCCTCCAGGCGCTTTCGATGGACCTTGCCGCAGGTCCGGTACGGCGATCCTGGAGCAGCAATCGGGCGTGATGGGCTGCCGGAGCGGCAAGGTCCGTTGTCAGTGACTGGGCCTGGGCCGCAAGACTTCGCCCGCGCGCCCGGTCGCCATTGGCAATCGCGGCATGGCTGAGTTCGTAAAGGATCACACCGCGGTGATGCCGGCCGCGCTCGCGCGGAATGATCCGGCGTTTTACCGCTTGCGCCAGCGTCTCTTGGGCCGCCTCCCATCGTCCTTCGCGTGCTTCGAGCTCGAATAGGTTCTCGACGACCCAGGCCGTATCCGGACGCAAAGTTGCGGCGCGCTCGGTCAGGCGCAGCGCCGTCCCTCGGTCGCCGGCGCGCAGTGCTTGGTTGAGGAGGCCGCGAAGTCCAAGAAATTCCATCTCGGGGCGGTCGAGCATAGCCGTGAAGAACTTTTTGGCCGCCGTCTCGTCGCCCCCGAGCTGCGCCGCCTGCGCCGACAGGAGCAGGGTCAATGGCGGGTCGGCGAGCAACGCATCGGCCCTGCGAGCGCAACGTTGCGCCTCCCGCGGATCACCCGCTGCAACCGCGACCATGCCTCGCGTCAGCGCCCGGTAACCGGCACGACGGCGGCGCTCGCGCCTGTGTCTCAGGAGTGCACGCGGGCTGTCGAGGATCAGAGACACGAGCCGATAGAGCAAAGCAATCGCCAAGCCAGCGAGCACCGCGGCGGCGGCGAGAACGCCGACCGAGGTCTCTACTTGCCAGCCCTGCCACACAATCTCGACCTGCCCGGGATGATCGGCGAAAAAAATCGCCGCGGTGATCACCCCGGCGAAGACGAGAAGGCCGAGAAGGCCGCGGATCACGACCGCGTTCTCGCCTTCTCCGGCTTTTCCGGAACCTTGGCCGGGGCGGCACCCGGAGCAGTCGGGGGGCTGCCGAGGCGCTCGGTCAGCAGCTCTTGAACATGGTCGAGCGCCGTTTCCGCTGCGAGCCGTTCACGAGCCATGAGCAGCCAAGGGCGCGCCGCCTCGGCGTCGGCCCCGGCCAGCGGCTCGAGCGCCGCCACCGCGCCCGCCAGATCACCGCGGGCAAGCGCGGCTTGGGCGGTGCCGGCCGCCCCCCCGGACCCGGTGTGCGATGAGCCATCGATGCGGCGGATCGTCACCAGGCCGCGCAGCCGGGCGAGCGTCTGCTCGCGCCAATCTGATTTGGCGGCGGGTTCGCTTGGCGCGGTCATCTGGCCGGCCAGTTCGGCCAAGCCTTTCACCAGAACGGCGCGGCTTGCCACCCCGTTTCGAGCGGGTTCGGCGAGCGGCTGCGTAGCGGCGGCGAGGTCGGAACCCCGAGCGAGCCTGATAAACGCATCGAATTCGGTCGGAAACGGCCGTGCCTGCTCGATCGCCTCGCGCATTTGTCCCAGCAGCAGCGCCAACATCCCGTCGGCCCGCAGCTCGGCGTTGTTTTGCGACTGCGCCTCGCGCTCGAGCGCCGCCACTCGGTCGGTGAGATCGCCCTCGATCTTGCCCAGGCGGGCGAGCTCCTGCTGCATATCTTTCGAGGCGGCAGTTTCGCTCGCCGTGCGCGACGCGGATTGGGTTTCGATCGCAGCGAGCCGCTGATCGAGTTGCTGAACTCCGACCCGAATCGGACCGAGGTCGGGTTTGGCCGTGGCCTCGAGTTGATCGACGCGGCGCCTCAGCGCGCTTAGAGCCGAATTGACCGCATCGGTATCGACGCCCGGGGACGCCGGGCGCTTCTCTATTGCCGCCAGTCGCGAGTCCAGCTGATCGAGACTCCGCGCCAATGCGCTCAGCGCCGATTGGACGGCGTCGCTTCCCGGGTTGGGTGCAACGGGACGCGCTTCGACCGCCGCCACCCGCGCGGCGAGCGCCGCGTATTCGTCGCGGTTCTCGCCCCAAGGAAGGAGCGGCTCGATTTGAGGCGCCCAAAAAGGCGACAGGGCAACGCCGGCAAGGATCAGGATCAGCAAACCCGCCAGCCACAGCGCCGCTCGACCAGATCGGCTGGGGGGCTTCTCCGGTTCGATCGCCGGCGTCGAACTCGGCTCCACAGGCGCCGCGCCGCTTTCTGCCGCTCCCTCTTCGCTCTCCCGTTCTGACATCGCCTCAATTCCTAGTAAATCTGGCGTCATCGACCGAGAGCTTGGTCGAGCGCATCAAGTAAGGCCAGCTGATTAGCGCGCTCAGCTATGCGCCTGTCATGCCACGGCAGCCCGGCGAGGGCAGCATCAGCACTCGCGCTGATCGACAGCGCAGTAACCCTCGCGCAGCGCTCGGCGACCCCGGCAACATCGGCAAGCCTAGCAAAAATTGCCGCGGTCCGCGGAGAGAAAAACAGTGCAAAGGCGATTGCACCGGCGCGCAAGCTGTCGACTGCTTCCGGGCTGAGCGCCGCAGCCGCCCGGGCCTCGTAGAGAACACGTCTCTCGACGGTAAATCCCTGCGCGCGCAACAAGCCGACAAGATCGCCGGCAACGACATTTCCGGCGACATGCAACAGCGGCCCGTCTTGCGGGCGCAGCCGCGCCGCCGCCAAACGGGCGAGATCGCCGACGTCGCCCGCGGCGCTCTCGACAGGGTCAAAACCTTCGGCGCGCGCACGCGCAGCCGTCGCATCCCCGACCGCCAGCACCGGCACCCGCCGCTCTCCGCTCATCCGCGCCACGGCTCGAACACCGTTTGCGCTGGTGCACAGGATGGCTTGTACTCCGGTCAGGTCGAACGCTTCCGGCGCCTGCCAATGGATCTCCATCAGGGGTTCGACAAGCGCCTCTATGGCCCGGATTGCCAAGGCCGCGCTCAAGCTCCCCGCTTCGTCGCGATGCCGAGTGACCAGCGCGCGCAAACCCGGCTTATGCATTCAATCCCGCCTACCCTCGGATCCGCCTACTCTCGGTAATAGCCGCGCGCGACCAACTGATCCATAATGAGTTCCGGATACCTGGGATCATACCGAAGTGCGGGAGAGGGTACCGAGTGGGGCGAGGCGGGTGAGGGTACTCGCGATCGCGGTTGCGCTGTTCGCGTCGGTCCACGCGCTGGCGCAGGACGCCGATCAACGCATGACCGTGCTCCATCTCAGCCAGACGGCAGAGCGCTCGGTCATCCGCGACCTATTGCGCATCGAGCTCCGGGTCGAGGAGACCGGGGCGGATGCCCGCTCGGTCCAGACGGCGATCAATCGACGGATGGCCGCGGCGCTCGATCGCGCGCGACCGGTGCAGGGAGTGCGGGTCGAGACCGGCTCCTACAATGTCGGCGAGGAGCGCCCGCAGAACGGCCCCACCCGCTGGCGCGGCAACCAGTCGGTGATTTTGACCGGGAAAGACGCGGATTCGATCCTGAAATTGGCCGGTGTGCTCCAATCCGACGGTCTGGCGACCTCGTCCCTGAGCTACGAGGCCGCACCCGAGACGGTCCGCGGGGCCGAGGAGGATCTGACCGCCGAGGCCCTTGCCGCGCTCGACCATCGTGCTGCCTCGATCGCCGACCGCATGCACCTGGCCGTCGTTCGGTTTCGTGATGTGCGCGTCGGCAATGCCGAAACCGGCGGCACGCCGGTTCCGCGTCTGGCCGCGATGGCAATGGCGGCGCCCGTCGCCGAGCCCGGCGAAGCAACGGTCCGGGTGACGATCGAGGCAGAGCTGCTCCTCGCCCCGCCGAGGCCGTAAGGAAGAGCTGGCGTGAGGCTCCCCGTTCCGCCGCTGCTGGTCATATCGGACCGCCGGCAGGCGCGCCGGCCCCTCGCAGAGCTCGCCGAGGCAATCTTCGCCGGCGGATGCCGGTGGCTCAGCCTGCGCGAGAAGGATCTGCCTGCAGCGGAACGCCGCGCCTTGCTGAGCGCCCTGGTGGTGCTCGCCCGCCGCTGGCAAGCAACCGTCACAGTTCACGAGGATGTCGACGCGGCGGCAATGGCCGGCGCGGGTGGGGTACATCTGCCGAGTACGGGGAGCCGCGCAACCGCCCGCGCCCGGCTTCCCGGCGGGCTGATCGGAGCTTCGGCGCATTCCGCCGGGGAAGCCTCGGCGCTGCTCGGTTCGGGCGCCGATTACATCACCATCAGCCCGGTCTTCCCGACCGCCAGCAAACCGGGCTACGGCCCGGCGATCGGTCTCGACGGCTTGGCCGAGATCGTATCGCGGGTATCGGGCCCGGTAATTGCGCTGGGCGGGATAAATGCTGCGAACGCGCCGCTCTGCCTGTCTGCCGGAGCGAACGGGGTTGCGGTGATGGGCGAGGTGATGCGCGCCGCGAACCCGCAGACCATGGTGGAGGCCATGGTGGCGGCAATCTCCGGAGCCCAATAAATTTGTGGTTAAATGGAGTAATTCGACTTGCCTTCTCGTTATGGTTTTAGTTGACAAGCATCGAGGAGGTAAAGCGATGAGAAAATTCGTCCTGGCGACGCTCGCCGCCTTGGCGATCGGCACCGCTGCCTTCGCTCAACCGGCAGAAGCGCGGTGCTGGTGGAACGGATACTCTTGGCATTGTTGGGGTGGACCGCATGCCTGGTGGTGGCGTCATCATCATCCTTACTGGCGTCATTACGGGTGGGGCTATGGCTCCCATTGGCATCACGCCTGGTATCGCTGATTATGATCATTACCCTCACCTCACCGATCTCCTGTTGGTTAGGGTGAGGGTGAAGGTACCTGGATGCTGGCTGTTTCTGCAGCGAATTAACAGCCAGCATCCAAATTGAGACGGAAGAATACTAACACGGTGATAAGAAAATCGCAACGATATTCTTGTCTGGAAGAGTTCAACGCTGGAGGACCGCCGTTCCAGCGGTAGTGCCGGCGATTTTGCCGAAGACCGAGCCGGAAACCAGACCGGTCCCGCCCGGGTAATTGAAATAGAACAGCCCACCGACGAGTTCGCCCGCGGCATAGAGCCCAGGAATCGGCTTCTGTGCGGTGTCGAGCACCCGCCCCTCGGTGTCGATGCGCAGGCCGCCAAAGGTGAAGGTGACGCCGCAAGTCGTGCAATAGGCCTCGAAGGGCGGCTTCTCGATCGGCATAGCCCAGTTGCTCTTGTTGATCGCGAGGCCCCGGGTGGTGCGGCCGTCCTTGACCGTCGGGTTGTAGGGGATGTCCTGCTGCACCGCGGCGTTGTACTCGCGGACGGTTTCGAGAAACCGAGCCTTATCGACCGGGGCGTATTCGGCCATCTTATCCGCCAGCCCCTCGATCGTGTCGGCGGTGACCTTGGTCACCTGACGGATGCGGTACTCGTCGCGCTGGAGGTGGACGACCTGCTGGTCAAAGATCTGCCAGGCGAACTGATGCGGCTGGTTGAGGATTTCGCGGCCGTATTTGGCATAGGTGTAATTGCGGAAATCAGCTCCTTCGTCGCAAAACCGCACGCCGTCGGCATTGACCATGATCGCGAACGGGTAACTGTGCTTCTGGAAATTGTCGCCGACCGCGAGATCGCCGAATTCGGGCGCGTTGTAATCCCAGCCGACGGCGTGGCAGCCGGACCAGTTGCCGTAGGGCATCGCTCCGATGTCGAGCGCCATCTTGATCCCCGCCCCGGTGTTGAAGCGGGTGCCGCGCACTTTCGCGAGGTCCCAGCCGGGGCCGAGATAGCGGGTGCGCATCTCGGCATTGGCCTCGAACCCGCCGCTGGCGAGGATGACGGCCTTGGCCGGGATCCGCGTCGTCTTGCCCTCGACCTTGGCGACGACACCGTGCACGCCGTCATCGTCGGCGATCAGCGCCTCGCCGCGCGCCTCGTAGGCGATCTGGATCTGGCGCTCCTCGGCGGCCTTGAAGAGGCCCTCGACGAGCCCCGGACCGCCGCCCCAGGCTTCGAGCGCAAGGCCGCCCCAGAAGACGAACTTGCCCTCATGCTTGAAGGCTTGCCGCGAATACATCGGCGCAAAACGGATGCCTTGGCTGCGCATCCATAACAGCGTCTCCTGGCTCTTCATGACGAGCAGTTCGGCCATGTCCGGATTGCTGCGATAGTCGGTCAGCCGCCCGAGGTCGTCGTAATACTGGTCGGTGGTGTAGGTGCCAAAATCGCTGGTCGCGAGTTCGGTCTCGCTCAGATCACAGAGCTTCAGAAGGTCGTCAACGCCGTTATAGACAAACCGCAGCGCGCCCGCGGTAAACCGGCTGTTCCCACCGCGCTCGTCGAACGGCGCGGCCTCCAGCACCAGCACCCGAGCCCCCTCCCCGCGCGCCGCCAGCGCCGCGCACATGCCGGCATTGCCGGCTCCGACGACAACGACATCGAACTCACCCACGATCATCACGTTTCCTCCGCTCTCGCTCGCGACGGAGTACCGCGCCGGGTCGGCAGGGGCAAGCCTCGCCTCCCCAAAGCATCCCACCCAGGTCCGACTAGCTCGGACGCACGCGAGCCCGGCGCTGACCCGTATCGCTGCGCTCAGTGAGCCTTTTTCGAGACGCGGTCGATCAGATTGGCCACCCTCGACAGAAACAGCTTGAGTAGCGGGGAGTTGTTTTCCTTGTGATAGCCGAGAACCAGGTCGATCGTTGGCGCTTCACCCTTTATTGAACGACTTGTGACCGAGGGCGGCAAGAAATTTTGCGTATAGAGGGGCAATAAGGCTATGCCTCGGGTCGACACCACCAATGATATTGCCATGTAGGTACTGGTTGCTTCGTGATCGGGCGTGATCTCGACCCCTGAGCATCTCAGGTAATCGTCGATGGCCGCGCGCACGGCAGGGGCGTTGTTCGCTACGCTGATGAATGTTTCGCCGGCGAGATTTTCCGGGCTAAACGCGTCAAGCGCAGCGAGTCGGTGGTCGCTGCGCAGGATCGCGATGAACGGTTCCTTGATCAATGGCTTGAACACCAGGTCCGGCATCTGTTGCGCGGGACGCAAAAAAGCCGCGTCGATTTTTCGACGCAGCAGAGCGTCCGCGAGTTCCGGCGAGGTTTGGCTGGAGGTGACGATTTCGATGTTGGGCAATTCGCCGCGAAGGATCCGTACGGCTTCGGGCAACCATTCCAACTCGGTTCCGGTGAGGAACCCCATGACAAAGGACGCCTTAGCCGGATAAGCGGCCCGGCGCGCCGCTTCGCCGGCCGCCTCGACCTGAGATAGCGCCAGCCGCGCGTGATCGAGAAACGCCCGGCCGGCCGCTGTCAATTCGATTCCACGCGGGCTGCGTATCAGGAGTTGGACGCCGACTTCCGACTCCAGGTCGCGGATCTGCCGGCTCAGTGAGGGCTGTGCGGTGCGCAGCCGCCGATCGGCTGCGAGCGTCAGACTCCCTTCCTCGGCGACGGCGATGAAATAACGCAGATGCCGCAGCTCCATATCTCTGGTGCCATGCCTGCCAAGTATGACCTCGACCTTACAAAGTCTTTCTCGGAGCCGCCAGGAAAACCCAAGTCTTCGGCACCGGCATCGGCATCGATCTTTGGAATACCGGCGCCGGGTCGATGATGCGTATCCGTTCCACCTGAGGGAGTAGCGAGATGAGCACCCCCGTTGTCTTGATTACCGGCGCGCTGACCGGGATTGGGCGCGCAGCCGCCTTTGCCTTAGCGCGGGAAGGCAACCGCGTCGTCGTTTCCGGCCGGCATGAGGACGCCGGCCAGGCTTTGGCTTCTGAGCTGCGCGAGTTCGGCGGCAAAGCGGAGTTCATCCGCGCCGACGTACGCCGCGAGGACGATGTGCGCAGCCTGGTCGATCAGACCGTCGCGCGCTTCGGTCGTATCGATGCGGCCGTCAACAGCGCCGGCACCGAAGGAAAGCCCGGCCCGGTGACGGAGCAGACCGCCGACAGCTACGCCGCCACGTTCGATACCAATGTCCTTGGCACGCTGCTAAGCATGAAGCATGAGCTGCGGGTGATGCAGGCTCAGCACAGCGGCAGCATCGTCAATATCTCCTCGACCTATGGTCACGCCGGCACCCCCCGTGCCTCGGTCTATGCCGCGAGCAAGCACGCCGTCGAGGGGCTGACCAAATCCGCGGCGCTCGAGGTCGCGGGCTCGGGGGTTCGCGTCAATGCGGTAGCACCCGGGCCGACCGAGACCGGGATGCTCAATCGCTTTACCGGCAATGCCGAAAGAAAGGCGGGCCTCGTCTCGACCGTGCCGCTCGGCCGCGTCGGCGAGCCCGGCGAGATCGCCAACGCCATCTTGTTTCTTTGCTCCGACCAGGCGTCCTTTATCAGCGGCCATGTGCTTTCGGTCGATGGCGGGAAGTCGGCGGGGTAAGATGCCAATCCAAAACCCAGACACAGCGAGGTGAAGCCGTGGAACCGAATGTCGCAACCGCAGCAAAACCGGTCAAAATTCCCGGGCCTGATCATCCGATCACGATCGAACGGAATCCCGCCCACATCGTGGTCACGTTGGCCGGCAGGGTCGTCGCCGACACGCGAGAAGCGCTGACCTTGCGCGAAGCCGCCTATCCGGCGGTTCAATACATCCCGCGCAAGGATATCGACATGACGCTACTCGACCGCACCGATCACACCACTTACTGCCCGTACAAAGGCGATTGCAGCTACTACAGCATCCCGCTCGGCGGCGAGCGCTCGGTCAACGCGGTGTGGAGTTATGAGGCTCCCTACGCCGCCGTCACGCCGATCAAGGATTATCTCGCCTTTTACCCCAATCGGGTCGACGCGATCGAAGAACGAAGAGAGGCCTAACGAGAACCCAGTTCGGAAAGATCGTAGTGACCGTTTGAGCCCTTCGACAGGGGCCTTTGGATCAGAGATCGAGGATCCCGAAGCGTCCATTTCTTGAGCTGATGGACATGGGAGAGGAAGAGCGCAAGAGTTGGCAAGGTATTGGTCCGGCTGTGGCCGACGACGAGGTCGATGGTCGGCGGCTCACTGTTGAGAGGGCGGCTCGTTACCGATCAAGGCAGGAAGTTCTCCGCATAGGCTGGCAGTGGCTGCGATCCAAGCTCGGTCTTGGCGCATCGGCAGCGGCTAGTCCCAGGTCGCGCCTGTAGCCCGGATGCGGTCGCGCAAGACGACTATAGAGAGCACTCGCCAATGCGCTGACGCTGGTCATGTTTATGGTTTGGCATTGCAGAAACGACAAGGTTCCACCCAGAAGCGTCGAAGGAGAGATACCGATGCAGATTCCGCAAACAGTACGCGAAGTGATCGAAAAAGGACCGCTCGCTCATTTGACCACGCTCAATCCCAACGGCAGCCCGCAGGTCACGGTCGTGTGGGTTGGAATTGAGGGCGAAGAGTTCGTGATGGGCCACCTGGCTATGCACCAGAAGGTCAAGAACATCCGGCGTGATCCGAGAGTTGCGTTATCCTTCCTCGGTTACAGTACGACGCAAGGAATGCGGGAATACGTGGTGGTCTACGGCAATGCGCGGGTGACCGAAGGTGGCGCAGTGCCGCTGCTGCAGCGCCTGGCCCCCATTTACCTCGCGCCGGGGGCGGAATATCCGCCGGCTTCAATGCGGAACATTGCGGGGTATGTCACCAGGGTCACCCCGGCACGCTTCTCTGGGATGGGTCCGTGGGCTCAATCAGCCGCTGGGTAGACCGGAAGGAAGGTGCAGCGATGAAGGCAGTTCAGTCTGCCGCTACCTGATGCAGTAACGTGGTCCCGCCTCCGGGGATCGTGAATATTCTGGCAATTGAAACTACGGGTAATGCGCCTAAATCCGCACATCATCTCGTGATACACCCGGTCCCTAAGACCGCCGCCAACCCCCTCAACACGATGTCCTGATCAAGGAGAAAGCCATGTCCGAGACCAACAAAGACATCGCCGTCGCCTTCTACAAAACTCTGTTCGAAGGCCGGGTCGAAGATGCCTTCCGGCTTTACGCTGGTCGCCCCTATCGCCAGCACAATCCACTGATCGAAGACGGCATGGAAGGCTTGAGGAAGTTCGCTTACCTGGATGACGTCGAATCATCCGGATGCTCGGCACGAGATCAAGCGTGTCTTTGCTGACGGCGACTACGTTATCCTTCACTGTCATTGGCACGGCCTGTCCGGCGATTATCTAGTTGGCAAACCAAATCCTCGCGGAGAGGCGGTGGTGGACATCTTCCGGCTGGAAGGCGGCAAGGTCCTCGAGCACTGGGACGTGATCCAGCCGATCCCGGAGACCTCGGCTAACGCCAACACGATGTTCTAAGCTCCGGAGAACCTCGATGAACGGCCGTGTACTTGGGCGCGTCGGGCGAAAAGCCATAGTTTCCCGCTGAGCTTTCCGGGGTGTTGCTGTCGGCCGGCGACACCCGGAAGTAGTCTATGACGGATCGCTCCTCGGCAATGGGAGGGTTCTTTAGAACTTGGCGTTACGCGCAAGCTCTATGCCAACGCCAACGGCTTTCGCACCGTTCACGATGCCTGTGTCCCTCCGTCCGCATTTGGTCCCGCCGGTGCAGATCGGACCTATCACCTTGAAGCATCGCATCGTGATCGCGCCCCTTACGCGTTCACGATCCGAGCAGCCAGGAGACATGCCCGGCGCTCTGATGCTCGAATATTACGCACAACGAGCCTCCGACGGCGGCTTCATCGTCTCCGAGGGAACTTCGGTGTCGCTCACGGATCGCGGGTGGCTCGGCGCACCCGGTCTGTACTCGGACCGACAGGGCGAAGGATGGAAGAAGATCACCGCCGCCGTCCATGCGAAGGGCGGCTACATGTTCTCGTAGCTGTGGCACACGGCTGAATGAGCTCGATACATCATTCGATGGAGTTCGCGTGAGGCGCGTTTCACCCGGTCGAGACTCGGACTGACCTGTTCATGTTTATGCCCGCTCCGCTCGCCCAGGCCGGCACGACGTCGCCGCGCCGCATGACGCCAATGTAGTAGATGCGCGAGTCGGGGGTTCGCTGGGGCGCGCAGCCATCGACTAAAACGATCGACCAGCCCCGCCGTCTCGATCATCTCACGAAAGGTCTCGGCCGTAGAGCCTAAATTGTTTTCTTGCAGCACTATGATCCCGCCGGGGCGCAGAAAACGGCCGATCGTCGCGAAGAACTCGCGATGAAGCTGCCACCCTCTGTCGTATGCCCGCAAATGGAACGCCCCATTGTCGAAAAACGGCGGGTTGCCGACGACCAGGTCCCACCGCTCCTCTATCGGGATCGCCGATAAATTGTCGGAGTGATAGACCGTGACTCTCCCGCTCAACCCATTATCCGCGATCGTGCGTCGGCAGGCCGTCACCGCCACCGGGTCCAGGCAGAGCGTGTCGCACAGCCCGTGACCGAGCATCGAGAAGCCAATGAAGCCCGGTCCGGCGCACCATTCGAACACCCGCGCCTGCCTGGGCATACCACGATCCTGCAGAAAGGAGATCATCTCCTGGCCAAAGGAGCGGCCCCCGCCGTCGAGCCAGTCTTTGTAATGCACCCGGATACCGCCATGGAGCGCGACATGCCACGGCTCGAAGCGACTATGGAGCCAGCTCTTGAAGCGCCGACGGGTCCGTGAAAACGAAGTGGTTTTCTTTGCCAGTGGCCTTACCCCTAAGTCTCAGTTGATGAATAGACAATCCTACGCGCCATTTTCCGTCTTCCCCGCAAAGGCCGGGCCCCGGGCGGCAAAGGAAGCGTGATACCGGTCGCTCTGATACCCCTCTCGCGAGTATGACGGCGTTGTGCACGGGTCCTATCCATTTAAACGGTGGCACAGGCGGGCAGGCACATGCCGAGACCGCCGCTGCGACCGGGGCGACGCGGCCCGCTCAGCGCGGTGTCGGATATTGCTCAGCGCGGTAGGTGTGGTGCATTGTGTTGAGCTTCAACCGCACCGGAGAGCCGAGCGATACCGCATAGCGAGTGGTCGTCGTAGGAATTGTCGGTCAGCGGGTGGACGAGAACGTCGAGGCCCTGGCGGTTTAGCATCAGCCACGGCACGATGTTCTCGAATTGCGCAGCCGTGAACATAAACCGGAACTGCGAAACCGGGTGCGGGCCCCTCGGCTCGTCACTCAATTCCCGGACCTCGGCTGAACCAGCCGATTTCGAACGGGAACTTTGCCGCGAGCGTCTCACGCAGATTCTTGGTAACCGGGAACGCGTCGGCATCGTAATAGACATGGGCGTGATAGCCGTAAACCGCCGGCGATCGGGCGATGCGTTGCTTCATAAGAAGCCTCCATTGTTCTGCAGAATTTTCGCAGCGTTGGCCAGCACACACAATAGGGTGCGCTCTTGTGCGAACTCGGTCGCAGGCTCAGCTACAGGGCATGGATTTCTCGCCGGCGGATCAAGAAGCCCTTGCCGCAGCGGTGCGGCGGCTCGAAAGCCCTAGCCTCGCCGGGCGGCTTGCGGCGCTCGCCGGAAAGCCGGTCGGGTTTGTGCAGCGGGCATTGCCGGCGGCCTCCTCGACGGCGGTCGCCAAGGTGGCGAAGCATGCCCTGGAGCGGGCGCTCGATGTCGCCTTGTACAGTCTGCGAAACCGCCGCTTCACCGGCGGCCGCAGACTTCACTCCGGGCTTGCCTGCACCTCGGGGGCGATCGGCGGCGCGTTTGGTCTCGCCGCCCTGGCGGTCGAGCTGCCGGTTTCGACGACGATCATGCTGCGCGCCATCGCGGCGATCGCGCAGGAAGAAGGCGAGGACCTGGCAGACCCGCGGACTGGGCTCGCGTGCCTCGAAGTGTTCGCGCTCGGCGGTCCGCCGACGGACGAGACGGGCGTGGAGGCCGATTACTTCGCGGTCCGCGCGATGCTCGCCCGCGGGTTGGTCGAGGTGGCCGATTTCGCCTTGGACAAAGGCACGATCCGGGAGGGCGCGCCGTTTCTCGTCCGTTTCCTGACGCAGATCGCCTCGCGCTTCGGCGTCGTCGTCTCTCAGAAGATCGCTGCGCAAACCGTCGCAGTGGTCGGCGCGGTGGGCGGTGCGGCAATCAATCTCGCCTTTATAGAGCACTTCCAGGGTGTCGCGCGCGGTCATTTCACTGTGCGGCGGCTCGAGCGCGTTTATGGCGCCGAAATCGTGCGCGCCGAGTACGATCGGCTCAAGACGGCTTTTGCCGCGGCCGCTTGAACCTACAATTTTCGTCGACACGCATCGCGGCGCGGCTATTAGCGGTGGCGCTTGATTTTAACGAATATTTGTGGCATAGTTAATGCGTTAGGTCGTTTGGCGATCCCGGCCTGACAAGCCAGCGTTGCAGAAAAATTCGACTCGGTCCGGCTGCCGCTTCGTGCCGTTGCAGAGCCGTTCGCAAATCCTGCGCGGCACATGTCAACAACCTAAGGAGTGTGGAGCTATGCCAAAGAATCCGCTCGTTGGTAGCGAGAGGCAACCACTGCCCGGCGCACGTTCGATCGGTGAGGCCAACCCAACCGAACGATTGGAAGTCACCTTAGTCCTGCGCCACCGTCAGCATGACGCATTACAGGAGCGGGTCAGGAAAATCGCCGCCGGCGACAAGTCCGAGCGTCACCTGACCCATGAGGAGTATGACCAGCAATTCGGAGCGGACTCGACCGATATCCAATCCGTCAAGCAATTCGCGAACCAGCACGGTCTCGCCGTCGTCGAGGAGCACCCGGGCAGACGGGCAGTCGTGCTCTCGGGCACCGTCGCCCAGTTCAATGACGCGTTCGGCGTCGACCTGCAGCAGTTCGAGCATGCCGGCGGGTCCTACCGCGGCAGGACTGGAGCGGTTCATCTGCCGGACGAGCTGCATGGAGTGGTTACTGCGGTGCTCGGCCTCGACAATCGGCCCCAGGCACGCCCGCATTTTCGCACCCGCCCCACGCGCGGCAATGTGCAGTGGCATGCAGCCGCTGCGGCATCCACATCTTTTACGCCGACTGATCTGGCTGCATTGTACGGCTTCCCAGCCGGCACCGGGCAAGGCGAGTGCATTGCGATCATCGAGCTTGGCGGCGGCTATCGCACCACTGACCTGCAGCGGTATTTCTCGGGATTACAGGTCAGCCAGCCAAAGGTGCTCGCCGCATCGGTCGACCATGGAAAGAACCGTCCGACGGGCTCCGCCAATGGACCGGACGGCGAGGTGATGCTGGACATCGAGGTTGCCGGGGCAATTGCGCCGGGCGCCAAGATCGTCGTCTATTTCGCACCGAACACCGATGCCGGGTTCCTCGACGCGATCGCCGCGGCGATCCACGACACCACGAACAAGCCGTCAGTCATCTCGATTAGCTGGGGCGGACCGGAATCGGCGTGGACCCAGCAGGCGATGACCGCCTACGACCAGGCTTTCCAGGCCGCCGCCACGATGGGGATCACGGTGTGCGTGGCGGCGGGCGACGGCGGGTCGAACGACGGCGTCGGCGATGGCGCCGATCACGTCGATTTCCCGGCATCGAGCCCGTTTGCTCTGGGCTGCGGCGGCACCAATCTGCAAGCCTCCGGCACCTCCATCACGCAAGAGACTGTATGGAACGAGGGTCCCAATAACGGCGCGACCGGCGGCGGCGTCAGCAGCTTTTTTGCATTGCCGCCATATCAGGAGGGGCTGCACGTCACGCGGACCCAGGGCGGGACACAGGCACTGGCGATGCGGGGGGTCCCCGATGTGGCAGGCGACGCCGACCCGCAGACCGGATACGATGTGCGGGTCGACGGACAAAACACGGTCATCGGCGGAACCAGCGCCGTGGCGCCGCTGTGGGCTGGCCTCATCGCACGTATCAACGCGGCAAAGGCCCGGCGCGCCGGGTTCATCAACCCGCATCTCTACGTAAATGCCCCGGCCTTGCATGATATAACCCAGGGCAACAACGGCAGCTTCGCGGCCACCACCGGGTGGGACGCCTGCACCGGGCTCGGCAGTCCAAACGGCCAGAAGGTCGCCGACGCCGTCTGACCTGCATTCGACATCACCTTGTCTCTCCCCCGCCGGTGCAGGGCTGTCCGGGGAAACGGAGGGGTGAATTTATTAGCCGCAGGCGCATGCCCCGCGAGACGGAGATTTTCCGTCTACTTTCTGGTTTGCGGAGACTCAGAAAGAGGACGGGGCATGCGCTTTTCACCTAGCATCTTCGGCAAGCTGCTTGAACCGATCAAGCGCCGCCAGTTCGACAGGCTCGTCGAGCGTCATGCCGGCGATGCCTACGTCAAATCGTTTACCAGCTGGAACCATCTGCTGGCGCTGGTCTACGCCCCGTTCTCCTCGGCCACCAGCCTGCGGGGCCTGGAAGCGGGTTGGAACGCCAAGCGCCAGCATCACTACCATCTGGGCAGCGGCCCGCTGGTCCGCTCGACCTTGGCCGATGCCAACAAACGGCGACCTGTTGCGCTGTTTGCCGAGACCTTCGGCCTGGTCGCAAGCCAGCTCGATCGGCAGGCGCGACGCGACGGCGCCGCCATGGTGAAGCTGATCGATTCGACGCCGATCCCGCTCGGCAAGCTGTGCGACTGGGCCAAATCGAACGGGCGCATCCGCGGCCTGAAGATGCATGTCGTCTTTGACCCGAAGGCCGACTGTCCGGGCATCCTCGACATCACCGATGCCAACGTCAACGACGCCCAGATCGGCCGCACGATCACCATCGAGCCGGGGGCGACCTATGTCTTTGACAAGGGCTATTGCCATTATGGCTGGTGGACCGCGATCGCCGACCAGGGCGCGGTCTTCCTCACCCGACCCAAGACCAATATGCGCCTCGACATCGTTGGCGAGCGCCCCATCGCGCTGGCGCAAGGCGATGATTTCACCGTGCTCCACGACACCGAGGTGCGCTTCGCCAGCAAGGGCAATTCGACACTGCCGATGCGGCTGCGCCGCCTGCGGGTCCAGCGCACCGACGGGAAAACCATTACCCTGCTGACCAACGACCTCGAGCGCGCCGCCGTCGATGTCGCCGCCCTCTACAAGGCCCGGTGGCAGATCGAGCTGCTGTTTCGCTGGATCAAACAGCATCTTCACATCCGCCGCTTTCTCGGCAACAACGACAACGCGATCCGCCTCCAGCTCTTCGCCGCGATGGTCGCCTACGCGCTGCTGCGCATCGCCGCCCGCAGCCACCGCATCGAGATCTCGATCCTGCGCTTCACCGATCTGGTCGCTCTGTGCCTCTTCGAGCGCCGCCACATCGGCGCCATCGACAAACCCCCGCCCGTCAACCCAAGCCTCCCAAAATGTCAAAACTCTCAAAATCAGCTGAGTTTCGGCTATGCCTGAGTTTCCCGGACAGCCCTGCCGCCGGTGGGGAGAGACAAGGGGCGTCGCTTTCAGTGCGGCGGTCGAAGCTTTCCGCTATATCCTCTCCCCGAACCGCACCCTAACCGCACGATGGGAGAGTGGTGATGCCAGCCCAGCGCAACAAAACCGAAGTCGACATTACCGCCGAGGCGCTGCAGCGCTTCTCGCAGACGCCAGACCCCCGTCTGCGACAAATCGTGCTCGGCCTCATCAGGCACCTGCACGCCTTTGTCAAGGAGGTCGAGTTGACCGAGGCGGAGTGGTTTCAGGCGATCGAAATCCTGACCGAAGCCGGCCGCATGTGCAGCGACAAGCGCCAGGAATTCATCCTGTTTTCGGACACGCTGGGCGTTTCGATGGTGGTCGACCTGATCAACCACCGCAAGCCCGACGGGGCAACCGAGTCGACGGTGTTCGGGCCTTTTCACCGGCTCGGCGCTCCCGAGCTGCGGGCCGGCGGCAACATCGCCAGGCTCGACAAGACTGGCACCCCGACCCTGGTCAGCGGCCGCGTCCTCGACCTCGACGGCCAGCCGATAAAGGGCGCGCTCCTCGATGTCTGGCAGACGCAGTCGAGCGGGCTTTATGATTCGCAAGACGAGAGCATCGAGGGCGAGCTGCACATGCGCGGCAGGTTCCGCACCGATGCCCAGGGCCGCTATCTGATCCGTACCGTGCTTCCGGTGAATTACCCGATCCCTTCCGACGGGCCCGTCGGAGCGATGCTGCGCGCGACCGGCCGCCATCCGTGGCGCCCGGCGCACATCCACTTCGTCGTTTCGGCCGACGGCTACGAGCCGGTCACGACGCACATCTTCGACCGGCGCGACGAGTATCTCGGCAGTGACGCGGTATTCGCGGTCAAGGATTCGCTGGTCTGCGACTTCGAGCGACACGAAACCCGCGGCAGCGAAGCGGCCCGCCTCGGCATCGAACCGCCCTACTACGTCGCCGAATTCGATTTCCGCCTCAAGCAAGCATCGGGGCAAGACGCGACCGTGCTCGACGCGCAACAGCGCCTCGCCGCGCTTGGCGCTCGAGCAGCGGAGTAGGCGGCGGCACCCCTCACCCGCCTCGCTGCGCTCGGCACCCTCTCCCGCAATGCAGGAGAGGGGCTACAACGCATTCAGCTCAATGCTCCTCTCCCGCAATGCGGGAGAGGGGGGACCAGCCCGCAAGGGCTGGTGGGTGAGGGTCAGGCCTCGACGTGGCCTTGGGGCGTCGGCTCGGTTTTCTCGAAATCGAACTCGACCTTGGCGCCGCACGGGTCGTGGAAGAACAGCTGCCAGATGCCGCCGCCGGGCAGGCGCCGCAGCTCGTAATCGATGCCTTCGCGTTTGAGGGTCGCGACGGTGCCGGGCAGGTCCTTCGCGGAGAACGCCATGTGGTCGAGGACGCCGCCGCGGTCCTGCGGCAGATCCTTGCTGTGGATCACGTGCAAGATCGGCGTGTCGTCGCCAGCATAGAGCCACCAGCCGGGGAATTGAAACGGCGGCCGCCATCCCACCTTGAAACCGAACAGATCGCAATAGAAGCGCCGAGTGGCCTCCAGGTCGTCGCTCAGGACCGTGAAGTGGTTCATTGCCGCTACAGGCATATGACATCTCCTGTTGACAAGAAATTTCTCGGAAGACGCCTACTCGCACCTGCGAGCCGGCGTCAATAGTGCGCTAGGGCGCAGAATGTTTCTCCCGCGCATGTCAACAAGGCCTCCTCGCGGTGGGCGCTCCGTGCCCTCAGTTTTTCCGAATTTCGCGATGTCCTTTCGTGTTTATGATCGACCGCCACACTGCGAGTTTGCGCCGGAGACGATGCATGACCGAGCACGCTGTGACTGACGCGCCCTCCAACACCACCGACCTGTTCGAGATAATCCGGACTACCCGGTCTATGAGGCGTTTGAAGTCGCCGGTGGAGGGAGAGTCCACTGCGAACTCGTCTCTGAAATTAGGCGCCGATTCCGGTAGGGTTATGGATGATTCCGGGATCGTAAAACGCTGTTTCGCACTCGAATTTCGCCGGAAATTGTCCTCTTTGCCCTGGCAGCAGGCTCCGCACTCTGACAATTAAGCCGCTGTGATTATGTGCGTTTTTGGCGATGGGCGCCGAGCGCGTCGGTGAATTTACCGTCTATAAAAGGGCTGGCTCGCCACACTACACCGTAATCCGGTTAAAAACCTCATTTTGTTCAGCTACTTACCGACCCAAAGCGCAGCGATCAATTTACCGTGATCTCGGCGCTCTTGTCCACTCCAAATATTTGTATCCTTCTGTCCGACATATCTCTCTGATTGTGGGCACTTGGTCGCGCTCGTCATCATCAGGGTCCACGGGAGAACAACAAATCGGAGCACCCGATGCTTCCCGCGGTGACGGCATGATTATTACAAAACCGGGCTGAACCGAGACGTCCGCTCCGACGCCCCTATCCTCACAAGCAACAGACCGAAGCTCTTGCTCATGCCGACAGGTCAGTCGCAAACGCCGCGTAGGAGCGCAGCTTGTCGGTGACCAGCAATTTCGGCGCGACGCCTTGCTTTTTGAGCGGCAATCTCCATCGCCTCGACGGTCCTGCCCGGTGGGAGACTTCGGTGCAAGGGCCAGTCTGGGGAGGCCCCCGAGACCACCTCATCATCCCGTTCGCGCCGGGACCGCGGGACGTCGGCAGCGTTGCGGCGGGCTTTTTAAGCGTAGCTGTCGAACACGCTGACGGCGGGGTTCTGTGTCGAGGCGCTGAGCGAGGCCCTCCCCCGGTTCGGCAAGCCCGGCATCTTCAATACCGATCAGGGGGCAGTCTGTCGCTGCGGCAGGATGATCACGCCCGTCGTCAATCCGAGGTTCTTGGTAACACCGGCGAGGTAAGCGTAGGTGACCAACGGCTCGTGGAACGGATCGTTTTCTTTATAAGGGCCGGTCAACTTTGGTTCTCTGCCTTCATGAACGGCGCCGAGGACATGATCGTAGATCACAATATGGTCGTAACCCAGGTCTTCGGCCGCCTGGGCAAACGCCTTGACTGCCCCCGTATCGCCGCCAAGTTCGATCTGCGGATAAACCACACCAGCTTTCATCGTCCAATTCCTCTTTCACGCTTGAGGTCTTGGGCCAGATACAGAGCATTCACGTCCGGTCCGGAAGGAGCAGCCCGATAACCGGCACATAACTTTGGCCCCGACACGGTCGCAGATTACCCCGCGCGATGATGATCGCGAACTGCAGACGGAGCAAACGATCGTCGGCCTGCCGCCTCGAAAGCTTGAGCCTGACCGGATGGACGCGCGCTCGTGGTTCGGGGCGTGAGATACTCGGTATTTCCGAAGAGGTTGTGGTTCTCCCAGAGGCGCGCGCGGCAGGCAAGGTGTTTGGACGGCCGAAATTCAGCGACGGTGATCGGGACAAGCTCAGGACGCATGTGCGCCATGACCTCGCCTTCGACAATGGTTCGGATGTCCCAGCCGCGCTCGTCGAGCCCGCGGTGCCCGCGTCGCGAATTCGGGATCGATGTAGCGCTGCCACAGATCGACGGGCTCCATCACATGCATTTAGGCGTCGATCAGTTTCAAGCCATTCTTGGCCATAGGTGCCCCTCTCCAAACAACCGGCGATATCGAAACATCCGCGCCGGGCGGCATCCCTCCTTGACAGCTTCACCTGATCCGATGGTTGAGACGACCTCCCGCGTTCGCGATTGACTAAACAGCAGAAAATTGGATTTCTCGGCTGCTGGCTGGGCTGGGTAATGGACGGCGTCAACTCGTTCATCTTCGCGCTCGTCTTCATTCCCTCAATACGCGAGCTCCTGCCGGCATCCGGCTTCGAGGCGACACCGGCAGTATCGCCTCAGCCGGCTCGGTAATGTTCGCGCTGTTTCTGATCGGATGGGGAATGGCTTTTATCTGTAGAACGGCGCCAGCTCGTGACGCAGTTCGCTCAAATCGAGGACGCCATCGATCTTCCTCAATAGATGATCGGCCGGAACCCACTCGTCGAAGGCTCATCCCGTTGTCCCAGGTTGATATCTAGCGCTAGCCGGTCGAAGCCGAAACGGGGCTGAGTTCGACTTTTTCGGGAGAAGTTGATCGGCCTGCCTGCATGCCGGTCGCTGTCTTGCGGCGCCGCGGCTGGTGCCGGACTGTCGGCACACCTTTGCGGGTCGCGCCCGATGATATCGCAGTAGCTCGTCGGGCGATGGTGCGAAGCGAGCCCGAGCATCGTCTCGAACGAGACGTGCCGATAGAGTAACCCAAAGGCACGCGTCCACGCGGACCCGCTGCGGCGACATCGTGCTCGACGCCTTTCTCGGCAGCGGCACCTACGATGATCGCCGCCGAGCGGAACGCGGTCGGCGCTGCTACGGCATGGAGCTCGACCCCGGCTATGTCGGTGAGATAATCCACCGCTGGCAGACGCTGACCGGCGGGAGCGCTCGTCATGCCGCGAGCGCTCGTTTTGATGACGTCGCCCACGAGGCGAAGGCCGCCGATACCGCCTGACCGGAACTGCGACTACGAGTTGGGCTATCGCAAGCCACCGCGTCAGACCCAGTTCACCGAAGGTGCCGGTAGCATCGAATAAGCGCGACTAAGGACCTGACGCGAAATAATAGAATCAAAGTGGTCCAAAGAACGCAATGATAGAATCGAGATATCGTTACATTAGGGTGATCCATAGCGATCTCGTGGTTGTGATTGACATCAACAGCGTTCGCACTCGGTTTGAGAGGATGTCGCCGTTCCTCGACGAGCGGGGGCGTCGGTTGTTTGCGGCCAATGAGGCGATATCGCTGGGCCGCGGCGGGGTGACAGCGGTTGCCGCGGCGAGCGGGTTGGCACGGAGCACGCTCAATCGCGGGGTTGCCGAACTGAAAGCCGCTCGCAATGAAATCGGTCGTGGCATCCGGCGTTGCGGGGCCGGGCGCAAGCGTGAGACGGAGCGCCAACCAGGCCTTTTGGCGGCGCTTGAAGGGTTGATCGAAGACGCGATCCGCGGTGATCCTGAGGTTCCGCTACGTTGGGTCAGCCGCAGTCAACGCAACATTGCCGAGGCGTTGCGCCGACAAGGCTTCCAGGTGAGCCAGAAGCTGGTGGGCCGATTGTTGCGCGAGCAACAGTATAGCTGTCAGGCTAACCGCAAGACTCGCGAGGGATCCCACCACCCCGACCGAAATGCCCAGTTCGAGCACATCAACACCACCATAAGAGCGGCGATGGCCGCCGGTAATCCGGCGATTTCCGTCGACACCAAAAAGAAGGAATTGGTCGGCGATTTCAAAAACGGCGGCCGGGAGCTGCGGCGCAAAGGGGATCCCGAGCCGGTGCGCGTCCATGACTTCGAGATCAAAGGCTTGGGTAAGGTGGCGCCATACGGCGTCTATGACATTGCCGCCAACCAGGGCTGGGTCAATGTCGGGATCAATGCCGATACCGCCGAATTTGCCGTCGAGAGCATTCGGCGCTGGTGGCAACGGCTCGGCAAGGAACGCTATCCCAAGGCTCGAACCCTGACCATAACGGCCGATTGCGGCGGCAGCAACGGCGCCCGCGTCCGCCTCTGGAAACGTGAATTGCAACGCTTTGCCGACGAAACCGGTCTCGGGGTAACCGTCGCCCATCTGCCGCCCGGCACCAGCAAATGGAACCGCATCGAGCACCGCCTCTTTGCCTACATCTCCCAGAACTGGCGCGGCAAACCGCTCGTCAGCCACCACGTCATCATACACCTGATCGGCGCTACTACCACCAATACCGGCCTCACTGTCACTTGCGACATTGACCAAAGCCGCTATCCCAAGGGCGTCAAAGTCAGCGATGCCGAAATGGCTACCCTCAACATTCAGCGCCATAACTTCCAAGGCGACTGGAACTACACCATCTCTCCAAGGCAACAAGCACCACCCTGATGCGATTATTCCGCATCAGATCCTAAGCGACGACGGAATCGCGGAAATCGAGTATTGTTATGGGGCGATTTTACACCATTTGAGCGTGTCGCGTTAATTCGACGGGTTCATTGCGCAGCAGTTTTCATCAAGTCGATCCGCTGACGCGCCCGGAAGACGATCCTCTCGCCTGCCTTGGTATCGCCCGATACCGTCCACAGGCGGAAAGCCACGTTCAGCGGATCGATGCGCAGGGTGCTCCAGAATGTTAGCTCTCCAAATTGGTGTTGCAACGCATGACAGCTGCTGCAGAGTGGGACGGAATAGCGATCCGATGGCTTCATTGCTGCCGCGCCGTCAGATCCGGACCGCACATGAGCGGCCTCCGAGGGAGCTGCCGTACCGCAGGCGACACAGGGAAGCTGTCGGATAAAGGCTAAGTGCTGGGCTCGCCTCCGTAGGTCAGGTTTGGGCTTGGGACGCGCCACCCAGCGTGGAATGCGGGGGATAGTCATCGGCTTTAAACCAGGATCAAGCTGTGCTGGCTGCACAGCGACATTGATTTCATGGCGCTATGTCCAAGCTTGCGCGCAAAGCTGCCTTCAGTGCTAATCTGCCTGGCGCGATCGGCAGTTCACTCGTCCCGCGGATCTTCTCCATCACCCCTTCAACGAAGTAGTTGAAGATGCGAAGTTCGCGGCCGAGGGCTTTGATGAACTTCTCATCCGGCTCAACCCGCATGATCAATTTCGGCAACACGTCGTGCCAGCATAGGATGTCCACCCAACTACGCTGAGTTATGTAAAGCTGTCCCTGTAACTGAGGCCGGAAGCGTTCACCGAGCTCACCCGAAATCCAGTATCCGACCTGGGTCTGTGGTAGGGGTGCCTTGATCTCCAGTAAGCCGGCATCGCCGACGAGGCGATCGGGACTGCATCCCATCGTGCGCTCGTCGTCGGTGATGAAACCGATCCGCTGAACGGTTACGTCGTGATCGAATTCATACCAATCGGCCGCCTCGGCCTCGACGATCAAGCCGCGCTCCATCACCGGCGAATTATAAAATTCGATCCTCTGCTGCAGGATCCGCTCGGCGATCAGGACGCAGGCGTATTCACGCCACTGCTTCGACGGCTTGCCCTGGGGTGTGATGATCTTGTGGAAGTTGGAGCTCGTTGGATCCCGATCTTGAGGCGGTCATAATCCTCGGAGTATTGCGCCACGTCATGAAGGACTGGCATGACTGGTCTCCGCCTTGGCAATCTGCTCCGCGAGAGTGCTAATGGCCTTGCGATAGTCCCGGGAGGCGATCGTGGCGACCGCGGCTTCGAGAGAACCGGCTTCCTCGATGCTCTGCGCCCGCATGTATTTCAGAAACTTCGGTCCGACTTTTGCCTTTTCGATCAAATCGAGAAGCGTAGTGGTCTGTGCTTCGTCTATGGTGCCTCCATTGCCGTCGTCATCGTCGCCGACGACCACGATGTTGAAGATATTGCAGGCGATATAGCGGCGCAGGTAAGAATTGGTGCTTCCCACACCCTGCACGGTCGACTTGCCACCCGAGATGTCCAGCGGGGCGGGCATAAATGAATCTTCGAAATGGCCACCTGGCAGGTGCTTTAAGCGGCCGCGGATCAGGATCCAGCTGTGCTCCCGCGGTTCGTCGGAATAGGAGAGATCCATATCCTCCTCCAACAAGAGCGGGCGGAGATGTTTGTCGATCTCCTCCAGCGGGGCATATTTGAAGGCTTCGTAGGTGCCTCTCTGAGGCTTTCCTTTGTCGATTTCATAGAGGGCGGGCCTGTTCTTCAGGAGCTTGACGCCGGCGAGCTTCTTCAGGATCCGACCCTTCGCCGCGTTGAACGCAAGCTCGGCCTCTTTCGCCTTAAGCTGCTCGTACATTTCGACGATGCGTTCGAGCTTTGCGACGTCGGCGCTGGGATCAAGCGCCATCCTTTCGATCAAGGCCAAAACCGCGGTAGCGCCGTTCGATGGTGGTGCGGCGAGGTACTCAACTTGCTCCTCCATCAGAATCCTCCCTTGTCCGACTTGAACTCGGCTCCTGGCCCTTTGGCTGCGTAGCAGCCGGTCATGCGCGGGGCTCGACGATGCGATAGACCCGGCCACGCTCCTCCTCGGCCGAAGCGAGGGTTAGCCCGAGCTTTTTTTTCAGGGTTCCCGAGAAGACGCCGCGCACGGTGTGGCGCTGCCAGCCGGTCACGCTCGCCACCTCATTGACCGTCGCACCTTCGGGTCGACGCAGCATCGAGATGACCTGCTCCTGCTTTGATGGGCGCTTCGCCTCGGATTGTGGCTCCGGGTCGCGCAACATCTCGATCGCCGACCACAGTTCATCTATCAGTGCGACGCGGTCGCCCACCTTCCTGCGCTTCTCGACACCGGGCAGAGCGTTCCACAGTGCCAGGAGCCGTTTGCCGTTGAGCGCGGCTGCGTGCAGTTCCTCGTTCGAGGCGACGACAATTTTGCCGTCATCGACTATCGCCGGTGGCTCGCGGCAGAGGGTGATTCCGTCATTGCCGATAATGTACATGCGCATGGAGGGTTCTCCTGTTCAGCCGCAGCGTCGCCGCTGGTGACCCCCACTCCCGCTCCGTTGCGCGACCAAAGCCACTCTTTTCTGGATAATGCCATTGCGTTGTTTGGTCACTTTCGACCATTGAATTGCTCAGCCAAGAACGGAAGCAGTTAGCGGTAGATACCGTGTTGGTTGTCCAGCGCTAAAATAACCTCCTTCGATCTGGGAGAGCATGCCGGCATGCTCTGAGCGTGATCACGCTTTTTAATGGCGTCTTTTAATGGCGTCGGGTGCGGGTTTTCCGATGGGCATCGCGCTCCGCTTGCCGCACGTTGTATAGGTCGTCAGAAGCGGCAGCTGGACCTGATCAGATGCGACCCGCCCGCTCGGCAATTTTCGCCGGGTGCTCGGGCGCGTCAAAGGGTGGGTCCTCGCCATGCTCGCTTCGCTGCGTGTGGCTCCGGTCCCGCTTCACGCCTTGACCCAACCTGCGCTCTCGGCGATCCGGATGCAGGTTGGCTCCAAGGAATGGTCCTTTCAGTCTCACCAAGGAATGGTTGATTTGTGGCGCGCTATTGCACACGGGCCTTCGGCCCTCCTTAACCTCCGGTGCGCGCACCGACCTCAAGGACGGCAGATGATCGGCCCCCATCGAATAACGGAATAGGAAACTTACCGAGGCTCAGGCTGGCATGGCGATGGCCAGATCAAACCGCTTGCCTGTCTTCAGCACGCCGAAGCAGAGGACCAGTAGTTTGCGCATGGCAGCCACAACGATCTGCTTGGGCTTAAGGCGACCCGCGCTCTTCAGGCGCGCAACGAGGATCGCGACGGCAGGATTGAAACGCATCGCGCACAGCGCCGGCATGTAGAGCGACGACCGCAGCGTGGCATTGCCGATCTTGGAGATGCGCGTCGGGCGGTCGATCGAGGTCCCCGACCTGTGGTGGCTGGGGTTGAGCCCCGCATAGGCGACCATCTCGCCGTTCGACGCAGAACCCCTGGCTCCGGCATCTCCGCCATCAGCGAGGCGGCCAGCGTCTCGCCGACGCCGATGACGCTGAGCAGCAGGTCGCGTCTGCTGCGCAGTTCGGCGTCCTGTAAATCGGCATGAATAAGGACCCCGTTTGGGGGTGATCGGCATCCAATCGGGACCCCCGGGACGGCGGGTTCACATGGCTTCCATGGGGAACATGGTGGCCGGGTGGGGGATGCTAATTGTGGAGACGATTGCCAAGGTTCGTCGGGCCTATTTCATTCACAAGAAGCCGATCAAGGCGATCTGCCGCGAGTTTCGCCTGCGCGCAGAGTCGTGCGCAAGGTGATTCGGTCGAAGCGACAGACTTTCACTACGAGCGGCGTCAGCAGCCATTGCCGCGGATTGATCCGTGGCGCGATCAGCTCGACGGCCTGCTGCTGGAGAACGAGGGCAAGCCGGCGCGCGAGCGGCTGACGCTGATCCGGATATTCGAGGAGCTCCGCACCCTCGGTTACGAGGGCAGCTACGACGCGGTTCGCCGTTACGCGAGGGTTTGGCGTCGAGCGCACGGGCGCGCGACGGCGAAAGCCTAGTGCCGCTGAGCTTTGCGCCGGGAGAAGCCTACCAGTTCGACTGGAGCCATGAGGTCGTGCTGAGAACCGCATGCCGACCACGGTGAAGGTGGCGCACCTGCGGCTCTGCCACAGCCGGATGCCGTTTATGCGGGCTTATCCGCGCGAGAGCCAGGAGATGGTGTTCGATGCCCATGCCCGGGCGTTCGAGTTCTTCAGGGCGCCTGCACGTGCGGCATCTATGACAACATGAAGACGGCGGTCGAGAGGTCTTCGCCGGCAAGGAGCGACAGTTCAACCGTCGTTTCCTGCAGATGTGCGGGCACTATCTGGTTGAGCCGACCGCCTGTACGCCGGCCTCAGGGTGGGAGAAGGGGCAGGTCGAGAACCAGGTCGGCAACCTTCGCCAACGGCTATTCACGCCGCGGCTGCGGGTCACGAGCTACGCCGAGCTCAACGCTTGGCTGCTCGACCGGTGCGTGGCTTATGCCAAGGCGAACCCACATCCGGAGCTGAACGACCAAACGATCTGGCAGGTCTTTGAGGCTGAGCGCGCCAAGCTGGTGCCGATCAGCGGCCGCTTCGACGGGTTCCGCGCGACGCGGCCTCGGTCTCCAAGACCTGCCTGGTGCGCTTCGACAACAACAAGTATTCGGTTGCCGCGCGTGCGGTGGGTCGGCCGGTCGAGATCCAGTCTTACGCCGAGCGCATCGTCATCCGTCAGGACGGCGCCATTGTCGGCGAGCATGCGCGCAGCTTCGGCCGCAACCAGACGATCTATGATCCCTGGCATTACGTCCCGGTGCTCGCCCGAAAGCCCGGCGCGTTGCGTAACGGCGCGCCTTTCAAAGACTGGGCATTGCCGGCCAGCCTGGAGCATGTGCGGCGCCAGCTGAGGGGCTCGGATGACGGCGATCGCCAGATGGTCAAGATCCTATCGGCGGTGCTGAGCGACGGTCTGGCGGCCGTCGAGGCGGCGTGCCGAAGCCCTCGCCGGCGGCGTCCATTCCGCCGATGTCGTGCTCAATATCCTGGCGCGCCGCCGCGACCCTGGGCCGCCAGCGACGATTGTGACACCCGAGGTGCTGTCCTTGCGACACGCACCCATCGCCGATTGTGCCCGCTACGATCGCCTGCGCCGGGTTGCCTGATGGAGCGTGCTGACATTCTCGAGCTGATGACCAGGCTCAAGCTTTACGGCATGCGCGCTGCCTATGACGAAGTGATGACGACCGGAATTAAGCGGCGGCACGAGCCGGCGCGCATGTCGGCGAATTGCTCAGCGCCGAGATTGCCGAGAAACAGGCGCGCTCGATCAAATACCAGATGACCATCGCCAAATTGCCGTTGGCCAAGGAGATCGACGACTTCGATTTCACCGGCACGCCGATCAACCAGGCGCTGATCCGCGATATGGCGGGTGGCGGCTTTATTGTCCAGCAGCGCAACGCCGTGCTGGTCGGCGGAACTGGTTCGGGCAAGACGCATCTGGCCATTGCTATTGTCCGGGCTTGCATCCGGAATGGCACGCAAGGCGCGCTACTACAATGTGATCGACCTGGTCAACAAGTTCGAGACCGAAGCACAGCGTCGGGCCATCAGGGCCGGCTCGCCGAATATCTCACCCGCATGGATCTTGTCGTGCTCGACGAGCTCGGCTATTTGCCCTTCTCGCAGGCCGGCGGCCAACTGCTCTTCCACCTGATCAGCCGGCTCTACGAACGCACCTCGATCATTATCACCACCAATCTGGCCTTTGGCGAATGGCCGAGCGTCTTCGGCGACGCCAAGATGACGACGGCGCTCCTCGACCGTCTGACCCATCACTGCGAAATCATCGAAACCGGCAACGAGAGCTGGCGTTTCAAAAACCGCGGCTGAGTGCCACCCCAGCTTGCCCCGGTGGGCAAACAGGCACCTCCCACGCGCGCCGCTCCGTCGCTCGTGAGGGCACTACGCGACGCGCGCGGGACCATCCTGTTCGCTACCGGGACAAGCCTGTCCCAACGCCGCAGAGGGGTCCTTTTTACATGCCGATCCGGGGTTCTTTTTGCGTGCCGATTGACAAGGCGTCCTGCTCGATAGTCTCGCCAATGGCCCTGTCGATCGCCTCGAGTTGCCTGGTGAAATGGTTAATCGTCGCAGCGGCCAGCTTGCTCGCGGTGCTGTCACCGAGACCGCTGCCGATGCAATTCTTCCACTCTGTCCGGCTCCGGATAATGCCGGCGCGCATGGTCTGCAGTTCGCACAGCCGCCGCATCGCCAGCGACGGCGGTGTCCATGGTTCCGGTTTGAACAACTCGGCGTATTCGCAAATCAGGGCGGCATCGACCTTGTCGGTCTTGTTGCGACCGAGCTTGGTGCGGGCGAAGTCACGGATCTGTGCCGGATTGACGACGCCGACGACGTGGCCCGCCTGTGCGGCTGTGACGGCCGGTCGCCTCCATGCAGACATGGGCTTGTTTGCTGCCCATAGCCTTGAGCCAGGCTCGCACCAGCTTCCAGCCATCCGGACTGTTTGCGAACGTCCTGCCCTGTTTCCTCTGGCCTCTTGCACAGCAGACGTCCAAGGTCTCCTTGGACACGTCAATTCCGAGTATGGAATCACTCATGTTTGCTACCATTATAGTTGACGAGTACGGCAAAGCTCCGCGTCGGACGACCTTGTACGCGGGATCAGCGGCATGCCACGTCCCTGGATACCGTTCGGCATGAACAGCGGAGCTTGGAGAGCGGGGCCAAATCTACCGCACTGGTTCGTTGACCGTAGGGACGCCTCAGGCTCGCCGCTTTCCTTGCTGATCACCGAGATATTGGTGCCCGCCGATCAAGCCGCAACGTACAAGGGACGCCCATTGCTGAGCGCCCACCGGGTCACCGGAGGCAGTCGCCCGCCTCCGGTTCCCACACAACGTAGCGTGCGGATCTCCCGCACTACGCTCTTCGGAGGTTGATTTACAGCACCGCGAGAGCCTGCAACTCCCGATACGGGAGATACAGTTTAGGTCGCAGTAACGGGGTCCGTTCTTTGATCTGGGCGAAAACCTCCCAGGTCAGGTGGCGACCGGCCCGGCTACGGCTGCACAGCATCTTCCGCCAGTAGCGCTCGACGGCCCGATACACCTTTTGCAAAGCGCGGATATTTCCGGCGATGCCATAGTAGGCATAGTGGCCGCGCAAGACGGCGTTGAGGTCGCCGGCTTGGTCCGGGATCGGCAGATGCCGTATTCGCCGCATCAGGTCCTGCAGTGACAGAAGGCTGCGCCGCAAGCGAGTTTTCTCGGTGCGCATTCCAACCTTGAAGTTGCCTTTTTGGTTGCGCGTGCAGTACAGCGTGAACCCCAGGAAGTAGATCGTTTCTGGGCGGTTCCTGCCGTGCTTGCTCGCGTGTCGCTGCGCGAACCGACCAAATTCGACCAGCTTGGTCTTGGTCGGTTCCAAGGTGAGGTCAACCTCCCCAGGCGATGGCGCAGGACCTCCTGAAGGCGAAGGGCGTCCGAGCGGTATTGGCAACACACCACAAAGTCATCGATGTATCGCACCAAGTAGGCTTCGCCTCTCAATCGAGGCTTGACCACTCGCTCAAACCACAGGTCGAGCACGTAGTGCAGATACACGTTGCTCAGCAAGACGCTGATCGATCCGCCTTGCGGGGTTCCCTCTTCGTTCGGATGGACCTCTCCATCTTCCAGGCGCCAATGCCGGCCTTGGCTTCTGTCACCGTCACATACGCATTGAGATAGTCGAGTAGCGCGGCGCATTTCAGCCCCGCGCTCTCCCAGAACCGGACGTGAACCTCTCAACTCATCCGGCTCCTGTCATCGCACCGCTGGTCCCAGGCTCCAATGGGCGAACAGGTTGGGGTCACGCCGTTTGAGCGAGCGCAACCAGTCCCATGTCGCCATAGTGTGTCCCCGGAACCGTTTGTATTTACGAGTCGCCCACCGAACGATAAAGGCATCGATCGTGCGGAGCTCCTCCTGAAGCTTCGAGGGGTAGAATCGGCCGTAATAGCGCACCCAGCCCATCAGGACTGGGCGAACCCATGCGGCGATTTCCGCCAGTTCAAGGTCGCTTCGACGATGCAGTCTCCAACGGCGCACACTGAGCCGCATCCTCTTGCCGGCCTTTTTACTGACCGCTGGGATAAATGCGACGAAGCGCTCTCCGTGTTGGTTACTCGCCATTCTTGGCCGGAATGTATAGCCAAGAAAGTCGAACGACTGCTCTGGGTATTTCCCGGGCGATTTGCATCCTTACAATACACAACCTTGGTCTTTTGCGGATGCAGTCGTAATTTGCAGTCCGCAAACCTCTTTTCAAGCGCCTGACGCAACTCAAGCGCTTGTGCTTCGCTTCGGCAATGGCAGATAGCGTCGTCGGCATATCGTTCGAACGGGATGTCGGGGTGTTCCCGGCTCATCCAGAAATCGAACGCATAGTGAAGGAAGAGATTCGCCAGCACAGGGCTGACGACAGCGCCTTGCGGGGTTCCTCTCTCCGTTCGACCAAGGTTCCTGTGGCATGCTCACGGGCGCTTCAAGCCACCGTTCCAGGTAGAGGAGCACCCATTTGCAGTCGGTGTGCCGACGCACGGCTCGCATCAAGAGGCCCCAATCGATTTCATCGAAGAAGCTTTTGATGTCAAGGTCGAGCACCCAATCATGGCTCCAACAACGGCGTCGGGCCACGGCCAAGGCATCATGCGCCGATTTCCCCGGACGATACCCGTAGGAGTCCGCGTGGAACACGGGCTCCAGGATCGGCTCCAGGTAGCGCTTGACGACCATCTGGGCGATTCTGTCGGCGACCGTTGGTATGCCTAGCGGCCGGGTTTCTCCAGAATCTCCTTTCGGTATATCGACGCGCCGCACCGGTGGCGGGAAGTAGCTGCCGGAACACATCCGGTTCCAAATTCGATAGAGGTTCTTATTCAGATCCCTGTCGAAATCCTCGATGGACTGTCCGTCAACGCCTGCCGCCCCTCGGTTCGCCTTCACTTGCTTGTACGCCTCCCACACATCGCGTTTGGCAATACAAAACGGCTTGGCTCTATCCATGCCGGTCATCCCCTTGCGGGTTGTCGGCTGGGATAAAGCCGGATGACGACGTCCCTTCGGTCCAGCGCCATTACAGCGCCTTCGTCCCTACTACGGACGCCTCCGCCCCTGTGTTCCGCATCGGTACTCTGGTCCTTGCGGTGACTGACCGCTTGGATTTCTCCCTTAACATCGGAACGACAGGTTCCTGTGTTCCTTATCGAAGCCTGTCTCAAGGTCACGCCACCTTCATGCCGGACGCCGGTTGGGCAGTCGGCAGGCTCCCCCCAACCTTTGCTCGCGGGACAGAAGTCCAAATCCCGGTTTCGACGTCGATAAAATACGTTACGACACGTCATCAGCGGTTCACTCGCGTTCGTCTCCTTGAGCCACACCTGACGGAATTTCTTCCGCCTTTTCCCACAACGCTCACCACCAGGGCTCTTTACCCTCGCAGCTTGTGGCGGTTTGGAACCTGCCCCTGCAGGCCGATTCCGGAGGGCCTTCCTCCATCTTCGATAAAGCTTCGCCTGACCTCATCCCGAGGCCAGACTTCCACAGCACACAACCTCTTCGTATTTCAGGCTGCGCCACAGTCGCTCGACGAAGATGTTGTCGAGACAGCGGCCTTTGCCGTCCATGCTGATCGTGATGCCATGGGCCTCCAAAGTGCCGGTGAAGCCGTCGCTGGTGAACTGGCTGCCTTGGTCGGTGTTGAAGATCTCCGGCCGGCCGTGCTCGAAGAGCGCTTCCTCGAGCGCGTCGACAGCAGCGTCGGGTTTTCGCGCTCGACCAGCGCGCGACGTTCCGCTCGGCTCATTTGCCGAGCTTTCGTGCCAAAAAATCGTTTTCGACCTTCAACTGGTCGATTTGCCGGTACAGAACATCGACCGCGGCCTCGCCGGCCGTTCCGTCCGCCGAACCGCTGGCCTCGAACACCATCGCCGCCCAGTCTAGTACGACGTTTCCAAAATAACGCACCTATGGGGTCATGCGCTGACAGATCGCGCTTCTGCCAGCGCGTATGCTCCTCGGTCCACGCCTCCCCCGCCTCCGCGGGGGCAGGCTCTTGAGGCGGGCGATGGTCGAGGCCGATAGACCGCGCGCGTCCTTGCCGACGAGGGCCGCCAGCGCTTCCTCGAAGTCGCGGCTAGAGATGCCCTTCAGGTAGAGGACAGGGATCAGCACCTCAAGGCTCTTCGATCGCCGCGCGTACGGGCGGCACGATCGAGGGCGAGTACCGGATGGACAGCGGCGGGGGCCTCGTCATCGTCTCTTACGATGAGAAACCCGGGATTTAGGCGATCGGTACGACCGCGCCGGATCGCCCGCCACTTCCCGGCACCAGCCCGACCGTCATGCGTGATCACGAGTACTGTAAGCGCCGGAGCAAAAATCCCTCATTGAAGCGGCCGGTCAGTCCGGTTGCGCCGGAGTAAAACTACGGCGGCAGGTAGCCCTTTGGCGTAATTGCCGAGGGCGGGGGATGAAGGTGGTGGAGCTTTATGGGCGGGTTCGTTACGCGGTACAGATCGAGGGTCTGAGCCGACGGGAAGCGGCGCGGCAGTTTGGCATTGACCCGCGGACAGTAGCCAAGATGCTGGCGTTTTCGGTGCCACCCGGATACCGGCGGAGCCGACCGCCGGCGCGACCGAAGCTGGATTCGTTTACCGGGATGATCGACAGGATCCTGGCGGCGGATGAAGGTCGGCCGCGAAAGCAGCGGCACACCTCGAAGCGGATTTTCGAACGGCTTCGCGACGAGCACGGCTACTCTGGCGGGATCACCATCGTTAAGGACTACGTGCTGGCGCACCGTCTGCGGCATCGCGAAGTATTCGTGCCGCTGCGGCACGATCCCGGCCATGCGCAGGTGGATTTTGGCGAGGCGCTGGCGGAGATCGCCGGGGTCGAGCGCAAGATCCACTTCTTTGCGATGGATCTGCCGCACAGCGAGGCCTGTTTTGTGCAGGCCTATCCGGCGGAGACCGCCGAAGCGTTCTGTGACGGGCACAACGCCGCCTTCGCGTTCTTCGGCAAGGTGCCGCACTCGATCCTGTACGACAACACAACGCTGGCGGTGGCGCGCATCCTGGGCGATGGGGTGCGACAGCGCACGCGTGTGTTCAGCGAGCTGCAATCCCATTACCTGTTTGACGACCGGTTCGGCCGGCCCGGCAAAGGCAACGACAAAGGCAAAGTCGAGGGGCTGATCGGCTGGATCCGCCGGAACTTGCTGGTGCCGGTGCCGCGGGCGGTCAGCTTGATAGCGCTGAACGAGCAACTGCTCGAGGGTTGTCGGCGCCGGCTCGGGGATCGGCTGCGCGGTCACGACGAGACGATCGGCGAACGGCTGGTTCGGGATCTGGAGGCGTTCCACGCCTTGCCGCCAGCGCCCTATGACGCCTGCGAGAAGAAGGCGGGCCGGGTCAGTTCGCAATTGCTGGTGCGCTATCGCAGCACCGACTACTCGGTGCCGACCGCCTTCGGGCACCGCGAGGTACTGATCCGCGGCTATGTCCACGAGGTGGTGATCTCCTGCGGGGCCGAGGTGATCGCCCGTCATCCGCGCTCCTACGAGCGCGAGGACTTCGTCTTCGACCCGCTGCATTACCTGCCGTTGCTCGAACAGAAGATCGGCGCTCTCGACCAGGCAGCGCCGCTGGTCGGCTGGGACCTGCCCGAGGAATTCGCCACGCTGCGGCGCCTGATCGAAGCGCGCATGGCCAAACGCGGTAAACGCGAGTTCGTCCAGGTGCTGCGGCTGCTGGAGGTATTCCGCCCCGAGGACGTGCTGGCCGGCGTCAGAGAGGCCATCGCGCGTGGCGCGATCGGCTTTGACGCGGTTAAGCATCTGGTGCTGTGCCGGATCGAGCGCCGGCCACCGCGGCTCGACCTGACGGTCTATCCCTACCTGCCGCGGGCGAGCGTGGCGATGACCTCGGCCAAGGCCTATCTCGATCTTCTCACAGGCGCCTCTCCATGAGCGACGCGCCCCAGCTTCTGCTCGCCCATCACCTCAAGGCGCTCAAGCTGCCAACCTTCCTGCGCGAATACGACAAGCTCGCCCAGCAATGCGCCGCCGAGGGCGTCGACCACCCTCGTTATCTGCTGCGCCTGGCCGAGCTCGAGCTGATCGACCGGGAACGGCGGATGGTCGAGCGCCGCATCAAGGAGGCACGGTTCCCGACAGTGAAGAGCCTGGACAGTTTCGACTTCACGGCGATCCCTTCGCTCAATAAGACATTGGTGCTGGAGCTCGCTCGCTGCGAGTACGTCACTCGCCGCGACAACGTGATCGCGGTCGGCAACAGCGGTACCGGCAAGACGCACATTGCTCTCGGATTGGGGCTGGCTGCCTGCCAGAAGGGCTTGTCAGTCGGCTTCACTACCGCGGCCGCGATGGTCCACGGGCTGATCGAGGCCAGGGACGAGAAGCGACTGCTCCGCCTACAGCGCCAGCTGGCCGGTTACAAGCTGCTGATCGTCGATGAACTCGGCTATGTACCCCTTTCGACGACCGGCGCCGAGCTCTTATTCGAGGTCTTCAGCCAGCGCTACGAGCGCGGCTCCACCATCGTCACCAGCAATCTGCCCTTCGACGAGTGGACCGGCGTGTTCGGGTCCGAGCGGCTGACCGGTGCGCTGCTCGACCGACTGACCCACCACGTCCACATCCTCGAATTGAACGGCGACAGCTATCGTCTCAAACAGAGCAAGCGACGCCAGCGCCAACCACAAGCCGCTGAGCCGAGCGACAACAAACCCCAGGCTTGATACCGAAATAAAAGCCTGGTAGCGCGGCAACCGGGATAGGAAGAATGCTGCCCAAAGCTGACCTCTGCTGCCTCATCTGATTTGTTCCGGCCGATTTTCCTCGGCGCGGCCAATCGACAAGGCGATCAGCATGACGCGTTGACGAAGTGCGTAAGGGGCGGCGCTACTGCCAGCAAAAGCCCTGTGGATTTGCCGCTGCGCTTGGACGACGCCAGCGCGTCGCCCACAACTCCACAGGGCCAACATCAGTAAGCATTGATTTAGGATTCAGAAGGGGAGCTGGGGCCGGCCGCAGGATTGATTGAGGCAACGGGAGTACGCTTGGTGAGGCAACGCTCGACGTCTCGGGGACATTCGCCGATGAGGCAATCCCCTTCTCATCCTGTTTGTCGTGCAGCAAAAGCCTTCCGGCGGGGCATTTGGCACCCCTCGGTGATGCAGTTTTACTCCGGCCCGCTGATACATTTTCTCTCCGGCGTTGACACTTCAGGCGTCGCGCCGATGATGACCAGGATGCACTGCGCCTGCTCCTCGAGCCGGGCCTCCAAATGGATGCCGTCGGCCCAGCAATAGACGTAGCGCTTTGCAACGGCGCCGCGATTGCGGTCGCCAAGCCTGCCCTCGCGAAAGCGGGCGGCGCGCTCGGGTTCTGGAAGGCGCTCGGCGAGGTGTGGCCGACAACCCGCGAGCAACGCTGCTGGGACAGAATGATCCGGGCCCATTCGACACGGCTCGTCGGCTCGGTCCGAGATCGACAAATCTCCTGCAAACGTTGCCGCTGCTCCGCATCAGTCGGCAGCGCAATCACCCGGCGAGGTGCTACCACTGAATCCCCCAATCCAATCCCACTCACCCCGTCCCTTACCACATCTCGTCCAACATGCGAAGCAAAACCACAACATATTGAATTTTGGGATCTTTATACTAGTGCTCAGAGTCAGTCACATGATTCAGCCCATCCGCGTGGGGACAGGCCGAAGAGCGGTATCGAGCCGATCGGCGGCGAACCATCCGTCTGATTCGGTGCACTAGCAGCTGCTTCTTCCAGTTGTAGATCTGGTTCGGATGAACCCCGAACTCACTCGCCAGCTCGGCAAACGTCCGATCCCCCTTGATCGCCGCCAGCGCCACCTTTGCTTTGAACGCCCCGTTGTGCTTCTTGCGTGTCCGCTTCATGTCCTGCTCCCGCGCCATCGGCGCTTTCTAGGGGCAGGGCTCCACCTTAGCCAGCTGTCTCATTTTCGGGGTCCAGCTCAGAAGATCAGCTGACGGCGTCGGGGATCGGAAACGGAACATCGTCCGGTCGCCAGTAGCGGTAGCCCGCCGTCTCGGGTGCCGTCGCGATTTGGGTTGGAATTTGATTGGCGCGGTCTCCGATTGGATGAGGATACGTGGTCAGGCAGCAAGGTCAATCGGGTTATCGGCGAGTTTCTGGGTCAGGCTCTGCCATCCGTCCACTTTGCGCATAGTGATCTGACCTGAGGCGAGCAGTGCCCAGAACAACATCGCTGCAGTCTCGGCCGACGGCAGCACCGTCTGGGTTTTGATCCGGCGCTTGAACTCCTCATGGAGCCGTTCGATTGCGTTGGTGGTGCGAGCGCTCTTCCATTGGCTGGGTGGCAGCCGGGTGAAGGTGAAGAGCCGATCACCGGCCTCCTCGAGGCTGTCGGCTACCGCCTTGCATTTGAGCCGCCATTTGCGAAGGAAGGCGCGGCGGCGCTGTTCGATCTCGGCTGGCGAGGCGGCGTAAATCATGTCGTTGTAGTCGGCCGAGACCTCGTCGTGCAGCCGCTGGGGCGCGTGGGCCAGCAGATTGCGATGCTTGTGGACGGTGCAGCGTTGGGTCGGCACATCGCCCCACAGAGCGGCCAGCGCCTGCTCCAGCCCAGTCCCGCCATCAACAATCAGGAACTCCGGCTGGCGCAGCCCGCGCTTGACGAGGTCGTCGAGGACGGCGCGCCAAGCCTGGCTGGTCTCGCCCCCCATATTCTTGACCGCCAGCAGCACCTTCTGGCCGTCCTGGCGCACGCCGAGCACGACCAGCAGCACAATCGAGGTGGCCTTGCGGTCGAGCCTGACCCGCACCACCGTGCCGTCGAGGATCAGGCGGACGATCGGTTCCGCGGCGAGCGAGCGGGCATTCCAGGCATCCCAATCGGCTTTCACCTTTCGCCACACCCGGCTCACCGTATCTTTGCTGACCGCACCGCCAAACACCGCGGCGAGCGCCCGACGAACCCGACGGGTGTTGGTGCCGGCCAGATAGGCGCCGGCAATCAGCGAATCGGCCTGCTTGGTGCGCCGCTGGTAAGCCCGCAGCGCCGTGCTCTTCCATTCCGTGGTCTTGCCCTCCGCGGTGTCGAGCCTGCGCCCGCGGCACCGCGATCTCCACCCGGCCAAAGGTCCCCAGCAGCGAGCGCGATCGGTGACCGTGCCGGTGGCCGGCGACACCGCCCGCGCCATCGTTCTCGGGATCCGCCTTGGGCCGGCGAGCATAGCGCGGTCGTGAGAGCACCGCCTCGAGCTCACTCTCGATCATCGTCTGGATGAAATCGCGCACCCGGTCGCGCAAACCGGCCTCGATCGGATCAAACCACTCATCGAGAAGGCCGACCGCAATCTCGGCGTCCGAACCCAGAACCGGCAATTTCGTGCTATTACTGGTCATGGCGTGGTCTCCACCGGCGCACAACGCCGGGATCGTTTGGGTTTCAGCACCCGGAGACTACGCCACCTTCAATTCCAACCACACTCCGGACGGCACCCCGTCTCGCGTCAGATGCGGTGAACCTTTCCCCTGAGCCAGTAGAGATCCTGCAACAAATTTACCTTAATTTTTTAACTTGTTTTTCCAGTTGAGACTGTGTAACCGTTAACAGTTCGGACAATTATATTTGGAAGTCAGCCCTTTTGGTGAGACGGTTATGCGTTTTCGCTTCAACCCCACGGCTATAAAGTAGCCAAAAATGCCGAGAGTGTCTTCGAGAATGGGAAACAGGCGGAACCCACGCGCAAGCCTGTCGTCTCGACGCTCTTTCCGGTGGTCCAAGCAGGGCGGGGCCCGCCTCCCGCGGTCAATGGTGACCCTGCGGATGAAACTATTTCCAGCCCAGGCGTTCACCTATCTGCGACAACGCACCAAAGTCGCTGGGGTCGGGGGTGTCATCGCGGATTTTTAGGCGCGCATTGCGTGACGGTAGGCAGGGGACGGAGCGGTTGGTTTGGTGCATGCGACGCGCAGCATCCTCCGCCGGGTCCTCAGGCCTACGAATTCAGCTCGCGCACAAGTCCCATTCCTCGAAGGATAGCCGGGTGTTGTGTGATCGGATGGACTTTTGGCGGATTGGCGCGGTTTTTGCTGCTGAACGATGGTCACACTAGCTTTCTTTCTGCCGACTTCTCTAGGCAGATAGAAGCAACTGCTGGGGGCGAGATGACCGTTGGCGAAATTCGTACCGCGGAGCACGATCGCAAAATTTTGAGAAGCTTCAATTTTAATCCATTTAGTCGGACACTGATCGCCATTGCACAGATGGTCGTTGATGGTCTCCTCCTGACCACACTATCCTACTTATCACTCAACATTGTCACATATATACGTGGTGATACTGTAGATATCTATTACTTTGCGTACGCCGTTTGTACTATCGCGACAATCATTATCTTAATGATTATATCCGCGAGTTCGGGAGTGTATGATGTTTATGAGTTTAACCGCTTCGAGATATTGAGAGGTACTATCAAATCCGTAGCGATCGCCATGCTAATGCTTACTGCTGTATTGTTCATTTGCAAAGTCTCAGATAATGTATCGCGCGTATGGTTGGCGACGTGGAGCTTCACAAGTCCGATCGCATTGTGCGGGTTTCGCTTGTATACAGGATCAGTTGCACAGAGATTGAGGCAAAGGGGTCAATTGACGAAAAATGTTGCGATCCTTGGAGCGAGCAAGGCCGGCCAGCAGCTGGCTGCCAGATTTACCGAGGAGCGCTCTGGTACCCGGCTCGTCGGAATATTTGATGAGCGTCAATCGCGCTTTGTTAAAAGCGGGTTTGGCAGCAGCACGCGAGTGCAACAGTTAACGGCACTCTATGAACTCCTCTGCAGGGGATGCATTGACGAAGTCGTGATCGCAATCCCGCCACACGCGTCTCATCGAATTCTGGAACTGTCGCGGCGCTTCCATCCCTTCCCAGTGTCGCTCCGAGTCCTCGCTCCTGAGGGGTATGAGAATTTCCGAGTGCTGGATAGCCGCCAATACGGCGACATCGGTACCTTTCGGGTCATGGATAAGCCGCTGGACGAGGTCGCCGCTCTCGTCAAACGCATCGAAGACGTCGTAATCGCGGCCATTTGTCTGCTGATCACTCTTCCTCTTATGTTAGTGATTGCGGTGGCTATTAAACTGGACAGTCGAGGCCCGGCACTGTTCAGGCAAAAGCGATTAGGCGCCAACAATCTCCCGTTCGATCTGCTGAAATTCCGTTCAATGTACGTGGAGCAAACCGATCCACTTGGCCATCAGCTCACGCGGGCCGGAGACCCTCGGATTACCCGAGTTGGCCGCTTTCTCCGCATGACGAGCTTGGACGAGTTGCCGCAGCTCATTAACGTGCTGAAGGGCGAGATGTCGCTGGTCGGTCCGCGGCCTCATGCGTTGGCGGCAAGCGCCGCCGGGGTTGCATATGCGCGTGCGATTAGCGATTACCCGATCCGCCACCGCGTCAAACCCGGCATCACCGGCTGGGCGCAGGTAAATGGGTGGCGAGGCGAGACAAAGACGATCGAGCAGATCCGCCGGCGAGTTCGAGCATGACTTGTATTACGTCGAAAATTGGTCGCTGAGCTTCGATCTTTTAATACTGGGGCGAACGGTGTTCGCGGTGCTCTCACGAGCCAATGCAATCTGATCACACTGAGCACGCAGACGGGAACTGAGGTGATGATGGGCGATGGACTACTAGCTGGTGACCTCAGTCGGCCTGCCGCGGATGGTCTGTCGGCGCGCGCTTTGCTGTCGAGCATCCGCCGGCACTTGGTGATCGTTATCGTATTTACGGTGTCGCTATGCGCCGTCGGCGCGTTAATCGGGCTCGGGCTGCCGGCATGGTATCAGGCGGAAGGGGTCATTGTCATTCACGCGCGGCCACAACGCAGCGCCGAACTGCAAGAGCTCCCCGACCCCGGTGCCGACTTTCCGTCATCCAGAGCGAGGTCGATATCCTGCAATCGCGATCGGTGATCGAGCCGGTGGTGCGTCATTACAGATTGTGGGAGGCGCCAGAATTTCAGAAACAGGACTATCCTAAAGGTTGGACTTGGCAAACGGCCAAGGCGCGTCTGAGCGAGATATGGCGCGACATACGCGGTATGTGGGGCACTGACGGAGTCGCGGAAAACAGCTCCGGCGCGCAGCCGATGGTGGATCCCCAACCGGGCGATACCAATCCGCCAACACAAGCGCAAGTCGACGCGGCGGTTAGCACATATTCGGGCTATATCTTCGCGGTCAACGACGGGAAGTCGAACACGATACGCGTGACTTACCGGGCCTGGACACCCGAGCGCGCCGCCGCCATTGTGAATGCGCATTTGGATAGCTATCGGAACCTTGAAGTGCAGGCCAAGGTCGGCGGCGGCCGAGCATGCTAACTCCGCACTGAGCTCGCAGGTGGCCGAGCTGCGGCAGCAGCTGCAAGCGGACGAGGCCGCCATTACGCGTTACCGCGTCGAACACCATCTCACCGGCGCCGCCAAGGACAGCGGCGGCGTTTCGGCGCAGCTCGCTGCGCTAAATGGCCAATTGATCAGCGCTCAAGCCGATCTCGCCGAGAGCCAGGCGCGCGCCGCTGGGATCGCCACCAGCGCTGGGACTGACAGCCTACCTGAGGTCGTCAATTCGGGAACCGATCGGCGGATTGCGCAGCCAGGAGGCGCAACTTACGGCACGCGAGGCCGCTCTCAGCAGAGACCATGGCGACGAATATCCGGAGCTCCAACGCGTCCGTGCTTCGCTAGAAAATCTGCGAGGCCAAATCTCTCGCCAAATCGGGCGCGACCGCGCCGCCGCGCTGCAGCTGGTCGAAAGATCGCGTGCGCGCCAGCAGTCGCTGCAGCAGAGCATTACGGAGTTGACGAAGCAGCTCAATACCGCGGATGCCGGGCTTCAGCAATTGCAAGGCAACGCTGAGTTGATCAGGTCGCTGCTCCTCAACCTTGAAAAGAGGGTGGCGGAAACGGCAGCAAATCCGGCGTTCGTCACACCCAATTCGACGATCGCTTCACGCGCCAACGCTTCCGCCACGTCGACATCGCCGAAGGCGAAAATGCTTGCCGGTGCAGGCGGTTTCGTCGGATTTGCCTTTGGCAGCCTCCTTTCCTTCCTTATCGAACTTCGCGATAAACGGTTCCGCACCAGCGCTCAGGTGCAGGAGCATATGGGATCGGTGGCTGTCAGCGCGACGCCGCGAGCAGTCGGCCGCTACCGGAAATCGCCTGCAGACATCATCGTGAACGACAACAGGTCCGCGTTCGCCGAGGCATTTCGTGTATCCTGGGCGAAAATTCATTTCGCCGTTGCGCATCCGAAGTCCGTTGTCGTCAACGCACGCGGGCCGGGTATCGCCCTCGGTATCACTTCTGCGGCCAGCGGTGAGGGTAAATCCGTCCATGCTCTCGCCCTGGCGCGGACGGCAGCGCTGACCGGCGAAAAAGTCGTCCTTGTCGATGCGGATCTGCGCCGCTCCGGCGTCTCCCGGCTCATTAAACAAGATTTTTGCTTCACGTTGAGAGATTTTCTTGACGAGCGCTGCGCGGCCGACGACGCGATCGTCATTGAAGGGTCGTCGGGCGTTCACTTTGTGCCGGGCGCTTCCAGCGATATCGCTTGGTCAACTCGGGACCTGCGACGGTTTTTCGAATTTATCGACTACCTGAAGCAGCGGTACGCGTTAGTGATTATCGACTTGCCACCGGTTGTCGGCCTCGCCGAGACCATCCGTTTGGCGCCGGCAGCGGACCACATAGCGCTGGTCATCCGATGGGGCCGCACCGAACGCCAGTTCGTGCAATTCGCGCTGGATATCCTGCGCAGCGCCAGCATCTCGATGATTGCGGTGATCTTAAACGACATCGACCTGAAATCGCAGCGACGACGCGGCTACCGCGATCACACCCAGGTCTATACGGACAAGGGGCTCTATCGGGTTGAATCTAAATATCGGGAGCCCACTACACACCGACGTCATTGCCCATCGCAGCTGCCGGGCAAGAAGCAGGTTCCGAGGCGAACAGACCCGAGCCGCAGCGTGACGATACGTATCGCGATCGATCACGTTCTGCGGGATCGGATATCGAGAGATTGTACAATCGATATCATGATTAGTGTAAGCCGATATGGCGCGGATCAGCGGATGCTCGCGGCAACACTCGATGCATCCGCCCGGCAAACAAATGAACTGGATAGGTCGGCAACGCGCGTCGACATTGCTCTGCTGGTCTCGGCGCTATTTCTGCAGCGCTTCTCGTTGACCTTCGGTAAAATTTTTTTGGAATTGGACCTCGTGCCGGTGGCGTTTATTTTACTTTGCCAATTTGTGTTTGGCAAGGTGATCATTCAATATGATAGGCTCTTGTGGTTTCTTGCCGCTGTTGTTGGCGGTCACCTGTTCTTTGCTCTTGGGTTCCGCAGGCACCGCAGGCATGAGCTCTTATCTTCTCTTCATCGTGTGTTGTTCGCTGCTCATATTCACCCGACCGACCGCCCCTGCTCAATACAAAAACACGCTTCACGCATTTCAATTTCTCGTGGTACTTTTATCGTGCATCGGGATTGTACAATTTTTCGCACAATTCGTATTGGACGGAAGAAAGCTTATAATGTTTTATGGTATTATTCCCGATTTTCTGTTCGAATACCAATATGCCGGCGGGGAGAATACGGTTCATGCGCTGTCCGAAGGATCGCACATTCTCAAGAGCAACGGTCTCTTTTTAGGAGAACCGTCGAATTTTTCACAAATCACGGCGATTGGCATACTGATCGAGATTTTGGAATTTAGGCGGCCGCGCTACCTCCTTCTTATGGCGCTCGGCTTTCTGGTGGCTTACAGCGGAACCGGAATAATGACGCTGCTTCTGTTTCTTCCTTTAGCCGGTCTTCGCCACAGCAAGGCGGGGCTCTCGGCGGCGGTCGTCGCTATCTTTGCACTCGGACTTTTCGCAACAGGAATTTTCGACCTGTCAGCTTTCTCCGGCCGGGTTGGCGAGTTTCAGGATCCCCGATCGAGTGGTTATGGGCGGTTCGTTGCGCCATTCTTGCTAACAGCCAGGCAATTTGACACTGGGTCCTTGTTCTCGTTGCTGGTCGGCAACGGCCCAGGGTCAGCAAAAAATTTGAACACCACCATTTCGTACATCGCATCTACCCCTACCTGGTGTAAACTGTTTATTGAGTACGGTATGCTAGGCTCGTTTATTTTCGCCTGTTTCTTCACATCCTGCCTCAGAAAGTCGAGGTGTCCTGGGCTTATCCTTGCGATCTTGGTATCTAGCTATGTCGTCCACGGAGGTTTAGTTGACCCGAAGTGGTTGGTAATTCTCGTGGTGCTTTGCACCCTGAGCGGGTCCAAGGCTCGACAACACCCTATGGATAACACGCGCAAGTACCGGCCGTTCGTTGCTTCGCCTTGGTAGAACAACTCATTTGTCATTCCCGCTCATTTCCCCCTGATCACGCAGAGGCGTTTCCTAATGGATCGGATCTAACGCACACGTGGCCCACGAACGGCTTAGGTCGTGATTGCCGAGGGCCCATTGAGGGCGCTTCGCGTTTCCGAGGCTCGCGCTGTTCAATTTTTGTGGATTTTAAACAGTAAGAGCGTGATGAACCAACGCGCTGTCCGATCAAATGTTGTCGAAAATGGCCGCGGTTTAACCGGGCGAGAAATCATAGCCTGCTCGATATTCATGATCATTGTTGCGTATCTGTTTGGTACCTTTTACCGCTTTCCATTTGATGACGAGATCGTGAACTCTTGCATTGATTGAACACTTAACGCCCATGGAACTGTTGGCCACACGCATTGGCATTTACGATATTCACCCTCCCGTTTCCTATTTTATGTTCCAATTATTGTACAATCTAGGACTACCGCTCTGGGCGATGCGATGCGTCAGCCTTTTCATGAGCGCGATTGCCTTCCTCCTGATACTGGATCTGACCCTTTCGGCCATTCGGGCGGACGGCAGCATGGTTCGTTTCGCCACGATTATAATATTCCTGACTTTCCCGCTGCTTTACGGGGTGGGAGACGCCCTGCGCTGGTACCCACTCTTCGCGGTGCTGGTCGCCGGTTTCTTTTGGCTCGAGCTACGCTGCGGGCAACCAACGATCGCTGGCGGGGCGCTCCTCGGGCTTAGTGTTTCGACCAACTTTTTAGCCTTCATCCCTTATTTTGCTTTCGCTGGGCAGCGTTATTTCCTTCGGCGGCGCTTTAACTTTAGAGTCGATGGCCCATTCCATCTGGCTGCGGTGATCTTTGCAGCGCCCGGTTTGGCCACGTTTGTTTGCGTGCTGCTTGAGGCCTCGCATAGAGATCGTTCGGTAATTCATCTCCAATTCACCTGGTCCGTACGTGCCAGCGCGGTAGCCTTAGCCCAGATGGGAGTCGGCTTTTTGGGTGGTTACCGCCTTGGTCCGGTGGAGGTCCTACTCGGGCTCCCCTTTGTAGCGCTCTTTGTGCTGGCTCTCGGTCGGCTCGCACTGCATCGGCTGCATCGGCAGGGAAGCGACGAGGGGAGCCGGTCTGACGAGATAACAAGTGATCTCCTCGTCATAACTGCGATCATGACTGTGCTCTGTATCATATATTCACTGTCAACAGACTTCGACCAAGGCCGCGCTCTGCTGTTCTTGGCGCCTTTCGTCCTCGCCTCCCTCGCACTCGCATATTGGCGCTGCTTTTCGGTAGCCGCTTGGCTGCCAGTCTGCCTCGCGAGCCTGCTGTTGTTCTTTACCGCACTAGCCAACGCTAGGCAGAGCACTGCCCCCTTTAAGAGAGATCTAGTGATCCCGTTTGATGAGGTGAGGAACTTCATCGCACAGAACGCGCACGGATCGGTGCTCTACTTGACATACGAGTTCGTCAGCCGTTACCTCATGCGTGGTGATGGCTATTGTACGATGTTCAGCCTCAAACCGGGAACTTGGCTCGATGTGGAGCCCGAGCTGGCGCCGTGCGCCCGGCACGGGCTAGACCGGTTCGACACTATCGTAGTTGGTCTCTGGCCGCCCAATGGGCCCCCGTGGACACCTACCGGCTCTGTGGCGCTTGACTATATCCACGAACATCGCAAGCTGCACGCTCGAGCGAGCTTTGGCTATGATCGGTGGGCTGGACTCAAGACGCGCCTCACCGGAGTGGCGCTCGGCCCCTGGATCATGACCATAGAGATTTACAACTGAAGCAATACGCCGATGAAAAAAGCCCTGTCAGGTCCTTTTGGTGCGGTGATTGGGGGTGACAATATAGCGTACCGAAACACGACATTAGTCTCTTACGAGCTGCTCGCGACAACTCGTGCGAAGAATCTTGTGGCCGGGGTCGCGGAGGAGTGCAACCATGGGCGTGCTGAAAAGCGTTGAACCCACAGGGTTCTTGGCCTTCGCACCCGCGTTTGCGGGAACAAACTGGGCGGATGTGAATCGGCGGATCATCCAAAATTGCCCGCACGGCCGAGGAAAGAGTCTTCCGGCTTAGGTTCTCTTGCTCTATGCCGGTTCGGGCCCGAGGAGAGCGAGTGATGCTGGTTGCCGCGGCGCGGAAAACCATCAAATTGACCCGCCTTTTGACGTTTTCGGCGGGACGACATGGGCTTTGGTACGGAGTTGGCGCCGCGGTGGAACATCGGCGAGCGCTTGCCGGGCTGGATGTTGCGACAATTGTCGACATCGGGTCGAACAAGGGCCAGTTCGCGTTGCTAGCTATTGAGGTCTTTCCTCGCGCAACCATTTTCTGCTTTGAGCCGCTAAAAGAGCCGGCCGCACGCCTCCGTCAGATGCTCGGCGCAGAGATCAGGTTATTTGAGACTGCGATTGGGCCTTGCGAGAAGGAAGGTATCATCCACGTCTCACGGCGCTCTGACTCCTCATCGTTACTGCCCATTGCCAAACAGGCTGAGGTGTTTCCCGGTACAGAATTGAAAGAACAAAGGGTGGTACCGATTGCTCCTCTAACACAATATTTATCTCCAGTAAGTATCAAATCACCCGCATTACTGAAGATCGATGTTCAAGGGTATGAACTCGAGGTGTTAAAGGGATGTGAGCCCCTACTCGCTTGTTTTCGGTATGTTTATTCAGAATGTTCATTTGTCGAACTATATCACGGGCAAGCTTTAGCAGGTGACGTGATTCTCCACCTTATAGACAGAAACTTCGAGCTTTCTGGGGTGTACGGTCAGGTCGAAGATTCTAATAGGCGACCAGTACAAGCGGATTTCCTTTTCACGAACACGCACGACAAACGGACGACCCAATGACCTCTCCAGAGCGACTGCTGCTGACCGGTAACACAAAAGCCAATAAGCGGCGGAATGCTGCGGTCCCGCCAGCTATCGCCGGACGTCCGCTGTTCATTTGTGCGCGACTTATTGCGGGCTGATTATGCGGCACAGATTAGTTCCCGGCAGCCGCAACTGTTATCTCGTCGGCTGCGATGCCAAATCTAATATCCGGGTCATGAGCGGGATTACCTATCACCTCGCTGAGCAAGGCGTGCAGGATGGAGTGTTCTCGGGGATGGTTAATTTGTTCCCGTGCGGGGTGCCCGCGTGGAACATCTACGCTCGCGCGGGCTGGTGGAAGTTGAAAGGCGGGTTGGGCGGACGCAACGGCTTTAAGTTTACTGATAGCTATCTCGGTGCCATTTGGCGGCGCAACCTTCCGGTGCTGGCGGGCTCAACGATTGTAAACAATTTCCAGCTGTTTGGATCCCACTTCCTGCGTTCCTATAGTTCCTTCGGGATAGAACCGTGTTTCTATATTGATGGCACGTTGAAGGAATATTTTAATGGTTACAGCGCCTTTGACACTGCGGGAATCAACCAAGCGGTGGTGCGTCGGGCATTGGTCATCGAGCGCGAGGGCTACGAAAACTGCCGCAAAATAGTGGTCATGAGCAGACGAACGGCGACTAATGTCATCCAGGATTACCACGTCCCGCAGGAAAAGGTCTACATAGTGCCGCCGGGCGCGAACATCTCCGAGCGCCTGCTCGCTCGGCTGGATGATCCATCCGAGCGATCCCCGCGAGCGGATCGGGGAAGCTTGGTTGTGGGTTTCATTGGGCTCTATCCCGAACGCAAAGGATTACCGACGATCTCAGATGCTGTCCAACTTCTAAGGCGTGCCGGTTATGATGTGCGTCTCCACATAATCGGCAAATGTCCGACCGAGATCTCGGAACGCGATGGCGTCACTCATTATGGATTGATCGACAAAAATGACCAGATGGACCGTTTCTTACAGATCTTACGCAATGTTGATGTCGGCTGTATGCTGTCCCGTGCCGAATTGACGGGTATTGCGCTCCTTGAATTTCTGCGAATGGGTATACCGATCATTGCTACGGATGTGGGCGGTATCCCGGACATTGTGGAGCTGGGCGCCGGACAACTGGTCATGCCAGAAATCAGCGCGGCCGAGCTTGCGCAACACTTTGCCCGGCTGGTCGACGAGCCGCACTGGTTGGCGGAGCTTCAGGAGAGCGCTTGGCTCCGCCGAAAAAACGCGAGCTGGCGCCGGGTCGTCCGAGAACTAAATAGCGTACTGAACCAGCCAGCCACAGCCGAACCATGAAGCTGTCGGTGATCATCGCAAACTACAATCACGCCGATTTCATCGGCTCAGCGATCTCAAGCGCTCTAGCGATCGACTGGCCCGAAAAGGAGGTGATAGTCGTAGACGATGCCTCAACCGATGGCTCGAGATTGGTCATCGAACGCTTTAGCGGCAAGGTGACGGCTCACTTCAGGCCGAAATCCCATCAATTAGGCGCCCACATGTTCGGGTTCGAACAGAGCACCGGCGACATCATCATTTTTCTCGACGCCGACGATCTGCTAGAACCGGAAGTCATGCGAGAGGTCGCGAAGGTATGGCGGCCCGATGTCTCAAAAGTTCAATTCCGGATGAACTTAATCGACGCCTCCAACGCCCCGTTGGGATCTGCAATTCCGCAATTCCCGGCGAAAGAAGATCCCAAAAGGCTCCGCCGAACATTTTTGCGAACTATGGCATATACAACGCCGCCAGGTACCGGCAACGCCTATTCGCGAAATTTCGTAAGCGATGCTTTCGCGTACTCTCCATCCATCCCCCAGTCAGACGCCGTACTGCTGACTCTCGCGCCAATTATGGGCGATGTCTTGACCATCCGAAAGCCGTTGGCCCGGTATAGGGTACATGACGCGAGTTACAGCGGAATGCGGTCGCTGGACGCGTTCAAGCTGCGAGCGCGGCTGTACCAGGATATCGAGAAAGCGGGGTTATTCGCCAGCGTATCTCGGCAGCTCGGACTGTCGACACGGCCCGATCCCCTGCGTTATAGCCTGAACCATCTACAATATCGGCTCGCCTCGTACTTGGTCGAGCGATCTGCCCACCCTTTTCCAGACGACAGGATGGTAGGGCTTGTTTATCGTTTACTCGTTTCGGCAGCTGTAACATCTCAGATGCGATTGCGCGACAGAGCGATCCTGATGGCTTGGACCATCGCCTGTGCGCTATCGCCGCCGGGTTTTCGGCGCAACTTCATTCTGTGGCGTTTTGCAGCGATCTCGCGGCCGCAAACGATCAAAGCGCTTCTCAGGGCGTTGAGCTCATTGCGATCGCCTCGCCTCCCCGACCGGGCTTGATCGGCCGCGAAATAGAATGAATATCGTTCTGCATGAGATGGGGACGTATACCCACCGACAAGAGCTGGCCAAAGCTCTGGCGTTCCGCGGGCACGAGATCACTTACCTTTATTGCCCGTCCGCGTCGACGCCATCCCGGTCATCGCTGTGCTTCACCCCAGGCGACAACGTAACCGTCATCCCCGTCAAGCTCGACGCGGAATTTGCGAAATGGCAGCTGCTCAAACGGTTTTTGCAGGAACGCGTCTACGCTGCTCGGGTCTCATCGGTAATTGCCAGCCGCCGTCCTGACATGGTCATTTCAGGCAACAGCCCTATTGCGATCCAGGCCGCCATACAGAAGACGTGCCGAGGTTCCGGAACGCCATTCCTCTTCTGGCTGGAAGATGTCTATTCGATCGGCATCAAATCGGTGCTCTCGAAGGTGCCGGTCATCGGCGCCTCGATCGCAGCCGGTTACGCTTTGCTCGAGCGAAGAGTGGCGCGGCAGAGCAATGGGATCGTCGCGATCTCGGAGGATTTTCGCGACCTCGCGGTCGAGTGGGGGGTCGATCCAGCTCGCATCGCCGTGGTCGAAAACTGGGGCGTAATACCGCCGGACCCGTTGCCCCCCAAAGACAATGACTGGGCGGCGCAGCATGGGCTCGCGGGCAGGCGTGTTCTTCTGTACTCGGGCGCCCTCGGCTTCAAGCACAATCCGCAGCTGTTCCTGGAGCTCGCGATGGAGTTTCGTCGCGAGGACGATGTTCGGGTCGTCGTGATCTCCGAAGGTCCCGGCGCCGAATGGCTGTCTTTAAGAAGTCACGAGTTCCCGCAATTGGTCTTATTGCCATTCCAGTCGGCAGAGAATTACCATAACGCGTTAGCAGCAGCCGACGTGCTGGTAGCCATACTTGACCAGACTGCGGCAAAATATTCTGTCCCGTCCAAAGTCCTCTCGTACATGACCGCAGGAAGGCCAATTCTGGCGGCCATCCCGGCGGATAATTTGGCGGCTCGCACGATCAAAGCGGCTTGCGCCGGGCTGATCGTCGAGCCCGAAAATTCGTCCGAACTTCGGCGTTCGGCCAGGTCGCTGATCGAGGATGGGGACTGTCGCAGACGACTGGGCGCCGCCGGACTGGCTTATGCCCGCGCCAACTTTGATATCGATGCCGTCGCCGCGCGGTTTGAGGAGCTTTTCTACCATTATGCTCGCCAGTCGACAAATCCGCCTGAGCGGCCAGGGTCGGCCGCCTTCGTGGTGTGATATAGTTTGCCACAGACGACTGCGTCGTCGAGCGCGGGGCATCCAGCGGGGGCTAAAGATGTCGGGCACGGGCCGCTGCGGTGTCTTTGGCTGACGCGGATGGATCCGGTATCGCCCGACGCCGGAGATTTGGCGTACACCTTTCACCTTTTGTCCAGCCTTGGCCGCGCTGGCGTGCGCCTAACGGTCCTAGCGATGCGCCGTACCGGCGAGCGGGCCCGAACGGCCGAGGTCGGCGGCATCAAATGGATTTTCGTGCCTTGGGAAGGCGGTGAAAAACTCGGTCGAGGCGCTGCGGAGCGTAGCCTGTTCAGTCGTCTTCCGAATGTCGCTAAGCAATACGATACACCATCGTTCCGTCGCGCGTTGCGCAGGCAGATGGCCCGGGATTGGGATGCGATCGCCGTCGACCATCTCGGAATGGGCTGGGTTTGGCCCGCGGTCCAGGCTTATCGCCGCCGAAACGCGGGAGTCGTCTCGGTCTATATCGCGCACGGATACGAAAGCGATTTTCGACTGGCGATGGCGCGGAACTTCAACGGGAACATTTTTCACAAGCTGGCGTTGCGACTTGATGCGGTCAAAGCGGGGCGGTTGGAAAGGGGAGTCGCCCGCAGCGCGACCCTTTTCTCGGCGATCACCAGCGAAGATCGGAACCGTTTTGGCAACTTGGCGAACAGCGTTGTGCTCACTCCGGGATACGCCGGGGTGGCCGCCGCTGCTCGCACGATCACCGCGAGGACGCCGCGCCGCGTTGTGTTGTTTGGCAGCGCCCTCTGGTTGGCCAAGCAGATGAACATGATTGAATTCGTCGAGGCCGCTGACGAGCTCTTCGCGCGGCAGCAGATCGAATTGTGGGTGGTCGGAAGAGTCCCGGATCATATGCATGGACGGAGCGTTCGCGCCACCCACTTTCTAGGCTTTGTCGAGGATCCGCTGCCGATTTTCCGTACTGCTAGAATGGGTATCGTCCCCGAAAGAACCGGCGGCGGGTTTAAGCTCAAGACACTCGATTATATTTTCAATCGAATACCGATTGCTGCGCTAAACGGCAGCACGGCCGGATTGCCGCTGATGCCGGGGCTACACTATCTGTCGTTTCCAACCATACCAGAGCTAGCGCAAGGCATAGCTGTCGCAATCGACAATTTCGAGCTGCTCAACAATCTGCAGGAGACCGCCTACGCGGAGTGCCGTGCGCGTTTCGACTGGGCCGATCGCGGTCGAGCGCTGCACGATGCCATGCTGCAGGCCCACCGTAGGCTGCAAAACCCTGAGGGTCGCGGCAGCAAATGCTCCTGATCAAACGCGCCGCTCGGGGCCTACCGTCCTTTGTGTTTCGTCTTTGCAACCAAAAGCGCAACATTCCCTTATTGTAGTGAAATGCTTTCAAATACTGTACCCAAACCGGCGCGGCGAAGATGAAGCGGCAAAATCGGTAGAGCGTCCACCATACCACCAGTCGCGGCCAAATCCGCCCCGGAATGCCACACAAAAAAGGCGCCGTGGCGGTGGCAGACGAGTTAAGAGAGGCCCAGGTTTCGCCCCATTGCTCGTAGTAAGCGGCGATATAGCGAATGGTTTGCCGCTCCCGTCCGATGCGGTGGTGCACGATTGCATTCGGGATCCAGTAACCGGTCGCCCCCCGCCGGAGAAGCCGACGGATAACGTCTGTATCCTCCTGCACTCGCATCTTGTTTGCTATCGGCCCGAGCTCAGGATTGTACCGGAAAGCGCGTTGCGCGATGGCCCGAACGGCCCAATTCGCGCCATAAGGGAAATGATCCTCGTCAGTAGATGAGAGCGGAAACGGGTGGTCGCCGAAATCGCGGATCGCGTATGGGCCGCCCAACACGGTTTCGCTTTCCGCTACCCACTTCGCCACCGGGGCCTCGTAGCGCGGCACAATTCGGCCGCCAAATACCGCCGCATCGGGCCAGCGCCGGAATGCCTCCGCATAGGCCATCAGCCAGCCGGCATCGACCAGCACGTCGTCATCCGTCCAGAGTAGATACTCTCCCCTTGCAACATCTATGATACGGTTTAATGCATTCGATTTCCCCGGCACGGGTTCAAACTCCCGCCGCACCGGCAAGCGGCCAATATATTCGCTGATGAGATCGTCAGTATGATCCGTGCAGTTATTGTTGACGATCACAATTTCCCAGGCAAGATCGCTCGGGACCCGCATCGCGGCGAGCGAGTCAAGGGTCCCACGCAACGATTCCGCCCGATTAAAGGTGCAAATTCCAACCGTTATTAACATCAGGGTGTCGTTGAGGTTAACGCCAGGGTGAACGTCTATCTCTTTCCTCGACGGACCGCGGTAGGTCTAATGCCGTCCATCGAGTTGTGGGAGATTATCGCACCATCGTGGTCGACGCAATTTTGATCGTGGTTAACCGGAATTGTCCTTGCCACCTATCCACGGCCGCCAACTGCTGCTGTATCCCTCAGAAGCAGCAATGAAAGCTTGCTTGACTCGCGAGAGCCGTCGAGTTCATATCGAGCCTTCGTTTGCGGCCAAGCGGCGGTCATAGTTATCACAACTGCGGAAGCGCCTTGCCGATTTCATTCGAGTTCAAGCGGCAAGCATGATCATGTCGGACCCTGTTATCGCTGTCGAAAATCTGTCCAAACATTACGTTATCGAGCATACGCCCGAAGCCCAAGGCCACAAACGCTACACGGCATTACGCGATGTGATCGGAGACGCGGCCCGTAACCTTGCACGCAAGGCGCTTGCCGCCGCTCACGGCCGCCAACTCTTTTCAACCGGGCGGATCGAGGAATTCTGGGCACTCAAAGGAGTGAGTTTTGAGGTCCAGAGAGGCGAGGTTATCGGGATCATCGGTCGTAACGGCGCCGGTAAAAGCACTCTTCTGAAAGTTTTGAGCCGCATCACCGAACCGACTGCCGGGCGGGTCATCCTGCGGGGCCGTGTCGCGAGCCTGCTCGAGGTGGGCACCGGATTTCACCCTGAATTGACCGGCCGCGAAAACATCTATCTCAACGGTGCGATCCTCGGCATGACCCGCGCCGAGATCCGCAGCAAATTCGACGAGATCGTCGACTTTGCCGGCGTTGAAAAATTCCTGGATACGCCCGTAAAGCGCTACTCCTCAGGAATGTACGTCCGTCTCGCCTTTGCTGTGGCTGCCCATCTAGAACCTGAGATCCTGCTCGTTGACGAGGTGTTGGCGGTGGGCGATGCCGAATTTCAGAAGAAATGTCTCGGGAAGATTGATGAAGTCTCTCGGCGGGAAGGCCGAACGGTGCTGTTGGTGAGCCATAATTTGGCAGCGATAGCCGAAATGGCTGACCGGGTACTGCTGCTCGATGCCGGATCAGTCGCGGTTGATGGTTCCGTTACAGAAGCTGTCTCGACCTACTTATCAAGGGGGGCGAGGAAGGCCACCTATATATCCCAGTCAAAGCCCCAATTTAGCTCCCCGCATATTGCACGGGCCGAGATTTTGACCTCTGATCCCAATGCGGTTCACCGATTCGGCGAGCCTCTCGAGGTAAAATTCTGGATCCGACATCCGACGCCCATACGTGGTAGTTTTTGTTTTATGATATTCAACAGCCAATTTCAAATTCCGGTAATCCATTCGTCGTATTACCATGGGCCAGCATTTGGTAACACATCTGGCTGCTCTATACTTGTGTGTCGTTTCCCGAGTATTTCGCTCAACGTAGGACAATTCCATCTGTGCACCTGGCTTCAAGAGCAGCCGAGCGGAGATGTTTATGAAACTTTGGATGGGATTTGCGCTTTCGAGGTGATACGAATTGATGAGAGCCCGATCGGTGGATGGCGCCCGCAAATCTGTGCGTACCATGAGCGGCACTCTTGGACGTTGGCGAATGTGACCAGCAACGAAGAGGTTTGAGCTGAGAACCCAGCGGCGTTTATAAGTCGCGCAGCAGTCCCCTGATCTTATCTGCGAAGATCCGAACGGGGTCTGGAGGGATCAGCTGACGTATTCTCTCCGCCGCAGCCGCGCCAATTTCCTTGGCCTCTTCTTTTCTTCCCCAAAATCGCTCGAGTGCATTCCCCACGCAGCCGACGGTTGGCGCCTCGGCCAGAAAGCCGGTTATGCCGTCCGCGACGACTTCCGCCCCCGCCACATCGGTCGCGACGACCGATCGCCCGCACAACATGGCCTCGACCACCGACAAGGGCAAACCTTCAATCCGGGAGGGCATGATCAGGACATGGTTGAGGGACCAAATTGCTTCTACGTCCGCCACATGGCCCTCAAACACGACACGATCGGCGAGTTCGAGGCGCTGCGCCCAGCGTTCTAGGCCGCCCCGGTTTTCCCCTTCGCCGTATACGTGTAATCGCCAACCGCGCGCCGCCCATGCTGGTCCTGCCAGCACCTCGAAGAGAATATCCTGGCCCTTGCCCGGTGGCTCTAACCTGCCGACGCATGCGAAACGCAACTCTCCATCTTGTCCCAGAGGCGGCCAAGGCGGCGATGCATTAAAGGCGACGCTAAAGGGATTTCGAACCAGCTCTGCATTGAGAAGCTCACAGCCGGTCTGTTTTTCCGCAATCCGGCGGTTTGCATCCGAAACGAAGTAGCACCGGAGCGCAGCAGCGAGGGCTGCCCGATATCGTTCGGCAAATTCGTCAGCCGGCCACCAAAAATACTGGTTGCAATGCACTATAATGACAAATGGCAAGCGTTTGGTCGCACACATCTCGAGCAAGTCGAGCGGCGGAAACGGCGCCCCGTCGGAGATCACGACAAAATCTGGGGACCTCGCGGCAATCAGCCGTTCGACTTCGAGCGTCGTCGAGGTCTTTTGCGGCGCCATGAAAGCACGCCATGCGCGCTTGCGCAGCGGATATAGTAGCGGCCGAAACCACACCTCGACCCCACGCCGGTGCACATCCAAAATCCGTGGATGGGGCGGCGCATGTCCAGCATAACTGGCGAAAACAGTGTGTCCTTCGGCTGCGAGCGCCATCGCAGCGCGTGACCAGAGCTCCTCGGCGGCACCCCATGGGGTATTGTTCACGCTCGAAACAAAGAGGATCCGCCGATTTCCCATTACTGGGCGCGGTGCGGACGGTGACCTTTCCGGCGATTCCTTTCGGTATCGACGTATCGGAACAGTCGACGCCGCAGCCGGCCGAGCTGTGCCCGAACGGGTTCCGGTATTATCGTCTTAAGCCGTGCACCGACCGGCAGCCGGACCGGAAATTCCGGCATCAGCTTCTCGTTGACAACGTAGCGACGATCAAAGGCGTCATAATCCAACGATGCCGCCGAGACGACGCGTTCCTGCCAACGAATCCCGGCGAATTCCGGGCGCGCGCCTACGAAATCGAGGCCAGCGTCACGTTTCGTTGCGACCGTCGCGCTCCAGTTCGGCGTCACCTCGTGCCGGAACCCGGTGCTCGCTTCCATTGCCGGCCGCCTGGTGAGCAGGCGCTGCTGGATCTGTTCCGGTGAGCGGTATTGATAATGCTTCAGCCAGATACGGACAGGATAAGCGGGAGCGCTGAACATCTCCCCTGGGAAGCCACCAGAATCGATCCTGCGGGTCCACACGATGTCGTCACGATGCCTGAAGAATCGCAGCTCACCCCAGTTATTCAAATAATATCGTAATCGCTGCTGCACTGGAATGGCTAAAAATTTCGCAGGGTTCTGCTCATATGAAAGCGCATCCTGGTCGGTGAAATAATAATTAAGGCTGGCTGACCAAACGGTTTGAAAATGGTCGGGGACTTTGGCAAGAAAGATCCTCGGGTCATCGATGTAGAATTCATCCGCATCCAGCCGGCACCACCAATCATGGGGGCCAGCATTAACCCGAAATGCATTGAAAATATCGGCCCGCAACGCGCTGCTGAATAGCACGTCGTCCTGCTTGTACGGGACAATCTGTAACTCCTCTTTGCCGAGCTCGTTTACCAGTTCCCACGTTCCGTCGTTGCTACCGTTATCGAAGACATAGATATGATCGCACCAATGCAGTGCCGAGGTAAGAGCCTCCTGCAGAACGTCCGCCTCGTTTTTGACAATGCACAGTGCATGAATTTTCATTCGCGCATCGCCTTCTCGATTTCACGCAACCTTTGACGAGGAGGAGCTTACCAAACCGATCGAACCCAGGCCGGCATGTTTCACTCGGATGGCCGCGGCGCCGCTCAACACGGTGTGGCACAGTGCATGCCGGTGCCGCTGCGTAGCAAGGTATTTCGTGACGCGGCGCCAGAACCGGTCGTGCAATGCGGAGCCTTTCACGTAAGTGGCGCTTTTCACCGGTCGCCCCCAGGCCGCCCGTGCGAGAAGATAGGCGGGGGATAGGCGGGCACGCGCGACGAACCGCGGGCCTAACTGTGCGAACTCCGGCTCCAATTCACCTGGTTCTAGAGAGATTGTGGCCACCGGAATGGCACCTGCCTTTACCCGTTCGCGAGCGATGTTAAGCGCGATGAGGGGAGCGCCCGTCCGATCCCCGTTGTGAGGGACAATGGCGATACCGTGGCGAAGTTTTGCATCGGGCGAAAACTCGACGATCGGCATCGGCGCGCGCAAAGAGCGTTCATCCTATTGAGAGCGGCCTTAGTACACGGAAATCTGCGGGCTGCAACAGCAGCCTTGCGTCGATCAAATCCAAAATCTCGCGATCGACGGTCGTATCAAACTTTCTAGCAATTAATCCTTTTGATTGAGCTAGGATTTCGAGGTCGCTTTTCCGCCAAATTCGCGGTCCACGTCCCTCTGATATATCGATGCAGCGCAGGTCATCGTTCACGACGTTCGACGCAAAAGACGAATTCAGAATTATCGTGTGAAAGAATATTTCATCCGGTATGTCTACATACCGAAAAAATTTTACAACCCTCGGATTTTTCTGGACATAGTCATGTATGAATTCTACGCACGCTCGGGTGAGGCACCAATACCCTGGGCCCCCGAATGGTTTCAGATTTCCTGGCAGCGTTCGTTTAACGAACATATTATTTACTGATGAATATATTAACGATTTCACCTTCGAGTTAAATTCCTTTTTTGACGGAAGATGAACAAAAGCGCGCAGGGACCTAACGGGCCAATCTTCTAAGACTCTAAAATGCCATTGCTCGATACGTCTCATACCCCCATTTTCACCCCACGCTTTATTAGGAAACGAATAATAAGAGATAAATTCTTTTCCATTTTCTTTGTGTAAAAAGGATTCAATACAGGTGTTGGGTTTAATCGGATAGTCCTGCCCAGTCAGTAAAAAAACATAATCGAAACTTATATTTCCATTAAATAAATATGTGAGCCCTTTCAGCGTCGCGCGCACATGGCCAAAATCACCCCAGTGACAGCTATGTCTTTTTAGAAATACAACATTGGTAAAATGAGTGACACCTGCGATCATCTCCCTGTATTGCTTGTGATCTGTTCTCTTGTCAACATGAATGAGAATTATTGATGTCGATGTATGGAGTCGGTGGACGAGACGGATTAAGAGGTCGGGACATCTGTAGGCTGAAATGATATACGCAATTCTCATTGTCTTTGTTCACCTTTCGGCGAGCACAGGCAAGAGTTCGCGCGCGACAAATTGGTTGCCTTCGGCCGACATGTGCCGGAAGGGATTGTACAGCTGATGGTACCGCGCAGGGTCTCTGGCCTTTAATGCAGATAATGCGGGTTTTAAGTCGAGCACGCGCGTTGCCGGGTCGGCTACGCAACGCGAGACGCGCTCGGAGTCCAATGATTCGGAAGCGGGTTCGAATTCCCAGTGCTGGGCCAAGACGATCAGCTCCGAACCGCGCGACTTCGTGAGCCCTTCGAGCTTGTGAAGCAACGCACAGCCGACCTCGATCGCTTGTTCTTGATCTTGCACTTTTGTTTCAGATGCGCCGCGCAGCCACCATTCCGGAGACACCCTCTTCATGACCGCATCGACGAGCCGACTATGCTCCGCGGCAATCAGCAGCGGGTTCTCTTTCTGCGGGAGAAAGGACGGCGGCGGGACCGGGACGTTTTCCAGCGTCAATTGCCCGCCTTTGAAGTCGAAATAGGGCTTGGCGGTCGCAAACATTACCGACATCTGAGAGCGGCGGATATCGTCGGGAATGAAGCTGAATATTACCGTGCTGTGGCGATATCGGTTGAGGAGACGTTGCGCGCGTAGAAAGATCTGGTCGACCCCATACCCGTCAACCCCACCATTGACCACCCTCTTTCCGGAGAGCTGGTCGAGTTGCGCCGGCCAAGTTTCCGAGTCCGCCACCTGGTCGCCGAAAGTGTAGGAGTCACCTACCGCCAGAATGGGGTCTTCGGTCCCATCCCTAACCTCGCCGCCGCCGTTGGAGCGGATTCCGTCCTCGAGGATTGTGACCGTCTTCCCCCAAACAGTCGCTTGTTGCTGCTCCGGGACCCATCCAAGTTCGGCGTCATAGGTATGATAGCCGACAAACTTGTTCGCCTGCGGGTAGCGAAAGTTGGTAAATTCCCATTCGCCGTGATAGGCTCGGAGTCCAATCTCGAGGGCAAGCAGACATAAAATCATCGTTCCGATAAAAAGACCCGCGTTGATGAGCTTCTCTTTCAACGGTCCGCACTCCGAATTACAAAACCTTGGTACCTTTCTTGGCCGAGCGCGGATTCGTGTTTAATCAGGCTCGAACGTATCCTTGTAATCGATGCGCAATGAGGGGTCTTGGTCTTCCTTGCGAGCAACGCAATTACCGGCAACCAGAAGGTCGATGTCGGTCCCCATAAAGCAGCGGAAAGCATCCTCCGGGGTACAGACGATCGGCTCGCTTCGGACATTGAAGCTGGTGTTGACCAGAACCGGGCAGCCGGTCCGCTCCTTGAACGCCGACAGCAAAGCGTGATAGCGCGGGTTTGTCTCTTTGTGAACCGTCTGAACACGCGCCGACATGTCGACATGCGTCACCGCTGGAATTTCAGACCGGATCGTATTGAGCCTGTCGATTCCAAAGAGCTTCTTGTGTTCCTCCGAGACAGGGTGCCGCCGACCCTCGAAGACGTCGGCGACGACCAGCATGTAAGGGCTGTCGTAATCGAGCTCGAACCACTCGGCGACGTCTTCGCGCAATACGGACGGCGCGAATGGCCGGAAGCTCTCGCGGAACTTGACCTTCAGATTCAGCTGCCGCTGCATCTGGGGCGAGCGCGGGTCGCCGAGGATTGACCGGGCACCTAAAGCGCGGGGGCCGAACTCCATTCGGCCTTGGAACCAGCCAACGGCCTTCTCTTCCGCTAGCGCATCGACGGTCTGTCCTATTACCGCTTCGTCCTCTACGACCTTAAAAACCGCCCCGGCACTGCGCAGCCGCTCCGCGATTTCCGCAGTGGTAAAGCCGGGGCCGAGATAAGCCCCTTGCATCCCGTCAAGAACGTTTCCAATCCTGCGCGGTTGGTCGAGAAATTCGTGATAGGCCGCGAGCGCGGCGCCAAGCGCGCCGCCGGCATCCCCGGCCGCCGGCTGAACCCAAAGAGCATCGATCGCCCCGTCGCGCAAAACCTTGCCGTTGGCGACACAATTGAGCGCGACACCGCCAGCCAAGCACAGCTTACGAAGACCAGTTTCCGCGACCAGGTTTCGAACCATCCGGACGATCGCCTCGTCGGTGACCGCTTGGATCGAGGCAGCGAGATCCATATGACGCTGCTCCAGCAGCGCTTCTGGGGCGCGCGGGGGCCCGCCGAACAAACGATCAAAGCCGCGGTTGGTCATCCGCAGGCCGACGCAATAATCGAAATATTCCTGATTGAGGTGAAACGACCCGTCTGGTTTGAGGTCTATTAAATTCTCAAGGATAGTATTGGCATATCGGGGTTCGCCGTATGGCGCCAATCCCATAACTTTGTACTCTCCGGAGTTCACCTTGAAGCCAGTGTAGTAAGTGAAGGCGGCGTAGAGCAACCCCAGCGAGTGTGGGAAATGAATTTCCTTGATCATTTCGATGTGATGATCTCGACCGACCCCAACGCTCGTGGTGGCCCACTCTCCAACACCGTCCATTGTGAGGATCAGCGCATCCTCAAAGGGAGACGGGTAGAAAGCACTGGCCGCGTGGCTCTGGTGATGCTCAGCGAATAGTAACTTGTGCTGCCAGTCGAAGTCGGGTGCGCGCGATTTGAGACGCCTGCCAAGCGAGTCCTTTTGGAACAACTTTCCTTTTAGCCACAGCGGCAAAGCCATGCGGAACGATCCGAAACCGCGCGGCGCAAACGCAAGGTAAGTTTCGAGCAGACGTTCGAACTTTATAAAAGGTTTCTCGTAGAAGACGATGTAATCGACTTCACCGAGCGTCAGTCCGCCCTCATCGAGACAATAACGAATGGCATTCTCGGGGTAACCTGCATCCTGTTTCTTGCGAGTAAAGCGCTCTTCCTGAGCTGCGGCGATAATACGGCCGTCCTCCACGAGCGCAGCAGCACTGTCGTGATAAAAGGCGGAGATTCCGAGAATGCGCATCCGGCTAGCCTCTCTGACTTGTTAAAGCTCGGCCATCCCTTCAAAACAGTGTGTAGATGAATGGGGCGATTGCAGAGCCTTGCGTTGCTATCAGCAGCGCGCCAAACAACGCCATCGTGATCATTATCGGGGCGAGCCAAAATTTCTTGCGAACGCGCAAGAAGGACCAGAACTCGACCATGAAGCTGCCCATCAGATCCCTCTCGAATTGTCCTCACCGGGGCTGTTTCGGTCTCGCCGGCCGAAAGCAAGGAGTTCGGTAAAGTCGAACTCGTGTACACGGGCGACCGAACCTGGCGCGGCGAGCTAAAGTGCAGTGCCAGCCAACAAACGGCCGTTTCATTTTGTCCGCCTCAGCGCGAAGTCTCGGTTAGCCCCGAAAGCGAGATTTCCCGATATCGGATATATACCGTCTAAGAGGATCCGTCTATCGCGGACGAAACGGGGTTCCATTAACGTTTATGGCCGATAACCTTCATTAATGTTAACTCAAAATTGCCGCCTCATACTCGTTGCCCCGCCCTCCGGCGACTCGCGCTTGATCCAATAAGTGGCGGCGGTCCGATCTGGTGACAGCCGCAGTGGGCGTTTGCCCGCCATCCGCATAATAAATGCCATTGGGGTGACCGCAATAAAGAACAGTAGCGCCAACACGATTGGATTCACCACTTTTGCCAGTGCGCCGCCCACTTTCAACCAAGCTCTATTGAGCCCCGACAAGCGCGAAGGTGCAAAGACTCCGAGTAGCAGCAACAGAGCGCCCGCAACAAAAATCAAACACGGAACCAGAAGGACCGTCCCCGCCGCGAACGCTTTTGCCGCACCGATCATCATCAAGATGCTGCCAACCGTGCATCCGAACGCCCGATCGCCGCCAGCTTCGGCGGGCTCCTCGTTACTATAGGTTTCGTGAAGCGAGAAATTCTGGCTCACTCGCCTTCTCCTATGGCTTGCTTTTTTTTCGATATTCGAGAGGTAAAGATCGGAAACATTGTCGGGCTTTCCCGCGTCTCTAGCAACAAGCTCAATCCGCGATGCGTGCCGCCGGCCGGCGAAGCAACGGTTGCCATGGTTGCCATTTCGCTTCTGGGAACTCGATGCTTTGCCCGTGAGCGCACATCTCCGTCAGATTGTCGGTCGCTCTCAATGCCGCTGCCTCTTGCGCCGGTAGGGGTTGAGTTAGGAGCGGCGCCATAAGGGTCAAGAGATCCTCAATCATTTGTTGCGCGAGCACGAACGAAGACGAACTGCGTTGGCAGTGGAAAGGCGTAAGAGCCGCGTCCATTTGTCGCAAATTGTGCTCTTAAATCCAGTGCTCCGCGGTGCTGTGCTGGTTGTAAAAGGCGCAAGCAACTTGCGTGCCCTGGTAAGTTCGTCCGCTGCGCCACTCATCCGTACATCAAGTGAGGTTGCAATCGAATTGCGGCCGGAAGGTCATAGAATTGTCCAACCAGTCATACACCCCGGCGCTGCACTCGGTCTTTCGTGATTGTGCCGATATTCTGCAATGTCCGATAACCGGCGAGCCCCTTGTCGAGGTTGAGGATGGCTGGAGAAGCGCTAGCGGACAGCGAGTTTATCCGGTCGAACATGGCATCCCGCAATTGTTCGCACCAGTGGATCCGACGATGTCGGATCGCGATGTCACTGAAATGGTAAAGGCGTTCTACGAGGAAACGCCGTTCCCAAACTATGATGATATCGACTCACGCGAGACCCTCATCATGAAGGCGAGACAAGGCAGATTCGCCGCAGCCCTCGATGAGCAATTGCCTGAAGGTGCCATCGTGCTCGAGGCCGGATGTGGCACCGGCCAGCTGACGAATTTCCTTGGCTTGTCGTGGAAGCGACGGGTTTTGGGCGGGGACATCTGCCTCAACTCGCTGCGACTGGCGAATGGTTTCCGTGAGCGCTACCGAATTGCCAACGCAGCGTTTCTGCAAATAAATCTTTTTCGACCACCCTTCCGGGACAACAGCATCGACGTCCTTATCTGCAATGGCGTGCTCCACCACACCGGGGATGCCCGCAGAGGCTTTGATACCCTGCTTCGTAAAGTCAAACCGGGCGGCCACATCCTGATCGGGCTTTATAATAGTTATGGACGCCTGCCCACCTTGTGGCGTCGCCGGGCCTTCGAACGGTTTGGTCCGACACTGTATTTCCTGGACAGCCGTCTGACCTCGGCTCGGATGAACGAAGGCCGCTGGCAGGCGTGGTTTCGCGACCAATATCGACACCCCCACGAAACACGGCATTCCATCGATGAGGTGATGGGCTGGTTCGATACCGCCGGGGCCGACTTTCTGTCGTCCATTCCAGCAGCTGACGGAAGTCCCTTCACAAATGACACTCGCCTATTCGCGTTGCATCCACGGGCCACTACGACAGGTCGGTGGGCAACTCAGCTGCAGATGCTCTTGACCGGAGGTCGTGATGGCGGGCTTTTCATCATGATCGGGCGCAAGCGCCAATAGGCAATCCATTTCAACGTTTTCTGCGAGTTCCAAGGTTTTCGCTCGCTTCGTCCCTCCCGCCTTCGGTCGCAGGACGAAGCAGCGGTATCGAAGCCAGCACCGGCGCGTGACGCGCCTCCTTTGCGAGAACGACGCAGCCGCGACGCAGCCTGCCTGGAACAACCAGACCTGCGGCAGCCATCGGCGTGGACGGATAATCCGCAACCGAGGGAGTGGATGGAAAAAATGCTCGCAGCTGGTGCACCGTTATTGCGGGCCTGATGTAGTCAAAAACCAGCGCTCTCCCCGGCCCGTAGTCGTCATAGCCATACCCGGCATCGTTGGGCACTGCGAAATCGTCGATCATGACGACCGCCGATGGGCACCGCAGAAAGACGGTATCGAGTTCCTCGGCAAGAGGCAGATCATCACCAAACACGTGGCCGTGAGCATCAAGGTAAAAGAAAAGGGTGTGTCCGGCCAGAGCCTGCAACGGCCCATCGAACAGCCGGCGCAGGCCTGACCGGCTGTCATCATGCAGTAATATGATGTTCCGTTTGCGCCAAAATCGTGCGCGCGCAAATCCGTAGTGTCGCGGGTATAGCTCGATGGTAAAGACAGGCAACCCGGTCTGGGACATTAACTCGGTCGTAGCTCCAAGCGAGGTGCCGGTTTCGATGAGCGCGTGCGGGTTCGTATTTGTGACGATCTCCACAAACAGCGCCTGGCGGGCGGTTTGTCCGTTGAACGGGCCCCATTCCGCGCCAAGCTCTGGGTCTCTCAAATAATCGATCATTCCGACGGTCTGCTGAAGCAGCCCGATGGCTTGGCGATGGAGCAACCGCCGTAGCGTCTGCTTTGCAAGGGCGGGCGGATCAAGGGCCAAGCTCATGACATCTCCCAATCATGGACCGGGGGCGCCGGCCGGCTCGGTCCCGCCGATTCGGCAGTGGCCGGATCACCTGCGATATGCCCCGTATCTCGACTAGTGTCTGTTTTAGCCTACCTCCCTGCGGCCCTCAAGCCTTTAAAATGCCAATATCTGCCCGCTGGTTCTTGATGCCGCATAGATCTGCGTAGCATCGATACATCCTCTCGGCCACTATGTCCCAGGTAAAATTCTCGAAAACCCAATCGCGCGCTGCGCGCCCCATTTTTTGTCGCAATTCTTGATCGCGAAGAAGCTTAAGAATGCTGTCGGCCAACGCGCGAGGATCGTTTTTTTTGACCAAAAATCCGGTTCGCTGATCTCTGACAATCTCCGGAATGGCGCCGCTACGAGTAGCGACCACCGGAGTCCCGGCAGCCATGGCTTCGATTGGGGGAATCCCGAACCCTTCGTTCCAGATCGGCGCAAACGCGAAAACATCGGCGTTATAATAAAGGTCAATCAGCTCTGGTCGCGCGACGAAACCGCGAAAAGCAACCTTTCCGCTCGCCGCCGCGGACAATCGTTGCTTCAAATGGGCGAGATAAGTTCCGGCATCGGCGGGCGCTAGCGACAATTTTGCCCTCAATCGGGCCATCCAATCATAGGCGTAGAACGGATATACGCTTTCAATCACCTCCCGATCCTGAAGTTCAAAATTCTCAGCCAAAGGATAGCTCGCTTGCAGGCCAACAACATCCAGCCGGACATCTGGATGTTCCTCGACCACCATGCAGAAGGCATCGAACAGGACATGGAGACCTTTGTGCGGCGAAACTGCGCCCGCATAGAGGATACGCCTTTCCCGCCGCGGCGCCGGGTCGTACCGCCTTTCCCGACTGAACTCGGCCGCGTCGACCGCATTGTGTATTGTGTGGCAGCGGTCGGCAATCATCGGGAATTGCTGGCGGGTTTTCTCGCGGATATAATCGCTCACAGTTGTTACCAGGTCCACGTGACGCAGGCGCTGTTCGAGGATCGCCGGCCGGTTTTGCGAGAACCATTCTGCATGTAACTGCAGGACTATCCGAGCGCTTGGATTGCGGGCTCGAATCAATGGAACATACTGCGCGCAATGCTGGACATGGATCACATCACAAGCCTGCGCGCAGAGGTCCTCCGCCACTTGGCGGCCGAAGCCTCGAAACAGCCAGCGGGAGCTCGAAGCCGGTGCACAAGACGGAATTAGCTTGGAATATTTCTCCCTAGCCTTAGCCGCGAGCCGATCGGATAGGGGCACCGCAAAAAAGCGAAAATGGACATTGTGCTCTCGGTAATCGGCGGGAACCTGTTTGTGCCGGTTGCTTGTGCCATACGCGACAACCTCGCAATCCTTGGCCAGCGAACATGCCGCTCCGTAAGTGCATGCTCCTACCGAAGACTGGTATGGCGGAAGAATGGTGTCGATCGGCTGATTGACAAAGGCGATTTTCATCTCACTGCCCGTGCAGGTAAACGCCTGGAGCTTATAGGCGTCTATGCGAGGATGCGTTGATACTCCTCAACAAGATCCTCGGCGATACGGTCCCAAGAGAACATAGTGGAAGCGCGCTCGACGGCCGCGCGCGCCATCGCGTCACGCTGATCCGGGTTAGACAGAAGTTGGAGGATTGCGTTGGCTAGCGCCGGTGCGTCAGAGCGTTCTACCAGCAAGCCGGTCTGCCCGTGTTCGACAATTTCCGAGAAGGCCCCACCTCTTGTGGCTACAACCGGCGTAGCCGACGCCATTGCTTCGACCAGCGGCATGCCGAACAACTCTTCGCACACCGAAGGGAATACGAAGATAGTAGCGGCGTGATAGTGCGGCGCTAGTTCGCTGAATCTCACGCCATCATTCAAGAACGAGATACTGCCTGAAGGGAACTCCGATATTTTGGCGCGCAGAAGTTCCGCATACATGCCGGGCCGAAAATACGGTTCGATATCCAGCAGGTGCGGATCCGCGCAGCCGGGGAAGAGCGCCTCCAGAGGGAAGACTCTCTCCTGGCCGATCAGCTCGAGATGCGCGTCGGGATAATGCGCGAGCACAACCTTAAAGGCGTCGAGTAGGATGTGGACACCTTTTTCAGGAGCGAGCCGGCCGACATAGAGAAGCTGGTTGGGCTTTGGTCGGAGACCCGCAGGTCTGGCGAAGAGTGCGATATCCGCGCCATTGTAAATATGGCTGCATCGTTGTACGAAGGACGGGAAGCGCCGCCGCACGCCGGCAGCGATGAAGTTACTGACCCCGAGTACCAGGTCGGCAGCGTCGATCCGCCGCTCGATCACCGCCGCGTCAAATTCCTCAAGCCATTGACAGTGCATATGCAGCACGATTCGCGCTTTTGGCACCCGCGCACGGACAAACGGGACGAACTGCGAGAGATTCATGATGTGGACAATATCGCAGTCTTGTAGCGCAGGGTCCGCGGTGACCTCACCGATGAATTGGCGGTACCACAGCGAAGAATTAAAAATTGGCTGCAGCGCATTTCGCCGGTGGAGCAGATCGAGCAGCCGCATGATTTTTCGATAGTGTGAAAAGAACCGGCGATCGAGCGAAGTTGACATTCGCCGATACTCAACACCCTCGCACTGCTCGACCTTTTGCTGGTCTTCACCACGCGCGCAATATGCGATCACCTCGTGCGATCGGGCCAGCCGCCGCGCAATTTCGTCCATCACCAAATCGCCGGCAGAACCGTACGTGGTCAAAGACACTGGCGGCCGAATCTCGTTGACCGGCATAAAAATGATCGCGATCTTCAATTTAGGTGCTGATCGGCTGAGCGCCCTGTTAGTCACTCCATGGGTATATCAAATTCTCTTTGGTCAGACCGCTGAAATCCGGGGCTTGTGGAACGTGCTCTGACGAGCCCGACGAGCCTGAGGATATGGTTTGGCATCATCGCAGTCCGGCCTTCCGATAACGACGCCCAATACGCATGCCTCCGATAAGCAATGTCGAAGCTTACGCGAGCCTAGATTATTGATTGTCCGTCGCTTTAGAGATCTTTCAACGGCCGTGTGACCACGGTTGACGCGCTGTTTCTGCCGGTGTTACAGCAGCGCTGCGCTAGGAAGTAGGAAGCGAGGCTGTAGGCATGTCCCGGGTACAGCTCTACATATCGGCACAATCATTCCTATACAGGTACCCGCACTTTAAGAATTGGTTGCGAAATTCGTATTTGTACCGTACTTTGGTGCCGTTTGTCTTTGATTTTAGCCATAGCTTCAACGATCGGCAATACATGACACAACAGATACTCCTGGCACTAGCGTCATCGAAAGTACGACGAGTACTCTTCGTCGGATGCAAGGCCTATACGGCGCGTTACGGCAGGCGATTAACCGCTGCCGGGATTGACTATTGGACGACAGATATCGCGCCGGAAGCGGCGATTTGGGGCGAAAAGCATCATCACATTGTTTGTGATATTGCAAAGATCGACGATCTTTCTCCGCCAGAGTCATTCGATGTGGTTCTCTTCAATGGTGTGATCGGGGACGGGACAGGGCTTGACGAAGAAGATCACATGAACCGGGCGATCACCGCAATCGCTCGTATTCTTCGGACCAACGGGACATTGTTAATCGGCTGGAATTCCTCGAAAAAGCATGCGGACCCGATGCAACTGGAGGCAGTAGCGACGTATTTTCGACACGAATGCGTATTTTCATTACCGGCACGAAAGACTTTTCCCGATACGGATCATGTTTATGATTGGCTGGTAAAGAGGAATTCAGCACAACCGGAAGTCACGACGCAGATGGTTTCTGTTGGTGTCGCTAAAAGTTAAGCCTGGGATGCGCCGCCGCTATGGCCGTTGAACGTCACGTCATCGTGGCGCCAAGTGCGGTTCCATTATAAAACGCTTGCGGAATAGCGCGAGCAGATGCATCGGCGTCTCCCGCCGCGCCACTTCGATCAGCGCTGGGTGAGCGGCGACAAACCGACGGATATTGCGAGGGCCGCGCAGGAGCAAGCGCCCGCACCGGCTGTCTTGAATACGGCGTCGGTTCAGTTCGCCGAGGCAGTCGCCGAACAACAGATAGCCGCCCGGAGCAAGCGCGTTCACAAGCTTCTCGCGAGCACGACGAATATCTCGTGCGCCGGGCCCCGGATCCGATTTCAAGTCCCACTTGCTGAAGGAGACATTGATGAACTCCCGGCATCTGAGACGCGCTCTTTCGAGCACCACTGTGACGAGGTCGACAGCTGAAAGTCGGTCGCATATTTGGGCAAGCCGAACGGTAAATGCTCCTTCGGCGCAGCCGATCTCCCAAACTCGCCTGAAGCGAACGTCGTTTCGGACGCCGTCCAGCAGGCCGAGAGCTGTCTGGAATTTCTCAAGCTCAAACGGGATGACATCATAGCCCCACGGGTCAGTGTGAGCCGCGAAAATTTCAGCATATCTGCTCTGGGTTACGGGTCGCCATCGCAACTCGTCGCGCAAGACAAGAGCCGCCCGCCAGGCGACCCGTAGCACGCTGATCGACGCCAACTTATCCCGCAAATATTGGCCGAAGGCCATGTCGCGAGAACCGGCCATAGCAGCAGCCTACCGCAAAATGTCTTAATATGCCACCTCCGAGCAAGTAACGCTCAGGCAACCTGCGTTGCGCGGGGCAACAGCCCAAATGATGTCACAGCGGATGAACGGTGTCACGGCGCAACAGCATTTGCTGAGAGCCGATTTCATCCGGGGCTGATGATTTCGAAAAAGGTCTCTTCAGGCCCTAGAAACTGCCGCAAAAAGCCCCTTCGCAGCGCAGCCCTGTCTTGCTCGCCTGTTAAATTGGTAATCTGGCTGCCGTAAGCAGCAATCGCTTCGTGCTTGCGAATGCGAAATTCGTCCATCCGAACCATGCAGACCCGGAGCTCGAGCAAGTCTCTGATGCGCCAGAGGCGCGGATCCCAGAACCAGATCGGATATTCGTACAGTCCGCACGGACGACCGGGCCGCACTTGCGCCAGTTCACGCGCGAGCTCGGCCAATACGCGATGATCGGGATGATTGTCGATGACCGATGACACGAATACCTCTTCGGGATTTATCGTTTCGAGGAGATCGACTAGGCGATCGCGCAGCAGTCGACGATTGTCGGCCAATCGACCGTCTTCAAAGCGCAGAAACGTAATGTCCTCGGCCGAGAGCCCCAAAATGGTGCACGCGCGGCGGGCTTCCTCCTCCCTAACCCTTACGAATGCGTCAATCGGTAGCTTGTTCGGGCGAGGAGAATGCCGACCATCGGTAGCGATGACGACTCGAACCGATGCCCCTGTCGTAAGCTTGCGCATTATCGTCGCGCCGCAGCCCAGCGTTTCATCATCCGGATGCGGCGCCAACACCAGGCACGAGCGTGCCGCCGTTTGCGACGTCACATCCTCGGCCCTCGATAGCAACAGCGGGCGCCCGACGACTGCCAATGTTTCGCAGAATGCCGGATACGCGCGCTGCCGCAGGAGTTTACGAACCGCTGCAGCGCCCGCGATAATTTCGGCCTTTCCTTTTCTGATCGGTAAGAACGCCCGTCGAAACCCATTGAAAACTAAGATGGTTTTCTTTCACGCGGGCTCACTTGTTGCGGGGAACTGCCCTGTTCGTGTTGTCGCGACTTGCAAGTTAAACAGCACCTGGTCAGCGGCTATGAGCAGATCTTTCAGCATCCCGACGGAATTCCATCTGATCCAAGGCAACAACAGTGAATAGCAGCGTAGCTTCTGTCCAGGACCCAGAGGTGAGCGATAGATGGAGAGAAAATATTCGCGTAACCGGCGAAACTCCGGAAATGTGAGCGCCCGGACTTTTGTCGGATCCCACCACTCGGGAGACGGCAGGGTCGGGCACAGGCTGGTAAGGCGGAACCGCCGCGGCTGTTTCAGGCGGAGCGGAAGGGCCGCCATGGATTGCCCGCTATGACGCCTGCTGATGAAAAGATACTCAGGCACTTCGTAAAACCGCCCGAGCAACGATAATCGCGCCAACAACACGCCATCGGCATTAACATAGCTTCCCTGGGGCGGGATCTGACGCAGTGCAGACATCCGCATCACGCCAAAGATTTGGTAGCATTTGTGACCCCCTGTCGACAACCATTTGCCAAAACGGGCGACCGGATCGTCGTCGTCGGTCTTTATCGGCGTGACATAGTTCTCGATAAATGTGCCGTTTTCATCGACCTCCCTTGTTCTCGTATAGGCCAATACACACCCGGGGTCGCTTTCCAGGGCCTCGACACAGCGCTGCAGAAAGTCCGGTTCCAACAGGTCGTCGACCGCAGCCTGCTTGAAATACATGCCAGTACCCAGTTCGTATACGCGGCGCACATTCCAGCCGGCGCCCATGTTCTTTTCGCTCCGGTAGTAGCGGATACGGCTGTCACGTCTGGCGTAAGTTTGCGCGATGTCGCCGGTTCGGTCGGTGGACGCGTTGTCGGAGATGATCAGTTCAAAGTCCGTAAACGTCTGGTTGAGTATTGAGTGCAGCGTCTTCTCGATGAAGCGCTCTCCATTGTAAACGAACAATCCGATGCTCAGGAGCGGCGCCGAATCCATCGTCAATCTGCCGAAACGCTGGTCATCCCCGGCACAAAGACGGCGACCCCGCCCTCCGGTACGCCTTCGTCATAGGCCGCAATAATCTCCTCGGGGATCGGAGCGAAGTCCGTGACCCGGAGGAAATCGCGCAGCGAGGTCCCCGTCGCGGCGCTGTCGGTGTTCGGCGCGCCGCGTTTGCCGGCAACGTCGTCAATGTTGACGGTGCGAAAGTCGATGCTCCAGCGCACCATATCTGTGGTGTTCGGCACGGTCGAGTGAAGCTGCGCTCCGGAGAAAACGATGACCCCGCCCGCCGGGACGATGAAGCGTATTTCCGGCTCGAGCTCCAGCGGCTCCTCGGCGTGCGGTTGGACGCGGGTATCCCGGCCTATGTGTTGCGCGGCATTCTTACGGCTCTCGGCATTCCATCGGTAGTAATTGAAGTCGCGCGACCCATTCCTGACACCGCAATTCCAGTAACGCGGATGGAACGCCATGCCATTCTCGGCGACGAATTCGTAGATCGGCGCCCACCAATTGAACTGACACATCGGCGCCGAGTACCAGGTATCGCGATGAGGGTGGTGCGCGTACGCGATCCCTGTCGTGAGATAATCTTTTGGAAAAGCGCAGCGCAGACGGGGCACGTCCTGGTAAGTCTTTTCTGGAGAGCAGCCAAAAGAACTGAGCACTTCTCTTAACAGTTCTTTCGTACGGGGGTGATGGATATAGCTCGGCTTCAATTTCGAGAGGATTTCAACGCAATGCTCGACCGTCAGCTGCTCGTGAGCGCGCTGGGGATCGAGCGGAGCGAACGCATCCTCGATCATGCCGCGAGTGTGCTCGACCAACGCAAGCATTTCCGAAGGCGGTGACAAGATGATGATGCCGCCATTGTATATCATTTGGCGCCATGCTTCATCGCTCCGCTGTGGGTCGTAAAATACGCCGGTCATGGAGCCCTCCTTGATCGTAGTACCCTATCATCATCGCCGGCCGCACACGATTTAGCCAGTTCCACGGCTAGATCCGCCGTCGGGTTGCCGATGCTCCCTGTTGCCAGCACGGGCGGGGGAGCACGGGTTGGAGATATCGCGAACTGTGTATCATCAATGGGCGCTCCTGGCCCCACTATACACGGTTCAGGAACCGGGATGATAAAGCTGCCGCCGCGCTCGCGGTAAGCTGCCTGCTGCCGCATAACCTCGCCCGCGAAATTCCAAACCAGCAGCAGGACATGGTCCGGTTGCTGCGCCACTAATTGATCCGGATGCCGAATTGGGATGCGCTGGCCAGGCATGTATTTACCTTGTTTATGGGGATTGGCATCGGCGACGAATTCGAAGAACCCCTCACCCAGGGCGAGATAGTTCACCAAAGTCGCGCCCTTTGCTGCTGCGCCGTAGCAGGCGATCCGCTTTCCGTTGTCTCTCGCCGAGACGAGCAGCTTGACCAACGAGTCCCGAAGCGCCCTCACTCGGCTGGCGAAATCGTTATAGAACGATACCTCGTCAACACCGAGCGCCGCTTCTTGCGCAAACAGCGCCTGCAACTCGTCCGACCGCGCGGGCGTTCGGCTTACAGTCAATCGCAACGAGCCTCCGTGGATCGAGAGCCGTTTAACGTCGTTCAAGTAAAGCCCACGCCGCCCAAACAGCGGCGTGAGCCCGTGCAGCGTGTGATAGAACAGGTGTTCGTGGTAAATCGTATCAAACTCACAACTTTCGATCATATCCAAGGCGTATGCAAATTCGCAGACCGCGATCCCGGTCGGCTTCAACAAACGTGCAAGACCAGCGACAAGATCATTAATGTTGTCGACGTGAGCGATGACGTTATTCGCAATTACGACATCCGCGAGCTTACCCATATTGGCCAGATCTTCGGCGCATCGGGACCCGAAGAAATCGTGAATTGTCGGCACGCCAATGGCGTTTGCCTGCGCGACGGGCCCGTCGGCCGGATCGATGCCGAGGCACGGAATCCCGCGCTCTACAAAATTGCGAAGCAGGTACCCGTCATTGCTGGCAACCTCAACGACGAAACTTGCCGGTCCGAGCCCGTAGCGGCGGATCAACGCTTCGACATGTTGGGCTGAATGCTGCAGGAGCGCAGGCGAGGACGAGGAAAAATACGGGTAGTCGCGCCGGTAAAGGACACCCGCCGGAATTGTCTCGGTGACCTGTAGGAGCGCACATGCCGGACAGAACGCCAACATCAGCGGATATCTGGCCTCCGGACGGCTCAGTTCCTCCTCGACGAGCAGCGCATTCGCTATCGGCTGAGATCCGAGATCGAGGATAATCCTTAGATCATCGGCACCGCAGGAGCGGCAATTTACGATACCCATTCAGAATCTCCAAAAATACCGCGGGCTCGAAACGCAAAAATTCGCCCCTTCCGCCGGCAAATTTAACATAGCTTTACCGTATAAGCATGTGTTCACCCGAACGGGCGATAACTCAAGTATTGGGGGTCATGTTGGCGAGGTGCAAACCGAACCGGGTAAAAGCTGACGCCAGCATAAAATGATATTGATGGACCATAATCTTCTTGGTTCGGCCCCCTGTCAAAACGCTTGTTCTGTTACAACAGCTCCGGTCCAGGATCGACAATTGAGTATACGTGAGGCTCGCAGCGCTGTCGCGCAAGCTCGCAGCCGATTTCGTGGCGGTAGATCGGGTTCATGATGACGACGTTATCGGGGCGGTAGTGGCGCAGGAATGCCGGTTCTACGATTTTCTGCCCAGAACCCGGCAGAAACTTGCCGACCCGGTAAGGGTTGATGTCCACGACGTGCTCGATCTCGTCGTGAACATCCAGCGTCGTCAGAAATGCGACGGCCTTCGAGCCGGAACCCCAGAGTACCGTGCGCTGCCCGGCGGCGGCCCATTCGTGCAGCCGGCTCAGCCACGCGGAACGGCTGCGGACCGCTGCGGCGGCAAAGCCGCCGCACGAGCGGATCACGGCGGCGACACTGTCCTCATCGCGAGCCGGCATTTCGGCTTCGCAATCAGCAGGACTGGCGATAATCATCAGATACTGGTCGTCATAGCCTGTCCAAATCCTCCGGACCGCGAAGCCCGTCTCGGTGAACAAGCGTTTGAGCGAAATAGAGCTGAAATAGGAGCAATGCTCGTAGTAGATATCCCAAAAAGCGCCCTCTTTTAAGATGCGGTGGGCATCCGGAATCTGAAAAAAGATCACCGAATCCTGACGATCGGCGACCGTGCGGACAGAGACCAGAAAATCGTGGGGCTGCGCTATGTGCTCGAGTGTCATCTTGCAACAGAGAAGATCAGGGGCAGGTTCGCGTGTTTCCGCCGCGAAAAATTCGCGCACGAACCGTATATCCTGCTCTGAGCGCTGTCGGGCAGGCACAAAGCTCGGATCGTAACCGATGCCGCGATTACCTCCGAGCTTGCAGATCAGGCTGAGGAACTCACCTTTCCCGCAACCAATCTCCAGCACCGTCTTGCCGCGAATGTCGTAGCTGCTGATCAGCTCCTCAGCGATCGCGCGGTTAAACGCGTTGAATGTAGGTGAAAAGCCTTGGGTTTCCTCATATTGATCCGAATAAATGGTGCGATTAGGGTCCCAAGAAGCATTGAAGATGAAACCACATTCGCCACAAACGGCAAGCATTACATCGCCGGTCGGAAAGTCGAGAGCCCGGCATCGGTCGTCGACCAACAGGCAGCTATTGGTTGGTACCCCACGCACTTCATAAAATGGGTGGCAGCAGGCCGATGACCTGCAATTGGGACATCGTGTGTTTTCCACGTGGTAGCCCCTTAGCCGATTGGTGTGTCTGCGGCCGCCTGCGCGATAGGCGCCTCCAGAGTCGCGATCGGCACAATCCAGCGCAAACCGACATCGATGGCGCCCCGCGCCATCAAGGACTGCAGATATGCAAGCCGCTGATATCGCGCGCCCTCGAAGTCCTCTAACAGAAGCCCATGCTCGGTATACCTATTGTAAAGATCGCGGGCGCCGCGGCGTGCCGTCCATTGCGGTCGAAACTTGGGCAGCAAGCGGGAGACCTTTGAGCAATCGACCCGATAGGTACGCTTGTCTGGGCCGGCCCCGGCGGCGAATTCGATCCGGGCGCCGGGCACCGTCTCCTTTACGATCTCCGCAATTTCACGAATGCGATAGTTTTCGGTTGTGACGCCGACGTTGAATACCTCGTTGTGGACGGTTTCGACGGGCGCTTCGAGCGCCGCGAGAAAGGCTCGGCCGATGTCCTCGATATGGACAATCGGGCGCCACGACATGCCATCGCTCTTGAGCAGCACCTTGCCGCTCGTGAACGCGTGGGCGGTCAAGTTGTTGAGAACCAGATCGAAGCGAATGCGCGGAGAAAACCCGTAGGCGGTGGCGCTCCGCAGGAATACCGGCGAAAACGTGGCGTCCCCTAACCGCCTTAGATCGATTTCTGCCTTCCACTTGGAAAGCCCGTAAGGGGTGATCGGGTTGGGTTCGGATTTTTCGTCGATCCATTCTCGACCGGCCGCGCCGTATACACTGCATGAGGACGAGAAGACAAAGCGGCGAACGCCACTGGCTTTGGCAATTTTGGCCAGTCGCACGGTGGCGGCATGGTTAATTTCATAGGTCGTTTCCGGCAGCAAATCCCCGAGCGGATCGTTGCAGACACCAGCGAGATGGGCGATTGCATCAATGCCCTGGAGATCGGCGGGTGACAGCTCTCGGATATCGCGATTGATCGTTCGGACTCCGCTGTCCTTGTTCAGGCCGAAGGTGCAATCCTCATAAAGCTCCGTATCGACGCCCACCACTTCGTGACCGGCCGTCTTCAGCCGCTCGACGAGGGGGCTCCCGATATAGCCGCGATGCCCGGTTACCAATACCCGCATCCCAGTCACTCCCAGGTTTTCCAGGGTGCCTTGCCCGAGCGCCAAAGGTCCTCGAGCATCCGCTTCTCCCGGAGCGTGTCCATGCACTGCCAGAACGAGTTATGCCGATAAGCTGCAAGCTGCCCGTTGGCGGCGAGCTCTACCATGGGCCCGCGCTCCCAGCTTGTCGCGTCGTCCTTGATGTACTCCAAAACGCCCGGCTCCAGGACGAAAAACGCACCGTTTATCCATCCTTCGCCATCATCCGGCTTCTCACGGAAACCCCTTACCTGCTCACGATCGAGATCGAGATAACCGAAACGAGCTGGTGGCCGTACTGTCGTTACGGTGGCAAGTTTGCGATGCGCTCGATGGAATGCAAGCAGACGGTCAAGGTCGACATCTGACAAGCCATCGCACCAAGTAAGCATGAAGGTCGAGTCGCCGATGTAAGGCGCGAGCCGCTTGATACGCCCGCCGGTATCAGTCAACGGGCCGGTGTCGATAAGATGTACGGTCCAGTTTGGCTCGCGGTGTTGAGCGTGGACTGTAACAGTACCATCACCGGTTCTGACTGTGAGATCCGAGCTATAGTAATGCAGGTCCAAAAAATATCGTATCACCGTCTCTTTCTTGTAGCCGAGCGCTATGATGAACTCGTTTAATCCGTAGGAACCGTAATATTTCATGACGTGCCAAAGGATCGGTTTGCCGCCGATCTCGACCAATGGTTTCGGGCGGTGATCCGTCTCTTCAGCGAGCCGCGTCCCCATTCCACCTGCTAAAATCGCGACCTTCATTCAGGCTCATCCACCTGGCAAGTGGAGATTTGTAGGTCGAAGGGTGGGCCGAGCCGGTTTGAATTAATTAACCATGGCGGTTCATCTGCAGAAATTGAGGGTCGGTCGATGGGCACAGCGTCGCGTAGCGCCAAGCGCCACCCGAAAGTAAGTGAACTCGACGCGATCGAGTTTAGGTGCATCGGCCCGTCGGTACCATTGCGGCAGCGGACATGCGCCCGAGGACTATACCTTGGATCATCGCAATGACTTTACCGCAATCTCTGTTAATAGAGCGATCGGCCAACGTCCCTCGAAATCAGCAGTTGGCCAACAGGTCAGCTTTTCTCACGAATCTTGTGAAAAGTATAGGAAAAATTATCGTTAATGCCGGAAGCGCGCCGAAGTACGGGAACGACTGCCGTGGTGCCGGTCCAACCTCAAATCAGTCGGAGACATCATTGCAAGCGAAAAGCGAAGGTCCCCATGGGAGCCGCGGCGGCTCAGAACTGAGTGCCAACCCTCAACGTCAGAATGTTTTGATTATAGGAGGACCGCGGGATCGTTGAAGTGTACTGGGTGAAAAGATAGGAGCCACCCAGAAACAGGTTCCTATTTACTAGGTATCTTAAGCCCGTGCCGACAATAAAGAAATTATCGGTCCTGGTAATCCCCTGAAAGGTGAAATTTCCATACGTGGCATTGAGGTTAACCAGGAGGTTGCGCAAGAGTTCGTGGTCGGCGGTCGCCGTGATGGTCCGCGAAAGATAGCTGTTTCCGGCCGAGCCGGAGATGAATGTCGTGCTGCCTGGGATGCCCGTGTTGAACGTCGTGCTGCCCGGCGTGCCCGTGTTAAACGTCATCAGGCCAGTTAGGTTGAGCGTAGTAAGCTGAGTGATGCTCCATCTGAGCCGTCCGCCGAAGTCGGGGGTAGCGGTGGATCCGACGCTCGACTGAGCAGGTTGCTGGATCAAATATCCGACATAGGCCTCGCCAGAAATGAGGTGTCTAGGGAGAATTTGCAGGCCGACGTCGGCGCGATATGTTGAAAAGTTCGCGCGCGTTCCTCCGGGCGCCGTATGCCAATAGTCATACAGGCTGCTGCCAAAACGGATATAGCCCAGGTAATCCGGGATGATTTCATAGCTACCGCGAACCGCCGCTGAGGAGACTGTTGCATCTTGCGAGCTCTGCGGCGATACGCCGCCACCGACGAGCGGTGCGGCATTGTACTGCGCCGCTTCTACACCGATATCGACCTGGTAGGAAAAGCGCCGCCCCCCTTGGCTGTAGCCTGCTCTAGCAATGTAGTCCCAGTACGTTACCGGCTGAGCAATGTTGCCGGGCGAGTTCGGAGACCCGTAGGATATGTGCTGGTGCGCCACTTGCGCGTTGCCGTAAAACGAACCCCCGGCGGTCACGTCGTACCGTCCGTCCGCGCTGACGGTGCCGTCTTGAGTGTTTTGTGCCGGATGGTCGGCGTAAACCTGCAGGAGGGAGGTGCCATGCAGATTCAGGGCGCTTCGCGGAAAAATAGACAGTAGATCGAAACTCGGCGTGAGAGCCGTAATCAAATCGTAGGTGGGGCTCGTGGAGGTCGCGAAGATGTTGCTGTTATAGGCTTCGTCGAGCTCGGCGCGCGGGAACCAAAAGAAGTCGCCGACACGAAGCCCAACCGGATCGTATGGCGAGCGTGGCGCCTGTGGGGTGCTGGGCGCCACCGCATACGGCACCAGCGATTCGGTGATCTGAGCGAGCGCATCGAGCGGCTGCAGGGCGACGATCAGCAAGCAGAATGCCGCAAGGCAACCGTTCAGCCTTGTGATAGGGATGTCGAGGCACGCGCCCGGATCCGCCGAGACCGCGACGCGCGCCCCGTCAATTTTCACCGAGGCAACCATCGCCGCTGCCATCAAACCATCAAATCAGACGACGTCCGGATATGCACGCTTCCATAGGCAACGCGCGAGCAGGGCTGCAGCGAGCCCCCCGAAGGACGCTCCGAGCGCCGATGCGAAAAAATCCGCGATTGACGGGTGTCGGCCCGGCGAAAAGTGCTGGAGATACTCCAGAAGGGCGGCGTATACCCAGAACAAACCGAAGATTCGCACCGCAACTCGCCGTCCATACCCAGCTACCGCGATGCTCGCCGATCCGGCATAGGCGACGAAATGCTCAAGCCCGCCGGGCATCCCGGTCCGGACTATGTTCTGCGCTGGCAACATCGAAAGGAGGGCGAGAATCACACAGCACCCTGTGAGTATGCGAAATGATGGCTGGACCCGGACCATCGATGCGACATTATACATCAAAGAACTTTTGGCAACCCCTGTCGCGGCTGTCGTACCCGACCTGGCCTGTGAGGATAACAGCGTGGGGCGCGAGCGAGCCGGCCCTTCGGGTCTTGGTTGTGACTTCCACATCGGCGGTTATGTTATGATGAAGTCGCGAGCTGCTGCTGACGGTCCTCAGGAGGTGGTCAAAGCATGAACCCGTTTATCCGAATCGCCTGGGTGGCGCTGGTGGTTCTCTTTTCGCTGGGCGCTTGCTCCCCCGGCAGCAACTTACCAGAGCTTGCCGTCAAGCCCGATGTCTCAGCGTATCACCTTGGTTCAGGAGATAGGCTCGAAATCAAAGTGCTCGGGGCGGACGAGCTGAACGGCCAGTACTCAGTGCAGGACGACGGCACGATCAGAATGCTGATGGTCGGCGCGGTACCCGCGGCCGGTCTGACCCCTGAACAGGTCCAAGCCAACATTGAAGAGAAATTGCGGACGGGCCGTTACATCACGCAACCCCATGCCAGCGTGGCGGTATTGATTTACCGGCCCTTCTATATCCTGGGCGAAGTATCGAGCCCCGGGGGGTACCCCTATGTCGGCGGCATGAAAGTGCTCAGCGCCGTGGCGGCTGCCCGTGGTTACACTTATAGAGCGAATCAGGATTTTGTGATCATCACACGAAACGGCGAGGATCACCGGGCTGACATCTTGTCATCGATTCAGCCTGACGATATCATCCGCGTTCCAGAGCGTTACTTCTAATCTCGCGCTCATTCAGGCGTAGGTCAGGAGCACTACTTTAGGCCGCGCGAACTCGAGGCTGATAGTGAGACTGCCGCTACGTTTGCTCAGTAAGGCCGAGCCAGTCGTCGCGTTTGCCGTGCTATTAGGCTTGGTTGTCGCCCTGCAGGTGGCGGGCGGCGCGTATGCCAGCGGCTTTGGAGGATATCCGGACGAGCCGGCCCATGTAGTTACCTCGCTAATGGTGCGGGACTTTATCCAAGGTCTGGACTTCCGCCACCCCTTGCAGTTCGCACAGCAATATTACTTCCACTATCCGAAGGTGGCGATCGGCGTGTGGCCGCCCGTGTTCTATGGCGCGCTCGGCATCTGGTTCCTGATCGTCGGCGTCTCGCGCACCACGGCGATCATATTTATTGCGGTCATTGCCGCTACCACAGCCAGCCTTATCTATCTGACCGGTCGACGTGTGATTGGCCGCTGGGCGGGGCTATTGGCTGCCGTCCTTTTCGTAGCATCACCGCTAGTACAGGAGTTTAGCGCTCGCGTGATGACCGAGCACCTTTCAACTCTGGCGATGCTGGTGAGCACATTGTGCTTCGCTCGGTTCGCGAGAACCGAGCGGACCCGCGATGGCGTCACTTTTGGCGCGGTTGCTACGGTGGCCATCTTGACACACGGCAACGCCTGGGCGCTCGCTTTGGTGCCGGGAGTAACCATCGTACTTACCAACAGATGGCACCTGCTGCGCCGAGTGGGATTGTGGCTTGCGACGGTCCCGGTATTGGTTTTGTGTATCCCTTGGTATGCATTTGCGCCCAGCATAGTTGGCGGAAGGGTGGGTGGTATTGTCAGTCTGCTGGTTGAGGCCGCACCTGGTTACGTACGCTTTATTTATATGGGTGTGGGGCTACCAGTTGTACTTTGCGCACTACTCGGCGTTTGGGCAACGGTTATCCGAGTTAGGCCACGGGCGAATGTAGCGCCTGAGTGGGCCGCGTTGGCAGCGCTAGCGATTGCTCTTTTCGTTCTGCATTGCGTTCTCCCCATACCGATTGACAGCCGGTTTATGGTTTTACTCATACCCTCGCTGGTTCTCTTCTCCGCAGCAGGCATCGAAGAAATTGCGCGCGGGTCGGCCGCCCGCTCATGGGTCGGTGTTGTGCGCGTCGGCTTGGCTGCGGCGTTGCGCTCATGGGTCGGTGTTGTGCGCGTCGGCTTGGCTGCGGCGTTGATCGCAGCCTTTGGCGTGGAGACTTTTGCGCTGCCGCTCCAACTGATGAATGGCGGTTACGAAGCATTGGTGCAAGATGTCGAGGCGCGGCTCTCAAAGGTCCCACAGATTTGGCTGGTGTCCTCGGATTCGACAGGCGAGGGGTGCTTGGTCGCCGCACTCGCTCTTGGCGAACCACGCCCTGGCAGCTACGTCCTCCGCGGCAAGACGATCCTGGCCGGCGGCGACTGGTTCTGGCGCAACACCGAAGATCGCTTCGACACGCCAGAGAAGCTGGCTGCGCTCCTTGATGAGCTCTCGGTCACCATCATCGTAATCGATGATCAGGTTACACCCGACCAGGAACGGCCTTATCACGAGCGCTTGAAAAAGCTTGTCGCCGGTCGCGGTGACCGATGGGAACTCATTGGGTCGTATCCGCAAACCCGGGGCGGTATGGTCGTCGCGAAATCCTTGCATGTTTATGCTCGACGTCCGATCGCCCCGCTAAGCATTGCCCCGCCTGTGATTCCGCTCGAGCGGCTCAAGGCGCTGATGGTTAGAAAGGAATTACGCTAGAGGCGCTGCGCGATTATCGGCCAAAATCCGTGCTGGCCGCCGAATTGAAATGATCTGAAAAGTGCACTGGTACTGCGCGCAGCCCCGTTTGCGCTTTTAATGCGGCTGCTGACGACTTTGTGCTCATCCTGCAACAAGTCTGTCGAGTCCTAGCCCCAACTTCGCCGATTCGATCCGCCGTTCCGCGATTTTCGCCGGGCAAGTGATTGAGCGGCAAGGGGTGCCGCGGGCCCGGACGCCGAAAATCGGCTGTAGTGCCGACCAAGTCTATTCTCAAGGTCGCCAATGTGCCGATAATTGGCGGCCATCATGTTCTTGCGCTGCAAAGTTCGCCGGAAGGATGGCAAGCAACGCCGCTACTGGAGCGTTGTGGAGAACACGCGGGTCGCCAGGGGGCGCGTGGTGCAGCGGCACGTGCTGTATCTGGGCGAGATCAACGACACGCAGGAATTGGCGTGGCGGCGGTCGATCGCGGTTTTGGAGGACGGCGCGGCGCAACCCCGCACGCTGTCGCTGTTTCCGGAGGACCGCTGTGAAGGGCTGCTGGGGGACGCCTCGGTCGTTCGCGTCAAGCTGTCGGAATTGCAGCTGCGCCGGCCGCGGCAGTGGGGCGCGTGCTGGCACTGCTGCTGTGGCGCGAGCTGCAGCTGGATCAGTTCTGGTCCAAGCGGCTGGGTGTGAGCCGAAAGGGGACGCGCTGGGATCAAGTCCTGTTCGTGCTGGTCGCGTATCGCCTGCTGGCGCCGGGCAGCGAATGGCGGCTGCACCGCGAGTGGTTTCAGCGCAGCGCTCTGGCCGATCTGCTGGGCGAGGATGCCGGGCTCACCGGCGGGTCGGCCGCGCGCATTTCTGCGAGCACCTCCTCGGTCGGCACGCCGCGGTCCATCAGCCAGACCCGGCGCGCCTTGCCGTATTGCCGCTCGATGCGCTCGAGAAACCCCCGCAACGTCGTCTTGTCCGCGGTGTTGCCGGGCAGCACCTCATAGGCCAGTGGCAGACCTTCGGGTGTTACTACCAGAGCCTGCCCTCGCGGAAGCGGGGGGCAATGACGATCTGCACACAATCCGGCCGATGATCGCGCGAGTAGCCGAAGCGGCGCTTGTCGCCTTCCGGAAACGGCGGATCCGCCTCGAAGTAGGTGCTCGTCAAAATCATAGAGCAGCACGCATTACCTGGTGGGCACGCCGAAGGGGCGCTTGACGCGTTTGGAGAAGCATCTGGTCGCCCAGCCGTGGCAGGAGGCGCGCCCCGGCGTGCAGGTCAAGCTGTTGCCGCAGCAACGCGTGCCTCAAGCTGGTGAAAGATCGGCCGGATTGCCAGGTCGCCCCCCGCCTTCGCGGGGGCAGGCTCTTGAGGTTCTTGAACGCCTCCTCGACCGCAACCAGCAGCAGGTAGTGGCTCCACAGCTTGGCCGGGTCTTCCTCGACGAGGTTGGTGCGCAAGAGGTACCTGCCTTCGCGCGATCGGGCTTGCCGCAGTTTGTTGCGATCGAGCCGATAGCTGAATGTAGCGCTGTCTGCGGCGACCTCGATGACGACCAGGCGCCAGGCGCTGCGGGACTGATCGCGCGCGGCGCCGAGCTTCATCAGCAGTTCCTCGCGCGTCAGCTGCATGGTGGAGAGTTGCTTGAGCCGGGCCCACAGCCGCTTCAGCTGCCGCCGACGGATCGCCCGCTCCTTGGCTACGCGATCGCGGCTTTGCGCCAAGACATAGAGCTCCCCCTGCGAGGCACACGTCTTCATCGCCTTCCTGGCCTATTGCCTGCACGTCACTCTTGCGCGGCGCTTGCATGCGCTGGCGCCCGGGCTGACGCCGCGCAGCGTGCTGGAGAAGTTCGCCGCCGTGCAGACGATCGACGTGCACATGCCGACCACCGACGGCCGCGAGCTGTTGCTCACTCGCTATACCGAGCCCGAACCCGAACTCAGCCTCTTGCTGAAGAAGCTGAAACTGGAGCTGCCCAATCAACCACCCCCCAAAATCGCTGCCCGCGCGCCCGCGCCAACCACCCCGCTGTAGTGCCGACCTTTAGGGGTCCACCTTGGCGATTCCAGCCACTTAGGTCCTGAAAAGTACTCGAATTCGGCGAAGTTCGGCTAGAGCACATGCTTCGTGCGACGCCGTTCGACCGGCCGGAGCTGCAGTAGCGGATCCAGCTAGAGAGGCATTTCGCAATTAGGCGTAGGAAATTTTTTATTCTCGCAAGCCGTCATAATTTCGTCAGTTCGCGTTGGCGAGATACACTTGGATTCGGCACGCATCTGTCCATAGTAAATGTTAACTTGACAAATATCCTTATTGATAATATATTGCGTTAACGTTAATACGCATTAACTATTGCCGATAGGAGACTGTAGGGTGAATCCGTTAATCAGCTTAATTGCCGGCCGGAGCGCTGCATGACGATAACTATCAACAATTCGACAGTGAACAATAACGCACCTCGAGCCACTATTATCGGCGTGTTGGCCGCTTATGACGCCTCGGGCGTCGTAATACCCTGCACTTTCACACTGACGAAAAATTCCGCCGGCTTTTTTGCTATAGCCGGGAACAACCTGGTTACGGCATTTAGCGGGTCGATTTCGCCCGGCATTTATTCGGTGCGGGTCCGAGCACTTGATCCGACAACCAGATTCAGTGCGAGCGCCATATTCAACGTTGGCGTTATCACACCGCCACCGCCGCCACCGCCGCCACCGCCGCCACCGCCGCCGCCACCGGCACCGGCACCACCGGCACCACCGGCACCGCCGCCACCACGTCCGACCATTACGGTCAACGGTTCAGCAAGCAGCGCGGTAGTGGCGCCTAACACAGCTACATCTATAGTTGTTTCCGGCGGACCAGGAGACCCAACGGATTGGGTAGGTATTGCGACCGCAAATCAGCCGCAGAATACCGAAACCGAATACGCCTATCTTGTAACCGGCACGACGCAGCGGCCGCCAGTTGGCACTCCGGGCGTCACGTCTGCAACCCTATCGTTGCTGGCGCCGAGCGCTACCGGTAATTACGAAGCTCGGTTTTACGCGGACAACGGTACGACAACGGCCACTTTGATTACCACAGCGCCGTTCGTCGTTCAGGTGACAACTCCGACCATCACGGTAAACGGCTTAGCAAGCGGCGCGGTCGTTCAGCCAACCTCAACCCTTTCGATAGCCGTCGCTGGTGGGCCTGCGGATCCAACTGATTGGGCGGGAATCGCGACGTCTGGCCAAACGCAGAACACCGAGACCATTTATGCTTATCTTGTAACCGGCACGGCGCAGCGGCCGCCCGTTGGTACTCAGGGTGTTTCTTCGGCAATCCTCTCTCTTCCCGCGCCAAGCAGCAATGGGAATTACGAAGCTCGGCTTTACGCCGACAATGGTACGACAACGGCCACCTTAATCGCCACAGCGCCGTTCGTGGTAAATAGCCAAGGCGTAGCCACTCCCACCGCGATTACCCTATCTCCCGCCAGCCCTACAATACCCGACAATAGCCCTGCCGGGACCTTGATTGCGACGGCCAACGTCACGATGTCGGACGGCTCGCAATTCCAGGGAACATTGACGTCAAGCGACACCAATTTATTTGCAATATCGGGGCTCAATATTGTGACCGTGCGCGCTGTTACATCCGCCGATGATGGCTTGCATTCAACTGTAATAACTGCCACGCAGGGAAGCCAAGCGCTTTCTACGGAGTTTTCGATATGAAAAAAGACCTATTCTTTGCCGTGGTGGTGCTGGCGCCAACTCTTGCATATAGCGCCAATCCCAGCGCCGATCTCTCGGTACAAGTCGTCCCTCCATCGTCGAATGGCATCGCCTGTGACATAGGCCCCAACTATACGGGGTCCATCCCGGCCGCCGCGCAAGCAGTGGGCTTCACGCATTGCTCCGCCAACTACGACTTCTCAAACTCATTCTACGCTACGCGATCGAACTGGTTGGATTGTGCCGGAGCGGCCAGCCCACAATGGTGGAATTTGTCCTATGCTACAACCACGCCAGCTCCGTGCGCCCGGTATAACATCATTGCCGACACGGCGTTCGGCACCAATGTCCTGCAATCGATCTATGAGCCAGGAGATTGGGGGCCTTATCCGGCCGAGACCTCGACTGAGATCGACACCACAAACTCGCCATCGCCGACGCCGGGCACTAGTCCGGGCTTCTTCTTCGCCACTCAGTTCTATGTAGACGTAGCCGAGTACGTGACACCTAGCACGCAGAATAACACTTACACGGGGACGAATTGCGGCACTGTTGGGCAGTTGATGGGTGGAACATGGACGTGGGCTGCGCCGTCCGCGGTGGAAACCGATTTCATGGAGTTTTATGCGGGCCTGAACAAATGCACGAACGGCGGCAACACCTACGATCACACTGGCGGTGGCACCCTTGCTGCCGGAAGCGTTGGTGGACAGACGGGACAGCAGGGCGGTTATGACCCGACGATCCCACATACCTACGGAACCCTTCAGACGGCCAGCGGCACGACTTATACCCGATGCAACTACATGGATGGTGTGCGTTTGGGCAGCGGCTGCCTCAGCAACACGTTCGGCTCCGGGGCGCCAACCGCAAAGTCCTGGCTAAAAATTACCATGGGACCCGAAAGCTCCAGCGCCGGCACGCAACCGCTGGTCAATGAGGATCTGAGGGTTCAGCGGATCACCGTATGGGAATGCGCCGGTTACCAAACCGGACATTGCTGACACGTGACGTGGATACGCGGCCTGTGGTGGGACGGCTTTTGGATGCTAAGCGGGGTGCCCATCGGCCTCGCCCTCGCGTTCCTGCCCCCGGCAGTAGGATTTTTGTTCTTCATCGCCGCGGTTTTCTTGGAGACTGGACATGCATTTTCGCCAATCGTCCTGGCTTGGTCGCATGCTGGGTTGCGGCGTATCGCGATGGATAGGTGGGTCGAGACCGTGGTCCTTCCGCTGGCGGTGTTCGTCGGCGCGTTCCTGGTTCCCACCAGCGTCGTTTTCGGGATCTACTACGCTTGGAACATCTATCATTTCGGCATGCAAAATTTCGGTGTGCTGTCGCTCTACAGGAGAAAGCAGGCTCGCAGCCCGGATGCTCGAGTGCGAGATGGGTTGCTTTGCCTTTGTCTTACGGCATTCGGTATGGGCACCCTGCCCCTGCTGTTGTCCGACCAACGGCTGAGCCTCCTGTTTACCGGGGTGTTCAGTTTCAGCCATTGGCTGACTGATATTGGGCTGTCGAGTCGCGTCTCTCGGCATCCTTGGCTATTCATTAGCATAGTGCTTGCCATGGGATCTGTCGGGTTTTTGTGGATGGTACCGAGGGTAGACCACATGGCGACCCGGGTAATCCCAACGGTTCTCACTGCGCGCTGGGGCCTTGGCTTCGTGCATTTTCTCTACAGCCGCTGGGTTTGGAGCATTAGCGACCCCAAGATCCGGGCGACCATAGGTAGAGAGATCTTCACCGCCGATACAGTCTAAGGTGTATAGAGCGGTGCGCGCTTGGGCCACACCGCCGCGATGCAGCCCCGCCGGCCGGTGCCGCCAGGTGCCAGCCGGCGCGGGCCTGCGCGGTGCAGCGGGTGGGCCGCGATGGCGCGATCATGGCGATGCCAGTCTCTTCAAGGTCGGCTGCGCTCCTCTACAAGCCGAGCGCATCGTGGGCTTCGCGAAAGCGGATACGCGCGGATTCGGCGATGGCCTGGGGCCGGTCTTGACGGGCCGAGTGCGGGAGGCTCATGATCAGTTGGTCATGGACATGAGTTTCACCGCCGCCGCCAATCTCGCGGCTGTGCTAACGACAGTCAACGCCATCGGCGGGAACAGGTACACGTGGGGGGCGACTTTCCGAATGGCGCCTTAGCCGCTGCGTCCGGTGTGGCTGGCCGTTTGCGCCTGGGCCCCACTGCTCGCCCCACTGCTCGATGCAGCGCCGCCCGGCCGGTGCCGCCAAGTGCCAGCCGGCGGGCCCGCGCTAGCTTATCTGCCGCACGGTCGCAACGACATTTCGCGGCAGCGACTGCCAGTCAGGCCTCAAACCGGCAATATGTGAGCGATCTAGTGTTTCCGAATACGTTCATCGGAAACCTATTCGCGGCCGACCAGCTCGGTTCGTCCGCCTCCGTGTGGTGGAGGTTGCTGTAACATCACGGAATCCGCAATTCGGCGCCAATCCAGTCTTGACGCTTCGTGGTAGGCGACGGCCGCTTCCGGATACCGAACATTTTCAATGATAAGCATTGCCCGCCGATGCCGGAACGTCCAGCGGCCGCTAAGTTCAACATCCTCCCAACCTATAGTTGTAGCCAGGTATCGTGACACCAAAATCAGCCGCAAAATACCGAAACCGAAGACGCCCTAACCTTGTAACCGGCACGGCGCAACGGCCACCAGTTGGCACCTCTGGTGTGGTCTGAGCTTTTTTAACATTTTTGCTTGCGCCGAGCTCTACCGCTGATTATGAAGCTCGGTGTTACGCCGACGGCGTCTCGATGTTGAGCCTGCTCGCCACAGCTCCGTACGTGGTGAACACCCGAGGAGCAGCCAATTTCGCCGTGATCACGCGGCGAAACGCTTTCTACGGAGTTTTCGATATGAAAAATTACTTACTCTTCGCCGCCGTGCTGCTCGCGCCAAATCTTGCTTATGGCGCCGATCTCTCGGTACAAGCCGCCCCTGCATCGTCGGATGGCATCGCCTGTGATATAGGCCCCAACTACACGGGAGCCGTCCCGGCGGCCGCGCTAGCGGTAGGCTTCACGCATTGCGCCGCCAACTACGACTTCTCAAACTCATTCTACGCTACGCGATCGAACTGGTTGGATTGTGCCGGAGCGACCAACCCGCAATGGTGGAATTTGTCATTTGCCCGAGGCGCAGTCGCCCCGTGTAGCCGCTATAATATCATTCCCGATCCAGCCTTTGGTACTAATGTCCTTCAGTCGATCTACCAGCCATCAGATTGGCCGAGAGAGATCTCCACCGAGCTGGATACCACAAATTCGGCATCTCCAACGCCAGGCAGTAATCCAGGATTCTTTTTCCCCACTCAGTTTTACGTGGAAGTTGCCGAGTACGTAACGGCTGACACGCAAAACAACGCCTACGCGGGGACGAGTTGCGGCTCGTCGCCGGCTCTGTTCGGTGGGGTTTGGGCTTGGGCCGCGCCAGAGAGAGTAGAGACCGACTTTATGGAATTTTATCCAGGTGCGAGTACGTGTACGAACGGCGGCAACACCTATGACCACAGTGGAGACGGGGCGCTTTTTCCCGCAAATGTCAATGCTCAGCCAGGGCAGCTAGTTTTTTCCTCGGGCTATGATCCGACAATTCCACATACCTACGGAATTCTTCAGATGGCGAATGGCACGACTTATACCCGATGCAACTACATGGATAATGTCGGTTTGGGTAGCGGCTGCGTCAGCGACACGTTTGGTGCTGGGGCGATAAGCTCACAATCCTGGCTGAAAATTACCATCGGGCCTGAAGACAACAACCCCGGCACTAAACCATCGGTGAACGAGGACTTGAGAGTTCAGCGGATCACCGTATGGGAGTGCACCGATTTGCAGAACGGGCATTGCTGACACATGACCCCGTGATCCCGCAGCATCGTGGTGAACGCGTTGCTGGTGAATTGCGCGCCCCCGCTTGCGCGAAGATATGTCGAACCGGGCGAGAGCCTCGCTCAGTGCCTCGACACAGAACCCGCCGTTAGCGTGTTTGACAGCCGCCAGGACAGCACCCGCCGGGTTGCCCAGTCGATGATCGCGACGAATATAAATACCCCTGCTGCATAGGTATGTGCGCTAAGTCAACTGCCCACACCTGGACGTCAGCTGCCCACACCTGGCTCGATTGGTCGATCGTCTTGTCGCGGACAAGGTATGGATAAAACCTTGTGCTTGGGATGCCGCTTGCTGGTGATCCGTTTCGGCCTGACCCCCACAGCCCCAGCTCGTTCATCAGCCGCCGGAGCACCGGCGGCCCAACCGAGATCCCCTCTCGCGACAGCGCCACCTGGAGCCGGCGGATCCGTAGACGGGATAGTCTGTGAAAATCCGGCCGAGCCGCTTCAGAAGCTTGAGTTACTCCGCATGCTCCGGCCGCGGCCATTAATAAAAGCTGCTGCGCGTAAGCCCAAGCAGCGCGCACTGCCGGCTTACGGACAGCCCCGCTTCCGGTGCAATCATCGCTCGCCTCTCAGCAATCGTGAGGTGGCGGCTGCCCGGCAAGAAAATCGTGCTCGACCTGAAGCTGGCCGATCCTGCGTTGCAGATAGTCAATGACCTTCTGGGCGCATCGTCGACCGCCGGCCCCTTGTTGCCGCGCGCAAACAGCTCACCCGCACGGTTCGCCAAGTTCCACATGCTCTATGCAAAAAATTTAGATACATTTTTCTCTCTGGTTTAATATACGATAAGTATCCGTGAGGTAATCAGAGACCTCTTTTTCCAATAGGTGCGTCTCGATCCGCCGTTCAGCCCGGAGGAAAACGTGTGTGCGCCGACTTTCAGCAATAAGCAGTTCATTAAGTAATTTTTTCTTGGGCCGGCCGGACGATCTCATTCCGAATGCTGCGCGCAACGCCCGGCGCAGACGTCAACGAGAATCAGATCTGGGGCATCGCCTGTCAGTTTCCACCAGCGTCAGAAAGTCGTTTTTATGGCGACAGCGTCGGCGATCGTCTTGACCCGCGAGAAGCCTCTAGATACGCTGTCACGCCTTATCATGAGATAATTCATGACTGAAACGATTATTATCGAACCGGGCCGGCTCGAGCGCAACTATTGGCTCGATCTTTGGCGATACCGCGAATTGTTTCGGGTGCTCGCGTGGCGTGACCTGGCGGTGCGCTATAAGCAGACGGTGATCGGGGTCGCTTGGTCGGTGATCCGGCCGCTGCTGACCGTGCTTGTCTTTACGGTGGTCTTTGGCCGCATTGCGAAGCTGCCGTCCGACGGGACGGTCCCTTACCCGCTGATGGTGTTCGCCGGCATGTTGCCGTGGAGCTTTTTTGCGACGGGATTGAGCGAGGCCTCCAACAGCCTGATCAACAATGCCAATCTGATCAGCAAGGTGTATTTCCCGCGGCTGATTGTGCCGACCGCGACGGTGGTCGTGGCGTTTGTCGATTTCCTCATCAGCTTTGCGCTCCTCCTGCTGCTGATGGCTTGGTACCAGTACCCGCCGGATTGGCGAATGCTGGTGCTGCCGGGATTTGTGCTGCTCGCCTTTGTTGCCAGCGTCGGACCGGCATTATGGATTACCGCGCTCAATGTCAAATATCGTGATTTCCGCTACGTTATTCCGTTCATAGTGCAGTTCGGATTGTATGTATCGCCGGTCGGGTTCAGCTCGAGCGTCGTGCCCGGCGAGTGGCGGCTGCTTTACTCCCTCAACCCTATGGTCGGTGTCATCGACGGCTTTCGCTGGTCGATCCTTGGCGGGCAAAGCCCGCTCTATCTGCCCGGCCTGGCGGCCGGCTGCTGCGTCGCCGCGTTCTTTCTATGGTTCGGCATCCACCGCTTCAGAAAGACGGAACGGAGCTTTGCCGATCTTATCTAAGGCGGATTTGTCGTAAGCCATGTCCAAAGCGATAATCACTGCAGAAGGTCTGTCCAAATGCTACCTGGTGGCGCATAACCCCGAAACTCAGGGGCACCGCCGATACCTCGCATTGCGCGACGTGTTGGGCCGCGAAATCCGCAACATCGCACGCGAGAGCCTGGACATGATGCGCGGCCGACAGGTGCTGCATGGCGATGAAATCGAGGAGTTCTGGGCGCTTAGAAATGTGAATTTCGAGATCAAGCGAGGCGAGGTCGTCGGCATCATCGGCCGCAACGGGGCCGGCAAGAGCACGCTCCTCAAGATCCTCAGCCGCATCACCGAGCCGACACGGGGGCGAGTCGTCCTCGGAGGTCGCGTGGCAAGCCTCCTTGAGGTCGGGACCGGATTTCATCCGGAGCTCACCGGGCGTGAGAACATTTTTCTGAACGGCGCGATCCTCGGTATGACCCGGCGCGAGATCACGCGGAAATTCGATGAGATCGTCGCCTTTGCCGAGGTCGAGAAGTTCTTGGACACTCCCGTCAAACGCTATTCCTCGGGCATGTATGTGCGGCTCGCTTTTGCAGTCGCGGCGCATATGGAACCTGAGATCCTGATCGTCGACGAGGTGCTTGCGGTCGGCGACGCCGAATTCCAGAAGAAATGCCTCGGGAAGATGGACGCAATCTCGCGTCGCGAAGGTCGCACCGTGCTGTTAGTCAGCCATAACATGGGAGTTATTGCCAAGCTTTGTGGGTCGGCCATATGGCTGGACCAAGGTTCGATTCTGGACTATGGGCCTGCGGCAGAATTAACCACAAAGTACTTGTCGCGTTCGCGCAGAAGCACAGATCGGGTGGTCAGAGTAGCTGAGCTGCCAAGGCCGTACGACTCCGGCATCAGGCTGCGGATCGAGGAACTGGAATGGATCTCGCCCTGGCCGCTACGCCAGGGGGACCGCACGAGGGCTCGCATCACATTTTCTGCCAAAACTCCATTATCAGATCTGGCGATCGGAATTTTGTTCCGTAATGTAGAGGGCAACCAGCTGATGGAGTGTTGCTCCGACCTTTCTGACGGAATGCGCCAAAATATACCGGGCGCCGGACGATACTCCGCAACGATCGAAATCGACTCCTTACCGCTTGCACCTGATGCTTATGCGCTCGATATTGGCTGCCGCTCCGGCGATGCACATGTCCTTGATTACATCCCGGGTTGCGTCGAAGTTGATGTGATCCCCGGCTCCCGGACCCTCTCCCATACGATTGGCAGATGTGCTGGTGTGCAGCTGCCAACCGCGTGGTCTTGGGAGGGCGTTAGCGAGCTCGTTTGATTTGCCATCGTGTTATTTCGAAGCCGGTCGCGTCTTTAGCCGATTGAGGCCACGGATGGAATGTCTTGTGTGTGGCGCGCACGAATCTCAACGATCCTTCACAGCACACGAGCAGTTGTTCGCTACAAACGACGCATTCGATTATTTCCAGTGTGGATCCTGCGGAAGCTTGCAGATTACCGAAATTCCGCTTGATTTAGAACGCTATTACCCATCGGACTACTATTCGATGGCCGCTGCAGACGAACCAATTCCCTCGCTAAGCGGCCTGAGGCGATTCGTTCGCGCCGCGCGAACCGACTACTACATTAACCGCGTAAACCTAGTAGGATGGGCGATAGATAAGATCGCGCACAAATATTTCGACTTGAACTGGGAATGGTTTCGAGGTCACGTTTCGACCCGATCGCGCATCCTTGATATTGGGTGTGGTTACGGAGAACTGCTGCGAAATATGCGTTGGCGAGGATTTCGTCATTTGACCGGGCTTGATCCGTTCATTGGCGGTTCAGTAAAGGCCGATGGTTTACGGATCGTGCGCGGAGAATTGAGTGACCTCGACGAACGCTTTGACTTTGTGATGCTGCATCATTCACTCGAGCACATGCCGAACCCGCTCGGTGCACTCAGCGAAGTGCGGCGATTGTTGCGGCGAGGCGGTGCGGTGCTAGTGCGAGTTCCCGTCTCCGGCAGCTGGGCGGAGCAGCATTATGGGGTTAACTGGATCGGGCTTGACCCGCCACGCCATTTGTTTGTCCCATCCCGAACGGGCATGAGCGAACTTGCACGACGCGCGGGGTTCTTCGTCGCGCGGTATTGGTGCGATACGAGCGACGGAGTGCTACTCGCGAGCGAATCGTTCGCGCGAGGATTCTCACCTTACGATAGAGAAAAGAAAGCGTGGCCATTCTTGTGCCGCTTTACCGCGTCAGAGGTCGAGGAAGCGCGCGAGCGTGCGGCAGACTTAAACCGCACCGAGGACGGCGACACTGCATGCTTCCTTCTCCGCAGCTTATGACTTCCGCGCGGGACCAGGGGTTGGATGCAGGCGGCGGGAGATTGCCCGAAGCTCACCATGTGGAAAATGGGCGTGCCATGCGTCGTCGATGAGCTGCGAGAAACAGGCTACCCTGTTCCCACCATCGACAAGGGTTGTGGGGTCACCCTCGTCCAGCCGATAAAGAATCTGCGCCAGGCCTCCTGAGCAAACGGCGTCGCCTTGTTTGCGATATTTGATGATCCGACGGATTGTCGATTGAATAGGATCTTGGGTGCGGCGCAATTTGCTTCGAGGCCTTATCCGCGAAGTGGGCGAACTGGCGTCGTCCATGGGTTATGAGATCCTCCGGTTCATGCCGAAAATTTCTGACCTATTTATGGTAACGCGCTGTGAAGTCATGAACGCTACCGCTTCGTCGAGCGCGGCCCGGGTGTCGTACGATGTTCCGATGGGGCGCAAATGGCGGATGGGAACGGCATCGATGACGCCCGTTCTCCAGCCGCGGCGCTTGGCTACTTGTGCCCAAAAGACATCCAGACCCCAGCACCACCTCAAGGGCGGAAACGGGATTAGATCAGCAAAAGTGTTGCTGTGAAGAAGCGAAACTGGCCCAATCTCTACAAATCCTGTGCGCCTTGCTTGTGAGCCCCAGTGCCGTTCAGTAATCTTAAATGAGCTATAGGAAAGGAATTTATGGGCTGGTTGAGACAGCTTTAGGCCGTTGCTGTGGGAAAAAAAGAGAAGTAGATCAAGGAAGTTGTCCGGGAGCTGGATATCGTCATCAACTATAAGTAGCCAATCGTATTTAGGAAGATCATAACCAGCTATCGCGTGATTAATGTTCTCGAATTTGCCAACCGGTCTCATCCTCGTGATAGCGACATTCACCTCGTGCTGCCTCGTATGGGAGACTCGTTCGATCACTCGCGCCAGGTTTGATTCCCGCCCCGGGACCTCAACCGCTGCCAAAAGGACCGAATGTCTTGGCATACGTCGTGCGGCGCTCAATGCCCAGCGCCTCGGCAGAGCGACTCGCGCATCGGCCGCGGCGTCGACTAGACGCAGAATCTTCGAATATCGACGCCAGCGCGCAGGGCATATGTTGCCTTCGCTATTGGCGAAGAAATCGTTTGGCGCGATTACAGCCATGCTGTACTTTATTCATGTCTGGTACTAACCACTGTCTGCGGTTTGAGGGTGTTGTGCGCTTCGTTGACACCTGGAAACTGCTCTCCGACTATACCTTCTTTCACGCATCACCTGTGCTCCTTTAGGGTGCCGATCAACGGAAGAGCCGCGCGATTCGCGCCAGCTGCTCGTGGACAGCCAGATCCGTCTTGGCATCGAGCGTTGCCGCTACAGCCGGCGATGAAATTAGTTACGTCCGCTTGAGCCATGTAATACTGTAGATAAGGTGCTTCTGGGTTCCGGCCGCGGGCGGACGCCTCCATCTATTTCCGCTCCAAGGTGAATGCGGAAGACATCGCGAAGTTCCACACCGATCCGACGATGGCGCCGGCCATCCACCAGGCATGGTTGGCGGTGAAAACGTAGGATGCGACGTTGGCGACGGCGCCGCGGCCGCAGATCAGATAGAACGTAGCAAGACCACGTAGCAGAGAGAGGCCGTGGAGTTGGCGATCACGATAGGTGAATTGGTTAATAGGAAGAAATTGAAGGTCATCGCCAGAACCGTAGCAACGGTCTGAGCGACGCCGAACTCGGCTCCGAGCGGATTGAGAACAACCCATAACACCGCCAGTTGGATTACCAGCCCCAGCCCACCGATCAGCGCAAACAACGCAAAGCGGACAGGAATGATGTGGCCCCATAGATGGAGTTTCCCTCCTCCCAGAGAAGAGAGACGATTGTAACGTAAGGTTGAGTTTGCACGCAGCACCGAAATCAGCCATCGTAATTGCGGTAAAGGTTATCTTATGGAAAAGGACTCTCTCCGGTCACGGCATTTCCCGAGCCGGATCGCTGTCGATGTTCATAACAGTCGCGATTTGTACCTTCACAGATCATTCCCGCCTCCATTGGTCACCGCGCTGGGCGGCTGGACCCGCGGATCTTGCAATCTGTCCGGTAAGGCTTTGGCTCAGATAGATATAAGCATACATCGCGGCTCCTACCGGTTCCCAGAGCACGGATCTGACGCTTGCCCTAAGCCGCCGCCGCACTTGGTAGATGCTTCGAGCAACCCACAACAACCGGCCACCACTCAAGAGCAGTTTCATATGATAGGCGCCCGCGCCGATACCATAAGATTTTAAGAGGCTTCCCAGATCCGCGGCTTTACGCCCATGATGGTGGCTGACGACGACTTCTGGACAGTAACCGCCCCTCCAACCGAATGCACTGGCGCGCCCCGCGGCGTCTAAATCTTCGGCGCTGAACAAAGAGCCGGCACCGAATAACGAATCAAATCCACGGATGTCTTCGAGGACTGTATGTCGGAATGCCATATTTGCCCCGCAGACGTCCCCGCTACCGATAAAGGAGCCGGCCTCAAAAGTAATTGGTGTCGTCGATTCCTTGATCGACATTCGCGCATCCGCGGGATCATGAAGCAAGAGGCGACCGCTTATGTAACCGAGAGACGAATCACAGAAAGCCGATGACACGCAACTCAAAAAATCGGTAGCAGGGTAGCAGTCATCGTCAGTAAAGGCGACAATCGCACCCTGCGCAATTCGTACGCCAGCGTTTCGTGCGTTTCCAAGCCCTGGAGTAGCCTCGAATGTATAGGTTACCGGGAAAGCAACGGTGCCAGTGAATTGCTGGACCACCGCTTTCGTCTGGTCGTGAGATCCGTTATCGACGATAATCAGTTCCCAGGACCCGTCGAATTCGATGCGCCGAATCGTCTCCAAGCAGCGGACGAGCTGTGCGCAGCGATTTCGTGTACATATAATCAAGGAGATATCCATGTCTGTCAGACGGGCTATAGTCTTCGACCAGATGCCGCCGACCCTTGTCGTAGCATTTCGTCGAGCTGGCGGCCGACACTCTCGATCGAGAAACGCTCTTCGACATTTCGGCGGGCGCGGCGGCCGACCTCACGGCATAATTCAGGTCTGTCGAGCAATCCTTCAATTGCCGCGGCCAGGGCAGCGGGATCGTCTCGCGGAACGATGAGACCGCCGGACTGGCCGGCACGGTTGATGATATCCAGCATTACCGGAATGTCGCTGCCGATCACCGGCAAGCCGCAGGCCATCGCTTCCAGCGGCGTTACCGGAAAACCTTCGATCCGCGACGGCAGCACGTAGAAATCGGCAGCGGAGAGATAGCGCCGCATCACCGCGCGATCGAGTTCATAGCGATCAACCCACTGGATGGCGGAGAGTTCGGGTCGTTTGAGCCGCTCGCGAAGGACCGCGTCATCATTGCCGGAACCGATCAGCAGCAGACGCTCGTCCCGGCCGGTGCCGGTTCGAATTCGCCCCCAGGCGTCGAGCAGCACGTCGAGACCTTTGCGGTGCATCTCTATCCGCCCGTGATAGACGACGATGCGGCTGTCGAGAGGTAGGCCGAGCGCCTGGCGCACTTGACCGCGATCGATCGGTCGCCACAGATCGAGATCGATCGGATTGGGAATCCGCCAGATCTTTTCTGCGCCAATCTGATTGCGCCAATCTGATATTGCTCGAGCACGCGCCGAGCCTCGCCGCCGGCGCCGATGACTAAACCGCGTGCGGCTCGCAGCGCGGCCGGCCGAACGAGCTGCGCCAACCGCCCGACCTGCCGGTCGTCGCCCTGAAACGTCGCATAGACGGGCAGGCGAAGCAGCTTGCCCAGCAAGACGCACATGTCAAACCGGGCATATTCATATTCCTGCGTCAGGATGGCTGTGCATCGCTCGCGCCGCAGGTTGCGACCGAGCGCGCCGAGCGGTGTCGCAAGATAGGGCGCGATCTCTTTGTAGGCAACGCAGACCGGCCGCCGCAGCCGCGATACACGACCGAAGACGCGTTCGATCGATCCGCCATACGGATCGCTCATCCGGCGGCTGACCCGGCGATAAGCCCTCCAAGCCGGGAATACGCAAATGTGCGTTCCCGTCGGCGCATGAACGAGGCCCGTTGCAGCCTCGAACCGGCGTGAAACGAGAAACAACACCGGTCGCCACCCGGCTGAACGTAGCGCCTCGACATATCCGAAGCCCCAGCCGTCGGTGCGCTCGCAGTAATCCTCGAGCGATATCCCGATGCGATCGAGAAAATCCTCGATGATATTGCCCCACGGCAGCAGCGCGTCGCTCCGCGGGCTATTGGCATCGCCCACCGAGCTCGACACTGTTGGCTCTACGTACCGCGATCACGCAGGTTTTGTTCCCTCGAGCGTCAGCGTTTCCAGCCGTAAGAAGGTTAAGGGCAGCCGCGCTTCGTTTTCGAGGTTGCGCAGAGCCGGGTTCTCGCTTTCCTGCAGGTCGCATCTAACTATGTTCGTAAAGCCGGCGTTCAGCATCGCTTCGCGAAGTGTCTTTTCATCATAAATAAAGCGGTGGCCCCAGCTGCGGACAAAGTGGTTGATCACGAATAGGGCGTTGTCCTCGGGCACCGGTTTATTTGTAAAGGCCCGCGTCGACCACTTTATATATCGCTGCTGCAATTCAGACTTGTCGTCGCGATAGAGATTGACGAGAAAATTCAGATCAGGCGTCGAGATTCGTATTTGTCCACAAGGCTGGAGCACCCGTCGGCATTCTGCAAGCATGTTCAAGCCATGGTGATACGAAATGTGCTCGATCATGTGCTCGCTGAAGATGAAGTCGAATGCTGCATCTTTGAACGAGAAGCGGCGAGTGGCGTCGAGATACAACACGTCAGGGAGCAACGGGAGAGCGTCCATATTCAACCAACCCGGCAGTACGCTCTTGCCGCATCCGATATGCAATTTTTTAATTTTTGACTGGGCAAGATACCGCCGGACAATGGCTCGATCCCGGCCAGGGAGCCGATGGCCCAAATAGCACAGCATCTGCCGCGCCCGTTTTAACATTAAATCCGGGCGTCCTGTAATAGATTGTACTACTTGCGCTGGCATTTCGAACAAATGCGACATTCGCCGCGATCTTCTGATAAACTGTCGCCGATCACACTAGCCGCTGCGGCTCGTTGCGGCGAACTTGCTGTTCGATCCACCGATAGGTCGGCTCTAGGCCCCCGCGCAGCGGCCGGGCCGGCGCCCAACCCAGGCTCTCGAGGATGAGTCTGTTATCGGAGTTCCGGCCGCGCACCCCTTGTGGTCCCGGAATATGCTTCTTGCCGATTCGTTTTTCGGCAATCTCCACCACCAGATCGACCAAGTGGTTGATCGTTATCATCTCCTCCGACCCGATATTTACCGGGCCGGGGAAAGTCGAGCGCATCAGCCGCACGGTCCCCTCGATGCATTCATCAATGTACAGAAACGAGCGTGTCTGCTCGCCATCGCCCCACACCTCGATCATGTCACCGCTGTGCGCCATCGCGACCTTTCGGCAAATCGCGGCCGGCGCTTTTTCGCGGCCGCCGGTCCATGTCCCTTGTGGTCCGAAGATGTTGTGATAGCGAGCGATATGCGTCTGCAGCCCGTAGTTCCGGCGATAGGCCGCATAGAGCCGCTCGCTAAACAATTTTTCCCAACCATATTCGCTGTCCGGCGCGGCCGGATAGGCGGAGTCCTCAGCGCAGTTTGGGTTTAGCGGATCCTCTTGATTGTAGGCGGGGTACATGCACGCCGATGAAGAATAAAAGATTTTCTTGATGCCCCGCTTGAGGCAAGCGTCGAGCATGTTCAAATTGATCGTTGCCGAATTATGCATCAAATCGGCATCGTGCTCGCCGGTAAAGATGTAACCGGCGCCTCCCATATCCGCGGCGAGCTGATAAACCTCATCAAAGCGGCGGTCGACGACAGCGCGGCAGAATCCGGCATCCCTCAGATCACCGATGGCAAAATCATCGGCTTCGCTCTCCGAGAATTCATGAAACTTCAGGTCGACACCCCTCACCCAGTATCCATCGCGCTTCAGCCGTTTTACCAGGTGGCCGCCGATGAAGCCGCCTGCGCCACAGACCAATGCGCACTGCGTCATAATGCCTCTCCGTGTGCGTCAACCTCATGCTCGCCTCAACTGCTGGGGCCGGGGGCCCGGTTGGTGCGGCAGCAGAAAAGTTTAATTCCGCGGTCTGGGCATGAGATCCTTCAGCCCTCCCACAGTTCCTCACCAAGATAGCCAGCATCGTCGGTTTTTATCTCAACATTTGGCACAATGGAAGCCGGCAATCACCCGGCTGCGTGCGCCGACGAACCCGCGGCGCCAGACCGCGGTTCGGAATAACCTTATTAGCTCAGACATCACGACGCAATCAACTCACGGTTGCGGGAACAGACGCGGCCGCTTTCCGTTAATTGCAGCGCGACAATGGCCATGGTTAAATTGGGCCATGTAGCCGGTCAGGGTGGCGGATTGCCGAGAGAACGCACACGAGTCCATACGTTATTGCGTATTGATGATCGACCGATCAGCGACGATCGCAACGAGATCCGTGCGTTCATGACGGTGCGCGATGAGATGCTGCGCCTGCGGCAAAACCTCGCGCATCACCGCAACATCGGGGTGAGGCGGTTTCTCGTCGTCGACAACGGATCCACAGACGGATCCAGGGAGTTTCTGCTCGCTCAACCGGATTGCCATGTATTCCTGACGCGCAATTCATACGCCGATTCGCGCTATGGGTTGGAGTGGCAGCAGGCGGTGCTCGACGAATATGGCACGAACCACTGGTGTCTCATTGTCGATGCCGATGAGTGGTTCATCTATCCGGGCTACGAACGCAAACCACTGCCAGATCTGGCGGCCTATTTGGACCGCAACGATGCCCAAGGGATATTTTCGTTCTTGCTCGACATGTACGGGCCCGGCACCCTCACCGAGGCGGTCGCGGCACCTCGCCGCTCGCTGCTTGACGCCTGCCGCTATTTTGACAGCCATTATTTCTGGCGCCGCCGGCTGCGCATTCCTGGCCTACAGGGGCCGCACTTCCCCGAATACAACGTCACCGGCGGCCCGAGATGGCGCCTGTTTTTTCCGTTCTTGCACCAGCACTATTATCTGCTGCGAATCATCTGGTACATCAGTGAGGCGATCAGATTTCCGCTGCCGATGCGGCTGAGACGCGCCCCTTTTCTGACAAAGATCCCTTTCGTCCGCTGGCTGCCTGGCACCCGGTACGTGGGCCCCCACGCAACGACGCCGATCCGGCTATCCGAGATCACCGGCGTTTTACTGCATTTCAAGTTCCTCGAAGATTTTTTCGCGCGCGTAAATATCGAGGCGATTCGGAAGGAGCACTGGGACGGAGCCAGCGAATATGCACGCTATCTGGCCAAGCTCAAGGAGAATCCATCGCTGAGCTTTCACTATCCGGGCAGCGTCGAGTATGAAGGCAGTGAGCAACTTATAAGGTTGGGCCTGTTGCACGAAGATCATGCATGGATGCGGATCCGTACTGCAGGAAACGATATGGCGGACATCGAGGACAGGGTTACTCTCTCAGCGGCCGGCTCTGCTTGAGCGATGGTCGTGACGGTTGCCATATGCACCTTCAATCGCGCGGAATCGCTGCGGCGGACCCTCGCTTCGCTTACCGCGATGCGAGTGGGCGATCTTGCCTGGGAACTCGTTGTAGTCAACAATAACAGCACGGATCACACTGATGCCGTCATCGCGGAGTGTCGTGAACGCTTGCCGTTGCGGCGCGAGTTTGAACCGCTCCAGGGGCACTCCAATGCACGAAATCGCGCGATAGCCGCCGCCAGAGGGGAATATATCGTCTGGACGGATGACGATGTGATCGTGGGCGCGGGCTGGTTGTCGGCCTATGCCGAGGCCTTTCGGCACTGGCCGGATGCGGTGGTTTTCGGAGGCCGAATCAAACCGCGGTATGAACCGCCGGTGGTGAGATGGGTCGCCGAAAGCGAGCGAGTATTGGGTGGCCCGTTCGCGATTCGCGACTTCGGCGACGAGGTGCAGCCCTTGTCGGTGGCGGAAAGCCGGATCCCTTATGGCGCGAATTTTGCCGTCCGTACGGCAGAGCAGCGAGCGTTTCGGTACGATCCCAATCTCGGCCTCGCGCCTAACCGGCGCCGGTACGAGGATGAAGTGGATGTCATCACGCGGCTGCTCGCAAGTGGAGCCAAGGGATATTGGGTACCGCAGGCAATTGTGGAGCATTGCATAGGCCGGGAGCGCCAAACGGTCGGCTACATCGCCGCTTTCAACGAAGGTTGGGGAGAAACCTGCGCGTTTCGCGATGCAAACGCAGCGGCCCCATCGTCGTTCTGGTTTGGCATTCCGAGCAGGATCTGGCCGCGACTGTTTGTCTGGGGGCTGCTGTATCATCTTAGCCGCTACCTGTCGCCGGCGCCCCACTGGGTTAAATACTTACAAGCTTATTCCTACAACAAGGGTAAGTACCGCTATTGGGTCCAGCGCAGGGCTGAGCGGGCCAAGGCTTACTCCGGGCAGTGAACACACAACGGTTCCTTTTAGGGCATCAATCAGACCGCCGGTGTGTCGCTCTATGCGGGGCGGCTCCCGATCCGCCGGTAGCGAGCTTGGCCGCGGGACCGGACGGTTGCGCTGAGCGCTTTCATCAACACCGGTTCGAACCACGCCGGCCTGCGGCTCGGGACAAAACGGAACTCGATTAACCATCGCGCGACAGGTCGCGGCGCGACGGCGATGCTCATGAACCATACGATCCGAAATATCCGATTTGTTGCCGGCAGCTGCGCGCCAATACAGGCCTTGATTGCACGGTAAAGGGTGACAGCGATCGGTTCTGCCGCCGTGCCGTCGATCTTTGCGGCGGCCAGCCGGCACTCGTGAAACCAGATCGAACCGGTGCGGGCCGCGGTCGCGTCAAAAGCGATACCCCATCGCAGGCAGCGGCGCGCAAGATAATCGACTTTGAGCTCGAAGGTACGGCACTTCATCGCGAACCGCGCATTCTCGACGGCGTTCATCGCATAAATGTTGCTGTCGTGGATCCGGTAGCAGGCCAGCGGTTCGTAAAGAGTTATCACCTCACCATAAAATGGTGAATTGCACTCCAACACTGCGTCCATGTGATAGTCGCGCGGTTTCTCAAGGTCGAAGGCACCGTCGTTTCTAAGCCGCTCCAGCAGTGCCCGAGAATAAGCGTTGCCGCTGCCCGGTGAGTTGGGCGATCCGCCGGTCCGAAGGAGCTCTACCCGCAGCGTCGCCGTGTCGAGGTTTGGCGGGTATTTTGGTGCAACATGGCCGAGCTGGCGGCCCGTTTTGTCGATCGTTGCTAGCGGAAACTGAACCTTGACGGTCCCGGCCGTCCAAAGGCCGGCCACAGTTGCGGCGGCATTCGGCAACAAAAGATCGTCAGAAGTCGAGGAAGATCAGGATCGGATAGCGCGCCAGCGGCCAGGCGCTATCCTGTGCGACGACCTGGCCGCCATTGGTGTCGCGGAGGAGGTACCGGATCCGGCCGCTGTAGCCCGAAATGATCGCTCGCGAGTGGTCGGTCGAACAATCGTCGACTACAATCACCTCGCACAATGGATAGTCTTGCGCAAGAGCGCTATCGATTGCAGCAGCCAGAAACTGGGCATTGTTGTAGTTGACGACAATGATGCTAACGCCCCAGCATTCGCTCATAATCCTCACCTCGCAGCCGCGCGCCACACATTGTCATCCGACAGCCGTACGATAGCGTTTTATAAGATACGATCCGCGGTCACTCCAAGCAGAACTGACAAAGCACAATCGTTGTGCAGGCGGCCATCGTCGTCCGGGCCCGGCTGCAGGATCTGGTCACCGATGCTTGACGGCATGGCTGACATCATCTGGCGCGCGATGCTGCCGATTTCGGCAAGATCGGCATGGTGTGGTGGCCGGGGCTCGAAACCATCGACCTCGGCATTTTCGGCACCCCTGGCGCATCGTCATGGCCCTCCCACTGGCCATTCTCGCCGCCGCAAATGTGACGCCATCGCGGTTCCTCTATCGCGGGAGGAGTCCTCGAGTTCTGGTGGAGAGGCGAAACTCTCTATGCCCGCAACAACGCCGCCCGCGACAAGCTACCTCTTCGCCTGGAGCAACTGGCCGGAAGAGGCGGCCACCGACGGCCCGGCAAACCGCGCCAACAGGCGTTGGTCTGGCGCGCCAATTACCATCCCGACGGCGGCAGCTTTTCTGCCCGTTGTATAGAGAGAGTTTCGTTGTGCCTTTAGCGCTACCCGGCGACGATGTGACACCGAAGCAATTTGTCGCGTTCTGGTGTGATGGCAGCCGCGGGCTCCACATCCATCCGAACATCTGGCACGGCGCGATCGTGCCGCTCGACGACCATGCCGAGCTGTTGGGCCGCCAGGGCCGTGTTCATGCCCATGTGTCGGTCGATTTCGCAAAGGAATTCCGGCTGCTACCTTGGGTGTGCCGATGCCCCGGCCCGTTGCCTAACCACCGCGAGGGGCCATCGCGTCGCCGGCCTGAGAGTGGCTCGAGCCCGCCTCCGCCACTCACCGCAATCTAGGATTGTATCGGGAAAGGCTTTCTGCCGCATCTGCAGGCAAATCTGCAACGTGACCTCGCCTTGAGGTTGTATGCCCTAAGGGAAAGTCCAAGCCTCTGCGGCCAAATCGACATCGGCAACGCCGCGACAACCCGCAACGAGGACACCGCGCGCGGCCGCTTGCAGGCCAACCGGCCGGTCGAGGCCGAGCCGCGCATGGATGTCAAGCACATGGCGGCGTTGTCTACATGGACACCCCTCCCGCTCGAAGCCAACTCCAGTTCATGACCGTGATGGCGACCAAAATGCCCCAGATGGTCGCAGCTGAAGCGCCGCACCCTGCTCGCCGCGAGGTTGACATTTCGTCAGCTCTTTTTTGCTAAGGAAATTCGGCGTCAACCCGTGAAGGAATTAATTTGCCCACGTTTATCGAGTCCTTGGCGCCGCCGAATCTGCGACCCAGCCATCTGAAGCGCCTCGAAGCCGAATCGATCGGCATCATGCGTGAGGTCGTGGCGGAGTTCCGCAATCCCGTAATGCTTTATTCGATTGGCAAGGATTCGAGCGTAATGCTGCATTTGGCGCGCAAAGCGTTCTTTCCCGGCAAGGCGCCCTTTCCGCTTCTCCATATCGATACCGGATGGAAATTCCGCGAGATGATTGCGTTCCGGGACCATACTGCGCGCCAGCTCGGCCTCGACCTCCTCGTCCACACCAATGCCGAGGGGAGAGCGCGCGGGATCAACCCGATCAGCTCGGGCTCGGCATTGCATACCGCGATCATGAAGACCGAGGCCTTGAAGCAGGCGCTCGATCGATACGGTTTCGATGCGGCGTTCGGCGGCGCGCGGCGCGACGAGGAGAAGAGCCGCGCCAAGGAACGCATTTTCTCGCTGCGCAACGCAGAGCACGCGTGGAACCCGAAGAACCAACGGCCCGAGCTCTGGCGGCTCTACAACACGCGTCTCTCCCAAGGCAAGTCGATGCGGGTCTTTCCACTGTCGAATTGGACCGAGCTCGACGTCTGGGAATACATCGCCGGTGAACAAATTCCTGTCGTGCCCCTCTATTTCGCCAAACTCCGACCGGTGGTCAGACGCGATGGCGTTCTGATCAAGGTCGACGACAACCGCTTGCCGCTCGATCCAGGAGAGTGTCCCGAAATGCGCCTCGTCCGGTTCCGCACTCTCGGATGTTATCCCTTGACAGGCGCGGTCAAGTCGGCAGCGACAACACCCCAGGACATCGTTCAGGAATTGCGCCAATCGCGCCGGTCGGAGCGGCAGGGGCGACTGATCGACAATGACGAGGAAGCCGCAATGGAACGCAAGAAGCGCGAAGGTTATTTCTGATGACTGCCGACGGCGGTCTGCTCGCTACGCGGCGGGAAAAGGATCTTCTGCGCTTTCTGACCTGCGGATCGGTCGACGACGGCAAGTCGACCCTGATCGGGCGTCTGCTCTACGATTGCTCCCTAGTGCTCGACGATCAGCTCGCGACATTGGAGCGGGACTCGCGGCGGTTTGGCACCAACGGGGGCGATGTCGACTTCTCGCTGCTGCTGGACGGGCTCGAAGACGAGCGCCAGCAGCGGATCACAATCGATGTCGCGTACCGATTCTTCGCGACACCGGAGCGGGCCTTTGCCGTTGCCGACACGCCTGGCCACGAGCAGTACACGCGCAACATGGCGACCGGCGCCTCGACCTGCGAGCTCGCCGTGATCCTGGTCGATGCGCGAAAGGGCCTGGTGCCGCAGACCAAGCGGCACGCCTTTATCAGCTCGTTGCTCGGCATCCACCACATGGTGCTCGCCGTCAACAAGATGGACCTCGTCGGTTTTGACGAGCGCCGCTTTGAGGAGATCGCCACCCATTTCTCGGCCTTCGCAGAAGGTCTCGGCACCCTCTCGGTCCGCGTCATCCCGATCGCGGCGCGATCCGGCGACAATGTCACCAAGCGGTCGTCACAGATGCCCTGGTACAACGGACCGACCTTGCTCGAGCATCTCCATTCGGTCGACGTGATTGGCGGCGGCGAGGGGCCGTTCCGCTTTCCGATCCAATGGGTCAACCGTCCAAATGGCGAATTCCGCGGTTTCTCGGGCACTGTTGTCTCGGGCTCGATCAGGCCGGGCGATGCGGTGCTGGTTGTAGGCTCGGGTTGTTCCGCGCGGGTCAAGGAGATCGTCACCTTCGGCGGCTCGGTCGATCACGCCGCCGAGGGAGATGCCGTCACCCTCACACTCGACAGTGAGATCGACATTGCTCGCGGCGATCTGCTTGCCGACCCGCACGATCCGCCGGAATGCGTCGACCAGTTTGCCGCGCATGTGATCTGGCTCTGCGAGCAACCACTCGTTCCCGGCCGCTCTTATCTCTTGAAGATCGGGACCCGCACGGTGCCGGCGACCGTCACGGCGCTGAAGCATCGGATCAACGTCGAGACCTTGGCGCATCTCGCGGACAAGACCTTGAGCCTCAACGAGATCGGGTTCTGCAATCTGTCGACTGCGGCACCGGTGGCGTTCGACCCCTACGCCGCCAATCGCGATACCGGCGCCTTCATCCTGATCGATCGATTTACGAACGAGACGGCCGGAGCCGGGATGATTGCCTTCGGTCTGCGCCGGGCCAGCAACATCCATTGGCAGGCACTGACCGTCGGCCGCGAGCAGCGCGCGGCCCTGAAGGAGCAGAGCCCCGCGGTGCTGTGGCTCACAGGTCTGTCGGGTGCCGGGAAATCGACGATCGCCGATATCATCGAGAAAAAGCTGCTGGCGGCAGGCCGGCACACGATGCTGCTCGATGGCGACAATGTGCGGCACGGGCTCAACCGCGACCTTGGCTTCACCGATGCCGACCGCGTCGATAACATCCGGCGCGTCGGGGAGGTCGCCCGGCTGATGACCGAAGCTGGGCTCATCGTGATCTGCTCGTTCATCTCGCCGTTCCGCGCCGAACGCCGGATGGTGCGCGAGCTGACCGGCCCCACCGCCTTTTTCGAGATCTTTGTCGACACCCCGCTCGACGAGTGCATCCGGCGCGATCCCAAGGGACTCTACGCCAAGGCGAAAGCCGGCAGGATCGAGAACTTCACCGGGCTCGATTCCGCTTACGAGGCGCCCGAAGCTCCGGAAATTCGCGTCGTGACGGTCGGAGCGACACCCGAAGCCGCCGCCGAATACATTCTCGACGAGCTGCGCCGGCGGGAGATCATCTGATCGGCCCGGTCCTCAAGGGAGCTGCTGCGATGATCCACTCGGTCGACCTGCTCTATGGGATCTCCGGCTTTTGGGTCGGCCTGCTCGTCGGCATGACCGGGGTCGGCGGCGGGTCTCTGATGACCCCGCTCTTGATCCTGCTGTTCGGCATTCACCCGGCAACCGCCGTCGGGACCGACCTCCTCTACGCGGCGGCGACCAAGAGCGGCGGCACATTGGTTCACGCCCTCAACCGGAACGTCGATTGGCGCGTCGTTGGTCGGCTCGCCGCTGGCAGCGTTCCGATGACCGCCCTCACCTTGCTCGCGTTGTCGGGGTTTGGCATCTACAGCGGCTCGGCGCGGGGCTTGATCACCGCGGTGCTCAGCGGCGCCCTGGCCGCGACGGCCGCGGTGCTGATCTTCCGAAACAGGATCCTCAGCTTCTTCGCGGACCATGTCGGCGAGTTGAGCCCGAGACGCACCGCAGCGCTGACCGTGCTCCTCGGCGCGGCGCTGGGGGTGCTGGTGTCGATCTCCTCGGTCGGCGCCGGCGCCCTAGGCGTGACCGCGATCATCCTGCTGTATCCGCGGCTGCCGACGGCGCGCATCGTCGGCTCCGACATCGCTCATGCCGTGCCGCTGACCCTCGTTGCCGGCATCGGACACTGGATGCTGGGTTCGATCGACTGGCATTTGCTCGGCTCACTGCTCGCCGGCTCGCTGCCGGGCATCCTCATCGGCAGCTATGTGTCGGTGCGAGTTCCCGACGCGATCTTGCGTTTCGCATTGGCGACGACACTGCTCCTCGTCGCCGGCAAGCTCGCGCTGTAGCGCCCTCCATCATTTGTATCACGATCATCGCAGGCCCTGCTCAGTCTATCGCTCAGCGGCAAGTCGAAAGGAAGGTACGGAATGAGGAAATGTGCATTGGTGTGTGGGGCCGGCGGTTTCATCGGCGGCCATCTGGTCAAGCAGCTGAAGCGCGACGGGATATGGGTGCGCGGTGCCGACCTCAAATTTCACGCATTTTCGGAGACTGAAGCTGATGATTTTGCGGTCGGCGACCTGCGCGACCCGGGCTTCTGTCGCGCCATGGTCGACCGCCGCTTTGACGAGGTTTATCAACTTGCCGCGGATATGGGCGGCGCCGGTTATATCTTCACCGGTGAGCACGACGCCGATTTGATGCACAACTCGGCGACGATCAACCTGAACATTCTCGATGCGTGCCTCAAACGCGGCACCCGGAAACTGTTCTATTCGTCGTCGGCCTGCATGTACCCCGCCTATAATCAAGAGGACCCCTCGAACCCGCGCTGTTCGGAGGATTCGGCCTACCCGGCGGCACCCGACAGCGAATATGGGTGGGAAAAGCTGTTCAGCGAGCGCGTGTATCTGGCGTACCGGCGAAATTATGGGCTGCAGACGCATATCGCGCGCTACCACAATATCTTCGGGCCGGAGGGGACTTGGACAGGGGGTCGTGAAAAGGCGCCAGCCGCAATCTGCCGTAAGGTTGCTATGGCACGCAGTGGCGACGAAATCGAAGTGTGGGGCGATGGCGAGCAAACTCGTTCATTTCTCTATATCGACGAGTGCATTGAGGGCACCGTGCGGCTGTTGCGCTCGACCTTCACCGGCCCGGTGAACATCGGGTCGGAGGAAATGGTCACGATCAACCAATTGGTCGACCTGGTCGCCGACGTTGCCGGCAAGCAGATTGGAAAGAAACACATCCCCGGTCCTCAGGGCGTGCGTGGACGCAATTCCGACAACCGGCTCATGCGGGAGAAGCTGCGCTGGCTGCCGACCCAAAGCCTCAGAAATGGGCTGGAGCGGACGTACCAGTGGATAGAGATGCAAGTTAGACGGAACTCGGCTTAATCGTGGCCTGGCTTGCGCGAGACGAAGTGCTATGCGGGTTACTACACTCCGCAAGCGCCATGCACCAGGAACTACCCACACCTGGCTGGATCTGGGCGAGTGGACAACCTAGTGTTAACCGGCGCGGCGTATCATTACAGCCGGGATGCACCAGCAACCAACGAATGAGCATGACCAATATTCAAATTCCGAAATTAGGATAAAATTTTAAATCCACCGATTTTCTAGAGTTAATTTACTAGACACTCGGATTAGCCGACTTTCGACTAAATTAAGCTTTAAGAGGACGGAGCATGCGCAGGATCGTAATCGACGCATACAATTTTGTCGGCTTGGGCGGGGGCGCCGGAGGCTCCGGCAGTTATTTGCTTTCGCTCATTGAGCAGCTGGCGCGCCTAATGGACGTCCGGGTGATCGCGTCCGCAAACAACGGCCACCTCTTTGGCCCCCTCACAGAACGGACCAAGCGCCTCAGTGTCGCCGTCGAGGGTGAGAACCACGCCGAGGCGATACGTACCAGCACGAAGGATGCCGATGTCCTCTATGCACCGTTCACCGCCCTGCCCGAGCGAGTCATCTACAGCCAAATACCCGCAGTTACGGCGATCCACGATCTGCAGCATCGTTTTTTAAAGAGCTCCTTTCCTCAGTCCGAACGCATTGAACGCGATAACGCCTATTTCGACGCAGCGACCGAGGCCGACGCCATTCTCACCTTCGCTCAGGTCGAACGCCAAAACATTATGAGAGAGTACAACGTCCAGACGACGATTGGCGTTGTTCCTCATGCCCCGTTTCTCGTGGAGGAGGTGGAGCGTGAGTTTGGCGACGCCGTGATAAATCTCGATCGAAATCCGTACCTCAAAAAGTTTGGACGATACATTCTTTATCCAGCGGTAAATTGGCCACACAAGAACCATTATCGCTTAATAGAGGCTTTTCGCTTTCTTTGCCAGGACTTGGCTGTCCCGGAGGTGAAACTAGTGCTCACCGGGGCTTCGTGCGTCGAGCATCGCGAACATTTCTATAAGGGGCTGTTGGAACAATCCTGGGCTCAGGGGCGGGTTGTCAATCTCGGGTTCGTCTCAAATCTACAGCTATACATGTTGATCAAAGGTGCCGAAGCACTCGCCTTTCCTTCAATGTACGAAGGTTTTGGCATTCCGGTCCTGGAGGCTATGCGGATTGGCACTCCAGTGATCGCATCGGATCTTGCTGTAACCCGGGAGTGGTTCGGCGACTGCTACGAACCTTTTCGTAACATTCGTAATTCCTGGGCGATGGCTCAAGATCTGGGCCGGTTTCTGGACAGTTCACGAAGACGCGATGAGCTGAGCGAGATCGGGCTCGCGCGCAGCATCGAGTTTTCCTCGAAGCGCACCGCGCAGGAGACATTGCAGTTTCTCTCGAATGTTGTCGACGCCTCCGATCGCCCAAAACGGCATCGGGGTCGGCCACACCGCGACATGACGGAGCTCAAGCGCGAAAACTGCCGGCTATTATTTCAAGTATTGATTGACACATTTGATGTGGAAAGCATTCGCCGCGTCGCCGCAACCACGCAAGCCCTGTCTGCTGACCTGATCGGCGATATCCGCTTTCTCTTCGTTACCCCATATCCGAACAGCAAGGCTTTTGACAGCCCGCCGACCAAAATCGAGCCCGCCCGCAAGCGTCGGCTCAAAACCCAGGGGGTGATCGAGCTCGATATTTGGACTCACCAAGGAGATACCAGGGGTGACCGAGCGCTGGTTGAAGAGCTGTGCTCGGAGATCGGTGAGATTATGTACTTTGATAATGACGACGGCGCCGGAGATCGATCCCGCGCGATCCGGTTCTACGCGGCGACGCAGATCGATGCGTCGTTCCACTGCTTCATCAGAGCCTCTACCCTCGCCGAACTCGATTCTACATCCGGAATAGCGCAGCGCTATCTCAACGCTGCGCTCCGCTGTGACGGTGAAATCGATGGGTTTTACGTTGGCGAGACCTCCTGGGCTGCGGTACGCGATCAAATCTTGAAAGTAATGCATGCCACTCCGAGCGGTCTCGATGAGGCCATCTCGGACGAGACTCTGATCGCGATCCACAATTTCGTTCTAACAAATGAGTTCGTGCTGAACAGCGATCCAGGCCATCCGTGGCCTCCCGATTGGTTCGGCAATGCGTTGTTGGCAGATCTTGCCATCCGAGCGCGGATTACCGAGCCCCGTCTTCGGTTTGCCTACATAGAGACCGAGTTGAAGCGCCGTGTTGGACATCATTTCGCGCTCGTTCAGGGGCTTTGTGATGCGGCCAAAGCGGCTGGCTTGGACCCGATCGTTGGCGCGAACCGGGATGCAGGGCTCGGCGACGACGCGACGGAACTCGCAATCGATGCCTGTTTTTCCGGCTACTCCCAGGCGCCCGAAGCACACGTGACGCCGACCCATTTCGCGGACGAATTGCTGGCATTCTTGTGCCGACACCGCTTAGGTCCACGCGACTACGTTTATCTTCACATGCCCTACCCGACTCTGATAGGCGGTGTGCTTCAGTTGGTCGCAACGAGCCGATTGGAGGAACTTCCGGTATTCATAATACGTCTCTGCTCGGCAGACGAGTCGTTCCGCTGGCATGACATCCGCGAGACGAGGCTGTTGCGAGCGATTGGAGAGCTTGGGGCCGCACGGCGCAGACGCATCCGCGTCTTTGTTGAGTCCATCCCATTGCAACGCTATTTCGAGCGTTTGACGGGTCATCGCTTACCGGTGCTGCTGAACCCTGTTGGCCGAACGCTGGCAGCCAGCGCCTTGACGGCGGCCGATCTCCGTCAGCAGCGGCGCAGACGCGGAACAGTGGTCTTCGGCTATTTCGGCGAGGCGCGCTGTGAGAAGGGCTTCCATCTACTGCCCGAAATTGTCGAGAAGCTGATCAATATTTACGGCGCCAAACGAGTTCGGTTCGCCATTCAGGTCTCAGCTGCCCCCGATAACGACACGGACGAGGTTCGGTCAGCACGGGCCCGCCTCGAGCGGCTCGCCGAGCTCCACAAGGTGCATGGCGCCATCCGCCTCTATCAAGAATTCCCCGATATGCACGGCTATTATACAGCGCTCGCAGGATGCGATGGTTTGTTGATGCCGTATGACCCCGGGGCCTATCAGCTCCGCGGATCAGGCGTGGCGCTGGAGGGGCTCGCGCTCGGCATCCCGATCGTGGTCCTCGCCGGGACGGACATGGCGGTGACATTCGCCCAAGGCTGCATTGTCGCCAACAGTCACACCGCCGAAGCCGTTACACAAGCGTGCACATTTGTTGTCGACAACTTGGAGGCCATATCGGCGGGGGTACAGGACTATTTGGCACGCTCGCCGCTGGTGCAGAGCGAGAGCGAATTCATCAGCACCGTGACCGGGTATGTGCCGTCGGTGCCGACGGGCGTTTCCGAAGAGCGGCCGGTCGCGATCTGGGTCGGCAACGATGTGTTGTCGCAGGGGTGCAGCGCCGTCTACGACGCTCAGCGTGACTTCCTTCGACGCCACGACTTCGAAGTCTACAACGTATACGTACCATTCCCGGACCTTGGCGGTTATCGCCACAGCGACGAAGCGCTGGAAAAATATCTTTTGGCCAACTCGCTGGGTTGGGGACCCAACGGTTTTAACTTTGGCTGCTATTCGTGGACCTTGAACCAGTCGAACGACAGCTCCCGGCCGGACCTCCTAGAGGAGATCGCCAAGCTTGGCGCCAGCACCCGGCGCCTTTCGAGCTTGAACGCCTATAGCGCATTTCCTCCGAGCCTGCTGCGGCTGGTCGAGTCACGCCAGGTTGCGCTTGTCTGCCTCAATTACGTGCATCTTCTCCCGGTAGTCGAGAAGCTCGGGCTGCTGGGCCGCGAGAACACCCGGGTGGTGCTCGAGACGCACGACATTCAGGCTTGCCAGCACGCCATTCGAAGTCAACGCGAGGTCGATGAGTTCGACAAGGAGCTGGAATTGCGCACGCTCTCCGCTGTGGATGCCGTCGTCGCGATCAGCCGCGCGGAATATGAAGAGATTTGCGAGCGCAATCCTTGGGCCAATGTCGAGTTTGTGCTGCCGACCGCGCGAATCCAAGACGAGATCTCGTGCGAATGGCGTCCCGGTGCGTCACAGCTCAGCGCACATTGGCTCGAAGTGTGGCACAGCCGGGAAGAATTGCAGAACGTATTTGATTTACGGACGCCGTCTTCTCTCGATGCGTTCCTGAGGTGGACATTGCTTTTTGGCCGCCGCGAGTATCCGATGCTCGAGGTTGGGCCCGATCTCGCCGCAATCGGCGACGCGCCGCATCCCGAATTTCCCACCGGCGGCGAGGGAACAAAGATCAGCACTGTCGTCGGTTGGGCATGGGGCTCGCGGGCCGACCTTCGTGAGCTTTATCCGGCCGCAAGGGACCCCGGCCACTTTGATCGTCAGGGTTTGCTGAACTGGCTGACGGATGAAGGGACGCAGGAATATCGTCTCGAACCCGGTGGAGGCTTGGCGTCGTCGGGTTCGGATCGGATGGGTTTACCGCCCGTATCGCCCGCACTTCTCGAGGCGTTCGTTATGGCCCGGCCGAAACAGCTCCCCACCGCGGAATACCGTCAGCGGTTGCTCGCTTGGCTGAGCGCCTCCGACCGCGTCGACATCATCCTGGTCGGCAGCGATCATCCCGCGAACGTAGCAAGCATCCGCCGGTTCATCCATCAGGTACATGCGGTCCATCTGGCGCCGCACGGCGTGAACCTCCTTCTCGTCGGGCGTTCCGGCATGGCGCTGGAACCGGACGACCTGGTCCCCGGCCTGCTTGCGGTGGGCGAGGTCGATGTTCTCGACCCGCTCTACCGGATCGCCAGGGTGGTGGCAGTCCCCACCTCCGTCGGCACCGGCACGCCGATCAAGATGCTCGACGCTTTAGCGAGGGGCCTCTGCGTCAGCGTGTCAGATTTCGTGGATCGGGCGCTCGACCTTGCGGCCTACGGCTTTCCGATGTGTGCCGAACCGCATGAATTCGCCGCCGACATCCGCGAATTGCTGACCTCGGAGGAAGCGAGGCGAGAGCGGATCGCTCTCGCCGAAGAATTCGCCGCCGACCAGCTCCGCCCCGAAATCTATGACGCGAAATGGCGCTCTCTCGCGGGGTTACAGGCCGAGCTGGGTGTCGTCGAGGAAGCCTCCGCACCCAGCAGGCATTTGGTGGTTTTCGAGCCCGCCGCGGTCGAGGCTTGAGCTCCAGACCATTGTCAGGAAGGAATGGGAATGCCGATACGCGTGGAGAAAACCGGCGCGGAGAGCATGGTCAAGCAGCTGTATCGCGATCTCTTCGGACGGGAGCCGGAGCGCGAGGTGCTTCGTGGCCTGATAACCTATTTCGGGGAAGGCCGGCTCTCCGTCCGCACCCAGCTGATGCGGATGCTGAAATCCGACGAATTCTACGACAAGCGGCTTCGCAACAAGACATCGGAAGAAATGGCGCGCGCTCTGTATCACTACGTTCTCGGTCGCCCCCCGGAATCGGCCGAAGCTTTGAAAGGCGCCGCCGACCAGCTCGGCAACCTCGGGTGGCGGGTGCAGATCGACGTGATGACCAATTGCGAGGAATATCTGGGCCGGTTCGGAGATGACAAGATACCGACCTCGAAAGAGCAGCTATAGCACAACGCCGATTTCGTAGCGCAACGGCTCGGAAAACGTTTCCACGGAGAAAATCATGCACGAAAAACACATACTCAAGACACCTGCCGGCGAGACCACAATCAACGTTCCTCCTCCTGGCAACTTCCGCTCGTTCTACGTCTTCGCAATGCATAAGAGCGGGAGCACACTCTTAAACAAAATGCTCGATACGGCATTTATGAGAGTTGGTGTCCCACAGATCGCTATTCCGGACGTCACATTCGCGGCAGGATTGCCTGACGATCCAATTCTCAATCCCGAAGACTTCGTATTCGACAACGGCTACTGTTACCGTGGTTTTAGGATTTTTCCTTCCTACCTTAGGAATTTCGATATCACAAAAAACAAGAAAATCCTATTGGTGAGAGATCCAAGAGATATGATCGTCTCACATTATTTCTCTATGGGGCAGAGCCACATAATCCCTGATTCTGGACCTGTCAGAGATGAATTGATGTCATTGCGCGATATAATAAATCACATAAGTATAGATGATTTTTGTTTGAAATATTCCGATGTATTACATAAAGAATTCAAAAGTTATCGAACCGTTTTTGGAAGTGAGCTCCGCGTGTATCGGTATGAGGATGTCATTTTCAACAAGCTGGATTGGCTGAGCGATATGTTATGGTATCTCGGATTTGCGTTAAGCCCCGACGATCGGAAACGTATTGCCGAGGAAAACGACATCAGACCTGCTACTGAACGTCCAGAGGAACACATTCGCCAAGTGACGCCGGGAAATTATCAAAAGCACTTGAGCAAAACGACGATACAGCGGCTGAATTCTGAATTTAGGGACATCCTTGACCAATTCGACTACAATACTTGGCGTCGAACGGCAGGGAATGGGAGCGCAAAGGGGTTTGGCGCTCCTCGCTATGTGGTAGGCGACGAACTGGCGTTTGCGGCTAATCGAACTGGTGGCGCCTTCCTCCGTTCTGGCTTCAGCGATCCCGAGCCTTGGGGCATCTGGACTGTCGAGCCAAAGGCGGCAATCGCCGTGCCGATAGAGAAATCCGCGGCGTTCTCACTATGGCTTCAATTTCAGACCTTCGCTCGACCGGCCGGCCCGCCCGCGGGTTTCGTGGTTGAGGTACATGGTCAACAGGTCGGAGCGTTTTCCGTGCAATCGGGACAATGGGGTGAGATCTACGAGCGCACGTTCGAGATCCCGGAAAGCCTCGTCAGCAGGCCATTTCTCGAAATCGATCTCAAGGTGGAAAATGGCCCTACGCCAGCCGAACTCAGGCCGAACCAGCGGCCGGTCGGCATCGGCCTGCATCGTATGCGGCTGTCGGTGGAGTGACTGGCGAATCTCCCATTTATAAGTCGTACATCGACCACGGATCGCGTCGGACCTGGACCTACGGTGGCTGCGACCGGCGATACAGCTGAAAATTGCGAGGAGTTGAATCAAATGGTGTCGCGTGAAATCTTCCAGCACGACCCGATCTATGAAGAACGATACACCCGGGTTTTTCGGCGTCCGCCAGACACGCCGGCATTTGAAATTTATATGCCAAAGGATTTTCTAACGACCGAATTGTCTCATGCCGTGATGCGGCCGATCTGGACCCTTGAGGCCAACGAGATCTGGCGGCTTGTTGCCGAGAAACTTGCTACCGAGGGGGTAAAAGGCGACTTCATCGAATTTGGGGTCTATTCTGGCGGCAGTTTTGCTCGACTTATGAAGACTTTCCGCGGCACCGGCGTCATCCGCAAGTTTTGGGGATTTGACAGCTTCGAGGGATTGCCTGAACCGCAAGCGGGAGCTGATCAGGTAACCTTCAAAAGCGGCCAATTCAGATGTACACGGGGCGAGGCGGAGGCGAGGATCCTCGCTGATGTTTATGGCACGGAGGAGATCGAGCTGGTTCAAGGTTGGTTTTCTGAGACTCTTCCCCAGTATAAAGATATCATTAAGGACATTGCCTTTTGTCGGATTGACTGTGATTTGTTTTCGTCCACTCGTGATTGCCTGGAATTCCTCACAGGACGCCTAGTAAATGGAGCCGTTCTCTATTTCGATGATTGGACATACGACATTAGTACCGGCGAAACGAGAGCGTTCTTCGAGTTTGCAGAAAGCGTCGAAAATCTCTATACTTTCGAAAGCTTCGTCACTGTGTCTAGCAGCGCTCACGGCATACGAGTTTGGTACCGGGGTGCAGAAGATGTTGGTCGAGTTGCTCGTAGGAACACGCAGTTGAAACCCAAGCGACCTTCGGGCATGGAACTGATGTTTGGGCATCCCAGTAGCAGCGCCTTTCTCCGTTCGGGTTTCAGCTATCCCGAGCCGTGGGGCATATGGACTGTCGAGCCCAAAGCGACCATCGTAGTGCCCATTCAAGAACCCACGAAGCTTTCCCTATGGCTCGAATTCGAGACCTTTGCACGGGTGGCCGGTCCGCCCGCGGGATTCGTGGTTGAGGTGCATGGTCAGCAGGTCGGGGCTTTTTCCCTGGAATTCGGGACAATGGGGTGAGATCTACGAGCGCACGTTCGGGATCTCGAAGAGCCTCGTCAGGGGAGAATTTCTCGAAATCGATCTCAAAGTCGAAAATGGTCCTGCGCCAGCCGAACTCCGGCCGGGGCAAAGGCCGGTCGGTATCGGCCTGCATCGCATGCGACTGTCGGCGTAAGTGTCAACTGTCGTCCACGTGGTGAGTACCGCGAGGGCATCTTTCTTTGGAAGATGGGGAAATGGTTGTGTGAGGCCTGAAGATGCCAACAAGTCATCCTTCGTCTATTCATTAGAACGGGCGGTGGCCGATCCCGGGGCTATCTATAAGGGGCAGGGCACGCCCTCGCTCTGAGGTGCCCACATGGTCCTGAGGATTGCGAGCCCATCGGCGGATGCGATCTGCCCAACCCATGGTCGTCGCCAGCCACGATTTCACCCTTAAGCCCACATGCTTCATCGCTACCAAGAATCAGACTTAGGGCGGATTTGTGAAGCTGATTGCTATAATCGTATTTTTATATTGACAATGGCTGCCATATGTGCTACGTTTCTCCTAATATTAAAGGAGCATGCTATGTCAATGAGCCTAAGTAATGTGACAATTTCGACTAAGGCACCAGCCAATACCGTCGTCGGCCAGCTGGCGTTATACGACCAGTCCGGCACGAGCGCGAATGCCCGATTCATGTTGACTCAAAATTCTGCCGGTACCTTCTATCTTAACGGAACTACCCTCACAACCACCCGCGCCGCAATGGCACCCGGCTATTATTCAGTACGTGTGAGCGTGGTCGCTCAGCTGGAGCGCTGGAAGGAGAGCGGCGTTTTTGTGATTTAGGTTACATCTTAATCACTTATTCCTCCACCTGGTCAAACATCCGATACGGAGCCGAGGAGTGTGCCCCATTGCTGGGCGCACTCCTCTTCTACTTTGGATCGACAACACTAGCCCCTATAAAAGAGAAGTAGCTGACCGGCCCGCTCGACCAGAGAAAAGAACATAAACAAATAATTTCATAATTCTTTATGTTATAATGATCTGTAACTGTCCTGACTGCATTCGGTTCTGACGATTTATTGATTATATGCAGACGCCTTTTTGACACTTAATTCAGAAGATTGGCTTTTGTACGCGCGGCTAGCAGCCTCCGGAGAAAGAGTTGGCGACAGTCAAGGACCCGATAATCCTCATTTGGGAGGCGATGAATCTTCTCTCTGAAGTGTCTCTCGATGCTCCTTCGACATTAGCGATCGTAGCTGACGCAGAGACGCTTCTGTTCATACTTCTCACAGAATTGGTACGAAGCCATCGAAAATCAAAGGGTCAACCCCAGCTTCACTTAATTTTATCCTCCACAAATAAATGACTTGCGTGTCTCCGACCCGTGTAGTTGTAATTCTAATTAGCGTGCCCCGTAGATTGCCCGATCTCCCGGGTGGCGATCTATCGAACTGAGGAATTTCGCAAGCGCCTGGAGAAAGCGCGATCGACCGGTTAACTGTGTAGTTCATGGATTTTTACCAATACTGGTGCCCTAGGGGAGAGTTACCGTGGTAAGAGGATTCCGATGTTGAAAAAAGGTGAAATGGAATATTCGCGGGTCTGGGGCCATTTGGCCGACCCTCGCAACACTATGATCCAAATCGGCAACAACAAGTTTGCCGAGCATGGTTCGATCGAGCGGATGGTCGAAGAGAAGCTGGAAGCCGCGGAGTCGGTTTTCGAGCGCCTTGCGGCTAAGCGTTCTGATCAGGTGCTCGAAATCGGCAGTGGCCTTGGAATCCACACCGCGTTCTTCGCCGAGCGGACTAGCCGCGTCTACACGGTGGATATCTCGGACGGATTCGCTGAGTATTTCGACCGTTTTTGCGGTGATCGGCAGAACGTCACGCGCATCGTAGGCGCATTTTTTCCCATGCTGTCCGGCATCGAGGACGCAGCGTTGGACTGCGGGTTTGCGACCGCGGTATTCTGCCATTTGCATGTCTACGACATCGCGCTCTACTTCGAGGAACTGAAGTCAAAACTGAAGCCCGGAGCCCGCTTCTACGTCAACTTTCAAAACTCGGACAATTTTGAGCTGACGAACCTCTTCACGCGGTATCTCGAGGCCTATCGTTCCGGCGGCAGGTTTGTGCCGATCCAGCCGGGTCAGATGCAGTTCCACTCTCGCGAGTTCTTTCGCGCGGTCGGCATGAAGCACAACCTGCTGGTTGCCTACGAAAGGACGGTCGGCAGCTACACAGAGATGCTATTCCAGCGAAACGTGTGAGCACGAAAACCACTCGACGGGATCTAGCGATGATCAGATTGAGCGCCTGCGTCGCTTTTGTAATGTGTCTTGGGTTACACAGCGTGGAGGCCACCACGCCCGAGGCTGCTCCACCGTTGCCCGGCGCGGCGTGCGTGAATCCCGTCGCGTACGGCGCCGATCCGAGCGGCGCGCGGGATAGCACCGCGGCCATCGAGGCAGCCATCCGCAACGCCGCTTGGAGTCTCGGCTCGTCGGCCCCCGGCGTGGTCTGTCTGCCGGCCGGCCATTTCAAGACCATGTCGACGATCGCGATTACGTCGGGGTATGTGACGATTCAGGGTGCCGGTTACTTCGCGACCCTGCTGATGCCGGCCGGCGATTACGGAGATGTCTTCTATGTCGCCAAGGCGACGCCCGCGCCGTACATATTCGGGGTTAATTTCGCAAATCTACGCATTTACATCACGGCGAACCCGACCCACGGCGCGGGCATTCACTTCAACCAGGCCAACTCCTCGACGATCACGCATGTGCAGGTCGACGGCATGTTCGGCGCTTACGACATAGAATCTTCGGCCAACTTGTTTTTCGACGGCGCCAATTCGGTCGGTAACAATTCCAACGCAGGCAGTTACGGCTACCGCTTCCATCGCGCGAACAACCAGGCGGTCAACCCATCGGAAGATTTTGTCGAGAACGTCAATGTCCGCGGTCTCTCCGGCCAGTCGATTTCCTACGCCTTGATTGTCAATGACAGTGACGGCATCCAGTTTTCGAACTTCCATTTCGGCTGGTCGTCAGGTGCGGCGGTATTGCTGCAGCCGCAATTTCCCAATGACGTGATCTTTGGGTTGTACTTTGGTAACGGCGTGTTCGACAATTCCCGCTACGACGTCTATGCGACGAGCATCCCTGGCTATACGGGCTCGATGCGGCTGTGGAACTTCACCGGCACCGTGTTCGAGACCGCGAACCTCGACGGGTTCTACGCTGACGCGCCGGCATTGTCCGATGTCATCGCTATCGGCGACCACTTCACCCTGTGCGGGCGGCACGGCGTCAATATCAGCGCCGGCACGCGCTTCAAATTCGGCCAATCGATCTTTACTGCCAACAACCGCTCTGGCGGAGGCGGAAACCACGTCAACCTTGCAGGAATCGTAAAGGACCTCAATGTCGACGGCGCGAGTTACGACACTGCGATGAGTAAGCATGCCGTCTCCAGCAACATCGCAATCTCCGGCTCGGCAGACCAGATTAGCGCGCAGGCGCAGAGCTTCTCGGGGCCAGCCGAACGCGACATCAGCATGGAATTGAGCGGCAAGGCCATAGAGATAACAGTCCTTGGCGCCACCTCTCCGGCCAATGCACTGCCACCGCGCCCTTAAGACAAGCGCGATCCTCGGTTCATTTGGCGCGTACGGGTAGCGGCGGCGACAATTGGCTGCGTCAGGACGCAACCGGCAACGGCGATCCTAATCGTGCAAGAACGGTATTGCGAAATTGACATTTATCGGTTGACATGATAACGTGCGGGACATGCGGATCTCGTCATACGACGCCTTGAAACTCGCGGAGCCACCTTTGCCATCCTTGCCTCTGGCAACAAAAACAGCGGAGAACAGCCAAGAACAGCGGTCACCCTCACTGTTCTTTCGTTCGCCGAACCGCCGGCGGCCCAGGATTTCCGCCGAGAACGCGATGGCGATGGCTGATGATTTGCTGCAAAAAACAGCAAGAACAGCGAGAACTGCCATGCGCCGCCTGACATCCTCCGCTGCCTTTGTGAGGTTCTCTATACGCAGTTCTCTATACGCAGCTGGTTTCTATAGGGCGCTGGGCAGCCCGCATTATCGCAAGCGCTCACTCTACGTGATAATCTGGCCAGTATCAGCAATGGCTCTCCAGTATGGGCAGCTACACGGCCGCGGCCGTTTTCTGCCGGCGTGAATTCTCGCGGCTTCTCCGGAGCTTCCTGTTGGTCTCTGCCGAGATTGAGGACGGTCGCGCATGGGACCGTGCGGCTCGCTGTGGAGAAGCTGTCGAGCGGGCGAGCTGCTCTGGGATGGCCACGATCTGCGGGTGGAGGGGATAGCGCGGCATGGGAGGCAGGCAGTGCACCTCGATGATGAAGCCGCCGGCAAAGGCGCGCAGGAAGCGCTCGGGAACCCGCCCCATACCGGTGGTCCAGCGCTGCACGCTTTGTTCGTCTTCATGAAAACCTTCGCAGAGCGAAGGATGGGAGTGCGATATCTCGAGCCTCAAGTGATCATCGCGCAAGACGAGCTGCTTTACACAGACGCCGAGGGATCGCCGGTCACTCGACAGCAGCTTCAACTCGGCCGGGACGCCGCAGCGCGAGGCAAGCCATACCTCATCCGCCGCCATGTCGAGCTGAAAAATGTGTCTGTCATCGGCGACCGATTGCCCCGCCACGACGGTCCCATCGACGACCAGATGGAGGTCAGGGTCGGCCGCGGTCGGATAGCCGAGCGCCGCCGCGCGGTCGAATAGCCGGGCGCGGATCGCGGCGAGCTCCGCCATCCCCGCCTCCAGCCGCCGCAGGCAATAGCCAAAGGAAGCCCGCGCGTCGTCCGGGTAAAGCGCGGTGAACTCATGGGCGTTGTGAAAGCCCTGCCGGTTGTCACATTCGACATAGCTTTCCGCCGGCGCGCCCTCCGCTAGGATCACCTCGTGTGTTTCGAATTCGAGATGGAAATACTCGACCCGGTCGACCGCGCCTGCCTTTACGATAGTCAGTGCATTGACGAGGTACTCGGCCGGTACCAGGACACCGTCGAGAAGCAGCGCATGTCCCGGCGACAGCCACAGATCGCGCACCGGGATCTCGGGCGCCAGCGCACCGGCGCGCACGACGATCGGCAACACGCCGGGGTTGCCGGCGACGAACCGTCCGGCATAGCTGCGCCGGCCGATCCACTTGATCGGCTTTGCCTCACCCGAGATCGTCACCACCGTGTCCCCGATAGCAAGGTCCTCGACCCTGACCTCGCCGCGTTCCGTCAGGATCAACGTCCCACGACAGTAACAGGGCGGGTCCTGGTGGTGGTCATGATCGTGGTCATGATCATGATCATGATCGTGGTCATGGTCATGGTCATGGTCGTGGTCTCCTCCCCCGCGACCCCGATCATCTCCGGACCGGCTCTCGCCACGATCCTCGCCCCGCCCTTGGTTCTTGGTCGACGCCATCGAATCACCTCTGAAACTCCCTACCCAGTGTGTCTCCTTAATTCCTAAGTCTGTATTAATGGGGAGACAGGCGCGTAGCCCTCTTTCATGCCGTCTTGGCAATCGCCGCGAAGCGATCGAGGTAGCGCGCGCCGATCACTGTCGGGTCGTAGAGTTCGCGGATATGGGCTCGTCCGGCACGGCCGAGCCGCTCGGCGAGAGGCCGGTTGCCGGCAATTCGGCGCATCGCAGCGGCGGCCTCGTCGATATCGGGTTCGGCCCAGACCTGGCCGTCGGCTCCGGGATATTCATCCCGGCCCACGGGAACCAGCTGGCCGCCGACGAGGAGCGCGGTCTCGGCGGTGGCGAAGTCTCGGGTGCCGGAATAGTCGGTCACGATGACCGGTTTGCCGAGCAGCATCGCCTCGGCGGGGCCGCGGCCGAAACCCTCGGAGCGGTGCAAGGATAGGAAACAATCCGCCAGCGCCACTAACGCGATCGCGCGCGGTCTGGCGAGCTCCTGATCGATGACCAGGATGCGGGGGTCGCCGCGGACGTTCTCGGTCAGCGCTCCGCGATCCTCGGGTTTCCAGCTGGAGCCGATCGTCTTGAGTACCAGGCTGACCGGAGCGTCGCCGTGCGGAAAGGCGCGGCGAAACGCGGCAATGGCGGCACGCGGGTTCTTTCGGCTGGCATAGGAACGGAAATCGAAGCTGAAGTAGAAGATGAATTTATCGTCGGACAGGCCAAAATCGGCGCGCTTCAGGCCGGGTTCGGGCGCAGGAATCGCCACCGCCGGCGGCATCAGAAAAACCGGCTTTGTCGTGGCCGGCGCGATCGCTTCATAGGCGAACCGGCTGGCGACCCAGACCTCCTGGACGAAGGCGAAGGAGGACCGCCATTCCTCGGGGAATTTGGCCAGTTCCCAGGCCCAATAGCCGATCGTATAGCCCCGCTCGATGCCGCGTTCCCGCAAAAACAGGTAATCGAAAAATGCGGTGTCGGCATTCAGGTGCACGAGGTTGATGCCGGGCGGGTCGGCAAACGCGGCCGCCGGCCGGCTGTCCTCGGTAGTGATCGCCCCGGACAGGCGGTCCAGCACTGCCCATTGCCGGGAGTGCCGGCTAAGCGCGAGCGCGCTCATGCGCAGATCTTCGGCCCGCCCGGAGATGAGGCCCGCATATCCGATGAGGCAGAGATCGCGCGTGATAGCCACCTCTGCGGGCGCTTTTGGCGTCCGCTCCGGCACGCGAACGCGCTGCTCCGAGACGCAGTCTTCCAGTTCGAATTCCTCGATCCCCTCGCCGAGCAGCCACTCGAGCAGAGCAGATCGGCCTTCATGCGTGCACAGATCGCAGCGCGCCTGCAATTCCGGCCGCAGCTCCCATAGCCCGACGGCGAGATTGTCGAGCGGCACGAAGGCGTCCGCCGTCTCCGGCGCGATCCGCGACAGCCACTCCAACGGGCGGCGGACAAGGCTGCGGGGCCAGCCATGCCGCCGCCGCAGCACACCGCATACCCATACCGCGACACAAAATCGTGCTTGCCTTGTATGCGGGAACTGCCGGGCGATATCGGCATGCGGTCCGTCATAGAGCGGTGCCACGATCCGCATCAGCCGGGTCGCCGGCAGCTCCGGATCGGGCATATCGAGAAACGGTGCCAGGGCCAGTTCGATCAGCTCGACCGCGACGCATCTATCCCGGACACCCCCGGTCAAACACCAGCCGATATAGTCGAGAATTTCCGCCCGGGTCCGGTTGGCGAAGTGCAGTCGGGCGTCCTGTCTCAGTTCCCAGAGCAGCGCCAATGCCCGCGGCATCGGAATGCCCCCGGGCTCGGCGATCGTCTGCGCCAGCCAATCATCGGCTGTCCGGTGATGGGGCGATCGGGTATGCGAGGCCTGCAGCGGCCAATGCGGTGCCGGGCGAAGCAGAGAGGTCCCTCGCTGCAGCAGCGCCAAGGCGGCCGCGATCGAGCACTGATCCAGACCGAGCGAGCCGCCTTCCCGGCCGAGCCACAGCGCGAAATCGCGGCGATGCAGCGGGTCTGCCAGATCGAACCGCGCCCGCATCCGCGGGTCCGCCCGCCACAGCTCGACCATCAACCGGGTAACTGCGGGAGGCCCAAAGATCGCGAGACGCGGCTCCGGTTCGTTTAGAGCCCCTCTCCGCCCTTCAGGGGGGGAGGGGGTAAAATTACGGTAGCCGGGAATATTTCGGTGGCGAACCATTGGGTTCTTAGTCGAGTTGGCGTCGGCGCGACCTCAGTCTGCGTCCTATTCCTTCATTCATCATTAAAGGGCCGTCGATATTGACTCGGGTCCCCAAGCTTGGTGCAGCGGATAAAACTCTTTCTTTCTCAGCTCGGCAATCTGCCGTCAGGGCGGCCCGTCCTTTATATCCGGCCGGCAGCATTATGCTTACGAGATAGCACGGCGTAAGTTTGAGACGGCGCAGCGCTGTCTCGACGTCGAACTCCACGACGTTCCCAGACCTGAGATTTACGCCGCGCCGGTTTCTCGCTCGTTCCTCGACAAGACCTCGTGTCACCTGATCTTCAAGCCCACCGAATAGATCCGCCTGTTCAGGGAATCAGGAACATTGCCTGGCTCATCTGGGAATTCGACAAGCTGACCGGCGCGCGAAAAATCGCGCCGCGCAAGACCCGTTCACTGATATATGGCGCACGCTGTCGATCCCGCACGAGATTTGGACGCCGTGCGAGTTCACCCGTCAGGTTTTTCGTGCCGGTGGCGTTCCCAACGTTCGCTGCATTCCGGCGTCGATCGCCGTCCTGCCCATGGCATTGCCGATCCGGTTTCCAGACATCCCGCCGGATCTGGATAAGGTACCCTGGATCAATCTGCGCGCCGGTTTTGGTGAAGGGTTTCGGATGCCGGCCCGTGGTGACCTATCCGCGCGCACCGAGGGCCGGCGTCTGAAAGCTCCCCAGGAAGGAACCCGCGGGGGGCCTGTGGACGGTTGCCGTCTATGGGGATTTGACGGGGCGGCGGCTTGGATAGGGGATGCGCTGGCCGGCGTAGTTGGCGTCGGATCGACGACCGCAGGGCCAGGATCGTCGTCGCGGCGGCGGTCGACGGGGCGATTTTGGCCTGATCGAAGGTGCAAGAGGTGGCTTCGGAGACGGCGGAGCGACAGCGGTGCAATGCCGGAGGCGAGGTTCTCCGGTGGGCAGCAATTGTGAAGAGGCGGTGATGGGCGTCATAGCATTGCGGTCGCGACCCTGGCTTGCGGCAAGGGCGGGGCGCGAGGCGCGCCGCCGGGTCCGAAGCTCTCGACGATGATCATGCAACCGCCGCAACAGGGGCATGGCGGGCGGTAGTCGGCCCCGGCGCCGGCGGTGACATCCGGGTCGTCCTGTTCCGTTGGCGGATCGATCGACGGCAAGGGCGTAGCGATCAGCTCCCTGGGGCGCGCGCTATTGGTGCTGGCGAGCAATCCGTAGTGACGGATGCGATGGAACCCCTTCGGTAGAACATGCAGCAGGAAGCGCCCGATGAACTCGTTCGGCTTGAGCGTCATCGTGCGAAACCGCGCCCGGCCATTGCGGCGGTAATCCTTGTAGCGGAACGTCACACCGCGCTCGTCGAGGCTGACCAGCGGGCTGTTCGCGATGGCGAGGCGGTGTCTATGGCGGGCGAGACAGGCGAGCACCGCCTCGGGCCCGGCAAAGGGCGGCTTGGCGTAGACAAACCAGTTCTTGTTCTGGAGCGGCGCGAGGTGTGCAGTAAAGGCCTGCCGTCGACCCAGGCCTTCGATCTCGCCAAAAAACGCCAGCCGGCCCGCCATGTGGGCATCGGCGATGCCGCGCCAGGAAGAGCCGCCGGAGCAGACGGGACAATACGCGCACTGGCAAGAGGAAGCCGGGTCGCAGCGCACCCAGTGCGAACCATCGAGCGATATGCCGCCGCCTGGCACGATCATATGCACATGCGGATGGTGGGTCATCGCCGAGCCCCAGCTGTGGAGCACGGCGGTGATGCCGATGTGGGCGCCCAGATGGCGGGGATCGGGCAGCGATGGTGAGCAGCGTCTCGGCCGCAGTGCGGAACAGCAGGTCGTAGACCACTGCCTTGTTCTGGTAGGCGATTGGAGCGATCTCGGCGGGCAGCGTGAAGACCAGATGGAAATAGCCGATCGGCCTCGCGGGCGGCGAGCCAGTCCTTCGCCGCCGCGCCCCGGCACTTGGGGCAGTAGCCTGCCCCTGCGAAAGCAGGGGGGCGGTTGCGACATGAGTTGTAGGCAATCCGGCTGTGGCCGCAATCCTCACAGCGCTCGACATGGCCCCCACTGGTCATGTGTGGATGGCCCCGGCTCGCAAGGATTTTTCCGCGTGTCGGCAACGGAAGGTCGCTTGCGGTCATGTGTGCGGCCGGTGGCCGCAGGCCCTGGATGGGTTCCGTGGGATCGAGGCCTTGATCAAGCCCGCGGGGTCGCGTTGCCCCATGACCGGTGACAGGTATTCCTCGACCCGTCGGCTGACCGACGGTGCCATCACGCGTCTTCACCCTTGCAAGTCTTGGTGGTTCAAAGTCCAGTTTCTTTGTTCGATCGCGAGCCGTTTCTCCGCCCCGACCTGATTTCCGCAGGGCGCCGCACGCAGCCGCGGTCAAGACTGGCCGCCGGCCACCGCGGCAGGCGGCGCGCGGCGGTCTTGACGGCGATGAGCACGTGGGTCTTCACCCCACGGACTTGATCCGTGGGGTCAGGCTCCAGCCAGGTCGGGGCACGGCTGATCCTGCCGTGGCCGGCGATAGGCTTGCTGGCGCATGATCAGCGCCCAACCGATGCGCGCCATCTTGTTGGCGAGCGCGCAGGCGGCGACCTTGCGCTGCTTGGTCGCGAGCAATTTGACCAGCCAGGGATCCTGCTGGGCTCGCTTGCTGCAGAGCACCGACATGGCGCCCCATCGGGTCAAGCCCGAGGGCAGGCTGTTGACGAGCAGTCGGCGCAGATAACCGTTGCCGCGCTTGTTGATCGGACCCAGTTTGACCTTTCCTCCCGTCCTGTCCTGCCGCGGTACGAGACCGAGCGAGGCGGAGAAGTGCCGGCCGCTGCCCAAGGCGGCGGGGTCAACGGCGATTGCTGCCATAGCACTGGACAGGATCGGTCCGCAGCCGGGGATGGTGATCAGGTGCCGGCAGGTCTGATTGCTGCGGCCCCAGTCGAGGATCTGCTTAGCGACGCTCTCGATGCGTCGCTCGAGCCCGCACAAGGTTTCCACGATCGCCACCAAGCCCTCGTGCCGCTGCGTCGGGATGCGCTGGTCTGCCGGATCGGCCAGGATCGCCACGAGCTCGCCGACCTGATGCGGACCTTCTGCGACGACGATGCCAAACTCCGCCATTAGCCCGCGGAACGTGTTGATCAGCATGGTGCGTTGCTTGATCAGCAACTCGCGCACCCCCGCCTGCGCGGGGGCAGGCTCTTGTGAATGCCAGCGGCCACTTGCTGCGCCTCGGTCTTGATCGCGACAAACCGCATCGATGGCCGGCTCACCGCCTCGCAGATCGCCGCGGCATCCGCCGGGTCGTTCTTGTTGCGCCGCACATAGGCCTTCGCGTCGACCGGCGGGATCAGCCGCACGTCACGGCCCAGCTTGGCGATCTCCGGGGCCCAGTAATGCGCAATCGCGCACGCCTCCATCCCGACCAGGCAGGGCGGCAGCTCGGCAAAGAACGCCAGAACCTGCTTCCGGCGCACCGCGCGACGCCGCCTCACTGCCCCCAATGCATCAACTCCTTGCACCTGAAACACGGCTTTGGCCAGATCCAGCCCAATCGTTGTAACCTGCTTCATGGATGGGCTCCCGTCTGTTGGCGTTGTCGACAACCCAACTTTGGCACATAGATGCCGTGAGGGGGCCATCCACCCCATCAAGCCCGTGGGCTGAAGGCCCACGAGGGCGGCCGAACGGCAGCTCTCGATTGCTGACATGGCCTTGAGCTGGCCGAGACTCAGATGCCCGGCGTTGGCCTTGCGCCAGGCGGCGCCATGGCGATGAAAGATGTTGCGACCTCCAGCCTTGGGCTGCGCACGGCCGCCGGGCTACACCCCGGTTCTCGGGCTCCGTTCGGTCAGCGCCGCAAGCCGGTCGAGCGGGCTGGTCACCGTTCGGATCGTTGTGCTGGCAACGCGCGTGTAAGGGGCGGCGGTGTCGAGTTTGGCATGGCCGAGCAACACCTGAATGACCCGGATGTCGGTGTCCTGTTCCAGTAGATGCGTGGCAAAGCTGTGCCGCAGCGTGTGTGGCGAAACCCGCTTCTTGATCTCGTCGGCCTCGGCAGCGGCATGGACAGCGCGGTTGAGCTGGCGGGTCGAGAGGGGTTCGAGCGGATTGCGGCCGGGAAACAGCCAGCCGCGCGGCAGCAGCACGCCAGAGGCGCCGGCCTTCTCGCCACCAGGCACGCAGCAGTCCGAGCAGCTGCGGTGACAGCATTGCCTGGCGGTCTTTACGCCCCCCGCTTTCGCGAGGGCAGGCTCTTGCCCTGCTCGACCCGCAGCAACATGCGCTCGGAGTTGACATCACCGACCTTGAGCGCGACGACCTCGGAGACGCGCAGCCCTGCGCCCCCACGGGTCCGGCCTTCGGCCGGCCCGAGGCCGGGCTCCGGCGGTGGCGGATGCCGCTTTGTACTTCGGCCCTGGCGCCGCCTGGAGAGCAGCGTGACCTCCTCGACACTCAGCACGGCCGGCAGCCGGCGCGGTTCGCGCACGACCGTGAGCCGCCGCAAGGTCGGGCCGGACGAGCGTCACGGTGAAGAAGAAACGCAAGGCTGCGATCGCGCTGTTGATGCTTGGCGGCCGCACGCCGGTCTGCGTTTGGTGGTGCTGGAAACGGCCCAAATCCTTGCCGTCGCTGTGTCGGGAGACCGCCCGACAAAGGCCGCGAACGCGCGGACGTTGCGAACGTAGTCGCAATATAACGTAATCTTGGACGCTCACTCTGGCCTTATTCTTGATCTTACGGAGCATATTTCTGGGGGAGCCGCGATTGAAATTTTTTTTTCAAATGGCCGGGGCGACACCGCGGCGAAGTGCTGACTTCAATGGTAAATGCGATATACTTTTTCAAAATATCGATGGCGCCGTCGCTCTCTGGCTGATAGACGGCACGAGCGCGACATCCCAAGCCGTTGTGCAGTCGGTCTACCCCAGCTGGCATGTGATCGGCACCGGCGATTTCGACGGCGACGGTAATTCCGACATCCTGTTCCAGCACACCAACGGCTCGATCGCGATCTGGCTCATGAACGGCACATCGCCGACGGCGGAGACGTTTGTCCAAACCGTCGACCCGAGCTGGCGCGCGATAGGAAGCTACGATTGATACAGTATGCCCGGGCCAACCGATATTGCTAGTACTCCGCGTCATACAGAAGATTCTCAAACACGTCAGGATATGCGATAATGGGCCATGGCATGGGGGACGGGGCGATGGCACAACAGGTATGTGTGGTGTTGGCACTGCGGAGCGCGAGCAATTGGCGGCGATCGTGGCCGACCGCAACCGGCCGCGCAAGCAGGTCGAGCGGGCGCGCATCGTGCTCGCCTCGGCGGATCGGTATTCGGCGCAGCGGGTGGCGCAAAGCATCGGCGTCAGCCGGCCGACGGTGTGGCGGTGGCAGCAGCGCTTTGCCGAGAGCGGGGTCGAAGGTCTGTTGCGCGACAAGACCCGCAAGCCCGGCAAGGCGCCGCTGGCGGCGCAAACCACAGCGCGGGTGGTGGCGCTGACCCCCGCCTTCGCGGGGGCAGGCTCTGCACCGAACCGCGGCATCAGGCGACCCATTGGACTGGCCGGGCGATGGCCAAGGAGATGGGGCTCTCGGTGGGTTCGGTACAGCGCATCTGGCGGGCGCACAAGCTACAACCGCATCGCCTGCGCACCTTCAAGCGCTCGCGCGGATCCCAGCTTTGCCGCCAAACTGGCCGACATCGTCGGGCTCTATCTTGATCCGCCGGCCCACGCCGTGGTGCTTTCGCTCGACGAAAAGAGCCAGATCCAGGCGCTCGACCGCACCCAGCCCGAACTGCCGATCAAGCCCGGGCGCTGCCAGACTATGACGCACGATTACAAGCGCCACGGCACCACCACCCTGTTCGCCGCGCTCAGCGTGCTCGACGGCACCGTGATCGGCCGCTGCGTGCAGCGCCACCGCCACCTCGAATTTATTCGCATTCTCAATGCCGTTGAGCGCCAAGTCGCGGCTGGCAAGCCGACCCACGTCGTCCTCGACAACTATGTCAACCACAAGCATCCGAAAGTGCTGGCCTGGCTGGCGCGCCATCCGCGCTGGACCTTCCACTTCACCCGACTTCGGCCTCCTGGCTCAACGCCGTCGAGAACTTCTTTTCCAAAATGGCCCGCCAACGCATCCGCCGCGGCGTGTTCCGCTCGATTGCCGACTTGCAGGCCGCGATCAATGCTTATCTCGCCGAGCACAATGCCAGCCCCAAACCCTTCGTCTGGACCAAATCGGCCGAGGCCGTTCTGGCCAAACTCGACCGATGCCCTGTACCATCCGTTTGATTCAGTGCACTAGGTTGCGCCTACGCCTACTCTGCCGAGGATGTCAGAATCAGAGATTCCCCCGACTTTGCATCAATGAGCGCAGCAGGTCCAGATAGGCCGGCAGGGTGACCGTATGGAGGTCGTAACGTTCGATCGCAGTCTGCCGCGCCGCTGCGCGAATTCTGCCGCTGACGGCCTCGTTATTGGTCGCGACGGCCGCCACAATCCGCTCGGCCAGTGCCTCCACATCGAAGAAGTCGGCCAGGCGGCCGTTCTCTCCGTCTCGCATCACTTCCTCGACCGGCGGCGTGCGAGAGCCGACAACGAGGCAGCCGGCCGACATCGCTTCGAGCAACGACCAGGACAGCACGAACGGGTAGGTCAGATAGACGTGAACCGTCGAGATCTGCAACACGGTCAGATATTGCTGGTAAGGCAGGTGCCCGAGAAAGTGGATGCGCCGCAGGTCGAGCCTGCCGTTCAGCTCATCGAGCATTTTTGCCCGCCAGCTGACAGCCCCGTCCGGCTGGCGTCCATAGCTGACGCCGTCATTGCCGACGATCAGCACCTGCGCCGCCGGCCTCCTTTCTAGTACTCTTGGCAGAGAACGCATGAACACATGAAAGCCGCGGTAGGGCTCGAGGTCGCGCGCGCTATAGGTGACGATCTCGTCGGCCCGCGACAGGGAGCGGCCGCTGCGCAGCCAAAGGCGCGCCGTCGGGTCGGGTCGCACCAGGCTCGTATCGACCCCTTCATGCACGACCGTGATGCGGTCGCGGTAGCGTTTCGGGTACTGCGAGCGCTGCCATTCAGTTGGGCTCTGGCCCCAATCGACCGCGTCTAGGCCGAGCAGGTTCAGCACATTGCGCGTCCGCAGCCGCATAGCCGCGTCGGGTTCCGGAGGAAATTCAGGGTCGAAATCGACGTCTGATCCGTTCGCCCGATAGAAGAATTCGAAATACCCGAGCAGCGGAGTTTGCGGCCATAAATCCTTGACATAGAGAATTTCTCCCCACCCGTTGTGGCCGATCACGATGTCCGGCACAAACCCATCACGGCCGAGCCATTCGCAGAGCCGCGCCGCCGCCATCCCGTTCGCGACACCGCTCTGCAACTCGCGCGTATGAGCGTACCCATCGCCGAGCGGCGCCGCAGGCTCGTATTCGAGCTTGCGGACGCCGGCGATCTGGGCAGCCCGCGGCTGGGTGATGAAGCTGACTCCGTGCCCGCTCTGCGACAGGTGGCGCGCGATGTGGACATATTGGCCGGGCATGTTCTGGTGGACGAACAAAAACTTCATCGGTTCAGCCTCGCCCAGGCTTGTAGCCAGTGGCCCACAAATCGAACGAGGTGCCCTGGCGCAAGGTGACCTCGACAAATCCCGCCTCGATCAATAGCTTGTGCAGGCTTCGCGCGGTAAATCCGGTGCGGTGCGCCATGAACTGGTTGCCGAGCGCCAACGAGGCGGTGTGTCCGAAGATCATGTCGAGCGGGGCGATCGGGCCGCTTTGGGAAATGTACGCGCTGTCCTCGAGCCGATCCTCCACGACGAGCCGCGCCACCTGCTTTAGGTCCGGCAAGGTCAGCAGAAGCAGGCCATGCGGCTTCAGCACCCGGAAGAACTCGGCGAGCGCCTGCGGCACTTCGTGGCGCTGCAAATGCTCGAGATTGTGGGATGACCAAACGGCGTCAACCGAATCGGCTACGACCGGACCGATATCGGTGATCGAGCAGACGATGTCGGGTTGCACAGCAGGGTCGAGATCGAGCCGGATCTCGCGCCATTCGGGTCCCTGAAAATGGCGGTGCAGCTTCTGCCGCAATGGATAGCCGCACCCGACATTCAACACGGTCTTGGACAGGGCAGCGCCCTCATCGGGCGAGCATGCGTAGGGGGAGCATATTTCGGGCATTGTTCGGGATCGCGGCTTCGAAGCGATCGGATAGCCGCGGGTTTAACGATGAGACCGTCGGATCAGGCGCACATTGATCGCCTCCAGCGGGTCGTCAGTGATCGGCGGAATACAGAGTTCGCCATTGCGGTGCGGGCCCGCAACGCCGCTCTCGAAAAAGGCGCCCTGGTAGACGACATCGAACCGCTCGGCGGCGTGCGGCGCCAGACGGATCGCAAACCCGGTCAACGGAAGCCCCTGCCTCCGCGTGCCGCAGAGCTTGGCATCGGTGACCCAGGGCGTCTGCCGCCCTTTCGGGCCCAATGCCTTGAATTCGATGTCGCGCGCCAGCAAGGTGTCGACCGGGCGGATGCTGAAGGCTTCGATGCGCAATTTCTTGCCGCGATTGCCGACCCAGCCTTCCCCTAAAAAGCGCCGGTCGCCGAGGCGCTCCACATGGAGCACGATCTCGCTGCGGATCTCTTCCGGCTCCTCGGCCGGATAGCTGGCCGGGTCGGGGGATCGAGGCGCCGCGCCATTCGAACGGGGCCGATCGAGGCGCCGCACGTGGATATCGGGTAAGGACACGGCCTGCGCCGGAAGACCATAGGCGGTAATGAGTATATGTGCGCCACCCGCCGGCGACTTGACGATGACCGTACCACCCTCCCGGTCGAGCCAGCTGTCCCCGCGTCCGGAAGTGCCGATGATTTCAGCACTTCGTTCTCGCTCATCCCGTAGCGCGGAGACGTGCACGGCAGGCACTTGGAGATTAAACACCTGGCCGAGCATGCAGGGGCTCTCGCCGATTTCAAGGGCGTAAAGACCCTGCTCGAGCGCCACGAGATTGGCCGTTGTGGAGGGCTGATCGGATCTCGCGAGCGCCATCTCCGGCAACGCGTCGGTGGGCTCGAAGCGGCTGGTCTGAATTGAATGGATCACGATTTTTCTCGATCTGCGGGAATGTCTTTGGAGATCGCTCTCAATAAGAGCATCCTCTCAATTAACGTGCAAATCTGAGGCCTTTGTTAATCCCACTCAGAATTACCAAGTGAACCGTCTATCTATTTAGCGAAATTTGAGCAAATGCCCGACGAGTTCACGGTAAATAAACTGATTTCAAAATATTTCTGGTTGCTGCGCCTCTAAACAATTTGCTATATTAGGTTGCAACATAAGATCTGGGTCAACCGTTGATGAGCGCAGCTACAACTATATTATTCGCGCAGGAAGATTTGTCGATACCCGGGGGTGCAGAGATTGGGGTAATGGGACGCGATCGGTCGGACGCGATCCAAGCCCATTTTTTTGAGCTAATCGGTCGAAGCAGCCCCGATGTGATTGTCCTCGATTTCAGCCGCGCACCGGCGGTCGGTACCGATACGATTCTCATGGTGAGGCGGCGGACCGAAATTCCGATACTGGTGGTGTGCAGCCCTGAACAACCGCACATAGAGGATTACCGCATTGCCGGCGCGGCGGATTGCATTGCCGCCCCGGTCGACATCGTCGGCTTGAACCAGACAATACAACGGATCGTGCGGGTCAGAGGACGCGACAGGCCGGTGTCGAGCAGAGCCCCCGACAATTTCCGCTTCGCCGGAGTTAGCTTTTATCCAGGACGCAATGTCCTTATGGCGCTGGAGGGCGACAACATAGAGCTGACAACTTCGGAGGCCCGTCTGCTGACACATTTCGTGTCGCGGCCGTGGACGCTCTGCACGCGCAGCGAAATCGGGGAACTGCTTTATGGACCCGGGCACTCGGTCGGCGACCGCGCCATCGATGTCGTGGTCAATCGGCTTCGCAAAAAGCTGGTTTTGGCCGGCGGCATAGACGCGGAGCAGCTGATCAAGACCGAGTTCCGCCGCGGTTATTTGCTGACGGCAGACGTGGCGACATTGCCATACCAGGGGTCACTCCCGCCCCGTATCGTCGGGGCACCGTAGCACTCATGACTACTATCGCCGGGCCACCAGACTGCAATCGTGCTCCCGCTGCCGGGGCGGCACTGCTCGGAGCCCTGGCAATCGTGGCGCGGCATCGCGGAATTCATCTTAGCCCGACGCAGCTGCGGCGCGATCACCGGATCGCAGGAAACGGCCCTACGCCGGAAGAGCTGCTCCGGATTACCCGCGCCAACGGCCTGAGGGCAGTGCCCGCGCGGCTCGGCTTTGACGATCTGATGCAAATGGGGCGGGCGTTGCCTGCCGTCCTGCTGCTGAATAACGGCTGCGCCATGGTTCTGCTGCGGGCCGAGGCAAAGGCGCAGCCGCCGCATGTCGTGGTACAAGACCCGCTGGCGGGCGAGGACGCGCCCTTGACCCTCGACGCGCAGCGGCTCGCTTTGGCATGGTCGGGCGATGTCATCCTTATCAAGCGCGACTACCGTCTCAGCGACGAGGATCAACCGTTCGGGTTGCGCCTGATTGCGGCGCAGCTGTTCCGCGACCGGCGGCTCGTCCGGGACATTGCCGTGGCGGCGATCATGCTGAGCCTTCTGGCGCTCGGCCCGATCATGTTCTGGCGATTGCTGATCGACCGGGTCGTCTATTTCCATAGCCTCGACACGCTCGCCATCCTATGCGTCACGATGCTGGTGTTGACCACATTCGAGACGATCTTCGGTTATTTACGCCGCTTTCTCGTCCTTCACATCACCGCCCGGATCGACGCCCACCTGTATACCTACATGTTCAACAAGGTATTGAACCTGCCTCTGGATTTTTTTGAGCGGTCATCGACCGGGATGATCACCCGTGACATGAACGAGATGTTCAAGATCCGCGGGTTCTTGACGGGACAGGTATTCGGCACGGTGCTCGACAGCTTCGTGTTGCTGGTGTTCTTGCCGATCATGTTTTTCTTCAGCGCAATCCTGACCGGAACCGTACTGGGGTTTTGCGGGCTGATCTGCCTGTGGATCATCTGGATGCTGCCGGCGCTGCGCCGCAAGGGCGCTGCGGCGTTCCACGCCGAGGGTCTAAAGAACGCGTTTCTGGTAGAGAACCTGCAGGGCATCCGGACGGTGAAGTCACTGGCGCTCGACGCGCGCCAGCGGCACGAGTGGGATGTCCGCGTCGCTACGGCGGCGCGGCTGCGTCTCGAAGAGGGGCGGACCGCCAATGTCATCCAGACCGTCGTCACGCCGCTCGAGAGGCTGATGGTCAACGGAACCTTTGCGCTCGCCGTTTATCTCGCGATCACCACTAACGATCAGGTCTATATCGGCGCGCTGGTCGCCTTTATGATGCTGACCCAGCGGGTCGCTGCCCCGCTGGTCCAACTGTCGCAGCTGCTGCAGCAATATGACGAGGCGCAGTTTGCGGTTAAGGCGGTCTCCACGCTCGTCAACCAGCCCGCCGAGGAGGGCCGGTCGAAGGCTGGTATCCGCACCCCGCTGACCGGCCGCATCGAGTTCGAGAATGTTCGATTTCGCTATCTCGGCTCGTCCGCGCCGGCGCTCGACGGCGTCTCGTTCGCTGCCCCGGAGGGCACCATTCTCGGCATCATGGGGCGCAGTGGTTCGGGCAAAACCACCGTAACTCGGCTGCTGCAGATGCTTCACGGCAATTATGAGGGACTGATCAAGATCGACGGCAATGATTTGCGGGAAATCGATGTCGACCATCTGCGCTCCAGCCTCGGAGTGGTGCTGCAGGACAATTTTCTGTTCAGCGGCACGATCCGTGAGGCGATCGCCGCGTCAAAGCCGGACGCGAGCTTCGAGGATATCGTTTATGCCGCAAGGCTGGCCGGCGCGGAGGAGTTTATCGAATACCTGCCTCGCGGCTACGAAACGCACGTACAAGAGGGCTCCGCCAATCTGTCGGGCGGGCAGCGCCAGCGCCTGGCGATCGCCCGCGCGCTGATCGGCGACCCGCGCATCCTGATCCTCGACGAGGCGACCAGCGCTCTCGACGCCGAGAGCGAAGCGATCGTCAATGCGAATTTGCTGCGGATCGCCAAAGGCCGCACGCTCGTGATCATTTCTCACCGCCTTTCGGTGCTGGTGAAAGCCGACATCGTATTGGTGCTCGAACGCGGCCGGGTCTACGATTTCGGACGGCACGACGAGCTGCTGGAGCGCTGCGACATCTATCGCGGGCTCTGGCATCAGCAAAATCAGCATCTCCAAACCAGGCCGACCCATGCGCTTGTTCCGCTTCGCGCCGGCACTGCGGCGTAACCCGCCGCCCGATGCGCTGATCCGGATCTTTCAGTCCGAGGTCAACGAGGTCCAGGAGGATCCTGAACCGGCACAGCTGCGGGTCACTCTGCACGTGCTGGCCGGGCTGTTTATCGCTCTGCTCGCGGTCAGCTTCTTTATGCACATCAATAGGGTCGTGACGTCGTCTGCGGGCCAGATCGTCACGACCGAGTCGTCGATCGTCCTGCAGGCGCTCGATGCCTCGATCATCAAGAGCCTGGATGTGCAAGAAGGCGAGCGCGTCAAACGCGGACAGCTCTTGGCGACGCTCGATCCGACTTTCGTCGCCGCCGATGTCAGCGCGGCGGCCTCGCAGATCGCCAGCCTCGAACCGCAGATCTCCCGTGCCGAGGCGGAGCTGGCGCATCGCGACTTCAACCCGCCTGTGGCAACCACGCCGGAGGCTGCCTACACGACCCTGCAGCGGGCGTATTACGTACAGCGAAAAGGCCAGTTCGATGCTCAGCTGCGCGCCTATGACGAACAGATCGCGCAAAACAAGGCGGCGATCCGCAAGCTCACAGGACGACCTCGCCCATTATGAGGACCGGGTAAAAGTCTCACAGGAGATCGAGGGCATGCGGGCCAGTCTGGCGGCCAACCAGGTCGGCAGCCGGCTCAACCTGCTGACCGCTACGGATCAGCGTCTCGAAATTCTGCGGACACAGGATTTCGATCGCAACGGCCTTTCTGAGGCCGAGCACCAGCTTGCCTCCACGATCGCCAATCGCGACGCCTTTGTCGAGCAATGGGCGGGACAGGTCAGCCAGGAGCTGGTAACGGCGCGCAATGCGCTGGACGCCGCTCGACAGCAGCTGGCCAAGGCGTCCAGGCATCAGGATCTGGTGCGCCTCGAGGCGTCGGACGACGCGGTCGTCCTGAAACTGGCGAAGCTGTCGGTCGGCTCGGTTCTGAAGGAGGGCGATCCGCTCATCACCCTCGCTCCGCTGCATTCTCCGGTCGAGGCGGAGATCCACATTGCCACGCGCGAAATCGGCTTTGTCCGCCCAGGCGACAGCGCCACAGTGAAGCTCGATCCGTTCAGCTTTGTCGAGCACGGCACCGTTTCAGGTTACGTGCGCTGGATCAGCGAGGGCGCATTTTCGCAGGATGACAACGGCAGCGCCGTCGAGTCCTATTACAAAGCACGCATTGCGCTGACCGAAGTCAAGCTCAACGCGGTGCCGGACAGTTTCAGGCTGATGCCGGGCATGACCCTAACCGCCGACATCAGTGTCGGGTCGCGCTCGGCCTTCATGTACGTGCTGAAAGGCGTGATCCGCAGCGTCAACGAAGCGATGCGCGAGCCGTGATCTTTAGAAGCGTCATTCCGGGGCGCGGGCGCAAGCCCACGAACCCGGAAACCATGAACACCGACGGCGGGAGGTCGGCACCGGTTCCGTCCCATTCTCCGAGGCCGGTGTTCTTGGATTCCGAGCCCGGCCCCGCGGGCCGTCCCGGAATGACGGGTTCCGAATTTCGTAGCATCTTAGGATTTTCGAGCGTGCCCATCCTGAGGCCACAGTGGAGCGCGGCCGTGAGGCTCATGAACGTGGCGATTACGCCGCAGCGCTGAAGGAATGGTCTGCGGCGGCTGCCACCGGAGATCCCGAGGCCTCGTATCGGCTGGGGTTTCTCTACGCCCGCGGACATGGGGTTCTCGCCAATCTCGCCGACGCTGCCGCCTGGTACCGCCGGGCGGCGGAGCAGGGTCACGCTATGGCGCAGCATCAGCTCAGTCTGCTGCATCTCGACGGCTACCGCACGCATGCATCAAACTTTGCACGATGGTATGGTGCCGCCGCCAAGCGCGACCCCAAGGCCGCCGACCACAATCGAGCGCTTCTCTTCCCAAACGGGTTCGAGGTTCCGCAGGACCCCGCCGAGGCGCTGCGCTTGAGCCGGGCGGCCGCCGAGCAGGGGATCGCCGACGCGCAGGCCAATGCCGGGCTGATTTATGCGCGGGGGATCGGCTGCGAGCGGGATTATCAGGAAGCGCGGCGTTGGTACACGCTTGCCGCCGCTCAGGGCAGCGCCGCTGCCGAGCTCGGTCTCGGCATCCTCTACGCCAACGGTCACGGGGTGAAGAAAAACCTCACCGTTGCCGCTGGCTGGTACGAAAAAGCCGCCGCGAAAGGCAATGCCGCGGCGCAAGTGGCGCTCGGGTTGATGCATCTCTCGGGTCAAGGCGTCGGCCGCGACACGGACATCGCAGCGGAATGGTTCGCCAAAGCCGCCGAACAAGGCAACGCGCGCGCCCAGTACAATCTGGCGTTGCTCACTCTGGACGGCGACGGCCGGCCGCGCGACGAGCGCGCCGCCGAAACCTTGTTGCGCCAAGCCGCGCGGCAAGGTCTCGTGCCGGCGACGCTGCGCCTCGCCCAGCTGTATGAGACCGGCCAGGCTGCGGTGCCGAACCTGATCGAGGCCGCGAAATGGTATCGCGCCGCCGCCGACGCGGGCGACGCCGAGGCGCAATTTTGCCTCGGGCGGCTCTACGCCCGCGGCGAGGGCGTCCCGCAGGAGTTGGGCGACGCCGCCAAATGGTTTCAAAAGGCCGCGGAGCAGGGGATTGCGGTTGCGCAGGTCAATATCGCTGCGTTTCACCTGCAGGGGACCGGCGTCGAGCGCGACGCGGCCAAGGCAGCCGAGTGGTACCGGCGGGCGGCCGAGCAAGGCGTCACTACCGCCCAGCTCCGCCTCGGATGCCTCTACCTCGGCGGTGAGGGCGTCCCGCGCGATCCGGAGGCCGGGGTGGGGTGGCTGCGCCGGGCGGCCGAGGCCGGCGATCCGGAAGCCCAAACCGCGCTCGGCGTGCTCTACGCACGGGGTGAAACTGTCGGCCGGGATTTTTCCCGCGCCGCGTCATTGATCCGGCAAGCCGCGGATTCGGGTCATCCCCCTGCCCTTGTCCAGCTCGGATACTTCTATGCGCAAGGGCATCTCGGCCCGCCCGAAGAGGGCGCTGCGATGCACTGCTACCGAGCCGCCGCCGAGGCCGGCAATCTCGAAGCGCAGCGGCTTCTTGCGTGGAACTGCCTGAACGGGCACGGCGTCGCCCGCGATACGGCCGCAGCGGCGCTGTGGTTTCGCAAAGCGGCCGAGCAGGGCGATGCCGGCGCGCAATTCCAACTGGCCGCGATGTATTGCACCGGCACCGGCGTCGTCCGGAACCTCGCCGAGGCGGTCAAATGGTACCGCCGCTCGGCCGAGCAGGGCGACCGCTACGCGCAATATAATCTCGCGGTCATGCTGCTGAAGGGGCAAGGCACAGCGCAAAATGCCGAGGAGGCGTTGCGCTGGTGCTGTCTGGCGGCCGAACAGGGCTTGTCCGAAGCCCAACGCCAGCTGGGCGACCTCTACCACGCCGGCCACGGGGTGGCCGCAGATGTTGCGCTGGCCGACGCCTGGTACGAGAAAGCGGCAGAACAAGGGGACGCCAGGGCCGCGGCAAAGCTCCGCCGTCCGAACGAGACCCGAGCGGCAGGCGCGGAATAATGGCAGAGTGAGGACGACTGTTTTCGGTGCAGCCGGTTTCGGTGCAGCCGGCTGAAAATATCGAGCACGGCAAACACTGGCAGCGTTCGGCATCGTGGTCGCCGAAGGCCCCCAGCACGTCGGCGAGCTCGTGGCGATCCTGCCCGATCCGGCAGACAAGCGCATCCCGGCATAAGTGGTAATCGCGGAAATGTGGGCCGCTCACGTGCTAGTAAAAAATTTTCGTCTTTAGGTAGAGTGGAAACGCATCGGCCAGTAGCGGGTTGAGGGCGTTGGTGACCGCATCGGTCGCTTCGAGTGTCAAATCGGTGTGGGTCGCCAGCTCTGCAGGCGCCGATCTTCTGGACATTGACATGGCAGACCTCTGGGTGAGGATTGGGGATCGGCTGTGTCAGCCGACTGTTCATCTAATTCGCGATCCGGCCACCGCCACTGACGGTGCAACTGGCATTGGTTCGCGCGGCCAATAGCGAGGTATCTCCGGCGCAATCAAATCCCTGCGGCGACAAGCTCCCTCAGATGCGTAAGGCAGGCGGCGCGGTCCGGGGTGAAGTCGCTCTCCTCCCACCACGCGCGCATCACATCGAGCAGGCGGCCGAACTCGAGGACCCGGCGGAAGCCCGAGGGCGGTAACATCCCGGCCGGCGAGGGGAAATGCCGGGGGCGTCCAGGCGTGGGCGTGGGCCAGCAGTTCGGCGAGCCGATCCTGGCTCATAGCTTCTTCCGCCGTCAAAAGCAGGGCGACATCGCGGTAGCGGTCGGCGTCGAGCCGATACAATACGCGCCGCTGAGCGGCCATGTCCGCTGGCGGGTCAATGGCCCATGGCGGCGCAAGGCCCTTGAGCCGATCGCGCCACGCATTCGAGAAATGCAAGCGCTCCGCGAGCGCAACGGCTTCGCTGCGGTCGACCTCGATCAGCGCAGCCAGACGCCGCAGCGGATCGGGTTCCGGCTCGATCGCGATCATATGCCGCAGCCGGTCGAGCCGGCGCGCCTCCGGCAGGATCATCAAGAGCACACCGTCTTCCACCATCATCCGCAATGCCGCGACGGGGTCGGAAGCCTCCAACAGCCTCACCAGTTCCTGAGCCACCCGCTCCGGGGAGAGATTGGGCAACAGATGGGCCATGGCTCGGCAGGCGGCACGCGCCGGCGGATCGCCGAGGCTGGTGCCGAAGCGCGCCTCGAACCGGTAGTAGCGCAGGATCCGCAGCACATCCTCGGCAATGCGGGTCGGGGGATCGCCGACAAATCGCACCCGGCGCGCCCGCAAATCGGCGAGGCCTCCCACCGGATCATGCACCGTGCCGTCGGGATCGAGAAAGATCGCGTTGATCGTGAAATCGCGCCGCGCCGCATCGGCCGCCCAGTCGGCGTCGAAGGCGACGCGGGCGCGGCGACCGTAAGTCTCGACGTCGCGGCGCAGGGTGGTGATCTCGAAATGGCGCGGCGGTGTGCCGGCAATCGCGGTTACGGTGCCGTGCGCAAGACCGGTCGGAAGAACCTTGATGCCGCGCTTCTCCAACAGCTCCATCACGCGCTCCGGCGGCGCCGGGGTGGCGATGTCGATGTCGGCCCTCGGGCTTGACCCGGGGGTGCGCCGCCCGAGCAACGCGTCGCGGACGGAGCCGCCGACAAACCTTGCCGCAGCGCCGCCATCGGCGAGCGCTTCGAGCACGGCCAGTGTCGCCGGGTCAACCATCCAGGGCTGCGGCTCGATGCGGAACAAATTGCCAGTATCGGTCATCGTCCCGGTCTTGGTTCCATGTGCCCCGGTACTATGCGGTCGCCTTCCCAGCGCGGCGGCACGTAGACGCCTTGTTGCGGCGAGCCGAAATGGACGGTTACGACGAAGAGCACGATTGCCAACAGCACGACACCGGCACCGGCAAGCCAAATCCATGGGACCGCCGTCCACCGCACTGCGTTCCCGCCACGTTCGGCTCCGAAAGCGCTGACCCATAGCAAATACAGCGCAGTAGGTAGAAGGAGCGGGAGTACGACCGTGAGAAGGACCCGGAGCATGGCCTCCTCAACCGGTGAGCACCTCGGCCAAATTTACCAGCATCCCGGCCGTCGCTCCCCAAATGTTACGGCCCTCATACGGCAGCACGAAAAATACGCGCGTCCGATGCTCGAAGTCGCGCGTTGTGCGGCGGTGGTTTTGTCGGTCTACAACATAGGACAGCGGCACCTCGAACACCTCGGAAACCTCGAACGGGTCGATGGTGAGCGGAAACGGCACTTTGACGATCCCGACAACGGGAGTGATTTCGAAGCCGGTCCCGGTGACGTAGGTATCGAGCCGGCCGATCACTGTGACATGGTCCCGCGTCAGTCCAACCTCTTCCTCGGTTTCGCGCAGCGCCGCGTCGGTCGGATCGGCGTCGCTCTCCTCGATGCGCCCGCCGGGGAACGAAATCTGCCCCGCATGCGCCGTCAAATGAGGGGTGCGCTGTGTCAGCAGCACGGACATGCCCTCGGGGCGGTCGACGAGGGGGACCAGCACCGCGGCCGGGCGCAGAACGGCGCTCGGCGGCGTCATCCCCGGATTGAGATCGTGGTCGCCGCGGGTCGCCTCCCGGAGGGCAGCGGCTTCGGCCGGGTCGGCCGCTCCGCCAAAGCCGCGTCGTCCAGGCCGCCCAAGCTGCAGGAAACGTCCGATAACCGAGTCTTGCGTAAAAGAATTTGTCGATGTCAATGATTTTGGCCTCAATGCCCCGGCCGAGATGGCATCTTCACTCTCAATCCGGCGCAGGCTCGCCCAACCGAAAGAATACCCCCCTGCTCCACACGCCGAATTGTCTCGTCTCTCCGGTCGGCTCCTCCGTCCCGAGTTCGACGAGTTCGTAAAACACCGGCCGCGCGAGCCGGGCTTCGAGTCCGTCCCGTACCAGAATATAGGGCGCCGGCTCGCCGCTCGCAGCCGTTTCGACGCGCAGGGGGTTGTCGGGTCCCGCCGTCACAAATTCGTCCAGATTGGTGCGGAATATCAGTTGTTGGTCGCAACCTTCGCCCTCGACCGTCACCGCCACGGCGAGAAAGGGCACGTCCTCTACCTCGACACGGCCGCGTTCGGCCGGAGTGACCAGCCAATAACCGCCATCCGCCCCACGGCGCAGAACGGAGGCGAAGAGCTTGACGAGAGGCAAGCGGCCGATGAGAGATCCGCGATAGAACCAGGTACCATCGCGCGCGATCCGCATCTCGAGATCGCCGCAGTCGATCGGCGGCCGACTCCCGGTGGAGGGAGTCATTGGCCCAGAGGAGTTGCCGGAGCCGGAATTTTGGGTCAGCCTTGCACCCATGGAATTTGAAGAGGGATCGTTCTGCTTGACTTCCACTGCACCCATCAACGCCTCCTCCACTGATCTTGTTGCCGAGGTCGAGGCCCTGGGCCGAAGCCTCAGCCTGGTGCGCGAGCGCATCGGCGAAATCATCTTTGGTCAGCGCGAAGTGGTCGAGCAAGCGTTGATCACGCTGTTGTGCGGCGGGCATGCGCTGTTGATCGGCGTTCCCGGCCTCGCCAAGACACGGCTGGTCGAGACCCTGGGCACGATCCTCGGCCTGGACGACAAGCGCATCCAATGCACGCCCGACCTGATGCCCGCCGACATTCTCGGCTCCGAGGTGCTCGAAGAAAGCGAGAGCGGCCGGCGTTCTTTCCGTTTCATCCCCGGTCCCGTCTTCTGCCAGCTCTTGATGGCGGATGAGATCAACCGGGCGAGCCCGCGCACGCAATCGGCGCTGCTGCAGGCGATGCAGGAGGGCCGCGTGTCGATCGCCGGCCAATATCATCCGCTGCCGCGGCCGTTTCATGTGCTGGCGACCCAAAACCCGCTCGAGCAGGAGGGCACCTATCCGCTGCCGGAAGCCCAGCTCGACCGCTTCCTGTTGCAGATCGACGTCGATTACCCCGACCTCGACGCGGAGCGGCAGATGCTGATTGCGACGACCGGTATCCTCGAAGACCGGCCGCGGCCGGCGATGAATGTCGCCGAGCTGATGGCGGCGCAGCGCCTGGTGCGCCGCATTCCGGTCGGTGAAAGCGTCGTCGAGGGAATTCTTTCGCTGGTCCGTTCCGGCAGACCGGATGAGACGGGGATCGAGGGGGTTAGGCGTTTCGTGTCGTGGGGGCCGGGACCCCGCGCCAGCCAGGCCCTGATGCTCGCCTGCCGAGCCCGAGCCCTGATCGACGGGCGGTTCAGCCCGTCGATCGACGATGTTCTCGCCCTGGCGCCGCCGGTCCTGCGGCACCGCATGGCGGTCAGCTTTGCCGGCCGCGCCGAAGGTGTCACGGTGGCTCGGGTCATCGAGCAGATTTCGACGCCGCTCCGTTGAGCTTGACCCAAACGCTTGCCGACACGGGGTTTCTGTCGCGGGGCGCCCCGGCGCCCGCCGCACTGCGCGACCGGGCGGAGCAGGCCGCGGCCGTGCTGCCGCCGCTTCTCGTCGCGGCGGAGCGGGTCGCCGTCACCGTCGCTCAGGGGGTGCATGGACGCCGGCGTGTCGGCCAAGGCGAGACCTTCTGGCAATTCCGCCAATATGAACCGGGCGATGCGGCCACCCGTATCGACTGGCGCGAGAGCGCCAAGTCGCAGCGGCTCTATGTCCGCGAGACCGAATGGGAAGCCGCGCAGAGCGTGTGGCTGTGGCGGGACGCCTCGGCATCGATGGATTACACTTCGGCGGATTACGTCCCGGGCGGCGAGTGGCCAACCAAGCGCGACCGGGCCGAGCTGCTTCTCGTCGCGTTGGCGAGTTTCCTCGTCCGCGGCGGCGAGCGGCTTACCGTGCTCGGCAGCGGCATGGCCCCGATCAGCGGACGGATTGCGCTGTCCCGGGTCGCCGAGCTGGTCGGCCGCGACCAGCTCAATGCTGCCAGCCTCCCCGCTTTCGAGCCACTGCCGCGCGCGGCGCAGCTGGTATTCATTGGAGATTTCCTGTCGCAGCCCGATGCCGTCAACAGCGCAATTGCCCGCTTCGCCGCCGCCGGGCTCAAGGGCCATCTGTTGCAGGTCGTCGACCCGGCGGAGGAAGACCTGCCATTCGACGGGCGTGTACGTTTTGAAGGTGTCGAGGACCGCGACCACGTCGTGATCAGCCGCGTCGAGAATGTCCGCCAGGAGTATTCCGAGCGGTTTCGGCGTCATCGCGAGGGGCTCGCTGCGATCGCCGCCTCCCTCGGCTGGAGCTTCGGCTTCCACCGCACCGATCGCCCGCCGCACCTCGCCTTGCTGGCGCTCTATGCCGCGCTCTCGGCCGACCGGCGGCGGTGAGACTGAGCGGCGACCAATGATTGACAGCGAAAAAGCCGACGAGGTGCCCTCTCCCCCCGCAGGGGGGAAAGGGAGGGAACCCGTCGCGGCGTTAGCCGCCAGCCCGCGGGCTCGTCCCGCGGGGACGGAGAGGGTGAGGTGCGCGTGGCCCAGGAGTTGGATCGGCGCGACCCACCTCACCCCGACCCTCTCCCCCCGCAAGCGGGCGGAGAGGGGGAGATCTTAAGCAATGCTGGCGCTCGGTTCCCTCGCTTTCGTTTCGCCGTGGCTGCTCGTGGCGTTGGCGGCGCTGCCGATCATCTGGTGGCTGTTGCGGGTCACGCCGCCGGCGCCGCGGCGCATCCCGTTTCCGGCGATCCGGCTGCTGCTCGGGCTGGTGCCGCGCGAGGAGACGCCGGCGCGGACCCCCCTGTGGCTGATCCTGCTGCGCATGCTATTGGCCGCGCTGGTGATCTTGGCAGTCGCACACCCGCTGCTCAATCCGCAGCCGCGCCTAGCGTCGACAGGCCCGATCATCCTCGTGGTCGACGACGGCTGGGCCGCGGGGCGCGACTGGGCGGCCCGCCAGGCGGCGCTTGCCGGGCTGCTGGCCGAGGCCGAGCGCGAAGACCGGCAGGTGGTGCTGGTCACGACCGCACCTACCGCGGTGGAGGAGGCGCCGGCGCCATTGCGCCCGGTACGCGCGGCGGATGCGGGGGCGGCGGTTCAAGCATTATTGCCCAAACCGTGGCCTGTCGACCGGCGCGGCGCGCTCGCTCGCCTCGAAGCACTCTCACTGCCTGAAGCGAGTTCGGCCGTCTGGCTCAGCAACGGCATCGCGGATGATGGCGGCGACCAGGCGCTGGCAGCTCATCTAGTCAAACGGGGCAGCCTGCGCTATCTGGCGGCGCAGCCCGCCGACGCGCCGATCATGCTCGCTGCCGGCGACGCCCAGGCCAACGATGTCGGGGTTACGCTGCGGTCGTTGCCCGCACCGGCACCGCGTCTCTTTCAGGTACGGGCGAGCGGGGACGACGGGCGCCTGATCGCGCGGCAGGCGTCGACAATCGAGCCGGGGGCAAAGGGTGCCGAGCTTCGTCTGGTGATGCCCAGCGAGTTGCGCAACCGCATGACCCGGATCGAGATCGAAGGCGATCAATCCGCTGGCTCGGTGCTGCTGATCGACGAGAGGTGGCGGCGGCGCCCGGTAGGCATCGTTGCGGCACCGAACACCAAAGGACAGCCGCTGCTCGGAGAGAATTACTATCTCGAGCGAGCGCTCGGCCCGTTCACCGAACTTCGTCGCGGCAGCGCGACGGATCTTCTCAAACGCGAGCTCGCGGTGCTGGTGTTTGCCGATACCGGACCGGATTCGCCGGCGGAGGAGGCGGCTATCGGCAAATGGATCGAGGCCGGCGGGCTGCTGCTGCGTTTCGCAGGACCGCACCTCGCCGAGCAGGGCGATCAACTGTTGCCGGTGCGGCTACGTCATGGGGGCGGGCGCACGATCGGCGGAGCGCTGTCGTGGGAGCAGCCGGCAAAGCTCGCCCCGTTTGCGCCGGAAAGTCCATTTGCCGGGCTCGCCATCCCGCCCGACGTCACGGTGTCACGACAGGTCCTGGCCGAGCCGGATCTGGACCTCGCGGCCAGGACCTGGGCGAGGCTGGTCGACGGGACACCGCTGGTTACGGCGGAGAGGCACGGACGAGGCTGGATCGTTCTCGTCCACACGACGGCGAACGCCGACTGGTCGAACCTCGCTTTGTCGGGCCTTTTTGTCGAGCTGCTGCGGCGGATCGAGTCAATGAGCCAGGGGGTGACGAAAGCGGGCGAGGAGGCCCTGGCGCCGATCGAGACCCTCGACGGGTTTGGCCGGCTGCAGCGGGCGCCGCCGACGGCGCGCCCGATCCCCGCCGCCGAGATCGCGACCGCAATAGCCTCGCCACGGCATCCACCGGGGTTTTACGGCACCGCCGATGCTCGGCGCGCGCTCAACCTTTCGGCCGGGATCCCCGAGTTGAAGCCGCTCGAGGGGCTACCGCCCGAAACCCTGAGTGAGAACTTTACGGCCGGCCGCGAGATCGATCTGCGCCCACCGCTGCTGACGGCCGCGCTGCTCATCGCGCTTGCCGATCTCCTAATCGCCTATGGATTGCGCGGATTGCTGCGCCGGCGTCCGGCGCGCCTCGCCGCGGTCTTGCTCCCCGCGCTGCTCGGCGCCGCTTCAGCGGCGCGCGCCGACGACGCCTTCGTCGTGCAGGCGACGTCCGAGCTTCGCCTGGCTTACGTCCGCACCGGAAATCAGGAGACGGATTCGGTAAGCCGGGCGGGTCTGATCGGCCTGACGGCAACGTTGAACCGGCGTACAGCAGTCGAAACCGCCGAGCCGCTCGCGGTCGACATCGAAACTGACGAGTTGATCTTCTTTCCCCTGCTCTACTGGCCGGTGGTATCCAGTCAGGCAGCACCGTCGCCAAAAGCCGTCGAGCGGATCAACCGGTATCTCGATACCGGAGGCACCATCTTGTTCGATACGCGCGACGCCAACGACCAGCCCCCCGGCCCGGTCGGCGGCGGGGACTCTTCTGCGCAGCGGCTTCGCCGACTGGTGACCGGGATCAAGATGCCGCCGCTCGTGCCGATCCCGCCCGACCATGTGCTGACCAAGTCCTTCTACCTGATGCACGAGTTTCCGGGGCGCTGGAATGTCGGGACATTGTGGGTCGAGCCGGTCGAGGACCGGGTCAACGACGGCGTCTCCAGCGTCATTGTCGGTGCCAACGACTGGGCCGGCGCGTGGGCGATCGACGGGCAGGGCCGCGCCGCGTTCGCCGTGGTTCCGGGCGGTGAGCCGCAGCGCGAAATGGCGATGCGCTTCGGCATAAACCTCGTCATGTACGTGCTGACCGGCAACTACAAATCGGACCAGGTCCACGTGCCGGCCATCCTGGAGCGCCTGGGTCAATGACCGGCAATGCACTTTCGCTCGCCGCTGCGCCGCTCCTGCCGTGGTCGGCCATCGCCGCCCTCGGCGCCGCGGGCTTGCTCGTTCTCGGCTTCGGGGTTCTGCGCAGCGCGCGGGGCGTGCTGTGGCGCATGATCGCCGTCGCGATCCTGCTCGCCGCTCTCGTCAATCCATCGGTGGTCGAAGAAAAGCGCGAGCCGCAGCGCGATACCGCGATAATCATTGTCGACGAGTCGCCGAGCCAGCGGATCGGCGATCGGCGGCATGCGACCGAAGAGGCGCTGACGGCACTCGGCGATCGGCTCGCACACGAGCGCAACCTCGATCTCCGCGTGATCCGGGCAGGAAAGCCGCAGCCCGGCGCCGGCGATGACGGGACACGCCTGTTCACCGCCCTCACGCGCGCAATGTCCGATGTGCCGCGACAGCGTCTCGCGGGCGTCGTCATGATCACCGACGGGCAGGTGCACGATGTGCCTGCCGGCGACGCCAAGGCGGCCGCCGAGACGATCGGCGCGCCGCTGCACGTCCTGCTCTCGGGTCTGCCCGACGAAGGCGACCGCCGACTCGTTGTCGCACAGGCGCCGAGCTTCGGCCTGGTCGGCAAGGAATTGCAGCTGAAGATCAGGGTCGAGGACCTGCCGGAAAGCTCCCCGGGCAAGCAGGATGGCGCACAAGGTCAGGCGGTCGTGACGTGGCGCAAGGATGGCGGCCCGCCGCGGCAGGTGACGGTACCGATCGGCCGCGATGTTCCACTAACCTTGCCGATCGACCACGGCGGACCCAATATTCTCGAGCTCGCGGTCGAGCCGGGCCCGCGCGAGCTGACGCTCGACAACAATCATGCGGTCGTCGTGGTCAATGGCGTGCGCGACCGCTTGCGGGTGCTCCTCGTCTCGGGCGAGCCGCACGCCGGCGAGCGCGTCTGGCGCAATATCCTGAAATCCGATCCTTCGGTCGATCTCGTCCATTTCACGATCCTGCGGCCGCCGGAAAAGCAGGACGGCACGCCGATCCGCGAATTGTCGCTGATCGCCTTCCCGATCCGCGAACTCTTCGACGTCAAGCTCGACGAATTCGATCTGATCATCTTCGACCGCTACAGCCGGCGGGGGGTGATCCCGCAGGCCTACCTCGAAAACGTCGCGCGCTATGTCCGCAAGGGCGGCGCCTTTCTCGAAGCGGCCGGCCCGAGCTTCGGCACCCCGATGAGCCTTTTCCGCAGCCCGCTCGGTTCGATCTTGCCGACCGAGCCGACCGGCGATGTGTACGAAGAGGGGTATAAGCCGCAGCTGACCGATCTCGGCCGCCGTCATCCGGTGACCGACGACCTGCCGGGCGCCGGCCCGCCGGGCGGCCAGCCGTCCTGGGGACGTTGGTTCCGGCAGGTCGATTCGCATGTCCAGCGCGGAGTTACGGTCATGAGCGGCGATCATGGCGAGCCGCTGCTGGTACTCGACCGCGTCGGGCAAGGCCGGGTGGCACAATTGCTGTCCGACCAGATGTGGTTCTGGGCGCGCGGTTTCGAAGGCGGCGGGCCGCAGGCGGAGCTGTTGCGGCGCCTCGCCTATTGGCTGATGAAAGAACCCGATCTCGAAGAAAACGACCTGCGCGCTATGGTCGAAGGCGACAGTCTCGTGGTTACGAGGCAATCGCTCGAACCGGACGACCGACCGGTCACCGTCGCGGCGCCCGACGGCTCCAGCCGGAGCCTCACCTTGACGCCGGAGAGCGGCGGGCGAAGCTCCGGCAGGCTTCCGATCAGCGAGATGGGGCTCTATCGGGTGAGCGACGGGACCCGCACGGCATTGGCGGCGGCGGGGCCGCTCAATCCGATCGAATTCGCCGATGTCCGCACCACCCCCGAAAAACTGGGCCCGATAGCGGCGGCGTCCGGCGGCGGTGTTTTCTGGGTGGGTACCGGCGCGATCCCCGAAATCCGCCGGATCTCTCCCGATCGCGCGGCGGCCGGGCGGAACTGGATGGGGCTTCGCGCGAATGGCGATTACACGGTGACCGGGTTCAGCGAGATGCCGCTCCTGCCGGGCATCGCGGCTTTGCTGCTGATCGTCGGCGGGCTGCTCGCAGCGTGGCGCCGCGAGGGCAGCTGATCGCCCGCAGTGCTGCGCCGCTTCCTCGCTCCGCTCCACCCGGACGGGTTCAAATTTGTCGCTGCCGGTGTGTTCGCAACCGTGCTCCTCTTCGTGTTTTGGAGCCCCGGCGGTTGGGTCGCGGGGATCGCAACCCTGTGGATGGTCTATTTCTTCCGCGATCCTTGGCGGGTGACTCCAACCCGGCCGGGTCTGCTGATCAGCCCCGCGGACGGCATCGTCGTGTCGCTTGCCGCGGCAACCCCACCCGCCGAGCTGGCGATGGGCGATATGGCGGTTGTCCAGATCGGCATCTTCCTTAACATCTTCGATGTGCACGTGACCCGGGCGCCGGTCGGTGGCCGGGTGGCGGCGATCCGCTACACCAAGGGCCGCTTCGTGAACGCCAGCCTCGATAAGGCGAGCGAGCAAAACGAGCGGCTGGCGATTTCGCATCGCGCCGCCGGAAGGTCCCGACATCGCCTTTGTGCTGGTCGCTGGGCTGGTCGCGCGGCGCATCGTCTGCAATCTCTACGAAGGGCAGCAGGTTGCAACCGGCCAGCGAGTGGGCATCATCCGCTTCGGCTCGCGGGTCGACATTTATTGCCCGCCGCCTTATGTCCCGATGGTCGTGGCGGGACAGCGAATGGTCGGCGGCGAAACCGTTCTTGCCGACCGGCTCGCCAAGGAGCCGCCGCGCGAGGGGGTGGCCCATTGAGGCGGCTCGATGATGGCAGGAGGAGAACCTTGAGGATGCGTTCGGGCAGGAACCGGCGGTCACGGGTGCGGATGCGGCGGCTCTCCGGGCTCTCCGTCAACCGCATGGTTCCGAACGTCCTAACATTGCTCGCGCTGTGCGCCGGGATGACGGCGGTGCGGTTTGCAATGGGCGGCAACTTCGAGGCCGCGGTGTTTTCGATCATCGCCGCCGGCATCTTCGATGGGCTCGACGGACGCATGGCCCGCCTCCTCAAGGCGACGTCCAGTTTTGGCGCGGAACTCGACAGCCTCTCCGATTTCGTCAGCTTCGGTGTGGCTCCGGCGGCGGTGCTTTACTTGTGGACACTGTCGGAATTGCACGGTCTCGGCTGGGCGATCGCACTGCTTTTCGCGGTCTGTTGCGCGTTGCGTCTGGCGCGCTTCAACACCGAGGCCAGCCACGAGATGCTGTCCTACGTCGCGCCGTTTTTCATCGGTGCGCCAGCGCCGGCCGGAGCGGGGCTCGTCATGGTGCCGATGTTCCTCAGCTTCGAATGGGGCGACTGGCTGTTTCGCTCGCCTTGCCTCAGCGCCGTCACGGTCACCGTCATTGCGCTATTGATGGTCAGCAAGGTGCCGACCGTTTCACTGAAGCGGATCCGCATCCCGCATCACTTGGTGGTCCCGACATTGCTCGGCTTTGGCGTCGCGACCGCTTTCCTGACGACGGAGCCTTGGCTGACCCTGACCGCCGTCGGCGTCGTCTATGTCAGCTCGATCCCGCTGACCATCCGCGCCTACTATCGGTTGAAGCGCACCGCCGTCGCTCGCAAGACCGAGACTGCTGAGAAACCGGACACCGTCGTTCCGAGCCCCGGTCCTTCCCCTTTCCCGTTGGGTGACGCGAACCGGCCCCCCAACGAATGGCGGCACTGAGGCCAGACCTCCCCGAGTTCAGACCGGGCGTTAGAGAACGTATTCGTTACTCAATTATGAGCCGCACATATAGCATGACATTACGGCAATTTTAGGATCCGCGCCTCGCCTTTGGTCAGGGTGTCGCCCGATTCCAGAGCCTCTCGATCGGCAGATCCTCTTGCATCGCGAGTATCCGACGGGTAAATATTCGTACGCGGATATTCGTCAGCGTCTAAGATACCGTCCTAAATGGCCAGGCTCGCCCATCCTTCCAATCCGCTCGCGCTTGCGGTGCTGGCGCTGCTATTCGAGCGACCGATGCATCCCTACGAGATGGCCGCCACGCTGAAGCAGCGCCACAAGAACGAAAGCATCAAAATTCGCTATGGCTCCCTCTACACAGTGATCGACCTTTTGGCGAAGCGGGGACTGATCGCTGCGAAAGAGACCTCGCGCGAAGGGAGGCGGCCCGAGCGCACGATCTATCTGCTCACCCCACCGGGATACGACGAACTGCGCGCCTGGATGCAGGATCTTCTGCGCGATCCGGTCAGGGAATATCCGCAACTCGTCGCCGGGCTCAGCCTGTTGCCGGTGTTGCCGCCCGAGGAGGCGGTAACTCTGCTCCGGCACCGGGCGCTGCGCCTGTCCGCCGAGGCAACCCGGATCGCATCGCAACTTGCCGAGCTGACGCAGCAGGAAATCCCTGTCACGCCCGAGGAATTGCCTCCGCAGCTGGTTGGAAAGAAATTTCCGCCGCTGTTCGTGGTGGAAGCCGAATTCACGCTCGCCCTGACCAAGGCCGAACTTGCCTTCGTGAACGAGCTCGTCCGCCGCATCACCGAAGAGGGTTGGGGTCCGCTGGACCTGTGGCGGGAGCTGCAGGCGGACTGCGCGCGTCGGCACGAGGTAAACAAGATCGCGGGGGAGGGCGCGATGTAGACCGATCGCGAGGGGCGAAGGCTGCCCCGACGATGCTGCAACATCGCCGGGGCTCGAACCCGAAAACCGTACGCGCGGAGCGCGCTGGCTTCAGGCACGCAGCCACAAACTAGCAGCGAAGGCTCCGCGAGAACACCGCGCTCAATCGCGGCGTTGGGCGCCGACACGTCATGTTGTCTCGAAGGAGCTCCAAATGTCCGAACCCCTGCATGTCCTCATCATCGGCGGCGGCATCGGCGGTCTCACCTTGGCGCAAGGCCTCAAGCGGGCCAGGGTCAGCGCCGCGGTCTACGAACGCGACCGCACCCTGACCGACCGCCTGCAGGGCTACCGGGTGCACATCAGTCCGAGCGGCAGCCTCGCCCTGCATGAATGTCTGCCACCGCATCTGTTCGAGGTCTTCGACCGCACCTGCGGGGCGCCCAACACAGCGGTGCGCTTCTTCACCGAGCAGATGCGCGTGCTGCTCGCGTTCGACGGCGAGCTCGTCGCGAGCCTCGACCCGGTCGCTCGCCACCGCGCCGCGAGCCGCATCACGCTGCGCCAAGTGCTTCTCGCCGAGCTCGATAATGCGCATTTCGGCAAGACCTTCGAACGCTACGAGGAACGCGGCGGAACAATTGTCGCGCATTTCGCCGACGGCACCTCGGCGGAGGGCGACGTGCTCGTCGCGGCGGACGGGGGTGGCTCGCGCGTGCGCCGGCAGTTCCTGCCGCACGCTCAGCGCATCGACACCGGCGTGGCCGGGATCGCGGGCAAAATCTTTCTCGACGCGTCGCGGGACCGGATCGCGCGGCCGCTCCTCGACGGCATCAGCCTCGTCGCCGCTCGCGGCGGCTTCGGGCTGTTTGTTGCGATCCAGGAGATGACCGGCGGGCCGATCCGCGGCATCGGCGGCAACGAGCCTGCCCTCGCCGGCGCGGGAAACCTGTACGAGAACACGCGCAGCTACCTGATGTGGGCGCTCAGCGCCAAGCGGGAAAAATTCGGCCTCGGTGATGCCGAATGGGCCGATGGCGCCGCGCTGGCGGCGGCCGCGACGCGGGCGATGACGGGCTGGGCGCGGGGCTTTCGCGACCTCGTCGGGCTGGCAGATCCGGCGACGATCTCGTGTCTCCCGATCCGCACCTCGGTTCCGGTTGCGCCCTGGCGCACCGGGCGCATCACCTTTCTCGGCGACGCCATTCATTCTATGACACCCTATCGCGGCATCGGCGCGAATGTGGCGATCAAGGATGCCGCGCGCCTCAAGCGCGCGCTGGTCGCGGCGCATAACGGCGAGCGCGATATCGTCGAGGCGATCCACGATTACGAAACCGGCATGCTCGACTACGGTTTTCGCGCGGTGCGCAATTCATTGAAGGCGATGCACCAGACCGTCACCGACAGCCGGCCGTCGCTGACGCTCTCGCGGCTGACTTTGCGCGCGATCAACGCCTTGCCGCCGGTGAAGCGTATGATGGCGAGGCGATTGGGGGAGGAATGAGTATCTAGCCCGCCGGCTGCGGTGGCTGCTGCGCCGCCAGCGCATCGTCGATTTCCTTGGCGCGAAGCGCCGCCCGGCGAGCGCTGAGCCGCCGCCAATATTGCTCGAAAGCGGGGCGTTTCTCGATCGCGCCGAACTGCATGCCAAAGCCGATACCGGACCCGAGATAGACATCGGCGCCGGTGAAGCGGTCGCCGACGAGATACTCGGCCCGCGACACCGCCTCTTCGAGCGCATTGACAACATGTTCGAGACGTCCGTAGCCCATCATCCTTTCGCGCTCCTGCGGCACGACAACGCCCATCGCGTTGTTGGTCCACGCCGCCTCGAGCGGGCCGGCGCCGAAGAACAGCCAGCGATAATAGGGGCCGCGCAGGCGATCCCCCGGCGGCGGGACGAGGCGGGCCTCGGGAAACGCATCGGCGAGATAAGCGCAGATGGCGGCCGCTTCGGTCACCACTGTGTCGCCATGGCGGATCGCCGGCACCTTTCCCATCGGATTGATCGCGAGATAGGCTGGCGCCTTCATCGTCGTGCCGTAATCGAGCAGCTCGGTGCGATAGGGCTGGCCGATTTCCTCCAGCATCCATCGGACGATCCGGCCGCGTGACTGAGGATGAGTATAGAAGACGAGCTCATCGGCCATTTGTGGATCCCTTCATCGCTGGTTCGGATGATCCCGCCTTTTAACCCTGCTCGCGGGTTTCTTTGAAGCGGATTTGGGGCCATTCCTCGATCGTCGTGCGCAGATCCCACGCATTGCGGGCGAGGAAAACAGGGATGCCGTCATGGTCCTCGGCGCTGGCCGAGGGGTTCTTGATGCGGAAGCGTTGGAGCTCGGTCCGGTCGTCGGCTTCGAGCCAGCGCGCCGCCTGAAACGGCGCGCCGTCGAGGCGGGTCGGCAGGCCGTATTCGGCGTTGAGCCGCGCGGTCAACACATCGAGCTGCAAGGCGCCGACGACGCCGACGAGCCAATCGCTACCATTGAGCGGCTTGAAGACACGGGTCACCCCCTCCTCCGCGAGTTGCTCCAGGGCGTGCTTCAGATGCTTCGACTTCATCGGGTCCTCGACCTTGACCCGCTGCAATATCTCCGGCGCGAAATTCGGGATGCCGGTGATGCGGACCGCCTCGCCCTCGGTCAGAGTGTCACCGATCCTGAGGCTCCCGTGGTTCGGGATGCCGATGATGTCGCCTGGCCAGGCCTCCTCGGCGAGGTTGCGCTCGCGGGCGAGGAAGAACACCGGGGCCTGCACCGACATGACACGCCCGGTGCGGATGTTCTTAAATTTCATGCCGCGCTGGAAGCGGCCGGAGGCGATCCGCACAAAGGCGATGCGGTCGCGGTGCTGCGGGTCGATGTTGGCCTGCACCTTGAACACGAAACCGGTAACCGCAGGCTCTTCGGGCGAGACCGGGCGAGGGTCGGCGGGCTGCGGGCGTGGCGCCGGGGCCAGCTCGCCAACCCCGGCCAATAATTCGCGCACCCCGAAATTGTTGAGCGCACTGCCGAAATAAACGGGCGTCAGATGGCCCTCGCGATAGGCTTGTGTGTCGAATGGCGGGCACAGACCCTTCGCCATCTCGACCTCCTCGCGCAATTTGGCGAGGGCGGCTTTCGGCAACAGCCGCGGCAATTGTGGGTCGTCGAGGCCGCTGCAACGCACCGGTTCGGTGACTCGGTCGTGGACGCCGCGCTCGAACAATAACAGCGCATCGGCGAACAGATCATAGGTGCCGAGAAAGTCGCGCCCCATGCCGATCGGCCAGGAGGCCGGCGTGACATCGAGCGCGAGGGCCTGCTCGATCTCGTCCAACAGGTCGAACGGGTCGCGGGCCTCGCGGTCGAGCTTGTTGACAAAGGTGATGATCGGCACGTCGCGCAACCGGCAGACCTCGAAGAGCTTGCGGGTCTGCTCCTCGATGCCCTTGGCAGCGTCGAGCACCATCACCGCGCTGTCGACCGCAGTCAAGGTGCGGTAGGTGTCCTCGCTGAAATCCTGGTGGCCCGGCGTGTCGAGCAGGTTGAAGGCGAGCCCCTCGTGCTCGAAGCTCATCACCGCCGAGGAAACCGAGATGCCGCGCTCGCGTTCGATCGCCATCCAGTCCGAACGCGCGCGCCGCCGGTCGCCCCGCGCCTTGACCTCGCCCGCCAATTGGATCGCCCCGCCGAACAGCAGCAGTTTCTCGGTCAAGGTGGTCTTGCCGGCGTCGGGGTGCGAAATGATCGCAAAGGTCCGCCGGCGCGCAATCTCGTCGGTAAGGGTGCTCATCAATCCGTTTCAATTATCCCGGGGATGCGGCCTCTTCCGCCGAACGCACTCCCGCGCCTATACGAGCGGTGGATATGATGGCAGCCGGCCTCTTTGCCAACGACCGCCCTTGCGAACCGGGTTCACCTCCTATTTTTGCAGGAAAAATACAGGCTATTCCCGTCGCCGCGGTAAAGCAGGTAATCCTGGGATCGAGCAGGTATCGCCTTAACCGCCTCACCTGTTTTGCCTGTTTTATCAGGTTGAGATCAGGTATCGCCAACTCCGTCCAAAGCCAATCGTCCGCCCCATCGTGGGCACCGATATGCGCGAAATTACCATGCGATTATGGCAACCACATGGTTGATCAGCTGTCGGCCGAAACCGATAGGTGTCGTCGCTGAAATCCCAGTAGGCTGAAATCCTCGGTGGCAACGCATGTCGAGGAGGTTGAAGGCGAGCTCCTCATGCTCGAAGCTCATCACCGCCGAGGAGACCGAGATGCCGCGCTCGCGCTCGACCGCCATCCAATCCGAGCGCACCCGCCGCCGCTCGCCGCGCGCCTTGACTTCGCCCGCCAGCTGGATCGCCCCGCCAAACAGGCCACCCTATCAGCCCGCTTCCGTTGCATCTCAACCCTCGGCTGGAAGTGTGCCAAACGAAGTAGGCATATTTTGGACCATCAAAGCCGCGACAAAGCCGGCAAAAGGGGCCACGGCCGCGGCGAAAGCACAGATCCCGGTGGCGGTCTTGGGATGTCATCTCGCGTCCGCGATTTCCTATTTAATGATAGTGCCCGAAAGAGAAGCAACCTGGTTCACGAGATGTGCCAGCTCAGCCTGGCGTTTCGTTTCGGTCTTCTTGAAGACTCTGTGGAGATGCGTCCGCACGGTCGACGGCGCGATCCCTAATTTCCGGGCAGCGGCCTTGACGCCGGTGCCCTTTGAGATAAGGCCGGCAACTGCCGCCTCGGTCCCTGTCATCCCATAGAGCGCGCGCAAACGGGATTGAGACAGCACGCCGTCCTGCTCCGGGTCTGCCACGAAGACGATCGCCATTGGAGGTGCCATCGAGCACCATGCTGTCTCGCGGCGCATTGGGGCAACGGTCACGGATAACGGACGGCGCCCGGAGGGGCGCTCAAGCTGCAGTGAACCGCCGGCTTCGGCGACGTTCCCTCGACGAGCACTCAGCGCAATGAGGCGATGCAGAGCCGTGGTTTGCGCCGAACTCGCCGCGCAGAGCCCGGAAACTTCGACCCCGATCCCGTCGGCCCTCTCGAGCATCGCCTCCGCCGCCCGGTTGGCAAATACGATACGCGCCGTGGAGTCAGCCAGGACAACGCCCTCGCTCAAACAATCGAGCGCTTCGAAACCGGCGCTATGGAGCACATCCAGATCCGCCATCTTCAGCGTCACCTGGATTGCCCGCTGGAGATGCGGGATCAGTTGCCGGAGTAGGTCCAACGCTTCATCATCGAATGCATCGGTCCGCTCATGCGCGGCAAGGGCAAACACTGCGGCCCGGGTCTGGTCACGAAACAGCGTCACCATCGCGCAGTCACCGAACTCGTTTGGACGTGCCCAGTCATTATAGAACTCGGTGCGCCTGAACCACGTCTTGGAAACGACATCCCGATGAGTGACGAGGGTGCCCACTGGTTTCCGTACCACCGCACTCGCGATCGGATCGATCCGATAATAGTGCTTGTTGTATGCGTTGATTGCTGCTGAGTCCACGCCCACCGAGCACACCGTAATTCGGGCCCGACCACTATCGATTAGCCCTGCGACGCGTCCTCCGCTCACAGCTGCCAGCTGGGCCAGCACCTCTGGCCATCCCGATGCGTCTAAGCCCGCTTCATAAATTCCTTCCACGAGCGATGTGAATCGTCTCCACGGACATCATGGATTCCTCCAAAACGCGCTTGTTGCATTAACTATAACATCCGTCCCCCGCAAAGCGCCCAAGAGATCACCTCATTACGTGCCGACACCTGATCGCAAAAACCGGAGCAGGGACCAGCTGTGCCGCTCGGCATTCGGTTTCTTGGCGGCAAAAGGGGAATCTGTTTACCGCAACCGCAACGACAATCCCCCAATCGCCGGGACGGCAGGGTTCGCCGATCCGCCGGCCATCCATCATTTGATGGACGCGGGCCGTTGCTTTTCGGGGTACGGGTTATTCGAAACCGCGCGGTCGCGAAGGCTGCTGCGGGAAAGAGGGTGGACGAGCCATGCGGCCGCTTCATATAGCCCGATTTCTACGGCGCACCGAACGCACGCAGCTGAACCGCAATTTACTGGCTGCATCTGTTCCGCTTCTGCTTTTGTCCGTACCAGCTCGGGCTCAGGTACCGTTTGAAGACCCGGCCATCAACGGTGCGCCGGTTGATTGGTGCCTGTTCCGGCGAAGAGTTGTGGAAAACCCGCCGCGGATAAGTTTTGCGAATTACAAAAATTGGGCGAAGCCACGAATTTCACCCAGCATCCCAATGTCGGGTACTCAGGAATATTGGGCTCTGGTGAACTTTGCAGCGAACAGGATTTCGGTAGATGTGATGGATTTGCGAAGATAGTTTGTTCGACTGCAGATAACTGAAACTAGGCTGAGTACTGTACCCACCGCACCATCTTGATGGTAAAAGAATGTAGGGGGATACCACAATGAGAAACCAAGGCAATGACTGTGATCTCGACCATCGCATGCACACGCTGCATCAAACCTCACAGAGATATCGGGATAACTATATAATGGAAGCACCGATCGCTCGGCCAAACAGACGTAACTTCATATTGGGTGTCATCGGGACATCCATTACTGTGGGAACGGGCGTGCTAACGGAGAGTGTTTCATTGGCAGCAGCGGATCCCCGCGCAAGCGCGGAACGTCGCGGCGCTCCAGCAACTAATTAGCTTGGTTGCTCCGCTACGACAAAGAACAACAGCAACTCGCCTCAGTGACAAACTGATCACAGACTTGAGGCAGCCTTCGTCAAGGAACAGGAAAACAGGTAACCGATCCTTGATCACGGCCGAAGATCACCCACCCCCTGAGGGTGGGGAACCGGCGCCCGAGTCTAATCCTTCCAATCAAGACGAGAAAGGCGCTGGGGGAGCGCCGGGGAGCAGCCTCCCACCAGAATCCGTCGAGCCAAGGTGCTCACGGATCAAACGCCGGGGTGGGGGGAAGTCCGCGGGCGATCAAGCTTGGACGCCCGAACAACAAGAGGCGCTCACAATGCTAATCACCGGCGTATTGGATTTCTTCAACGTCCCTGGATGGGTTGCTGACGTTGTCCAAATGGGAAGCGACAACTCTTATGCCTACCCCGCCTCGTATGGCGGTGGCGGTACAGCTGGTGCCGGCGATAGTGGAGGTGGTGAAGGAAATGGTGGTGGCCCAGGTGGCGGAGGTGGGCCTGCTCCCGTAGGACCGCCGAACGGTCAGACCCATCAGCGTCCGATGCCACAAAGCCCTAAGACAAATCCAGAAGGTTGTCAGCCGGATTGTAGGTGATTCCAATCTCTAAAAGGAGGGAGGTGCCCAATGCCCGATCTATCTCAGCCAGACATGGTCAATCGGCTTCACGACTTTGGAGTTAAGAGTTATTCAAACAGAACAGAAGCATTCAAGGCAGGAGTGGAGCAAAAATCGCACAACAACTGAACGGGCGCGTGACTGCGCTTGAAGCTGAACAGGTATTGATCCTTGGCGAGGCGCTGGGCCGGATCAATGCTGACCAGCTGTCGCGGATTGTCACCCTGCTTAAGGCTTATAATCAAACATCGGGGCCAATCTAAGCCGCGCCGTTCACTGAGCGGATGAAGCGGTAGGCAACATTTAGGGAGGCGATTGTCACATGATACGCGGACCGGAGGTTGTAATTGTGAATAGCGGAGCATCAGCGCCGCTTCGAGGGGCGCGGGAATCGACGCCTTCCCGATAGGTCTCTAGGCCGAACGGGGGCACAGCCCCTTCGCCATCTCGATCTCCTCGCGCAATTTGGCGAGGGCCTCTTTCGGCAACAGCCGCGGCAGTTTCGGGTCGTGGAGGCCGCTGCAGCGAAGCGGCTCGGTGACCCGGTCTTGGACGCCTCGCTCGAACAATAAGAGCGCATCGACGAACAGATCATAGGTGACGAGAAAGTCGCGCCCATGCCGATCGGCCACGAGGCCGGGGTCACGTCGAGCGCCAGCGATTGCTCGATCTCGTCCAACAGATCGAATGGGTCGCGGCCCTCGCGGTCGAGCTTGTTGACAAAAGTGATGATCGGCACGTCGCGCAGCCGGCACACCTCGAAGAGCTTGCAGGTCTGCTCCTCGATGCCCCCTTGGCGCCATTGGGGCGGCGTCGAGCACCATCACCGCGCTGTCGACCGCGGTCTGGGTGCGGTAGGTGTCGCCGCTGAAATCCTGGTGGCCGGGCGTGTCCAAGAGGTTGAAGGCTAGCCCCTCGTGCTCGAAGCTCCTCACCGCCGAGGAGACCGGGATGCCGCGCTCGCGCTCGACCGCCATCCAATCCGAGCGCCGCCGCCTTTGACGCTCTGGATTGATCCGTGTCACCGTGGCCGATGCTGCTTCTGCGCTTCCATGAACGAGCGCAAGACAGCGTTCATGCGGCTTAGATGGCCGCGCCCTTGTGCCTTGAACCACTCCAGCACGTCGGTATCGACGCGCAGGTGAATGGATGATTTGCCGGGCGGCATCACCAGGCGAGCCCCTTGCCAGAAATCTGCGTCTAGCTTCAGTTGGGGAGCATCGGCCCGGGTTTCAGTTTCGCCGCGCTCGCGCATTTCCCGCAGTTCATCGAGAGAGTAGTTCTTCGTATCGCTTTTTGCCATCTTCATCTACCTTCCACGCGCTAATGATACGCAAGACTGAGCCTCGCCATGTATAGGCCACCACATAATACTCATCATCAACCCGACCCAAAGCACGAAATCTTTGCTCGCCATAATCCTCCCGCGTGTCTCCTTTGCGATAACAGTACCCTCAAAAATCAAGGCTGCATCCCTGAAATCGACACCTCGTTCTTCGATGTTGCTGAGCCTTTTCGCTTCGTCCCATTCAAAATCCATTTTTGGTTTCTATCGGCAGCACACGATCAACCGATATGTTCGCCTGAATCTCGATCGGCATGAGCTGCGCCGAACCGGGAGGCAGGTCATAGTCTTGGCTCATCCATGCTTCTGAGATACACCTTTGTGTACACGGGTCAAGTGGCAGCTGGCAAAAGTGATGATCGGCACGTCGCGCAAGCGGCAGATCTCGAAGAACTTGCGGGTCTGCTCCGCGATGCCCCCTTGGAGCCATTGGGGGCGGCGTCGAGCACCATGACCGCGCTGTCGACCGCGGTCAGGGTGCGATAGGTGTCCCGGCTGAAATCCTGGTGGCCCGGCATGTCCAAGAGGTTAAAGGCGAGCCCTTGATGCTCGAAGCTCATCACCGCCGAGGAGACCGAGATGCCGCGCTGGCGCTCGACCGCCATCCAAGTCTGCTCCTCGATGCCCTAGGGTAAATCGGGGGCGGCGTCGAGCACCACCACCGCGCTGCCAAGCGTTCAGAAGTTGCCTACGTACCCCGCTCCCCGGAGCAACCATACGATCAGGACCACGATAAGGATGACTCCGAGTATTCCCCCGATACCGTAAGGGCCACCGCGGGTGTGATAGCCGCCGCGATAATATCCGAACCCGCCACCGAAAAGGATGATCAGAAGAATAATTATGAGGATCAATTCCATGATAAGCTCCCCTTCTCAGCAGTCGTTGGATCAAAGCCGGGGGATGTGCATCTGTCGTCGCACGCAGCAGGCGATTTATCAGTATCCGAGCCGGTCTGTATGCGCGCGCCAGTCCTCGTCCCGATGTCGACCCCCAAGCGCGGCTGCTGCCGCTGCAATAAATGCCCCGATCAACATCGATACGGCGGTGAAGATCGACAGGTAAGCACCCGCTTTGCGGGTTGCGTCTGCGATCTGGCGAGCTTTCGTGTCGGCGGCCTTTGCCTTTGCAATCGCGTCATCGACCCGCTTCTCGGCATCGGCTTGTGAAAGACCGGTGCGCGCGGCTACGAGTTGAGCAAGATAGGTCTTGTCGGCAGCCGGAACATCGCCGTTCCTGATCCCGGCTACCAGAATGCGCGTAGCCTCGGCACGTACGTCCTGATCGGTGGCATTTGCATTCGGGTGATCGGAGCGGAACAGGCTGTCGACGTAATAGGCAACTGGATTTTCCTGAACCGCCCCCCGGCTTGCGCCCTCGGCGGCTCCCGATGCAACGGTCGCCGCCGCGTGAACCCCTCCGCTCAAAACCGAGGACACCCCGGATGCGAGAACCACAGCACCGATAACCGCGGCAACAGCCCAGGCTAAAAAGCCGTGGGCAGTGTCGCGAAAGAAAACTTCATGGGTGTGCACGCCGACCCATTTCGTACGAAGCCGACCCGTCAGATAGCCGCCTAGACCGGAAGAAACCCATTGAACGACGATGAGCCAGATCGCGGCCATTACCGTAAAGGTTGTCACCGAAGCTCCAGAATTGGGCCAAGGCGATACCGAAGCCAGGCCAAAGCCGGAGCCCAGAGCCAGGATGATCAGCGACAATGCGGCGGCTGCGAAAGCTCCGCCTATGATTGCCGCCCAGGAAATTGCCGAGATCGATGACTTCAACGTATGGCCCGCCTCGCCGGCGCCGGGAGTTTCTGCGCGACTGCTTATAGGAGCGCTTACCATTCTCGTTACCCCTCGTGAGCTCGATCAGTGCCAGAACAGAGCGAGTAGGATGATTATCGGAATGGGTACGCCCAACAGCCAAAGCAGGATTCCTCTGCCCATAATTTCCTCCTTGAAGTGCGCGACCGCGCTATGCGACCTTGGTGGTTCGCACGTATGAACAATCTTTGTGCATCGTGCGTTCCGCGCGATCCCAAATCACCATTATCGCGAAATACGCGCCTCCCTGCCCCGGAAGAACAGGTGCTCAGGCTCCGGGCGCCCGGACTGTGAGATCGGGCCTTACGCCGTTGTGCTTTTCTGATCGGCACCACTGTCGTGTCGTGCTCGCACACGCGTTTGTATAGGAACGCATCTTCGTATTCGTTGTTAAAATATTATGCCGCAATCTGTTGGTAGGAGCCGGTAGTGAAACAATACCAAGGTCTCACCCTAGAAGAAATCCAGGATCTTCTAATAGAATGTTACGTAGCGCACAAGGAAGCGATTGACAAAAGGCAGGACGCCCGTCCGAAGCAACTCGAAGCCACAATTAAGGAACTCCAGCGTCAAAAAGAGAATATGGCAAAATGGTCAGCCGTCGGATCGGCCTAGCAAGGAGATCCGCCACAGGCGGCACATACGCGGAGCGCATTCCCTAAGTGGCGCGCTCCTCCCCCTACATCCTACGCATTTAACCCGGGAGCCCCGAGCTCGGATAGGTCTGACCGGCGTCGCTCGATAGTGGGGACGGCGATGCTGAAGCAGGTGCCGCGGCCGAGGGTAGAGCGCACCGTTAGCGCATGGCCCAATAAATCAGCGGTCTGCTTTGCGATGAACAGGCCGAGACCGGTACCCACGCTGGTGATCGGCGCGACCTGCCGGTACTCGTCAAAGATGATGCTGAGCATCTCGGAGGGGATGCCTCGACCGGTATCCCACACCTGGATCAGCACGTGATCACCGCGGCGGCGGCAGCCGACGAGGATGCCCCCGCGGTCCGTATATTTGATCGCGTTGTCGACCAAGTTGTGCAGGATCGAACCCAGCAGCTCAGGATCCGACAAAACTATCAGATTGCTGGCAGCCACACGGAAGGCGAGCCCTTTGCGCTCCGCTTCTCCTTTATGTTGGTTGCGGAGCTCATCAAACAGATCGCCAAGGCGATAGGGGCGTGCGCTCGGCTGTACGTGATTGAGATCCAGCCGGCCGACCTCCATCATTAACTCGAAGGCGCGCGCCAAGCGGGTCGTCGCCGCCTTTGCGTGAGCTAGCAACTTCCACTCGCGGTCGCCCGGGCGAGCTGCGATCATCTCAAGGACGCCCATGATCACGGTCAGCGGTTGCCGAAGATCATGTCCCACGGAGGCCAGAAGCCGTGTCTTTGACCGATTGAGCCCCTCGGCTTTGTCCAGCTCCGCTGCGAGCCCAGCGCCTTTCTGCTTGAGAATTTTCAGTGCGAGTACGAGTTGCGCGGCCAATTGGGTCATGACCCGCACATGCTCCGCGTCGAACTTATGCTGATCGTCGTGCGCTATAACCCAGATCGTCGCCAACGGGACGCCGCCAGCGTCATAAAGCGGGACGATGAGGGCTTCGACGATCGGGGGATCGACTTTTTCGAAATAGGTAAATAGGCGCGCCGGACGCGAGACAAGGACGGGGGCCGCCTGGTCAAGGCACAGACCGCAAGGACTGAAATGCCGAGGGGTGGTTCCGCCGACGTGGGATGCGAATTGCCCGGCCAGAGCATCCCAGCGGAAGATTTCGCTGCCGTCTTCCGCCTTGGTCAGAACACTCAAGCCCGCCGATCCGGCGTCGCACAGCTCGAGCGCCATCTCCATGAAGCGCGGAACGGCCCGGTCGGGCCGGTCGAGCATAAGATTCGCGAGCTCGTAGAACGCTTTGACTTCCGCGTCGACATTCGCCGGCTGCGGCGATCGCGTGGCGAGCAGCTCCGTCACCAACAGGTCCCTGGACTGGATCTGCGGCATCCATTCCTCGAACTCGTTTGCGTTTAAGGGCGACGTAGCAAGGGAAGCGTAGTCAGTCAATCAAATTGACCTGGTCGACCGGGCGTGGCGCAATTGAGGACCCGGTTGCGGCCGGCATGAAAGTCGGCAACGACTTGCCCGGTCGTCTGTCGGAACACACGCTAAGTGATCTCCGCTGAGGAAAGGCGCCCCCGGGCGAGTCCGGCGAAGTGGCCGTTCGGATGTTGCTCGAGGTAGGCTTGAAGCTCCTCGCGCCGATTGCTGTCCTTCACTAATGTGTCCTTTTCGTGCACGTGGCAGTCGCCGGCTGAGTTCTTTTATGTTGGGAGGAACGATTGCGGCCGCAGGGGTGTCTTCCTTCAGACGCTGGCCCGAAATCTGAACGATCCCAGAGGACGGGAGATGTCGTAACGCTTCTCGATCCTGGAGATTTTAATGGCCGACGCGCAGCCCGACGCAATCGCCCTCTTAAAGGCCGACCACCGCAAGGTCGAAGACCTGTTCGCCAAGTTCGAAGCCGCCAGGGAAGGCGACAATAAGAAGCGCTTGGCAGAACAGATCTGCACTGAGTTGACCGTGCACACCATCCTCGAAGAGGAAATCTTCTATCCCGCATGCAAGGGCAAGATCGAAGATGACTTGGTTAGGGAAGCCTATGTCGAGCACGACGGCGCCAAGGTGCTAATCGCCGAGATTGAGGCTGGCGGTCCCGACGAAGAATTCTACGACTCCAAGGTCAAGATTCTCTCCGAACAAATCGAGCACCACGTCCACGAAGAAGAAAAGAGGTCGGAAGGGATGTTCTCCCAGGCGCGAGCGGCCGGGCTCGACATGGATGTCCTTGGCGCTCGCATGCTGGCGCGCAAGCAGGAGTTGATGGCGCGGTTCGAGGCTGATGGTCTGCCGTCTCCCGAAACGCGGACTTTCACCGGTCACGATCTTGAGATGAGCGCCCCTGTTGAGACTACCGGAAATGCATGAGGGCTGGTCTCCTGCCGGAACACGTATCACTGAAAAGGTCCGACGGACGCCGCAAGGTCAGGCGGGCATGGATCTCGGGAGTCATGGTGGGCTGGCTTTGATCCAACGTCGTCGAAGCGTTTCAATGCGTAAAGCGGCTTGCTCTGACCATTGCCGCAAGCCCGCCGCAAGCGGCGGGAGACGATGATGCTCAGAAATCCATGGTTTCGCTTCGGCGTGAACGCTTGGTCTTTGGGCATCGACGCATCGTCTGTCATCGCTCTCCGCACGCTGAAGATTGCCGCGGGCGGTGCGGCTGCCGAGATCGAGGCGCGCCGGATGGTCAGCGAAAAGATCGAGACCGGTTTGGCTCTACAGGCGCTGGCGCTGACCGGCAGGCTTGGCCTTACGGCTCCAAGTACCGCGACTAAGATGCTGGCGCACTACCGTCGCAAAGTGCGTGCGAACAGGCGCCGGCTGACAAAGAGATGAGCCGTCTGCCTGCAAAGGAGCGACCATGGGAACCCAAAGCGAGCAGCTTGAGCGAAAAGTCCATCAGGCGCGCGCCCAGCTAACCGAAACATTGGAGGAGCTACGCGCTGGAATGACGCCGGGCCAAGTAGTCGATCAATTCGCGGACTACGCGCGCAAGGGTCCGGCGGCCGAGTTCTTCCGAAACCTTGCCCGAGAAATGCGGGAAAACCCGCTCCCGCTCACGCTGATTGGAGCCGGGATCACATGGTTGATCATAGCGAGCAGTCAATCGTCACGCGCTCGCGTTAAGCACTCTACAGTAAGGGAGGTCGGTGAAATTAGCACCGGAACAAGCGCTGAGGTGACCGCGAGTTCCGAAGGTGCCCACGCCCAAGAGGAAGCAGTCCGGCAAGCTTTAATGCCCCCGCCAGCAGCCGGCTTGGAATATCCCGGCGATACCGCCACGAGTGTTGCCCCAGGCGTCAATGAGTAGATGAGCCAGCAGACCGGTCGGCAGGATGCGCGCGCTTATGGAGCAAGCCAATGAGCACCAGTGATGTGCATCGATCTGCGACTGCGGGCGTAACGTCATCAGAGCACACGCCCTTATGGGCTATCGGATTGAGCGCTCTGCTGATCGCAGTCGGATTTGCCCGGCGGCGGTCTGGGGTTGCGGGCCCTGCGACAAGCGATCGCAGGCCGCTTGAAGCCGGCCGTGGCCGGTCTGCGGAGACGCCTTCGCAGATCCCGGCCCGGGGGTGGAAGGACATTCTTCTGCGCGTCTATCGTGGTATTTCGGAAAACCGCATCCTGTTGGTCGCCGCTGGCGTCACGTTCTACTCGCTCCTCGCTATTTTCCCGGGCATCGCGGCTCTGATTTCCATATACGGCCTCTTTGCCGACCCGGCTACCGTATCCAGTCATCTCGATACGATTGCGAGCGTCGCCCCCAGTGGAGCGATCGACGTGCTGCGGGAACAAATGACCCATCTGGCCTCGCAGGGCGGGACAACACTGGGCGTCAGCTTTATCGTCAGCCTTGCGATCTCGCTTTGGACGGCTAACTCAGGCATCAAAGCAATCTTCGATGCGCTCAACATTGTTTACGGAGAAGAGGAAAAGCGCAGTTTTCTCAAACTCAATGCCGTTACGCTGGTTGTCACGCTTGGAATAGTTGTCTTCATCCTACTCACGCTTGCAGCAGTGGTCGCTCTTCCGGTAGCTTTAACGTATATTCCGCTTCCTGGAGTGACCGCTTTTATTGTAAAAATCGGCAGATGGCCGATTTTTTCGCGCTCGTCACGTTGGCGCTGGCCGTTCTTTACAAATACGGTCCGAGCCGCACCGAGCCACGATGGCGCTGGATTACTTGGGGCAGCGTATCTGCTGCGGTGGTGTGGCTCGCCGCTTCGGCCCTGTTCTCATGGTACGTGGCGAGTTTCGGCAGCTACAATAAGACCTATGGCTCGCTCGGCGCGATCGTCGGGTTTATGACCTGGATCTGGATCTCGATCATCGTCGTTCTGCTCGGCGCCAAGCTCAATGCGGAGATGGAACATCAGACGGTCCGTGAAAGCACCACCGGGCAATCGAAGCCGCTCGGGAGGCGTGGGGCGAGAATGGCCGACACGGTTGGGGCAGCACAAACCTGACGAGTTCAGTCCCAACACGGGAGATTGTCTCGCCGCTTGCCGTCTCGATGCTGCCGACCAAAACGATCGTGATAAGGGGTCAGCCGTATTATGGGTTTCGTCCGAGGAGTAGCACAGCGCGGACGCCGGCGCCTACAATAATGGTTCATCTATACCAAACCAGCCGAGGGAAAAGATGATGAAAGCAACAATTTTCGCCAGTATCGCATTGATCGGCGTAGTCCTGGTCTTCGACCCCTCAGGAGCTCAGGTCGCGTCGCAGACCGTAGAGCTCGCCAAGGTAAATGTGCAGAAGCTAGCGGCCGGCTATCGTGCATCCAAGGTGATCGGCAGCAGCGTTACCAACGATGCTAACGAAACCATTGGTAAGATCGACGACCTCCTGGTGAGCTCCGATGGAAAGGATCCATTTGCCGTGCTGTCGGTCGGCGGCTTCCTCGGCATGGGCAGTCACTTGGTCGCAGTCCCATACGACAGCCTAAAATTTCTGGACAAAAAGTTCGTGCTGCCGGGCGGCACAAAGGAAGGTCTCAAAATGCTGCCTGAGTTCAAGTACGCTACCGAGTAACTCCCAGCGTGCCGCCTTTTGAGAGGGAGATTGTTCGGGGATCGGCGGCTGCTGTGGCGATTGCCGGAAAGATCCACTTCTTTTAAGGGGCAATACTTTGCAGCCGGCCACGTAAGGCCCACTGGTTTCCTCCGAAATGGGCTGCGCACGTGCGGAGCGAGCGAACCGCACCAAAATCATGCTAAGTCACCTCCGGCGACGAAAGGCGCGCCCGGGCAAGTCCGGCGAAGTGGCCATCCGGGTGTTGCTCGAGGTAGGCCTCGAGTTCCTCGCGCCGATTGCTGTCCTTCACGGAATCCCAGAAAGCGAGATCGAGAGCCTCCGCGGCGGCATCCGCGGGCGGCGACGCTTGAGGGCCCGTAGGCGAGAGCGCGGCTGCATCCAGCCGTGTTCGGGCGAGCGAGGCGAAAGTGCCCTCCGGGTAGCGCTCGAGATACGTTTCAAGCTCGGCAGGACTGCCGTCCTTGACGCTGTCCCAAAATGCAAGCTCGAGGGCAACCTCGTTATCGGCGGACAGTTCGGAAATCACCGCCGGAGCGGCAGGCAACTCCGCTGCCTCGGCCATTTCCTCGGGGGCTGGGGCATCCTGCTCGGACGCAGCCTCGCCGACACGGAGCCGAAACGCCCGGATCGGGTGGGCGATGTTCTTGACCAGCTGCTCGCCGAGGTCGTCAAAGATCATGCCGCCGCGATGACGCAGGTGATCGTGCACGCCCCGGGAAACACAGATCTCGCCGCCTTTGACCAGCCCCTCGAGCCGCGCGGCGACGTTGACGCCGTCGCCAAAAATATCGTCGTCCTTGACCATGACATCGCCGACATTGACACCGATCCGGAAGCGCATCCGCCGCCCTTTCGGCTCGCCTTCGTTTGCCCTTTGAAGGGCCGTTTGGATCTCGATCGAGCAACGAACCGCGTCGAGAACGCTCGCGAATTCGGCGAGCACGCTATCCCCGGCAGTGTTCGCGATCCGCCCTCGATGTCGGGCGATGAGCTCGTCGACAACGGCGCGACGGGCGGACAACGTCGCCATGGTTGCTTCTTCGTCGCCGTGCATCAGGCGGCTGTAGCCCTCGACATCCGCGGCGAGGATTGCCGCCAGACGTCTCTCGAGCGGAGGGGCCTCCATCGTGATCGCCTTCACCCTTCCATAAAATGACCGAACGCCATCAAAGGGCGGATGCGGTCGCAGATGATCTTGGTAATTGCAAGCATCGGCGTTGAGAGGATCGCGCCGGGCACGCCCCACATCCAGTACCAGAACACCAGCGAAAGGATGACCAGCACCGGGTTGATCGTGAAGCGCCGGGCAAGCAGCATTGGTGTCACCGTCTCGCCTTCGATCAAGTGAATGAGCAGGTATAGCCCCGCCGGCAAAAATGCCGTCCATAGCGAGTTTATGGACAAAAGGCCAACGAGCAGGAAGACCACGACGCCGGTCATCGGTCCGAGGATCGGAATATAGTTGAGCAGGAAAGCGACCGTGCCCCACAGCAGGGGGTCACCCACTCCGCAGAGCGCCATGACCGTGCCGGTCGCCACGCCCACGGCCAAATTCATGATCGTAATCGTGAACAGGTAGGCCGCCACATCGCTCTCGATCTGCTGGGAGATGTCGACGGCCTGTCGCTTATTCCTGAACCGCGGCAGGATCTCGACGAGCCGCCTCAGGAAAGTGTCGCCGCTGAGGAGCAAAAAAAAGAGCACGAGCACCGTTTCGAGCAATCCGCTGGCGAGAGAGCGGGTGCCGCTTAGCAGCCGGTCGGAGAGTCCCGTGCCCTGCACCGCCACAGGGACGGCTTTAGGCTCGCCCCCTTGCGTTAAGCCCTGGGCCTGATCCGCAAATTTCTGTAAGGCTGCAATCGGCCGGCTGAGAAAGCTGAGGCGCTCCTCCAATTTGGGAATCCCAGTGGGCAGCTTCTGCGCCCAGCTCGCCGCCGGTCCCGACAGCGCCGCCCCCAACCCGCCGAGGGTGCCAAATAACAAGATGATGACGAGTACGGCCGCAATCCCACGCGGCAGATAAACCCGCTCGAACACCCGCATCGCCGGCTGCAGCACGAGGCTGAGCACGAACGCGAGCACGATCGGCAAGACGATCTCCGATGCGATATAACAGGCGGCAAGCATCGCCAGAAGAAAGAGGCCGCCCAGAAATACCGTCTTGATATCGGACGGTATCGGCAGATCGTCTTCGTCAGCAGCCGCAGCAACGATCGGCGCGTCGGCCAGGGAACGGTCAGCCGCCTTTCGGCTCGCAAGCAATTTGAGTTTGGCTATTGTCGCCATTGACAGATCTCATGAAACAGTGAGTCAGAATGTGACGGGAACGGAGAAGTCCAGAAAACCAACGTACGACGGTTCGCAAAGCAAATCCTCTCTTGCCGGTACCCTGCAGGCTCGTCCCGCCGGTTGACGAAACAAAACCCACTGGCGAGCGCTGCAGTGACGCGCATCAGGCCGCCTGCAGCAGAGCCGCCGAAGAATGGCGTTCCTCCATATCCAAAAGCTTACGAAGACCATCGCGGCCACGGGAAAGGCGCGAGCGGACCGTGCCGACCGGAATGGTTAGAATTCCCGCTGCATCTTGATAGGACATGCCTTCCAGGCCCACCAGCAGGATTACTTGCTTCTGCTCCAGAGGAAGCTGGGCTAGCGCACGTTCGAGCTCAAACATCTTGCGCGACGCTGTGGGATCAGTCACGGCAGCCATCGTCGCGGATATCTGATCTATGTCGACCACTGCGGATTCTCGGACATCTCGCCGAACGTTATTGACGTTCTGGTTATGCATGATCGTGAACAGCCAGGCCCTAAGATTAGTGCCGGGTTGCCAGAATTGTTCCTTGATAAGGGCGCGGCCCAGCGTGTCCTGCACCAGATCATCTGCCCGGTCGCGGTTGCGCGTGAGCGCCCGCGCATAGCGTCTCAGTCGCGGGATTTGCTGTTCGATGAGCCGGTGAAATTCGGACACTCTGGTCTCTCCTCGCGCGCGGATCGCAACACTTGATGGAGAGAGCTTACAGAGCCGCTGTAAATCTATGATGTTCGCAACACATTATTATGTAAATTATTGTAATAGAGTGTGAGAATTAGAATGTAGAAGCCAGATTTAGTTCATCGGGTCGTCGAGCTTGACCCGGCGCAAGATTTCCGGCGCAAAGCTCGGGATGCCGGTGATGCGGACCGGCTTGCCTTCGGTTAGGGTGTCGCCGATCCTGAGGCTCCCGTGGTTGGGGATGCCTATGATGTCGCCGGGCCAGGCCTCCCGGCGAGGTTGCGCTCGCGGGCGAGAAAAACACCAGGGCCTGCACCGCCATGTGTCGGCCGGTGCGGATGTCCTTCAATTTCATGCCGCGCTGGAAACGGCCCGAGGCGAGCCGCACAAAGGCGATGCGGTCGCGGTGCTGCGGGTCGATGTTGGCCTGCACCTTGAAGACGAAACCGGCAACCCGCGGCTCCTCGGGCGAGATTGGCCCGGGGGTCGGCCGGCTGCGGGCGCGGCGCCGGGGCCAATTCGCCGACCCCAGCCAATAGTTCGCGCACCCCGAAATTGTTCAGCGCGCTGCCGAAATAGACCGGCGTCAGATGGCCCTCGCTATAGGCCTGCGCGTCGAAGGGCGGGCACAGCCCCTTCGCCATCTCGACCTCCTCGCGCAATTTGGCGAGCGCTTCTTTCGGCAACAGCCGCGCCAGTTTCGGATCGTCGAGACCGCTGCAGCGGACCGGCTCGGTGACCGGTCATGGACGCCGCGCTCGAACAACAGGAGCGCATCGGCGAATAGGTCATAGGTGCCGAGAAAGTCGCGCCCCATGCCGATCGGCCAGGAGGCCGGAGTCACGTCGAGCGCCAGCGACCGCTCGATCTCGTCCAACAAATCGAACGGGTCGCGGCCCTCGCGGTCGAGCTTGTTGACAAAGGTGATGATCGGCACGTCGCCGCAAGCGGCAGACCTCGAAGAGCTTGCGGGTCTGCTCCTCAATACCCTTGGCGGCGTCGAGCACCATCACCGCGCTGTCGACCGCGGTCAGGGTGCGGTAGGTGTCCCGCTAAAATCCTATTGGGCTGAAATCCTGGTGGCCCGGCGTGTCGAGCACGTCGAAGGCGAGCCCTTCATGCTCGAAGCTCATCACCGCCGAGGAGACCGAGATGCCGCGCTCGCGCTCGACCGCCATCCAATCCGAGCGCACCCGCCGCCGCTCCTATTGCGTCTCGTCATCCGACGGAAGGCGGATACGAAGACGCCCGGGTTCGACGATCCACAATGCACCTTCCGCCGAGCGGGTATTGAGTAAGAGGACGAGTTCGCGCACGCGATCGAGAAGGGCGGCGTGCGTGGCCCGAGGTCCGACCTCCAGTACCACGATGCCGGCGCCCATGGCCGGTGGGTAGCGCAGCACTTGGCCGAAATCACGGTCCAAAGTGACGAGCGTTCGGTCCACGTGCTTGCACACTTGGAACAACGTCTCGTCCGCCGCCCCACGCAGCCCCTGACTGGCGACTGTGACGGCATCGTGACCGGCGGTGCGGATCGGGTCGGTCGCGCGTCTACCGAGATTTTCGTCCAGCTTAAACTTCACGCCGCGTTTTCGGTGGGGACAGGGATGACGCACTCCCGGGCTGCCTCGGCGCCATATGCGATCGCCGCCAAGACGTCTTCGTGGGTCAGCCCCGGATATCGGTCGAGCAGTTCGGCCTCGGTCATGTCGTCGGCAAGAAAATCGAGGATGAGCGAGACCTAAATCCGCGTGCCCTTTATGCAGGGCTTGCCGCCGCAAACTCTGGGATCGATAGAGATTCGTTCCAGAAGAGGGTTCACGCTATTCCCTCCCAGACGTTCGCGGGCGGCTCTTCCGCCACTCACCCGGTCAATCTAGCACAGCGCCGTCGGAGATGAAGCGGACCGGCTCCTCGATGGCCTTGGCGCCATTAGGGGCGGCGTCGAGTGGCCCCCACCCATCCCTCCCCGCAAGCGGGGGAGGGATGGGTGGGGGACCGCGGTCAGGGTGCGGGAGGTGTCCCTCGCTAAATCCCAATGGGCTTAAATCCCATTGGGCTGAAATCCTGGTGGCCCGGCGTGTCCAACAGGTTGGAGGCGAGCCCTCATGCTTGAAGCTTATAATCGCGGAGGAGACCGAGATGCCGCGCTCGCGTTCGACCGCCATCCAGTCCGAGCGCACCCGCCGCCGCTCGCCCCGCGCCTTGACCTCGCCCGCAAGCGTGAATGCCCCGCCAAACAGCAGCAATTTCTCGGTCAACGTCGTCTTGCTGGCGTCCTGATGCGCGCTCAGGGTGCTCATCCGTCGGCTTTAGCTTTTGCCGAGCAACGGGCCGTCGCGGGCAAGCGATCCCGCGGTACCGGCGCCGGCGGGCATATGATGGGCGCGCGCCGTCTTGCCAATGGTCCGGCTGGCTATAATGCAGAAGGCCGAAGCCACGGTCCGGACAGCTAGAATTGAGCTGAAGCCATTCCCCGACACGGGCAAAAAAATCAAAACCTTCCGCGTCCGAGCAACAAATAGACGACTAGCACGATCAGCAGAATACCGCCGATACCGATGCCGCCACCATATCCCCACCGGGAATGCCGAAACCGCCCCCGAAGAGGAGGACCAGTATGAGAATAATCAGGATCAGATCCATCCGCTCCTCCGTTGAATTTCTTCTAGTCTACCGGCGTCCGTGTATCCACCAGCCCGCAACGTAGCCGAGTGCGCAGCCGACCAGAACCGCGGTCAATGGGTTCTCGCCGATCTGCCGCGAAACGGAGCTGGTCGCACGACGACCCGAATCGACCAGGTCTTCCGCCACCGCGGCCGCTTGCGACCAAGCTTGCTGTGCAGCTTCGCCCGCATCGTCCAACGCTTTTTTCGCCCGGCCAGCCGCCACCGCGGTAGCCGCGGTAGCATCCGCAACGATTTCTTGGGCCTGACCGGCCGCCGCGGCGGTGGCAGCCGTGGCGGTCTGCACGCGCTCGCCGATTGCCTCCCCGGCCTTTGTCACGCGCGCCTGCAAAGAGGTATCTTTCATCATCTTCCTCCGTCCGACATCCTTCTGCCCCGGGAGCTGCTAACCCCCGCCGAATGGCGCGCCCATCCTCACGTCTTCAGCGCCCTTGAGACCGCCGATAGCGTTCTGGACCTTGCCCTCAACCTTGTGGGCCTTGCCCTCTGCCTCCAGCTTGGCATCACCTGCCGCCTTGCCGATGGTTTGTTTCCTTGATCGAGCCCTTGATCTTTTTCGCCGCTCCCGCGATCCGATCCCTATCCATGGCTACATGCTCCTACCTTGGATATGACTCCCATGTAAAGAATAGCGCCCCGAGCGGGGCGGGGTTTGATCTGGATCAACGTGCGGTCTTGCGGCGCCGCGATTAACAACAGCAGGGCATCGCCGAACAAATTGTGGGCGCCGAGAAAGTCGCGCCGCATGCCGATCGGCCAGGAGGCCGGGGTCGCGTCGAACGGCAGAGAGTGCTCGATCTCGTTCGACAGGTCGACCGGATCGCGGCCTCGCGGTGCTCGACCGCCATCCAATCTGAGCGCACCCGCCGGCCGCGCCGCACGCCTTGACCTCGCCCGCCAGCTGTATCGCCCCGCCAAACAGCAGCAATTTCTCGGTCAAAGTGGTCTTGCCGGCGTCCGGGTGCGAGATGATCGCACAGGTGCGCCGCCGCGCAATTTCGTCGGTCGGGATGGTTATCAAGCAGCCCCGCCGGGGGCGGGGATGATCCAGCAAGGGCTCGAATCGAGGATCCGCGCACCGATGTCGGGGCACGTCTCCCGTGCGACGGTGTACCTTTGGGCGCGATCTAGAAGCATTTTGGCTGCACTTGCGCGGCCCGGAGATCGACGGTCGTCAACGATGCAAGGGGAGGAGAGTCGGGATTCAGATCAGGTCTCACGACACCGAGCCTAGAATTTCCGATTACGCTGGGGTGGCTTGCGTTTGCCACCGTCATATAGGCCAGGAAGTCTGACGCTTCACTTTCAGAGCCAAAGCGACAAAACCCGTGTTGGGCCCGGTTGTCAGGGTGGAGCCCGAACCCCGGCGGGGATGCTTCCCTCGCGGGGATTAGCGTTACCTTGTTCGGAATGGGGCCAACCGTCCGCTCCACCACATCGTCATCTTTCTCTTCGTAGGTATCCCCACTCGACAATACGTGCCTGATAGTATAGGTCAAGTTGATCTCGGATTTAACGTCTGTCCCGGGCGGCAGTGTAGTCGGCGGTTTTCCTATCAAGGTTACTTTTTCCGCAGGCAGCAAATGGCCCTTCGCGTCAGTATAAGGCGAAGCTGAGAAAATGAATGTGGATACAGGATTACTTACGTACGGCCGGTCAGGCGAGGGCTCGCCGGTATAGGTCAGGTCCGCTTTGATTACTGTATTGCCTGTCAGGTCGATTCCATAACCCCCCTGACGATGGATGCGAAGCGCATGGCCGTTGTCCTCGATGGTCGCTGTTAATGTCTCTGTCTGACTAAGGGCGCTGATGTTCTCAACCCTCGTATCGGTCCGTGATGCTCCAAGAGCAAGGCTGCCCGATACGGGGGCGCTGGCAGGCGTGCCGACAGTGCGCGAGCTTGTCCAACCAGTCGAACGGGTCGCGGCGCTCGTGGTCGACCTCGTTGACGAAAGTGATGATCGGCATGTCGTGCAAATTCTCGGCCTGCCCAGCGTTTGCAGGGCGTGTTGGTGTAAAACGATCGCGTGCTTGCATCACAACGGGGAGAAGGAACATCGGATCTCGACATACAAGGCGCGCGGCGGCTCACGCCGATGACCGGCGCTGAGCCATCGGCCGCCCAACCCAGCCCAGTCGCGCGCTGGGTTGATTACGCATCCGGCGTGCTCCAGGCGTCGGGCCCACCGCTGCTGTTCGGGTTGCGGTTGTGGGCATCGGTCTGCTTGGCACTCTACGTCGCGTTCTGGCTCGAGCTCGAAAATGCGTTCTGGGCCGGGACAACCGCGGCGATCGTCTGTCAGCCGCATCTCGGGGCGTCGTTGCGCAAGGGCTGGTACCGTCTGATCGGCACCGTGGTGGGCGCCGTCGCTATCGTCGTCATGACCGCATGCTTTCCGCAGGATCGCGGGGCGTTTTTGCTCGTGCTGGCGCTGTGGGGCGCTGCCTGCGCCCTCATCGCCACACTCCTGCGCAACTTCTCGGCCTATTCCGCGGCATTGGCCGGTTACACGGCCGCGATTATCGCAAGCGACCAACTCGGCGCCGTCGGCGGTCTCAACGGGCAGGCCTTCATGCTCGCGGTCGACCGTGCCAGCGAAATCTGCATCGGCATCGTCTGCGCCGGCATCATTCTCGCTGGGACGGATTTGGGCGGAGCACCGCGCCGGCTCGCCACGCTGTTCGCGGCCATTTCGGCCGAGATTAGCGGCCGGTTCGCCGGCACATTGGCCACCGCCGGAGCCGAATTCGAGAACACCCAGAAGATCCGGCGCGAGCTCCTCCGCCGGGTCATCGCGCTCGACCCGGTCATCGACGAGGCGCTCGGCGAATCCACCCAACTCCGCTACCACTCCCCGGTCTTGCAGAATGCTCTAGACGGTTTGCTCGTTGCCCTCGCCAGCTGGCGCACGGCGGCAGTGGCGCTAGCGCGATTGCCGCAGGAGAGGGCCCGGCGAGAGGCAGGCGCGGTGCTGGCAGAGGTGCCGGAGCCGCTTCGCGCGAGACCCGACGGGGACGCGGTGACACGCTGGATCGCCGGTCCGACGCGCCTGCTCCGGACGTGTGACGCGGCTGTACGCAGGCTCGTTACCCTGCCGGCGGCCACGCCGTCGCTGCGGCTGCTCGCCGACCAGACGGCCGAAGCGCTGGCCGGCATCTCGCACGCTCTCAACGGGCTGTCCCTGCTCGTTGCCGATCCCGCCAGGTCGGTCGATCGCAGTTACGGCAGCCGCCACCTCCGTATCCCCGATTGGCTTCCTCCTCTCGCCAATGGCGGGCGCGCATTTGTCGCGATCGGCGCCGCCGAGCTCTTCTGGATCGTCACCGCATGGCCCGATGGTGCTAACAGCATTACCTTCGCCGCCATTAGCGTCATCCTGTTCGCGCCGCGAGCCGACCAAGCTTACACCACCGCGATCGGCTTTATGATCGGCAGTGTCTTGACCGTGGCTATTACCGCAACCCTGAAATTCGCGGTGCTACCGAACGTAGAGACCTTTGCTGGTTTCAGCTTAATAATTGGTTTCGTCCTGGTGCCGGTCGGTGCTTTTCTTGCCTTGCAGTGGCAACCGGCAATTTTCACCGGAATTGTGACACCCTTTGTTCCGCTTCTCGCGCCCACCAACCCGATGAGCTACGACACACGGCAATTCTATAACTCGGCATTGGCGATCGTTGCCGGGGTGGGCGTCGGCGCACTGTCGTTTCGCCTGTTGCCGCCGCTATCGCCCGCATTTCGCACGCGCCGGTTGCTCGCGTTGACGTTGCGCGATCTGCACCGTCTTGCGACGGGTCCTATCCCCGACACGCCCGACGATTGGGAGGGCCGCATGTATGGCCGGTTCGCGGCGCTGCCGGATCAGGCGGAACCGTTGCAGCGCTCGCAGCTGATGGCGACGTTCTCGGTGGGTAGCGAGATCATCCAGCTTCGCCGTATCGCCTTCAGGCTGGAACTCGGTACCGCACTCGACGGTGCACTCGAAGCCCTCGCGGAAGGCCAAAGTGCGATCGCGGTCGAGCGGCTTGCCTCGGTCGACCAGGTGCTCGCCGCACGTCAGGACGCGAACCCGGCAGCTCTTCGAGCGCGCGGCCTCATCCTTGCAATCTCCGAGGCGCTTACCCAACATCCCGCTTGCTTCGACGCAGGAGAGCCCGGGTGAGGTTCACCGAGATCAACCTGTTCGGCGTCTATGTCGCGCCGATCTCGGTGATGATGGTGGCCGCCTGGGTGGTCACGATCGGACTGCGGCGGTTCGCTGCCCGGTTTGGCTTGCTGCGCTATGTCTGGCACCCCGCCGTATTCGCGTTTGCTGTCTACATGATCGTGCTCTCATCGATCGTCCTCTTAGTCGCGCGCTGATTCCCCGATGTCCGAGGTCGAAGCCAAAGCGAAGCGCGAAACGCCGGAAAAAAGTTCCGCAGCCGTCTGGTCGCCCGAGCCTCCTAACCGCGACAGGCCCAGGCGGCGCCTCCGCATCTTTCCGCTGCTGATCACCTTGGCGATGATCGCGGTCGCAGTGGTGCTCGGTGGGGCGATGTGGAACGCCTATATGGGCGCGCCCTGGACGCGCGACGGCACGGTGCGCGCCTATGTCGTGACGATGGCGCCGGAGGTCGCCGGGCGCATTGTCGAGCTGCCGGTCGCCGACAACCAGTTCGTGCACAAGGGCGACCTGCTGATGGTCATCGACCCAACCAACTTTAAGATTGCCGTGAGCCTCGCCGAGGCCGCGGTGCAGCAGGCCGAGGCCAACGCGCAGAACGCCGAACGAGAGGCAAAGCGCCGCCAGGAGCTGACCACTCTGGCCGTTACGGTCGAAGAAAAACAGACGTTTGCGAGCAATGCGTTGGCTTCTCAGGCCCAATATCAGCAGGCCGTCGCCAATCTGGACCAGGCGCGGGTGAACCTCGAGCGCACGCAGATCCGCTCGCCGGTCAACGGCTATGTAACCAACCTCTTGGCCCAGCTCGGCGATTATGCCAATGTCGGCCAGAACATCATCTCGCTGGTCGACGCCAACTCGTTCTGGATCGACGGCTATTTCGAGGAGACCAATCTCGAGCCGATCCGGGTGGGCGACCCGGCCAGCATCAAGCTGATGGGCTACAGCCAGATCGTTCGCGGCCATGTCGGCAGCATCGCCCGCGGCATCAACGTCGCAAACGCGCAGCCCAACGGGCAAGGGCTCGCGACGGTCAACCCGATCTTCACCTGGGTGCGTCTCGCGCAGCGCATCCCCGTGCGCATCCACATCGATCAGGTGCCGGAGGGCGTGGTGCTTGCGGCCGGGATGACTGCCACCGTGCAGATCGATCCGCGACCCCGCCAGGAGAAGCAGTAGTGTTACGCGCAGCGGGTCTTCGAGGCGCATGACGAGAACCGCTGGCAGCCTGGCTCAATTGAACTCGGTTTTCAGGTTATCGTCGCCCCGCGAAAATGGGGGTTCAGAGCCTGGCCCCGGCTTGAACAGGGGCCAATCGCTGCGGCCTTGCCGCCCCTGGTAGCGCCTCGACAAGAAGGGAAGACCATGCCGGGTATCGCCTATGCGCTCGCATTGACGAGCGCGATTTTTTTGCTCGCCGTCCCGCCAGCATTCGCACAGAAGAGCGGCGGCGTCCTCAAATTCTTTCACCGCGACAGTCCGGCGAGCGGGTCGATCCACGAAGAGGCGACGATCTCGGCAGTGGCGCCGTTTATGGGTGTGTTCAATAACCTCGTGCTTTTCGATCAGCATGAAAAGCAGAACCGGCTCGAACTGATCGAGCCCGAGCTCGCCGAGAGCTGGAAATGGAACGACGATTTCACGCGGGTCAGCTTTCGGCTGCGGCAAGGAGTCAAATGGCATGACGGCAAGCCGTTCACCGCGAAAGACGTCAAATGCACCTGGGACATGCTGCTCGGCAAGTCGAGCGAAAAGCTTCGTCTCAATCCGCGCAAGGCTTGGTATCGCAATCTCGACGAGGTCACCACGGATGGCGATTACAGTGTCAGCTTTGCGCTGAAGCGCCCGCAGCCGGCATTCCTGATGCTGCTCGCGACCGGCATGTCGCCGGTTTACCCTTGCCACGTGCCGGCACGCGATATGCGCGCTCATCCGATCGGCACCGGCCCGTTCAAACTCGTCGAGTTCAAGCCGAACGATTACATACGATTTGCGAAGAACCCGGATTACTGGAAGCCGGGCCGGCCCTATCTCGACGGCATCGAGTGGACGGTCGTCCCGAACCGTTCGACGCAGACGCTCGCCTTCATCGCCGGCAAGTTCGACATGACCTTTCCCTATGAGGTCACGGTGCAATCGATGCGCGACATCAAGAGCCAGGTCCCGGAGGCGATCTGCGAAATGACATCGACGCCGGTCGCGATAAACCTGCTCGTCAATCGCGAGGCGCCGCCCTTCAACGACCCCGAAATTCGCCAGGCAATGCAATTGGCGATCGATCGCAAAAGCTTCATCGACATTCTCGCCGAGGGCCAGGGAGACATCAGCGGGGCGATGCAGCCGCCGCCCGGGGGGCTCTGGGGCCTGCCGCTCGAAATTCTCCAGACGCTGCCCGGTTACGGCCCGGATGTGCAGGCCAACCGCGCCGAGGCTCGCAAATTGATGGAAAACCGCGGCTACGGACCCGAGCATCGGCTCCCGGTCAAGGTCGCGACGCGCAACATCGCCCAATACCGTGATCCGGCCGTGATCCTGATCGACCAGATGAAGGAGATCTATATCGACGGCGAGCTCGACACCGTCGAAACCGCCAACTGGTTCCCCAAGATCGCCCGCAAGGACTTTATGGTCGGCGCCAATCTATCCGGGTCGGGGGTCGACGACCCGGACGCCTATTTCTACGAGCACTATGCCTGCGGCTCTGAGCGCAATTACACGAACTACTGCAACCCGGAGCTCGAAAAGATGTATGAGCAGCAGTCGATCGAGCCCGATCAGGAAAAGCGCAAGAAGCTGGTCTGGGAGATCGACCGGCGGCTGCAAGAGGACGCGGCCCGCCCGATCATTTATCAATACCGCCTCGGGACCTGCCATTACCCGCGCGTGCACGGGATCACCGTGATGGTCAACAGCATCTTCAACGGTTGGCGTTTCGACGACGCCTGGCTCGAGCAATAGGCGTTGCTGGCTGCGCCGCAGAGCAGTTGAATGCCACTCCCAAAAGCGAGGGCCGTTCGAGGTGAACTGAAATGTCGCTACTGCAAGGCCTCCGGATCATACAAATCGGACGGGGCCTCGCCGCCGCCGTTTGCGGACGCCTGCTCGCCGATGTCGGCGCGGATGTCACCTGCATCGGCTCGGACAGGTCGACGCCTCTCGCCGCCTATCTCGATGATGGCAAGCCGGTTGCCGCCCAAGATGCTGCGGCGCGCAGCAATGCTATCGCAGCCGCCGACCTGATCGTCTGCGAAGGGCGGCCGCAGGACCTTCGGGCTTTGCAATACGACATCGACGGCCTCCGCCGGCTCAATGCGACCACAGCGCTCGTATATATCTCGCCGTTTGGGCAGACCGGACCGAAGGCCAACGACCCGGCGACCGATCTGACACTGTTCTTCGCCAGCGGCATTGCCCGGTTGCTGACGGGACAAGTCGAGGATCTCTCGGAAGCACCGATCCGTCCGGTCGGCGAGCAATCCGCCGTTATCGGCGGCCTTGCCGCCGCCTGCGCCGGCATGCACGCGGTATTGGCCCCGGCGGGCGCGGTCGTCGATGTCTCGATCGAGGAAGCGCTGGCGACTTTGGCGATCGCCGAGCTGGCGCGCGCCGGGCTCACCGGAAGAACCCGCCAGCGCGAGCGGGAGGCGGACGGCAATGGGGCCACTGTCACGATTTTGCCGGGCCGCGACGGGTATGTCGCGATCTCGCCGCGCGAAGAGCGTCAATGGGCGTCGTGGCTCTCGGTGATGGGTTCGCCCGACTGGGGCAATGACCCGCGCTTCGCCACCAAACCCGACAGGGTTGCCAACTGGGACGCGCTCCATGCGCTGATGTCCGCGTGGAGCCGCCAATACGGCAAGCAATGGATCGCGGACCGCGCCCAGGCTGCTCATGTGCCGAGCTTTCCGCTGCGCGAGCCAGCAGAACAGCTCGAGTCGCCGCAGCTGGAGCACCGCAAGTTCTGGCGAAGGATCGAGGTCGGCGGACGGGCGGTCAACGCTCCGGGATCTCCATTCGGGTTGCGGGTCGTCCCTGCCGGCGGCAATTCGACCAAGCTCGGCGCCGGGCCGATGCCCCTCTCCGGGATCCGCGTCCTCGATTTCAGCTGGGTCATCGCCGGCCCGACGGCAACGCGCTATCTCGCTGCGATGGACGCGGACGTTGTCAAGATCGAGGCGCTCGGCCGCGGCGACCCCGGCCGTGCTTCGGAGCTGCATACGGTTCTCGGCGAGGCGAAACGAAGCATTGTCCTCGACTTGAAGAAGCCGGAAGCGGTCGCGATCGCGCGGGCGCTTGCCGCGCGCTCCGACGTTGTCGTCGAGAACTTCGCTACGGGCGTCATGGACAGGCTGGGCCTCGGCGCCGGCGATCTGCAGGCCCTCAACCCGGATCTGCTCTATGTTTCGGCCTCCGGCCTCGGGCGAACCGGGCCGGAAGGGCGCGCGGTCGCTTACGGCACTCTGTTGCAGTGTTACGCCGGTTTCGCGGGGCTCAATCGCCATCCCGATATCGCGCCGCGGGTCGGGCTCGCCTGGCTCGACCCGATGTGCGGGCTGATGCTCGCTTTCATCGTCGCCGCCGGGCTGTGGCACCGGCGGCGGGCAGGCGGTGTCGCCCGGATCGACTTCTCGATGATCGAGGCGATGTTGTGGACGATGGCCGAACCCCTGCTGGCGACGCAGCTCGCGGCCCCGCCGCAGCCGCGTGGCAACGCTTCCGACCAGCACGCTCCGCACGGCGTCTACCGCTGCGCCGGCGAGGACGAGTGGATCAGCGTCGCCGTGACGACCGACCGGGAATGGCAAGACCTTTGCGCGCTCGCACCCGCATTGGCGCCAATGGCGGAACATCGGCTGGATGAGCGGCAGCAATGCCGCGCAGTCATCGATGAAGCGCTCGCTGCCTGGCTGCACGCCCGACCCGCTGCAATAGCGGAGGCCGAATTGTTGCGGGCCGGCATTCCCGCGGCGGCTCTTGCCAGTGCGTGCGACCTCGTTCACAGCAAACATCTCGCCGAGCGCGGGTTCTGGAAGCCGTACGGTTCCGGCGTACTGCCCGGCCTGCCATGGCGCACCAGCTTCGACCACGCGATCGCTCCCGCCCCGGAACTCGGCGCCGACACCGCGGCTGTGCTTCGCGAGGTGCTCGACCTCGCGGAGGGCGAGATCGGGGCGCTGCGTCAATCAGGCGCGCTTGGCTGAACGGCCAAGCGGCTGGGTCAGGGCCCGCGCCGCCCGTCCCAATGCAGGCAGAAGGACGCGTCGCTCACGTCGAGCCTGATTTCGAATGGTAGATCATTGCGCTCTGACGCGTGATCGAAAAAAGCCTACCAGGGGTGAGTCCCGTCAGGAAAGCGCACCCAAGTCGGCGCGTAGCCGATCGGTACTCGAGCCCGGCAGGAGACAATCGATTTCCGCGTGAGTTTGGCGCCACACCGGCACAGCCGCCAGTAATAGAGCGCTGCCCGTCGGCGTCAGGGTCAGGCGGCGGGTTCGCTTGTCCCCGTCGTCGATGCTAACCGCGACCAAGCCGCGGCGCTGGAGCGGCTTCAGATTTGCGGTCAGGCTAGTGCGGTCCATTGCCAGCAAGGTGGAGACATTGCCGATGCTCGCTGGCTCCGGACGGTTGAGCGACATCAGCAGCGAGAACTGGCCGCTGGTCAGCCCCAGCGGTCGCAGCGCCGCGTCGAAGCGCCGCGCGACCGCCCGTGCTGCCCGCTGCAAGTGTAGGCACAGGCAGGTGTCCCGCACCTCGAGGGTGATCTTGAAAGGCAGATCCTCGCATTTTGACATCACCTACAAATGTTGATATCAACCTGACGCTTCAAGATCAAGGGTTGGCATGGCGACAGTTTCGTTCACCTCCGCGTTGCAACGGTTTCTGCCCGCACCCTCGGCGGAAGTCGAAGGCGGGACGGTCGGCGGCGCGCTCGCCGTGGTGTTCGCGTCCCGCCCGGCGCTGCGCGGGTACGTACTCGACGATCAGGGCACCCTTCGCCGGCACGTGGCCGTCTATGTCAACGGCCAGCCGGTGCACGACCGCGTCCGGCTGACTGACCCCGTCGGTCCGCACGACGAGATCTACGTCTTTCAAGCATTATCAGGTGGTTAACGGAGGGGAAGTATGGCGAATCGGCTGCATGTCGGGACCCGCAAGGGGTTCTTCGAGCTGGCGCGCAGCAACGGCGTCTGGGAAATCGTCGATGTTCAGTTCCTTGGCGATCCGGTCTCCGCTGTGCTCGCGAATGCCGAAGGCTCGGCCTGGGCGGCGCTCGATCTCGGCCATTTCGGAGGCAAGTTGTGGCGCCGCGACCGCGCCGGCACGTGGTGCGAGATGGCGGTCCCGGTGTTCCCGCCGAAGCCCGAGGAAGCCGGGGACGATCCGCACCCCTGGTCGCTCGGCAAGATCTGGGTGCTCGAACTGGGCGGTCCAGCTGGGCGTCTGTGGGCGGGCACGATGCCCGGCGGGCTCTTCCGCTCCGACGACGGCGGCGTGTCCTGGTCGCTGAACGAGACGCTGTGGCACATGCCCGAGCGCCGGCAGTGGGCTGGCGTCGCCGGCGGTGAGCAGCCCGGCATCAACTCGGTGCTGATCGATCCGGGAAATCCCTCCGACATCCGCATCGGTGTGTCGACTGCCGGCGTATGGGCGAGCACCGACGCTGGCGCCTCGTGGCGGCTCATCAACCGCGGCATGTATGCCGACTACATGCCGCCGGAGCAGCGCGGCAATCCGATCGTCCAGGACGTCCACCGGCTGGCGCGCTGTGCTGCTCATCCCGAGATCGTATGGTGCCAGCACCACAACGGGGTCTTCCGCTCGGAGGACGCCGGCGCGACGTGGCGCGAAGTGACGGCGGTCTGTCCATCGAAATTCGGTTTTGCCGTCGCCGCGCATCCGACCGACCCGGACACCGCCTGGTTCATCCCCGCGGTCAAGGACGAGCGGCGCATTCCGGTGGACGGCAAGGTCGTCGTCGCCCGAACCCGCGATGGCGGCCGCAGCTTCGAAGTGCTGAGGCGGGGCCTGCCGCAGCATCACGCCTATGATTTGGTATGGCGCCACGGCTTGGCGGTCGACGAGAGCGGCGAGCGGCTCGCCTTCGGCTCGACCAGCGGCGGCTTGTGGATCTCGGAGGACGGTGGCGATTCGTGGACGATGCCGGAAGCGCGGCTGCCACCGGTCGCCGCCGTGCGCTTCGCGCCGGTGTGACGCCCGCGCGTGTGATATTCGAAGGAGGACAGGTCGATGCGATTTATGATGTTGGTCAAGGCCAGCAAGGCTTCCGAAGCCGGCGGGATGCCGGACGACAGTCTGATTGGCGCGATGACGAAGTACAACGAGGAGATGGCAAAGGCCGGAATCCTGCTTGATCTTGCCGGTCTGCAGCCCAGCTCGAAGGGGGCGCGCATCAAATTCTCCGGCGGAAGGCCCACTGTCGTCGACGGCCCGTTCGCCGAGACGAAGGAGCTGATCGCCGGCTACTGGCTGATCCGGGTCAAGTCGAAGGAAGAAGCGATCGACTGGGCCAAGCGCTGCCCTTCGCCGCACGGCGAAGGAGCGGAAGGCGAGATCGAGCTTCGCCAAGTGTTCGAGCTGGAGGATTTCGGTCCGAGCCCCGCGATCGAAGACGCACGCAGGCTCGAGAGCGAACTGGCGAAGAGAAGTAATCAACCGTGAAGCCGCGGGGGCGGCTGGCAGGATGCCGGACTGCGCCTCCGCAAACGGTTGCCTTCGGCCCCTGGCTGTTTTTGCTGTTCTTTGCAGCGAAATAACAGCCAAGCCAATGATCGAAGAATCGGAAGTACCAGGACCTTTACCGCGCCTGTGATCCCCATGCTCGGAAGCCTGGTGAAGCGCCGGGGCGGTCCTTCCAAAGCGAACTTTGTCACCTGTTCCACCTGTTTTAACAGGTGCAGATCAGGCTCGGTTCTCAAGACGGTGGGCGGTGCGATATCGATATTAAAGCGGTAATCGGCCATGTTCACTGCGATGACTCCCGAAATCATTGGCAACTGCACGCTATCACATCTTTGCAAAACGAGCAATAATATAAATGTGACTACGGCAACACAAACGAGAAACGACGCGGCCTCTGTCCGCCGACGGATCATCGCGTCCGCGTGGTCGACTTAATCGGCGCAACCTCCTTGCGCTGAGCGGTGGATGCTCAAAGGCGGCCGAGCAAGCTATAGGCGGGGCAAGGTCGAGAATATCAGCACCGGGGCCGCCGCTGCGGTGGAAGCTCGCGACCTAAAAGAAGCTCGAATTCCAGCTGAGCGTCGGTTCCTTCGCTCGGCACAGCGGCTTCGCCGAGGGCGATGCCTGAGACGATTGGCTCCTGACCGAGCAGCGTCCGGAGCGGCGCAAAACTCGGCAATGCGAGATTTTGAGAAATGCCGCTCTCGATCGCGAGCCGCATCTCGTCTGCGTCCATAAGCTGAGGCGGTCCAACTACTTCTCGTTCCGATACCCGATCATACAGCGCCGCCATTATCGCCAACTGGCGAGACGATCATTATGCCGACCGAGCAAGCGTAGGGCGGAAGAGCGCAGCGCATTCCGCCTCCAGCCTTCGCCGGTTGGCGCCGTCCAGCCGCTGAGTTGGCCGACGGGCCTTCCTACCCGAAGGCAGAGGGCGCCGGGGACAACGCCGAGCAAGAGAAATTACGCAGACGCATCGCGGCAAGAGGCGGAATGCGCTTTTCGCTTTCTGCCCTACGCTTGCTGGTGTCCACGTGGCTTTTGCGGTTCCGGATCGCGCTCCCCTCGACCGCTTTTACGCAGCGGCTGTCGGCGCGGGAGGGCGCGACAACGGCAAGCCAGGGCCTCGGCCCAACTATCATCCGCACTACTACGGGGCATTTGTCCTCGATCCGGACGGCCACAACATTGAGGCCGTTTGCCGCCATCCTGCGTGATCGGGCAGTTCGCAACTGAGCTCGGTGAACGTCATATTCTCCAAGCGTTCGACCCTAGGAAGAGCTTCGTGTGCGCCACGAAGAGCTCGGGATACTGGAAGAGCGCGCCATGACCGGAGTCCGGATACACAATCAGTTGTGCATTCGGAACGTGCTGCGAAAGCGTGAACGAGTTGATTGTGGGCACCATGATGTCGTTATTGCCGTTCACGACCAGCGTCGGCTGCTTGATCGTCTTCAAATCAGCATAGCGTTCGCCTCGTGGCTCCCGCCATTCCATTATAGCCGCTTGCTGCGCCTTCATTGTCTGAATCGACGAAGGCGGATCAGCATCCTTGCGCTGATGACGGCGATCCCAAAATGCCCTTCCGGCGGCCTGACTTGCTTCCGAAGGCGAGAAGAAGAGAAACAAAAAATCCTCGCAGACCGGCACGGGATTGCCGGCAACTTCCAAAACACGCGAATTCTTCGACGGTTCGCCGTTTCGCGGTCCGGTCCCGGCGAGCACGAGGCGCCTAACGAGATTGGGATGGCGCAGCACGAAACTCTGCGCAACGTAGCCTCCGATAGAGAAGCCGAGCACATCCACCTGAGGTAATCCCAGGGCGTTGACGAATGCGGCGACGTGATCGCCCATCGCTTCGATGGTGTTCGGCGTTTCGCCGCTCGAACCGGCGACACCTGCATTGTTGAAGAGGATTACGGGACGCCCTTGGGCAAGCCCGTCCGTGACAAGCGGATCCCAGTTGTCAAGGCCGCCGCGGAAGTGTTGAAGGAAGACAAGCGGCGTTCCGCCTTCCGAGCCGAAGCGCCTGTATGCGTAGCGGATTCCATTAGCCTCGATGAAGCGGGTCGGTGCCGTGACGTGGGTGTCTTTCGCCATATTTATCTCCTTGCCTGCCGTTCGGGATGCTATGTCCGCAATATGGACGTGAATTTTCAGAATTCGCGTTACCGGTCCCGCCGCTGTAGGCGCCCCCGAACAGCATCATGAAGGACCGGCCGGCAACGAGCCCCCGCAAATTTGACCATCGCGATCACATGCCGGCAATGCCGTAGATGTTGCCGATCCGCGCCATTATCAGCGAGGACAAACCGCGCAACGCTAAGAGATGAAACAGAATGAGGCGACCAGATAAAAGAAGGCAGGGCAGATTAGCGCACCCGGCTGATCGAGCGACGGGTGCTAAGATGTCCCGATGTCCTGCGATCTCGTCGATCTGCGGATTTCTATCGTGCGGGGCGTGATCAGATCGCTCGGCAGATGATCCGCGACGCCATTCGCCGGGTATGGCCCGATGTCCAGGGCATGCGGCTCCTAGGGATTGGCTATACGGCGGCGTTTTTCCGGCGATGTCGGCCAAGACGGAGCGCACGGTGGCGTTGATGCCGGCCGTGCTCGGTGTGCTCGGCTGGTCCCCGGAGGAGCGAAATCTGGTCACCCTGGCCCATCAGCGAGAGCTCCCCTTCGCGGATTATTCGATCGACCGGGTGCTGCTGGTCCACACGCTCGAGACGGAGCCGGCGCAACCAATCAGAGACATTGTCGGCCATCGCCGCCCTTCCTGCAGGTTATCATGCGACCGGCCCCCCCCGAGTTGGTCTATTGTAGACCGGTAAGCTGCGCTTTCCAGGTGCCTCGACCATGCTACAGCCAAGGGTTTGTTTGACTGTCGTCGCTCATCCCCTCGTTCAGCACAAGCTGTCGCTGATGCGGGACCGGAATACGTCGACCGCGGAATTTCGCCGGCTGCTGCGCGAGATCAGTCTGCTGCTGGCCTATGAGGCGACGCGCGAGCTGCCCCTGGAAGCTATCGAGATCGAAACACCGCTCGAGAGCGGGGCCTTCCCGCTGCTCGCCGGCAAAAAGCTCTGTCTCGTCTCGATTCTGCGGGCCGGCAACGGCATTCTCGACGGGATGCTCGACCTCTTGCCGTCGGCGCGGGTCGGGCATATCGGGATTTACCGCGACCCGCAGACCCTGCAGGCGATCGAATATTACCTGAAACTGCCGGAGGACCTCGCGGAGCGCGACGTGGTCCTCTGCGACCCGATGCTCGCCACCGGCAACTCGGCAATAGCGGCGATCTCGCGTCTGAAGGAACTGGCGGCGCGCTCGATCAAATTCGTCTGCCTCGTTGCGGCTCCGGAAGGCGTCGACAAGGTATCCTCGATCTTCCCGGATGTCCCGATCGTCGCGGCGGCGCTTGACCGCTGCCTCGACGAGGCAGGGTACATCCGCCCGGGTCTCGGCGACGCCGGCGACCGCCTGTTCGGCACGAAATAACACCGCAAGAATCGGATAGAGCACAGCTAGGCGCGCTCATTACATACCGCTCCGTCATATCTTGGAGGAGCGACGATGAGTTTCCGCATCACCGGCCTGCCGGCCGAAGACTTCGCCCATCTCTTCGCGCTCTCCGACGAAGAACTCGCAGCGCAAGGGGCTGCGCGCCGGAGCGCCGACGCGCGCCCGCCCGGCTATCCTTGCCGTATCAGTCTGACCAACTCGCGTCCAGGCGACGAACTGCTACTGGTCAACTACGAGCACCATCCGGTCAGCTCACCCTATCGCATGCGCTATGCGGTCTATGTGCGAAAGGGCGAAGAGACCTATGACGCGATCGGCGAAGTGCCGGAGCAACTGCGGATCCGCACGCTTGCGGTGCGCGCCTTCGATGCCGATGGAATGATCGTCGGTTGGGAGCTGATCGACGGGCATCAGCTGGAAACTGCTGTCGAACGGCTCTTCGCCGACCCTCGAGCGGCCTATCTGCACGTCCACTATGCGGCGCCCGGATGCTATGCAGCGCGGGTAGACCGCGCGTAACCTGATGCGGCTCCGCTGCTTACCAAGCAGCGTCAAGCAATGTTCGAATGACCGCCGGTCCGTCGATCTTGCGTGGGTTGGTATGAACCCAGCGATCATGCATCGAATTCTCGGCAATCAGGTCGAGCTGCTCCCGCTTGACCCCGACGTCGCGCAACCGGGTCGGCAAGCCGAGCCCGGCAATCAATCCGGCGACGGCGTCGGCTGCCGGTTCGCCGGGCTGACCGAGCGCCTCGCTGACCCGCGCCTGTTTTTCGGCGTTGACCGGGTGATTGAAGCGCAGCACGTGGGGCAACATGATGCAGGAGGTGTAGCCGTGCGGAACGCCGGCGGTGCCGCCGAGCACATGCCCGATCCCGTGGCTCGCGCCTTTGCTGACGCCGGTCTGCGAGCCGACCATCGACATCCAGGCGCCGATCTGGCAGTCGAGCCGGGCCTCGCCGTCCTCGGGGTCCGCCTTGACCCTCGGCAGGCCCTTGCCCAGCAGGAGCAGGGCGTGATAGGCGGCACCCTCGGAAATCGGCTGGGCGTCGACCGAGCAGATGTCTTCGACGGCGTGGTCGACCGCCCGGATGCCGGTCGACAAAAACAGCCATTCGGGCGTGTGGATACTCGCGTCCGGGTCGAGGATGACGGTGCGCGGCATCATCAGCGGATGGCTGTAGCTCTCCTTGACTTGCCGGGCCGTGTCGGTGCACCCGGCCGACGCGGTGAACTCGCCGGCCGACAATGTCGTCGGGATCGCGATCGAACGTACGGTCGGGGATTTGATCTCCGGGCGCCGGATGGTGCCGTCGGCCGCGATCTGGGCGCGGTATTCGTCGAGCTGCTGCGGCTCCGTGACTCCGTTGCCGAAGCAAAGCCCGACCATTTTAGCTGCATCGGTCACCGACCCGCCGCCTACCGTGACAAGCAGATCAGCGCCGGCCTCGCGGGCCGCGTTTGCGGCTGCGACGACATCAGTCCGCGGCGTATGCGCGCCGATCTTGGCGCAGACGCCGGCGATCCTGTTCCCCAGGATATGGCGGAGCCGGTCGACCGTATCGGTGGTTCGGGCGAGCGTGCCGCTCGCCAAAACGAAGACGGCGCGGGCGTCGAGCCGGTCGACCTCCTGCGCCAGCGCTTCGGCAAAGGGTTTCCCGAACACGACGCTTTCCATCTGCGGAAAGCGATAGACGCCGCTCAGCATTGCTATTCTCCTTGCTGGAGGGCCTCACCCCGGCTGAGCGCGTTAAGGTGTCAGCCGTCTTCAGCCGGTGCTTCGAACCCGGGCGGCGGGCACGATGAAATTGCCGGCGATCAGTTTGAGACGATCGTCATCACTGGCGAGACAGGTGTCGCGCAAGGCGTAAAGAGCCGCACCGGCGGCGCTCTCGTTCCAAAACCAGTCGCCGAGCTGGCGGCTCGACGGCCGTGCGGTTCCGGCCGCGGCTGCCTCCAGGCAAAAGGCTTTCACATCGTCTACCGCGAAGCGCATCAGCAGCGGCGCCGAATAGCCCTCCCGCGGGCTGGGCGGCGACTTTCCGCGAACCCATTCCGCGACATACCGGCTCGCGCCGGGAATGCCCAACCCGCTGAGGCCGACCGTCGTACGGCCGTTTTGCTCGACCCACTGTCGGTGCGCGTTCTGCAAGTGGGCGATTTCGGCCTCTAGTCGATCCGCGAGAGCGTCGGCATCCTCGGCAATATCGCCGGCGCCGGCCGGCAACACCGGCGGATGCCAAGCGGGGTCGGGCTGCACCCGCGGGTCGTCCTCCGCAAAATCCTCGATGATCACCGGTCCCTTCTCGCACTCCAGCAGGCGCAAGGCGGCAAGCAAGACGCGCCTTTGAAATTTGGCATCGCTCGGCGGGCCGAACGGCCGGCCCAGTTCGAACGGCACCCACAACGCGCGCGGCGGCTTGGTATTCTCCGTCTGTGGCCGGATCAAGCTGATGCCGACCGTCGCAATACCCTGTTCCTCCAGGTAATGGCCCAGCGCGCCCACGGCGCGCGTGCAGACCGGTCAAACCGGAGCAAGAATGACGGCGTCGATCCGATCGCTCTTCAGCCGACCGGCGAGCTGGCGCGCATGCGGTTCCATTTGCACCGGATCGCTCGCGCCCATGAACGAATAATGCGTCGCCGCCACCGAGCCGATAATCCCCTCGGCGGCCAGCTCCTTCAGCCGGTCGAGCGGAAAGGTGACGTTCCAGTCCTCCTGGAGGCCGGTGCGGTCGAAATTGACCGAAATGTGGCTTGTGAGCAGCTGCTCCGGCCCCGTCTCGGACGGGATCGCCCGGTAGTCGGCATCGCGGCCGCGGAACGGGTCCCCGCCGCGCACGAAAAGGCCGGCCGACGAGACAATCGCTACTCGGCGCCGAGACAAGGCTGACCCGGTAACCCAAGGTCTCGTCTCGAAATTCGGACATTCAGCCTCGGCTAGCCGCTTCGCCTGTGCCGGGAGCAAGTCCGTCAATCGCGCCATTACACTTCCCCGTGTTCGGAGTGAGGATCAAAGCCGCCGGGACCCCGCAGCCCGGACCTCCCGTCCGGGCTGCGGGATGGAGCGTCAGGCTGAGTGGAAGACGAGCGTGCGGACCTCGATGCTTTCACGCGGACGCGCATCGGGGGGCGTCGTCGGGTCGGTGAACGAGGTGTGCGGCATGAAACGGGCCGGGATGTCGGTCCGGGTGTCGGCGATCTTCAACAAGAGCGCCTCGTCGCGCCGCATTTCCGGCACGTAATACCACTGGTGCGCCGGGTTGTACCGCACCGAATAGGTCTCGCCGACCCGCTCCTTGTAGACCAGGTCCGAGGGGACAAGGTCTTCGGCCGCGACGGTGCGGGAGTCGCAGACCGCGAGCGGCGCGTCCTGCAATGGGCTGAAGAGCGGGCGCCAAAAGTTGATCACCTGGACGCGGCCCTTCAGCAATTCCTCGGCCTCGTCGGGCAACAGATCGCGAACCCGCTGCGGACCCGATTTGGCGGTGTGGTCGACATGCACGCGGGTCGCCGGCTGGCGCGGTCCGCCGGGCGCGCGGTCCTGCAGCCCGGTCACGCGGCGGCGCTGCAGATGGTCGAAGATGAGGACGCGGCTGGCGCCGGTCACCTGTTTGATGACGCGCTCGGCCTCCGGGTAATAGACCCGGCGGACTTCGTCGTCGTCCCAAAAATCCTGCACCGCGCTGCGCTGCTCGACGAGCGCAAAGCCCTGCGTGTCGAGCGACACGTCGGACGAGATCGGCCGCATGTCGTGAATGCGCATCCTGTGCGGATCGTAGGTCATGTTCGACCGCTCGCCGATCTCGTAGGCGTAATAGCGCGGCCGCTCGGTCATTGGGCCGAGATAATTCAGCTCGGCCTCGACATAGGGCAGGCTGTCGGTTTTGCTCATATTCGCTCCTCCTTGGGGTCGGTGGGGTCGCAAGCTCAGAAGATGGGAAACTTGTAATATTCGGGCGCGACCTCGCTCTTCGAGCGCGGCGCCGGTTGCGTGAGCGCCAGTATAGCGCGACGCCACCACGCGCCGATAGTGCTGCCCGCGATCGCCAATAACGTCATTACTCCCTCCAGAACGGCTTGTTGCTCAGGAATTCGGCATCCGCTCGGGTGAGCCCGATGTCCTTCAGCATTCTGTCGTCGAGCGCAGCCAATTCCACGCGCTCGCGCGTGCGCCGACGCCATTCGCGCAGATTCTGCACGACGTGGTCCCAAGCGTCGCCCAGCGCGAGAACCGCGTCACGCTGACCGCGCCGACCCCGGGTGGCATGCCAGTGAATCGCTACCATATGAACTCTCCTAAACTCGGAGAACGACGTGACGATGCTCCCGTCGAACCCCCTTGCGCTGAAAATGGCGGCTATGGCATGCGATGACAAACGAGAGTTTCTCAGCGACGGCTTAGATTTTCTCATCAGTTATGAATAATCATCTTCCCCCCTTGAGCGCACTCCGCGCGTTTGAAGCGGCGGCCCGGCACATGAGCTTCAGCAAGGCCGCCGACGAGCTACATGTGACGCCGGCCGCGATCAGCCATCAGATCCATGCCTTGGAGGAGGATCTCGGGGTCAGACTATTTCACCGCATGAACCGCTCGATCGAGCTGACGGCCTCCGCGCGAATTCTGCTGCCCGGCCTCACCGAAGCCTTTGCCGGCATCCAGTCCTCGGTCCGGCGGCTGCGCGCGCATAACGACACCGGGACCTTGACCGTTACCGCCTCGCCGTCGATCGCCGGCAAGTGGCTGGTGCTGCGTCTGCACCGGTTTCAGGAGCAACACCCCGAGGTAGATGTGCGGATCTCCGCAACCGATGAGGTCGTCGATCTGACCCGGGGCGATTTCGATATTGCGATCCGGTACGGCCGCGGCATCTACCCTGGGCTCGATGTCGACCTGCTGTTCACGAACCAGGTCTTCCCGGCCTGCAGTCCGAAATTGCTGACTGCCGGGCCGCCGCTGCGCACCCCCGACGATCTCCCCCGCCATACCCTCATTCACGATCAGGCTGCGGAGCGCGATCCGTTGGTGCCGACTTGGCCGATGTGGCTCAAGGCCGCGGGGGTAAAGACCGTTCCGATAACCGCGGGCATCACCTTCAACAGCATGTCGCTGGCGCTCGATGCCGCGATTGCCGGCCAGGGTATCGTGCTGGCCTACAGCACCATCGCCGCGGCCGACCTCGCCGCCGGACGCCTCGTCCGGCTGTTCTCGCTCGCATTGCCGGACCAGTTTGCCTATTACATCGTCACCGCGCCGGGTGCACTCGAACGCCCCAAAGTTCGGGCCTTCCGCAATTGGCTCCGGCAAGAAGCTGATCGGTAGCCACACCACTTGCGCCCTGCTAGCGTAGCACCAGATCGATGCATTGCCTGGAGGGATTCAGATGCAGTTCGGCTTTGGCGCGCCAATCAGCGGACCGCTCTCGACACCGGACAATCTCGCGCGCATCGCCGTCGAAGGCGAGGCGATGGGCTACGACTACGCGACGATCAGCGACCATGTCGTGATCCCGCAGGATATCGAAGCCAAGTACCCCTACAGCGATACCGGAGAGTTCCCAAGCCGGTCCCGCGGCGACCGGCACGAGCAGCTGACCGCGGTGGCGTTTGTCGCAGGCAAGACCTCGCGGCTGCGCCTCGTCACCTCGGTCACCGTCGTGCCGCACCGTCCGGCGGTGCTGCAAGCCAAGATGCTGGCGACGATCGACGTGTTGTCGAACGGCCGGCTGACCTTCGGCATCGGCGCGGGCTGGATGAAAGAAGAGTTTCAGGCACTCGGCGTCCCGCCCTTTCCCGAACGCGGTGCCGTCACCGACGAATATCTCGATGCGTTCCGCGAGCTATGGACCAAGGACGAGCCGCGCTTCGAGGGCCGTCACGTCAAATTTGCCGACATTCTGTTCGAGCCGAAGCCGGTGCAGAAGCCCCATCCGCCGATTTGGGTCGGCGGCGAAAGCGGCCCGGCCCTGCGTCGCACCGCGCGGGTCGGCGATGCCTGGTACCCGATCGGCACCAATCCGCAGCATCGGCTCGAACTCGACGAAGCGCTTCCAGGCCGGTGTCGAGCGGCTGCGCCGCCTGACCCGCGAGGCGGGACGCGACCCGTCGAAAATGGGCCTCGCCTACCGCATCACCAGCTGGGGCAAGTCTCTCCCGGACCGCGCGGATGACGGCGAGCGGCGGCTGTTCTCCGGCGAAACGGCGGATGTGATCGCCGATCTGAAAGCATTCCGCGATTTCGGCGTCGGCTATGTCGATTTGAATTTCGACGGCGCGACCGCCGACGCGATGCTCTCCAATATGCGGCGTTTCCGTGAGGATGTTCTGGCGAAGGTCTAGCTTTCTCAAAGGAGCAGCAGTTGTTGAAGTTCGGATACAAGGCGTCGGCCGAACAATTCGGACCGCGCGAGCTGTTGGAGTTTTCCTGCCTGGCCGAGGATGTCGGCTTCGACTCGGTGTTTGTCAGCGACCACTTCCAGCCGTGGAAGCACACCGGCGGGCACGCGCCGTTTTCGTTTGCCTGGCTGGCTGCGCTCGGCGCCAAGACCCGGCGTGTCCAGATCGGCACCAGTGTCGCGACGCCGACCTTCCGCTATCATCCCTCGGTCGTCGCCCAGGCGTTCGGCACCCTCGGGGTCATGTGCCCCGACCGGGTCGTGCTCGGCGTCGGGACCGGCGAGTCGCTCAACGAAGTGCCGGCAACAGGCATGAAATGGCCGGGCTTCAAGGAACGGCAAGGGCGGCTGCGCGAGTTGATCACGTTGATCCGGCGCCTGTGGACCGAGGAACGCGTCACATTCGAAGGCCAGTATTACCGCACCCTGGCGGCGACGATTTACGACCGCCCGGAGAAGCCGGTGCCGATTTGGATCGCCGCATCGGGTCCGACAGCGGCGGCCATGGCCGGTGAGATCGGGGACGGCTTCATCTGCACGAGCGGCAAAGGAGATGCGCTCTATCGCGAGACGCTGCTTCCGAAAGTCGAGGAGGGCCTCAAGCGGGCGGGGCGGCCGGGCGGCAATCTCGAACGGATGATCGAGGTCAAGGTCTCGTTCGACACCGACCCGAAACGGGCGATGGAGGACACGCGGTATTGGGCGGCGCTCGCTCTGACCCCGGAAGAGAAGACGAGCGTCGAGGACCCGCGCGAGATGGAGCGGCTCGCCGACGCCTTGCCGCTCGAGCGGGCAGCGAGCCGCTGGATCGTGTCTTCCGACCCCGAGGAGCAGCTGGCCCAGATCCGACCCTATATCGAGCTCGGCTTGACTCACCTCGTCTTCCACGCCCCGGGCCCCGACCAGCCTAGGTTCCTCAAACTTTACGCCGAGCAGGTCCTGCCGTTGCTGAAGTCGAAGCTGGGGTGAAGCATGGCCGGCGGCCAGCTGACGCTGATCCCAATCACCGGCATAAAGCTGGTCGAGCCGAGTGACGATCTCGGCGCGATTACAATTGCCGCCTTTGCAGCGAACGGGCTGGCGCCGGAAGCAGGCGATGTGCTGGTGATGGCGCAGAAGGTCGTCTCCAAGGCCGAGGGGCGGTATGTCGACGTGACGGCGGTCGAGCCTTCGGCAAGAGCGGTCGAGCTCGCCGCCGAGGTCGACAAGGACCCGCGCTTCGTCGAGGTAGTATTGTCCGAGTCACGGCGCGTGGTGCGCCATCGCCCGGGCCTGTTGATTGTCGAGCACCGTCTCGGCCATGTGATGGCCAATGCCGGCATTGATCATTCGAACCTGCCAGTTGCCGACAGCGGCGAGCGGGTTCTGCTTTTGCCGAAAGACCCGGACGGCTCGGCGCGGTCACTGCGCGAGCAGTTGCGGCACTCTTTTGGGATTGATATTGCCGTCATTATCTCCGACAGCTTTGGCCGGCCCTGGCGCAAGGGCACTGTCGGTATCGCGCTGGGTGCCGCGGGACTGCCGGCGTTGATCGATATGCGCGGCCATCCCGACCTTTTCGGGCGGGAATTGCTGGTGACGGAAACCGGCTTTGCCGACGAGATCGCCGCCGCCGCGGGGCTGCTGATGGGCCAGGCAGATGAAGCCGTGCCGATGGTGCTGGTCCGCGGGCTCGGCTGGTCCGCCCCGGAGGTGTCCGCCGCCGCCTTGATCCGGCCCGCCGAGCACGACCTCTTCCGATGAGCGTGCTGGCGCTGTCGGGCGGGATCGGCGGCGCCAAGCTGGCCCTCGGCCTCTACCGCGTGTTGCCGCCGGGGGAGCTGACCGTCGTCGCCAATACCGGCGACGATTTCGAGCATCTCGGGCTGTCGATCTCGCCGGATATCGACACGCTCCTGTACACATTTGCGGGGCTCGCCAACCCGGAGCTCGGATGGGGTAGGTGTAACGAGACCTGGACTTTTATGGCGGCTCTCGAGGCGCTGGGCGGCGAAACCTGGTTCAAGCTCGGCGACGGCGATCTCGCTATTCATGTCGAGCGCACTCGACGGCTCGCGGCCGGGGAGAGCCTTTCGCAGGTCACAGACGATTTCCGGCGCCGCCTCGGCATTTCGGCGCGGCTGTTGCCGATGAGTGACTACCGCGTCCGCACGCGCTTGCAAACCCAGGAGGGCTGGCTCGACTTCCAGGACTATTTCGTCCGGCTTCGCGCGTCACCGGTGGTCCGCGAGATAGTCTATAGTGGCGTCTCGGAGGCGCGCACAAACCCCGATTTTCTTGCCGCGCTCGCCGGCGACGATCTCGAACTGGTCGTGATCTGCCCGTCGAACCCGTTTCTCAGCATCGACCCGATCCTCAGCTTACCGCGCGTCCGCGACGCGCTGCGCGCCTGCCCGGCACCAGTCGTCGCGGTCTCGCCAATCATCGGCGGCAAGGCGGTCAAGGGGCCGACCGCCAAGATCATGGCCGAGCTCGGTCTTCCGGTTGGTGCCGCCGCGGTTGCGCGGCATTACGAGGACATCCTCGACGTCTTTATTGCCGACAAGGCGGACGCGAACGAGGTCGAGGACCTCGGTATTCCCGGGAGATTGGCGCGTACGTTGATGTCAACCATCGAGGATCGCGAAGCCTTGGCAAGGGTGGTGCTGGCGGCGGCCCGCCGCGATGTTTGACATGGCTGTGTGGGCGGTCGTTCCAGTCAAGGAGCTGAATTGGGCCAAGGAACGGCTGGCGCCGGTGCTGCCGCCCGAGCGGCGGCGGGCGCTGATGCTGGCGATGCTGGAGGATGTATTGACGGCGCTCGCCGCGACGCCGGGTCTCGGTGGGCTGGCGGTCGTGACGGTCGACGCTCCGGCGCGCAGACTGGCGGAGCACTATTGCGCGCGCATTATCGAGATAGGCGCCCGCGACGGGCACAGCGGAGCGGTTGCGGCCGCGGCAAGGCTCCTTGCGGCGGAGGGGTGTCCCGGCATGCTGACCCTGCCCGGTGACATTCCGCTCGTGACCCCCGCCGAGATCGCGCAATTTCTTGCAGCGCATCGCGCGGCCCCGGCGTTTACGATCGCCCCGTCGCGCGACGAGCGAGGATCGAACGCGATCATCTGCTCGCCGCCCGACGTAGTGCCCTTGCGCTTTGGCGAGGACAGCTTCTTCCCGCATTTGCGGGCGGCCGAAGCATGCGGCATTCGCCCGACCGTGCTGCGCCTGCCAGGAATTGCGCTCGATGTCGATACGCCGGAGGATCTTGCCGCATTAACGCTTGTGCCGTCCGCTACGCGGGCGCATGCATTGCTGGAACTGGGAGAGCGTGCTGCGGCAGCTATGGGAGACCCTTGCGGATGACCACCGACGAGATCGTGTCGAGCGTCGAGTACGGGCGACGTCTGTCGGCGGCCGAGGCGTTGAAGCTCGCCGATTACTCTGATCTGCACTCGCTAATGACGGTTGCGGCAGCGCTGCGCGACGCGGCGCATGGCGACCTCGTCTTATATTCGCGCAAGGTTTTCATCCCGCTGACTCAGTTGTGCCGTGACGTCTGCCATTACTGCACCTTTGCCCATCCGCCGCGCGCCGGCGAGCCCGCCTATCTGAACGCCGAGCAAGTGCTGGAGGTCGCCCGCGCCGGAGCGCGAGCGGGCTGCCACGAAGCGTTGTTCACATTGGGCGACAAGCCCGAGTTGCGGTACGGCGCGGCGCGCGAAGCGCTGGCACGGGCCGGTCACGAGACCACGCTGTCCTATCTCGCAGAGATGGCGGGGTTGGTGTTGCGCGAGACCGGCTTGTTGCCGCATCTCAATCCTGGGGTGATGACCGCCGCCGACATTGATCGGCTGCGCGCGGTATCGGTCTCGCAGGGCATCATGCTGGAAAGCGCGGCCGAGCGGCTGCGCCGCCGCGGCGGGCCGCATTTCGGCTCGCCCGACAAGGACCCGGCGCTGCGTCTCGAAACGATCCGCGCCGCCGGCGAGGCGGCGGTGCCGTTCACCACCGGCATCTTGATCGGCATTGGCGAGACCCGGCGCGAGCGCATCGAGTCGCTCTTGGCATTACGTGACCTGCACGACCGCTATGGGCATGTGCAGGAGATCATCATCCAGAATTTTCGGGCTAAGCCGGGAACACGCATGGCGCAAGCACCCGAGCCCGACCTCGACGACCATCTCTGGACGATTGCCGTCGCGCGGCTGGTCTTCGGGCCCGAGACGAATATCCAGGCGCCCCCCAACCTGAACCCCGGCGCGCTCGCCGAAATGATCGCGGCAGGGATCAACGATTGGGGCGGCGTGTCGCCGGTCACCCCCGACCACGTCAACCCCGAGCGGCCGTGGCCCGCACTCGAGCGGCTGGCCGAGCAGACCGCTGCGGCCGGCAAAACGCTGGTCGAGCGGCTGGCGATCTACCCGGCTTACGCGCGCGACGTAGAGCGCTGGCTCGATCCGGCCCTGCGTCCCGCGGTGCTTCGCGCGATCGACGCCGAAGGGCTCGCGCGAACCGACGAGTGGGTACCCGGCTCCGGAACCGAGCCGCCGCTTGTGATTGCCCCTCACCCCTACCCTCTCCCCGCAAGCGGGGCGAGGGAGAAGACAGCGGAAAGCCCCTCGTCCCGCTCTAGCGGGGAGAGGGAGGGGCCCGCGCAGCGGGACGGTGAGGGGCAATTTGCAGCGGTGCTGCACCGGGCGGCGTCCGGAGAAGAGGTGAGCGAAATCGAAATCGTGCGGTTGTTCGCCGCTCGCGGGGCGGAATTCGACGCCGTGTGCCGCGCGGCCGACGAGCTGCGGCAAAGGGTCAATGGCGACACGGTCAGCTACGTCGTGACCCGTAACATCAACTACACCAACATCTGTTATTTCCGCTGCCAGTTCTGCGCGTTCTCAAAGGGGAAGCTCAGCGAAAACCTGCGCGGCCGGCCCTACAACCTCGACATCCCCGAGATCCAGCGGCGGGTCGAGGAAGCTTGGGACCGCGGCGCGACAGAGGTATGCCTGCAGGGCGGCATCCATCCGGAATACACCGGCGCCACCTATCTCGCAGTCTGCCGCGCAATCAAGGAAGCGGTGCCCGATATCCACATCCACGCCTTCTCGCCGCTAGAGGTCTGGCAAGGCGCCAAGACTCTCGGCCGCACGCTGGCCGATTTCTTGCGCGAGCTGAAGGCGGCAGGATTGAGCTCCCTGCCCGGCACTGCAGCCGAGATCCTCGACGACGACGTTCGCGCCGTGATCTGCCCGGACAAGATCAAAACCGGCCAATGGCTCGAAGTCATGGAAGCCGCGCACGCGGTCGGGCTGCGCAGCACCGTCACGATCATGTACGGGCACGTCGACCGCTACGAGCACTGGGCTAGGCACCTGTTGCGCATCCGCGCATTGCAGGCCCGGACCGGCGGCTTCACCGAGTTCGTGCCATTGCCCTTTGTGCCAATGGAGACCCCAATTTATCTGAAGGGCCGCGCCCGCCGCGGCCCGACCTACCGCGAGGCGGTGCTGATGCACGCGGTGGCGCGTCTCGTGCTGCACCCGGTCATCACCAACATCCAGACCTCCTGGGTCAAGATGGGCGCCGGCGGCGCCGCTGCCTGTCTGGCGGCAGGCGCCAACGATCTCGGCGGCACTTTGATGAACGAGAGCATCACCCGCGCCGCCGGCGCGGTGCACGGCCAGGAGATGCCACCCGAGAGCATGGAGGCACTGATCCGCTCGTTGGGGCGCAAACCGCGCCAGCGCACGACGCTTTATGCCAACGCGCCCGCCGAGCGGAAAGCCGCTTCGTTCGGAGCCGCTCCGCTCACAGAGCCGGTCAACACGTCGGCGCGGCGGTACGAGCGGCAGCCACAGAGCGCCGCCGCCGATTGACCCTCAGCCCCCATGAAGGCCGAGTATTCGTGCGCAAAACACCCATTGCCGTCCCAGCAAAGGTGGTATGCCCGTAAGTTTAGCGAGGAGTTCGGCGGGTGCCTGGAGGTCGAGACATCGCAAACGGGTGAATTGTAGTCGGCGACCAAGGTGAGGAGGTAGGCATCACGTTCGGCACCGTCGAGAAGCGGCGGTGATGGTCGGCGCGGTTTTCCGGCATGCGGCTGATATGCTCGCCACGGCGGCGGTTGACGCGGTCGAAGCAATCGGTGAACTCGGAGCCACTGTCGGTCAGGATGGTGTGGACCGGGAGCGGGAAGCGCTCGAGAAAGCGCGCCAGGAAGGCCGCGGCGGTGGCGGCCCGGCGATCGGGGAGGATTTCGAGATAGACAAAGCGGATCGCGACCTAGGATAGCTGCGCCGGCGGCCCAGCGGCGGCAGGTATTTGACGTCGATATGGATGAAGCCGGCCGGAGTCTCTATTTCTTCGAGCACGCTCCGGACGCAAATACCCTGTCGCCGGTCGCGGCGCCTCTCATTTCCGGCTATGCCGGCTTACGGGCCGCATGCCGCTCGTGCCCAGTGGCCAGGTTCTCTACAAGAACACCGTCGCGAACATTGAAGTCTACGCCCCCGATCCCGGGTTCACGCCGCACGCGTGGCCGCAGGTCACCACGGCGCCCGCACGACCCATTCCCGGCTTCACCCACCGGCTCGCCGGCACCGGCTTCAACGGCCTCTCCCAGGCGGTGAGCTACGGCGACGACGCGAGCATGCCGGTGTTGCCACAGCTGCCGGCCGCGGGCGTCGCCCTTTCGCCGGCGTTGGTCAGCCGGTTTGGATCTTCACCCGATGCAGAGCTGGAAACACCTTCCGGCGGTTTCCGCTGACCTGGCCGCCTCGTAGAAGCGCTGCTAATCACGCGGCGATTTTTGAACGTTGGCCGCTTTCATGTTGCGCTGCATCATGAGAAACTCGGGCGATAACGTTGAGAACCTTGACGCCCGTGCTGCGCGAGCGAAAAGCGCGAACAGGTCGATGGGGATCAGCAACAGGAACGCTTGAAGGCGGTTTTGGGCTCGGCGTGCGCTGGTCGGGGTCACCGCCGAGGGCAGATGCGTCGTGCGCAATCCGGGAGATGTCTGCTATGGCCGAAACCATCGAACTACTCCAGAGTGTTTTCGTTCGCGGATCCCTTAATTCAGGCTACGACAGGGTGCTGACGGTGGACGCGATCGCCTTCGTCGCGGACCTCGAACGCAAATTCGGTCCGGAACGGCGTCGCCTTCTTGCGCGCCGGGCCGCGATCCAGCACCGGCTAAATGCCGGTTGGAAGCCCGGTTTCCTGCCTGAGACCAAGGCGGTCCGCGATGGCGATTGGCGGGTGGCGGCGATACCGCGCGACCTGCAGGACCGCCGCATCGAAATCACCGGCCCGACCGACCGCAAGATGGTGATCAACGCGCTCAATTGCGGCGCGAATGTCTACATGGCCGATTTCGAGGATGCGACGACGCCGAGCTGGGACAATCTGATCGAGGGACAGGCGAACCTCGTCGACGCGGTGCGCCAGAGGATCACCTTCGACGATCCGGAAAACGGCCGGCATTATGCGCTGCACGACGAGACGGCGGTGTTGTTCGTGCGCCCGCGCGGCTGGCACCTTCCGGAAAAACACGTCCTCGTCGACGGCGAGCCAATGTCGGGGGCGCTGTTCGACTTCGGCCTATTCTTCTTCCACAACGCCAAGGAGCTGACGGCGCGCGGCACCGGGCCGTATTTTTATCTGCCCAAGATCGAAAGCCATCTCGAGGCGCGGCTGTGGAACGAGGTTTTCCTCTACACCCAGTCGAAGCTCGGTCTGCCGAAGGGCGCCATTCGAGCGACGGTGCTGATCGAGACGATCATCGCCGCCTTCGAGATGGATGAGATCCTCTGGGAATTGCGCGACCATTCGGCCGGGCTCAATTGCGGCCGCTGGGATTACATCTACAGCTTCATCAAGAAGTTCGCCGAAGACCCGGCTTGCGTGATGCCGGACCGTGCGCAAGTCACGATGACCAGCCACTTCCTGCGCAGCTACAGCCTGTTGCTGATCAAGACCTGCCACCGCCGCGAGGTTCACGCGATGGGCGGGATGGCGGCGCAGATCCCGATCCGCGACGACCCCGCGGCAAACGAGGTGGCGATGGAAAAGGTCCGCGCCGACAAGCTGCGCGAGGCCGGCGACGGGCACGACGGCACTTGGGTCGCGCATCCGGGCCTGGTTGCGATCGCCAAGGAGGTCTTTGACCGCGAGATGCCGCAGCCCAACCAGATCGCCCGTAAGCGCCAGGACGTCCACGTCGCCGCATCTGATCTTCTCGCGGTTCCGAACGGCACGATCACCGAACCCGGGCTCAGGCAGGACCTCAACGTCGGGATCGGCTATATCGAGGCGTGGCTACGCGGCACAGGTTGCGTGCCGCTATACAACCTGATGGAAGACGCCGCCACCGCCGAGATCAGCCGTGCTCAGCTCTGGCAATGGATCCGGCATCGCGCCAGGCTCGCGGACGGCCGAACCGACGATGCGGCGCTCTGCAGTGCAATGCTCGACGAGGAGCTCAACAAGCTGCGCCAAGCGGCCGCAGACGGCGGCCGCTACGACGACGCGGCCAACCTCTTCCGGCGGCTGGTCGAAGCCCCTGCCTTCCCTGAATTCCTCACTCTGCCGGCGTACGACCTGATCACGGCGGATGTCGCTTAGGCTCAGAACTCCATATCGAGTTCTTCGAGCTCCTCGGGTTCGAGCATCGCGTCCGAGCGCCATCCGACCATGTCCGGTAGCGTCATGATGCGCTCGCAATAGTCGGCGCATTGACGGTCGAGCTTCACATCATAGGTCAGAAAGCGCGTGACGACAGGCGCGTACATCGCGTCGGCCATCGTCAACGTCCCGAACAGGTAGGGACCATGGTGAGCCGCGAAACACTCGTGCCAGATCGTTCTAATGCGGTCGATATCCGCCTGCGCTCCGGACCATATTTTGAAGCCGGGGCGGTGGGCTTTGAGGTTCATCGGCAGCGCCGACCGCAGATTGGTGAACCCCGAATGCATTTCCCCGCAGATCGAGCGGCAGCGGGCGCGGGCGGCGCGTTCCGCCGGCAGCAGCCCCGCCTTCGGCTTCACTTCGTTGAGATACTCGGCAATCGCCAAGGTGTCCCAAATCCTTACGCCCTTGTGGCTCAGGCAAGGCACGAGAATCGACGGTGAGAGCAGCAGCAATTCGGCGCGGTTCGCCGGATCATCGGCCGAGACGACCTCTTCGACGAAATCCAGGCCTGCCATTCTGCACAACAGCCAGCCGCGCAGCGACCAGGAGGAATAGTTCTTGCTACTGATCGTGAGAAAGGTCCCGGTCATCCCTATCCTCCTTCACTCTGCATACATGCAGCCCTCATGCCAGCCTCAATGCTAGCTCTGGGACCCCTCGCAGCCGGTCGATGACGCCCAATGATCTATCAGAACTTTCAGACCTATTCCGACATGGCTGGACCGGTGCGGGCCTTTGCCGACATGGCTGCAGCCGCGCTTGCCCACCCGTTCCCTGGAATGTCCCGCAATGGGCTCCATCGGGCCGGCGCAGCCGTCTGGGAGCTCGTTGCACGCGCACGGCTCAGCCACCATCGGCCCGCCTTCGGGATTGACACGGTCGACATCGCTGGCCGGCTCGCCGCGGTGCGTGAGACCGCGGTTCATCGCACACCGTTCTGCACCCTCTTGCACCTCGAAAAAGACGTCGCGCCGACGCAACCCCGAGTGCTCCTGGTGGCGCCGCTGTCGGGGCATTTTGCGACGTTGCTGCGTGGCACTGCGCAGACGCTTCTCGCCGACCACGATGTCTATATCACCGACTGGCACAACGCGCGCGACATCGGTTTGCGGCATGGCGAGTTCGGCTTCGACGAGTTTATCGATCACGTCATCACCTTTTTACAGGTGCTTGGGCCCGGCGTGCATGTCGTCGGAGTGTGCCAGCCCTGCGTCGCGGTGCTCGCCGCGGTCGCGGTCATGGCCGAGGATTCCGATCCGGCGCAGCCGCGCAGCATGACCTTGATGGCCGGCCCGATCGATGCGCGGGTCAACCCGACCGAGGTCAACCGGCTGGCGACGAGCCGGCCGATCGAATGGTTCGAGCGCAACCTTATCGGGATCGTGCCGTTGCGCTATCCGGGCGCCTTGCGTCGCGTCTATCCCGGTTTTGTGCAGCTTGCTGCTTTTATGAGCATGAACGTGGACCGCCATGTCAAAGCCCAGATCGATCTTTTTTGCCATCTCGCCAATGGCGAAGACGAAAAGGCGGCGGCGATCCGCGCGTTCTATGACGAATACTGCGCGGTCATGGATTTACCGGCCGAATTCTATCTTCAGACCGTGCGCACCGTGTTTCAGGAGCACTCGCTGCCGCTGGCAAAGTTCGAATGGCGCGGCCGGCGTATCGATGCGGGCGCGATCCGACGCACTGCGCTCCTCACCGTCGAAGGCGAGCGCGACGACATTTGCGGCGTCGGTCAGACATTGGCTGCGCAAGAATTGTGCAGCGGCGTCAGGCCCTACATGAAGCGTCACCATGTCCAGACCGGCGTCGGCCATTACGGCGTCTTCGCCGGACGGCGCTGGAGCAGCTATATCTATCCGATCCTGCGGAACGTCATCTACGCGAGCGACTGACCGCCAACCTGCTCAGCGACTCGCAGCGGGCGGTGCGGCCGCGGCGATCGCCGGCGGCGTGATCTCAGTCGTGGCGAAATCGCCCGGCATGATGATCTCCATGAACTCCATATCGTCCGACCAGTCGTACAGACTGTGAATTATCCCCGGACGCTGGTGGACGCAGTCGCCGGCCTCGACCAGGGTGTCGATGCCGTCATAGTCGAACTTCGCCCAGCCGCGGACCATGTAGACGACATGAACGTCCGCGGTGTGAAAATGGAAGCCGGTGCCGCCCTTTGCCTCGGCGCTCTTGACCTCGGCGCGCACCAGTTGCACCCGAACCTGGCCGTTAGTAGCTGCGGTAACCCCGGTGTCCTGGTAGACGAAAAACGAGCGCAGGCCGTCGCCGCAGTACCGGGCGGCGGGGGAATTTGCTTTCTGGTGGCTGAACGTCGTTTTGCCCATGTTGCACTCCCCTCGTGAAATCCGGCGTCCCCACCCGCAGTTTATTCGCAATGATTATCCGCCGAAGTTTTTGCAGTGCAATAAACGAACCATCCGAAGCCTTAGAGCAGCTCAGAAATTATGACTGCACTGCACAAATAACCGGCACCAGCAATTCCGTCCGTCATTGCGAACCGCGAGGCTTGGCCCGCGGGGAAGCAATCTCGGGCCGCGGAGTGCTCGATCGGTCGAGATTGCTTCGTCGCGCCAGGCGCGCCTCGCAATGACAGCGGCGATTTGGTCGAAATCTGCTCTGATCTACGGCGGGCGGCGGCCGCTTAGGCCCCAGTTTACTTTCGCAACTGGTCGAAATGCCCGGTATTTACCAATCTAACCACCCAAGCGCGCACTCGGCGTCGACCGCGAGATTTGCATCTCTTCCTCGGTCATGTCGGCTGGGATGTCCGCGAAGAGCGGAGTGCTCAGATATCGCTCACCTGTATCCGGCAGCATGCAAAGCACCGTGGCTCCCTTGGGAGCGTCCCCGCAAACCTGCAGCGCGCCGGCGAACGTCGCCCCGGCGGTGATCCCGACGAAAATCCCCTCCTTTTGGGCGAGCTCGCGGCTGCAATGCATCGCGTCGGCATTGGAAACCGTCACAACACGATCGATTACCTGCATCGCCACCGCATCGCCCGTCAGTTTCGGAATAAAGTCGGGGCTCCACCCCTGCATGGGATGCGGTTTCCAGGACGGGTGGGCCGCCGCAGCAGACCCGTCCGGCTGCCGCTGCTGTGGGGCGTGGCTCGTGAGCATTGGCGCGTCCGCCGGCTCGCAGACCACGATCTTCGTCTCCGGCCGTTCCTTGGCGAGGACCCGCGCGACGCCTTTCAGAGTGCCGCCGGTGCCGAACCCGGTGACCCAATAATCCAGCGGCTCGCCTTCGAAATCCGCCAGGATCTCTCTTGCGGTGGTGCGGGAATGCATGTCGGCGTTGGCCTCGTTCTCGAACTGCCGCGTCAAAAACCAGCCGTGCGCCTCGGCAAGCTCGACGGCCTTTTTGACCATGCCCATGCCGCGTTCGGCTGCCGGAGTAAGCACTACTTTCGCCCCGAGAAAACGCATCAGCTTGCGGCGCTCGACGCTGAACGTCTCGGCCATTGTGACGACCAGCGGATACCCCTTCTGTGCGCACACCATCGCCAGGCCGATGCCGGTATTGCCGCTCGTCGCCTCGATGACGGTCTGCCCTGGCCTCAGCCTGGCGGTCCGCTCCGCGTCCTCGATCACCCCAAGCGCCAGCCGGTCCTTGACCGAGCCCAGAGGGTTGAAGGCTTCAATTTTGACGAACAAATTAACGTCCGGAGGGGCGAGCTTCCCGATCCTGACCACGGGCGTATTCCCAACCGTCTCTAGGATGTTCGCGAACTTGCGCCCCATATCGCCCCCTTTATCTCTGGTCGAGCGGGCATAACCCGCCACAGGTCACTCACTCCGGCATTCCTGCCAGCCTTAGCCCCTCAGCCATCCGATCCAGCGTCGGCTGCGAAAAGACGAGGGCCGACATAACCTTCGAGATGGTCAGGTCGGGATATTCCTGCAACAGCCGCGACAGGCCGGCGCGCGCTTCCGCCTCCCGGCCAAGCAGGGCGTAGGCCGGGACGAGATTGCGGTAGACCCAGGTCGCGCTAGGCTGCTCCAGCAGGCCCTTTTCGAACCAGAGGACGGTCTCGGGGTACCGGCCGGCGACGAAATGTGCGCCGCCGATGCCGATGAACGCGTTGAAGTTCATCGGGTCGAACGGGCTGAGACGAAGGGCGCGCTTGAAATGCTCGATCGCCGCATCTGCCCGATCGAGATAGGATTCCAACCAGCCGCTGCGGTTCCACGCCCAGGCCGAGTTCGGGTCGAGCGTCAATGCTTTTCCGAGCATGCGAGCGGCGATCTCGTAGTTGCGAACGATCGTATGGGCCGCCCCCAGCACTGTCAGGACGGTCGGATCCTCGCCGCCGAGCGCGGCCGCCGCCTGCGTCAGGCGCAGCGTCTCGGTGCGCGCACCGTCCAGGTCCGCCGTCCAGTTGTAGACGCTTTGCTGCGCGTGGCACCACGCGGCGAGCGAAAGGGCTAGCTGATAGTCGGGCTCGATCGCGATCGCCTGATCGAGCAACTTCAGCGCCTCGGCATTGGCACCGCGTTCCAGCGACCATACGCTCGGATAGGCACGCAGCACCAGATCATAGGCATCGAGGCTTTCCGGCCGCTTGCGGCGCGACCGCTCGATCTCGGCAGAGCGAACCGATGGCTGAATGGCACCAACGACCAATTCGGTAATTCGGTCTTGCAGGTCGAAGACGTCCGTCATGGCGCCTTCGTACCTGTCTGCCCAGAGATGGTTACCGGAAGGTCCGTCGATCAGCTGGGCGCTAATGCGAACGCGGTTGCCCGACCTGCGCACGCTTCCCTCGATCAGATAGCGCACCCCCAGTTCCCGACTGATCTGCTGCACGGGAACGGCCCGCCTCTTGTAGCTGAAGGCGGAATTGCGCGCGATGACGAAGAAATCCCGTACGCGGCACAGCGCGGCGGTGATGTCTTCGACCATGCCGTCGGCGAAATAATCCTGTTCGGGGTCGCCGCTCATGTTTTGGAACGGCAACACCGCCAGCGACGGCTTGTCCGGCAGCGGGAAGCCGGCGCGGGCCGGGGCCGTCGCAGCAATGTCAGCCGCCACTCGATAAACCCCGATCGGGCGGGCGATATTTTTCAGACTGTGCTCGCCGATGTCGTTGAAGGCGAGGTCGAGCTTGCCGGCGGCGTCCTCCTGCACCCTTGCCGAAACACAGATGCCGCCCGGCTCCGCCAGGGCTTCGAGCCGGGCGGCGACGTTGACCCCGTCACCAAGGATGTCACCCTCCTCCACGACGATGTCGCCTTGATGGAGGCCAATGCGGAATTCAATCCGTTCCGGGGCGGGTGTCCCGGCATTGCGCCCGGCCATCGCCTGCTGCACCTCGGTCGCGCAACGCAAAGCGTCCACCACGCTGGCGAATTCGACGAGCAATCCGTCGCCGGTGGTCTTGACCAACCGGCCGCGATGTGCGGCGATCTTGGGGTCAATCAATTCGCGGCGGTGCGCCTTCAGGCGTGCCAGCGTGCCTTCCTCGTCGACGCCCATCAACCGACTGTAGCCGGCAATATCGGCCGCGAGGATGGCCGCTAACCGGCGCTCCGCACGCTCCCCGCTCATCTGCTGGCGTTCCCGAGGATAAACTGACATCGAGGATATTATGGAATTTGAAATAACGCGAGCGCCGGTTCGCCTCGCACGCGTTGTTGCCGGCGGCAATGGCGGCCCAACCGGCAGGTTGCCAAACAGGAAAGCCCGCTTGACAGTGGCCACTCGCGGCAGAGTTCTAGCGAGCCACGTCGGTTCAGGAAGGTCTTGATATGCCAGTGGAGATGATCGGCTGGATCGCACCGCGCGTCTCGTCGGAGCTGATCCCACCGGCTGGACCTCCGTTTGATGCCAACGTGATTGCCGAGACGGCGCGCATTCACGAGCGGGCCGGCTTCGACCGCGTGCTGATCGGCTACTTCTCGGGCGCGCCTGACGGGTTTCTGGTTGGGGCGCACGCCGCGTCGGTCACCGAGCGGCTCGGTTTCCTCTTGGCGCATCGCCCCGGATTTGTGGCGCCGCCGGTTGCCGCGCGCAAGCTGGCAACCTTGGACCAGCTCTGCGGTGGCCGCCTCGCCGTGCACATCATTGCCGGCGGCAGCGACGCCGACCAGGCCAAAGACGGCGACTGGACGGATCATGACGCGCGCTACCGCCGCGCCGGGGAGTACCTGTCGCTGCTGCGCCGGACCTGGACCGAGCCAGCGCCGTTCGACCACGCGGGCGAATTCTACCGGACCCGCGGGACTTATTCGGAAATCCGCTGCCGCCAGCAGCCCTATATCCCGATCTACGGCGGCGGCGGGTCCGACGCGGCGATCCGGGCGCTGGCCCCGCATGTCGACATCTTCATGCTGTGGGGCGAGCCGCTGAAGGAGACGGCCCTGTTCATCGAGCGCGTGCGAAAGGAAGCGGCGCTCCATGGCCGCAGTCCGGCCTTCAGCCTCTCGACCCGTCCGATCCTCGCGGCAACCGAAGGCGAAGCCTGGGACCGGGCCAAGGCCATCCTCGACCGCGTGCTGATCAATCGCGGCAGCGCTCCGGCGCCCCAGCGCCAGAATGTCGGCTCCCAGCGGCTATTACAGGCCGCCGCCGACGCCGAGTTGCACGACACCTGCTTGTGGACCTCCCTCGCCGTCGCAACGGGCGCGCAAGGCAACTCGACCGCCCTCGTCGGCACGCCCGAAACAGTCGCGAACGCGCTGCTCGAATACTATAAACTCGGTGCTACCAGCCTGTTGATCCGCGGATACGACCCCTGGCCAGACGCCATCCAGTATGGCGAAGAACTGATCCCGCGCGTCCGCGAACTGGTCGCCGCCCATGACATCGCGACGACTTCCTGAAAACACTAAATGGTAGGCGGATTGGCGGAGCGTAATCCGCCACGCAAGCCAACGAGGGAACCGGCGGATGGCGCTACGCTTATCCGCCCTACGGTCGCCTGCAATGACGGTCGGAATTGGTGGGGTAACCTGATGGGAATGCGCGCTAGCGCAGGCGGGGGCCGGGGTCGAGGCCGAGATACACGCGGCCGCCGATCGGGTACCATTCGGGCGCGAGGGTGACCGTCTGGCCGACGGTGTGCAGGTCGCGCCAGCACTCGGCGAGGCGGCTTTCGCGCTTGAATGATGTGCTGCCGCCGTGCCGGTACATCAAATCCATCGCCTCGCGCGCGCAGTCGGCGGCGTAGACCGCGGCCAGCCGGCAGCGGGCGCGCTGCTCGAGGGTGGTCTCCTTGCCGGAAGCGACCGTGTTCCACAGCTCGGCGATCATCGTGCTGCGGTAGGCGCGCCCAGCATTGAGGATGGCGTCGGCCCGGCCAACAGCATCCTGCACCTGCGGGCTATCACAGAGCAACCCGACGGGGCGGCCGCGCGGCTGCTTGCCCCCCGCCAGCTCGATCAGCGCGTCGATACCGGCCCGCGCGATGCCGGTGATCACCGCGCTGTGATGCGGCCCGACCCAGCACTGGACCGGCAGCTGATAGGTGACGCCCGGCCAGCGCGACCATTGGTTCTCGAGGGGAATGCCGACTTGCGGCATCGTGCGCCGCTCCGGCAGGAACACGTCCTCGACCGTCCAGTCGAAGCTGCCGGTGCCGCGCAGCCCGGTGACGTCCCAGCTCCCCGGCACGATCTCCGCTTCCGGGCGCGCAAACACGCCGCGCCAGTAGAGCGAGCCGCCTTGCGGGTGCCGGCGCGGCTGGCCGTCATCGCCGAGCACCTGGAAGCTCGCGAGCATCCAGCTCGCCTCCTGACAGCCGGTGCCGAACTGCCATCTGCCGGTGACCCGGTAGCCGCCCTCGACCGGCACCCCCTGCCCGCCGCCCGGCACCGCAGTGCCGGCGATGATCGTGTCGGCGCGCTTGGCATAGATCTCGTGCACTCCCGCGTCCGGCAAGCCGAGCGTCACGAGCTGGCCGACGCCGCCATTGCCGAGGTTCCAGCCAACCGAGCCGGCGCCTTCGGCTAAAAGCTCCACGGCGCGCAGATAGGTCAGCGGGTCGACCTCTAGGCCGCCCAGCTCGCGCGGGATGACCATCCGGTAGAACCCGGCGGCACGCAACTGTTCGACCAACGCTTTCGGCAGGCGCTGCGCGCGCTCGATCTCCTCACGGTAGCTGCGGAGCTCCGGCTGCAGCGCCGCCGCCGCCTGCACCACGGGTTGCGCGTCGATATCCGCCGGTAAGTGCGTGTCTTCCGCCATCGTGTACATTCCCCTTCATGCCACGGCGCCTTCAACCGAGTTGCGGCCAGCCACGACGCTGATAGGCACCGTCCCAGAACAGCAATTCATACTGGCAGGCGCGGATAAAGGCCGCCAGCATCTTGGCGCGGGTTGCCGCGGTCGCGGCATCGGCCGCCCGATCGGTTATCGCGATGACCGTCCGCACTGCCTCGCCGAAGCGCTCGTCGGCATAGGTATCGATCCACGCCTTGTACGGGTTCTGCGGCGCGGCTGTACGAGCGATCGCGCACCCGACATCCCAATAAATCCAAAAGCAGGGCAATAAGGCAGCGACCAGCACTTCCCAAGGATCATGATAGGCCGCTGCGATTAGGTAGCTGGTGTAGGCGAGACAGTCCGGCGACGGCTCGGCATCGGCAATGCCGGCCGGGTCCACGCCAAAGTCCCACAAATAGCGGCCGTGCAAAGCCTGCTCGACGGCGATGGCCCCCAGAGCGGATTGCGCGAAGGACTGCATCGTCGCCGTGTCCGGGGCTTTGGCCGCAGAGATCGCGAGCGCACGGGAGAACTGGCCGAGATAAATCGCGTCTTGAATGATGTAGGTCTGAAACCGGTCGCGACTGAGCGAACCCGCCGCGAGTTCTGTGTTGAAGGGGAGGTTGTGGATTGCTGCCCGCAAGGATGTGCTGCGCTGCCAGGCCTTTCCAGAAAATCGGGTCATGCCTACTGTGTCTCCGCGGGTCGCTACCAGCATTTCGAATAATCGCAGCTGGTGCACTGGTCGCATCCCTCGATGCGGATCAGAGCTGCCTCGCCGCATTTCGGACACTGCGCCATACGGGTCGTGATGGATCTCTGATCCGAAATCAGCGCGTTGCCGGCCGAGACTTTCTGCTCGCTTATTGCGGCTTTCTGACCGCGTGCCGGCAGGAAGCCGATCGCGATCATGTGGCGCTCGATGACGTCGCCGATCGCGGCCAACAGCGAGGGCACGTATCTGCCCTCCATCCAGGCGCCGCCGCGCGGGTCGAACACTGCCTTCATTTCCTCGACGACGAACGAGACGTCGCCGCCGCGGCGGAACACAGCGCTGATCATTCGCGTCAGCGCGACGGTCCAGGCATAATGCTCCATGTTCTTCGAATTGATGAACACCTCGAAGGGCCGGCGGCGGCCGTCCTGAATGATGTCGTTCAAGGTGATGTAGAGCGCGTGCTCGCTGTCCGGCCAGCGAACCTTGTAGGTCTGCCCGGGCAGCGCCTCCGGCCGACTCAGGGGCTGCGTCATGTAGACGACGCCCCCCGCCTCGAAAATATCGGCCGGCTTCGGTGAAGCCGCCGGCGCGGGTGGCGGAAGCGGTAGCTCCTGCTGTCGTGCAGCTTCCCGTCCGGCAGCCGGCACCTCGGCCCTGACCGCCAGCACCGCCCCGGTAACCTCGTTGGGCCGATAGGTCGTGCAGCCTTTGCAGCCGAGCGCGTAAGCCTGCAGATAGACGTCCTTGAAGCGTTCGAACGGGATATCGGCCGGGACGTTGATGGTCTTCGAGATCGAACTGTCGATGTGCTTCTGCACCGCCGCCTGCATGACGACGTGGTCTTCGGGGGTCAGCGCCTGCGCATCGATGAAGTAATCCGGCAACGGCGCAAACTCGCCCTTGGATCGGCGGAACAGGCGGTAGGCGTAGTCGGTCACCTCCTCTTCGCGGCGGGTTCCGTCGGGCATCAGCACGTTGCGCGTGTGGCGGAAGCTGAAAACCGGCTCGATCCCCGATGAAACATTGTCGGCGAACAGTGAAATCGTGCCGGTCGGCGCGACCGAAGTAAGAAGCGCGTTGCGGATGCCGTGCTGCCCGATTTGCGCGCGCACCTCCTCGTCAAGGCCCTTCACCGTCTCGCCGGCCAGATACCGCTCGCGGTCGAACAGCGGAAAGGCGCCCCTCTCTGCCGCCAAGGTGCACGAGGCGAGATAGGCCTCGCGCTGGATCATGCCGAGCCAGCTCTCGGTCGCCGCGACCGCAGCTACCGAACCGTAGCGCAGTCCGCAGAGGATCAGAGCATCCGCGAGCCCCGTAACCCCGAGACCGATACGGCGCTTCTGGCGTGCCTCTTCCTGTTGCCGGGGCAGCGGAAACAGTGAGATATCGATGACATTGTCCATCATGCGGACACAATCCGGCACCAGCCGGCGCAGCCGCTCCAGGTCGAGCCGTGCCTCAGGGGTGAACGGGTTTTCGATCAGGCTCGCCAGGTTGATCGAACCCAACAGGCACGCGCCGTAAGGCGGCAGCGGCTGCTCGCCGCATGGGTTGGTCGCGGTAATCTCTTCACAATAATTAAGGTTGTTACGCCGGTTGATGCGGTCGATGAAGATCACGCCCGGCTCGGCATAGGCGTAGGTCGCGCGCATGATCTTGTCCCATAGCTCGCGCGCCGGCAGCACCTTCCACGTGGCCTTAGCGCCATCGGGGCCGCCGAAGGACAGCTCCCACGGGGCATTTTCCTCGACGGCCTTCATCAACGCGTCCGACACCAGCACCGAAAGGTTGAACATGCGCAGTCGGCCCGGCTCGCGTTTCGCCTCGATGAAGGCCTCGATATCGGGATGGTCGCAGTGCAGGGTCGCCATCATGGCCCCGCGGCGGTAGCCGGCGCTCATGATGGTTCGGCACATCGCGTCCCACACATCCATGAAGGAGAGCGGGCCCGAGGCGTCGGCTCCTACTCCCTTTACGGGGGCGCCACGCGGCCGCAGGGTCGAGAAGTCATAGCCGATACCGCCGCCCTGCTGCATCGTCAGCGCCGCCTCGCGCAGATGCGCAAAGATCCCGCCCATATCGTCGGGGATTGCGCCCATCACAAAGCAATTGAAGAGGGTCACCGAGCGGCTGGCGCCGGCGCCGGCGACGACGCGGCCCGCCGGCAGGAACTTGAAATCGCTCATCGCTGCGTAGAACCGCTCGGCCCATGCCGCAGCGTCGTGTTCGGGGGCGGCGAGCGCCGTCGCCACCCGCCGCCAGGTATCCTCGATCGTCTTGTCGAGCATCTCCCCCGAGGGGCCCCTCAGGCGATATTTCATGTCCCAGATCTGCTGCGATATCGAGCCGACGAGCGCCATGGCAAAGACTTCCTCCTGTCGTCGGCAGTTTACCACAGTTCCGGATTCGTTCGGTGCGGACTTTCCGCCCGATCAAATTTGCGTTAAATTCGTGACCGCGATGTCGGAAACCCTCTACGACGAAGACTTCTACGCTTGGACGCAGCAGCAGGCGGACCTGCTGCGTCGGCTCCGGCCGGCCGGAAACGAACTCGACCTTGAACACATCGTCGAGGAGATCGAGGATTTGGGACGCGGCGATCTGCGCGCGGCGCAATCGCTTTGCGAGCACGTTATCGAGCATTTTCTCAAACTGGAGTACTCCGGGCTCGATCAACCGGCCGATCATTGGCGCGACGAGATCGTCGAATGGCGCCTGCAGCTCGATAAGGTTCTGACCCGCAGCATCGAGGCAAAGCTCGATCTACCGGCTCGCTATCGGGCGGCGCTGAGGCTCCTGCGGCGGCTGGAGCGCGACCTGCCGGGGTTCGCCAGCCGATTGCCTGCAGAGTGCCCCTACACACTTGAACAGATCGTCAGCGGGCGACGAAGATTGGTTCCCGAGCCCGAGATAGCTCCTTATTCCGGGGCACGAGTGTAGTTCGCCCGCAATTGAGGCCGGGCGCTCGTCCTGCTCATGCCCTCGCGCAGCAGCGCAGCGGTCGCGGTCTCGATCCGACGTTCGAGTTCGGCCATCACGCGGGGCCGGGTTCTGCCGGGGGGTATCGGGTCGAGAAATTCGAGGATGATGCGGCCCGGGCGCTTCACAAAGCTGCGCCGTCCCCAATAGAGGCCGGAATTGACGGCAGCCGGGACTAGCGGCAGCGCCAATGCCTGATAGAGCGCCGCGGCCCCCGGCTGATAGGGCCTGCGCTCACCGGGGGCGACCCGGGTTCCTTCCGGGAAGATGACGATCGGCCGCCCGGCGGCGGCCACTGGCCGGCTCTTCGCCAGCATCCGGCGCAGCGCACCCGCGCCGGCTTTACGGTCGATCGCGATGGAGCCGGCGCGCGCCGCATACCAGCCGTAAAACGGCAGCAGCAGCAATTCGCGCTTCACGACGACCGCAGGATCGCCGAGCACGACCGGCAAGATCAGAGCGTCCCAGGCGGATTGATGCTTCATCGCGATGATACAGCCGCCTCGGGGGAGGCGGTCGAGCCCGCGGACCTCGTGGCCGAGCCCGACGATGAGCCTGAGCAATACCAAAACGCTTGATGCCCAAAACCGGCCGAACCGCATCGCCACGGCACGCGGCGTCAAGAGAAAGGGAAGCCCGAGCGTGCCAAGGATCGCAGTCCAGGCGAAGGAGGCGATATTGAAGGCGAGCGCCCTTGCCCACCTCATCGCCGCATCTCGGCGCTCGCCGGCTCGTCCGGCCTGCCGATCGTCGCCGGTTGGCGCTCGATCAGCGGGCGGGCGAGCGCGCCCAGGTACTTGACATATTCATTGACCAGCAGCGCAGCGGTGCCGCGCCATGCCCACCAATGCTCCTGCTTGACCTGGTCGGGAAAGACGGGGTGAGCCACGATGTCGATCTCCGGCATCGCCCGGTCGAATTCGAGCAAGCTGCGCGGCATGTGGTACCAGGCAGTGACCAGACGCAGGCTGCGGAAACCTTGACGGCGTATCCACTGCGCCGTCTCCTGCGCATTCCCGAACGTGTTGTCAGCCTGATGCCCGAGGGCGACGCAACAGAGCGCCCAGTCTGGAGCATTGCCTGAAACGCCCAGCAGATCGTCAAGATCGACTTGCTGGTTGACGCCGGAGACGAAGAGCTTGCGGCCCTTTCCCTCGCGGAGAAGGTCAATGCCGCTCTGCAGTCGCAAGCTGCCGCCGGTCAGCACGACAATGGCGTCGGTCGCCGCCGCCCGCGTGTCGGCCGCCGGCGGCGTCGCGAACCACAACAGCCCGCCAAGCCATGACAGGCAACAGGCGGCGACCACCAGCATTACCACCCGCAAAGCTCCCCACAGCAGCGTCATCCGCGGCCTTCGGGGTGCATAATCGAGAGTCTGTCCCGCGCTCAATCGCAGTGACTGTCAACCGCTGATCTCGCCGTTGAGCACCGGGCCGAATAGATTCCACCGCTCGCCGTCGAAGCGCGCCATCTGTATCTGCTTGATCGGGGCGAAGTCGGTTGGGCTGGTGTTGATTTTGATACCGGGCAGCAGCATCGGAACGGTGAAGTCGTGCAGGTTCGCGGCCTCTTTCATGATATTCTCGCGGGTCAGATTATCGCCGCACTGCTTCAATACCTGCACCATCGTCTGGCAAAAGCAGGGCCCGACGACGTTGCCGGCGTCGGTCTTGTCGCCCTCGGGGTAATATTTGTCCATGAAAGCGACCCACTCCCGGTAACCGGGATCGTCTTTCCAGTGAGGGTCGGTCGGGTCTTTTAAATAAAAGTCCGACACGATGTCCTTGGCGTTCTCCAACCCCGCCGGTTTGAGTGTCGCGCCCACCGAGTTGCCGACACTGCTGAGAATGTGGAGCGGCTTCCAGTCGATCTCGGCGGCCTTGCGGATGGCCTGCGCGGCAAATTTCGGGATGCCGGTATTGACAAAAATATCGGCGCCGGCCGACTTCATGCTGATGATCTGCGAGTTGACGGTCGGATCAGTTGTCTCATACGGCGCCTCGACAACGATCATCGATTTGGCCTTGGCGCCGAGCCCGTCTTTTACGCCCTTAAGATAATCCTTGCCGAAATCGTCGTTTTGATAAAGCACGCCGATTTTGCCCTCGGGCCGGTGGTCGAGGATGTAGGCGGCATAGACGTGCCCCTCGCTCTGGTAATTGGGCTGCCATCCCATGGTCCACGGAAAATGCTTCGGGTCGTTCCATTTGGTCGCGCCTGTGGCGACGAAGAGCTGCGGCACCTTTTTCTGGTTCAGATACCGCTGGATCGCCGAGTTGGTCGGCGTGCCCAGTGGCGCCAGCATCAGCAAAACGCCGTCTTCCTCGACCAGCTTGCGGACCTGCTCGACGGTTTTCGGCGGTGAGTAGGCGTCGTCGTACGAGATGAAGTTGATCTTGCGGCCATTGACGCCGCCCTGGTCGTTGAGCATCCGGAAATACGCCGCCTCCGCCTTGCCGATCGTGCCGTAGGACGAGGCCGGCCCGCTGTAGGGGACGGTATTGCCGATCTTGATCTCGGTGTCGGTAACCCCAGGCCCATATTGCTTCTCGGCGCGCGCCGGCCCGATTGACAAGAATGGGGCTGCTAGCGCAAGGGCGCTGGGGGCCACCGCGATGATCGATCGACGCGTGATTTTTTTCATCTGAGGTTCCCTTTCGATTTTAGCCGGGCGGCAGCAAACCGCACAAAGCCCGCGGCGCCGGACGGCATGACATAAATTACCAACAGCAGGATGACGCCGTAGATCGCACCGGCGAGCCCGGTCGATACGCGCTCGGCGATGTTCGGGACGAACAGCACGAACACACCACCAAAGAGGCTTCCGGGGATCGAACCGACACCCCCCACCACCAGCCCGACCAGCAAAGAGACGGACAACAGAAAAGTAAAGCTGTCGGGAGCGACGAATTGGATCGCGATTGCGCCCAGCGCCCCCGCGACCCCGGTGTAAAACGCGCTGACGCCGAAGGTCAGAGTTTTATAGAGCGCGGTGTTGATCCCCATCGTCGCCGCCGCGATCGGGTGGTCCCGGATCGCCATGATCGCCCGGCCGGTTCGGCTCTTCACGAGGTTCGCAGCGCCGGCGAACATGATAAGCAACACCGCCAATGTGAAGAAATAAAGCCACTGGTCGGCATCGAGCGGTACGCCAGGCGGCGGATCGGGCTTCAGGATGACGATCCCTTGTACGCCGCCGGTCAGCGGTTCGAGCGGTTGGAACTTCAGGATCTGCGGCATCGCGGTAGCGAGCGCAAAGGTCGCCAGAGCGAGATAGAGGCCCTGCAGACGCAGGGCCGGCAGCCCGAACAGGAAACCCACGACAAAGCAGACCGCGCCGGCACAGGGCAAGGTCCAATAATAGGCGAGATCCAGCTGCTCCATCAGGATCGCGGCAGTGTAGGCGCCGATCCCGTAAAAGGCGCTGTGCCCGAGCGAGAATTGGCCGTTGAAGCCGGTCAGCAGATTGAGACCTAAGATGGCCAACCCGTAGACCATCACCAAGGTCAACTGGAACACAAAAAAGCTCTTGAGGACAAAGGGTATTACCAATGCCACGACTACCGCCGCCGCAATCAGGAGGTGGCGGGTGCTCGGCTTTGCAAATACAAGAGCGCGGGGCGATGCGCCTGCGACGGCCACTGTTTCCCGTGGGGGGCCTGTCATACCCGGGTCACCACCGTGCGGCCGAACACACCGCTCGGCTTGACCATAAGCACTGCGACGATCAGCAGGAGGGCGATCGTCAACTTCAGCTCGCGTCCGACATAGGGGATGAAGGTGCCGGCGAGATTCTCGATGACGCCGACGGCAAACCCGCCGGCCACCGCGCCACCTGGGCTCGACAGCCCGCCTAGGACAGCGCCGGCGAAGCCGTAGAGCAAGACGCCAAGCATCATGTTCGGCTCAAGAAACACGACCGGGGCGATCAGCATTCCGGCCACCGCGCCGACCGCGGCGGACATTCCCCAGCCGAGCGCGATCATCCAGCCGACGCGGATGCCGACGAGGCGCGCCGATTCCGGATTGGTCGCGGCGGCGCGCATCGCCAGGCCGAGCCGAGACCCGCGGAAGAACAGGTAGAGCAGGCCCAGCATCAACAACGTGACCCCGATCATCCCGGCCTGATGCGTGCCGATCAGGCGTTCACCGAACAGCGGGGCCGAGCCGAACGGGGTCGGGAAGCTCTTGATGTTGAAATCCCAGATCCATCCGGCGGAGCTGTTGAGGATGCCGTAGAGGGCGATGAACGCGGCCAGTTGGCTCAAGATCGGCGCGTTTTGGATCGGTTTGAATAGGACGCGTTCGATAGCGACGCCGCCGACGAAAGATAGCGCTACCGCACAGATGAAGGCGGCCCAATACGGCCAACCCCATTGGAGCATCTGCCAGGCGAGAAAGGTCGAGAACATCGCCATCTCGCCCTGCGCGAAATTGAGGTGATCGATCGCCTGGTAGATCATCACCACGGCGAGCGCCATCGACGCATAGATCGCGCCGGTCGCAAGTCCCGCCAGCACCTGTTGCAGCAACAGTTCCATCGCCGCCTATTGTCGCTGTCCGTCCCTCGGCATTACCCCGGCTGCAGCACGTGTATGGTGCGGCTGGCGATCATATCCCGGGTCTTGGCGGCGTAGGCGGCCATGTGCGGCGAGGCGGCGTGCGCCTTTAGCGCGTCGGGGCTCTCCCATTTCTCGATCACGACAAAGGTGTCGGGGCCGAATTTGGCCTGAAAGCTGCCGATTCCCTCGGCGTCGATCGCCGGGCCGTATTCGATGCAGCCCTTCTCGGCGTGAACCGTCGGCATGTTGGCGTGGAATTCCTTGAGGATCGCCTCGCGCATGCCGGGCTTGGCGGTGATGATTGCAACCACGTGGATCATGTCAGTTCCCCTCAGGCGATGCATTCGAAGACGCTGTGATGGCGGCTGGTCGTCAGCGGCCGTATCTTGGTCGCCCAATCGCCGTAGCTGCCAGCTCTCTCCCAGGCGGCGCTCTTCAGCACGTCGGGCGAGTCGAGTTCGTAGATCGTCAGGTAGCGCTGCATCCCCGGGACCGTCGAGTGTTCGAGGCGATAGCGCGCTGCGGAGCGAACCCCCGGCACCTTCGACAGCATCGGGAAATGCTCGGTGTCGTAGACGCGATTGAACTCGGCCTCGTGCTCCGCCGGGATGTCGAGCTGGACGACGAAAATGTGGGGCATGGTCAGGCGATCCGCCGGAAGACGCTGTGCTGGCGGTTTGTTGAGTGCGGCCGGATCTTGGGTTTCCACTCGCCGAGATCGGAGGCTTCCTGCCAGGCCGGGCTGTTGATCACCTCGGCCGAGTTGGTCTCATAAATCGCCAGGTAGCGCGGCATGCTCGGCACGGTCGAGTGTTCGAGCCGATAGCGTGCGCAGGACCTCACCCCAGGGACTTTGAGGATGGTCGGGACGTGGTCCTCGTCGTAAATCCGATTGAACTCGGCCTCGAGGTGCTGCGGGATATCCATCTGAACGATGTAAACATAGGACACGGCGGCGCTTCCCTCTGTTGTGGATTTGCTGATCGGAAGATTAGCGAAACGGGTTGGAGCACGATAGCGTCCGTGACGGGAATAGTCCTCACGAGCAAGCGCGAGGACACGCCGCGCGGCGCCCTGTAGCAACGCTGAGCCGTGCATTACGCAACGCCGCAGCCGATCACCCCTCGATCCGACCTTCTGTCGGCAGGACCATGCCCGGCCATTTGCGTTGGATCATTTCGCAAGGAGCTTCGCAGCACCAACCGCGAGCTCGAGGGCGAGGATCCATCGCGCCAGGACTATCAGCCCGGAGCCCATCCCGTCACCGGGATGAGGCCTCTGAAGCGGCGAAAGGGGACGATCAGGCATAGAAGAACAATTCGGGCTGGCGGGGTTCGATCTTGACAAAGCCCCGCGCATATGTTGTCGGGCTCAGTCGCGGGTGCTTGCTCGGGTCGCGATAGAAGATCAGGAAAGCAACGAAATAAGAAAAGCTCAGCAATCCGGTGATGCCGAAGCCCCACCGCCAGCCGAACTGCACGACCGCGAGGCGACGAGCGGCAGGCCGATGACGTTGGCGAACTTTGCGGCGGCATCCAAGATCGACGTCGCCATCGCCCGCTCGCTGCGCGGAAACCAGTAGCCGGTGGCCTTCGCGCTTGCCGAGAAGCCGGGTCCCTCGGCCACACCGAGCAGCATGCGCGCCGCGAGGCTGCCGCCGAACCCGCCGGCGAGGGCGGTCGCGGCCGAAGTTAGCGACCAGAGAAAAGGCGCTGACCCGATACACCCAGGTGACGCCAAAGCGGTCGAGGATCATGCCGGTCGGGATCTGCAGCAGCGCGCAGGACCAAAGAACCCGCTGAAAACCAGCCGAGTTCACCGTCGGTCAGACCAAATTCCTGTTGAAGTTGCAGCGCGCCAACCGAGAGGTTGATCCGGTCGAAATAATAGATCAGCATTCCGGCCCCCAGCAGCACGCCGTTACCCCAGCGCACCCCTTGGGAGGCGGCCGGCGGCAGCCGTCGCGGTCATCGATCCTTTCCCGGGCTGGTCGCGGTGGCTGGGGCGGGTTCGCCGGGTTCGTGCTGCCGCTCCTCGAGCCGACACACGATCTCGTGGGCGATCTCGGCCGGTTTGCCGCCGACATCGACGATGATCGGGTGCTCGTCCGGCGTCGGCTCCTCCAATGTCGCGAACTGGCTCTCGAGCAGGGCAACGGGCATGAAGTGCTCGTGCCGTGCAATCATGCGCAGGCGGATAAGATCGCGCGATCCCTTGAGGTAGACCAGCACGACCGCGGGGCGGTCGCCGATGATGATGTCTCGGTAGGATCGCTTCAGCGCCGAGCAGGTCAGCACGGCACATTCGCCCCGCGCGCGCCACCTGTCGATTTCCTCCGCAATCTTATGGAGCCAGGGCATCCGGTCCGCATCCGTCAACGGAATCCCGCCGTGCATTTTCTCGATATTCTCGCGCGGGTGCAGGTCGTCGCCTTCCTGAAACTGGCAGCCGAGCGCGGCTGCGAGCAAGGCTGCGACCGTGCTTTTGCCCGATCCGGAGACACCCATCACCACGACAATGACTGGCTTGGTTATGCTGTGCGCGAGGGCAACGATCAGCTCTGCGGGCATCCGATAACACTCTATGCCAACAGCGGATGGGCAGATGGGCCGGCCGGCAGATGGACTGGTCGCATCAAATGGCACATCACGGATGAACTCCAGATCCAAGCCGCCGCCGTCGATTCGAACCCCCTCTATACGATGAGGCAAATAGGTTTCAAGCTCAACTTTACCGGGAACACCGGTATGATCTGATCAGCTTTCAAAAATCAAGCAGGTGGTTGTCCCATGGACGAGCAAGCGCTCCTTGCTGTCCGTGACACGTCCTTCCGCGGTTCCGATCCGGCGGCCCCGGCTGATCACCGTGCCCTCAGCCTTGATCGGGCCTGTCTCCGGCGTGATCGGCCGGACGAATGAAATCTTGAACTCAAGGGTCGTGGAGCCGGCGCCCTTTTCCAATGTCGATTGGATCGCGAGCCCCATGCAACTGTCGAGCATTGTGGCTGCGAGACCGCCATGTACGGTGCCAGCCGGATTTAGGTGGATGTCTTTTGGCTCCGCGGTAAGGTGCTGTCCCAATTCGGGGCACGGTGTCCTACTTCGAGGGAGCCGTCTGTTCTGCAGTTGGTCCTTGGATGACCTGTAGGCTTCCACACCTAAGAACCTCACCTTTGTATTTCGCTGTCACCCGGATCGCGCCGGGTTCCCTCAGCCGAATTGGAGCTACCACAAAGTTTAATGTCCTGTGCGCCAACAAAGGTCTCGTGCCTGTCGGTCGCCATGGCAGATTATCGAGCTTTGCTCTGGCTCCTTCGGGATCGGCTGGTAACGTACCAAAATAACTCGGCTTATCGTCTTCGTCTCCAGGCAAATGTATATTGATCTCGATTGGGAAATCCCTTTCTAGAGCTAGCCTAGCCGGCTCCAGAATTTCGATACGGAACCCGAATTTCGGCAGCGCAGCAGGCAGTGGCACATGTACAACCATTACACTTTCGTAGATTCCGATTAGACTGCTTTTCCCTCCAATCTCGTCTCGGATATCATCGCAAAATATCGTAAAGCCTATAGGCTCGCTAAAATCGAACATTTACCTACGCCGTAATGAATAATAGATTGCTTGGTGGTGGCGTAGTTGTAGGGTTAGCCTCATTGTTATCCACTCTCACCGCTCGCGACTGACTCTCAGACGATGGAGGGTTATGGAATAGATCGCGAAGTTCCAGTTCTCTTGCGAGTTGCTGCTGTTCTTCGGCAAAGGTATTAATTGCCTCTTGATTGTAGGATGCCGGGCGAAGCGCTTCGTCTGAATAATCCTCCGTATATTTAAAAAATGTTGGAAAATCTATAAACCTAATAATGATGGCAATATCAAGATGTTCAGCGATATCAATCAATGTTTGAACACTGATTTGTCTATCAGCTTGCTTTTCTAAACGAGAGACGACACTTTGAGGTTTGCCAATTCTATCACCGAACTCCTTTTGAGTAAGATCATCACGCAAGGCTCTGATTTGTTCCGCAAGAAACAGTTTTAGCTGCCGCGCCATATAAGAATGGCGAAATTTCTGCTTTCCAAGCGATCTCGCAAGCCGCCTAATCTTTGACCGCTGGCGGGAATTTGCAGTCGTGAGATCGTCTTCGGTCATTGTCTATCTCTGATTTACGGCTGACGGCATCATCACAATGTGGTCTATATCTGCTGCCTGTATCTTTGAGAAACGGCACAAGCATCGTAAAGAGATCGCCGTCAAGGTGACCGATGATCCGAAAATGACGGCCATCTTTTATGATGCGTATTTCGTGGAAACCCACGCAAGTTTTGCTGCTGTTGCGCTTTTCCAGTGCCTTGAAAATATCTTCGTTGTTACGAGCGCGACGATTCCCGTGGAGCTGTTCGAGAACTGCGACAAAATCCGCTTGGATTGCATCGTCCTGTTCACAGTACCACTCCCGCATAATGTCACGCCCATCCGGGGCAATATAGCATCGGAAGCTCAGCATAGCAACTTTGCTATAGAAGGCGCCTGACCGCGATATAGCATGCTTGCTATATGAGAACACTCGCCAAATGGAAAGACCCGCATCGGCTTTCGTCGATGCGGGCCGAACCGAGATGGCTTCGGAGACGTGGCAGAGTGGTTTATCGCACCGAGCTTACCCCTCGGCAGACCTCGACCCCTGGGTTTCGCGGGTTCGAATTCCGCCGCCTCCCCGGCCCGGCGGAGCCGGTCGCTGCTGGTAACAGCGGCCAGATCCTCGACCACAACCCAGGAACTGCCCCCCTGAAGCGATGATCGTGAGAGCGAATATAGCGATCCTGGTAAGCCCGTTCTACCCGCTCCAGGGGCAGTTCCGAAGCTCATGGATTGCCCCCATGAACGTTCTGCCTCGCGATAAACAGATCGAAGCCGTTGCCGCTTTAACCGAGGGCTGCTCAATCCGAGCGATTGAGCGGCTTACTGGCATTCACCGACACACGATAATGCGCCTTGGCGTGCGGGTCGGCAACGGTTACGACGTGCTAGAGCGCCGTGCGTCGGATGCCTAATTAAACTGGGTAAAGCTCGGCAAATGCTGGAGCGGGCCGGCTCTGTGATCAAAGCGCAGCCAGCGACCCATCAGTTGTTATCCCTTGCGCGCGTCCTCGAAGGTACGCACCCACTCAACGTAGCGGTTGGCGATGGTCTCGACCGTCTTCTCGCGCGTCGTGTTGTTGTCCCGCAGCGCGACCAGCGCGTCCCAGAACGAGGTGCGCCCGACAGCGAAGCCGATGAAGCCCGGCACCGGCGCCGCCGCGCGCGGCCAGGCAATGATGTCGGCTTGGTTGGAGCCGCGGCCGAGGATGATGCACCCCACCTTGTCACGCCTGTCGCGCCGCGCCGCCGTCACCAACGCAGCGCAGTCTTCGCGCCGCTCCAGCCCCTCGATCTTCCACACATCCGGCTCGACGCCGGCGTTTTGCAGCTCCTTGATCGCGGCAATCATCAGCGACGGTCGCAAATCGTGGTCATAGACGTGCTGGTCACCCTCCAGCCGGTCAGACTGCTCGTGCGTCATCGGCACCAGCAATTCGAACAAGAAATGTTGGCCGTTCTTGTGCACGTAGTCCGCCAGCTCGCGCAACCGCGCTGCCTGCCGACGGTTCATTGCCTCGTCGCCCTCGGGATTGTAGCGCACCAGCACCTTAACAAAGGTCGGATTGAAATCGGCGATGTGCTCGGCGTAGCGATCGCCGTATTCGAACTGGAACTCCTCCTGGCCGCTCTTCCTTCAGCCGAGCTTGGCGCACAATGCGCGTACGCTTTGTCAAATTCCGCGGAGTGGGGTGGATCCGCCCAGCGCATTGTCCACCATCGCCTGAGCTTCACCGAGGATCGCGTCGAGGTGACCCTCGTCCTTGAAACTTTCTGCGTAGATCTTGTAGATGTCCTCGGTGCCGGACGGCCGGGCCGCGAACCAGCCGCCGGCGGCGACCACTTTTAGGCCACCGATAGGAGCATTGTTTCCCGGGGCGCGGCTTAGTTTGGCGGTGATTCGCTCGCCTGCCAATTCAGACTCCTTAACAGCCTCAGGCGACAGCTTTTCCAGCCTCGATTTCTGCTCTGGTGTCGCCGCCGCGTCGATGCGCGCGTAGTAAGCCGTTCCGAACTCCGCCGTCAGTGCGTGGTAATGCTCCCCCGGATCCTTGCCGGTGCGGGCCGTGATCTCGGCCGCGAGCAGATCCATGATCGGGCCGTCCTTGTCGGTCGTCCACACGCCGCCGTCGTGGCGCAAAAAGCTCGCCCCGGCGCTCTCTTCGCCGCCGAAGCAGCACGAGCCGTCGAAAAGCCCAGGGACGAACCATTTGAAGCCGACCGGCACCTCCAACAAGCGCCGGCCGAGCTTGTGGACGACGCGGTCAATCATTCTGCTGCTGACCAAGGTCTTGCCGATCGCGGCTTGGGCCGGCCAGTGGGGACGATGGGCGAGCAGGTAACCGATTGCGACCGCTAGATAATGATTGGGGTTCATCAGCCCTGCCGATGGCGTGACGATGCCGTGCCGATCTGAGTCCGGGTCGTTGGCGAACGCGACCCGGTAGCGATCCTTGAGGCCGACCAGCCTTGCCATCGCGTAGGGGCTGGAGCAGTCCATGCGGATCTTGCCGTCGTGATCGAGTGTCATGAACGAGAAGGTCGGATCGACCTTCGGGTTCACGATGGCGATGTCCAGCTTGTAGACGGTGTTGATCGGCTCCCAATAGTGCACGGCAGCGCCGCCGAGCGGGTCGACGGCGATCTTGAGGCCCGCGGCGCGGATTGCCTCCATGTCGACGACATTGCGCAGGTCATTGACGTAAGGCAGCACGAAGTCTTGCTGGTGCGTCGTGTCCGCACTGAGGGCCGCCTCGAACCCGATCCGTTTTACGCCGGTATTGCCGCTCCGCAGAAGTTCGTTGGCCCGCTTCTCAACCCATTGCGTGACGTCGGTATCGGCCGGCCCCCCGTGGGTCGGGTTGTATTTGAAGCCCCCGTCTTCGGGGGGGTTGTGCGAGGGCGTGATGACAATGCCGTCGGCGAGATGCCCGGTGCGCGAGCGGTTGTGGACAAGGATGGCATGTGAGATGACCGGCGTCGGCGTCACCCCATCGCCTTGCTGGATGATCGTCTGCACCTCGTTGGCCGCCAGGACTTCGAGCGCTGTGCACTGCGCCGGCCCGGAAAGTGCGTGCGTATCCTTGCCCATATAGAGCGGGCCGTCGGTGCCTTGGGTGCGCCGGTAGTCGCAGATGGCTTGCGTGATGGCGGAGATGTGGCTTTCGGTGAACGACCCGCGAAAAGGCGAACCGCGATGCCCGCTGGTGCCAAAGCTGACCCGTTGTCCGGGATCGTCGAGATCAGGCCGGCACTCGAAATATTCGCGTTCGAGGCGGTTCAGATCGACCAGCATCTCCTTGGGCGCCGGCTTGCCGGCCAGTGGCGAAATCGTCATCGGCGGTTTCTCCTCATGGCACTGGACACGGGTGCGCGTTCCAGATCTCGCTAGCGTATTGGGCGATGGTGCGGTCGCTTGAAAATCTCCCTGAAGCAGCCACGTTAAAGATGGCCCTGCGCGCCCATTCATGGCTGTCGGCATATAATGCCGTTAGCCTGTGATCGACGTCCATATAGGATTGGAGGTCGGCAAGGTGCATGTAATGATCGCCCCCGGTCAATAGCACATCGCGCAACGGTGCAAATATGCCGGGCTCGTAGCGGCTGAAGTAGTCGGCGGCGATCATGTCCAAAGCGGCGCGGGTCTCCGGATCGTGATCGTAATGCCAATGGGGATTGTACCAGCCACGGCTGCCCTCCACCTGATCTGCGGTCAAGCCGAATAGGAAGAAGTTTTCGTCGCCGGCTTCTTCCGCCATTTCGATCGTCGCGCCGTCGCGCGTGCCGATCGTCAGTGCCCCGTTCATCATGAGCTTCATGTTGCTCGTGCCGCTGGCTTCATAGCCGGCGGTCGAAATCTGGTTTGAGATATCGGCCGCTGGGATCAGCCGCTCGGCCAGAGATACGCAGTACTCGGGCAGAAAAACGACCTTCAGCCGGCCCTGTGTCAACGGATCGCCGCCAATCGTGCCCGCGAGATTATTGAGGAATTTTATGATCAACTTGGCGAAGTGATAGGCCGGCGCCGCCTTGCCCGCGAAGAAGAAGGTTCGCGGCATCATATCGAGGTGCGGGTTCGCCTTTAACCGATTATAAAGAACGATTATGCGCAGCGCATTCAAGAGCTGCCGCTTGTACTCGTGGATCCGCTTGATCTGGCAATCGAAAATAGTCTCTGGGTCAACCGCGATGCCGCAGCTCGCCTTGACCCAATCGACAAAGCGCAATTTGGCCGCGCTCTTGGCGTCGAGGAAACTTTCGCGGAAGGCTGTGTCGTCCGCCAGGGAATGAAGCCTTTTCAGCTCGCCGAGGTCGGTTACCCATTGGTCACCGATCGCGTCCGTAATCGTCCCGGCGAGCCCCGGGTTTGCCAATAACAGCCAGCGCCTCGGCGTGATCCCGTTGGTCTTGTTGTTGAAGCGCTCGGGATACATCTCCGCCAGATCTTTGACCGTCAGTTTTCGCAGCAAAGCCGAGTGGATCGCGGCCACGCCATTGGTGCTGTGCGCGCCGACGATCGCCATATTGGCCATCCGCACTTTGCGCTCCGCGCCCTCCTCGATCAGGCTCATGCGACCGATGCGCGTCTCGTCTCCTGCCCAGCGGATGCGGACAGCATCGAGAAAGCGGCGATTGATCTCGAAGATAATTTCCAATTGTCGCGGCAGCAACTGCTCGAAATAGTTTACCGGCCACTTTTCGAGCGCCTCGGGCAATAAGGTATGATTGGTATAGGCCAACGTCTTTTGCGTAATGTCCCAGGCTTCGTCCCAGCCGAGATGCGCTTCATCGAGCAGAATCCGCATCAATTCCGGGACCGCCAGCGTCGGGTGAGTGTCGTTCAGCTGGATCGCGACCTTGTCGGGAAGCAAGCGCCAATCGCCATTGCGGCGATGGAAGCGACGCACGAGATCGGCGAGCGAGCAGGCAACCAAAAAATACTCCTGCACAAAGCGTAGCGCCTGCCCGACCGTGGTGCTGTCATCGGGATAGAGCACCCGCGTCAGCGTGTTTGCCGCCAGGCTGCCGACCAACGCCCCGACAAAATCACCGCTGCTGAATTCTTGGAAGTCGAAATAGTCATGCGATGCAGCGGACCACAAACGCAGCGTGTTGATGGTCTTTCCGCCATAGCCGACCACCGGCCGGTCAAACGGCATGCCGACCAAGGTCGAGGGCCGGCCGGGAACGATCTCGAGGCTGCCGCGGTGCATAATAAACGTCGAGCCGAGTCTGATTTCGACCGCCTCTTTTGGACGGGCGACTTCCCACGGATCATTGTGACGCAGCCAATTGTCCGGGTTCTCCCGCTGCCAGCCATCCTCGATCGATTGCCGAAACATGCCGTATTCGTAGCGCAGCCCGTAGCCCATCGCCGGCAATTGCAAGGTCGCCATCGAGTTGAGAAAGCACGCGGCGAGCCGTCCTAATCCGCCATTGCCGAGCCCGGCGTCGGGTTCTTCTTCGAGCAGACCAAGCCAGTCGAGATCTCGTTGGCGGGTAGCCCGATGCACAAACGGATCGAGCAGCATATTGGTGACGTTGTTGGCCAGCGAGCGGCCGATCAGAAACTCCATCGACAGGTAATAGATGCGTTTCGGATTGAGGCGATCGTAAGTGCGTTCGGTTCTGACCCAGCGTTGCGACAGCACGTCTCTGACCGATCGCGCGGCGGCCTCAAAGCGTTCGCGCGCGCCGGCGGCAAGCGGATCGACGACATCGTCGAACAGCAGATGGCGTTCGTAGAGCGCGTCGTTATGACCGGAAAACCGGATCGGACCACACCCGTATTGCTCCAACAGATCCGGCGCCGCGTCGCCCGACGCCGATGTCCCCGCGGACGCGGTTTCACTCGGTTCGTTCATTCTAATCTGTGCCTGCTGCGGAAGACCCGAACGGCTCATGTAGTTATCCTTCGGACGTGACTTTTACATGACGGGTATTGTTCCCAGCCGGATTGCCGACTCGGCCGCGTTGCAAGGGGCTGGTGAAGACCTTAGCAAAGCTCAGTCTACGCCGCCAGGGCAACCACTTCAGTCCTCGGGTCCTGGATTCCCGCTTTCGCGGGAACGACGAATAACCGACTGACATTCCCCAAATTCTTTCTCGGTCGATCTCTAGAACGGCCACTGCCAATTCGCGATGTCGGGCGAACCCACACCAAACTCCCAGGCGTGATTTTTACATGCGAAAGCTGGTCGAGCAGAGCCTCGCGAGCGCTCGACCCGGCGACACGTGAACACGCAGCATACGGCCGATGGCGTCCATGGCGAGGCTGAAGCGGTCGGCCTGATTGCGAATGGCCAGCTCCAGCGGCGTGTTGATATTGCCCTGCTCCTTGGTCTTTAGAAGCCAGGCTCGGCCATCGCCGCTGCCGCGACAGACCAACGCCTCGGCCAACCGCGCTCGAAAGGATAATCGCGCATGCACTTTCGCTCGCAAAGCGCCCCTGGAACGATCCGCCATCACACGATAATGCCTCACTGTGCTGTGACGGCGCAAAAGAGCGGCAGAAACCTGGCACCGGCCTGGGCCACAGGCACCTCGTTTCCGGATCCACAGTGTCGTCGTCAAAAATGCGTCCGAATGGCTATTTGGGCGCCTCTGGCCGCTTTCGGTAGCTTAAGTTCTGCTCCTTGGAAACATCGGCGCAGTGCGGATGGCGGCTGGACTTGGGACAAAGGGGAAGTCAGTAGATGACTAGGTTGATGGGCCAGGAGAAAAAGCAGATTTCCGAACGGATCGAGCGCCTCGATGCAGAACGAGATAAGCTGAGTGCTCAACTCAATGAGCTGGCGATCGCCGAACGTGTTCTGAAACGCTTCGGCGGGAAACTGGGCACAACCGAAAAGCGGGAGAGAGCACGCCCAGCGGCGCAGACCGCGCCGGCCGCCGGTGAGAAGCGAAGTTTATCGAAACGCGGCCGAACGACTGCATCTGTGGCACTTTAAAGGCTGGAGCTGCTACCGCCCGACCGGGTTGAACCTCGACGGGCTGCGCGACGACACTCACTGACCTTTTCAGTTATCGCGGAGCTGTAACACGGCGCGGCCCTCAACACGGCGGTCGCGCAATGCGGCGAGCGCCTCGCCGGCTCGAGCCAGCGGGAAGAGAACTACCGCAGCGGGCTTGACCTTCCCTTGCTCGTAAAGGCTGAAGATCTCGGCGAAGCAGGCGGCGACCTCCGCCGGACGCCATCTGCGGTAGTCGCTGATCTGCAATCCGCTGATCTCGATGTTCTTCAACAGCAAGTAGTTCGTCCTGATTGTCGGAATTCCGCCCGCGGCAAACCCGATCACCACCAGCCGGCCGCGCCAGGCGAGCGCGCGCACGGCCGCCTCGAATATCGAGCCGCCGAGCGGGTCGAGAATGATATCGGCGCCGCGCCCCTCGGTTACTGCGTAAACCTGCGCGCGCAAGCTATCGCGCAAGTCGGCGGTCGACAAATCGATCACCGCCTCGGCACCGGCTGCCCGCACTGATGCCGCCCGTTCCGGCCGCACAACCCCGGCAAGTACCCGCGCACCCATTTCATGGGCGAGCTGCAACGCCGCCTGACCTACCCCGCCCGAGGCGCCGAGCACCAGCACAGTTTCGCCGGTCTCTAGCCGGGCACGCTCGCGCAGCGCAAACCAGGCGGTGTCATAGACCAGGCTCAGGGATGCGGCTTCGGTAAATGACATCGACGGCGGCAATCGGTAGCACTGGTTGGCGCGTACAGTCACCGCCTCGGCGTAGCCGCCCTGTTCGGCCATTGCCAGCACCCGATCGCCGGCTCGCAAACTGGTCACCTCCCGTCCGACCGCCGTCACCACGCCGGCCGGGCCCTTGCCGGGGATAAACGGAAGCGGCGGCAGAAACTGGTAATTGCCACCGACCACCAAGAGATCGACGTAATTGACCGGTGCGGCATGCACCTTAACCAACACCTCATCCGGCCCCGGCACGGGCTCTGCGACCCCGCCGACGCTGAGCCTCTCGGGTGGCCCGAAGTCGTCTACGACAATTGCACGCATCGCGCTAACCGCGCGCAGCAGACCGGGGGCGGAAACGCACTGGCAATGGCCGCACCCGGCCTTCCGCGACCCTCTGCACCAGCTCGCGCTTCAGCAACTTGCCGCTGGCGGTAAGCGGCATCTCGGACAACGGCAGGATGAATTCCGGCATGTCGTATCTCGACAAACCAGACGCATCCAAGTGTTCGAGAACCGCCTCCGGGTCGACCCGCATGTCGCCACGCGCCACCACAGCCAGGCAGACGCGCTCGCCGAGCCGCGCATCGCCAACGGGAAATGCCGCCGCCTTCTCGATCGCATCGTGCTGCAGCGCCAGCGCCTCGATGCGGGCCGGGTGGATGTTGCGACCCCCACGTATGATCACATCCTTCTTTCGGCCGGTGACATGGAGATAGCCTGCCTCGTCGATCCAGCCGAGGTCGCCGGTCATAAACCAGCCTTGCGCGTTGAACGCCGCTTCGGTCGCCTTCTGATCGTCGAAATACCCGAGCATCAGGCTGGCACCGCGGCCGCCGATTTCGCCGATTTCACCGGACGCGGCTTCAGTGTCCGGATCATCCTGGCGCCAGATGCGGATCTCGTAACCGGCACAGGCGCGCCCGCAGGTATCGGCTATGCGCTCGGGCGGGTCGTCGGGTAGCGTGTACTGGTGCGAGCAGGTTTCCGTCATGCCGTAACCGCTCTGCGGCACGATACCGCACTGCGTCAGCTCGGCAACGACCGGCGCCGGCGTGGCGGCGCCCGAGATCCGGAAGCCGCGCACCGCGCCTAGATGCCGCGCGTCGCGGGCTCGCATCTCGGATAGCAGGTCGATCGCATGGGTCGGCACACCGAAGAGAAACTCGGCCCCGGTCTCATTCAGCCGGTCGAGCATACTCCCGTCGCGTGGCAGATCGTGAACGACCAGTTCGCCGCCGCCGGCCAACGCGGTGATCAGCGCACCGAGCCCCAAATTGTGGCTGAGCGGGCTGGCCGAGTAGACGACGGCGCGCTCCAGCCGCCAGTCACGGGCCATCATCCGCGCCGTGGCGAGCAGCGTGTTGTCGCTGTGCAAAACGCCCTTCGGCTTGCCGGTTGTGCCGGAGGTGAAGGCCAGATACATCACCTGGTTGGCGTCCCCGCTCGCTTCGACTTCGAGCGCAGGGCCGGGCAATTCCCCGAACGGAGCAGCGTCGGCCGGGCCAACGCGCCAGGTGCAACGCAGGAAGTCGCGGTCGGCCAATTTGGCGAACACGTCATGGCAGTCGGCGTCGGCGCCGTAGCCAATTTGCCCTATCAGTACCGTGGCGCGCATTTGGTCAACCAGCGCGACGATCTCGTCAACCGTGTGATCGCGATGCAAAGACGGGCAGCAGACGTAGCCGTTGCGGGAGCAGGCGAGCAGCGCGATCGCGGTCTCGACCCGGCTCGACAGCCATACGGCGACACGATCACCCGGGCGTATGCCGTGGCCGGCAAGGTGCGCTGCAAGCCGGTTCGCGGCGGTGGCCAGCTCGGCATAGCTTAGCCGGCGATGGCGGTCGCGCATCGCGTAAGCCTGCGGCATCGTCCGCGCGTGCCGCGCGGCCAGATGATAGATCGTCTCGTCGCCCCAGAAGCCGGCCGCTGTATAGGCGGCAACCATTGGCGCGTTCAGCAACGTCAGCAATGGCGCCGAGCGGGATTCGTCCATTTGCGGATCAGCCTTTTGGCGGGTGCACGTGCGCGCCGTCGGGCCGGGTCAGCAGGTGGCCGCAGCCGGCCTTGTTCGCCCAATATTCCCAAGTGCGCCAGGTCTCGACCGAATAAGGGCTGTAGCCCCGGTTGCGGGCCGCGATCTCGCCTTGCGACAGGTATTTGATCTCGCCGCCCAGCTGCCTGGCGCGCATCAGCGCCCGCGCGTTGCGCGGCAGGTAGACCGACAGCCGCACGACCTCTATCAGCGAGCGCGCAGCGGTGGCGAACCCATGGCCGCGCATAAGTGCCACGCTGTCCCCACCGAGGCATTTCGCGAGGTCGCTCGCCTGCGCCATGTTGGTGACGAGCAGGTTGGTGTCGCCGAAATTATCGGCGATGTCCCAGACCGGCACCTCGGTGCCGATAAAGCTTCCCGAATGGATTACCGGCCGCAGCTTTGTCCCCTGGGCAATGCCGAAGGGCAGCGTGTCCTCGGCATGGGCATGAACGACGGCCATGACGTCCGGCCGCGCCGCGAAGATCGCCGCATGAATGAAGCGCTCGAGATAAAGGCTGCGCCCTTCGTCGTGCACAGGCTGAGCGTCTAGGTCGAGTTCGACGATGTCTTCGGGGCCCACCAGCTCCGGGGCAAGCGAGCGGGCGATCAGGAAGCGGTTGGGATTGTCAGGGTGGCGGACGCTGACATGGCCGTAGGCGTCGACGACCTCCTCCCTGGCGAGGATACGGTTCGCAATCACAAGGTCTTGGATCAGGGCATCGAAATTGCTCATCGTGTGCACCCTCTTCTATCCCTCGACGACCGCGGGGCGGCCACGCTGCGCCGCCGCGCGTAATAGCGCCTTGAGCTGCTGAGGCGTCGCCGGGAGCCGCGTCACTGCGCCGGGCAAACCGATCGCCTCGTCGACCGCCGCGGCGATTACCGCGCCGACCCCGTTGATGCCGCCCTCGCCCACGCTCTTGATGCCGAGCGGGTTGAGGGGGCTCGGCGCGTCCTCGGTCACCAGTACTTCCACAGCGGGAGTTTCCCGCACCGTCGGCAGCAGATAATCGGCCAGGGTCACACTGAGCGGTTGGCCGCGCTCGTCGTAGCAAAATTCCTCGTAGAGCGCGCCGCCGAGACCCTGCACGAAACCGCCGACCAGCTGGCCTTCGACCAGCATCGGGTTGATCGACCGGCCGATATCGTAGGCAACCAGAAAGCGCTCGACCGTGGCCTGTCCGGTGTCGGAATCGAACTCGGACCACGCCGATCTGCACGCCATAGGGGTAGGTCATATGCTCGGTGCGGAACCAGCCTTCGGCGGTCAGCCCAGGGTCGCGCTCTCCAAGCGTCCGCGAGTCGGGCGCGAGGTGACGGGCGATTTCCGCCAGGCTGATCGAGCCGCCGCCGGGTCCGTCGCGATGCGCGACGATACCGTCGACAATGTCGAGCTCGTCTGGTGTCGCCTGCAGCAGCGAGGCCGCGACATCCAGCGCCTTGGCCCGAACTTTGAGCGCCGCCTCGTGTGTCGCGCTGCCGGTCATGACCGAGGCACGGGAAGCGTGAGCGCCGATGCCGTATTGGATGCGGTCAGTCTGCCCCGACACGACCCGCACTTGGCGGTAGTCCACGCCGATCGTGCCGGCGCAGATCTGCGCCATCGCCGTGGCGAAGCCCTGGCCGACTGCCGAGCCGCCGGTCACCAGCTCGACCGCGCCGGTGCTATCGACGGTGAGGCGAGCGCCGTCCAATGGTCCGAGCCCACCTTTCTCGACAAAGATCGCGATGCCTGATCCGACCAGTTCGCCGCCAGCGCGACGGCGGTGCAACTCCGCCTGCAGTGAATCCCAGCCGATCTTCGCCAGCGCCTTATCCAGCAATCGCGGATAGTCGCCGGAATCGTAGACGATTTCGGTGCCGAATGCGTTCAGCTTCCGGCAAAACGGCATCTCGGTCGCGGTGACGAGGTTGCGCCGGCGCGCCGTCACCCGTGCGAGGCCAAGCCGGTCGGCGATCGCGTCTATGAGCCGCTCGCGCACGAAGGTGCCCTCGAACCGTCCAGGTGCTCGATAGGTTGCCGCCGGTGTCTTGTTGGTCAGGCGGAAATGGCACACGCTGCGATAGGCAGGGATGCGGTAAGGCCCAGGCACCATGGCCATCGTCATCTCCGCAACCCGGGCGCCATGGGTGCGCACATAGGCGCCTTGGTCGAGGTAGAATATGTCCTCGAATGCCAGGATCTGGCCCTCGGCGTCGAATGCAGCGCGGGCGTGGTGGCGCTGCTCGCGCGAGTGATTGGCAGCCATCAGATGCTCGTGTCGGTCCTCGATCCATTTGACCGGCCGCCCCAATCGCATTGCGGCGACGCAGACGAGAAAATCTTCGGGGTAGAGCTCGCCGCGCACGCCAAACCCGCCGCCGGTGTTGCCTTCCTTCAGCACCACGGCTGCTGTGCTGCGGCCAAACATGCGCGCCAGCGCGTCGCGGTTGCGGTGCGGTACCTTGGCCGCGCCGTACAATTCCAGCACGTCGTTGGCGGCGTCGAAGCGGGAGAGCGCGCCGCGCGTCTCGATCGGTACGGCACTGTGCCGGCCGATTGCCAGGTCGAGGGCGACGATCCCCTGGGCCGCGGCAAAGGCCGCGTCGACATCGCCGTAACCGGCGCGCAGCACCAGCGGCTCTGTCGACAAGCCGGGCGCGAAAGTGCCGGGAACCGCGCTGGCGTCCAATATCGGCGCCAACACATCGGCCTCGACTGAAACCAGCTCGGCGCCATCTTCGGCCAGATAGGGATCGGTCGCGAAGACCGCTGCGATCGGCTCACCGACATAACGCAACCGCTCCCACGCTAGGAGCGGCTGGCGATAGGGGAGCAGCGCCTCAGCGGCCGGGTCGCGAAAATCGATCGGCGGCAGGTCGGCGATGTCCGCTGCCGTCCACGCCGCGACGATTCCCGGCGCGGCCAGCGCCCTCGCGATGTCGACGGACCGCAACACGGCATTGGCATAGGGCGAGCGCACAATGCGCATATGCAGCTGGCGCGGGAAGCCGATATCGCCGACGAAGGCACCTCGCCCGGTCAGCAACGGCGGGTCCTCCAACCGAGCCACCGACCGGCCGAGAAAGCGATTCACTGAGCGAGAGGCAAGGGGCGCACGCTTCACCGGCGCACTATAACAGACGCGATCGCTCGAGTTCGGTAATGATGCCGTTCAAGATCCGAAGGGGAGCTATGGCGACGCTGGAGGTGAAGTCAGTCCCAAATTTCTTGGGGACACGGTGTCCTACGCACCGGTTCCTTGACCCTCCCGGTCCTTGCCTTGTTCCTGCTCTGCCGACGCCCACGGGCCATCGCCGCGGAGATCCCTAAATGAGCGCGGGCGCAGCTGGGTCCGCTCTCGCTGCGGCGCTTCAGCGCCGGTTTGCGATGTGTTCGCGCGCGATCACCTCGCTCTTGCAGCTTGATTTGTCAGGAAGGTCGTTTAGCGTGAATGGCAGCTGTCGCTTGGCCTTGCTCGTCACTGATGAAACCTGTCTCGTTCAGATATTTTGCGCCCCGCGCCGTTGATGATGCGCTCGATCTCCTCGCCACGCACGGTCAGGAAGGAAAGATCCTTGCTGGCGGACAGAGTCTCGTGCCGGCGATGAATTTTCGGCTCGCCCGTCCCGTCAGCCTGATCGACATTAATCGCATCGATGCGCTCAATTATGTGCGCGAAGACGGGGGTGAGTTGCGCATTGGGGCGCTTGCCCGGCACGCTCGTTTCGAGGCACCCGTTACCGCTGGTGCGCTGTCCGCGTTTTTGCCGCGGGTTGCGCGGCACATTGGGCATCTTCCGATCCGCTCTCGCGGCACTTTCTGCGGAAGCATTGCTCATGCCGATCCGGCCTCCGAATGGTGCTTGCTGGCCGCGACGCTCGATGCCCAGCTCGTCATCGCTAGCCGCCGTGGGCAGCGCAGCGTCCGGCCGAACGAGTATTTCGTCAGCGCGCTCACGACCACCCTGGAGCCGGACGAGCTCTTGACCGAGATCCGCCTGCCCTTGCTCGATGACAGCTGGCGGACGGGCTTTGCCGAGTTCAGCCGGCGGGCTGGCGATTTCGCGCTCACAATGTGCGCCGCCTTTTTGCGGTTCGAGGACGGCCGCATTGTCGAATCACGGATCGGAGTCGGTGGCGCCACCGACCGGCCCTCGCGCATAGCCGCAGCCGAGGCGGTACTGACCGGCACCGAAGGCGGGCCTGGCATCCTCAGCGAAGCTGGTAACATCGCGGCCGAGATGATCGACCCGTTAGAGGACATTCACGCGAGCGGCGAATATCGCCGCGATCTGGTGCGGGCGATGGTCGGACGAGCGTTGGGCCAGGCGTTAACGCGGTGAGGTGGGTCGGCCGCCCACTGCCGCGCTACGAAGACCCGGTTCTGCTGCAAGGCCGCGGCCGCTACACCGCCGACCTGGCGCAGGGTGCCCGCATATTGCGGTTCGTGCGCAGCCCGGTCGCCCGCGGCCGCATCCTCGCCGTGAATGCGCCAGACGTGCCAATCATAACCCCGGCTGTTCTCGGCGATGTCAAACCGATCTGTCCGCACCTCGACCGTCCCGATTATGTCCCAGTTGCGCAACCGATCCTCGCCGATGAGCGCGTCACCTATGTCGGTGAGCCGATCGCGGCGGTGATCGCCGACACCGCCGCTGAGGCCGAAGACCTCGCCGAACAGGTCACGGTGGAGATTGCAGCCGAGACGCCGATCGTGACGCTAGACCAGGCGCTCGCACCCGGCGCGCCACTGGTCCATGACACGGCTGCACAGAACACACTGATCGACGCGCGCTTTGAAACCACCGATATCGCTGCTGCCTTCGCAGCGGCGCACCAAGTGGTCGAATTTGCGTTCACGTCAGCCCGGCAGTCGGCGGCGCCGTTGGAGCCGCGCGGTGCCGTCGCCGCTTTCGATCCGGCGACGGGCCGCGTCACCCTCTCGGCGTCGACGCAAATGCCGCACTTGTTGCGAACCGGCATTGCCGACGCGCTGGGGATCCCGGAATCCGAACTCCGCGTCGTCGCGCCGGAGGTTGGCGGCGGCTTCGGCCAGAAGATGGCGCTGATCCCGGAATATATCGTTGCGGTCTGGGCGGCGCGGCGTTTCGCCTGCACTGTCGCCTGGATCGAGGATCGGCTCGAAAACCTGACCGCGTCGTTTCACGCGCGCGACCAGCGTCTCCATTTGCGCGGCGCATTCGATGCGGACGGCAGATTGCTGGCGATCGACGCCGACATCCTGTGCAATGTCGGTGCCTATTCGAATTTCCCGGCCACCTGTGGGGTCGAGCCGTTGATGGCGCTGGCGGACATGCCCGGACCCTACCGGGTGCCCGAGTACCGCGCCCGGGCCCGCGCCGTCGCCAGCAACACCTGCCCGATGGCGCCCTATCGCGGCGTGTCGCGACCCGTCATCACCGCGGCGATGGAGCGGTTGATGGATTGCGCGGCCGCCCGGCTCGGGCTCGACATGCTCGAAATCCGGCGCCGCAACCTGACCGCCGAGTTCCCTCATACCTCGGTGACCGGTGTTGTGCAGGACGCCGGCAGCTATCGCGAGGCGATGGAGGCTGCGGCGCGGGTGGTTGACTTCGCCCATTTCCGCGCGCGGCAGCAAACAGAGCGCGCCGATGGCCGTTGGCTCGGCCTCGGGATGTCGGTTTTCGCAGAGCGCACCGGGCCCGGCAGCCCCGCCTTTGCCGCGCGGCGTATGGTGATCACCCCGGGATTCGAGCGGGTTGAATTGGCGATGGACCCCTCGGGCTTTCTCGAAGCCCGGATCGGCAGCTCGCCGCACGGTCAGGGGCTGAAGACGACATTGGCGCAATTGCTCGCCGACGAGATCGGTATCGCGCCCAAAGAGATCCGGGTCATCGCCGGCGATACCGACCGCACCCCTTACGGCTGGGGCACTTTCGCCAGCCGCTCGCTGGTGATCGCCGGCGGCGCCTGCAAGCTCGCGGCCGCGAGGTTGCGCGAGCGCCTGCAAGCGGTCGCCGGCCAGATATTGGAGGCGGCCGCCTCTGACATCGAGATTGGCGACGGTCGCGCATTCGTGCGCGGCACCGATCTCGGCGTCGAGGTGCGGCAATTGGCGCGCACCGCCTATCACCAGAGCCACCGTTTTCCGGCGATCGCCGAAACCGGGCTGTCAGCGGTGGCGACCTATGACCCCTACGGCACCTTCTCGAACGCCTGCCATGTCGCGATCGTCGCGGTCGACATCGCGACCGGCCATGTCGAGATCGAGCGGTTCGTTGTCGTCGAGGACGCCGGCCGTCTGATCAACCCGATGATCGTCGAGGGACAGATTCATGGCGGCGTCGCCCAGGGCATTGCCAACGCGCTCTACGAAAAGGTGGTTTACGACGACGGTGGCAACATACTGACCGGCTCGCTTGCCGACTATCTCGTGCCGACGATGGCGGAAATCCCGGAGCTCGAAATCCACCATCTGGAAACCCTGACTGAGGCGAGCGTCACCGGCGCCAAGGGCGTCGGCGAGGGCGGCACGATCGGCGCGCCGGCGGCGATACTCAACGCGGTTTCCGATGCGCTGGCGCCGTTTGGCGTCGGTATCTTCGAAATGCCGATCACGCCGCAGCGGATCACACAGTTGCTGCGCGAGGCAGGGTGCAAAGCGCAATGAGCGATAAATACGACGTCACCTTCACGGTGAATGGCGAGAGGCGCACGATCCGCGTCGAACCGCGGCGCAGCTTGGCCGACGCGCTGCGCGAGGATTGCGGCCTCACGGGCACGCATCTCGGCTGCGAGCATGGCGTCTGCGGCGCCTGCACCGTGTTGGTCGACGACCGGCCGGTGCGTTCCTGCCTGATGTTTGCGGTGCAGGCCGAGGGTACCAGGGTGCGCACTGTCGAGGGGCTCGCCACTGGCGACAAGCTGCACCCGCTGCAGCAGGCGTTCTGGGACCATCATGGGTTGCAATGCGGCTTCTGCACGCCCGGATTTTTGATGCTGGCCGTCGGCATCCTGGAACGCGACCCCGACATCGCCGAACCCGACCTGCGCGAGGCGTTGTCGTCGAATTTATGCCGCTGTACCGGCTATCAGAACATCCTGAAATCGGTGCTTGCCGCCGCCGCTGAAATGCGCAAATGAGCCTGATCGGCCGATCGGTTAGGCGCCTCGAGGACCGCCCGTTGCTCTGCGGCAGCGGCCGTTTCGCGGCCGATATCACGGTACCGGACATGCTTTACATGCGCGTGGTGCGCTCGCCTCTCGCGTTCGGCCGCCTCACCGGCCTGCGGATCGCGGAGGCGGTGGCGCATCCCGGCACTGTCGCCATCTGGAGTGCGGAAGACGTCGCCGATATTCCCCCGATCGGCTTTCGCATGACGTCGGTGGAGGGGCTGGAACCCTATCGCCAGCCGGTCTTGTCGAATGGACATGTGCGCTATGTCGGCGAGCCGATCGCGGCGGTGTTCGCCGCCCACCCCTACACGGCCGAAGACATCGCCGACCTCGTCGCACCGACAATCGAGGCGTGGACGCCATGCCTCGATCCGGTCGGTTCGCCAAGCGAATTCGCGCCGGGACGCAGTACCGAGGCCGCTGTGATCGCCAAAGCTTATGGCGATCTCGACGCTGCCTTTACCGGAGCGCATGCGGTGGTAGCGCTGGAGTTGACGATCGGCCGGCACAGCGGCGTGCCGCTCGAAACCCGCGGTGCGGTCGCCGTGCCGGGAGCGACCGACGGCATCCTTCGGTTGTACGGCGCCGCAAAGGTGCCGCATTACAACCGCCAGGCGCTCGCCGCGATGCTCGGGCTGCCGCTCGACCGGATTCACCTGCACGAAGGGCATGTCGGCGGCGGCTTCGGCATTCGCGGCGAGCTCTATCCCGAGGACGTCTTGACCTGCGCAGCGGCGCTGCGGCTCGGACGGCCGGTCAAGTGGATCGAGGACCGTTACGAGCATCTGGTGGCGGCGAACCAGTCCCGCGGCTCGGTCCATTGGGTGCGCGCGGCGGTCGACGAGGACGGCTTCATTCTGGGCCTCGACGACGAGTTCTGGTTCGACCAGGGAGGCTACCTGCGGACGCACGGTGTCACCGTCACCGACCTCACCTGCGCGATGCTGCCTGGCCCTTACGTGATTCCCGCCTACCGTTCGGTCGGTCATGTGCGCCTGACCAACAAGACGCCGTGCGGTACCTATCGTGCACCCGGACGGTTCGAGGCGAGCTTTGTCCGCGAGCGGCTCGTCGATGTGATCGCCGACCGGCTCGGGCTCGATCCGCTGGTGGTCCGGCAGCGAAACTTCATTGCGAAGACGGCGATGCCGTTCCGCCGCGAGTTCTCCGCCCTCGGCACCGACATCGTCTATGACACCGGCGACTATGCGGGGCTTTTGGAGAAGTTCCTGAGCCGGGTGGAATGGGAGAGGCTGCGCGCCGATGTGGCCCGGCGCCGGCAAGCAGGGGAGATCGTCGGACTAGGCCTTGGCTTTTTTGTCGAGAAAAGCGGGCTCGGCCCGTTCGACGATGTCCGCATCACGCTTGGCGGCGATGGCGCGATCGAGGTGATCACCGGCGCCGCCTCGATCGGTCAAGGGGTCGAGACGGTCATGGCGCAAATCTGCGCCGACGGGCTTGGCACCGGTCTCGACCGCATTCGAGTCATCCATGGTCAGACCGATCGCATTGCACGTGGGATGGGTGCTTTTGCCTCCCGCGTCACGGTGATGACCGGCGCGGCGGTGACGATCGCCGCTGCAAAGCTGCGTAGCGAGTTGTTGACGGTGGCCGGACGACTGTTGCAGACCGCGCCCGAGCGTCTTGCCGTCACAGATGACCGGGTCGTGGTGCGCGACGCGCCCGGCGGACCCTCGCTCGACCTGGCCTCAGTCGCGCGCAGCGCTGGCGGCGAGCTCGCCGCTGACGCCACCTTCACGACCGAACGCATGACCTACCCTTACGGCGTGCATCTCGCCCAGGTGCGCATCGAGCGCGGCAGTTGTGCGATCACGGTCGAGCGGTTCTTCGTCGGCTACGATATCGGCCGCGCGGTCAACCCTATGCTGGTCGAGGGACAGATCGCCGGCGGCGCGGCGCAGGGCATAGGGGCCTCTCTCCTCGAAGAGTTCGTGTATGACGCCTCCGGGCAGCCCCAGTCGGTTACTCTGGCCGATTACCTGATGCCGAGTATTGCCGAGATCCCGACGATCGAGGTGGTCCTTTTCGAGGACGCACCGACACCACTCAACCCGCTCGGCGTCAAAGGCGCCGGCGAAGCTGGCATCAGCGGGGCGGGTGCCGCGATCGCCGCCGCGGTCGATGATGCCCTCGGCCGGCCCGGCGCGGTCCGGCAACTGCCGATCACACCAAACCGCCTTCATACGCTTTTGGCAGAGCTTCCGGCGGCGGAACGCTGACGTTCCCGACTTAGCGGTCGCGGAGGCGATCCATCAGCGGCTTCTGCTGGCCGCCATCGATCTCGATCATCGTGCCGTTGACGAAATGCGCCAAATCAGAAGCGAGGTAAGTGACCAGACTGGCAACTTCCTCGCATTCGGCAATGCGCCCCAGCGGAATGCTGCGCGGGGCAAGCGTATCAGCTTCCTCGCGCGGGATCTTCATGTCGCGGGCCATCGCATCGACCAGACCGGCCCAGCGCTCGGTACGGACCGGCCCAGGATTTACCGCCACAAAGCTGATATTGTCCTTGCCGTACTGCGCAGCGAGCGCAAGCGTCAGGTTTTGCCCAGCGGCATTTGCCGCTCCTGGCGCGATCTCCCAGTAAGACGGTTTGACTCCGTCATTGCCGATCAGGTTGACGACGCGTCCGCGGCCCTGCTTCTGCATGATCGGCAATACATGTTTCAGGCAGCGCACATAACCCATGAATTTGAGCTGCAACGACTGCGCCCAATGCTCCTCGGTCAGGAACTCGAGAACTCCACCGGGCGACGATCCGGCGTTGTTGACCAGAATATCGATGCGCCCGAGCGCGGTGTGAGCCTTCTTGACAAAGGCCTCGGCATCGTCCGGATTTGTCAGGTCAGCCGGTATCGCGATTATTTTCCGATTTGTCTCGCGCGCAATTTGAGACGCTGCTCCCTCCAGCGGCTCCTTGCGACGTGCGCAGATTGCGACGTCGACACCCTCCCGAGCCAACGCGAAGGCTATCGCCTTGCCGATACCGGCGCTCGCTCCGGTGACAAGCGCCGTCTTCCCGTTCATCTGGAGATCCATGAGGATTCCTGTAGGTTAAAGACGTGACGAAGGCTTGCTAACGTCCGCTGGCGATTACCCTCCTGTCAATCGCTCGTAGGGGCACCGACATAGTCACGGCCGCCTTCACGTAACCCCGAGCGTACCGGGGGCGTCATGCACGAGATGCGTCGCCCGACCCACCATCTTCACGGATGGTCCGCGTCCTCGTCGTGGAGGGCCGGCAATTTTATTCTTTGAACTGCGCCGCCCGCCACCTTACTGCGGCCGGGACGCCTTCGGTGGCGACCATTTCACGGAATTTCGTCCCGAATTCCGTTTTGGTCGCGTAAAGCGGGCCAACAACGTCGAGCCCGGCATAAATCGCGGTGCGGAAACCCGCGGCGTCGGCGCCGCGATTGACCGCACGCTTGGTCGCATAGAGGGCTTCCGGCGAAATCAACGACAGCCGCTTGGCGTAGCGGAGGCTTGACGTCCGCAGCTCCGCGAGCGGCACGACGCGGTTTACCATGCCGAGCTCCAGTGCGCTCTCGGCATCGATGGTGTCGCCGAAATAGAGGAGTTCCCGCGCCCTCTTGTAGCCGATGATCATCGGCATGACGATAGCCGGGCCGACACTGGAGAAACGCACTTCAGGCTCGCCAAAGGTTGCATTGTCGGCGGCGATCGTCAGATCGCACAGCATGACGAGCTCGCAGCCGCCGCCCATCACATGACCCTGAACCGACGCGATCACCGGCTTTTTCATGGTCCAAGGCGTCATTTCGAAATCGAGCTGGACGCTCAGATGCTGATGCGCCGTGGTCGGGTCGCTGCGCCAATCGTCCGTCCCCGGCTCTTTCGCCGAGATGTCGTAGCCGGCACAGAAGCTGCGGCCTTCGGCTTGCAACAAGACGACACTTGTTTCTGGATCCTCATCTGCACGCGTGAAGGCAGCGAGCAGCTGACGCTGCAGCTCCGCACTGATGGCGTTAAGCTTTTCCGGACGATTCAAAGTGATGACGCTGACCTTTTCGTCCGCTTCGTACCGAACCACCGGATCGGCCATAATTTGCTCTCCTCCGCTAAACCGCATAGCGCGCCAGCCGGTCGATTGCCGAGAGACCCTCGCGAATGCCGCCGACCACCGGGATGTTCGCCGCGCGAAGATATGCAACCTGCTCCCGGTTCATGACGCCCGGCCGGGTGTGCAAGAGGTAATGCGGCTTGCCGCTATTCTCAGCCGCGCGAACGAACAGCTCGAGATAGCTCCACGGAAGCTCAGGCATCTCGAAGGGCTGACCATCGCAATTGTCGCGGCAGAACACGATGATGTCGTGGTCGGGGCTGCGGTCCAACAGACCGAGCGCGTGCGGCAGGTTCGCGACAAAGGTGCCGTTGCCCCAAGCGTCGAGCGGGTTGCCGTCGCCACTGACAAAGCCGATCCGGCGTTCGATTTCCTCCTTTGCCGCGGCCGATAGCGGCGGTAGCCGAAGATCAGCCGACCCGGCAATGTCCAGGATCAACTCAGCCAGCCCGCCGGACGAAGTAACGACGCCGATCCGGCTCCCCGCCGCTCGACGCGCGCCCTGAGCAGCGGCGAGCACCTCGGTAAACTCGACGAGGTCCGACACTTCGATTGCGCGGTGCGCGCGCAGCAGCTCGGAGACAAAGCCGGGCTCGCCGGCGAGCCCGCCCGTGTGAGTCGTCACGGCCTTTCTCGTGCGCTCGGTTCGCCCGACCTTCAGCACCACCACCGGTTTCCCTTGCGCAGCGGCGCGATCGAGTGCGGCGGCAAAGCGATCCGGCGACCGAACGGTCTCGATAAACCCGCCGATCATTCTGGTGCGCGGATCGTCGACGAGGTACTCGAAATAATCGGCCGCGACCACCACGGCTTCGTTCCCGGAAGAGACGACATGGCTTAAGCCAAAGCGTCGGATGTCGGTCAACAGGCTGATGCAGAACGCGCCGCTCTGTGACACGATGCCGACATTGCCGGCAAGGCCGGCCGGGTCGCGCAGCTCCTGCAGATAGGTCGTGCTATGATCATGCGGGCTGAGCACTCCCATACAGTTGGGCCCGCAGAGCGCGATGCCGGCGTCGCGGCAGATCCCTTCGATTTGGGCTTGCAGTCGACGCCCGTCCTCGCCGCGTTCGGCGAACCCGCCATCGTAGATGACGGCACCTCGCATGCCGCGCTCGGCTGCTGCGAGGAACGCCTCGAAGACGCGCGCATGGCCGACGCAGAACACCGCGACATCGGGGGGGTCGGGCAATTCTGCGATATTCGCATAGCATTGCCGGCCCGATACCGTGGAATAATTGGGGTTGATCGGGAAAATCGGGCCGGAAAAGCCGATGCGATCGAGAGAGGTGATCAGCCTTCGCCCTATTGTCGGTTTGTTCGACGCACCGACGACAGCAATCGATTTTGGCCGAAAGAGCGCGTCGAGCCTCATCGGTCATCGCTCCTTGAGCGGATTGGGAGACGACATTACAACGCTGCGGCGTTCGGCGCAGTATGTCATCGACCGAGAGAAAGACCGGGCTTCCGATCCCCGAAACGGGCCGTCATGTGGGTGTTGGAGTAGAGAGGCCACGTGTTTGTCAATTGGCAAATAATATTTGGCATCAAGCGTGGTCCATCGAAGCGACGCTGGGCGGGCGGCGTTCGTGCCAATCGGTCGCTTGCTGAAAGGCGCAGCCGACGCGTAAGGCCGTCGCCTCGTCATAGCCGCGGCAGACGATCTGCAACGACAATGGCAGGCCCGTCGCGGTGAACCCATTGGGCAATGCCAGCGCACAGAGCTCCAGTGCATTGACGAAACGCGTGAAATGCGCCGGGGTCGAAGCCTGATCGACCTGGTCGACAGGAATGGCGGCGGTCTGAGTGGTTGGCGTCAGCAATGCATCGACATCGGCGAGCGCCGCTGCGAATTCTTGTTTTGCCGTGTCGCGCTCGCTGAGCGCCCGCAGGTAATCTCGCGCCGAAATGCCCCTGCCCGAGCCGATGCGGGGTCTTACCGCGTCGTCGATCGGCAAGGTCATGTCGTCGACCAGATGACCGACCAGGAAGTACCCTTCGGCACCGATGATCCGCCCGGTCAAGTCGGTGAAATCGGCGAACCGGCGGGGTAGTTTTACGGTGACGATCTCGGCGCCGAGACGCGCCAGGGCGTCGAGCGAGGCGTCATAGGCGGCCAGCACCTCCGCGGCCACCCCGGCGCGTTCCGCCTCGGGCATGCGGGCGAGCCGCAAACCGCGTACTCCGCGTTTGATTGCCGGCATCGGGTCGTCGGGCATGACGCCGCGGGTGCGCGGGTCGAGCGGATCCGGACCCTTCATGACATTGTAGAGCAGCGCCGCATCGATAACCGAGCGGGCCATTGGACCGGGCGTGTCGAGCGTGGGGGCAAGCGGGAGGATGCCGTAGGTGCTGACCCGGCCGATCGTTGTCTTGAGCCCGGTGAGGCCGCACCATGAGGCCGGCAGCCGCACCGAGCCGCCGGTGTCGGTGCCGATAGCCCACGGCGCAAACCCGGCGGCGACTGCCACGCCTGAGCCGCTGCTCGAACCGCCGGGGGTGCGCGCGACCTCAAGGTCCCACGGGTTCCACGGCGTGCCGCGATGCTGGTTGGTTCCCCAGCCGCCCATCGCAAACTCGACCGTATGCGTCTTGCCGATCACGATCAGCCCGGCTGCGATCAGCCTTTGCGCCAACGTCGCCGTATAGGCTGAGCGCCGCTCGCGCCAGACTTGGGAGCCACCGGTCGTGACCCGCCCTTCGATTTCGATCAGGTCTTTGAGCGCAATCGGGATACCGTGCAGCGGCCCGATCCGGTGCCCCGAGCGGATCGCCTTCTCCGCCGCCTCGGCGGCGAGCCGCGCTTCCTTGCCGTACACCTCCACAAAGGCGTGGAGCTTTCCGTCCGCCGCCTCGATCCGTTTGAGCTCGGCCTCGACGATATCGACCGGCGAGAGCCGGCCGGCGCCAATCTCGTCCGACATGACGTGGGCCGGCAGCAGCGCCGGATCGGTATTGCGCGACAGCATGGCTTCCCCTCGCAGGCGGTAGGCCCGCCAGCATAGGCCCCCTCGCGCCGAGCCTGTCAATCCGCCGCCGTTTGGGCGAGCGGTGGGCTTTGTTGACTCCGATCAGGCTGACATCGGTATCCCGTCCTCGCAGCCGTCGAGCACGGCCTCAATCGTTATCAATTAATATTAATTGACATTTTCGCTGCATAGAACATAATAAGAACGTTCGGTCGGGAGTTCGTGCGGAGGGGACAGCCGTGGTTGTTGACTACGATTTCAAGCTGGGCAGAAGCCACTTCCGGGGAAATGGCTGGCGAGGCTTGGCGGCTCTCGCCCTTGTATTAACGCTCCGCCTCGCATTCGTCGGAGCTATTGCCTTTTCCGCAAGACCGAGTGGTGCCTGGGTTGTCCACCTCATCGAGCACCTGGTTTAGCATGCCACAGCGGCGCGAACCGGGTCGCGACGACCCGGTCATGGGGAGCCTCGCTGTGCAGGATGCCGATGTCGCGCGCGAATTGGTTCATGCCGGCGACAAACGCCGGCGAGATCGTGGCGTCGTAGAACGGCAGATCGCGGCGGATCAGCTCAGCGATCAGCTCCGCCTCGGCGGGCGGAAAGTGCTTGCGGCCGACCTCGGCGGCGCGCTCCGGATTTGCTCTCAGTGCCGCCTGGGTCTTGACGATCGCGCGGATCACGGCGGCGGCGACTTCCGGAGAGCCGTCGATCAGCCGGTCGGTCGCCGCCACGGAAGCCATTGTGTAATTGAAGCAGGGCTTTGGCCCGTCGCCGCGACGCACGTCGAGGACCACCGTGCCGATGCCGCGGCGCACCGCGACTTCGGTGCCCATGCCGTTCGCCCAGAACCCGTCGATCTTGCCGTCTTCGAGCGCCTTGGCTGCGGTCAGCCCGAAATTCACGGTGGCTCCGGAGGCGCCGGGCACCGGGGCGATCGTCACGCCGTCGCGCACAAGGTCGATCCCGGCCTCGATCAGCAGCCGCCTCAAACCCATCTCGACCCAGGGCGCGGCCCCGATGCGGCAACCCCGGACCGCGCCGATATCGCCGCGCACAGCGCCGAGATCGGCGCGCATCACGAGAAACCAGTACATGCCCTGCGCCTGCGCGCAGAGCAATTTGGCGCCCTGCCACTCGGGAAAGGCGGCGAGCGCCGAATGGGCCGAGCCGGCGACGAAATCAACCCTGCCGTCGCGCATCGCCCGATACGCCTCGTCGACAGGAAAAATCAGCTCCAGCGAGACCTCGAGTCCCTCGTCCTCGAAGAACCCGAGGGCGGCCGCCGCCACCGCCGGGAAATAGGAATTCGAGATCAAGTCAGGGACGGCGAGCTTCATCGCATCATCCTCAGGATTTCGACGGCGTTGGCGGCCGGGCTGTCAGGGCGGCGGGGGCACCATTAACATCAGCAGTATCGCGATTGCCAATATGATCACCAGGGAGCTTTCGAGAACCGGGATCGGCAGGGCGAGCCTCCGTCAGCTGCGCTCGACCTCGCCCGCGACGCGATCAAGCGCCTCGGTGATCGTGCGCACTTGTCCTGCATCGAGCGGACCTCTGGCGAGACGGATCGACAGAGCCATCTCCAAATTGTGCATTGCCCGCCGGATCTCCGGCGCCGGGCCGCCGCCTGAGCTGCGGCTCGCTTCCGCCATCCGGGTGAAGATCGCGTCGACAAGCGTCTTGTTGGCGGCCAAGAAGTCCGTGCCCTCCTCGGTGATCGAGTAGAGCTTTTTGGTGCCGCCGCCGCTTTCCGATCGCAAATAGCTGAGCTCTTCGAGATGGGTCAAAGTCGGGTAGACGACTCCCGGGCTGGGGCTATAGGTCCCGCCGAATTTCTCCTCGATGGCCTTGATCAGCTCATAGCCGTGGCTCGGCTTTTCAGCGATCAGCTGCAGCAGGACATAGCGCAGATCGCCATGATCGAAAACACGACCGTGCGGCCCGCGCCGGCCACCACCATCATGGTGGTGGCGACTGCCAAACCGTCCGCCTCCGAAGCCGAAGGGGCCTCGTGAGTGCCTTTGACCGTGGGTGCCTCGAAATCCGAACATCAGGAAATCCTTTTGTAAATTCACGCGCCGGCGCGTTCAGCAGTGGGTAACAGCTCGGGCCGATAGGCCGGACGGAGCGTCTTCAGCCGCAAAGGAACGGGCGTCCCGAGCCACAGCGCATAAATGCTGTGATCGTCGACTAAATCATCGGTCAGCGGATGGACCAGGACATCGAGACCCGCCCGGTTCAGCATTAGCCACGGCACGACGTTCTGAAACTCTGCGGTAGTGAAAATGATCTGGAGGTTCGCAATTGGATGCGGGCCAACCGGACCGTCGCGGAACCCTCCGAACTTGACGGCGAACTTCTTGCCGATCGCCTCGGCAAGCCGCTCGGCGGTCGGCTTGGTCTCGGTGTTGTAGTAGACGTGGGCGTGATAGCCGCTGACCTTGATAGGCGTGGGTTTTGGATCGGGCATCTTCGTACTCCCTGTTGGTTTTGATGCATAAGACTGTAATTAGATATATCTAAATACGCTCGTGTCAAGGATCGTGAACACACTCGGCGAGCATGATAAGATCGGGCCCTACTCAGGAGCGGAGCAGGACGTGAGCGAGCAGCACGAACCCAAGGCAGTCGATTGGAAGACGCACGGCGTCAAGGTGATCCCGGGCGACCAGCTCGACCCCAATACCGCGCAGACCCCAGGGATGGACCGTGCTGCGGCGATTAACCTCGCCCGAGTCGGCGCCCAGAAGATCTGGGCCGGGACGGTCACCATCCATCCCAACGCCAAGACCGGCGCCCATCATCACGGCGCCCTCGAAACCGTGATCTATGTCGTCAAGGGGCGGGCGCGGATGCGCTGGGGCGAGCATCTCGAATATATCGCCGAGGCCGGCCCTGGCGATTTCATTTTTGTCCCGCCTTATGTGCCGCATCAGGAGATCAACGCGTCGACCGATGCGCCGCTCGAATGCGTGGTCGTGCGCAGCGACAACGAGGCGGTCGTCGTCAATCTCGACATCGAACCGGTCGAGCGCCCGGAAAAGGTGCGCTGGATCGACCCGATCCACAAACACGGCTGACTGAAATGACGCCAATCGACATGCCCATCGAGGGGCCGAGCGTCTGGACGCGCAACGGCGTCCGTCCCGAGGAGTACCGGATCGATCTCTCCGCTGCCTGCCTCGACGAGATCCGCCGGGCAGCAGACGAAATCAGGGCTTATCCGTTGCCGACGATCCTGCGCGCTCCCGGGGATTTCGCAATGCCGATGTCTCGGCGGGAGATGGCGCGAGTGCGTGAGATGCTCGATCACGGCCAGCGCTTCGCGATCGTCGACCGTTTGCCAATGGCCGAAATGGACGCAGCGGAGGCCACCGCGATCTATTGGCTGCTGTCGAGCATGGTGTCACGCCCGGTAGCGCAAAAGCTCGACGGCACGATGATCTACGATGTTTTCGACACCGGGCAACAGGCGCTTCCCGGCTCTGGTGTCCGCCCGGACAAGACCAACATCGAGATCCGCTTCCACAACGACAACGCCTATAACGACAGGCCGCCCGACTATGTCGGTCTGCTCTGCCTGCGCCCGGCGCAAAGCGGCGGGCATAGCCGCGTCATCAGCTTTCATACCGTGCACAATGCCGTGCGGGAGCGTCATCCGGACCGGCTGGAGCGGCTCTACCGAGAGTTCTGGTTCGACCGGCAACGCGAATTTCGGCCCGGCGAGCGCCCGATATTTTCGGCCCCGGTATTCGAGAATGCCGGGGAACCGAAGGCGCGGTTCAGCGCCCACCAGATCGGCGGCGGATACGTGTTGCGCGGCGAGCCGATGGACCGCGACGGCGAGGCCGCGATTGCGGCAATGCTCGACATCTTCGACGAAGACGAACTGTCGGTCGATTTTGACCTCGAGCCCGGGCAGATCCAGTTCGTCGACAATCGGGCGTTGGGCCACAGCCGCACCGCCTTCGTTGATGACCCGGACCCCGACCGCAGGCGCCATCTCGTACGCCTGTGGCTGCGCGACCACGGCCGCCGTGCCTACCCGGGCTAACATCGATATCGGGGCGGCGCTCGCCGAGGCCGAAGGCCTCTACCGCGAACGCAACCCAAAGAGCCTCGCGCAGCATCGTGAGGCCTGCGCCGCGATGCCTGGCGGCAACACCCGCTCGGCGATTCATGTCGATCCGTTTCCGCTGACGATGTCTCGCGGCGAGCGAGCAGGGCTATGGGACATCGACGGGCACGAATATGTCGATTTCCTCAGTGAGTTCACCGCCGGCATCTTCGGCCATTCGCATCCTGCTATCCGCAAGGCGATCGAGGCCGCACTCGATCAAGGGCTCAATTTCGGGGCACATAACGCCCTCGAAGCGCGGTTTGCTGCGGCAATCTGCGCACGCTTCCCGTCGATCGAGCTGGTGCGCTTCACCAATTCCGGCACCGAGGCCAATCTGATGGCGGTCAGTGCGGCGCGGGCGATCACCGGCCGGCCGAAGGTCCTGGTGTTCAGCGGCGGCTACCATGGCGGGGTGTTTTATTTCCGCGGCCATGGCAGTGCGCTCAACGCGCCGTTCGAATATCTGCTCGGGCGATACAACGACCTAGACGCGGTCAAGGCACTGGTCCGACCGCACCGAGGAGCGCTCGCTGCGATCCTGATAGAACCGATGCAGGGCACCACCGGCTGCATCCCGGCAGATCGCTCGTTTCTCGCCGGTTTGCGCGCAATGGCCGACGAAACCGGGGCGCTGTTGATCTTCGACGAGGTAATGACCTCACGCCTGGCGCCAGGTGGCTTGCAGGAGGCGCACGGCATCCTGCCCGACCTGACGACATTGGGAAAATATGTCGGCGGCGGCATGAGCTTTGGCGCTTTTGGTGGGCGCGCCGATCTGATGGAGCGTTTCGACCCGCGCCGGCCGGACGCCTTCCAGCACGCCGGCACATTCAACAACAATGTGCTGACGATGAATGCCGGGCTCGTCGGATTGACCGAGATCTACACACCCGAGCGCGCCCGCGCCCTCAATGCCGCGGGCGACCGCCTGCGCGAGCGCCTCAATGCAGTGGCGCGCCGGCACGGGCTCGCAATGCAGTTCACCGGGCTTGGGTCAATGATCGCAGTGCACATGACCGACCGGCCTATTCGGTCGGCCGAGGATGCCGAGCGAGGCAATCCCCCACTGCGCGACCTCTTTTATTTCGACTTGGTCGCGCGCGGCATCTGGTTCGCCAAGCGCGGCATGTTCGCGCTGTCGCTCGCCCTCGACGACGCCGACCACGACAAACTCCTCGACGCCGTCGAGGACTTCGCCCAAACCCGCGCCCCGCTGTTCGACGGCACTGGCTCCAGCTGATTGGCGATGCCTAGCGCGAGGCTGGCGCCTCAATATATTCGACCTGACTGACGGTTGTCGAATCCGCAGGCCGTCGTCGCGCAAACCCGTCAGGTGCAATTCTATGGCTTCTCGGAGCAGTTGCTCTGCTTCTTCGACCTTCTAATTGGTGGCATCCGCCCAGCAGAGAGGTCTGTTACATTCAAAATAACGCACTACTTCAGAACCGCAGCGCGCGCCCGAGAAAAAGTCCCGGACCGCTACACTAGATCAGCCCAAGGTCGCGCAGGCTGGTATGGCCATTGAGGCCGATGATTATGTGGTCGTGCAATAACACGCCGAGCGGGGCCGCGGCTTTTTTGATGTCCTGGGTGACGGCGATGTCGGCCTTGGACGGGGTCGGGTCGCCCGAGGGGTGGTTGTGCACCAGGATTAGTGCCGAGGCGCCGAGATCGAGCGCGCGCTTGACGACCTCGCGCGGGTAGACCGGTGTATGGTCGATCGTGCCGCGCTGTTGGCGCTCATGCCTGATCAGCACGTTCTTGCGGTCGAGGAAAAGGATGTGGAATTCCTCGACCGTGTTGTGCGCGACCTGGGCGTTGCAATAGTCGATCAGCTTGTCCCAGGAATTAACGACCGGCTGTTCCTGCAACTCGAGCCGCATCAGCCGCAGGGCCGCCTCACGCACTGATTTGATCGCAGCAATGCCGGCAAGACCGAGCCCGGCTCCGGACAGCGCGTCAGGGTCGGCGCTCATCACTTTGGCAAAGCCGCCGAAGTGCGCGAGCAGCGACTTTGCCGCCGGCTTCACATCGCCTTGCGGATTGGCGGCGAACAGCAGCATTTCTAAGAGCTCGTAATCGGGCAGGCTCTCGGTTCCGGCGGCGATCATCCGCTCGCGCAGCCTGCGGCGATGGCCGTAATAGTGCGGCACAGCGGTCGCTGCTTCGGCGAACTCGTTCCTGCCATGTGACACGGCGTTCGGGAAAGGCGCCCCCACCCTTCCCTCCCCCGCGAGCGGGGGAGGATTAGGGAGGGGGCTACCGTGTTCCTGACCGTCGGTGCCGTAAATCTCGCGGCACAGTAACCGCACGCGATCACGGTCGGCTGCATCGAAGACCCATACGCGCCGCGCGGCGTCCCATATCCCGCCGAGAGTGCGGGCTCTGGCCGGAAAATTAGGGTGGTAAGGACTGCTGACCGCGATGCGGCCGTCCTCCTCTTCGATGATCGACAGAGGCATTCAATGCCCCGCTTTCAGCATACCGAAGCAACGAACTTTGGGCGGTCGTCGGTACATTCTCAACGAAGCGGGTTAACGTCTCATTAAGCATCTCCGCCCAACCCGATCGGGCTCGCACCCGCTTAGTGCTGCCGCTAAGAATGGGTCGCAACTTCGACAAAATCGTGCGATGAGACTTTTGGTCGGCTCCCGCACCCAAGCCAGGCAGCCAAGCAACATCCGTGGCAGCCGCCCGGATAGATAGCCATATGAGCATCCTGCTGGGCGCGATCGGGACGGTCGCCGCTTGCGCGGAAGCGACCCAACTCGGCAGGGTGGCAGGACCCTTGTCTAGAGACATCGGACGCGGCGGTCACGATTGACCTTAGCAACCTCGTTGGTTTGGATATACGCGAAGGCATGAACGCTCTAACTGATTTTGGTGATGCCGCCGTATTACTGCCACTATCGATTGTTATACTCTTGTGGATGCTGATACATCATGGGCGCAGAGTATCCGCATCATGGGTTGTCGCAGTTAGTCTTTGTGTTGGCGCAACCACACTGCTGAAGATATACTTGTACGCTTGCCCTCCCCAACCCAATCTCGTCAGCCCGAGTGGTCATACCAGCCTCAGCGTCCTGATCTACGGGGCGATAGCGCTCGTGATCGCCGCTGAGCAGAGAGGATGGTCACGCGCCGTGATCTTTTTCTCCGGCACCGGCTTGATCGTGGCCATCGCCGGGTCCCGGCTATGGCTCAATGCGCACACCGCGCCCGAAGTCACTATCGGTATCGTCATTGGCATCGCGACATTGACCCTATTTGCTGATCGCTACGGACGCTCTCGAACGGAGGGGGTCTCGCTAAGCCCGTTCATCCTGTCGGTGGTTATGGTCATTGGTATCCTCCATGGACAGGAACTCCGCGCCGAAGCTTTCCTACACGCGATCAGCAACCATCTTCATCTTAAAAGCATCGCCTGCACGAGATAAAATAGCGTTGATCTACGCGATTTTTAACCCGATTCCAATGTCGGAGTGAGGATCGTCTTCCTATCGCCGATCCGGCCAATGGGGACACGCTGAGGGCGTAGTTCTCGCGGACGCCGCGCTTTCCTCCGCTGCCTTTAAGATGCCCTGCCAATCCAGGAACCCGACTGTGTTATTTTCGTCGTCGATGTCGATCAGAACGATTTCGGCAGCGCATCCCCGCAGTGCTCGCGCGGCCGCCAGCCCGGCGAACCCCCCGCCCACAATCACGACGCGCGGCGGTTTGTTTTCGCACGCCTTCACGCCGAAAGCCTTTAGAGGTGGGCGGGATATTTCCAGGGCGTCAGTCATTATTCGTCTCGCGTAAGCCGTGGCGTGCATAGGAGACGCCGGTATCCGCGCCGAAACGCCTGATCGCTACTCCATGAACCAGCCGTGGCTGACGACCAATGACTGGCCGGTCAACGCGTTTGTCTTGAAGCCGGCGAAGAACAGCACCGCTTCGGCGACATCCTCGGTGGTGGTGAACTCGCCGTCGACGGTGTCCTTCAGCATGACGTGCTTGATCACGTCCTCTTCGCTGATACCGAGCTCCTTCGCCTGCTCGGGGATCTGCTTGTCGACGAGCGGGGTGCGCACAAAACCCGGGCAGACGACGTTGGCGCGCACGTTGTATTGGGCCCCTTCCTTGGCCACCACGCGACAGAGCCCGAGCAGGCCGTGCTTGGCGGTGACGTAGGGTGCCTTCAGCACCGAGGCCTCTTTTGAATGCACCGAGCCCGTGTAGACGATGCTGCCCGATTTGGCCTTGTACATGTATTTCAGGCAGGCCTTGGTCATCAGAAAGGCGCCGTCCAGGTGGATTGCCAGCAGCCGTTTCCAGTCGGCAAACGGGAAATCCACAATCGGCTTGACGATCTGGATCCCGGCATTGCTGACCAGCACATCGATCCGGCCAAATTTTGCCACCGTGTCGGCGACGCCCTCTTCGACCGCCGCCTCGTCAGCGACGTTCATGCCAACCGCAAAGGCGTCCGAGCCTTTTGCCTTAATCTCCTGCGCGGTTGCATCCGCGGCGTCGAGATTGAGGTCGGCGATAACCGGCGTGCCGCCCTCGGTAGCGAAGCGCAACGCGATCTCCTTGCCAATGCCGCTGGCCGCACCGGTGATAATCGCCACCTTTCCATTAAAACGGGACATGTCGGTTCCTTCCAGGGTAAGTCAGGCGTCTTTCAGATAATCGAACACGACCTCGCCGAGGCCGAGCGTCAGGTCGGTAACGTAATGGGCGGCCGAAACCACCTCACGCACCGGCAACCGCGCCACGTCGCACAACGCGTGCTCGAAGAGCTGGATGGCGGCCGGCCCGGCCCAAGCGCCCTTCACCGTGACGTCTTCCATGTAGTAGCGCACCAGTTCGCAGATCCGCGGCGTGCAGTCGACATGCGGGATGATCTTGAGCATGAAGTTGGGCCGCGCGAGCGCTTTCAGCAGCGGCGCCGGGTCAATCTCGCGATGCTTGAAGCCCATTGTGGCGGAGACGCACAGCACGGAGCCGTAATGCAAACTGCAGACAACGACATCGCCCTCGTGTGAGACCTTGGGGCTCGCCAATTTCTTCGGAAAGCCCCAGATCTCGCGTCCGCCGGCGATCGGCGCATTGTCGTCGAGATACATGGCGTGCACGTAGCCGCCTTCCTGCACCGTGCCGTCCTCTGTCTTGAACCGCACCGGGATCACTTGCCCCGTCTCGGTGTAGTCGCCAAAGCCGGTGGAGTCCGGCATGCGGATGAACTCGTAGGCGACCGTGTCTCCGGCCACTTCCAACGGCTCAGGTACCACCGCGCGCAGCCTGTCGATGTCGGTTCGGTAGGTGACGACCACGAACTCGCGGTTGTAGAATTTGTACGGTCCCGGCGGATAGGCGGGATCGTTCAGGGGCATGGCGAACGCCTTGCGGCGAACCTCGGTAAGCTTCATCGGTCAGGTCTCCTTAAGGCAATGCTGTGTGAAATTTCTATTCACGGCCGTCACGCGCGAGATCGAAAGTGAAGAAGCCATCGCCCATTGGGCCGTTGCAACACCTCCGGGTGGCGGAGAGTGTGAACCGCGTTGTTGTAGCCCGACCTCCAGTGCTCCTCCATTATCCTTCGGGAAAACTGGAAATCCTTGGAGGTCCCCTCGTAATTCTTGGTCTTGTAAATCAACCGAATGAGGTTGTAGACTTTCTCGTCCGCCTCTGCGGCGAGTATCTCCGCCTCGGGAGTCTGCAGCAAATCCTTGGGCATCTTGGCCAAGAGCTTGGCGGTCGCGCGGCGCAGAATCTGCTGCTTTTTGAACTGATCCGTCGCCATTCGGGTGCGGCTGGAGAAACGGATATCCTTCTGCCACGCCTCGCTCTCGAGCAGGTTGCGTGGAAAATCGCCGCGGGCACTCTACAGATCGAGTTGGAAGGCGAGCGTGCCCTCCCTTGGCGAGGTGTCCGGGACTTCGGGAATGAAGCGCGAGATGCGCTGCCCGGAGGACCCAGAAGGTAAGAAATTCACACTGAGACGAATTCGCCCCGACCCCATGAGCAGTGCGGTAACGAGCAGCCGAGCGAGCCCGCTGGATTGCGATGTTGGCAATCCGTTATGAGTTATGACGCGTTGGCGACGTTTCGGGTCAGCAAGTCGACCTTGCGGTTCAATGCAATGATCAGACCGTCGACGCCCTCGCGCTGCAGGATCGAATGGAATTCCGAACGTTGCGTCGCGAGCTGGCTGATCGAGCCGTCGAGATAGATGTCGGCGATTTGCCACGAGCCGGCGTTCTCGCGCATCCGATAATTAAGACTTACCGAATCGCCCTTCGATTTGACGATTTTGGTTTGCACGATGACTTCCGCGCCGTAGGGTTGCTCACCGGTGATCTGTAGCTGCTCGCCCGAATAGCTGTCGAACCGATCGGCATATGTAGCCGAAATGTAGTGTCCGAAAGCCTCGGTCACCTGCTGCTGCTGGGTCGGAGCGAGGGTTGCCCAGGACGGGCCAACGGCGAGCCGAGCCATCAAAGGAACATCGAAGAGCCTGCCAATGACGGGCGCCAGCCTCGCATAGCGTCCGCTTTCCCCAAGCGTCCGACCGTCCTTCATCGTGGTCAGCAACGTGTCGTAAAAGCTGCGCACGCTGTCCTGCGGGTTCACCGGAAGCGCCGCGGCAGCCACGACGGACATGCTTGTCGCGAGCAACAAGGCAAGGCAAACGCCTGCGATTTTGCCTCTCCGAGGAGACGGTATGATCAGCTCACTCATGGTTCAACCTTTCACTCCCTTTGCGTCTGTACTTGCCGTCCTTCGGGGAAGGAGTCATCTGTATCGAATTCGCGGCGTCAGTGGATGAGGCTCGACCGGATCGACATGCCGTTTGTCGCGGGCACCCATCTCGATGAACTGCGGGCGCGTTCAGGATGCTTGTACGACGTTGTGGCCTCGATCGCGTCGGCCAACAGCAGCTTGACGTAGCTGTCGCCGCGGCTCGCCAAAACCATCGCTACCATGGGATCCTCGGTATAATACCGACGCCGAATGGGATCCCAACGGAACCCGGCAGCTACTGCCGGCGCTCTATCCTCCGAGCGGCAACGATAATAGAACTGGTACGCGACCGGATCGAACAGGAGTTTCGGCATTCTATTTCTCCTCGACATATGCGCTCTCCGCAAGTGATGAGCGCCTCGTGTAGCCATTACATCGCACCCCCGTTGTGCAGCAGTCGAGTGAAGTGAGGTAAATTCCGGTAAGTTGTGGTGAGTGGAAGGCGTTGGCAGTCAGGCTCAATACCGATAGACGCCCCGGCCGGTTTTGTGGCCGAGATAGCCTGCCGCGACCATCTCCTTGAGGAGCGGGCAAGGCCGGTATTTCGAGTCGGCGAACTCGTCGTGAATGGTCTGCATCACCGCCAACAGCGCATCGAGCCCGATCATGTCGGCCAGTGCCAGGGGCCCGATCGGGTGATTGCAGCCGAGCTTCATCCCCTGGTCGAAGCGCGCGTCGACCCTGTCCGATTCCGACGCCGACGCGCCGGCGCTGAGTCGGAATGCGGCGGCGATCACCAGCGGGGCGGCAAAACGAGCAAAGATCATTGCTGTAACTACCTGACAACCCGATGCCTCGCGGCCCGTGGAAATACGCGCCTGTGGAGGGGCGACGTTGGTCAGCTCGCGCAGGGTCTTCCGGCCAAGTGCCAGCCCAGACCGGATCGTGCCGACCGGCACATCGCAAGCCGTTGCGACTTCGTAATAATTTCCTCGCGTAAGGCCGGCGAGGAGGACAGCGGTGCGTTGCTGTTCGGGCAGCGACATGATCGCGCGTTCGAGTTCACGAAATCCCAAGTGCTCTATCTGATGCGGCGTGCAGCTCGAAGCCGGCGCAAATTCGTTCCAATCGAGGCGACGCTCTACCCCAATCTGCACCTCCGAGGAGTTTGGTCACGTCGTCAAACTGGTGGAGATTCAAGGCTGGAAGCTGAGGCGCCATGGGTGTGGCGGTGTCGATGGAAGTCGTCTGCGGTCCGAGCGGCAGGGAGCGCGATCGACGGCATGGCGGATTGTGCTGCGGCCGCCAGTTTGGCATTCATGCCGTTCGACGGCGCAGTGGATCGCTTGAGGGCTAGGCTGCGCATGTGATCTGCCGGGGACCGGCGGCATCGGGCGCAGCAACCAGCCCGGCCATCGCTTCGACCTGCATATAGCTGCAGCTGCCACTCGTCGTTTTGCTCGAGCAATACCGCGCCGATCAGCCGAATGATCGCGGCTTCATTGGGGAAGATGCCGACGACGTCGGCGCGGCGCTTGACTTCCTTGTTGAGCCGCTGCCACCTCGGGAAACCAATCGCTGAATAGCTGTGCTGCACCCGCAAGCGACGAACTTAGAAGATACCGCTGGCAGGCATGGCGCCGTAGAATTAGCCATTCGGGGCTGACGAGAATTCCACCGGGAAGCACCGGCGCGAGCGGCACGAAATATGGCGGCTTGCTGATCAGAAGTCACAACTTCCGGATCGCCAGCCTGATTAAATTCTCCGCGGGTTGTCCAACCGGCGAGATCGACCACTATTCGGTCGCGCTCTGCGGCGTCGACTTCGAGTCGTCCCGGCTTCCGAGCCAGTGCATCGGCAATTTCGCCGTATCGAAAGCACTGCCGCTCTCGCATCGGCTTCCGCTTTCAGCCCACCATGCCTCATGCAACCGCGGCGTCTTCCGCCTCACGCGCTAAGCGCATCCGCTCGCCCTCTGCTTCGATGCCTCCCAAAATCCGCGCGGGCGACCAGTCTCCACCTCTATTTCGGATCATCGAAGTCCGGAGGTCGAGATCGTATGGTCCGAGCCCGTCTTGAGCCGGTTGGCCGACCGAAATATTGTTGGCGCCCAAATTGGTCGGAGGCATCGGAGGTGAGTATTTGAGAATGTAGGGCTGTCCCGGTCTTGTCTTCTCAATGATGAGGCGCATGGCCAGCCCCGCCACTTTGATGAGGCGATCCCGGTCTGCCAGCCGCACGCTACTCGGCCGGAAATCGGAGATGTGCCCCTCCCCCGGGTCCGCAAGTTGGTCGCCGCAGAAACCTGGTCCGGTGCCGGCGCTGCTTGGGCCATCCAGTCGTCAAGGTGCTGCCTGGACACCTGGACGCCTTCCATCGTGTAGGTCGCTGATGGACCGCGCCGGAAAATCGAGCTCTGCTCCCAGTCAACTGTCGCGTATTCCCAATCGTGTGTCGCATCGCCTCAGGTATCGAAGGGAACAAGGACGTGCTCCCGAAATGCTCGATCCAACGCCGTTTTCACTTCTTCAATTGAAACGCCGCGCCGATCAGCGACATAGCAAGGCGTGTCGCAGAGCAACAGCAATCTAGGTTCAGGTGTCGGCATACGCGCCTCCGCCGGGCGCCCGCACGAGGGTCGCGGCGGAAGTCCGATGCGGTGCGGACTTGTCGAGTTGCAATCCCTATCCGGCGCGACCGTGAGTCTACCGCGCTTCCTCGGCGGGTGATATCGTCACTAGCCGTATCGGCGATCAGCCAGTCCGAAGACGTACGATTTTGTTCGCCTCGATCCCGAGGACGTGTGCGGCCGAGGCGTCGAGCGCTGCTGCCCTTTCGCGAGCGAAATCATGCCGCTGATACACGCCGGCTACACCGCGCAGTTCGCCGGCTGATGCGCCAGCAGCTTATCGACAACGATGCTGTCAAAGCCGAGAGCGGCCAATGTCGTAACCCCAGTTCTCCGGAGATCATGCAAGCGCCAAGGAATTGACGGAGAGAGCCTGCGTCCCGTTTCGGCTGCGACTTCAGCGCGCGCCTTTGCGATCGCGGCATCGAGGTACCGCTTGCCTTGCGAGACGCCAGATAAGGGCGTCGGTTCGCGACGGCGGTTCCCTTTGGGCTGCGCCTTAACCGCGGTCGCACGCTTGCTGGTGATGCTGAAAACAAAGTCACAGCCATCGACCCGGGGAAGGGCGCTAAGAATTACGCGTGCAGCTTCAGACAAGTGCACTCGTGGGGCCGGCCGTTTTTTATCTCGAACCCGGCAGGGTCCAATGCTTCATATCGTGGGCGATCTCCGACCAGCGCATGCCGGCGACTTTCTCGCGCCGTTGCAAGGTGAGGGTCGCCAGCTTGAAGAACGGCCCGAATGGATAGGCGAGCCTGTCGGCCGCCGCCCAAACCTCAGCAATCTCGGTGTCACTTAGCACCCGCTCGCGCTCCGTGGCACCCGTCGAGATCGGCAGGTTGGCAAACGGGGTTCTCAGGCACCTTAGCGCGCCGTTTGCCCCAGGCACAACAGGCCCGCGCATACGCCATCGTGCGGCCCGCGGTGACGGCCTTTCCCGACTTGACAATCTCATCCAGTGCGTTCACCGCATCGGCGCGGGAAATTCGCGCGGCCGGTCGCTTCATCAAATCGGGCAAGCCGCAGTGGATCGCGCGCACCGCTTCAGCCCGACGGTGTCGGGGATTTCTTTCTCCACAGGTGGCCGACCCCGGCATTTTTGACGGCCCACGGATACGGTGGCGGAAGAGCCTGCGCGCTCCGGGGGAAATCATCGATGAACCGGAAATACCTGCGGTATCGGCGGTGATCTCCGAATTATCGCCCGATACCGGGGCTGCCTTAGAGCTAGCGTTTTGGGAAATCGTGAAGGACGGCAGTATTGCCGATCTCAAATCTTATCTTGAACGTCCCTAGGCTTCAGCAACTCGATCCCTACCTCGCGGGCAATAACCTCACAGCGCGCCGGGAGAATGGACGACACATAAACCAGGTTCTGCTGCTCGATATCCACGTCGCGTAAGGCGAACTCGAATGCGGTGAGGGCATGCGATGGACACCTACCCCCTTGGTCAGGAACATTTTCGTTGGGCTGGGGAACATTTACACTCCCTCATCTGATGACGTGACAGCCCCGCTGCTAGGCCTGGGTCGGCTGAGGCGGGCTGAGCCGTAGAGCTCGACTGCCTTCGGGCAGCAACGCCAATATTTGGAGCAACCTCTCAACCTACCCCCCAATCCGCCGGTACATAGGGGATCAAGCACCACCTGCCATCATGTCGCGCTGCTGCGCCGGAGGCCCTGCTGAAGGTCGGGTTGAGACCAGCGGCAAAGGTGCTCGACCTAAAGGTGCGGTTCCGGTGTCGCGGGTGTGGAAAAAAAGGGCGGTCATCTCGATCAAGCCGGTATAGGGCCGGCATTCCCCGGCGCCGCTCCTTCCCGGCGGGGCAGCCACTGATTGTTCCGGCCTTTTTACGGCCGCGGAGTTACTACTGCGCGTCCTGCGACATCCGGTGGAACCTGCCCGGCTGGCTTCCGGCCGGCGCGGGGCTTGTGTCACGATCAGCCCTTACGGGGCTCTCTTCCAGAATTAGATGTATTGACGAAAAGACGCACTGCACTGGCGTTTCCACGCCGCTAAATGATTAGCTATAGGATTCTGGGTCGGATTTCTGCAATAACGGCCTGGCCGGGAGCTCATCGGCGCCCTATTGGGCCTCGTCCACCGTTCATCAACTGTTCCGGACGCAAAATGGGCCCAGGTGGTTGACACGGAATCCAGCAATGGCCGGAGTTGAACCTGGGCGCCGTAGAATATTCCCTGAACACTGCTGCGCTGAACGCCGGCTCGTTGGGGCGGGTGCCGACGGAGTATTCAAAGATCGCCGTTAGTATTCACAGGATCTGAGCCGCGCATTCTTGCGGGGCTTATGGGTACATCATCGAGCAGGCCGAATGCTTGTGCTCGGGGCCAGCGGCACACAAAAAAAGCCCCGCGTTTGCCGCGGGGCTGAGGCGTTCATCGCTGCCCGGGGAATGGGCAGCAGAAGGAATACGATATCTTGTCGGCGTCAACGCGCCGTCACCATGTGCCGGCCGAAGGCAGGCCCTCTTGACCTGGAGCTGCAGCCTACGGCCGATTGAACCCTTAACTAATGGGGTTTGAGGCCGGTCTCGCTCGCGGAGGGATATGTCCCGGTGGCAGATTGCCCCGGGGGCTGATTGTGACCCTCATTCCACAACCCACCGCCGCCGGGCTTGGGATAAAAGCTTTGCGTCGATCCCGCTACGCCTGTGTGGGCATTCTGCACCGGCAACGTGCCGCCATAAGACGGCGGCGTATTGCCATCCGGTGGCAGTGCTGACACCGATTGCGCGCTCGCAGTCCCAGCTAACCCGGCCAACAAACCAACACTCAGGACCGTCGATTTGAGTACGCTCACCATGCAGGGCTCCAAAATTGTCCAGACCCGAACTTATTTCTGCGATCGCTAAATTAACATCCTCCATAATGTCGCACCGCAGCAATTAACGTGGATCATTTTTTTGGCCGGACATTAACACCGGTTTCGCATCAGCGGCCGTTTCAGCGCGGCCCCCGACCGACAGCCGCGGGTTGAGCGAGAAATCGGCGTTCTGGAACACGATCCGCCGCTTTGCCGAAAATGCAGCAGCGCCGAACCAACCCAGCCTATTCGGCCGCATACGGACGCATTCTATGCACAATATAGGGGCTCATTTCGCAGGGTTCCCGATCCGCGGGCAAGGAGCGGGCGTCCTACGGAAAACCCGACCGCACCGTCCGAGTGAAAGCCACGAGATAGTGGCTGTCGGAGATGTGGTTGCCGAAGTCGTTGCACAGGGTTGGTAAATCAGCCGTTTGTCGGGTCGATTGCTCTCGTCGTAGATGGCGGACCAGTTCTTCAAGTCCGCTAGTATCGTTGCTCTGGGAATGTCGGCTAGCGGGGTCTGTAGACGAGTGCCGAGCTTGATGAGCTCAGGCCAGCACGAGCGCACTACAAACGAGGCGCGATTTATTCGGCCGCATGCGGGCTCCCCTTATGCGCGATATGAGGCTGCTCGATTGCCGACCGTTTGCGACGCGCACGCAACCGTTGGGGGCTCCGGCGGAACACCCGACCGAGCCGCCCGAGATAAAGGTAGACGACCGGCGTCGTATCGTAGTCGGGTGGATGTAGCTCTCATACAAAATGCCGAGGACGGTATAGACGGCGATAATTGCCGCTGCGATCAGGTAAGGCTGCGATTTGAGCACACTTGAGAGGCCTGTGCCGTCCCCTGGGCGTCCAAATTTCTTCGATTGCGAGCCGCCTCACACCGTCGGCTATCCCCTTACCTATATAGAGGCTTGTTTAATGGACTGTCCTTCGCGATATCGCCGATTGGCTGCTCCATCGGGAGGCGCTCATGTCCGAAGCTCGAACACTCGATCTCGAACAGATCAAGAAAGATCCACCGACGTTCATGTCTTCATTAGTTACTCTCATGTAGATTTCGGCATCGCTCAGTGCCTCCAGGAGGAGCTGACCGCGGTCAATCCCGCCCGAATCCACTGTTTTCTATTCGCGATCCTCTCCCCAAGAACAAGACCGAGATCCCAGGGCGCTCGATGGTCACGGCCGTGTCCGACACCTTCAATCTCCTCGGGTTGAGCCCCGACGCCGACGAGAACGGAGAGCTGAAAACCACCTGGGACCAGATGAAAAGCAGTCTCGAAGCGAATAACGAAACCTTTGCCTGGATGAACAAAGTCGAAGACGACATATTAGACGCCGCCCATCAGCGAAATTTAAGGAACCCTGAAACCAGCTTTCGAGCGCTGATGGGCAATTCTACCGCCCGCTGTTGGCCCGCCAGGTCATCTATGGCAGAGGGGCGAGAAAATTCTCGGTGATATTCGTCAGAACCTTGCCGAGGAAGTTTGTCGGCGACGAGACCACATCCGCTTTATTGATCGGGCTCGTTCTCGCTTCGCGGTTCAGGTTCACGTTCATCGAGGCCGCCAAGGATGTGCAGGGTAATCTCTCAGACGAGGGCACCGATGCCGAGTTCCAGCTCGCCTGTCGGCAGATGATTTACGACATCGAGCGAATGGAGCAGGAATCGAGCGAATTCGGGATGAATAATCCCGATATCTTTCACCAAGCCTTTGGCCCGGAAAACCACGAAATCGTGTCGGCTTTTTACGAGATTTGGTTTCCTGCACGAAGGGAGCTTTTCACGCTGATCAAAGCCCGGCTGGAGGAGCCGAATACCGTCTCGCGTGATATGATTCGAGATGCAGTCAAGAAGTTTACGCAGATCTCGAGCCCCTATAACAAACGATTTCTCGAAATGTGCTTGCAACGCTACACGGCTTATGTGAAAGGCTGGTTGAACAAGGCCGATTAATCCGCGACCGCGGGAGGCGTTGTTGGTCACGGCGTATCAGCCGCTTGGCTGTCTGCAGGTCAGCAGTACCGAACCCCTTCAAGTGAAGCGGCCATGAGCCGTGGCCCAGCGATCGCACGCCGAAGGCGACCGCGGCAGGCGCCGCCCAGCGTCCGGACGGACTAAATTATTTCGGCCAGGCGGCGGCACCGAGTTGGTCGTCAAGGCGACCCGGCCACCTTTGTCGCGACTGCATTTAGCGCGGCAGCTAGAGCATCGAAGGTTTGAGAGGCGGCCACGTCGAGACCGTGCCGCTGTCCGAACCATCGCGGATCGTTGTAGGCCAGCCATCCCTGGCCGTCCGCTTCCTCAAAGACCAGCGCTTTCAATGGCAGATCGATGCCAATCGCGTGGTTTGCTTGCATTAGCGGCGTACCGGCTTGGCGTTGCCGAAGATCAGCAGCTCGGTCGGCCGCAGCGGCAATCCGACCTCTGCGGCTCCCGCCGCATGATCGATGCGTGCAAACACGGTCATACCCTTCGACTTAACCTCGGCCTCGAGCCGATCCACGGTTTCCTTCGCTCCGAAGCTGCTCGGTATAGTGATCAATCCGTCTGCGGCCATCCCTGTTAGCTCCCATCACCAAATCGACACGGTCTCCAGCGACGAGCTGTTCCAACAGCGGCCGGAACTTCGAGGCGAGCCCTCAACAAAATCCTTGTTCGCGTACACCGCTTTCCAATGCGCGCAGCGGTCGTCCTCGTCGAATTTGCAGAGATGGACAAGCTGATTGATCGTGCCTGTGTCGGCCTGGAAATAGCCGGTGAGCTTCTTGTCCTGCCCGCCCTTCTGAAGCGCCGGAAGCCAAGTTCCTGGTAGAGCTTCACGGCCTCTGCCATCGCGCCATCATGAAGCGTGTGTGTTCTCAGTTCATAGGGAGCCATCGGAAGTTCCTCCCTGATCAGGACGCATTAACACAGGCGTATCCCGTGCTGTGCTGAAAGACGTTCGGCTTGCGATATACCGCGAGGATGACCGCACCCTCGTCGGAATGTGTTTCGTGGAACGAACCGACCCGTCGCCAGACGAATTCCCCGGCACGACAGATGCCGTCGTGGTCGTAGAACGACCCCTCGATGACGAAGGTCTGCTCGATCTCCGGGTGCTTGTGCATCGGTAAGGTTGCCCCCGGCTCCCATTTCAACAGGCAGGTCATCTCGCCCTTCGACTTGTCCTCGTACAGCACCTTGATCGAGATGCCCTCGAACTGCGTCGGCTCCCACCCGATTTCCTGCGGCTTAACGTAGACCGAGCCGCCGATCGTGGGCTGTTCGGCCCGTTGCCGGGTTTCTGCTTCCTGCGCCGGGTGATCCATGAGGTTTCCTTTCGGTGGCCGTGACCGTTAATCCTCCGATTATGGCTCTGGAGGATCGCGCGGGGTTCGCTCACAACGGTAGGTCGGTGTAGCAACCTAGCGCTCAGGCGCAAACACATGATTCATCGCCGACCGTTGCGGCGGATAGAGCGAGCGCGAGCCGAAGGATCGAGCGACAACATCCGAAAGCGACCAAGGGCAAGGGGCAATCTTCCGGTTCGCTTCCAGCGACGTTTTATTGCGACCACGAAGGTGATTGGGCGCGAAACGTTGTACCTATCGGATCTGTAATGAATTTATTGCCACCGCCACGTGAGATGACCATAGCACACGTGTGCTGACGGATAGCCTACCTGCTGATAAAACCAACAACTCTCTGTGATTTTAGCGTAGCCGGACACCAAATATCTATATTCAATAAAAAGGCAGATATTTGGCTTATTATCTCGGAAACAGCGCATTGTGCTTTAGAGAATTTATCGTCTTCTGCGGTCGCAAAAAAAATCGACCCCATGCGGGAGAAAACTGATTCCATTATTGGTCGGGATAGCTACGCTTGCGTCTAAAGTTCTAAAATAACCATCTTCTTCTGATGGCGTCAATTTCTGTGAAGGATATGGAAACTTAGGATAGGCGAAAATTTCGCTATGTGCTGGACCACCTGCAGAGAGATTTCCGTGGTGCACAACAGTATAATTCACCTGAAATGGACGTTCCAGGTTATCGAAATTAACAAGGACCTGACCTGGAACTATAGACAATAAGTACCCTCGATATCGCTTTCCCATGTTGAATACGTATTCCTGACGTAGAGGCCGGCGACAATGATAAAGGCCGACGCGAGCATTGTAATAACAACGGGAGTGCTACCTCGCAACTTTATTGCGTCCGGATCTTCCCTATCTAACCGTCGCGCCTGTTGTCGCGATATAGATTGTGGCATCTTCCAACTGGTTACGAGGCGTAAACTTTGGTTTGCTATAAAAAGAGCCGCTCCCATGCCGATCATGCCAGCTAGGATCACTTGGTAGAGCGGAGCTTGATGCAGCCACGCGAGAGCCCCGATGATTACACCAGAGGCTCCGGTCATAATAAGACCGCCAAGTCCGGTCTTGATAACCAACAAGTCGAAATGCCCAACTCTGGTGAGCCACAGCTCCGCTTTCTCCAAAAGCGTCCTGAGCATAGACAAGATGTATCGTGGCCTGTCCGTCTCTGTCGAATCCGCCGACGAGCGAACTGGTATGGAGCCGCGCACACATAGCGCGTCTCTCTAACCTACATCGTCCCCTCCCGGAGATTAGGTAAGGTGTGCTGATCTGAATTCTTGTGCCGTCTGCGAGATAATACCGCACCTTTGTGCTGTTGCAGGGTGTGGTGATGCCGTTTGCAGCAGCGTTCGTGATCGCCTATCTCCTCGATCCTTTGGTGGGTCGGGTTGAAACTCGGGGAATCAGCCGCGGTCTCGCGAGTTTGATTGTCCTGCTCGGCTTCCTGCTCGGCGTCGGTCTCGTCCTGGTTCTGCTCTTTCCGCTGGTGCAAGGCCAGATCGCGCGCCTTCTCGCACGCTTTCCGGGTCTCGTCAGCGCGGCCCAGGACCAGTTGGCGAATCTAATGCAGTTGCTCCGGTCTCGCCGCTGCAAGAAGACGGATTCGAGCTTCTTTGGTCTCGCGTGCAGACAGCGCAGGAACTCGGCTATTCACTCTTGATCATGAAGAGCTTATCGGCCGCGGACTCGGCCCCCCAGGCCTCGCCCTTTCGGCCAGCGAGCTGCCGCACGCTGGCGTAACGGTCGGGTAGCGGGAGTGACTCGAATTTCTCGGTCTTGGGATCGAAGCGCAGGATTGCGTTCGCTCCCAAGTCGCTGACCCATACGGCGTCGCTGTCATCGACATAACGGCGTATGGTTGCTGCCGGTCTCCCGGCAAGTGCCAGCGACGCCAAATGTTGCTCTTGCTGTCGTAGCGGAAAAGATCTCCGCTATTCCAACCGCTGATCCACAGCCTGCCGCGGCTGTCGCTCCAGACGCGCCGTGCCCCTTGCCGCGGCACCGGCGGCTCCATGACCGTGGCAGTGCCGGTCTCCAGATCGATCCGACCGAGATAGTTGCCGGCGAGGGAAGCGAAAAACACTTGCCCCTCCAGCGTCATGGCGATGCCGTAGGGGCCGGTGCCGCGCGGCGCGTCGAACACCGCCATTGTGCCCGATTTCGGATCGAGACGGCCATAAACGCCATTCTGCCCGGTGAACCAGAGCACGCCCTGACGATCAAAGGTGGCAATGTTCAGGTTCGCGTCGCGCCGCTCCTTGGGCAGCGGGAAAAGCTTTACGGCGCGGGTCGGAGGGTCCACGCGGGCAATCGCGTTTTGCCCTCCTTCGGTGACCCAGGCGGCGCCGTCGGGCCCAACGATCACGCCGTGGGGCGCCGCTCCCGGGCCCAATGCGATCAGATCCGACTTGCCGGTCCTGGGATCGAGTTGGCCGAGTCTGCTTGCGGATTGCGCAGTGAACCAGACCGCACCGTCCGGTGCGGGATAGACATCGTGCGCCCCAGCACCGGCCAGCACGGGAAAGGTCCGCATTCCATTTTAGAGTGCGCGGTGCTACCTGCGGTCAATACCGCCATCACCGCCACAAGCATCACCCACAATCGGGTCATGAAGAACCCCTCTCCCATGATGTTACCTCGGCTTCAGCGGTCGTTTACGTTTCGGGTGTTTCAGCCGGATGCTCAACTGCCGAAATTGACGGCAACGGTGTTGGCGCCGCTTAGAAGGATACCGATGTGCTGGCCGGGTCGGGGTTCATAACGACCCGAGATGAGTGCCGCGAACGGGGCAGCACCTCCAGGCTCGGCAACCACCCTCAGCGTCTCCCAAAGGACCTTTTGCGCCTGGATGATTGCGTCGTCAGGAACCAGAACGACGTGGTCCACCAGGCGCGTGGCGATCGGGTACACGAGCGTGCCTATGCGGCGGGGTGCGAGAGAATCCGCCGCGATTCCGCCGGCCGGGGCGTCAACAGGTCCTCCTGCCTTGAGCGCCATCGTCAGCGTTGGGGAGGCTTCGGGCTCGACGCCGACCACCCTGACCTTTCCGCCAAACCAAGCCGCGATGCCGGCGATAAGCCCGCCACCTCCGACTGCGACGAGGAGCGTGTCGATGTCGGGACTCTGCTCCTCCAGCTCCAGCCCTATTGTTGCTTGGCCCAACAGTGTTTCACGCTGGTCGAAAGCGTGGATGGAGAGCGCTCCTGATTGCGCTGCCCAAACCTCACTCGGCACGAGAGCGTCGGCGTACCGATCACCCGTGACGACCAGTTCGGCGCGATAGCCCCGGATCCTTTGGATTTTCGCAGGTGATGAGACTGTGGGGACAAAGATCTTTGCGGGTATCCCTAGCCTCATGGACGCGTAGGCAACCGCCGCCCCGTGATTGCCACCGGATGCGGCGACTACGCCGGCGCGCGGGATGTTTCGGGTCAGCAGGTTCGTGAATGCACCCCGGGTCTTGAATGAACCCGCGTGCTGCAAAAGCTCGAGTTTGAAGCTCAGACGGGCGGCGGCTAGCCCGAAATCTACCGCATCGACCTCTATGATTGGGGTCCGTCGGACGTGGGACCGGATCAGCCGCTCCGCTTGGGCAATATCGTCTTGATTGATCATGCTCTCAGCCCGGGGATTCACATCTCTACTCGTCGCAATGGCCATCAAATGTCCTTTTTCGCTCGGGAGCTACGATAAACAGCAATAATGCTGACGTATTGCCGCCTCTTTCAGACCACCTCAGAGAGCTCGAATTCCTCTCCCCCCGCCAGACCGGGGGCCGCTCACTTTAATCGGGAGAAACGCCTCCGCGTTGATCCGTGTTTACGACTCGGCCTCGCTGCCGCTACCCGGTGCTGCCGCCTCAGCAAGTCCAGCATATGCTCCGGGGTCGACGGCAGGCTAATTTCGCCAACTCCGAGCGCGTCGGCCACGACATTGACGACACAGACCGGCGTGCTTATCGCATTCCCCTCCGCCACCCTCTTGGCACCGAGCGGCGTCACCGGCAAAAAGCTCTCTCGATGCCCCAGTCACTGCCGCTTCAGAAGAGGTCGGCTGAGCTAGATCAGATGCTGCAGGTGTCCCACTCGCTGGTGCTTGGAGGGCAGTCGGCCAGAGGAACGTTTATCGCCGGCGGAGGCGTGTGGCCGAAGCTGCCGCGGGCAGATCACGTCAAGGGTCGATCCGTGGCAGCCGGCGCACAAAACCCCGCAGCACGAGACTGTCAATGCAAGCGTTCTCATTACATCAGTTTCGCGGAGCCGGAGCGGTCGAGGTGCGCTTCAGCGTCGTCTGACGCGACCCAACAAAGTCTTCGAGCTTTACGCCATCCGTTACGCTGAACGGTCTGCCGTCGACCCCCATGTAAAACCGTTTCATCTCGTCAAGCGTGAACGGTCGCGAGCCAATGCGACCAAAGACTGCGATCTGATGACCGGTCTCGTCGACGCCGCGGTCACGCTCGAGGCCGCGCGACAGCGCCAGCGCTGGCGACGCCGTCCGGTACCAGGAAATCAGCTCGGGTTTCGGCTCCGGCGCGAAACCGTAGAAGTTGGGCTGGCTCTCGGGCGACATCAGCTGGATCACCTTGAGGCCATTGGCACCGTCGGCAACATAGGCGAACAGCGCGGCATTGGTGGCGCCGATGACCACGTCGCGCGCGTCGTTGAGTTGGCCACCCGCGGTGTACATCATATAGACCCGTGGCCTTTCGGGGCGCTCGACATCGATGATCGCCAGCCCGTCGCGGCCGTCGGCGACATAGGCATAAGTGCGCGAAACGAACACGCGCCGTGCGTCGGCGAGCGCAAGATGAGCGCGATCCACCACCCTGGGGCGAACGGGGTCGGTGATGTCGACGACGTCGAGCCCGGCATCGTCGGCGATAAACAGATACCGGAACTGAACCACCGTGGATCTGGCCCCGGGGATCGGTATGACCGCAACGACCTTGGGGTGGAGCGGGTCGTCCATGTCGAGCTCAACGATGCCGGCGTTGGCACTCACGTAGAAACGCGTCCCGGCGATCGTCAGATACCGCGCTCCCCTCAAGATGCCGCCTTCGTTCCAGGTTAGCGCCCGGGTTAGAAAGTTGTTGCGCGGCTCCTGGTCAGCCAGTGTGTTAACGTTGGTCAGGATCAAGCCTTCCTCGGCATCGGTGATGTAGGCGTAATTGTAAATGGGATGCATCACCTGTTCTTCATTCTCGCCGCGCATGACTTGGGCATAGCTGTGCGAAAGGTTCAGAGTCTCATTGCTGCCAGCATTGCGCAGCGGGTTGATCGGCTGATTGGTCGGCAGCACCACACAGGTCGCATTCTTCGTCGAGATATGCGTGTCTTGGCCCAAAGGTGAAACCGGCGCCGTGATGATGCGCTGCGAGATGTCCTTGTTGGCGATGCTGGCGACATCATAGGCACGCATCCCCCGGGCGCCCTCGGCGACATAGAGGTATTCGCCGCGCAGCTGAAGGCATTGCGCCGAGGACGAACCGTGACCATAGGCTTCGGGCAGCAGGCGGCCTCTGTCGACATGCGCCTTGTAGTAATCGGGATAGGCGTATTTGTGCAGATAGCTGCCGATCACCGCTTGCGGCTCGTCCCATTCGGTAACCCGTACCGCCTCGATGTCGCTCTCCTCGCCGACCCAAGCATTATAGCCGACGAAATTGACGAAATTCGTGCCGAGCAGCAGCAGCTGCGCCATGATCGCATTATTGTCGTTCTGCTCGGAGATGTGGCAGTCGGTGCAGGTCTTGGTCTCGGTGCGCCGCTCGGTATGCGGGTAGTGCGGCGAGAAGGCCTGGCTCGAAAAGCCGGCGGCCGAAACCGGCGGCTGTTGCACGTAGATGTGTTCGCGGTTGATGTTGGTCGAGGACAAAACGAGCGCCGAGCGCGAGGCGATCGGGGCGATGATATTGCCCTTGATTGTTCCGTGGCGGCCGAGCTGGAACATGTCCTCGCGCGCGACCTGAGGGTTGTAGGTGGCATAGTTTCGCGTTTCACCGCCTTCATAGTGATGCCGCACCGTCTTCTGGTTCGCTTCAATTGGAAGGTGGCAGCCGCCGCAGCTTGTGGTCCAAGACAAGTGGCAGGTGTAGCAAGCCATCGTGTCATTGGAATGGGCGAGCTCATTGGCCGGAACGCCGGGGCCCCATTTCATCGAAGTGCCCCTTGACATCAGCTTCGCGCGCGCGGCCCGGGGATTGTATTTCGGGTTTGCCGGATCGACAGTGTCCTTGACGAGCGTGACTTCCCATTCGAGGTCAGGATAGATCGCTGACCGCTGATAAAGCTTGGCGCCACGCCATTCGAACCGGGCCCGTCCATCCGCAGTGCGTAGCAGTGAGAGATCGGTCCCGGTGGGCGGAGCGGCCGGCCCGTGGGTCCGTAAATCGGGCAATGCTGTAGCAGTGCCATGGCAATCTGCGCAGGTGATCTCGATCGCCGCCTGCACCTCGCCATAGATGTGGCCGGTGCCGTGTGCATCGTGGCCAAAATGGCAGTCGACGCATTGCATTCCGAAATCGACATGGATCGAATTGAGGTGCACGGCCTTCTTAAACTTCTCCGGGTCGGTGGACGGAATGATGTTGTTGTTATCATCGAGCAGGTTGCCCTTTCGGTCGCGCTTGAAAATCGCCCGGAAATTCCAACCATGCCCGTGATAATCGGCGAATTGGGTGTCGTGGAGTTGTGGGTTGAGTTCGCTGACCTCGGCGCTGAATTCGGGGTCGGCCCACTTGCCACGCACCACTGCCCCTTCGGGGTTGCGCTCGAGTGCTGCACGCACCTCGCTGTCATTCGGATACTTCTGCTTCTTTGGCCACATTGCCGGCGCAGCGGTCTCATAATCCCACATCGTGTAGCCTAGCATGCTGTTCAAAAATAGGTTCGGCTGGTGCATGTGGCAGATCATGCATTGGCTCGTCGGGATCGCCGTCGTCATCTGATGCCGCAGCGGATGTCCGGTTTCATCTTTGCGAATGGTCGGGTCGAGGCTGACGCTGGTTCCGCGGTTGCCGTAAGGGGCGTAGGGACCTGCTGCTTCTACGTCGCGGTTGTTGGCGTACACGACGTGGCAGGATGCGCAGCCGGAATTGCGATAGTCGCCCGGATTGTCGTTGGTGCCGAGAAACCAACTCGTCGGGTCATTGAGGCGCGTTTTGGTGATGTTGAGGATCGGAATGGAGACCCGCAGCCCGGTGCCTGGCCCGCGATTGGACTGGCGGATATCGGGCCTTCCCGGCTCCTCGAGACGCTGCAGCTCTCCCTCCGAGTCGGGGTTGCCGATCTCCGGGAACTGGGTGCCTATGTTGCGGCCACCGCGCTCGAACACGCGGAAGACGTCACCCGGCGGGAATACCTCCCAGGATGGCAGCGGATCGAGTTCGGGCACGATCCCGTGGCGTCGCGTCATCTCCGGGGTTGGCGTCACTGGCGTCACCAGTTTTGCCGGCTGTCCATCGCGCGTATACGCTTCGCCCACCGACGAGTGCTTGAGCGGCAGGATGCCATTGTTGTAGGCGCCGGCAGCCCAGAACATTGCCGTCGTGGCCATCAGGCTGCGCTCGGCCGATACGATGATTCGCAGGTGACACGCACCGCAGGCCTCGCGGGCGACGCGGTAATCGCTCGGGTTGAGAAAGCGGATGAACGCGGGCGATTCGCGGTTCAGCAACGTATAGGTACGCGGCGGCTTGATGCTCGAGGGATAGTTCCACTCCTCGGGGTACCGCGGCTGGACATGCGCTGCATCGAGAGCGCGGCGGTATTCACTGCTTCCCGGCAGCGCGACTGCAGCACGGAACACAGCGGCATTGCCACCGTGGCAATCGGTGCAACCGAGGGTGACCCCAGGGCTGGTATGCATGGTCAGCGAATTGGTCGTCGTATGGCAGCTCCTGCAGCCGGCACTCTTGGTAGCGGCCTCGGCTTCGGTCTGCTTTATCGGCGCCGGCGGAGCACCCCCGCCCTCGGCCGCACGGCTTGCTGGCGCGCTCGCAAGCAACCCGAGCAACAGAAAAGCCCTCGCGATCCAGCGCATGGCCATGGTCTCAATAGGTCAAAATCATGTTTATCATCGCGGCGTAGAGAAAATTTGGACCCGAAAACAGTCCGGGGTTTGTCTGGTAAATCGCCTTCAATCCGTTTGCTGGGATCAGCGCGGCTCCGGACACGCGGAAGATGATGTTCTGTGTGTCGAGCGGCCGATAGGTGAAAGCCACCGACAGATCGTAACCAAGGTTGTTTGGGATGTTCGCCTGGTGGCGAAGAAACTCGAGCGGCTGGGTGTAGGCAGCTCTTAAATAATTGGCATTCGTCGACATCCGCAGCTCCGGCAAAATATCGATGTCGGTGCCCAAACCTGCGAGAATAAGGCCGGAATTGATGAAATTCGACTGGCCTTCGAGCTTTGACGAGCGCACGTCGGCCAGCACCCCGTTCGGCTGGTTGAGGCCGACGATACCGCCGCCGATATAGGGAAGCGACTGCCGGATGAAATAGCTCGCATCCGACCCGGCAAATTGCGGGTTTTCGAAGATCGAATCGAAGCCGGTCGCGTGCCCGCCTTGCGGATTGCTGTCGCCGCTTTGAAAGAGACCAGAAAGTCTAACCCGTACATAGTCGAAATCGATCGACGGTTCGGCGGCAGCAAAGAAGGCATTAATGTGAGCTCCATCGTTGTTCGGAACTGGGCTGAACTGGTTGTGAGTAAGGTGGCCGAACGCCCAATAGCTTGAAGTGGTTAGGTTGAACCGGCCGAAATGTCCGTCTCCGTTTATTCCAAGATAATTTACGTTGTAGTTGTACCCGCGCCCGTCACCTATCTGCGCCGGGATCACCAGGAACCCGTTCTTGTCGTAATGAATAGTGTTAGCCTCGTCGTCGACGTTAAGGACGTAAGCAATCTGAGAGGTAAAACCAGGAACTGGGAAATCTTGGCGGTAAAGGTTGGCAACGAAGACGTTGTCTTTCCTGAGCATCTCTCCGAGGTCGTTGAGCCCGCTGTTTGTATCTTTGTCGAGTAGACGAAAGTAAGCGAGGTTGTACTGCCATCGATTGGCATCACGATCGCCAAACAGACGAATGCCGAACTGGTTGTCTTGAAAAAGAAAGCCTCGGAAATCGACGTTGAAAGGCTGAATCCCGACGCGCAGCGAATCAAAATCGTAATATTCGGACACGTTACGCAGATGGTAATCGACGAAGGCTTCCTGCAGTGAGGCAAACTTGTCGTTGCGTACTGTCCCAGCCTGCGGATTGATGTTGATGACGCCGAGCTCGCCCACACTTGTATGGTTGAAGTTGAAGACCGGGGTGACGCGAAGCTCGAAATCGGGTGGCTTGAAGGCGGTGTTGCCCTCGATTAGTGACAAGGTAACAATCTCTTGCTGGCTAAAGAAGGATTGCCCGTAGCGGCCGAACGTGTTGTTCGAGCCCGGCCTCGCTGCCGCGATGGCCGAGACAGGCGTGGGGACCCGCGACGGCTCATACAGCGTGTCGCTAATTGCACCGAAATTGAAGAACCAGTCCCCGCCGAAGATCGGTTTGTCGGCTTTGAGCGTATTTGTATTGTACGGGTCGAACACGTTCTCGGGTCGCCCCAACGCATCGAGAATGCGCCAGCGGTCCGGGATCGCGACCGACACGCTTGGTGAAACCGCTTGTGGCGGCAGGATGGCAGCCGGGTTCTCAATCGGCTCCACCGCCTCGGGAGGCGGCGGTTGCCCGGGGATCCGGCGTTCAGCCTCGCCCAGGCGTTCGAGTCCTTGCAGGTACCGGCTCCAGTAGTCCGCCTCGGCTTTCGCTTGGAGCGCCATTCCCTGCAGTTGTTCATCGGAGAGTTTTCGCTTGAATACGCGCTCTACCTCTCTTCTCACCTCCAGGTCAGCTATCGCACGCTCGAAGGTGTGCGCGTCTGAACTGGTCGCGTTGTAGAGATCCTCGGCCGATTTGCGATAGCTAGAGAGCTCGTTCTCACGCGAGGGCTCGTCTTTCGGTTCGGCGGAGAGCGCGACGCTGGCCGGCATTGCGAACAAGGGCGCCAGCGCCAACAAAAGCGCACACTGGCGCAGGCTTTCTAGTCGACTGGCCATCGAGATGCCCCCGCGATCCGATCATCAGCACGCGTTTTGTTCGTTTGAATTCAGGAACGGAGAAGGCGGGCAATTGGTGTATCTCAGGAAAACCCCGCCCACCGACAATTGATCGGCCCGGATGTCGGCCGGCGCGTTGTTGAGCGTGATCGGTCCATTCTCCAACCCGAGGAACGCGACCAAACTATCCTGCTGGATGCCGTCGCCTGACACGCCGATGCCGCCGACGAGAATGTTCCCCCGGTAAATCGGTACGCCGCCGGAGAAGATCTGCATTCCATCGGCCAGCTGCGTCTTGCCGCCAGAGACGATAGGCAACTCGCCGCTGCCGCCATTGTTAGCACAGCCTGCCGCCGGCGGCGGGGCCATGGTATTCAGGACGTCTGGGACGATAAGATCGGTCTGGAGACCGGTCGAGAAGATGCTCCAACGGGTCGGGAACGGAAGGCTCAGTGAGCCCGGCGGGTTGCCATCGATACCGTCAGGATAGAATGGTCGCGCGATCTCGCCGATGGCTACCTCGGACCAGGCGATGCCGTCGGCGAAGACGGAGGATTCGACGAGGCTCTGCGATCGGGTGATGTAATCCGCGAAAGTCCCGGTATCGGTGCTCGCCGTGATAGTGATAGCTTTGATCGTGCTCGCCGCGTCGGGACGCGAGAAGAAGACCGCAGTACGAGCCTTCTGCCGCGAGACATCGGCGCCAAAGATCGGCGCATCGGGGGTCCGCGCCTGCGTCAGGACATTGCCGTCCAGATCGACGATCGTAACGTTCACCTGAGCGAAGCTGCCGAGCGGGTTGCGGATTGCCGCGCGCGCTGAAAAGGCGACCTTGAGCGCACTGATCATCAGTAACTGCGCTTCGCCGGCGGTGATCGCTTGGCCGAAACCGGGTACGAGCCCGTTCGTCGGCGCATAGAGCACGTTCCCATTGCCGTCGGTGAATACATAGGCGTTAACGCCGGGATAAAGGGTCGGGCCGATGGTTCCATCCGGGACAATACCCGACGGTGCAGTGCCGTAGGTCAAACCCGCGATCGCCGTGTGACCCTGCGCCGGCCCGGCGAAGTAGCCAGTGATTGGCGTCGGGGTGAAGCTCCCGGCTGCGATGACGGGCGCCGCGAAATTGGCTGCCGTCGCATCGGTATACTGCAGGGTGAGCCCGCCCACTGCGATGGTCGGCGCCTGGATTCCTTGCGGCGCCTCGTAGCCGGCCACCCCGGCGATCGCGATAACCTCGTCATTATCGATCGGGACATTGCGCACGTTAAGATTGAGCGAGTAGGTCGCCTTCGACATCACGCCGATGCCGCCCTGCAACAATCCGTTTTTGTAAATCGGCAGCCCGCCCGAATTGGCCGCGAAGCCAAGCGGCGAGCGATGCGGCCCGGGATTGGTGGCGCCGGGGGTCGCAGCGGCAACCATGTTGAAATCGGAGCACGGCAGCTGGCTGAACTGGACCCCGAAGAGCGGGCCGGACGGGGTGTCGGCGACACCCGGGTTGAAGTGCTGCTGGATGATCTGGTTGGCGGTGCGGGTTGAGAAGGCATTGCCTTGTGAGGACAGATAGGCGCCGGTGAGTGCCTTGGAAATCGCCGCCAAGGTGCTGGGCACAGCGACCCCTTCGAGTCCATTTTCAGGCGGTGGCGGTAGCGAGGTTGTGGCCACGCCGGTCCCGGAGGTAACTGTCGCGATCGGAGGGGCACCTGTCATTTCTGTGACCGCCAGCACATTGCCCACGCGGTCCACGACAGCGATCGTTGCCGGTGCACCCCGCGCACTCGCTTGATTCATCGCCTGGAGGACCACCGTGTTTACGTCACTCTCAGTCAAGTTTAAGGACGGTGCAGGCGCAGGCGTCGAAGGCGGTGGCGTCGGAGGCGGTGATGGAGGGGACGACGAGCTAGAAGACTGATCGCTACTGCTGCCGCCATCTCCGCCACTGCAACTGGGGGCTGATACCCCTAGCACGATGAGGACCGCCATTGCCACCTGGCACAAAGGGTGAGAAAGCAGGGTTCTCCTGCGCATTGAATTCATTTTTTGGACATCATGGTGAGGATGCCGAATTTCACGCCTGCTGGCGTACGGTAGGCGACCTCGAGCGTGATTGGAAAACTTTGACGCGAGAAATTTGCGCCGGTGACAGTGAAAGCGAGGCGCCCGCCTGACGACGCAAACCGATTGTCGATCAGGGTTTGCGTCTGCTGGTCCCAGGCCACCCATGCACCCCCGGCGGTGCGCTGGAGCGCCGGCAATCCCCGAGGCCGCGCCGCCATATAGCTCGCCATCGGGTGATCGCCCGCGAGGTCGACGATGACGCGAATATCGACCTGCGCGGGATCAACCGTTAGCGGGGCGATCTCGATCCCGCCATAGGATAGGCGCGGAAGCGCCGCCGTGCCCGATGCACTTTGCGACGCCGCCCACCGACTCGTGCTCGACATTAGCGCGGAAAGCGGGAAAGCGATCACGGCCCGCCGGGGGAGTTTCTGGGCCGTGCCGAGGCGCAAGCATGTTCGAGACACAGTCATTATTTCTCCCCCGCCATGACTTGGCGCATCTGCCCGAGTTCCTGCCGGTGGAAGACATGGCAGGAGGTGCAAGTCGATTGCGCCTTGAAGGAAGCGCTCTCGGCGCCGTGACAGGTAACGCACGTTGCGATGCCAGGGACGAGGACGTCGCTGCTCGCTTGGGAATGCCGAGCATCATGGCAATGGTCGCATTCGATCGGCGCGTGCTTGGCATGATCGAAGCGAGCTGGCAGCAGAAAGCGGGTGAGCATCATGACCGGCGCGACATGGAACTGACCGCGGGTACTGTCTGGGGCATGGCAGTAAAAGCAACCGCGCTTTTCATCGAAGATGATGCCGAGTGCTCGCGTCGTCTGCTGGCGCACCCAGGCGCGCCGGCCCGCCGGATCGCTCGGCGGCGGCGACAGAGAGTCGGGCAAGCGGCGTTCGATCCCCGGCGCGGGCCCACTGCTGCCGGGGCCGCCTTCCTTGAGCGCGATGCTCGCGTAGAAACCCTCTACCTCGGCTATTACCCGCTCGTCATCGCCGTGCGGCACTTCCTTGCCTGGCAGCGCGGCGTCAAACTTCTGCGCATGGCACTCGTGGCATTGGCCCTTATAGGTGATCGCGACGAAGCCCTGGCCGCTGGGCTCGGGCGCGTGGCAGTCGGCGCAGACCATTGGCTTATAGCCGAGTGCAGGGAACCCTTCGGGAACGAGATGGGCGGCGTGTGAGAATGCGAGGTTTGGGTGGTCGGCCGGCTTGGGTTGGGCGTCGAGATCAATCCTGGTCAGGCGTCGCGTCCTGGCGTCGGCGCCCACCGAGACCCGGAATTGCGGGTGTCCGTCGGGGAAGCCGCGCACGTCGCGAAGACCCGCATTCGGCATGATCTCGGTGAGCGAGCGATGGCAGCGGACGCAAAGCGCTCCTTCGCGAATTACGAGGCTACGCAGCCCGCGGTGCTCCTCGTGACAACCCGCGCATCGCGTCGCTTGGAGACGCTGGTGCACCGGGTCGTGGTCGCTCCCGGCGGTCGATTCGACATGGTTACCGATCTGGCTATGGCAGGACAGGCATGCGGAATCCTTGACGAGCGCAAAAGCGCCTTGATGACACGTAGCGCAATTCTGCGCGAAATAGCGGTGTGGGTTGGAGATTTCGCCCGGGCTCCAGGCGATACCGAGGAAGGTGGGATTGCTATCGGCTGCAACGAAGGTGCTCCGCTTCACGCCGGCCCCGATCGAATAAAGGACGATAGGGACGGCCAGACAGAGTATCGTCAGCGCCGCAAAAAGCACCCAGGACGTGCGGCGCTTGCTCAACCCCGTCTGATCGAGCCCAATGCGACTTTCGGCCATGAGCCGTTGAAGTGAATCGCCCACACCTTGCACAAGCTCGACCGACAGCGCCGCGTCGAGTCCATCGGGCGGGTTGCTGAATATAATCTCGTATGGGCCGATCAGGATCTTGTCGCCGGGACCGACCAACGCTGCTGGTGTGGTGCCGCCATTGACGCGCAAGGGCGAATTGCCGAGCCGTTCGATAAACAATCCATCGGTGTGCTGGCGCAGCACCGCCGCCGTCAGTTCGACGCGGATGTCCGGTAGCGGCACTTCATTGTCGGTCCCGCGGCCGAACCGGATAGTTTCTCCGGTTACAGTATGCAACCTCCGCATCACCGCAGCGCCGCGCCGGGTTAGGACGGTGACTTCAACCTGCATGCCCTCGACCGTACCGGCAATCGCACGAAGTCACGGTGTCGGTCACCAGAGGTAGAAGACCGCTACGACATGGGCGAGTAGCCCAGCGAGCAGTGCAAAGGACAATGGCACGTGGAAATAGAGCCAAATGTCCATCATTGCTTTGTACCTGATATCTTGCCGCGCTCGCGTCAGGAGTTGGCCCTTTTCGTCCAGTAGGACACGGAGCTGGCGCGTGGCCGCGGCCAACTCGGGCGTAGCATTCACGGGTATTTCGGCGGTCCCGGCCAACGCTGCCGCGGTGGCGCAGTTCGGATAGTGACCCGAAAGCTGGCGCCAGAACGAGCCGCCGATCGTGGTCGTCTCGACGGCGCACTCGACAAGCGCGGCGGTCCTGTCGTCGACACTAATTGCAGTGGTACGGAGCTGGTCATTGAGGGTGGCAATCCGGCTGAGCATTTGCGGCATTGTCGTGCCGTGGCGATTCTCCGTCATCAGCCGCGGATAGCGGACATACGAGAAGACGCCAAACCCACCGCTCGCAATCACTAAGCACATCAGCACGTACGCAAGCATGTGAACATTCCAGCCGAAATGAAAGCCGGTATGGAGAGTGGCGATGACGAGCAGGCTGAGGCCGAGATAGACGTGAGCCGAGAGCCACGCCACCAGATTGCCCTGGTCTTTCACGTACAAACGCTTGCGGTAACCGAACCACATCAACCACAGAAGCAACAGGGCCCCCGCAGTGCCGAGCGTATAGCCGGCCCAGCTGCCGCCATAGCGCGAGCCGTACGGCGAATCGACCAGGTAGAGGAGCAGGGAGACCGAGGCCGCGGCGCAGGCAATCTTGAGATAGCGGAACCGCGCATAGACCAGGAAGGACTCGTGCCGGCTTGGCCGGCGGCTCAATGCTGCAGGGGGATCCGTGACGGTCATTTGGCGCCCTGTCGGATGACGCCAATAAACTGCTCGGGTGCGACCCGAATCGCGGCGCCGGTCGGACACGCCCTGACGCAGGCTGGTCCGCCGTCGATATCCTTGCACATGTCACATTTGACCGCGTGCTTGCTGCCGGTCCGCTTTGCAACAGCCGCGGGCGATTTGTCTTCTCCCGGTCCATAGCCCATTCCGAACAGGAGCCACTGCAACAGACCCGGCTTCTCTGGGGGCGTGGCGGCCATCTGAATGACGCCGTATGGGCAATTGCGCTCGCAGTTGCCGCAGCCGATGCAGTTGTCTGCGATGAAGACCTCGCCATTCGGTGCCCGATGGATGGCGTCGGGCGGGCAATCCTTCATGCAGTGCGGATCCTCGCAGTGCCGGCACGAGGTCGGCACGTGCAGGGTAGCGTAGGTCGGGCCGGCCTCGCGATTGAGCCGACTGACCCCGTGATGCGTCTCGGCGCAAGCCTTCTCGCAGTTGTCGCAACGCACACACAACGATTCGTCGATTAGCAGCACGTCCGTTGCTTCGATTGCCCCAGTTCGCGTGAAGAACTCGATCACGCCGCCGGGCCCGCCTCCCAGTTGCGCCCGGTGCCGCTGCACCAGGCGTTCCCGGATCTTCCCCTCGACTTCCCGGCGCAATTCCGGATACCGATCGAGAAGCGCGCGGAACGCGGCGCCGTCGATTCGGATCGCCTCGGTGGGCACGGCGGCCTTGACCGTGGCACTGCGCGGCGCCTTCATCAGCATTGCCATTTCGCCGACATAGTTGCCGGCCGGGACATAGGCGCTAATGATCTCCTTGCCGCCGCCGACAGGGACTGAGACGGTCACCGAGCCGCCTTGAATGAGATAGACCGAATCGTCACGCGCGCCTGCCTCGATCAACGTGTCGTTGGTTTTAAACTCGGCAACCGTAGCGGTCCGCACCACCTCGTCCAGAAGCTGCTCGTCAATCTCCGGCACGAGCTGGACCTTGATCTGGCGAACCACCGCCGCGCTGTCGATGGCCTGCTTTATCTCGGGCACAGATCGAACTAGACGGATCATCGTGTTTCGGTCGATCTCGAGCAGCAGCGACGGGGCAGTGGCCACAATTGTTCGGGTGCGCCGCCGCCCGGAGAGCAGCGCTAGCTCGCCGAAGAACTTGCCGGCCCCAAACTCGGCGAGTTTTTCCGGGTTCGTCGGATCGGTCCGGATCCCCACCTCGCCATCCAGTATAAAGTAGACCGAATTCGCAAACTCGCCGCGCGCGATGACGACATCGCCCGGTTGCTTTTGATAGAGCTCCGAACGGATCAGGAATTCGCGGATCTGCAGTGGCGTGAGCGCGGCAAAGAGCGGCAACTTCTCGCGGACTCCCGTCACCAGTTGGGACACCGTCATCGCCACCTTGGCGTGATCCAACTTGGCCTGGATCAGCGGTTCGTCCGCCGGCGCGATGTTGTTGCCAAGGATGTATTCGACGACCTCGTAGCCCTGGTTGAGACAATGCTTGATCAGCGGATAGCCGGCGAGCGCGCCAATGATATAAAGGCCGCGGACTTGCGACTCATAAACTTCCGAGACCGGTGGGTAGGCGGTGGGGCTGTCGCTCGGGAACATGACGCCGCAAGATTCGACGAACTTTCGCGGCGGCAGCGCGCCGATTCGCGCAATGATCCGGTCGCATTTGACCCGCGCCTCGCCCTCCCGCGTCTCGAGCACGAGGTACCCCGGCTCGATACGCTTGGGCTCGGCATTCGAGAATGCCACAATGTCGCCCTTGCTGATGGCGGCTTGGATCAGCGCTGCGTTGGCCGGCTTCGCATAGGGGAAGTCGGCCCCGCGATTGACTACAGTGACGTTATTGTTGGCAGAAAGCCCCAGCGCGTTCTCAAGTCCGGCGTCCCCGGTCCCGATGATGACGATTTCTTCGCCTTGATATTCCTCCGGGTCGTCGAGCTGATACTGGACCAGCGGAAGGTCGCCGCCGGGTATGGTCAGCTTGCGGATGTTGCCCTGGACGCCGATCGCGAGAACGACGTATTCCGCGGTTAGCTTCTCGCCGCCGGCGAGCGCAATCTCGAAATTACCGCGCTCGCCGGTGATTGCCGTGACCTCGGCATTAAGCCTCAAGTTGACCTGCGCGCCCTCGACATCGCCAGTCCAACTCTCGATCACCTCCTCCCGCGACTCCTCCTTGAAGGCGAGCTCGCTGCGCAACGGCAGGATTTCCGGCGTTGCCATCACATGCTTGTGTTTTTGATATTTGAAGATTGTGTCGTTGAGATGTGGTGCGCGCTCGAGGAGGATATGCGGCTTCCCCTTCTTTGCAGCGCGCGCAGCCGCGCTCATGCCGGCTGGCCCCGAGCCGACGATGGCAATCATGTAATCAACTGCCACTCGTTATCTCCCCACGCTCGGCTGTTGGAACCAAGCATCTGGTTCAGTGCTCTTAACCTTTCTTGTTCTACGTTATCAAGCGAATAGACCAAAATAAAAAGTTATCGGTTTCGGCAGATACAACCAGGCGTGATCTTTCACCCGGGGCACCAGCAGGAGTTGGCCTCGCCCTACCGTGCGCGCAATTTGATGTTAGGGGGGATCCTCCGATTACGCCTGTGAGGTCCCAACCACGGCCTGATCGGGCTCCCGCGGATGAACGACCTTCATTGGAATGACAGCTAGCGCCGGTCCAGCTTCTTGGCAAGCTGATCGGCCATGCCGTCAAAACGCCGTCAATTCGCTGACGCGCGACTACCAAGTGTGCGCGAGAAGCTCCGCACGGGCGAGCCTGCGATGGAGTGCGAGCCGCTGAGATGCGCTCAGTGGGCGCCCTGAAGCGCTGAGGCTCAACTCGCCCTTATCGCCGATTCGGAACTGGCGGGGATCGAATTCCAGCAGACGATCCAAGCCGCGCTCGTCTAGATTCCAGTTCCTCACCGGCCCAGTATCGATATGGATGAACCCGGAATACGGGTACCAGCCAACGCCGCCCTGGTTCATCGCCCGCGCCGCCGCCATTGCCTCTTCGAGCTTCGAGTCGAGCCGGAAATCGAGGGCGCGGCCATAGATATGCTGACTGTTTTCGGCCACCCCGAACGTTGTGCGCGCTAGAAATGCGTTGGTTGCAGTCGTGCGATAGGCCGAGAGGATCGTAGCCTTGGTCGCGCCAACGGCATCAAGAACATCGGCGAGAAAATCGATGACACCAACGTCAATCTTAGCAATCTCGCCGGAATGGTGATCACGCAGGAATATACAAAGTTCGTCGATTACCCGCTTGATTGGGCCTTTATCGTCCCGATAGGCGCCTTCGAAATTTTCGCCGGTATGAGTATTGGCCAGGCGCAGTCGGCGCAACCGAGGCGGGCGAGCCGCTGCGTGCGCTGCCCGGGTCCACGCGGCGCAACCTGCAATCAAGGCGAGAAACAAACGTCGCTCCAATTGCCACTCTCCTAAGCAGGGTTCGGAAAATCCATTGGTCCCGGCTTTTGGCCGATCAGCCGTCGCAACGTACCCGTAATCCGTTATTTAGCGTAATCGGCATTCGGATACTGAGGTTTTTGCACAATTTTTCCCAAACCCACGACTTCCTCTGCGGCGCGTTAGCCCTGCATTTCTGTTCCGAAGCGGTCTTCAATCGAACGGTCGCTATCCGCGGCATCGGCGCAATAAATCCTCATCGGGTCTTAAGGCCCCGAGCTTGCTGGACATGGATGGTCATTGTGCATACTGTGCAATTAACGGCACTATGCCACATACTCTTAAACGAGGCGAAGGGCGGTCCCTTCGTCGGGTCAGGGGGACCACGCGAATTGACAAGTCAGCGAAACTGGCGATCGTAATGGCCCGGGCCGTCTTCGTTGCGGCGCTGCTGTCCACAGCGTTGCTCGCTGCGGGCAGCGTGGCCGGTGCAGACGGTGGGCTGACGCTCGCCGGGAATACTTTGAGCGTGGTGACCTGGGTCCCGCGCTCCGCCGCAACCCCCGGCGGCGGCGCCTTGAGCCGTTTCATGTTGCAGGCCTATCTGCGCCAGGACGGCAGCGCATTGATCCGTATCTGGGATCCGGCTCGCAACGCTTACACACGGCCCGTGGAACGCAACTGGACTTTGTCCGGCAGCAGGCTCTGCCTCGACTTGCCAGCTCCCGGGCCGGGCAGAGTTTGCGCCGAGGTTCATAGTTGGGGTCCACGAATCGCCGGCGTCGGAACCGCTCCCTACGTCATGCTGGATGGCGATCTCAAACCTGGGAACACGCTTTTCGGGACGCGTTGACACCCGTTCCGAACTGCGAAACAGGAGGTCGAATGCTGGGAGGACTCACTAAAAGAAGAACGTTGCACCGCCTCGGCGCCGCCGCCGCGCTTGCCTTTATCGTGGCGAGTGGTGCTCAGGCTGAGGAGCAGTCGCGGGGAGACGACGGCATCCACCTCGGCGTCGCTTCCTGTGCCGGGAACAATTGCCATGGGGCGACAGAACGGAGCGAAGGCTCGTCGGTCGCACAAAACGAATATCTGATTTGGGCCAAAAGCGACAAGCATCACCGCGCCTATACCGTTCTACTCGAGGAGCGGGGAATGCGGATCGCGAGGAACCTTGGGTTGGCCAATGCCGCGACCGCGGATATGTGCCTCGGCTGCCACACCGACCCCGTTCCGCCAGCCAAGCGCGGCCCACGCTTTCAGCTTTCAGATGGAGTGGGCTGCGAGGCCTGCCACGGCGGCGCGTCATCGTGGCTCGGCATCCACATTTCCGGCGCTCGTCACAGCGACAATCTCGCCGCGGGCCTCTATCCGACAGAACAGCCAGCCGCGCGCGCCGAAAAGTGCCTATCCTGTCATATCGGCGATCCCGCCGACGACAACCGGTTCGTCACTCACCGAATGATGGGCGCGGGCCATCCGCGCATGCCTTTCGAACTCGACACCTACACAGCAGTCGAGCCGGCGCATTTCGTCGTCGACCAGCGGTATATCGAACGCAAGGGACCCGTCGAAGACGTGCAGGTCTGGGCAGTCGGCCAAGCAGTCGATCTAAGCAAGCGCATGGGTGCGCTGTTCGAGCCGAAGCGCGTGCCCAAAGGGGTTTTTCCTGAACTCGTCCTATTTGATTGCGAATCTTGTCACCACCCCTACAATTCGTTGCGTGGAGAGCGCGTCACCACGGGGCTCGCCCCCGGCTCCGTCAAACTCTATGACGCCAATGCCATAATGTTGCACGTCATTGCCGCTCGGCTGGCGCCCGCCTCAGCGAAAGCGTTGAACTCCCACATGCTGGCGCTGCAGCGTGCCAGCAGCAAATCCTGGACCACCGTTCAGGTTGAAGCGCACGAAGTACGCCGCCTGGCAAGTGCGCTGTCACCGATACTGTCCAGCCATAATTTCACTCGCGACGACATGAAGGCCTTTGCGGATGGCATCATTGCGCTCGAACTCACCGGCGAGGGTGTCCGGTATTCCGCAGCGGAGCAGGGAGCGATGGGGCTCGCTTCGATATTCAGCGCAGTCAAATCCTCCGGCAATTTAAGCGAGGATCAGATAACCGCGATGACCAAGGCAATGAACGGGCTCTATGGCTCCTTCGCGTCCGATGAGACCTATCGACACGAGCCGTTCGTAAAGGCGCTAAAGGAATTTCGGAGGACGGTGCCGCATTGAGGTCAGCTCGACGGAAGGCTCAAGGCCGGCGGACAAGGGGAAACGCGGATGAAGGGCGAAGTTTCGGTAGTGAAGTTGCATGAGATCGCTATCGCTACTTTCGTCACCTTGATGTTCGCGGTTGCGGCCCGGGCGGACCCACAGGCCCAGGACAGCGGATCCAAGCACCTCGGGGTCAAGTCGTGCTCGGGGGATAATTGTCACGGCGCAATAACGCCGGCCGAGCACTCGGCGGTCATGCAGAATGAATACCTTATTTGGTCACAAGAAGCCGATAAGGACAGGGTCGATAAACACCATAGGGCGTACGCAGTGCTGAGTGACGAGCGCGGGATTCGGATTGCACGCAATCTCGGGCTCCCGGATGCCGCTACAGCCGAAATCTGTCTCAACTGCCACGCTGATAACGTACCAGAAGCGAGGCGAGGCCCGCGCTTCGAGATTTCGGACGGGGTCGGCTGCGAGGCGTGTCATGGGGGCGCTGAAAAGTGGCTCGGCGTCCACCTCTCTGGCGCCGGCCATAAAGCGAACCTCGACGCCGGGCTGTACCCGACGGAAAAGCCGGTCGCCCGCGCCGAGAAGTGCCTGTCCTGCCATTTTGGTGATCCGAGCGACAAGAGCCGGTTCGTCACCCACCTGATCATGGGTGCGGGTCATCCGCGCATGGGTTTTGAGCTCGACACTTATACCGCGGCTGAGCCAGCGCATTACACGGTCAATCAAAAGTATATTGAACGCAAGGGACCGGTGAACGACGTGCAGGTCTGGGCGGTCGGACAAGTGATCAGCCTCGTCAGACGCATGGATGCGATCCTCGAGACGAAGAACGCGCCGAAAGGAATTCAGCCCGAGCTCGTCCTCTTCGATTGCCAATCCTGTCATCACGCATTGAGCCAGATCCGTTGGCAGCCGCGCAAATCCACCGGGCTCGGCCCAGGATCCCTCCAGCTCTACGACGCCAATGCCGTGATGCTGCGCGTAATTGCCGCCTGCGTGGCGCCGACGGCGGCAAAAGCATTGGACGAGCACATGCTGGCGCTGCATCACGCCACGACGGTCAATTGGGAAACGGTCGTCCGTGAAGCGACTGAGGTGCGGCGCGGAGCTATGGAGATCGAGAAATCAGTATCGCGCCACGACTTCACCCGAGAAGATATGAAAGCTCTGGCCGAGGGTGTCGTCGCCATCGGGCTCACCGGCGACGACACCGACTATTCCGGCGCGGAGCAGGCGACCATGGCGCTCGGGTCGATCACCAGCGCGATGAGAATGTCCGGCTTTTTCAGTTCCGAGCAGACCAAGGTGATGAACGATGCGCTGACTGGGCTCAACAAGTCGATCGCCGACGACGCGACCTACCAACCCGCGACATTCGTCATGGCCCTCGAGGGCATTCAGAAGGCGATACCGCAGTGAGCCGCCGCTGGCTGCGCTGGAAATTCTCCGGTGTAATCTGAAGATTTAGCTCAACCCGTAGATGATCGAGCTAGACGCCGCAGGTGTTCCATTCGTCGGGGGTCGGGGGGCAGTCGGCCGTGGGAAGGTTGATCGCCGGAGGTGCTGTATGGCCGAAACTGCCTGGATAGATCGCATCGAGCGTGGATCCGTGACAGCCGGCGAGCAAAATCCCGCAACATAGAACCGCTAATGCGTGCGAATGACTGAACTGGGCAGTTGATGCCGAACTCCCTAAACCGCAAGACCCAGATCTTCGCTCGGCGCTGACCTGCCAAAGAGCTCGCCGCCGCCGTCGTCGTACAGTAACAAACGCGGCGATCAACGACGCACCTATGGCCAAACCTAGCGCACTTCGCTGGTGGTCAGCTCCCGCTCGCCAACGTGATTTACCTGAAGGGCGCGCTCGTTACCTGCTCTGGTACCACCTCTATGAGGCCGCGAGCCCGAGCTGGTGGGAGCACGGCTGGCAAGGAGCGTGCGCGTGTCATGTCGGGCTCTCGGCCAAGCGGCACGATCCCGTGGACGCCCTGGGCGATCGGATTCCGGACGACAACGATGGGGCGAGGTGTTCTCACGTTCCCAGGATACATATTTAAATAAAGTTCCGCACCGGAAAAAAAGATAAGCGGTTCCGCGTATTGCTGAACGGGCGGCATCGGGCGCCCGGCTGCAGCCCGTCACTCCTTGCCGTCTGCCGTTAGAGTCCAACTATGCTCTACGTCCACATAGGCATCGGGCGGGACGCTGACCTCGCCGCGGAACGGCCAATCGAGCGCGACGATCAGCACGACGACAAGCGCCAGCGACGCGGCGACCGCGCCGGTCATGGTCAGGTGCAGGCGAAAGCTCTCGAAGCCGAACAGATAGGTGAAGGCGGTGGTCAACGCCCCGCCGATGGCGATGATCCACCAGATTACCACGGGTATGTGGCCAGCGGCGGCAGTCAGGCGCGCTTCTCGCGACTTGTAGAGCTCGTTGAGGACGCGCAGGAATTCGGCCTCGATGATCGCCTCGCGGCGCGTCTGGGGCTCGAAGCTGATGAGCTGGCCGTGTAGTCTGTAGAGCGGCTTCCAGCCCGAGCCGGGCACTTCGCCTTGCCTCTGCACAGGCCATTCCGTCCGGACTACCGTTTCGGTGTAATCCTTGAGCGTGGTGCGCATCTGTTCGCCGATCTGGTCGGGGAAGCCCTTGGTGTCGCGGTACAAATTGCCGATATAGCCGGCTTCCGCCTGCACGATCGTTTCCGCCGACGAGAACGATTCCCAGGTGGCGACCGCGATGAAGGCCAATAGCACGGCATAGACCACGCTTATGATCGCGATCGAAAAACCGGCGAGGTCGTTGTGCGCCCGGCGCACCCTCACATCGACAAGGGGATGGACTAGGGCGAGTCCGAGACAGGCGAGCACGGTCGCGCCGCAAACCAGAATGCTCCCCCACAGCCCCGTGGGGTGATTGTAGATCCAGTCGACGATCATGCCGTTTCCCCGCGCCGGCTCTCATTTGTGGGTGAAGCGCCACACGCCGCCCCAATCGGGCGGCGGTGGGTCGGCTCGCAACACGCCGATGCGCTTGTTGAAGACAGCGGACGGGCCGTCGTCCGGTTTCAGCTTCAGGCACTGATCGAACCGGCGCTGCGCCTCGTCCCAGTCGCGGATGCGGTAGGCGGCGAGGCCGCCGGCGAATTCTTCGCGCAATTCGGCATCGCTCGGATCCAGCTTGCCGAACGGAGAGAGCAGCTCGTGGATGCGGACGGGCTCGGTCTTGCCGGCGACGGTGATCAGGTCGAGTTCACGCACCTCGACCTCGTCCCGCGCCAGGCGCAGCGTGTCTTCGGCGATGATCACACGCGTCCCGTACACCTTGTTGATGCTTTCGAGCCGGGAGGCGAGGTTGACGGTATCGCCGATAACCGTGAAGGATTTGGAAATCGGCGAGCCGATCGTGCCAACGATCACCTCGCCCGTCGCGATGCCCATGCGGACGAAGAGGTTGGGGGCGTTGCGCCGCAACCCGATGATATTCGGGAGATCTGCCTGGAGGATCTCTATCACCTCCTGCTGGGCGAGCGCCGCGAGACAGGCGGCAGCGGCATGGCTGTCACCGAGCGAAAATGGCGGCGACCAGAAGGCCATCACCGCATCGCCGATATACTTGTCGACAATGCCGCCGCCGGCGCGGATGCAGCGCGTCACTGCATCGAAATAATGGTTCAGCAGGTTGACCATCGCCGCCGCGGTGAGCTGTTCGCTGATCGCAGTGAAACCCATGATGTCGGAGAAGAAGACGGTGACGACCCGACGGTCGGCGTGCTCGACCTCTTCCGCCCCGGAACCGATCAGCCCGGAGACGATGCGCGGATCGACGAATTTGCCGAAGGTATTCGTGATCCGCTCCTTCGCCTGCAGTTCCACGACCATCGCATTGAATGCCGTCGCCAGCTGGCCGATCTCGTCGCCGCTGCTGACCGGCACGAGCCTCGAGAGTTCGCCCTCTCCCACCGCCTGGGCGGCTTCGACCAGCCGCCGCAATGTCCGGATTACCGCGGTCGCGACACCGAATCCGACGCCGAGCCCGAGCAGGGCGGCAACGGCAAACAGTACGAAGCCCATATATTCGATCGCCGCCTGCCGCCGGTAGACCGAGCTCGTCGCCGAATCGGTCAGCTCGATTACTGCCCGCCGCACCGCTGCGGTATCCGGGCCGAACGCTTCCTCATAGGCGCGGAAGCCGAGTGAGAGCCGGCGAGCGTCGTCGAGGCGGCCCTCGGCGAGGGCCTGCATGACCTGCTGCCCGACTTCGACGAAAGACGGCAATTTGCGACGCAGCATCGACACGAGGCCTTGCAGGCGGGCAAAGACAAGCCGGCTTTGCGGCGGCATTTCATCATCGTTAACGGCTTTCGCGGTCAAGCCATCGGCGGTTGCGAAGTCCGCTTGCATCTCCTCGGCGATCTTCTGCTCGCGCTGAGCGACGCTCTCGACCTGGCTCTTGTCCGCGTCCGAGCGCAGCAGCCGCAGCGGCAGCAATTCATATTCGAAGCTGGCCACATCGAAATCGGCAATCGCCGCAGTCAGCGGGTCGTGATAACGGGTGATGCCACTCACTTCGTTCGTCACCTGACGCTGCAGGATCGCCGAGACACCGACGACGATCCCAAACACGACAAGTAGTGAGACGGCGATCGACAATATCTTGATGCGGATTGTCATGCCTCATTCTGCCAAGAGATAGCGAGCTTTTGGTTAACAGCGCGCCGACATCGCTTGCCATCCAGGGTTGGGCCGGGCGATCCGATGACGAGGCCTGCGCTAACGCGAGGAAAGCCTCGATCCACGAGGATCAAAAGGGCCGGCTGTGCCGAAGCAAGGGCAACTAGACACCACCAATGGCAACTGGAGCCCGAACCCGACCCAAGAATCCTACAACTGGCTCGTGAGGTGACTGAAAGGCGCCGTCAACTTGTTCGCCACGGGTCAGCCTGACTTCACGCAACTCAGCTCGAGGGTTGTGTCGGCTTGCCGGACGGGGGGCACTCACCGCAACCGGGGAGTTTTGTCCACCGGCGGCACTCCCTCGGCTAAGCTTTCTGGGCGCACCCCGATTTCGAGCAATGTCGCGGCCGAAGGCGAGGGTATCGATTTTGCCCGGCGGGTAACGATGGGCATCCGCAACAATCGCTGCAACGCGGAAGTGCCGACCGTCACCGGACCGCTGCGCCGTAAGAGTAGCGTCCACGGTTTTGAGGCCAGGATCGCCCGCGCCCAGACGCGACACCGGCTCGAATTCACCCTGCCTGGACCAATGACGATCGTCGACACGATCGCCGATGCCCATTATGGCGATAAAGTCGCTTTGGCCATGGAGTTTGCCGCACTGCTAAACGAGGAGGCCTGAGAGCTCGCTGGGATCGGTGTTGATGTCGTCCAGTTCGACGAGCCCGCTTTCAACGTCTAAATGGAGGAAGTGACGGAATGGGGGATCGCAGCGCTACACCGCGCCGCCGAAGACCTGCCTGCAAAACAGCCGTCCATATCCGTTTGGCTACGGCATCAAAGCCAATATTGACTGGAAGTCGAGCCTCGGGGCGGAATGGCGGCCGTACGAGGCGATCTTCCCGGCCCTCGCGACGAGCCGGATCGATCAGGTCTCGGTCGAATGTGCCGGCGCCAAGGTGCCGCTCGACCTGCTTGGCCTTTTGAACGGCAAGGAGGTCTTGCTCGGCGCTATCGATGTCGCCAGCGAGCGCGTCGAGACACTTGGAGAGGTCGCCGCGACGATTGAGCGGACGTCGTCGCTTTGTCCCAGTGGAGCGGCTCTTCCCTTGCACCAATTGCGGCATGGCGCCGATGGATCGCTCGCTCGCGATCAGCAAACTTGTCGCACTCAGCGCCGGTGCCGCGCTCGCCGTCGGCGATTCGAACCACAGCGCGGGTGAGGGAAGGTTGCGGATGAGGAGCAAGCAAGATTGGTCAGAGCGCCATATGGGCTGGCTGCACCCGGCAGCCCTCCACGGGTGCCGCCTTGGTCGCCTCGGTATTTTAGAGCATCTCGTCTCTGATGCCGATCTCCACTCAGATGTCTCGCTCGACCCCATATTGCTGATCCAATAAATCCGAGCGTTCTGCAGTTGCACTGTGTGCATCGTAATGATAGACGCCGAGAAGATTGATCAATCCCGGTCAACCGATACTCTGTCTCGAAGGCAAAGATGGCAACACTGGATGAGATCACCAAGGAGAAACAGCGGGTCCGCGAGGCGCTCGCGCGGATCGACGCTCAGCGCGAGAAGCTCGCCGGCGAGCTCGGCGAACTGGAGGCTACCGAGCGTGTGCTGGCGCGCTACAGCACAAGCCCGCGGGCAAGAAAGACGGCCTCAGCCAGGCTGCCGATCGCGCCAACAGACGCGCCTGCTCCAGCGCGATCACGCGGGCGCCTGCGCACGACCACCAGCAAACCAGCTGGCGGCAAGCGCAGCTCGCCGAACCTCAGCGATCGGGTCCTTGCCCTGGCAAGCGGGAAGACGCAGCAAGAAATTGCCGCCGCATGCAAGGGGGCTCGCCCCAACCATGTCGGAGCCGCCATTTCCCGGCACAAGCGGGCTGGCCGCATCGAAGAGCGCGACGGGAAACTCTACGCAACCCAGCCGACGGGGACGGAGCAAGGGGCCATGGTCTGACACCGGGACGAAATAGATCGAGGGCCGACCCGAAAGGAGCTGCGGAATAAACAGCGTCGTTTTTGAGATAGGCCAGACTAGCGCCGCGGAGTTGCCTGCTGCGACAGTCCGACTAGCGATGGCGAGACGAATGCGAAATCTCTGTCCCTCCCGGAAGGGCAGTGGTCGAAAAATCGGGACAAAACCGCCCCGACCTGGGTGACGTCCCGCAGCCGCAATCCTGACGGCTACCCGCGACTTCACCCCCGAGCCAACCGTTAGCCTGACAAAGGCCAGCTGGAGGTCTGGGCCTTTTACCGTTGGCGGAGTTCCGTTTAGACGGATACGCGTTCATATTGATCGAATCAGCGGCAGGGCTGCTATCGTGGGGCGCCACTCAACCAAGGACAAGAGCCGTTTTATGTCCAGCTCTCACGAAGCCCCGCCTGCCATGCTCGATTGCGCTCTCGAAGTCGGCCCGGACGACTGGCGAGCGCCCGGCTTTTATCAGCTTCTGACTGGCCTGGTGGTGCCGCGGCCGGTCGGTTGGATTTCTACAATTTCGAAGAGCGGAGTGCGCAACGTCGCGCCCTATTCCTACTTCAACCTGATGGGGAGCGACCCGCCCTACGTCGCCTTCGGCTCGACTGGCGTTAAGGACAGCCTGCGAAACCTCCGCGAGGTGCCCGAATTCGTCGCCAATATCGTCACGATGCACCTCTTGGAGAGAATGAACTTCACCTCGGGCGACTTCCCGCACGAGGAGGACGAATTCGACTGGGCAAGTCTGACGCCGGCGCCGTCCGCGAAGGTACGGCCGTTTCGCGTTGCCGAGGCCAAGGCGCATCTCGAATGCGAGGTCGCACAGATCGTGACCGACCGCAACACCAACATCGTGCTCGGCCGGATCGTTCACGCCCATGTCGATCCGTCGATCTGGACGGACGGCCGCGTCGATCCGAAACTGCTCGACCCTGTGTGCCGTTTGTCGGGCTCCGGTTATGCGGCGCTCGGCGATTTGGTCAACGTCCGGCGACCTGAATGGAAAAACATCGAGGGCACTGTCGGGTTAGACGCGATGCCGCGGGCGGAGCGACGATAGCGTTAATTCGGTAGCCGCCGGAACCCGGGCTGAAGGCCCAGGTCGGATCGTGGCCTACAGCCGAGTGCCGAGTGCACGGCATCGAAGGGTTTGCTCGCCCCGTCGCACAGACGAGCTTCCACCCGGCCGCCCTCCGGAGCCGGCATGACAACCCCTCTCTCTTCAATAGCGATACTGGCCTCCTGGAGCCTGCCGCGCTCTTCATCCGACTGCGTGGCCGAGGGTCAGCAAAGTAAGGTTGCGGCTGTAACTGGTCATGAAGAGCGCTTCGCTCACCGCGTTGCTGCCGTGACCGACAACCGCCAGCGTGGCTAGAGCTGTTCGGCGGTCATAAAAGCGCCACCTCGGAGACGCGCGAACAAAAAATCCGACTGCGTCGGCTTGGAGGAGCCCCCTTGAAGGTCGCCAATAGCACTTAGCGGCAGTCGCGCCCCCTGCACCAACATTCCTGCCTCGGTCAACTGGTCCCTCGCGGAGTTATCCTTGCCTGGGCAGCTCAATGCGGCTTCTGGTGACCGATCGCCCATACATAATCAGCCACCGCGGCGAGGTCGGCTTGGGAGAGCTGAGTGCCACCCATGGGTGGCATCACACCGGTGTGCTCCTTGGGCTTCGGCACGCCGTGGGCGATCGTCCGGGTGATCGCCTGGACGCTGCCATTGCCCCATAGCCACTTACCGCTCGTCAAATCGGAACCCATCCCCGTGCCCTTGCCGTTCGTGCCGTGGCACCCGGCACATGTCCCCCCAACGGCCTGTCCCTCAAAAATGCGCTCGCCCAACGCGACCTGGTCTGGCGATGCGCCCGGCGGTATCGGGAGTGGATTGGCTCCGGCGTTCGGATGGATACCTTCCGGCGGCAAAGCATTGCCGGATGTCGACGCCTGTGCAGAAGGAGGCGGAGGGGCCGCGGCCGCAATTCCGCTCGCCTTGTTCTCACCCTGGAAGGTGATGTGCCAAATCCGACCGTCCTGATCGTCGGCAATATACAATGCACCGTCGGGCCCGACTGCCAGCCCAGTCGGGCGGTGTGCCGCCTGGCCCGGCTGTTTGATCGCTCCCGCAAAACCGTCGGCGAAAACCACAAACGGCCCGGAGGGCTTGCCGTCGGCCAATGGCTGGAACACCACGTTGTAGCCCCCTTGCGGTTCCGGGGCCCGGTTCCACGACCCGTGGAATGCAATGAAGGCGCCTTCTTTATAGGCGGACGGGAACTGGCTGCCCTCATAGATCAGCATGTCGTTGGGCGCCCAGTGGGCCGGGAACGCCGCTACCGGTGCTTCCTTCTGCGCGCAGACACCCACGCCCTTCCCTCCGTCGCCACCGTATTCCGGGGCGAGGATCAGCTTTTTCTGAGCATCGTCGTAATAGCACTCCGGCCAACCGAAATCGCGGCCTTGCCGCAGAATGACCAACTCCTCAGCCGGCAGGTTGGCGTTCTGCTTCAAAGTGTAGAGCTTGGGCCAATTCTGCCCGAGTTGGTCCCGGCCATGCTGGGTTGCGAAAATCCTGCCCGCGGAATTCGAACGAAATCCCCTCGCCGTTGCGGAGACCCGTGACGAAGCGCTCTGCAGGCGAGAAATGCTGATCCAGCCGGTTGGCATCGTAGCGCCAGGTACCGGCTCGGGTTTCCAGTTCCGTGCAGGGGTTGTTGCCGGGCACATTCGGCATGCGATTTTGGCTCTGGCACGAATTCGTGGCAGATCCCAGGTCCACGTAGAGATTGCCTTGGGGGTCGATCGCGATGGGATGCATCGGATGATCACCGGTCAGCGGCAATCCTGACACGACGGTCTCGGGCGCTCCCGTCGGTTCGATCCCACTCGACGGCAGCTGGTAGCGCACGATGCGATCGTTCGTCTCGGCATAGAGATAGCCGTTGTAGATAGCGACGCCGGTTCCCCCTTTGTTGCCCTCCGCCTTGGCTGGACCAAAGCGAACGATCTTGTCGGCCCGGCCGTCGCCCTTAGTGTCCTGCAGGGCAATCAGAAACCCGCCGGGTGGGGGCGTGTCGTCGTGGTAATAGCGCCCGCTCCAAGTATTGACGTAGACGACCCCGTTCGAAGCCACCGCCATATGCCGGGCATGGCCCAGCTTGTCCGCGAAAACGGTTGCGCAAAAGCCTGGAGACAGCGTAATGCCGCCATTATCCCCGACGCAGGCGCTCGAGCCCGTCATCGCGGCTTCGTTTGCTTGAGCGTAGGACCGGCCCGTCGTTGTCAGCAGCAAGCCTGCAGCAAAGACGAGCGTGGCGCTTGCAGGCAACTTTTCTACGATTTTTGCGTGAGAATTCATTCTTCCCGTCCCCGATGAGGCAAATGACCGCGATTGGTGCATATCGGCAAACGCCCGTCATCGGCCTCCGCTCCCGTGGGCCTGCAGAACTGTGCCGTGACCATCGAGCCCGCGGGTTTTGGCAAGCGCAAGAGCATCCTCGCCAGCCTGATCGACCCGACGGCGCTCGAGGGGTAAATCTGGGCGGCCAGGCGCAAGGACCTGTCAGGAAGAGAGGGTGACTAACAAGAGCACCGTAGAGGCGGTCGCTATCATCGGGGCGGGGATTGGCGGTCTCTATCTCGTCGCCCAATTGAGCATCGCCGGGTTCAAGCTGCGACTCCACGATATCGACGATTCAAAGCTCTCCGAAATTCAAGCCCGCGGCGGAGTGGAGGTAGAAGGCGAAAAAGGTGGATTTGCTGCGGTCGAGCGCACGACGACCGATCTCGCATCCATGGTCGACGGCGCCGATGTCATCATCATTGTGAGCGGCGGCAATACACAAACGGCGGTGGCACGATCGCTTGCGCCGCTGCTTCGAGACGATCAGGTGGTCCTGCTGATCCAAGGCAACACCGCAGGATCGCTGATCGTGCGCCGAGCCCTGGACAATTCCGGCTGTCAAGCCGAGGTCGATGTCGCCGAAATGGATAACTACCCCTATTCGTGCTGGCGCCTCTCGCCGACGCGAATCCGTCCGATCGTCAAGAAGCGATGGCTGCAGATCGCGACGTTTCCCGGCAACCGCATTGGAGCAGTATTTCCGCGCCTGTCACTTTTGTTTCCGGAAGGAGTTGCGACGCCGAATATCCTCTACACGGGCTTTACCAACGCGAATGCGATCCTGCACGTGGCGAATTGCGTCGCCAATGCGGGCCGGATCGAGGGCGGGGGCAGCTACAAATTCTATGCGGAGGGCGTGACCCCAGCAGTTGCCCGGCTGTACGAGGCGATCAATGCCGAGCGTGTTGCCGTCGCTGCCGCGCTGGGTGCCTCCGTACCAACCTTGGCCGATTGGTTCGAGCGCGTCTACGGCGTGCGCGAAACTACACTCGTTAAACCTGCCGGCGCCTCACCTACAACAGTAATGGACGCTATCAGGCGACCGGTACGCCGAATTCGGTCCACCACAAATTCATCACCGAAGACGTCCCGACTGGCTTGATGCCGATGAGCGCATTGGGGCTAGCGGCAGGCGTGAGGACGCCAGCGATCGACGCGCTCATCGCGATCGTCCGAAGCATGACCGGGGAAGACTTCGCGGCTGAGGGGCGCACGCTGGAGCGCTTGGGCCTGGCCGGTATGGACGCAACACAGATCCGGCGTGTTATGGAAGAAGGGTTCACTTAGCCAAGTCAAGTTGGAGGAGAGACGCTGTGCGCATACACAATCTGTATACCGACGCGACCGGCCAATCGCATTTCCGCGACATCGAAGTGGAGTGGGTCGAGGAGCGCCGAGGCAGCAAGCTTTCCAATCGCCTGCCGGCCACCGGCATCATCTTCCGCGAGACGCAAGCCGAGCATGACGTCGACTGGCACCCCGCCCCACGCCGGCAATACATCATCAATCTCGACGCCGGGGTGAAGATAACCGCCGGCGATGGCGAGAGCCGGGTGATCGGCGTGGGCGAGGTGATCCTGGTCGAGGACACCACCGGCAAAGGCCACTTGTCGCAGCATGTCGAGGGTAAGATCCGGCATTCGATCTTCGTGCCGATCGACTAGCGCTTCTCGCCCGAATCCCTTTTTCTAGGCGAGAACCCGGTGCCGGGGCACCGCGGGCCCAACTCATTGCTGCAACTGAAGCAGCGCGGGATCTCAGTTGTTTAGGAGGAAACGCAGATGATTGCAAACCGAAGAGAAATGCTCGGCCGTGCTGCCGGCGCGCTGACGGGTCTCGCGTTTATCGGATGCGGTCTGGTGAGTCCTGCGTTGGCGCAGGCGCCGCAGCGGCGACGCGAGGTCGTCGTCAATGGAAAGCGTGTTCGGACTGTCGACGTGCACGCCCATTGCCATGTGCCCGAGGCGAATGCCCTGATGGGATTGCAGGTACGGCTGCAATCTCTCGTGATCTCGCCGGAACGCATCAAGGTCATGGACGAGCAAGGCATCGACATCGAAGCGCTCAGCATCAACCCGATCTTTTGGTACAAGGCCGAGCCCGACCTCGCCGGGCAGGTCGTGAAGCTGCAAAACGAGAAGCTCGCCGAGATCTGCGCGGCGCAGCCGGACCGGTTTGTCGGTCTGGCGTCGGTCGCTCTGCAGCACCCGGATCTCGCCGCCGAACAGCTCGAATATGCGGCCAAGCAGCTCGGATTGCGCGGCGCGCTGATCGGCGGCAGCGTCAATGGCGAGGAGCTGTCGGATCCGAAGTTCCACCCGTTCTGGGCCAAGGCCGAACAGCTCGGCGCGCTGATTTTCATCCATCCGCAAGGCACGGCCGAGCTCGGCGCTTCCGGCCGCCTCAAAGGGAACGGCGTGCTGGACAATGTGATCGGCAACCCGCTCGAGACGACCATCGCGCTGTCCCACCTGATTTTCGAGGGAACGCTCGATGCCTATCCCGGGCTCAAGATCTGCGCCGCTCATGCCGGTGGGTATCTGCCCTCCTATGCCGCCCGCTCGGATCAGGGCTGCCTGACCTTCCCCGCGCGATGCACCAAGGCGCTGAAGAAGAAGCCGAGCGAATATCTGAGGCAGCTGTACTACGACTCGATGGTCTTCACACCGGAAGGATTGCGCCACCTGATCGCCGAAGTGGGCGCGAGCCAGATCGTTTTGGGGACGGACTATCCGTTTCCCTGGACCACGACGGCGGTCGACCACATCCTCGGCACCCCGGGGTTGAGCGACGCCGAGCGCGCGGCGATCCTGGGAGGGACTGCGGAGAAGCTGCTGGTTATCAAGCCCGCGTAGGAGGAGATTTTCGGGCCGGTGCCGGTCGTGCGCACCCCCGATGTCGACACGGCGACCAAGCTCGTCAACGACCACGAATACGGCAACGCCGTCGCGATCTTCACGCGCGACGGCAACGCCGCGCGCGAATTCGCCAACCGCATTCAGATCGGCATGGTCGGCGTAAACGTGCCGATCCCGGTGCCGATCTGCGCGACAGCTTGTGCCGGCGCGGCCATGCGATAGAGCGGCTCCCGCGGATAAAGGCCGTTCTCTAGATAGAGGCCGGTCGACGCGATGTTGTATGCGGGCGTGATCAGCGCACGATTAGCGGCGCCGTTGCGCTCGGCCTGCATCAGGGTTTTCGAAAGAAGAGCCTGCCCGCCCCCCTGCGCCTGTGTTTCGGGCCTGACGAAGAGTTGTGACAAGCACCAGAACTTCTCGGTCATCCAGCTGAAGCCGAAGCCAACGATGGTGTCGCCGTCTTCGGAGACCCAGAGCCCGGAGGGATCTTGCGCCAGGCAGAATTTCGGAAAGTCGATCGGAGGTGGCGCCGGCCAGTGCTGCCTGCCGTGCCGGACACGCAACGCGTTACCCGACCGTTGAACGACGCGCTCGGCTTCCTCCAAATCTTCCGGCTTCGCAGGGCGATATGTAATATCCATTGCTCATGCCGGCTCAGGCTCTACCGTTCGAGGGTCGTCGACATCGAGCTCGATAGTCTCGCCAGGAAAGGGTGTCGCCGCCATTTGCATCGCGCCCTCCGAGGAAAGAAGGCGGTGCCATGCTCCCTGCGGAATGACCGCGATCATTCCTGCGCGAAGTGCGAAAGACTTGGGCGGCCCGTCGTCGCAGACGATTTCCAGTGTCGCAGTGCCGTCAAGGATGTGAACAAGCTCGTCGCCCGTGAGGTGGCGTTCCCAATGATCTTTCCCCGAGGCCTTGATGGCCAAAAGGAGGCCGTCGCGATAGGAAGCCAATTGTGCGACGCTTCCCTTTCGCTCCTCCCTTGTCGACTGCGGGGTCCGGCGAAACATTGTCAGTGCCGCGAGTTCGGCGTTGAGATCGATGATGCTGGGCGGTCTCATCGTATTGGGTATGTCGAGATCGGGCGTGCTCGTCCGGGGGTCATCGACATCGAGATCCATATGCTCACCGGGAAGCGTCGCGCTCGCCTCCGTCATGCCGCCCGCGGAGTGAACACGGTGCCATGCGCCCGGGGGGACGACGACCATCATTCCGGCGCTGACGGTGAAAGATTGCGGCCCGTCCGGTTCGACGATGTCCACGGTCATCGCTCCGTCGAGAACGTAAAGCAGCTCGTCCTCGGGATGGGTCTCCCAATGGCCCTTTCCGGCGGACTTGCTCAAAAGAAGGATCCCGTCGCGGTAACGACCCAATTGCACCGCGCTGCCCCGGCGTTCCGCGAAGGTGGTTTGCGGGGTCCGGCCGCGGAACACCTTGAGTTTCGCGGCTTCTGCGTTGAGATCGGTGATGATCGGCGGTCTGCTTTCCATTTCCTCCTCCATCTGTTGATGGATGTCGCGTCGTCGTGATCAGCGTAGCGCCACAATTTAATTACAGTGATCCTCGTTTTCGGAGAGTACTGGAACGTTTTCGTGGCACAATCGATGGTAGGTCGTTCGGAAGTAGACGGATAAGGGAACAATGCGTGGCTGCTCTCGATGAATTGGCGATTGCACGGCGTGAGACCCAGCGTGAACCGGCAACTCGTCCGCCGCAATCGGGTCGCGGAGCGATGGACTGGGACAATGTCCGGGTGTTTCTCGCTGTTGCTCGGGAAGGCTCAATGCGCGCCGCCGGGCGGGCGCTGGGGCTGAGCCAACCGACGATCGCCCGTCGATTGGCCGCGTTCGAGGCCAGCTTTGGCGGACCGACCTTGTTCGACCGGCTGCCCGAGGGGCTACGCCTTAACGCCGCCGGCGAGCAGCTCATCGCTGCGGCGGAGAGCGTCGAGCAAGCCGTGCTGACGCTGGAGCGGCGGCGCGCTGCGGCCTCGCCGGTGCTGAGCGGCACCGTGCGGGTATCGACCGGCGAGTGTGCCGCCGGGTTTCTGGCTCGCTGCCTGTCGGGATCGACAACGACGGCGCTGCCGTCCGGCATCACGTTGAAACTGGTCGACGAGTTACGACAGACGGCAAACCTCGTGCGACGCCAAGCCGATATGGCGCTGCGCCACCAGCCGCCGGAAGGCGGCGACTTTTACATCTCCAAGGCCGGCACCTTCGCCTGTGCCGTTTACCGGCGTCGCGGCGCAGATGCCGCCGCGTGGGTGACCTATACCGAGGAGCAAGCACATTATGCACCAGCGCGCTGGGCTCAGCGGCAGGTAGAAGAAACGGCAATGCCGGTGGCGCTGCGCGCCTCATCGATGCTCATGCATTTGGAAGCGATCCGCGGCGGAACCGGCCGCGGCGTACTGCCCTGCTATGTTGGCGACGGCCATCCCCTTCTCGAGCGGCTGACTCCGCCGATCCCCGAGATCGAGGCTGAATACTGGATAATCGTCCACCGCGATCTGCGCCGCTCCGCCTGCGTGCGCGCCGTAATCGATTGGGTCAAGGCGCTGTTTGCCGAGCAGCGGGACGTACTCGCTGGCGTCGCCTAACGAGGAACTTGCTAGCGCGTGGCGAGCGGCTACGGGCCTATTGCAGCCCCCATCCTTGGGGCTCGCCATCACCCGCACACGCCTGCCGTCAATGCAGGCCGTAGAACAGACCGGTTCCGGGGGCCGGCCGAACGGAATGGGACACCAGCGCGCGCTCCTGCTCGCGCTGGTGGGCTCCTGTTCTACCTGTTTTATCACGTCGAGATCAGGTCGCGACGGCCAATGCGATGCACTGAGCGACACCTCCCAGACCCGCAGCGGGATTCCTTCATGTGATTGCGTATATAACATTAGCGCTATTTTGTCAATAACTGGATCGCACGGCAACAACAAGCTACGTGGTCGGCTGCTGCCCTCGACCGTTTGCGCTCTTGCATGTCTTTCCATCGAGGTACGGTCGGCGGGGCGTCAGCGCCCGTGTTGTTCGTCGGTGACCTTTTCCATCCACTCGACGACCTTGCCGTCGAGCTTTTCCTGGATGGCGATGTGCGTCATGGCGGCGATCGGCGCGGCCCCGCGCCAGTGCTTCACTCTCGGCGGGATCCAGGTCACATCGCCCGGCCGCATTCCTTCGATCGGCGCGCCTCGCGCTGAACCATGCTGCAACCGGCAGTGACGATCAGCGTCCGATCGAGCGGATGCGCGCGCCGGGCTCGAAGGTGACACTAATTTGCCCTCGACCTTGAGGCGCTCCTTGCCGTTCGAATCGATCGTAAACTCCGGCCAGGGCTCGCGATATTCCCGCAGGCAGTGTGTGAAGGTCAGATGTCGGACTGATCCAGGGCGAGCTGTCGCACGTCGATAGCGCATTTGCGCCGGAGTGCGGCCGCCTACCAGGCGCGAGCGAACCGACATCAGCTCGCCGCATTTACGATCCTAATAGCGTTCATAATCGCGCCGTCTCCGGAGCTGCTTAGCATCCCATCAACTCGTAGGGATCAATCTAAGCACCATGATCTGGCTGAACGATTGGTGCGATATCATCGCCGCTTAAGTGTGGGCACATGGCCTACAAATTCTTACCGCACGCAAAGGCGATTTGCCGTTCGCGCACGACGCCCTCGCCACAGCCGTTCCCGGTCATTACGCTTCCCAGGGACGTATAGCGCGCATCCTGGAACGGTTCGGCAAAACAGCAGCCGCGGCCTTCATTCGCGAAAAGCTCCGGACGCCACATCCATCCGCTCGGGTGATCTGGGTGAGATCCTTGCCGCCGAATACATCGCCGAGCAGACTTCCTACACGGTACCGATTAAGCGTTTGCGCTGGAAAGATCACCGGAACATGGCGATGCGGGACGAGGATGTCATCGGCATCGATCGCCAGCCGGGCACGCGTCCTCTCCGCTTTCTGAAGACCGAGGCCAAGAGTCGCGCCAATCTCGCCGCCTCTGTCGTAGCGGAAGCCGCGCGGCTCTCGACAAAGACAACGGCCTGCCGTCGGCGCACGCCCTTGCGTTCGTGTCCGAGCGGCTAATGGAGACCGGCGACGAAGACCTTGCCGATGCCATCGACGACGCGCAGCTCAAGAGCGGCATCAGCGTGCAAAGCGTCAGCCACTTGCTGTTTACATTCTCGGGCAACGATCCCGCGCCGCAGCTCCGATCGAGCTTGGAAAAGTACGGCGGAACGATATCCCAACGCTCGGTTGGGCTCCGCATGGTCGCCCATGCCGATTTCGTGCGTACCGTCTACGACAAGGTGATGGCGAATGGTGACGACGGTTGAGGCCATCGAAGCCGACATCGCGACCGCGTCGGTTCCGGGTTTCCGCGGCCGCCTGATCGCGCGTGGTCAAGCCCGAGCCATGATCTGGCGCGACGGCATTCTGCCGCCCGGCGCCCCGGCCTTCTCCGATCTTCGCAGCTACGATCTCCATTCCTACGGCTACGCCATGCTCGGCCTGGGCCTGAGGCTGAGGGATCTGGGGGGCAGCGCCGATTCCGCGCGGCTTGCCTTCGAACAAGCGGCGACAGCGCTGGAGGCCGTCATCGCCAAGGGCGATCCCACCGATCCGGATCGCGACTTCCACCATGTGATGGCCGCGACCGCCTACCATCTCGGCCGGTTTTCAGCGCGGGCGTACTCCCTGCTGGCCCCCATTCAAAGAGACGACAATTTCTCGCCGCTCGAGCGCGCGCTGTGCCAACTCCTTCTCAGGAACCTTACCGAATTGGAGCAACTCGTTCTGACCAGCCGACTCTACGGTGCCGGAACCGACGCCTCCATTCGTGCCCTGTTCGAATCAGAGCTAATCGCCCCGCCCAGTGATGACCCGGCATCAGAGGACGGGGAAGGCTTAGTCGCTTACGACCTGAGTGTTTGCATTTTGTGAGCAGATTTGTCAGGCCAGAGCAGGAATGATGGTGTGTTCGGTGAGACGGCGGCCGGCAGCGATGGCGGCGCGGCCAGCGCGGGTGAGATAGTAGCGATAGGTACCGAGGACGCGTTTGATGACGCCGAGATGGCGCAGACGGGCGAGTTGTCGGGATAGGGTGGCGGGAGAGGATTGGCCGAGGAGCGGCAGTAGGTCGGCGCGGCGGAGACCGGCGATATTGAAGCCAGGACGCTGGAGGGCGGCGAGCAGGGTCTGTTCGGCGCGGCTGAAAAAGTTGAGGCCCTTGAGGTTTCGGCCTTTGAGCGGACGGGGTTGGGTGAGACGGTCGAGCGTCCGGATGCCAGCCGAGAAGTCGTCCAGACTGGAGAGGTATTCAAGGTAACGGCGATTGCAGCTTAGCAAGATCTCACGCAAGTCCTTGAGGCTGTAGATGGTCTTTCTGACGGGGGCCAGGGCGCGAGTTGCCGGGCCTTGGCGATGTTCCACCTTGCGGTAGTGCTTGAAAGCGGAGACGTCGTTGGTGGTCGTCTCGATACGTAGGACGAGGCCGAATTTGTCGTAGATCTTGATCGAGGACTTACTGAAACGATGCTTGACGCAGGTGCCCTCGATACGCGTGGTGAATTGGCTGCCGATCTCTTGGGCGAGTTGGGCAGTGATCTTGTGGCCGAGAAAGGTGGCGACGTGTTCGGCTTTGACGGTCAGGATGGCTTGCCGGGAAAGCTGTTCATAGAGGGGTTTGAGGATGGCCGGCGTGCGGAACACCAGATCAGTGGCGTATTCGACCTGCATGAAACTCCAGTGGTAGGACTGGGCGAAGACGTCGAGCACCGGACAGCACTGCTGGGCATAGTGATCGAGGATGCGATGCAGGTGGTCGGGCGAGAGGGTGTCGGCGAGGGCCTGCGCGCGCTCCCAGTCGTCAATGCGCAGAAAGGCGTTGTCGGCAAGGGTGAAACCGACGCCGGCGGCGGTGAGTTGGCGGGCCAGCCAGCTATGCCCATTGCAATAGAACTGCAGACGGAACGGGCACCAGGTCGGCACGCGCAGATAGATCAGGCCCAACTCGGCGTCGATGAAGTAGAAGTAGTAATGCAGGCATTTGCCAGTATCCGGCCGCAAGAAGGTGCGATGCGTGTGCTTGTCATGCCAGGGCTTGTAGGTGTGGCAGGCTTCCATCGCCGAGATGATATGCACCAGGCCGGGACGGTCGCCGCGGACGACAAGCACCCTGGCGACGACGTCCTCCTTGCGGATGTGGTTCTTGGCAATGTGTTCGATGGTAATGCCAGCGGCACTCGCCAACTCGGCGGCGCGCTCGCGTACTCGATCGCGAAGTGGTTCGGCAAATCGCGGATAGTCGAAGATCCGGATCTGCCGCGCAGAAAGAAATCCCGTCATTCCCTTCGCGTAACAGGCTCCCGGCAGCGTGCCGGTGACGATGATCCGGTCATAGCAGGAGAGCACCCCGGCGAGGCGCTCGCGGTAACGCTCCGTCAGCGGCTGCCTCAACCTCCCCTCCTGCTCCCCGCGTCTCCTGCGTCTATTTTAACCTGTTTGGTTCCGGCTTCGCCGGCTTAGGGTTAGAGGGCGTGGATCGCGCCCTCACCGATAATTTTTTCGCTGCGCTGTCGGTTTTCCTTTTCGCCCTGGAAAGGGGCGAACGCGCATTCGTCGACCAAGCGAGAGGTATGCTGCGGGAAGGTCTCTCGGTCTGCGCCGACCTCAGTCTGCTGCCCCAATGGTGGTCCTACCGGGTCGCGATCCATCTCATCGACGATCTGTGGTCGTCGAGCTTTCACGAACGATTGCCGAAATTCCCGATGGCAGCGACGGCGGTCAATGGCCGCAGCTCCGCGAGAGATTCATCGCACTTCTGTTGTGCAAACAAAGATCCGAAATCGATCTGTGGCTCTCGCAGCTTCCGGCGGCGGCGCGCGCTGCGAATCAGAGCGACGATCTGGTGGTCTCTTTGCCTACCAGCGCCGGCAAGACGCGGATTGCCGAACTCTGCATTCTCCGCTGTCTCGCAGCAGATAAACGGGTCATCTTCGTCACCCCGCTGCGGGCTCTCTCGGCGCAAACCGAGGTCAGCCTGCAGCGCACTTTTGGGCCGCTCGGCAAGACGATCTCTACGCTTTACGGCAGCATCGGCGTCAGCGGCTTTGACGAAGACGTGCTGCGGGAAAGCAACATCGTTGTCGCCACGCCCGAAAAGCTCGACTTCGCGCTGCGGAACGATCCTTCGCTGATCGACGACGTCGGCTTGCTGGTTTTCGACGAGGGGCACATGATCGGCCTCGGCGAGCGCGAGGTGCTCTATGAAGTCCAGATCCAGCGGCTCTTGAAGAGGGCGGACGCCGCTCAGCGGCGTATCGTCTGTCTCTGCCGTGCTGCCGGACGGCGATCAGCTCGACGACTTCGCTAACTGGCTTCGGCGGGACCAGCCGGGCCGCCTGGTCACGAACGTGTGGCGGCCGACTAGACTGCGTTACGGCGAGGTCGTCTGGAACGGCGACGCCGCGCGCCTCAACCTCCGCGTCGGGGACGAGCGGCCTTTCGTCTAAGATTTCTCACGGGCCGCGTTCCGCCGAGTGGCAAACGCACGACGCCATTTCCGAAGGACCTCGGCGAACTGTGTCTCGCTACGGCCTGGCGTCTGGTCGAGGACGGTCAATCGGTCCTCATTTTCTGTCCGGTGCGCAGCATGTCGAGCCGTTCGCGGACAGGATCGTGGACCTTCACCGGCGCGGCGCGTTATCGGCGCTCTTGGATGCGAACACCGCTGTGCTCGACACTGCATTGGCGCTCGGCCGGGAGTGGTTGGGGAACGACAGTCCGATTCTCCAATGCCTACGCCTCGGCGTCACCATTCACCACGGAGCGCTGCCGACGCCATACAGGAAGGAAATTGAACGCCTTCTTCGCGACGGCATCCTCAAAGTCACGATATCATCGCCAACATTAGCTCAAGGGCTCAATCTCTCCGCTACGGCGGTGATCTTTCACTCGTTGTACCGTAATAGGGAGCGGATTTCGGATTCCGAGTTCAGAAACGTTGTTGGCCGCGCAGGAAGAGCTTTTGTCGATGTCGAAGGCCTCGTCCTCTGTCCGATATTCGACAAAAGCGGGACGCGCCTGAGAGATTGGGAGCGCTTGATTCAAGACCTCGGGGGGCGCGAGATGGAAAGCGGCCTTGTCGCGCTGGTCATCACGCTGCTTCGCAGGATGTACGCGAAATTGGGTCGGCCCCCCCTCGATCAGCTTATGGAATATGTCCTCAACAACGCGGTCGCATGGGAATTTCCCGAGCTGGACGGCGAAGAGCCCGAGGAGCGGGAGCGTCAGCAGACCCAATGGCGTAATCATTTGACCTGGCTCGACACGGCGATTCTCAGTCTCTCTGGCGAGCAGGAGATCGCCGACGCGGATATCGCGGCCACGCTTGACGAGCTGTTGGCCTCATCGCTCTGGGAAAGACGCTTGGCCCGCCATACGGAAGAAAACTGCCAAGCCGTCAAATCAGGCCTTCTCAGCCGCGCCAGGCATCTTTGGGCACATTCCACCGCGCCGCAGCGGCGCGGATACTTCCTTGCGGGCGTCGGCCTCAATACCGGCTCTGCCCTCGACCTTATCGCCCCCAGTGCCAACGATCTACTGGTGGAGGCAAACGGTGCGATCCTCAACGGAGATGAGGATCGCGCGATCGAAACCCTCACCATCCTGGCGGAGAAGCTGTTCCGGATCCCGCCCTTTACCCCCGACGACATCCCAACCAATTGGCGCGACATTCTGCGGCTTTGGCTTCAAGGCCTCCCCATCGCGCCCGCGATTGCAGGGCAAGAAGCCGACGCTCTTCGATTCGTGGAGGGAGGCTTGATCTACCGCTTGTCCTGGGCGATGGAGGCCATCAGGGTCCGAGGAATTGCCAATGGCGACACCATTTCGGACGAAGCCATTCCCCTCGGCGATTTCGAACTGAGAGTGGCGGTTGCAGCCGTAGAAACGGGCACGCTCAACCGTCAGGCGGCGATCCTCATACAGGCAGGAATTACGTCACGACTGGCGGCCATCAAGGCAGCGCAAGAGACGGGTGCGCTGTTCTCATCGGTATTCGAGCTGCGGCTATGGCTCGACTCCGAAGAGGTCGGCTTGCTGACAACGCAAGGGGACTGGCCGACGCCGGAAACTACCGACATGTGGCAGAGTTTTCGCGAGAGCTTCTGGCCGGTCACGAGCCGGGCCTGGGGCGAACACCGCTTGACCGCCCAAGTAGTTTGGCAGAACGGTAGCGCCCCTCCAGGTGGCCAGCCCGTCCGGCTCTATAGCCATCCTGAAACCAGAGACGCCTTCGTTCTGTCCGAGAGCGCCGAGTTCCTGGGCCGGCTTCGGGCGCCGCTCAATCCTCGACGGCAAGGGCTTGCGCGGGCGTCCGTCCTCGAGGATCGCCGTGACATCCTCATTTCGTATCTCGGACCGGACGACCTCTGGGTTCAGTAAGTCCCGCCGCGTTTCGCTCTCACCCTTTAGCTCTAGCACGCCGGGATGCGTATTAGCCGCTATCGACACTCAGCGATTGTGTAGCCGCTCTCGCACCGGAACGCCACGCCGCTCCTCTCTTACTCGCAACGGACCATTTCCGGCGCTTATCAGGGGCAACGGCTGCCTGCCGTCAATGCAGGCCGTAGAACCCCATCGCGCCGCCCGCCATTACCTGGCGCCTCGCCTCGGCGGACAACGGCCCGAGCCGCTCGCGGATCATGTCGGGCGCGCCAGGGAAGAAGCCGTCCTGATGCGGGTAATCGGTCGCCCACATGATCTTGTGCGGGCCGATATAGTTGGCCAGCACGGCGATGCTGTTCTCGACCGGCTCGAACGAGATCCAGCAGTTGCGTTGGAAAAGTTCGCTCGGCCGCGTCCTTGGGGCCGTATCGTTGAAGCCGTGGTCGTCGAAATGCCGGTCCATCCGGTCGAGCCAAGGCGCGATCCAGCCGCCGCCCGATTCGAGGAACGCGATGCGCAATCGCGGGTGGCGATCGACGACGCCGCCCCAGATCACGCTCATCGCCGCCAGCATCATCTCCATCGTGTGGCTGATCATGTGGCGCGCGGCTCGGTCGCCCTCGAATCGGTCGACGCCGACAGTGGGCATTGCGTTGGTCGAGCCCTCGTGAAAGCCGATCGAGAAGCCGAGCTCCTCGGCCATCGTCCAAAACGGCTCGTACATCGGGTCGCTGATCATTTTCTTGCCGTGGTATGGGTTCGGCCGCAAGAACCCGCCGCGCATCCCAAGCGCTTCGCGAGCAAAGCGCATCTCCTCGATCGCGAGGTCGACCGACTGCATCGGCAGCATCGCGACCCCGAACAGGCGTTCGGGATACGGCTTGCAGTAATCGGCGAGCCAGCGGTTGTAGGCGCGGCACATGCCCGCCGCGAGGCCAGGATCCTCGACGGCGCCCGCGAACAGACCGAGGCTGGGATAGAGGAAAGCGGCGTCGATGCCGTCGGCATCCATGTCGACGATGCGGGCGTGCGGGTCGAACCCGCCCTTCCTCCCTTCGGCATATTTGAGGCTGTCGAGCTTGACCGCGCCTTGCCGTACCCCGACCGAGCCGAGGCTGCCGATCCCTCGCGGATTGCCCAGCAGTTTGCCCTCGACCTCGAGGCGCTCCTTGCCATTCTCGTCGATGACAAACCGCGGCCGGCGCTCGTGGAATTCGGGATCGATGTATTTGTCCCAGAGGTCGAGCGGCTCCAGAATGTGGCCGTCGGCATCGATGACGTCGTAGGCAGCAGTCATCACAAGTCCTCCTTCGGAAACACGAGAATAGGCTAAGACCGGCTCGGCGTAATCGGCATCGTCGCAATGCTGGTCCACGCCACCGGCGCGCCTGCCTTCTCGGCCGCTTGTTCGGGCGGCAACCCGGTATCCCAATGTACCGCGAGAAAGCGCCGACCGGTGACTTTGCCGGCCGCATCGGAGACGAGCCAGACGAGAGGCGGCGCCATGACTTCCGGCTGGATGAGGCTGGCGCGCTCGAAACCCGCCTCGTCGGAGATCATCGGCGTGTTGGTCACCCCGCCCGGAACCAAGACGTTGACGGTGATTCCGGTACCGTCGAGGTCTTTCGCCATGATCGCGCTGAGCGCCTCCAGCGCGGCCTTGGAGGGCCCGTAGGTCGGCGAGCCGGCGTTTATCATCGTGCCTAGGCTGGTCGTGACATTGATGATCCGGCCCCAGCCCTGGCGCATCATCTCAGGCACGACGGCATTCGCGAGCGCCAGCGGAGCCGTCGTGTGCACGGCAACAAAGAGGCGCCACTGATCAGGCGTGATCTCCCAGAATTTGAGTGGGCGGTGCCAGCTGTCCGGCCGGATCGAACCTGGGCCGATGCCGGCATTGTTGACGAGAATGTCGATGCGGCCGAAGCGATCGAGCGTTGCGTTGGTGATCTCGTCGACTGCCGAGTCGTTGGTAAGATCTGTTTGGATGGTGAGCAGGTCGTCCGCCTTGCCCTGCTCACGCGCACTCGCGGCGAGCGCTTGCAATGGCTGACGGTCGCGGTCGACGCCGGCGACCCGAACGCCCGCCGCCAATAGGCCCGGCACGATCGCCCTGCCGATCCCGCCTGCTGCGCCGGTTACGATCGCCACTCTTCGGATTTCTGTCATATTGTGGGTGCCGTAGACGAAGTTGCCTCCTTAAACATAACGCCTGTCGGGGCTAAACGCGATGGCGACTGCGGAAGGGATGCCGGGAATGCGACCTGGCGCCGGAGGTGGTCGCGGGGCCGGCAACCGAGACCGTATCGGCCACCCTGATTAGCAGCTTCGCTTTGGCCGAGGGGTACAACAGGAGACGCAGATGATTAGGACGATAGTGATCGGTGCCGGCGTGATGGGCGCCTCGGTCGCGTATCGGCTGGCTCAGACCGGCGCGGCGGTTACGGTGCTGGAAGCGACGCGCATCGGCGGCGGCACCTCCGGCATTAGCTTCGCCTGGACCAACGCGCACAAAAAGCCGCCAAAGCCCTATCACGATCTGAATGTCGCCGGCATGAAGGCGCATGCCGCGCTGGCCGACGAGTTTGGCGCCACGCCATGGTGGCACGCCGGGGGCAGTCTGGAATGGGAAGCCGAACCCGATCGCCCGGCGCAGCGTGCAAATATCGAGCAGCTGCGGTCCTGGGGCTATGCCGCGGAGTGGATCACGCTGCGAGAGGCGCAGGAATTGGAGCCCGACATCGATCCGGCGACGATCGGCGACGCGCCGGTGGCGTTTTTCCCGGAAGAGGGTTGGCTCGATCCGGTGGTCTATGCGCATGCCATGCTGTCCGCCGCGCGGCTTCGCCATGGCGTGAAAGTCATCTGCGGCGCCCGGGTCGTAGACCTGGTGATGGCCGGCGATCGTGTGACCGGCGTCCGCGTCGCCGACGGCACGCAATACGAGGCCGACACCGTGGTGAACTGTGCCGGTCGCTGGACCAATGAGGCAACGCGGGATGCCGGGCTGCATTTGCCGCTCGCGCCGACCGTGGGGTTCCTGGTGTTCACGCCGCCCGTCGCCGCCAGCTTGAGCCGTGTAGTCCGCACCACCGTAATTGACGCGCGCCCGGATGGCGCGGGGCGCCTGTTGCTGCATTGGAACGCGACCGACGCAACATTGAGCTTCGACACGAGGCTCAGCCCGTCGATGCCGGAGGCGCGCGATCTGGTGCGGCGCGCCCGACAGCTGCTGCCTTCAATCGGCGAGGTCGAGCCGGAGGCGGTGCGCATCGCCATCCGGCCGATCCCCGGCGACCACCTCTCTGCCATCGGACCGATGCCGCGGACTTCCGGCTACTATATCGCCGTCACCCATAGCGGCGTGACGATGTCGCCGTTCCTCGGCGCGGTGGTGGCTGACGAGATCGTACATGGACGGCAAAGAGCTGAGCTCGCCCATTTCCGGCCGGCGCGTTTCTTCAACTGAATTGGAGAGCATACCCAGCGCTGGGGCGATTATCTTATCGGGACGCCGAGCTCGATCCGTTTTGATTTGTTGATGAAGCCATTTCGCCGGCGACGCGCACCCGGACCCTGAGCGCATTGCCCGGCAGATAAGCGAGCGGAATATCTTCGACATCGACCGTCTGGAGCGTCCCGCGCTCGGCGCCCGCCGCGGTCGCGCGTTCTCTAGCCTGCGCTTCGGCCGCCGCAATCGCTGCTTCGCGGCTGAGGCCGCGATAGACCTGGTCGGTTTCGCCGCTCACCTGGGCGATCGCGGCGCCGACGGCATTGGCGCAGTCGCCATGCGGTACATGGCGCACTTGCGAGATGCCAGCGAGGCGGTCGGGCACCAAGAACACCCCGCCGCCTACGGCGATCAGCGGCAATTCGCGAGCGTCGGTCTTCATCCTATCGACCGAATCCTCGATTTTTGCCCACGCTATGGCCAGCGCCCCTTGCACAAGATTGCGCGGGAGATCGGCGACCGCTCCTCGATCGTCGCCGATCCGAGCGAGCCCGGCTGCGACCGCGACATCGGTTGCAGTCATCGTATTGCCGCCGAAGACCAGTCCCTCTTCGATCAGCCGGTAACCAACACTTTCCGGCCCGACCGAAAGGGGATCGGCGGAGACGCGGCTCCCGCCGCCAAGTCCGATCGACAACAGATCCGGCATGCGGAACAACGTGCGCACGCCTCCCACTTCGACGACCGAGTTCGCTTCGCGCGGAAATCCGCGGCGCAGCTGGCCGATATCGGTCGTCGTGCCGCCCACATCGATTACCATCGCGTCTGTGAGCCCCGAGAGGAAGGCCGCGCCGCGCATCGAGTTGGTGGCGCCCGAGGAGAAGCTCATGACCGGCAGCGCGGCCGCCGTCTCGGCCTGCATCATCGTCCCGTCATTCTGCGTCAGATAGAGCGGCGCCGCGACCCCGCGCACAGCGGTGATGAATCCCGCGATCGTCGCCCGAGCGAGATCGATCAGTGCGGCATTGAGGAGCGCAGCATTCTCGCGTTCGAGGAGACCGATGCGGCCGAGCCGGTGGGACATTGTGACGGAAACATCCGGGCACTCTTCGGACAGGATCGCCCGTGCCCGCTCCTCGCATCCCGGATCGAGCGGCGAGAAAATTGCGGCGATCGCCACCGACCGAATCCCGCTGGCACGGATTTGCCGCGCCACCCGCAGCATGGCGATTTCATCGAACGGCACGATTGGGCGGCCGTCGTAATCGTGCCCGCCTTCGATCATGAAGACCTCGCCACGGACCCGCTCGGCGAGATCGGCGGGCCAGTCGCAGAACGGCGGCAGCGAGGCGCTCGCCGGCAACCCGATCCGCACCGCGGCGACGCGCGCCAGATCGCGGCGCTGCACGACGGCGTTCACGAAATGGGTCGTGCCGATCACGACGCCGTCGATCCTGTTGCGCGCGATGTCCGGGCGGCGCGTCAATTCCGCGAGCGCGGTCACGATGCCGGTAGTGACATCTGACGTGGTCGGCGTCTTGACGGCGTGCGCCACCCTCCCGTCCTCGAGCATAACAGCATCCGTGTTGGTGCCGCCGACATCGATGCCGATCCGCCGCATCAGCTTACGCGCCCTTGGTCGAAGACGGAGCGGAAGTCGAGATCGTAACCGAAGGCGCGCGGTCCGACATGATCGAGGCCCTTCGGCGTCAGGAAAACGGCCGGCGCGGGGAGCACGATCACGGAGACCCGCCGGCCATACCCGATGGTTTCCGTGCCGAATGCTTCGCCCGATACGCCGTCCAGCACGCAGATCAGTTCGGGCGACATCGCGATCGGGGCCTCGTCGCGCCAAGCCACGACCCATTCGTTCTGGAACGCGATCTCGAGCCGCGATCCGCGGTCTTCATCGAGACCTTCGATCAACGCCCGGCCGCGCAGAAACCCCTCCGTGGTGCGGCGCGCGACGTCGATGACCTTGCCGCGGAAGATGAGCTTGCCGTGCCCTTCGTCGAGGATCGCGGCCACCGGGTCCTCGTGATGCCGCTGCGCTTGTCGCACGCGGCGACCGATGCCGATTGCTTTCGTCACAGTGAAATGAATGCCCCAATCCTTGACCTCGCGCCCGGTGCGCGGCGCCTTGCAGGTCGACGCGATCGAGCCGAGCTCGACGCAGATCTTGCGGCTTACCCGCTCCATCCACTTCCAGCTCGGCACCTTCGTCACTACCGCCTCGATGCCGCGTGGATCGTAGAGCACGCAGGGATAAGGGCGCAGACCGCCAACCGCGACGCTCGTCATCTGCGCTTCGGGATAGGCGCGGCCCATCGTGTCGGCGTCGACCACCGGCAGCCCGAGATGAGCCGCCGCCATCAGCGGCTGAATGCCGTTGCCGCCGCCGATCTCGAGCGGCATCACCGCGCGGAACTTCGATCCCAGCAAACCTTGCTGAATTTCGACGGCGCCGGCGATGTTGCGGCTGTCGGCGAGCCGCTCCTGGCCGACGAGCGGCGCCCCCATATTCGAGACCACTGCTACCCAATCTTCGTCGCCGAGATCGAGCGGCGACATCACCGACACGCGATGTCCCTCGGCATAGAGCCGCCGCATGTTGAGGAGCCCCAGATAGGGGCTGCCGCCGCCCCCGGTGCCGAGGATCCAAGCGCCGACTGCGAGCGCCTCAACGTCCTCGAGCGCGAGTTCTCTCATCGAACTCCGATACCAAAAAGATCCGGTTTGGGCAAAAGAACGGGATTATGTAGCTGTCTACCTGATCTGGCGAGCAAGAGACTCGGAAGCCCAGTGGCCCGGTTCGTTGGAGCCGCCGAGTGGGGCCGGCAGCATTGCCGGACCGCCCTTCGCAAACGGACGCCCTCGGCCGCTCCTGGCTGTTTCTGCAGCGAAATAACAGCCAAACCCACAATCGCCGTTATAAATACGAAGACCTCTTCGGCCTGTGATCCCCATGCTCGGAATCCTGGGCAAAGCGCCGGGCCGGTCCTTCCAAAAAACCAATATTGTCACCTGTTCCACCTGTTTTATCAGGTCCACATCAGGCTCGGTCTACAGGTTGAAGAACCGTAGGGCGGCGCGACGACATCGATATAAACGCGGTAATCGGCCGTGCTCACGGCGATAACTCCCGAATTGGCAACCGCCCACGCTAGCAGGTCTTTGCTAATTTGTCAACGAGTCCTCATGTGAGTAAAGCAACACAAACGAGCACGGCTTGGATTCGACAGATCAGCGCGCCCGCGTGGTCCACTCAATCGTGGCGACCTTTCTTGCGCTGAGCAGTGGATGCTCAAAGGCTCAAGGGGAAGCCGCCTACGCAGCCTTAAGCCGAAAACCAGTCGCGTCTCTGGCTCCGCCGCCGTCATCGTCGCCAACTGCCTCACACGGGCGGTTTCCAACCTCCAAGGGCAGACGATCCGCGACGCGAGGGCTAAAGACACGAGGGAGCGAAAGGCTTGCGTTCGCTTGTGGTCCAAATCATACGCTTGATACCCGGTTAGAAGGGCGACCCTCGACCCTTTCCGGACATTTCGCACCGGATGTCCGCACCGCCTAAGCCGTTGAAATCTGATTGCCGCCGCTAGAGTGCGAAATCCTTAATTTTAGCAACACGCGTAGTCCCTTTGCTGGTAGGCTTCATTTACCCTTCTGTCGAGCTTCGTCCGCAGATACCTGCGGCGCAGGAGAGGTCGCGGCAGGTATCACCATCGACGACAAGCCGGACGCTTGGTGCGAAGCCAGCCATCTTTTGGCGTCGTCGTCACCGGCCGCAGCCGCTTTCTGCATCCACACCTGCGCCTCGGCAGAATCCTGCGCCACGCCCCAGCCGTTCTGGTACAGCCATCCGATGTTGATTTGCGCCAGGGCATTTCCCTGGTCGGCCGCCTTGCGATACCAACGCATGGCCTCAGCGTAGTCCCGCGCCACGCCCCAGCCGTTCTGGTACAGCAATCCGATGTGGTTTTGCGCCAGGGCATTTCCCCGGTCAGCTGCCTTGCGATACCAACGCATGGCCTCAGCATAGTCTCGGGCCACGCCCCAGCCGTTCTGGTACAGCAATCCGATGTGGTTTTGCGCCAGGGCATTTCCCTGGTCAGCTGCCTTGCGATACCAACGCATGGCCTCAGCATAGTCTCGGGCCACGCCCCAGCCGTTCTGGTACAGCGATCCGATGTTGATTTGCGCCATGGCATTTCCCTGGTCAGCCGCCACGCGATACCAACGCATGGCCTCGGCGTAGTCATGCCCTTTCTCGAACAGCCATCCGACGTTATTTTGCGATGAGGCATTTCCCTGGTCAGCCGCCTTGCCATACCAACGACCGGCCTCGACGTAGTCCTGCGCCACGCCTAAGCCGTTCTCGTACAGAAATCCGATGTTGCTTTGCGCCTGCGCATTTCCCTGGTCACCCGCCTCGCGATAGCAACGCATCGCTTCTGCGTAGTCCTTTCGCTGAAAGGCTTCCCTGCCCTGCTGCAACACCACTTCCCCGACTGCCTGGTTTACGGCCAGATTGGGCTGTAACACCGAGGAGTTCGAATGGCCGAAACTTAACCATAGCGCCAGTATCGCCGCGATGACCGCTGCCGTTCCCCCGGGCGCAGCAATAAGTCGCCAATCCAACTTCTTCGGCGACGGCGGAGTAGATTTTGACGGCGGTGACGCCCCCGCGGCAGGCTCAGGAAACGACGGACAGGGCGGCTCTTTATGCGGCGACACCCCCTGCTCGGCGACCGCCGTAGCGGCGGCAATCTTGAAGTCAGACTTAATGTGGGCGACCGCTTCCAATTGGTGCACGAGACGTTGGATCGATTGCTCCCAGTCGTCGAACAAATCGACCCATTGCCGCGTCGCCATTTCATAGGCGAAGGCTTCGTCAGGAGTTACGTCCTCGACCCGCACCGGGATCACTACCAGCCGGCTCTGCCCGGCGAGCACGACCTCCTTCTTGATCTCCTCCGAATTAGCGGCATTGGCCGAGAACACAAGGATCATCACCTTCGCCGAGCGAATTGCGTGGACAATCGAGACTTGGAAATTCTCACCCGGGCCGATATCGCGGTCCGCAATCCAACAATCAAAACCGCGATGCTCAAGCGCGTCGCAAATGGTGTGCGCGGCAGCGCGGTCCTTTGAGGCGTAGCTAATGAAAATCGAGGCGGTCATCGTGCAGGCCGACAGTTCCGACGTATCACTCTCTCCCATCAGCGCGCCCGTCCGGTGTGAGTTAGCTCACACTTTTTTTGCGCTCACGAAAACGTGAACAAGACCAGCCGCCGATCGGAAATATCGGCGCTTGAGTGTCTCCATTCGACTGACTTCTCTCCGCGCCGTACAGGTCGTCCTTTATGCGAGCCCAGTGAGTGTCATTTTCCGCACTATGGAGTCCGCGCGCAACCCCCCGGTTAAGCCGGATTTCGTAGGTTCGCCTCGGGTTGCATAGGCAGCGCGTCCGAAGGTCGTATAAGCGCCATTCTGGAAAGCGGCCCGCGCACCACGTCGTCGGCCCTCCTCGCTGATTTTCCAGTGGTACCTGGTGCACCAATCCGGATGGTCCGCTTACCACCCCGAGCCGACCTCTGGCCCAGGTACCAAGCGTCAGTATCAGGGATCACAAGGGTTTATAACTATCGTCATGGCCGGGCTTGACCCGGCCATCCACGAGACACGGCACCCGCCTTGCCGCTTTCCGTGGATACCCGGCACAAGGCCGGGCAAGACGATTGGGGCTCGGGACTGAATTCATCTAAATGCATCTGAACACTAGCGTTCGATTTGGTGAGACAGCTACGGAACTCCGCAAAAGAAGGAGACCCGTCAATCTGCGGATGCCAAGTTGATGGTGCCGATCGGCGAGTTCTGCATTTTGGCGTGGCAAACCGTCGGGGGCACCAAAGGGGCAGATTGACTAAGCGGCAAGCCAGCTGCACCTTGCAGGCGGTATCGAGAACGCGCACGCTGGTGCGCCCCCATCATGAGGAGGCGGCTACATGAAGAATGAACCCGCGGCTCCCACACAGCCACTCGAGCCGACTTTCGACCGCACACCACAGCCCTTCGGCTCCGGACCGCCCGATCCGATCGTATGCGATGCGTCGGCGCGGTCGCTGCGCCAGCGCACCGTGAATTTCGCCGCCAAGCGCATGGCCGACATGCTCTACGTAAGCGGCTTGGATCGCGAGACGGCCGACCGGCATTTTCGTTGGCGGCCGGTCGCCGCGCCCGGAGACCTCGCCTCGCGCCCCGCGGCTGACGAACCGGCAGCGTTGATAGCGGCCCACCGCGCCGGGGACATCACGATCGAGACCGACGACGCCGATCGCCGCGTCAAGGTCGTGTGGAACGATCCCGGCTTTGGCGAGCCGGTACTGGGCGCGGCGATCGCCCGCCCCGATTATGGCGGCATTTTGCTAGGCGAGCATCCCGCGCCGCTGTTCGATCCGCAGCCGATCGCGCGACAGCTGCCGGATGCCGAGCGCCCGTGGCCATTGGGCGCGATGGTTGAAACACCTCCACCGGCACCCTCAACGCTGGCCGATGCCCTGGACCATTTCTTCGCCAACTCGGCCGGTGCTTACGGCATCCTGATCGCGACGCTGGATCGGGTCCTATGCGAGCGCTACAGCGCCTTCGGCATGCCCGCTCGCGCGACGCCGAGCTGGTCCATGACCAAGGCGATCACCTGCACCCTGATCGGCCGCTTGATCCACGAGAGCTGGCTCGCCTCGGTCTATGATCTGGCCCCGGCGCCGTTGTGGCGCGACCCGCGCGCCATCCATCGGCTGATCACATTGGATCACCTATTGCGCATGCGCTCGGGGCTCGGCTTTCCGGTGCAACACGAAGACGGGCGCACGACGCTCGGATTCGAGAACAGCTCGGTCTATCAGGATGCAACCGACGCGTTTGACGCGGCGCAGCGCTCGATCGTCGCGACGGTCCCGGGTTCGGTGTTCCGCTACATCAATGCCGGCCCCAATGTCCTGGGCGCCGTTATCCGCGACCAGATCGCGCGCCGCGGCCTGCCGTATCATCAGACCGTCTATGGCTTGCTCGCCGACCGGCTCGGCATGGCGAGCTATCAGCATTCCGCGGACATCACCGGAAACTTGATCGCTTCCGGCGCCGGCTTTGCCACCTTGCGCGACTACGCCAAGATAGGGGTTCTCTACCTGCAGGACGGCGTCTGGAACGGCGAGCGTCTGCTGCCGCCCGGGTGGGCTGATTACGCACTGACCCCGACGCATACCGGCACCAGCTACGCGGCGTGCTTCCGCACCAACATCGACCGCCTGTTCCCGGATTTGCCGCCGGAGACTGCCTGGGCATCGGGCGCGTCGGACCAGCGCATCTTTATCTTGCGCCGCCACCGCTTGACCGTCGCGGTCGCCAATGAAACCGATTACCCGATAGATTTGGCGGGTCTGAACCGCGTCATCGCCACCGCCATCGCCACATTGACCTAAGGGAGCCAACAATGCCCGCTACTGTCCGCAATGCCGCTCGCGAAAAGCTCGACCAAGGCCAGCTGTCACTGGGGGTCGGAGTACGCATGACGCGCAGCGTCGAAATCGCCAAGGCGATGGCGGTAGCCGGCTTCGATTGGCTGTTTCTCGACATGGAGCATGGCGTCATGTCGCTCGAAAGCTGCGCGCAGATCTCGACCGCCGCGCTCGATGCCGGCATTGCGCCGATCGCGCGCGTGCCCAACGGCGAATACGCCATTGCCACACGGGCGCTTGACAATGGCGCGCTCGGCATCGTGATGCCGCATGTAGATACCGCCGTCGAAGCCCGCGAGGTCGTCAACCGGCTGAAATACCCGCCGGTCGGCCACCGCTCGATGGGCGGCATCGGGCCGCATTACGGGCTGCGCTCCGCGAACTCCTCCGAGGCCGCATCCGCACTCAACGCCGCCAATCTGACCGTCGTCATGCTCGAGACTCCGACCGCGATCGCCAATGCCGAAGAGATCGCTGCCGTGCCCGGAGTCGATGTGCTGCTGATCGGCACCAACGATTTGTGCGCCGAGATGGGCATCCACGGAGATTTCGACAACGCGCGCGTGGCAGACGCCTATCAGACGATGATTTCGGCCGCGCGCAAGCACGGAAAGTTTCCGGGTATGGCGGGGGTGTACAGCGAGACGATCATGCCGCGCTATATCGAGATGGGCGCGCGTTTTATCCTGTCCGGCCAGGACGCGGCGTTTATGGCGGCCGGCGCGGCCCAGCGCACAGGGTTTCTGCGGAAGCTTTCGCCGAGCCGGTAAGGAGGATGGCTGCGGTGAAAGAGGAAGGCGCAGTCCCCGATTTTCTGCGCATGGATCGACCGGTCAGTTCGGACCCGGCCAACGCGAAGAAGACCGGCAGCTGGCACGGCTGGCCTACAAAAGACGTCAACCCGGTCATTCTGACGGACGATGAGGGTCGGACGGTACGAATCAGGACGCCGGTGATGGACCTGGAGGGGCTCATCACGCCGACCAACCTGCACTATACCGTCCAGCATTTCGCAGTGCCGCCGGTCGTGGAGACCGAGGGGTGGGAGCTTGATATTGTCGGTGAGGTAAAGTCCCCTCTGACCCTCAATTTCGACCAGTTGCGCCGGTTCCCCGGGCGCAGCGTCCGCACCGTCATGGAGTGTTCGGGCAGCGACGCCACGTTTTTCGAATATCTCAAGGGCGAGGGCCCGAAACCCTCGCGCACCCAAGAAGGAATGATCCTGAGCGCCAGTGAGTGGACCGGTGCGCCACTGGCCGCCGTGCTGCACGAGGCCGGCCTCACTGCCAAGTCGCTCTACGTGCGGGCCGAAGGCAACGATCTCGGTGTGCCGCCCACGGCCGCCGAGGGTACCAAACCCTTCTACTACGACAAGGGTCTACCTATCGAAAAGGCGCTTCACCCCGACACCATTCTGGCCTGGGCGCAGAATGGTCAATTGCTGGAGCATCTCCACGGCGCCCCCGTACGTCTGCTCGTGCCCGGCTGGTCGGGGAACTGGTCGGTGAAGTGGCTGACCAAACTGGAGGTCACGGAACGGGAGCCAGACTGCTGGTATCACTACCAGTTCTACTATTACGGCAAGTCGGCCGAGGACCCCAACAAGGAGTTGATCACTACCGTAGGCGTCAAATCCATTATCACCCAACCGAAAGACGATACCGCGACGATGTCTCCCGGCGTCCACATGATCCGGGGCTATGCCTGGAGCGGCGCCGGCGCGATCGATCAGGTGGAGGTGAGCGTCGACGGCGGAGAAACTTGGCACTCCGCCCACATCGAACAGCCGCGCGACCGGTTTATGTGGGCACGCTGGTCGTATCGCTGGGATGTCGGCCGGAGGGGCACGTACAGCCTGATGTCCCGAGCTACCGACGAGGTGGGCCGCGTGCAGTCACGGGAGCCGCGGTACAACAATATGCGCAAGAACTTCAGCGCTATTGTGGGCCACCCGGTCACGGTGGCTTAAGCCGCCTGCGGCCCAATTAAATCGTTGTCCCAATTAAATCGTTGTAATGTGCGATTTGCCGGGTATGCGCCGATCCGCTGGTCCGTAAGTCATGAATGAGGGGCACGAGCCCCGTTCATAACAGAGGTCCGAAATGATCAGGTTGCGTACGCCGTTCCTCGCCCTGGCACTCTTTACCGGCGTTGCTGCGGTCGGACTGAATCCCGCCTTGGCGCAAACCGCGCCGGGTTCGGCGAATTCCACTGCCGCATCAAGCGAGGCGCGCCATCACGAGATGGGGCGGATGATGCCCGGACAAATCGTCGACGGGCGCATCGCATTCTTGAAGGCCGAGCTCAAGATTACGCCGGCGCAGGAGACTGAGTGGCAGCCGGTCGCGGCGGCAATGCGCGAGAACGCCAAGGCGCTCGACCAGACGATCACCACTGCGCGGCAGAACCGCACCACTACGGACGCGGTCCAACGCCTCGAGTTGCGCGAGCAATTTGCTAAAGTGCGGGCCGACAACGACGCCCGTCTTCTCGCTGCGTTCAAGCCGCTATATGCCGGCTTGTCACCCGAACAGCAGCAAATGGCCAACCAGCTGGTCGGGGCCCACCACCATGGGCACCATCGCGCCTAACTCCGCTCGGTTACCGCGCTAGAAAAGCCGCCGAGTCATCTCGGCGGCTTTTCATTTCACCGCGGTGCGATTTTGCACGCGATATGCGAGGCAAAGCAGCATTGCCAAACAGGCGCTTGCCGTGGCTCGCCCGGCGCCGCATTTTCACGGATCATTCCGGAGGAACAAGACGCTGATGATGACGGATGCGGCCGCCATACCCGGCACCAGTGTCGAGATACGCCCCGAAGGGCGTAGCAAGAGACGTGAAGAATACCGGGCCGTCTCGGTGGTTTCGCTGGCCCATTTCGTCAACCACTTCCACAATCTGGTCGTACCGCCGCTGTTTCCCTTTCTAAAGGCGCAACTTGGCATCGGCTTTGTCGAGCTCGGCTTAGCCCTGACGGTCGCCAACATTCTGTCGGTCGTGGCGCAATTGCCGGTCGGGTTCCTCGTTGACCGCGTCGGCTCGCGGCGGATGCTGGTGCTCGGGCTCGTCACCAGCGCGCTGGCTTTTATCAGCTTTGGCCTTTCGCCCTCCTACTCACGGCTGTTGCTGGCGATGGCGCTGCTCGGCCTCGCCAACAGCGTGTTCCATCCGGCCGATTACGCGATTCTCGCGGCCCGGATCGCCCCCGCGCGCGTTGGCCGCGCCTTTTCGATCCACACCTTTTCCGGCTTTCTCGGCACCGCCGTCGCGCCGGTGACGATGCTCGCCGTCGCGGCGAGCCTGGGGCTCAATTTTGCGGTGATCGCCGCCGGCAGTATCGCCATGATGGCCGCCCTGCCGCTCATATTCGTGCGCGGCGTCGACAATACCCCGGCCGCGCCGCACCCGAATGAGGCGCCGGCCGCCCCGCGCCTCGGGGTCACTGCCGTGCTGACGCCGACGATCATCGGGCTCACCGGGTTTTTCGCCCTACTCAGCCTGTCGGGCAGCGGGATCAGCAATTTCTCGGTGGTGGCACTGACCAGCGCATTTGGCACGCCGCTCTCGGCCGCCAATCTGGCGCTGACAGGGTATCTGAGCGCGCAGGCGCTCGGCGTGCTGCTCGGTGGCTTTATCGCCGACTTGACGCGCCGTCATGCCGAGGTCGCGGCGGTTGGATACGGCATCAACGCCTGCATCGTTCTGGCGATCGGCACGATCGGGTTGGGCATCGTGCCGCTGATCGCGGCCATGTGCTGCGCCGGGCTGCTCGGGGGTCTGATCATGCCGTCGCGCGACATGCTGGTGCGCGCCGCCGCACCACCCGGCGCGATGGGTCGCACCTTTGGCATCGTCACCAGCGGCTTCAGCATCGGCGGCATGATCGGCCCGTTGATGTTCGGCTTCATCATGGATCGCGGCGCGCCGCAATGGGTGTTCGGCGCCAGCGTCATCGTGATGATCCTGACCGCATCGGTGGCGTTGATCAGCGACCGTGGGTCGGCGCGGCGGCGTGCGCCGCGGCGCGCTGCCGTGCCAGCCGAATAGAAGAGCTCAATCCCGGGTCCTGCGGGGCGGACTCGTCGGGACGACCAGGATGCTGACAGTCACGCAGCGGCCTCTGTGGTCATCACCTCCGGACGCGCGGCAGGCGCAGGGTGAACTCGGTAAACGCGCCGACCTCGCTGGCGACCTCGATCCTGCCCCGATGCTGTTGGGTGACGACATCGTAGCTTATCGATAGCCCAGTCCGGTACCCTCGCCAGTCGCGCTTGGATAACTGAGCGGTACCCGGTGAAACCGCGAGACTCACGTCACTCGCTGGTAGCGCGCGGCCGCAGCGACTCGATGCCCTGGAGCACCCGGTCCGAGAGGCCGGCGGATTTGTGGATGAAGCGGAGCGGTGTGTCCCAGTCGAAATTCCGGTAAACCGCAGCGAGGTGGGCAAAGGGCGGCGACTGGGCGAACAGCTGGAAGGTCAGCCGGTGACCGGCGTAATCGGAGTTGAGCAGGTCGCGCGCGAAGGCGAGCAGGCGCCGGCGGTCCTCGGACCGCCAATCAGCGTTGATCGTGTAGTATTTTTCGAGCCACGGTGCGGTTTCCGGGTCCTGGAATGCGGCGAAATCGGGGGTGACGCAGATCTGGCCGCCGCACAGTTCGCGGCAGACATGCATCATTGTGTTCAATTGCGAGCAAGCCAGCACACGCCCCGTGTAGAGAAGCGATTGGTTCGGCATCAAGAGGCCGCCCGGGCTCTCCTCGGCCATCGAGATCGCGGCGGTCAGGTGGGCATTGATCCCCTCGCGATAGCAGGCGAGCAGCGCCAGCTTCTCCTGAACCGCCTGCTGCTTGTCGAGGCCGGTCTGGCGCGCGTTGAACAGCGCCGCCCCGATCATCATGTCGGCGACTTTGAGGCTGCGCAGCACGAAGGCGTAGGCGCTGTAGCGGTGCAGCGTCGCGCGAATAAAGCTCGCCGCCTTCGTATGCCGATAGAACAGCACGTTCTCCCAGGGGATCAGCACGTCATCGAAGATGACGAGCGTGTCGATCTCGTCGAAACGGTTGGCGAGCGGGTAATCCTCGACAGAGGCACGGCCGGCAAAGCCGGTGCGGCAGATGAACTTCAGGTTCGGCGAACCGAGGTCGCAAATAAAGCCGACCGCATAGTCGGAAAGCTCGGCGTCGCCCCAATTGGCGATGGTCGGCTTCGTGAAGGCCTGGTTGGCGTAGGCGGCGGCGGTTTCGAACTTGGCGCCGCGCACGACGATGCCGGTATCGGTTTCCTTAACGGCATGCAGGAGCATGTCGGGATCCTGCTCTTGCGGCCGCTTCGACCGGTCGCCCTTGGGGTCGGTATTGGCCGAGACGTGAAACGGGTCCAGCCGAACGACGCGATCGACGTGCCGGCGGATGTTTTCCGAGAAGGCGGGATCGGCCTCGTTCAGAATGGATTGCCCGTCGAACAGCGACCACATCTCGCCGACGGTCTCATCGCCGACCCGCGTCACGACGCCGCCGATGTCGTTCAGCACCGCCTCGACCGCGGCGCGTTTGGCGCCCCAGTCGGCCTGAGTGCGCGGCAGCTTGAGGGGGACCGCGCAGGACTCCCCGGCCTCGCTGCGGTAGCTCAACGCATCCGCAAACCGGGGATCGTGCTGCATGTCGTAGATGCGCGCCCGCACATCGACGAGGGGCCGGAACATCGGATGCGCGGTCACGTCCTTGACGCGCTCGCCATTGATCCAGACCCGGCGGCCGTCGCGGATCGAGTCCCGGTATTGCTCTCCCGTGCGGATCATCTGGGTTCCTATCGGCTTTGTGATTGCTGCCTGGCATTATCGCGCGGAGCACAAAGCGCGCCAATTAGCGGCTGCTCTGGAGAGAGAGCGGCTGGCCCGCTTTCGACGGATCCTCACGTGATAGGCGACTTACTATGTCATCCAACAGAAGGTTCAATGATGCCTGAAATGCCACGGCTTTTGATGGTGGTCGGCGCCGTTACACCGCCCGGCCGGCTTGCCGCGGCGATCGCGGTGGCGGCAGACGCGGTTCGCGGCAACGCTGAGGACATCAATGTTGATGTCATGAACCTCGCCGAGACCGCTGTCGATACCTGCGACGGGCGGCCGCTCGACCGATACGGAGCGGAAACCCGCCAGGCAGTCGACCGGATCGCCGCTGCAGCGGCGGTGCTGATCGCCGCGCCGGTCTACCGGGCGAGCTTTCCCGGGGTGCTGAAGAACCTACTCGACATCGTGCCGGTCGAGGCGCTGCAGGGAAAGCCGGTGGGCATCGTCGCGATGGGCGGTTCCGCCCATCACTATCTCGCGGTCGACACGCAATTGCGCCAGGTTCTTGGCTGGTTTGGGGCTCTGGTCGCGCCTACCGGCGTCTACCTTACCGGTGCGGATTTCCGCGACGGGGCGCTGACATCGGAATCCGCACGCAAGGACTTGGTCGCGCTGGCTGACACACTGCTGATGCTGCTTCGCCGCCTCGACCCGGCCTTGCTCGGTCCGCCGCCGCTTGCCGCGAAATTCACCTGAAGACACGTCGACTTGGTCAAGCGGACGCAGGTTCGGCCGTCTCATCGCGGACGATTTGGCCGCTTGCGGCGGGCCAGGAGGCGTGCAGCCATGTACCGGGGGTGCATGGCGCGTCGCCGCTCTCTGTGCGGTTCTGCCGGAAAGCGATCAGCGGCGCGCCATTGGGCATCCGCAGATAAAGATGCGTGACGAAGCCGTGATAGATCACCTGCTCGACGACAGCGGATGTCATATTGGGCGTAGGGTCGCCGTTGGCCGTGGACGGCGCCAACGCAATCAACTCCGGCCGCAGCGCCACTGTCACCTCGCTGCCGATCGTCCGAAGTGATGGCACGGTGAGGGTTGGCCCGTTCGGCACGACGACGAGGCTGGCGCCGTCGACGACGCGCTCGACCCGGCCGCGAAAGAAATTCGCCGCGCCGAGGAAATCGGCGACAAAGCGCGATACCGGCCGCTGATAGACGTCGGCCGGGGCGCCGATCTGCTCTACCCAGCCGTCGCGCATGATCACGATGCGGTCGGCCATCGTCAGCGCCTCGTCCTGGTCGTGGGTGACGAAGACCGTCGTGATCCCGAGCCGCTGCTGCAACCCGCGCAGTTCCGTCTGCATGCTCTCACGCAAACTCTTGTCGAGCGCCCCTAGCGGCTCGTCGAGCAACAGCAGCATCGGTTCGACGACGAGCGCCCGGGCCAGCGCGACCCGCTGCTGCTGGCCACCGGAGAGCTGCGACGGCAGTCGGTCGCCGTAACCCGCCAGCGGCACCAATTGCAAGGCACCCTCTACCCGCGCCGCCGCGGCAGCACCCTTGACGCTGCGTGTCTCGAGGCCGAAGGCGATGTTTTCGGCGACTGTCATATGCGGGAACAAGGCGTAACTCTGGAATAGCATGCCGATATTACGGCGATGCACGGGCACGCGGGTGATGCGTTTGTCGTCGATGAAGATATCGCCGGCGTTGGGTTCGACGAGGCCGGCGATCATCCGCAATGTCGTCGTCTTGCCGCAGCCGCTCGGCCCCAGCAACGCCACCATGTTGCCAGGCGCGATCGACAAGGACAGGCGGTCGACGGCGCGCGTCGCGCCGTAAAGTTTGGTCAGCTCGCTCAGGCGAACCGAAGCGGCCATCTAGGCTCCGAACACCTGGTTGTAGGTTTCCAGCAATTTCGGCCGTAGCGGGTTGATGAACACCCAATCGGGGCTGAAGATCTGCATCTCGTCCATCTTCGATTCCGGATATGCCATGTACTTCGCTACCTGGGGCTTGAAGTCGAGACCGGCGATCGAGGGGGCGGTCAAGGTTGCCTCGGCAAGCAGCTGCTGCACCCCGGGATCGAGCATCAAGTTGATGAAGGCGATCGCGAGTTCGCGCTCCGGCCCGTTCTTGACGAGGGTGAGGGTATTGATCCCGGCAAAGGCGCCTTCCCGCGGGTAACACATGTCGACCGGCGCGCCCTGGACTGTGTAGGGGTAGACGCTTTTCGAGTAGAAGATGCCGGCGATGTCGGCCTCCCCCTGCGCCACCTGCATCACCGTCGTCTGGTTCTCGAAGATGCTCAATACGTTGGGCTTCAGCGCCGCCATCTTCGGCCACGCCTGCTCGATCATGTATTGGGTTTCGGAATAAGGTTTGCCGGTCTCGACGGATACCGCGGCGATCAGGAGGTAGAGGCTCTGCGTCGCCTTGGGCGTCTCCATCAAGAAGCGGCCCTTCAGCTTCGGGTCCCACAGGTCGCCGTAGCTAAGAAGCGGTTTTCCGGTCGCAGTGTTGTAGGCCATCCCAGCCGCCGACAGCGCGAAGCCCGCACCGAAGCCATCGTAGAAGTTGAGACGGTTCAGCAGCCGCTCCATATTGGGGATCTCGGCCCGCGGCAATTGCTCGATCAGCCCCTCGCGCTTGGCCAGTTCGACGCCAATGTCGTCGATGAACATGACGCTGTATTTCGGGTTATTGCGGGTCGCGCGCATCAGCGCGATCTGCTCCAAGGTCACCCCTTGTGTTGTGTAGACTTTGCATTGGTGCTTTGCTTCGAACGGCGGGATGATCTGCTTGCGGACGATGTCGCCCTGCTGCCCGGTATATATGCCGACGGTGATCGAGCGATCGGCGGCACTGGCCCGGCGGCCGATGATGAGCGGGGCAGCGAATGCCGCCGCGCCGGTCAGAAATTTTCTTCGATCGAGGCTGTTGCGCACGGTGTGCTCCTGCTGTCTGCCGGGGAAAAGGGTTTACATCGCCATCGCGCGGCGCAATCCGCCGACCCGCTCGAGCACGATGACCACAGCCATCGCGAACAGGATCATCAGGGTCGACATCGCCGCGATCGCCGGCGAGAAAACATTGCCGATCAGCTCGAAGACGAGGAGCGGGATCGGGTTGTGCTGCGCGTCGGCAAGCCACAGCGAAATCGGGAAATTGTCGAACGACACCATGAACGCAAAGAGCGCGCCGGCCGCCAGTCCGGGGGCGATCTGCGGCATCGTGATCCGGCGAAAGACGCGCCAGCGCCCGGCGCCGAGGGCGCGCGCCGCATCCTCGAGGGTGGTGTCGGCGAGGGTCAGGCTGGCGGTGACGGTGCGCACGACGTAGGGCGCCGTCACCAGCACATGGGCGATCAGCATGTTGAGCGGGGTGTTGTTACTGCCGATCGTCGCGAACAGCTGTAGCAGCGCGACACCGGTGATCAGCGCCGGAAACACCAGCGGCGACAACAACGCCGCGGCGGCCAAACCGCGCCCGAGAAACTCGTGGCGGGCGACCGCGAACGCCGCCGGTACGCCGAGCAGCAAGGCCCCGGCGGTGGCGCCGAGCGCCAGCGTGGTGCTGAACCACAGCGAGGCCTGAAAGTCTGGATCCTGCAGGATCTTGGCGTACCAGCCGAGGGTAAAACCGCGCGGCGGGAAGACAACATAAGGGGTGTCGCTGACCGACATCGCGACCGTCACGACGAGTGGCGCGAGGATGAACGCCATGACCAGGCCGGTGACGGGCAGCAAGAACCAGGCGAGCGGGCTGCGCAACTCTGTGGTCATCGCGCCTGTACCGCCCGGCGGCGATCGAGGACGCGCATCGAAACGATATTGACCGCGAGCACGATCGCGACGAGCACGCTCGCCACCGTTGCGCCGAATGGCCAGTCGTAGACGACGAGGATCTGCTGGTCCACCAGCATGCCCAACATTTGCGCACCGGTGCCGCCGAGAATGGCAGGGGTCACAAAGGACCCGGCAGTCAGCGAAAATACCAGGGTGCAGCCGACCGCCAGCCCGGGCAGGCTCAGCGGCAACGTAACTCGGCGAAAGCTGCGCCATGCGGTGGCCCCGAGCGTGCGCGCGGCATCTTCGAGCCTCGGGTCGATGCGTCCGAGTGCCGAGGCGACCGGCAAGACCATCATCGGAAAGAAGACGTGCAGCGAGCCGATCACCACGGCGGCCTCCGAATACAGCAGCGCGACCGGCTTGTGCGCCAGCCCGGTCCTGAGCAGCAGCCAGTTCAGGATGCCGGTCGGGCCATTGCCGAGGATCAATTGCCAGCCGCAGGTTCGCACGACGACGCTGACGATCAGCGGAGCGATGACGACCATCGTGATCGCCTGCCGCAGGAAGGGCGGGCTGCGCACCATGACGAGGGCGACCGGATAGGCGAGCAGGGCTGCTGCAGCAGTCGTGCACAGGCTGATCTGCAAGGTCGTCAGCAAGACCCGCGAATAGACCGAGGTCGTAAAAAAATGCTGGTAATGGGCCAGGGTCAGCGGCAGTCCGATGGTGCCGTCAGCCGCTTGCGTCATTACGCTGTAGAGGACCAGCGTGAGTGCCGGCAGGGCGAAGAAGACCGCCAGAAACAGCAGCGAAGGCGCCAACAGGACTGCCGGCACGAGCCGCCCAGCCGCCCACCGGGCTTGCGGCACACCAGACGGAGAAACGCGCGCGGTCTCGACGGGAATTGCGGCCATGGAAAGGATAAAGGAGGCGTCCGGCCGTTGCCTATGCGGCCCGGCGCACTTCGGCGCGACAGCGCATCAGCGGCAGGATGCGGGTGCCGAACTGCTCCATGCCGATGACGAAATCGTCAAAGGTCAGCATGACGCCGCGCACCCCCGGCACGGCGGCAAGCTCGTCCAGCATGCCGGCCACAGTGGCGTAGGAGCCGACGAACACGCCCTGATTGGTCGGCAGTTTATCGATGCCGAGAGTCCTTCGCTTGTTCGGCTGTGCGAAGGGGTCCGTGCTCGGGTCATCTTCGGCCTGGGCGTCGCGCCAGGCCAGCGCCTCGAGGTCGGTGCCGGCCTTATAGTGCTCCCATTTGGCGAGCGCCGCAGCGTCGGTCTCGTCGGCGATGACCATCTGCAGGATCAGGGCGCCGCAATCGCGGCCGGTTTCGGCCGTCGCCTGCACCAGCCGCGCGACGCTCGGCGCTACGCGAGCCGGCTCATTGACGCCGCCGCCACCGCAGAAATTGTAGTCGGCATATTGCGCGGCGAAGCGCGTGCCGGCATCGCTCTGGGCGGCGCAGATGATCGGGATTTTCGCAGCGGGGAGCGGCAGGCAGCGGCAATCGTCCATCTGGAAGAAGGCTCCCTTCAAATCCGAGCGACCGCTCTCCCATAGCTCGCGCATGATCGTGACGTATTCGGCGCAGTAGTCATAACGGCGGCGATAATGCTCCGCCCCCGGCCAGATCCCCATTTGCGTGTATTCGCGGCGTTGCCAGCCGGAAATGATATTGACCCCGAACCGGCCGTGCGAAATGGAATCGATCGTGACCGCCATGCGCGCGGCGATCGGCGGCGGCATCGTCAGCACGGCGCAGGTGGCGAAGAGCTGGATGCGGCTCGTCACCGCCGCCAACCCGGCCATCAGCGTGAAGGATTCCAGGTTGTGATCCCAGAACCGCGATGGGCCGCCAAAGCCGTGCAACTTGATCATCGACAGGGCAAAATCAAACCCGAAGCGCTCGGCCTTTTGCACCACCTCATTATTGAGATCGAAACTCGGCAAGTATTGGGGTGAGGTTGTCGATATCAACCACCCGTTGTTGCCAATCGGAATAAAGACGCCCAGCTGCACGGATCGGCCCTCACATCTCGTTAAATAGCTCCGACGTTCCTCCGCGGCTTGTTGAGTTTATCGATCGCAGTGCAAGCGGGATGCCAAGCCGGAATCGGCAAGGATCATCCAAAAGGTTCCCCGCCGCTCAGGCGCAATGCTCTTCCATGGTGCAAAATGGTCAATCTCGCGCAAGTCGGGCACGACCGCGTCTGAAGACCGAAGCCACGAGTACGGCCCTTGCGCGGAATTTGCCGCTGGGTCACCGGTATGGGCCAGGGCCGACAGCTGCTCGCAAAGCCGCAACCATCAGGCCCGCACGGCCGCAGACCCGGAAATTACTGAATTTGCAAGCTCCCCAAGGGTCACAGCTGGCGCCCCCGCCGATAGTTGTCGCGTAGCCGCGGAATAGCGCGGCCGTTACTGACCGCGGCGGCCCCGTCAATGATGGGAGACGACCGCTTGCGCGCGCCACGATTCCGAGCAAAGCCGCATTTAACGGCCGTTGCTTACGCGGGAACCCGCCACGCGTTCACAAGGAACACTCACATCCTGGCGAACACAAGCCGATCACCGCGACCCAAGTGAGCTAGGACGGGTTCACGCCTTGGCGCTCGCCAAGCGCAGCGAAGGAAATGACGTCGCTGCGGACGAGGGTCGTGTTGAATTGGCGAGCCCTAATCAACAGCTTGACGAGCCGCCCGTCGGGTTTCACCGCGACAAACGATTCTGTTCTGTCGCTCCGCCTCAGCTAACCGGCCTCGGACATCACAAGCGATCCTCTCTTGAATTACGGAACCGCCGGGATGACGCAGCCGAAACGCCTCGCCGAGGAGCCGGAATTATGCGCCGCGTTCGTCGATGGGGGCTGCAAGGCCTCAAGGCGACGATGCTCGATCCCGCCGAGGCAATGAAGGTTTTTTTCGTCCAAGCTGCGCAAGGAAATCGACGAGCGGTGCACGCGTTCCTCGACCGGCCGCTGGCCGGCGAGTGGCCGCATCTATGACTCGACGCCATGGCAGCCAATAGCGACGGGCGTGGGCCTTCAGCCCACGGGCTTGACCCGTGGGGCGAGATTGTTGGACTGCATATCGGCCCGTCGGAACCCGAAAACTTCTGGTCGAGCTTTCTGAAGAGCCTGGCTCGGCGTGGTCTACGCGGGGTCAAGCTGGGATCTCTTGACCACGACGACCGTCTAGCTGCATCCGCCTATCCGTATCGAGCCGACGGTCAGCGCGCCCTATACTGCCTTCGCGGCATCGCACGCTGATTATCGGAGGCGCCCGTCCGAAATCGCGCGCTGCCGGCCTTTGATCGGGCGGCCGCCGTCCGCCCATAGGCCCTTGGCGCCCTCTTCGCGGGTCATGGCGAGCAGTTCAAATACTGCTACCGGATCCTTCCTGCCCTTGACCTCGACAACGCCGCGCGGACGGAAGTTGACGTCGGCGCCGGCACCCTTGCGCGTCGAAGCGCTGACGAGGATGTCTGTGCCTAGCACCTTGTTCGCGCCTTCCAACCTCGCCGCCACATTCACCTCGTCGCCCATCACGGTGTAGTCGAAGCGTCGCTCAGTGCCCAAGTTGCCGATCACCATGCGCCCCGTGTTGATGCCGATGCGCATCTCGAGACAGGGCCGACCTTCGACACGCCAGTGTTTGTGCAACAAGGCTAGCGCCGAGCGCATAGCCAGCGCGGCCCGGCAGGCGTTGAGGGCGTGCTGCGGGTCCGGCAACGGCGCGCCGAACACCACCATCAGGCTGTCGCCGATATATTTGTCGAGCATGCCGCGATGAGCCAGCACGGCTTCGGTCATCGCGGTGAAGAATTCGTTCATCAACGCGGTCAGCTCGGCAGCAGGCATCCGCTCGGCAACCGTCGTGAAATCGCGGATATCGGCGAACAGCACCGTCAGCTCGCGCTCCTCGCCGCCGAGACGCAGCGGTGTCTGTGTGCGGCAGAGCTCGTCCACCAGATCGGCATGCAGATAGTGCGAAAAGGCGTCTCGAATGAACCGTTGGCGCCGCCACTCGATCGCGTATTTGCGACCGACGATCAAGGCGGAGATCAGCACAATCGTGGCCGCGGGGAAGACGAAGTTCAGCCAAAGGCCAAACCGAACAAAGGCCAGGTAATCGAAAAGCGCCAAGCCCGCGATCAGCAGAGCCGCGCCCAGAACTGTGGCTGTGATCCCCCAGCGGGCCACCACCCCGACACCCAAACCGCCCAGTAGCAGGAGAAGTGCGTCCACAGCAACCGCACGGTCGTCGCGCTGCAGAAAGTCTCGCGCCAGCATGTTGGCGATCAGGGTTGCGTGCCGCTCGACCCCGGGCAGCGAGGGGTCGTAGGGCGTGGCGATCCCGTCGCGCAGGCCGGCCGCACTAGCCCCGACTAATACGATCTTGCCGCTAAAGTTCTGTGCCGCCGCTCGACCCGACAGGGCATCCGCAAAACTGACCCGCTCAAAAGCGCCTGAGGGGTAATAATTCACCGGCAACCGCATTCCCCGGTCGGTCGGTACATGCAGCGGGCCGAGTTCGATCCCTTGCCCGAGATCTACGACCACCTCGGTTTTCGGCACACCGAGGAAAACGCGCACCGCCTCGAGCGACAGCGACGGCAAATATGCGCCTCCGTAACGCAGAACCGGGTAGTCGTACCGGTAGGCTCCTGCATTGTCGGGCACCGTCGTCACATGCGCGAGCAGAGCGTCTGCAGAGAGGGGCTCGACCGGCAGTCGCAACCCGACGGCATCCGGCAGGTAATCGGGACCGGCACCCCGCACGCGGCTGTAGGCAGCCTTGGCGAGAGCCTGCGGCAATGGAGCGGACCCGGTCATTGTCGTGGCGTTGGGGCGCAGGTCGAGGGCGAACGGCACGATGACGGGGCCGTCCTCCCGTATCGCCCCACCCAGGATCATGTCCGGATCGCCCGTCTGCGGCAGGTCAGACAGGATTTCCGCGAAACGCTGCTTTTCTGCCGGATTGAGCATTTGCAGCAGCGGGGCGATCGCCGCCTCGATCGCGCTTTTTTGCCCCTGGAACGGCGAGGGCTGCGGCTCTGTGAACAGAAGGTCGAGGCAGATCACCTTGGGGCCGGCCGCTTTAATGCGGTCGAGAAGCCGAGCCAATACCCGTCGTGACCAAGGCCAGCGTCCGATCTCGGCAATGCTTCGATCATCGATCTCGACGACCGCGATCGGCAGGTGCGGAGCATACGGCGGTCGCAGCCGAAAGCGCAAGTCCAGCATCTCGTTTTCGAAGCGAAGCGGCAGCCCAGAATCGCCGGCAGTCAAAAACGCGGCCAGCAGGACCAAGGCGGCGGTCAGCGCAAGGAGCGCTCCCCAGACGTTGGTCAGTGGCCTCACGGCACGCGCGTGGCTTCGACGTAGCGGTTTATCTTTTCCTGGCCCCAACGGACGACCGGCGTGTGCGGCGTGCCAACACTGAAGCTGACCCCCTCGCCCGCATCCAGCAGCGCCCAATCGGTTCGATTTACCGCGCTCGTCGCCAGGACACGACCCTCGGCCACGAAGAGCTCCGTCGTTCCGCCAGAATAGCTCTCGATCCAGTCGGTCCCGCGGACCGCGGCGACCATTGATGGGCTGTGGATCTCGAACAGGGAACCCGGTCGCAGGCGCCCGACCGTGGCCCGCAAAAAGCCGCCTGCCAGCGTAAAGAAGCTTCCAGGTTCAGCTGGTGGTGCCGATAGCGCGAGATGGTCAAGCGTCAGCTCGGTATCTGCGCCAAGTGACAGGACGGAAGCGTCGCGCAGGGTGATCCTCAGCCGCGCTCTTGGGCCGGTGCGCAAAATGTCGCCTTGATGGACTTCGTTGTTCAACGCAAGCGGTTCCGGTCCAACGCTGCCCACGCGTTGCACGGTAGCGGACCCCAAGAGTCCCGTTACCATGCCAATCACCTGGGCACCCGCTGGTGAGGAGCCGGTCCCGGTCAGCATCAGCAGAAACAGGCCGAACAGCGTAGCCCGTTGGAACCCTGTCATACCCTTCTCCGAGACCCGGGCTCGGAGGCCACGCAAGGCCCCCCGACCTTGACTCATCGCCGGCGCAGCTCGTTTGATCGATGACCCTCCAATACCGTGCTGTCGAGAACGCCGAAATAGACAAGCGGCCGACGCGTCCCTGTTGACGGTTCTCTTTCGATGGCGATCTGACGCCGCGAGCACGCGGTTGGTCAAGCGCCGCGGTGCGGTTCTAGTGCGCGACGGCGGGCACTAGTGCACTCAATCAAACGGATGGTACAGGGCAACGGTCGAGTTTGGCAATAATGGCCTCGGCCGATTTGGTCCAGACGAAGGGTTTGGGGCTGGCGTTGTGCTCGGTGAGATAAGCATTGATAGCGCCCTGCAGGTCGGCGATCGAGCGGAAGACGCCGCGGCGGATGTGTTGTCGCGTCATCTTCGAGAAAAAGTTCTCGACGGCGTTGAGCCAGGAAGCCGAGTGTCCGGGTGAAGTGGAAGGTCCAACGCGGATGACGCGCCAGCCAGGCCAGCACCCCCGCCTTCGCGAGGGCAGGCTCTTGGGATGCTTGTGGGTGGCATAGTTGTCGAGGACGACATGGATCGGCCTATTGGCCGCGACTTGGCGCTCGACAGCATTGAGGAAGCGAATAAATTCGAGATGGCGATGCCGCTGCATGCAGCGGTCGAGACGCGCCGCATCGAGTTCGAGACGGTGGGATGAAAGACCTTCGCAAAAGAATGCCAAATCCGGCCAGACCGTGGCGGGTGACTTAATCGTACCGGAGGACCCGCCCGGCTTCGTTGTCCGCACCTGGGCGCAGAAGGCAGCCGGGACAACGGGTTCCGGCTCGAGCGCGGCGTGGAAAGCGGCGGCTGGCTGCGCCACGCGTCGACCACCGCGCGAGGCGAGATCTGGATCGCCGGCATGCCGCCCGCGGCCCTTGGTTGCTTTCGATCGATCATCCGCGCGTGGCGGCGGAACTCGCTACCGTGCCGGCGTCGCCCTTGTCCGGTCCCCGGTTCAGCCCGTGCTGTTACCCGAGGGTGGAGCCGGATCAGCGACGTGTAACGCTATGTGTAGCAGAACGGCACGGCCGGCATGCGAAAAGCCCCGGCCGCTCGATCAGCTTCGGGACCAGCGATCAGTCAGATCTCGGACGGCGCCGCCGCCATAGCACGGAGAGGCTAAGGAGGCCCGCACCGAGCAGCGCGATTGACGCCGGCTCGGGCACCGCCGCGGCGAGTTCGGTTATCAACACCTCGCCATTGCCGGTCTGGAAATCGGCGAGCAGAATCTGATCGGTGCCTCCATTGAAAGAGCCGCCGCCACCGCCGGGACCGTGAGCGCCTGCGGAACGGCTTCCGCCACCGCCGCCGCTATAGCCGCCACCACCCCCAGAGCCGCCCAAACCGATCGTCCCAGCGCCCCCGCCGCCGCCGAAGCCGCCGCCAGACGAGCCTCCTGCGAGACCCGGGAATGCGCCGCCGCCGGTGCCGCCATCCAAGGCGTCGGTGCCGCCGGCGCTGAAAAACCCGCCGCCGCCACCGCCACCCGCGGTCATGCTGCCGCCACCACCGTTGCCGCCGGTTCCGCCAGCACCGCCGCCGTCAGGGCCGGTGAGACCGCCTTGGCCCGGAAACCCAATGCCGGAAGAAAAGAGGCCGCCACCGCCACCGCCACCGGCGATGACCAGCGGCGTGTTGCCCGGGCCGACCACAAAACCGCCACCGCCACCGCCGCCGTTAAAGCCGCCCGCACCGCCGACGGCGATCTGCAGGATTTCGCCCGCGGTCAAGCTGAAGTCACCGCCGATCTCGGCGCCTAGACCGCCTACCCCGATCAAACTGCCCACGGTGGCGCTGCCGCCCTGCGCGCCGAAGGCGAGGATCTGATAAAGTTGGTGGTCGGCACCGTGAAGGTGACAAGGCTCCCGGTATAGGTGAAGTCGAACGGTGTAGCGCGCGCGGCCAACCCCGACGCGGCGAACCCAAGAAACGCAGTCCCAGCCAGCAACAGTTGTTTCATTGCCGTTCTTCCCGTAATTCCTAGGCCCGGTCTTTGTAATTGACCGTATTTACACTCCGGGCGGCGCTGGTGTCTACAGGAATTAGATTAAAATCCCTAATATTGTTAACTAACTGGGAATAAGCGCTTTGTTTGGTTAATAGAAATACTCATGGTCAGCGCCGGCTGGCGCTAAAAACGACGCCTTCCCGTCGGCCCGATGCGACCGGATAACGTATTCTTATCCGGACAGTTGAGGGGCGTATCGGCCTGGGGGCACGCCGGCGGCCCAGACTGGTTGGCGCTAGTCGGCGCTTTTCACCGATAATATCGGAATTAGTGCACGCGCCGAGTTAGCCCCGTAAGCGGATCCCGGATTCCGCGAGGAGCCCAAAATCGCTGATCGACTTCCGTCCGGTTTTTGCGAACCGCTACGCCCTCGTCCTGATCTTTGGCTATGCCGCGGCGGGGTTCGGCTGGATTGCGGCCGGGGATCGTTGTCTTTCTCGCGTTCTGTGCCGCGGATCGGGCCGGTGTTCCCGAGCAAGCCTGGATCATCTCGGCGGTCGGTGCGCTGATCAGTTTTCTGGGCGTCCCCGCCGGTCTTCTCGGTAACGAGCTGTCGATCCGTTACGGCCTGCGCCGCCTTGCTACCCTCGTCTTCCTGTTCTCGGTGCTGACCGGCGGCCTGTTCGGGTTCGCCGCGGTTTTTGCCTTACATCGCCGTCGGGTGCCTGTCCGTAGTCGTCGGCTGATCGCGTGCTGGGGATCTAACGCGATTTGCTGCGTGATTGTCATTTAAGAGTCTCCCGGGCGCTGGCCGGACTCGTTCCGGCCATCTACCGTAGACCAAGTCAAGCTCGGAGTCCGGCATGGGGTGGCCGGATGGTCAGACCGCGTCCAGCCAGGCGGTCACCGCCTCTGCGCTATTGCCGGTGCGCTCGACCGGAGCGCCGCCCCCACACAGATGTCGGGCCAGTCCTTGGCAACATCGACCCCGGCAATCGGCTTGTCAGTCATGTCCCATCCCCCCACAATAGCGGCTTGGTCGGCACGCCGGATTGCATACGGGACGCGAGCCCCCTCTACCGTGCGCGTGTCAGACCGCGAAGCCGGCGGGTCCGAGATGCCTCGGTCGTCACGACCCATCCACGCACGGAGCGCCCGCCGACGTCCCCATCTCACGCGATGGGGAGACGACAATGCAGTCCACGAAATGCAGATGTAGACGGCGCCGACTTCCGTGGATGCCGGCACAAGGCCGGGCATGACCGATGAATAGGACCCGAATCATCCGAATGAGTTCTGAGCACTAGGCATGGGGACAGCTTCTGGGGTAGGAACCGCGCTGGAGCGTGGGTTGCGCCGACAAGATACTGGGTCTTCTCAGAGATCAGCGGCACCAGGAGCAGGCCACGCGAACAACAGCAGACCATTCGGTCACCGCCGAATAAGAGAAGATAAAATCAAAGCCACATGCTTAACGGAGGTTCGCTGTGGAAATCGAAGCTGCCGTCTTTCGCAAGGTGCACGAGCCGCTGACAATCGAGGCGGTGGAGATCGACAAGCCATGGGGGCGCGAGGTGCTGGTTCGCACGGCGGCCACGGGCGTTTGCCGCAGCGACCTGCACGTCGTTGATGGTGTCGGGAGGTTCCCGCTCGACCTGCCGATCGTGCTCGGCCATGAGGGCGCCGGTGTCGTCGAGGCGGTCGGCGCGGATGTGACCACGGTCAAGCCGGGGGATCACGTGGTGGCTTGCCTTTCGGGCTTTTGCGGCAATTGCCCGCAATGTCTTTCCGGGCATCCGAATTTGTGCACCAGCGGCATCGTTACGCGGCCCGACAATGCGGTCCCGCGGCTCTCGCAGAAGGGTCAGCCGCTCCGCCAGTTCATCGGCATTTCGAGCTATGCCGAGAAGATGCTGCTACACGAGAATTCGCTGGTGAAGATCGACCCCGAATTGCCGCTCGACCGTGCTGCGCTGGTCGGCTGCGGGGTGCTGACCGGCGTTGGCGCGGCACTGCGCAGCTCCGGGCTCGAAGCGGGGCAGAGCGTGGCGGTGTTCGGCTGCGGCGGTGTCGGGCTGTCGATTATCCAGGGAGCGCGGATCGGCGGCGCCCGGCAGATCATCGGCATCGACACGTTTGAATTGAAGCGCGAGATGGCGACCCGCGCCGGCGCGACCGATTTCGTCAACAGCGCCGAGGACGACCCCGTCAAGGCCGTGCGCGCATTGACCGGCGGCGCCGGCGTCGATCACGCCTTCGAGGCTGTCGGCAATGCCAAGCTGGTGCGGCAGGCGATCGAGAGCCTCGCAATCCGCGGCACCGCGACGATCGTCGGCGTTTTGCCGCCCGACGCGATGATCGAGTTCCCATGGATGGCGATCCGCCCGGAATGCAAGGTGCAGACCTCGCGCATGGGCTCGAACCGCTTCCGCTACGACATCCCGCTCTACCTCGATTTCTACCGCCAAGGCCGCCTCAAGCTGGACGACATGGTCACCAAGCGCGGCCATCTCGGCGACATCAACGAAGCCTTCCGTGCGATGAAAGCCGGCGAAGTCGCTCGCACCGTGTTGACTTTCGATTAGCGGTCACGGGAGACGCCAGCCGGCCTTGGCGGCAAAGCTCTCGAAGAAATCGAGATCGTAGGCGCGCTCCGGGGCCTCCCGGACCAATTCATCGATTTGGTGCGCGTCGTTGCCGACCAGAATGCGCCATTGGTCGGCCTTGACCCCATCGAGGATGATTGTCGCCGCCTCGGCCGCGCTCGTCGGCGCGTCCTCGCGAAAGCGGCGCTCGCGCTCGGCTATCATCTTGCGGATGTCGTCATCCGACAGGCTGGTCACGTCCCGGCCCATCGAGGCGATGCGCGCCCGCGCTTGCGCGATCTGCCTCGCATTGATCTCGTCGGAGAGGTTGCCGCTTTGAATCTTGCGCGAGTTGAGGGGGATCGAGGTGCCGATATGGCCGGGCATGACGACCGAACACTTGATGTGTGGTGCGTTGATCCGAAGATCCGTGATCAGCGCCTCGGAAAAGCCTTTCACCGCGAATTTTGCCGCCGAATAGGCGGTATGCGGGATGCGCGGTCCAACCGACGCCCAGAAACCGTTGACGCTGCTGGTATTGACGATGTGGCCCTCTTCCGCCTTCAGCAGCATCGGCAGAAAGGCGCGGGTGCAGTTGTAGACCCCACCCCAGCAGACATTGAACGTCTTCTCCCACTCCTGGCGGCTATGGGCGAACATGCTGCCGCCGCCGCCGATACCGGCATTGTTGAAGAGTAGATGGATCTTGTCGGTGCCGTGACCCTCGGCCGCCTCATCGCGAAATCGCTCGACCTGCGCCTCGTCGGACACATCGGCAAGATGCGCCGTGACGCGCAACCCTTGCGGCAGCCCCGCCGCCTCACACAGCCGCCGAGTTTCCGCCATTCCCTCTTCGGAGACATCGCACATTGCGACATTGCAGGCCTCGGCGGCCAGCTGGCGGACGAGCTCGCGTCCCATCCCCGAGCCGCCGCCGGTGACCACCGCGATTCTGCCCGCGAAATCCTTCATAGGCCGCGCCTCCATATTCTGTACTATCGTCGCTCCCGCGCACGCGGGAGTCCAGAGCACCTAGCGAACAGGGGCCGAGGATATGCGCCCGCCCTGGATACCTGCTTTGGCGGATATGACGAGGAGAGGGATATCCGGCAATGCTGAAGACTACGCACGACATGGTCCTGCCGACTGCGATCACCGGCTCTTACCCGCGGCCCTTGTGGTACGACGCGAGCCTCGGCGGGCGGTCGTTCAAATCGGCGCTCGGCGACTCGCTGTTCCGCGAGCAGTATCTCGACGCCGTCGCGGCGATCATCAACGCGCAGGAGGCCGCCGGGCTCGACATCGTCACCGACGGCGACAGCCGGTTCGACCTGGCGGTCGGCGGCAGGTCCTGGTTCTTCTACCCGATCGAGCGGCTGGGCGGCATTCACGGCCACCGCAGCACCTCGCAGGGCTGGATGGCGCGGCACGATATCCGCCCCGGCAAGATCCTGTGGGAAGTGCAGGAGGCCTATCAGCCGGCGATCGTCAAAGAGAAGCTGACCGGCGGCCCGCTCGAATACGCCGCGCTGTGGCAGATCGCACAGCGTCTCAGTGACCGTCCAGTCAAGTTCGGTGCGATCTGCGCGCCGGCTCTGGCGAGCATGCTGTGGAACGAATATTACCCCGACGACCGGGCGATGGTGCTCGACCTCTGCGACATCATGAACGCCGAATTGCGCGAATTGGCCGCTGCCGGCTGCCCAGTGATCCAGGTCGAAGAGCCGCGCCATCATGGCCTGACGACCCGGCCCGACTGCACCGATGCCGAGCTCGAATTCCAGACCGAGGCCTTCAACCGCCAGCTCGCCGGCGTCGACGCCGAGATCTGGGTGCATACCTGCTGGGGCAATCCCAACCAGCAGCGCGTCTATTGGGAGGTGCCGAGCTACGAGCGCGCCCTGCCCTACCTGTTGCAGCTCGATTGTGACGTCATCACCTTCGAATGCGCCAGCAACGACGGCAAGGACCTGCCGCTCTTCGCGAATCACAAGACCGACAAGAAGATCGGCATCGGCGTCGTCAACCACTGCAACACCGTCGTCGAGCCGGCCGAGCACGTCGCAATACTGATCCGAAAGGCACTCGAATACATCCCGCCCGAGCAGCTGGTAATCACCACCGATTGCGGCTTTGGCCGCGAGGGCCTCAGCCGCCGCATCGCCTACTACAAATGCGTCTCGCTCGTCGAAGGCACCAATATCGTGCGCCGCGAACTCGGCCTCCCCGAAGCCCATATCCGCGCCGCCGACCCCAAGCTCTACTTCGCCGGTGTGGGTGAAGGTTGACAGCGAGTTTGCCGCCGCGGGCAAATCCCGCATCGTCCGGGTTGGCACCGAGAAGCAAGCGCGCACCGTCGTCCTCGCCGCTTTGGACTGGCTAAAGCGCAGCGGGCGAGCACCAAGCAGGCGTGGCGGCCCGCAACCATTCATTAAAGCACCAACGACCCGTTGCTGCTCCTGCAGCAAATCAGCAGCAAAAACGCCCGCGTTGGTTGCACCCTTCACGAACCCCGCGCAAGATGTCCGCAGACGTCGCTGCACCGCCCGCACCCCTGATTCTCCTGTTTTATCAGGTCGAGATCAGGCTTATCCAATTCCTTCATCGAAATTCCTCAATCCACTCACAGCTGCCAACGCGGCGCGACAGTACAACGAGACTGTGGCAATTGCAGGGTTGTTACGTAGAAATTGCTGGATTGCCGGCAGCGTTGGGTATGACGACGCGGTATTCGATGAGAGCCTAAAGGCCGCTCTCGACCCCGAGCGGTCGCTCCTGCCAACGCCGAGTTCGGGCGCTGATGCCCCATTGCGGTCCTGGCTCAGTACGAAGGGCGGCGGGCGATCACAAATAAGCGACGCGCCTCCGTCACCTCAATCCAGCAACCTCCGCGTAGGCCCTCAGCTCCCGTTCCACATCGTAACCGCTGGTCCCGAAGATGATGCCAGTGGCGCCGCGGGCCTCGAGCTGGGCGAGACGTTCGCGCAACTCCTCGCGAGCGCCTGTGAAGGTCATCTGTTTGGCGGCGGATATGTCGACGAGCGCGTCATGGCCGTTCGAAATGTCGAGGGAATGACCGCGGTGAATGGAGAGGTGGCGGATTTTTTCGTCCGCACGTTCGACGCTAGCCAGCCACGCTTCGCCGTTCGGCAGCGCTTTCACGCTTTCCGGATCGGTCGTGTACCTGAGGTGATAGGCGAGCGCGATGAGCGGTTTGACGGCGGTCGAGGCGCGCGGCGAGGTGACGTCCTCGCCATCATCGAGGACCGTGCCGCCGGTCGACACGAGGCAGGTCTCGAACCCTTCGGCCGGGCCGCCGAGGGAAATCAGGCCGTCGGTAATCTCTTTGGCGAGCGCGCGGGCCTTGGGGCCTTGGCCTGCCATGTAGACCGGCACGTTGATCGGACGATCGGGCAACCAGCCGTCGGACGCGAGGATCTGGGCGAGACCGCCGTCGATGTCGGCAACATCGCCGTGCAGCAATGCCCTGACCTGTGCGATATGCGTGCGCATGCTCGCGAGGCTCAAGGGCTTCTTGCCCATCCCCCCACGGCCCGTAAAGCCGGTGCCGAACCCGACCATCAGGCGTCCCGGCGCGATCTGCTCGAGCGTCGCGATGGCCGAGGCCTGCGCCATCGGGTGGCGATAGCTCGGGATCAGCACGGCGGGGCCGAATTTGATGCGCTTCGTCTTTTTGGCGATGCGGGCGAGCGTGACCCATATGTCGTGGCCGAAGGCGGGAATCTCGGGACACCAGACCGCGCGAAAACCTAGCTCTTCGGCAAGAAGCGCGTACTCGACGGTTCGGGGGCCGGGCGGCAGGCGGAAATCATAAGTCAGCACGGGGTGTTCCAGAAACGGGGGTCGGCTCGGGGTGGCGAGCGGTCATTCGTCGAGTGCGGGCACTAGCTCCCGGAGTAGAGGATGCAGATTGCGAAGCCCGCCCGACGCCCGCATCGCTTTAACAGATTCCAGTGATCCGGTTTCAGAGCATTTCTTAATTGCCCGAGCGGCTTCGTCCATTAGCTTCAGGAGCTTATAAACTTCGGCACTACGAACATCCAAAAAAACATTCAAGGCGGCCAGTCTAACAAAGTCGATTGTCGCGTGAAGGTTCCAAGATCGAGCTCCTCTCCAGTGGCATCTTACACTGTCGGCTGGGTTAATCTCCATTTCTCCACTGTCTTCATTAAATGAAGCCTGAAACAATTCCCCATCAATAATCACGATCGGAAACGCGACAACGCCCCATTCCGGCATAACCCCCCGCCGACGCTCACGGTCATAGCGGCTTACCAGTTGTGTGCATGCGCTGGCAACTGAACTAACAGAAGAGTAAAACAGATCATTCCCCTTTGAAAAGGCTTGACGGCCGCCAAACCCCGGTACATCTGGCGTGTGAAACAGTGCCATTGATTGACAATTTCTCTCATGAGCAAGATTCCAAAGTATCGCCGAACCCAATGAGGATGATATTGTCTGTGCGATGCAAGCTGCGGGGCCCAGTTTTCCAGACCTACTTGCAAATACAACCCAAGGCTTGTCTCTGGACCATTTGCACTCGACGACGAACTCGCATCGAATCCGAGGGTATTCTTCATGTGGCGCATCAGCCATCGCGAGAACATCAATCTCGCGTGGTGTTTCGCTCTCGTTCTCCCGGACATGATAGCCCTGAAATACACGGAAATGATGTTGGCGAAAAACGGCCGCGGTCTGAAACTCAGTCGGATAGCCTTCCTGCGCTAGCCATTTGGCAACCTTGGATTTCAAATCTTCTGTGGGTGATGTCTTTCCCGCGTCGCCGGGGCGATTGGCCATCCGATTCCTCGCGATGTGGATATTCGTATCCGGTGCCGACCCCGGCCTCCGGTGGGTACGTCGCCTCTAGTCGGCAAATTACATAGTGCGCCTGTGGACAGACAACCAGCGTTGACCAGTTAACGAAATAATCGGATATCAGCAGACCAATTTCCGCTACGACATTTCTCACCCCACAATTGCGTGAGACGAGCGTCCGCTTCGCTTGGTAACCGCACTTTCGGGCGTGGTGCGAGAATTGCCCCAGGGCCTATCAAGGGTTACGTTTGCCCTTAAGATGTAACCGAAACACATTTGCGAAACCGTCGGCTTCTTTGGACAACGGCGTTCGGCCGCGGAGTGCATAGGAGAGAGGTCCTCACTTCATTCGAAACCGATTGCGCAATGCCAGACTGAATAGGAACAGCAGGGTAATGCCGAGCCCCGTCTGTATAGTGGCAATGACTTTGAGCCAACCAGGAAGGAGCTTGAGGATCTCTGGATCAATCAGGTCCTTCCGGATACCGAGCACGCCGAACGTGTTGGCGAAACTGAAGCCGATGGCATCGCCCAAGTAAGCTGGGTTGGCTAAGGTAGCCTCCGCTGAGCCGCTGAAATGTGCCCAAAAGGGAATGGCCCCCACGATGATCGAGGCGACCAGGATAAACAACGGACGAAAGTAGCTACGGCCATAGTTGCACAAAAACCCATAAAGCGCGACCGGAAGGCCTCGCCAGAAGCCGAGTAACACCTGGCGCGATTGAAGTTCTAGAGCGAAAAAGTCAAGTTCGTCCTCATATTTTTTCAACCGTTCCATTTCTAACCTCATCCGCTCGTAAGCATTGATGAACTCGCTCGCTTGCTCACCGTTGATAGGTGGATTAGGCCATTGTGCATTTTGCCAAATCGTCCCCTCGTGTAATTTAGCGCCAAAGAAAACCGGAGGGGTACCGCGAAATTTGACAGTATTGAACTTTGTTTCTGCTTTCATGTCCGCGTTAACGAAAGATGCTATAGAGTCAAAGATCGTGCCTCCGAAATTGACCCAGTTGAAAGTCACGCCTCCGAAGTCAGCTCTCTCTAAGAAGATAGCGTCACCAAAGGACGCTAGATGGGAGAACGTTGCGCCCTTGAAGACGGCTACGCCGCGGAAGGACGCACCGGTGAACACGGACGGTCCAGAGAAGGTTGTGCCTATAAAATTGGCAGTCGCGAAAAAGATCGCGCCCGCAAAGACCACCAAGTCTGAGAAGGTTGACCCGCTAAAAGTGATTCCGATAGGGAAAAAGAATCTCTGAGCTAAGAAGAAATCGATTGTGATATCCGAAAAATCGATCTCAGAGGGTATTGGGTTGATGCTTCCGAACAGATGACTGCGTTCTGCGAATCTAGCCTGGACTGTGTGCAGCTCGTCTGTTGAGAATGGCGTTAACTCTTCAATTGGGTAACCAAGTCGGAGCAGTAGTGCCTTTTGGTCTTCTCCGATGATGGAGGCCATATAGCGGTTCCAGGCCAGACGGTTTCTATCGATTAGGTCCCGATCTTCGAAGTCCAATGGCTTCCCGTACAGGGTTGCCAATACAACCCAAGGACTCTCGTTAGGCCTGTCTTTTGGCTCTCCAGGGATGTCGTTAGTCATAGGTTGGGTTAGCTACCATGGGCGATTTGCGGGAGAGCCGGAGTCTTGAAGTGGATGTATCGGAACCGCTTTATCTGAATAAGGAACGCGATGCTTGGCCGGAAAGCACTCTCCCACGTAGCAGAATGCTTCGAGACATGCGGCAATCAAGAATTTCGCTGCTTTGGAGGAGACCTACATCTCAAGAGATTAGGCGGCGCAGAAATCCGTTTCTAGTGTCCCAATGGCTCGAGAGGGGGCCTCCAAGCCGTGTACCAAGCGTTTGATTTGCACCACTAGCCCCTTTGCTTCGCCCCGCTGCGTCAGTGATTGCGTAGCGCGTAAGGTCAACCAAAATCCACGACTATTTGCCTGACACCGATAGCTGAATATTCCTCACAGCGCAGTCATACCGCCGTCCACGAACAGCAGGGCGCCGGTGACGTAGGAGGCATCGTCGGAGGCCAAAAACAGGATCGCGGCGGCGACCTCCTCGGCCCTGCCCGGGCGCTTCAGCATGGTGCCTTGTGCGGCCTTGGCGTTGTACTGCTCGACGGTCTCGCCGGCCGCCGCGATGCGGCGCTGATGGAACGGGGTGAAGATCGGGCCGGGGCCGACGGCGTTCACACGAATGCCCTCCGGCGAGTGGTCGGCGGCGAGCGCCCGCGTCAAGCCCGCGACCGCGGACTTGGTGGTGTCGTACTGCAAGTTGCCGCCGCCTGCTACGACGGAACGCACGGAGGCGACGTTAACGATGGCGCCGCCCTTGTTGCGGCGCATCAGCGGAACCGCCGCCTTGGCACAGAAGACGTAGCTCATCAGGTTGACGTCGAGGATCTCTTTCCAGCTCGCCGCGCTCGCCTCGTCGATTTTCTCGTATTTGCGGATGCCGGCATTGTTGATGAGGATGTCGAGGCGCCCGAACTTTTGCGCGGCACCGTTGACGAAGTCGAGGCATGCGGCCTCGGTACCAACGTCAGCCTGCGTGAAGGCGACTTTGGCGCCGGCGGTCTCGAGCTCGGCCGCCACGCGCTGGCCGCGCTCGCCGTCCCGGTCGCAGAATGCCACGCTCCCGCCCTCGGCGAGGAAACGCCTGACCGTCGCCTCGCCGATCCCCGATGCTCCGCCCGTCACCGCTGCAACCTTGCCGTCGAGCCTTCCCATGTTCGCCCCCTTTCACTGCATTGCGAAACGCGCATCCACGATACGCCATATCCATCCGGCGGGCACCGCCTTGCTGGCCGGCCTGGGTGTCCGACCTTTAACAGGCTGCGGAAGCTTCAAGCGTCCGCTTTCGGGACCTTTCGATGGGCTGAACTCGGTCCGACTTGGGTCGAATTGAGCCGCTCCCGCTGGCGTGGTCGGGTGACCGCTTACGGCGTCCTAGCCGTTCGTTGCGACGTTGGCGAAGGTCGGCAATCCACCCAACTCGGACGATGCGGAGGATGGATATGTCTGAACCGCAGCGGGAGTTGAAATCAAACGGGTCGGTGGGTGACAGGTGGAGGCTATAAATGAAAGGCAGCAGCGGTGCTGCGGCTGTCGTCACGAACGCTAGAAGCGAGCGCCATCGAGGCGGGGCGTAGGGGCCATTCGCTCATTAGCGGTGGCGTGGCGCGAAGACGGATTGGATCGCACCGAAGCTCTCGAGCGAAAATGCGCCGACTGCCTCAAACGGCCAACCGCTTGACCGTGCCGAAGGGGTTCGACACGAGGAGCGCGCGGCGAAGCTTGCCACAGAGCCCTTGGATCCGGCGCTTCAGCATGTCTCGCCATCGGCGGCGGCGTAGCGGATTTCGAGCACTTCGAGCTGCTCGACGCCGGCGGGGGCGCGGAGCTCGATGGTGTCACCCTCACGCGCTTTGATCAGCGCGCGGGCAATGGGGGATACCCAGCTTACCGTCCCCGAGAGCATAATCATATTGCCAGTCTCTGAAGAAGCGCCTGGGCCGCGGCGGGAGCGCGGACCTTCGCCCCGTTGATGAAGTAGACGAAGCAGTCGTGCCCGCTCTCAGCCGAGTGTTGACCGAAGCGCGCGGCCCAACCATCGAGCGCGTCCGGCGCATAGCCGGCCGGTTCGCCCTCCGCGCAACGCCGTAAACGAGCGTAGACGAAGTCGCCGGTGATCGCTTCGAATGCCGGGTAGTTGTCGTCATCGACCAGAGCGACGGCGACGCGATGCGGGCGTAACAGCTCGGCAAAGGACGGCGCCGCGAAACTTCGGTGGCGTACCTCGACGACATGGCGTATGGCGCGGCCATCGAGATGTTGCGGGAGCAATTCCAGAAAGGCGGCGAAACCGGCTTCATCGAAGGCCATCCGCGGATTGAATTGCCACAGGACCGGCCCGAGCTTGTCGCGCAATTCGAGCACGCCGGTCGAGAAGAAGCGGTCGATCGAAGGCCCTGCGGTCGCCAGATCGGAGCGGTGCGTGACAAAACGCGGGCCTTTCAGCGAAAAGACAAAATCCTCCGGCGTCTCGTCGTGCCAGCGGCGAAAGCTCGCCGGCTTTTGCGAGCCGTAAAAGGTACCGTTGATCTCGATCGCGGTGACTTGCCGGCTCGCATGGGCAAGTTCTCGCGCTTGCGGCAGGCCGGGCGGATAGAAAACACCGCGCCACGGTGGAAACACCCAGCCGCCAATCCCGACCCGGATCGGCATCAAAGTCCCGGGTCGGGCACGATGCGGGTCGGGGTCAAATCGGCGGGGTCGCCGACGACGGCGAAACTCAACCCGTCGGGGTCGAGCAGCGTATGGGCGACCCTCTTGGCCTGATCCAGGGTCACAGCCCCGAACAGCGCCGCCCGGCGGTCGAGGTAGTCGATGCCGAGATTGTCCAGCTGGATCTCGACGAGCAGCGAGGCGACCCGCGCACTCGTATCGAGGCTCAGAGGAAAGGACCCGACCAGAAAATCCTTGGCGAGATCGAGCTCGGCCTCGCTCGGGCCTTCGTCGTGCATCCGCCGCCACTCCGCTCGTATGAGGGCGATCGACTGCGCCACCCGAGCATTCTCGGTCGCGACGCTCCCGAGTATCAGTCCAGCATGCCGAAACGAGACGAGCTCGGTCGAGACACCATATGCCAACCCGCGCTTTTCGCGAATCTCCCGCATCAGCCGGCCGCGAAAGCCGCCGCCGCCGAGGATGTCATTCACCAGTCGCGCCGCGTACCAATCGGGATCGTCCCGTTTCGGCCCGATTTGGCCGAAGGTAACGGCGCTTTGCGGCACCGGCCGCCGGGTGATCAGCACCCCGCCATTCTCGGCCGGCTTGGTTTCGGCTACGGGGGTCTCGCCGCCGCCGGCCGGCAGACCGCCGAACACCTGGTCTATCAGAGCCGCAAGCTCATCGGCATTGAGGTCGCCCACCGCTCCGATTAGCAGCCCGGCCTGCCGCAGCCGCTGCCCGGCGAAACCCGTCACATCCTCTCGCGTAATCGCGGCGACGCTGGTCGGCGTCCCATCGACGTTCTCGCCATAGGGATGATCCTCGAAGGCGTCCCGCATCCACAGCCGATCGGAGAGCGCGCGCGGGCTGTGCGCCTGCTGCGCGAGCGAGGCGGCGAGCTCGCCGCGCACCCGCTCGATCGCGGCCGGCTCAAACCGCGGCGAGGTAAGCGCCTGGCGCAGCAGACCTGCCGCCTCGGACAGATTCGCCTTCAAGCTGCGCAAACTGCCGCCGACTTCGTCCCGCCCGGCGGTGAACCACAAATTCGCGGCGAGATCTTCCAGACGCGTCTTGAAGGCGGCGGTATCGTAAGGGCCGGCGCCTTCGTCGAGCAGCGATATGGCCATTGCCGCAAGCCCGGATTTGCCGGGCGGATCGAGCGCGGCGCCGCCGGGAAAGGCAAAGCGGATGGCCACCACGGGCAGCGAATGATCCTCGACGAGCCAGGCCTCGATACCACCGGGACTGGTCACCCGTTCGATCGTCATCGCCCCGGCGCCGGGCGCCCAGAGCAGCAGCAAGAGCGCCAGTACGGATCTGTGCATCTGACGTGCTAAGAGGTCGGCTCCGGCAGCAGCACGCCGGTCGCGGAGTCCCGCTCGACCAGGACCGAGCGCGCCGCATTGTCGATTTCCGCCGCTGTTACGGCGCCGATCCGGTCGGGCCACGCCTCGACCTCCTCCAGGCCTTGGCCGATGGCGAGCGCAGCGCCGATGATATTGGCCGGACCTGACAGGCTGTCCCGGGCATAGACCGAAGCCGCCTGCATGCGGTCTTTTGCACGCCGGAGCTCGTCCGGGTCCACCCCGTCCCGCACGAGCCGGTGGAGTTCGCCGTCGATCGCCGCCTCCAGGTCGGCAACCGAGACCCCAGGCTTTGGGGTCGCATAGAGGCCGAAGATCGCCAGATCGATTGTGCTCGGGGAATAATGGGCGCCGGCCGACAGCGCCAGACCGCGGTCGAGCACCAGTGTCTTGTAGAGCCGCGAGCCGGCGCCGCCGCCGAGAATCTCGGCGAGGACCTGCAGCGGGTAGGCCTGCGCCGTCGCGCCGGCGCGATAACTCGGAGCGAGATAGGATCGGTTCCATTGCGGCTGCGCCGCGCGCGCGCTCTTCATCTCCAGCCGCGCCGCCGCGTAGTGCGGCGGTTCCTCGACCCGCACACGGGGAGGCAGGCTTTGAGATGGGATCGGTCCAAAATAAGATTCGGCGAGCGGGCGCACTTCCGCCGAATCGACATCGCCCGCGATCACCACGATGGCGTTATTGGGGGCGTACCATTTGCGGTAGGAGGCCAGCGCGTCCTCGGTGCCGAGCGAGCGGATTTCGTTGACCCAGCCGATTGTCGGATTGTGGTACGGATGGTGCAGAAAGAGCGTGGCGCGCAGCTGCTCGGCGAGCAACGACGCCGGCTCGTTGTCGATCCGCATGCGCCGCTCCTCTAGAACGACGTCGCGCTCGGGAAGCACGACCTTGTCGTCGAGGACCAACCCAGTCATCCGGTCCGCTTCCAGCCGCATGACGAGGTCCAACCGGTCGCGCGCAATTGTCTCGTGAAAGGCGGTGTAGTCCTGGGTCGTGAATGCGTTGTCGCGCCCGCCGTTGCGTGCGATCTGAGCCGTGAAGGCGCCCGGCGGGTTGGCGGCCGTTCCCTTGAACATCAGATGTTCGAGAAAATGGGCTATGCCGGATTTTCCGAGCGGGTCGTCGGCCGCTCCGAGCTTGTACCAGACCATCTGCACCACAGCCGGGACGCGATGGTTCGGCGCGACCACCACCTGCATCCCGTTGCCGAGGGTGAAGCTCTCGGCTCCAAAACGCTGCGCCGATGCGGGTGCCGCAAGCAGAGCCAATGCGACGCACGCGACAGCGACCGAGGTTATGCCCCTGCCCCCGCAATCAAAAAGAGAAGGGCTGCTGTGCGGGTCGGTCAATAAACCCCCTTCAGCGGGGTGGTTTCGCGTTTCTCGACCGGCGCGGGCTGGGCTCCGGTGCTCGGCTGGTAATCCAAGAGCTTGCTCGACAGGCTCTGCTCCCCGACCACCGCGTTCGGGTCCGGCGCCTGACCGCTGCGGGCGCCGATGTCGGGAAGCCCGTCCTCGGCGCGGCGCAGGCGGAAATCGGGCGCTTGCTTGCCCGGCTCGCCAGGCCCCGCCTGTTCGATGGCTTGGCGGGCCTGTTGGTCGGAACTCTTCTCTTGCGGCCGGGCGGCGCCGGGCTGCGGCGGACGCAGATTAAAGTCGGGCGGCATCGTCAGCGGCGCGCGCGATTCGACGGCAAACTCGTCGGGCGCAGTATGTTCGAGCCCGATCGCCTTCTTCAGGTCGGAGCAGCCGGAAATCAACAACGCGCAAGCCGCGCAAGCCAAGCAAAGAACGGGCGATATAGGAAGAGCGCGCGGCGCTCCAAACCGGTACTCACAGGACATGGCACAAATCCCTCCCCACCGGGTTTTTTTAATGTGCTTCCCGTCCACTAAGCAAGTCAACCGGCAGCCTCGCCTCGTTCCGCAAAGCCTCCAGCACAACCTGCGCCTTCAACCCGGCGTCCAGCCGATGCCCATTCGCTCCTCCCTGATGGTCATGACGAATCTCGGCCTCTTCGAGGAGAATGCCGAACGGTCTCGTCATCAAGGGCGGCGGCCTGATCGATGAACCATGAATAGCCACGCCAAGAAGGTGCTCCCTCCCCCGCGAGCGAGCGAGGGAGGGTTAGGGCGGCGTCGCTGGTAGCGCTAGACCGCTAGCCGGCAGGCGGCGATACCGGTCGCGTAGAGGCCCTGGGCGAAATAGGTGTCTATTTGCTTGGCGAGATCTTTCCACAAGTAATTGCCGAGAACCCATTCCGCACCGCCCGGACCGGGACGAAATACCGCCGTATAGAGCGGCCCGTTCGAGCTCTCGACCACCGCGATGCCCGTCGCATAGAGGCCTTGCTTGAAATAGTTGTCCACGGTTGGTGCGAAGCTCGACCAGGGCTGTGCGGAGACCACCCATTCCGCGCCGGTGCCGGGACGGAAGGCAGCGGAATACAGCACCACGCCGTTCTGGATCGTCACGGCAATCGCTGCCACGTAGAGGCCTTGCTTGAAGTAGTTGTTTACCGTGGTGGCGAATTGCGACCAGGGCTGGGCCGAGACCACCCATTCGGCACCGCTGCCGGGGCGGAATACGGCGGAGTACAACACCTCGTTGCCGGCCTCCGCGATACCGAGTGCGGTCACGTAGAGGCCTTGCTTGAAGTAGTTGTCGGTGACCGTCGCAATCGAAGACCACGGCTCGGCCGGCACCACCCATTCGGCGCCGCTGTCGGGGCGGAAAACGGCTGAATAAAGGATGTTGTTGTCATCGGCCACTATATTCAGCGCCTGGGCATACAAACCCTGCTTGAAGTAGCCGTTGATGGTGTTGAACATAGCCGACCAGGGCTGTGCGGGCACCACCCATTCCGCCCCGCTGCCAGGGCGGAAGACGGCGGTATAGGCAACATCCTGGAGCGGGAATGGGTTGTCGGTGGTCAGCCCCGAGGGGGTGCCGCGCGGATAGGTGCGATCCATCAACGCCATGAACAACGCGTAGCCGTCGGTCTGGCCGGTGAGGTTCTGGTAGGTCTTCGCCAGGGTCGAGTTGCCGGCGGCAATAATCTGGGTCCAGCTGTAGCCGAGCTGGAAGCGCATCCAGTTGAGGAACAGCACCGAGCAGCCGATTGATACGTAGTCCTGGTCGGTGCCCTCGGTGTTGTTGATCCAGTCGGGGCGCCCGGGCGCGTCGAGCCAGGACGCCGAGGAGACGAAGTTGGACGGCTCGACGCCAGGATAAAGATCGTTGGCCAGCACGCGGGAGAGACCCTCGCCGTTGCTGGCGCCGCAATTCCAGCCATGGCCGAACGCGGCTTCGAACACCTCGTCCTCTTCGGCGACCAGCAACTGGAGAACGAAAGAGTTGTTGATCGGATTGCTCGAATTGGCGCCCAGGTAGAGCGTGGTCGACGAGCAACTCGCATGGCTGGCGCCGTTGCTGGCGATAGTGATGTAGATATTGAACGGCAGGCTGCCCGGCGTGGTGTTGCTGAACCAGCCGCGGAGGGTGTTGAAGTCCGCCTCACACTTGCCGAGGACGGCGTCGGCGGCACTGGCGCCGGCGTTGCCGAGTACGCTGTCATAGAAAACGACGAAATGCGCCGTGCTGCCACGCTGTATGTAGTTCGGGTTGTTGCCGACATCGCCGAGGCCGGGGACCGTGGCTTCGGTCATCACGTGGCCGCGCGGGCCGTACACGTGGAAGGTGGGCAAGCCGCGGCCGAGCGCCGTATCGCCGCCGGCACGCGCAACGGGAGCTTCTGCCCCGACCGCCCCATCGCCGCCTACGACGGCCGCAGCAGACGGCATGGCGGCCGGTGGGTCGCCCCCGGCCACGGCGGCCTGAGCAGAGGGGATGGCAGCCGGTGCGTCGCCCCCGGCCACGGCGGCCTGGCCGGTCGGAGCGGCCGACGCTGCCGCTACGGCTGTTCCGCCGGCGACGCCCTGGAACATGCCGAGGTCGTGGACGATGGGGAGTGGGGCCCCGTTACCGCCCGCGGTGGCTGCCACCGGACCCGAAGGGGCGCTCTCGGCAATAAGATCGCCGCCGCCGGTGACTTCGGTTTCCGCGCTCCTTGCGCTCTTGCCGCCGCCTGCGGTCCGTTTCTCCGCAAGCCCGTGAGTTTTACTCATATTCAGTATCTCCCTTTGGGTTGATAAGGCGCGGCCTTGCCCCGGCCGCGACAATCCGGGTCTGACCCGCGGCGCCGATCGTCCAGGGCCATTCCCGTTCCCATGATATCCATCCTCGTCGATGAGAGGTGTGAGCTGGGTCACAGTTCACGGAGCGAAAAATGTCCGAGTGCCGGACGGTCAAAATTGTCTTGTCCGGCGGAGCCCACGGGGTGAAGAGGGTGATGTTATCTATCCAGCGTCCAATTCTCGTCGGGTGGCTTCGAGCACGCCGGCAAGATTAAATTCCATCTCCATGACTCCAGAACCTTAAGTGACGCTCCGTAACGAGACAGCGAGAAAACATCATGTCTCCTTCTATGGAGTAGTTATTTCTCATAGCATTTTCCAAGATCTTGACTGACGCGGCACTCAATTGATGCGCGGTGTCTGTAAATTCCGGGCTTTCGGGAACACGAGCCTGGGCGGGCCGAAGCGGCCTGACTTCCTCTGTCAATGGAGGTCGCAATTCCAGATGTTCATCTCACCCGACACGGTGAGCGGCATCGCGGTGTCATTGCAGATGGTGTTCGCCGCGGTCGTCGGTGGGCTCTACGTGCCATTGGGGCCGACGGTCGGTGCGGCGATAACGATCCTGCTGACCGAGACATTGCGCATCTCGTTCAGCACCGCGGCGGTCGACTGGGACAATCTGGGCTATGGCACCCTGCTCGTGTTGTTTATCATCTCTCTCCCGCAAGGCCTGCTCGGTTCGGTGCTGGCCATGCTGACCCGAAGGGAGGGTTTTCGACATGACTGAACCGCATGGTCCTCTGGAGGGCGTGAAGGTCGTCGCCTGCTCCACCGCGCAAGCCGGCACGGTGCCGTACATGCTGATGGCCGATCTCGGCGCGGAGGTGATCAAGATCGAGGTCCCGGAGGTCGGCGATAATTCGCGCGGCTCGACCGTCCTGCCAGGTATGCCCAGCACCTATTTCGAAACCAACAATCGTGGCGTGAAGAGCCTCACGTTGAACTTGAAAGCCGCAGAGGGCCGCGAAATCCTCCGCAAGTTGGTCGCGCAGGCGGACATCTTCGGACAGAACTTCCGCCCCGGCGCGGCGGAAAAGAACGGCTTCGGCTACGAAGAACTGAGGAAGGTAAACCCGAGGCTCGTTTACATGTCGATCTCGGGCTACGGCCCCAAGGGACCGCATGCCGATCTGCCGGGCACCGATTCGATGGCCCAGGCTATGGGCGGCATTGCCGAAGCCTATTCGACGCCGGGCCAACCATTGAAGACCGGCATCGTCTCCGTCGCCGACGAAACCTGCGCCATCCTCGCCTTCGGGGGCGCGCTCGCCGCACTGACCTACGCGCGCAGCACCGGCATCGGCCAGAAGGTCGATTGCTCGTTGCTCGGCGGCCAGATCCGGCTGATGGGCTGGACCCTAACGACGGCAATGTGGCGCAACCGCGATCCGGTCACCGGCCAGGCCCGCGTTACCGGCACGCCGGAGCGCCCCGGACTAAGCGCCAGCTTTAATGATCGGGACGGCAAGCCGCTGGTGTTCCAGTTGAACGGCGCCCGCAAATGGCGTGACGCGATGACCGCGCTCGGCTTTTACGAGGCTCTTGAACAGGCCGGGTTTGGCGATCTCGGTGTGATCGTCTCGTCCGTAGAAAAGCGCGCGACTTTGCTGCGTTTGCTCGATGGGCTGTTCGCGACAAGCCCGCGGGACGATTGGGTTGCCAGACTGCGCGGCGCCGACATCGTCGCTGCGCCCATAAACACATTGCTCGAAGCCTCGAACGACCCCGACGTGCTGGCCAATGGATACGTAACCGAAACGGACTACCCGAAATACGGCAAGAGACTCAAAGTCCACGGCTCGCCGTGGCACTTCTCCGAAACACCCGCCCATATCGGCATCGCCCCAGAACTCGGCGGGCACAATGACGAAATCCTCGCCGAGCTCGGCTACGCTCCGGTACAGATCGAAGATTTCCGGCACAGAAAAATCATCTGAGCCGCGCTACGGCAGTCGGAGCAAGCGGGACTAGGGTGCACCCACATGCATATTGCATATTTGCTATCCTATTGCTGTACCAACTTAAAAATATATCATTTTTCGCCATTAATCCGCCTAATTGGTAATACAGCTAGGCTACCGACAGCGCCTCGCAATGTGTTTGTCGGTCCTAGGTGGCCAATTGCATTAACCCGTTTCCCATAATTGATATTCCGGGGATGATCGCCGCAGGTTAGTGGCATGGGCGATGTGGTAGGATGAGTTCGGATGCAGCCCAAAGGTGATCCCGACGCATGCAAAGGAGCGCTGGAAATGTTGCCGCACTGAGCGCCGGCGAGATAGCGCCCGAACGCGGCCGTGGGGCGGCGCTGTCGATCAGGCTCAGCGCGGCCATCATAACCGCGACCGTCAACGAGCCGCGTGTTCTGACTGTTCGCATCGGGCGTGAGCCGGTCGAGGGGCTGCCCTCCGGCCCGCTGGAGGTCGAGCACCGTACGCTGGAGGTCGGACTGCGCGCATGGGTGGAGAGGCAGACTAGCCAGAGGTTGGGCTACGTCGAGCAGCTCTACACCTTTGGCGATCGTGACCGCACCGAAACTGGTGAGACGCGACCGGGCCGGGCCCTGACCGTCGCATATCTGGCGCTGGTGCGCGAAGCGCGTCCGAGCGGAGCCGCCGAGGCGCTGTGGCAAAACTGGTACCGTTTTTTCCCATGGGAGGACTGGCGTTCCGGAAGCCCGGCGGCGCTTGCCCCGGTCGAGGAGCGGTTGCATTTGTGGGCGGGGCAGGCAGCGACCGAATTGGAGCGGCGGCTGCGCGAGGAGAGGGTCGGCCTCGCGTTTGCGGCTTCCTGGAACGAGGAGCTGGTGCTTGAACGCTATGAACTCCTTTACGAGGCGGGTCTCATCCAGGAGCGCTGGCGCGATCTCGGACGTCCGATGCCATCGGAAGATGGCCCGGTCTTCGGGATGCCGATGGCGGCCGATCATCGTCGCATTCTCGCCACCGCGATCGGCCGGTTGCGCGGCAAGATAAAATACCGCCCTGTCGTGTTCGAGCTGATGCCGCCAGCGTTCACGTTGCTGCAGCTGCAACGAACGGTCGAGGCGCTGTCGGGGGTGCGGCTGCACAAGCAAAATTTTCGCCGCCTGGTCGAGCAGCAGGGCCTAGTTGAGGAGACCGGCGGAATCAGCGCCACGACGGGCGGGCGGCCCGCGCGTCTCGTGCGCTTTCGCCGCGAGGTGCTGCTCGAGCGCCCGGCGCCTGGTCTGCGCCTGCGTGCCGGCCGTCGTTCGATGACATCTGTCGCAAGTGCATAAGCTGCGCGGGTTTCGTCGCCACGTTTACAAGGGGTCACTCCGCAGCTTCGCGCGCGTCCTCGATCAATGCGCCAGAAGCGGGCGCCAGCAATACCGCGGCCTCGACCTCCGGCAGCACCTCGACGCCACGCAGTTTGCGGTCCATTGCCCGGCGGCGTACACCGGCTTCTTCCACGACCTTCTGCGCCTCGTCGAGCTTCTTGTGGACCTTGTCGAGAACGCCGCCGAATTTTTCGAACTCGGTCTTGACCGCCGAAAGGACCTGCCAGACCTCGCTCGACCGCCGCTGGATCGCCAGGGAGCGGAAGCCCATCCGCAGCGAGGTCAACAGCGAGACGAGCGTCGTTGGGCCCGCCACCAGGATGTGGCATTCGCGCTGCAGCCAATCGACGAGGCCGGGCCGTCTGATGACCTCCGCGAACAGCCCTTCCGTCGGCAGGAACATGACCGCGAAGTCGGTGCTGTGCGGCGGCGCCACGTATTTGGCGGAGATGTCCTTGGCGCCGTAGCGCACCCGCGCCTCGATGCCGCGCAATGCCGCCTCGACCGCCTCCAGATCGCCTCGTTCGCTCGCCTCGACCAGCCGGTCGTAATCCTCGGTCGGGAATTTGGCGTCCAGCGGCAGCCATAATGGCGCGTCACCGTCCCCCGGCAATTTGACCGCAAACTCGACCCGCTGGTTGCTGCGCGGCCGCACCTCGACATTGCGCGCGTATTGGTCGGCCGACAGGATCTCCTCGAGAATGTTGCCGAGCGCCACCTCACCCCAGGTGCCGCGCGATTTGACGTTGCTGAGGATGCGCTTCAAATCGCCGACGCCGGTTGCCAGCGCCTGCATCTCGCCGACACTCTCGTGCACCCGGGTCAGCGAATCGTTGACCATCTTGAAGGACGCACCGAGCCGCTGTTCGAGTGTTCCCTGCAGCTTCTCGTCGACCGTCTGGCGCATCTGCTCCAGTTTTGCGGAATTTTCCGCACGCAGCACATCGAGGCGGCCTTCGACCGTCTGGCGCAGCCCGCTTACGGCCGCACCGAGTTGCTCGCTCATTTGCTTCAAGGTGAGCTGCACCTCCTCGCGCAGAGCTCTCGCATTCGCGGCGGTCTCTTCGCGCCACAGCTTCGCGCCGACAGCGCTCTCCTGACGGCCGAGCGCGAACTCCTCGCGCAAAACCTGATCCAGTTTCGCTAGGGAGGCTTCGAGGTCCTGCCGCTGCATTGCCGGGCCGAGGCGCCAGAGGCGAACAAAGATTGCTGCAGCGAGCGCCGCCCCGGCTAGCGCGGCGACGAGAGTTATAGCCAAAAGTGGCTCTATAGCCATGAACTCCTCCGGCACGGAGCGGCTAGCTCGCGACGAGGTCGCGAGCTCGGCCGGAGTACGATCTGTCGAACGTCGCGCGCAGCGACGGAACGCGAACATAGAGCGAACATAAAGAGGAAACTATCCCGATCTGCCGATCTCTGTCGAGCAATTCTGTAGCCAATCAAATGAACCGGCAGTTAGCGCGCCTCCATGCGCCCTTCGGGGCGCTGACGAGGCCGCCAGTTGTAGCTAAGCTGGTCAGACGATTCGTATGCCCAGCGAGGGTTTGCACCAATGCCTGCCGAGACGAAGCCTTTTACCGTCTACCCGCATAACTGGCACTCGATCGATTACGTTGCCGAATGGGTCAAACGAGACCTAGCGCGCGACCCCGAGCGCCGGCCGCTGTTGCAGCGGATGCTGTCATTTGCGACGTCGCCGCACGATGCCGCGCTGGCGGTGTTGGACGTCGGCGCCGGCTACGGCGCGGTTACGGAAGAGGTGCTGCGGGCCTTCCCAGCGGCCCGGGTCACTTTGCAGGATTATTCCCGGCCGATGCTCGACCGCGCCCGCGAGCGTCTCGCCGATCGTTCCGAGCAGCTCCGTGATGTGGTTTGCGACCTCACCGACCCGTCATGGCCGCAACAGGTCGGCGGACCCTTCGACCTCGCCGTCTCTGCGATAGCGCTCCACAATCTACGCGACGACGAGAAGATCTTCGCCTGCTATCGCGCGATCCGTGGTCTGCTCAAACCCAGCGGCTGCTTCTTGAACTGCGACCGCTTTGTCGAAGGCGTGGGGCCGCACTTGGCCGAGCTCCGTAAGGCTGGCTTCGATCGCCTCGAGTGCTCGTGGCAAGAACCGCCTCGCGCGATCATTGTCGCCGGCCGGAGCGCCGGCTAGCCCTGCCACCCGGCCTTGCGCAGCCCCTCGACCATGTTGGCGTGGTCTTAGGGGCGGAATCCTAAGCTCGCTGATGAACGGGCCTTCCGCGGTTATCAAATCGCGTTTCCCTGTCACAGATTTACCCGGAATCGGCGATACCCGGCAAGATCCGGCGGCATTGCAGTTGAATTGGCGAACCCATTTGGCGCGCTAGACTTCCTGAAGGGCAAAGGCGCTCTTCGGCCAGGCCAAGCCGTAATGCTCGCGCAGCGTTTTGCCGGCGTATTCCATGCGGAACAGTCCGCGCTGCTGCAATAATGGGATCACCTCGGCGCTGAACGCATCGAGCTGCGCCGGCAGTAGTGGGGGCATGATGTTGAAGCCGTCCGCCGCGCCGTCGGTGAACCAGTCCTCGATCAGCTCGGCGATCTGCTCCGGCGTGCCGGCGGTGGTGAAATGGCCGCGGGCGCCGGCAAGGTAACCCAGCAATTGCCGCAGTGTCGGCCGGTCGCGCCGCACCAGGCTCAGGATCACCTCGGTCCGGCTGCGTGCCGCCTCGACCGAGCCGGGGTCCGGGAAATCTTCCAGCGTGAGCGGGCGATCGAGCGGCAGGTGCGAGAAATCGTGCCCGCCGAACCGGCCGGAGAGGCGCTTGCGCCCGACCTCGGGATCACACAAATCGTCCACCTCGCGCGCCAGGCGCTGCGCCTCGACCTCGGTTGAGCCGATCATCGGGCTGAGACCGGGCAGGATCAGCAGCTGGTCGGGCGGCCGCCCCTCGGCCGCCGCCAGCGCCTTCAGATCCGCGTAGAATTCCTGCGCCGTCGCTTTCGCCACATGGGCGGTGAACACGGCGTCGGCATGCCGCGCGGCAAAGCGCCGGCCGGTATCGGACGACCCCGCCTGCACCAGCACCGGCCGGCCTTGCGGGCAGCGTGGCATGTTGAGCGGTCCGGCCACCTGGTAGAAATCGCCGCGGTGGTTGATCGGCCGGATGCGGTCCGCTCGCGCATACTGCCCGCCCACCCGGTCGTCGAGGACCGCGTCCTCGGCCCAGCTGTCCCATAGCGCCTTGACCACGGTCATGAACTCCTCGCCGCGGGCATACCGGTCGGCGTGGCTCACCTGCCCCGTGCCGCCAAAATTGCGCGCCGCTGTCGCCAGCCACGAGGTGACGATGTTCCAGGCGACGCGCCCGTTGCTGATGTGATCGATCGAGGCGAACTGGCGCGCCAGGTTGAAGGGTTCGGTATAGGTGGTGGACGCCGTGGCGATCATCCCGATCCGGCTGGTTGCCATCGCCAAGGCGGCAAGGGTGGTGACGGGCTCGAGCCAGATGCGCGGCGCCTGCGCGACATCCTCTCCGAGCGCGAGTTGGTCGGCGATAAAAATCGAGTCGAACTTCGCCGTCTCGGCACGCTGCGCGAGGTCCTGGTAATAGCGGATATCGGTCAGCGCCAGCGGCGACGACGCCGTATGCCGCCAGGAAGCCTCGTGGTGTCCGCGGCTGTGAATGAAAAGGTTGAGGTGCAACTGCCGCTTCATGCCGCTCATATGGCTGTCCCCTATTCTCTTGCCCGATAACCACCCGCGATTCGCATTTCCTGCTATCGCACGACCAAATAGTCGACGCAAATCGGGCTTCGAAATCATGAACCGTTCGACCTCCGCGATCGCGATCTCGCCTCTGGCTTGGAACCCCTGACTTGGTCGGGCGGCCTTGAGCGCGGCCACTTTCGTGCAGGGTTCGAAGCGTCCTCGCCCAGTCGGCCGACAGCTCCATTCCCCGATCTGCCGGGCGGTGAACCAGAAGACCTTGTCCTCCGATTTCGAGCGCGCTAACGCGTGTCGTTTTGATCAACCGCGAGTTCGCACGGAATGCTTTGCTCGAACAGGTGTGACCGGTGGCTCGGATCGATCGGAGCGCGCCGCCTCCAAACTATGTTGCGGCTGTTGCCGATCCTCCTTCTCGCGGCCTGCGCCCAGCAGAACGCATATAGTCCCGGCGGGGGGCGGATGGAATTTGGCGCGGACGGCTGGAAGTGGGCGTCGCCGCAGCGCTACTACCCGCCCCCGGGCCCGCCGGAGGATCCCTGGGGCCCCCATATCCGCGAGGCCGCTGCGCGATTCCGCGTGCCTGGGCATTGGGTGCGGGCGGTGATGCATCAGGAATTGAGCGGTGAGCAACAGGCCACCTCCCCGGTCGGGGCGATGGGGCTGATGCAGGTCATGCCCGCAACCTATGAGGGGCTGCGGGAGCGTTACCAGCTCGGCGACGATCCGTACGACCCACACAACAACATTCTGGCGGGCACCGCCTATATTCGAGAAATGTACGATCGGTTCGGCGCGCCGGGCTTTCTGGCCGCCTATAACGCCGGTCCCGATCGGGTTGACAGCTACCTGGCCGGACAAGCCGCCCTGCCGGACGAGACAGTAAACTATCTCGCCGCGATCACGCCCAATCTCGGCACCGAGGTACCGCGGTCAGGGCCTTTCGCGGTCTATGCCTCGGCGCGCTCTGGTCGCGCGCAGAGACCAACCATAGCCAGCCTGGCGGCGGGATGCGACGTGAACGCCGCGTATAACCCAAACCATCCCTGCACGACCCTGCTGCACGCAGCAGAGCAACCGGCAAATACCCAGCCGGCGTATACCCAACAGGCGTATGCCCCAGAGGCCGTGGTGCGACAGGTCGGGGCGGGCGGCTGCGACCTGGACGCCGCCTACGATCCGGCCCATCCCTGCACGTCTTCGGCGCAATCGGCAGGCGGGTCGTCCGCGGCTTCGGTCCAACATGTCCCCTCGGCCCGGGTCCAACTAGCGTCGGCTGCCAATTGCGACCCGAATGCCGCCTTCAATCCTGCCAGACCGTGTCACGCCACAACAATGGCCAGCACTGTCGTGTTGCCCCCGGCGAAGACCCGGCCGGCATCTGCGGCTTTGCACCAAGCCACCGCGCCGCCACTGCGCGCGCTGCCGAGCCATTCCGCCGAGCCTAGAGGAGGATGGGCGATCCAGGTGGGCGCCTTCGCCAGTCCGGGCCTGGCGCGCACGGTGGCAGAGGGCGCCCGCGCCCAGGCCCCAGACCAGCTCCGCTCTGCATCCCTGGCACTGCAGCCGACGGCGCCGTTCGGCGGTAAGGTTCTCTATCGCGCTCGCCTCGCGCATTTGTCGGCGAGCGCAGCGTCGAGCGCCTGCGCGCGCCTCAATCACCGCCAACTTCCCTGCGTCGTCGTCCCGCCGAACGGTGCCTGACCGCGGAGCTCAGGTTCTATGCCGGGTGGCTTTCAGCCCGGACTTTGCGCCCGGTCGGTATCCGAGATTGGATGCCGCAAGGGCGCGCATGGAAGCTAACAAGGTCAGAAACGGCCCTTTCCAGATAGAGAGCTATGCCCGAGCCGGAGTGTGCTTCGACAGGAAATCCTTGACGCGGGCTTTCGCCGAATTGAGGGCCGCGCCGGTCTTCCACTCGGCGATGAATTCGCAATTCGGGAGCAGCTTCGAGAGCTCCTCGGAGATTGGGTAGGGGTGGGCTTCGTCGTTGCCGGCCAGCACGAGACACGGGGTGCGGACCGTCGCGACGAAGGCGCGGTCGACGCAGTAGACGAAACCGGGGGCGTAGAGGTTCCGGCAGAATGCGTCCAGCACCTGCGGGGTGGCCTCCGGGTGGTCTTTGAGGGTTTCCGCCCAGCCGTTGAAGCGGGCGGGGCGGCCCGGCGCCATCGGGCCGACCCGGCCGATCGGCTGCGCCAGCACGGCGCTCTGCACGCGCTCTGGCTGAGCCTTGCTCAGGTTCAGGATGAACGACCCGCCGATGCATTGGCCATATAGATGGCAGCGGTCGATGCGCAGGTGGTCGAGCAGCGCGATGTGGTCGGCGGTGTAGCTGTCCCAGCCGTCCTGCGCGGTAATCGGGGCGCGCGATTGGCCGCCGGCGTTGCGCTGGTCCATCGTGATGACGCGGAACTTGTCGCCGAACTCGGTCGTCGGATTGATCGGCGCCGAGGGCTGGCTCCATACGTCGATTACCGACTGCAGCCCCGCCGGCGCGAAGGTCAGGATCGGGAAACCCTGGCCGAACTCCTCGTAATAGATATGCGCGCCGTGGTATTCAAAGCTCGGCATGTCGGTGTCCTTTCGGGATGCAGAGAATGCGTCAGGTGACGGAATGCTAATCGATGTCGCCCGGCACCAAAAGGGGCTGTTCGCACACCAAAGCTGCCACAATCGTCGCTTATTATGCGCCTCGTTGCGATCGCTTTGGGCGCGCTCGGGAAAGCTGGGGAGATACAACCATAGAACGAGTGTTTGCTGCTGATTTGCTGCAGGTGCAGCAAAGGCGTCGCGGCCGATCACGCCAAAGTTGCAGCGACCCGGCCGATCCGAGGCATGGCGCCCAGAGAGCGCGCGGCAATGAGGACGAGGAGGGCCAAAGCCACTATCGGCCCGGCCGGGACGTGCCAAGCCTCGGCGAGACTGGGTGGCGTCATGGACAGGACGAAGAGCGCTGTGAGCGCAACCCTCTCCCACCCATCGAGCCCGGCCGGGTCGCGGACGAGCCAGGCCGCTGCGACTGCCGCCAGCATCAAATCGTAGATCAATGCCACCGGGACCGCGACGAGGGTCGCTGCGGCAAGCGTCGCTCCTCGGATCGGCAGCGGGAGGCCGCGCCGCCACACGAATGCCACCAGAAGGCCGGCGCCGAGCGTCGCTGCCGCCTGCGCCATATAGGCCGCATTCGGGGTTCCGCCCGCCAGCAGCACGCCTCCGAACGGGGTGACAAAGCCGCCGAAACTGATGCGGCCGGACGCGTAAGTCGCATGCGACCCCGCGGCGGCGGCGGCAAAACCGTGCCAAGTCTCCCAGCCGGAGACGATCAACGACAGCCCGCAGAGCGCTGCCGCCGATCCGAAAGCCGCCCCGAGAGCGCGCCAATGGCGTCCGGCGAGCAACGCCACCGGGACGAGGAGCACGAAATGCGGCTTGTAGCAGAGCCCCCCAAAACAGATCCCGGCAAGCATCGGCCGGCGGTCGATCCACAACGTTCCGGCGCCGAACAATGCCGCCGTCAGAAACGAATTCTGCCCCAAGCCGAGCGTCCAGAAGGCTGCCGGGAACGCCAGTACCGGGATGATCGCCGACCAGTCGCGCACGGCCAAAATCTCCCGCATCACGATCAGGCAGAGGGCGAGCGTCGCCGCCTCGAAGACCAGGAAGGCCGCCAGATACGGCATACGGGCAAGGGCGGCGCACAGCAGCAGGAAAACCGGCGGGTAGTAGAAGAATCGGTACTCGACGCCGGCCGCTGTGGCGCGTTGTTCGGCGGCGTCATGGGCGGCCTGGTCGTAGGCCAGTTCCGGCTTGCCGGAATCGGCCAGGGCTCCGGCCGCATAAAAGCTGACGAAATCGGTGCTGGTGGGCCCGGCGAGCGGCACGATCAGCCCGTGGGTTCCGGCGACGAGAAAAAGAAACCCCGCTGTCTCGACCGCGAGCAGGATTCGGCAATAGGTGAGCACGCGAGTGCGGTCGAGCGCGGCGCCGAGAACGTCAAGAAAGCGCAGCGCGGTAGTTTTCACGGCCTCTCCGATGGACGGCTTCGGCCGGATGGGCGCTCGCCGCGGGAGGCCGCCAGCAATAAGGAAGGTCGGTTAGGGAAGGATTAACTGTAGTGCATTCGACATGAGCCGCCGATATGAGCCGGGCGATTGCTCGCGCCGGCTTAACCGTTTGGTACGAATTGCGCACCAAAATCGGCTACACCGATTGTTAACGGAGATCGCGATGGACGGCCCGCCACTCTGGCAGCACCGGATCAAGGTCAAGGCCGAGGCGGTACTCGCTATGATCGCGGACGAGAGCGGGGTTACCGCGATCGAATACACTCTGATTGCGGCACTGATCGCGATGGCCTTCGTTGCCCTGATTACTCAGATCGGGGACTTCGTCAGCACACCTTTCCAAACAATCGCGGGCAAGCTTTGATCCGAGCTCAGCCGCGGCGCTCGGCTCGCCTTAGGAAATCGACGAAGATGGCCGCCAACAGACCTTCCTTGGCGGTCCAGTCCTCGAGCGCGACATCGAGGTCGGGGCGGTCCTCGGTCAGGACCTCGTGATATTCGCTGTTCGGCATCAGCCGATGTGCCGCCTGACCGGGCTGGCGTGGGTGCACCCGGTCGTTGCCGGGGATGATGCAGGCCGGCATTGTCAGCGAGCGCAGTTCGGAGGGGCTCAGCCCGATTACCGGATGGTGCGCCCCTTCGTTGAAGGCGCGTCGCCACTCTTCCATGATGCCGATAAAGCGTTGCGGGTCGAGCGCCGTCAGACGCGCACGGTTGGCTGGGTTGCTTGCGATTACTTCGGCGAAATGCTCGGTGCGGCACACCCCTTCCATGCCGCCTTGCTGCGCCGCATTGATGAACTGGGTGTAGTAATTGTCGACCAAGCGCTGCGCCGCGTAGGCACCCCCCGTCACCCGCCACAGCAGCAGGCCGCGCACATCGGCCGGACGGCGCAGCGCCATCAGCAGAGCCAGGCGGCAGCCTGACGAGCTGCCGCCGATATAGGCAGGAAGCGCGTCGAGCTGTGACAATAGCGCGTGGAGGTCCTCGGCCCAAATTTCGTTTTCGGAATTTCCCCCGTCGAACGAGATGCCGGAGGCGCCGCAATTGCGCCGGTCATAGACCAGCGCCCGGCAGCCGGCCTCGGCGAGCTTCTCGCCGAGCGATTTGACCCCTGCGAGGCCGCGCCTGCCGCCTGGCTGCAGCGCCACCCACGGCCCGCGCTCACCCAGCGTTTCGTAATTGATTTCTACACCGCGGACAGTGGCGACCGGCATGGCTCTCCTCCATGGTCGAACTTTCGTAACTATGTCATCCTAGCCGACAACCACCGGACCCGGAGAGGAATCATGCGGGTTGGAGTTTTCTATTTCCCGACGGACTACGGCATCGGCATCGCCGAACTGGCGCGGGCGCTCGAAGAGCGCGGGTTTGCCTCGCTCTACGTGCCGGAGCACACCCACATCCCAACCAGCCGGCGCAGTCCTTTTCCGGGCGGCGGCGAGTTGCCGAAGAAGTACTCACATACCCACGACCCGTTTGTCGGTCTGTCCTTTGCCGCGGCGGCGACCAAGAAATTGCTGGTCGGCACCGGCATCTGCCTGATCCCGGAACGCGACCCGATCGTCACCGCGAAATGCGTTGCCAGCCTCGACCGGTTGTCCGGCGGCCGTTTCATTTTCGGTATCGGCGGCGGGTGGAATGTCGAGGAAATGGAGAACCACGGCGCCCGCTACAAGACACGCTTCAAGTTGATGCGCGAGCGCATTCTGGCGATGAAGGCGCTGTGGAGCGAGGAGGAGACATCCTTCCACGGCGAGTACGTGAATTTCGACCCGGTGTGGTCCTGGCCGAAGCCGGCCCAGCGCCCGCACCCGCCGATCCTGTTGGGTGGCGAGAGCGATTACACGCTGCGGCGCATTGTCGAATATTGCGACGGTTGGATCCCGCGCCCGGTCGGCGATTTCACCGCCAAGAGCGCCGTCGAGCGCTTGCACCGGATGGCCGAGACCAAAGGGCGCGATCCCAAATCCTTGATGATCTCGGTGTTCCGCGCGCCGGCCGAGAAGGCGACGCTCGCCGAATACAGCCGAGCCGGCATCGACGAGGCGCTGCTCGAAATTCCCGATCTGAGCCGCGACGAGATCCTGCAACTGCTCGACCGCTACGCGCCGCTGGCGGCGGCATGATCCGGGAAGAGGTCGTCTTTGTCGCGACTTGCGACATCGCGGGGCTGGCGCGCGGCAAGGGCTTTCCGGCGCGCGAGCTGCCGGGGCGGCTGAAGAAGGGTGTCGGCTGGACCGGCAGCAATCTGATGATGTCGCCCTTCGGGCCGATCTGGGACACGCCCTTCGGCACTGCCGGGGACTTCATGATCGTGCCCGACCCCGCGGTCGAGGTACGCGTCGATTTCGCTGACGGGTCGGCGGTCGAGCATTTCTTCCTGGGCGACATCTGCAATACCGACGGCAGCCCCTGGGAGTGCTGTCCGCGGCATTTCCTAAGCCGCGCCGTCAAGGAACTCGACGATTTGGCGAGCCTTAGGCTCGTCGCGGCGTTCGAGCAGGAATTCCTCTACACCGGGTTATCCGACCGCCCTGGCGACGCTTACGCCCTCGGCGCCTTCCGCCGCCAGGACGGCTTTGGTGAGACGTTCACCGCCGCCATGCGCGCTGCCGGGGTGGTTCCGGACACATTTCTCGCCGAATACGGCCCGCGCCAGTTCGAGGTGACGGTGATGCCGCAACCGGCGCTGACCGCCGCGGACCACGCGGTCATCACGCGCGAGATGGCGCGCGCCACCGCGCACCGGCTGGGGCACCGCGTGATCTTCTCGCCAAAGCCCGACCCCGAGCTCGTGGGCAACGGCGTGCACATCCATATGAGCCTTGTCGACCCCGCGGGCCGGCCGGCGACCCACGCCCCCGGCGAGCCGATGGAGCTCAGCAAGCCGGCGCAGCACTTCTGCGCCGGCGTGTTGCACCATATGCCGGCGATCTGCGCGATCACGGCGCCCTCGCCGGTCTCCTATCTGCGCCTGACGCCGAATGCCTGGGCGCCGACCGTCATCGATCTGGTGCGCCAGGACCGCGGCGCCATGCTGCGCATCTGTCCGATCTTCGCTGCGGCGACCCCGACGGAAGTGACGCGCCAGTTCCACGTCGAGTTCCGCGCCACCGACGCCGCGGCGAGCCCTTACCTTGCCCTCGGGGCAGTAATCTTCGCCGGGGTCGACGGGCTCCGCCGCGGCCTGGAGCTGCCGACATCGGGTCCGCCGAAGCACCTGCCGCACTCTCTTCCGGAGGCGCTCGACCGTCTCGCCGCCGACGAGACGGTGGCCGGCTGGTTCGGACCGACCCATTTCGACGCCTATCTCAGGTTCAAGCGCGTCGAAGCGGAAAAAATGGCGGGGTTTTCGCCGGCCGAGCTCTGCGCCCGCTACGCCGAGGTTTATTGACGACAATGGCCGAGGCACCGCTGCTCGACCCCGACGAACCTGACCCGGTTGCACTCGAGAACGAGGCGGGAGCTTCGGTTTTCTTTCTCACCTGCGAGCATGCGGGGCGCGCTTTCCCCCGCCGGCTCGGCAGGCTCGGCCTGCCGGAAGCCGAGACTCTGCGGCATATTGCATGGGACATCGGCATCGGCGCAGTCGGGCGTGAGCTTTCCCGCCTGTTGAATGCAGCGGTCATCCTGCAAACCTATTCGCGCCTGGTGATCGACTGCAATCGCGACCCCGATGTTCCGAGTTCGATACCGGAGATCAGCGAAGACACGGATATTCTGGGCAATCACGGCCTCGGGAAGGCTGAGCGGGCCGCCCGTGTGGATGCGATCTTCCGCCCCTATCACAATGCGATAGCGGCGGCCCTGGATCGCCGCACGGCAGCGGACCGCGCCTCGGCGCTGGTAGCGCTGCACAGCTTCACGCCGGTATTCAAAGGGGTTTCCCGGCCGTGGCATGTGGCGGTGCTATTCAATCGCGACCCGCGGCTGGCGCATGCTCTCGCCGATGTGCTGCGTGCCGAGGGTGAGCTCGTGGTCGGGGAAAACGAGCCGTACCAGGTCAGCGACCTGACCGACTACACCGTCCCGGTGCATGGCGAGCGCCGCGGCCTGCCGCATGTCGAGATCGAGATCCGGCAGGACCTGATCACCGATCCGGCAGGCCAGAGGGATTGGGCCGAGCGCCTTGCCCGGCTACTGCCCGCCGCGTATGCCGCATTCCTGCGCCAATGAGTGCACTGAGCCGCGAGGTGCCGATCGATCCGGCCCACGCCGCATTACTGATCATCGACGTCCAGAACTACTGCATCGCCACTGGCAACAGCGAATATTTCGACCGGAGCCTTCGAGAGGTTGTGCTGCCCAATATCCGGCGCCTGCAGACCGCCTGCCGGAGCGGCGGCGTCGAGGTCATGTATTCGGTGATCGAGAACATGACCCGCGACGGCCGCGACCGCAGCCTCGACTACAAGATCTCCGGCATCGACGTGCTGCGCGGGTCGTGGGAGGCCTGCGTGCTCGACGAGATCGCGCCGGCCGACGACGAGATGATCTTCCGCAAGACGTCGAGCAGTGTCTTCATCTCGACTAATATCGATTATGTACTGCGCAATCTGGGAGTACGATCGCTGATAGTCGCCGGCCTATTGACCGACCAGTGCGTCGAAAGCGCAGTGCGCGACGCCTGCGATCTCGGCTATCTCGTAACCCTCGTCAGCGACGCTTGCGCTACCGCCAGCGCCGAGCGCCACGAGCAGTCGCTCCTCGGCATTCGCGGTTATTGCCGCCAGCGTAGCACCGATACACTTCTGACTGAGATTGCGGGGCTGACCCGAACGCATTGAGCAGAGCTGCGATCGTTCAGAGTCCCTATGGCGGATCGAACGCCTTTACCGGCGGCAATGGGCTCTCGAACCGCTCGATTTCAATAGCAGTGAGCTGTCCGGTGCAACCTTGCGCCAGTTTCGATGTGCCGGCGTCTCGGGTCAGCACATTTGGGTTGCCGTGCACGCAGATCGGGTTATCCGCAGTCGGGTCCTCGGGGTCGTACCACGCGCCGGTGGAGAGCTGGACGACGCCGGGGCGCAATGCCTCGCTCAGCACCGCGGCGGCAAGGCATGCACCGCGATCATTGTATAGGCGGACTATGTCGCCGTCGCCGATGCCTCGCGCCGCAGCGTCATGCGGATGGATGCGGACCGGCTCGCGGTCCTTGATCTTCGATTTGAGACTGGTGGCGCCGAAATCCAATTGACTGTGCAGGCGGGTGGCCGGCTGATTGGCGACGAGATGGAGTGGGAAACCCAAATTTGCGGCCACCGCGGGCGGCAGCCAGGTCGGATGTCGCGGGCAGTCGGCGTAATTGAATCCCGCAATCTTCGCGGACGCGATCTCGATCCTGCCGCTCGGGGTCGGCAGGGGCGCCGCCACGGGGTCGCGGCGGAACGCCCGCACGATTCCGCCATCCCAGGGCAAGGTCGGCAATGCCAGTTCGCCGATTTCCCAGAACTCGTCGAAATCGGGAGCCTGTGCCCCACGGTCCAGCAGTCCCCGGCGCGTCGGCTCATAGAGATGTTGCAGCCACTGGTGTGCCGAGCGGCCTTCGGTAAATCGCTCGGCAATGCCGAGGCGCTGGGCTATCCCAGAAAAGATGTCGTAATCGTCGCGGGCCTCGGCATAGGCGGGCACCGCCCGGTGCATTGCGACCAGCAGCGGATCGCCCGGTGAGCCGCCGATATCTTCGCGCTCCAAGGTGACGGTCGCCGGCAATACGATATCGGCGTGCCGGGCGCTCGCGGTCCATACTGAATTCATGCACGATGACGGTGTCCGGCCGCGCGAAGGCGTCGCGCAGCCGGTTCAGATCCTGATGGTGGTGGAAGGGGTTGCCGCCCGCCCAATAGACCAGCCTGATCTCGGGGTAGGTAAGGTGTTGGCCGTTGAAGTCGAACGCCTCACCCGGATGGAGCAGCATGTCGGCAATGCGCGCCACCGGGATGAAATCGGCAATTCTGTTGCGCTCGATCGGCAATGTCGGGAGCGGCACGGCCAATGCCGGCTTTCCGGTATTTGAGGTCGATCCCAGCGCATAGGCGAACCCGCCCCCCGGCAATCCGATCTGGCCGAGCATCGCCGCCAGCACGACGCCCATCCAGACCGGCTGCTCGCCGTGCTCGGCGCGCTGCAACGATTGGGAGCAGGTGATCAGAGTGCGCCGGCCGGCGGCGCGGCGCGCCAGCCCGATAATTTCATCGGCGGGCATGCCGCAAGTAGCGGACGCCCAGTCGGCATCCTTCGGCTGACCGTCATCTCGGCCGAGCAGGTAGCCCTCAAAGATCTCGTAACCGACGCAGTATCGATCGAGAAAAGCGTGTTCGTGCAGGCCTTCCGTTACCAGCGTGTGCGCGATGCCGAGCATCAGCGCTACGTCCGTGCCGGGGCGGATCGGGTGCCAGACCGCCCCGGCCTCGGCCGACAGATCGTCGCGCAGCGGGCCGATTAGGTGAAATTCAGCGCCGCGGCTGCGGGCCGCGCGCAACCGGTCTTGCGCGATGTGCTCACTCGTCCCGCCGCTGCCGACATCGTTGTTCTTCAGAGCCATGCCGCCAAAAGCCAGCACCAAGGCGCTGTGGGCCACCAGCTCGTCCCAGCTGACATTGTTTCCGGCGACCGCCTCCTGCGGGCCGATGACGTGCGGCAAAATCACCGACGCGGCGCCCGAGCTGTAGCTGCCGACCGAGCGGGCGTACCCGCCGGCCACATTCAGGAACCGGTGCAGCTGGCGCGGCGCGTCGTGGAACCGCCCGGCGCTCGCCCAACCATAAGAGCCGCCGAAGACGGCGCGCGGCCCATGAGCCGCGTAGACCCGCTGCAGTTCTGCTGCGACGAGATCGAGCGCGCGCGGCCACTCGACGGGGACGAACTCGTCGCGGCCGCGCCCGCGATCGGCACCGGGGCCGCCTTCGCGCCAGCCGCGCCGGACCATTGGCCGGGCGATCCGCGCACGGTGCATCACCGCGGCGGGGATGTTGCCGAGCAGCGGCGAGGGGTGAGGGTCGCGCGAATGGGGCACGATTTCGACGCCGCCGTCGCGGACCAGCACCGAGAAGGCGCCCCAGTGCGAGCTGTGCGGGAGCGGGCGGGGAGAGGGAGGCGTGGGCGTTTGGTTCATCGACAGCTAAGATAGGCCGATGCCGTCTCTGCGAAAGGACCCATCATGTCGCTGAGCCGAGAGTTCGCCGGGTTCGTCGCCGGCCTCCAGTACGAAAACCTGCCACCCGAGGTCGTCGACCGGGCGAAAGGCCTCATCCTGCAGGCCATGAGTTCGGCGCTGATTGCCCGCGATATGCCGGGAAGCCGCCAGGCGCTGGCCTTGATGCGGGAGGAAGAGGCGGGCGGCGGCGGGGCCGCGACCGTGCTGTGCCACGGCGCGAGGCTCACCAAGGCCGGGGCCGCCTTCGTCAACGCGGAGACAATCTTCGCGGGCGGCAAGTGGGACACCTTTCGCATGCTGACCCATCCGGGCATAGCGATCCTGCCGGCCGCCTTCGCCGCGGCGGAAACTGCGAGTTCTTCCGGGAAGGAGTTCCTGACCGCAATCGCCGCCGGGTACGAGGTCATGGAGCGAATGGCCGCCGAGTTCATCCCGACGGTCATGTCGCGCGGCTTTCACGCGGGGCCGGTGTTCGGCATCTTCGGCGCCGCGGCCGCCGCCGCCAAATTGCAGCGCCTTGACGCCGGCCAGATCCACAGCGCGATTGCGCAATGCGTCAACCTGGCGGCCGGCAATCTCGAAGGCGCGCGCAGCGGGGGCCGTTCATTGCGCGAAGGGGGCGCCGTGCGCAACGCGTTGCTCGCCGTTGCCTTGGCCAAGCACGGGACACCGGGCGGCGAGACGACACTTGAAGGCGAGGCCGGGTTCTACCACGCCTATGCCGGCAACAACCGCGGCGAACTACACTACAGCTTTACCGGTCTGAACCGCACCGGCATCGCCAAGATCACCGAAGGGCTCGGCCGCGATTGGATCTTCCTCGAAACGCTGTACCGCATTTATTCGACCGCCGGCTACAACATCGCCCACATCGACGTGACGGCGAAGCTCTGCGAAGAGCACAACCTCCGCTACGACGACATCGACCGTATCGAGGCGCTCGTCAACTGGCTCGAGACGGAATATCCGAGCCCGGCCTTCCCGAGCCGCGGCATCGACAACCCACCGCAAGTCGGCAGCACGCAATATTTCACCGCCTGGGGCGCCGCCCGGCGCGGCTATCCGCTGTTGCGCGGCGACCGGCCCGGCCCCGGCGAAACCGACCCGCCCGAAGTGCTCGACCTGATGCACCGCGTGACCCTGATCCCGACGGTGCGCCGCACCCTGTTCGGCCCGCGCATCACGGTCTTTACCAAAGACGGCCGCAGCTTCACAAAAGAGGGCACCGGCCGCGAATTCATCTGGGATTTCGAGGAGGAAGCCCGGCGCATCCGTCCCATCGCCCCCGGCCTCGCCATCAGCGAAACCCAATTCGCCGAACTCATCGACACCTGCCGCCACCTCGACCGCCTCGACCAGGCGGCCGCCAGGCTGATTTCGCTTACCATCCCCTCGTGAGGTATAATCGCATTCCACGTCGTGGCGATCGAGATACGAGAGAAGCCGATGGTCTACCGGAAAGATCGATACGTCTGGGCGGCTGTCCTATTCAGAACCACGAGACCAGAGGTCGTCGAAGGGGCGATTATCAGACGTTCTGAGCGACTTCACTGGACCAGTCAAGCTGCTATGGAGGAGGTTGGCGAATGGGCAAAAGACCTGTTGCATATTCGCCCTGACGAAAACATCGAGTGGCGAAACATTGAAGACAACGACAGCATGTCAATAGGGCGGTTCGTCAATCATCCCAACTACGTTGCTGTGGTAAGGACGATGTTTCTCCCTATGGGAAAACCACCTCGAATGAAATAGCCCATTGGGCTACCTCTGCCACAACGCCCGCCAAAAAGCTGCATAGCTTGCAAAGCCTGCGGTGGCTGCGATGGCCGGGGTCACAGCCAACCGGCCGTGTCGGTCATTCCTCCGGCATTCCGGCCTTGCGCAGCCCGGCGAAATACGTGGCTTCCCATAAGGCGCGGGTCTTCGGCACCCCCCACCATGCGCCAGGATAGGCCTTCAGATGGGCGATGCTCGAAAAGCGATCTCTGCCGTCCAGCCTCCGGGCTTCGACGAGTTCGGCGGCGGCGCGTTCGGTTTCGCCTTTGAGCCCATAGGCGGCGGCGAGCCAGCTGCGAGCGAACGGAACGGCAGGCATGTCGCTGCGCGTCTTTTCGAACCAGACGATCGCCTCGTCGATGTGCGCTTGCAGCAGATGCACGGTTCCAATCAGACCGTAGCAATAGCCGATGAGGGGATCGCGAGGGCTGAGGCGAATGGCTCGCTCCACCAGCGGAGTAACCTCCTCTATCGACCCGGCGTAGAGCTTGCACCAGCCGAGCTTCATTAATGCGCCCACGAAGTTGTGATTCAATGCGAGCGCCGCTTCGTATTCGGGAATGGCCTCCTCCCATCGGTTCTGAGCGCGCAGCACATGGCCTTTGGCGAAATGCGCAAGCGCATAGCGGGGCGACGCCGCCAAGGCTTGATCGACCAGCCCTTCCGCACGTGGCGAGATCGACCGCCGCCAAGTCGGCCATCCCAACGAGCACGTTGGTCACCAGTATGGCCGCCAATCGACGCTGTGCCTCGATGGATTTCGGATCGAGCGCCAATGCGCGCTCGAACAAATTAATTGCCTCCCTGTGGGTGTCAGGCGTCCGGGGCTTCAATAACACCGCACGCCCCCGGAGAATGTAGTCGAGCGCGTCGGGATGCTCGGTCGGCCGGGCGGCCTCCGCGGCTATCAGCTCGACGCCGAGCGCGTTCGCGAGCCGGCTCGTGATCTCGTTTTGCAGAGCGAACAGATCGCCCGTGTCGCGGTCGAACCGCTCGGTCCACAGATGCGCATCGGTTGCGGCATCGCTCAGCTGGGCGCTGACGCGGAGCTGGTTGCCCGATCGCCGGCCGCTTCCTTCGAGCATATTGCGCACACAAAGCTCGCGGCCGATCTGCTTCCGTGTCGATGGGCTTGTTCCTATACGTGAACGCGGTATTTCGCGAGATCACGAACATATTCGCGAGCCTCGACAGATCAGTCGTGAGATCTTCGGTGATCCCGCAAATACTGCTGCTCCCGGTCGTCGCTGAGGCTCGTAAACGGCAGGACGACGATTTTGTTTCGACGAGCCACGGATACGCTCGAATACAGACAGCGCCCACAACCCCAAAATCAACGAAATCCCAAAGTCATCCAATCTCCCCGATTGCAACACCAGTGGATTCGGCGCGCTCTTTCGGCAGCATTGCTACATTGACGAGAGTTTCGATGGCGGACAATTCGGAGGTCTGGATCTGTCTTCCGCAACATCCGTTCGCTCCAATTTCATATAAGCCATAGCCTAGTTTTTCGACGAATAACCCAAACTCTGTCGCAGAAATCGCCGAGGTTCTTAGAAGATTGCTTGGATTTATTTCAACTAAGATCACTGGTCTATCTTCGGAGAGTATCCGTTGAGCTCCTTTAAACACCAAGAATTCCGAACCTTCGACATCAATCTTGATAAAATCAATGTGGTGCGAGATATACGAGTCCAGAGTTTTTACGATAACCGACTGAGTTATTATGTCAGGCATTGCTAAATCTGAGGAAACAAGATGCGTGCCGCCAGGGTTAACGTCGTGCACGCTCCATATCACTTGACCTTGACATTCTTCAGACCCCAATGCGAAATGGTGCGTCGTAACATTGGTGAGTCGGTTCTCGGCTATGGTCCTCGTCAGGAGGTCCATCAGATCGGAGCGTGGTTCGAATGCATCTACTCTTCCGTCTGCTCCGACTAGCCGAGCTAGATTAGCGGTGAACCACCCTAGGTTTGCGCCGACATCGAGGACAGCCATTCCTCTGACGACCTGCCGTCTGACAAAAGCTGTCTCGATATTTTCGTAATCTCCCGTCGCCATGGCCGGCGACACATATTGATCACCGGAAAGCAGCCAAAACCTCAGGCCATTGTCGAGTTCCACCATGTAACGACGATGTGGACAGGCGTGTCTCACGCCATTGGCTAGAAACTCCGGAGAGGAGATGAATCGGTCGATGACCGCAAGTCGGCTCGTTTCGGGATAAGATTCCACGGCTTGGGGATCTTCCGGCTCGCGGCCAAGCAGGAGCCTGTAAGCCCACAAGACATATTGGGAAGTTGGGTAGGGATCGTCAGGCACCGAGGCCCCTTTTCATCGGTACCAATCTACCTAGACGAAATCGCCCCGTCGCTCAACTTTCCTGTACCGAGCCTCCGGCGGCAGGCGCCCTCACCGCTGACTAGGCGGCGGCTTCGCCGAATCGCAGTTACTGCCGTCGCAGACGAAAAGATAACGGTGTCGCGGCCGATCGCGGCCGCGACACTTAAGAGCCCGCGTTAGTCTTGCGAATCCCAGAGCGGGGCTCAGCGGCGTTGTCACTGAGCGCTGAACACCGCGATGCACCCCTGTATGCAGCCAACGCCATTGAGCTGATAGCTGTTATTCGCGGGCAACGGCACGTACACGTGATTTTGGGTGCCCAGTGTCGAATTTGCGATACTCGCGGCGACCGAGTGCACGGTCCCGGAGCCGTGAATGCCGGGCGCGGTCGTCACTGCCGTGGTGGGCGGCAAAGTCGGCAACGTTTGAGTGAGGATGTTGGTGCTCGTGCCCAATACCGACGCGATGACGCCGAGTGCGGGGCCGCCAGGGTTATTTCCGGCGGTGACGTAGTAGTTGCCGTCGCCGGGGTTGAACCACACTTCATCGCCCCCGCCGACGCCCGGTACTGATATGATGGAACCATTCGAAGGTCTGCAGCCACTCCCCGGGTTGCAGATCACTTCCTGCGCCCCCGAGATTCCATTGAGGCACGTCGCCGGTGACCCGGCCGACCCCGGCGGATTCGGAGAGGGCACCACGGCCGTGCACTTATGGTTGGTGCTTATCGGCGTGGCCGAGGTATCGAAGACTGAATTGCAGCCGACGAGCAGATCTCCGTTCGGGCCAGTGGCGAGGCCGGCGGGCTGGCAATAGTTCACCTGATACAGCCCTTCGATGATCCCGCTCGTGTTGATCTGCGCGACCGCTCCCTTGGGGAACGCCCCCGATCCGTCCCCATCCACTTCCGGGATCGAGAGAAAGAACTTCCCGGCTGGGAACGCTGCGCTGGGGCCCATCCACACGGATTGTTCGGCGCCATTGGTCGCATTGACGCCATTGGCCGTATTAAGAATGGTCTGTTTTACGATCGCGAGCGCGCAAGTCGACGGATTGACGCTGAGCAAGGTTAAAAACGGCGGAGTGTCGGCGTTGTTCACTGCCGCGAGCAGATTGTCCTTTGGGTCGAACGACATCTCATCGGCACGAAATTTACCGCCGGTATTGACCGAGCTGGCGACGGTGGTGAAGCTCACGTTGTAGTTGAACGAAACCACCCGGCCACCGCCGGTTGATGCGGTATCGCCCGCGAAAATGCACGGTATACTCGGGGCGACGGTTACGCCGTTGGGTCCCGAGGTGCCGGTACTTCCCGTATCCCCGGCAAAGCCGACGCCGGCGCCGCCGATCTGGCCGTACAAGGTATCCGGGGTGCCGGTGTACGCTCCCGTAGTGTCGATCACGTCGAGGGCCGCGTTGGAACGATCGGCGAGAAAATAGAGCCCGGTCGTCCGGTCCCACCAACTGATGTCAAAGGAATTTATCTTGGTCGCGCGATTTCCCGCCGTGCCGTTGATCGGAATGAGTTTGATCAGGCGGAGAGCCGGGGCGTTGGGGTCGCTGGATGATTGGTCCTGGGCCCACGCCGCGCTCCCGATGAGCAGCACGGCGGCAGCGACCGTTGCCCAAACTGCTGATCGCCAAAATCTTTTGGCGGCGGTGCACAAACCCTCGGTTGTGGCGAGCATCCCTTCTCCTCCCGCGCGTTGGTTTCCGATCCGGACGACAGATGACACCGTCCGGTTCGAAACCATACCACCTCATGACCGCGCGTCAACCATTTGGTCGCCGTGGTTGCATACAAAAACAACGACCTGTCGCGGAATTGTGACGCTTCGAAGCCGAGCCAGCGGCGGGATGCACCGACCGGGGATTTCGCCGGTCAGTTTCAAAGCTTCGTTGGTTAAGGTTATGAAGGCGTCGCGATGATATCGATGTGGTCGATGCCGCTGCGTGAATACGCGCCCATCACTCCGTCGATATCTTCGCCAAAACCGGTTTCGGACCCGTCTTTTTCGATAACGCCAATTCGGTACCCGCTGGCAATCAGAAAGCGTAGGTATTCGGGGCCGCTGCATCGGGAGATCCCGGGCAAGGTGGCGGGGCTAAACTCGCTCACAATCACCGGCCGGTCGCGACTGATGGTCTCCGAAAGGCCTATCAGCGCATTCAGCTCCGCCCCCTCCGTATCGATTTTGATCAAGTCGATTCGCCGATCCTTCGGAAGGATGGCATCGAGCGGAAAACACGGGACCGGGTGCGAAGCAAAAACTGCGTCCGCATCCTCCGGCAATTCGCCCGTCATACCGTTGGAGTGGGAAACGTTGAGCGCCAGAAGGCCGGTTCGGCGGCCAGCTGCAGCTTGAACAACCAAGACCTGGTCGAAGCCATTCACGCGGCGGCTCGCCTCTAGCAACTTGATGTTCTCCGGATTGGGCTCTACCGCTACGACGAGGCCCGATGCTTCGACTAGAGAGGCCAGAAGCATTGTCAAGCACCCGATATTTGCGCCGACATCCACGACTGCCATGCCGGGTTTGACACAACGGTTGAACGTCGCGGCAATTCCCGGCTCGTAGGGATGTCCGCCCAATACGTGATGGCCGATCGCGAGATCGTCGTTCGACGCGAAAATCGAAAAGCATGGAAATTGGATCAATTCGACCTGATCGCGATAGGTTTTGTTCAACAGACCACGCGCGGCGAATTCTCGGGAAGTAACAAAGCTGCTGACGACGTTTTCGAGATCCTGGCCTGCCCGGGAGGAGTGACCGGGCCATTCTTCCGGGTTTGGGTTCCTACCGAGCAACAACCTGAAGCAATAGAAGATATCCTCCGCCGTCGCCGTCTTAAGGTGCTCCCCTCCCAGCGAGTATCGCTTGGGGAGTTCCAGAGCCGGTCCCGCACCGTCCGAGCCGACCGTCAATTTGCGCTCGCAGACTGATGTCCCCGGGTGGTCGAGCAGACCTCGCACGAGAGGGAGGCGCCGCGCCACGGCCTTTGCAAGAGCTCTCATCGTTCCCGCTTTGCCGACACATGTAACGATAGCAGATAGAAGGGCCTGCGGCTCCGTGGCTGATCAGGATTAATGATAGACCCCGAGCAGGAACGGATTTTTCAGCGGGCACGCCGGCTGCGAGAACGCACCGTCGTCTTGCGCCGCCGGCGTGCCATCGCTGAGCTTTGGCGGCAGATCGAGTTCGAGACGATGTGGGCCGATCCGCGTCGGCGCACAGCTTATGACAACTGCCGGCGGAGATTCTACCAGCATCGGCCGCTTCTCTACCGACCGATACCGAAGATGATCGGGCGGCGAGCGCTGCTCGCGAGCCTCGGCGCGATGATGACGACGCCGGCGCTGGCCCAAGCGCCTGCTCCGCGCCGCCCCAACGCTCCCCATGACCGCCCGAGTCCTTCTGGTGCGGGGCAAGAACCCAGTTCGCGGGTCGACGTCAAGGATTTCAGTACCGCCGCTCATCCTTACCGAGGCGGGAGCGACGACGCCCCGGCGATCCGGGCAGCGATCGAGCACGCGGCATTGATCGGCGGCGCGACCGTATATCTCGGCCCCGGGCCACTCTCTTTTACCGGTTCGCAGGGGGTCGACAGGCCGGCGCTGGCATGGACCGCTCCCGGTATCGTTCTCAAAGGCGATGGTCCCGGAGGAACCGTCATCACCGTCAAGTACAATCCGACTACCGATATCGTTTCTCTCGGCTCCGTGCCGGACAACCTAAATTCGGCCCAGAGCGGGATACGAGATATCGGGATCGGCCTCGACCCGAGCCAATCGCAATCCGCCGGCGCGGTGGTGCACAGCTTTAACGGGCAGAAGCATCAGTTCGAAAACCTACATACTTTTGGTGGCTTCTACGCTCATTTTTGGGTCACCGGCGGACCCAATCAATATGTCGTGTGGATCTCCCGATGTCTGGTCGACGCCTCGACCGGCACGCAGCACGCGATCATGATCGGTGACGCAACCGGTAATTTCCCGCAGGACACGATTATTTTGGATCTCGAATCGGGCGGCAACCGTACCGGGCGGAATTGCATCACTGTCGTCAATGCGGGCGGCCTAACGATCACCAATGCCGACATCATCGGTTACGCCGAGAACGGTTTCAGGATTTTTCCGGGTTCAGGCCAAGCGGTGGTGAATTCCTTCATCCACAATCTGGAATGCGATACCTGCGGCGATGACGGTGCGTTCATCGGGCAAGGCGACAGCGCCGGTAGGGTGCAGAATGTGAGTCTCTCGCTTTCATGGTTTTCCAGCAATGCCGAGGCCGGACTAAACCTCAAGGGCGCTGCCGGCAATCCGATCGACGGCATCCATCTCTCAAATTGCACGGCTGGCGGGAATGGGCAGCACGGGATCTGGGTCAACTCAAACTGCAAGAACATCGACATCGACAATGTAACGGCCGCGGGCAATTCCGCGGCGGTCAATGACTTCGCCGGGAAGCCGACCGGCACGACCGGCACTTACAGTGGGGTGATTGTAGACGACGGCAACAATATCGGCGTGTCGATCCTAGGGGGGCGCTCCGGCGCCGTCGGCGCGTGGGACAGAGCGGCGCCCACCCAGCGATACGGCTATGCGTTTGGTGCGAACACGGATTATTGCGGGCTCTTCGGCGCCACAGCGAGCGGCCCCGCGGGGCCGGCGCGCAACGCAACCGCGGCTCTCCTCAATGGCAGCGCGGGAACGCACAACCAAATCAACCCGCCTATCGGCTAGCAATTGAGGTCAGCGCAAAGAGCCATAACCAAGCGGGCTCCGATGAAACGATCCTCAGGTCGATAATGACCGGATAAGGCGTCCTCCTGTTTGAGGCGCGCACTCCAGACGTTGCCTGCCGAACTGGCGTATCGAAAGGCGCATTGCCCCTCAGCGCGGCATGAGCCAAGCGTCGATGATATCGTACAATACGGGCATACGTGGTGACAATGAAAAGCGCAGAGCTACCGCGCCCGGCTTGAGCGCCACAGGCGGCGACGTGTTGAGGAATACTAAACTGCCGTTGTAGACTGAGTCGACGGCTCGAGTTGCGCGGTAATCCGCCTGAACCGTCGCATCGAAGGAGGTGCTCCAGAGTTGTTTCCCGTTTCGATCGAGCTCGGACAACCTTACCGTCATCGTCCCACTCTGGGTGCCATCGATGATACCGCTGAAGCCGTAATCATAGCTGGATGAAGGTGGCAAGCTGGCGACAGGTATATCCTGGTAGATGGCCTCATCCGGAGCGCATGGCCCAGTGCCGCAACTGAGTTGCAAAAAGCGGACACCGATGTGGGTTTGGGAAAGCCGCAGGTCCGCAGGTGCTCTCGACAGAACTAGGCCCAAATTCATGGGGTTGCCCATCCCGCTTGTCGTCCCCGTGCGCTGCCACGGCGCTATCCTGTCATGGTCGAAGTGCCAGTTCCGAAGGAGGTTTGCCTCCGGATAAGGCCATGGCCACCGCGACCTTGGCGGATTGATGAGTTGTACTGCCGACCAGTCGCGGCAGTCGGCCAAGATGAAAGAAATGCCTTGATAGGTCATCTGGGTATCGCCCGCGCAATTCTCGGTGGCTCTCACCCGGTCCGAACTAGGCGCCCACGCTTCCCATCGCGTGAGCCCGTACAGATCGGTGAAATAAAAGCGCTCCAAATGAAATGGCGGCCTCGGACCGCGCTGCGTCGGGAGTCCGTGGGTCGAAATAATCGCGTCGATATGCTTGGTGACCGTTCCGTTGACACCCCCGAATGGATGCTGCGGAGCAAATTCCCAGGTCGTGAGTGTGTCCCTTGAGAAGCCTTCACCGGATCGGCAGTTCCCCGGCCAGGGCTCGCCATTCTGCTCCCAATATACGCCGCGAATCGCGAAAATGCCGCGGCCGGCTGCTCCGCTTCGCAAAGATTGGAGAAAACTGACCGGGAAGAACACCCATCCGCCATACGGCTTGCAATCCGGCCCAAAAAAGGTCTGCGAATAGCCGCCGGCGTCGCGGGTACCTCCGCCGCTTATATAGCCATTTGCGACCCGGTAGACGTCGAAACCGTCACCGTCCCCCGGATGCATCGATCCGTAGGGTTCGACGTAGTCGAAATCGAAATCGTTGGCTGCAACGATCGTCCTGGCATGAACATCAATTATCGGATGCGAATCGAGCCTCTGAAAACCACTGGGGTGGTCGCCGTCCTTGCCGGGCTGGTCGTGGCGCAGATATGGCATTGGATCATCCAACCGGAGCCGACGCTCTAACGAGCCGGATTCACAACCGTTGTAAGGATCGCCGGCAATCGGGCGGTCGGCCGAATCGGCGCAGATGTGTTGAATGAGCCAGTCCATCGGATCAACAGAATGGGGGCGAGCGACAGCCGAGCCGGCAGCAACTAACAGCAGTACCGCAATCCGCGACGCGCGAAGCGAGATCCCGATCGGATGGGAAATTCTTCGGAAGATATCGATTTTGGCAGCGATCAAAACGTCACGGGCCTTTGTAGTGGGACTGTTTCCCGCGTCTCCGATCACCACCACGCGGTTGCACTTGAAATCATAATAGCAACTTTATGGAATCTGAGAGGCTCATTCGTGACATCAAAGGGCGCGCTCAAGAGCATGATCTTTTTCTCCATCGGCCTGCCTGGTCGCTTCGCCGAGTGGTGCGGGGAAACCCTTCGCTTCGCCATCTTCATTCTCTATAATGCATCATGCAACTTGATAATGCATCATGCAACTTGGCTCGGAGCGCAAGGAAGCCAAATGAAGGAGAGGTAAAATGAAATATAACCTCGTGCTAGCCTTCTGGATGTCCATAATCTGTGTAATGTCGGGAGTAGCGAAGGCGCAGATTCAGCCCTACTTCTTCACAGTGCAGCAGGTTTGCCCCGATTACGGTCCGCCGTGGACCTGTTCACCGGATCAAGCTAATATACAATTGGCCGGCTGGCCGGCCTTTTGGCGTAAGCATGATTTGGAGATTTCGCCGCCGCCGGGCGCTGGGCAGCAGATCAGTGATGCCGCATTGATGGATGATGGCAGCAGCGTTGTTGACACCTTCTCGTTCAATCCGTTCAACCCAAGCTGGGTCCCACAGTGGGGCGATGGCGGGCAAGTCCTCGTCAGCGACGGCTGGACCGTGCGGGTTGATCGGACCCAGGATAGTGGTAATCCGATGCAATACTTTGTCGGGGCCAACTGCGGTGGAACCGGCTGGATCGCATTTCGAGCAGACGCGCCGTTTGAAGCTTGGAAGCCCGAGATTGATTACCTCGCTGACACGCCAAACCCGTATGATTGCCCCGCGCTAAATCCAGCGTATTTGCAATACGCGCTTGTCAATGAGGCCTGGCCTATTTGGTGGAATGGATCTTACTTCGTGCCTATAATTCAGACCATCATTTCCGAGCATTACGATAACACAGCCATCTCAAACGCAACCTTTATGGAGCGTACCTACTATGCATATCAACTTGGGCTAGTTCGATGGGCAGCTTGGGAAAGCCCAGACGGTGGCCAACCAGTCGATCCATATATGAACTGTCCTCAGATCGGCAATGATCAAGCCCCCTCCGATGGCAGGCAGTGGACGATGTACGCATGCCGACAGTGGACGAACATACAATCCGGCGCACCATACTACGGATGGACGGTTGACACCTTTGGTTGGCCTGGGTAGTAGTTGCAATTTGCGACGCATAACCTCGCATCGTTACATAAGCGTCGTCCAACGAGCATGATTTTCTTTTCCATTGGCCTGCCTGGCCGCTTCGCCGAATGGTGCGACGCGGTCCTGTATCGATTGGCGCAACGTGCCTTGGGACCGGTCGAGCTTGTCGGTCTGAACACGCTCGAAGAACTCGCCCTGGCGATGATCAGAACGGGTGCCCCGCATTTTGTCGTCTGCTCCCGTCAGCCCGGCGGTGGGGTGCAGACCGCGCTCATGGAGGCGGGCAAACGCTTTATCGCCGTGCTGGACGAGCCGCGGACCGCCCTGCGAGATCTTACCTCCCAGCCGGGCTACGACCTCGTCGCGGCGACGCGAGCGGTCGCCTCCAGTTGCGCGGCGATGCTCAGCTATTCTGCTCTTCCCGGAGCGCTCGTCTTGAGGGCGGACGATGAAGCTCGAGATCCGCTTTCGACTGCAAAGGCTATCGGGCGCCATTTTGAGCTCGATGTCAGCGAGGCTGAGATCCGAACAATGATTTGCCAGTTGAAAGAGGAAGGGATCGTACCGGTGCGCAGCGCAGACATTATCTGGTGGGACAGTCTCGCAGAACCGGAACAGGCCCTTGTCAACGGCGCTTTGGGCGCCTATGAGGATTATTTTACCGGCGTCGATCTCACCAGCATCACTTGGGAGCGCGATCTCTTTTTTATCGGCGACCAGCCCAATGTACGAGCGACGCGACCGATCGACGTTACGGGACGGGCCCGGTGCTTAATCTATGGCCCCTACATCATGCTGCCGCCCGGCTCCTGGTCCGCTTCGATTCTGCTGGGCTTCTCGAAAGAAGCCGCCGAACTGGGATATGTCGTCGAAGTCGTCGCCGGAACCCATCTCAGCCGCGTCAACTTGCAGCCCGAAAGTGAAGGGGTGTTCGAGGTCAATCTGACAATCTCGATCGAGCCGTCCATGGATCATCCAGTTGAGGTCCGGCTCTTCAGCGAGCGCGCCGGTTTCGACGGACGGCTGGCGCTAGGTCAGGTGAGATTGCAGCGGCAATTGACAAGCCGCCCGGAAAAGCGCGGCGAGTTTGCCCTTGCACTGGGCCTATCCTTGGACGACAGAGGTTGAAGCGGCGTTTCCTCTGGAACTGGGGTGGGCTCAAGGGGAACGGCGACCGCGTCCAGTTGCGCATCAGCGATATCGCCCGGCGTCTGACGCAAATCGAGGCAGGACAGCGCAACGTCGAAGCGCGCCTCCGCTCCTCAAGTATAGAATCGGCTGCACTCAAGGAAGCCCGGCAGGCTCGCCTCGACACCCTCGGCATCCGGGAGCTCGCGTCCGCTGATCGCTTCGATCTCGAGGCGTTCTGCCGGGTCCAAGCACAGTCGGCGTACCTCGGGGACCATACCGCGCTTTGCCGGATCCTCGGCCGCTACAAGATGTATATCGACACGCGAGATACGGGCTTCGGCTCCAACTTGTTGCTCGACGGCTTCTGGGAGATGTGGCTGACGATCTTCATCGCCCGCCTCGTTCGCCCAGGTATGGTGGCGATGGATGTCGGGGCGAATTTTGGCTATTACACGCTAATCCTTGCCGATTTGGTAGGTGAGACGGGGCACGTCTATGCCGTCGAACCAAACCCGGCGACCACAATCGCGTTGCGCCGCTCGATCCGCCTCAACATACCGGCCGGCCGCGCTACTCTTATCGAAGCCGCGGCCGGTGCCGCCGACGGCGGCCAATCCTTGCTATATGCTCCGCATGGCGAGCCCAAAAACGCGATGATCATCGCCTCGCCAGATGAGGTAAGTGCGGCTTCGGGAACCCTCTACCCCGTATCCGAGGTTGCCGTAGATACGATTGTAGCCGGACGCGGACGCATTGATTTCATCAAAATCGACGCGGAGGGGGCCGAGGAGGGCATTATCGCGGGTGCACTGAAAACGCTCGCGCGGGACAAGCCGCATCTGGTGCTGGAGTTCAATACTAGCCGGTACCGCGATCCCTGCGCCTTTCTAGCGCAGCTCACAGCGATCTACGGCCGATTGCGGCATATCGACTACAATGGCAATGCAGTCGAAGTGACCGCAGGCCAGATCGAGAGGGATCGCTCGGGGGAAGACTGGCTATTGTACTTTGGCGGCGCCGACTGAAGGCGGCTCGGAGCTTGTACGTTGCGTCACAGGTCTTCGTAGATATCCAAAGCCAAGTCGAGATCGTCGAATACCTTGCCGCGGCCGCGATGCAGGACCACAGCGCGCGAGCAGTATGCTTTGACGATGTCGCCTATGTGGGAGGCGAGGATCATCGAGCGGTCGGCGCGTTTTTCAAACAGCTCCTCATGCGAACGGCGCTGGAAGCGCTGGTCGCCGGCGGCAATGATCTCGTCGACCAGGTAGCAATCGAAGTCGATGGCGAGCGACAGCGCAAACGCGAACCGCGCGCGCATTCCCGTCGAGTAGGTTTTGAGCGGCTCCGACAGGTATTTGCCGAGTTCGGCAAAGTCGTCGACATAGGCGCGGATGTAGTCGAACGGCTTGTTGTAGATACGCGCGATAAACCGCATGTTGTCATTGCCGGTCAGGCTTCCCTGAAAGCCGCCCTGCAAACCGAGGGGCCAGGACATCGACATCTCCCGCTCGATCCGGCCGCTGGTCGGAAGCTCGACGCCGCCGATGAGGCGCATCAATGTTGATTTGCCGGCGCCGTTGCGCCCGAGTACTGCGACCTTTTCGCCGCGCTCGACGGTGAACGAGACATTGCTCAAAACGTGATGGACCTTCCCTTCGGCCCGATATTCCTTGGAAAGACCGCTGACTCTGATCATTCGACGACGACATATTTGCGCCCCTCGCGCATTATCCACAGACCGATCAGGGTCAGAATCGCGAGGATGAAGGCCGTATAGCCGGGGTCGCCGTAGGTCTTGATCACATCGCCGAAGACGCCGGCGCGGATCATCTCATACGCTTGCGTGTAGGGCTGGCAGAGCGCCACGTTGCGCAGCGCGGGAGGCAGCCAATCGGCGAGGTAAAAGAAACCCGAAAATACGAGATACATGTAAGAGTAGGGCATCCAGATCTGGGCCACCCAATCCGAGCGCTCGCTCAACCCGCCGATGATCAGAGCCGCCGCGATGGACCACCAAATCATAAAAAAATAACCGAGGTAAAACATCGGCAGATCTTGCGGCACATCGATCACGCCGATTGCGTAAAAGAGCGCAAAGGAGGCGATGACAGCGGCGATATTCCCGCCAATCTCGAGCAGAGAGCGCGCGACGAAAATGTCCAAGATGCTCACCCGTCGATGGTAGAGCAGCCCGGCATTGGCCGTGATGAAGAACAATACGCGCCCCCCGAGATGCCGAAACAGCAAAATCGGGAGATATCCGCTCCACAAGAACGGCATGAGCGCGAGGCCGTGTTCGTGAGAGCCCCTGATGGCGCGCCACATGAACAATACCGGGATCGCAAAGACCAGCGGTTCGACGACGATCCAGGCAAATCCGAGGTTCTGCCGACCGAACCGGGTATAGATTTCGCGAATGGTGAGCGCGCCGATCACGCGGCATTGTACGGCGAACCCTCGCCGGAACAGCGTCGCGCCTCCAGTGCCGCTCACCGTGCCGCAAGCCTCAAGCTGCCGCGTGCTCGCGGGCACTCGCTACCAGCAGCCAGGCGATGCCGTAGACGACCAGGCAGCTCACCACAACCACCGCGAACGAAACCGCGCGCTTCGGATAGAGCGGGTAATCGGCGAGGTTCGGCTGCGAGATCTTTTCGAGATAAAGCTGCTGCCGCTGCGCTTCGATGCGCGCCGCTTCGAGTGAGGTGAAAGCCGAAGCCAGCGCCTTTTCGGCAAGTTCGCGATCGAGGGTCAGGCGCTCGTACTCGGTCAGGGTCGAAACCACGGAATCTGTCTGGCCGCTCAGTTTCGCACGTTCCTCGGCGATCAGTTTGTCCAGAGAGTCGATCCGGGTCTTGACCAGCGGAATCTGAGGGCTGTTGGGCGAATTCTTCAGAAGCTCACCCAATTGCGCTCGAGCGTTCGCCTGCGCCCCATTCATCTGCGCGATCAATTCCAACACCCCTGAGGATGCCGTTTTCGGGTCGAGCATTTTCTGTTTTACGCGGTAAGCGGTGAGTTCACCTTGAATCTGTGCGATCCGCTGCTCGGCGCGATCGACTTCGCGGCTCGCCATATCCAGCGCGTCTCTGCGCGCCCGGTCGTTGAGCTCGTTGACCAGCTGCTCGCTATAAGTGAGCAATGCGCTGGCGATCGTATGCGAGTCTTCCGGCCGGTACGCTTTCACGCTGAGCGTGGTCACCCCGGTCGTCGTGTCGGTTTCGACCGACACGAAATGCTCATAGGACCGGTACAGCGCTTCGAAATCATGGCGCCAAAACATTATGCCTGGGAACCGCGTGACGAGATCGCCCTCCGGTCGGCTAAAAATCGTACGGAGGTCATTGTGCTTCTCAAGCTTGCGGACCGCATCGCGCGTCATGATGAAGTCCTGGACAGCGGCGGTGTCGTCGGTTGCGCGGCTCAGGCCCGAAGACTGCAGCAGCGCACCGATCGGGTTAGTCTGCACCCCTTTTGGGCTACTGACGACGAACCGCGCCTCCGATAGATAGAGGTCCGAAGCGATCCCAAAATAATAAACTCCGGCGACAAGGGTCGGCAGGCCGACAACCGCCCAGAACCATATGTTGATAGACCGGAAAAGGCGCCCGGGGCGCCAACCGGCACGGGGGCGGACCCCGATATCGACCGCGGCGGTTCGGCCGAGCGACAGCACGCGTTCGAACTGCGAGGCTTCTGCCATCTGTAAAGATCCGTAAACCCTACGAGCTGAGCGGCCACTTCCTTTAACCCAACACGCGCCTCTGGCCAAGCGGTTACGCACGGCATTATGCCATTACCCGAGCTCAGCACAGCGAGTTGTAGAGCGCCGCCACCCGTTCACGGTATCGTTCGACGGAGAATTTCTCCGCCTGTAATATGCCGCGGCGCGCGAGCTCGGTACGCAGATCGGCGTCGTTCGCGATCGTCCAGATGCCCCGCGCGATGTCATCGACATCATAGGGGTCGACGAGCAGGGCCGCCTCGCCAGCGACCTCGGGAAGCGACGATTCCCGCGACGTGACAACCGGCGTGCCGAGCGCCATCGCTTCGAGGACCGGCAGGCCGAAGCCTTCGTATAGCGACGGAAACACGACGGCGCGGGCGCCGCGGATCAGGCTCACTAAAGTCGAGAGACTGACATAACGGAAGCGGCGCACGGTCCGCCGCAGCGGCGCAAATTCCAGCCCCTTCGGTCGCGGCTCATTGTCGCGCAGCTCGTCGAGCAATCTGGTTTCAGACTGGTTGTACCAGCCTTCGGCCGCGACGAGCACGAGCGGGACGTCGACACCCGAGGCTAGATAGGCCTCGATCAGTCGGCCGACATTCTTTTTTGGCTCGAGGGCGCCGAAGAAAAGGAGGTACTGGTCGACTTCGAGGCCAAAGGAGCCCGCCAGCTGCTCGGCGATCGCGGCCTCCGAGCGTTCGAGATATGACTTGGGGAAATGCACCGCCTGGTAGGTGTTGGTGATACGTTTTTCGTCGACGCGAAGAAGTTCAATGATGTCGCGCTTCGAATTCTCCGATACCGTCACGATGTGGTCGGCCTCAGCGGCGATCTTCTTGAGCAATCGAAACATCTGCCGCTTGTTGTCCAGCGTCGCAAACGGCAGCCGCAGGGGCACGAGATCGTGAATCGTGTAGATATTGAAGGCAGACTTCGAGCGTAACGGTATCTGGTAAGTGCAGTGGAATATATCCGGCTTGGGGTCAAAGACCAGGTCGGCGAACTCCTTCGACCATGCAAAATGGATTCGGGCGTTCTCAAATAATCTGCGGGACACAAAGACATGATCGTGCTCGGGTAGGGTCGACGCGAATTGGCGAGTGACGACCGCACCGCTGAAGCCGACCGGCGTCGGCTTGACCGTCAGCCGGTACCGCACCTGATCGGTAATGTAATGGAGAAGCTCCGCTGCCGCCGAGGTCTTGATCGCCCGCTTTTCATCGAAAAACGTGACCTCGCGCAGCAGCGAATTGCGCGGCGGCGCTTGCGGGACGCCGTAGACAACCCCGACCTCGTGGCCGAGCTCGCGGACGACCTGGGCAAGCATACGCGTATAGGTGGCTATTCCCGTCCCCTCGGCCAGCGAGAGATTCAGGCCGTCATAGATGATGCGTCGGGACACTCCCGAGCCGGGGGCGCGGGTGCTGCCGTGGTCTGGCACCGAAATTCTGGCCCGACAAGTGCCGACGCGCGCCGCCACAGGCTCGGACGGGGCGAGCTCCATCGGTTTCGCTCGCAACTGGATTCCTTCCCCTATTTCACCGCAGTGCAATTTGCGTGAACACCACGCGCGCGATTGTCAACGGTCAAGATTGTCTGACGTCGCGGCAAATTCTTTGTACCCGGGGTACCGCCGGGATGGCGATGCGGCAATGTGAACCCGCCGTCGGATGACCCTCGCGTCTTATGCCGGAACCGCGATCTGTCCCCCGGCACCCCACCGTTCCGGCTCCCTCCTGCTGGTTGGCGACTGCCGCCGGCCGCTCGATCCATTCGCGAGGTAAATCCACCGTCTGATAGGTGTTCGAGACGCGTCGCTCCCCCACCCTGGGGAGCTCGATGATGTCACGCTTGGAGTTTTCGGAACCGTGACGATATGGTCCGCTTCGTTGGCGGTCTTTTTGACCAGGCTAACCAGCTGCCGCTCGTTGTCTTCAGTCGTGAATGGCAGCCGGAGCGGGACGAGATCGCGGATCGTGTAAACGTTGCGCGCCGACTTCGCCCGGAGCGGCAGCGGGTAGGTGCGATGCAGGATATCTCCGGCTGCAGTTCGAGGCGAGATTGACGAACACCTCAGTACGAGAAAAATAGGTTTTCGCATTCGCAAATAGTTGCGAGCGACGAAGATACGATCGTGGGCGGCGAGCGCGCGCTTGAACTGTCGAACGACGACTGCACCGCTCAATTCGACGGGCAAGGGCTTGACGGGCAGGTGGTACCGCGTTTGGTCGGTGGCATGGTTGAGAGCCCGTCGCAACCTCGGCTTACGCTTTCCGGACATGCCCGGCCGCTTCTCGTCGAAGAACGCGATTTCGCGCAGCAACGGATCTTTGGCGGGTGTAAACGAGGTACTATAGAGGACGCCAACCTCATGGCCGAGATCGTGGGCGGCACGCGTCAGCATGCGCGTGTGTGTCGTCATATCCGTTCCTTTCGCCGGCGAGAGGTTCGGAAATGATGCGCGGGGTGCCCCGGCCGAAGCGAATGGTATCGCCGTCATGTCAAGTCGGACTTTTTTGTGCGCCGGCGCGATCGCCCGCCGCGGGCTATTTGTTCCGCCGATAGGGCCCCTTATTCTGCGGGTCGACGTTCCGGGCGTTCGCCGGTAGGTGTCGGATATTGCGCCGCAGCGTGATTTTCGTGGACAGAGCCGGGCCGATTGTCAAGAGTTACGGAAATCACGGCAAGAACGTTTATACCGACGCGATGATCGGGGTGGGGATGCGGCAATGTGATCTCGTCTCCGCGACGGTGCCCGCTTCGCGCGATGGCGGCCCGAGACTCTCTCCGGCGCCTGCCTGTTCTGGACTGCTCGCAGCCGGGATTGCGGCGGGGGAGACCGGGGCGCTGGCAGCGCTGTTTCCGGAATTTAGGATCGCGCAGCGCCTCCCGGATCTTGCCGTCACCGGGGTGTCGGGTGTCGTGAGTTGGTCCGATCTACGTCACCAGGGCCGAGCCAGAAGGCGGGCTACAACACTGGGGCTTCCCTTTCTGCTCTTCGGCCCAGGCCTGCTGCGCGCTCCTCCGAGATGGGGAGCCACAACCCCGATCCTGAGCGTGACAGCGCAGGTAATGGCTGGACCTCAATCACCGATCGATATCCTCGACCCCGATCGGCTCCTTGCGAGCAGTGGTTGGGAGAGCCCAGGGCTTCTTGCCAGGGCGGCCAGCTTGCGGCGCGAAATCGTATCACGCCGACTCGGCGGTCCGTGGTGGAATTCCGGAGCCGATCCCGGACTGCCGCGCAGCGGCCGCTATGCATTGATCCTGGGCGACAGCAACTGGCACGGTGCAAGTGGATCGACTTCCCCAAAGCTGCTCAACGCCATGCTCGCGGCGGCCAGGGCCGAAAACGCCTCGGAGCCAACCCTGCTTGTGGCGTCGGACCGTGCGCGCCATCGCCGATTGATGGCCGGCCTGCTGAGAGACACCGCCGCGCGGGGGTGCACCGTCCTGACCGGAAGGGTGGATATTTGGGAAGCGGTCGCTCGAGCCGAAACGGTCTACACGACCGGCGGCGAGACCGGCTTTCTTGCGCTGCTGGCCGGAGCCAAAATCCGCTGCTTTTCCGATTCGTTCTATTCGGGCTGGGGCATTACGACGGACCAGCCCGGTGTATCGCGAAAAACGCTCCGCCGGACCGTTGACGAAATATTTGCGGGCGCTTGCCTCCTCGCGACCCGCTATCTCGATCCGTACCGGCGAGAAGCCGCCTCTTTTGAGGACGTTCTTGAGATCCTCGCAGAGTGGCAGAAAATCGAGACCGTCAACCGGAACATCAGGGTTTGCCTCGGAATGTCGTTCTGGAAGCGTCGGCAGGTCCGAGATTTTCTGCGCTCGAGTGCTGGCACGCCGGCCTTTCGGCGTACCAAGAATGCTGCCATTGCGGCGGCCCGGCGCAGGCCGGGAAGCAGCATCGCCGTTTGGGTCTCGCGCGCGCCGGCCGGGCTCGCACAAGCGGCCGAAGAGAGCAGTATACCGCTTCTCCGAGTCGAGGATGGGTTTGTCCGCTCGGTCGGGCTAGGTTCCGATTTCATACCGGCAGCCTCGCTGGTGCTCGACAGCCGCGGCATACATTTCGATCCGAGCGTGCGCAGCGATCTGGAGCGGCTCCTCGCCGAAACCGAATTTGACGCCGCACTGATCGAGCGCGCCCGCGATCTGATCGCTCGGCTCGTCGCTCGCGGCATCACCAAATATAATGTCGGCGACTCGGCGCTCCCGATCGAATGGCCCGCCGGTAAACGGCGCATCCTGGTGCCGGGACAAGTGGAGGACGATCTCTCGGTCCGCCTCGGCGGAGGAGGGATTGCACGCAACCTCGATCTACTCGCCCGCGTGCGCACCGCCAACCCCGAGGCCTTCATTCTCTACAAGCCGCACCCCGACGTCGAAGCCGGCCACCGCCAGGGAAAGCTTGCCGACGGGATTGCCACCACCTTCGCCGACACCGTCATCCGCGATATCTCGACGGCTGTAGTTTTGGCCGAAATCGACGAACTGCACACCCTGACCTCGCTCGCTGGCTTCGAGGCCTTGCTGCGCGGGCGGCGAGTCGTCGTTTACGGCCGGCCCTTTTACGCCGGTTGGGGGCTCACCGTCGACCTCGCCGGTATTGACAGGGGGCGGCGGCTAACCCTCGAGGAACTGGTCGCCGGCGCGCTGATCCTCTATCCGCGTTATCTCGATCCGGTCACTCGCCTGCCTTGCAGGCCGGAGCTGGTGATCGAACGTTTGGCCAATCCAGAGCTTTGGCGACCGGGTCTCCTCGTCGCCACGCGTCGTCTGCAGGGTTTATTGGTGCGGCGCTGGAGCGACACCTTGGTCAGGTCTGCCCGGCTTTTTGGGAAATCCGCTCCGTCATCCTCATCATGACGGCTTCAGGGCATCGCTAGTTCTAGGAATTCGGGGATGCGCGCACCATTCAGCGTCGTAACCATTACCGGCGCTTCGAGCGGGCTGGGCGCGTCGCTCGCTAGAGCCTATGCCGCGCCGCATGTCGCGCTCGGACTCCTCGGCCGCGATCGGCAGCGGCTCGAGGCTACGGCCCGCGCCTGTGAAGCAAGGGGGGCAACGGTGCACATGGCTGTCATCGACGTCACCGACGCCGCCGCCATGGCATCATGGCTGCGGGAGTTTGATGGTCGGCACCCGGTCGATCTGTTGATTGCGAATGCCGGAACGTCGGCCGGCCCTGATCCCGACAGCCCGTCCGAGGGCGCCGAAACTGCGGCACGGCAGGTTGGGGTAAACCTGCTCGGCGCCATCAATACCGTGGAGCCCATCCTGCCGGCGCTGTGCGCGCGTAGACGCGGCCGCGTCGCCGTGGTCGCCTCGATTGCCGCTTACCGGGGGCTCCCGTACAGTCCCGGGTATTGCGCGAGCAAAGCCGGATTGCGGGCTTACGCCGAGGCGTTGAGGCCCCGTCTGGAGAGCCACCGCATCGGTGTGACCGTGGTTTGCCCGGGGTTCTTCAACTCGCCTATGACCAATCGATTCGACGGGCCAACGCCGTTTCTGCTCAGCAGCGACGGCGCGGCTCGGATTGTCAGGCGGGGCATCGATCGGGGGCGCCGGCGCATCGCTTTCCCGCGGGCGCTGGTGCTCGGTCTCCAATTCTGCGACATCGCGCCCGCTTTCATCGGGGACGCGATTCTGCGCCGCTACCGGTTTCAAATCCACTCGGCGTGATCGCGCGATGAGCGAAGCGCTGCATATAATGGTGGGCTGTGCGCTCGCGCTTGGCGCCTGGTTGCTACCTCGGCGCGTCGCCAAGGCTCGTACCGATAACGCACCCGCTATTCTTCTCGATCTTCTCCCGGTTCTGTTGGCGGGGAGCTTCGTACTGACCGCCACAGGCTGCCCGATTTTCACCGGTGCTTTGTTGATCTCTCTCGGCGCCGGTTTCGCGTTAGCCGATCGCACAAAGCGCGAGGTGTTGCGCGAGCCGGTCGTGTTTTCCGAAATGTCCGAGCTGCGCCACGTGTTCACCCATCCGCAGCTCTACCTACCTTTCGCCGGCCCGGCGCTAGTCATCGGGGGCGCTGCTGCAGCAATCGGCCTCTGCGTCGTTCTGCTCACCTTTGAACCGGCGCTTTGGCAGCCCGATCCGTGGTTGCTTGTGTTCTACGGCGGGCTGATCGTAGCGGGAGTATGGCTGATCTCGCGCGAGCCGACACTCGGAGCCGCAGCCGCGGCACTGCGGGAGCTCAGCGCCACCGGTGAACCCTTCAGAGACGCCGCGACGTTGGGACCCTTCGCGATGGTGCTGACCTACGGCGTGATCGCAAGGGCCGAGCGCGCCGCGCGGCGGGCCCGTCACGCGCCGCTACCGGCGTCCTCGCCAGGTCGGGCCCACCGCCAGCCGTCAGTCCCTCTCATTCTTGTCCAATGCGAATCATTCTTCGATGCCCGCCGGCTATCGCCGCTGATCCCGCAGGGACTGCTATCGGGATTCGACGCCTGTTGCGGAAGGGGCGGGACCTTCGGCCGTCTCCAGGTCCCGGGCTGGGGCGCCAATACGATGCGAGCCGAATTCGCGGTGCTGACCGGGATTCCGGAGAGCGAACTCGGCTATGACCGCTTCAATCCGTACCACTCTTTTGCGCGCGCGCCGATCGCCTCCCTCGTGTGGCACTTGCGCAGCCAAGGCTATCGCACCGTCTGCCTGCACCCGTTCGACCGCAGCTTTTTCCGGCGCGATTTGACGCTACCGGCACTGGGGTTCGAAACCTTCTTGGGCATTGAGACCCTCGGCGGTTCGCGGCGGCCCCCCTATTACTCAGACCCGGAGCTCGCCGATCATGTGCTCAGGGTGCTCGATGCCGAAGGGCCGCGCGTCTTCATCTTCGCGATCACGATGGGCAATCATGGCCCTTGGCGCGAAGCTGGGCCGCCGATCAATCCCGAACTGCGGCGTGATTTCGATGGCATCGGGCTACCGCAGGGTGGCGAGTTGCTGCGCTATCTGGACGGCGTGCGTCAATCGGATGAAATGTTGCAGGTTCTGATGACCGGGCTGCAACGCCGCCACCGCGAGGGGGTCCTGGCGTTTTACGGAGACCACCTGCCGAGCCTGCCACACGCCTTCCGTCATTTTGGCTTCGAGGAAGTAGGCAGCGACTATGTCGTGTGGCGGGGCAGCGCAGCCGATGCGCGCCAGCTCGACTTGCCGGCGCATCGGTTGCCGCGGGTCGTCATTGATGCGCTGCGTGCGACCGGGGCCATCGAGGCGCAAGGCACGCCGGCTTTGGTCTCGGCCCACTGATCGCGACGTGGTAGAGGGAAGCGGCAGCTTGGCTAAAACCGGTTTGCTCGACGAGGACGCAGCAACGAGGACAGCATGGAGATGCGAGGCCAAAGCGTCATCGTTACCGGCGGCGCTTCCGGGATCGGCAAGGCCACCGCCCTTCTGCTGGCTCGCGAGGGCGCAAGGGTCCTCGTCGGAGATATCGACGAGGCGGGCGGGCAGGCGGCCGCGGCGGAGGCCGCGGCAGAACAGCTGGCAGTCGAATACCTTCCGCTCGACCTGACCGACCCCTCGTCGATCGCCGGATTCGCAGCTGCAGTTTATCGGCGTACAGACCGCGTCGATGGCTTGGTCAATGCTGCCGGTTGGGACCAGATCCAGCCGTTTCTCGAAAACCCACCGGCGATGTGGGATCGCATCGTCGCGATCAATCTGATGGGCGCGGTCCGCCTGACCCGGGACGTGTTGCCTTCGATGGTGGCCGCGCGCGCCGGCAAGATCGTCAATATCTCGAGCGATGCGGGGCGGGTCGGCAGTATGGGGGAAACCGTCTATGCTGCCGCAAAGGGTGGCCTGATCGCCTTTACCAAGTCGCTCGCGCGCGAGCTCGCGCGCTATCAGCTAAACGTCAATTGCGTCTGTCCCGGCCCGACCGACACGCCGCTGTTCCAGCATCAGCCTGACCGTATAAAAGAAGCATTGACCCGCGCCATCCCGTTCCGCCGGATCGCGCAACCGATGGAAATCGCCCAAGCGGTCCTGTTTTTTCTGAGCCGCCGATCGGATTACATTACGGGTCAGGTACTGAGCGTCAGCGGCGGATTGACTATGGTGGATTGAGCAAACCTCGCTGTCGCGGCAAGATCCGATCTCATAACCCGTGCGGAAGGAGTGACAATGCCTAGACAAATCCTGTGGGCTCTCGCCGCGGCGATAACTCTCTCGCTCAGTGGCGGCGCTTCGGCGCAGCAGACGCCGCCCGACCCTGGCGCGGCGGCCAACGTGAAGCAGAGCCAGACATACGAGCAGGTACTGCAGAGCAACCCCTCGTTCCGCAACAAGCGCATGCAGCAGGAATGCGGCCCAGTGACCGATCCGGAATTGCACGCAAGTTGCGTCGCATCGTTTGGCGGCGACGGCGCACCGCCGCAGCGCAAGTCGCGTCAGCATTGAATTGAGATCTGAGGAAATCGAAATGCCCAACTCTGCCCCGGGCTTTGCCAGCCGGCTCGATTACCGCGTCGACCTGCTCCCCGCAGGCCGGCGCGTCACGGTCAAATTCGGCGGCGTGACGATCGCCGACAGCAGCGAAGCGCTGCGCGTCGAAGAGACCGGCCATGGCCCGGTCTATTACCTGCCGCAAAAAGACGTGCGGCTTGATCTGATGCATCCGACCGAACACCACACCCGCTGCCCGTACAAGGGCGAGGCGTCGTACTGGACGATCGAAGTTCCGGGAGAGGCAGGCGCGATCCGGCGCTCAGAAAACGCCGTATGGGCCTATCTTTCGCCCTATGACGAAGTGTCGCGGCTCGCCGGCTATTACGCCTTCTACCCCAATCGGGTTGATTCGATCACCGTCAACTGAGCGGCGAGCGGCATGCATCTCACCCAGAACTGGCACATCCGCAAGCCGCCCGTGTGCTCGGCGGGCGGTGTTGTCGCGTCGCAAAGCGGAACGGCGGCCCGTGTCGGCGCCGAAGTGTTGACGGCGGGCGGCGGCGCGGTCGACGCCGTCGTAGCCACTGCTTTTGCTCTCGCGGCGGTTGAGCCGTGGAACAGCGGCCTCGGCGGTATCGGCTTCATAGTCGTGCACCAGGCCGGCGCCGACCGTGCCGATATCGTCGATTTCGGCCCGGTTGCACCGCACGGCCTCGATCCGGCCGCGTTCCCGTTGACCGGGGAGATGAGGACCGAGCTCTTCACTTGGCCGCAGGTCTCTGGCGATCGCAACATGCACGGGCCGCTCTCCTTCGCAATCCCGACCGCGGTCCGCGGCTATGCTCTGGCTATCGAGCGCTTCGGGCGCCTGCCGTGGCGCGAGCTGGTCAAACCGGCGATCGCGCTTGCCCGCACCGGCTTGCCGGTCGACTGGTTCACGACAGTGAAGGTCGCCAGTGCTGCCACTGATCTGCGTCGCTATGAGGAGAGCCGGCGAGTTTGGCTGCCTGACGGTCTGCCGCCGGTCTGCCCACCCGATAGTGACAGTATGAGCCTGCCGCTCGGGCGTCTTGCCGAAACGCTCGAGCGGCTCGCCGAAACCGGACCCGCGGATTTCTATGACGGGGAGATCGCGCGGTCGATTGTCGCCGACACGCGGGTCGGCGGCGGCGTCCTCTCAGTCGAAGATCTGGCGAATTGTCGCGCGCGCATCGTGCCGCCGCTCGAAACCCCCTATCGGGGCGTCAAGTTCCAGACCACCCCCGGGATGACGGCAGGACCGACCCTCGCGGGGATCCTCCGAATTCTTGGCGGACGAAAGTTCGCCGGCACACCCGACGCCCATTACTTCGAGGCGCTCATCGAGGTGCTCCGGCAGGCTTATGCCGAGCGACTTGAGACCATGGGTGATGTCGAAACCGGTTCGCGGACCTCGACCACGCATATTACCGCCATCGACCATCAAGGCGGCATAGCGGCATTGACGACGACGCTGTTGTCGTCGTTCGGCAGCCGTTATGTGTTGCCCGGTACCGGCATCCTCATGAACAATGGTGTGATGTGGTTCGACCCGCGTCCCGGCCGGCCGAACTCGATCGGGCCCGGTAAACGCGCGCTGACCAATATGTGTCCGGTCGTGGTGGCGCGCGACGGGCGGCCATGGTTCGGCGTCGGTGCGTCCGGAGGCCGGCGCATTCTCGGGGCGGTGCTGCAGCTCGCAAGCTTTATCATCGATTTCGGCATGGATCCCGAAGCTGCGGCCCACCATCCGCGGATCGATGTGAACGGCGGCGATCGGTTCGGCATCGACCGCCGGCTTGCTCCCGAAATCATCGAGAGGCTGTCTCGGCAACCGGGAGCGACGCTGGTGGAGCACACGGTCTTTCCGACCCGTTTTGCCTGTCCGAACCTGGTGCTGCGCGGCGCCGATGCGGTGAATCACGGCATATCCGACGTGATGTCGCCCTGGTCGGCGGCGGTCGCCGAACCCAGCGGCGTGTGACCCGTCCCGCGCAATGAGCCGGGCGGAGATGCATGCGTCAGGAGCGGGTCAGCAGATACAATAGGATCGCAGCCGCCGCGGCCACGTTGAGTGACTGCACGCTGCCGCTGCCGCGGATCGACCAAATCTGATCACAGGCGGCGATTGTGGCGGGATCGAGACCGGTCTCCTCATTGCCAAAGACCAGCGCGACCGGCGGCCCGCTTTCCAACCTGTCCGGCACCGGACCGTACCCAAGGGCGGTGCCGATCACGCGATAGGCCGGCCGCAGTTCGAAGAGAGCGGCCGGGAGCGGCGCGCGGTGCAAATCCAAGTGCTCTAGTCCACCTTCGGCCACGCGGTAACTGGCATCCGATGGCAATGCCTGGTCCGGCCGGTCGGCCAGAATGATCCGCTCGAGGCCGAAGAAGGCGGCGCTGCGGGCGAGCGCCCCCAGGTTATGGGGGTTGCCGATGCCGTCGAGGATAAGCAGTGGCTTGCCGTTCTTCGCCGAAATCCGAGCCGCGTTTCGATCGAAGCCGGCCCATGGCTGCGGCGCGGCGATCGCCACGAGACCGCCGTGCAGGGGCGTCCCGGCGACGCGCGCGAGTTCAGCTTTGTCCACTTCACGAAAGGGCTTGCGAGCGCGGGCGAGCGTGCGGCAGAACGAGCCGACCTCGCCCTTGACCTTGTCCTCGAAGAATAGCCGCTCGACCCGCCGCGGATCGCGCTCGAACAGAGCGGTCACCGCTGCAAGCCCGCATATCCGCAACAGCTGCCGCGCATGCGGCGGACGGCTCTCCTCTTTCCTCATTGCCAAGGCTCTAAATGCCGTTCCGAGTTCCCGCTTTCCCGAAATGGACAAAATGACGTAGGGAATAACCCCATCCCCGTGCAAGCGGGGATCGAAGCCGGTTTTTGGGAGCTTGCGCGATGGTGGCCTGGATCGAGACCTGTCGCAGCGTCGTGTCCCCTTGGGAGTGCGACGTCACCGAACATTTCACGATCGCCTATTATTTCGATCGGCTGGCGGATGCGGCCGTGACAACGGCGGAAAGCCTGGGCGTGCGCGACTTGGCCGGCTCGGGGGCTCGCCGCTTCGACGTCCGGTTTGTTCGCGAGCTCCGCGCCGGCGCCAGCTTTCATATTCTGAGCGCTCCCATCGCATTCGACGAAAACTCGGTTCGCCTCGGTCACCAAATCGTCAACTCCGCCGATGGCGAAGTCACGGCTTGGGTCGAGGAAACACTCGACCACGCGGCGGAACCATTGCCGCGAAATCTTCGTGAAGCAATTGGCGGGCACCTCTTGGCCTGGCCAGGACCGGCGGTCGAACGCCGTCCCGAACCGAATGGGATCGAACAGTTTATTCCGACGGTGCGCGATCGGATCAAGCCCATGGATTTGGATTCGGGGGGAAGGCTCGCGCTCCCGGCTTTTGTCCACCGTTTCACGGCCGGCTCCATCCAGGCGCTCACCGCCATCGGCGCGACATCCGCCTATATGAAGACCGAGCGCCGCGGCTATTCGACATTCGAGCTCGCGCTCCAAGTAACCGGCTCGCCGCGATCGGGTGATCCCGTCCTCGTCGAAACCGGCATCGTGCATCTCGGCAACTCGTCGCTCCGCTTCATTCATCGGATGTGCGACCCCGCGAACGGAGCTGAATACGCGAGACTGGGACAATTCGGGGTACAGCTCGATCTCGATACCAGACGGCCCGCCGCGTTGCCGGAACGCCTCCGGGCAGCCGCCGCCCGGCTGCTGGTCCCAGGGGGCTAGCCGGGAGATGGCGATGGCACCGATCGGACTGCCGGACATCGGTTTGTTTCAGGCGATCTATTCGGCGCGATCGATCCGCCGCCTCAAGCCCGATCCGGTGCCAGAAGAGCTGATAACCAGGATACTCGATGCGGCGATCCGCGCACCCTCGGGCGGCAATGCTCAGAGCTGGGCCTTTCTAGTGGTGCGCGACCCGGACCTGAGGCACCAGCTCGGCGTTATCTACCGCAAGGCCTCAGACATCGCAGAGGCGGTCTATGCGGCGCGCGGCCGTCCGCCACATCTCACGGAGCATCAATACGCTCGGTTTATGGCCGCTGGCGGGCATCTCTGGGACCATATGGGTGAGGCGCCGGTGCTGCTCCTCCCCTGTTCTCACCGCCCTGTCTTGCCCGCGCGCGAGGCGCTGCCGCCGGACATCGCCGCGGGCTGGGAGGAAGAGGCCGCCTATGCCGAGCGCATCCGTGGCGCCAGCATCTATCCTGCGGTGCAGAACCTCATTCTCGCCTGCCGCGGTCTTGGGCTCGGCACCGTGATAACCACCAACCACATCCGCTGCGAGGACGAGGTCAAGGCGCTTCTTGGGATTCCCGAGGATGTCTCAACCTGGGCGCTGATGCCGGTCGGCTGGCCGATCGACAAGTTCGGGCCGCTGACCCGCCGGCCGCTAACCGCGATCGCCCACGCCGACCGCTGGGGAGCCGCTTGGCCCATTAGCTGACACCCGATTACTCGAATGCGTCACGATATGGCTCCACGGGCGCCTGCTATATCAGCGATTTGACGGTCTTTTTTAACCAAATCCTGTAATCAATCCGAAACGAGAAAGATATCGGAGTCTCCGATGAGCAGCCGCTGCCTCGGCCTGACCGCCGAGCCGTTCACCGGCTGATCAAGGACTGTCGGGGCGTTACGGCGACGGAATATGGCGCTAATCGCAGTGTTAATTGCCGTCGCAGCGATCGCCTCCTTCACATTGCTCGGTACGCATCTCAGCAGCACCTTCAGCTCCGTCGCCAGGAAGTTGTAAACGTAAACCGGTCGCGAGCAAAGTCGCCGCTGCTGAACCGATACTGGCCCGAGGCCGGCCGACCGAACGAGACTGCGACGGGGTTCACAGTCCTTTCCCGGAAGTCGCGAGCAGACTGGTGCGGCACGACGTCCCCCGGGCGGGAGCATCGTAAGTTCGGCCGGCGCGAAGGATCGTGCACAGATTTGCCACAACCATGCGTTATTCTGCGCTCCTAACCGAGCCAAACGAAGGATTCGAGTAGTGGCCTACAAGCAGCTGATGCCGTTTCAGGTGACGATTTGCGGGATCGAAGAGTTGGAGGGCCATTGCGCAGGAGGGATAACGCATGTTCTCTCGATCCTCGACCCCGGCTGGCCTGAGCCGGAATCCTTGAGCGGGTTCGGCATCGACAGGCGTTTGCGGCTGCGCTTTCACGACGTGATCGAATCGCAGCCCGGCTGGATCGCGCCGGAGCGCTGGGACGTCGAGCTGCTGCTCGCCTTTTCCCGAGACCTCACCTTGGCCACGGAGGCTCATCTTCTCATTCATTGCCATGCCGGAGTATCCCGCTCGACGGCGGCGGCGACCTTGGTCATGGCGCAGACCTGCCCCGACCGGCCGGCTGACGAAGTGCTGCGGGAAGTCGTCCGCCTGCGCCCGCGGGCCTGGCCCAATCTTCGCATCCTCGAACTCGGCGACGAGATCCTCGGCCGTGGCGGCGAGATCGTCGAAGCCGCCCGGGCGCATTACCGCCGCGCGATCGAACGCGAGCCCTGGCTGGCGGAAGCGATGATCGACGGCGGGCGCGGCCGCGAGGTCGCCGCCGCCGGCCTGCCCTAAAAGGCCATCGAGGTGTTTCAGCGCAGGTATTCGACCCGCAGCACCACGAAGTAATGGTGGTCGGGATCGATGACGATGCCGTCGGGGCCCGCGAGGTGACCGTCGGCGGTGGTCGGGATGTGCTTCATCGAGACGGCATTGTCGACATTGCCGCCTATCACATCGAGATAACCGGGCTGGATCGCGACGACGATATCGCAATGACCCGGAAAGCGGCCGGTCGGCAGGTCGTCATATGTAACCGGTTGCCGACCGCGCCAGTAACAGATCAGATCGCCGCGCTGCGGAGCGTAAAACTCGACCCGCTCGGCGGAAAGCGCGGTGCCCGGCTCGAGACCGAGAGAGTGACGCCGCGCCGCGTTTATATAGTCGGAATGGGTTTCCGAGTAAGGGAAGCGGGTACCGGCTCCGGCAATCCGCATCACATATGAAATAAAGGCGGCAGACCAAGCAAAGTTGCCATCTTCAGAGGCCGGGAAGATAACGCCGTTCTCGTCGTGAATTCCGGTCCAGCCTTGCTGTCGCCAGCGCGGGTCGAGACCGAGCCACCAATATTCGCCGAACTCGTTGCCAGAGCCCCTCTTCGCGTTCCTCGTCTTCCGGCAATTCGGTATTCGGGTACACGACAGGCTGCCCGAATGCCCGCCACTCGCGAAACGCTATCTGCACGGCGGCCTCGCGAGAGAAGCCTTGGTACGGCCACCGTGCGAAGGGCGGGATGTGCGCGTCGAGGGCTGCCGTCGGCGGTCGCAGAACCGGGGACGGCGGCGCTGACGGAGGCGGAACACAGCCGGCTAGCATCAAGCCGAGCAGTAGCGCCGAGCGTCGGATCACCGCGGTACCTGGAATGCGACGAGCTGCAGAGGAGGAGCACTCGGTTAACGGTTTGTCTTATGCCGCCGCGACGTGGCGATAATCAAGATAAGGATTTGGAGAAATGGTCGGGCTCGCGTTAGCGTCCACGCTTGTGGTGGAATTTTCGGGTCGGTCCGCAGTTGTAGGGCTGCGGTGTGGTTGAGGTGGCCATCGGGCGAGTCGGCTAAGGTGGAGTTGCCAAACTTCAACCTGAAGCACGCGAGAGGACCCGATGACCGAAGAGAGATTGGTGCTGGCCGATTTGCTGGAGAAGGCCGGCGATGGAGATTTTCTGCGAGCCGTGGCCGAGGCGGTGCTGCAGTTGCTGATGGAATGTGACGTCGAGGGGTTGATTGGCGCCGGGCGCTACGAGCGCAGCGGCGAGCGCACCACTTGGCGCCACGGCTATCGCGACCGCACCCTCGGCTTGGCGCGCTGCAATTGCGGATCCCGAAGCTGCGGCAAGGCGGCTATTTCCCGCCGTTTCTCGAAGCCCGCAAGAGCTCGGAGAAAGCGCTGATCGCGGTGATCGGCCTGGATCGGCGGCGTGTCGACCCGGCGAGTTGATGATCTGGTGCAGGCGATGGGTTATCGGGGATCAGCAAGTCGCAGGTTTCTAAGCTGTGCAAGAGCCTGCCCCCGCGAAGGCGGGGGAGATCGACGAGCGCGTGCATGCCTTCCTCGACCGGCCGCTCGCCGGCGAGTGGCCGTATCTGTGGCTCGATGCCACCTACCTGAAGCAGCGCGAGGGCGGCCGCATCGTCTCGGTCGCCGCGATAATCGCTGTGGCGGTCAACACCGATGGCCGACGCGAGATCGTTGGGTTGCACATCGGCCCGTCGGAGGCCGAAACCTTCTGGTCGAGCTTTTTGCCGAGCTTGGCGCGACGCGGCTTGCGCGGGATCAAGCTGGTGATCTCGGATGCCCATGAGGGGCTGAAAGCGGCGATCCGCCGGGTGTTCGGCGCCACCTGGCAGCGCTGCCGCGTGCATTGGATGCGCAACGCTCTGGCTTATGTGGCCAAAACCCAGCAGAGCATGGTGGCGGTGGCGCTGCGCCAGGCCTTTCTGCAGCCCGATCGGGCCCGGGCCAGCGCCATGCTGCGCCATGTCGCCGACCAATTGCGGCCGAAATGGCCGAAGCTCGCCGCCTTCATCGACGACAGCGAGACCGACGTGCTGTCCTACAGATGCGGCCGGTCATTTCGGCCGCGATCAGGCTCGTGCCCGAGCCGAGAAACGGGTCGTAGACTAATTGGCCGGGTCGGCTGTTGTTGACGATCGGACGGCGCATGCTGCGGTCTCGAGATCAGCGCGGCTTATGTCGATGTCATTCCTGCGCCGCTGGCAAGCCTTCACCGGGCGCACCGCGATCCATCAAGCCTCGGGTCAATCGACGAGCGCGCCGGCAGCCAGGACCGAGATAGGTCAGGCTCCGCCGATGGCTAGAAAAGCGCTTCTCCTCAATGAGATGGTACGCGAAAAGGTGCGACATCTGGCTGGGGTCGGCGTCCGTCAGGCCGAGATCGCTAAGATCATCGGGTGCGCGCCGAAGACGCTGCGCAAGTGGTGTCGTGAGGACCTCGACCGTGGGGTGGCCGAGGCCAATGCCATGGTTTCCGGCTATTTGTTCGCCAACGCGAAGGCCGGCAATGTCGCGGCGCAGGCACTCGACCGGCTTTTGCGTGCCGTGCCCCAGCTCTGCTCGCGGTGTCGATTGCCGAATGGGTTATTGTTGGCGATCTCGCAGACTGTGGTCTGAGTGCGGTCACCTTGCCAGTGGCCAGCTTTACCTTTTCGCACGGCATACCAGCAGTTTTCATGCTGCCAATGATAGTGGCCGCGGCTCAGCGTGAAGTGCTGCTTGACCCAGACAATCTGAGCACGCAGCTGCAACCCGCAAGCAGCGAGGTCGGCAGCCGCAACATCGCCGTGCAGTGCTCCGTGCCAGACATGGGCGACATCGCCAGTAAACAACGCATAGGCCTGCCGCCAGACGGCGCGATCGTCGTTGAGCACCTTGCCCTGCGCCAGCGCACCGGAACCGAGGCAACGGCGCCAGGACGGATGATAATTAACCCCATAAGGCGGATCGGTGACCATCAGATCAGGCCGCGATCCCGTCAGCACTGGCTCGACATCTGCTGCGCTAGTGCTATCGCCGCAGTCGATCTCCCAACAACCATAGATCGCCGGGCCCAGTGACGGGGTTCGCGGGTACTTCCGGGTGCTGTCGGGATCGGTCAGACCGCTCGACCTCAACCCGGCCAGGATGTCCTCAAGCCGGTCCGGCTCAAAGCCGGTCAATTCAAGGTTGAAACCGTTGAATTTGAGATCACGCAGCTCACTGCGGAGCAGATCGGGATCCCAGCTCGCCCGCGCCGCGACCGCACAGCGCGCTCCATCCGGCCAAGGAATCGGGTTTGCAATCATCGCCTGTCCCTTTCGGGGCCATGGACCTTCGTCAATTGCGGTTTTCTGGTCAGTTTAGCAATCATAGGAGGGCGCTCGGCCGGGTACCGCCTCGATGCCCCCACCCTGGATGTGCGGATGGACGGGCCGCATCGAGGGGACTTCGAGCCAGAGCCGCAGCAGGTGCCGACGCCGATCTTCCTCCTCGAAATCGTCGAACGCAGTCCGCGCATGCAGGATCGTGTAGTTGTTGATGAAGTACATCTCCCCGGGCTGCAGTGTGAATTCCAGCATGAGCTCCGGCCGCTTGGAGATCTCCTCGAAGCGATCGAGCACCGCGAGATCGACCTCGCCCATCGGCCGACCGGCCGCCTCGACATAGGTGCGGACGTAGCGCGCCGAGACCTTCCCCTCGGTATTGGAATAGACAGGCACCCGATACGGCGTGTACACCAGATCGCCCGGCTTCTCTTCGCCGCGCCCATGGAAGACATAGCCGCGGTAGAGGCGCTCGAGGGCTTCGGCACATTCCTCGAGCATCACGTTATGGACCGTAAGGGCGCTGGTGAGCCGCGATACGCCTCCGGTCTTCGCGTCACGCAGACACGCCAGCCCGACCAGGTCGCAGGAATCGGTATGCGGCGAGAGCTCCTGCTTGTTGCGGTAGGCGCGCGCCAGCGGGTCCTCGCGGCTGAAGTCCTTGACATGGCCGAGCCGGTCGCCAAGGACGCTCTGCGACAGCCCGCGCCCGAGATGCGTACCGATCCCCCAGAAGATCATGCCGATCTCGTCCTTCGAGTAGTCCTCGACGGGCAGGCGGCGAACCACCACGAAGCCGCGTCCATCCTCGATCTGGTGCCGGATCTGGTCGATCACCGGCCGCGGCGACGGGAACTTCGAAATGCTTGCGCAAATCGCGGGCCGAGGCCGGCCGCCTTTATCTGCCCCATGGTGCGCGTGATGTCTCGCAGATGGGTCGCGCTGAGATCAATTGTGTAATCCGCCGGCGTCTTGAAATTGGCGCCTTTCCAGGCGCTCGGGTGATCGATCGGCGGTCCGTACACGGGCGTCAGCGGTGGATCGATTTCGCGCGCCCTGCTTACTTGGCGAAGCTCACTCATCGTCAAATAGCCTCCTCGATAATCCGGCAATTCTGCTTAGTCACTCGGGCCGGCTCATGTAGTCGTAAGCGGAGAGGACGTGGCATTTGACGACGTGGAAGAACTCCTCGACCGTCACATGCTCGTCGACACCGCCCATACCGATGGGCGACGGGCCATAAATAATGGCTGGGATGTCCTTGTAGCGCCACAGCCGGGTGTCGGTGCCGCCGAGGCTGATCACCGAGGCCGGGTCGATGCCGGCCACTTCCCTGGCACTGGCGCGCACCAGCTGCGCCAGCTCGGTGTCGGGTGGGCACTAGCTCGGCGGATTGTGGAGTATCTGCGCGGTCTCGTGCAGCCGGGGTTGATGCGCCGGTCGGGCGCCTACTCAGGCCGGTCCGCCCTCAGTCGTTTGCGATTTCCGACCGGCAGGTGCTCCCATAACTATTCGAGAGCCAGCCCTCGTCGGTGCCACCCGTCTGTTCCGCCGAAATGGGCGAGGAAGTCCGGAGAAAGCGGCCTGCCGGTAGGATTTCGCGTCAAGGCGACAGGTCTGGCTCACGCCGCCTCACCGGCAGCCAATCGCAGGCCCGATAGGTAAAATTCCCGATGCTCCAGATTTCGCCATTGCGTGCCGTCGGGCACCACGACCGGGGTAACAACCTTCAGCCGTCTGACGATCTCGCGCGCTTCGTCGAGCCGTCCCGCATGGACATAGCAGGATGCGAGATGGCGGTAAATGTCTGCATTGCCCGGCAGCGCCTCCAAAGCGGTGAGGAGTGTCGCTATAGCCTCATCGAACCGGCGTTGTAGGAGTTGAGCCTCGCCGATGCCGATGCCGTATCTTGCCTGTCCCTCGCGTGGGCTCAGGCGGCATGCTGTTTCCAAATGCTCGATCGCTACATCGGGAAATCCTGCCGATAGTCTGAGCCACCCGCTTATCGCCCAACCACGGGCAAAGCCTGGGTTCAGCGCAAGCGCTCGCTCGGCCAGCGCGAGTGCCGGCTTGATGTCCCCGTCAAACGAACCGAAGACGAACGCGACCTCCCCGATCGTGTTCGGATCGTCTGGTGAGGCGTGCAATGCACGTCCAGCGTAATCCACCGCCGCGCGGCGATGCCCGTCCGGGTCTTTCTCTCCGCCAAGGCGATGCAAATGCTGGTGGCAGACCGCCGCAAGCGCGAGCGCCGGACCGAAGCTCGGATCGCGCTCGGTCGCCCGCTTGAAAAGGTCAAGCGCAGAGCGGATACGCTCCCTGTCCCAATTAAAACAGTCAGGTAGACCGCGCAAATAGAGATCGTACGCGGAGAGGTCGGCTGTCGGCCGGTCTGTTACCCGGCCGATCTCAGCGTGCTGCACGGTGGCTTCGATGGTTCCAGCAACGCTGAATGCTACCTTGTCTTGAAGGTCGAAAACGTCCTCCAGCGGGCCGTCGAAACGGTCGGCCCAGAGATGCGCCTCAATCGTCGCACCTATCAGCTGTGCAGTGATCCGCACTCGGCCGGCTGCCTTCCGCACGCTGCCTTCAAGCACATAGCGCACGCCCAATTCGCGGCCGACCCGCTTAACCTCAACCGCTTGGCCCTTGTACGTGAAGGTGAGTTCCGGGCGATTACAAAGAGCCAGCGTATCCGGCTGAGTGCGGTTATGATCTCCTCGACCATGCCGTCGGCGAAATAGTCCTGCTCCGGGTCGCCGCTCATATTGGCGAAGGGCAAAACCGCGATCGACGGTTTGTCGGGAAGCGGCGGCCCGATTGACCGGGCGCGCGGCAAATCGTCTTCGCCAGTGCATCTGTTCCTCCGACAGACGGGTCGTTGGCGAGACCGCACGGGGCCGACAAGAAGGGGGTCCGAAACGGTGAGTATGTGAAAACGGTGAGTATGTAAAGCGGGACCGAGGGTTCGAATCCATCTCCCTCCAGCGGCGAGTCCATTGCGAACCTGACTTCCGCGATCAGGAGGATTCCAACCCTCAGTCCCTTTCGCGAAGGGGTGCGACCATCTCGTTTGGCGGGGTCACGGCGACAAACAGTGCTTAAAGGGGCAGGCAGAATTCGGATTCTCCTTCAGCCTGCTCCTCTGCAAGTGAGGACAAAGAGACACCCAGGAGCCGAACGCCCCTTGCGACAGGAAAGAGAGGTTCGAGCAGTGCGTTGCCGAGCTGTTCGAGTTCCCTTCGCGTCCTGATCTGCATCTGACCGGTGCGGCTTCGCGTGATCTGCTGGAGAGAGATGATCAGGCTGGCGGCAAGGCCGCCCCAAGGCTTGGCTCCGCTGCGCCGCATCTTCCCGCCCGAGCGCAAAGCGGCCACGCGAGCGAAAGAAGAGGCCCTGGTGCGAAAGCTTCCGCCGCCGCCCGGCCGCCTAGCCCATCGGCTCACCCCGGCCGACGCGCTCGCGATTGACCACGGCGATGGCAGGTCTCCTGGCTCGCGGGTCCTTGCCTCACGCCGCCTTCCCGGTTGCCCGGTGGCTCGAGCGGCGCTTGGCTCGCCGCTTACAGTTGCGGGGGCAGCCACGGCATTGGCCGGATGGCCGCAGCGTGTTCCCATTGATCCCACGATCGGGAACCATTGCCGCACGATAGGTATGGCGGTTGTACGACGTGTATATAAAAACATCGTATGAACACAATGAGGGCCAGGATGATCGACGATGCAGCGCGTCACCATGACCATCGACGACGGACTCGTCGCTGCGCTCGATCGCGTCATCACCGCGTGTGGCTACCAGAACCGATCGGAAGCAATCCACGAACGTGCCGACTGGCGCAGTCTCGAGGGTGACCAGGGTCTTGTTGTCGGCATCGGCGGCGCCAAACGCCGCGCCCTCGACGACTGAGTCCGGAGAGGGCATGCCTGGACCGGCGCGGGGATCAAACGGCGGTAAAAACGACCAGCGTGGCTTCGGCGGCCCTGCCGATCAGCGCGAGTGCCGCGGCCCGCGGCTACAATGGTCCGTACCTTCATGTTGTCCTCCTTTTCAGTGGTCGCCACCATGGATCTGCTCCACCGGAGCGTTCGATTTCGGACAGCGACATCACAAGGGCCAGTCGACGCGCTACCCCAAACTTTTATGAAAATATCCTGACGTTGAGGCTTCGCTCGAGCAGCCACACCGACGCGACCGCCACGATGCTCAACGAGCCGGCCCCGAGAACGAATCGAGGATAGAGCCACGAGCGGCGCGACAGATAAGCGAGCGGCAAGAAAGCGGCGACGATCGCCAATTGCCCTGCCTCGACACCTAGATTGAAGCTTACTAAAGAGACCGCCAATGCGGGTTTGGGCAGCGCGAGATCCGTCAGGACATTGGCAAAGCCCAATCCGTGCACCAGGCCGAAGACAAAAGCGATGAGCCACAGCCGCTTCTCGATCAACGGGTAGAGGTTGTTCAACGCGGCGACGACCACCGAAGCAGCAATTGTCAACTCTATGAGCCGTGACGGCAGGGCGATGAACCCCAGCACCGCAAGGCTCAAGGTGATTGAATGCGCTATCGTGAACGCCGTGACGATACTGAGGACTTCGAGAAAAGCTTGGCGGAAGCTCGCTACGGCCTGCCATCTCCCGCCGCGGTATTCGAGCACCGCAGGCAGCAGCAGGGCGCAGAGAAAGAGTATGTGGTCAAAGCCGGTCCAGATATGCCAGACCCCGGTTTGAAAAAAATCGAGAAATTGGCGCCCGAGCGCGACCGAATGTCCTTCGAGCTGCCAGGTCTCGTGGTCGGGGCTGAAAACGGCCGTATGGGTTCCGCCCTGCTCCTCCAGTCGAAGCAATCCGCGGTGCTGCGGATCGACATCGAAAAGGAGCGTGTACGTGATGCTCAAGACCGCCGGAACGGCGGCACAGTCGACGGCAAATCGCAAGATCTCGTAGGCGCCGTCGCTGTGCTCGTCGACGAGGTGGTCGGTCGCACGCGTCGCGCAGATGCTGCCATCCGCCTCTAATCTCAAATTCGACAATGCGTAGGCGGCAATCGCCCGATGGTGGGCGCGCAGCTCGCCCCAGGTGATGTCGCCGTCATTGTCGGTGTCGAGGTCGATGGCGTAATCGAGATCGCGCAGCGCGATGTCCCACTGCCCCGAAATATGTCCGCCGTCGAGGCTGAGACTGAGATAGCTGTCGCTCGATTTATGCGCCGAGGCCGATGACGGCAACACAACGGCGATGCCGACTGCCATGATCAAGGCGGCAATCAGACGTTTCATCGCGCGGGTTGCTGAAATCGGGCGGCCAGCTCGTCTAGATGCCTGTCCTCCAGATGCGAGGTGGCCAGCCAATCGAGGGCTGGCTTAGCCGCCGACGGTGCATTGGCAGCCAAGGCGGCCTCCAGTAGCAAACGGGCATCCCAGGGCTCCCGCTGCACCGCCCAATTCGCTTGCGCCAGCCGCAACGCCTCGCGCGGCTGCTTAAGCAAGTACAAGTTGAACCGGGCTTCCTCGCGCTGATGCACCGTGTCGCCACGCATCCGCGCCTCGGCAAACCGCTCGGCGAGGTCAGCGATATGGCCCGACAATTGGGGTGCGCCCAGGCTCTGCTCGGCGAGGGCCAAGCGAAGCAGCAGCGGATCGATCCGCACCTCTTTTTCGAGCAGCAATCGAACATCTTGCGGGCGGCTCCGATCGAGCAGGAAATCGGCGTAGGCGCCCAGCAGATAGACGTCGCGGATGCCCAGCGCCAGCGCCTCTTTGAAATGCCGCTCGGCGGCACCAAAATCTCCGAGCCGTACCGCGGCCTCGGCCAACACAGTCAACGCCCAGAGACGTATTTCGCCACTCTCTCCGGGGGGAGCATGGCCGAGCATCTGCTGCAAATCATCGTAGCTAGCAGCCGCTTTTCCGCTCAGACCGGTTACGCCGTCAACGCAGATCGCCGTCACCAACGTCTCAGCGAACCGCGCCAAGGATAGGCAATTGCCGAGAACCTTCGTGTAATTGCCTTGGACCTGCAAAATGACAGCACGAGTGAGCCAGGCTTGCGCATTGCGCGGATCATCAGACAGGGCGCGCGACAAATCGGCCAACGCAGCCGAAAAATCGTGTCTTGCCTGGCGCAGGGTCGCACGCAGCACGATGACTTCAGTCGGCGTATTAGGAAGGTTGAGCCACGGGCTGAGCGCCGCCTCGGCATAACCGTTGTATCGTGGATCTCCTTCGCCGCGAGCGAGTTCGATGTCGCGTCTCGCGACAAGGAGGGCCAGGCGCAGGTTCTGCGGCGATCGCGCTAGCTCGGCGTGAAGCTCGCGCAACTCCCGCACCGTCTTGCTGCCGGCGCTCGGCAGACGTTCCAATACCTGAGCGTCGTCCGACGGTCGGTAGGGCGCGGCAGCAGCGACTTCGAGATCCGCCGCCAGCGCGGCCAAGCCGAGTGCGACCGACAGCCAGCCGATCACCCGGAAATGCGACCGCATTTGCGGGTGCCGCGGCAGAGGTTCAGGCATCCCGCGATCGATCGAGGCTCAGGGCCCTGCGATCGGTTCGAATCCGGGGAGGAGCGGGTTGGCCGGCACTGGCTCGTGCGGCGCGGCTTGGCCGGGCGAGCCGGGGAGCGGCGTCTTCAAATAAGGGAACGCATTGTCGAAAAAGCTGGCATCGACAATCGCCCCGTCGGTGAAGTCGAGCCCGCCGGAGGGAGCCTGTGACGGGTTGCCGAAAAGCCCGAGGGTGATCAAGCGCCCCATGGCGACGCGCAAAGTGATGTCGACGAGATCGTCGCCGGGCCGCCGGCCGTTCGGGTAGCCTGCGGGATCGCCCCCGATCACACCGAGGCGGTTTTGCGACGCCGCCGGGGTCACCGGGGTACTGGTGTTGAGCCGCAGCATTTCCGCCGGTTTGACATGCGCCGGCTGGTTGATCCCTGCGATGCCGGTCAGAAATGTCGCTATCAGGTCGGTGCGCGGGAACAGTGTCGGCGCCTGAACCCCAGCGCTGGAGAACACGATTTGGACGATCGCGGGGAAGGTCGGGTTGGTGACATAAGTTAGGAACTGCGCATCGTCTTTTGGCTGGCTGGCGTTGAACTTGTCCTTGTCCTTCAACCCGATGACGAGCTCATTGACCAGACCCATTCCGAGCCGCGACATCTGGGCGAAGCCATCAGAGTCGGCATTGTCGCGACGACCTTCGTCATCGTCCTTGGCCTTACTCGCGGTAGTCCAGGCGCCGATCACCGGATCATTGGCGGTGAGGCAGCTGATCGGCACTTCGAGGATCAGAGAGGTGATGTTCTTGCTGGCAAGATCGTCCCGCCCGGAATTGGCGAACTGTTCGCCCACGGGATTTGCGTAGTTTATCAGATCGAAGGTCTCGCCCAGATCGACGACGAAAGAGTCCTTCCGCTGCCCGGCGAAGACGCGGCCGGTGCCGCAACCCGGAATGCTGATATTATAGATGTGCCCATTGGCATACGCGGCGTATTCGGGCAGCGTCTTTTGCCCGATATTGTCCACCGGCTTGATAAACTGATCGGCACCCGTGTCGGCGTTGACGATTTTCTGACTGATCCCGTGCCGGATGATCGAAAGCGAGTAGCTCTCAATGACGTTCAGGTTCGCGGTGTCGTTCGGGTTGCCCCCTGTTCCGATCTGCCCTTTATCGACGAGGGCTATCGGAACGCTGACGCCGCCGACGGACAATGCGAGGTTTTGTTGATCGTTGTCAAAGCGAAACTGAAACGTGATGTCCGCTAGCCCGCTGCCCGTGTCGTTGATATGGATCTCATATATGGCATGTTCATCAAGCGTGAAATAATTCGGCCCGCCGAACGGGTCTTCCAACGGACTGTAATTGGCGACTAAGGTCACAAAACCATCTCGCCCCGGCTCGTAGCTGCGGAACATATACAAATCGGTGCCGTCGAGCTTTGGCGTCTTGGTGATCCCGGGCGCCTCGCGATGGCTCGACGCATGGGCGGGACCGGGCAGCGCCGCCGCGATCCCGGTCGCGATCAATGCCCACGCGATCGTTCGCGCGGCATCAGCAGACGCCGCATATTTCCCACCCATGCTGGCGTTGATCTCCTCGCGATGCCGCTCGAAGCCGTCGCAGGAACGAATAATGACGGATGAACGCTTCATCGAAACTCTCCTGGGTTTGCAGCGGAGCCACGGCCGCTACTCCCCTCTACGTCCCAGGCGCCCGAATGGATGTCGCGGATCAAATCTTTCGCTCTCGCTGCTCTTCACAAAGCCGTGATGCGGACAAACCCGCGAACAAACGCAGCCTTCTTTCCTGCCGCTGCTTGCGGCGACCGGCAACGATAGCGGTTAAGGCTGTCGGTCGAGCCCGCGGTCAGCGCCCAAGGCCCGCGCCCAGCGGAGCCGCAGAGTTCCAATGAAGCAAAACGAGCCCGCCGGGGGCGGAGACGATGGTGCCGTGACGGGTGCCCGCCTGCGCGATGGTATAATCGCCGGGGGCATAATCCTGCCCGTCGATAGTTACGGCGCCTTCGAGCACGAAACATTCCTCGACCTGCGGGTGATCGTGCTCGGGGTAGACGCAGCCGGGGTCCATGCGCATCAGGGCCGTGCGTTCGCCGGTCACCGGATCGACGTGAAGCATCTTCAACTTGGTGCCCGGAGCGACATCGAGCCATACGCCGTCGGCTCGACGGCGAGCCGCAGAAAGCGCGGCGCTGCCGATACGGCGCTGGATCGCTGCCCAGATGGATGCGGGGGGTATCACCGGAGACATCCGCTCCAGCAAAGGCATCAGGCGGTGTGACCAGCCGTCCACGGCGCGACGAAAGTCAGATTCGGTGCGGATACGTCGCTCCACCGCCGACCGTTCGTCGGCATCGAGCGCTCCCAGCACAAACTCGCCCGCGAAATCCTCTGACACTTCAGGCATTCACGTCATCCGGGTCGAGACACTCTTTTAATTTAGCGAGTGCTCGCCGGATTGTCGACTTCATCGTGCCAAGGGGTACAGCAAAAACCTGGGCGAGTTCAGCATGCGATAGTCCGAAGTAAAAAGCCATCAAGATTGCCTTTGACTGCGTTGCGTCGAGGCGTCTTAAGCACCGGTCGATATCGGCCGACACGATATCGTGAGGTGGAACGACTTCTTCGATCTCCTTAAGGTCGGGACTGGGCAGAGGTTGGCTCGCGGACCGCCTCAACATATCGACGCAGGCATGACGGACGATTGACGCCATCCACTGGATTGGCTGCCCCTTGTCGACGTCATAGTGGCCAGACTGCGTCCAAATCCGAACATAGGCATCGCTGGCGGTATCGGCACGACGCAGCATCCGGCTCGCTATCGCATACAGCTTGCCGCTGGTGATGCGATAGAGCTCGAAGGCTATCTGGTCGCGCAACGCGGTTGCGCGGAGCAGCTCCAGCAGGAGCTCCTCGGGCTGTGTCGACATCTGTCTATCCAATGATCCGCGCGTCGGTGGCCGAAGGTTGATAAGAAACGCTGCGAAAAACAAGATGCTGCCGGGTGATGCCCGGAAGCCCGCTCGGCGTCAAGATCTTGGCTCGCCGCTCTGCTACCGTTCGCTCAGCGAGCTGCTATTTCAGTCAACCGGGACGGTATAGACCTCGCGGGCAGGCAAGGAGTGCGGCGCCGACGCCAATATGACGAAGCTGTTCGCCTCGGAGGCGACCTGGCATGCCTCAGAGGCGACGATGCAGGCCTACGGCGGCTTCGCTTTTGCCGGCGAATACGACATCGAGCGCAAATGGCGCGAGGCGCGCCTCTACCAGACCGCGCCGATCTCAACCAATTTGATCCTCGCTTATATCGGCCAGCACGTGCTCGGCATGCCGCGGTCGTATTGTCCCAGGGGCGATTACCGACGAGCTGAGGCGATATCGGCCGGGCCGACCATGATCGGGGATCTTGAACCGGTTCGCGATCTGCCGCTCGAAGGCGCCCGGTCATCGCCGCTTTCGCGGGGTAGCCTTGCGGCCGAAATCATCTCATCGATGATCGTGTCATCCCGGCGAAGGAGGCGATCCATAACCTCACAAATTACTGTAAATAAGCCGTTTTACTCGCTGATGATGCCCTCTCGTGACCGGTCGTGCACCGGAAAGTTGGATCCCGGTCTTCGCCGGAATGGCGAGAGGATGTGGGAAGTCGGCGAGCAACGAGATCACACGCGGCTTCGCGCGAGTGACGGAATTCGAAGAACCGCTTCACACCGCCTGGACTGTACCAACGAACACCACCGGCCCGGTAGGCTGATGCGTGGGCGAGCCGCCCACAGGCTCGATGCTGATCGCGAGCGTCGCGCCATCGCGCAAATCGGGCGGCGGCGGAGCGAGCTTGAGCTCACCGTTCGCGGGGATAACCCCAAGTGACCGCGGTCGCGTCGCGCCGAGAGGAATGGCCCACAGCTCGAAAGCGCGGTCGCTGGGCGGGGTCGCGCCGGCAACGGCACGCACCAGCAACCCGTAGCGGGGGTTCGAATCCATCTTCCTCCACCGCCGAGTCCATTGCGACCCTGACTTGCGTGCACGTTTCGTGCGTGCACCGAACTGCCACTGCCGCAAGAAGCACGAAGTTGGGTCGTGATACACCAGGGGGGACGCGGAGCGGGGGGAGAAAGCTTGTTCGCTCCTGCCCCTTCATTCGTCGGGTCGGGGAGACCCTCGTCAGCGAGCCAAGGTTCGCGGATCCGCCACGGGCGTCGCGTCCACAGCCGGAGGCGGTCGAGGTAGAGATAGATGACGGGCGTCGTGTATAGGGTCAGCAGCTGGCTGACGAGCAGCCCGCCGACGATCGTAATCCCGAGCGGGCGGCGCAATTCCGCACCCTCGCCGAAGCCGATCGCCAGCGGCACCGCCCCGAACATCGCCGCCATCGTCGTCATGATGATCGGCCGAAAGCGTTTGAGGCAGGCCTGATAGATCGCGTCGCGTGAGGTCAAACCTAGGTTGCGCTCGGCGTCAAGCGCGAAATCGATCATCATGATCGCGTTCTTTTTGACGATGCCGATCAGCAGGATCACGCCAAGCAGCGCCATCAGGTTGAACTCGGAGCCGGTCGCGATCAGCGCCGCGCCGCGCCGACCCCGGCCGAGGGCAGCGTTGCGAGGATCGTGATCGGATGGATATAGCTCTCGTAGAGCACGCTGAGCACGATATAGACGGCGAGCAGTGCCGCAGCAATCAGCAGGGGTTGATGTGCGAGCGATTGCTGAAACGCCCTGGCCGTCCCCTGGAAAGTGCCGTGGATCGAAGCCGGCATGCCGAGCCGGGCCATCCGGTCGTCGACCGCCGCCGTCGCTTCGCCGAGCGACACGCCCGGCGCGAGATTGAACAAGATCGTCGAGGCGGCGAACTGATCGTCGTGATAGACCGCGATCGGCGTATGGCCTGCGCCAAAACGGCTGAAGGCGGAGAGCGGCACCATTATTTCCTTAGAGGTGCTGACGGCCGAGCCGGTTGATGTGGCACTGCGTCCGGTATTGGCGACCGCATTGGTGGCCGCGTTGCGGGCCACGTCGCCGGCGTTCTGCACCGCGCTCGCGGCTGCGGTGGCTCTTCCTGGGCGGCGTCTTGGCTATTACGGTGCCCGACAACGGTTGGGTTCGCTGTGTGCCGCTGACCGCACCCCCGCCGGTGCTGACATAGATCTGGTTCAAGATCTCGGGCGATTGCCGGAACTCGGGCGCCACCTCCATCACGACGCGGTACTGGTTCTGCGCCTTGTAGATCACCGATACCTGCCGCTGCCCAAAGGCGTCGTAAAGCGTGTTGTCGATCTGGCCGACGGTGAGCCCGAGGCGCGCCGCGGTGGCGCGGTCGATGATCAGATTGGCCTCGAGCCCCCCTTGCTGCTGGTCGAAGTTGACGTCGGTTAGCAGCGGCAGACTTTTGAGCGCCGCTGCGATCGTAGGCGCCCACTCGTGGAGCTCGCCGGCGTCTTCGCCAAGCAACGTATACTGGTATCCGGAGTTGCCGGTCTGCCCGGCGACCTGGACATCCTGATCCGCCCCTAAATAGAGCGACAATAGAGCGACGCGCCGGCAATCTGGTCGAGCTTGGGCCGCAGCCGGTTGGTAACCTCTTCGGCCGACGCCCCGCGTTCGGACAGCGGCGTCAGTACCACAAAGGCGGATCCGTAGCTGCTGCCTCCGCCGTAGAATCCGGTGACCTTCGCTACGGCCGGGTCCTGCCGGATGATCTCGACGAACTGCGCCAGCTTCTTCATCATCAATTGAAACGAGACGTTTTGGTCGGCCTGGATGCCGCCCCAGATCAGCCCATTATCCTGCTCGGGCATGTACCCCTTTGGAACGTTGACGAAGAGATGGACGGCAAGGCACAATGTCGCCAAGAGGCCGAGCATGACGAGACCCGGCTTTTGCAATGCCCGGCGCAACGAGCGGTCGTAGACATCTAGTGCTTTATCTCGGAAACTCTGACGGCACCGCTCCGTTCATTTCAGGATTGATCGAAAACAATGTGGTCGCGGACCCGATCGGCTATGGCATGCAGATCAAGTACCAGATCGCGCGACCCGGAGCTGCCTGGCATGCCGGAAGGAGCACAGGCCACCATCATCAGATATAACGTATTCAAGAAAAGCGGGCGCCCGTCACCTGACGGCAATCGGCCGAACTTGTTGGTAGGGGGCTTTCCAGAAAAGGGCGCGGGCTCGAACGATATCTATCAGATCTACGGCAATCTGTTGGTCGACAACCCGCGCGAAGCACTTTTCCAGGGCTCTGGCCGGATCAGTTTCCATGACAACGTTCTGATCGGCGGAGAGCCGGCCGCTGCGGTTTTTCGCGATCACGATTTGCCGCTGAAACTGGCCGAAGTGTTCGACAACAAGATCTATTCGCCGCATATCGGCATCGAATTCGGCAGCCCCGCGTATTCGAGCCGGTCCGAGCTGTTGAGCGATTCGCATCGCCCCAGTAATCCAGTGCCAATTACGAGCGCCCAAAGCCAATCGGTCCGCCCGCCTCGATACTATCGTTCATCAGTTGCTCGAATTGGCCGGGCGACGACAACGACCGCCGCAGCGAATTGAATTCGAACCCCGGCACCGTTCGCGCCAGGGCTCGCAGCAGACGGGTGATCATGGGAAAATCCCTTGCGCCGTAGTAGGCAATGTCAGCCGCGAGATCGATTTCATGCTCGATTGCGACGTCGAGCAAGGCGAGATGGTCATGCAGCGTGGTCGCCGGCGCTTGGCGGATCTCGGCCACGACCGCACTGATGTCGAGCAACAGGCGAGCCTCCCGATCGCGCAGCAGCGTCACGTCGGCGCCGCGGTCACGTGCCTTCTCTATTATGATGGCGAGCCGATGGCATTCGTTCTCGAGGCTCGCCCAAAGCTCGTGCAGATCGGAGATTGTAGCATGCACGCCTTGGGTCACAGCCCGATCTTTCTCGCCGACGCCCCCGGATCAAGATTAGTCCTCAGTATTGCAACTTGGCTGTCCAAAACGCGTCAAAACCAACTCGGGGCGGAACACCCGTTATTGCTGCTGATCGTCAGCCTTTGATCGACGGGTGCGGCGAGCCCGAAGGCGAGTGGCCCGTAGTCCGGCGAGGCCATGGGCGTCGAACGCGCGCTGCCAGTCGAGCAGCTCTTCCTCGGAAAGTGAGTACCGGCGGCAAGCCTCCTCCATAGTGATGGCGCCGCTGCTCAGGGCTGCGAGGACGGCAGCCTTGCGGCGAACTACCCATCTTTTGGGATTCGGTGGCGGCAGATCAGCCATTGATCGAGGCTGCCCGCTTGTACGGCCGTATGCATGCAACCCGCCGCATCAAGCTCGGACCATATCGTGGGTGCGGACATAATTTCGGCTGCCTATCGGTCCCAGACATGCCCCTCCCGGCGAGCCGCAGCGGTCGTTATCGCATATTGTCCTCGCTACCACTAAACCTCCGCCTGTTTAGAAGTGGAGAGCGAATTTGTGACTAAACCTGGTTAACTCGACGATTTTGGATCGAGCGGACCGTCGGCGCGACCTAGCGGGTGCGGAGGCCGGTCGGCTATTCGCGGCGAGCAGGGCAGATCGGCGCAGCCAAGGATGTTTTTGATACCCGAGGACGAGCTGCAATGCATATCTTGCTCGGGCTCCTCTACATTCTGCGCGCGATGGCATTGTTGCGACCTGGGAGCCAAACGAAAAGATCGTTCTGGACACGATCCGTGACCTTGGGCTCGAGCTGCAGATCGTCTTCAAGGGGGCGGTCATGGTGCTCCCGGCCGGCGTCAACAAGGCAAGCGGGCTCGCTGCGGCGCTTGCGAGATTGCAATTGTCGCCGCTCAATGTCGTGGGGATCGGCGACGCGGAAAACGACCACGCATTTTTGCGTGCGTGCGGCTGTGCCGTCGCGGTTGCCAATGCGCTGCTGATGGTCAAGGCGGACGCCAGATCCTGACGAGCGCGCCTCGCGGCGCCGGAGTCGTGGAGACGATTCGCCAAATCCTTGAAGACGACCTCGCCGAGATCGCGCCGACGATAGAGCGTCAGACAGTCGAGATCGGGCGCGACCTGGAAGGCGAACCAGTCAGGCTGCATCCGCAATCCGGCGGCCTGCTGATCACCGGCACATCCGGCGGCGGCAAATCCACCGCAGCTACCGGGCTCATCGAGAACATCATCGAACGCGGCTTCCCAGCTGTGCGTGATCGATCTGAAGGTGACTACGCCGATCTCGAAGGCGCTCTGGTCTTGGGCGATGCCAAGTCATCGCCGCGTTTGCCCGAAATTGTCGAGCTTCTCGGCAAACCCGAGCAGAATGTCGTGGCCAACCTCCTTGGGGTCAATTTTGCCGAACGGCCTCGCTTTCTATCGGAATTCATGCCGGCCCTGTCCAGCCTTCGCGTTGACACCGCGCGGCCGCATTGGCCGGTCATCGAAGAGGCCCACCACCTACTGATTGGGGGCTGGAACCGCTGGAAGCGAAGCAGCGCCGCGTCTGCTTGAGATTGTCCACGATCTATACGGGAGAGGATGCGTTATGGTGCCGAGACGGCAATGTACGGGGTCGCTTCTGCTGCGGGTAAATCTGCGTGTCTGTCTAGTTAAATAGGAGCCGCGTTGCCGGAAAGTGAGGAAGCTGTCTTTGCTCACAAGTTAGGCTTTACCGCGTCACGGACTCGGATCACTGCGCTCGAAAACGCCGGTCAAGTAAATTCGGGTCGCCAAATACCCGAACAAGAAACCCTCGATAACGCCATAGGTCAGAACACTCAAAGCAACGACCTGCCCTCCGCTGCCGGGCCCGAAGCTCTCGCCCAGTGACGGTGCTATGCTCCTCACCCAGTCGCCGATCTTGTAGAGCTGTGAGGCGCCGATCGCAAGGAGCCCCTTTGTGAGGGCATCAGAAATGCTCTCCAGATTGGTGTTCCGATGCAAGCCCGAACCCGGGCCGACCGGAGGCGCAGCGATGGTCGTCTCGCGTGTGGCAGCCGCCGCCCTCTCCTCTACGGAGGGCGAGCTGGCAGGACCTCCAACGGGCTCGATATCGGCCCTTTCAGCGGCGCCGGCCACCGTTCTTGAGCGCTGGACGACGGCATTCGACTGCGGGATCCCGAACAGGAAGCCGATCAATCCGCCCATGAAGCTTGCTGCGCCCGAGCATAGCATTGCTATGCTGTAAACGCCCCATAATGTGTAAGTTTGCGGCCCTGCCCCAATGATTTGGCCGCTGACGTTATTTGCCCAAAGGATGACCAAAAAATTTTCAACTCCGAGCACAAATAGAAAGAAAATAACCAGCCAGATCAGGTCCCACTTCGTATCGCGCGGCAAGGATGTTCTCATCGGCTGCAGATCTTCGGCTCTACGATGGGCTTCGATTGCAGCGAAGTCGTCGTATTAGATCGGGCTGGAAACCTCGTTCCGATAGGGACTAAGATGGAATGAATGAGCACCGGAAGCGACACGATTGCGGACCTCCATGTGAACGTTTGTGGCAACGGTCCGGCGATTTTGCTCATCCATGGCTTCGGCGCCAACACGTTTACGTGGTCGAAGATCGTATCACCATTGGCGCGCCAACATAAAGTCATCACGCTGGACCTCAAAGGTTTCGGCCGATCGAAGAAGCCCCGGGATAGCCGCTATACCCTCCGCGACCAGGCCGCAGCGGTCGTTGATGTGATCGAAAACCTGGATCTGAACTGTCTCACCGTGATCGGCCACTCAATGGGCGGCGGCGTGGCGCTGCTGGTGGCCATAACTCTGGAGCGCCAAGCACAGAGGCGGCTGAGCCGGCTCGTTTTGATCGATAGCATCGCATACCCGCAACATCTGCCGCATTTCATTACGGTCTTGCGCCTTCCCGTTTTCGGCTCCCTCATCTGCCGGCTCCTCCCGGCGAGGTGGTTGGTGCATCATGTCCTCAATTTCGCGTACTATGATCGTCGGAAAATCGAGCGCGCGTTTATCGAGAACTATGCGGCCCCCCTCCGCTGCGCCAACGGACGAGCAGCCTTAATCGCCACGGCACGTGCTATAATTCCGTCGGATATCGACGAATTAGTCGAGCAGTACCACAAATTGGACGTTCCCGTGCTTCTCATGGCAGGACACCAGGACCGCATCGTGCCACTGGCACTAGTGCGCCGTCTCGCCGAGGTGCTTCCGAAAGCCAGCTTGAGAGTGCTCGATCGTTGCGGTCACGTTCCCCAGGAAGAAGCGCCGGAACAGACCTTAAGCATCCTTCGGGAGTATCTGGCCATTCCGGACCCGCATAGTGAGTCAGCGATTCCGTTGAGCGTGGACCCGAAACCGCTAGCACCAGCAGCCGGCGTCCATCGGCAGTAACGTGGATGACCTCTTCCGCGACCTCTACGCCCCCGAACTGCAGCAGCGTGTAATCGCGCAGCCATTCATCGTGATTCCCTGGGACATAGACGACGCGCGTGACTCTGCGGACCTTGCGCAACACCTTCTGGATGACGTCATTATGGGTTTGCGGCCAATACCATGATCGCTTCAGGCGCCAGCCGTCGATGATATCGCCGACCAGATAGATCGTGTCGGCATCGTTGTAACGCAGGAAATCGATCAGGAAATCGGCTTTGCACCCGCGGGTGCCGAGGTGAATATCGGAAATCCAGATCGTGCGATACTGGCGCATGCTTGAAATTTGGCGAATCGGGGAAATCTGGTTCACGACGGCCCGTTTGCGGCAAGCGTTTCGGATTTTTGCGAATAGGCCCAGATCTGTGCCGGAAGCAGATTGAGCCAGACCCTGCAAATCTCTCGGCCGGCAATCCCCAGGCGTTCCATTGGCAAGGGCGAGGAGAACGCATTGGTCATCTGCAAAAAACGTCCGCTCGGTCCCAAAAGCTCGAGACACGGTTTGACAATGGCTCGCTGTGCCTCCAATGAAAACCACTTGATCGGGAGGCTGGAGACGACAGCGGCCAGCTGCTCGCCGCGACCCGCGAAATATTGATCGATTCGGGTTGCATCACCTTCGATCACCCTTACTCCGGGGAATTCGCTCCGCAGCACCGCAGCGAGGCGCGGCTCACTCTCCACGGCAATGATGCGATCGGGCGGGCAGCCGGCCCGTACGAGCCCGCGCGTGATGCTCCCGGTTCCGGCGCCGAGTTCGAGCACCTCCCCGGCCCGATCGAGTTCGACGCACCCTGCAAGTGCGTCGGCAAAACGCCGCCCACTCGGATTCGCAGCCGCTATTCGCATCGGCTTTTGCAACCAAAGACCAAAAAACACGGTCGCCCCCGCGGACACGTGATTTCCCCTACCTAGTTGGTCCGATGCTCATTCTATCAATTGTATGTTACAGTTTTCGAGCCCCATATGTGGGCCGCGTTCGCAAAACGGTCATCATCCTATGGTACTGATCACCTTTCAGGCTAGAGGAGCGCATCTGACGGCTAAAAAAGCAACTCGCCCTGGCGCTCCGGAGAATGGCTTCAAGGCAACTTTGACGCGTTTTGCGAACAAGCGCGGTTCACCCGGCCGGGCGCGCTTCGGAGATTGGCGAAAAATCCTGATGCACAGATTTGCGCCGGGACCCGAGATGGAAACGCCCGATCCCGTCTCGCTCGCCATCTTCGCGATCGATCGGGTCGGCCCGGCCGCGGTTCGTGCCTGCGCCTCCGGAGTCGAAGTTCGCGTGGCAGCGCCGGACGAAGCGACCGCCGCGGTATTTCGCGCCGCGCTAGCCGAAACCGCTCGACGGCGCGCCACGGATCAGCTGATCCGAATCGTCGTCGATTAAAGCGCGTGCCGGGTCGAGGGGCCGGGGAAACCGCTCATACTATCTAATAGGATGGTCTAGAGCGTAGCCGGCCGAGCGGACCGTACGCACCACATCGACGGCGCCATCGGCGTTCAGCGCTTTACGCAGACGGCGGATGTGAACGTCGACAGTCCGCGCCTCGACATAGACATCATGGCCCCAGACGGCATCCAATAATTGCTCGCGCGAGAAGACCCGCCCGGGATGCGTGATCAGATAACGAAGCAGGCGAAACTCCGTGGGACCGAGATGGATTGGCCTACCCGCGCGCGATACCCGATGTGCGGACGTATCCACTTCCACATCGGCGAACTGCAATAAGTTTTGCGTGCCGCCGGGCTGGGCGCGCCGCATCACCGCACGCAGCCGTGCGACCAGTTCGCTCGGGCTGAACGGTTTGACCACATAGTCGTCGGCGCCGCTGTCGAGCCCGCGCACCCGGTCGGTTTCCTCGCCGCGCGCCGTCAGGATGATGACCGGCAGCGAGCGGGTCTCAGGAGACCGCCGGATGCGGCGGCAAACCTCGATCCCCGAAACCAGAGGGAGCATCCAGTCCAACAGCACCAGGTCGGGCTTGCGCTCGGCGATTTGTACAAGCGCCTCCTCGCCGTCGCCGGCCTCGCAAACCTGAAAGCCTTCCTTTTCGAGGTTGTAACGCAGCATTGTAACGAGCGGGGCCTCGTCTTCGACGATCAGGACGAGCGGCTTTATCATTGCGGGGCTCTATCCGGCATCATGACCTCGACGCTCGATGTGTCGCCCTTCGGCCGCGCCTCCTCCAGCGGTGTTCCATTCACCAAATAGTACAAGTTTTCCGCAATATTCGTTGCGTGGTCACCGATTCTCTCGATGTTCTTCGCCATAAACAGAAGATGGGTGCACGAACCGATACTGCGCGGATCTTCCATCATATACGTTAATAGCTCACGGAAAAGGCTCGAATACATCTCATCCAGCTCGGCGTCGCGCCTCCACACGGAATATGCCTTGTCGGCGTCGCGTTGCACGTAGCTGTCCAAAACATCCTTGATCAGCAATTGCGCCAAATGTGCCATGCGCGGGAGGGCGTAGACCGGCCGCACTGCCGGTGACTGGCTTAGGGCAATCGAACGCTTGGCCACATTGGCGGCGTAGTCGCCGATTCGCTCCAAATCGCTGCTGATCTTCAACGCGGAGAAGATTTCGCGCAGATCGCGCGCCACCGGTTGCCGCAAGGCCAGGAGCCGAATCGCGAGATTGTCGAGTTCGCGCTCGAGCTGGTCGACTTTGACGTCCCCTTCGACAACGCGCGCGGCAAGCTCGGTGTCGCGCGTCATTACCGCCTCGATCGCGGTGCCGAGCTGGCTTTCGGCAAGTCCGCCCATCTCGGCTACGGTGTTGTTGAGCCTGCGCAGCTCCTCGTCATACGCTCTGGTAACGTGCTCGGAAGCCATCGGCAAACCCCCTCATTTACCATCAAAATCAACCGAACCGGCCCGTAATGTAATCCTCGGTATGTTTCTCTTTCGGATGCGTAAAGATGCGCTCGGTTTCATCAAACTCGATCAGCTCGCCGAGATACATGAACGCAGTGTAATCCGAAGTACGCGCCGCCTGCTGCATGTTGTGCGTGACGATCGCGATACAGTAGTCGACTTTCAGCTCGGCTATCAGTTCCTCAATCCGCTGGGTCGAGATCGGGTCCAGTGCCGAGGCGGGCTCGTCAAGCAGCAAGATTTCCGGCCGCACCGCTACCGCGCGCGCGATGCAGAGCCGTTGCTGCTGGCCGCCCGACAGACTGAGCCCGCTTTGTGGCAACTTGTCTTTGACTTCTTCCCAAAGGGCAGCGCGGCGCAATGCCAATTCGACGCGCTCGTCCAGTTCGTGGCGCGGGAGGCTTTCGTAAAGTCGGACTCCGAAAGCGATGTTGTCGTATATCGACATCGGAAAAGGCGTCGGCTTCTGAAAGACCATACCGATTCTCGCCCGCAGCAGATTGAGATCCAGCCCCGGAGACAAAATGTTTTCGTTGTCGACCAGAACCTCTCCGGTCGCCCGTTGGCTGGGGTAAAGTTCGTAAATTCTATTGAGAACGCGAAGCAGCGTTGACTTGCCGCAGCCGGACGGGCCGATAAAGGCGGTGACCCTCCTGTCGTGCAGCGGCATCGTTATGTTCTTCAGAGCCTTGAACGCGCCGTAGTAAAAATCGACGTTGCGGATCAGAACTTTGTGACGGGGCGCGGGCTGTGCCTGCGTCTGCCGCAAATCGGGTGATGACATCGGCATTGCTTGCCGCGCAGTGGCTGGGCTCATGGCTTGAAAGTGCTCCAGGAAGCGAGGGCTCGGGCGCTGATGTTGAGAATCAGGACCGTGATCGTGATCAGCAGTGCACCGCCCCATGCCAGCGTTTGCCAATCGGCATAAGGGCTCATCGCAAACTGGAAGATGACAACCGGGAGGTTCGCCATCGGCGCATTGAGGTCGGCGCTCCAGAACTGGTTGTTGAGCGCGGTGAAAAGCAGCGGCGCTGTTTCGCCGGCGATGCGCGCGACCGCGAGCATGACGCCGGTCACCATTCCCTGGACCGCCGCGCGGTAAGAGATCAACATGATCACCTTCCACTTCGGCGAGCCCAGAGCCGAAGCCGCTTCGCGCAACGAATTCGGGACTAGGTTGAGCATGTCTTCGGTGGTCCGTACAACGACCGGGATCACGATAATGGCGAGCGCGACAGCCCCGGCCCAGGCCGAGAAGTGCCCCATCGGAACGACCATTAGCTCATAGACGAAGAGCCCGACGATGATCGAAGGTGCGCTCAACAAAATATCGTTGATAAAGCGGACGACCTCGCCAAAGCGGCTGCCACGGCTGTACTCCGCAAGGAAGGTGCCGGCCAGAATGCCTGTCGGTGTTCCGATCAGGGTCCCGACCAAAGTCATCATTAGGCTGCCGAAAATGGCATTCAACAAGCCGCCTGCGCTGCCCGGTGGCGGCGTCATTTGGGAAAACAGTGCCGGGGTTATCGCGGCAATTCCATTCTCCAGCAATGTCCAGAGAACAAGGATCAGCCAAAGAAGTCCAAGCCCGGTCGCCGCGACCGACAGGGTCATGACCACGCCATTGAAGATGCGGCGGCGCGCATAGATATTCATGGCATCAAGTTCCTGCCTGCTTTTGCAGCCGCAGCAGCAGCAACTTTGCGATTGCCAGCACGATGAAGGTGATGACGAACAGGATGAACCCGAGCGCTATCAACGACGACCGATAGAGATCGCCAAAGGCCTCGGTGAATTCGTTCGCGAGAGACGCCGATATCGTGGTTCCCGGCTGCAGGATCGACGCGCTGATGTTATGCGCGTTGCCGATCACGAAGGTGACGGCCATCGTCTCGCCGAGCGCCCGGCCGAGACCGAGCATAATGCCGCCGATGACGCCGATTCGGGTGAAGGGCAGGACAACCCGCAGGACGACCTCAGTGCGAGTGGCGCCCAGACCGTAGGCACTTTCCTTCAACATCGGCGGCACGGTCTCGAAGACGTCGCGCATGATCGACGAGATGAACGGCAAGACCATGATGGCGAGGATGAAACCGGCCGTCAGGATGCCGATGCCCAGCGGCGGACCGGCAAACAGCGCTCCAATTCCTGGGATCTGCCCGAACGTATCGATGATCGCCGGTTCGATATACTCCTGGACGAAAGGCGCGAATACAAACAGGCCCCAGATGCCGTAAATGATGCTTGGAATTGCCGCCAACAGCTCGATCATCGTGGCGAGCGGCCGTTTCAACCAGAGCGGGCAGATCTCGGTGATGAACAGCGCGACCCCGAACGCCACCGGAATCCCGACCAGCATGGCAATGGCGGAGGTCACGAGCGTTCCGTAGATCGGGGCAAGCGCTCCGAACTTTTCGGTGACCGGGTTCCAAACCTCGGTGATGATGAAGGAGGGGCCAAAAGTTCGGAAGGCCGCCAGCGCCCCGTCGCCCAGCGCGACAATGACGCCGCCGAGGATCAGCAGCACCAGCAGTGCAAACAGAAAAGTCAGCGACCGGAATACGACGTCGCCGATAATACCACCGCGCCGGCCCGAGGCCGCTAAGCGCCCAACGACTGCCGTATCAGCCGCCATGAGGCGCCACCCAAATCGTCAACAATGGAGAGCGGGAGGCGCGAGGCCTCCCCACCCGCAACATCAGGATGAGTGCCCGTCCCACATCGGCTTGCCGTCGGGTCCGACGATCTGCTTCCAGCTGTCTTCGAAGATCGCGACCGCGTTTTGCGGCATCGGGACATAGTCGAGCGACTCTGCCATTTGGGCACCGTTCTTGTAGGCCCAATCGAAGAACTTCAGCACCTCTTTCGCCCGATCGGGCTGATCCTGCTTTTTGTGCATCAAAATGAAGGTCGCGCCGGTAATCGGCCAGGTTTCCTTGCCGGGCTGGTTGGTGAGGATCAGATAAAACCCGGGCGCGCTCTTCCAATCCGCGTTGGCCGCGGCTGCCTGGAACACCTCGATACCGGGCTCCAATGACGCGCCATCGTGATTGACGAGCTTGGTATGGATCATTTTGTTCTGCAGCGCGTAGGCGTATTCGACGTAACCGATAGCGCCCGCCGTTCGCAACGTCAGCGCCGCGACGCCCTCATTTCCCTTGCCGCCGAGCCCGACCGGCCATTGGACAGACGTGCCCTCGCTGACCTTGTCCTTCCATTCCGGGCTCACCTTCGAGAGATAATTGGTGAAAATAAAGGTGGTGCCGGAGCCGTCGGAGCGGTGGACGACGGCGATCGCGGTGTCCGGCAGCTTGATGCCGGGATTGAGCTTGGCGATCGCCGGATCGCTCCATTTGGTGATCTTGCCCAGATAGATGTTAGCGATTGTCGGCCCATCGAGCGTCATTTGGCCCGGCTGGATGCCCGGGAGATTGACGACCAGCACCTCGCCGCCGATCACCGGCGGAAACTGGGTGAGACCGTTCTTCTCAAGCTCGTCCGGCTTTAAAGGCATGTCCGAGGCCCCAAAATCGACCGTCTTGGCCTGGATCTGCGCAATGCCGCCCCCCGAACCGATCGACTGGTAATTCAACTTCACTCCCGTCTTGGCCGCGTAGGCCTCCGCCCACTTCGCGTAAATCGGATAGGGGAAGGTGGCGCCGGCACCGTTGATCTCGGCCGCCTGCGCGGCAAGGCCGATCGCGGCAGCGGCGGCCATCCCAAAGAGTGCGATGCGAAAAGCGTTCACGGTTTTCTCCATCGACAGCCAGGAAGGCTGACCCGAGAGGATCGCGACTTTCTTAACGGCGCATTCCACATCTTTTAGGACACTTTTGTTGCATTTCCGTGACGGGCGCCAAAGCGAGTGCCTCCCGCGGAACCAGACAGCAACTGTAGACTAAATCACTGGACCTTGCGCACCTAGGCGGGAAACGACGCAAGCCTAAGTTGCAGTTCTGCGCCGAGGTTTGCAGTTTTCTGACTTAGATTATCATTCAATTGCCACATTCGCATGATATCCTGCAGCACCAGAGAGTGGTGCAGGATTGGGGTTGAAGGAGTTGCCGATGCCTGATCTCGACCAGATAAAACAGGGGGAACAGGCAAAAGATTGGGGCCCCTGATGGGGCCGTCGACAGGTTGTTCAGGGTGCGTTGTCTGAGCACGGAGCCGGTGGTGCGGCCGGGTGGGGGCGCAAGAACACCGTGAAGACGGATCCGACCCCAGGCGTGCTCTCGACTTCGAGGAATCCGCGATGATGGTTGAGGATGTGCTTGACGATAGCCAAGCCGAGCCCGGTGCCGCCCATTTCGCGGGAGCGCGCCGTGTCGACCCGATAGAAGCGTTCGGTCAGCCGGGGCAAGTGCTCGCGCGCTATTCCCTCGCCTTGATCGCGCACGGCTACGCAGACCACCGCGTTCGGGGAACCGCTGCTTTCTCTGGCTGGCGGCAACCCAGCCGCCGCCCGAATCATGATTTCGGTTCCGGCGCGTCCGTACTTGATCGCATTGTCGATGAGGTTCTGGAAGACCTGCGCGAGTTCGTCGCGATCGCCGAGCACATCCGGGAGATCGGGCGGCGCCTCCAGCCGGATGCGCATGTCACGTTCGGCAGTGCGCAGCTCCAGGGTCTCGGCGATCTGGCGCAGCAACGGGCTCAGCTCGACCTGGTCTTTCGGCATCACATGTTCGTTCAACTCGATCCGGGACAGCGACATCAGGTCTTCGACGAGCCGGGCCATGCGGGAGGCTTGCCCGTGCATGATCGCGAGAAATCTCTCCCGAGCTTCCGCGTCCTCGCGCGCGGGTCCCCGCAACGTCTCGATAAAGCCGATCAAAGTTGCGAGCGGAGTACGCAGCTCGTGGCTCGCATTGGCGATGAAGTCGGCCCGCATCTGCTCGGCTCGCTTCAACTCTGTGATGTCGTGCAGGCTCAATACCGCGACCGCGCCGTCGGGCGACGGATGGTCGATCCGGGCAAAACGTGCCCGGAGCTGACGCTCGACCGGAACCGTCAGGGAAAAATCGATTACCCGAGCTCTTTCGCCGCGCAAAACCGCATCCGCTGCAGCCAGCACCGCAGGGTTGCGCAACCCGGCAGCAAGATCCCGCGCTTCTGCGGTGATATTGATGAATGCCGCCGCCTGTGCATTGGCGCGGACGATCCGCCGCCGCTCGTCGATCAAGATCAGCGGGTCCGGCACCGCTGCGATGACCGCCTCTGCGGCCGCCAGCTTCTCGTCGGCGACAACGATGCGTTCGCGCCAGAGCCGGGCGAGCCGGGCAACCGAGAGCCAGATCTCGCGCGCCACCGGAGCGAGCCTGCGAGCCACGTCTCGCGCGACAATTTCAGTATTCCCGTCTAGGCCAAAGCTGTCGACAGAATCGCGCACTATGGCGAGGTCGGCTACCGAGCGGCCGACGATAAGCACGATTGATACCCATAGGACGACGAATGAAATCACTGCCGCGAGGACCGGAAGCAGACCCCATCCGGCGAGCGCACCAAGCACGATCAGGCTCGGAGCAGAGAGGGCAGACGCCACCGCCGCGATGCGATGGAGGCTCCGCGGCCGCCCTGCGATCACTCTCTGCGGCCCCTCGCGCCTCGGCGGCCGTACGCCGATTTCGCGATCAGCGGATCGCGTCGTGCGCCGAGAGGGCGGCGAGGTTGACGAGGTCCGACACCGTCGCCCCCATATTTGCGATCTGGACCGGACGCGACAGCCCGAGTAAAAGCGGGCCGACAGCCGTGCCTCCGCCGAGCTCGGGTAGCAGCTTTGCCGCAATATTTGCGCTGTGCAGCTCGGGCATCACGAGAATATTGGCTGGGCCGCCCAGCCGGCAAAATGGATAAAGCTGGCGCATCAGGCGCTCGTTGAGGGCGACGTCGGCGCTCATCTCGCCGTCGTATTCGAACCCGACGCCGTGCCGGTCGAGCAGCGCCACGGCGTCGCGTACGCGCTGGCCGTCCTTGCCCATCGGATTGCCGAAATTCGAATACGACAGCAGAGCCACGCGCGGGACAAGCCCGAGCTCGTGTGCTTTGGCCGCCGTTTGTACGGCAATGTCAGCTAGCTGTGCCGAGCTCGGCACCTCATGGACGAGTGTGTCGGCGAGCAGAACGGTGCGCTCGCGCGCGAGCAGCACCGTTAGGCCAAACAGCACAGAACCGGGCTGGACCGCGATGACCCGCGAAATCTCGTCGAGCGCATCGAAGGAGTTGCGCGTAACCCCTGTCACCATCGCGTCGGCATCGCCGCAGGCGACCATACAGGCGGCGAAAACATTGCGGTCCTGGTTCACCAGCCGTTGGCAGTCGCGGTACAGCATTCCCTGGCGCTGCCGGCGGGCATAGAGAAAGTCGGTGTACCGCTTGTTGTGGTGCGACAGCCTCGCATTGTGAAACTCGAGACCCTGCGGCGAGGTCAAACCCATGGCGGCCATTGTCGATTTGATCCGTTCCTCGCGTCCCACCAGCACCGGAGTGCCATAACCGCTTTCAACGAACAGCAGTGCGGCGCGGATCGTCTTCTCCTCTTCGCCCTCCGCGAAGACGACGCGCCTCGGCGCGGCGCGCACGCGCTCGAAGATCAGCTCGAGCCCCGCGGCGGTCGGGTCCAGGCGCCCGCGCAGGCTGCGCTTGTAGGCGCCCATATCGACGATCGGCTTGCGTGCGACACCGGACTCCATTGCCGCCTGGGCGACCGCCGACGGCACCGCCCAGATTAGCCGCGGATCGAATGGCGCCGGAATGATGTAGTCGGGACCATAAAGCAGGCGCTCGCCGGAATAGGCGGCGGCAACTTCGTCGGGTACGTCCTCGCGCGCGAGGCTGGCCAGCGCTTCGGCCGCCGCAATCTTCATCGCATCATTGATCGTCGAGGCGCGGACATCGAGGGCGCCGCGAAAAATGTAAGGAAACCCCAAAACGTTGTTGACCTGGTTGGGGTAATCGGACCGCCCGGTGGCGATGATCGCGTCGGACCTTACGGCGCGCACTTCCTCTGGGGTGATCTCCGGATCGGGGTTGGCCATCGCGAAGATGATCGGCTTTTCCGCCATCGAACGGACCATCGGCTGGTCCACCGCTCCTTTTGCTGAGAGGCCGAAGAAGGCGTCGGCTCCCTCGATCGCTTCGGCGAGAGTGCGTGCCTTCGTCTCGGCCGCATGCGCCGACTTCCATTGGTTCATGCCTTCCGTGCGACCGTGGTAGATTACTCCTCTCGTGTCGCACAGCACGACATTGTCCGGCGGCAATCCCATCGTCTTCAGCAGCTCGACGCAGGCGATCGAGGCGGCGCCGGCGCCGTTTACCACCATACTCATCGTATGGAGCTCGCGGCCGGTGAGGTGCAGGGCGTTAATCAAGCCGGCCGCGGCGATGATCGCTGTGCCGTGCTGGTCGTCGTGAAACACCGGAATATCGAGGAGCTCGCGCAGCCGCTCTTCGATAATGAAGCATTCCGGCGCCTTGATGTCCTCGAGATTGATGCCGCCGAAGGCCGGGTGCAGAAAGCGCACGCAATTGACGAACTCGTCAACCTCGCGGGTATCGATTTCGAGATCGATCGCATCGATATCGGCAAAGCGCTTGAACAATGCGCATTTGCCTTCCATGACCGGCTTCGCCGCGAGCGCGCCGAGATCGCCGAGCCCCAAGACCGCGGTGCCGTTCGAGATCACCGCGACGAAATTGCCCTTCGAAGTGTAATCGAAGGCGGTGCCGGGATGCCGTTGGATGTGCAAGCACGGGAACGCGACACCGGGGGAATAGGCGAGCGTCAGATCTCGCTGCGTTGTCAATGGTTTGGTCGGTGCAATCGACAGCTTTCCCGGACGGCCGCCGGCGTGGAACTGCAGGGCCTCCTCCTCGCTTGCGCCAATGATGCCGGTGTCCATGCCTTTGGACGCTCCTCGTCAATGAGGCCCGGCTTGCGCCGTCCGCCTCTCGCCGCGCATCACTCTAGAGACCGCCTCATGTGCCGTCAAAGCCGCGCTGGGAGATGGTTGACAGTCCGAGCCGCGGACCTATATTGCGCGGCTCGCGGACGGGGTTCGCCCGGTCCGGTCGGACGTGCGTGCCATCGCCAGTTGCGTCGGGTACGGTAGGTAGGTTGTATTGGCGGGTATCATGTTCGCAGTCATCCGCACCGGCGGCAAACAGTACAAGGTCGCCAAGGACGAGGTCATCTCGGTCGAACGGCTCGTCGCCGAGCCTGGCAGCGTCATCGAGCTCGGCGAGGTGCTGATGATCGGCGAAGGGGCCGAGGTCGCGACCGGAACCCCGCTTCTCGACGGTGCGTCCGTCAGCGCCACCGTTGTCGAGCAGACGCGGGCGGCCAAGATCATCGTCTTCAAGAAGAAGCGGCGGCACAATTACCGCCGTAAAAACGGGCATCGCCAGCAGCAGACCGTTTTGCGCATCACCGATATCAGAAGCACGAACGGCGTGGCGGGGTTGGAGCCCGACCAAGGAGCAGCAGATGGCACATAAGAAAGCGGGCGGTTCGTCGCGCAACGGGCGCGACAGCGCCGGCCGGCGGCTTGGCGTCAAGAAATTCGGCGGCGAGACCGTCATTCCCGGCCACATCATCGTGCGGCAGCGCGGCACCAAATTCCACCCGGGCGCGCATGTCGGGATCGGCCGCGATCACACGCTGTTCGCGACTTCAGAAGGCGCGGTCAAATTTCACACCGGATTGGCCGGACGGACCTATGTTTCGGTGGTGCCTCCCGCGGCGTCGACGGCCGAGGCCGGCGAATAGCCGTTCCTCAAGACGGCCAGGAGCCAAGGGGAGCGGCCCGGCTGCTCCCCTTTTCAGTTCGCGCAGATGCAATTCCTCGATCAATGCAAGATTTACTTGAAGAGCGGTGACGGCGGGCGCGGCGCGATGAGCTTTCGCCGCGAGAAGTTTATCGAGTTCGGCGGCCCCAACGGCGGCGATGGCGGCAAAGGAGGGGACATCGTCTTTGTCGCGGCCGACAACCTGAACACCTTGATCGATTACCGGTATCGGCAGCATTTTCGGGCGCAAAACGGCCGCCCCGGCGCCGGACGCGAACGCACCGGCGCGAACGGCGAGGATCTCGTCTTGCGCGTTTCGGTCGGGACCCAGGTGATGGACGAGGACAACCGCATGGTTCTCGCCGACCTTACCCGACCCGGGCAGAAGCTTGTCTTTCTGAAGGGTGGCGACGGCGGTTTTGGGAATGCGCACTACAAGAGCTCGACCAATCGCGCGCCGCGTCGTGCCGATCCCGGTTGGCCAGGCCGCGAGGCCTGGGTCTGGCTGCGCTTGAAGCTTATCGCCGATGCCGGTCTCGTCGGCCTCCCCAACGCCGGCAAATCGACCTTCCTCGCGGCGGTTACGCATGCCCGTCCCAAAATTGCCGACTACCCTTTTACGACCCTACGACCGCAGCTCGGCGTTGTTCGGCTGCACGATGAGGAATTTGTCTTGGCCGACCTCCCCGGGCTGATCGAGGGAGCAAGCGAGGGCGCCGGAATTGGCACCCGTTTCCTCGGCCATGTCGAGCGCTGCGCCGTCGTTCTTCACCTGGTCGACGGCACTCTCAACGATGTCGCCGACACCTACCGGACAATTCGCAAAGAATTGGCCCAATATGGTCACGGCCTCGCCGAAAAACCGGAGATCGTTGGCCTAAACAAGATCGATGCGCTCGATGCCGAGGCCATCACCGCAAAATGCCGCGAGTTGCGCCAAGTCGCCCGCCCCGACACCAAAGTCAACCCGCTGTCCGGAGTGACCGGCGCTGGTGTCACGGAGTTGCTGAGGGCGGTGCTCACCATCCTCGCCGCAGGGCGGGTGGAAGAGAATGAAGCCGGGGCGGAGGCGACCTCTCTCGTTCAATCCTCATGAGCGCAGGGACGCACGATATCGCTTCCCGCCCTGCGCTGGCGCTCGCCGCGGCGCGGCGGCTCGTCGTGAAGATCGGGTCTGCGCTGTTGGCGGCCGAAGACGGCGAGGTGCGCCGGCCATGGCTAGCGGCCCTCGCCGATGACGTCGCGCGCTGTCGCTCGCGTGGGCAGGAAGTGATCCTCGTGTCCTCCGGGGCCATTGCGGTGGGACGGCGACATCTCGGACTTGTCGGACGGCGGCTGAGGCTAGAGGAACAGCAGGCCGCCGCAGCCACCGGGCAGATCCGTCTCGCGCACGCTTACCAGGAGGCGTTGGCCCGGCACGGCATCACCGTTGCGCAGATCCTGCTGACCCCGGACGATACGGAGGAAAGGCGTCGCCATCTGAACGCGCGCGCGACCTTTGGGCAGCTGCTGGCGCTCGGCGCGGTTCCGGTCGTCAACGAGAACGACACGATCGCCACCGCCGAGATCCGCTTCGGCGACAACGACCGGCTGGCCGCAAGAGTCGCACAGATGACGAGCGCCGATATGCTCGTGCTGCTGTCGGATATCGACGGGCTCTACACAGCCGACCCGCGCATTGACCCGAACGCCCGGCATATTCCGATTGTGCGCGAGGTCGGGGCCCGACATCGAGGCGATGGCCGGCGAGGCGCCGCCCGGCTACAGCTCGGGCGGCATGGTCACGAAAATCGCCGCTGCCCGCATCGCGATGGGTGCCGGCTGCAGCATGCTGATCGCCAAAGGAAAAACCGCCGGATCCGCGCCGGGGCCGCTCGCCGCGATCGAGGCGGGGGAGAGGGCGACCTTGTTTCTGCCTCGGAGCGAGCCGCGCTCGGCGCGCAAGGCATGGATTGCCGGAGCGGTCAATCCATCCGGTGCAGTGATCGTCGATGACGGCGCGGCCCGGGCGTTGCACCGAGGCACCAGCCTGCTGCCGGCTGGGGTGATCGCGGTCGAGGGCGTCTTCGAGCGAGGCGATGCGGTCCTTATCCGCACCCGGTCCGGGGCCGAGGCCGGCCGCGGCCTCTCGGCTTACTCTAGCGCCGATATCCGGCGCATCGCCGGCCACAAGAGTGGTGAAATCGTCGAGATCCTCGGGTACCGTGGCCGCGATGAGATTATTCATCGCGACGATCTGGTGGTGACCGAACCCCCGATGAAAACCGAGACGCTTGTCCGCGACCCGATGACGAGATCGGCCTCGGGTCTGAATGCTCAAATGGCCGAAATCGGGCGTGCGTGCCCGAGAGGCTGCCGTTGCGCTCAGCCTTTCTCCCGCCGCTTCCAAGATTGCGGCGTTGCACAACGCTGCGGAGGCGGTCAGAGCCCGCGAAGCGGACATCCTCGCCGCCAATGCCCGCGACCTCGCCGAAGTCGGGGCGCAGGGCTTGTCCCCCGCGTTGCGGGATCGGCTGGCCCTCGACCCGAAACGCGTCGAGGCGATCGCCGCTGGACTGGAAACCGTTGCCGCGCTGCCCGACCCGGTCGGCCGTGTCCTAGCCGAATGGACCCGCCCAAACGGGCTTCACATCCAGCGCGTTGCGGTGCCGCTCGGTGTCATCGGCATCATTTACGAGAGCCGCCCGAACGTCACTGCCGACGCCGGCGGGCTCGCGCTCAAATCGGGCAATGCGGCAATCCTGCGCGGCGGGTCCGAAAGCTTTCACTCCTCGCGGGCGCTGGTGGCGGCGCTGGCCGAAGGTTTGCGTTCCGCCGGGCTGCCGGAAGCAGCCATCCAGCTGGTGCCGACCCGCGACCGCGCAGCCGTCGGGCTGATGCTGGCGATGAGCGGCGTAATCGACATCATCGTGCCGCGCGGCGGGCCGTCGCTGATCGAGCGGGTGCAGCGCGAGAGCCGCATCCCGGTCATCGCGCATCTCGAAGGGCTTGTGCCACACCTATGTCGACGCCGCCGCCGACCCGCAGAAGGCGCGCAAGATCGTGCTCAACGCCAAGATGCGGCGGGTATCGATCTGCGGCGCCACCGAGACCCTGCTGGTCGACCGCGCCGTCGCGAAAGCGCAGCTTCCCGCGATCCTCGCCGATCTGCGCGCCGCCGGCTGCGAGCTGCGCGGCGACCCGGAGGTTCTGGCGATCGATCCAGGATTGGCGCTGGCGAGCGAAGCGGATTGGCGCACCGAATATCTCGACGCGATCCTCGCGGTTCGCATCGTCGACGGCGTCGACGGCGCGATCGAGCATATCGACCGCTATGGCTCGCATCATACCGACGCGATCGTCACCGAGGACGAAGCGGCCGCGGAGCGCTTCCTGCGCGAGGTCGACAGCGCGATCGTGCTGGTCAACGCCTCGACCCAATTCGCCGACGGCGGCGAGTTCGGCATGGGCGCCGAGATCGGCATCTCGACCCAGCGCTTGCCGCCGCGCGGGCCGGTCGGCGCCGAGCAGCTGACGACCTACAAATATCTGGTGCGCGGCACCGGGCAGGTGCGCCGCTGACCGCAATCAGTCGGAAGCCGCGGCCCGTGTCCGGACCGGCATCGCCGCATCGGGCTGCTGGGCGGCTCGTTCAACCCGGCGCATGGCGGCCATCTGCACATCAGCCTGCTGGCGCTGCAAGCGTCCTCGATCTCGACGAGATGTGGTGGCTGGTCTCGCCGCAGAACCCGCTGAAGCCGGCCGAAGGCATGGCCCCGTTCGCGGCCCGGCTCGAGGGGGCTCGCCGGATTGCCGAAGCCGACCGCCGCATCCTCGTCACCGATCTCGAAAGCCGGCTGGGACGCTTCGCGCTACACCGCCGACACCTTGAGCGCGCTGCGTCGCCGCTTCCCGCGGCTGCGTTTCGTCTGGCTGATGGGCGGCGACAATCTCGTCCAGATCCGCGAATGGGGGCGCTGGCCCGAGATCTTTCGGACCGTGCCCGATTGCCGTGTTCGACCGCCCTTCCTATTCTCTGAAGGCGCTCTCCGGAGCGGCTGCGAAGCGGTTTGCCCGACATCGTGTTGCGGCTTCGGCGGGCGCCGTCTGGCTGAAATGGCACCGCCGGCCTGGGCGTTTTTCCACACCCGCCTCGATGACCGCTCGGCGACCCGGATCCGGTCGGAGCGAAACCAGACCCCATCGAATAGACTTGCGGAGCAAAAACCCGAATTGTCGACCATAGCCGCCCTGTTACCCCGCACCAAACCGATAGAACCTGCGCCCGACGATCCTCGATCTCATCGTACAGACCTCGAGGACGGCAAAGCCGAGGAGATCGTCACGATCGATCTGGCCGGCAAGACGACGATCGCCGACCACATGGTGATTGCCAGCGGCCGCTCGACGCGTCAGGTAGCGGCGCTGACCGAGCACCTCGAAGAGGTCCTGTCCCGCCGCACCCGCATTTCGATCGAGGGCAAGGCGCAGGGCGATTGGGTGCTGATCGACGCCGGCGACGTCATCGTGCACCTGTTCCGGCCCGAAATCCGCAGCTACTACAATCTCGAAAAGATGTGGGGCGGAGCCTTGCCCGACGGCGAAGCCGCTGCGGCTGTAACCGGGCGGGCGTCCGATCCGTCTTCGCCTTCTCGCCATCGGCAGGCTGCGCAGCGGCCCATTCAGGGACCTGCAGGCGCTCTATGCCGGCAGGATCGTGCCGCCGCCGGCGATCGTCGAGCTCGAGGAGCGGCGCTGCCTTCCGCCCGAACAACTGAAGGCGCGCGAGGCCGAATTGATCCTCGGCGCACTGCCGGCGCGAGCCCCGTTCATCGCGCTCGACGAGCGGGGGCGCCCGTGGTCGAGCCGCGCGTTGGCCGAACGAATCGCCGCCTGGCGTGACCAGGGTCGGTCCGAGCTCGTCTTCGCGATCGGCGGCGCCGATGGTCTCGACGGCGAGAGTTCTCGACCGCGCGGAGGTGATCCTCGCGCTCGGCTCGATGACCTGGCCGCATCTGCTGGTCCGCGGCATGCTGCTGGAACAGCTCTACCGCGCACAGCAGATACTCGCCGGCCATCCTTATCACCGGGAATAAGACGGCAAGGCTGGGAACGCTAACTGCTCCGGCTCGGTTTCGCGTATACCGATAAACCCATTCCGGCCGAGGCTGCTCCGAGATGAATTCCGTTCCGCGTCCCCGACCCGCTCGTTCTGTGCATTCTCGACGGATGGGGCGAGCGCCCTAGGGCCGACGACAATGCAATCGAACTGGCACGGGCGCCGAATTGGCACCGGTTGATGGCGCGTTGGCCGCACGCGCAATTGCAGGCAAGCGAGCATTATGTCGGGCTGCCCGACGGGCAGATGGGCAATTCCGAGGTCGGCCACACCAATATCGGCGCAGGGCGCGTAGTCTTGCAGGACCTGCCGCGCATCGACGCCGCGATCACCGAGGGCAAGCTCGCCGACGATGCCGGCTCTGCTTGACTTCATCGCCAAGCTGAAGCACAGCCGCGGCACTGCTCATGTGATGGGGCTGATGTCGCCCGGCGGAGTGCATTCGCACCAACGCCAGATCGCCGCCCTAGCCCGCATTCTCGCCCAAGCCGAAGTGCCGGTCGCCGTCCACGCATTTCTCGACGGACGCGATACGCCGCCCAAATCGGCTGTTTCCTATGTGAAGCAGTTTGAGGACGACATCGCCGGCCTTCGCGATCTGCGGATCGCCACGGTCTGCGGCCGCTACTACGCGATGGATCGCGACAAGCGCTGGGACCGGGTCGAGAGAGCTTATCGGGCGATTGTCAGCGGCGCCGGCGAGCGCGCCGATGATCCGCATGCAGGCGGTCGAAGCCGCCTATTCCCGAGGCGAGACCGACGAATTCGTCGCGCCGACGGCGATCGCCGACTATCCGGGCATGCACGACGGCGACGGCCTGCTGATCGCAAATTTTCGCGCCGACCGGGTGCGCGAGATCGCCGCTGCCCTGCTCGACCCCGAATTCTCCGGCTTCGAGCGGGAAAAGCGGGTCGCATTTAGCGCCGCTCTCGGCCTTGTCGAATATTCGACGCAGCTCAACTCGATTTCTTCCGACGCTGTTCCCGCCGAAGAATCTCGACGACAGCTTTGGCGAGGTGGTGTCACGGGCCGGACTGACCCAGCTTGCGCATCGCCGAGACCGAGAAATACGCGCACGTCACGTTCTTCTTCAACGGCGGGCGCGAGACGGTCTTTCCAGGCGAGGAACGGATTCTGGTTCCGTCGCCCAAGGTCGCGACTTACGATCAGCAGCCTGAGATGTCGGCGCTCGAAGTTACCGACAAGGTTGTCGAGGCAATTCGGTCCAGACGTTTCGACGTCATCGTGCTGAATTACGCAAATACAGACATGGTCGGGCATACCGGCCGCATCGACGCCGCGACCAAGGCGGTCGAGACCGTCGACGCTTGCCTCGGCCGACTGTCCGAGGCCGTCGAACAGGCCGGCGGCACGCTCGTCATTACCGCCGATCACGGCAACGCGGAAATGATGCGCGATCCTGAAACCGGCGAGCCGCACACCGCTCACACGCTCAACCCGGTGCCATTCGTTGTGGTGAATCCACCGGCAGAATTCGGCCGCCTCGAAAACGGCCGCCTTTCGGACATCGCCCCGACGTTGCTCGACATTCTCGGGCTGACAACGCCCGCCGCGATGACCGGCCACTCGCTCATCTCATCGAGTGCGGGACGGCAGGCAGCGAATTAAACCGCACCAATTCGCCGCGGCGGCTCGGCTTGATCATCGGCCGCACTGCCGGGTATCTTATGCTACGTGCATCGTGCCGATTGGGCCCGAGCCATAGGGTGAATAGATGAAACGTTCGGGTCTCATGGTGGTGGTCGCCGCCACTGTCCTCGTGTTCTCGCTGCGCCAGGACATCGGCGCAGCACCGCCGGCCAACTCGGCTGAAACATACAAGCAGCTCAATTTATTCGGCGAGGTATTCGAGCGCGTACGCGCCGAATATGTCGACGACGTCAGCGACGACACCCTGGTCGAAGTCGGCGATCAACGGCATGCTGACCTCGCTCGATCCCCATTCGAATTACCTGAATTCAAAGAACTTCAACGATATGAAGGTCCAGACCCGCGGCGAGTTTGGCGGGCTGGGGATCGAAGTGTCTATGGAGAGCGGCCTCGTCAAGGTTGTCTCGCCGATTGACGATACGCCGGCGGCACGCGCCGGCCTGAAGCCCGGCGATTTGATAACTCACCTCGATGGTGACCCCGTCCAGGGGATGACCCTTCCGGAGGCAGTCGAGAAGATGCGGGGCTTGATCGGCAGCGAAATCAAGCTGACTATTCGGCGCGAGGGAAAGGACCCCTTCGACGTCAAGTTGACCCGCGCAACGATCAAGATCCAGTCGGTCCGCTCCCACCTCGAGGACGACACGATCGGCTACGTTCGGATCACCAGCTTCAACGAGCAGACCGATGTCGGCCTCAACAATGCAATGAAGAACCTAAAGCAGCAAGCCGGCAATAAGCTCTCCGGGGTAGTCCTCGATCTGCGCAACAACCCAGGTGGGCTCCTCGACCAGGCGGTTGCGGTTTCGGACGCCTTTCTCGATAAGGGGGAAATCGTGTCCACTCGCGGCCGTCGCAGCGAGGATGCACAGCGCTATAACGCTCGCCCAGGCGACATCGCGAGCGGTCTGCCGGTGGCGGTATTGATCAATGGCGGGTCTGCCTCGGCCAGCGAGATTGTCGCCGGCGCGTTGCAGGACCACCATCGCGCGATCCTTCTCGGGACGAAATCCTTTGGCAAGGGATCGGTGCAAACAATCATCCCGCTCCCCGGCCATGGGGCTATGCGGCTGACCACGGCGCGGTATTACACTCCCTCGGGACGCTCGATTCAGGCTAAAGGAATCGATCCGGACATCGTCGTGGAAGCCGCCAAAATCGAGAAGACACCCGAAAAGGGGGAGAAGGGCGACAAGGTCGCCACCGCGACGGATCTGAAAAAGGACGATTCCGGAGACGGCCCCCCCGAGCAGACATCCGTCGATCCGTCGATCATGGGCACGCCCGCCGACTACCAGCTGGCCAGGGCGGTCGACATGCTGCGCGGCATCGCGATGTTCAACGGACGCGTCGTCAACTGACGATGCGCTAACCGGCGCGGCCTCGACGGTGTCGGATGAAAGCTGATAAGGACGCCGAGCCGCGGGACTATCGTTCGGCGGTCGGCATCATGCTGCTCAACGCACAGGGAGAGGTGTTCGTCGCCCGCCGCCGCGACATGCCGTCGATGCCGGCATGGCAGATGCCGCAAGGCGGGATCGACCCGGGTGAGACCCCGCAGCAAGCGGCTCTGCGAGAACTCAAGGAAGAAATCGGTACCGCGAAGGCCGAGATCATCGGGGAAAGCCGGGGTTGGCTGCACTACGATCTGCCGATCGAACTCGCCGGCAGCATGTGGGGCGGGCGGTTCCGGGGACAGCGCCAAAAATGGTTTGTCATGCGCTTCACCGGCCGGAACAGCGACGTAAACCTCGCCACCGAACATCCGGAATTCGACGCCTGGCAATGGGTTGCGCCATTTCGCCTGCCGGAACTGATAGTCCCGTTCAAGCGTCAGCTCTACATCGACATATTAGCCGAGTTTCAGGAGCACTGCGTGCCCGCGGCCTGACCGAGTGACAAGCCCGCCATTGCCGCGTCAATTGCTGCTGAACCTGGCATCGCGGCTTGAGCGCCACGGGCGAGGCATGCAAGGCCGGCGGCGGCATTGGCCCGCCGCAGCGCGGCTTCGAGGCTCGCTCCCAAATCGAGCGCCGCCGCGAGAACCCCGACAAAGGTGTCACCGGCGCCCGTCGTATCGACCGGGTCGATAGCGAGCGCCGGCAAATCGAGCCGGCTGCCATCGGCGAGAAACGCACCTGCCCCTGCAGCGCCGCGCGTCACCACGAGCCCTTGCCGCAACTGGGCGGCAATCCCCATTGGATCAGACGACATTGTTGCGGCCTCGCTCTCGTTCGCGACAAGGAGATCGATTTCCGACAACAGCGCGAGATCGATCGGCAGCGCCGGCGCCAGGTTGAGCACACATCGGCCGCCGCGTCTCCGGACACGTCTGATCAGCGCTTGAGTTTCGCCGGGCGGGACTTCGAGCTGGGCGACGAGGGTCGTGTTGGCGTCGAGCAAATCCTCGGGCACCCAGTCGCACCGCACACCCATATTGGCGCCGGGAGCCACGGCGATAATGTTCTCACCCGCGGCAGACACCATAATCAAGGCACAGCCAGTCGGGAATTCGATGTCGCGTACCAAACGCGTATCGACGCCCTCGCCGCGGAGCGAAGCAACGGCAATCGCGGCAAAGCCGTCACGCCCGACGGCGCCCACGAGCATGACATCGGCTCCGGCTCGGCGCGCCGCCAGCGCCTGATTGGCACCCTTACCACCCGGTAGAAGTTCGTACGAGCCGCCCAGCACGGTCTCTCCGGCCTGGGGCAAGCGTGGAACCGGGACGACAATATCGGCATTTATTGAGCCAAAGGTCAGGATCATGTGACAGGGTCCCGCTCGGGAAGCGACCGGCCGCCACTCCGATTACACCGGCTGGTTGTAATCTGATATAGTCTCAGATCGCACTGACGGAGGAAGGCGTATGGAGGGCTTCGAGACACGCCATCTGGGGCGCACGCCCCTCAGATTGACGGTCCTGGGGCTCGGCACCGGAACCCTCGGGGGACACCGGATCCCGGTCACTCGAGAAGAAGGAGAAGCGGTTGTAAAGGCGGCGTGGTCGGCCGGTGTTCGTTATTTCGACACTGCGCCTTTCTATGGTTTCGGAAAGGCGTGCCGAATTGTCGGCGATGCCCTGCGCGAGTTGCCCCGCGAAGATTGGGTCTTGTCGACCAAGGCGGGGCGGCTGCTGCGGCCACAGACGAATACCAGCACTCCCGGTGCGCTGCGGCACCCGATGCCGTTCGAGGATGTCTTCGATTATTCCTACGACGGGATCATGCGCTCGTTCGAGCACAGCTTGCAGCGCCTGGGCTTGGCACGGATCGACATACTTTACGTTCATGACATCGGTGCGCGGCAGCACGGCAAAGACGCGCATCCTGGGATCATGCGCACTTTTCGCGATGGTGGATATCGCGCGCTCGAACAATTGCGCTCATCCGGCCAGCTACGGGCAATCGGGATCGGGGTCAACGAATGGGAAGTTCTGCTCGAGGCGATCGATTGGGGAGATTGGGACGTCTTTCTTCTTGCCGGGCGTTATACGCTCCTCGAGCAGACGCCCCTCGATGACCTGCTCCCCCAATGCGTGCGATCGGGGATATCGGTCGTGATCGGGGCACCCTTCAATACCGGCATTCTCGCCGGCCGCGACACTTGGAACTATCGGCCGGCGCCTCCCGAGATCGCGTGCCGGGTCAAAATGATAAAAGCAATCTGCGATGGCCATCAGGTGCCTCTCGTCGCCGCGGCGCTGCAGTTTCCACTGGCTCATCCAGCCGTCGCGGCGATCCTCCCCGGGCCGCGCAATGTCAATGAGTTCGAGGCTAACGCCAAGCTCCTGCGGTACCCGATCCCCCCGGCCTTGTGGGCCGATTTGCGCAAGGCCGAGCTGCTCCATCCAGATGCGCCAACGCCGGCGTGATCGCAGGGAGCTGGCGCCGGCCTTTGTGGGCTCCGCGGCCGGGATTCGACCCGCGCCGGCCTGTAATGCCCACCTAAGAATCCGACAACTCTATCCTCTCCATGTCCTCGTCGCTGAATCCGAAATGGTGTCCGATCTCGTGGATCAGCACATGGCGCACCAGATGCTCCAGGTCCTCGCCGCTCTCGCACCAGTAATCGAGGATCGGGCGGCGATAGAGAAAGATCATGTCGAGGTCTGGCCGCGGATCGCTGACGCTCTTGTGCGGCAGCGCCACGCCCCGATAAAGGCCGAGAATATCGAACGGACTTTCCAGGCCCATCGCCGCCTCGGTTTCCTCGTCGGGGAACTGCTCGACCCGGATCACGACGCGTCCGAGCTGGCGTTTCAATTGCCGCGGGATGGTTCCCAACGCGCGTTCCGCCAACGCCTCAATCTCGGCGAGCGATGGCGGCAGGCGGTCCGGCATGATATCACTCCCGCTCCTGACGGAGGTTAGAATGGTCGAAAGACTGGTCGGAGCACAGCGCCAAACCGCGTTGCACGGGTTGCACGGTTGGGTCGAGGTCGACGATCGCGATGCGATCCGCAAGACCTACCATTTCGAGAACTTCTCCGAAGCGTGGGCCTTCATGTCGCGAATGGCGCTCCTGGCAGAAAAAATGGACCACCACCCCGAGCTGTTCAACGTCTACAACCGCGTAGAGGTTATCCTGTCGACGCACGACGCGGGCGGGATCAGCGAGCTCGACATTCGACTGGCTCATGCGATCGACGAGATCGCCCCCGAAAGGGACCGCCGTCCGCCGTTGCCCTGAGCGCGCCCGACCTGGCCCTTACCGCGGTGCCATGCGCAAGGCGCCGTCGAGCCGGACTACTTCGCCGTTGATCATTGGGTTCTGACAAAGGTGCAGGACCAGCGCGGCATATTCCTCGGGCCGGCCGAGCCGGCTCGGGAACGGAACGCTCGCGGCCAAACTGTCCCGCACGTTCTGTGGCAGGCCCTCCACCATCGGTGTCTCGAACAGGCCCGGGGCAATCGCCACTGCCCGCACCCCATAGCGCGCCAGCTCACGCGCCGCCGGCAGGGTCAGCGAAACGATGCCGCCCTTCGAGGCGCTGTAGGCCGCCTGCCCGATCTGACCTTCATAGGCCGCGACCGACGCGGTCGAGACGATGATCCCACGCTCGCCCTCGGCCAGTGGATCGAGCGCGATCATCTCCGCCGCGGCGACCCGCAGGAGGTTGAAGCTGCCGACAAGGTTGACCTCGATGACGCGCCGAAACGCATCGAGCGAAAGCGGGCCGTCGCGCCCGACGATCCGCCCGGCGGTACCGACGCCCGCGCAATTGACCGCGATGCGCACCGGGCCGTGCCGCTGGCGCGCCGCCGCAACGGCCGCTTCGACCGCAGCAGCGTCGGTCACATCGCAGCCTATGGCCAATCCGCCTACCTGGCGCGCCGCAACGGATGCCGACGCGTCGTTAATGTCTAAAATCGTAACCTTGACCCCTGCCGCAGTCAGCGCCTCTGCCGTCGCCCGGCCGAGACCCGAGGCTCCGCCGCTGACGATTGCCGCTTGCCCCGCGATCTCCATGCGCTCCTCCTGCCGATGCTTACACCGGGAAACCTTAACGCCGAGGTGACCGCACTACCCGCCCCTCGCCGCGGCGCGCCAGTCTGGCGAGTCGGGCCTCGCGATACGCGACGTAGACCGATGATCCGGCGATGATGGCGGCTCCTACCCAGGTCCACACATCGGTCACCTCGCCGAACCACAGGAAACCGACCAACGCCGCGAACGGCAGGCGAGCGAACTCAAAAGGTGTGCAGGCGCTGGCATCGGCGGCCGCAAGCGCCCGCGCTACCGAAAAGTGCGCGATTGTTCCGAGGCCGCCGAGCGCGACGAGTGCGCCGAGGGTCGACGGGTCCGGCCAGCGCCAGACAAACAGCGCCGGCACCAGGGATAACGGCGTCAGGTAGATCATGAACATCGCGACAATTCTGCCCGGCGGCTCGGTGCGAGCGAGAAATTTGACCGTGATGTTGTTCATCGCCGCGCTCGCCGCCGACAGCAGCAGGATCAAGAGGTTCGCGTCGAGACGCTCGCTGCCCGGCCGCATGATCACGAGCACGCCGACAAAGCCAATGACGACCGCGCTCCAGCGCCGCAGCCGCACGTCCTCGTGTAGGACAATCACCGCCGCTATCGTGGCGAAGAGGGGGGCAGTGAAGTTGACGGCCGTCGCAGTCGCCAATGGCACAACGGTGATCCCATAAAACCAGGTCACCATTGAGACGAGACCTACCGCCCCGCGCAGCAGATAAAAGCCAGCGTTGCGGCTGCGCAAGAGACCCGGACCGCCTTTAATGATCCAGGGGATCACGATCACGAGCCCGAAAAAGCAACGAAAAAACGCGACCTCGAACGGGTGCATCGCCTGCGCGGCGACACAAATCAGCACATTCATCATGACCGCGCAGATCCCGCTGAGCAAAATCCACAACGCAGCGCGGGTACTCGGCGCCAGCCGCGGCGCGGTCAAGGTGGAAGGCCGCCGATCGCCATCGTCGGGCCCTGCTACAGGATTAGTGCAACGGCACCGTGAGGACGACGGTGGCCAATTCCACCCCGGGGTTCTGTTTTCCGATGCCGGCGTTTGACATGTGATAAAGCCCGAACCCAAGGCGGGTGAAATTGTCGAAGCGATAATCGAATTCCGCGCCGGTGCGGAATTCGGTGTGGGCTCCGAGATCGATGCCGGTGCCGTGCTCGAAGTACCCAACTGCAGCAGTCGGCGTGATTACCCATTTGCCGGCGAAGTTGATATCAAATCCGAATCCCCCATAGCCGTAAAAGGCGCCTTTCCCCGTTCCCATAGCGCCGATGAACGGCGCGACAATCCACAGCACATCGCCGAAGCGGTACTCGCCCAGCACCAATCCCGTCCTTCCGGCGCCCGGTTTCTTGGCGTCGGGCAGCACATCGAATGCGCCGCTGCCGAGCGCGACGCGCGGCGGATCGCCAGGCGAGCCCAAAGTTACCAGCGAACCCAAAGTGATTTGGGCGGACGCTGGCTGTGGCGCCGAAATGCCCAACGCGAGGAGCAAGAGCATCCCCGTCCGATATATGAATATCTTGCTCAAGTTCTCCCCCCAATTCCGCGATGGCTGCGATTTGCCGGCGCTATCCTAAAAGGCAAATTGTGCTCCGCAAGTGGCAACCATCCAGCGGCAAACTCAGATCCTTTTCATTCGTTCCGTCGCTAGGACCAACTGCTCGCGAATGCCCGGCTCCATCGCCGAATGGCCGGCATCGGGAACGATCACATAGCGCGCCTCGGGCCAGGCGCGCGCCAGCTCGTCGGCGCTGCCGATCGGGCAGACCATGTCGTAGCGTCCTTGCACGATTATCGCCGGCAACTGCCTTATCTGTCCGATGCGGGCGATCAGATCACATTTGCCGGTGAACAGATGGCCGCTGAAGAAATGCGCTTCGATTCGCGACAGGCCGAGAGCGAGCCGATCCTCGCCGAAAGCAGCCACCGTCTCGGGGTTGGGCAACAAGGTCGAGCAGGCGCCCTCGTAGCTGCTCCAGGCGCGCGCCGCCGGCATGTGGACGCGCGGCTCCGGGTCTCGCAAGCGTCGGTAATAGGCGGCGAGAATGTCGCTACGCTCGGCCTCGGGGAGAAATCCCGAAAAGGCGCGCCACGCCTCGGGAAACACTCTGCGAATGCCGTAAAGGAACCACTCGATCTCCTCCGGGCGGCACAGAAAGATGCCGCGCAGCACGAGCCCGAGACAGCGAAGCGGGTGCGTCTCGGCGTAATGCAGCGCCAATGTCGAGCCCCAGGACCCGCCAAATACCAGCCAATTGTCGATACTTAGCGAGGAGCGCAGATGTTCGATATCGGCCGCGAGATGGGCCGGCGTGTTGTCGGCGATCTCGCCGAGCGGCGTCGATCGGCCGGCGCCGCGCTGATCGAAAATCACGATCCGCCAATATTCAGGATCGAAAAACCGCCGATGCACCGGGGTCGCGCCGGCGCCGGGGCCTCCGTGCAGAAACAGCGCCGGGACACCGCGTGGATTACCCGACTGCTCCCAGTACATCGTGTGGCGGGCATCGAGCCGCAGCCTGCCCGTGCGGTATGGCTCGATAGGCGGGAACAGATCGCGGCGGTTGATCATCGCAGGGCAGTGTAAGAGGCCCTGAGCCGATTACATAGCGGGGAAAGCGACCGACACCGGGCCTCGAACAACCGCTTGAGGCATCGCACGCCGGTCAATTGGAAACCGCGTCCGCGCAGGCCGATCTGTCTGTAGCCAGGGCTCCGGGTCGATATCCAGGGACTGATGCGTCCAGAGAGCCGGCTGTCAGCGGATGGATAATGGCGCAGGGGCCTTGTGTCGAAACACCCTTATCCTGCATCCGATGGATCGAGAGAATGGCGAGAGCTGCGTCCCGACGCCGGTGCATAGAGGGCATACGCCTCGTTCTCCGACGGGCCTGCCATGGCAGGCGCACAAGGTGGTCGCCCTGATGAAGTTCCCGGCGCCGGGCCAAACCATGTCCCTCTAACGCCCGCCACGAGCACGTCTTGCCGTTGGCGCGCAACGCTACCGACCATTCAGTTGAGTAAGGTGCAGCGGCGTCCGCGGACTCTGAGCACGGAAAAAATGCTACCAGTGACCACCTGCACCGCACCAACTTACTCGGACCATATTCACCAGCATGGGCCAGCCTGCGGCCACCCGCAGTTCGCCACGACGGCCACGTCGATTATCTGCACGATGGTCAGCTCCACCACCCGCATGAAGGTCATGTCGATGAGCACGTGATCGAGGTGTCCGGCACCAACCCCGACCGCTGCACGTCGGACCATCATTGCGGCGGTCACGAATTGGGCCATGTCCTCGGCCCCCGGCTGCGGTCACGAGGCAGTTCCCCAAGGCAACCACCTAGTGCATTGAATCATACGGAAAGTACAGGGCAGCGGTCGAGTTTGGCGAAAATGGCCTCGGTGGATTGGGTCCAGACGAAGGGTTTGGGGCTGGCATTGTGCTCGGCCAGATAGGCGTTGATGGCGGCCTGTAGGTCGGCGATCGAGCGGAAGACGCCGCGGCGGATGCGCTGCCGCGTCATCTTCGAAAAGAAGTTCTCGACGGCGTTGAGCCACGAGGCCGAGGTCGGGGTGAAATGAAAGGTCCAGCGCGGATGGCGCGCCAGCCAGGCCAGTGCTTTGGGATGCTTGTGGGTGGCGTAATTGTCGAGCACAGTATGGATCGCCTTGCCGGCCGGGACTTGGCGCTCGACAGCATTGAGGAAGCGGATGAATTCGCTGTGACGGTGGCGCTGCATGCAGCGGCCGATCACGGTGCCGTGGAGCACGCTGAGCGCGGCGAACAGGGTGGTGGTGTCGTGCCGCTTGTAATCATGCGTCGTCGTCTGGCAACGGCCGGGCTTGATCGGCAGTCCGGGCTGGGTGCGGTCGAGCGCTTGGATCTGGCTCTTCTCGTCAATCGACAACACCACCGCATGGGCCGGCGGGTCGACATAAAGCCCAACGATGTCGCTCAGCTTGGCGGCAAAACTCGGATCCCGCGAGCGCTTGAAGGTGCGCATCCGGTGCGGCTGCAGTTTGTGCTTCCGCCAGATGCGCTGCACCGAGCCTACGGAAATGCCAATGGCTTTGGCCATGGCCCGGCCAGTCCAATGGGTGGCCTGGTGCGGCGGCGCGGTGCAGGTCAACGCCACCATCTGCGCCGTGGTTTCCGCCGCGATCGGTGCCTTGCCGGGCTTGCGGGTCTTGTCGCGCAACAGACCCTCGACCCCGCTCTCGGCAAAGCGCTGTGCCACCGCCATACTGTCGGCCGGCTGACACCGACGCTCTGCGCCAGCCACTGCGCCGAGTGCCGATCCGCCGAGGCGAGCACAATGCGCGCCCGCTCGGCATGCTTGCGCGGCCGGTTGCGGTCGGCCGCGATCGCCGCCAGCTGCTCGCGCTCCACCGTGCTTAATCCCACGCATACCGTCTGAGCCATGGCCCCTTCCCCCAAGACCTAGCCCAGTATGGCACATCTCAATGACGCTGTGAATCCTCTGTGTGACTTTAAGCAGTAGACTACCGCGTCGGCGGCCACCTCCATCATCCGCACGGCGACCACTGTGACGACCACCGCCCGCTGGCGGCCGCCTAAGACCCAATGAGGCGTCGTCAACGATCTTGACAACTCACGATTACCGGGCAACCGCAGATCGGACAGGGAGCTGTAAGCGAATTAGCGGAGGGTTCTTTTGCCAGTTGCGCCTGCAATTGCGCAACCAAAGCTGCGTGGCCCGAAGAACCGGCGCAACGGTTGGCAAGAGCTGAACCGAGAGGGCTCTCGGGTGCGATCTCTTCGACCTGCCATGCTCCGGCGGATCGTGCGGTCACAAGAGCAGCTGCGGCTCCGACCCAAGCGGCAGCGGAGCGCAACAGATGGCGGCGCCCCCAGGCTACATCACTGGCGAAATCACTCACCTTACGATCCTTCTGCGTCGGGGCCTATGACAATCTAGCGCGAATATAGTAACGACATCCGCTCTCCGCTGGCCGGTCCTGCGACGTCGATTTCCTTCGCTAGCTTTTGCGCCATAGCGTCGGCAAACGAATTGAAATCCTGGACGACCAGCAGGAAGGCGTTGGTTCCACCGATCACGTTCTGTCGATAGTACAGCGGCAACCCGCCGGGCGGCTGAGTGTGGGCGGAGTAGCCCAAGTTCGGCTTGTCGTTGATGATCGCCAGCCCGTTGATGGTAACCCCCTGGGAGATCGCCTGATCCCGGGCTTCGGTGACGGCGCGGCCGGAATTATTGGTGCCGTCGCCGGAGACATCGATGATGCGCCGGCTCGCTTGCCATTTCGACTTGGTGAAGTGGGCGATAGCAAAGTCGATGGCGGCGCTTATCGAGGTGCGCCCCATAAACGAGCGCGGCGCGGCGAGGATCGCCGCGGCCATGCTGCCGGCATCTTCCTCGTCGCGTATTTCGGTCCAATCGACGACGATCTGCTGGTCCTCATCCCCCGACCACTCGATGAAACAAACGCCGATGGCCGCGCCCGGGCGGCCGTGAATGGCCGCGAGCACACGGGGATCGGTCAGCGCCGCGGCGTATCCCTTGCGTTGCAAATCGAATTCGGCGTCATCGATGCTGCGTGAGACATCGGCGGCAAGGATCACCTCGAGGTCGACGCCGTCGCTCCACGCTTCCCCGGTGACGGAAAACAAAGCCAATAACACGATCGCGACGAGGGCATGTCTCATCGGACTTTTCTCCCATCCGGCCGCTCAGGATAAGGCGAGACTCCGTTCTCGGGAAAGGGTTTCGCAGAGCCCTTGCGTCGTTATAATATACCATCAGCCAGACGCGTTTTTATCGCCGCGTTCGGCGGACGCTGGAGGGGGAAGGTAGAGCCGACATGGCGGTAGGCCTTTCCGCGAGGGTTCGGATAGGGCGGAGGTGGCGAATATCGCGCCAAGCCGCGGCGCTCGTCGCGATTTGCGCGATCCTGTTCCAGGCGGCCGCGTTCGCCTGGCATCACCATGCGGCGCCCTTTCATTCGCGGGCTACTTCGGCGGTCGCCATTCTGGCGGCACCCATCTCCCCGGTCATGCCGGTATCGGCCGACGACGAATGCCAGATCTGCTTAACGATCAGCCACAGCGGCGCCGTCCCGGTCGATTTTTACGCGGCACAGCCATCCGAAAACCCACCGCTGCATCACGCGCGGACAGCAGCGGTCGACGCTCCTCTCATCCCGTATCTGCTCTTCCGATCCCGCGCACCGCCATCGGCCTGAGGCCCCTTCAATCCGACTGACCGCGGCAGCAACGCTGCTGCGCCCAAAACACGAAGAGGAACCCGATGGCCTACCCGGTTCGCGTGGGGGCGCAACGCGTCTCCCTGATTTGTTCCTGTGCCTTTACCACACTGTTGACCGCGGCTACCGCTAACGCGCAGCAACCACCGCCGCCTCCCCCGGAGGAGGGCCTGTCGCTCGATCTGGATGTCGTCGCCAAGCAGCTCGATATTGCGCGCACCGAGATTCAGCCCAGCCTCGGCGCGACCGTCTACGACTTCAGCCGGCAAGCGATCGAGACTCAGCCGCAGGGCGACAATCAGCCGTTGAACCGGCTCCTGCTGCAGGCTCCGGGGGTCGCGCAAGATTCGTTCGGCCAGCTCCATGTGCGCAACGACCACGCCAATCTTCAATTCCGCATCAGTGGAGTTCAGCTGCCGGAGGGGATCAACGTCTTCGGACAAGCGCTGCAGACTAGACTTGCCAATTCTGTGGCGCTGATCACCGGCAGCCTTCCGGCGCAATTCGGGCTGCGCACCACCGGCATCATCGATATCCAGACCAAGACCGGGACCCTCGATCCGGGGGGCTCGGCGACACTCTATGGCGGGCAGCAAGGCACGTTTCAGCCGAGCGCCGAATGGGGCGGCCGGGTTGGGCAGATCGATTATTACGCGACCGGCGAGTACCTACGGAACAACGAGGGGATCGAGAACCCCGCCCCAACCTTCAACGCGACCCACGACAACTCCACTCAGCCAAAAGGGTTTGCCTATGTCTCCGGCATTATCGATCCGACCTCGCGGTTGACCGCCATTCTCGGTGCCTCGCGCAGCCAATACCAGATCCCGCAAGTCGCCGGCCAGATCCCGACCCTCGGGCTCACTGTAAACGGCGCCAGCGACTTGGCTTCGGCCTCCCTCAACGAGAACCAGCGCCAGGTCAATAATTTCGGGATCGTCGCCTGGCAGAAGCATGTCGACGATATCGATTTCCAGATCGCGGGGTTCACCCGGTACAGCAGCGTCTACTTCTCTCCGGGGGATCCCACGGGGGACGTTCTGTTTAACGGCATCGCTCAGACCGCGTACCGGCAGAGCTGGGCAAGCGGCGTGCAGGGCGACGGCAGCTGGCGGGCTGCGCCCGACCATACGGTTCGTAGCGGCTTTTACATCCAGCGAGAGCGCTCGCCGTTCAGCTCTACATCAAATGTTCTGCCGGTCGACCAGAACGGCGGTCAAACCACCGACCAGCCGCTCTCGATCTTCAATTCGGGCAGCAAGACCGGATGGATCTACAGCTATTACCTGCAGGACGAATGGAAGATAATTCCGTCGTTGACCCTAAATTTCGGCGCGCGCTACGACCAATTCGCCGAGTTTGTCAGCGAGCGACAGCTGAGCCCCCGCGCGAATTTAGTGTGGCAGCCGACCGAGGCGACAACATTCCATGCCGGCTATTCGCGCTACTTCACCCCGCCTCCGTTCGAGCTGATCGCCGCGCCGACGATCGCGCTCTTTGCCAATACGACCGGCGCTCCGGCGGGCACGCTCGAACTCAGTCGCCAAGGCGGAACGGTCGCATTACTTTGATGTCGGTGCCACGCAAATCATCCTGCGCGGCCTCAAAGCCGGCATTGATGCTTATTACAAGCTCGCCAGCGACCTGATTGACGAAGGGCAGTTCGGTGCGCCGATCCTCTTCACCCCGTTCAATTATCAGAAAGGATGGGTCAAAGGCGTCGAACTGACCCTCAGCTATGATATCGACAACTGGTCGTTTTATGGCAATTTCTCCGCGTCGCAAGAGCTCGCAAAAAACATCATATCGAGCCAGTTTAACTTTTCTCCAGACGACTTAGCCTTCATAGCTACTAATGCTATCCACACCGATCACGACCAGACCTACACATCATCGGCCGGCATCAAGTACAAAGTCCCGGTCTGGAATACCCTCTTTTCGGTCGACCTTACCGCCGCCAGCGGTCTCCGAACCACTCAACTGAACGGGCCTCCGAACGGGGCCGCGCTGCCCGGCTATCAGCAGGTGAATTTCAGCATCGTCCAGCCAGTCGACACCGGGATCTACAAGGGGCTGGAACTGCGCTTTGACATAATCAACCTGCTCGACCAGGTGTACCAGATTCGCAGCGGTACGGGCCTGGGCGTCTTTGCGCCGCAGTTCGGCCCGCGCCGGACTATCCTCGCCGGGGTGACGCAGCGGTTTTAGCCTGCCGCGGACCCGCCACATTCTTCCTGCTTCAAGCTGTGGCATTTGTGAAGTTAAGTTTCAGAGGCCGATCGTGAACGATCCCACCGCAACTCTTTCGATCGTCAAGCTGTTTTTCAATGCCGATCCCGTGGTCAAGGGCGTGCTGCTGTTGCTGCTCGCCGCTTCGGTGTGGAGCTGGGCGGTGATCATCGACAAGCTCTGGCGGCTCGCAGCGGCGAGCCGAGCTGCACGCGAGCACGAGGCGCGGGCCGCCGCGGCGCGCTCGCCGCAGGAGCTGTCGGCGACAGAAGGGCGGGACCCGGCCGGCCTCGTCATATCCGCCGGCGTCGCCGAGAGCGCGGCCGAGCCGCGGCCGCAGCCCGAGACGGCGGGCGAACGCCGCGAGCGCATCGAGCGGGCGATGCGGCTCGCCCTCAACGCCGAGCTGCGGCGCCTCGAACTGCGCCTGCCGTTCCTCGCGACACTCGGCTCGGCCGCGCCGTTCATCGGCCTCTTTGGCACGGTCTGGGGGATCATGCGCAGCTTCGAGGGAATCGCCGCGGCCAACAGCACCAGCCTTGCGGTGGTGGCGCCGGGTATCGCCGAGGCTTTGTTCGCCACCGCGATGGGACTCGCCGCGGCGATCCCGGCAGTTGTCGCCTACAACAAGATCACGGTCGACCTCGGCCGCTTTGCCGGGCGCATGCAAGGGCTGATCGGCCGATCCGGCAGTCTGTTGGCGCGAGCCGTGGAGGCATGAGGATGGCCGTAGCGCTGCCCCCATCGGGCGAAACCGGCGAGGACCGCTACGCCCCGCTCGCCGAGATCAATGTGACCCCGATGGTCGACGTAATGCTGGTGCTGCTCGTCATCTTTATGGTGACCGCGCCGCTGTTGACTGTCGGCGTGCCGCTCGATTTGCCGAAGTCGCGGGCGACGACGTTGACCGAGCCCAAAAAACCCGTGGTCATTAGTCTTAACCGTGAGGCCGAGGTGTTCATCGGCGACGAGCGGGTCGATGCCGACCAGCTCGAGCCGCGCCTCGCCGCGCTGGCTGCCGAGGATCCGACACGCATCGTCTATGTTCGCAGCGATAAGTCGAACACCTATGCGCAGCTGATGGATACGTTGGGGCTGGTCAATCAGGCCGGGTTCTCGAAAGTATCCCTGATTGCCGAGGCAGCCGGGCGGAAGTGAGCGGCATCAAGGTCCCCTTTGCAATATCGCTGGCCGGGCACGCCGGCTGCCTGCTGTTGCTGGCGCTGTTCCTCTCCGCGAAGCCCCTTCCGGTTAGCGAACCGATCGCCAAAGGCGGGATCGAGGTAGTTTTCGCGCCGACGCTGCCAAAGCAGGAGGCCGCGCCGGCACTGCTGGAGACATCTCCGCCGCCGGCCGAAACCATGCAACCCCCGCCGGAGCCGGAAGCAGTTCCACCGCCGCCTCCCGAACCCCCGCCTCCCGAGCCGCCGCCGCCCCAGCCCGAGGCGACTGTCGCGGCGCCTGAGCCGCCGCCCCCTCCGCCTCCGGTGCCGGAAAAGCACGTCGTCAAGAAGGCGCCAAAGCCTGTCCCGCGGCATCAGGAGGCTCCCCAGCCGACCCAGACTTACCTCCCGAGCGTGCCGCCTCAACTCCCCGCCGCGCCGGCTCCGTCGGCACCGCCGCAGACGGCGATGGCCGCGACGCCGATGCCGGCGCCGGTACCTTCACCCGAGGCGAGTGCCGGATACCGCGCGCTGTTGAGCGCCTGGCTCGAAAGCCACAAGCGATATCCCGACGCCGCCCGCCAGCACGGCGAAGAAGGTCGCGCGGTGCTCCGGTTCTCGGTAGACCGCAGCGGGCGGGTGCTCGACTTTGCGGTCACCTCGAGCTCCGGCTACCCGGATCTCGACAAGTCGGTCGAAGAGATGCTGCGGGGCGCCACCTTGCCACCCTTCCCGGTCGGAATGCCCCAGCGGGAAATGCAGATATCGGTGACGATCCGCTTCAGCCTGCGGCGGTGAACCGCGTCCGGAGCCTACAGCGTCGCATCCACTAGCTTGCCCGGCACGAGATAAGCCCTGTCCCAGCGTGACCACCTGCCCGGAACCGGCCGGCCGGGGTTTCGGTCGCTGCGCCAGCAGATATCCGTACCCGGCGGCGCCTCGATGAATTTGGTGGCATTGTTCGGCATCGTGAATTCGAGGGTCGAGACGTAGCCGTCGTCGCGCGCTGCGCAGTCCGAGTTAGCGGTGATCACCGCCTCGACATTGATCAGCCCGAAATTGGGGTTGCTCAACTGCAGCCTGCCGGGCAGAGGCGCGGCCGGCTGCGGCGCACAAGATCCGGCGCAGAGCAGTACGATGGCCAGAAAGGCCAGCAGGTTTCGTGCAGTCGACAATGAGATCCCCAGAAAGGAAGGTGCCGGGTTTTGAGCTTTTTCCGCAACCTGCGATCAGCTTATCATGGCCCGGCCCGGGTCAAGAAAGGACGAGATCATGGACAAGCGTATTGCGGTGATCGGTGCCGGCGCAATCGGCGGCTATACCGGCGGTCATCTCGCACATAACGGGTTCGACGTGACGTTGATCGACCCTTGGCCCGAGCACATCGAGACGATCCGCAAGGACGGGCTCGCGATCGAAGGCGTGACGGCGGAGGAATTTATCTGCGCCAAACCGAAGACGATGCATCTGACCGAGGTGCAAGAGCTCGCAAAGCATGAACCGATCGACATCGCGATGGTGGCGGTCAAGTCCTATGACACGGAATGGGCGACGATGCTGATTGCCCAGTACCTGGCGCCCGACGGTTACGTCGTGTCGTTGCAGAACTGCATGAACGAGGAGCGCATCGCCGGGATCGTCGGCCCCGACAAGACAGTCGGCGTCATCCCCGCGCTGCTCGGCGCCGAGCTCTACGCGCCGGGCCGGGTTCGGCGCACCGCCGCAAAGGGGTCCTCGCCCTACGAGGTCTACCGCGCCGGCGAACTGCACGGCCGCATAACCAAGCGAATCGAGGAGCTCGCAGACCTGATCCGCACGATCGACAGCGTCAAGGCGACGACCAATCTGTGGGGTGATCGCTGGTCGAAGCTGTGCGTCAACGGCATGGCCAACGGCATCGCGGCAGCCACCGGGCTGTCCGGCAACAACTCGAACCGGGACGACAAGATCCGCCGCCTCAGCATCCGGCTCGCCGGCGAGGGGGTGCGCGTCGGCCAGGCGCTCGGCTATCAGCTCGAGCACATCCGCATGCACGAGCCCGAAACCATCGCCCGCGCCGCCGAGGGCGACCGCGCCGCGCTCGACGAGGTCGAATCGGCGATCCTCGCCGCCCTGCAGTCGAACACCCGTAGCGAATTGGCCCGGCCGTCGATGGGCCAGGACATGCTGAAAGGCCGGCGCACCGAGATCGACTTCATCAACGGCCTGATCGCCGCCAAGGGGCGGGAAGTCGGCCGCCCGGCCCCGACACACGAAAAGCTTGTCGAAAAGGTCAAACAGGTCGAGCTCGGCAAAACCCCGGCCAAGCCGGAGAACCTCTACGCGATCTAAGTCCCCTCCCCTGCCCTCCCCTCCGAGCACCCCAATCCGAGAGCCGCCATGAACCTCAACACGGATTTCGGCGCTCGCGCAGCGGTGCACGCGGCGCGGCTGGACTGGACGCCGTCTCCGATCCCGGGGGTGGACCGGCGCATGCTCGACCGCATCGGCGACGAGGTGGCGCGCGCCACATCCATAGTCCGCTACGCGCCGCACAGCCATTTCTCGCCGCACACTCACGGCGGCGGCGAGGAGTTCCTGGTGCTGGACGGCGTCTTCCAGGACGAGCACGGCGACTATCCCCGGGCACCTATGTCCGCAACCCGCCGACCAGCTGCCACACGCCCGGCTCCGAGCCCGGTTGCATAATCTTCGTCAAACTCTGCCAATTCGACCCCGACGACCGAACGCCGGTGCGCATCGACACCTCCGCCCTCTCTTTCGTACCGCGACCCGGTCTGCCGGGTATCGAACTGGCTTCGCTGTTCGAGGATTCCTCGGAGCGCGTCCGCCTGGAACGCTGGGCACCCGACGCCATAATCGAGACGCCGCCTCTCGGCGGGATCGAGCTGCTCGTTCTGGACGGCGGCTTTTCGGAAGGCGGCGAGGAATTCACCAAATACTCTTGGCTGAGGCTACCGGCCGGCTCGTCACTGCGAGCCAGAGCGGGACGACAGGGTTGCCGCCTCTGGGTCAAGTCGGGTCATCTCGCCCGTAACCCGCGATCACCCGCACTATCGACAGACTTCCGGTAGCTCGAAGCGGTTTCCGACAAAATTGCATCGCAGTGCTCACCCCCTCCCAAACCCTCCCCCCCTCGCAAACCCTCCCCCAAGGGGGAGGGCCTGAAAGCGCACTACCGCCCTCTCTATGGGGGCGGGTCGGAGTGGGGGTGACGCGCGCCAAACCGACCAACAGCATCGGGGGGATGCAGCGACGCGATCGAAAACCGCGGTAGCTCGCGCTCTTTCGAGAGGGGATGGCCCGAACCTCGACCTGTTTCTCCTGTTTTTTCAGGAGAAGAACAGGAGCGATCCCTCCCTTCGGGCCGCAGCCGACGCTCTGCAAGGCAAATCGGCGGTAGGTCGCGACCACGAAAGCAGGCGTCATTATGTTTCCAAAAAATTTCAGTCACCGAGGTGCTGAGGTTGGATATGCTAATATAACAATTATGATAATTTGTCAATCAACGTCCCGCCGCAACGCGTGCCGAGCCTAAATGAAGAATTATGCAAGAAAATTAGGGCCTTGATCCAAATGGCTCTTCCCTTTGCATAAATTACCGCCATAAGCCAGGCATGAAATACGGCTACGCGCGGGTACCCACCGACGGCCAGAGTGTTGACGCCCAAGTGCGCCAACTCACCAAGGCCGGATGCAAGAAGGCGTTCCGCGAAGTGGCGAGCGGCGCAAAAACCGACCGGGCGCAGCTTCGCCGGTGCTCGGCCAGCTCGACGCCGGCGACGTACTGACCGTGACTCGGCTCGACCGGCTGGCGCGATCCACCCGCGATCTGTTGAATACGCTCGCGGCGATCACCGGCAAGAACGCCGGTTTCAAATCCCTTGGCGACACATGGGCCGACACCACGACATCACACAGGCGGTTGATGCTGACCGTGCTTGGCGGGCTGGCGGAGTTCGAGCGCGATCTAATCCGGGCGCGTACTGGCGAAGGCCGGGCCGTAGCGCGCGGGCAGAAAATGGGCCGACCGCCCAAACTCACGCCGCACCAGAAGCGCGAGGCGATCAAGCATCGCGATAGTGGCGACGAATCCCTTGCCGACATTGGCCGCAGCTACAACGTCAGCGCGGCGACGATTTCCCGAACTCGCGGCCTGAGCTTAGCTTTGTATCCGGGCGCGCCAAAGCACAGCACAGCCGGACAAAGTATTTTCGGAGCGCCACGCCGCAGGGAGCACGAGGCGGCGGGGACAAGAAATTAGACGCCCCGCACTTCACGTTTTTGTATCACAGAAAGAAGGAGAATCTTAACCGCAGTCAGTGAATGATCAATTCCGCCGAGCACGGAATCCTCACATGGCTTCGACGGTTAGCGGTATTTTGCTTGTGCCAGGCCCCCTTGCTGGCATCTGGCTCAGCAGCTGGCTGACCCGAGCTCGGGAGGTGAGGCAGTGGCGACGTGATCGTTGCTTGGAGGCATATGCGGACGTTTTACGAACAAACGAGGCTGTCGTTACTAAAGCGACGACGTTGTATCTGGAAGAATCCGAATCCGACATTTTTGCGAAACGGCAAGACCTGATTGAACAGATCGCGGAATTTCATCGCGCTACGCAAAGAGTCTTGCTATTAGCTCCAATCGAGATGGAGGAAGCGCTTAGTTCTCTAATTAATTGCACTGAAAAAGAAATCGCCGTCAAGGCAGGCGCATGTCCTAGACCGTCTCCGGATGAGTGGAAGAAGGTCGTAAATACCGATATTGGAGCCGTTACCGGGAAATTCGCTGCTATGGCCCGTAGCGATCTTGCCGTGCATCCCTCGTACCCATCCGTTCTGTGGGACAAAATGCTTCATTGCTTGAAGAAGAGCGCGCCGCTCGACGGCGCAAGGCTCGTGATTTTCCCCGGACGAGAGTGAGCTTGTGAGCTACGCTGAAAAGAATAGGGGATGCGAAGCGCCATGAATATCGGAGGAATGCTGAAAAACGTGGGATTTGCACTCGGCGGCTTATTGATAATGGCGTCCGTGTTTGGTCTTGCGATGATCTTCGTCGTTGGAGCAACTGCCGCAAGTTTGTGGGTTATGGAGTGGGTGATCCCGGTTGTATTTTGGAGTAGCCTTCTGATCGCGTTTTTCATCCTTGGGCCTCTATCACTTATTCCACCTGCACGATTTATCACTGCCAGTGGGTTTGTGATCGCATCGTATGTTTTCGGACTGATGATGTGGTGTGGTGGAGTCGCCTTTACCTACGACGTGTGGGGAACGATGGGCGTGATCATCGGCTTGGCGTTCGCAGGCGTGGGAATCGTGCCAGTTGCCATGCTCGCAGAACTATTTCACGGTGAGTGGGAAGTCCTGTTCGGATTTGTGATTTTGATTGTCCTGACCTTCGGACTTCGACTGTTGGGTTTTTGGCTTGCGAAAAAGGTCGATGAAAGAGCAGCGAGATTGTCATTTCAGCGGGAAATGAAAGCCGCCTAATTTTCCATATGACCGATTATGCGCTGATTTCGAAAATTGTGGGCGGCAGGGCTCGGCGCGGGGTGGACAGAATACATAATCACGCAATTGCCATATTCGCATTGCATTATCCCGGGCATCGGCACCCGTGAGCGGGTGCGAGATTGCGATTTGAGGAGTTGCCGATGCCTTGATCTCGACCAGATAAAACAGGGGGAACAGGGGGCGCGGGACAGGGGGCGCGGGACACGGGCGGGCGGTTCGCCCGGGGCCGGTCGGGCAATCCCGCCGGCCGGCCGCGCGGCTGCCGCGACCACGTCAACCGCGCTGCTCGGCTGTTGCTCGCCGGCGAGGGCGAGGCGCTGACCCGCAAAGCCGTCGAGCTGGCGCTCGCCGGCGACCCGGCGGCGTTACGGCTGTGCCTGGAACGCATCGTCGGGCCGTATCGCGAACGCGCGGTCGAATTCACGATGCCGCCAATCCGCAACGCCGCCGATTTGGCGGGTGCGATGGCCGCGGTCGCCGACGCGGCGGCGCAGGGTGCGGTCACCCCGCGCGAGGCGATGCAATTCGGCCACGTCATCGAGGCCTATGTCCGCGCGGTCGAGGCAACCGAGTTCGAGCGGCGCTTGCGCGCGCTGGAGGCGGCCGATGTCCAGCCTGCTTGATACTCGCCTCGACCGGGAGGAGGGGAGGCGAACGGCTGGCGCCGCGGAGCAAGGCTCAGCCGCGCTCCGCCGCCGTCACACATGGCGCGCCGAGGCCGCGATCGGCACGGTCATCCGCAGCGCGTTGGCGCGCGCCGGCGTCGATGCGGCGCACGCCACCCGCCTCTGTGTCGCCGACGAAGCGGACGCGGCCCTCGCGGCACTGTCCGACAAGCCGGAATTGCAGCGCGCCGATAGCTACAGTCCGGCGGCTGCCGAGGCCCAGGATCGCGCATGTGCAGATACCTTTAATCCAAAAATCCTGGCACTGGTGCGCGGCTTTGCCGATGCGCCGCCGCCCGACTTCGCCAAAGCCTCCTTTGCTGAACTGTTTGCCTGGTCGCTCGCCCAGCGCCCAGCGGAGTGATCTTGCCGTGTTTCTGACGCTCTTTCCATCTCCAACCGTCGTTGCGAGCGACCGCGATCAATTGGCCGCAAAATTCTGGGCAGTCGGAAACCGGGTAGGTTACTTACCAATGCAGAAATCGCGGAAGATCACGTCGAGCAGGTCTTCGACATCGACGGCGCCGGTGATGCGGCCGAGGCTGCGCAGCGCGAGACGGAGATCTTCCGCGCGCAACTCGGGCAACAGGGTGGAGAACGATCGCCGCAACGATGCCGTGGCTTCTTCAAGCGCCTGGCGGTGCCGCGCCCGGGTCAGCACCGGCGCTTCGATAGGGTAGTTTTGTGCGACCCGCTCGCCCAGCACCGTCAGCAATCTCTCGATGCCTTCGGCAGTCAGCGCTGAGACCGGTAAGGCCGGCGGTGACAGATCGGTATCCGCCGCCGGCGCGAGATCGATTTTGTTGGCGACCAGGATCGTGTCGGCCCCGGGCCAAGCCGACGCACCGGCGGCGTCTGCGGGATGCGCTGTATCGAAAACGAAGAGCCGGATCTCGGCTTGCTCGGCTCGCTGCACCGCTCGACGCTTGCCTTCCTGCTCAATCGCATCCGCACTGTCGCGCAGCCCGGCGGTGTCGGCGAGCACGACGGGGTAACCCCCGAGATCGATCGCAACTTCGATTACATCCCGCGTCGTGCCCGGGACCGGCGAGGTGATGGCCACGTCGCGACGGGCAATCCGGTTCAGAAGACTGGATTTTCCGGCATTGGGGGGGCCGACGATCGCGACGTCGATGCCGTCGCGCAATCTTTCGCCGCGATGCCCGTCGGCCAGGTGACGCTCGATTTCGGCAACCAGCCCCTCGGTCTCACCAAAGATGTGGTCCTCGATTTCCGGGGGAAGGTCCTCGTCCGGAAAATCGATTGCCGCTTCGAGGTGGGCGAGGATTCGGGTCAGACGATCGCGCCAGCCACGATAAACCTCACCCAGTTCGCCGCCGAGCTGCCGCATTGCCTGGCGGCGCTGAGCCTCGGTCTCGGCCGCGGCAAGATCGGCGACTGCCTCGGCCTGCAACAGATCGAGCTTGCCGTTGAGAAAGGCGCGGCGGGTGAATTCGCCGGGCTCCGCCAGCCGCAGCCCGAGCCGGGCAAGTGCTTGCATGACCGCGGCGAGCACGGCGCGGCTACCGTGCAAATGGAGTTCCACCACATCCTCGCCGGTCGCACTCCGCGGTGCCGGGAACCACAGGATCAGCCCGTCATCGAGCGCCTCTCCACTCTGCGGATCGACCAGTCGGCGCCGCTGCGCGACCCGCGGTGGCGGCAAGGCGCCCGCAAGCAGCGTCACCGCCCTGCCGGCATCGGGCCCGGAAAGGCGCACCACCGCGACCGCAGCGCGTCCCGCCGCCGTCGCCGGCGCGAAAATCGTCCCTGCGGTCGGATCGTTCAGCAGGATCGAGAGCCCGCTGCGCGCTCAGACATTCGCGGCCGGAGGGTTGAGAATGCGCATGGCGGTCTGCACGTCCTCGCGCACCGCCTGGTGAAGATCGCCAATAAAGACCACTGCCTTCACCGCCCCTCCGGCCGGCTGTTCCGTCGCTAGTGGCGGCCGGATCTCACTGACGGCAGATCGCTTGACCCACACCGGCGATGCATCGGGTCGCGTCAGCTTCACCAATGGCGGATCGACTCCCAGACGGGCTACCAGCGCGGCCGCATCCTCGGCCGTCACCAGCACCCCGCGATCGACGCCATGCACATAGGTGTGAGGGCCGAGATCGTGCGGGTAGGGGCCGGCGACCAGGGTGACGGCATTCTCGTTAACGACGACCTCGGTTCCGTCGAGCGCGCGAATGGCGATCATGCAGGCCTCTCCACGAGCGTCAGCAGGGAGTTCGGACCTCCCCCTGCGGCTGAGTCAAGCGGGATCACGTCCGAGTTGACCGGCCACTGTGTTAGTCGTTTGATCGAGCACGGGTGGCCAAGATCATCGTGGGGAGGAGCACGCCATGGCCGGCATGTTGGAAGGCAAAGTCGCCGTCGTCACCGGCGCGGGGGGCGGCATCGGGCGGGAGATCGCAATCGCAATGGCGCGTGCCGGCGCCAAGGTCGTGATCAATGATGTCGGGGCTTCGCTGTCCGGCGAGGGCCAATCTGCAACGCCTGCGGAGGAGACCAAGCAACTGATCGAGCGAGGCGGCGGCGCAGCTGCCATCAGCACCGATTCCGTCGCTGAATGGAGTTCGGCGCAAAAGATCGTTCAGGCTGCACTCGACCATTTCGGCGGGCTCGATGTCGTCGTCAACAATGCCGGCGTGCTACGCGATCAGATCTTCCACCGGATGACGGCCGAGGACTGGCTCGCAGTGATCTCGGTTCACCTCAACGGCAGCTTTTTTGTCAGCCGTGCGGCGGCCGACCAGTACCGCAAGCAGGAAAGCGGCGCCTACGTCCACATCACCAGCACCTCGGGGCTGATCGGCAATATGGGCCAGGCCAATTACGCCTCGGCAAAGCTCGGCATCACCGCCCTGTCGAAAGCGATCGCGATCGACATGAAGCGGTTCAACGTGCGCTCGAATTGCCTGTCGCCCTGGGCGTGGAGCCGGATGACCCAGTCGATCCCGGCGCGCACTGAAGAGGAGCGGGCGCGTGTCGCCAAAATTCAGCAGATGACGCCGGACAAGAATGCGCCGATGGCGGTCTTTCTCGCCTCCGAGGCGGCGCGGGAAGTGACCGGTCAGGTGTTCGGCGCGCGGATGAACGAAATCTACCTTTTCAGCTCGCCGCGGCCGATCCGCAGCCTGCATCGGGCCGACGGCTGGACCCCCGAGGCCATTGCCGAGCACGCCCTGCCGGCGCTGCAGTCCTCGTTCATGCCGCTCGACCGCTCTGGTGATGTTTTCTCCTGGGACCCGCTCTGATTCCTTTGGCGGGTATATTGAGAGGCTTCCGGTACGGGGTGCTGGCGGCCCTTGCTCTCGGCCTGTGCGGAACGGCAAACAGCCAGCAGGCTGCCCCGGCGCAGGCCGTCTCCGGACAAATTCTCGTGATGTCCGATCTGCATTTCGACCCAATGGCGGATCCGCGGCTGCTCGACCAGTTGGCCGCCGCGGAGCCCGAACAATGGAGCGCAGTGCTAGACAGCTCCAGTGACCGCAGCCTCGGTCGATACGGCCGGGACAGCAATTGGCTGCTGCTCCGCTCCGCTCTGCGCAAATGGCTGAGACACTGCCGAAGCCGGCCTTCGTGCTGGTATCCGGCGACTTCCTCGCGCATGGCTTCCGCCGGGAATTCAATGCCGCGGCGGGAGACCATTCGGACGCCGCCTATCGCGTCTTTGTGCGAAAGACGATGCAGTTCCTTGGGCAACAGCTCGAGCAGACGTTTCCGGCCACGGTGATCCTTCCGGCGCTCGGCAACAACGACGAAGAGTGCGGCGACTATGAACTGCAGCCCGGTGGACCGTTTCTCATCGACACTCTCCCAATTCTTCGCCGGCTCGTCGGCAGCGCCGGCGGGCCCGGTTTCGACCGGGACTGGCAGAGCTACGGCAATTACAGCGCTCGAGTCTCCGGCATCCGGATACTGTCGACGAACACCAATTTCCTGTCGGTCCATTACCGTAACGCCTGCGGGTCGGCCGCCGACGGAGATCCGGGGCGGGCAACGCTCGCCTGGCTCGAGGCCGAGCTTGCGGCAGCAAAAGAGGCCCAGGAGCGGGTCTGGCTCCTCTATCACATCCTGCCGGGCATCGACGGCTATGCGACGCTGCGGCAAGGCTCATGCCCGGGCACGATGATCCCGATGTGGGATCAGGCCTATGCCGGGGCTTTTTTCCCTTTGTTACGGCGCTACGCCGACAGCGTCGTCGCCAGCTTCGCCGGCCATACCCACATGGACGATTTCCGCCTGATCGCCGACGCCGAGGGACGCTACGGATTTCGCGGTGATCACTCCGGCGGTCAGCCCGATTTTTGGCCAGAACCCTGCATTTCGGACCGTAACCTTCGATGCCGCGGGCGGGATTCTCGATCAGACCACCTATGATCTGATGAACTTACCGCAGGCGACGACTGCCGCCGGGGGCGTTCCGGCGGAATGGCGGGCGGAGTACACCTTTATTCGGCTATGGAGCCTGCCGCGGGTCGATCTGCCGAGCCTCGACCACCTTTACTCGCTGATCACGGACGTTCCGGCAGAGGGCGAGCAATGGCACAGGATCTTCCGGTATCGAGCCCGGTTTATTGGGCTCCATTCTCCAGTGGAAATGAGCAACTGGCGCAGGCGATCCGGGCGTTCCGTTGCGCATCGGGAAACGTCGCCCCGTCGGATTACCAGCAATGCTACTGTAGCGGCCGAAACTAGCGGGATAGCTGCTTCAGGCTCGGTGGTACCTCGCCCGATGGTCCGGTCTCTCCGACGGCGCGAAAATACTTGCGATCAGCACCGCCATGATGCCGGTGAGAAAGATCCCGTCGAAGGTTCCGGCACCGCCGATCGAAGCGATCGGCGCCCCCAGCCCTTGTACCTTGTCCAGGTTGAGAAGATCGGCTCCGATTAACGTGCCGAGCGAGCCGCTGATATAGGCGAGCGGCGCCGCATGGCTGCGTGACAGCAGCAAGGCGACGGCCGCTGCCGAAAGTGGGGGGACAAAAACAGGAAGCGCGATGCCGAGGCCAGGAACCGGACTGGCAAGCCAATGGCACACCGCCGCCACCACCAGGGTGGCGATAACAGCGCTGATCCATATTCGGTTTCTGAGGTACAGGAAAATAGAGAGCAATCCGGGGATAAATGCACCGCCGACATTGACGGCGATCACCGTACCGGGCCGGTCAATCAACTCCGGGATCACATAATGCATGCCGAAGTACCAGATCTCCTGCCCTGAGACGGTCTGCTCTCCAGGCAGCGTTGCTACCGGGATATTCAAATAGCTGCCGGCCAGGGAGGCCAACAATAGAAGCAGTGCAGCGTGAGGGCCCAAACCCATGCTCAGGTAGGCCGAGCGCAATGCCTGCACCTCGATCCATGCGATGAGAGCGATAAAAATCAACGCCAGCAACGAGAAGTGCGGCAAGGCAAGAGGGAGGTATTGAAGCTTGTCCAAATCCATCTTTCGTGTGGTGATCCGAGTTGCCAGGGATCTCCGCACAGTTCGCTGGCAATTTCCGTTCGGGACGCGGCTGTCCCATATTTGACGAACGCAACTCCTCGCGTGCCGATCCGAGTTCGCGGTTGAAACTCGGTTCCGGGCTGATGCCGGCCGGCTGATGCAGGGGTGAGATGTCAGGAAATTATAGCAACCGGCACGGAGGCGCGTGCTAGGCTCCGCGACGCTGCATCGAAGAGGAGGAAACCATGGCGCAATCGCAACCATCAGCTGCCCGCGACCAGGTTCGCAACATCGTTCCGGGGCTGATTGACCTCAGTGAAAGGGTGCTGTTCGGCGAAGTCTGGGAGCGTCCCGGCCTCTCGAAGCGCGACCGCAGCCTGATCACCTGCGCGACTTTGATCGCGCTTGGCCGCGAAAAGCAGCTCGTAGGTCATCTGCAGCGGGCGCTCGACAATGGCCTCACCAAGAACGAGCTCAGTGAAGTGATCACGCACCTCGCCTTCTATGCCGGTTGGCCGGCGGCGATGACCGCGGCCCTCGTTGCCAAGGACGTCTTCGAGAAATAGCGCCGGTAGATACCACCAACCGACCGCCGGAGGGCGAGATGAAGATAGGGTTCATCGGTTTGGGCATGATGGGTTCGGGCATGGCGGCCAATTTACACAAGGCCGGGCATGACCTCGTCGTCCACGATCTGCGTCGTGCCGCCGCCGAACCCTATCTTTCTGCCGGCGCCGTTTGGGCGGATAGCCCGCGCGCGGTCGCCGAAGCGTCGGAAGTCGTGTTCACCTCGTTGCCCGGCCCGCCCGAGGTAGAGGCCGTGGCGCTCGGCGATAACGGTCTGCTTTCGGGGATGAGCCGCGGCAAAGCCTATTTTGATCTGTCGACGAATTCGCCGACGATGGTGCGCAAGATCAATGCCGCGTTTGCCGAGCGCGACGTCTACATGCTCGATTCACCGGTCAGCGGCGGGCCGCGGGGCGCTCGGACGGGGAACCTCGCGCTGTGGGTCGGCGGCGACGAGCAAATATTCAACCGCCACAAACCCGTGCTCGACGCGATGGGCGACAAGGCGCGCTATGTCGGCCCGATCGGCGCCGGCTCGGTTGCCAAGCTCGTACACAACGGCGCCGGCTACTGCATCCAGACCGCGCTTGCCGAGATGTTCACGGTCGGGGTCAAGGCCGGCGTTGAGCCGCTGGCGTTGTGGGAAGCGGTACGCGACGGCGCTGGCGGCCGTAGGCGTACCTTTGACGGGCTGATCGACCAATTCTTACCCGGCAAATACGAGCCCGCCGCCTTCGCCCTGCGGCTCGCCCACAAGGACATGTCGCTCGCCACCCAGCTCGGGCGCGACTTCAATGTGCCGATGCGCGTCGCCAACCTCGCTTTGGCCGAGCTGAGCGAAGCCCTCAACCGCGGCTGGGGCGACCGCGACTCGCGCTCGCCGATGATTTTGCAGCAAAAACGAGCAGGGGTCGAGATCCGTGTCGACCCGAAACGTATCAGGGAAGCGCTCGAACGCGGCGGCGATTAGTAAACGGGTAGGATGGGTTGAGCGGAGCGAAACCCATCATGTCTTGACGTCGCGGTGGGTTTCGCTGCGCTCAACCCACCCTACTGATCTATGCGAGGAGTGACGAGAGATGGATGGTAGTGGCGTGGAGCTGGATTGTCTCGAGGGCGTGCGGGTCATCGATTTTACACAATTCGAGGCGGGCCCTTCGTGCACCGAGGCGCTCGCCTGGCTCGGCGCCGAGGTGGTCAAGATCGAGAACCCGAAGACCGGTGATCCCGGCCGGCGATTGCGCCCCGGGCAACCGGATGACGATCCCTGGTATTTCCACCAGTTCAATGCCAACAAGAAATCGGTGACCCTGAACCTGAAATCGCCGCGCGGCCTCGAGATCGTCAAGGAATTGCTGACGAAGGCCGATATCACGATCGAGAACATGGCGCCCGGCACGATCGAGCGGCTGGGGCTCGGCTACGACGCCGTAAAGGAGCTGAACCCGGGGATCATCTACTGTCAGGTCAAGGGCTTTGGCGCCGGCAGCCCGTATGAGAAGAACCTCGCCTTCGACATGATCGCGCAGGCGGCGGGCGGCCCGACCAGCGTCACCGGCTATGGCGACCGGCCGCCGGTCAAGCCGGGCCCGTCGTTCGGCGACACCGGCACCGGCATGCTGATGGCGATTAGCATCCTCGCCGCGCTGCGCAAGCGGGACCGCACCGGCAAAGGACAGCGGCTTCAGGTCGCGATGCAGGACGCGATGATCCATTACATGCGCGTGCCGTTTTCGCGCACCCAGCTGAGCGGCCAGGCTCAGCTGCGCGGCGGCAGCGACCGGTCCCAGCCCGGCGGGCTCGTGCCTTCGGCCTTGTACCCGTGCAAGCCCAGTGGTCCCAACGATTACGTCTATGTCTTTACCAGCCGCGCCAATCCGGAGCATTGGACCCGGCTCCTCAAGGCGATCGGCCGCGAGGACCTGGTCGGCGATCCGCGGTATGACACCAATCAGGCCCGCAGCGCACACGCTGCCGAGGTCGACGAAATCATCGCCCAATGGACCCGCCAGCACAGCAAGGAAGACGCGATGAAGATCATCGGCGAGGCTGGCGTGCCGGCGGGTGCCGTCTTCGATACACTCCAGCTGATGAACGACGGTTCGCTCGCCAAACGCGGCATCATGCAGGACGTCGAGCACCCGACGACCGGCAAGTACAAAATGCCGGCTTGGCCAGTGCGGTTCGACGGCTCACCGTCAAGGGTGAAACCATCGCCGCTGCTGGGACAGCACAACGCCGAGGTCCTCGGCGGCTGGCTTGGGATTGGCGCCTCGGAAATGGAGGCTTTGCGCGCCGAAGAGATTATTTGATCCAATCTGCGTCAACGCCGCGTGCTTGCGAGATAGCACGGGGCGACGTTGATTTTATCCATGTCGTGACGGTCGCCGTGGGCTTCGCTGAAGATCGCGCAGTGCCGGCCTTTCAGCGCAATCCGCGCAACTGGGAACGCATAATCCTTGGGACTGCTGCCGAAGGTGACGGTGATCGTGTCGCCGACCGCGACCCGGGGCGGCAGGATGATGTGCTTGTAAGTTTTGCAGGAGCTGGCAACGAGCCAGTTGCGGCACTTGGTCAGCTCGCCCGGGCCGCCCGGCTCGACAGCCTCGACACTGTCAGGCTCCCGAGCCGCGGTCGGGCCGACCGCAGCGCAGGCAAGCAATAGGCCCGCAATCCACGCCCGCAATGGCATCGTCCTTCGCCGATCGTATCTCACGTGTTAAATCTGCCCCTGCCATCACTGCCTTTCAACCAGACGAGGAATCCGCGATGAAACTCTACTATGCCCCCGGCGCCTGCTCGATCGGGATCCACGTCCTGCTCGAGGAAATCGGCAAACCCTACGAGACCGAGCAGGTGAACCTGCGCGACGGCGCGCAATTCAAGCCGCCGTTTACTGGAGTCAATGCCAAGGCGAAGGTCCCCACTCTCGAGCGCGACGATGGTTCGATCCTTACCGAGTTTCCGGTCATCGCCCGCTGGCTGGCTCGCCAGAACCCGCAGGCGAATTTGATCCCGAAGGATGAAGAAGCCGACACGCGGGCGATGGAAGCGATGGAATATATCGTCGGAACGATCCATGCCCAGGGCTTTACGCGCCTTTTCCGCACGGACCGTTTCGCTCCGTCTCAATCGGATCATGAGGCAGTGAAGGCGACCGGCCGTGAGAACGCCGAGAAGGGGTTCGCGTTGATCGACAAGCAGCTCGAAGGCAAGCAATATCTGGCGGGCGAGTTTTCGATCGCCGACGCTGCGCTGTTCTATGTCGAATATTGGGCGGCCAAGCGGGCCGGCATCCAACTGCCGAAAAATTGTGCCGCCCATTTCGACCGCATGATGTCGCGGCAGGCAGTGCAGCGCGCGCTGCAGCAGGAAGGAATGAACTGAGGGTCGGTGAGAAGAAAACCCTCACCCGAGATTTCTTTGGGAGTTGAACAAATGGATGGAAACGCCGTATCCCCGCACTGTCTCGCCGGCATTCGGGTTCTTGATCTGACCCAGTTCGAGGCCGGGACGAGCTGCACGGAGGCGCTCGCCTGGATGGGCGCCGAAGTCGTCAAGGTGGAGCCTCCGAACGGCGGTGAAGCCGGCCGCCGCGGCGTCGCGGACCCGTACTATTTCATGGCGTACAACGCCAACAAGAAGTCGATCACCGTCAACCTCAAATCCGAACGCGGACTGGCGCTGGTCAAGGACATGGCTCGGAAAGCCGACGTCTTCACCGAGAATTTTGCGCCCGGCGCGGTCGAACGGCTGGGCCTCGGCTATGATGTCGTCAGCCAGCTCAACCCGCGGATCATCTATGCGCAAGTCAAGGGGTTCGGCGAGGGCAGTCCTTACGAGAAGGGGCTGTGCTTCGACCCGATCGCGCAGGCTTGCGGCGGCGCGATGAGCATTACCGGAGAGCGCGACGGCAAGCCGATCAAGCCGGGGCCGACCATCGGCGACACCGGCACCGGCATGCTGCTCGCCTTCAGCATCGTCAGCGCGCTCTATCAGCGGGCCTCAACGGGCAAGGGCCGGCGGCTGCAGGCGGCAATGCAGGATTCGGTCATGCATTACAGCCGCGGCATGTTCATTAGGCAGGCACAGACCGGGAAGCCGGCACAACGGCAGCCGGCGGGCGGCACCCCCCCTCACGGCATCTATCCGTGCAAGCCGGGCGGCCCCAACGATTACGTCTATCTCCTCACCAGCCGGGCCAATCCCGAGCACTGGCCGCGCCTGTTGAAGCTGATCGGCCACGAAGACCTGATCGGCGATCAGCGTTACGACACCGCCGCGGCCCGCGTCGAGCACGAGGCGGAGGTCGATGAGATCATCGCAACCTGGACGCGTGAGCGCACCAAGCAGGAGGCGATGGCGCAGATCAGCGGTGCGGGTGTGCCAGCGGGAGCCGTCTTCGATTCAATGGAGCTGACGAATGACTCAAGCTTCGCAAAGCGCGGCATCCTGCAAACCGTGCAGCACGGCGATTGGCAGATGACGATGCCGACCTGGCCGGTTCGCTTCGATGGCGCCCCGCCGCCGATCAAACCCGCGCCATTGTTGGGCGCGCACACCGCCGAGGTGTTTGACGAGTGGCTCGGATTGGCCGGCGCGGAGGTCGAGGCCCTGCGCAAGCAAGGGATCGTTTAAGCGCGGCCTTTCGGTTCCCTCCCTCGCAAGCCGGACGAGGGAGGGAATTCAGCCGATGACGCCAGTCGTCGACACTCCCGCACCGAGGGTCAATGGGGTCAGCTCCGAGGTGGCATCGGCTCGGCCGCCGAAGCGTTCGGCGAAAGCGACCGCCTGATGAGCGATCTTGAACTCGAGAGAAACGAGCACCCCATCATCAATGTCGCGGCAGGAAAAACCGGAAGGCTCAAAACGGTGCTGATCCAGCCACACCCGCATCGCGCCCATCTCCCGTGGCAGGTCGCTCGGACTGAGGCGGATTTCTACGGCGCTCATAATCAATCGCGCGGTTGTTAATACGAGCCTTCATAATACGGTTACGCGCCAGCTAGCACAGACAGCGCGCCTTCATCTCACATCTTTGTCACAACCGTGGTGGCCGCTTCGCGCCGGTAATGGTAGCGATAGAGTTCCCTCTTCAATCCGATGGCGTTGTACAGGGCCCGCGCCGGCCCGTTGCGGGCCTCCACTTCGAGGCACGCGCCGACCGCCCCCTCGTCCCTGGCCCAAGCCGTCAATGGGTTGACGATCCGACGTCCCCAACCTTGCCTGCGCCGACGACGGTCGGTGATTACCGACTCGTAGCAAAGCAAGCCGTTGTGCAACGCGCCATAGGCAAGGGCGACGGTGCCTCCCTCGTCGGACAGCGCGGCGAAGGCAGCCGGAATGGCGAGCTGACCGACGATCCGCCGATAGATTGCGGCCTGCTCGCTCGAATGGTTCTGAAACACCGCCATCGCATCGAACCACTCGGGGGTCGGCTGGTCCAGCAGCTTCACATCGGGGTCTCGTGCCGCCGCGATGTCGTCTATCGCAGCATAGAGCACGCAACTTTCGCCCTCTCCGGTGTAGCCGGCCTCCGCGAGTTGCTCGTCGACCACAGGATCGATCAGCGACAACACTCGAAAGATCGTCGGCAGGCCCAATCTTCGATACAGCGCCTCGCACCCCCGCAAGGCCGTGTGTGAGACCGGCCATAGCGGATTTGCCGAATTGGCGCGACGGGTCAGGCCTTCGCTAAAGCGCAGCACCCAGCCATCCAGCAGCACCTCTCGAAGCGCCGGCCACGCATTGAGGCAGGTTTCTTCAACGCGCCATTCCAGTGCCGGCTCCGCCATTTATCGAGCGCTGATCTTCTGAATTTCCTATTTCGGGGCCGGAGCGTAGCGCGGCGAGCTGGACCCGGTCGCTCCGGTTTCATCATTGTTTTTGCCCGCCGCCTGGTGGGTCTTGTTGCGGACCGATTGGCTCTGGTCGTGTACCGCCTTCCGCTGGTGCTTCGTCTCGAGCGGGCCGGCTTGCGGCGATCTCATGCTCGTCGGCGAGCCCGCCGCCGGGCCCGAGACGACGCCCTGGGCCGGCCCTGGGCCGTTTTGGTTGGTTTGCGCGTGGACTTGAATTGACAGCAGAACGGCCACCGCCGCTGCAAGCGTTCTTCCAATCATGCGTTTTCTCCTAAAAGGATCTTGACGGGCACTCACGCAAACAGAGGCCTGCCGAGCCAGTTCCGGATCTACCTCGGGGCTCCGGGCTTCCTCGGGCCGGCACCGGTGCGCCGGCATAGGGTCTTCACATAAGCGGTACGGCCGATCTCGGATGCGAGCGCTGAGCGGGCGACGACATCCTGCCAACCCATCACGCAGGAGAGCTCGCTTTCGACACCGGTCGATAAGACATCAGAGGCAGTCCTCTCGTCGCACGCCTCCGAGGCGACCGTGTTGAGGCAGATCAGGATCATTGCGACGAACGGGTTCATTCACCCGAGCGGCACGCACGCACGGTCTGGCCAGGCAGCCTATAGCGCATTACTCCGGTAATGAGACGAGCTCGGGCAATCGGCGCGACGCGGCGGAATGCTGGCGATAAACAAAATCGGGTGCGGTTTCGTCCGCATCCGCGCGGGCCCCGACGAGCAGCTCGCGGTCCGGAGACAATGCGCAAGCCGGGTCGGTGCGCGCGGCATCGCCGGTCAGCGCAAAAGCCTGGCAACGGCAGCCGCCCCAGTCGATCTCGCGCCGGTCGCAGGAACGGCAGGGCTCCGGCATCCAGCCGGTCCCGCGGAACCGTCCGAACGCGGAGGAACGATACCAGATGTCGGAAAGGTTCGCTTCGGTTACGGTCGGAAAATCCAGGCCTGTCAATGTTTCCGCCGCGTGGCACGGCAGCACCTTGCCCGCCGGGGTCACGTTGAGGAAGCGCCGGCCCCAGCCGCCCATGCAGGCCTTTGGGCGATGGGCGTAGTAATCGGGGAGCACGTAATCGATCACCAGGACTCCCGCGAGGCGCGCGCGGGCAGCTTCGACAGCGGCGGTGGCGGCGTCCAGCTGGTCGCGGCTCGGCAGCAACGCCGCCCGATTGCGCAAGGCCCAGCCGTAATATTGCACGTGAGCGACTTCGAGCCGATCGGCGCCGAGCGCTACGGCGAGTTCGATCATCTCGCCGAGGCCGTCGAGGTTTTGCCGGTGAACGACGGCGTTCACGGTCAACGGCAGCCCGGCCTCGCGGACGAGGCGCGCTGCCCGCCGCTTGGCCTCTTGAGATCTGCGGAGCCCGGCGATGCGGTCGCCGGACACCCTGTCGGCATTCTGAAAACTGAGCTGGACATGCTCGAGCCCGGCCTCGACCAGTTCCGCCAGCCGACCAGCATCGAGATTAATGCCGGACGTGATCAGATTGCCGTAAAGCCCGACTTCGGCCGCATGGCGCACGAGTTCGGCGAGGTCGCGCCGAACGAGCGGCTCACCCCCGGAGAAGTGCACCTGCAGAACGCCGAGCGCCGCGGCTTCGCCGAGCACTCGCTTCCAGCTTTCGGTATCGAGCTCGGCGCTGGCACGCGATAGCTCGAGCGGGTTTGAGCAATAGGGGCAGCGCAGCGGGCAGCGATGGGTCAGCTCGGCGAGCAGGGCAAGCGGCGGGTCGATGGCCGTCATAAGCGAAGCACTTTTTTGTCGACGAGGTCCTGCAGCATCTTGATGACGTCGACAGCTATGACGTCGCGCGGTGCGTCGTAGCGGCGGACGAGTTCTTCGATAACGCCGTCGACGGCGCGCTCCCCGTCGATCAACTGCAAGATTTCAACGGCCTGCTCGTCGGGCAACATGAGCCGCTCCGGCGCGAGCACGATCCATGCCTGCCGAACCTCGTCGAACCGGAATTTGTGTGTGGCGCAAAGCGCACGACGGCGTCGCCCTCGACCGATAGGCGCGGCTCTCCGGTCATTGCGTCTTCCGGCCGGGAACAAAGGAGCCTGGCGGCGTCAGCCCCGGCTCGACATAGGCGAAGTAGAGGGCGTCGAGCTGCGCCCAGAGCACGTCGCATTTGAACCGCAACGTGTCGAGCACCAGCGCCTGCTTCTCGGCAGTGTCAGCGTATTCTTTGACGCAGGCGAGGGCGAAGGCGACATCGGTCGGTGCCTGGGTCAGCCGCGGCGTGAAATAGGCGAGCGTGTCGCGGCTGATGAAATCGTAGTTCTTCAGCAGACCCTCGACGCGCTCGGCGATGATCTCGGGCGAGAACATTTCGGTCAGGCACGAGGCGACGGCTTCGAGCAGCGAGCGGTCGCGGACAAGATTGACATAGGCGTCGACCGCGAAGCGGGTTGCCGGCAGCAGCCCCTTGGTCGAGATCACATATTCGCGATCGAGCCCGAGCCCGTCGGTAAGCCTGAGCCAGCGCGCGATTCCACCAGTGTCCTCGCTCTCGCCGTCATGGTCGATGATGCGCCGGCGCCATTCCCGGCGCAGCGCCGGTGTCGGCAGCCGGGCGACCAGATAGGCGTCCTTCGCCGGAATGCGGGCCTGATAATAATAACGGTTGAGCGCCCAGGCCTGCACCTGACCGCGATTGAGCTTGCCATCGCGCATCATGTGATGAAACGGATGGCGGTGATGGTAGCGCTCCTCGCCGATCTGCCGCAGGGCACCCTCGAGATCCGCGCCGGAAAGCAGCGCCGCGCTCACAGCCTCACCTCCATCCCGTCATAGGCGATCTCCCAGCCGGCGGCTTCGGCGAGTTGCCGTTCCGGCGAGTCGTCGAGCAGCACCGGGTTCGAGTTGTTGATGTGAATAAAGATCCGGCGCTTCACGCCGAGGTCGCGGAAGGCGGCAATCGCGCCGTCGCCGCCGCTCATGCTGATATGCCCCATCCGCCGGCCGGTCTTATTCCCGACGCCGAGCCGGATCATCTCGTCGTCGCGCCACAGAGTCCCGTCGAAAAACACCAGCTCGCTCCCGGCGAGGCGCCGGCGCAGCTGGTCGGTTATTGCTGCGCAACCGGGGATGAAAAAGAAGGATTTCCCGGTCCCGGCATCGATGATCTGGAGACCCACGGCATCCCCCTCTTCCGCGATTCCCGGATCTTGCCCGTCCGTTTCGAGATAGAGCGGAACTTTAGCTGGAACGGCAAAGGCGACGACCGCAACCCCGGAAGCACCCGAGGCCCCTGCAAGCTCGATCCGCCAATCGAGGGGCAATTCGATGCGCTTCACGCAATCCGCAGCGAGGACATCGAAAATCGGGTTCGCACCGATCACCGCCAGAACCCGCGCCGGCGCATAAATCGAAAAGCGATGCCGTTCGCGCAAATGGAGCAACCCGGCGACGGCATCAACATCCCCGCCCGGAACCAGGACGCCGGCTATCGGCGACGACCGGAGTCCCTGACGGGGGTGCAGCGACGTCGCCGCCTCAATCTGCAGCCGCAGATCGGGCGAGGCATTCAGAACGAACCAGTCGCGCGCATTCACCGATACCGCAAGGGAGGCCTGCGATCGCGAAGCAGCGGCACTATCCCCCGACCGCGCCCGGCGACATGCCGGCGCGTTAGAATTCCACTGCGGGAAGCCCCCGCCGGCAGCGGATCCGAGGACAACCGTTTCGAGCATCGGTCGTCTCGCCGGATCCCCCCGGCGTCAGAAACGAGGAGCCTACTTGACCTCGGCGCAGGCGTAAGCGTTGATCTCCAGCCCGACTGCGATTTCGATGATGATCGGCGTCTTCCACTTCATAGCCATTTCCTTCGTTCTGATTCTTGCCGAATTCAGGTTAGGGTCACCACCGAGTGCTGTCAACCGAGCGTGTCGACATACGCTGCCCTGCGGCTATGCAATTCTGTTTACCCTCGCCGCATTACTGGGCATGCCACTCCATCCCGTTGCCGCAGCGGACAGCAGCGATCCTAGCTTCACCGTCCTCGTCTTCTCCAAGACCACCGGCTTTCGTCATGATTTCGATCCCGCAAGGGATTGCGGCGATCGAGGCTCTGGGTGCCGAGCATAGGTTCGCGGTGGACAGCACGGAAGACGCCGCGCGGTTCAGCGACGCGGTGCTGGCTCGATATAAGGTCGTCGTATTCCTCAGCACGACCGGCGATGTCCTCGATACGGGCGAGAAAGCCGCCTTCGAGCGATACATCCGTTCCGGCGGCGGGTTTGTCGGCATCCACTCTGCGAGCGACACAGAGTATGGCTGGCCGTGGTACGGCCGGCTTGTCGGCACCTGGTTTGCCAGCCACCCTCAGATTCAACGGGCGACGGTCCATATCGCAAACCCCGACCATCCCTCGATGAAAGGCTTGCCGGCGGACTGGGAGCGCACCGACGAGTGGTACAATTTCCGCAATAATCCACGCGGCGCGGTGCAGGTCCTGGCGACCCTCGCCGAAGCGAGCTATTCCGGCGGCGCAATGGGCACGGATCATCCGATCGTGTGGTGCCAGGAGATGGACGGCGGCCGCAGCTGGTATACCGCGATGGGCCACACCAAGGAATCCTATGCCGAGCCGCTGTTTCGCCTTCACCTGCTGGGCGGGATCGAAAGCGCAGCGGGCATCGCCGGCAACTGCAAGAGCGGAGAGGGAAGACCGTAAATAGGGCGGCGAGCGCAATCTCGATCGCTTCCTCCGCGAGCTTCTGCGCAATCTTCGTTACACTCGAAATGAACAGTCGCCCACCCGTCTTCACCGCGGCTGCTTTGGCGGCAACGCCGGCGGCGGCATATCCTCGAATTCAATCGAAGGCTTGTGCTGGATAAATGCAGTAGGGTCTCCCGTGCTGCCCGGCTCGTCCTGGCGCCGGGGCGCACCGGCGAGGCGGCGATCCTCGTCGGGTTCGCTCTCCGGCATCTCGAGGTCGCGCGCTGTCCCGAGCTGATCCGCGCCCTGCTCGATGCGTTCTTTGGCATGCCCAATGCGGTCTGCGAGATCGCGGCTATAGGGTAGCCGGAACGCACGCGGCGTGCCGGCGAGCATGTTGTTCTCGTCCAGGCCTTCGATCCAAAGGTAGATCGAGCCGGGCAGGCCGTTCAGCTTGTCGGGCTCCACCACGGTCGCCCAATGAAGCTGGAAATGCTCCGGCACCCGCGCTTCGCTAGGCCAGCCGATCAGCCCGGTGGTCGAGAGATAACAGACGCCGAAGAAGCCCGTCGTGATCACAATCGCTGCGGCCTTCATCCCCCAATGCCAACAGGAGGCCAGATTGAGGCTCAACAGCAGCACCGCGATGAGGACGTAGGAAGCGACGATCCCCGCCAGCGGCAAAGTCACCGCGCTTCGCCTCGCGAATGTGGGGGCGCAAAGTCGCCATCTCCGGGCTTGACCCGGTAATCCACACCCTTTGCCCGACGCACTGATGGCCGGATCAAGTCCGGCCATGACGATCTCGGGTGGTTGTGTCTCTCTCCCTCCATGATCAACCCGCGCTATTGGTGCTGAGCAGCACCGGTCACCGGGATGATGTTCGACCGGACCTTGCGGGTCTCCCGGATCAGAGACTTCGGGCGAGTATTGATGTCGGTAACCTTGCCGTCGGCACCAATGGTGAAGCGCACTGCGGTCTTTTCATCACCGGTATGGTCGAGAAACAGACGCTCGTAATAGACGACTTCGACCTTGGGATTGATCTTCTCGACCTTGACAGAAACCGGGACCGGATCGGGTGTGGTCGCCAGATAATGGTTCACATTGACAACGTATTCGCCGGGGATGAGGCCGCGCAGCGCGACGACCTCCTCGCGGATCGGATTGCGGATCGTGACGCCGTTGACGACGATCGTGTTTTTATAGTCGCCGCGGTCGTCGCGCTCGAGGTGCATCAGCCCGGCCTCCATCACATGGTACCAGACGATGTTGCCCTGCGGATCCTCGACATAAGTGTCGATGTCGTCGGGGTGATTGTCGGGCCAGCTCACGGTCACCAGCATTTCGGCCTTGGTATCGACCTTACCCTGCTTCGCGTCGGTATTTATCGCGAGATAGGCCAGGAAGAACATGAAGGCGACGACCTGCAGCCCTTTGAACAGCATGACTGTGAAGGGGTCGAATGGTTCCTCGCGGTCCCAGTTGCTAAACCCTTCCATCGACCTGCCGCTCGAGCGCCGACACGACGAAGACCTCGGTGAGGTCGGTAGTCACGTCGAACAGATACGCCGACGCGTTATCGAGAATATAATATTGCACCTTCACCAGGATCGAACCGACGAGCCCTGCAAGCGTCGTGTACATCGCCACTGCCATGCCCCCGCTCATGACCCTCATCGACGACTTCATCGATGTCGGGTCGAAATTCTCGAGCGTGGCAATCGGGAACAGCATCAGGATGAAGCCGACGATCGTGCCGAGCAGGCCGAGCTTTAGGAGGGCGTCGCCGGCGAAGGCGCCGAACTGCATCGGCGACCTCAATTTGTCGGCGAGGCCCCGCAGCAGCAAGGTCTGATCGAGCCGCCGCTCCCGCCCTTGCTTCTCGGCCTTTACGACGAGGTTGCCGATGTATTCGGTGATACGGCCTGTAGGCAGCGGGTTCCCGTCGTCGGTGAAGACCTGGCGTCCCTCGATTCGGTAGCCGCCTACCCCGTTGGCGACGCGCTCGCGGACCCGATGCGCGGTATTGATCTCCCGCGAAATGGCGAGGATGGCGAAAAGGCAATGCGCCGAGATTACCGCATAAAGAATGCAGATGAACGCCGAGATGCGCGTCTGGTCCTGTGCCATCATCAGCTGAAACAAACCGTAACGCCACGCGATCGCGAAGCCGAACACGGTCACGCCGGTAAAGATCATCCACCTCAGCAGAGGGAAGTAATCGCGGGCCGCGAGCGCGCTGGCGAACAGGCGGAGCGTCATTCGCGCGCGCTCACCTTTCTTGCGGATGGCCCGCGAGCATCTCGCGATAATCGGCCGGCGCCGTGAAGGGGCCGCGCCAGACCCCGATACCTTTCGATTTGGCTGCCGCTTCCGATGCGACGTAATCGGCCGTTTCCTTGGGAAGCGCCACCGCCATCCCGGCTTCGACAAGCGCCCGGTTGAGATCGACCTCGCCCGCCTTGCAGACCGCGAACACCCGTCCGAACCCGTCGACCCGGCGCTGCTCGCAAGCGATCTCTTGCGTCCCAACAAGGTTGAGGAGCGTCTTTGCCGACGCCGTCGCGCAGTCCCAAACCTTAATGCCCGCGTGACAGGGCTGGCCTTTCACCGGCGCGTCGACGCCATACAGCACGATCCTTTTTCCGGCGAGACTCAGCATCGCCGGTCCGACGACCTCGGCCTGGCCTCGATAGACCGGGACTTCATCGGCAGCTGCCTGCGACCCGAGACCCGCCATCGCAACCCCTGCCGCCACAAAGAGAGCCTTCCCCATCATCATCGAAAATGATAGCGGAGGGCCGGCATGGAGTCCTTGATCTTCTCGGCCCTTTTGATCCTCGGCCTTGGGTTTGTGCCTGCATTTGCTCAACCCGGCCGTGCGGCCGATCCGGCCGATCTGTTGGCGGCACGCAGCAAGGATTGCCGTGGTTGCAATATCTCGGGAGCCAACCTCAAGCGCTTCGACTTGACGGGAGCCGACCTTGCCGGAGCCAATCTTGCCGGGGCCAACCTGCATCGCGCCAAGCTCACCGGCGCCAATCTCGCCGGCGCCAATCTCACGGGCGCCAATCTCAATAAGACCGATTTGCGCCGCGCCAACCTCGCCGGCGCCCGGCTCGGCGAAGCGATGCTCTACGAAGCAGATTTGAGCGAGGCGGATTTGACCCGCGCTGACCTCGCCGGTGCGATGATGGGATCGAGCCATCTCACCTTCGCCCAGCTCGACGGCGCCAACATCGCCGACACCGACCTCGCTGATGCTCAAATGCACGGCGCCAAGCTGAAGGCCGCCGATCTGTCCCGCTCCGATCTCAGCCAGACGACGTTGCGCCGCGCCGACCTCATGGGGGCTCATATCGAGGCGGCCAGCCTCGCCCGCGCCGATCTCAGGGGGGCCGATCTCAAGCGCGCCGATCTGCGCTCTACAGACCTGATGCGGGCCGATCTGACCGGCGCCGATTTGTCGGGGGCCGACCTCAAAGGCGCCCGCCTGCTCCTCGCAAAGCTGACCGACGCGAAGCTCGACGGTGCCGATCTCGCAGGAACCATCATGCCGGACGGGACAGCGCACGAGTAATCGAAACTCATTCGACAGGGACATCCGGCCGCAGCAATTCAAGGCGCGTCGAGCTCTCGAATTGCCCGACCGTGAGCTTGCCGGAGCCGCTGAATTCGGCCTGGCCGGGTTTGCGCAAAAACCGGGTGTCGAGCACCGCGCGCATGTCGCCCTTCACGAGCTTGCTGCACCGTCGATTGATGTAGAGGGTCCCGACAGGAGTCTCGCCCGGCGCCGGAGCGGTGTCGGCGCAGTCCCATCCGTCCCCCCCGTAACGGGCCTTGAAGAAGTTGCTCAAAGTGTAGGCCTGCTTGCGGTCCTGCGGGTCCGCCTGCGGATCGGTGACGATACGCACGCCGGCGAGTGTTCCGACCGTGTCGAACAGCCCCGATAAGATCACCGGGAAATCCAGCACTTTTGTGCCCGAATACTGGGCGATCAATGTCCGCGCGCGATGCGCCTTTGCCCAATATTCGAGCTCGTCGTCATAGCGGAAATAGACTTCGCGCAGTCCGTTGGGCTCCGGGGGGCACTCGTCGTAATCGGACCAGCCTGAGAGAGCCCGTTGCGGGGGGCCGCCGTTGCTGCCGCAGGCATAGTCGACGAAGGCATCGCGCGGCAGCGCCGATGCAGGGATCCCGAGCTTCAGGCTCCATATTTCGGCACGAGAGGGCCGATCCTCGGTGCGACCGGCAACCCCGACCAGAAGGACGAGTGCAGCAGCGAAAACAATCGTGCGCATGGACCCGAGGACGGTGGACCCGTTTGCGGGTCCACCGTCTGCACCGCTAATCAGTCCAGCGCGAACACGAAGAGCGACGAGCCGCCTTCGAGATTTTCGAGCTCCGGAGCGGCCTTGAGCAGACCGATGTTCCACGGAACACCGCCGCCCACATGGACCGCGATGTACTGCTTGCCGCCGACAGAGTAGCTGATCGGCGGAGCGGCCATCGCCGCGCCGACATTGAAATTCCATAACGGCTTCAGCTGCTCGTCGTCGAAGGCGGTGAAAGTGCCGTCGATCGTGCCAGTAAAGACGAGGCCTCCGGCGGTCGCCAGCACGCCGGCATAGTTCGGATAATCGAGCTGGGTCGCCGCCTTTACTTTGCCAGTCGTCATATCGATTGCAGCGATCTGACCTCCCATCCGCTTGCCGCGAGTCGGGACGCCGCCATTCCAGAACGGGCCGCCCATACGGCTCTCATCGACCTTGAGTTGGGCGCAGCCGTCGATGCCGGCGCCATAGGCTACGTGCTTCGATGGGTTCCACGCGGTCGGAAAGAAGTTCACCCCACCCTGAACGTCCGGGCAGACATCAACCTGGCCGCTCGCCCGGTCGCTTACCACGGCATATTGCTGCAGCTTCTTTGACGGATCGTATTCGACCGGCTTGCCGGTCTTCGGATCGATGCCCTTTGTCCAGTTCAGGTTTTTGACGTATTGCGCGGCGCTGATGAACGAGCCGTTTGTACGGTCCAGCGTGTAGAAAAAGCCGTTACGACCAAAATGCCCCAATACCTTGCGCGGCTCGCCGTTGATCGTAACGTCGTAGATCATCTGCGATCCGACTTCGTCATAGTCGTATTTGTCGTTCGGCGTATATTGGAAATACCAGACGATCTTGCCGGTATCGGCATCGATGGCAAGGGTTGAGTTGGTGTAGAGATTGTCGCCCGGCCGGTAGTCGGCATCAAACATCGGTGTCGGCTGGCCCGTGCCCCAATACATCAAGTTGGTCGCCGGATCATAAGCCCCGACATACCAGAATGCGCCACCGCCAGTTTTCCAGGCGTCGTGGTCGTCAGCCCAGGTCTCGTGGCCGGGTTCGCCAGGCGCCGGGACCGAGTAGGTTCGCCAGAGCACCTTCCCGGTTTTGGCATCGATCGCCATCAGCCAACAGCGCCCGCCAATATCGGCGCCGGACCCGGGAACGATGATCATGTCCTTTACGATCAGCGGCGCGCTGGTGAAGACGTCGGTATTGGCGACCTGATAATTATTGTCCCACAAGACCTTGCCGGTGTCCTTGTCGATCGAGATCACTCGGCCATCGGTCGTGAGTACGATCACTTGGTTGCCATATAGCGCGACCCCTCGGTTGGACGGCAGCCACACCGTCGACTTGTCCACCGCCGGGTCCATCTTCCAGACGATGCGACCCTTCTTACCGTCGCGGACGTCGATCTTGTAGACGTCGTCCCAACCGTCGGTCATGTAGAGGAAGCCGTCCTCGACCAACGGCGTCGACTGCTCGCGGGAGTGCGCCTTGTCGCCGCCGGGCTCGCTGCCCCCCAGTTGCACAACGAACGCGACATGAAGGTTCTTGATGTTCGACTGGTTGATCTGATCCAGCGGCGAGAACCGCTTAGCGTCATAGGTCTTGTGGTTGGTAATCCAATTGCCCGGTTCGCTCTCAGCATTCTTCAGGCGATCGAATGTCACTTCCGCAGCAGTCAGCGGAGGAGACAAAAGTGCAGCAATGATCGCGCCGGCAGCTGCTGAACAAAACCGGCCCGTTGCGCGCTTCGATGGCCGGAGTGATGCAGACGTGCCGTCGAAAAGATTCGGCATTTTCTTCCCTCACCTACAATGGATGATCTACTCTTTCCTGCCGGCAGCCATCTCCTTGCAGCGCTGGCTCCCCGAACCGAAATATTCCTCGCAATCGGCGACTGTCGGCGGACCTTTGCCGACTATCTTAGCCTCGATGTAGGCGACGATTGCTTCGATCTCGCGCTTCTGCAAGCCCGCGGTCGGGTTTGGCGGCTTCTTGTCACCGACATCGGCTTCGGTCATGCCGAAGCACTCCTCGCCCTTTGTCCAGGCAAACTTGTCGAAATGCGGCATGGCAGTGCCGCCGGGCACGCCGCAACGGATAATCTCGATCAGCTGGTCGTGGTCGAGCTTGCTTTCGCGCAGATTGGCGGCTTTGCCCGGCGATTGCGGGTCGCCGGCGCCATCGCCGGACCAGCCGTGGCAGAAGCCGCAAGTCGCCTTATCCTGGTAGAGCCGCTTACCCAGGCCGATATCGCCGGCGGCCGGGGTCTGCGCTGCGACCGAGGAGGCGAGCGCCAACGCCGCGGCGAGCGCCACGACAGCCGCGGTGAATCGAATCATGTATTCCTCGGCCCCGCTGAGTTAATCTTTGATCAGCGCTCTATATACTGTGAGGTCGACTACCGCCGTCTTCCAATCATTGTCCTTGACCAGCATTACATTGGCCCAGGAATGGCCATCCTTCATCTCGGGCCATACGCTCACCGCCACGTAGCCGGGATTGTCGTGCTTGGCTTCTTTGACGGCCTCCCTGATCTCACGCGTCGCGCGGAATAAACCGTCACTCTGTTTTTTTGCTTCGGTCAGATCATCGCCGCCGGTGATCGGCTCGGCTTTCGCAATCTCCCCAGAGGTGTGGTCTACAATCACCTCACTGTATTTACTGCCGTCTTTGACGATATATACGGAAAGCTGGGGCTTCCCGTTCTCGATTTCGAACTTGGCGGAAACCGGCTTGCCATTCTTCTTGCTCACCATCAAGCCCTGCTCCAGCGTCACTTTGGCGCCGGAGACTGCTGTCGCGAGCTCGGCCTTGTCCTTGTCGGTCATGGCGGGCTCGGCGGGGCCCATCCATAACGCGACAGCCACAAACGCCAGCAAAGTGATCGAGTTTTTTGGCATTATTCCCCCCGATGATGGACGTCTTGAGGGATCAATCCTCGCTTTGATCGGGCGGGATAATCAGGGCGACCGCGCTCTGAGGGCGCGGCGGCCGCCGCGACCAGTTCGGCTGGCGCAGGTTCGCCCGACCGAGTAGGGACCCTATAGGATTTCGGCGCAGGCGTAAGCGTTGATTTCCAACCCGACCGCGATCTCGACGATAACCGGTGTCTTCCACTTCATGGCCGTTTCCCTTGATCTGAGTTTATTAATTCACGCTATTTCCGTTTCGCAGACCTGTCAACTCGGAACGCCGCCGAGCAAGCATTCAGGGACCGCTGGCATCGCAATCGGCCAGGCCGTGCTGAATAGTGATTCGGATCAGATCGGCGGTGCTCTCCGCGCGCAGCTTGGCTTTGATTTGGCTGCAATTGTTCGCCGCAGTCTTGTAGCCAATGCCGAGTGCGTCGGCGATCTGGGCGAGGCTGCGGCCTTGCGTCAGCAGACGCAGGATTTCGAGATCGCGCGAGGAGAGGTTTTCGAGCGGGTGCGGCGCGGTTCGGATGCTCGAGAACACGAGCTCTTCGGCAATCTCGTGTTCGACATAGGTGCGACCGCCGGCGACGCGTCTGATTGCTTCGAGAAGTTCTTCCGGAGGGATGGTCTTGCTGACATAGCCCGCTGCCCCCGCCTGCAGCGCGCGCGTCACATGGATATGGTCGTCGTGCATGCTGAGGACCAGAATCCGCGCTTCGCGGTCAATGATCTTCAGGCGCCCGATGATCTCGAGACCGCCGATATCGGGCAAGTTCAGATCGAGGATGACGAGGTCGGGGCGCCCTCCCCTGAAAGCGCTCAGCGCCTCTCTTCCGGTCGCCGCCTCTGCAACCTCCGCTGCCGCCTCGGCGGCGAGCAATCGGCGCAATCCGGCCCGGACTATCGGGTGATCGTCGATGATGAGAATCTTCACGGCTCGGCCGACTGCACCGGGGAGGATGCCGGGTCCGACGCCTGCGGATAAGGCAGCACCGCGACCACCGCGAAGCCTTCCTCGGATTTGCTCGATAAGCTCAAACGCCCGCCGACCGCGCCAACTCGCTCGCTTATGCCAATCAGGCCATAGCCCAATTTGTCCGGATCGCGCATTCCCCGGCCGTCATCCGCGACCGAAAGCCTGATCTCGTCGCGTCCCCACTGTAGGTCGCGATCGCGCTCTATCGAGATGGCAACGCGCTTCGGCTCGCCATGGCGCACGGCGTTGCTCAGGGCCTCCTGGACGATACGGCAGATCGCCGTGCCGACGACATCCACGAAATCCTCGCATTCCGCCGAGATCGCCACCTCGTATCGGATCTCGGGGCGGCGGCGGCGCCAGAACGCGACCAAATTCTCGATCGCCTCCCGCAAGCCGAATTCGGCGAGCCCGATTGGGCGCAACCGGCCGAGCATGCGTCTGACCTGCCTTTGCATATGCCTGACGGCCTCGACAATCGACCCGACATGCGGGGCGGCGTCACTCGCGCGGCCATTCTCTATCAGTCGGGAGGCGGTGGCCGCGTCGGCGTTTATCGCAAATAGGTACGGGCTTACCTCGTCGTGCAAGTCGCGCGCGAGCTCGCTGCGCTCCTCCTCCTGCAATGTCAGCAGCCGCTCGTTCAGACGGCGGTTCTCAGCGGCGGTCTCCGCGAGCCGCGCTGCCATCCGATTGAAACTGTCGCGCAACCGCGACAGGTCCGGCGCCAGCCGGCCGCCGATCCGGATACGGTAATGGCCGTCGCCGATCTCCTCCAACGCAGCAGCCAGCCGTTCGAGCGGCCGCAAGGTGCGGCCGATAAAAACATAAATGAGCAGGATCGTGAGACCCCCGAATACGGCGAGTGTCGCAAGGCTCTCGGCGAACTCGTTCCAAACTTCGAGGGTTTCGTTGTACGGATCGGTCTCAATGACGACCGTGCCGTAACCGCGGCCGCCGACGGCAATTGGGATTTGCTCGGTCTCGGGCGAAACTCCGATGAGGCGCACAAACCATGCCGGCGGGCGGCCGAACCCCGATTTCTCCATGGAGGGTGCGGTGAAGGCCGGCATTTCCCCCGCGTGCCGTAGCCGCAGGTGACGATTTCCCTGGAAGGACGCGACCAAATCGTCAAGATCGCGCGACGGGTCTCGGGCGTTCTGCAGGCGGTCGACCGCGCTCTCGATTGTCTGCCGCCCGACCAGAAAGGCCGCGCGCATCTCGGTACGAACCGAGCGCGAGGCGTTGGAATACGCGGTCGTGCCGGCCAGCGCGAGGCTGATCAGCAGCACGATGCTGACCAGGCCGATCAGACGGAACCGAAGCGACACTAGGGCTTCTGCCGAGCGGTGGCATCCAAGCGCTAGAGGATGCCATTACCGGATATCAAAGGATACCGGTTCGCTGACAGAGGGGAGCACGCCAGATTTCCTTGGCGGCTTTGCGATGGCTTATTACTATTATCGCAACACTAAAATTGCCATAATGTTCGTGTTTCATATTTGCTCCGGGAGGCACCGATCGGGCGGCGCCGGGTGAGGGACCGAGGTGGAGCGATGGCTGTTATTTCGCTGCAAAAACAGCCAGGAGGGCCCAAGGCGATCGTTAGCGAAGGGCTAGGCCGGCAATCCTTCCCGTGCGGATCGGGAAGGATTTCCGGGCAAATCGGGAAGGCGCGGCGACGAGTTGTCTGGCTTAATGGTTGCGGCGGGGAAGGAGCCGATGAGCTGAGAAATGCCCGACCTCAGGCGTGTGTTACAAGCACTGGGCTTGGCTACGGGCCTGCTGTCTGCCGCCGCGGCGGCGCAACAGCCCATAGAAGCGCCGCCGTTGAGCTTGCCGACCGTCGAGGTGGTGGGCGCGACGCCGCTGCTCGGGTCCGGGGTCGATCGCGACAAGGTGCCGGCCGAGACCCAGGTGCTGACCGATCGCGACATCAGCCGGAACGGCTACCCGCAGATGCTGCCGGCGCTCGAAGAAAATGTGCCGGGTGTCACGCTCGACAACGCCGCCGGCAATCCCTTCCAACCCAATCTCCTCTACCACGGCTTTCTAGCCTCGCCGCTGCAGGGCAACCCGCAAGGGCTCGCGGTCTATCTGAACGGGGTGCGGTTCAATCAGCCGTTCGGAGATACGGTAAACTGGGACCTGATCCCGGACGTTGCGATCGACCGGATGGACCTGGTCGGCTCCAATCCCGTCTTTGGTCTGAACGCCCTGGGCGGCGCGTTGTCGGTACGGACGAAGAACGGGTTCACCTATCACGGCGGCGAGATCGACCTCCTCGGCGGCTCGTTCTCGCACTACCAGGGAGAGCTGCAATACGGGGTCCAGAGCGGCAACACGGCAGCATATGTGGCAGCCACCGGGCTGCACGAAGGCGGCTGGCGTGATCTCCAATCGTCCAATATTCGTAATTTCTATGGCGATATCGGGTGGCGCGGCAATCGCGGAGAGGCTCATGTCAATGTGACCGCAGCGGACAACACGCTGAACGGCCCGGGAACCTCGCCCATTGAGTTATTGGCGGTCAATCCCAGCGCGCAATTCACCGCGCCCAATCTGATCAAGAACAAATATGCGCTGGTGACCGCATCCGGCTCCTACGACGTCACGGATACCACCTCATTGCAGGGTGCCGCCTATTACGAATATTTCCTGCAGAAGGTCGTCAACGGCAATGTTCCGGTGGCCTCGCCTTGCACCGACGAAGATCAGGCCGGCTTTCTTTGCATAGCGTCCGGCACATTCGCAACCAACCGCGCCGGCAACCCGATCTCGGATTTTCTCAATGGCGGCCCCTATTCGGACCTAGACCAGCAATCGACGAACACCAATGGCTATGGCGCCTCGCTTCAGGTCACCAACCGCGACGAGCTGTTTGGGCATGCCAACCAGCTCGTCGCCGGCTTCAGCTTTGACGGCGCCCAAACTCTTTTCGGCGGCAGCACGCAAATCGGCGGCTTGTCTCTGGGGGACCGAGTGTTCGCCGGCCCGGGAGTTACGATCGACCAGGCCGACGGCTCGATCGCGCCGGTGCGGGTCGGCATCTCCAATGCTTACTACGGCCTCTTCTTTACCGACACTTTCGACGTCACACCGGAGTTGGCGGCCAATCTGGCGGGCCGCTTCAACCTTGCGCAAATCGATCTGAACGATCAGCTGGGCAGCGCTCTCACCGGCAACCACACCTACAGCCGCTTCAATCCGGCCGGCGGATTGACTTACAAGATCACACCGGGCCTGACGGCCTATGCCAGCTATGCCGACGCCAACCGGGCGCCGACCCCGGCGGAGCTCACTTGCGCCAACCCTGCAGCCCCGTGCAGCCTGGCGCAGTTCTTCGCCGGTGATCCGAACCTGCAGCAGGTCGTATCGCATACGATCGAGGCAGGTCTGCGCAGCCAGATCCGGCCCTCCGAGGGCACGACCCTCTCCGGCGACATCTCCTTCTTCCGCAGCACGCTCGACAACGACATCGCGTTTGTGAACAGCCCGATCCAGGGCCGCGGCTTCTTCGAGAATGTCGGCACGACGCTTCGTCAGGGCGTCGACATCAATCTGCGGCTCAAGAGCGACCGGCTACTCGTTTGGCTCGGCTATTCCTATATCGACGCTAAGTTCCAGAGCGGCTTCACCGTGTCGAGCCAGAACAATCCCGCTGCCGACGCCAACGGCAATATCCAGGTGCAGCCGGGCAATCACTTGCCCGGCATCCCGACCAACCAGATCAAGCTCGGTGTCGATTACAAGCTGAGCGACGCCTGGACGATCGGCGGCACCGGGATTGCGGCGGGCGGGCGGTACTTGTTTGGTGATGAAGCCAACCTGACCCCGAAAACACCGGCCTATTTCGTGTTGAATTTGCACACGAGCTACCAGCTTACTCCCAATCTGCAGCTCTTCGGCCTGCTGCAGAACGCGTTCAACACGACCTACTATACGTTCGGCACCTTCTCGCCGACCTCCACGGTGTTCATCGCCCAGGCCCCCGGTGCCGCCAACCCGCGCAGCTACAGCCCCGGCGCCCCGATCGCCGGCACCGTCGGCATCCGCCTCACCTTTTGACAAGCCTCCCCGAGCCGCACCGCGCGATTTAACGATATTGCCGGGGCCGCTCCTTCGGAGATAGAATCGCACGATCGGCACCACACGGGGAGGCACGCCATGGTCAAGTTGCGCGTCAACGGCCAGGAGCAGTCGTTCGACGGCGATCCGTCGATGCCGCTGCTCTGGTATCTGCGGGACGAATTGGGGCTCACCGGAACGAAGTACGGCTGCGGCGTGGCGCTCTGCGGGGCCTGCACCGTCCACATTGACGGCGCGGCTACCCGCGCCTGCATCACCGCCGTAAACGACGTCTCCGGCCGGTCGGTGACCACCATCGAGGGGCTCGATCCGCAAGGCAATCATCCGGTGCAGAGAGCGTGGCGCGCCTTGAATGTCCCGCAATGCGGGTATTGCCAGGCCGGCCAGATCATGCAGGCCGCCGCGCTGCTCGCCACCAACAAGAACCCGTCCGAGGACCAGATCAACAGCGAGATGAGCGGCAACATCTGCCGTTGCGGGTGCTATCAGCGCATCACCGCCGCCATCAAGGCGGCTGCCACAGGAGCGTGACATGACATCCGTCCACGCCACCGTCGAGAATGTGAGCCGCCGCGGGTTCCTCCGGGGCTTGATCGCCACTGGCGGCCTAGTCGTCGCCGCCGAATTCATCCCGTCCGGCAACGCCTTCGCCGCCTACGCCACCGGCGCGGCCAAGATGCCCGGAGGAGTGGTCAGCGACCCGCATGTCTTCGTCTCGATCGACCCGAGCGGGCTCGTGACGATCGTCGCCCACCGCGCCGAGATGGGCACCGGCTCGCGCACCAGCCTGCCGATGGCGGTCGCCGACGAGCTCGAAGCCGACTGGTCGCGCGTCAAGGTCGTGCAATCGCCGGGCGACGAGAAGAAGTACGGCAACCAGAACACCGACGGCTCGCGCAGTCTGCGCCATTTCATCCAGCCGATGCGCGAATGCGGCGCCGCGGCGCGGCACATGCTCGAAATCGCCGCCGCGCAGCGCTGGAACGTGCCCGTTAATGAGGTGCAGGCGCAGAATCATGAGGTCATCCACAAACCCTCGGGCCGCAAGCTCGGTTACGGTGACCTCGCCGCCGCCGCGAGCGCGTTGCCGACGCCGCCCGCCGACCAGATCAAGCTCAAGGACGAATCCGCCTTCCGGTATCTCGGCAAAGGCAACGTCCAGATCGTCGATCTGTTCGACATCACGACCGGCCGTGCGGTTTACGGCATCGACACCAAGCTCGCCGGGCTGAAATATGCGGTCATAGCGCGGCCGCCGGTCATGGGCGGCAAGCTCGCCTCCTACGACGGCACCGCCGCAATGAAGGTGCCCGGCGTCGAGAAGATCGTCGTCATCGAAGGAACCCCGCCGCCGTCGAAGTTCCAGCCGATCGGCGGCGTCGCGGTCATTGCGCGAAACACCTGGGCGGCGATCAAGGGGCGCGAGGCGCTGGTCATCAAGTGGGATGACGGGCCGCACGCCAGTTACGATTCGGCTGCCTACAAGGCCCAATTGGAAGAAACCGCGCGCAAGCCGGGCAAGATCGTGCGCGATGAAGGCGATGCCGAGAAGGCGCTCGGGTCGGCCGCGAAGACGGTATTTGCGGAATACTACGCGCCGCATCTCGCCCATGCCCCGATGGAGCCGACTTGCGCAACGGCGCGCGTCGCGAACGGCAAGTGCGAGGTTTGGGCGGCGGTGCAGAGCCCCGGCGGCACGCAGAACGAGCTGGTGGAGAAGCTCGGTCTCAAGCCGGAGGATGTGATCGTCAACGTCACCCTGCTCGGCGGCGGCTTCGGCCGGAAGTCAAAGCCCGATTTCGTGCTCGAGGCGGCATTGCTGTCGCGCGAGATGGGTGGCGCCCCGGTCAAGGTCACATGGACGCGCGAGGACGACCTCCACAACGACTATCTGCATACGGTCTCGGCCGAGCGGATCGACGCCGGGCTCGATGCACAGGGCCACGTCGTCGCGTGGCGCCACCGCACTGTCGCGCCGACCATCCGGGCCACCTTCGTGCCGGATCCGAAATTAGAGCAGCCGGGGGAGCTCAGTCAGGGTGTCCTGGACGTGCCGTTCAATATTGCCAACCTGCGTTGCGAGGTGGGCGAAGCCGAAGCGCACACGCGCATCGGCTGGTTCCGTTCGGTCTCGAACATCCCGCATGCTTTTGCGATACAATCGTTTGTCGCGGAGCTTGCCCACGCGGCGGGACGCGACCCCAAGGGCATGTTGATCGAGCTGCTCGGGCCGCCGCGGCTCGTGAAACCGCCGAGCGACTACACCAATTACGGCGACCCGCTTGAAACCTACCCGATCGACACGGCGCGGCTACGGCGCGTCGTCGAGCTCGTCGCGGACAAGGCGGAATGGGGCAAGAAATTGCCGCCCCGACACGGCCAAGGCATCGCCGTGCACCGCAGCTTCCTGAGCTACGCCGCCACCGTGATCGAGGTCGCGGTGGACGACAAGGGGCGCCTCTCAGTGCCGCGCGTCGATACCGCAATCGATTGCGGATTTGCCGCCAACCCCGAGCGCATCTACTCCCAGGTCGAAGGCGCGGCGGTCATGGGGTTGAGCCTCGCTAAATATGGCGAGATCAGCTTCAAGAACGGGCGGGTCGAGCAGAACAACTTCGACGGCTTCCAGGTCGCCCGCATCGACGAGTCCCCGCCGATCACGCATGTCTGGATTGTGCCCAACAGCATCGACGTGCCGTCGAGCGGCGTCGGTGAGCCGGGGCTCCCGCCCTTCGCGCCGGCCCTGTGCAACGCGATCTTCGCCGCGACCGGCAAGCGCATCCGGCGCCTGCCGATTGGCGACCAGCTGGCTGCTTAGGGGCTGGACGACAACAGTGCGTCCTTCGAGACGGCCGCTTTGCGGCCTCTTCAGGATGAGGACTTTTCTCAATGCCATCAGAGGCTTCCCTCATGCTGAGGAGCGCCCTTAGAGCGCGTCTCGAAGCACGCACCACCTCAATGCAGCCACTCTGTCAATGCGAGGCCTACCGGATCGGGCGGCGAATGGCGCTTGAGCTGGGCTTGTGCCTTGCGCTGGCGCCACGCTTCGCTTTCGCGCAAACGGATGCGGCACGCGAGCGACCGCGCGAAGGGGATCTGTTGGTCGCGGTGAGCGCTACGAGCCCGGAGCCGTTGAAGCCCGACGACTTGCCGCTCGATGGCAAGCAGACCTTCGCTTGGCCAATGGATGCAGAGAGCAAGACGCTGCGCAACGGCTCGCGGCTGAATAAGGTGCTGTTGCTGCGTCTCGATCCGAAAGGGCTCGACGCCGCGACCAAGGAGCGCGCCGCTGAAGGTGCTGTCGCGTATTCGGCGATATGTGTGCACACCGGTTGCGACGTGACCAACTGGGATCCCCATCGCCAGCTGCTCGAATGCCCTTGCCATTACTCGATTTATGATCCGAAAGAGGGGGCCAAGGTGGTCGACGGACCAGCCCCGCGCTCGTTGCCGGCCTTGCCGCTGAAAATCGTCGAAGGCCGGCTCGCTGTCGCCAAGCCATTTATCGGACGAGCCGGTTTCCAGCAGATGTGACCCAAGAAAATCGAGGAGAGACGCCATGCGGAACAAACGTCATCGCCGTTTTACCCTCACGGCGAGCGGGTTGGCACTGGTATTGGCCGCTGCGACAGCCTCGGCGCAGCAGCCGCAGCCACCCCTGCCAACACCGGACACGCCACCGCCAGTACCGCCGATATTGCAGAGCTACAAGCCGGTGACGCAGGAGGAGCTGAAACAGCCGCAGGACGGCGATTGGTTGATGTACCGCCGCACCTATAATGGCTGGGGCTACAGTCCGCTGTCGCAGATCACGGCGGAAAACGTCGGCAAGCTGAAACCGGTATGGACCTTGGCGACCGGGCAGATCGAAGGCCACCAGGCGCCGCCGATCGTGAACAACGGGGTGATGTTTGTTGCGACCCCGGGCAATCAGGTGCTGGCGATTGACGCCAAGAAGGGCGACCTCCTGTGGCGCTTCAAACGGCCAATCCCGGACGACATGCTGTTGTTACATCCCACGAGCCGCGGTGTCGGGTTGCTCGGGGACAAAGTCTATTTCGCCGCGGCCGATGCCGTGCTGGTCGCGCTAGATGGCAAGACCGGCAAGGAGGTTTGGAAGGCCCCGGTCGAGGACTACACCCACGGATATTATATGTCGTTGGCACCGCTTGTCGCCGACGGCAAAGTGATGGTCGGCGTCTCGGGCGGCGAACTCGGGGTTCGCGGCTTTGTCGCTGCGTTCGACGCCGAGACCGGCAAGCCGCTCTGGAAAACCTACACGATACCGGCCCCCGGCGAGCCGGGGGCCGAGACTTGGCCCAAGGGCGACCAGTGGAAGACCGGCGGCGGCTCGGTGTGGATCACCGGCGCCTACGATCCTGAGACGAGCCTCACTTTTTGGGGCACCGGCAATGGCGGGCCATGGATGGGGGATCAGCGCCCGGGCAACAACTTATACACCTCATCCGTGCTGGCGCTCGATACTGGGACCGGAAAAATCAAGGGCTACCATCAATACCATCCCAATGACTCGTGGGATTGGGACGAGGTGTCGCCGCCGATCCTCGTCGATTACCAGCACAACGGTAAAACCATCAAAGGTCTCGTCGACGTCGCGCGCGACGGCTATTTGTGGATGCTCGAGCGCACCCCTGACAAGATCAACTTCATAGACGGCAAGCCCTTTGTGAAGCAAAACGTCTTCCTCAGTCTCGATCCTGAGACCGGACGACCGCAGATCGACCCGGCCCGGCAGCCAGCGACGGGGAAGAAGGCCGATTTCTGCCCCTCGCTGTGGGGCGGCAAGGATTGGCCGCCGGTCGCCTACAGCCCGAAGACGCGTCTGCTCTACATCCCGGCCAACGACAATCTGTGCGGCACGTCGATCGGTGAGCCGGTCACCTACACCCCGGGGCAACGTTATGTAGGGGCAACGACGACCCTCTATATCGCGCCGGGCGCCGATCACATCGGCGAGTTGCAGGCCTGGAACCTCGATACCGGACAGAAGGCCTGGAGCCATCCCTTTGCCAACTCGCAGCTCTGGGGCCCGGTGCTCGCGACGGCCGGCGGGGTTGTGTTTGCGGGCGGCACCAACGACCGCTATTTCCGCGCCTTCGACGCCTCGAACGGCAAGGTTCTGTGGGAATTCCGCACCAGCTCGGGGGTGAATGGAGTGCCGGTCTCGTTCCAGATCGACGGAAAGCAATACATCGCCGTGCAGTCGGGTTGGGGGGTCGACGCGGCTCGCATGCAGGCCCGCCTCAATCTGGTGCGGCAGTGGGAGTTCCCCGATGTGCCGCAAGGCGGCTCGGTCTGGGTGTTCGCGGTCGATTAGCTCCCAAGCGCCGAAGGGGCGGCAGGTCCTATCCCGCCGCCCGCTGCGGTGCATGCGCGAAGGCGCGCGCAATCGCGTCGAATGCAGGCTTGGGCTTCAAATCGGCATCAAACGGCAACGGCCGCGACGGCATGCCATCGCCACGCCATTTCGATTCATGGGTCTCTTTCCGGACAATCCAGCTGTGCCGATCCGACAATCCCCAGGTCACCACCATCTTGACCGTCGGTTCGTCGAGCGCAGTGTCGAGGAAGCGGCTGTAGGTATCGGCCACCAGCCGGTCGCGAACGGCTTCGTCGGCCGGCGCTTTTTCGTCGGTGACGTCGAGCTCGGTGATCTGGATCGTCAGACCGAGATCCGCCAGTTCGGCGAGAAATCGGCGCAGCCGAGGTGGGGAAAAGGGCGGTCCCCCGGCGCAGGAAAGGTGGGCTTGGATGCCGACGGCGTCGACCGGGGTCCCGGATCGCCGCATTCGCTCGAGCAGGTTGAGCAGCGCCGTGCGGCGGGCTTCCTGTTCCGGGGTGTCGAACTCGACATCGTATTCGTTGACGACGAGCCGGGCGGCAGGATCGGTCTCCCGCGCCGTCCGATAGGCGAGGTCGAGATAGTCCGGCCCGAACATTTCGAGGAAAACCTCAGTACGAAGGCCATCCGGTCTTCCGTCCTTGGGCTCGATCGGTTCGTTGACGACATCCCAGCTGTGCACCCTCCCGCGATAGCGGCCGGCTAGCCGCTGTACGCGCTCGACAATCGCGCTCTCGATATCCTGCCGGCTGTCCAAGTCAAAGAACCAGTTCGGTGTTCGGTAGTACCAGAGCAGATTGTGCCCGCGCAGCGCGAGGTCGTTTTCGCGCGCGAAAGCGGCGACCGTGTCGGCAGGACCGTAATCGTCATCGCCGCGCCCGCCGCGGTTCATGACCTGCCACTTCATGTCGTTCTCGGCGACGACCAGCCCCGTTTGCTGCAGCACGAGATCGACAAAGCGGGGATCTCCAGAAATCTGTCTGGCCGAAATCGTGGTCCCGTAGAGCAGCCCCTTTTCGGCCGCAAGCTTGCGCAACGCCAAGGTCTCTTCGGCATGGCCAGACACCGCTACGGCTAACCCGGTGCCGCTCCCTAGGGTTGCCAGGCCTGCGGCAATAAAACGCCGCCTATTCGGGTGCTCAAATTTGTAGCAACTCATCGATTATCGCATCGAGTCGACCGTTTCGTATCCTCAGCCTGTCGGCGCGGTCTGCCCCTGCCCTTTCCGATATTGCCATTGCGATCGGCTGTTGCGCGAGGGGATTCTGTGCTCGGTCTGCGCCACGGCGACGCAGAGCGCTCGTCAAAGGGCACCCTCGGCCCCTCTCCGAACCCCGATCCGCTGATCGTCCTTTAAATTAAAATTCAGTGGGTATCTGCGATGAATTTCCCGAGGCTCGCCAGCTCGGTCATCGGGGCCCGCCGCTGCTGGCTCCGCCGAAAGAACTCTCGACGGCGGCAGAATCACTATTGCCGTCGTGCCACGCCCCGTCTCGCTCTGTAGCGTCAGCGAGCCGCCGTGGAGTTCGGCCAGCTTTCGAGCGAGCGGCAGTCCCAGACCAGAGCCTTCATGCCGGCGGGCAAGTCCCCCATCGACCTGGCCAAACCGCTCGAGGGCTATTTCGACCTCGGCCTCTGTCATCCCACGGCCGTTGTCCCGGACGAGGATTGCGACGCCGCCCTCTTCTGTGCGCCGCACGAGGACGTTGATCGCCCCCCCAAGCTGGGTGAACTTGATCGCGTTCGACAGCAGGTTGAGCAGGATCTCCGTCAGACGCGTCCGGTCGGCCGTCAGCGGGGGCATGCCTTCTTCGATATCGACAGCCAATTTGAGCAAGCCAGCGACAGCACGGTCCTTGACGAGGGCTATGGCACCTTCGATCAGCCTGCTGGGCTCGAGCACTTCTTCTTGCAGATCCAGCTTACCGGCGTCGATCCGCGCCAAATCGAGAATCTCGTTGATCAGGTGCAGAAGATGCTCGCCGCTCTGGCGAATGAGACCGATATATTCGGCCTGCCGCGACTGGAGCGGCCCAGCAATCCCGTTCTCCAGCACCTCGGAGAAGCCGAGGATCGCATTGAGGGGTGTGCGCAGTTCATGGCTCATATTGGCGAGGAACTGCGATTTGGCGACATTGGCGGCCTCAGCGGCGGCTTTTGCTTCGTAAACGGCTTGTTCGGCCAGAACCTTCTCGGTGATGTCGCGAGCTGTTCCTCGGTAGCCGAGAAACCGCCGCGCCTCATCAAAAAACGGGTTGCCGCCGACGGATATCACGCGTTCAGGGTCGTCGCCGATCTTACGTTTATAAACGAAGTCACGGAACGGCTCGTGCCGGTCCAGAAGCGCGAGATGTTCCTGCCATTTGGCCGGCTCGCTGACGACATCGATTGCCAGGTCGGTGCGGGTCCGGCCAATGCGGGTCTGGGGGTCCTGGCCAAACGCGCGTATGTGATCGGACAGATACGTGAACCGATGCTTCTCATCGGTTTCCCAGAACCAATCGGATGAGGTCAGAGCGAAATCGCGACACCTCGCTTCGCTGTCGCGCAAAGTCGCCTCGGAGCGCTCGAGCGAGCGGGAGCGCGCCACCAGTGCCCGAAACAACAGCGCAAAACCGATCGCCATGCAAAGCGTGCCGAAGGCAATGAACAGCGATTGGCGCCCCCAGTTCGCGAGCACTGCCTCTTCCGCTGCCGAGACTGTAGCGGTAAGGGGGAAATCGCGCAGCGGAGGGAACGAGACGATATGCGCCAGTCCGTCGACGTAGCCGCCGATCCCTTCTCCGCGTCGATCCCAAACGGCCAAACCGGCCGTAATGGCGATGACGGCGAGCAGACCAATCCAGGCAAACGACAGGTGTCGGCTGGCGCGAAAACGTCCCCTCTGGAGGCGGTAGTGCATCACCACGCCGCGACACTAGCGAAAGACGCTTAGCAACAAGTGAAGGGAAGTTCATGGGCATCAATGTGGTTTCTCCGTCTCGACCTCCCCGTTCGATTGAACGTGTTCGATGTTGGCCTTGGCAGCCATGTCTGCTTGGCTGCCGGGGGCCAATTGGCCGACCCGTTCCCAATCTTGGCGGGCTCCCTCGTCGTCGCCCTTCAGGCGGCGGATATTGCCGCGTTCCAGCAGCGCCGGCGCGGAATTCGGCGCTCGCGCTATTGCCTTCTCGACATCGGCGAGCGCGGGGTCGAGCCGATCCAGGGCGCGGTTTGCCGAGGCGCGGTAAATCAGCGCGTCGACGCGCGACGGGTCGGCCTTCAGGACATGGTCGAGATCGGCTACCGCCTTGTCGTAATATCCGACCCCCGCGGCCGCTTGCGCCCGGTCGATCAGCAGGTCGGGATCTTTCGGCTCCAAGGCAACGGCCGCTCCGGCCGCCACGTAAGCCCGCACCGGATCGCCGGCCAAGCCCCAGGCCTGCCCAGCCTGATCGAGCACCTCGGCGCGCAACCCGGCCGGCGCCGTCGTCATCGCCTGCGCCAGCGCTTCGAGACGAAGCGCCGCCTCCTTATATTGCGTCAGCCCGATCAGTGCGACGGCGGCGCAATGATCTGCCGGATGCGCCCCGCCGCGCTCGTGCCAGCTCTGCGCCAGGCTGCGGGCCTCATCAGGATTTTGCCGGGCCAGTTTCATGCAGCGCTCGTACGTCGCCGCGTCGGCCGCCGCGTCGCGCGGCGCAGCAGATTGCACGGGTTGCTCCCCGGTCGCGGCTTTCCCCCACGCCACGATCAAGAGGCCGCACAAAACCAAGTCGGTAACGCGGTGCCAGGTCGGCTTGTGGCTAGGTGGCCTGCTGATGATCGGTGCACCTAGGAAAAGAAGAGGATCGCGCCGCTCGCTTCGCGTGCCGGCACGACGAGGCCGCCGTCCGGTAATGCTTCGAACGGGACTTGCCGCCAGGTCAGGTAATCGGCGGTATCTTCGCGCCGTGCGACCCGGAATTCGACCGAGACGATCGCGGGCAGTGGGAAATCCGACGCGATTTCGAGCGCAGGGTACATCGTCGAGAAGTCGTCCGGCGTGCTGAACACGATCCGGTGCGGCCCGACATGAACGCTGGCGACCGCATCGGTGGTGGTCACCTGCTGTATGCCGAACAGCCGGTCATAAGGCTCCAGCAGCGCAGCCGTGCTCTCTACTAGCACATGGATGCTCTTCAAACCGAGCGCGCCGTTCGGATGATGCAACCATTCGGGGCGCCGCATCAGCTCCGGCGTCAGATGGGTGCAGATAAAACAGTCGAGCCCGGGCGTCTCGTCCGCCGGCAGGGACATCAAGCTGAAGCGCGGCACGACCGTGCCCTCGGGCAGCTCGAGCTGGCGGCCGAGCGGCCGCGGCTCGGACGGGTGAAGCTCGCGGCCGAGCAGCGCCGCGCGAACATCCTCGGGGGCGCCGGCTGGCGCAAACGCCGCGGCCATCAGCCCCTCGCGTTGCGCCAAGAAGGTGTCGAGCCGCTGTACAAAATCGTTCGGATCGACGATGCCGAGAAGTTCGACATAGTCGGATTGAAACATGATGCAATAATTCGCCGTTCCTTGTCCGATATGCCGGCCACGGGGTGACAAGACGAAGCCGAGCCGGCTCCACCCCAGCCGCGCCCTCTCTAGGTCGCGAACCCCGACGATAACGTGGTCGATGCCGGCTATGCCGTTGTCCATGTTCGCCCCTTCGGTGCGGTCGGGGTAACCTTAACTGCCTCTCATCACTGAGGCCAAGATGCGGAATTTGGGAAAAGTCATGCGCTTCGGCATGTTGCAACGGTTGTTTCGGCACGAAGCGGCGAGCGGCGTCGTGCTGATGCTGGCTTCGGCCCTCGCGCTTGCGCTCGCCAACTCGCCCTTGGCCGAATTCTATAACTTGCTGCTGAGCGTGCACGGCTCGGTGCGGATCGACGGGTTCGGCATCGACAAGCCAATGCTGCTGTGGATCAACGACGGCTTGATGGCGATATTCTTTCTTCTTGTCGGTCTCGAAATAAAGCGAGAGGTGCTGGAGGGCGAGCTTTCCGACCGCAGGCGGGCGATCCTCCCGGTCGTAGCGGCTATCGGCGGAATGACCGTGCCGGCTCTGATCTATCTCGGCATTACGCGGAACGAGCCGGGCGCAACAGTCGGCTGGGCGATCCCCTGCGAAACCGATATCGCGTTCTCGCTGGGGGTAATGGCGCTGTTCGGCAGCCGGGTCGCGCCCTCCCTCAAGCTGTTTCTGACCGCGCTCGCGATCATCGACGATCTCGGCGCCATCGTGATCATCGCGATCTTTTACACCGAGGAACTTTCCTGGGTCTCGTTGGACGTCGCACTGGCGGCGCTTGCTACTCTCGCCGCGCTCAACCTCGCCGGCGTGCAGCGGGTTATCTGGTACGTGCTCGTCGGCATCGTTCTGTGGGTGTTCGTGCTGAAGTCCGGCGTTCATGCGACACTCGCCGGAGTAGCGCTGGCGCTCGCGATCCCGTTCAAGACGCGTTCCGGCGAAGAGTCGCCACTCGTTCGCATCGAACACGAGCTTGCCCCATGGGTAGGGTTCGGCATCCTGCCGCTGTTCGGCTTCGCCAATGCCGGGCTGTCTTTTGCCGATCTGTCATTGTCGTCAATTCTCGAGCCCGTCCCGCTCGGCATTGCCGCGGGCCTGTTTCTCGGCAAGCAGATTGGCGTCTTCGGCGCGGCGGCGCTGGTGATCCGCCGCGGCTGGGCGCAACTGCCCGATGGCGCCACCTGGTCCGCCCTCTACGGCACTAGCATTCTGACCGGGATCGGCTTCACGATGAGCCTCTTCATCGGCACGCTCGCCTTCGGCGAATCCGACCACGAAGCGCCGATGCGGCTGGGCGTCCTCGCCGGTTCGGCCCTCTCCGCCCTCCTCGGGGCGGGAGTGCTCGCTCTGCCGTCGCGCGGCCGCGAGAGGCCATGACGGAGACCGCGGCCTCGCCTTTGACGCGAAATGCCGGTACTCGACCGGCTCTGTTGAACGTAAACTCCGGATCCGTGCCAGTGCTTCCGAGGGCAACCTCATTACCTGTTCCACCTGTTTTATCAGGTGCAGATCAGGCTCGCCTCTCCGCCGCGAACTGGCCGGTAAATGTACTTTTAGCCCGCAGAAGGATGAATGGAGACGGTACCAGGGTGGTCCAGCGGAACTCAGCACGAAGATGCACAACGAAAACATCCCAGGTTCCGAAACCCGCTCCCAACGACGCGAACTCATAACATGCCTTTGCGGCAACTTTCGGGATGGGGACTGGCACTCGAGACAGGGCTCGCCCGCGAGCTCGGTAGTCTCCTATCGGCTGCCCTCCGCTCAGCGCCACCGAAGGCCGACACGATCAGGACGGGATGGCCGCTTCTCCATCGACGCCACCGGCCGCAGATGCCCCATACCGGACCTCTCATGCGAGCTTCCTTCTTCGGAAGCCCTTCGTTCCCCGCTACAGTTACGGCTTGTCGAGGAGCTCTCGAATCTTGACGGCTAGTGCAGCAGCTGTGAAAGGTTTGCTGATCAGATCGATGCCGGAATCGAGCCGTCCATGATGGACGATGGCATTGCGGGCATACCCGGTAGTGAACAGAACGCGGAGATTGGGCCGCAAACGTAGCGCCGCCCCGGCAAGCTGGCGACCGTTCATCCCGCGGGGCAGCCCCACGTCGGTAAACAGCACACGGACAGTGGGGTTAGCCTCCAATATCTGCAGCGCCTTGGCTCCATCTTCGGCTTCAATCACTGCATAGTTCAGCTCCCGCAGCATCCACGCATTGAGCTCGCGCACCGCCTCATCGTCCTCGACGAGGAGAATAGTTTCGCTGCCGTCGCCTGACGGGGCCGACCGCGAGAGAGCCTCCTCCTTGTGACGGAAGCGTCGCCGACCAAGCGGGGTAGATAGGTGCGTATGGTCGTTCCCTCGCCAGGCTCGCTGTAAATCTTGACGTGACCATTCGTTTGCTTGACGAAGCCGTAGACCTGGCTGAGGCCGAGGCCGGTGCCGTGCCCCGCCTCCTTGGTTGTGAAAAACGGATCGAAGGCCGACTCGGCCACCTCCTTGGTCATGCCGGTGCCGGTATCGCTGAGGGCGACCATCACATACTGCCCGGGCTGCACCTCTTGGTGCTCCGACGCGTACGACTCGTCGAGATGGGCGTTGGCTGTCTCGATCGTCAGCTTGCCGCCGTCAGGCATGTCATCGCGGGCATTGACCGCCAGGTTGAGGATCGAGTTTTCGAGCTGATTGGGATCGGCAAAGATTTGCCACAGGCCGCCGCCCAAGACAGTTTCGATGGCGACACTTTCGCCGAGCGTTCGACGCAACAGCTCCGACATCCCAGTCACCAGACGGTTGACGTCCACCGGTCGCGGCTCAAGCGGTTGCCGGCGAGAAAACGCCAGCAGTCGGTGTGTCAGGATTGCCGCTCGTTCGGCGCCACGTATGGCGCCTTCCACCGAGCGGACGATATCGCCGCGCGACGGCGCTGCAGGTCCGTTGATCTGGCGATGCAGGCCGTCGAGGTGCCAAGCACCACTTAAAGCAGATTGTTGAAGTCGTGGGCAATACCCCCTGTCAAATGTCCGATCGCCTCCATCTTCTGCGCCTGCCGCAGCGCTTCCTCGGCCTTTGTGCGTTGCGCCATTTCGGCCTCGACCCTCTGTTCCAAGAGTTTCGTTGAGATCCCGCAGAGCGAGTTCGGCCCGCTTCCGATCGGTAGCGTCGCTGGCGGCACCAAACCATTCAACAATTTCACCGTCTTGATCAAGCAAGGGCACGGCACGCGAGTGAGCCCAGCCGACCGTGCCGTCGATGCGCCGAACGGGATGCTCCAACTCGAACATGCTTTTTGTCGCAACAGCCTTTCGGATCGCTGCCGTGACGGCGGGCTGGTCGTCGGGACGGATGTACTCCCTCAACCAATCTCTACTCGGGCTCTGGGTATCGGCAATGAACCCTGGCCTTCGAGGTGGAGCATTTGGGTCCAGTCGGCATTCATGCGGTAGACGGCGTAGGAGCTTGCCGTCACCAGCGCGCGATAGCGCTGCTCGCTCTCGCGCAATGCCGCTGTTGCCTCGGAACGCACCCGGGCCAGTTCGAGGTTTGCACTCACTCGTGCGATCAGCTCGCGAGCTGATCGCACGGCTTCACCAGATAGTCGTCGGCTCCAGCCTCCAAACCTTCGACGCGGCTCTCCTCGCCGGCGCGTGCAGACAACAAAATAACCGGGATATCCCGCAACGTGGGATCGCCTCGGATTTCGCGGAGGAGCTCGAAGCCGTCCATTTCCGGCATCATCACGTCAGCCAAGACCAGGTCCGGTCTGTGCTCGCGAATAGCCATCAGAGCAGCTTTGCCATCCGCAACCGTTCGTACCTCACACCTCCTGCCCAGGAGGCCGCGAACGTATTTGCGCATGTCGGCATTGTCTTCCGCGATCAGGACGCGGCTGCCGCTTTGAAGCGCCGCCGCGGCTTCGGGCTCACTGAGACTGTCGAGCAATGCCGCATCCCCGCCCGCCTCGTCGGGAAGCCAGCGCAAAGCTTCTTGCACGAACGCGTCGGCTCGCAATGAGGTAGAACGCAGCCGTTGACGGGCTGTATCACGATCCGCCGGCAGATGAACCGCGCCAAACGGCACGCGAACCGTAAATGTCGTCCCGCGATCGATGGTACTCTGGACCTCGACCGTCCCGCCGTGCAGGTTGACAAGCTCAAGGACGAGGGCAAGGCCGATGCCGCTGCCCTCGTGTGTGCGGCTTCGTTGCCCCTCATCCGATCAAAGCGCTCGAACAGCCTGGGTAGCTCGTTTGCCGGTATGCCGACGCCTGTGTCACGGACGGAAAGCTCGGCAAACCCGTCCTCCTCGCGCAAATGAACCTCGATCTCGCCTTCGAACGTAAACTTGAAGGCGTTGGAAAGAAGATTGAGGACGATCTTCTCCCACATGTCGCGATCGACACGGACCGAGGAAGACAGCGGTTCGCAATCCACGGCCAAGCTCAATCCTGCACGTTCGCAGGCAGAGCGAAAATTGCTGGCCAGCTCGGATGTCAGCCGCGCGAGATCGGTGGCAACATAAACAGCCTCCGGACGCCCGGCTTCAACCCGGGAAAAATCCAGCAGGGCATTGACGAGCTTCAGAAGGCGCAGCGAATTGCGGTGGGCCAGCTCCAGCTGCGCTCCCTCCAACCCGCGGCGCGCCGCAAGAGCGTCCGTAAGCGGACCGATGATCAAACTCAGCGGTGTGCGAAATTCGTGGCTGACGTTCGAGAAAAACAGGGTCTTGGCGCGATCGATTTCAGCCAATTGCTTGGCCCGCTTGCGTTCCTCCTCGTAAGCGCGGGCATTGGTGATGGCGAGCGCGATCTGGCCCGCCATCAGCTCGTAAAAAGTGCGGTACAGATCACCCAGGCGCAGCCGTGCGCTGACGCCCGCCACCAGAAAGCCGGCCAGCTGGTCCGCCTTGCTTGATCGGACTGGCACGACAATGCCGCAAGAGGGCGGGTCCGCCCAAGGATCGGGCGGCACTTCGGCGAAACGGCCGCCCAGGTCTTCGAGGACGATAATCTCTCCCTCGTGCAGCGCTTCACCGAGCGGCCAGCCGGTGCCGGACGAAGCGATGGAGAACTTTATCGTTGCCGGGCCGATCGGCGCGCCGGGCCCGACCCCCGCCGCCCCAGCGAGCCTCGCCGACCCAGTTTCGCTATCGATCAGGTAAAGGAGGGCAAACGGCCCGTCCCGGGAATGGTTCTCCAGAGCCGCGGCAATGAGACCGCAAGCTTCTTCCGCCGTCTTTACTTCCATCGCGCACCCCGAGGTCGCGCAGCACATCGACACGCCGTTCGCTGACCACCTTTTCGGTGATCTCATGGACTGTCGCGAGAACGCCACCGATGCCGCGCGGCGCGCTCGTCCGGAACGGGGCTGTACGCGATCGTGAAGTGCGTCTCTTCGACGAAACCGTGCCGATTGATCTCCAGCTCGATGTCTTCCATCCAGGTCGCTGGGCCCCCAGAGAAGGGCGTGTCGATCAGCGGCTTCAGGATATGCCAGATCTCCGACCAGCATTCGCTGACCGGCTGTCCCATTGACTTCGGGTGCTTCGTCCCGAGGATCGGCCGATAAGCATCGTTATAGATCGAGATGTAGTCGGGTCCCCACCACAGGAGCAGCGGAAACCGATTGGCGAGCAGAAAGCTCACCATCATGCGCAGGCTCTGGGACCAGCCCTCGACAGGCCCCAGCGCGGTCTTCGACCAATCGGTCGCGCGTATGAGGGCGCCCATCTCGCCGCCGCGGGCGAGAAAATCGAAGGCGCCTTCCCCGAATGTCTCGCCCAAGCTCATTGGCCACCTGACGAAGAGATCGCGCGCAATATCAACTCACAAACGCCTGCGCGAGTTGCACGACGGTGCTTACCGCTCTTTCCTCAGATTCCCTAGAAGCGATCGGCCCACCTCTACTAATCGGCCAGGCGTGCAGAACGGCTGTTATCCGACATTCTAAACTCTAAGGTGCCCTCCAAACGAGCGAACTGCCGACCATTCTCACGCCGTTGCGCACGCCTCTCGCTGCAGCCGGCAACCAAACCGCGCTATAACATCGCGGGGAGTAACGGGCTCAATCGTCCGGAAGCAGGGGCGCAATGAAGTTCTCGAGTCCGATTATGGACGCTCGCCACTATCGCGGCCAGGCTGCACAGGTTCGCCGCTGGCGGATGGCCTTTTCGGTCATGCCGAGAAAAAGCGCGCTCCTGACGATAGCACGAGACTGTGACGATATCGGCGATGACATGGAGAACGGCGCGCTTGAGGTTTGAAAACGAGAGGCCAGCCGCAACTCCGTAGACCCTAAGCCTAAGCGAATGTCGGTCGGACGGCTGGAATCGGCGCAGAAGAGACAGCGCCCGCGGAGACCGTGATGGACGCGTTCTATCAGAAGCCGGAACCAAGTGGTCGGCGATGGCGCGTCCAGGCGACGACCTCGCGGCGCTCCTCTTTGGCAGCGATATCCAGGCGCCCCATTCGCGGGCGGCGGAGCGGTTCCGCGCCACCGGCGGCCGCACCGGCGAGCTGCGCGAGGATTGGCAGGGCGCGTTTGTCGTCACACATATCAGCCGCGTCGGGCCGATGGTGCAGGGTGCTCATTAGACAACCGGTTTACTGCGCACAGCCGCCCCCATGAGCGAACATTCTCCATCGCAAGAAGCGCGTTGGCCGGAAGCGTGATCTTCACGCTCGGGCATTCGACCTTGCCGATCGAGGCCTTTCTGGCGTTGCTGCAAGCCTATGGCATCGAACGGCTCGTCGACATCCGTACGATCCCGCGGGCGCGCCATAATCCGCAATTCAACGACACCGCGTTGGCCAGCAGCCTGAAAAACCCGGCATCTCCAATACGTGCATCTGAAGACGCTGGGCGGCCTGCGGCGTCCCCGCAAGGACTCCCCTAATACCGGGTGGCGAAACGGAGGTTTTCGGGGCTTTGCCGATTATATGCAGACCGCGGAATTTCGCGACGCGCTCGCTGCGCTCATTCGCACGAGCCGCGAAAACCGGGTCGCGATCATGTGCGCCGAGGCGGTGCCATGACGCTGCCACCGTTCATTGGTGGCCGATGCGCTCGTGGTGCGCGGCGTGCCGGTCATCGAGATTTTATCAGAGAGCAGCTACCGGGTGCATGAGCTCACGCCATTCGCGCAGGTGGAGGGCGGGCGGATTACTTATCCCTCCGAGAAAGCTACACTGCTGTAAGGGCCGCTACTCTCCTGTAACCCGCCGCGCTCGCTCAGGGAACAGACCGAGCAGTCCCTCGCGGGAGGCGGGGCAGATGCCGCGCTCGGTGATGAGGGCGGTGACGAGCCGGGAGGGCGTGACATCGAAGGCATAGTTCGCGGCGGGGCTGCCCTCTGGCGTGAGGCGCACGGCGACGCGCCGGCCATCCTCGGTCCAGCCTTCGATGTGCGTGACCTCGCGCGCGTCGCGGCGCTCGATCGGGATCGCCGCGCCGCTCTCGATCTCCCAATCGATCGTCGGCGAGGGCAGCGCGACGTAGAACGGGATGTCGTTGTCGCGCGCCGCCAGCGCCTTGAGATACGTGCCGATCTTGTTCGCGACGTCGCCGCCCGCCGTGGTGCGGTCGGTGCCGACGATGCAGAGATCGACCAGACCCTCGCGCATCAGGTGACCGCCGGCATTGTCGACGATGACCGTATGCGGGACGCCATGCTCGCCGAGCTCCCAGGCGGTGAGGCTGGCGCCCTGGTTGCGCGGGCGGGTCTCGTCGACCCAGACATGGATCGGAATGCCCTCGTTGTGGGCACGGTAGATTGGGGCGAGCGCGGTGCCCCAGTCGACCGTAGCGAGCCACCCGGCATTGCAATGCGTCAGCACTTCGAAGCGACCGGTTCGGTGCTTGCGCTGCCAGGCTTCGGCGATCAGCGCGGCGCCATGCTCCCCGATCGCGCGATTGATCGAAACATCGGCATCGGCGATCTCGCTGGCCCGCGCCATGGCCGCGGCAAACCGGCGGCTTTCCGGGACCTCGGTCAGCGCCCGCTTCATCTCGGCGAGGGCCCAGCGCAGGTTGACCGCGGTCGGGCGGGTCGCAGCGAGCATCGAGGCCGCCGCCTCGATGCCGCGATCCGACGGGTCCTCGGCGGTTGCCAGAGCGATCCCGTAAGCCGCGGCAGCGCCGATCAGCGGCGCGCCGCGAACTTGCATTGTCGCGATGGCACGCGCCGCGTCATCGAGCGTCTGTAGCCCGACAATCACCAGTTCGTGCGGCAATCGCGTCTGATCGATGATCTCGACGGTGCGCCCGTCGGCAGCGGCCCAGATTGTGCGCATCGCCCGGCCGCGGACGTTCATGGCGCCTGCTGTGGCTCAAGCACGCGACCCGCCACCGCATCGAGACGCGCGAGCATCTCCTGATCACGCCGCTCGGGGGCGGTGATCAGCGCATGGTCGAGGGCCTGCTGGCACCCCTGCCGACACGGCCCGGTATGCATCGAGAGCGCCGGCACCACGCTCCTGACGAGCGCCTTTGCGCGTTCGGCGTTGGCGTGCAATACCCCGACGATCATGTCGACCGTGACGGCGTCGTGGCCGGGATGCCAGCAATCATAGTCGGTAACCATCGCAACGGTCGCGTAGCAGATCTCCGCCTCGCGGGCGAGCTTTGCCTCGGGCATGTTGGTCATGCCGATCACAGCGCAGTTCCAGGACCGGTAGAGCTCGCTCTCGGCAAGGCTCGAGAATTGCGGTCCTTCCATGACCATGTAGGTGCCGCCGCGCTTCAGCGCCATGCCCGCTTCGGGCCCGGCTGCGGCCAGCGCGTCGCCAATTCGGCCGCAGACCGGGTGCGCCATCGAGACGTGCGCGACGCAGCCCTTGCCGAAGAAGCTCTTTGCCCGCGCAAAGGTACGGTCGATGAATTGGTCGATCACGACAAAGTCGCCGGGGACCAGATCCTCGCGCAGGCTGCCGACGGCCGACAAGGAGACGATATCAGTGACCCCGCAGCGTTTCAGCGCATCGATATTCGCTCGATAGTTGATCTCCGAAGGCGGCAGCACGTGGCCGCTGCCGTGGCGGGGAACAAACACGACCGGCTGGCCGTCCAAGGTTCCGAAGCAGAATTCGTCCGATGTCGAGCCGAATGGGCTTTCGACCCGCCGCCATTCGACACCGGTAAGCCCATCTATCTGATAGAGCCCGCTCCCCCCGATGATGCCGATGACGGGCCCGGTCAACCCCCCGGTCATCCAACTTGCCTAGTGTGCGGTGGCCCAGATCTTGCGCTTGGCCGCGTAAAATATGCCCGCCATGATGATCAGAAACAACATGACCTTGAACCCGGTGCGGTGGCGAGGCTCGAGATTGGGCTCGGCCGCCCAAGTCAGGAAGGTCACCGCGTCGTGCGCCATCTGCGGCACCGTGGCGGAAGTGCCGTCGGCAAAAGTCACGGCGTTGTCGCTGAGCGGCGGCGGCATCGCGATCTGATGACCAGGGAAATATTCGTTGTAGTACATCCCCGTCAGCAGGTTGAACCCGGGCGGCGGATCCTTATACCCGGTCAGGATGGCGAAAACGTAATTCGGCCCCCCCTCGCGCGCCTTGACGATCATCGACAGGTCCGGCGGCAATGCGCCGTTATTCGCTGCGCGAGCCGCCTGGTCGTTCGGGAACGGGCCGGGGATCGGGTCCGAGGGCCGGGCCGGGCGCTGGAACATCTGGCCCTCGTCGTTCGGCTGCTCGTTGGTGACTTGATAGGTCGAAGCGATCGCCTTCACTTCGTCTTCGGTGTACCCGATATCGGTCAGGTCACGGAAATAAAGATGCTTGACCGGGTGGCAGGCCGAGCAGACCTCCTTATAGACCTGAAAGCCCCGTTGCTCCGCCGCCCGGTCGTAGGTGCCGAAGATGCCGTCGAACGACCATTGCTGGCGCGGCAGCGGAGGAGTTCTTGGGCGGGCGCGGCAAGCGGCGAGAGTGCCAAGACGAGCAACGCCAGCGCGGCAAGGACGGACTTCAGCATCTCAGGATTTGGTCAGCGGCACTCCGGCGCCGCCAAATCGAGCGCCGCTGCCTTGCAACACCGCTGTTGCGATGCTGGCGGGGAGCGGTTTGGGTCGCTCGAGCTTGCCGATGACCGGGAACAGGATCAGGAAATGGACGAAGTAGTAGAATGTCGCGATCTGCCCGACCATCACCACCAGGCCTTCGGGCGGATTGGCGCCGACCCAGCCGAGAGCGACGACATCGATCACCAGCAGCCAGAAAACCCATTTGTAGAGGGGGCGGAACCGCGCGCTGCGCACCGGCGAGCTGTCGAGCCACGGTACCAAGAACAACAGGAAAATCGACCCGAACGCCATGATGACGCCGAGCAGCTTGTTCGGCACCGAGCGCAAAATCGCGTAGTACGGAAGCAGGTACCATTCCGGCACGATGTGGTTCGGCGTCTGCATCGGGTTTGCCGGAATGTAATTATCGGAGCTTCCCAAGAAATTCGGCGCATAGAAGACGAAGAAGCTGTAGATCAGCAGAAATACGGCCAGCCCGAACAGATCCTTGATCGTGAAGTAGGGGTGGAACGGCAGCGTATCCTGCGGCCCCTTCATTTCGATCCCCAGCGGGTTGTTGGAGCCGAAGCGGTGCAATGCGATCAGATGAAGCAACACCACGGCGAGGATCACAAAGGGGAGCAGGTAGTGCAGCGCGTAAAACCGGTTCAAGGTCGGATTGCCGACGGTAAAGCCGCCCCACAGGAACGTGACAATGTTCTGCCCGATCAGAGGTATCGCCGAGAACAAGTTGGTAATCACCGTGGCGGCCCAGTAGCTCATCTGGCCCCAGGGCAGCACATACCCCATAAAGGCCGTCATGATCGCCAATATCAAAATGATGACACCGAGTATCCACAGCAGTTCGCGAGGCTGCTTATAGGAGCCATAGTAGAGCCCGCGGAACATGTGGATGTAGAGCAGCGCGAAAAACATCGACGCCCCGTTCATATGGGCGTAGCGCAGCATCCAGCCGTAATCGACGTCGCGCATGATCCGCTCGACCGAGTTGAAGGCAAGGTCGGCATGCGGGGTGTACTGCATCGCCAGAAAGATGCCGGTGACGATCATCACCACCAGCATGATCCCGGACAGCGAGCCGAAATTCCACCAATAGCTGAGGTTGCGCGGTGTCGGATACTCGTACAGCTCGTGCTGCAGCATCGCGACAAACGGCAAGCGATAATCGATCCAGCGGATGACGCGGCTCGTCGCGCTGAGGCGGGTCTGGGCCATAGCGCGTTCCTACCCGATCTTGATTGTCGTGTCGTGCGTGAATTCGTAAGGCGGCAGGAACAAGTTCAGCGGAGCGGGCCCTTGGCGAATTCGGCCCGAGGTATCATAGATCGAGCCGTGGCAGGGGCAAAACCACCCGCCGTACGGGCCACGGGGATCGCCGGCCTTCTGACCGAGCGGGATGCAGCCGAGATGGGTGCAAACGCCGATTACGACGAGCCACTCCGGTTTCTTGACGCGGGCAGAATCCGGCTGCGGATCGCGCAAGTCGGCAACGTTCACGTCTTGAGCGGCCTTGATCTCCTCCGGAGTGCGATGGTCGATGAAGACCGGCTTTCCGCGCCACGCGACGGTCAGACGTTGGCCGACCTGCACGGGCGCAAGATCTACCTCGGTCGTGGACAGAGCCAAGGTGTCGCGTGCCGGGTTCAAGCTGTCGATGAACGGCCAAATCGTGGCAGCGACGCCGACGGCGCCAATGGCCGTCGCTGTCAAAATCAGAAAATCGCGCCGCGTCTCGCCGGCATGTGCTCCGGTGACATTGTGCTGCGCCAGATCGGCCATCCAACCCTCATTATTTCGCGACCGCCGGTCAGGCGCGGCTGCTATCGCAAGCTATACTGTTGAGGACAGCGAACGATGCGACAGACTGCCGCATAATTGGGCAGCGATCCGAGTATAGACCATCACATTTATACCGCCTCAACGTGTCAGCGGAGATCGTGTGCGTCTCGCCTTGTTCGAACCCGACATTCCGCAGAATACCGGGGCCTTGCTGCGGCTCGCGGCGTGCTTTGGGGTGGCCGTCGATCTGATCGAGCCGTGCGGTTTCCTGCTCGATGACCGGCGGCTCAAGCGCGCCGTCCTCGATTATGCGGCTGATCTCGTTGTCTGCCGTCATGTTTCGTGGCCGGCTTTCCTCGCACACCAGGCATCGCAATCGCGGCTGATCCTGATGACGACGACCGGGATTACCCCACTGCATAATTTTAAATTTGCAGCGGACGACACGATCCTCCTCGGCCGGGAGAGCGCCGGCGTGCCCGAGGAGGTGCATCGCGCCGTGTCGGCGCGCATTGTCATCCCGTTGCGCCCTGGCGCTCGCTCGCTCAACGTTGCGCTTGCGGGCGCGATTGCGCTCGCCGAGGGATTGCGTCAAACCGGATTGTTTCCTCAACCATGACCGAACAGCCTTCCTTTTCGCCCGATGCCGGCCGGTGCAATCAGGCCGAGGCGTGGTTTTCCGAGCTCCGCGACCGGATCTGCGCCGAGTTCGAGGCAATCGAGGCCGAATTCGCCGGCGCATGCCCCGAGGGGCGCCTGCCGGGCCGTTTCGAGCGCCAAGATTGGCAGCGGCCGGGAGGCGGCGGCGGGGCGATTTCCGTTATGCGGGGACAGGTTTTCGAAAAGGTCGGGGTCAACATTTCGACCGTGTCGGGCGAATTCTCGCCCGAGTTCCGCAACGAGATCCCAGGCGCGTCGCAGGATCCCCGCTTCTGGGCGAGCGGCATCTCGCTGGTCGCCCATATGTGCTCGCCGCTCGTCCCGGCGGCGCATATGAACACCCGCCACATCGTCACTAGCAAAGCCTGGTTCGGCGGCGGCGCCGATCTGACCCCGATTTACCCCGACGAGGCCGCGGCACAGGAGTTTCATGCCGCGCTTGCGGACGCCTGCGCATCCTACGATGGCGACTGCTACGAGCGCTTCAAGACATCGTGCGACGAATACTTCTTTCTCAAGCATCGGGGCGAGCCGCGCGGCGTCGGCGGGATCTTCTTCGATTATCTCGACAGCGGCGACCAGGAGCGCGACTTCGCCTTCGTCCGCTCGGTCGGCGAGGCGTTCCTCAGCGCGATCGCGGCCATTGTGCGGTCGCGGATGCAGCTCCCCTGGACGGAGGAGCAACGGCGCCATCAGCTGGTCCGCCGCGGCCGCTATGTCGAGTTCAACCTCCTCTATGACCGGGGCACCGTGTTCGGACTGAAGACCGGCGGCAACCCGGAGGCGATCCTGATGTCGTTGCCGCCCTTGGTGTCGTGGCCCTAGGGAACAGCCGAGGCCGGGGCGTGTTAGCGGGATGCCATGGCCAAAGCCAATATCCACCGCCGCAGCACGCTCGAAGATATCTATCCGCCGGATGCTTTCGCCAGCGATGCGGCGCAGAACGGCCGGGTGCCGAGCACGGTTCTGAACGGCGTGCATATCCTGTCGGCGCCCGACGCCGCCGGCGATTTCGAGTTCGAGCGGGCAACCCAGCAGGTCGGGGAGGCTACGTCAGCCGCCTTCCTCGCGCCGTACCGTCGCGAGGACCCGCGGGCGGGATACGAAGTCTTCCTCGCCGACATCATCGCTGCTGCGCAGCGCTTCGGCTTCAAGCCGCAGGAATCTCCCGGCCGCGGCGAACCGCGGCTGCGCGGGTTTCGGCAGTGACTTTCATTTTACCCCCACTTACTCGAATTTACTATCTCTGAGCCCTAGACAGCCCAACTACCGCAATGCGGACCACCACCACTGGCGATTGGGTTCGCAAGGGCTGTGGTAAGAGGTTCAAAATGCGGTTGCAGACGCTTTATCTCATCGTAGGGCTCGCGCTTACGGCGATCCCACTTTCAGCTGGCGCGCAATCATTGCCGGCGAATGACCAGTCGACCACCGACTCTGAGGCAATCAACCAGGCCGACCAGAAGTGCCCACCCGGCTGGGCTTGGGAGCCTGCCGGATATCTCGGGGGTGGCCATTGGAGCCCTGCTCACTGCGCGTCGCGCAGTAATACAATAGCTTTTTGAGGCAATAGCTGGGGGTGCTGGGCGCAAGGGCAACGCCCTGCCACCCCCCCTTCAGAATATACCCAGGAAGTAGGCTCAGCGTCGCTCCAGCTTATCGCGCAGATTTGCTCACATGCTCGGAGGGCAGTGTATTGACCGTTGACAATGGCGTGGATCCCACGATTAACGGTGAGCATCGCCGGCGCCGGTCCCTAGATGGAAACATCGGCTTTGTCGGGCTGGGTCGCATGGGCAGCGCCATGGCGGCCAATCTCGCGGCCGGCGGCTGCCGGGTGATCGGCTATATTCGCCGCTCGGACCGCGCGGCGGGAATCCGGGCCCTCGGCGTTGAGCCTAAATTCGGCATTGCCGATTTGTTCGACTGCGATTTTGTCATCAGGATGCCGCCTGACGACCCCGCGGTTCGCGAGGCGGTATTCGGCAAACCCGGCGAAGAGGGGTTGGCCGCGGGTCTGAAGCCAAATGCCGTGCATCTCTCGATGAGCACGATCAGCACGGCCGCGGCAGGCGAATTCGCGGAGGAGCACGAAAAGCGCGGCCACTGCTATGTCGCGGCGCCAGTGTTCGGCAATCCCCATGCGGCCCAGGCGCGCGAGCTATTCATCATCGCGGCGAGGGCCCGTAACCCGCTCGAGCGTTGCCGTCCGCTGTTCGATCTGCCGGCCAACGCACCTTTGTTATCGGCAGCGACCCCGAGAGTGCCAACCTGGTCAAGATCGTCAGCAATGCCGTGACGGCGGCGACATTGGAAATGCTTGGGGATGCTCTCGCTCTGGTGCGCAAGCGCAGCCTCGATCCGGCCGTGGCTCTCAACATTCTCACTTCGACGATGTTCGGCAGCCGGATCCATAAGCCTTTCGGCCCCAAAATCGTCGCGCAGCGCTTCGCGCCTGCGGTTTTATGGTTCCACTGGCACTCAAGGATGTCGGTTTGGCGCTGGCGGAAGCGGAGGCGGCCAACGTCCCAATGCCCTCGCTCGGCGTCGTGCGCGACTGAATGATCACCGGTCTGGCCCACGGTTACTCGGAACTAGACTGGTCGGCTGTGGGTTTGATCGCAGCCGAAGCGGCGGGAATCGAAGACCAGGCAGACGCCGAGTGAGGCTCAAGGCCGGGCCCGCCGCTCCGGCGTCGATGTTGGAGAAATGACCATGGAAGCGAACACCAATGTGGAACAGGCGACCATTGCGGGCCCAAACCTGGCCGTATCGCGCGTCGGCCTTGGAACCTGGGCAATCGGCGGCTGGATGTGGTGCGGGACGGATGACACCGAGTTCGATCGCGACAATCCATGCTGCGATCGAGCGCGGCGTCAACCTGATCGACACCGCGCCGGCTTATGGATTTGGCCGCTCCGAGGAAATCGTCGGCCGCGCGCTTGCCGGCGGGCGGCTGCGTTCACGCGTCGTGATTGCCACCAAAACCGCGCTCGAGTGGAAGGACGGAAAGGTTTTCCGCAATGGCAGCCGCGACCGTATCCTGCGTGAGATTGCGGATTCGTTGCGGCGATTGCAGACCGACTACATCGACGTTTATCAAGTGCATTGGCCCGATCCGCTGGTGCCGGTCGAAGAGACCGCGGAAGCGATGCAGACGCTGTTCGACCAGGGGAAGATCCGCGCTATTGGCGTGAGCAACTTCTCGGTTGCTCAGATCGAACGGTTTCGGCGCGTCGCCAAACTGCACGTCGTGCAGCCGCCCTACGATCTGTTCGAGCGCGAGATCGAGGACGAGCTCTTGCCCTATTGCCGGCAATCGGGTCTCGCGACCTTGACCTATGGCGCGCTGTGCCGCGGCCTGTTGTCCGGCAAGCTGCAACAGGACGCGCATTTTGAGGGCGACGATCTCCGATTAACGGACCCGAAATTCCAGCCGCCCCGCTATACGCAATATCTCACTGCCGTCAAACGTCTCGATCAATTTGCCCGACAGCGCTCCGGCAAGCGGGTCATCCACTTGGTTGTGCGCTGGCTCCTCGACCAGGGCGCGACTGTGGCACTCTGGGGAGCGCGTCGTCCCGGCCAGCTGCAGCCGATCGGCGAGGTATTTGGATGGTCGCTCGATACCGCCGCAAAGACCGAGATCGACCGCATCCTGCGAGAGTCGATCACCGATCCGGTGGGCCCCGAGTTCATGGCGCCGCCCCCGCATTCCAACGCCGCAGTGTTGGAAGCGGCGCAGTAACTCCCCGGGATCACCTCTAATCCGGTGGTAGGAGACAATCATGGAAGCCAAGAAGATTCTCTTTTTAGTCGGCGATTTCGCCGAAGACTGCGAGGTGATGGTTCCGATTCAGTCGCTGACAATAGTCGGCCACATCGTCATGCCGTGTGCGCGGGCAAAGAGGCAGGTGAAAAGATCAAGACCGCGATCCACGATTTCGAAGGCGACCAGACCTACACGGAGAAGCGGGGACATGATTTCGTGCTGAACGCCAGCTTCGCGGAGGTGAAGCCGGATGACTACGATGCACTAATGATTGCCGGGGAGCCGGGCGCCCGAATACTTGCGGCTCGACAAGCGCCTGATCGAGATTGTTCGGTCTTTCGCCGCCGAGCGCAAGCCGATTGCAGCGATCTGCCACGCGGCGCAAATCCTCGCCGCAGCCGATGTGATCCGCGGCCGACGAGTCTCGGGCTATTCCGCCTGTGCACGTGAAGTGCGATTGGCGGGCGCGGAATATGTCGACACCGCACCCGATGGGGCGATCCGCGACGGCAATCTCGTGACCGGTTTCGCTGGGCCCGCCCATCCGCAGTTTCTGGCGCTGTTCCTGGAAGTTCTCGACACACGCGTTTCCCTGTAGCTCTTGGGTGCATTGAAGATGACGGATCGAATTGTCTCGCAAGATACTCTGCTATTGCCCGGCCGGCGGCAGCTGCTGCTCGCCTCGTTCCTTGCCGCCTTGCCGCTCGGATTGTCCGCGGGGCGCGCGGAAGCGATCAACCCTGCCGAAACACAGGTGACGCTGCCCGACCAGATCAAATGGACGGCGTGGAGCGCCGGGCCGCCGCATAGCGCCGAAATGGCGACGCTGTTCGGCGGACTGGACAAGCCGGGCGAATACGTCGTGCTGATGAAATGGTACCCCGGCTATATGAGTGCGCCGCACAGCTACGCCACCGACCGATTGTGCCTGGTGTTGTCCGGCACATGGTGGGTGAACAGCGGCACCGATTTCGACCCGGATGCTACGGTTCCGGTACCGGCCGGCGGCTTCGTCAGGCGCGTCGCCCACACGCCGCATTACGACGGCGTCAAAAAAGGCGCGAAGGAACCGGTGGTCATTGGAATTTTTGGCATTGCGCCAGTCGATTTGAAACTGGTCGACCCCAGCAAGCCGCCGTGGCGGTTGGCATAGACTTTCCTTGCGACAGGAGAAGTCCTGGAAAGGAGATTGGAAATGTAACTGATGCGTCGCTTATGCCAAGGCGAACCGGCATCCGGAACTGACCGACCAGACGATCTGGCAGGTCTTTGAGGCCGAGCGCGCCAAGCTGGTGCCGATCAGCGGCCGGTTCGACGGGTTCCGTGCGACGCAGGCCTCGATCTCCAAGAACTGCCTGGTGCGCTTCGACAACGACAATTCGGTTGCCGCGCGGTGCGCTGTTTCGGCCGCAACCAGACGATCTACGATCCCTGGCATAACATCCCAGTGCTCGCTCGAAAGCCCGGCGCGCTGCGTAACGGCGCGCCTTTCACAGACTGGGTATTGCCGGCCAGCCTGGAGCGTGCGCGGCGCCGGCTGAAGGGCGCGGATGACGGCGATCGCCAGATGGTCAAGATCCTATCGGCGGTGCTGAGCGAGGGTCTGGCGGCCGTCGAGGCGGCCGGTGGCGAAGCCCTCGCCGGCGGCGTCCATTCCGCCGATGTCGTGCTCAATATCCTGGCGCGCCGCCACGACCCCGGGCCGCCAGCGACGATTGTGACCCCCGACGGGCTGTCCTTGCGACACGCGCCCATCGCCGATTGTGCCCGCTACGATCGCCTGCGCCGGGTTGCCCGATGGAGCGTGCTGACATTCTCGAGCTGATGACCAGGCTCAAGCTTTACGGCATGGGCGCCGCCGGAGCCTGTCCTCGGGCGGGCCTTCGGCCCGACCCGGGGGACGAAGTGATGACGACCGGAATCAAGCGACGGCCCGAGCCGGCGCGCATTTGGCGAATGGCCGAGCGTCTTCAGCGACGCCAAAATGACGACCGCGCTCCTCGACCGTCTGACCCATCACTGCGAAATCATCGAAACCGGCAACGAGAGCTGGCGCTTCAAACACCGCGGCTGAGTGCCACCCCGGCTTGCCCCGGCGGGCAAACAGGTTGTGGCGCGAGAGTATCGCGTCCCGTGGCAGGGAGCTCCACTCGGATTAACGGTCTGTCGATACCCGCCGTTGGCGGGTGGACTGGAAGTGCTCCGCGTCAAGGCTCGCGCTTACGCGCGCCCGCTTCGCGGCTGTCGGCCTTGACCCCTCCGCGCTCCCAGTCTGTGCGGCTCGGCAAGCGTCGGCGCTCTGCGCCGACACTCGGCCAAGGACAAAGAGGGGATTCCAGCCAGACCGACGCACTTGACAATTAAGGCCCCATACAGGGCACCTCGCACGCGCGCCGCTCCGTCGCTCGTGAGGGCACTGCGCGACGCGCGCGGGACCCTCCTGTTCGCTACCGGGACAAGCCTGCCCCAACGCCGCAGAGGGGTCCTTTTTGCGTCCCGATTGACATGAGGAATGACGGTGCCGCCTTTGAGCAGTGCCTTGAAGCCGGCGATCCGCTCGTGCGGCCAGTCGGAGAGGTTCCACAGCGTGCGCTTCTTGATCTTGCCCGCTTCGCGGTAACTCTCGCGCAACAGGATGGCCGGGGGCGAGCCGCGATTGGGGACCGCTTCGATATACGTGGGAGCATCATAGCGATGGCTCCAACCTCATGCAATCAAAACCACCCGATTACATGGCTACGTTCCAGTTGCCATCAAAACAATTTAGGCTCCGACACCAATACCTTGATGGTGCGGAAAGAGGGATGCTCCGTTTAGCGTGGCCGGCCAAGAGGAGGATGCAGGACAGCAACGCGACGCAAAAGCTCGCTCTAAACAGGAAGGCGGTCCTCTTCGGTACTGCTTCGTCAGCTTTGATCAGCCCGGTGGGCCGGTGACGACGTACGCGACGTTTCCGTCGACGTAACTCCGGGTGAACCACGTCGAGCCACATTGGTAATAGTGAACACCGTTCGCCGCAATCGGGCTTGCCGAACAGGGCAGGGCGGCCACTGCGGTCGAATACGCGGGGAGGCCGCGACGCCGAATAAGCCACCGCCGCCGTCGTGACCGCCGCCGCGGCGTAGGGGTTATAGTAGGGCGTGGCCGCCGCCGCCACCGGGTAACCCCCGGCGTAGGCTCCACCCCGTACTACATTAGTGTTGCTTATATTTGTGTTGCCGACGCCAACCGCCCCCACGCCCGCCGCGCGCCGCCAACACCGACCACACCGGCGCGGCCTGCGCCGACAGCGCCGCCCCCGACGCCGGCCGCGCCCGACGCCGGCCGCACCCGCGCCGGCGTTGGCGCGACCACCGCCCACCCCTGCCTGGCTCCCGGCGCCGGCGCGGCCACCGCCACCACGTTGAGCCTCCGCGTAGTCGGCCATGAGGAGGTGCAGCAGGATAGCCAGGCAACAAATAACCTTGCTCCAAGCACGATCGACAAGGATTTCTGAGCTTCCCCGTATGCGAAACCCCTGAGCGAACCCGGTGAACGCCGAAAATTCCTGGTCAACAACTGCTCCAAAGGTTGCATAAGAGAGCACGACATTACGGAGCACGCGACGATTGCCGCGGGCATGAAATCCTTCTGCGCTCCGGTGCAGTTGCAGCTTGTTGTTACCGTGGGTTTTCGCGATCGCCTCTCGCTTTTCGTCGACATCCGTCGTTCCTACGAAGGGAAACCTGTCCAGCGGCTTAATGTTCATGCTGATCCCCATTAAAAGCGCGCGCATGCATGGCCCGCTGGCCCGCTACCAAGGCGCGGTTACGGCAGCCCCGCGGCGATAGTCAACAAGCTGCGCGTAGACGTCTGATATCGTTATCTAAGTCACTGAGCGAAAGGGCGCGGCAGCTGCTATACTAATTGCTCCCGACTGGCTGATGCTTCGTGGAAGAGTTGGCGCAGCGCCTCGACATGAACTCGCGGACCTTGCATCGCTACCTAGCCTGAGACGGAGAGACATTCTCCTCGATCGTCGATGCTGTGCGCATCGATTTGGCGCGACGTCATGTAGAAGACCAGAACCGATCCTTGAGCGAGGTCTCGGACCTGCTGGGATTCTCGGCGCTGAGCTCGTTTTCTCGGTGGTTCCGGACCAACTTTGCCTCTAGCCCGATGAGCTGGCGCGCCGGCGGAGCCCGTCGATAAGAGCCGCCATACTCGCCGGTGTCATAGAAGAGCGCCCCAAGCCTCGGTATGGAGGAGCCATCGACACTCAGACGAGATGCGCGTTCTTCAACTGTTCGTCGGTAATCCCGATTGCATTCTCGAGCCGAGCTCCCGACAACTGTCCTCCCCAAAGTGAGGCTCCGGTGAGATCGGCGTTGTGCAGATTGGCACCCGAAAGATCGGCGTGGTCCAACTTTGCTCTCTGGAGGCTAGCGCAGCTGATCTGCATCACGCAGGTTAGCCCGCCACAGCAAGGCCCCTTCCATCTTTGCGTGCCGCAGATTGGCGCGACGCAAGCTAGCGTGATCCAGATCGGCGCCTTGTAGATTTGCGTAGCTGAGATCCGCCTCGCGAAGATCGGCGCTCCACAGCGAAAGGCCCTGCAGCTGGGCATGCGAAAGGTCGGCTTTTTCACCGCCTTGCCCACTGGAGTCCAGCCAGGCACTGTGACCTGTAAGAACCCGTTTCAGCTGGTCGAGCGGCAACTCCCTGAGGATCGGGTGCGCCTTCGAACGATTTCTTGATCCTTGCTGCTGCATCTTATTCAGCCCATAAAATTCGCACCAGCGTTTCTGGCCCGAGGGTTAGCGATAATCGCTATTGTGCGGCACGAGCACCGCCACCGGCATACCTCCCAGTACGGCCGCTACACCGACGCCCTCGCCGCGGCGCTCCAGGACGCGGCCGTCGAAAAGACCGCGCCAATGCGTCTTGCTGCTCGCCGCTTGCGGCCAGGGGATCTCGGTTCCGGTCCAATCTGGTTCAGCCTCGGAGCGCATGGGAAAGCGCGCAGCTGCAACCACCAGCGCGTCCTCCTCGTCGCAACGGGCAAAGGCGCAGATCTGGTCGGCTCGGGCACCAGTGGCGATGAGCGGCTCGTATCCTCCCTGTGCAAACAGCTTTGGACTGTCGCGGCGGTGTGCCAGCAGAGTCGTGATGACGGCCAGTTTGATACGGCCGTCGCGCCAATCTTCGAGCGTATCGAGTATCGCCGTGTGGCGGTTTCGCTCCAATAACGCCGTCACCCCTTCGAGCAGTTCGATGCGTGTTCTGTAATCGACCGGGCGCCGGTTGTCGGGGTCTACCAGGCTGAGGTCCCAGAGCTCCGCCCCTTGGTAAATGTCCGGCATTCCCGGCAGAGTCAGCTTCACCGCGATCTGCACGAGGCTGTTGCAAACGCCGAGTTGGGCGACGCGGTCCTGAAACGGCAAAAATGCGCTGAGGAATGCATTGGGGCGCGAAGTGTCGAGCGCGTCGCGCACAAAGCCCAGCATTGCCTCTTCATAAGCGGTATTCGGGGATGCCCAGGTAGAGCGCAGCTTTGCCTCGCGCATCGACTTCACCATTGCCCCTTCGATCCGCTCCGCAAAGAAGCGTATTTGCTCGGGGTCGGGGTTCTCGACGCCGGTCAGCTCAGCAGGCCAGGCGCCGACCAAGAGTTGGTACAAAAGGTATTCGTCGTTGCGGTCGGGTGGCGCCGTGCCCTCGACGTCGCCGCGGCGGGCGCGCAGAATGCGGCTCCACGCTTGAACCTGCCGTGCCCATTCCTCAGGCATCTCGGAAAGGACTGCGAGGCGCGCACGGGTGTCTTCTCCGCGCTTCGTATCGTGGGTGGAGGTGCCCAACATTGCGTGCGGCCAGCGTTCGGCGCGCTGCGCATTGGCCCGGTGAAAGGCCGCCAATGTCACGCCGAAACGGTCTGGATGCCCGCCGACCTCATTCAATGCGACAAAGCGGTTGTAGCGATAAAAAGCCGTGTCCTCGAGCCCTTTCGCCATCACAGGGCCGCTATATTGCTGCACGCGCATCGCCAAGCGGACGACGGACTGCCGACTGAAGCCGCTGCGCGGCTCGGCCACGAGGTCTGTCGTCAAGAGCCGGTGCAGAAATTCAAAGACGCTCGGATCCAGATCCGTCTCGTTGCGCCGCGCGTGCGCCAGCGCCCAGTCGATATCGCGCCGGTCCGCTTCGCTCGGCTCGGCAGTACCGTCTACGTAAGTGCGGTACACCGGAAAGCACGCAACAATCTCCTGCAATGCGCGCTGCAGGATATTGCGCGTGAAGTCAGCGGTCCGCGGGTTCTGTCGCGCAATACGACCCGCGTCGCGGGCGAGTACATTGAGTTCGCTCGCCATTTCATTGAGCATGATGCGGATCTTGCAGTCGCGGACGATCTCGTCGAAGGCGCGGTGCTCGCCAGCAAAATCAGCATAGGTTTGGGTAAAGCCTTCTTCGCCGGAGGGGTCGACCAACAATCCGAGCACCAAATTGGCGAATTCGTAACCGGTCGTGCCCTCGACTGGCCAGTCCTCGCTCAATGTCTCGTGGCGCGCGAGGATTTTTTCGACCACGAGGTAGAAGGGGGTGGGTCCCTCTTCACGAAGGCGCAGCAGATAGCCCTTCGGGTCGAGCAGCCCATCTACGTGGTCGATGCGCAGACCATCCAGCACTCCATCGCGCAACAGCTCGAACACGAGTCGGTGAGCGTGCTCGAAGAGCTCCGGCAATTCCGTACGCAAGCCGGCGAGCTCGTTGATATTGAAAAATCGCCGATAGTTTATGTCGTCGGCGGCAACGCGGAAATGCGCCGCACGCCAGTGCTGGTCTTGTATCAATGCGTCCAGCTCGCGCCAGGTTGCAAGGCGGCCGGGCTCGCCGTTGAGCCGGTTTACCGCCCCTGCAAGCGCTCCCTGCACGTCGGCGCGCTCCCGCGCCAGCGCGCCGAGCTCAATCTGCAAATCTCTGGCGTGCTGAGCAATGCGCGGGTGCCAGTCCGCGAGACTGGAAAAGGCGTCACCCAGACGCTCGAGTTCCGGGTGCTCGTCGCCGAGCACGCGAGAGTAATGCAGAGGATTAATCGGCAGCTTGTGTGTGTCGTATGCCCACACAGCGAAGCTGCCGGCCTCCGGGTCGAAACGGAGCACAAGCTGCCCCGATTCCAGCACCGCCCCGTACTGGTCGCCGAGCAGCGGCACCAGTATTTTGTCATGCAGATACCGCCTATCCGGGTCCCAATCGATATCGAACCAGCGCGCGTATTCGGACACCGGGCCCCATTCCAGCACGTCGAGCCACCACGGATTATCGGAACCGCCGACCCCCATATGGTTGGGTACGAAATCGAGCACCTGCCCGAGACCGCTGTCACGGAACGCCGACACCATGTCGCGGAAGGACGACTCGTCGCCAAGCTCTGGGTTCAGCTGATTGTGGTCTACGATATCATAGCCATGCGTGCTTCCCGGCCGCGCCTTCAAGTACGGCGAGGCGTAGACGTGGCTGATGCCGAGCCGCGCCAGATAGGGCGCCAGCGCGGCTGCGTCGCGGAAGCCGAACCCCTTGTGAAACTGCAGGCGGTAAGTCGCCCGGGGGATCGGCGTCTCAGACATCTTTATTCGTTTCGTCAAAATTCCTGGGGCTGCGCTCGGCGCGGAAGATTTCGGCGATGTCGACGAAGCGTGGCCGGGCAGCGAGCTCCTCGAGCGTCATCGACAAGCGGCGACGCCAATTCGGGTGCTCGTCCGAAGTCGCCGGAACATTTACCGGGTCGGCCTCATCGGTCAGATCGTCGATTTGCGCCATTGCCAGAACTGAAGGAGTGCGGGCAAGGAAAGCATGCACTGCCCGTGCTAGGCTCGGAATGTCAGTCTCTTCGTCGATCGGCAGGAGACCTTCGTTGCGGAGCGCTTTCAAAAGCTGCATCCGATCGCGCTCCCGCATCCGACGCTGGCGCGAGGCCTCGCCCGGCTCGGGAAAGAGGCCGAGCTCTTCCTTCAGATCGAGATCGCGCGCTTCCCACCAGCCGCGCAGAGTCGGCAGATCGTGGCTTCCGACGACGGCCAGAGCCTGGGCCGGATAAGCGGACGGCGGCAGAAAGCCGCCGGTCTGCGGCTCCTGCTCGAAATACAGCACGCGGTATGAAAGGATGTTTGCCTCCGCCATCTGCTCGCGGAAACCCTCGGGAACCGTACCAAGGTCCTCGCCGACGATCATGCATTCGTGACGATGGCTCTCAAGCGCGAGAATGCCGATCAGATCCTCCATCGGATACCCGACATAGGCGCCGGCAGAGGGTTTCTCGCCCTGCGGCACCCAATAGAGGTGCCGCAGCCCCATCACGTGGTCGATCCGCAACCCGCCTGCATGGCGCATATTGGCGCGGACGAGCTCAATGAAGCTGCGGTATCCCTCTTCACGCAATGCGCGCGGATGAAACGGCGGCAGCCCCCAGTTCTGGCCGGCAGGGTTGTGGACGTCCGGCGGCGCACCGACCTGGGCCCCCGATACCACCGCTGCAGTATCGGCCCAGGTCTCGGCGCCGGAGCGGTCGGCGCCGACTGCGAGGTCGCGATAAAGGCCCACGACCATGCCCCGGCGCTTAGCAGCAATTGCTGCGGCGCCAAGCTGCTCGTCCGCGACCCATTGCAGCCATGCGTGGAAATCCAGCCGATGCTGGTTCTCCGCCGCGAAGCGTGCGACCGCGGGCGATGCCGGGTCGCGGTACTCCTTCGGCCAGCCATGCCAATCGGCCCGCGAAGCATCCTGGTTGGCGAAATGCTCGCGCAGCGCCAAAAAGATGCAATTTCGCTGCAGCATCTCGCCACCTTCGCGCCGGAACGCCTCGAAGGCGCCCCATCGGGCAGGATCCACCACGCCGCGGCAGACATTGAACAACTTTTCCAGGACGGAAAACTTGATCGCGGAGACCTCGGCATAATCCACCAGGTGCCTTGCGCGGCAGGCTTCGACCCTGTGCCGGAATCCCTCGGAGGCGATCAGGTCCCGGATCTCCGGGCAGTGCTCCATCTCGGGGAGCGCAGTCGCATCGATGTTGAGAATGTTGAGCAACAGACGGCTCTCCGGCGAATACGGACTGGCGTGCTCGGGATCGTCGGGGAACATTGCGTGCAAAGGATTGAGGCCGATCACGTCGGCTTTGTGGTCGGCTGCCAGTTCCACCAACCGGCGCAGGTCACCAAAATCACCAATGCCCCAGTCGGTGTCCGAGCGCAGCAAATAGAGCTGTGCGGCGATGCCCCACAATCGCCGACCCTCGTCAAATCCCGGAGGCAGCCAGCACCTGCCGGGGGTGACGACGAGGGTCGTCGACGCATTGTCCGGTTCAATCACAAGCTGGTGATAGCCCCAGGGGAGCTCGCCTTCGAGCAGCAGCCGACGGCGCTCCCGCGTTACGCCGTCGAAATTGCGGGCACCGATCAGCTCGAGGTCGCCAAATTTGATGCGCCCGGTTCGCTCGATGCCAGTCTCCAGGCTAAGACGCCACGTGATTTCGGGGGTGCCGGCCGGGAGGACCACCTCAATAGCGCGAGCCTGGGCATCTGCCCGCGCTACCTGCGCAGTAGGAAGGGGGCGCAGCCACTCGGCCCGGTCCAGCTTCTCGAGCGCAGCCCGCGCCTGCAACTCGTCGGCCGCTTCGGCGCCCATCGCAGTCAATAGGCTGCGCTTGGTTTCGTCATTGGTCTCCACAATCTCGCCCTTAGCGTTGCGAAATTGGGGCTCGATGCCCATGCGTTCGGCGAGTTCGTCCAGGGCACTACGGCCGGCCTCCCTTTGGGCATCTTCTTCGATAGACCAGCGAACCGCCCAAGCATCAAAATTACCATCTTCGCGAACCTCACCCTCCTGCCACAGCACGCTGCCGGCTTCGACCGGAAATCCGGTTGCCGGTCGTGCTGCGAGGTTGGCGGCCAATACCAGCGTATCGCCTCCACTAAGCTGCCATCGGACAACAACCGCGCCATCGCCCAGCACCTCGTACTGCCCGCTGGCGCCGATCGCCGGCAAGCGCGGCACGATCTCGGCATGCCGAACGGTCAGCACCCGGCAATACCATCCGAGCCATTCCTTATGCGGCGCCAGCACCCGATCCCCCCAGCCTAGCTTGGCGGACGCGAATGTCTTCTCGGCCATCGGGTCGGGGATGCGCTCACGCATTTCCGGATCCCGGAACTCCGGGAAGCGGGCAAACTCCTCGCGCCGGCCCTGGCGCACCGCATCGGCCAGCTCCGGCCCGAAATCGCAGAAGAAGGGAAAAGGCTGCGCCGCACCCCACTCCTCGCCCATGAACAGCATGGGAATCTGCGGCAGCAGCAGATAGACCGCCGCAATCGCGCGTACTGCTTCGGCCGGTGCGAAATCCGTAACCCGATCGCCGAATGCCCGGTTGCCGACCTGGTCGTGGTTCTGGATGAAGGCGACAAAAGCACTGGGCGGCAGGTCCGCGCTCGGCACGCCTCGCTGGCGGCCGCGATAGGGCATCAGTTCGCCTTGAAACGCGAAGCCCTCTGCGAGAGCGCGGCCCAGCTTCTCGGCATCGCCCTTGTAGTCGGCGTAGTAGCCCGTGGTTTCGCCGCTCGCCGCCACATGCAGCACGTGGTGGACGTCGTCGTTCCATTGTGCCGTGTACCAGCACGGTTGGCCGTTCTCGCGGCGTACCAGGCGCCCCGCCTGATTCTCTTCGTTCTCCAGAATAAGATGGATATGCCGGTCGGGCGCTGCCGCGCGTACCCGCTCGGCAAGCTGCTCCAGCAGGTGCTTCGGGCCGTCGTCGAGGATCGCATGCACTGCGTCCAGCCGAAGCCCGTCGAGGTGGAACTCCTCGATCCAATAAAGGGCGTTGTGGATGATGAATTCGCGCACCGGGCCGCTGTCAGGCCCGTCGAAATTGATTGCCGCGCCCCATGGCGTCTTGTGACGATCGGTGAAGGTCTGCGGCGCGATCGGGTGGATGTAGGCGCCTTCCGGTCCGAAGTGGTTATAGACCACGTCAAGGAAAACCATTAGCCCACTGGCATGGGCGGCTTCGACCAGCGCCTTCAGGTCCTGGGGCCGGCCGTAGGCAGAATCCGGGGCGTATGGCAGCACGCCGTCGTAGCCCCAGTTTCGGCGACCGGGGAAATCACCGATCGGCATGATCTCGATCGCGGTCACGCCAAGCTCAACCAGATGGTCGAGCTTGCCAATTGCGGCACGGAACGTGCCCTCCGGCGTAAAAGCCCCGATGTGCAGCTCGTAGACAACCGCCTCTTCCCAAGGGCGGCCGCTCCAGCCAGCATCGCGCCAGACGTAGGCCTCAGGGTCGACCACCTCGCTCGGCCCGTGCACATCGTCCGGCTGATAGCGCGAGGCCGGGTCGGGAACGCGCAGCCCGTCCGGAAGCACGAAGCGATATCGCGTGCCGGCGCGGGCGCGATCGGTCACGAGCTCGTGCCAACCCTCGCCGACCAGTTGCATAGCGGCCGTCGCGCCGTCCAACTCGATCTGAACGTCCCCGTGTGGCGGCGCCCAAAGGCGGAAGCGCACTCTGCCGTCGGCCTGCAGCTCCACGCCGAAGGGCATGCGGTGCGTGCGGGTTACCGCAGGTGCGGTCTCCCCGTCGAGCAATGCCAGGATACCGCGCAGCGGGATGACGACCCAGTCCGGCCGGTTAGCGAGCTCGTACGCGATTTCGTACAGCGCTTTTTCAAGCATAAAGAACCGCACGACGCGATCGGCATCTGCGCGGTGCTGTGGGCAGAAACCGCCGCCGCGCGCAGCCTCGAAATAGGCATCTACGAAGGCCTGCGACGCCTGCGCCTCCCAAGCCGCGAGGTGCCCCCGAACGGCCTCTCGTCCCGTGGAGGACAGATCCGGTGGCAACCCTCGTTCCGCCGCCGCGGCGGCGTAGGCGAGAGAACGAAGCATGCCGGCGACATCCCGCGGCGCAGCATGCTTAGCGCGGCGCTCCCCCAAGGGACGCAGCGGCTCGCCCTCGAAGTCGATTATGACGGCGTCCCGGCCTGTCGCCAGTACTTGGCCAAGGTGGTAATCCCCATGGTGTCGTGTCTTTGCGAATGCCGGGACCTCGCCGAGCATTGTCTGCAGCCGCTCAGCCACCTCGTCGCGGCGCACAAGAAGCGCCTCGGCGAGACCGCGAGCGGGCGGTGCGAGCTTTGCTGCGTCGGCAAGACCGTCGAGCGAGTGGCGGGCGGTTGCCTGTGCGGCCGCGACCCAGGATCGGATATCGCTCGCCACGACCGGCTCAGGCCGGAATGCTGGGTCGTTTGTGTCGGTTTCAAACGCGGCGTGCATTTCGGCGGTACGCCGGCCCAGCCGCCCGAGCCAGCTTGTGGCTTCGTCAAGGGCCTCGGTACAGCGCGTGCCAGAGCCTGCGCCGCGTGCAAGCCGCTCGAGCACCCAGGACCAGCCGTCACCATCGTTGGGGACAAAGGTTTGCAGTATCGAGAGGGTCACCGCCCCGTGCCCCAATCCCGCGGAATCCAGGTCGACCCAGCCGAGCAAGGACGGGGTAGCCGTGAAACCCGCCGTCTCGGTCAGGAATCGGCCTACTTCGAGCTCGGGGTGCACGCCGCTCTCCAGCTTTCGGATCACCTTCAGGATCGCGGCGTCGCCGATCGGGATCGAGGTGTTCGACTGCTCGGCGCTGCCCCGGCGGATGGACCAACCGCCTCCGGCTTCGAGCCCGGCTTGCGCCAAGTGGCCCGTCCGTCCCGTTCGCAGCCGCAGTGCGCCAGAGGCTTCGCCGCCACCCCTCAGCAGCAAATCGATCCAGGCGCGGACGAACGCGTCTACGGAGAAAGCCTCCACTACCCGCATTTTCTTCCGGCCGCAGCTGATGTCCGCCGCAATCAGCTGCGCCGGGTCTGCTTGCTCCTCTGGAACGAGCGCTAGTGGCACGAAGAGGTGCATCGGCGACTGCCCCGGCGGCGTTACCCGCCAGATCGCAAGGGCCGTGGGCACGCCGGAAACCGAAAATGGGAGCAGTGCCGAAAGTTCAACCCCAGGCGTGTCCGAATTCTTCGCGGGATACCACCGCTGCCGCTGAAGAAAATCCGGCAGCGCGGATTGGGCCAGAGTTTCCAGCCTTGAGAGCCAGTGTCGAGTCACCGGATCATCGGCGATATGGGCGGATTTGTGCCTGGTTCCGGAGCATTGCACGGGGAGCACCTCACGGCTTTCGCCTTTAGCCGCTAATGAGCGGGTTCGCTTTGGCCATTGTTGCCGGCTGCGGTGCTGCCGGATCCCTGGTTCTGCGTGGCTTGCTGACGTGCGTGCTTGCTGGCTTCATGATGGCCGATCACGCAGCCCGCACCAGCCCCCAACACGCCATGATGACCTGCGACGTGGCCCGCCAAACCACCAACCGCCGCGCCCTTTAGGCAACCAGCCGCGTTTGCCGCCGAGGATATCATGCCCGCCGTAAGCGCGAGAGCCAAAACCGCGGGCATCAAACTCCATTTCATCGCATTTCCCTTATCGCAGGAATGATCGCATTTCCCTTATCGCAGGAATGAAAGCACGACCCCCACGGTCAAACAGATGGAGCAAGAAAAGATCCCATTGCCGTGCTCGCGAATCCCATTATCATCCCGGCTTCGCCGAAAAAGGACAGACGGTCAAAAACGCGCATGCCGCGCTCGACGCGTTTCGGCCTAGTGATCCTTGCCGCGCTGCTGGTAATCGGGAGCGGGTACACTGCGTATTGGTTCTTGGTCGCCCGGCGCATCGAGGCCGGTGTCGTTGATTGGGCGGTATCGCGACGGGCCGACAAGATCGATTTCTCTTGGCGAAGGATGCGCGTCAGCGGTTATCCGGTCGCGTTTCGGGTCGATCTCGATTCTGCGGCGTTGCGCGACGGTGCGATCACGCCTTCCCCGGAGCTGCATATTCCCGTGCTCTCCGGCACCGCCCGCCCCTGGGATTTTGCCGATTGGCGGCTCGCAGCACCCGACGGGTTCACGGCCGAATTCGCCGCTGCCGGCGGAGGCGCCCCAGCGAAGTTGATTGCGCAGACCGCCGACGGGGATGTCTCGATTGAAACCAAGGGCAGTTGGACACTGTGGCTGACCTTACGGGAGACTACGGTCGAGGCGGGTCCCCCGGTCCTCGTCGGTTCAGCCCATGTCACGCTCACAGTTCCACCGAGGCCGCCGCGTGGGCATGCCGACCAGATGATGGCCCTCGCGGTCGAGGCGAGCCGGATAAAGTTGCCGCTCGCGGTCGGGCCGTTAGGGGACGCAATCGACGAGCTAGATTTCGCCGCGACGGAAAAGGGTGTCATCCCGGGCGGCAAGCTGGCCGACGCGCTAACTGCCTGGCGGGACGCCGAAGGTAAGATCGAGCTCGACAATCTGCGCCTGAAATGGGGCGCCCTCGATGCGACTGCGACGGGAACGATCACCCTCGACCAGGAGCTACAGCCGGCCGGCCACTTCTCCGGAGCGATCCAGGGATACGACCAGATTCTGACGGCACTCGTACAAAATGGTCAAATGCGAGCCCCCGATGCAGGGCTCGCGCGCATCGCACTGACGATGCTCGCCAAGGCCGGACCGGACGGCAAGCCGGAGATCCGGACCGCATTCACGATCCAGAACGGACAGATGCTCCTCGGGCCGGCAAAGCTCGGCAGGGTGCCCCGTATCACCTGGGAATAGCCGCGGCGCGCCCTCTCAGGCCTGCTTGGCCTCGATGATCGAGCGCCTGATCGCGCGGGTGCGGGTGAAGAGCTCCTGCAGCTTGTCTCCTTCGCCCCAACGGATAGCCCGCTGCAACGCCGTCAAATCCTCGGTGAAGCGCTGCACAATCTCGAGCACCGCTTCGCGATTATTGAGAAAAATATCGCGCCACATGACCGGATCGGAGGCGGCGATGCGGGTGAAGTCGCGGAAGCCGCTGGCTGAGAATTCGATGACCTCGGATTTGAGGCTCTCCTCGAGGTTGGTTGCCGTGCCGACGATCGTGTAAGCGATCAGATGCGGCAGATGCGACGTCATCGCCAGCACCTTGTCGTGGTGGTCGGCGCTCATCGTGACGACATGCATCCCAAATCTCTCCCACATCTCACCGACAACGGCCACCGCCTCGGGCGCCGTCTCGGGCGGCGGGGTGAGAATGCACCAGCGATCGCGGAACAGCTCGGCAAAACCGGATTCGGGTCCGGAATGCTCGGTGCCGGCTACAGGGTGGCCGGGGACGAAGTGGACGCCCTTCGGGACATGGGGCTGCAGATCTCGGATCACCGCCTGCTTGACCGAGCCGACATCGGTCAAGATCGCATCGTCCTTCAGCCCCGGCGCGATCCTCTCGCCGATTTCGGGATAGGCGGAGAGCGGCGTCGCGACGACCACGAGATCGGCGCCCGCGGCGGCCTGCGCCGGGTCGTGCGTCGTTGCGTCGGCAATCGCCAGGCGCCGTACTGCGGCGAGGGTCTCGGCTCGCCGAGCGCAAGCGATGATTTCGGTCTCGGGACTATCCCGGCGCAGCGCCCGAGCGAGCGAGGACCCGATCAACCCGATCCCGATCAGCGCCACGCGGTCGAACATTCTGGCACTCATAGACCGAACTCAAGTGAATTAGGCCCGTCACCCTCGCGAAAGCGGGGGTCCAGTGATGCGATGCTAGAAGCTTCCCGGCTCTGGATTCCCGCTTTCGCGGGAATGACGAGACATAGCGTCATCGCGCGGCCATGAACTCGGCGAGGGTGGCCGCGACGGTTTCCATTTCAGGCCCGGTGCCGATCGTGATTCTCAGATGTTGCGGAAGGCCATAAGCGGCCATCTTGCGGGTCAGGATGCCGCGCGACTGCAAGAAAGCGAATGCCGCGTCGGCGTTGTTGAGCGGATCGTCGGGGAATCGCGCCAGGACGAAATTGGCGACGCTCGGAGTGAGCGGGAGGCCGAGCGCCGCGAGCCGCTCGGAAAGCCACGGCAGCCATCGCGCGTTATGAGCGCGAGCGCGGTTGAGCGCCTCGAGATCCTCGACCGCAGCGACACCGGCGGCCTGCGCTGCGGCGCTCACATTGAAGGGGCCGCGCACCCGGTTCAGGACATCGGCGACTGCGGGCGGACAATATGCCCATCCGAGCCGCAGCCCGGCGAAGGCATATATTTTTGAAAATGTCCGCAGCATCACGACGTTTTCCGCACGGTTCACCAGCGCGATGCCGGGCTCGTAATCGTTGCGGTTGACGAACTCGGCATATGCGGCGTCGATGGCAAGCAATACCGACGCCGGCAGGCCCGCATGCAGTCGGGCGACCTCATGTGCGCCGAGATATGTGCCCGTCGGGTTGTTCGGGTTAGCGATGAAGACAATACGCGTGCGCTCGGTCACCCGGGCCAGAACGGCATCGACATCGGTCGTCAGGTCGCGCTCCGGAGCCGCGATTGGCGTGGCGCCTACCGCCATCGCGTTGATCGGATACATCAGGAACCCGTGGCGGCTGTAGAGAACCTCGCCGCCGGGACCGGCGTAGCACCGCACCAGCAGCGCGATCAGCTCGTCGGAACCGGCGCCGCAGACGATCCGCGAGGAATCGATCCCGTGACATTGCGCGAGTACCTCGCGCAGCTCCTGGGCGTTCCCGTCCGGGTAGCGATGGATCTCGCCGGCGAGAGCCCGGTAGGCCGCGATCGCCTTGCTGCTCGGCCCGAGGGCGCTCTCGTTCGAGGCAAGGCGGATCGGGCGCTCGACCCCAGCCACCTTCGCTTCGCCGCCAATATAGGGGCTGATGTCGAGAATGCCGGGGCGGGGCGTCAGCCCCGGTTCGAGCGTCATGGGTTCGGCCCTTTGGTGGCGAGAGCCGATGACGAGAGTGGCACCGCGTAGCCGCCGAGCGGCAGCAGCCGCTTGAGCGCGGCACCAAATTCCGAGCGAAAGGCATCGAGGCGTCTGTCCGAGATCGGCACAAAGCCCTCCACCTCGACCAGATAGACGGCCTGGCCGGCACCGCTGCACGCGATGAAGGTGCATACCAGCCCGACGGTAGAGAGCAGCTCCGAGATCCGGGGCCGGCTGATCGCCGCCGAACATTCCGCACCGAAGAAGGTGCGATCGAGACCGCTGTCCTGTTGTCCGCCGCGCCCAATCGCCAGCGCATCGGTATCGGCACGGGCGTTGCCGCACGCACCGAATGGCAGGCGCGCGACGACGCGCGGCGCTTCGTCCTCAGTCGACAGCAAATGCGGCCACCACGGATCGGGTTCTCCTGCCTGCGGCATCGGCAATACCCCGACCGAGCCTGTTCCACCGGTCACTGCGCGGATCACCTGACCCACGGTGTCGTAAGCCGACATCGTCGTGTTGCTGCCGTAATGGTCGCGCGCCAGATCCCAGAACCCCGACCGATCGGCGGGGGCGAATACGGCGACCGAAAAAGGGGATTGCAACCGGACCGTTGCTGCCAACATCTCTCGCCACATGCGAATTAGAGTTGCGACAGGGAAGGCGCCACGGTGACGTCCGACGAGCCGGCGGATGATCTCGGCCTCGCGGGCCGGTTGAAACGCGGGCTGATTGCCGTCTTTCTTGCTGGCTGCGACCAGCGACACGATCTCCGCCCGGCCGATCAGCAGGTCCTGCACCTTGTCGTCGATCTCGTCCAGGCGCCGGCGCAAGCCTTTGAGATCTGAAGGGGTCACGGGCATATTGTCGGTCGCTGCAGCGAGAGGCCTACTAGTAGGGTGCCGACCTGGCAAAATCAAAGAAAACGTTGACATGCCTGATCCCAGATCCCTAGCTAACGCCCCCAATCGGCAACCGGCGGCACTGGCGGCCGCCGCCGCTGCGCAACCGCATTGGTTCAGAGCTTTGCCGTGTCGACCCTGATCTCCCCCCGCCCTCGCTCCCGCTCGGACCAGGAGTGGCCCGGTTACAATTTGCTCGTGCGTGCACCGTTGCGGCTGGATTGCGGGATCGATTTCGGCCCGTTCACAATCGCCTACCAGACCTACGGGAGGCTGAACTCCGATCGGTCGAACGCCATTCTCGTCTGCCATGCGCTGACCGGCGATCAATATGCCGCCGATCCGCACCCACTGACCGGAAAGCCCGGCTGGTGGGAGACAATGGTTGGGCCTGGAAAGGTGCTTGATACAGAGCGTTATTTTTTGATTTGCCCGAATGTGCTCGGCGGCTGCATGGGCACGACCGGCCCGCAGGAGATCGATCCGGCGAGCGGCGCGCCCTGGGCGCTGTCGTTCCCGGTGATCACGATCCGCGACATGGTGCGCGCGCAAAAGCTCCTGCTCGACCATCTCGGGGTCGAAAGCCTGTTCTGCGTGATCGGCGGCTCGATGGGCGCGATGCAGGTGCTCGAGTGGGCGGCCAGCTATCCCGACAGCGTCTTTGCCGCGGTGCCGGTCGCCGGAGCGGCTAGGCATTCGGCGCAAAACATCGCGTTTCACGAGGTCGGCCGACAGGCGATCATGGCCGACCCCGATTGGTGCGGCGGGCGCTATCTGAGCCTAGATCGCAAGCCGGTGCGAGGCCTCGCCGTGGCCCGCATGGCGGCCCACATCACCTATCTGTCCGAAGCGGCATTGCACCGCAAATTCGGACGCAACCTGCAGGATCGCCTCGCGGTCACCTACGGTTTCGACGCCGATTTCCAGGTCGAGAGCTATTTGCGCCACCAGGGCAGCACCTTTGTCGATCGCTTCGACGCGAACTCCTACCTCTACATCACCCGCGCGATGGATTATTTCGATTTAGCGGCGGAGCACGGCGGATCGCTGGCCGGCGCGTTCGAGGGCACACGCTCGCGTTTCTGCATCATCTCGTTCACCAGCGATTGGCTGTTTCCGACCCCGGAAAGTCGGGAGATCGTGCATGCGCTGAACGCCGCGGCAGCCAATGTCAGCTTTGTCGAGATTGCTACCGATAACGGGCACGACGCGTTTCTGCTGCACGAGCCGGAGCTGTTCGAGACCTTGCGCGGTTTCTTGAACGGCTGCGCCGAGCACCGCGGCCTCGGCCGTTCCAACTAATGGCTGCATCCGGCGAAAGCGCCGCGCCGAGTTTCGGCGCGGCCGCGCGAGCGACGATGGCGCAAGGCGCTGCTGGCCAGCTGCGCCAGGATCTGCGGCTCATCGCCGAGATGATCGAACCCGGGTCGCGGGTGCTCGACATCGGCTGCGGCGACGGGGCATTGCTGGCCTATCTGGCACGGCAAAAGAGCGTCGACGGCCGCGGCATCGAGCTGAGCCAGTCGGGCGTCAACGCCTGTGTCGGCCACGGTCTGTCGGTCATTCAAGGCGACGCCGACCGCGATCTCGAAGCCTATCCGGCCGGGGCCTTCGATGTGGTCGTGTTGAGCCAAACCCTGCAAGCGACACACCGGCCGCGCCGGGTTGTCGAGGAACTCGTGCGCATTGGCCGGCGGGCGATCGTGTCGTTTCCGAATTTCGGGTTCTGGCGCATCCGGCTCAGGCTTTTGCTGACCGGCCGGATGCCGGTTTCGCATTGTCTCGCCCACCCCTGGTACGAGACCCCCAACATTCATCTCTGCACGATCCGGGACTTTGTCGCGCTCTGCGACGAGATCGGCGTCCGCGTCGACCGCAGCGCCACCCTGGACCGCCACGGGCAGCCCTATTCGCTCGATCCCCGCGGCGGCTTGGCCAATCTGCTCGCTGAGCAAGGCATCTTCGTCCTTTGCGGGAGCAATGGTCAGTAATCCCCGATCTCGATGCTCATTGGGATCGCCGACACCGCATCGAGTCCACACTGCAACCGCTCGCCCTCGGCAGGTCACGGCACGCTGATTGGATGATCGACATCGCCGGGCAAATTCCCCTCCAAGACGGCTGCGAGCGGCAGAAGCGCTTATTGGAGGAGAGCCGCAACGCGCTCGGAGAAGATCACCCCGACACGCTCACTGCCATGCTCGACCTCGCCGACTGCCTGTGGGCGCAAGGGCGGCTGATCGCGGCCCGGAAGCTCGAAGAGCAGGTTGTCGAAGGGCGGCGCCGGCTGCTCGGAGAGCAGCATCCGGATACGCTAAAGGCGATCGGGAAACTGGCCGTAACCCTGGGAGCGCAGGGTAATCTGGAGGCGGCCCGACGGTTACAGGAGGAGGTCGTGAGCGGGCGTCGCGCCCTGTTCGGCGACGCCGATCTCGAAACCTTGCGAGCCGTCAACAATCTCGCCGGAACGGTCGCAGCGCAAGGCGATTTCACCCGAGCACGGGAGCTGCTCGCATCGGTGCTCACCACCACCTGCCGCGAATTCGGCGAGCACCACCCCGACAGCCTCACTACAATGAGCAATCTCGTCGCGATCCTGTGGCAGGAAGGAGACCGAGCCGAGGCCCACGCATTGCAGCAGCAGGTGGTCGAATTGTGGCGCCGGGAACGGGGCGAGGATGATGAAGCAACCCGCGCAGCGGCAGCGGTGCTCGACATGATGGAGCGCGACCCCGGGGATTAAGGAGCGCCCAAGAGCGCCGCGCGAAAGCGGTTGCGGCAGGCGGACGGATCCTTGTTGCGCTTGAAGGCAGTCGGAGATCGTCCTGCCACCGGCCCGGCCCGACGCCTTCGTCCATGTGGGATGCTCCCTCGAAGCTCGGTTCGGGATTACTGTGACGGACGGGTAAAGCCGAGCGCAACAATTACCGCAAGCCGAGATGGCCGAGCTGACCCAATCGAGTGTGATGCATTTCTCCCAAGCCGAGATCGTCTCGATCCTGTTCGGCCTCATCCTCGCGATGTTCCTTGCCAGTCTCGACCAGACGATCGTCGCGACGTCGCTGTCGACGATGGCGCAGGATCTGAACGGATGGACGCTGATGTCGTGGGTCGTCTCGGCCTATCTGGTAGCCTCGACAGTGACGACCCCGATCTACGGCAAGCTCAGCGATCTATATGGCCGCCGGCCGATCCTGTCGATGGCGATCACATTGTTCGTCGGCGCCTCGGTGCTGTGCGCGCTGTCGCAGAATATGCCTGAATTGATTGGCGCGCGCGTGTTGCAGGGCATCGGCGGCGGAGGTTTGCGGTCGGTGGCCCTGGCCGCCGTTGCCGACATAATCCCGCCGCGCGAGCGCGGCCGTTATCAGGGCTATTTTTCGAGCGTCATGGCGATCTCGAACGTGCTCGGCCCGGTGCTGGGCGGCTTCTTCTCTGAATATCTGACCTGGCATTGGATTTTTTGGATCAACTTACCTTTCGGGTCGCTCGCGCTGCTGCTGTGCTACCGTAACCTGCGGCGGCTTCCCAAGCCGCGGCGCAAGCCGATCATCGATTGGCTCGGAGCGGCGCTGATCCTCGCATCCACAACGCCGATATTGATTGGGCTCGGGCAAGCCGAGGCGGCAGCCGGCTGGGGAAGGAGCGAGGTTCTCGTCCCCCTCGCGATCGGTCTCGCTTTCTTGGCGGCCTTGGTCTATCGCGAGAGCGAGGCGCCCGAGCCGATCATTCCGCTCCGCTTGTTCGCCAACCGGATCTTCGCGGTGGCCAGCCTTATCAGCCTTTCCATGTCGATGGTGATGATTGCGATGATCATCCTGGTGCCGCTCGATTTCGAGCTCGGTGCAGGGCTGGCGCCGAACGAGGCCGGGGTTCGTCTGATCCCGATGACCGGCGGCACGGTTGTGGGCTCGTTCATCGTCGGACGCTTGGTCAGCCGGACAGGGCATTACCGGATTTTTCCGATCCTCGGGGCCGGTGTGATGACGATTCTCTGTGGCGCTATTGCCGCGGTGGGGCTCGGCCGCTCGTGGCCGCTCGACACGTTCTTGACCGCGCTTCTCGGCTTCTCCTTCGGCTCTCAGCTCCCCTCGGTCATGGTGCCGGTGCAGAACGCGCTCGATCTGCCGGACACCGGCGTCGGCCTCTCCGTGATCATGTTCTTCCGGCTGATCGGCGGCGCGTTGGGGGTCGCGCTGTTGACGGCGCTATTGGTCGGCGATCTGAACGCCGGCGCCCTATTGCTCCCGGGCCACGATGTGCTGGGCCCCAACCCCGGTATTGCGCTTCTCCATCTCAATCAGCAGGAGTCGGTCAATCCGGAGCTCATGACCGGCTTGCAGCACGCGGTCCGAACCGCGTTTTCTTCGGTCTATTTGTGGGCCGCGGCTATTTCCGCGCTAACCTTGATAGCCTCGCTCGGGTTGAAGGAAATCCCGTTGCGCGGCGCTTGACCGCATTTGCGTGAGAGGCTTTCGGCAATTCAGCTGTCGAAGGTTTCCATTTCGTCATCGAGCTCGGCGGTCCCGCCCTGCCGCGAAAGACTGCGCCGATCGATTGCGACTGTTTTTATGAGGGCAAAGACCTCGCGTCCGGCGGCAAGGCCGAGCGCCTCGCCGGAACGTCTGGTCACTCGCGCCAGCAGGCGTTCGCCGCCGAGGCGGAGCTGAACTTCGAGCGCCCCCTCCTCGATCGGAACCAGCCGTTCGACCTCGGCTGCCAACACGTTGAGTGCACTGATGTCAGTAGGGCGGGTGAGCGCGAGGATTACGTCTCGCGCGCGGATGCGCACCCGCAAGGCTGTGCCGACGGGCGCATCCAGACGAGGCACCGTGAGCCTGCCGAAGTTGCCGGTTAGCTCGGTCAAACTCCAGCGCAGGTCGTGCGCCGCAATGCGCACCCCAAGAACCGCCCCAGCTTCGAAACGGCCCGCCAGCGGATAGAGTTCGGCGCGGCCCATGACCTCCTGCACCGGACCGACGGCGTGGACCCGGCCGGCCGAAATCAGCACGATCGTCGTGGCGAGGCGGGTAACCTCCGCGATGGAATGGCTGACATAGACAATCGGCACCCTCGCCTCGTCGCGCAGCCGTTCGAGGTAAGGTAGGATCTCGTCCTTTCGCCGCGCGTCGAGTGACGCCAGCGGCTCGTCCATCAGCAACAACCGCGGGCTCGCCAACAATGCACGGCCGATCGCGATCCGCTGTTTCTCGCCGCCTGAGAGCCGGCCGGGCCGGCGGTCGAGCAGCGGAGCGATGCCGAGCAGATCGACGACATCGTCCAGGTTGGTGGCGCGCCTTTCCCGAGTGGGGGCGAACCAGCGGCCGAACAGCAGGTTTTGCCTGACGGTAAGATGCGGAAAAAGCCGACCCTCCTGGAATACATACCCGACCCGTCGCAGATGGGTCCGGACGCAGATGCCGCGCTCGGTATCGAGCAGAACCGAGCCGTCCATCACGATGCGTCCCCGGCGCGGATGGAGCAGGCCGGCAATCGCATTGACGACAGAGGTCTTGCCGGCTCCGGAACGGCCGAACAGCGCGGTCAGACCGCGCCCGGCGAGGAAATGGATGTCGAGCGCGAAATCGGCGAGCCTGTGCTCGATATTTACTTCGAGCATGGCCTCAGTCCCCGGAAAGGCGCCGGCCCAAGCGCCTCGCCAGGAGATCGGCAGCGAGCAGCGCGACAAACGACAGCGCTATCGAGACGAGGGTCAGCCTCAGCGCGCCGACATCGCCGCCTGGAGTTTGGGTCAGGGTGTAGATCGCCGACGCGATGGTCCGGGTCTCGCCAGGGATGTTGGAAACGAACGTAATCGTAGCACCAAATTCGCCCAGACTGCGGGCGAAGGACAACACCATGCCGGCGATGATCCCTGGGGCGATCAGCGGCAAGGTCACCAGCACGAATACAAAGATCCTTTTGGCGCCGAGTGTGCCTGCGGCCTCTTCGAGCCGGCGGTCGACCGCCTCCAGCGACAGCCGGATTGCGCGGACCAGCAGCGGAAAGCCCATCACTGCGCAGGCGAGTGCCGCCCCAGTCCAGCGAAACGAAAAGACGATACCGAAGGATTCGTCGAGAAACCGGCCGAGCGGTCCGTTGCGGCCGAACAACAGCAGCAGCAGGTAGCCGGTCACCACAGGCGGCATCACGAGTGGCAGATGAACCACGCCGTCGAGCAGGCTCTTGCCGTAGAAGCGGCCGCGCGCGAGAACTATCGCCGTCGCGAGCCCAAAGGGCAGGCTGCCGACCATTGCCCAGAACGCGATGCGCAGGCTCAGCCGCACCGCCTCAATTTCGGCCGCGCTGAACTCCAGCATCAGGCTCACCCGACGGTCCCAGGGACTCGCTGTATAGCCCGGAAAGGGCCGGGCGGTGGAGACAAGACCATGGTCCGGGCCGCTCGGGCCGTGGTAAAGTGCACGCGGTTGTTCGCTGAACGAGGTGGCTCTAATGAAGGTTAGGATCGAATACTGCGTGCCTTGAAACTATGAACCTCGGGCCCTCCGTGCGAAGGCCAAACTCATGGAACGCGGCGCAGAGGAAGTCGAGCTCGTCAAAGGCGTGGCCGGCGTCTTCGAAATCACCATCGACGGAAAGCTCGTCTTTTCGAAGAAACAGCTGGGCCGGTTTCCGGAGGACGCCGAAATCGACGCCCTGGCAGGCGGATAGCGGTCGCTGCCTAACCCTCCCCCTTGACCGGGGGAGGGTGCTGCCCCTCGATCTCCTCGAGCATCGCGACGATGCGGTCGATGTGGGTGTCCTTGTCGTAGAGGCCGTAGAGAGTGCCGGCGAGCCGCACCGGGTCGCCCGAGTAATACCGCTCGTAGAGCTGCTGGCGGCCCGAAAACGACGACACTGCGGCGTCGAAGGCTAGGCGAAACAGCTTGATCCGCGTCGCGGCATCGGCGTTCGCCGCCTGGAAATAGGTGGCGACGTCGGCGGCCGCCGGGCCGGTCAGCTCGGCATAAGAGGGGACCGCGACGAGACCGCCGGCGCCCAAGATCTGCACGATCTCGCACATCCGCACGAACATTTTCGAGAACATCATCCGCACGGTCCACAGCGGCATTGCCGCCGGGGTCATCACGCCGCCGGGTCCCGGCGCCGCATCGGCCTCGCTTGCCCGCAGGCACGCGCGGCAAAATTCGGTGTACTGGATCAGCTCGGCCAGCATGCCCTGGACGTGCAGATGCTGGTCGATGTTGGTCGACTTGGCGATGGCGAAGGCCAGGCCCATCATGAACTCGGCTTTGGCCAGGTTCTTGGTCGAGAACTGATCCATGATCTGCGGCATGATGCCGGTACGGTTGTAGAGCCCGTTGCACAGCTCGGGATCGCGGTGGATGAAGACCCGCTCCCACGGCACCAGCACGTCGTCGAAGACGACCATCGCGTCGGTCTCGTCGAAACGCGCCGAGAGCGGATAGTCCATCGGCGAGGCGGCGTTCTGGTGAATGACCGAGGGGCGGCAGATGAAGCGCAGGCCAGGTGCGTTGACCTTGACGCTGAACCCGAAGGCATAAGGCTCGGCTTCCTTGCTGTTGGCGATGTAGGTCGACGGCAGAACGAGAAGGTCGTCGGAATAGGCGCAGAGGGTCGACACCATGCGCGCGCCCCGAATCACGATCCCGGCACCGGTCTCCTCGACGATCTTCGCCGCCAAATCCTTGTCCTGTTTTTCGACTGGCCGCGAGCGGTCCACCTGCGGGTTGATCAAGGTGTGGGTCATGCAGATGTCGTTCTCGCGGATATGCTCGTGGTAGCTGCGTATGTTCTCGGCGAAGCTCTCGTCGTGCTTCCCGAATTCTTCGGCGGCCGAGGCGAACGCGGTGATGAAGATGTTCATGTAATCGGGGCTGCGGCCAAACATTCCGCAAGTCGCGTCCGCCCAGATCTTCACCATGTCCCGGCGACGGATCAGATCGTCGACGGAGCGCGGCTCGATGAAAGAGGAGTCCGGCGCGCTCGCCGCTGGAAGGCGAGAGAAAGGTCATTTGATCGATCAGCGCCGGATCGTGCTGCATGTCGTAGAGCTCGGCGAGGCTCCGCGCCGCTGCGGCGAAGCGCGGATCGATCGTGACATCCTCTACCCGGTCGCCGCCGATGAACAGTTGGCGCCCGTCCCGCAGGGAGTGAAGAAGCTGCTCGCCCCTACGAATGGCCATCCGCTTTCCTTTCGGCTATGCCGCGCTGTCGAGCTTCTGGTAGTGCCGAAAGATGCCGTGCTCGTTGAAGGGGATCCGCCGGTCCGACGCCAGATAGGCCGCGATACGGGGGAGGACTGCAATCCGGTCGTGCACCGCAACGACCCGCGGGTGTTTCGCCTCCAGCCGCGCCATGGCGCGCGGAAAGGCGTAGCGCATTCCCGCCACGAGCTGGAAGAGCGACAGGTCCGGATAGGTCAGCTCCGCACCGACCAGATGAGCCGGGCCGGCCGGATTGCGCTCCAGCACCCGCTCGAAATAGCCGAGATATTTCGGCGCCCGCGATTTCAGAAAGTCGGCGGCGCGGGCCCGCGCTTCCTGGCGTTGGTCTTCGTAATAGAGGCTGCTGGCAATCGGATGATGGGTATCGTGAGCCTCGTCCACAAAGTCGGCGATCGTCAGCTGTAGCTGACGGACCCACAACCGGCCCGCCTCGTCTGCCGGCGCAAGGTCATGATGAGCGCCGAGATAGAGCAGGATGTTGGCGGTCTGACCGATGATCAGTTCCCCCGCCATCAGGAATGGCGGCGCAAACGCCAGAGGCCCGGCGCTTGCGCTGCCGAGCAGGCGCATCATCGCAGCCTCGCCGCCGGCCTGCCTCGCGACATCGACATATTCGGCGCCTGCATGCTCCAGAGCCAATCGGACGAACTCGCCGCGCCCCTGTATCCCGGCCCAATAATAGAAGTCATACCGCATGCCGTCGCTCCTCCCGCCAGGCTGAAGTATACCGGCCGCGGTCCATGAATAAAGGAAACAGGTCCTTATCTCGGGCGCCGGCATTGCCGAACTGCCGCTCGCTATTGGCTTTCCCGCTACGGTTTCATTCCGACCCGGGAATGAGGATCGCCGCTCGTCAAGATTATTGGAATGGCCCGGCTCGGGTTTTTTCGGCTAGCGAATTTCCTCGCTAACCACTCATCAGGCAATCAATCAACGCGATATCGACCGGTTCACTCCCAAAAATGAGTTGCGCCGGTTCCGCCGACGGCGCGCAGTTCACCCAATGGCCCACAGTCGCGAGAAACTCTGATACGACTGATTGCACGCCCGCATACCTATGTTAAAGCGGCGATTTACATTTCTCCGATGGCACCTGATTGCCAGCTCGTCTCCCGCGCTGCCGACAACGCAGACCGGCCCAACAAAGCCCTTGCATCCGCAAGGCCTTGGTCCGAAATTGCTGGAAGGCTGGGGTGCTGGGCGGCCGCGCAATCGATTTTGTGCAGCCGAATCAGCTGAGATCAGACCCACTGAACCTGGCCGGGCTTGCCCGGCGAAGGGAGTCCGCTATCACCGCGTCGATCACCGCCTCGTTTCGCCCGAAGACCGTCATCATCGGCGCCGGAGTCATGGGGTTGGGGATTGCGTGGCGGCTCGCCCAGGCGGGTTGCTCGGTGGCCCTCTACGACCGCGCCGAGGCCGGACGCGGTGCGAGCTGGGCGGCTGCCGGCATGCTCGCCGCCGCGGTGGAGACCGAGCCCGGCGAGGAGGCGCTGCTCGCCTTGACGCTCGAAAGCCAGCGCATGTGGCCGGATTTCGCGCACGAACTCGAGGCGGTATCGGGCATCTCGGTCGGCTATCGCGACGAGGGTACAATCGTTATCGCTCTGACCCGCGACGACGCCGAGCAATTGCGCTTCACCTTTGATTTTCAAAGGAGCCTCGGGCTCGATCTCGAATGGCTGTCGGGGGCGGAGGCGCGGCGGCGAGAGCCGCACCTGCGGCCGGGCATCTCCGGCGCAGTCTTCAGCCCGGGAGATCATCAAGTCGACAACCGCCGGCTCGCTCGAGCTCTCGCCAAGGCGGCCCGCAAGGCTGGGGCCGTGCTTTACGAGCACGATCCGGTCCGAGAGGTTGAAATCATCGGCGAGCGTATAACTGCGGCGGTGACCGAGCACCGCCGCGAACCTGCGGATGTCATCGTGCTGGCTGCCGGGGCCTGGTCGCGCGAGATCGGCGGGATTCCGGCGGCCCATCTTCCCCCGGTTCGTCCGATAAAAGGTCAGATGCTGGCGTTGGGCATGGATCCGGCGAACCCGCTGCTGCACCATGTCGTGTGGCTTCCGCGGGGGTATCTGGTGCCGCGCCGGGACGGACGGCTCGTGGTCGGCGGTACCGTCGAGGAGCGCGGCTTCGACGATAGGATCACGGCCGGCGGCTTGCTGGCGCTGATCGAGGGCGCCTGGCGCGCCGTGCCGGGCATCGAGGAGCTTCCGGTGGCCGAGACTTGGGTAGGCTTTCGTCCGGGTTCGCGAGACGATGCTCCAATGCTGGGGCCGAGCGGGGTCGACGGGCTGGTCATCGCAACCGGGCATCATCGTAATGGAATTCTGCTGACGCCGCTGACGGCCGAGGCAGTCAGCGCGTTCGTCTTGACAGGCCATCTGCCTGAGGCGGTGCGGCCGTTCACCCCCGAGCGATTTAGCGATAATGATCGCGCCTTCAGCAGAACCACAGGTCGCGCCGTCGCTGAGAGGGTCCGATGATGCGGCTCAAGGTCAACGGAGTGGAAGAGGAGCTCGCGGTAACGACCGTGAGTGAGCTGCTGGCATACCGCGGCGTCGATCCTGTCGCCCGGTTTGTCGCCGTTGCTGTCAACGGTTCCGTAGTCCGCCGTTCGGAATGGTCGTCCAAACCTCTCGGAACCGGCGACGATGTTGAGATCGTCCGCCCGTTTTCCGGCGGTTGAGGCCGGCTCCAAGCAGAGAGAATTTCAGCAGGACAATGCCCGATGACCGATCCTTTTACCATTGCTGATACCTCCTTTGCCTCCCGGCTGATCGTCGGTACGGCTCGTTATCCGAACCAGCAGGTGATGCTCGATTGCCTCGAGGCGAGCGGCGCGGAATTGGTCACCGCCTCGATCCGCCGCATCAGCCTGGAGGGCTATGCCGAGAGTCTGGTCGATATTCTCGGCGGCAGGTATCGGCTGTTGCCGAACACCGCTGGGTGCGTCACGGCGCGAGACGCCATTCTGACCGCCGAGTTGGCGCGCGAAGCGCTCGAAACGAATTGGGTCAAGCTCGAACTGATCGGCGATCGCGAGCTCCTTTACCCCGATGTCGAGCAGCTCGTTCATGCCGCCGAGGAACTGGTCCGTAACGGCTTCACGGTGCTTCCCTATTGCAACGAAGACCCGGTTACCTGCCAAAAACTGGCCGATGTCGGATGTGCAGCGGTAATGCCGCTCGGATCGCTTATCGGTTCGGGCATGGGCATCGCCAATCCGACAGCGATCGAACTGATCTGCTCGCGCAGCCCGGTCCCCGTGGTGCTCGACGCCGGCATCGGCACTGCGTCCGATGCCGCCTTTGCGATGGAGCTCGGCTGCGACGCGGTGATGGTCGATACGGCTATTGCCCAATCCCGTGATCCGCGCCGCATGGCCGCCGCGATGCGTGCCGCAGTGGAAGCCGGACGCCTGGCAAGGCTCGCCGGCCGCATACCAAAACGCCGTTTTGCCGAACCGTCGAGCCCGCAACTCGGCCTCGTCGGCTCCTGACCGGCCGGACGCCCTGCGGGGCGTCCGCGCCGTAGGCGGATCCCCGGGATGATCTTTGCCGTCCCGCTATCTGACGACAATCCGACCATCAACCCGCCGATCCTCACCTATTTCTTGACCGGCGCGTGCATCGGGGCGTTTTTGTGGCAGCTCGGCCACAACGAGCGCCTCATCCTTTATGCGTACGGCATGATACCGGCCGAGCTGTTCGGGCTCTGGCATCCGCCGCGGAGCTACCAGGTCTTGCCGCCCTGGGCGACAGTGCTGACCAGCATGTTCTTGCACGGCGGCTGGTTCCATCTCCTCGGTAACATGCTGTATTTGTGGATTTTCGGGAACAATGTAGAGGACGTGCTCGGACGCGGGCGCTATCTGCTCCTTTATCTGACTTGTGGCGTCGTGGCGGCGCTCGCCCAGGCGTACTCGAACCCCACTTCGCACATTCCGATGGTCGGGGCGAGCGGCGCGATCGCCGGCGTGCTCGGCGCCTATCTTTTGCTCCACCCCGGCGCGAATGTGCGCTGCTTTGTGTGGATCGTGATCTTCTTTCGGATCGTCAACGTGCCGGCTTGGACGATGCTCGGCCTGTGGTTCACGATGCAGCTGATGAGCGGCCTCATGGCCGCCCCCGGCCGGCCGGGCGTGGCGTTCTGGGCGCATGTCGGCGGCTTCCTCACCGGATTAGTTCTGGTCATAGTATTGCGCCCGAGCGGCGTAACATTGCTGCAGCCGCCCCGCAGCCAGGCCTTCGCCACCTCTCCCCCGGGCTCCTTCGTCGGCCGCTCTTCCTATCGCGGCTCGGTGCCGCAATCCGGCCGCCGGCCCATCCGACCGCGCAATCCCTGGGAATGAGGTCGAGCGAGACACCGGTCCTGCTCGTTCGGGCCCGCCGGGACCGAATAGCGGATAGCTGCTTCTGCAGCGGATCTGCAGCGGGAAGTACTCTTTTTGTTCAATTCGGATGAGCATGGGAGCGTCTGCAATTGTCTCCATCGCCGTTTTGTGAGCTGCGCTGACCTCCCGTGAGAGATCCGACCTTATGATATGATTTTGGCGATTCTGCGGTCGCTGCACCGCCGTTGCGATCCCGGTCGCGCGGCGCATCTTCACCATCACCAAGAGGCTGAGGAGAGCCAGATGCTTAGCGCTCGGATCGAGTTGCGTGCGCGCCCCTCTCCTTGTTTCCGGGCGAAGGCCGGGACCCATTTCCGCCATAGGCACCGGAGTGCGCCGGTGTGACAGGAATTTGGCCGCTATCGCCTATTCAATCTTCGAATGGATCTGAACATCACCTGCCGGTGCGCCGCAGCTGTAGGCCTTCGCTCTCGGGGTGGCGCCAGGTGGCGAGATCGGCCCAGCCGTCGGCTTCCATGAATTGGGCCCAGCGGCTGTAGAGGTTGCGCATCGGCTCCTCGCTCGACTGGGCCTGGGTGATCTCGACCACCCGTCCCGGCATGCGCAGCCCGTCCCACTCCCAGTCCTCGACCGCCCAGCCCAGCCCCTGCTCGTAGCAGTAGGGGTAGCGGCGGGCAATCGTGCCGCGGCTCGCGGCGTGGGCGTAGTTCCAGTTCTCCATGTCGTCCTGTTCGGTCAGGCCCGCCGGACCCGAATACCGGATGTAATAATCGCGCAGGAACTGCTTGACCTCAGCCGGGGCGTCACGGTCGACCAGAAACCAGCGCCACACCTCGGTCTGGTGCGGCCCGCGGGGATGCCAGACCGCGATCGTGCGAGGCTGGCGCGGCAACAGGGCCGTGTTCGGGAAGATCTCGCCGGGGGCGCCGATGAGCCTGGCGCGGGGATCGGTGCGCCGGCGGCGCCGCTCCTCTTCGCAATGCCGGAAGTACTCGGCGACTTCCGGCGAGTTCTGGTATGCCGGCGGCGTCGGCTGGTCCTTCGGCAAGACGTAAACGATCGTCTGGTGGCCGCGGTCGGGAATGCAGACGTGCAGCCGGCGGCTGATCATCCGCTCCGGCATGTCGCGCCGGCTTTGGCCGCTCGGCCCGATCCCGACGAGGTCGACCGAGCGGTGGCTGATGTTGTGGTAGGCGTCGCCGCTGAAATTTTCCGCCGGGAATTTCCAGTTGCACGGGATCAGCCATTTCTGAACCCCGCACAACACCTCGGCCTGACCCTCGCGCCCGTCCCAGCCGTCGAGGATCAGATCGAGAAAGGTTGCGAACCCGCCGAGATATTCGAGAAACGGCGGGGCGGCGGGGTCCCAGGTGGCCCAGATCGAGCCCTTGTAATTGCACGATTGCGCGACCTCAACGAGGCCCCATTGCGACCGGTCGAGCTTAGAGCGGTAGGCCTCGCGGAAATAGGGAACGCCGACGAGCCTGCCATCGGTCGAATAGCTCCAGCCGTGATAGGGGCAGGTGAAGACGGCGGTGCTGCCCTCGTCATAGCGGCACACCTTCATGCCGCGGTGCCGGCAGGAATTGAGGAACACGTGGATCTGACCCGCCCGATCGCGGCACAAGATCACCAATTCCTCGCCCATCGATGAGACAAAGAAATCGCCGGGGTTCGGGATCTGGCTCTCATGCCCGACAAAGAGCCAAGACCGAGCGAATACCCGCTCCAATTCCTCGCGATAGATCTCGTCATTGACAAAGATCTCGCGGCTGATCTGCCCGCTCACGACATCTACGAGGCCCTTGCGATACCCAGTTGTCCGTTCGGTCATCATCGCCGCCTCCTAGGTTCTGCCGCGTCTGGGGTCTCGCGTCTGATAGCCGGCCACCTCCGCGGCCGGCGCGCGGAGCTCGGCGCCGGCCATTGCCTCGAGGATCCGTACGGCGATCGGAAAGCCTTCCTGCCCCCAGCCCTGCGCTTGCGCGCGGCTCAGCACGTCATGCGCGAGGAGCCCGAGATGGGCTGGCGCACCGACCTCACGCGCCAGGCAGCAGGCGAGGTCGAGATCTTTCGAGACGATGTCGAGGGTTCCGCCGGCAGTGAACGAGCCCGGCAACACCGAGCGCGGGATGTTGTCGAAGGTCCGGCTGGCACCGGCGCTCACTGGAACAATCTGCGCCAGCACGCCGAGATCGATCCCCGCTTTGGCACCGATCAGCATGCCTTCGAGCGCTGCGATGAAATTGGTATAGCCGAGGTATTGAGTGACGAGCTTGACGGTGCAGCCGGCCCCCGCCCCGCCGACATAGAAGATGTTTCCGGCCATCGTAGCGAGCAGCGGCCGGTAGCGGGCGAACACCGCCTCGTCACCGCCGACCATGACCGTCATTGTCGGAGGACGCCCGCTCACCGGAGCGTCGAGCATATCGACGCCGCGCGCCCGGCAAGCCTCAGCGACGCGTCGCGCCACCGACGGCGCATTCGTGGTCATGTCGATATAGGCGCCGCCCTGTTGCAACGCTGTGAGAATCCCGTTCACCGGGTCGAGCGCGGCATGCTCCATCTCCGCGGGGCCGGGTAGCGAGGTGAACACGACTTGACTTCCGCGGGCAACACCAGCCGGATCTTCCGCCGAGTGTGCGCCGCGGGCACAAAGCGCAGCGGTCGCATCGGACCTGACATCGTAGACCGTCAGCTGGTAGCCGGCATCGATCAGACAGCCGGCCATCGGCGCACCCATCGTCCCCGTGCCGACAAAACCCAACCGCATCGGATTTTTACCTCTCCCTCGCGGCGGAGAAGCTAACCCGGGGCATCGACCGAGACAACCGGCGGCCGCTAGTCGCGGAAATTGACGTATTGCAAGGGCTGCTCGATCTTCATGCCACGCGCCACGGTGATCGCCGCCTGCAAATCGTCCCGCTTCTTGCCGGTGACGCGCAATTCGTCGCCCTGAATCGACACCTGCACCTTCAGCTTGCTGTCCTTGATCTCGCGGATCAGCTGCCTGGCAAGATCGGCGTCGATGCCTTGCCGCAGCACAATCGTCTGCTTCAGCGTATTGCCCGACGCTTTCTCCGGCGTCTTGTAATCCAAAGCCGCCGGGTCGACCTTGCGGCGCGTCATATGCACCTTCAACAACTCGTGCATCTGCTTTAGCTTGAGGTCGTCGTCGGCAATGACGTTGAGCATGCCTTCCTGACGCTCGACACTGCATTTGCTGCCCTTGAAGTCGAAGCGCGTCCCGATCTCGCGGGTAATTCCGGCGAGAGCGTTGTCGACTTCGGCAAGCTCGATCCGCGAAACGATGTCGAAGCTCGGCACGGCCGCCTCCTCAACTTGATGACATTTCGTCCGATATAGCGCGCAAACAACCTAAAATCAGCGTCGATCAGGAGGCTCCTGTCCGGGTCGAGTAAAGACCGGCTGATCCATGATCGAGGTCAGGTAATCCCTGATGCGCCGGTAGGCGGCATCGCATGGCAATCGCCGCGGCGGTGCAGTTGTCGCCTCGTCACTCTCGATCGAGATTCGCCCAATGCGCGACCGCCGCACGCAGCTCCGGGTCGGCTAGAATGAAATCCACCACCTGGTTCTGCGTGCCGAGGGTGGGGGCGCCATTCTCCTCGCTCAACTCGCGGTAAAGTTCGATGGCATAAGCGAGCGCTTGTCGGATCAACAGGGTGTCTTCGATGACGGCTGGCATGGGGGTCTCGTTCTGGATGCTCGCATTGAGAACACCGCGGCACCCGGCGGGTTCTCGTTACGACCGGCCGCGAAAGGCTGTTGCAGTCGCTGCGAGCCCGATTTCGGGCGAGACCGGAGGCCACCAATCGAGCGCGGCGCGCGTCTCCGCGTCGTCGACCTGCAGCGAGAGGGTCAGCCGCGAGAGCCGCGGTCCCAGCTTCGGTAGCCTGCGTAGGATGGCCAGGGCAGGTCGTGGGACACTGAAAAGCCGGGCGGGCCGGCCCAGTCCGGCGGCGAGGAGCCGGATCAGCTCGGGTGTCGAGAGGTCAGCCGCGTCGCGTGCCAGCAGCACCCGCCCGGGCGCGCCGGGGTGCAGGCAAGCACGGCCGACGAGGTCGACGAGGTTATCGATGAAGATCAGGCTGCGGCGATTGTCGATGCCGGCGAGAGGCAGCGGCAGCCCGCTCGCGACGAGGCGCATCAGCGCCCGGAAATTTGCCTTCACTCCGGGACCGTAAACGAGCGGCGGACGGAGAGTGACGATCTCTATCCCGGTTTCCTGCGCCGCTGCCAGCAAGGCGCGCTCGATCGCGAGCTTGCCGCGGCCATAAGGATTGCCTGGACGCGGCGGGTCGGTCCCGCGAAGCGGCGCTCCCGGCAGCGTAGTTTCGGCCATTGCCCGGACCGAACTCATATAGATCAGCCGGCGAACCCCGGCCTGTGCCGCTGACTGCGCCAGGACCCGCGCGGCCTGCGCCTCGTTATGATCTGCTGCCTCCCGCCCCGAACGGTGCGCGCGGTTGGCGAGATGCACGACGATTTCGATACGGTCGAGATGCCCCGACCAGTCGGTCGCGGAGCCGATATCTCCGATCGGACGAAGCTCGACATCCGGGATTGGTTCCGCCGGCCGCCGCGAGTGCCCGAGCACCGCATGGCCGTGCTCGACGAGGCCGACGCATAACGCGCGGCCGATGAAGCCGGCCGCACCGGTCACTAGGATGCGCGCCAAGCGCCGCCCTCGTCTCGCCGATTGTGCAACCAACTCAAACGCAAATGCAGTAGAGAGATCCCGATGTCGACCCCACCCTCCGGCGTTTCGACGTGGCCCTTTCCGTTATCACAGAACCGCTGAACCTGCTGCCACGGTCGACGTCGCCCGCCGCGGGCCGGCGGCCAAAGCTTCTCTTTCTCGTCACCGAGGATTGGTACTTCTGCTCGCACCGTCTGCCGGCGGCGCGCGCTGCCCGGGCGGCCGGTTTCGATGTCGTGGTCGCGACACGCGTGCGCGCACATGGCGATCGGATCTGCGATGAAGGTTTCGCGTTGCGCCCGATCGGCTGGCGGCGGCGCGGGGACGGGCTCGTAGGCGCCCGACGGGCAATTTCCGAAATCGCGAGGCTCTATCGCGCCGAACAGCCCGACCTCGTCCATCACATTGCGCTGAAATCGGTGCTGTTCGGCGGCATAGCCTTGCGCCGTGCCTTCCCTGGCCCAGAAGGTGCTCCGGTCGCGATCAACTCGATAATGGGTCTGGGTTCCCGCTTCTCGGCCGCGAGCTTTGCTGCGAGGTTGCGGCGGCCGTCGCTAGGCGTCGCGCTGCACCTGGCGGCGAGTGGAGAGCGGGGTTGGGTCATCGTGCAGAACCCGGAAGACCGAGACGCCCTGACGTCATTCGGGATCGTTCCTCGGCAAATCGTGATGATCAGAGGGTCGGGTGTCGACTGTCAGGCATTTTCGAGCGCTACCCGATCCCGGCACCACGACCGTCACGGTTGCGCTCGTCTCGCGCATGCTGCGCGCCAAGGGCGTGCTCGACGCCGTCGCCGCAATCCAACTCCTGCGGGGGCGGGGCTTGCCGGTCGAGCTCCTGCTTGCGGGGCCGACCGATCCCGACAACCGTGGCTCGCTGACCGCCGAAACACTTATTTCGCTGGGGTCGGCCGATCGTGGGATCGAATGGCTCGGCCCTGTTGCCGATATCCGCTCCGTGTGGCGCGGGGCGGCGATCGCCGTGCTGCCCTCGACCTATGGCGAAGGCGTGCCGAAGGCGTTGCTGGAGGCGGCCGCCTGCGCACGTCCCATTGTCGCCAGCGACGTTCCGGGCTGCCGCGAGGTCGTGCGTCCCGGCGACACCGGCCTTCTGGTGCCGCCGCGCGATATCCGGGGTCTGGCCGAGGCCATCGCCGCCCTCGCCGACGATCCGATGCGCCGCAAAGCTATGGGGCGCGCGGCGCGCGAATTGGTCGAGCGCGACTTTGGCGAGGATATCGTCGCCCGCGAGACGCTCGCCGTTTATAACGCCGCGCTCCACGAAAGGGCGGCGCAGCAATGAACGGGGCGTGGCTCATCGCGGCAGCGGTCGGCGGGTTCTTGTCGGTTGCGGCAGGCGCCGCCGCGGCCCACCTCCCCGCCGGCGAGCGAGCCGCCGAATTGCTGCGGACGGGCGCCCTCTACGGCATGGTGCACGCCGCAGCGCTGATCGCCGTCACGGCAATCGCGCAATCCCGCGACCGGCTCGGGCTGGCCTTGGCCGTCGCGGGCTGGAGCTTTGCTGCCGGCATGCTGCTGTTCAGCCTCAGCCTCTTTGCGCTGGCGCTGAGCGGGCGCGAATGGTTCGGTATGATTACGCCGTTCGGCGGCGCGGGTTTGCTCGTCGGGTGGGCCGCGCTCGCCTTCCATGCCCTGAGCCGTCGGTAGGGAGCCGCTAGGGAGCGGGTGCGCCAGGTCTGTAGTTATCATTAAAGTGGGTGTGCGATACTCGGCCCGGCTGCGAGGATTCTGCGATGACGACATTTCTTTATACCCACCCAGCCTGTCTCGACCACGACCCCGGCCGGCACCACCCGGAATCGCCGGCCCGGTTGCGAGCGGTGCTGGCGGCGCTCGACGATCCGGAATTCGCCCGGCTGGAGCGCCGCGAAGCGCCGGAAGCAATCCGTGAAGATTTGTTGCGTGTCCACTCGCGGCGGCACGTCGAGGGTATTCTCGGCGCGGTCCCCAAAACCGGCCATGTCGGGATCGATGCCGACACGGTGCTGTCACCGGCATCGGGAGATGCGGCGTTGCGCGCCGCCGGCGCGGTCACCGCAGCGGTCGATGCGGTCGTCGCACAAAGAGGCCGACAACGCGTTCTGCGCGGTCCGCCCGCCCGGCCATCATGCCGAGCCGCAACGGTCGATGGGGTTTTGCCTCTTCAACAATGCTGCGATCGGAGCGCTTCGAGCGCGCGAGGTGCACGGCCTAGCGCGCGTGGCCGTCGTCGATTTCGACGTCCATCACGGCAACGGCACGCAGGCGGCCTTTGAGGCCGACGGCACTCTGTTCTACGCCTCGACGCACCAATATCCATTTTACCCCGGAACCGGCGCCGCGAGCGAGACCGGCGTCGGCAACATCGTAAACGTGCCGCTGCGCCCGATGGCCGGATCGAGCCAGTTCCGCTTCGGCGTGACGCAGCGGATCTTGCCGGCGCTCGACGCCTTCCGGCCCGAACTCGTGCTGGTGTCGGCGGGTTTCGACGCCCACAGGAGCGACCCGCTGGCCCAGTTGTTGCTCGAAGAGGCAGACTATACCTGGGTCACCGAGAAGTTGCTCGAAATCGCCTATCGTCATGCTGCAGGCCGGCTGGTCGCCACTCTCGAAGGCGGTTACGACCTCCCGGCGCTGGCGGCTAGCGCCGCGGCGCATATCCGCGTGCTAATGTCGGCGTGACGGATCGCCCCTTCCCGCTGTTGTAATTCAGCAACAACAGTCTTATTTCGCGCTCTCGTCATCCGCTAAACCACAGAACCATCCTCGCGGTTTTTGTTAAAGAAGAAAGTAGATGGTCGACTCAGGCGTTCCCCCCGATGGCCTTCCCCCAGATGGCGTTCCCCCCGATATCGCCGCGATGAATTTCGAGGATGCGCTTGCCGAACTCGAGCAGATCGTGCGCCGGCTCGAAGGCGGCCAGGTTAAGCTGGACGAAGCAATTATGTCTTATGAGCGCGGAGCTCAACTGAAGCGGCATTGCGAAAGAAAGCTAAACGAGGCGCAGCAAAGGGTGGATCGAAATCGTTATTGGTCCCGAGGGCGCCATCGGCCTGGAGCCCGCCAAACTTGACTGAAACGACGTGGTCCGAACGGATTTTTTTTTCGAGCGCTTTGGATGAGGCCGCCAAGCTCACAGACGCCGCTTTGGAGCGGCTGCTGGTCGTGCCCCCCGGTCTCGAGGCGAGGGTTTATGACGCAATGCGCTATTCGGCCCTGGCGCCGGGGAAACGGTTGCGGCCTTTCCTCGTCCTGGCAAGCGCCGGGCTTTTTGGGGTCGCCCGGCGGTGCGCCCTGCAGGTAGCGGCAGCGATCGAGATGGTCCATACTTATTCCCTCGTTCATGACGACCTGCCGGCGATGGACAATAGCGATCTGCGCCGCGGCCGCACGACCTGCCACAAGCAATTCGACGAGGCGACGGCGGTTCTTGCCGGAGACGGTCTGTTGACCGCAGCCTTCGAGGTGCTGGCCCACCCGGACACCCACGGCGATCCTGGCGTGCGCTGCGAGCTCGTTTCGGAACTCGCCGCCGCCGCCGGTGCGGCCGGTATGGTCGGGGGTCAGATGATCGACCTGATTGCCGAGCACCAGAGTTTGGACATCGGCGCGATCACCCGGCTTCAGCGGATGAAGACCGGCGCGCTGATCGCCTTTTCGTGCGAAGCCGGAGCGATTCTCGCCAAGGCGCCAGGTGAAGCCCGAATCTCGCTACGCGGCTACGCTCACGATCTGGGGCTCGCCTTCCAAATCGCCGACGATCTTCTGGATGTCGAAGGCTCCGCGGCTGAGACAGGCAAGCCCGTCGGCGCCGACGCCGCGGCCGGAAAAGCCACCTTCGTCTCGATACTCGGGGCGGAGCGCGCGCGAGCACAGGCCGAGCTACTGGTTAACCAAGCAGTGGCCCACCTTGATTTGTTCGAACAAAGAGCGGAACTTTTACGCGAGGCGGCACGATTCGTGATCAGCCGCCGTACCTGAGGAGCGCAGAATTGGATTCAAAACCAACCCGCCCGATTTCCAATCGGACGCCGTTGCTCGACCAGATCGATATTCCAGCCGATCTGCGCAAGCTGCCGGAAGAAGATCTGCGGCAGCTCGCCGGTGAGTTGCGCGCCGAGCTTATCGATGCGGTTTCGATCACCGGCGGCCATTTCGGGGCCAGCCTCGGTGTCGTCGAGCTGACCTTAGCGCTGCACTACGTCTTCGACACGCCGCATGACCGGCTGATCTGGGATGTCGGTCATCAGGCGTACCCGCACAAGATCCTGACGGGCCGGCGCGATCGTATTCGCACGATCCGGCAGGGCGGCGGGCTTTCGGGCTTCACGAAACGCTCGGAGAGCGAATACGACCCGTTCGGCGCCGCGCACGCCTCGACCTCGATCTCCTCCGCGCTCGGCATGGCCGTCGCCCGCGACTTCCGCGGCGAGCGCCGCAACATCATCGCCGTGATCGGCGACAGCGCGATGAGCGGCGGGATGGCTTACGAGGCGATGAACAACGCCGGAGCGATGGATTCGCGGCTGATCGTCATCCTCAACGACAACGACATGTCGATCGCACCGGCCGTAGGCGCGATGAGCGCCTATCTATCGCGCCTGTTGTCCTCGAAATCCTTCATGTCGCTGCGCCACATCGCCAAGGAGGTGGTGCGCCACTTCCCGAAGCCGCTCGAAGATGCGGCGCGCCGAGCCGAGGAATACGCCCGTGGCTTTGTCACCGGCGGGACCTTGTTCGAGGAGCTCGGCTTTTACTATGTCGGCCCGATCGACGGTCACAACATCGATCATCTACTGCCGGTCTTGAAGAACGTCCGCGACAGCAAGGAACCGGGACCGGTCCTAATCCACGCCGTGACCGAGAAGGGCCACGGCTATCTGTCGGCCGAGCAGGCCGAGGACAAGTGGCACAGCGTCGCCAAATTCGATGTCGTCACCGGAGCCCAGGTGAAATCAAAGTCGACCGCGCCTTCCTACACCAGCGTCTTCGCCAAATCGCTGATCAAGGAAGCCGAAGCCGACGACCGGATCGTCGCCATCACGGCCGCCATGCCGTCGGGCACCGGGCTCAACCTGTTCGGCGACAAATTTCCGAAGCGGTGCTTCGATGTCGGTATCGCCGAGCAGCATGCGGTGACGTTCGCCGCCGGCCTCGCGGCCGAGGGGATGAAGCCGTTCGCCGCGATCTATTCCACCTTCCTGCAGCGCGCCTTCGACCAGGTGGTCCATGACGTCGCGATCCAAAAATTGCCGGTGCGGTTCGCGATCGACCGCGCCGGTCTGGTCGGCAATGACGGCCAGACCCATGCGGGCTCGTTCGATGTAACCTATCTCGGCTGCCTGCCCGGTTTCATAATTATGGCGGCCGGCGACGAAGCCGACCTTTTTCACATGGTGGCGACCTGCGCAGCCATCGACGACGCACCCTCGGCGGTGCGCTATCCGCGCGGCGACGGCATCGGCGTGCCGCTGCCGGAGCGAGGTGTGCCGCTCGAGATAGGCCGCGGCCGCATCATGCGCGAGGGCACCAAGATAGCGCTGTTGAGCCTGGGTGGGCGCCTTACGGAATGCATGAAAGCGGCGCAGGAACTCGGCGCCTATGGGCTGTCGACGACGGTCGCCGATGCGCGTTTTGCCAAGCCCCTCGACATTGAGCTGATCAATCGCCTGACCCGCGAACACGAGGTCATAATTACCGTCGAGGAGGGGGCGATCGGCGGCTTCGGCAGCCATGTGCTTTGCCATCTCGCGATGACCGGCATGCTGGACCACGGGCTGAAGATCCGCACGATGGTGCTGCCCGATGTCTTCCTCGACCACAATTCTCCGCAGATGCAGTATGACCAAGCCGGGCTCAACGCCCGCCACATCGTAGCAATGGCGATGTCGGCGCTCGGCCGCGAGATCGCCGAGCAGCCGGCACGCGCTTAGCGTCGGTTCGGTCTACCCCGCTATCCCGGCGCGCATCGCGCGCCACACTTCTCGCTCGTCGCCGGGATGTCGAGATCGCGCAGCCCGATCGGCGCCAGCACACCAACGCTCGAAAGCTGCGGTGAAACCGGGTCGGCAAACCCCTCTCTCGCAATGCGGGAGAGGGAGGGGCCTCGCCTAATAGGGCTAGGAGCGTGAGCACCCCAAGGCGCTGCGAGACCCTCACCCGCCTCGCTGCACTCCGTACCCTCTCCCGCGGTGCGAGAGAGGGGCCTTCAATGTCAGGCTCCTCCGTAGGTCAGGGCGAGGCGTGGCCCATGAAGATCTGCGGGATCGGCTGGCCCCAGGGTCCGCCGGTGCCTTCGCCGCGCTCCAACAGGTTGGGCGGGGTGTGGGCGTTCAGCACATCGGTGTCGGCCCAGTGCTCGTGCACGCGGCCCCACGGATCGGCCCAGTAATCGAACAGCTGGCTGCCGATCAGGTGGCGGCCGATGCCCCACATGTGCTGGTAGCCCTTCGTCTGCAGGTGCTCGTTGCCGACCATCACATCGTCGATGTCCGCGGCCTCATAGGACAGGTGGTTGAGGCCGCTCTTGTCGCCGCGGATGCAGAAGAAGGCGTGGTGGTCGACGTAGTCGTCACCGCGGTCGAGCCGATTAAAGGAGCCGACGACGTTGGACTTTTCCCCGGCGTAGAACTCGTCCGAGCAGCGGAAGCCGAGCATCTCGCGATACCACCCCAGCGTCTTCTCGAAGTTCTTGCTCATAATGACAAAATGACCGAACCGTTTGACATGCGACGGACCGCGCTCGACCCGGAACAACTCTCCCTTGCGGCGGTATTTGTCGTTCCCGGAATTGACCGCCGGACGCTTGACCGGGATCGGATCGAGCATTTCCATGCCATGGACGACCTCGACCTGGTAGCCGTCGGGGTCGGTCAAGCGCACGCGCTTGCCGCCGCCCGGCTCGTCGATGTCCTCGATCCGCGAGGCGCCTTCGACCCGCGAGATCTTCTCGAGGTCCTCGATGCTCGCCGCATGGACAGCGATGCCGACATAGCGCGGCTCGCCCCGTTCGGTCACATGGATGTGATGCGGCGCATCGGTGCCGCGCATGTAGAGGGCGTTCCTCGTCCGGTCGGCGCGGACCATGCCGAAATCCGTCAGGAACTCCTCTTGTTTGTCGAGATCGGGCGAACGCAGGCGCCCATAAGCGAGGTCGAAGGCTTTGATTGCAGGCATGAAACCCTCCCAAAGGGAACTATTGGCGGAGTTTAGAACATTTCCATGAACAGTGCCAACGGAGTGATCGGCTGAGTAGGGTCCCGTCGATTACGGCGAGAAGCTCGGCTCTTTGTCGGGGGGTGTTTACCGGGAAGCGCTGCCAGTCGCTGCCGAGCCGCAGATCGGCGAAAAGTCCGGCGGAATCCTCATGGAAATGCAAAAATGCCTTGCCGCTGATATAGAATATTCCCGGCCGCCGCTCAGTGAGAGCGGTCCGGCTTCTCAGGCTCTCCAGCAAATCGCTCAAAGCCCCAAACGCGGCTGTGCCAGCGTGTTTCATCCGGCCTGAGTATAACCGTGTCGGTGAGCGCGAAATGAGGTCGGAAATGAATACCCAAGGCGCCTATGCCGGGCTGCGTGTGCTGGATCTGGGTCAAGGTGTCGCTGCCCCCTATTGCGCGATGCTGCTGGCGATGCACGGGGCCGAGGTCGTCAAACTCGAGCCGCTCACCGGGGACTGGTCGCGAGGGCTCGGGATGCGGTACGGCGACCATACCGCTATGTCGGCCCATTACAACCGCGGCAAGCGCAGCTTGGCGCTCGACCTGAGGGCCCCGGCGGCACGCGAGATCGCATTGTCTCTAGCCACCCGCGCCGATATCGTCATCGAGGGGTTCCGGCCCGGTGTAGCCGCGCGGCTCGGGCTCGGCTATAACGAGCTGCGCGCGCGCAACCCCCGAGTTCTCTATGTCTCGGTTAGCGGCTTTGGCCAGGAAGGCCCCTACGCCGCCCTGCCCTGCACCAATTCCGTGGCGCAGGCCTTCTCCGGGCTGATGTCGGTAAACCTCGGCAATGACAGGACGCCGCATCGGGTCGGGGCGATTATCGTCGATACCCTGACCGGCCTCTATGCGGCGCAGGCTCTGGGTGTCTCGCTTTATGCGCGCGAGCGCCGCGGCGAGGGACGGCGGATCGAGGTCAGCCTGGCGCGATGCGCGGCGGCGATCCTTGGCCACAAGCTCGCCGAAATGTGCTGGAGGGCGGCGCGCCGCGGCAGTTGAACGCGCCGACCGGCGCCTACCGGACCCGCGACGGCTGGATAATGGTGGCGCTGGTGCGCGAAGAGCAATATGTGCGGCTGGTGGGTGCGCTGGGCCGGCCGGATCTGGCCGACGACCCGCGCTTTGCCGATTTTGCCGCGCGCGCCGCGCACGCTGCCGTGCTCGGCGATATCGTCGGCCGGACTATTGCAACCGACACGACCGAGGGCTGGCTCGCGCGGCTGCGCTCCGCCGACATCTTGGCCGATCGCGTCAACGGCTTCGACGACTGGCTCGCCGATCCCCACATCGTCGCGACCGGTGGCGCGGTCTGTGTCGATCAACCGGGAATGGGGCGATTCCCGACACCGCAAACACCGGGGATTCCGCTCGAGGTCGATGCCGCGTTGCCGCCCGCCCCGCGCATCGGCGAGCATGGAGCCGCCATTCTCGCCGAAATCGGCATCTACCCGGCGGCGATCGCGAGCCTTTGTACCGAGAAAATCCTGCTCATCCCAAAGGCGTCATGACCGAGAATTTCGACCCGCGGCAGCACCGCTTTCCCGAGAGCCGTTATTTCGAGGATCTGGTTGTCGGGGAGCGCTTCTACATTCCGAGCCGGACGATGACCGAGGCGCATTTTGCCGCCTTCCAGACCCTCTCGGGCGATAATCACCCGATCCATTACGATGTCGAATATTGCCGCGAGCGCGGCCACCCGGGGTTGCTGGCGCACGGCTTCCAGATCCTTTGTTTCACCGCCGCGGGGGCCAGCAGCTTTGCGCTTGCGATTGGTGACGCGCTGATCGCTTTCATCGAGCAATCGTCGAAGTTTCTGAAGCCGGTCTATCCTGCAGACACGCTCTACCCGATGCTCGAGATTGCGGCGCTGACGACGCAACGCACGACCGGCGTCGTCACCCTCGCAGCCACAGTGCACAACCAGCGAGGTGAGCTCGTGCTCTCCGGCGAGCAGAAAATATTGCTGCGCAAGCGCCGCAGCGAGGTCAGCGGCGCTCGATGACCGCGGCGAGCAGATCCGCGCCGCGCCGGCACTGGTCGCAGCTCACATCGAGATGGGTGACGGCGCGCACGGTGCGCTCGCCAAAAGCCGATACCAGCACCCCCGTCTCCTGCGCGCGGGCGACGATGGCGGCGGCGTCCGGCGCCCCTTCCTCCACCCGGAAGATTACGATGTTGCTCTGCACCGTCGCGAGATCGAGGCGGACACCGCGCAAACCCGCCAGCCGTTCCGCCAGAAGCCCCGCATTGGCGTGATCCTCGACGAGCCGCGCGAGGTGGTGATCGAGCGCGTAGAGGCCGGCGGCGGCGAGGATGCCGGATTGGCGCATCGCGCCGCCGAACATGCGCCGCGCCCGCCGTGCGCGGGAGATGTCGTTATTACGGCCGGCGATAAGGCTCCCGACAGGGCAGCCCAGCCCTTTCGACAGCGCGACCGAAACCACGTCGAAGGGGGCCGCGAGCTCGGCCAGGCTCCGGCCGGTTGCCGCCGCCGTATTGAACAGCCGCGCACCGTCGAGATAGCTGGCCAGCCCGAGTTCTCGCGCCGTCTCGCAGATCGCGACAGCCTCGGACTGCGGGAACACGACCCCGCCGCCGCGATTATGGGTATTCTCGATCGCGACCAATGTCGTCGGTGGGAAGACGATATGGCCAGGGGGCTTGTAGGCGGCCCGCAGATCGGCGGCGCTGAATAGCCCGCCGCGGCCGACGACGGTGAACTGAACGCCGGAGTTTGCCGCGGCGGCGCCGGCTTCGTGCCATACGATATGCGCCTCCTCGCCGACCACGACGTCGTCGCCCGGCCGGGTCAAGATCTTGAGGCCGATCTGGTTCGCCATCGTGCCGCTCGGCACAAAGAGGGCAGCCTCCTTGCCGAGCAATTCGGCGATCCGCTCCTGCAACCGGTTGACCGACGGGTCCTCGCCGTACTGGTCGTCGCCGACCGGCGCCGCAGCCATCGCCCGGCGCATGCCGGGCGACGGGAGGGTCACGGTGTCGGAGCGAAGATCGATGCGGTCCATGACGAGCCGGACTACTTCACCTTGTCGGCGAGCTTCTCGATGCCGGCATTGGCGCATGCCTCGTCCTTTCCGGCACCGGGCGAGCCGCTCACGCCGATTGCGCCGATCACCTCGTTGCCCGCCTTGATCGGGACTCCGCCGCCCAATGCGATGGTTCCAGTGGTGTTCTTGAGCCCCGCGATCGCCGGGTCGCTCAGAACGCGTTTGGCCCAGTCGGCGGAAGGCTGCTTGAAGGTAACCGAGGTAAAGGCCTTGCGGCGGCTGGTGGTGAGGGTATGCGGCCCCGTCCCGTCATCCCGCAAGACGGCCTTGATGAGGCCGTCGCGGTCGACGACCGTCATACTGACGTGATTGCCGTCGGCCCGGCATTTCTCCAGAGCCCCTTGGGCGATGGCATGCGCCATGTCGAGCGACAGCGCCTTTTCGGTGACGACTTCCTGCGCCGCCGCCGGTACAGCTGCGACCGCAGCCTGAAGCGCCAGAGAGAAGATGACGCGAGCGAAGGACATATCGAGATCCCCGTCAATCGGCGAGTACGGCTCTCATCACGGGCATAGCCTCTGCCGAGGGCGGGGTCAATGCGCCGGCGCTGCCGGCTCGGGGCCGGTGCCGCGCGGGGGCTTGCGGAAGAACAAAACCAGCGGGCGAGCGACAAGCGTCAGGATCATCAGCAATTTGAAATCGTCGATATAGGCGATGATCTGCGCCTGCGTCGTGATCGCGGCGTCGAGCGCACGACCCGCCGCCGTGTACGGGCTCCACAGATGCGCAATCTTCGGGTTTTCGAACAGGCGGTTGACCGCGGAGACGTAACAGCTGATGTCGGCGTGGTTTGCCTGGGTGTTCGTCACGAGCAAGGCCGAGACGATCGAGGTGCCGATGCTCGAACCGATGTTGCGTGACAGATTGTAGAAACCGGCACCCTCGGTCCGCTGCTCCGGCGCCAATGTCGCGAGGGTTATCACGCTGAGCGGCACTAACAAAAAGCCCATCCCCGCGCCCTGGATGATGCCGTTCACAGCGACGGTCAACTCGGAGACATCGGGGGTACACCCTGTCATGTCCCACATCGCCCTAGCGGTGAAGCCAAGTCTAATCGCCAACAGCAGCCGCGTGTTGAGCGCCCGATCGGTTGGCCCACGACCATCATCGCAAGGGAGAGTGCCGATCCCCCGCGGGGCTAAGAACCCGGCCGTCAGGATCGGGTAACCCATCAGATCCTGCCGATACAACGGCAAGAGGGCCACCGGGGCGAAGAAGACGACCCCAACGAGGAAGGCGAAAATCATGCTGGCGGCGAAGTTCCGGTCGCGGAACAGCCGCGGTTTCACGAACGGCGCCTTTGCCGTAAAAGTATCCACGAGGAACAGCCAGAAGGCTGAGCCGCTGATCACAACTTCGACAAGATTTCCCGCGAGCCGAACCAATCGAGCTCCTCGCCGCGGTCGAGCAGGATTTGCAATGCGCCGATCGCCACGCTCAATGTGGCGAAACCAAACCAGTCGAGTTCGCTAGCGCGGGGTGCATTTCCCTGGGTTCGATCGCGGTTCGGTGGCGCAAGGCTGACATTGTGCCGAGAGGGCGCGCATGGACACCGCGCCTTCGATCGGCAAAGATTAATCCCCGAGGCGATCATCCACGCTTGGGGGGAGGTTCGAATGAGCGCTCGGATCGGAGCCATCCTTGCGATCGCAGTTGCGGCTGCAATGCCGGGCGCGGCCGCAAAAGCTGTGTGCGCCGCGAAAAGCTCTTACCGGTGTGTCGACACAGGCTCACCTGTCAATCTGAACTCGGTACCGGACATCGCGAGCAAAATCGTCAGCGAGGAACCGGTTAGCGCCAAACAGGATAAGCCGGCGACCGTGCCGACCGCACCGGCGCCCTACACCGGTCCGATTGTCGGTGTGACCTCGGGGAAGCCGGCGCCCACAGTTGGCTATTCGTGGTCGTTGGAGTGACGGCGTAAGCGGTCCCGTTCGGACGGGTTACGATGAAAGGCTGCCGTGTCCGGCGATCGCTTACTCCAGGCTCTTTTATATCTGACCATCCTGCTGTTCGTCAGTGCCGGCGTACTGCCATTGGCGCGCAGCCGATATCCTCTGGTGAAATGGTCGAGGTGGGGGGCGATCGTGATCTTTTCGGCGGCGGTTATTTACGCGCTGATCCTGACGTTTCGGTGGTTGCTGGATCGGAATTACTAGCGCGAAGT
>CAWBCV010000005.1:0-299280 GCA_963787425.1 uncultured Alphaproteobacteria bacterium
GCTGACGAGCAGAAAACGCGAGCACCCATATTCGATGCCACCAACCGTGACACGACTACTATGCCGGCGAGTTACTCGCAGAGGTTGCGGCCAATCGGTCGCACAACCAAATAATATAAGCACAGTTGCCGCTCTTGCCCCCGCTCTGCCACCCGGTATGAGAAATCCAGGTAGCCGAGCCCAAAACCGGTGCCCGCCCGGTGCCGCAACTCTCTGCCCAGCTCAGTCCCAAGTGCTGCCGCGTCGCTGATCCCGCCCTCGCGCCGGCCGCGGATCTCGTCGCTGCCATCCGGCTTCAGCAGCAAGCCTTCGAGCATCAGCCGGCCGCCGTCTATCTCGGCGAGCCCGGCGATCGGGGTGAGGCCAGAGCCGTCGAGGGCGGCAAGCATGGCACGCTCGGCACTGACACACGCCGCGCTTATCGCGTCATGAAACGGCTCCACTAGCCGGTGCACCATTTCGTCCGCGGCACGACATTCGATGGCAAGGGCGCCTTGTCCGACCGCGGGCAGCATGACCTCACGGGACAGGATCTCGACAGCGCGACCGGCTTCGCCGAGGCGTTCGAGGCCGCATTGCGCCAACACGAGCGCATCGACTTCGCCGGCGTCGAGCTTTCGCATTCGCGTGTTGACATTCCCGCGAATCGATACGATCGCAAGGTCCGGGCGGCGCTGCAACAGCTGAGCTTGGCGCCGCAACGAAGCAGTGCCGACGCGCGCGCCTGCCGGTAAGGAAGCCAAGCTCGTCGGGTGGGTCGACAATAGCGCATCACGGGGGTCGTCACGCGGCAGCACGCAGGCGATCGCGAGCCGGTTGGGGAGCCAAGTCTCAAGATCTTTCAGCGAGTGTACTGCCAGATCGATACGCTGAGCGAGCAAAGCCTCCTCTATCTCTTTGGCGAACAGTCCCTTGCCGCCGATCTCGGCGAGCAGGCGGTCCTGCACCCGGTCGCCAGTGGTGCGGATGATGACGATCTCGATGCCCCCCTTCTCAGCGAGTTCGGGGTGGGCTGAGGTCAAGGTGTCGGCGACTAGAGCGGTCTGACGCAGTGCCATCGGGCTGCCGCGGGTACCGATGCAGAGAGGGCGAAGGCGCATGGGCGTTCTCCTGGCCGCCTGTTCTAGCCTGCTTCACCAACCGTTCCAACTCCCGCGCTTACCTCTCCGGCAGCAACTCATCCTACATCAGTGACTCGAGCAAACGAGCAGCCACGCCGACATGGTTGAGCGCCCCGGGAATGCCGAAAAGGTGGGCACGAGTAGCAGGAAGCGGCGAGTCGACCGCTACCGTCATCGTCTGGCAGGTGATCTTGGGGTTCCCCAGCCGCTGAGAGCCGCGATGATCAGCGCGCGAATCTCGCACGACAGAGCCGTCGCGAACTCGCGAACAGTACCAGGAGCGTCAGTAAGGCGACTACACCGTTGATCGTTTCGCATCCCCAGATGCGCTGACAGACCACTCGATTTTGACCTGAACTTTGTTGTGGTGCCCGCAGCAATTAACGCGTTTGCCGAGCAGGCGCTATGTCGGAAGCTTATCGGCGCGATGCCAAAGGGGCATTTCGTTAGCGGCTGCGTACTCAATAGATTTGCTCTGGTGGAAAAACCCTGGAGCTTGATGTGCACGATGCTACTCGCATCACAAGACGCGGTGCTGCGTCGCCGCCGCGCTTCGCGCAGGCGAGACAATCACCTACCCCAATGACGCCCCGAAAAAGTTGAGACAGACGTGGTCTCATTCTTAAAGATTGCGGAGAAATCCGCTGGTTCTCGTGGGTCACTGGTCCTTCTCCGCTGGGCCCTCGTCGTTATTTTCCTGTGGTTCGGTGGAATGAAGTTTACCAGCTACGAGGCCAACGCCATCGCACCGTTCATTGCCGACAGCCCGATCATGAGGTGGCTTCACCTTGTGTTCGGCGTGCAGGGAGCAAGCTATGCGATCGGGATTGTCGAGCTTTCAACGGCCATTGCACTCATTGTCGGCGCGTTCAATCCCTTCGCCTCTGCGCTCGGGGCGGCAATGTCCTGTTTGACGTATGTCATCACACTGTCCTTTTTCCTAAGTACGCCCGGCGTAGCCGAGCAGACGGCGCGTGGATTTCCGGCTATCTCGGCTCCAATCGGGCAGTTCCTGCTCAAGGACCTAGTGCTCCTCGCAGCTTCTCTCTGCCTGCTCCTGGCGTCTGTACAACTGCATTCGAACAAAGCCCGGCAGTGGATCGCGCCGGTAAAGGAGAGGCAAGATAATGTCGAGATACCGCAAGAATCCTGAAGCCGTCCCGTCTCACGCCCGCGCAATATCAGGTAACACAACGTGACGGAATGGAACGGCCCTTTGCGAACGCCTATTGGGACAATAAGGAGCCGGGTATTTACGTGGACGTCGTGTCAGGCGAGCCGCTGTTCGCTTCGATCAATAAATTCGAAAGCAGCTCTGGTTGGCCCGATGAGCTCGAAAGGGAAGGCTACGGCATCTACCGCAAGCTGTTCGAGCCTTAAAAGAAGGAATAGCGCCATCGCCCGATTGACCGAACGGGTGATGTATGCGGGCCCCTGCGCACAGCAACGGCTAGCGGATGCCCCGTCGAAATCGAGACCGCCTAATTCGTCACAGCCGTTGGGCGGCAGCTCGTCTGAATCGTTGAATGAAAGGACCCATGATGAAGCGACTCGCTCCCGCCATTCTGGCGGCCTGGGCTGCCTTGATCGTCCCCGCCCATGCCGACGGCGACCCCGCGAAGGGCCATCAGGTGTTCAAGCAGTGCGCGTTCTGCCACGCGATTGGGCCGCACGCGAGGCTCATGGTCGGGCCACCGTTGAATGGTGTTGTTGGCCGCGTCTGGGGGAACTGGCCGCGGTACAGCTACTCGCCCGGGCTCGTCGCCGGGCACAAGGCCGGCAAGGTTTGGGACGACGCTGCTCTGGATCGATGGCTGACTGCGCCGCAGAAGATGGTGCCCGGGACGAAAATGGCGTTGGACGGCTTGGATGACCCCCAACAGCGGGCCGACGTGATCGCATATCTCAAGCAGTTCGATGAACGCGGTGCGAAGGTAACCGGGACGGACGGCGAGGCTCCGCCAAGCGGCAGAGTAGACCCCAGTAATCCGCGGCCGGCGCTCGACCGAACTCGCGGCGACGCGGCGGCCCTTCGATGATCCGAAGCGACAGCGAGGAAGACGTTACGATGACATTGCGCAATCATTTTCATTCGTTCCTCGACAGCGTGCATCGGGAAGACCGGTACCGCATCTTTACGGATCTTGAGCGGCGCGCCGATCACCCACCCTATGCTTTATGGCGCAGTGAGGGGATGTCGTGCGAGGTCGTCGTCTGGTGTTCGAACGATTATCTCGGTATGGGACGCCACCCCGCTGTCGTCGACGCCATGGCTGAGACCGCGCGACAGATGGGTGCCGGCGCCGGGGGCACGAGGAACATCTCGGGCAACACCCATGCCGTCGTCACACTCGAGGCCGAGCTCGCCGATCTGCATCGCAAGGAGGCCGCCCTCGCCTTCTCGTCCGGCTATGTGTCCAATGAAGCGGCGCTCGGCACGATCGGGCGGTTGCTGCCGAATTGCCTCATTCTCTCGGACGAGAAGAACCATGCCTCGATGATCGCCGGAATTCGCGCGAGCGGGGCCGAAAAGCGCATCTTCCGGCATAATGATCTTGGCCATCTCGAGGAGCTGCTGCGGGAAACAGAGCACAGCCGGCCCAAGGTCGTAGCTTTCGAATCGCTTTACTCGATGGATGGCGATATCGCCCCGATCGGGCCTATCTGCGATTTGGCCACGAAATTCGGGGCGCTTACTTATCTCGATGAAGTGCATGCCGTCGGTCTCTACGGTCCCCACGGCGCCGGCATTGCCGAGCGCGATGGGGTTATGGACCGTGTCGATGTCATCGAAGGGACACTGGCGAAGGGCTTCGGGGTCGTGGGTGGTTACGTAGCAGCTGATGCGGTGATCTGCGACGCGATCCGTTCGGGCGCGCCGAGCTTCATCTTCACGACCGCAATGCCGCCGGCGGTCGCCGCCGCCGCCACACAGAGCATCGCCCATTTGAAGAGATCGGTCGCGGAACGAGTCGCCCATCGATTGCAGGTCGACAAGACGCGCCGGGCCTTGCGCAAAGCCGGCATTCCGATGATGTCGTCGCAATCGCATATCATTCCCGTCCCGGTTGGCGATCCCGCTCTCTGCCGGGAGGCCTCAACGATGCTCCTCGAGCGGTATGCCATCTATGTCCAGCCAATCAATTATCCAACGGTACCGCGGCGCACCGAGCGGCTTCGCATCACGCCGACGCCGTTCCATAACGATCGGCTGATCGAGGACCTGGCGAAGGCGCTGCGGGAAGTTTGGGAGGGACTGGGGCTGCCAAGAAAAACCGGCGTGGTTCCAATATCGACTTTGGCGCGCTTCCGACCGGCCGCTTGACCCTTGGTCGACCTTGTGCGGAGGCGCGTGCCGTCGTCTGCGCCAGCGCCGGTGGGCGGGAGAGTGGAGGGGGGAAGGTGGTAGTGTGTGGAAGAGGGGGGGGTGTTTCAATTCGCAGGCCGAAGCGGGCGCCATCCGGCAGATGAGACGGCTGCCGTGCCGCGACGGTGCTTACGGGTGCAGTTCCTCCTCCCATGGCCTCGATGGCCCTTTCAGCTGAGCGGGGAATTCCCATACTTTTCGCAACCAAACGCGGCCGCCTAAGCGGCGACTTTCTCCCACAATCCCGAGAGACTCGAGGATGTCCCATCATTTCGACACACCGACGGCGCAGGAAGACCCTCGCATCAACGTCTGTGACTTCTACCTGTTTCCCGGAGGTCCCGGAACGGCAGTGATGGCGATGACAGTAAATCCGGATGCCGGGATTTCCGCGCCGGATACATTTCGCGACGAAGCCCTTTACGCGTTCCGCTTTGACCTCAACAACGATGCCCGCGAGGAACTGACTTTCAAAGCGCGGTTCGGCGCCGCCATGCACGCCGATGGTGACGAACGCAAGCGCACGCAGACCTTCGAAGTACGCCGGGCGACCGTTCAGGCCGCATTGCAAGGAGCGGACGGCGACCTGATCGTCATGGGCCGCACCGGCGAAGTGATCAGGACCGGCTCGGGAGTGACGGCCTTTGCCGGCCTGGCGCCGGATCTTTTCGCGGGCGACGCTGTAGCTCTGAGCGCCTTTCGGAATGCCCTTTTCAAGGAGGGTAGGTTCGACCCGGACGCATTTCAGAACCGCAAGAACTTCTTCGCGAAGCGGAACGTCACAGCCATCGTCATCGAGGTACCCAGTCGGTCGATCGGTCGAGGATTGGTGCATGGGTGGGCGACGGCATCGCTCTATGGCCACGCCCCGGAAGTCCAGGTCTCACGTTGGGGACTTCCGCTCATCACGAACGTGTTCATTCCGGACCTCGAGATGCGTGAAGCCTTCAATCGCGCGACCCCGACCGAAGATCTCGAGCGCTTCGCTCCGCAAATCGGCCAAGTCGCCGAGATGCTGACCAGGCTCGCTGGTTCGGCGAGCGATCCGAGCGACTATGCGAAGCAGTTGATCGCCCGACTTTGCCCGACAACTCTGCCGTATAGTCTCGATACGCCGGCCGCGTTTGACGTGGCCAGCTTTAACGGACGGGCGCTGACAGATGACGCGACGGACGTGATCCTGACATTGGCGACGAACACGGCGCTCAGCGACGGCGTAATCCCAGATAAGAATCGGACTCGCGACGAGTTCCCATATTTCGGGGAACCGTACACGGCCGCTGAGCAAGCAGGCGTCGTTCCGGCCCGACCGCGGGCGAAGAAGACGTGGTAGTGCGTGTTCTTCGTGGCTCGAACGCAGCACACAGCAAAGACAGCCGGCGCTCATGCGCGAGAAGAACGACCGTCATGCTGGTCTGGCCGTTCGTGCTGGCGGGATCGCTGGCGGTAGCGGCTTACGGCGTGAGTTCGAGGGCCACATCGGGACCGGATGTCGCGCCGACCGCGCACGCGATTGTGCGAGCGAGTTTCGACTCAGGCGGACGCGTCAAGATCCCCGTCGGATATCGTCAATGGTGGAATATCGGCACCAGGTACAAGCCCGACGGAACCAGCATTCTGGACGGGCTTCCGCTCAAGGTCCCGGAAATAATGAATGCGTACGTCCAAAATGGCCCGACGGAAGTCAGATCGTCAAGGAAATGAGTACGATACAGGTCGGGGAGGGCTGCAATGCTACCACGCGTATCTGCAAAAAGGATATTGGGAGCGGCATCTTTCAGGCTGGCTATATCGGCCTCGGCATGATGGTGAAGGACGCAAAGCGCTTTCCCGACGCCCCAGGCAACTGGGCTTATTTCAGTTTCGGCCACAAGGCCCCGCCATATGACAGCACCTCGCCCGTACGCATGAAAGATCAGTGCGAGGCTTGCCACGGGACTCTTGCCTCCGAAACCGACTACGTGATTTCTCGCGCGCATATCGGGTTGGTAACGAAGAGCGGGAAATAGCGATCTTTATGCGCCCGCGCCCACGCGCCATCGACGAAGCTTAACCTGAATCGAAGCTGCCGCTGCGGCCGCACTTCTGGACGCCATCGAGACGGTTGCCGCGAGTCTCGATGCGGCCGCTCGCATTATCGAGACGCACGGGTTCGCAGGCTATACGAAGAACGCCATGGCCGAGTTGGCCGTGTTAGCATCGGCTCGCTTTATCAGTACTTCCCCGTCCAAGGACGCCATCACGTCGAACTGCTGCAGCGGGAGGCAGTCGAACAGTTAGCCTGCTTTCAGGAGACCACGGCGCCGGAGGGATCACCGATGCAACCAGCATGGCGGTGATCGGACATGGTCGCGTTCGCGATCGGGTCGAGCGCGCCGTGTACGGCTATCTCGGTGCGAAACGTGTGACGGGAGTCGTTCAGTGCGCTGGGCACCACACCGGTGTGAGGGGCTCTTTCGTCCGTTATTCGTGCACGCGCAGAAAACGCCATGTCGGACGCTTATCGGCCCGATGCCCTAGCGGCATTTCACTGGTGGCTGTGTGCTCCATAGATTTGCCCCATCGACAAAGCTCTGGAGGCTTGAAGTGACACAAGATTGCGACCGTGTCGACGCTGACCGACACCCTTGCTTACGCTCCGATGATAGCTGGCGAGGAAACGAAGGCCAATGATCACCCGGTTCGCCAACCCGGCTCGGTTCATGCGGATCAGCGTCGCAGTTTTGCCTTGGTGCGCCTGGGCGAGCGCGGCGGTCATCGCGGTCGGGCTATATCTGGCCTTGATCACGGCACCACCCGATTATCAGCAGGGTGAATCCGTCCGCATCATGTATGTCCATGTCCCGGCTGCGTGGCTGGCGCTCAATGTTTATTTGTTTGTCGCGGCGGCAAGCGGCGTCGCCCTGGTCTGGCGTCATCCTCTGGCTGAAATCGCGGCTCGCTCGGCGGCCCCGATCGGCGCCGTTTTCACTTTTGTCTGCCTGGTCACCGGCTCCTTGTGGGGTCGGCCGATGTGGGGCACCTGGTGGGTGTGGGACGCGCGCCTGACGTCGGTGCTCGTGCTGCTCTTTCTCTATCTCGGGTACATAGCGCTGGTGAACGGGTTCGACGACCCGGCGCGTGGCGGGCGGGCGGGGTCGGTCTTGGCCTTAGTCGGGGTCGTAAATTTGCCGATCATCAAATTTTCGGTTGACTGGTGGAATACATTGCACCAGCCGGCGAGCGTGCTGCGGCTCGGTAAGCCCACGATCGTGGCCTCGATGCTGGTGCCGCTGTTGGTCATGGCTCTGGGGTTCATGCTGCTGTTCGTGACCTTGCTTATCGTGCGCATGGGCACAGAACTCAACGAACGCAAGTCGCAGGCACTGCGCCTCAACGGCATGCGCGCGCGCCCCAGCGCGGCCGCGGCCGGAGGGCCCGTCCCGGCGAGCCCGGCAGCGCTGCGGTGACGGAACGATGATGAGCGCGATCGCCACTTATTTCGCGATGGGCGGCTTTGCCGTTTATGTCTGGCCGGCTTACGCGCTGACCGCAGCCGTGCTTGGCGGGTTCGCGCTCTTTTCCTGGTGGCGTTGTCGCGCCAGTGCGCGCAGCCTCGATAAGCTGCAGCGGCAGCTCGGGGCACGGCGATGACCCGCAAGCAGCAGCGTCTCGGCCTGTTGGCACTCGGGATGGCTGCGCTGGCTGGAGCCACAGCGCTGGTGCTGACAGCGTTCAGCGACAACCTCGTCTTTTTTTTCAGCCCGAGCGATCTGAAGACTCAGGCAATTTCGCCGGACCGGCGGATGCGGATCGGCGGGTTGGTCGAGGATCGCAGCGTCCAGCGCGGCGCCGACAGCCGCATCGCCTTTCGCATCACCGACGGCAAGACCGACATCGCCGTCCTCTATCACGGGATCCTCCCCGATCTATTCCGGGAAGGGCAGGGTGTCGTCGCCGAAGGCAAGCTGGAATCCGACGGAGTCTTCGATGCCTCGACCATCCTTGCCAAGCATGACGAGAGATACATGCCGCGCGAAGTCGTCGAGGCGCTGAAGAAGAGCGGACATTGGCAGGAGGGAGCCGCGACCGAAGCAGCCGCTCCTTTGAAAGCCGCTGCTCCCGACGGCGGCCTGTAGACGGTCGGAACCGCGGGTGCGCCGGTCAATTTTTCTGCTGCCAGTGGCACTGTTCGCAGTGCTGCTCGTCGCCTTTGCAATGGGGCTAAACCACGACCCGACCCTGCTGCCGTCGGCGCTGATCGACCGCCCTGCCCCTGATTTCAATCTGCCGGGGCTGATCGATCCGGCACAAGGATTGGCGCGTAAGGACCTGGGCGGTGGGGTAACTCTGGTCAATTTCTTCGCGTCATGGTGCGCGCCGTGCCGCGAAGAACAGCCTGCGTTGATGGTGCTTGCCCGCCAGCCTGGGATTACCCTCGACGGAATCGCCTACAAAGACAAGCCCGCCGCTTCCCGCCATTTTCTCGACAATATCGGCAACCCCTATTATCGCATTGGCATCGATCAGGTTGGAACTGCTGCGATCGATTTTGGGGTCTACGGCGTGCCCGAGACCTATGTCGTCGACGGCAGCGGGCATATCCGCTACCGCCATGTCGGCCCGCTCACCGAGCAGGATGTCGATCGAAAGATATTGCCGCTGATCGCGCAGATCGCCGACGCCGGCGAGCAGCGTGCGGCCGACCAGTGATGACCATCTTATTAGCCCCACCACAGCGGTTTCGGAGTGTGCTGAGTTGCCCGTAGAAATAGGCCATTTCGCGCTCGTATTGGCGCTTTTGGTGGCTGCCGTGCAAGGGACAGTGCCGCTGATCGGCGCGGCAGCGCGTAACCAAGCGCTCATGAACATGGCGCGGTCGGCCGCACTGCTGCAGTTCAGCCTTGTGACATTCGCCTACGCGATCTTCATCCACGCCCATATCGTTTCCGATTTCTCGCTGCTGAACGTCTTCGAGAATTCGAGCCTGTCAAAGCCGATGCTATACAAAGTCACCGGCGCCTGGGGCAGCCACGAAGGCTCGATGTTGCTGTGGGTCTTCATGCTGGCGTTGTTCGGCGGGCTCGTCGCATTCTTCGGCCGGGGCTTGCCAGCCAGCCTGCGGGCCCGCACCCTGGCGATTCAGGGGCTGCTCGGCTTCGGCACCTTATTGTTCATCATTGTCACCTCGAATCCGTTCGCGCGGCTGTTCCCGGTGCCGGCCGACGGCCGCGATTTGAACCCGCTGCTTCAGGATCCCGGCCTCGCGTTCCATCCGCCGTTTCTTTATTTCGGCTATGTCGGGTTTTCCGTCGCTTACTCCTTTGCGATCGCAGCATTGATAGAGGGACGGGTTGACGCGGTTTGGGCGCGCTGGGTGCGGCCCTGGGCATTGACCGCCTGGTGCGGACTGACGATCGGTGTCGCGATGGGCAGCTGGTGGGCCTATTACGTGCTCGGATGGGGCGGCTGGTGGGCCTGGGACCCGGTCGAAAATGCCTCCTTCATGCCGTGGCTGCTGGGCACCGCGCTATTGCACTCGGCCGCGGTCGTCGAAAAGCGCGAGAGCTTGCAGCGTTGGACGTTGCTGCTCGCGATCATGACCTTTGGCATGAGCCTAATCGGGACCTTCCTGGTGCGCTCGGGGGTGCTGACCTCGGTCCATTCCTTCGCTGTCGACCCGACCCGCGGCGTCTTCATCCTGATGCTGATCGCGATCGTGATTGGCGGCGGTCTGATTCTCTATGCTTGGCGCGCGCCCGGCCTCAGTGCCGGCAACCCGTTCGCACCGGTCAGTCGCGAGGGCGCGCTCGTCATCAACAATCTACTGCTGGCCGCCGGCATGGCAACCGTATTTCTCGGCACCTTCTACCCGCTCTTCGCCGAAGTCTGGAGCGGAGTCAAATTGTCGGTCGGGCCGCAATATTTCGACGCCACCTTTGTCCCGATTGTGGTCCCTGGTCTCGTTGCGATGGCGATCGGGCCGGTCCTCGCCTGGCGCCACGGCAATCTCGCGGTGGCAATGCGGCGGCTGATGCCCGCGCTGATCGGCGCGATCCTGGCGCCGCTGCTGGTGTCTCATTTCGACCGCAGCGCTTCCTTCGCCGCGCTAGGCGGCGTGACGCTTGCCGTCTGGGCGACGCTCGGCGTGCTGACCGATCTCGCCGACCGCGTCGGGGTCGCCAAATTGCCGCCGGCCGCCGTGCTGCGTCGGCTGTGCCATCTGCCGCGCGGCACCTGGGGCTATGCAATTGCTCATTTCGGGGTCGGTGTGCTGATCGCCGGCATTACTGTTTCGACCGCCTGGCGCAGCGAGCGGATCGAGACGGTGCATGCGGGCGACAACCTGCAAATCGCCGGCCGGACCCTCCATTTTATCGGCGTCACTGAGGGCAAGGTCGAGAATTACCAGGTCCAGCGCGCCGAGATCCACGTCGATCGGCCCGGCCATACGCTATTCGCCGTCTATCCCGAGCGCCGCTGGTATCCGATCGCCGGCAGCTCGACGACCAACACCTCGATCACCACCAACGGCTTCGGCGACCTCTATCTGGCGCTCGGGGAGGGCGACGGTCGAGGCGGTTGGGTGTTGCGCGCCTACTACAATCCACTCGTTCCCTGGATTTGGGTTGGCGCGGTTCTCGCGGCGCTGGGCGGTGTGGTCTCCCTGAGCGGCCGGCGTTCCGCGTCCGCGCCGGCGGCCCGCGCCCTGGCGGGGGTAGCCCGGCGTCCGGCTGACCCTGTATGATCCGGCGAATGTTCCTTGCCACGGCCTTGCTGATCGCAATCGGCGTCCCGCCCGCCTGGGCGGTCGAGCCGTCCGAGCGATTGGCCGATCCGGCGCTTGAAGCGCGCGCCCGTGCCATCAGCCAGGAACTGCGCTGCCTGGTCTGCCAGAACGAGTTGATCGACGAGTCGAACGCTGCGCTCGCTCATGATCTGCGCCTCTTGGTGCGCGGGTGGCTCGTTGCCGGTGACACCGATCAGCAGGTGCTGAATTACGTCGTCGCGCGCTACGGCGTCTTTGTCCTGCTCGACCCGCCTTTCGAGCCGGTAACCTGGCTATTGTGGCTGGGACCGCCGGCTCTGGTGCTGGGGGCCGGCACGATCTTGTTGCTGCGGGTGCGGCGGCGACGCCCCGATCCACTGGCCCCCGACCTGACCCCCAACGAGCGTGCCCGCGCTGTTACACTGCTCGGCGATCGCGCATGATCTGGTTCTTGATCGTTGCCGGGCTGCTGACTGTGGCGGCGCTGGCGATCCTGCTGGGACCAGTGATCCGCCAGCCGCGACCCGGCGCCGAAGAGGAGGAGACGGTCGCCGCGCTGTTTCGCCGCCCACTCGCCGCGATCGATGAGGAGCTGACCGAAGACCGGCTCACCCCGGATCAGGCCGAAGCTTCGCGAGCCGAAATTGCTCGGAGAATGCTGGCCGCAGCTGATCGGGAACCGGCGGGATCGCATGCACAAGCGCTCTGGGCGTCGGGAATCTCATGGCGGTTCGGTGCCCCGATCGCGGTCGCCGGGCTGCTGCCGGCGGCGGCGATGGCCGTCTATTTTGCCGTTGGCACGCCTGCAGCGATCAATCGAAATGCTGGCCTGGACACCGCCAGCCCGCACGGCGACGCCGAACTCAGCGCAGCGGCCGACCGGATCAAGGCGCGTCTGCAGAAGGCGCCGGATGATCTCAAAGGCTGGACTCTGCTCGGCCGCACCTTGGCTTCGCTCGGTCGTTTTCCCAATGCGCACGACGCCTACAACCGTGCTGTCGCGCTGGCACCCGCCGACGCCGCATTGCACGTCGAGTTCGGTGAGGTCCTGGTATTGGAAGCCCAGGGCATGGTGACGCCGGCGGCCGAGGCCGAATTCGCCAAAATGCCCAATGACCCTAGCTCGCGCTATTACGCCGCCGAGGCGGCGCTGCAACACGGTGACCCAGCCGCCGCGAAGCAGAAATTGCACGCCCTGCTGGCCGATGCGCCCGCCGATATGCCGTGGCGCCAAACCATCGTTGACCGCCTCGCCGAGCTTTCGCAGAAGGCGGGCGCTGCGCTGCCTGGGGCCAGCTCCACCACGCAATCGATGATCCCCTAGCCCGGATTTCTCATACCGCGTCGAGACGCCGCAGTTCCTTCGGGGTTTTGCTGGAGCCGAAACTTTTCTTGTGAATGACAAGGGCGCTATTAAGTCTGTCCATCAGGCTACAGGCGAGATCAAAGACGTTCCACGCCCCACCATTTGCCCGATGCCGCCGCAGCCGTGAACTCCGGCAAACGTGATACTGACAACAGGCCGGGCATGTCCCCGGCCTTTGTTTTTTGCCTGACTTTCCACGATGTGATTTATTACATTTTCAAAACAGTTTTCAGAAGGAGTTTCCTGAATGCGGATTATCACTTCGGCGGGTTCACGGCCTTGCGCGAAGCCGGTAGCTCGGTCTGCTCCCTGCGTCTGGCACGGTCAGAAAGGTTATCAAGAGCGGCTATAATATCCCGGTTCCTGACCCCGGTTTCCATCAAAGTATGAATTATCTTCTGCAAGACTTTCGTAGCTCTATCGCTGTCCTTCATTGCCGTTTTCCTCGCGTTATCACATCAGGCTGTTGTCTCGACCGGGCCGGGGTCTACTCCTGTTTGCTTCCAGTTCCTGACCCGCTTGTAAGCCTCATTCAGGACGGCGCTGCGTTGCGCGGGTGAAAGCCCGGAAATCCGTATTGCCAGTGCGTCTCTGGCTTGCTGCTCGATGTCCTGCGCCTCCTCGAAGCGGCTGGCGGCTTCCGGCGTCGGATGTCCCGAAGTTCGTGGGAGACGAGATGTTGAAGTTTTTTGCTTTCAACCCAGCAATTGACTGCCTCCTGAACCACTTACTCCACCCCCCCGCATCTATGGAAATACTCAGCCCGATGCGGCGCTCGATCCGGGCAAGCCGCTCCTGCACGGCTTTGATCTCGGCGGCTTGGTCAATGATCGTTTCATTGAGGACCGCGACACGTCCGCGCACATTGGCTTGAACAGACCTGTCGTTGCTCATGATGTAATCCTTCGGTGCGGCGGCGTGTCCTCGATGACCGCGCTGCTGTGCATCCTGTCGAGAGCGTGAATAATATCGGACTGCTTAACCCCGGTTTTCTTGAGAGCGACAACCATGCTCTGCAATGCCTGAACTGACCTGTGCTCTGCAATGCCTGAACTGACCTGTCAATATCGTTCATGAAAAACCCTTCCGCTTATGTAAAAATTAAGTATATCTTATGATTATCTACTTTTTTACATAGATTTGTCACGATAAATTTATGAAAATATTACGCCGCTTGCCGCTTGACTTTGCGATTTACAGATTACGCCCGCTTGCCGTTCGTGTTGTGCTCCCGCTTCCCGCAATAACTGCGCGGTTTATCAGCTTCCTCTAATGCACAGGACAAAAGGGAACCCTTTTGTCCCTTCCTCCACAGGTTTCTAAGCCGTTGATCTGTTAGGGGCTGAAAAGGGGCAAAAGGGTGGAGCAAAATTCCGCCTGCTTGACGGGCGCGGGCATTGGGTGCTATACTAAATTCGTAAAGTAAGAAATTCGTATATCTGAAAGGATTATCCCATGTCCGACTCTCTGGGAGAACCGCCCATGACGCTCGTGAAGGTTCGACGCGCCGCGCAAATCACCCTGCCGCTCGTGATCCGGGAAGCGGCCCGGCTGGAAGAAGGCGACTATCTGGAAGCGGAGGTCACGGAAAGCGGCGCAATCCTGCTCCGGCCCGTCAGCATCGCCGGGCGTGAACCAACCCCTGAACAGGAAGCCGAAATTCTGGCTGCCGTAGACGAAGCCAGAGCCTTCCATGCCAAAAAGCGCCGTCGTTGATGCCTCGGTGCTCGTCAGCGCCTTCCTGTTTCCTGTAGGCGTTCCGGGGCGGGTTCTTAAGCTGGCCGATCAGGGCGCATTCGCCCTGCACCTGTCGCCGCTGCTGCTCGATGAAACCCGGTATGCGCTGCTCTCGACGCGGCTGCGGGATGTGTACGGCCATGACGAAGAATCGGTCACGACATGGTGCGCGGACTTGCAGGAAGTCGGCAGCGTGTTTTACGGCCTGCCGCCCGATATCGGCCCGGCCTGCCGTGATCCGAATGACGATCACGTCCTTGCGACGGCTCTTGCGGTCAACGCTGATGCAATCGTCACCGGGGACAAGGATTTGCTGGCGCTCGGTCAATTCCGGGCCGTGCGGATCGTCACGGCGCGGGCCTTCCTGACAGAACTGGTGCCGGATGCTTAGAGCCGGGCAAAATTCAGCCGGGGGATTGCTGCCATGATGATCGGCTACGCTCGGGTTTCGACCGACGATCAAAATCTTGCCCTGCAACTCGACGCGCTGCGTGGGGCAGGGTGCGAGCTCGTCCACGAGGACAAGGCTTCGGGCGTTCTGGCTGGCCGCAAGGGGCTGACAGACGCCCTGAAAGGCTGCGCTGCCGGTGATGTGCTGGTGGTCTGGAAACTCGACCGGCTGGCCCGGTCGCTTCACGATCTGGTCGTGATCGCGGCGGACCTGAAAAGCCGGGGCGTGGGCCTCAAAATCCTGACCGGCGAGGGGGCGGCTGTCGATACGACGCGCCCGCAAGGCCGGATGATCTTTGGCATTCTGGCGGTGATGGCCAAATCGAGCGGGAATTGATGTCAGAGCGCACAATCGCCGGGATGGCGGCGGCGAAGCGCCGGGGCCGTCATGTCGGCAGGCCGCGCAAGCTCACGGATCACAAGCTCGACCATGCAAGGCAGTTGATCGCGGACGGCGCGGAAAACCGGGTCGGGGCCGCTGCCCTGCTCGGCGTCCACGTCAAGACGCTGCGGCGGGCGCCGCGGGGATGATTACCAAGATACAGGCCGCAGAGCGGCAACTCGATACGGCTATACGGCTCTTCTTCGGGAATGTTGATCACCTGTCGGCATACACCCTCGCGGCGGCGTCTCGTGAGATCACCGATGATCTGTGCGAAAAGCAAAAATATGAATTGTTTCACCAAGAATTTGCCAGATTAGGCGACGCTTTAGAAGTTCGCCTTTCGTTTCGGGAAGAGATGCGAATATTTATCAAGGATGAGCATTTTAAGGATGCCATGCTTATTCAGGAAAAGGCAGAATTTCCTGAATCATGCCGACAAAGACCCGGATGCCGAAACCGAGGATTTATCTGCTCATGAATTGGCTCTTGTAATTCTGTTTGCGGGCAAAAACTTTGTGTTGTTGGAAAAGAGACTCACACCAGCATTGGCGATATTTCTGCATTGGTTCGGCGCTGCGGAACCACGGATGTTGAAGAAACAGACCGACCCTCACGACAAATTCTTTAAATCAATTGAAGGTCTACGGACAACGCTTCAAGACCTTTACAGCAAGGAGGCGTTCAAGGCGATGCACGAGCTTTTGAAAGAACACTATCAACCGCAATAAACGCCCGCGGCGCGCACTACGGTGCGGGCAGATGAGGCCAGTCAGGGCGCGGGAGTTCGGGGCGGTCCGGCCATTGTTCGAGAGCGTGAAATAAATCAGAATTGAGTTGTTTTAGAATCGGCTCATCTCCCGTGATGTAATGTTGGTGATACTGTACCGCACAGTCATTGACAGCGTCGCATACGAAATCTTGCGAAAATTCTCGTGTAATTCGTCTTGCCGGCTGGTTCCACGAGCCGCCGGACAAGGGTTCAACGTAGAGCGCGGACATGCGCTGCCTGTACCGCTCGTCGGGAATGCGCTTTCTCTTCTCGTGGCCGATTTTTTCCAGCTGCGCGTCCGCCTCCCTCCATTCCTTGCTTCCGGGCGGAAATTGCATTCTGGCCTGCATCAGTCTCCCCACCCCTGAATCCATGGCGGGCCTCATGGTGAGGCTTAACATCCCCGCTTTTTGCTTGATCAGATGGTCGTCATAGCGGGCTTTTATTTCCTTTAGCGTGAGGCTTTTTCCATCGAGGACTTCCGACCGGAGGCTAAGCAAGATTTTCCATCGCCCGAGTTCTTCCCGCGCAAATGCAGCCAGGGCGACGGCGTTGGCATAGGAGCCGTTTCGGTGGAGCAGGGTTCCGTCCCGTAACAGTCGCCCGCATTGTTCGAGGGCGTAAACAGCACCTTCCAGCAGATATTGCGGCGGGGCCAATTCAGGCATTTGGAAACCGGGTTTAGCGGCTGGGTCCGCTCATCGCTCCGGGCGCGGGCCGCACCGGCAAAGCCTCGACCTCTTTGCCGACTGCCGCCTCCGCAACCCGAAGATCGTACGAGGATTGCAGATTGAGCCAGAACTGGGCGCTGTTGCGGAACCAGTGACCAAGGCGCAAGGCGGTGTCGCCGGTGATCGCCCGCTTGCCCGCAATGATCTGGCTGATGCGATTCGGCGGAACGCCAAGCTGGCGGGAAAGCTCGGTCGGGGTGATGCCGATTTCCTCCAGCTCGTCAGCAAGGATTTCGCCGGGGTGGATGGCAGGTCTGGTCATGGCTAAAGCCTCCTTCAATGGTAATCCACGATTTCGACGTTTGAGGCTCCGGGCGCGCCCTCGGGCCATTCGAAGCACAGCCGCCACTGCCTGTTGATCCGGATGCTGAATTGTCCGGCGCGGTCGCCCTTCAGGGCCTCAAGGCGGTTGCTTGGCAAAGAGCGCAAGTCGATCAGGCTGGTTGCGGCCGCCAGAATTTCCAGCCGCTTGTAGCCCTGAAGCTCGAACCCCTGAAACTCGCGGACAAACTCGCCTGCCGCGAACGCTTCCGTTCTTTTGTCCCGGTAACTCAAAATCATTCACGGTTATGATATAACGAATATACGCTGTACGTCAAGAGTAAATCAGGGTAGGAAAGGGTAACCTTTTTGCCGAAACGTATTTGCTGGGTGCGGGAAGGTCGCCTTAGGCGGTCGACCTCCCGGCTTGGCTCACCACCACGATGTGTAATAGACGGTCAGGTTGTCCGCGAGCGCCTTGCGGGCTTTTTCAATAAACGCCAGATCGTCTTCCAGTTCCGACCCGTCGGAGTCACCGAAGAAAAAGCCTTCCGTGTGAGGCAGCCGGCTTTCCCGGATATCGGCTTCAAGGCGGTCGAGATCGTCCGCTGTCAGTGCGAGGTTGACGCAGTTGAACAACTCCGCGCTGCCGTGTTTATCGCGGTAGAGAACTTCCATCCAGCCATGCAGGTCGGGATGCTTGCGCCAGTAATGCAGCCTTTCGCTCTGCGATATTTCGAAATCGGCCGGGGCTGGCGGCTTCTCGTTCGTCGTAAATGCATACATATCAAGTCCCATAGGTATTTCCCCTTTCTTGTTGGAGGCCGCTCACTGCGGGGCCTCGATGCGTCCCGGCCGGCACAGCGCACAGGCGCGGCTGCAAGAAGGCGAAGCCGGCCTTTTTTGGGGGAAACCTTCACGGGGAACCAAAAAAAGTCTTGCGGCCGCGCCGCGTTGTGCCAGGGATGCAGCGTTTCGAGGCCCTGTGGCGGGTCTGCGGGGAAGGAAGAGGCCGGTGGGGCTGTGGCCCAATGACCGGGCGGAAGATCAGAATTTCAGCGCGAGTTGCCGGGCATCGCGGCGAGGTTTGATGGACTGAAGCGGCGCAGCATCATCGTGAGGCGATAACCTGCCGGCCTCTATTGCTCACCGCCCTGGCGCGGCGAACCCACCATGCCGGCCAGGTGAGGCTGACGGTCAGCAGCGCGCACGGCGAGCAACATCTGGCGCGCCGGGCCTATCTGCGTATCGCCGGCTTCATGGCTCGACTGCGCCAAAGTGCGGAGCAGTTGGACGCGCTCGGGCGGTGGTATCGCATCCTCAGTGAAGCGCTGCGACATTACCTGCATGGCCGGCAGCTCGAGCCGCCCATTCGACTCAACCCCGCCTGAAACACAATCCCCGGTTGTCCATCCCACCGTCACACCGCGGTCAGCCCCACCCAACCGCCGGATTTAGGGTTATAGATCTGCTGGAGCGTGCCGCCCATAAGCGCAGCGCGCTCGCTGTCGGATAGACGGTCGGTCACGCGAAAGGCCTCGACACCCTGCTTGTAGGTCAGCAGTCTGACCGCCCGGGTCCAGTCGGTGCCCCACATGCAGCGATGGAAGCCGAAGGCGTCGAAGACGCGCCGGAGCGGATCCCAGATGTCGTGGTAGGGGAAGGGCTCGCGCGACAGCGTGCAGGCGCCGCTAATTTTCACTGCGACATTGTCGTGGGCCGCCAAGGCCAGCAGTTTCGGCAGATCCGCGAACGGCTCGGGAGGCGGTGGCGGCTCGTGCGGTTGGGATATACCGAGATGGTCGATCACCATCCGTGTGATGGGGTTGCGCGCCGCGAGCTCGCCCGCCTGGTCAAGGCGCCCGGTGCAGGCGACGTTGACCGTCAGGGAATGCTGCGCGGCGGTCGCGAGGACGCGATTGATGGCGGGGTCGGCCGGATCCGTTGAGGCGTTGTCGCGCAAGAAAATCCGGATGCCGACCGTGCCTTCGGTGGAGGCCCAGTCGGCGATCGTGTCGACCACGGCGGAGTCGGTCGGATCGACCGGCTTGACCAGCCGGAACCGGGTGGGATGCGCCGCAAAGACCTGCAGCGCGTAGCTGGCGTCGTAGCGGTACATGCTGAATGGCGAGACCAGGATCGCGCCGTCGACGCCGGCTTCGTCCATGGCGGCCACCATCTGGTCGCCGGTGACCTCCTCCGGCCCGGTGAGGGTGCCAACCCAGGGACGGCCCGGATGGTTGCGTTCGTAGGCGTGCACTTGCGAATCAAGTATCGGCCTGATGTCCTCCACGGAACCGGTGGCGTTGAGGAGCGGCGTATTCCGCTTCCTCTTGGCTTTAGCCGGGTCTGCATTGCCGGATCGGGACGCTAAGGTGCGCGGCTCCGGGGTTCAAGAGCGCGGCATCGGCGCCCCCACGCCGGCGTCGAAATTCAATGCTCCTTGTCGAAAATCGGCCCAAAATCGGGCTCGAAGGTCGAAAAGCACGTCGCGCAGCCGCATTTCTTGGCGGCTCACCGGGCGGGTAGTGCCGGACGGAAGAGGGATTGTCACCAACTGCTTGACGACTTATTTATATCATGTCATGATATGAATAATGGATGACGATCAGGAGCATACCCTCGAATTTCTCCTGGCTTTTGACGGTCACATCAACTGGTACGCCGAAGGCTATTTCACAAAATTCGAGATCAAGCGGGTTGAGCCTACACCGGCGCGCCCGCATGGCCTGCGTTATTCGTTCACGTTGCACGATCCGGACGGCATGCGCCTGCTGGGGTTCGACAACGCGCATCCGGTTTCTGCGGTCGGGTCACGCTTTGCAAAGCCGCCCGCGGAGGTCGATCACTGGCACCGGACTGAAAACGATGAGGGCAGGCCCTATTCGTTCACCGACGCCGCCACGCTCATATTCGATTTCTTTGCAGAGGTTGAGCGGGTGCTGATTGGACGGAGCGTCCCGGTCGATGTGGTGAAAACAGAACTGAAGCCCAAAAGGAGCAAGCCATGACAAAGCATAGGATTATCAGTCACACCGACTTGCGCGACGAAATGATGGCCGTCGCGCGCGGGGAAAAGCCTGCGCCCGACGATGCGGGCACGCAGACTTTCGAGTCCGTGGAAGCGCTGACGCGCTTGCTAACGCGGGAGAATCGCGAGCTGCTGGCGATCATCCGCGACCGCAAGCCCCAGTCTATTGCCGAGCTGGCGGAGATCACGGGGCGAGCGCAGCCAAATCTGACGCGCACACTGGCGAAGCTGGAAGCCGTGGGTTTTATTCGCATGGAAACGGTCGAGCGCCGCAGGGTGCCTACTACGACCGTGCATAGGCTAAGAGTTGAAATCGACCCGTTCTCTCAGAACGACCGCTTTGAGCTCGCCTGACGATGCTGCACGTAAGGCACAAAAGATGACCGGGCCGGGTGACAAGGCCAAAGGCCAATGGCGCAAGAGGGTTGGTGGGTTAACGCCCGGCAATTCTGCCCCGGTTGCGTTCGAAAATCTGGCCGATCATCGCGCGTTCGTGCTTGAGGATGCCCAATGGACGGGCTTCATGAAAATGCTTGATACGCCGCCGGAGGATAATCCGCGCCAGCGAAGGCTGCTGGAAACAAAAGCTCCCTGGGAATTGTGAGCGGGGGCAGGGGAATGAGCGAGGGGGTTTTCCAGGGCAGCCTGTTTTCCAGTGATTTCCTGTGGGAATTGATCGGCCGTCTGCCGGATTGGTCGGCGCTGGACGACGTCACTCTCGAAACCCTTCGCCTCGACCTGCGCCGCGTATTTGACCGGTTTCCGACCGCGCAGACCCCAAACGAAAGCCAGACCGAGGATGACCTGATCTGGCCCATCCTGGCGAGGCTCGGGTGGACCGAAAGCCTGCGCCAGCAGAATTCTGGCTCCGCGCGGCCGGGAGGACGTACCGGACGGGCTGCTGTTCAAAGACGCTGCGTCGAAAACGCAGGCCAACACCTTCCCGGAGGAGTGGCGGCGCTACGGGTTCGGCCTGGCCGTCGTTGAATCCAAAAGGTGGCACAGGCCGCTTGATCGCCGGTCGGGTCGCCGCGGGGAGGAGACCGCCCCGTCAACGCAGATGCTTCGTTATCTGCGGCGGGTAGAGGATCTCACCACGGGCAAACTCCGCTGGGGCATGCTCACCAATGGTGGCCAGTGGCGGCTCTATTACCAGGGCGCGCGATCGGTCTCAGAGCAGTTTTTCGACATTGATCTGGCCGCCGTCCTCGCCGTCCCCGGCCACGAGGGCGGCCTGTTCGCCCTTAGTGTGGAAGAACGCCGGCACTGGCTGAAGGTCTTCGCCCTCGTCTTCAGGCGCGATGCATTCCTGCCGACGCCGAGCGATAGCCCCACCTTCCATCAGCGCGCCCTCGAGGAAGGACGTTTCTACGAAGAGCGCGTCGCCACCAATCTGTCGAACCTCGTTTTCGGCCAGGTCTTTCCGGAGCTGGCGCGCGCCATTGCCGCGGCCGCCCCGGCCGCGCCCCTGCAGGAGGTGTGCGAGGCGGCGCTGATCCTGCTCTATCGTCTGTTGTTCATCCTGTATGCCGAGGACAGGGATCTCCTGCCGGTCCACGACAGCCGCTATGACGATTACGGCCTGCGCGAGCGGGTCCGGGGGGATGTTGGCCGCCGGAAGGATCGCAACGATAAGGCTCTATCTGCAGATATTACCTGGCGAAACAGGAAGTCCTGACGGCAGCGTACCTGGTTACCAAATCCAGCTTCCCGTGGCGACCTTAGGGCCTTTTTTTAGCGTGGGAATCGACCAGACAAAACACGTATCATTCCGGTTTGGAGATGAGATCGTTACTGTAAATATGACACATTTCGAAAACAATACCCACAGAGTGCGCCTTAGGCCGTTGCGCGATATTGAGCGTCCTGCGATCGTTATCTTTGAACGGGCTGGGGTGGACGAATATCACTGCTCGGTTGCTGATGGTAGAGACTATGCACGGTTGCTTGCCGAAAAGTGCTCGGAGCAAACAAGAGCTGGCGCCCGGAGGTGGGGTGTAGAGTAGCGGGGGACATGTCCGCGCTAGACGTCGCTAGACGCGGCTGCGCGTGTTTGGTCGTTCGTGAGAGGTCAACGGCGGAATTCGGGGTGCCCAGGACTTGGTCAGCGCTTCATCGTCATCTTCGTCCTGGTCCTCCGGGAATTCGATGTCGTGGAGTACTGTGAGTGTTTTTCCGTAGCGGCCGAGCCCAATCACGTCCTCGCGTAATTCGATGCTCCGCGACCCGCCAAACCAGGTCTGGAGATCCGACGCGTCTTCGACCCGATCCGCACGCCGCACTTTCGCGGGGTCTCGGTTGAAGGCGAAGGTAGGGGTGGTCCGCGGTACGGCCTGTCGTTTGCGGATCCAGTCGATGCCGTCGTAATCCCTGAGTGCATTCGACATAAAACAGTAATCGATGCTACCGCCGATGCTGACGACGATCGCGACAGGATCGCGCTCGCACTGCGTGTAGCGGATTGCCGTCGCTGTGAGCGATGTCCTGCAAATCCCGGCAAGATGCTCGATTGCGGCAACGCCGTTGCCTGCCCGGCGCAGAGCCGCCGAAAACATCTGGCGCGGCATGAGAAGGGCAGCCGCGAAATGATCGGCCTCGAGCTCGTAACGGTCGCCGGATCCGAACCCGGCGTGGGATTCGTGAATACTGCTGTCGCCGAGCACGGCGTCGATGTGACCGGGAAGGAAAAAGTGGCCGAGCTCGTGCGCAATGCTGAATCGCTCGAAGCCGGGATTATGGAGGTCCGTGGCATACGCAATTCCGTACGAATTGCCGACCCGCATCACCATCCCGGATACGCCGGACACGCGAGCCGGCTTGGCGATAACCTCGATGTCACAGTCCTGAGCGATATCGATGGGCTCGACAGGAAATGCTGAAATCCCGCGCTCGCGGATAACCTGCTCGGCCTGAAGGCTCGCGAGCGAAAAAGGATTGCCGCGCTTCATTTGTCGCCCTTGCGTGCGCGGCTCTCGGCTTTTTTGGCGAGCAGCTCGATCAAGCTCTCCGCTACATGCCGGTCGTCAGATGTGAGACGGTCATAATGCCGATGGAGCCTGTCGGCGCCGGCCAGGCCGTCAAGTTCCTTGACCCTGCCGAGAAGATAATCGGTCGTGACGTCAAGCGCGTCAGCAAGCCGACGTAGGTTGTCAAACGAGGGCTTTCGGGTCGCGGTCTCGAAATGAGAGATAGCGGAGGGCTGGAGTCCGGCCCGTTCTGCCAATTCACCCTGATTGAACCCGCGTTTCTCTCGGGCTGTTCGCAACCGTTCAGGGAAAATCTCGGATGGGCGGCTTGACTCTTTCATGACGGGACCGTATAGTACTAAATGACGAATTCGTAATGGCCATCAGGGCCTTTTTGTTTGGCCTTGACCTTGACGAGTCCGTCATATTGTACGCGACGATTACGACAGGATCAAGGAGAATTCCGATGTCAAAATCCAGCAGCCCTCTACCGCCCGGCACGCCCACCCCGCGTTCCGGGATCTATGAGCAAGTCGGTCCGCGTGGCGGCCGAACAGGGGACCAGGCCGATTCGACGCGCGGACACCCTCTGCCGCCCACGGAAAAGCCAGGGTATCGCTGGGCTCTGGTTCAACCGGCCCACCACAAAGGCAAACAATAGGCAACGCTGATGAGGCGTTTATGACGGAGATTACGAATGACACAATTCACGGTACGCGTTGAGCTTCACCGCGCAGATCAGGACGATTACGATGTCCTGCACTCCGCGATGGAGAAGCAGGGCTTTTCGCGGCGAATAAAATCTGACGGCGGGACGACATATCATTTGCCAACGGCGGAGTACAATCGCACGTCTAATAAGACCAGGCAGGAAATACTCGACTCTGCGGGCGCAGCAGCCGCCACAACCGGAAAGAAACACGGCATTATTGTGACGGAGTCAGCTGGCCGGGTATGGCGGGGATTGAAAGAGGTCTAACCGCCAGACCCCTGAAGCGGGCCGAAGAGAGAACCTGTTGCATCAATACGCCACCTTGAAGGTCGGGCTGTCTTCCGGGCGCGTCTTCCGGTGATCGTAAATCCGGGTGGTGGCGATGTTGGCGTGGCCGAGCCACTCCTGGACCTTGGCGATGTCGGCCTGATGGTCGAGCGCATTGGTGGCGGCCGTCGCCCGCAGCGCGTGGGCGCCGATTTCGAAGCCGAGGAGCGCTGAATACGCCCGCACCAGCTTATAGACCGCATCGGGTGTCACCGCCTTTTCGAGCGTACCGGTGCGGTTGTTCTTGAGGGGGCGGAAGAGGGCGCTGTTGTCGTCGCCGCCGTGCCCGGCCGCTTCGAGATAATCGTGGATCAGTTCATTGGTGCCCGGATGCAGCGGCAGATAGCGCGTCTTGTCGCCCTTGCCGGCGACTTTGAGGTGCAGGACGCCGCGCCGCGCATGCCGGAAATCCTTCACTTTCAGCTTGCACAGCTCCTCGCGTCGCAGCGCGTGATAGAGCAGGGTCGACAGGATGGCGCGGTCGCGCTTGTCCTTGATGCTGTCCTCGGCCGGCGCGGCGAGCAGGTCGCGCGCCTGATGGTCGCCGATCGCAGGCGTCTTGCCTTCGCCGCTCTCGGATCGCGGCCGCTTCACGCCTTTGACCGGATTATGGGTAACGGCGTTCTTGTCGCAGAGATATTCGAACAGCGACGACAAGGCGGCCAGCCGGTGCCGGACCGTGGCGCCGCCGAGCGCGCGGCTGGCCAGATCGTCGCGCCAGGCGATCACATGCGCGCGCGTCACCGTGCGGAATTCTTCCGGCCGATTGATGCCGGTGAAGCGCATGAAATCCTGAATCGCGTTTTCGTAGGCGCGCCTGGTGCTCGGGTTGGTGATGTTGGCGAACCATTCGATCTCGGGTGGCACATCCGCGAGGCGCTGAAACTCGGCTGCGGTCAGGAGACGATTTGACGGAAGAATTTCGGCTGGAAGCTGGTCATTCATCCCCAGGATTTTAATATTGATAAAATCTGTTATCAAGAATAAAAGGTAGTTGTCATAAGCAAAAGGGGATGTCGGCAGGGGAACTTACAAAACGGTGCGATGCAGCCGTTTATCGACCGTACAAGTAGCGTAAGTGAATAAGTTTTTAACTTACGTCTTGCTGGTTTTCATTGTTTAGATTCAAGTTTTAGCATCTCTATCCAGAAACACCGGTACTAGTCTGCGCCGCCGCGGCACCGGATCGCTTAATTCACGGATACGAGGCTCACGGCTATGGCGAATACCGATGTGGATGGAGGAGCAGCATTGGATTCAAGATCCTCGCCGAAACCCTTGGCACCTATCGTGACCCTCGCCTCTATCCACTTGCTCTCAGGCGGTTTGCCAGGGTCTGAACTCAAACCGGTTGGCAATGCACTACGACAAAGGACCGCAAACGTGTCGTGAAGTGACCCGGTCGTTCGAGGGAACGCGGTCGAGCCGCCGGGTTCGACCCTAATCGGGCCTCGACGAGGCACCGCTTTGCCCTCGTTTTCCGTCGCGGTAGCCGGCGGCATCGGGCGAAGCGTTGCGGCGAGTGGTTCCGACTTATTTCTCAGGCAGCCCCGCCCGGCGAAGACCTTCCGCATATCTGGCTACATCTTCCGGGCGACGAAACGGGACGACTTCCGCAACGTTGGATATGCGTAGGTCGGGATCGATGTGGCGCATCTCGGCCATCAACTTACTGGCCTCTACCAGCCGCCCGGCGAGCGCGTGACTAGCCGCGCCAACGCGCATCGCCGGTGAATAGCTCTGGTTTATGCGCAGCGCCCGCTCTGCCCAGGCGGATGCCGCGTCGTAACGGCAAGCGAGAAAGTGTGCCGCCGCGGTGCCGTTCTGCATCCCGAATATCAGCGGATCGAGCGGGTTCAAACGCATCGCTTGCGCCATGTGCTCGATCGCAAGCTCAGCCTCGCCAAGATAGATTCTGACCCAGCCGCTGAGGTGCCAACCCTCCGCCAAGTTCGGGTCCAGTGCCAAAGCGCGATCGATGATGTCGGCGCTGGCGTCAAGGTCGCCGGCGACCCGCGTCAAGGCGAATCCGCCCGAATACAGTGCAACGGCGTCGTCTTTCGCGAGCCGAACCGCCTCGCGCGCCAGCCGCCCGAGTTCAACATGCTCCTCGGCGTCAGCGGTAACCCACCCATAGTTCTGGCGCAGGACATAGCACCACGCCGCCATGCCGTAGGGCGTAGCGAACTCGCGGTCGAGTTCGATGGCGCGGTAGAACAGCCGCAGGGCTTCCTCGACCAACTCGCGGCTGCCGGCAAAGAGCGCGTGCAGCGCCGCGATACCGCGCAGGTAATAGTCATAAGCATCCAGGCTTTCGGTCGGCTTTCTCTTCGAACGCACGATTTCCGCCTGCTCCAGCCTCGGAGCGACGGTGCCGACGACGCTCGCCGCCACTTGGTCCTGCAGGTCAAAGATGTCTTCGAGGCTTCCCTCGAAGCGGTTCGCCCAGAGATGCGCGCTGTTCATCGCGTCTATCAATTGCGCCGTGATACGCGCCCGGTTGGCAGCCTTGCGCACCGAACCTTCGAGCACATAGCGCACCCCGAGTTCGCGCCCGACCTGTTTGATGTCGACCGCCTTGCCTTTATAGGTGAAGCTCGAATTGCGGGCGATCACGAAGAGCCAGCCGATACGGGAGAGCGCGGTGATGATCTCCTCGACCATGCCGTCAGCGAAATACTCCTGCTCCGGGTCACCTGACATGTTCTGGAACGGCAAGACCGCGATCGATGGCTTGTCGGGTAGCGCCAGCGGAGCTGCCTCAGTTATCGGTCCGATCGCTCCCGTTCCGGCCGCGGCCGGACGAGACGCCCGCGCTGCGATATTCACCGCGAACACCCGCGTCGGGCGGGCGATATTCTTGAGGCGTTGTTCGCCCATGTCGTCGAAGGCAAAGTCGAGCTTGTCGCGAATTTCGTCGCGCACTACCCGGCTGACGCAGATGCCGCCCGGCTTGGCCAAACCTTCAAGGCGTGCGGCGAGGTTGACCCCGTCCCCGAATATGTCGCCGTCGTCGATGATGATGTCGCCCTGGTGGATGCCGAAACGGAACACGATGCGCTTATCATCCGGGACATCGGCGTTGCGCCCGGCCATCCCCTGCTGCACCTCGACCGCGCAGCGCACCGCGTCGACGACGCTGGCGAACTCGACGAGCAGTCCGTCGCCGATCGTCTTGACGATCCGGCCACGATGCTCGGCGATCTTGGGGTCGCTCAGCTCGCGCCTTATCGCCTTTAGCCCAGCGAGCGTGCCTTCCTCGTCGGCGCCCATCAGCCGCGAATAGCCGACCACATCGACCGCCATAATGGCCGCTAGACGCCGCTCGACTCGCCCTTCGCTCATTTGGAGCTGGTCCCGCAAGGAAATGGCAACTCAGCGTATGATGGAACTCAGCCTGACGCGAGTGCCGCTTTGGGAGCTCATTTGACGCTCAACCGAACGACGGCTCTCCACCCATTGTCGATGCTCAACGAACACCCCGCCCCCCTGCGTCTGCGGCCTTTGGGATAGAGCGCCGTTCTCAAACGCGCCGGGTATTCGCGGCTCGTACGGCGGGGATGTAGCGATAGAGCGTCGCCGGAGAGACGCCGGGCGGTGCGCGTTTCGAGTTACGCCGATATCGGGATTAGCGAGCATCTCCTTGGCGGCTCGATATCGTCGTCCGTCAGTTTCGGCGGACGGCCTCCGGTGCGGCCTGAGCGCCGCGGCGGCAAGGCCCGCTTGGTCCCGAGTTCCGGGCACGCCTCAAATTGTTCGTTCGAGCATTGCCTTTTCGTATTGCCGGAACCATTCCTGCGTGGCTTCCGGAAAGATGTTCCGGAAAGGCCCTTTCTGATCGGGAATGAGCTCGATCATCTTTGCGATCATATCATTCGGATTCAGCCGTCCTTCCGGCTTCGCCAGGAGGCCGTCCGTAACCTCTTTCACCATGGCGCGCGGCGTGAACGTCACCGCGTCGTCGAGCCACCGATACGCAGCTTCCACCATGGTCTCGTTGAATCCGGTCAGGTACGGCCCCGGATTGATCGTCTGTACCTGAATGCCGAACGGCCGCAGCTCGTCCTGCATGGCTTCGGCGATCGCTTGCACGGCATGCTTCGTGGCCGAATACGCGCCTACCATCGGCGGACTCAACACGCCGAGGGCCGACGACAGGAAGACGATCTTGCCCCGGGTTTTCGACCTGACCCAGCGCTTCACCACACGTTGAGTCAAGTCGAGTGGAGCAAAGACGTTGATCTCGAAATTCTGCCGCACCAGGCCCAGCGGGATTTCGCTGATGGGCCCGCCCTCGCCAATGCCGGCGTTGTTAACCAGCACGTCGAACTCCCAGCCCGCTACACAAGCAGTGTCGTGGGGTTCGAGCAGATCGAGCTTTTCGACGCGCAGACCGGATAGCCCGAGGAATTCGGCCTTATTGCGCAGCGCCGTGACTTGTGGCCAGGATTGTGCCGCAGCGATGACGGTGTGGCCTTGCTTGGCGAGCCCGATCGCCGTGCCTTCGCCGAGACCGGAGCCAGCGCCGGTAATGAGAATGGTTCTGTACATCAGAGCACTCCTCCTGAATTGACGTGTCATTCGTTGGAACAGAACTCAGCCGCTGTAGACGAAAATCCATCCGATCGGAAAGATCGCGTCAAGGTTCCCGGATCGCGGGCCTCGAGGATGTGCTCGCCGCCCGCGTTCCGAAACTCGTGGAGATCGCAAATGACAAGGGAAAACGAGACGTTGGCGTCGCGCCGGGATTTACTGATCGGCGGGGCTGGAGTTGCCACCATCTCGGCCCTCTCGGCCCCGGCCGCCGCGGCTGAGCCCTCAGCAGCCTCGACCGGGCCGCAAGGCATGAACATTCAGAGGACCGACACCGCGGTCGTGTTTATCGACCCGCAGAACGACGTGTTGAGCGAGAAGGGAGCAAACTGGGCAGCGGTCGGCGCGAGCGTCACCGAGAACCGGACGGTCGAGAACATGGAGCGGATCTTCAAGGCTGCGAAGACGAACGGATATGAGGTGTTTATATCACCTCATTATTTTTATCCGACCGACAGCGGTTGGAAGTTCGATGGACCGCTCGAGACTTCCGAGTTCAGAACTCACAGTTTTGCACGAAGCGGACCACTGAATCTGACGGGTTTCTCGAACTCGGGCGCGGACTGGCTGGATCGCTTTAAGCCCTATATCGAAGATGGTAAGACAATCGTCGTCAGCCCGCATAAAGTGTGGGGACCGCAGACCAACGATTTGGTCCTGCAGTTGGCCAAGCGGCGGATCAATAAGATTATCCTTGGCGGCATGTTGGCGAACATGTGCGTCGAATCCCATTTGCGCGAGTTTCTCGAACGGGGCTTCGAGGTGGCCGTGGTCAAGGACGCGACCGCCGGACCTCGCCATCCGACGTGGGGCGACGGCTATCAAGCGGCAATGATCAACTACCAATTTCTCGCACACGCTGTGTTGTCGACCGATGAAACGGTCGATCGCATGCGTTAGATGGGGTCACGGGCCGGTAGCCGAGTATCGTTGTGGCAGTGGCCGTCCCTCACAGTGATGAAGTGGCTAACGGAGTCAGGCTCGGCCTAACTCCAAACATCATCGAGGGACGATTATGGACTTTTACGGAAAGCGGCCTTTGCCGCCGATGACCATGCATGCTTTTGGGTTAGGCTCTTGATTGGCCTCATCGCAGAATCTTCCCGCAAAACAATGCTAAGGCGGAAATCTGCGGGTTTCCGGGCAATCATTATGTCGAGCCAACGCATTGACCCGGATCGATCCTGCCGTTTGAGGCGACGGCGGCGGCGCGTTATGGGGAGATCGTGTGGCGCGGCGCCGTGATGGCAAGCCGATCGAGAAACTCGACGCGTTGATCGCGGCGACCGCGCTGGCCAGGGGGCTGGCGTCGCCACCCGCGATGCGGGCGGGTTCGCGGGTTGCGGTCTCACGGTGATGACCCCTGGACGGCGTTGTCAACGGTGTTCCGGGTTAGGAATAAAGCGAGGAGTGGGGACTGACGCCGGTTGACAGAATTGATTTGGCGACATAGTTGACAAAGATTGGCATTTTTTGTCATGATGGAGGCTGGAGGGCTTTTCTATGGCGACTATGAATGTTTCGTTGCCCGATCCCATGAAGGATTGGGTCGAGGCGCAGGCCAGAACCGGCCGCTACAGCAACGCGAGCGACTATGTGCGCGACCTGATCCGGCGCGATCAGGAGCGGGCGGGCAAGCTGGCGGACCTGCAAAACCTCATTACCGAGGGAATTGAAAGCGGGGTCAGCACCCTGTCAATCGACGATGTTCTGAAGGCCGCGCGCGAACGAGCTGCGGGCGCTGCGCGGGATCATGCTGTATAGGACGACGCGGCAAGCCGATCAGGACATCATCGACATCTACCTCTGGGGATGCCGGGAATTCGGACAGCCCCAGGCAGAGCGGTATCATGCGGGACTGGCCGGGACGCTGGACCTGCTTGCGGACAATCCGCGCATAAGCCGCGAACGGACTGAATTCAGTCCCCCCGTCCGTCTGCATCCCTATGAATCGCATATAATCGTTTACCTGCTGGATGATAGGGGCGTGCTGGTCGTTCGCGTCCTGCACGGACGGCAGGATTGGGAAAGCTATCTCTGATCCGATTGCGGTCCATGGTTACGCGGGCCGCTTCTGTATTTGCATCCTTTCATCGAGCGTACAACTAGCGTAAGTTAATAAGACTTTAACTTACTTCATGCCGGTTTTGATGGTCAATGTTCAACAATTTATCCTCTCTATCCAGAAATGCGGATACTAGCCTGCACCAGTCCCGGCAAGCGAACGGGCTCGTGCTTGAGGCAACCATCTGTCTTGCTCGTCTTGATGAGCGCCTGAGAAATTCACCAGCCCCGGTACGCGCCGGCTGGGTGTCGCGGGCCATCGTTCATGAGGCAACGGCATCCGTTCGGCTGGACGGCGTTTATGTGCCGGCAAATGATCTGACGCTGATTTTAAGCGATACGCCGGATCGCATGCCTGATCAGGATCTGGGCCGCACCATGGACATTCACAGGATGCTCCAGGCCTTGAGCCGGCGAAACCCGAAGCACCTGTTCAGCCCGCAACGCCTGATCGCGCTCACGCGCCTGCGGTTGCGTACCCGGCTGCACGAGCCGTCCCTGCCCAACTGGCTGCAGCAGCGGCTGGGCGATCCCGAGGCCCTGCGCGCGGCGATCCATGACGCGCTGCGCCCCGAGGTGGTCGATTCCTGGCGCAGGCTCCCGCCGCTTGAGGCTGCGGCCGGGATCATCGCCCACTGGCGCACGTCGGGGGCGGCCGACGCGATCGGCGCCGCTCCTGGCCGCGCCCTCGCTATGGCGTGGGTTTATCGCGCCCGGCTTACCTCGGGCTACTATCTGCTGCCCTCGGTCGGATTTCTGGGGCATGCGCAGGATTTCCGGCCGGATCTCGAATCGCGGTGGCCTGATCTGTTCATGCCAGCCTGCGGCCGTGCCGCCGACTGGGGATCGAAGCTTCATGCCCATCTCTCGGCTGCGCACCGGCGGCTGCACGGGGAGGCGCCGCGGCAGCGTTCAACCTCCAGCATGGCGGCACTGATCGATCTGCTGGTCTCGACGCCGGCCCTGTCGTCCCGGAGGGCGGCGGACGCGTTGGGCCTCACCCCGCATGGTGCCCGCCGCATGCTCGACACGCTCGCGAACAAAAGCCTCGTGCATGAGCTGACTGGCCGCAACGCCTTCCGGCTCTACGCACCGGCCTCGCTCGCGGGGTTTAATGCCGCTATTTGATCACGGGCCGGACGGGACTCTGGTTTGTAAGAATATTGGATGCTGTCGGGCCCTGGGTTGGCATAGCGTGCGCCAGTGTCGGCGCATCAGTCTTTTGGAGGAATATATCCGATAGGATATTTCGGCGGGTTTGGCGGCGCGAGAAGCTTTTGAACCCTGTCGAATAGAATGGCTATTTGATGGTCGTGCTGCTCGACTTTGCGGGCTAAATCTTTATGCGTCGCGAGAACTTCACGCAGTTTTACGAAGGTGCGGATGATGCTGATATTGACCTGCACGGCTTTCTTGGTACGCAGGACACTGGAAAGCATGGCAACCCCGTGCTCGGTGAAAACCCAAGGTAGTTTCCGGCGCCCGCCCCGCCCCGCGTTTGATATCTCAATTTGCGACATCAAAGATTGGAATTCCTCTTTGGTCATCTGAAACGACAAAATCTGCTGGAAAGCGATCACGGTTACGCTTGAATTGTTCGTTCAGACGGCTCGTGGGTATGCCGTATAGCCGCGCCAGATCGCTATCGAGCATGACTTTTTCGCCGCGCATAAGGTAAATACGGCTTGCGATGCGTTCAATGGGAATAATCGTTCGAGGATAAGGCATTTACCTTGATTGTGCATAGCCGGGAAATACTGTCAAGGCAGCGCGCCGGACTTCCTTAGCATATGTAATATTATCAGGTCCTTTGCAGAACGCTGGAAAACATCGCTACGCCCTGCTCGGTGAAGGCATGGGCGGGGTTCGGCGACCGCCCCGGCGTTTTGAGGTTCCAATTTGGAACCTCAAAAGGAATGGTCGGCTTGTGCCGGTCTGACCGCTTCCCGAAACCGGGTCAGCGCGCAACTTTTGGATGCGGCGGCGCGCGCCGCACTCCGGTTGCCGGCTTGTCTTCGCGCAGGCCTTCGTAGACCACTTGGCGCAGCAGGTTGTCGTCGGTCCAGGTTAGGAACTTGACCTCGGCGACCAGCTCCGGCCGCACCCGATGCACGCGGCTCAAGACCAGTGGCGAACCGAAACGGTTGGAGCGCGGCGGCGGGATTTTGAGCGGCATTTTTGCCGTGGCGAGCGGCTGGAGAATTCGCCATAGCCGCTGCAGTTCCGCTTGATTAATTCCGCTGCCGACGCGGCCGGCATAGACCAGACGGCCGTCGGGATCGTAGTAGGCGAGCAGCAAGGCGCCGATCAGCGGCCGCCTGCCCTCGGGGTCGGTCCAGCCGACCACCACGAATTCCTCGCGGTTCAGGCATTTGACTTTAACCCACCAAGCCGCGATTGCCGGGCGCATAGGGCGCATCGGCGCGTTTCGAGACGATGCCCTCAAGCGACAATTCGCAGGCTTTACGATGGAAATCCCGCCCCTGCCCCCGGTGATGATCGACGTAATGCAATGGCGGCGCGACGCTCGACAGCAGGGCGGCGAGCCGCGCCTTCCGCTCGATCAGCGGCAGCGCGCTCAGATCTTCCCCGTCGAGATGCAGGAGGTCGAAGATGAAATACACCAGGCCGTCGGCGTTGCCGGCATCTGACGCGGTCTGGATCATGCTGAAGGACGTGATGCCGTCGGGATAGACGCCGCAGAATTCGCCGTCGAGATAAGCCTGGCGGTCGCCGAGAGACGACACGGCGGCAGTGAGCGCCGGATATTTATGGGTCCAGTCAAGGCCGTTGCGGGTCAGCAGGCGCACCCTGCCCCGATCGACGCGCGCATGCATGCGGTAGCCGTCGAATTTGATCTCGTGCAGCCATTCGAGACCTTCCGGCGCCTCCTGCACGAGCTGCGTCAATTGCGGCCGGATCCATTCCGGCAAGGCGGCCTGGGGCAGCCTCGCAGCAGATCGCGCCATTGGGCTATCGAACCTGTTCGACCGCGAGGCTCCCGGCGGGAAGCGGGCGAAGCAACTCGGATTCCGGCCGGGTGAGATCGAGCCAGGCCAGCCAATCCAAACGGTCGAGGACGACCATTTGCCGATCGTGAATGGGCGCGACGTCTGGCCCTGGGTCGGTCGTAAGCAGCGTGAAGGCCTCCCCTGCCCCGTCGGGCATCGGCCGCCACAGGCCGGCGAAGCAGAACCAGTTCTCGCCTGCCTTGGTGAATTTCCACTTCGATTTCGGCGACTTCGTTCCGGTGAACTCGAAGAAATGCGACGCGGGGATCAGGCAGCGTCCCGCTCGGAAACGTTGCCCCCCGGAAATGAAATTAATCGTATCACATGTATCACATCATCGGCAAAGCCGCCAGCGCGTGTGGCAGCGGAAAGCGCGCGCGGCGCTCAGTGGTCCAAAAATTATAGAAGTTGTCGTTTAATAAAACGCATCCATTCTGTCGTGCAAGAAGAGGAAGGTCTCCGGCCATGACCAGAACTGCATCTCCGGGCTCCTGGCGGAGAAGTGTGGTCACGTCAGTGATCATTATGTCCCTTGCCGCAGACGAATTGTCTTTATCGATCGTGAACATAATCGAGACCGATGGTAAAAAGCCGAATGTGTCACGAACAAGATCACGCGCGACTGGACCCACCTCAGCGCCGGAAGCCGTCACGCCCTCTTTTGTGAGTAACCCACCATTACTATGATAATTTCCCGAGAGCGCCAAGTGTCGCAATAGGTCGGACGCGGCTTGCGTACTATCAAGATAGAGAAAGAAGTCGAGAGACATCGAGCACTAATCCTTCTATAGGAGGTCGAAAACTTGCCCGTTTTTCACTGCTAAAACCTCCTTTAACCCTGGAACAGGATAGTTTCGGAACTGATCTCGTAATGCGGCAATATCACCGTCCCAATCGTTGAGGTTTAGCACTACTCGCTCGGCCTGGCCATCCTTGACTTTCCCCTCCGCTTCCGAATAAACACCACGAGGCGGCTTGCCTGCGCGTGGAGTATAGCAGTCGAAAATTTCTCCCTCAATTCTGTAATCCGGCCTTTTTCCGTTCGGCTGCCTGGGCGGGTTTTGCTCCACACGGTATCCGTTTATAGCTAGCGTCTCAGCCGCCTCGTTTTCACCTCTGAGGCTGCGCTGCGTTGCGGCATCATCCCTTGGATTTATATGCGTAGGTCTTCCCGACGGCCTTCCGCCTATAGGACCGGTAGGTGTCACCTTGCCCCGCGTAGGACGAGGCGGCGGTTCCTCGGGCAGCGGGGCTTCCGGTGCGAAGGAAGCGATGTCTTCAGCACTTTCGACGCCAAGGAGCTGGGCCAACAGTTTAGCCGCCAGCTGCTTCAAGTCTGCTGGCGTATTTGGGTTGTTGATGATGTTTTGCAGCAGCGCAACTGCCGCCTCGCGGCTGCCGGCATTAGCCAGGGTGACGGCGTCTCGATAATCATTCCAGGCGCTTTCGGCCTCCTCGGTTCGTGGATAGGAGATATGACCTGCCACAGGCGATTACGCATCGTCAGGGTGGCAAGGGCAGCGCTTCAGGCGCTTCGACCAGCGGATGACTGATGAACGCACCGCTTCCTTCAAGTCCGGGTCCGGCGGCGATCCGGTCAGCGCGCAGTTCATCAACGGAATTCCAGAGTTTCGCCGCCGCCACGGCGGCAAGCGGATCGGCGCGGTGGGTCAGAGTGAGCATCCAGGTAAGAAATGCCTGCGGCGTCAGGCTTCCAGCCGCCACAGCATTGAGCTTGTGATCGAACGTGCGGGTAAACTCTATGGAGGTCAGGTCATTGCAGCGCGTTTGTAAACGCGCGCCAAGCTCGGCACCGGCCGGAGTCAGGCATACCGCGCCGGAGGCTGGGTCGAGAGTGACGACAGAGCTATCGCCAAAGAGGCGCTTCAAGGTCGCGGCATAGGTGGATGGGCGGCCGAGCCGCGCCGCCTTCATAAGATGGAGGAGGCGGGAAAAGGAAAGTTTCCCGGCCTGACCGAAGCAATCTTCAATCTCGAACTGAATTTCGCCAGTGGCGGTTTCCGCCAATAGCGCCAGCAGATCCGGATCGTTTTTGACGGCCTGAGCGAGGTCCTCGCCAAAGATGGGAGCGTCAAGCATCCAAACGGCATGATCCGGCGTCAGCGCCTCGAACCGGATTCCGACCTGGCGCCGCCCGTCGGCTTGCTTACGATATAAGGTCAAGCGGTGCCGGAGCAGCACCGCCGGCGTGTCATCGGCTGCTTGGGGGGCGGCAATAATGCTGTAGACAATGGTTTCGGCCCGATTGGCTTGAAAAACGAGTTCAAACTCCTCGGGCCTGAGATCCGGCTTCAGCGGATGAATCGGGGGATGGGCACTGTTGATAAACCCGCCCTGCGGGTCCGCGCCACAAGGCGATCGCGGGTCCGCAGCATCGTCGTCGGTCACTCCTCGATCTCCCCAATATAGTCGTGGGTCATAATCCGGCCGAGATAGAGGTTTTGCAGAGCCTCCATCACCTCCCAGGGCATCAGCCTGTGGTGCACCGCACGGCGCATAACTTCGATGGTCGAGAGAAAGGGAGGCGGTCCCAAGACATGCGCGGCCTGCTCAAGGCCGTCATGCTCGTAGCCATCAAGTCCGGCGGGCAGTCTTGAGAGGCTAGCTTTCAGCTTTTGCCAGGCTGCGCCCTCTTCGGCAGCATTGATGCGGTATTCACGGTCGGGCAGGACCAACCGGCCCTTGAGGGTGCCGGCTCCAATCTGTACGGTGGCGTTTATGCGGAAGCGACCAAGTCGGGCGATGGTTTCGATATCGCGCTCCGCAATATCGAAGACCAGGCGGAGCACGCCAGTCTGCACCCGGCCCGGCCGAGGACGAGCGGTGCGCGGGCGACTGCCTGGCATTGTCACCGGCTGCAATGCTGCGCCAAGCGCCGCCTCGCGGGCAGTCTCTGCGGTGCTGCCGAGGCGGTTGACCTCTGCCGCAAGGCGGCCTGCTATCAGACGATCGGCAATAGCTCGGACTATCGCTGCTCCAGCAATGTTCGGGTCGATTCCTCCCGGCGAGGCGGCCGCAAACGCCTCCATCAGCGCCTCCCGGGTGATATCGCCGAGTCGGACCCGCTGGACCTTGTTCCAGACCTCAGGCCCGGCAATGCTGGCCAGCACATCGGTGACGTGCCAGGCAATCGCCTCGCCTTCCATATCACCATCTGTAGCGATGTAGACGGCCTCATAGCTGTCGAACGCGCGGGCATGCGCGGCAAAGTCATCCTGGGTCGGTTTGCCGGGACCCTCGCGCCAGCGCCAGCGGGGCCGGAGGCCTCGGTCGAAGCCCAGCCCAAGATCGCCCTCGTCAATCTCGCGGATCGAGCCGCCCGTCGCGAATACCCGGTAGTCCTTGCCTAGTATTTCGCCAATGGCTTGGCTCTTGCCGGGCGCTTCGACGATGACGAGGTAGAGCGGGTAAAGACACCTGGCTAAGGGATGCTGGCGCATATGGTCGCCAAGGATCGCCGAGGGCTTGCCCGAGGTCAGGACGCCCTCGCGGTTGTGGCGGAACAGCAGCTGCGGATCGCCAAAATAGATGAAGGATTTCTTGGCCCGGCTGACTGCAACGTTGAGAATGTTGGGCGAGCTGTCGAAAAAGGGCGCCGCAGTGTTTTCAGCGGCGACTGTGCCGGAGAACAGCACGATCGGCCGCTCGGCGCCTTGCAGCGCATGAACCGTGCCGATGGTCATGTCCTGGATATCGCCCGGCGTGGGCCACACGATTCCGGGCGGCAGATCCTCGGGCACGGCAGCGAAAGCTTCTTTAATCGCCACTCGCAGAACGTCGATCTGCGGGCGAAAGGCTGAGAGCACCGCGACGGTCTCAGCGATGGTCATCTTGCCGCCCATGCTCTCGTAAAGACGCGGCCAGGCAGCACGCAGCCAGGAGGCAATCTCCCGAGCCTCGTGCTCATTGACCCAGGAGCCGCGGCGCTTCGCGGCAGTGTCGGTAATCTCGACCCAGGAGAGCGGTGGCGGCCATTGACCGGCGCCGTCGCCGGTCTTGGCTTTTAGATAACCGCCATAGCTCAGCCGGTTGCAGTAATCGATGATCGGCTTGACGCAGCGATAGTGAAACAGCAACGTAAGGCCGTCTCCGAAACGGTCATGATAGCTTGAAGCGCGCTGAGCCATGGCCAGAACCGACCCCGAGGAAGGCGCCTTAAAGCTATCGAACAAGTAGATATAATCCTCGGCTGCGTTGCGGCGGGTGAGCAGCGCGATTTCATTCTGAGGCTGGAGATTCGCGACAGGTTCTAGCTGCCGCAAATCACCTACTACGAGGGCGCGTTTGGTCAGGGCAAAACAGGCAGAACCCGCCTCTGGCAGCGCCTGGCCGCTTTCGTCCATGATCAGGAGATCGGCGGCGCCCCAGGCAAAACGGCGCGGTGCATCGGGATCGGGAGCGGTGATCGCAAAAAGCCTTGGCAGGGTGTTAATCGTCGACACGATGCAGGGCGCCAGCATGCAGACGCGCTGCAGCGCGTCTTTGAGGTTTTCCTCCGACCGCGTGTAAAGTCGCCCGGAAGCGGCCTGCAGAAACCGGCCTTCCCAGTAGCGTGCCGCGATGTGGAAGGCGTGCGGTCTTAGACTGGCGTCGATTACCAATTCCATCAGCAGCCGCGCGGCCTCGGCCTCATTGCACTCGGCATCGGCCATGATCTCCCGCAAGGGTTCCGGTGATGGCGCATGTAGATAATCGACAAAGGTCTGGAAGAGGCGCTGCACGAAATCGCTCTGTCGCGTGATCAGCGGCAGAAGTTGGGATTGAATGCGTTGGTCGGCCAGAAGATCATAAGTTATGCCGGCAGTGGCGCGCGCGGTGAGGCCGCGCAAGAAGCGCGGCATATCGATGGCCACGCTGTGCAGCAGCATGCGCAGTGCGACCATGACACTCGTTACATCATTGCCCGGAATCTCCTTACACGCAGCCGCCTTGCCGAGATAATACTCGGTAAGCTCGCCCAGTTCGGCTGGCGAGAAAGGATTGCGTGCCTCGCATAAAGTAAAGAGACAACGGTCCTTGGGCCGGGTCGATTGTTGAAAGCCCTGATATTTAAGGACCTTGTCGGGGTTATTCTCCGCATAACGAGGCGAGGCGAAGAACATCCCATAGGAGCTAACAAACGGGTTCCAGCGCTCGGCTAGGGGATAATCTTCACCGCGATGCGGCGCATCGATGAAGGCCTCAGTGATGTTGGTCACCGCCTGGTTGGTAGCCCCGCAGCCGACAATGATCGGGGGGCGGTCTTCGGTCAGCGCTGCGCGTACCCAGTAGGAGCCGATCACCGCGCGCAGCGTTGCTGTCTTGCCAGTGCCGGGCGGACCATTGACCGCCTGGATAGCGCCTTCATCGAGGCAGCAGGCATGGCGCACCACCTGGCGCTGCGAGGAATCCAGCGGAAAAATCTCGCGCGTCTGCTGCCGCCCCGACGCGTCAGTTGGCGATCCCTTGAAGGCGTCGATATGCCCCAGCGCGCCTTCATCGGCGCGGGCGGCCTCTTTCCCGGTAAGCACCGGGCGTCCGACAAGGCCGCTGATCAGCCGCTGGAAGGTTCGTATGCTGGTACCGGTTTGTTCCCCCGGATCAAGCAGCGCGGCATAAAGGCGCTCTATCGCGGCCGTCGCCTCGTTGCTCGCCGAGGCCGGAACGATCGTGGCTATCCATTCATGTGGCCGGGCCAGTCCCAGAGCCCGCGTCAGACTGTTCTGGGCCGTGCTGATATCGGCTGCGGGTTCGAAAAGCGCGCCGGTCAGCATGGAGAGTGCATAGGCCCATAACGGCGGCCATTCCTGAATGGTCGGCGGACTGTGCGCGTCCATCCAGGCGGTGACGATTTCGGCCGAGGTGATGAAGATATCGTTGCGCTGGTCGTTGGACTGGATGCGCGCCGGATTGAAAAACGGTACTTCGGCGTTGTGCGGTAAGAGATAGCCTGCAGTATTTAAGCGGGCAGGTATCGCCAACAGATAGCGCGCCTGGGATCTGTATCCGCGCAGTCGGTGCCAGTCCTTGGGAGCCAGGCCGAGAGCAACGATTACGGCGCGCCCTTCCTCGTGGGCTGTTTCCGTTGTCTCACCAGCATCCCCAGTGAGTTGTGGTTTGGTAACCACACCGGTGGCTGCGTGGTCGAACGTAATCGCCGGCGCGTTGGGGTTTTTCTGAATCAGATCGTCGAGGGTAACGAAGGAAATGGCATCGTGCCAGAAGGTCGTGACACGTTTGACCAGTTCGCCATCGAACATGGTATCCGGAAGACTGGTGAAAGAATTGGTTTGGGGTGGTTCATGATTTCTGGGGAGCTGTGTGCGGGACGGGGACCATCGTTTGATCAGCGATTCGATGAATCCGGGAAGCATACCAACCCCTCTTTCCCCGTTTCAGGTCGCACACGATATGCGCCCCCGGCGTAATATTGCCCTCATCGATAGCGACGAGTTCAGCGTGCGCAAGGCTGGTGACGCCGATACCTAGGTCCTCGTCCTGGATGTCGAGCCAGTTCACGAGTTCACCAAAGTTATTCTCTTCCTGAAAGGCAAAGCGAGTCTCCACCGCGTAGAGGATCTCCTTGTCGCGATGGGCAAGACGGTCGGGGCGTGGGTCGAGCAGTTCGGCAATCCACCAGCGTCCCTCGCGCAGCGACAGCCGAGCGGTGATGGTCGCATCTGTGCCGAGCGCCCGGATCCCGGCATTGCGCAGCGTATTTGAGAACAGGCGGCAGCGAAGCGCGAGACCGGGAATAGCGGTGTCGAAGACCACGCTCAGGTCCTTGGCCCTGTCGTCAAAGCACCAGTCGACATCCGGATGTCCCTTGGCGATCGGCAAATCGCCGTTTGCCTCGTCAGCGCTAAAAAACGCGCGCAAAGAGGCATTATCTATCCGGTTGAGCTTCCAGCCCCAGCTCTCGCGCCTCCAGTCGGCAGTCAGCTTATGGCCGACGGGCAGGGAGCAGATGCCGAGCTGGTTCAGTACGCGGGAAAGCACACGCGTCTCGAAGGCTGCCGCGTCCTTCGGTTCGAGGCGGAAGCGGCAGGCGGCCGTAGCGGGTTTCTGACTCTGGTCCTCTATTGCCGGCTGGCGCGCCCCATCCACCGAGCCGTGGGTCTCGTGCTCCAGCGCAATCACCGTTGCCGGGATGCCAATTAGTGCCCTCGGTCCCGCATCGACTTCAATGACATTCCATCGTCCGCCGGCATTGCGCCGGGCGGTCACGCGGGCCGTGGTGGCGGAATCGATAGGCGGCAGGCCGGTTCTGGCCCAGACCTTCTCGGACAGGGTCGCGTGAACCGGAGGCAGATCGCCGTCGGGCCTAATGACGACACTCCAGTAGGCGCCATAGACCCCGCTCTTTCGCTCGCCATCAATAGTGAGTTGACCACGGATATCGCTCGGCCCCTCGTCTGTTGTTGACGTCTCAGACGATATCGGATCCATGAGCATGCCTCCTGCCATGGTCATCGGGAACTCTTTAGCCTGACGTTATCGCGATACCTGCAATAATTTTGACTCGCATCTCCCTCCTCCTCCGTCTCCTTAATCGATTTGGCTACCGGGTTAGGGGCTGGATTCCATTCTACTGAGCCCGTCCGAGTTCAATCGGCACGCAATCGGGAAGCGCCCCGATCAAGATGGCACTGTTGATCGGTATTTCGATGCTGCGACGGGCGCTGAACGCGAAGGTGTGCTGGAGCCTTCCCGGCAAAAGTTCCGGGACGGATTGTTTAGATCAGGCCAAAATGATGCAAAAGATCAATAATTTGGTTAAATAAATATGCCGATGGCTCAATCTAGCGTCCCGGGCTGCACCAGTGGTAGGTCTTTCCTTTCGAGACGAACGTTGTGTCGTTTAAAATCGTGTAGCTGAAACTGTATGTCCCGGTCGGAAGCTGCATCCGAGTTTCCGAGTCACACTTTGAGCTGCCGGAATATACTTGTCCTTTGATTGTGACTTTTTTCGCAGGACAATAGCCGCCCTGCCCTTCGGCTTGCGGGCTCAAACGGCCGTCGTAATAGCCGATGCTGGTCAGAATGTCAGGAACGCCCGCCCCACACGAGGTTGCGTATTCACCGTTCCGAAGAGGCAATCCGCTCGCAGCATGGCTGACGCCGGAATTTGCCACCGCCGCGGCGGCAATCACCCAAGACAAGATTTTGAAATGATACCTGCTCATTTATCGAGCTCCCGAAACATGATGCCGTTCCGGCGGTCAGCGGAGCGGGAATTCTGCAATAAAAAACCCCTGCCAACAATGAGCGGATTTGTGGAGGGATGAGACCACCACACGCGATTGCCAGTGGCAAAGTCGCGGCTCCCTAATCCGCCTGTTCCGCGGGCCACTTTTGTTCACAGCCTAGATGATCCCTCTCCACTTCATCCTGCGTGAGCCGTGTCGTGGGGGGACTATAAGAAATTATTAACTATAGGATGCTACGATTAAATATCTAAAATTTTAAATAAATGTCTACGGTGCGTGTATTCGATCCGGTAGTTGCAAACTAAACCGGATTTGTGAGGGGCAATACTACACGCCTGTCGGTAAGATAACGGTTCTGTAAAAAGCGCGCTTACAAGCGAAGAGGGTTCTGTTCACCTGACACTTCTTTGAAAGGGTATGTAATTGAACATTTGACCGGCTGGTTTTGGTGCTTGACGATGTTTTTAATGAGGTTGTTCCCGGATATTCAACGGGAGAAAAAGCCAGGGGCCGCGATATCATCGCCGCCCTTCGGACCCTGAAAGAGATCGAAGGACGGGAGCCGACCGAAAGCGAGCGCGCCATCCTGCGCCGCTTTCCCGGCTTTGGCTGCGTCGCCCTGTCAATCTTCCCCGACCCGAGGACTGGGGCGTTCAAGGAGGGCTGGGAGCAGATCGGGCACGCGCTCCAGGACCTGCTGACCGAAGACGAATACGCGTCAGCCCGGCGCACGACCTTCAATGCCTTCTACACGTCGCCTGTCGTCATGCGCGCAGCTTTTGCCGGGCTTGAACGGCTCGGCCTTCCTGCCGACGCGCTCGTGCTTGAGCCTGGATGCGGAGCCGGGGGCTTCATGGGGGCCGCGCCTGCCGGCATGCGCTTTGTCGGCATCGAGATGGACAGCGTTTCCGGCAGGATCGCCCGCGCGCTCTATCCCGGCCATGACATCCGGATCGAGAACTTCCGCGACACGCGGCCGCCCGCGGTCGAAGGCGTCATTGGCAACGTCCCGTTCGCGGACATCGGCTATGACCACGGGCCGCATCGCTTCTCCCTGCACGATTATTTCTTTGCCAAATCGGTTGACGCGCTCGCCCCCGGCGGCGTGCTGGCGCTCGTTACCAGCCGCTTCACGCTCGACAAGGCGGATGGAAGCGCGCGCGAATATCTTGCGGCGCGGGCCGACTTCCTCGGCGCGATCCGCCTGCCCGACGATGCCTTCAAGGATCAGGGGACGACCGTCGTTGCCGACCTCGTCTTCCTTCGCAAGCGCCATCCAGGCGAGGCCGAGGGCCATGCGGGCGACTGGCTGAACCTGGCCGCCCTCCCGCTCGACGGCGAGACCCGGGTGAACGCATGGTTCGCCTCCCGCCCGGACATGGTCATGGGCGAATTCGCCATCGGGCGCGGCCGCTATGGCCGGAACACGCTCAAGGTGGAGGCGCCGGCCGACTATGAGGACCGGCTGTTCCGCGCGCTGCGGAGCCTGCCTGAAGGCGTCTTCTCTGCCGCAGCGGTTGCCGCGCCGACGGTTTGTCCGTCCGTCCCGCTCCCCGCCGGCCTCGGCGAAGGGTCGTTCCTGATCGAGGATGGGGCGATCCTGCAGATCGAGTGCGGGCAGATCCTCCCCGTCATGCACGGCCAGACGGCCCTGCGCGCCGGCGAGGGCAAGATCGGCCGCCGCCTTGCCGCCCTTATCGGGCTGCGCGACCGCGCCCGCGAGGTGCTGCGGTCCCAGAATGAGGGATGGCCGGAGGATGCGCGCCAGGCCGCGCGCCGGCGGCTGAACCGGGCCTATGACGCCTTCGTGCCGCTCTACGGGCCCATCAACAAGACGACTTTTTCGCTGAACGCGCAGGGGAACGAGGTCCGGCGCATGCCGAACCTGGTCAGGTTCCGGGAAGATCCCGACGCCTTCCTGGTCATGTCCCTTGAGGAATATGACGAAGCAACGGGGAAGGCCGCGAAATCGCCGATCATGATGCAGGACGTGGTCGGGCCTGCCTCCCCTGTCACGTCGGTTGCGACGGCCGAGGAAGGATTGCTGGTTTCGCTCAATGAGCGCGGCCGGGTCGATCTCGACCACATCGCCGCCCTGTATGGCAAGGACCGCGAGGCGATCCTGGCCGAGCTGGGCGAGCTCGTGTTCCTCGACCCCGAAACCGGCGTCTATGAAACCCGCGATGCCTACCTGTCCGGGAACGTCCGGCGGAAGCTGACAGCCGCGCGGGAAGCCGGGATCAAGCGCAACATCAAGGCGCTTGAGGCGATTCAGCCGGAGGACATTCTTCCCGGCGATATCGACGCCAACCTTGGCGCGCCCTGGATCCCTGTCGATGTTATCCGCGACTTTGCCGCCGGCCTGTTCGGCGTCGGCCGGCACGCGATTCAGATTGACCACCTGCCGAAAGACGCGCTCTGGACCGTCGCCGGCGACCGCGACGCCGAAGGCGCCGTCACAAACACCGAGGAATTCGGGACCAGGCGCATCGAGGGCCTCACGCTGCTTGAGCAGGCGCTGAACCTCCGCACGCCGAAAATCTACGACGAATTCCGCGACGCCGACGGCAGCACGAAGCGGGTGGTCAACCAGGAGCAGACCGTCGCCGCGCTGGAAAAGCAGAAGCGGATCAAGCAGCGCTTCTCGGGCTGGATCTTCAGCGATCCGGACCGGGCGGAACGGCTGGTCAGGATTTACAACGACACGTTCAACAATCTGGTGGCGCGGACCTTCGACGGATCGCACCAGACCTTCCCCGGCATGAACCGGACGGTGAAATTAATGCCGCACCAGACAGCCGCCATATGGCGTGTCGTCAGCGCGGGCAACACGCTTCTCGCGCACGCCGTCGGCGCCGGCAAGACCTACGAGATGGCGGCTTCGGCGATGAAGCTTAAGGAGACCGGCCTTGTCCGCAAGAGCCTTATCGCCGTGCCCAACCACATGCTCGAACAATTCGGCCGGGAGTTCCTTCACCTCTACCCGAACGCGCGGCTGCTGATCGCCGGCAAGGAAGATCTGGCCCGCGACCGCCGGAAGCTCCTGACGGCCAAGATCGCCACGGGCGACTGGGATGCAATCGTCGTCACGCACAGCTCGTTCGAGCGCATCGGCATGTCGAGCGCCTTCCAGGAGGAATTTCTTAAGGAGCAAATCTCCGAATACCGGAGCCTCCTGATCGAGGCGCAAAGCGACGAAGGACAGAGGCCGGAACATCATCAAGACGCTGGAAAAGCGGATTGCATCGTTCGAGGACAAGCTGAAGGAGCTGACGGCCGGGGACAAGAAGGACGACGGGCTCGTATTCGATGACCTTGGCGTGGACCAGCTCTTTATCGACGAGGCGCATTATTTCAAGAATCTCGCCACGCCGACCAAGATGGACCGGGTCGCCGGCATCCAGACCGAGGGTTCTGAACGCGCTTTCGACCTGCTGATGAAGGCCCGCTACCTCGAGGCCGCAGCATCCGGGGCGGGGCCTGGTGTTCGCAACCGGCACGCCCATCAGCAACACGATGGTCGAGATGTACACGTTGAAGCGGTATCTCGCCCCGGCGTTGCTGGAAGAGCGCGGCATCAGCCACTTCGACGCATGGGCCGCCTCCTTCGGCGAGGTCGTGCACACCATGGAAATCAGCCCGGACGGGTCTTCCCTGCGGTCGAACGCCCGGTTCGCAAAGTTCGTGAACCTGCCCGAGTTGCAACAGATGTTCCGCTCGTTCGCGGATGTGCAGACGGCGGACATGCTGAAACTGCCTGTCCCGGCGCTCAAGGGCGGCAAGGCGGCGGTCGTATCCTGCCCGATGTCGGACGAGCAGATCGAGATCCAGGCCGGCCTGATCGCCCGCTACGAGCGTATCAGGCAAGGCGGCGTCAGCCCGAAAGACGACAACGCGCTGGCGATCACCACCGACGGCCGGAAACTCGCCCTCGACGCCCGCCTGATCGGCCCGGATGCCGTGGGGAGCCAGGAGTCCAAGCTGACCGCCGCGTTCAACAAAGCCGCCGGGATATGGCGCGAGACCGCGGATGTCAGGGGCACGCAGATGATCTTCTGCGACATGGGCGTGAACCCGACAGGCTGGGGCTTTTCCGTCTACGACCAGATCAAGCGGGGCCTGATGGATCGCGGCGTGCCGCCGGAGCAGATCGCCGACATCGGCGACGCGAACACGGACGCGAAGAAGGCCGCCCTGTTCGAGCGCATGCGAGCCGGCCAGGTCAGGTTCATGCTTGGATCGACGGCGAAGATGGGAACCGGGACGAACGTCCAGACCCGCCTTTACGCCATGCACCATCTCGACGCGCCCTGGAAGCCGGCGGAGATCGAGCAGCGCGACGGCCGCATCCTGCGTCAGGGCAACCGGAACAAGGAGGTTGAAATCTATCGGTATGTCACGGAAGGCTCGTTCGACGCTTATATGTGGCAGACCTTGCAGAACAAGGCCCGGTTCATCGCCCAGGTCATGAAAGGCGATGTCGGCGTGCGGCGGGCCTCCGACATCGGCGGCCAGGAGCTGTCCTTCGCCGAGGTCAAGGCGATCGCCTCCGGCAACCCGGCCGTCCTGACCCTTGCCGAGATCGAGGCGGACGTGCAGCGCCTGACCCTGTTGAAGCGCTCGCATGCGGACGAGCAGTATCGCGCCCGCCAGCAGGTCAAGCGCCTGCCGGAGGATATCGAGCGCCTGACCCGGAAGGCCGAGGCCTGCGACGCCGACCATGCCCTTGCCGCCGCTTCCGGCGACACGATCACAGTCGGCGGACGGGTCTACCGCGACCGGGAGAAGGCGATCGAGGCGATGAACGCGCTGTTGAAGCAGCATCTTGCCAACGTCGTCTCCACGACGCGCAGATGGGAGGTCGGCGTCTATCGCGGCTTGAGGTTGACGCTGGAGGCCGACACCGGGCACAAGCCGGAGATGATTTTCTCCGGCAGCCGGTCATACCGGCGCGAGTTTGGCAGCGTCGCCGCCGGGAACCTGTTCAACTTCATTGACGGTACGGTCGACATGCTGCCGCGGCAGGCCCGGAAGGCGCGGGACGAAGCGCGGCTTAAGGCGAGCCAGCTGGAGGGCTTCCGGGCGCGCATGGGGCAACGGTTCGGGCAGGAAGACCGGCTGGATTGCTTGCAGCGCATCCGGTCGCGGCTGGAAGCCCTGCTCTCCGGCACGGAAGGCGAGCCGGGCGAGATCGGGCGGCTGGTGGCCGGCTATGAGGGGATCACGGATGGCGCGGCTCCCGCCCCGCGCGTGGAGGCCGAACCTGAACTGCCTGCGCCGCCCGTGGAGATCGCGCCGATACCTGTTGAACCGGAAGCCGCCCCTGTCCGCCCTGCGGCCGAAGCGCCGCGCCCCGGCAAGTTCACCGAGGCATGGACGCAAACCAGCCTGTTCGCTCCCCTCACAACCCCAACGAAAGCGAAGCCGGTCGCGCGGCGGCGGACGGTGGAGAGAGCCGTCCAGCTCCGTTTATTTTGAGGCAGCGGATGAAAGGCATGGCTCGTTTTGCGCTGTCACGGGATTGTCCTGGGGGGGAACGATGCCGGGGCCCTCGGGCAGTGCGAAATCGAGGAAATTGTATCGCGTAAGTTGCGCGCCCTGCAGGCGGTGCAGTCCGGGACAGGCGCGTACGATCGCTTGCTGATGACGACGCGCAGCCTCGCCGCGACCACGACCGTGCAGCGGGGGCGGCTGCTCAATAACCAACAAAAAAGGGAAATTCGTCTTCGATAATTGGTACACTCGTCCAGTCGATGAAAGCACCGCAGAGCGTACCGCCGTGCTCGTTGCCGAATATGACGCCTTCGTGAGAGCCACCGACCAGTCAGCCGAGAAGTCGGCCAAGGATCGGTGGGATATCGCCATTTACGGGCTCGTGGGCGAGATCGGCTCCGTTCTTTCGGCGGTCAAAAAAGAGCTGCTGGGCGCCGGCGCGGAGATTTCGCGACTGGCGACGGACGAGATCAAGCAAGAGCTCGGCGATGTGTTGTGGTACTCGTTCTCGCTCGCCCAAATCAACGGTAAACCGAAGAACATACTGGCCCAGGACATCACCGACCTCCGGATGGAACTCAGCGGCAAGGAGGAATGGTCGGCTAAATTTCGGGCGGCGCTCGATCAGGAAAGACGGGACGAATTTTTAGAGGCGGCGAAGACCTTCCCGGACAGCGAGACCATCACCTTTGATGATTACCAGAATCTGGCGTTTCTGACGGCGCGCACCGACCACAAAGTCCTGTTGGAAGTATGTCTCGCCGTGCTTTGGCAGCTGGGCGCGCAGCTTCTCCGTGGGAAACTCCCGGACATCGAATTGGAGCTCAACACCTCGGTCACTGAAAAACCGCTCGAACGTGCGTTGGGCGAGATCGCCTGGCACGTCTCCGCGCTGGCCAGGCTCTACGATCTGTCGCTCGATGAGATTGCCGAGGCGAATAAGAAGAAGGTGTCATTTCGGATGACGCGCGGCGCGCCGACGCCGCTCCATGACGAAGATGTCCATCGCGCCGATCAGCGATTTCCCCGCAAATTCGAGATCGCTTTCCTCACCGTGGGGAAAGGGCACTCAAGAATGTACATGAACGGTCGACAGATCGGCGACGAGCTGACCGACAATTCGTACGAGGACGATGGGTATCGCTTTCACGATGTGCTGCACATCGCCAATGCTGCCATCCTTGGCTGGTCCCCGGTATTGCGCAGCGTCTTGGGGCTCAAGCGAAAGTACGACCCGCGGATTGACGAGGTTCAAGACGGCGCCCGTGCGACGATCGTCGAAGAAGCCATCGTCAAGGTGATCCACTCGGAGGGCGGGCGGCTCGCCGGTCATCCCACGGACCGCGTGCAGTTCTTCTCTCGGCGGAGCGACATCACATTTCGGTTTCTGGCCCTCATCCACGCCTTCGTTGTGGGGCTGGAGGTGGAGAAGAACAAATACTGGGAATGGGAAGACGCTATCATGGCGGGGCACAGGGTCTTCTACGAGCTCAATAAAGAAGAACAGGGGACGGTGAGCGTCGATCTCGAAGCCCGCACGATAACCTTCCGGCCCGCCGTTTTCGTCGACTTGTCAGGGACGGTGAGCGGTTTCGGCAGTGTTATGGTCGACATCAATGAGCACACGGCGCCGGGAGAAAGCAGCACCGCCGGAGCGGCCATCGAGCGAGCGCGTCAGGCTGCCTTAAGACGCGCCATTCTTCAAGCGGTCGGACATGATCAGCCGTCGCCTGAGCTACTTGGGATGATCGAATTGAAAATACTTGATCCTCGTCGGGTCAGCATCAAGACGCACGGATCGCTGCGATCCGAGATTTGGGATCGCAAGATCATCACTTTCAGAACCATGCTGTCGGAAGTCGGCCACACAATCAGTGGCACGGCGCTTGCGCTCTCCGATGCGCGGGACGCCCTTCCGTCGGGCGGGGGCGGTAAGCAGGGCGCCTAAATCAGCTCGAGCTGCTTCGGCTGTCCTGCCGAGACTGCTGCCTCCGCGACCGGCACCGAGAGACCCCAGCGCGGCGGAAAAGCCGGCCTTTCTTGGGCCTCTGGGGCAGGACGGAAGGCCTGCTTGATGCGCTTGCGCGCGCTTACTCCGCGCACTTCGGGATGAGCAACACGAGCGTATTTCGAAATTTCGCAAAAGAGGTTCTGGCAATCGATCGGCTGCAGCGGCCTACCAAACAGCCCGTCAAAGCGCAGCCCGAGGCGGGCGAATTCGGCCTGTTGGCGATCGACCATGCGGTAGATGACGTCCGTCGGCGTGAGCCGGCCGATATCCGTGAAACATTTCGCGATGCCGTCGAGGGCGCCCGGACCGGCGACGACGAAATCCGCTTCATCGAAATCGAGCAAGTTCGAATAGTTGAGGTCGATGACATATTGGAAGGCAAGGAAGGGACCGAGACCCGGAAAAGGCTTGATCATCTCGTAAGCGGCGCGCAAGGATCGCGCCTTGCTGAGCCGCGCCGGCAGGCCATCCTCGATCATGCGCACCAGCAGCGCGAGATGGTTGTCGTGCTTTCGCTCATGGCCGAAAGCCGGCGCCGGCATGATGTAAGCGGCGGAGTAAATGCGCTCGCCGCGGTTGCGGAGCGCACCGAGCGCTAGGGAGATGTGATTCAAATCGGCCGATTGCCAAGTCAAAGGACCAAGAGCCCATTCGAGGTAGCGCCAGGTCTCGATCTTGTTGAAGAGCTTAAAAAGAAGCGTGCGGAAGAAGACCTCGACCGGCGCTTGCGAGCGGTCTTCCCTGTAAAGTACCTCGCGGATCAAATATTGGCTCACTCGGTCGGCGGCGCGATACGCGTTGGTGAACCGGTAATTGCGCAAAACGGGGTCCGCGGTCCAAGGACCGCGCAGGTCGCCCAGGCGGCGCAGATACATCGCCTGTCGCTCGGCAGCGAAGCGCCAGTAGGTGTCGTAGACGCAGCTGGGTGTCATCGGCATCTCCGTCGCTCGCGTCATGATAGACGAATTACGCGGCGAGCAACGGGCCGTCGTCTTACTGCGTCCAGTTTGTCGGGTCGCCCACGCAGCCGTGCGCCGGCTGCTCGCGAAGCCATGCGGCGAAGCCCTCGGCCCGCTCGGGCGGAAAGCAGCACTTATGGCCCTGAGTTCGATGCACAAATTCCGGAAAATCGGCCGGAACCGCCGGGCCCTCGGCGCCCCAATAGGCAAATTCGCGCGCTAGTAGAACGCGATCAGTCGTGCCTGTATCGCGGCGGAGGTTCGGCGCGCTTACCTGGCCGGCTGGTTCGCTGTGAAACGAATTGTCCTGTATGAAGCGGCCGGTGTTGGGGTCGCGGTGATAGATGTTGTCGCCATAGCGCAGCATGAGGCTGCCGCGCATCACCGGGCGTTTGCGGCGGAATCGCGGATCGAACCAGTACCGGTCGAAGTCGATGATCTCATCGATGCGCATCCAGTAGGTGAGGCGGCCGAGGCCGCCATTGGGCCTCGATCCGGTGCCGACGATGTAATCGCCCACCTCGGCGTATTGCCGTATTTTGGGCTTGCAGGCCGCGAGCGTGCAGATCCCATGAAACGGGTTTGGTGCAAAACCCAGATCGTGGTCGATCACATAGCTGTAAACCCGCATCCCTCTAGCCGCATTTGTTGCGGCGCGTGACGGGCTCCGCGCGCGCCGCGCCGCTCGGCGTCGACCAGGATACGGTCTCGCCGGAAATCGCTACCCGCACTTTTTCGGCATCCCAAGGGATCGTATCTGAGCCGTATCGCTCGATGGCGACCGGCACGCGTCCCTCGCCGCCGGCACGCGGCCAGACACCGATGACTTGGCCGCCGGCGCGGGCGACCTTGCCCGCCACCTGTGACAAACCGCCGTCGACATCGCATTCAGGGCTCAGGATAACCAAGAGCACCCATTCGGTCGTATCCTTGCTCTCGCCATCCTCCTCGGCCTCGGCGGCGAGAAATGCCTCAAGATCTTCAATGTCTTGTCCGGGATCGCACTCGACTCCGGCCGCCGCCAGCAAGGTGAGCAGCTCGGTCAGCTCCTCGGAGGTCAATGCCGGGAACTTATAAACGATGACGCGCGCCATAATGCAAAGCCTCAGGTTCTTACTATGTTCCATAGATAGGGTGTCGACCTGCGATAGAAAAGGGTTCCCGCATACACGCCATCGGCTGAGCCTTGGGCTCGTCGCCGAGCGGGCGAGGAAACCCAACGTTCAGAGTGAGCATGGGCGCTGCTGCGCGTCGGTGCGGACGCCTTCGACAGCCTCGGCGCGACCTGGCGCTGGCCCTCTTGCAACGCTAACTCGTCACGCGGCAAGGCTGGCTGCGGTCCAACGACGTGAGCGAGGCCCTGACCTATACCAAGCCGTTGCCTGGATCGACCGTCGTTCAGGTCGTCACCTTCCTCGGCTGGCGGCTAGGCGGCTGGCCCGGCGCACTCGTTGCGACGGTGATGTTTCTGCTCCCGGCGCTTACGATCCCGCCACCTATCGGCCTTCGGCAGCGGCCCGCAATCGGTCGTGACGCTGTGTCCGGTTTCCGATTTTTTACGCCGCTGAAATTCCGACCCGCCATCCAATAGCGTCAAATTCAGAACGCTCACGCTGAACAATGCGAGTATTCCGCATTCCTGTGTTCTGTCAATTGAGCCTCTTGTTTTTCGGGAGCGATCCGTAAGCGGGTCGCCCCACCAGTCAACCGGCTGCCCGCTCCGTTCGGCCTTCGGCCTCCCGTGTTGCCGGTTTCCCCTGCGGGTGACTGAACGGGTCTATGCCCCGCCTGAACCGTCTCCCATCGAAAACAAAGGAGGCTCACATGAGGACCACATGGAACAGCGTAAACTACGCGATCTATGAAAAGAACGTGCGCGGATATCTTGCCACGCATTTTGGGCTCTCGGTCTATCCGTACGCGGACGCGAAGATCATCGTCGATTTCCTCGGAGGCCGGGCGCCCTACCAGTGCGCGCTGGCGATCGCCCGGAACAATGGGCTTTCGGCGGGGTGAGCGGTGCGGAAACAGGGGCTTTAAGCCTCCGTTTCTCCCTCCCGGCAGCCCTGCGACCCGAGCAGTTCGGTGGCCTGCCGGAGCAGTTCCGCAACGTACTGTTACTCCCCTCAAGGGGCCGAAGTCAGACACGCCGCGCGGGAGGCTGTGCTGAGCCCGGGTATCGTGCCATGCTGCCCTCGTTTTTGCCCCGTTCCACGGGTGTCCCGAGAGGAATATCTTTCGCAAGAGACCCCAGTTGTGGTAACCGATTAGAGTTTGAAGCGGAGGGTGGTCCAATGAACAGTGAACAGGAACAACGGCTGCAAATCGTATTAGAAAAACTTAGCCGTGATAATATACGTCTGACTGAGAGTGCAGACTCTGTATTACGTTCAGCTATTGATGCCATTTCCAACGAACCTTATCGACGTTGGCCTGAATTTGCCCGCTCGCTAGAATATCGTAATACTCTGCAAACTAATATTATAGACCTTGTAGAGCATTTTTTACGTGTTATTGCCACATATGAACGAACCAACACCATAGAGTATTTCGACATATCTCTGCATGTACCTCATTTTATGCGCGCTTTTTGCGAAGGAGATTGGATTGATCCCATCAGCCACCCAATCTATACAATGCGATGACCGATTTATCGGTCACGACGCAACCTGCCCCATCCTCCCGGACATCCGAAAAGGACCGATGGTCGGTTCTATTAGAATTTCTCAAAGTCGCTATCGCCATATCCTCAGCGATAATAGGCGCATCCGTTGTTATATACATTGATCCTAACAGACGACCAGTAGGCGTATCTAAGTACGTATTAATAATTGAATTGCTGTTAGTGTTGATGACTTTAATATTTTCGATTCGCGCAATCGTTTTAATGAGTAATATTGTACTTAACGCAGATCATTTGCCCACCGCTGAAAAAGAAAAGATAGGCGGTAAAGTAAAGCGAGCCGCTACGACGAGTTATGTTGGAATATTATTTTTTGCTATGGTTTTATTAGTATTCGTATTGCTAAACATGTCTTTTGGCATAACCTAACTCGGGGACGGCTGGGCCGGACTGACCAATATTTTAGATGTAGGTGGGCTAAATGCAGATTTGAATGTCGTGACCAGATTATTGTTCGGAAAGATTTTGGATATTTTAGATATAGTTTCAACATCATTCAGATATGCTGCGGCCCACAAAGCTTTGTTAATGTCGGCACCGTAGGAAACGAGCATTCGTGCGGTAAGCTCATCGTCTCGGTCCGCAGCTTTCCTTAAAGCCATTTCTAGTCTCGCATGAACATCTACGCCGAGTACAATTAGAGACGCGGCTATCTTGGTATGACCGTTATCGACGGCGCGAAAAAACGCATCGTTCAAATAGCTGGTATTTCTGGCATGTGGCACTGTATCCTCCAATAATCTGACCTGTATAGCAATGAGGGCATCACCATACCTATGAATTAACTCGTAGTATATATATGAGTTGGTAAATCTACTAAAAGCAACAATATTACCGTTCCACCACTTGCGCCTAAATTGTTCTTATGCAAACCGGCGAGCAGCGTCAGCCAGGCCCAGCACACACAGCGTTTAACCTTCGGCTGTCCTTCCTGAGCCTTTTAATCACGGATTTCTGTGGCTTTGCGGTCGCTGTTCAAAAGGAGGGAACCCTTTTGTTCCCTTCGGCCCTGTCTTGTAACCTATTGAGCCAAGGGGACTTGGACGGGACAAAAGGGTAAGATCTTAACCCTTGTGCATCTGGCTCCCCGGCATACGGTGGTTGGTCGAAGCTCTGGGGTCCGAACCATGGCAGAGTTCTGAAAACAGCCGTTGCCGAAAACCAGGTGGGGACGCGAGGGGAGTGATCAGGTTCGGACGATCAGGCCTTGCCCCTGGCCCGCGTCTCCGCCTCCTTGCTGCGGGCGCAGCGGGATCGTGCCGAACCGGGTATGAGATGGCCGCCCGCCGGCTTCGTAATTGGTAGCTAAACGCAGGATTTCATTGGAGGGATTTGATCAGTAAAAGCGGTCCGCTGTTCTCTCCGACACAACCAGTGTATTATACTGGTATGACCGCATCTGATAAAAACAACATGCTTTTGCTTTGCTTGTTGCGGGCTTTCTCCGACCTCGACAAGAACTTCCCCTTGCCTTACGCCGTTTTCCTGGCGGAGGTCGCCCGCAACGAAGGCTGTTCCTTAACCGACCTGCGCAAGGCGACCGGCATGCCCCTCCTGTCGCGCATTCTGTGGGCTTTGTCGACGAAACGCCAGAACGGCGCCGAGCCGTACCGGCTGATAGAGCAGGATTACGCGGCCTGCGATGGCCGCCGCAAAGCGATCCGGCTTTCGGCCAGGGGGCGGAAATTTATTGCCCGGGTGAGCGCCATTCTGGATCAGGCGGCCTGAACAGGCACGGCGTCAGTTTTCATTGGCGGCGGGGATGTGACCGGACCGGAGGAACAGGTAGTACAGGGTAAAGCACATATTGAACGTCGAATTGATAAGCGTGCAGATTTCCTCGGACCCCGTTTTCAGCGCCTCCCTTCTCAGGTACTCGAGGGCTGCGACAATATTCTGGATCCGCTCATAGTCGTACTTCTCCTCCCGGTCCAATGGGAGAAGCGGCTCGCGGTCAGGCGGCCTGGTCATAGGAGAAGCCTTTCTTCCGCGCGCCCGGCTGGAACGCCAGGACGGCTTCGTCGATGCCGGTCTTGGCGCGGACGTTGCGCAGCTGGGCGTGGTCTATAGGGATGGCGACGGCGCGGATCCTGTGGCCGCCGATCATGGCGACCGGCCCCAGATATTCCATGCCGATGCCGGGTTTTTCGAAGACGCTGCGGTAGATGTAGGTCGGCATCATGCCGATTATTTTCGTGATACCCTTATCCAGCCCGAATTCCAGATAGGCCGCGGCCATTTCGTGGACGATGCGGGTGCGCAGGGCCGGCGCGGCGTCCTTGTCGATGCAGTAGCGCGTGCCTTCCCAGACCTGCTCCGACTGCAAGAGCGCCTTGTCCTCGACCAGGCCCGGCCAGAGGTCTTTGAGCATGCAGCCCTGCGTGGTGGGGGTGAGGCGGCTGACGCCAAGCGCCCGGCCGTCAGGGGTGTGATAGACCAGATAATGGCTCGCCGGCGTGTCGTACTGATCGTACTCCATGCCGTTGTAGATCCGGACATCGTAGTCCTGGCGCTCGATAAAGGCCCTGTAGCGGAGCCGGAACTGCGAATGAAACGCCGGCCCGAACAAATGGATGTTTTCGCAGGTGATGCAGGAAATCATGGGCGCCTCCGCAACCGTTAAGTCACGGCAACCATCAAATCACGGCGGCTTCCCCGAAAAACTCACGAGGTCTCGTATTTCAGGTGGATGAGGCCTTTGCAGATGGCTTTTGCAACGGCGGTGGTGCGGTTGTTGGTCTCCAGCTTGCGGAAGATTTTGCGCATATGGGAGTCCACAGTATGGACGCTCATATGCAGGGCGGAGGCGATCTCCGAGTCGCTGCGCCCTTGCCCCACCATGGTCAGGACATCGAGCTCGCGTTCGGTCAGGAACAGATTGATCCCCGGACCGGCGTCGCATTTCTTGAGGCGTTTGAACGCAGTGTAAAAATGGTGGCCGTAGGCGCTCAAGAGATCGAGATTGCCGTCGAGGGCGTCCTTCTTTTCGGCGGTCGCGAGCGCAATCCCGGCCGTCTGGTTGTTTGGCCCGCGCATCAAGAGACCAAGGCCGTTGTTCAATCCCGCCTCCTCCCCAAGATGGAGGCAGAGGCGCTGCTTTTTGCAGAGATCAAGGCGGCGGGGAATTTCCTTCCACTCGAAGATGCCGACCGTCCGGCTGGCATGGATCAGCACCGGGTCGAGACGATCGAACCCCTTCTCGAAATAATATTTGAGCCAGTCGTCGGGATAATTATGGATCAGGCCGAGCTTCGCCGGCGTGCCGATGTCGTCATGCTCGGTGGCAAGCGAAAATATCGCCCGGTCGATCCCGTGCTGCCTGACGGTGTCGACAAAGAGCTTGAACAGGGCTTCCACGCTTTTTGCCGCATTGGCCCTGTCGACATAATCCTCGAAGCAATGCTGCTTTTTGACCCTGTTCATCGTGGCTTCCCTGGCCACTGCCGGGTTTGCCGCCGCGGGACCGAAGAGATCCCGGAGCGAATACCCTCGTATGTTGTTTAAAAGCCGGTACGCAGAAAACTATACTCGAGATCAAGATACGTTCTGACGGGGGAAGTGTCAAAGCGGAACGGGTGATAACATAACGAAAGAACAGCCGGCCGGGGCGGCTCTCGCCATACTCTCGCCTGGTCAGGGGTTTCCGGTCGCCGCACGGTTTGCGGCCAGCATGCGGGCGCGATGTTCTGCGAGCGTCGGCTGGACTTCCTTCGGAATGAATTCGCGGAACGCGGACGGCTGGAGGCGGCCCTCTTTCAGGAGCCGGATGGGGTCTTCCCCCTCGACGCAGCCGAGATTGGGTTCGTGCACAAAATACCCCAGCAGGCGCTGCAGCTCGTCCGGCAGCGTGCGGGCGATATCGGGCGGCACCGCGAGGTACTGGTTCTCGGCCTGGCGCAGCCAGCCGAGGCAATAGCTGATGACGATGCCGGTCCGGGGCGTTTCGGTGCGGTTGGCGCCGCCCGCGTGCAGCAGCGACCCGAAATAAATCAGCACGGAGCCCTTCGGCATTGCGCCTTGCGTGATTTCATGGGCTTCCGGCCTCCGGCCGCGCGGCCATTTGTGGCTGCCCGGCACGAGCAGCGTCGCGCCGTTCTCCGCCGTGAAGTCGTCGACCGCCCACATGCAGTTGATCATCGCCTCCCTTCCCGGGTGCTCGAAACCGAACATCAGGTCGTCGGCATGGATGAGCTGCTGCGGCTCGCCGGGGCCGATCTGGATTCCTTGCGTGAGATTGAGCTGATAGGCGCGGCAGGATGGGAGCAGGAATTCGTCCATGACCGCCAGGATAGGGGGCTCGACGCTCATCTGCCGGCAGGCCGGTGATTTGGCGATCAGGCCGCTTAAGCGCTTGGTCGCGAAGCCGTAGAAATTCCCCTGGCACGGCGCGGCTGCCGCCAGCAGCGGACAGATTTCGGCTTCGAGCAGCCTGTGGCGCATGTCGCCCAGGACATTCTCGATGACGATGCATCCCTGCTCTTCGAGGATTTCGTTGACGATGCCGGGCTTCTCGCCGCGGCGGACCCTTTGAATGCTGCTCATGCCCCTTGCTCCCTTGGTTGGTCTTTCCCGAAAAGGGTAGCCGCGGGGGCGTCCTCGAAAAATCACGAGACCTCGTGATTTTTATTCCGGCGGCGGAAAATACCCTTGAGCTCCTGGAACACCGCGAAAAGGAGCTTGAAAAGATGCGCCCGACGGAAACCCTGCCCCGCAGAGACCTCATCACCCCCGCCCAGCTTAAAATACTCAACAAGCGGGCAGTCTGGCCGTGGCTGAAAGACGCCCTGCTCGACTGGGCGGTCATGACCGGGGCCATCATCCTGGCCGGTCTCTGGAACAACCCGGCCGGATACGCGCTCGCTGTCCTGATCGTCGGCAACCGGCAGCATGGCCTTGCGCTGCTCGGGCATGACGGGACGCACTGCACCCTCTCGCACAATCGGACGCTGAACGAAACTCTCACGAACCTGCTGGCCTGGTGGCCGCTGCTGCTCACCAATGGCGGCTACCGCGCCTTGCACACCGATCATCACCGGCACTTAAGCACCGACCGCGATCCGGAGATCGTCCACAAGAAAGCGCGGGCGCCGCAATGGGACTTGCCCGCGTCGCTGACGAGAATCCTGCTCTATGCCGCGAAAGACCTGGCCGGGTATTCGATCCCGGATTTCTGGATCATTGTCAGGTTTTCGAAGCCGCCGCGCAAAGCCGATTACCTGGGCCTCGCCGCCTTTCACCTGATCGCGAACGCCGCGCTGATCTGGACCGGCCTGTGGTGGGTGTCCGCGCTGTGGTATGGATCCCTCGTCACCGCCTTCATGATGTTCTTCCGGCTTCGCCTGTGGATCGAGCATCAAGGATCGGACCTCGCACATCGCCTCGATCTCAAGCCCTGGCAGGCGGCGCTGCTGGCGCCGCATTTGGCCTGGCATCACTGGGAGCACCATCAATGGCCGGCGGTGCCGTACTGGAAACTGCCCGCGCTGCGCAGGCTGGTCCCGGGCGAGCCGCTTGTGACGCTGTCGTCGCTGATCAAATTTTACGGCCGCTGTGCCGCGGCGCCGTCTGGTCATCCGCGGCGCATACTGTCCGGCGGGAAGGCAGCTTGAGAGGCGGGCGCGATGCACAAGCGAAAGTCCGCCTCCCCTGCCCGATTTTCACGGGCCGATCTCTTTCACACAGACTTCATGGCGGCAATTCCGCTACTGCTTTGTCCACAGATATTGTTAGCTAAACGATGGAGGAAAAATATGGCTAACGTTTACATAGAACCCCGCCCGAAAGGTCGTCCAGAGGGAAGCGCGATTGAGGATTACGTTGTGGAAGACCATGCTGACCATGTTCTACACACATGCAAAACGCAGGAGGAAGCAATCCGCTGGGCGCAAGGGCAGGGGCATCACCCGCTTGTTGCTCGTGTGCGGCATCTGAACGACAAAAAAATACCGGATCATTGGCGGTCTGCGGTGTGACCGGACAAAGAGGGAAGGCTTCAGCGTTCCCGGCATGGTGGCGGGCGTCCCCGCCTTACGAGAGATCGCGTTGCATGCAGTAGCCGACCCATTCGTGCATGGTCATGCCATGTGCTGCGGCCTGTAGCTTGACCGGTTCGCGGGTACGTCCGGTGATGTTGACGCGGGCTTCAACCCCGCCGTCCGTCAGGTCGATCAACCGCACCTGAAATTCTTCGGGCGGAAAATGAGCTATGTCGCCCAGCCCGCCATGGCGTCGTTCTCGTTCATTGTTTCAGGGCCTTTTCTTCTCGCCGGTGCACTCTCTCTTCGGCGTATGCCTTCGCGTCTCGCGCGGTGGCAAATTGCTCGCCGGGGCCGGGGTCAAACCCCTTGGGCTGATAGTGAAAGCTCAGCGTAAAAAAACGGCCGCCCTTGTGGGTTTCAGGGCGAACCAGTGCAAAAAACATACGGCGCTTAAACTGTATCAGCCCGGTCCATGCGCCTTTATCTCTACTCCATTCGATTGTGTTCATACCGTGACTTCAGCGCAATTCGGGTTTTCCCGGCAACGGCTCCGCGAAAGTTTTCCACAACGGTCGGCTTCGCTTTCGTCGCGCAAAAAAACGCCCGCGGTGGCTGCCGATGAGTATGAGGGATTCGGGAAAGCCGCATCCGCTGCGTCGCCCCATCCCCTGCCTCCGCAAAACGGCTTCTGCTGCCGCCGCTCGAAACTGCCGCTCATTCGCTGTCGCCGCCTGTGCCCGTGGCCTGAACACCAGCCTTCATCCTTTTCCGCCTGCCCTCGTCCCTGCTAGGGCCTTTCATCCCCGTCACGGTCGCATGCGCGCCGGACTGATGGGCGCAAGGGATCGCCGCCGTGTCCCCAAAATTTCCGAAGGCGGAAATCCCGGGTGATCCCCCTCGGCGGGCTCAACCCTTGAACGCCCGTCCGCCGGCATGCCGTCCGCGAGGCATGAAAGGCCCCATGGCGGGGCCTCCGGAAAGACAGGAGCAAAACGATGAAACTGATTTCAACGCACGAGCTGAACAAATGCAGCGACAGCGAACTGGCGGCGATGTTTCATGCGGTGTGGATCAGCCTGATCCGCACGAAGCGGGGATCGCCCGAGCGCAGGAACGCGCTCGCCTCGCTCGAAAACATCACCCGGGCGCGCTCGTCCCGCCAGTACGGATGCCGGCCTTGAGGCGTGCGCCGGTCCCGGTCCCGTCAGGGCCGGGACCACTGCCGTCCCCTTTTTTGGCCGTTGGCAACCAAGTACTTTTGACTAAAGGAGCGCCGGCAGCCGTTCATGCCATAGCCGCTTCAATCCGTGGAAACGGCGCGCTGTTCTCATCGCCATCCCTTTGTTCGATCCGAAAAGGCCCATCCCTCCGTCCCGACCCTGCGGTGGACCCTCGCGGCGCGGCGGCGGACCGGTCAAAAGCGCCGCTTGCGGCGGGACCGGAAGATTTTTGCCCTCTATTCCTTGGCAAAAATACCGGACCCGCCTTTTGATCCGGGCCGCCGCCGTGCCGCACGCTGGACCGCATGGCGGGGCTTGATTTATATAACACTAGGTGTTATACTTGTACTTGGAGTGCCTTGAAGGCTGCCGATGGAGGCATGTGCGGATATTCAAAAACAAGTCGTTTGCGAGGTTCGCCAGAAAGGCACGGATTGCGGATGCGGCCCTGTGCGAAGCGGTCGGCAATGCAGAGCGAGGATTGATCGACGCGGACCTTGGCGGCGGCGTGATCAAGCAACGCATCGCCCGCCCGGGCGGAGGCAAGTCAGGCGGATTTCGCACGATCATCCTGTTCCGGGCAGGGGCGCGGGCTTTCTTCGTCCACGGCTTTGCGAAGAACGAGCAGGACAACATCCGCGACGACGAGCGGGCCGCCTTCAAGATGCTCGCGGCGCAACTGCTGGCGTACGACGACGCGGCGCTCGCCAAGGCGATTGCCGCTGGTGTTCTTATGGAGGTGATACGCGATGACCAGGCAATATCGTAGTCGGGCAATGGCCTCGATCCACGAGACGGCGGAAGGTCTACACGCCGCTGGCGTGATGGACAAGCAGACCATGCGCAAGTTCGACGAAGCTTGCCTGACGCCGGTGCTGCCCCTGACGGCTGAGGAAATTCGCGCCCTGCGTGAGCGCGAGGGAGCCAGTCAGGCCGTGTTCGCCCGCTATCTGAACGTCAGCACCGGTCTTGTGAGCCAGTGGGAGCGTGGGGAAAAGCGCCCGCAGGGAACATCGCTGAAGCTCCTTTCCCTCGTGGCGAAACACGGGTTGGCGACAGTCGCTTAAAGCTGACAGGGGCCGGCGCATCAATTCGGACGGGGCAAACCGCGTGCGCCCTAATTCCTAAATCCTCGAACGCCTGGGGAGGCACGATGGCATCGTGCGTGAGACCGCTATGCGGCCCTCGCCGGACGCAGACCGGTTACGCTGAGAAGACCGGCTGGAACCAGCCGCCGGAGACCGCTCGCCTCCGCGGCCGGTTCCGGAGATGCTAGAGATCGGCGGTTGCAGGCCCCCGCAACCATGTCGGACTCCTGTTCTGTCGGGCACAGACGAACAACACAGGACTGATCGCCCCCGATGTTGCCGGAGCCGGTGCTTCGTCAGATGTCAATCCTTGCTGTGGGCGGGGGAGGCTTGTGTGCTGACAAAAGCCCAGAAACTGTCATCCATGGCTTTCGAGCGGCTCGTGAGATACGGAAAATGGCCATAGACCAGGGAAAGCTCCCGGTCGGCTTGGTTAGCGCTCACCCCCTCCCCGACAAAACGGTAGAGGGCCGATACCAGTCCCGCCCGATCGGCTCCCGACTTGCAGTGCACCAGAAGCGGCTTCGGCGCATCTCGGACGATGCCGAGCACCTCGCCGATCTGCTGTCTCGTCACAAAGCGGTGGGCGGAAAGGCCGTAGTCATAATGCGCGATGCCGAGCGCCTGGGACACCGCGACCTCTTCGTCATACCACGCCTGGCCAGGATGGGCGCCCCGCAGATTGAGGACGGATCGGATTTTGTGTTCCCGGATCGCGCTGTCGAGCTCGTCTTTGCTGAGCTGGGCGGATCGGTAAAACGTGCCTTCGTGCACTGCGTGGAAATTGCCCTGGTATTGGATCGCGCCCCAGTATGCTCCGCAGGAACCTGCGGTCAGCCCGACAGCAACAATCCCAATCTTGATCGACCAAATCAGCACTGCCGGGCACCTCGACTGAACTAGCCCATCACACGAGAGTCGCCCGACAACTAAATTCGAGGGGCGAACCGGCGAGGGCCGTTTCATATCGTGGTTATAATACATTCCGCGGGATTTCACCGGCCATTATGAGCAACTGCACAGCCTGGGGCGATCGGTTGCGCTTGCGCCGCAACCATCGACGAGCGGGGTAGCCGCCGCCGCGGCGCCCCGGGGTCCGGCTTCCAATTGCGCGGCGTTGGGCAATGCTCTTGCCAACGGAATGCAACGAAGGTCCGAGCGCCTTCGCCACGGGCGATCTGCTGATCGATCGCTATTCGGATCGCATCGACGTGGTGTTGCTGCCTGTGACGCTTCCCTTTTTACGGCAGTTTCTTCTTCTCAGATCTCTCGAATGTCGTCTTTCGGCAGTGCCGATTGGGACGGCGGCTCGTCAGTCCGCGGCAACCAGAGCTCGACGGTGGTCCCCTCACCAACTTTGCTTCGTATCCGCACATCGCCTCCGGATTGAGCGGCAAAACCTTGGACCATCGGCAACCCGAGGCCGGAACCACTGCCGATTTCCTTCGTGGTGAAGAACGGCTCGAAGGCCTGCATGAGCGTCGCCTCGTCCATGCCGGTCCCGCTATCGCTGATCGATACGACGACATATCCCCCAGGCGATGGGTTCGACCCCCAACCGGAATTCGCAAGGCAATTCTGAAGGCAGATCCGCAAATTGCCGCCGTCGGGCATTGCGTCACGGGCATTGATTGTCAAATTGAGGATTGCGAGTTCGAGCTGGTTGGCGTCGACGCGAGCTGGCGCGAGACCTGCTTCTGCGGTGATGACGAGGCGGATCCGGTCACCCAAGGTGCGGCGCAGCAAGTCTTCGATGCCGCCGATCAGGCGGGTTAGATCGACCGGTCGCGGATCGAGGCGCTGCTTGCGCGCGAAGGCGAGCAAGCGGTCGATCAGCGCCACTCCGCGTTCGGCAGCCTGGCGGGCGCTCTGAAGCAGCGGCAGAATCGCGGGAATATCGCCCGCGCGCTCGATCGCCAGCACCAGATTGCCGATCACCACGGTCAAGAGGTTATTGAAATCATGAGAGATCCCGCCGGTCAGCTGACCGACCGCCTCGAGCTTATGAGCTTGACGCAAGGCAGCCTCCGTCGCCTCGCGTTCTGTGATTTCGGCCTGCAGGCGAACATTGGCCGCACCCAACTCGAACCGCAGCCGCATGGTTTCGGTAAAGAATCGGTTGAGATGCAGCCCAGCTAGCGAGAGCGCGGCCGCAAAGACTAAAATCATCGTTCCTAACGCCGCTGCCGTCCTTGTCTCCTGGCCGAGGAAGAGGACCGCCATAGGGAGGCTGGCGGAGAGCAGGAACGCAAGAAGGCTCGGTAGGTGAGAGGCGCTGATTACCACTGCACCGGCGCACATGCCACCAATGACGAAAGTCAGAAAGATCTGCCCGAGAACCGGCGTGATCGGGAACAAGACCAGCCCGCCGAGACCCCAGCACATGCCGGCCAGCAGCGATCCGCCGGCAGCGAGCCACGACCATGGGGCCACGGCCGTGGTTCTGGAGCGTAGACGCCGATATCGCAGCCACAATGCCCAGCGTCCGCTCGTCACGAGCGCAACGACGCAAACCCAAGCGAGCGGACGCGCAAGGTCTATGAGCTGTTGCAGTACAATGAAAGTGATAATTGCATTGATGGCGTTGACAGCAAGCGCGATCGGCATCTGCCGAAATACGGCGCTCACCTGCGCGGCACGAATTCCCTCTCGGACCTCGTCGGGCTCCACTCTCAGGCTGAAAAACCCCGCATCTCCCATTCTCAGCGGGCACGAGAGGAATGCGACGGCGCGACAGAGCCTCAATCGGTGCCCAGGTGGAGCAACGTATCCAGATGCGGCCCACCGAGCGAGCAGCAATTAAAGGTGCTTTTGTGTGGCATCAGTGCCCACCCGACAATGCTGCTATTACGCCGAACTTCAGGACAACGTATTGACGATCAACTGACGGCTGAGGCCTACCGCTCATCGAGTAAAGGCACGCGCGGAACAGCTTGAGCACCGTTATTCCCTGCCGCCGGGCGCACATTGCGCTTCACCTCTACGGCACCAGGCCGACGCCGTTCTCCGCCCGCGGATCCAGCACTCCGACGGACCTACCCGACGCGACGGATCAGCTCCGCCCAACGGTCGAGGGTCGGCAGAATGGCGTCGCTTCTCCCCGACGGCAGCATCACGACCACCCGCGCGATCCCGTTCTCGCGATAGCGGGCAAGCCGGTCGGCATCCTCGGCGGCGCCGAAAAGGGTGACCGGCACCGATTGCGGGTCGCGTCCGGCTTCGGACAGCATCTGGTGAAACCGCGGCAGGAGCTGGTCGATATCGCCATCGGGCCCGCGGCCGGCAATCGGAGCCCATCCGTCGCCGTAGCGGACTGCGCGACGCGCTGCATGCGGGAAGGCGCCGCCGACGAGGATCGGCGGGTGCGGCTTCTGCACCGGCTTTGGCCATGCCATCATTTCCGGAAAATCGACCATTTCACCATGGTACTCGGCCTTGGTCTTGGTCCAGATCTCCTTCATCGCCTCGATGCGCTCGCGCACCAGCTTGAAGCGCGTGCGGAACTCCGTCCCGTGATCGGCCATTTCCTCCGCATTCCAGCCGCCGCCGACGCCGAACAGGAATCTACCCCCGGAGACCTGATCGATCGACGCGACGAGCTTTGCGGTCTGGATCGGGTCGCGCTGCTGAACCAGACACACGCCGGTCGCGACCTTGAGCGTCTTTGTCGCGACCGCGGCGGCGGTCAGCGACACGAACGGATCCATCGCTTCGTAGTACACCTTGGGTAGTTCCCCACCGCCCGGCCACGGAGATTTGCGCGAGGTCGGGATATGCGAATGCTCGGGCGCCCAGACCGACTCGAACCCCCGCGCTTCGAGCGCCCGCGCGAATTCCGTCGCCGGGATCGCATAATCGGTGAAAAACATCAAAGCGCCGAATTCCATGTTCCCGCCCTCGCAGTCGTGCCTGAACTCTCACTCTGGGTACAGCTTAGTTGCGATCCGCGGAGCCGGCTAGCGAGTTGCAACGCCGGCCTCCCCATCCGTCCGGTGGTGCGGGGTCTCAACCGGGGCCATTCTCCTGACTAGGTCGAATAGGAGCAAAGATCATGGCCGATATTGTTGAAAACCCTCTGATCAACTTGTCCCAAGCGCTGGCGGAGCGCGTGAGGCTCGCCCGGCCTCTGGTTGCCGGCATCGCCGTGCCAGGGAATCGGATGCGTTCCGGAACGGTCTGGCGCAAAGACGTCGTCGTGGCCTCCGAACAGAGATTCCCCGACACCGGCGATGCACAGGTGACATTGACCGACGGAAGCGCCTTCACAGCGCGCGTTGCCGGCCGCGATCCCGGCACCAACGTCGTTGCCCTAAGGCTCGACGGCGTGCCTGATCCGGCCCCGCTTCCGGCGGGCGAGCCGCAGCCCGGTGGACTCGCTCTCGCCCTTGGGGCCGACGACAGCGGCATCGCCGTTAGGTTGGGCGTCATCCATTCGGTCGGCCCCTCTTGGCACAGCCGCGCCGGCGGCCGGATCGATCGGCGCATCACCTTGGACATTGGCGTCTCCCCCAGGGAGGAGGGAGGGCCGGTGCTCGATCCCGGCGGCGGACTTCTCGGCATCTCGACCCTGGGACCCCGCGGGCGCGTTATGGTCATTCCGGCCTCTACGGTCGAAGCAGTGCTCGACCCGCTGCTCTCGAAAGGACGGGTCGAACGCGGCTGGCTCGGCCTTGCGCTGCAACCCGTCCTCGTGCCGGAAGCGTCGCAGGCCGAAGCCGGCCAGTCGCAAGGTCTGATGGTGATGAGTGTCTCGAAGGAGGGCCCCGCAGCCCGAGCAAACCTACACGCCGGCGACATTCTCGTGAAGATCGCAGGCGAGAGCGTCACGAGCCCCTCGGCGATTGCACAATATCTCGGGCCGGATTCAGTCGGAAAGCAAGTCGAACTGCATCTGATCCGCGCCGACCAACCCTATTCCATTCCGGTAACTATCGGCATCCGCCCAGATAGATGAGCGCCCCGACGACTGGGGTTCCCGATCGACTTCGCGTTGCTGTACTGGCGTCGAACGCGGCGGCGCACGACCGCCTCGCCACGCTCGTTGCCCAGTGCGGACATCAGCTGGTGGAGGTGGCCGCGTCTCCCGACGCGGTCCTGACCGATGGCGCCGCGGATGCGGTTCTGCCGGCTGCAGCCGTTGCGGTCGGTGCCGTCGGCGGAGAGTTCGCCGGCTGGCTCGCGCCTAACGCCGGCACGGCTCAGGTCGATGCCGCGCTGCGCGCCGTCGCAGCGGGACTAACGGTACGTCCGACCCCTCTACAAACTCGAATTTTCAATTCATTGCCGGAGGAGCCGCCGGTTTTGTTGACGCCACGCGAAATCGAGGTGCTCGGCGCTCTCGGCAACGGCATGACTAACAAGGAGGCGGCGCGGCTGCTCGGAATTTCGCCGCATACCGTCAAGTTCCATATCGAATCGCTGTTCCGAAAGCTCGGCGTCGCGTCACGCGCCGAAGCCGTCGCCAAAGGAATGCGGCAGCAGATCGTCGAGTTTTGAGGCTAATGTGCCAGCTCCTCGTTCCGGGCTAACCGGGTTGGGTTTCGCCCTTGGGGCCGAGGCGGGCTTCACGGTGGACGCCGACGTTCAGCAGCAGGCCGAAGCCGAACATGATGGCGAGCATCGCGGTGCCGCCGTAGGAGATCAGCGGCAACGGCACGCCGACCACCGGAATGAGCCCCATGACCATTGCCGTGTTGATAAACACGTAGAGCGAGAAATTGGTCACGATGCCGAGCCCGAGCACGCGGCCGAAATGGTTGTGGCACCGCAGCGCGATCAGAAACCCATAGCCGATCATCAGCGCATAGAGCGCCATCAGGCCGACGCCTCCGATAAAGCCGAACTCCTCGGCCAAAGTGGTGAAGATGAAATCTGTCTGTTTTTCCGGCAAGAAGTTCAGATGGCTCTGGCTGCCGTTCAGAAAGCCTCTGCCGAAGAAACCGCCCGAGCCGAGCGCGATTTTCGATTGCAGAATGTGGTAACCGGCGCCCAGCGGGTCGCTCTCCGGATCGAGAAAGGTATAGATCCGGTTTTTCTGATAGTCGCGGAGAAGATGCCATCCGGCCGGCACGGCGGCTGCCGCCCCGAGCGCCATCAAGACTAAGAACCGCAGGCGCACGCCTGCTATGAAGAACAGTGCAGCCCCGGTTATCAGCAACATGACGGCAGTACCGAGGTCGGGCTGTTTCAGCACCAGCGCTGCAGGTATCAGAACCATCAGCGCGGGCGGTATCAGGTATCGAAGACGGGCAATGTCCTCATCCGAGCGGGCATGAAAATAGCGCGCCAGAGCCAGTACCAACGCGATATTCATCAATGATGACGGCTGAAGTTGGATCAGCCCGAGGTCGATCCAGCGTCGTGCCCCCATGCCAACAAACCCGCGCAAATCGACCGCCACGACCAGCGCCAGCGCCACTGCGTACATCCAATACGCCGCCCGGAACCAATGTCGGATGCCGAGGAGCGCTGCGCCGATCATTGGGAAGAGCGCTATGCCAAAGCGAACCATCTGGGTCGCTGCCCAGGGCTGCATATCGCCGTCGGCGGCCGAGTACAGCTCCGCGATACCGCAAGCCGCGGCGATGAACACCAGCAGCACCAGCCCCCACCTGATGCTGCAGAGCTTGTCTAAAAAGCTGAGCTCGTGCCCGAAATCGGAGGTCAGACCAGCCACTGGTCAGCCGCCCGGCGCGTTGACCTGGGCCACCGCCTCCGCGCCGGGAACCCGCCGGGCGGGATCGCGCCGTTGTACCTCCAGCAAGACGTCGTGACAGATCGGCGCCGCGACAGCCGAGCCGCCCCCGCCGCTGTTGCCACCGTGCTCGACCACCGTCGCGCACACATATCGCGGTGCGCCAACCGGCGCGAAGGCGAGGAACAGTGCATGATCGCGCTGCTTCCAGGGGATCTGTCGGGCCTTGCGGATTCCGCGCGCCCGCTCGTAGTCGCTGATGTGGCGGACTTGCGAGGTGCCGGACTTGCCGCCCATCGCAAAACCCGGCTCGCGGATCCGCGCGGCATAGGCGGTGCCGCCCTGCTCGTTCACGACCGCGTTCATTCCGTCGAGCACCAGCGCAATGGTTTGTGGGTGGAGACCAAGAGAGGGGAACTCGCCAGGCGCGGGGCTGCCGCCGGGCCGCATCAACCCTTCGGAGCGAACGAGCCTAGGTGTCACGGCCCGGCCGGTGACGAGCCGCGCGACCATCGTGGCGAGCTGCAGCGGTGTTGCCAGCACCGAGCCCTGACCGATCCCAGCGATCAGTGTCTCTCCTTGAGACCAGTTGGTGCCGCTGGTCGCGAGCCTCCATTCGCGACTCGGGATCAGGCCCGGCCGCTCGCCCGGTATGTCGATGCCGAGGGCGCTCCCAAACCCGAACCGGCGCGCCATCGCCGCGAGACGATCGATACCGACCCGCCGCGCCGTCTCATAAAAGAAGACGTCGCAGGATTTCTTGATGGCATCGCGCAGGCGCAACGTGCCGTGACCACCGTGCCGCCAGCAGTGAAACGTCGCATTGCCCAATTGGAGATATCCGGGGCAAGTAAACGAGGTCTGGGGCGTCAGGACTCCGGCGGTCAACGCGGCTGATGCAACCACCGGCTTGAAGGTCGAGCCCGGCGGGTAGACGCCGGCAATCACCTTGTTGGACAGCGGCTTGCGCGGATCATTGGAAAGCTCCTGCCACATCGCCGAGGTGAGCCCGGTCGTGAACGGCACCGGATCGAAACTCGGGCTCGAGACGAGAGCCAGGACATCGCCGGTGAGCGCATCGAGCAGGACGCACGCAACGCTTTGCTCGGAGCTGCAGCGGCGGGTCACAAACTCCTGCATCGCCATGTCAAGGCTGGTGACAGCGTCCTGTCCGGGCTTCCCGGCGACGCGGGCGAGTTCGCGGACCACCCGGCCGAGGGCATTGACTTCGATCTGGCTCGTGCCTGCGGTGCCTCGCAACTGCAAATCTTGCGACTTCTCGACCCCGCTCTTGCCGATGCGGAAATCCGGCAATTCGAGCAGCGGATCGCCGTCGAGCTCCTGCTCGGAAACCGCGGCGACATAGCCGATGACGTGCGCCGCGGTCTCGCCGAACGGGTATTGGCGGGTCACGCCCTGATCGATCGACAGGCCGGGCAGTTCCGGCATTGCGACCTCGATGCGCACCATTTCGTCCCAACCAAGATTGGCGCGGACGATAATGGGAACGAAGGAATGTTTGCGCCGGATCTCGCGCAAAACGCGGCGGCGGTCGGTCTCGCCCACCTCGATCAGCGCGCCGACTGCGTCGAGAGCCGCCGCGACATCGCCGGCCTGCTCGGGGACGATGACGAGGTGGTAGTTCTGTTGGTTTTCGGCGAGCGCGATCCCGAAGCGATCGAGAATTCTCCCACGCACCGGCGCTATCAGGCGCAGGCTGATGCGGTTTTCGTCCGCGAGAACCGTATACCGTTCCGAGTCGACAATCTGCAGCTGGTACATGCGCCCGCCAATGGCGGCGAGAAGCAGCGCCTGACCGCCGGCGAGGATGGCCGCGCGCCTGGTGAACAGCTTTTGGCGAAGCGCATCCCGCCGCATTGCGGTCAGTCCGCACCGATCAGCGCGCGTTGACTGCAGCCCAGCAGAAAGCTGGCGATCGGGAAGACCGAGATGGTCAGCACCGCGCGCAGAACCGGGCCTCGAAGATCAAGCAATTCTCCGTCAAGCAGCGAGTGCAATGCCCATGAGAACAGAACCGCCCCACCTGTCAGCAACGTGAAGCCGGCCCAGATGATCGGGAAGGGCCGGTCAACAAAATAACGTCGATGGTGTCTTACGATCGCGCGTGCGAGCAACAGCGTCACCGCGGTCTCCCCGGGCAGCCCGCCCGAGAGCAGGTCCTGCATCGTGCCGATCAGGAACAGCAAGGGAGCCGGCAACAGATCCGGCCGGTAAATCGTCCAGTGGTAGGTGGCCATCAACGTGAAGCCGGGGGTCAGCGCCGCGTAGCCGTCGAGGTGCAGCGGCTCGATCGACAAGAGCGCCGCCAGTATCGTTGTTGCGATGGGCAGCACGTTGATCATGCCTTTGTCCTGGCGCCCAAGTGAGACTGCCGCGCGTGGCGCCCCGCTCAGCGTCGCAGCGTCGGCGGGCCGCCGACCCCGGATTCCGCGCGCTTACCGCTTCGCGCAGCGATGGAAAGCGGATTGGGCAGGGATTCGGCAAGACCATAGTCTACAAGGCGAAGGTAATCGACCCGTGATAAAGCCGCGTAGGGCTCGACCCGAGCTCCTTCGGTGTCAACGCCGGCGACGACGCCGACCGGAAGCCCCGGCGGGAAGACGCCGCCCTGGCCCGAGGTGACGATCCTGTCTCCGATCCGCATCGTTCCGCCCGGGTCCACGTAACGCAGGCTGGGCCGAGCGGAGTTGTCACCGGCGAGGATCGCCCGTCGGCGGGTACCATCGACGACGACCGGCACACGCGAGTTCAAATCGGTAATCAGCAGAATTCGCGCCGCTCGGCTTCCGACCTCCGCAACGCGACCGACCAGACCCTCTCCGGTCATGGCTGCCTGGCCGCGCGCCAGGCCGTTGTCGCGACCGGCATTGACCATCACACTGCGAGCATAGGCGCCGCCGGAATCCGCAATCACCCGTGCCGTGACAAAGGAAATTGCTGGTTCGGGTACCAGTTTCGCCAGGTCGCGCAACTCGGCATTCTCCGCCGAAAGCCTGAGCGCTACCTGTTGCCAGCCCAGCAATCTCTCATTCTCTTCGGCGAGCCAGACGTTGTCGCGATAAGCGGTGATGAAGCCGCGGACGCGATCTGTGGCGGCGTCGAGAGCTGCGGCCGGGCGCGAGAGCATATCCAGGGCTGGAGCCGCGGCATCCATCACCGCGTTCCTCAAGGACTGGAACACAACCTGATCGGCCTTGCCGACGATAATCATCGCCGCCGAGACTATGACCAGCAGAGTAAGGGACGTCCGCTCGATCGCGGCGCGGCGGGCTGGCGAGATCCGCATCATACTGCCTCGGGCCGGACCGTCATCAAAATCACCCCTCGAACTGGGTCCCTACCACGTGTTGATCAACACATTCCTCAGGGTTTTCATCTCTTCGAGAGCGCGGCCGGTGCCGAGCGCGACGCAGCTGAGCGGGTCGTCGGCGATCGAGACGGGGAGCCCCGTGGCATGCCGTAAGACCAGGTCGAGGTTGGTCAGCAAGGCACCCCCGCCGGTCAGCACGATCCCCTTATCGACGATGTCGGCGGCGAGTTCGGGTGCGGTGTGCTCGAGCGCGACCTTGACGGCCTCGATGATCGCGCCGACCGGCTCGGCAAGGCTTTCAGAGATTTGCCGTTCGCTGATCACGATTTCCTTCGGGACACCGTTCATCAGGTCGCGCCCCTTTATTTCCATCACCCTCCCCTCCCCGTCCTCCGGCATGCAGGCTGAACCGATGTCCTTCTTGATGCGCTCGGCGCTGCTCTCGCCGACCAGGAGATTGTGGTTACGGCGGATATAGGCGATGACCGCCTCGTCCATCTTGTCGCCGCCCATCCGAACCGACCGGCAATAAACGATGCCGCCGAGCGAGAGCACCGCGACCTCCGTGGTGCCGCCGCCGATATCGACGACCATCGAGCCGGTCGGCTCGGTCACCGGCAGGCCGGCGCCGATCGCCGCAGCCATCGGCTCCTCGATCAGAAATACCCGCCTGGCGCCGGCGCTTTCCGCCGATTCCTGGATCGCCCGCCGCTCCACCGGGGTCGACCCCGAGGGGACGCATACGACGATCTGCGGGGTGGCAAAGCTGCGGCGGTTGTGCACCTTGCGGATGAAATGCTTGATCATTTCCTCCGTCACCTCGAAATCCGCGATGACCCCGTCGCGCAGCGGCCGGATTGCCTGGATGTTCCCGGGAGTGCGGCCGAGCATCAGCTTGGCTTCCTCGCCGACAGCGAGGACCTGTTTGCGGCCCTTGACACTGGCGATCGCCACCACCGAGGGCTCGTTCAGCACGATGCCGCGCCCCTTGACATAGACAAGCGTGTTGGCCGTGCCGAGATCGATCGCCATATCGGCCGAAAACAAGCCCAGCATTCTTCCAAACATCGGAGCGCGAACCTTAAGATGCGAGAAATCCTAACCGTCGCCCTCGTCAAACGAGCGTCCGGTTCATCGGATCGCCCCTAAAATGACATCCTCTCGCAAATGCCTCAACGCCGCGTTAGCGAAAAAGCGAGATTGCGCCGCGGCAGCAGCCGATTAAAGTGCGTGCAGGATTCAGCGGCACGGCCCGCGAGTGGAGGCTTCAAGGGCGATGATCGTCAACCTAAACCAATATCGCAAAAAGCGCCGGCGCGCCGAGGCCAAGGCCCAAGCCAATGAAAACCGGGTTCGTTTCGGGCGCAGCAAAGAAGAGCGCACCTCGGAACTGCGCGAACGCGAGCGCGCGAAAAGGGAGATCGAAAACAAGCGCCTCGACTAGCCTTTTGGCTTGCTGAAGAAGCGGTTCTCGGGACGCGGCAGGTCGAAGACCGAGGCGTCGTGGCCGAGCGCGATCGACAGCGAGGCGACGCCGCTGTCGGGGTGCACGAGGCTATCGAGCAGGGCCCGCTTCCGGCGCACCTCCTCCGCGGTGTCGCCGACGACGAGGCGGCCCGGCAGGATTTGGACGGCGGTCGGCAGAACGCCACTCAGGCGTGGCAGGCTACAACCATTCATTGAAGCGACGCCTAGCCGTTTGCTGCTCCTGCAGCAAATCAGCAGCAAAACCGCCCGCGTTGATTGCAGTCTTCGTCGGCACGCTCAAGACGCTAAACTCGCCCTGCCGAAGCGCATGCATCCCCTGTTCCGCGTGGTTTATGAGGTCGAGATCAGGCATCACCAAAATCCCTCATCAAAAACCCCTGACCAGCTCACAACTGCTACACCCGCCAATACAACGAGATTGTGGCAATTGCGGGGTTGGTTACGTCGAATTGCTGGATTGCCGACAACATTCCGCCAGGTCGACGCGCCGTGTTCGATGGGGGGCAGCGAGAATGTGCCTTGGTTTGGGATGCGCAGGGGCCGAACGCTCCGACAGAGCCGAACCGCAAAACGTGCAGTGACCTCGTGACGCCGACCGTGCAGGACGAATTAAACCACCACTCCGCACATTGCTAGTAACGACAACTTGACTGAGGAGTTGCTGACGCGCTAGCCTCCGTTGAATATAAGAGCCTTGCGGAGCCTGTCGGCCGCTCTCGGACCCATATCAGCCGCTCAGTTCGATCTACAGCGATGTCGGGTAACGCCCCAAAGCGGCCAAGCCGTACCGATGCAAACTTAAAGCCGAAAGCCCATAGCCCGAAGTGCTTCCCGCACCGATATGTCTGCGAGGGCCTTCCGAAAGTGCTGCACGGCCGGGCTATCCCACCGGGATTTTGGGATGGCAAAATCGTAGTGCTCGTCCTGCGCCGGGATGAAGCCGAGACCATACTGCCGCGCTACGGATTTGATCGCCATGCCCCAATCGGCGCGGTTTTGGGCGACGGCGACAGCAACGGCATTGTGCGCTTTCGGCTGTGACCAATAACCGGCCGGCCGAGCGCCGTTCAGCAACCGGTCAGTCAGGATACGGGTGCCGCTGCCTGCATTACGGTTGACCATCAGGCAATCCGGCGCGGTCAGCGCGACGGTGATCGCCTCATCCAAGGAGCGGCCCTCGAAGCGGCCGTCACCTCTTCGATAAAGGATGCCCTGCAGGCGACGATAGCCGCCGACCAATTCCAATTCCGGCGTGAGGAACGGCCGGTTGTACTCGCCGCTGTCGGGGTCGAGCAGGTGGATCGGGGCAATGTCGCACTCGCCGCGTTTGGCGGCGGCGAGGCCGCCAGTGCTGCCGACATTGAGCGCCTTGACCGAGATGCCTTCCGCCTGCAGCCGGCTGATCAATACGTCGAGGCCAACGCAATGGCTGCCGATCACCACAAGATCGGCGAGATGGGCCTCGCCAATCAGCTGCACCTCAACCGGCGTCCCTGCAGCTACGCTTTCCACGTGCTGTTCGATCGTGATGAACCCGTCTGCCTGGCTGAACGCGGTGACGGCGCCCGAACCCTTGCCGGCCGGGTAGGCGGCCAGCGGAGAGCCGTCAGCGCCGCGAACGAGTGACACCAGCAGGAATTCTGTGCGGCCGCGCTCGGAGGAAACCCGCACCGGCAGAACCGCGCGCATGCGCCCGGCGTGGTCAGCTGGCCGGCCGGCAAAAGTGCGGATGATCGGGGCCACGAATTCGTGGAATGTGAAGATCGCCGAAGTCGGGAATCCCGGCAGGATCACGACCGGCTTGCCGCTTGTTACTGCGAGGCAAAGCGGTTTGCCCGGCTTTAGCGCGACGCCATGCACGACGATGCCGGGATCTTTGAACAGGGCGATTGCGCGGTAGCACAAATCACCGGCGCCCTTCGAGGTACCGCCGGACATAATGACCATATCGGCGGACGCCAAGCCTTCATCGACCAAGCGCGAGAGCACGATCTCGTCGTCCGGCCCGATGCCGAGCGGCTTTGAAACACCGCCCGCTTCCTCTACCGCCGCAGCGATGATCGCGGCGTTCGAATCGTAAACCGCACCGGGGCGTATCGGGTTGCCCGGCGCGACAATCTCGTCACCGGTCGAGATGATGGCAACGCGAGGCCGCCGCCACACTGCGACGGCGGCGGTTCCGACCGCTGCAAGCATGCCGATCTCGCGTGATGTCAGCACCTGTCCGGCCCGCAACACGGTCTCGCCGCGTGCGAGATCGCTGCCCGCAAAGGCGATGAACTGCCCGGACACCACGGCCCGCCACACGTCGATGACGGTGGTGCTGCCTTGGTCCCGCGTATCGGTATGCTCGACCATGACGACGGCGTCGGCGCCGCGCGGCACCATCCCGCCGGTGGCGATCAGCGCCGCGGTGCCCGGCAGAACCGGTATCGCCGGAACCGTCCCAGGTGTCAGGATCTCGGTATTCAGGACCAGCGGCTTCGGCTGCCGTTCGCTTGCCCCAGTCGTGTCATTGGCGCGCACCGCAAACCCGTCGACGCTGGAGCGATCGAACCCGGGAACATCGACATCGGCGATGACAGCGGATGCCAGAATGCGGCCGAGCGCTTCTGACAGCGGTATCGTCTCGGCCCCAAGCGGCCGCATCTTTAGATGTTGCTGAAATCGCGCCGTCGCCTCGTCGCGATCGACTACTTCAAGGAATTGCTCCTGGCGCGCTAGGTTGCGCAGAGCGGTCGGAATGTCGTTCATCGCCTCCTATCCGTCGATGCAACGCCTCATATAGGTACACGGTAACTGGTGCACCCTGCGGGTGGCCTTCGCTCGCCTCCGGAACGATCACGAAGCCGTCGGCGGCAACGGCCGCCATCATGCCGATTTCGCCAAACGAGGGCAGCGGCTCCGCGACATCGTGCGCGGCGCACCGAACCGGGCAGATCTCCGTCATGCCGATAGCCGAGACGATCTTGCGCCTCGTGTGCATGAGGCGCCGGCGATACGGCAGCTCAGGGTTACGGCCTCCGAGGCGCCGGACCGCGCGGCCCACCACCATTTCATACCCGAACAAGCATGCGGCGGGTGAACCCGCCAACAGCGCTACGGGCACCCCGCTTCGGGTATGGCCCAGACCGGTCGTCTCGCCCGGTCGTAGCGCGATGCCATGAATTGCAAGTTCGCCCGCCGCGGCCAGCGCGGCTGCGGCATGGTCCTCGGTCCCCGGCCCAGTTCCCCCAATGACCAATACGATGTCGACGCCGTCCGCTTCCAAGGCGTTCCGGATCCCCTGCGAAGTTCGTTCGGCGGCGATCACATCGGCGATCATTCCACCATCGCGCTTGACCAAGCCGCGGATCATTGGTCCGTTGCCGTCGATCTCCGCATTTTTTGGGCTCACCACGATCCGCACCCGCGGACGATGAACGACATCGACGCTTACCAGGCCTGCGCAGATCAACATGCCGATGTGAGGCGGGGACAACTGCGTGCCGGCAGGCACCAGCAGCGCGCCCGCAGCCGCCACGGAACCTTGCGCTTCAACATTTTCCCCGGACGCGACCGCCTCTACGCACTCCACGAGATTGGACGGTTGTGGTTCAGCCAGCCGCAGCGGGATCACCGCATCTGTGCCCGTGGGGATAGCGTCGCCTGCCGAAACGGCCCGCAAGGGCAACAAAAGGGGATTGTACGAGGTCGCTCCGACCGTGACGCTGGCTGCTACCGCGAAACCATCGAGAGCCGCACAATCCGCCAGAGGAATTGGCTGCACCGCGCAAATCTCGTCGGCCAGTACCCGGGCGCCAGCGGCGAGCAGTGACACCGACTCTGTGGGCAGGGGCGAGGTGGCACGGTCAACCCATGCGGTCGCGTCGTCAACCGATAGCCGTTGCAACTCAGGAACCATGCCCGCAGAGCTACGCTGGAAGTGCGCTGGCGTGAAGTCCGCTTTCGGCGCGAAGCCGTCAGCCGACCCGAAGCCGCGCAAGGTCAGCTCGCCACCCAACTCGCACGGCGCAGATGTCTGAGCCGAGCGGGATTGAAATCAAACGGCTCTCGGCGCGCAAAGGTAGGCATTGATAATTCAGACGGCCCAGCGGTGCTCCGGGTTAGAAACCCCGCTTCTCGAAAAAGCGGTTTTCGGGGCGGGGGAGGCCGAGGTTTTCGCGCAGGGTCTTGCCTTCGTATTCGCGGCGGAAGAGGTCGCGGCGCTGCAGTTCGGGGACGACGCGGTCGACGAAATCGTCGAGGCCGCCCGGGACCCACGGGAACATGATGTTGAAGCCGTCGCAGGCGTCGCTGTAGAGCCACTCCTCCATCTGGTCGGCGATCATCTTCGGGGTGCCGACCATGGCGAGGCCGCCATAGCTGCCGGCGATCTGCGCCAGTTGGCGGACCGTCAGATTGTCGCGCCGGGCGCGTTCGATGACGCGCTCGCGGCCGCTCTTGCTGGCGTTGCTCTCCGGGATCTCGGGCAGCGGGCCGTCGAGGTCGAAGACCGAGGCGTCGTGGCCGAGCGCGATCGACAGTGAGGCGATGCCGCTGTCGGGGTGCACGAGGCTGTCGAGCAGGGCCCGCTTCTCCCGCGCCTCCTCTGCGGTGTCGCCGACGACGACGAGGCAGCCGGGCAGGATCTTGATGTGGTCCGGGTCGCGCCCGGCCTTTGCCGCCCGCTCCCTGACATCGGCGTAGTAGCGCTGCGCGTCGGCGAGCTTGCCGCCGCTGGCGAAGATCATCTCGGCGGTCTCGGCGGCGAGCTGGCGGCCGGCATCCGAGGCGCCGGCCTGGACGATGACCGGCCAGCCCTGGATCGGCCGGGCGATGTTCAAGCGGGCCGCGCACCGACAGGAACTCGCCCTTGTGGTCGAGCACATGCATCCGCTCGGGGTCGAAATAGATGCCGTTCTCGACATCGCGGATGAAGGCGTCCTCGGCCCAGCTGTCCCAGAGGCCGGTCACGACGTCGTAGAACTCGCGGGCGCGGCGGTAGCGCTCGCCATGCTCCATATGCTCGGTCAAGCCGAAATTGAGCGCGGCGTCGGGGTTGGAGGTGGTGACCAGGTTCCAGCCGGCGCGCCCGCCGCTGATGTGGTCGAGCGAGGCGAAACGCCGCGCGATCATGTAGGCCGGCTCGAAGGTCGAGGAGGCGGTGGCGATCAGCCCGAGATGCTCGGTCACCATCGCCAACGCCGGCAGCAGGGTCAGCGGGTCGAACGAGGTCACCGTCGCGCTGCGCTTCAGCGCCGCCATCGGCATGTTGAGCACGGCGAGATGGTCGGCCATGAACCACGCGTCGAACCGGCCGCGCTCCAGGCTTCTGCGCAAAGCGGATCAGGTGCTGCAGGTTGAAATTGGCGTCGGAGTAGGCGCCGGGATAGCGCCACCAGGCGGTATGGATGCCGACCGGGCGCATGAAGGCCCCCAAATGCAATCGGCGTGACCCCGTCATCGCTGCTGCTCCCTCGGTTGGTCGACAAACCCGTGCCGCGGGCCGATGCTGCAGTTGGCGCAGACTGTCGCGAAATCAAGTCAAAGGGTCCCGATGGCCGACGATCAGAACGCAACCTCGTCACGCACCGATTATACCGTCAACAAGGGCGAGGTTTCGCTCGCCGTTTACCGCAAGCGCATCGGCCCGGCGCCGGGCCAGCCGCCACGCCCGGTCCTTTTCCTCGTCCACGGATCGTCCAATTCGGCATTGTCGTCGTTCGACCTGACGGTTCCCGGCGCCGGGGAATATTCGACGATGAACGTGTTCGCCGGGCTCGGCTTCGACATGTGGACGATGGATCACGAGAATTACGGGCGCTCGTCGCGAACCTCCGGGAATTCCGACATCGCCAGCGGCGTCGCCGATCTCGTTGCCGCGACCGAGCTGGTGATCCGCGAGACCGGCCAGCCGCGGATGCACTTCATGGGCGAATCCTCGGGCGCGTTGCGCGCTGCTGCCTTTGCGATGGTGCGGCCCGAGCGCGTCGACCGACTCGTGCTGAACGCATTCACCTACACCGGCCGGAACTCGCCCACCCTGGCCAAGCGTGCCGAGCAGCTCGACTATTTCCGCACCCACAACACCCGGCTGCGCGATCGGGAGATGATCCGCAGCATCTTTACGCGCGACCAACCCGGGACGAGCGATCCCGCCGTCGCCGGGGTGCTGGCCGATGCCGAGCTCGTCTTCGGCGATCAGGTGCCGACCGGAACCTACCTGGACATGACGGCAAACCTGCCGGTCGTCGACCCGCGCGAGGTGCAGGCGCCAGTCATGATCGTGCGCGGCGAGCACGACGGGATCGCGAGCGAAGAGGATCTGCTCGATTTCTACAGGCAGCTGCCCAACCCCGACCGCCAGTTCGTCGTCCTGCCGGGAGCGGCGCATGCGCTCGTCTTCGGCCACAACCGCCATCAGCTCTGGCACACGGTGCACGCCTTCCTGACCATGCCGCCGCGCCGCGATCGGCAATAACTGCGGTATCGGCGTTACTCCTCCGTCACCTCGAAGGCGAAGCGAAAGCGGGGCAGGTCCTCGCCGGGATGGTCGGCCGCGTAAGTGAGCTGCGGGATCAGAAAGTTCCGCGGCCGCTGCTCTTCACCGCGGTAGATCGCCGGATAAAGGTCGATGAAATGCCAACCGAGATCGCCGGTAGCCAGCAAGGGGATCTCGACATCGCCTTGGCTGTTGAAGGCGCAGGCGTAGCCGATATAGCTGTTGTCGTAGACGACGGTGTAGATATTCGCGGTCTCGGTCCAGCCGACGCCCTTCAAATGCACGGTGAAGGGCGTACCGGGCGGGCCGCGCTCGACATCGAGGGGAAGCGCGGTGGGCTTGATCCACAAGCTCCCCGTCTGTTGCTCGCCGCCATTCTGGACAGAGAGCGCGTGGGGGCCGCCGAGGTCGTCGGGAACTCCGAAATGAAATTCGAGATGGCCTGATGGATCAGCCATCGCCTTCGCGACGGATCTCGACGCTTCGTTCCAGCCGCGCCCACCCACGCGGTTGCCGATGATGGTGGTCCATGCGAGCGAATATCGCTCGCCCGGCGCGAAGCCGGCCCCCGTTACCCTCACCGGCTGGCCGACAGCGGCGAAGGGCGGCGCCGCCGCGAGCACGCCCGCCGCGGGCAACCCATGCACGCTCTGCTGCGCCTGCTCCTGTACGGGCGGCGGAAGTACCGGCGCACCCGGGGTCAGGTCGAAGCGCAACGCGAAACGCGGCCGGTCGCCTTCCGGGCTCTGCTGCATATTGCGGTAGGGAAAAGTGAATTCGCCGTGCAGCACCTCGAGCAAGTGCATGCCGGGCCGTCCGCTGGCGGGGATGGTGAATGTCGCCGAGCCCGCCGTCGTCACCGCCGATATCCAGCCCGTGAAATTGTTGTCGTAAAGCAGCATCCAGCTGCTCTCGAGCGGCCGCCAGCCGATGCCCTTGACCTCAACCTTGATCGGCGTCCCCACCGGCCCACTCGGCGGCGATGACGTCACCGTCATGTCGACGGCGAAGCCGGCCTGAATGAAGAGGCGCTCGCCCTGCTGCAGCACCACGTCATGAAGGAAGCCGAAATCATCCGGCACGGTGAAGGTAGCGGCAAGCCTGCCCGATGCGTCGGTCCTTACCGTGGCGAGCTCGAAGGCGGCAGGCTGGTATTCGCGGCCGTGATATTCCGCCTGTGCCACCTTCCAAGCACCCCTGACCGTGCGCCAGACGAGCTGAAAGTCCGTATCGGCCGGCAGCCCTTCTGCGGCGACGCGCACCAGCGTCCCCGGCGGACCATGCTCGGGCGATGCTGCCATCCGCCCGACAAAGCCGTGAGGCGTGGCTAGCGGCGCATCGCGGCCCAGTTGCGCGTCTGCGACAGCCGGCGCCAACAGTGCGACAGCGAAAAAAGCGCCGCGCACCACAACGCCCAAGCCCCCGATCATCGGACGCTCACTTGGGGGGGTTCGAAAGTGCCCGCGACGACTGTCAGCAATGACGGTTTGACGTTGAACGGCTCCCAGTTCTGCGTGGTGCCGTCCGAGGCGGTGGCGACGACCTTGTAGTTGAAGCTCCCCGTCGGGTAATCCTCCGGGATCTTCCAGGAGGTCGACCAGAAATGGTCGGTGGGCGCGGCGCCCGGCGGGTGGCCCTTGAAATGCGCCTCGAATTTCTGTCCGTCGGGCAATTCAACGACGACGCTTTTGAGGCTCTTGTCGTCGAGCTCCTTGCCGGCGGCATCCTGCACGCGGATGCGCCAGGCGACCCCTTCCTTCCTCAGGAACCGACTGGTGAGGACGCAAGCCGGACCGCTTCCGCCCCGATCCCGCACCATGTCGGCGGCGATAAACAGCGGCTTGGCGCTCTGCGCCTGGGCCAGCAGAGCTACACCGAGGACCAGAAGCAGCGCCAGGGAAATCGTCCGCGGGATGGCCATCTATCCCCCCTTCGATCTTTAATTCTATCGTCGGTCGGCGAGCAGCGACAGCAAGCGTCACCGCCCTGGTTTAGCGGCGGCGGTTGCCGGAAGGCCTGGTGAACCAGCGGCCCGCCAGATTCTCGGACTGCACGCGTTCGCGATGCTCGGCGATCCATGCCTCGGCGGCGGCTTCGGTGCCGAACGGTTTGACCGTGGTCGGATAGTTCTCCGGTATGCTGACCTCGACGCCGAACAACCCGTCCTCGAGAGGGATCACCCGGTACGTCGCTTCGGCATGGGGGTGTGTCTTTGGCATGGCCGGCATCCGGTCCTACCGAGCCCTTACGCCCGATCGATCAGTTGAGAGGCGCCTCTTCGCGGGGATAGGGAGCGCCCGGCGCGGTCGGGCAGGCGCCCGGCGGCGGCAAGACTTGGACCCCCGGCCCGTGCTGGTAGATCCGCCCATCCCGAATATAGACGGTGATACCGAGCGCATGCGCGAGATTGCGGGCGGCGTCGGCTAGTTCATCCGGAGTCATGGCCATTCTGCCTTTTGGGGATCAAAGGTAGTATATTGGGATCGCGACAGCAATTTAACAGAGCCCGTGCCCGTCGCCAATCATAGCGGCGGACCGGGCCACAGAACCCGCCAAACTAAGTCCGGCGCGACAGGAAAATCTGCTGCGATCCGTAGGACAGCCAAATCCGCCGCGAGCCAAGGAAATCGATGCCGAGAACGAGGTCGGCATCTTTCAGGCTGACATCCGCGACGATCAGCGCAGGATTGCGGATGACCTCTCCCCCGACTTCCATATGTGAAAAGCGGTGAAGGCGGGAGTTCAGCCGCTCCGCCGCCGCACCGAGCGTCACCGTCGCACGGTCGCGCGACAGGGCCGCCTCGGTCACGCCGAGAGCCAGTGCCGCTTTGCTGGAAAGCACGCTCAGTTGCGCGCCGGTATCGATAAAACTGTCGATCTGGTGACCGTCGAGCTGCGCCGGAAAGGACAGGTGGTTGCTGAAGGTTTTGCGTGCCGAAATCGTCGCGTAGGCCTCGGCCCAAGCCGGCGCCGCGCTCGGGCAGGATTGCTTGCCGTAGAACACCATTCGGTGATGTGGCAGATCGAGATCGATGTCGAAACTGCTTAAGGTGTCGGCACCGAGGACCCCGTCGAGCGGACTAGAGAACACGCTCGGCATATTGAGCGAGGCGACACGCACCCGGCGCCATGGTATTGCCACGTCGCCGGCAGTGAAGCTGCGCAATTCCACCTCGTTGGTCGCCAAGCTGCCGGCAAGGCCGCGTATCTGCCGGTCAAATTCGATGCGCGGAGTTTGTGCACCGACGCGTTTGGCGGCGGCAGGCGTCAGGATCGTCCACTCGGCGCCGGTATCGAGCAGCAGGGTTAGGGGGGCGCCATTAGCAACGAGGGTGACGATCGGGGCGTTGCGCAGAGTCGCGACGGTTATCTCGCCGACCCGACTGGTGCCGCAGCCGACAGCTCGGGTATCCGCGGCCGCCGCTACACCCCCGAGCGCCGATGCGAGCACGACGGCGCCGCGCAGAGCTCGACGCAACGGTCGGGCAAAGAACATCAAGCGTTTAATGAAATCAATGAGGCAGCCGGGGCCGTTCGTTGACGGCCAGCACGCGAATCCCGAAATCGTCGATCTGGATCGTGCTGATCGAGGCGAGCCCGACCTCGATCCGGGAATAGAAATCGAGCGGCATGCCGAGCGCGAAGAGCAATGCGGCGCGGATCACATCGCCATGGCTGACGACGACCACCGTCCCGTCGCGGTGCGCTTCGCGCAATTCGAACAAGGCTTTGACGGCCCGCTCCTGTACTTGGCGCATGCTCTCCCCGCCGGGGACGCAGGCGATGCTGCGGCAAGTGCTCCACAATCGCCACCGCTCGTCCATCCTGACGGCATCAAAGGTGAGCCCGGTCCACTCGCCGAAATCGAGCTCGAGCACGTCTTCGCAGTACGCGATCGGCAGATCCAGCCTCTCGGAAAGGATCTCCGCCGACTCGCGGGCGCGCTGCAGCGGGCTTGAGCAGAGAGCGGCAATCTGTTCTTCGGCGAGGCGGTCGGCGACCGCAGCAATTTCGGCGCGACCCCGCGCCGACAGGCCGACACCGGGAGTGCGTCCGGCGAGCACGCGACCCCGCAGCACGTGCTCGCCGTGCCGCAGCAGATGAAAGACCGTCACCGCACGCAAATCCTTCCGTAGCCGCGCCCTTGCCTTTGTAGGTAGCCGTGCCGGCTCCGGTCAATGCCTGCGCGCCGGCCGTTGCCTGAGGGTCAGTTCATAATGTTCAGAGGCATTCAAAGGACATAAGGCAGAGACCGGTGTCATACGAGCCATGGCGCTGCTGGCTGTTTTTGCTGTTTTTTGCTGCCAAGTATCAGCCATTGGCATTTCGTTCTCGGCGAGAATCCTGGGCCCCTTACGGCCCGATGTTCTATTATTGTTTTCCACTGTTCTTGCGCCAGCGGTCGAACTTAAGTTGTCTCCAATGACATTTCTCTTGGATAATATTACGAAGGATCGATTTTCGTCAATTAGGCTGTCACGGTCACGGCACTACCGGCTGCCATGATGCTGCTAGACTGGGCGAGGAGAAGGCCTTTTTGTGCTCCGAAAAATTGGGCCGCATTGGCGGCTGCGCAAGCAAATTAGAGGGACCCAGAGTTACTCGTTGTTTAGCATCGATTGGGGCGGGTCCGTTCTCAAGCTAATATGGTCAGCAGACCATCGCTTGAGGCTTTCGGCCTGTTGAACCGTCATAGCTTGATCAGAGACCGCTTCGCATGCTACTAACTCGATGTCCCTCCACTTACCGCCTTCCCCCGAAAGGCACTTATCCCGAAACGCCTTTTCAATTGCAGTTTTGGCGGAATTGGCCGCCTGTTCAGCGGCTTCAGAATTTGCGTCGAAAAGTATGTAGATAGCGAGCGAGTAAAGATCGTCACTACCTGATCGAGATACTTCTCTTCCCTCGTCAAGATCAAAGTAAAGGGCGGAAATCAGAGCGCCGTGCGATTTCAAAATTTTGTTGAATTGGCCACCTAGCCCAGTCACCTCTAGCCGCCTGTCAAACTCATCCGGAAACGCAGCGCGGCGGTAGCGAGCAGCTAGCCAGCGTTACAGGATTGTGAGTTCGCTGACGGTCGGACGTACATTTTCGACCGGTTTATAATCCCCAAGCCGCTGTTTTGTGATCTGTAGCTTTCGGCTGGCCTGTAGATCTACGGCGAGTTGCTGGCTCCCACCGGTCAGGGTTAGGTGCAGGCGCCGAGCATTCTTCGCGAATGCATAGTTCCCATCCATTTCCTCTATACGGCGGCCGTCAATAACGTCGACCAACGGCTCGACATCTGGACTCTGAGCGATGTCACAGTCATGGGATACCAAAACCATGGCGGCGGCGCTCGGTAGGCTATTGAGAACCGACCTAACCGCGTCGTCGGGGAGAAGATACTCTTGACGCCAGGGAGTGGCACGTCCCCACATGGCCATGTGGGGTTAGCTCGTTTCATCCAGTACCGGCGAACCGTAGTCCTCCCAGGTTATCTCTGGCCGCTTTCGGTTCGCCAGTCGCGCCGCCAAAGTCTGCCGCTGTAGCAATTCACGTCGTACTCGGGAGACTAGTTCCCGGATTGCTTCTTCGGCAGATCCGCCCTCTCGTATTATATCGAAGAAAGTCTTCCCGCCCTTAATTGGGCGTCGCAGAAGCTGCGCTGGGCTCGTCAGACCTTCGGTTGCGAACACGTCCGCGGCCTTTGCGAGATCGGCGAGACGAGAGACATTAACAGACCCGATCGCCTTACCGTTTTGCCAATCGTAGACCGCCTGCCGCGAAACACCGAGCGCCTGAGCCAAGTCGGTGATAGCGGGCCTGAGAACGGCGCGTATCTGCGAGAGATCCTCAATCGGTGTGCGAATACCGGGCAACTCATCGATATTCGGCGCGGGTTCATAGGCGGCAACCGCGTAACCCATTAGGCCGCGCCGTGCGTAGTAGTCTGTAGTCTGCGCGCCGCCGGTGCCGACCTGAAGCGCTATCGCTATCAAACCAATGCCTCCGGCGAGGCTAGGAGGGATGATACACCTAGCGGCCGGATATTCCAGAACGGGTTGCATAGCCATCATTCCCAGATTTGTACTGCGCGTTCGGTTACGATCGCCTTAAACGCCTCGATTACAACCGAATGGACTTCTGATAGATGCGCCTTTATCTGGTTAAGATCAAAGATATCACGATGGCCGCGTGAACCATCCGTATCTAGGATGGCGTGGAGCCCCTTCAAGTTCTGGAACCGTTCCGGAAGTTGCAACTCTATCGGTTGAAGGTCGGGAGGAAAGCCGATCGGCCCGTTCTGAAGGATCGTTCGAGCAACCACCGTGCGAGCGTCGTTCTTGATCACTGTTTCCGAGAAAGCATGGACGAGGGATCCGTCCAGCCTCCCATAAAGCCCTAGGACAGCCTCGCTCAGATATTCTGACAAATGCTCGTTTTCCTTTGGATATACCGCATCAAGATAGCGGAGGCCGATGCGGTCGGTGTAGCTGAGGCTTATGGCTTGGTGGACAATTTCCAGCCCTCTGAGGAATTTTTCAGCGAAATCCTCAAAGGTTCCATATTCTGTGGTCTGATACGATAATGACGCCGGATCCAGAATAAAGCCTTCCGTCTTTGCTATGGTAGAAAACGCGTACCGCATCGTCTGGGAAACTGGAACCTGGGGCGCACCTCCTTCGGCGCGGCTGTCCACGTTGAGGTTAAACGTGGCCAGCATTCCCTTTTTAGCGTCCGGATATCCCTGACGGCGGAGGTGGTCTTGGATTTTCGGGACGTAGGAATCCAGCGCCAGAACTGGGTTAAAACGCACCTGTGCAAGGGTGAAATACACCGGTGCTTGCCTTAGCTTCTGCCCCACCGGCACCTCCCAACTTGACATCTGACTTTACAGTGGTCTATTTCCCGGCCAGATGCAAGCCCTTCATCGGTTAGGTCAAGGACTCATGCCATAACACTATCGGCACCTGGCAGGGTGCTGTGATCGATAATGGACAGAGGGGATTGGATTGTTGCGCGCCGCGATTCTTCGTGCGACTTCTTCAGCATCGCATCCGACGTCAGGGCTGCGCCCAGGGGACGGCGCGTTCGGAAAATCGTCGGACCAGAAACTCGATCAGCGCTGTGACTTTCGGCGGTCTCGGTCCTCCGGGAGGCATGACGATGTTGAGCGCAATCGGGGGCGCGGACCATTCGCTCATCACCGCTTCGAGGTGTCCCGCCCGAAGGTCGCGCCAAACCACGAATTCGGGCTGAACGGCCACGCCCAGCCCCGCGCGAAGCGCCGGCATCAACGCATCCGCGTTGTTGGCGCGCAACGGCCCGGTCACCGCGACATCGTGCTCTTCGCCCGCGGAGCCGAAGAATCTCCAACTGTCTCCCGAGGGCAGATAGGAATAGCCGAGGCAGGCATGCGCGGCGAGGTCTCGCGGATGCGACGGCCGCCCTCGGCTGGCGAAATAATCAGGTGCGCCGACCAGCAGGCGTCGAACGTGACAAAGGCGCCGGGCCACTATGCTCGAATTCGAGAGGGCGGCGATGCGCAGCGCGAGATCGAAGCCGCCGCCGACCAACTCGACGGTCTGATCGCCGAGATGCAGGTCGATCGAGATCTCCGGATAGGCGTGGAAGAAATCCGGAAGCGCCGGTGCCACGTGCTCGACGCCGAACGACATTGGCGCAGCCATTCGGATCCGGCCACGAGGTGTAGCCGATTGCGCCAGCGCCTCGGCCTCGACCGCCTCTGCATCCGCCAGGATCTGAGCCGCGCGTACAGATAGGACACGGCCGGTTTCGGTCAACGACAATCGGCGCGAGGTGCGATGGAACAGGCGCTCGCCGAGGCGGCCCTCCAAACGGGAGATGGCCTTCGAGATGGTCGCCTTCGAAAGCTCGAGCTCGGCGGCGGCGCCGGCAAAAGAGCCGGCTTCGGCTACTTTGGCGAAAATGGCCCAGGCTTCGAGGTCGGGGAGCTGCGGCATCTATTTGGGAAACGATGTGTTTCGAGCGGTTCTATTTTTCTATCCGCTCCACACCCCACCTTGTCCACCAGCACGAGCGAAATTGCTCAGTTGGAGGTGATTACATGATCGAACGCAGACCGTTTGAGAAGTTGGGTGGAGCGCGGTACGACTGGCTGAAGACCAAGCACCACTTCTCCTTCGCTGATTATTTCGACCCGCAGCGTATGGGTTGGGGAGCTCTGCGGGTCTGGAACGACGACGAGATCGCACCGGAAACGGGGTTTCCGCCGCATCCTCATGCCGATATGGAGATCATCACCTATGTGCGGCAGGGAGCGATTACCCACCAGGACAGCCTCGGCAACAAGGGGCGCACAGAAGCCGGCGACGTGCAGGTGATGAGCGCCGGCACCGGGATCCGACACTCGGAGTATAATTTCGAGCCCGAGACCACGAAGATCTTCCAGATCTGGATCCAGCCGACGAGCCGGGGTGAGAAGCCGCGTTGGGGTGCACAGCCGTTCCCGAAGCACGACCGGTCGGGCCGGTTCATAACCCTGGCGAGCGGCATGGACACGGACGGTGATGCGCTGCCGATCCGGGCGGACGCCCGGGTGCTCGGGGCCACCTTGCAGGCTGGCGAGAGCGCGGAATACCGGCTGGCGGAGGGCCGTCGCGCCTATCTCGTCTCGACCCTCGGCCCGGTCGAGGTCAACGGCGTTCACCTCGCGGCGCGCGACGGCGCGGCGATCGAGAACGAGCGGGTATTGTGCGTGACGGCGATCGAGGACGCCGAAATCGTTCTGGTCGACGTGACCTGAGCAAGGAGGCGCGTGCGTTTACCCGACGCACGCGCCTTGCGCCGGCATCGAATTTGTCCCACCAGGCATGGAGTCGGGTGAAGGCGAGGGGCGTTCGCCGATAATCGAGCCGTTGCTGCTTGCAGCGCCTGGCGATGCACCTTTTTGTTCGGAATCGCTGTCGCCGCATTCGCGGAGCTTGGAGAGAATCGGAAATGACAGGGGACACTCGGAATGTCGCGCTCGAAACCGTGATCACGCCGCGCACCCGAGATCTTGGCGACGGTTTCGAAGTGCGCCGAGCGCTGCCGTCGGCGCAGCGCCGAATGGTGGGGCCTTTCGTGTTCTTTGACCAGATGGGTCCCGTGACATTGCAGGCAGGCAGCGGTCTCGACGTGCGGCCGCACCCGCATATCGGCCTTGCCACGGTCACCTATCTGTTCGACGGAGAAATCCTGCACCGCGACAGCCTGGGCAATGTGCAACCGATCCGGCCCGGGGCGGTAAACTGGATGACCGCCGGCCGCGGCATTGTCCATTCGGAACGCACCCCGCCCGAGCTGCGCGCCGGCAAGTCGTCTCTTTTCGGCATTCAGACCTGGGTAGCCCTGCCGAAGGGCGGCGAGGAGATGGAGCCCGGTTTCGCCCACCATGGCGCCGATTCGCTGCCGGTTATCGAAGACGAAGGCAAGCGCCTGCGGCTGATCGCCGGATCGCTCTACGGCGAGCGAGCGCCTGTCGAGGTCTTCTCGGAGATGTTCTATGCCGACGCGACGCTTTCTGGTACGGCTCGGCTCGACCTTCCGGCGGAGCATGAAGAGCGGGCAGCCTGGGTCGCCGAGGGCCGCATCGAGGTCGGCGGCGACGTGTTCGACGCCGGCCAGATGCTGGTTTTTCGGCCAGGCGAGGCGGTCCAGATCAAGGCTCTAGACCCCGCACGGTTAATTCTGTTCGGGGGCGAAGCAATGGACGCGCGGCATGTCTGGTGGAATTTCGTGTCGAGTTCGGCGGCGCGCATCGAACAGGCCAAGGCCGACTGGAAGGCCGGACGCTTCGGGAAGGTTCCGGGCGACGTGACCGAGTTCATTCCGCTGCCTGAGGGGTCGCCTTCGGTCAGTCATCCGTAGTTGCCGGCCGTACCTTAGGGCGGCCGTGGTGAGGAGATGTCAAATGACGGACGAGCAGAAGCCAGCCGTGCCGAGCGGGGAAATTTGGCCGGAGCTCCCGCTCGAAGCCTGGCAGGATACGTATGATACTCTGCAGCTATGTACGCAGATCGTCGGCAAGGTTCGCCTGGCGAAGGCGCCGATAATGAACCATTGGTGGCAGGTGCCGCTTTACGTCACCTGCCGGGGACTGACCACCTCATCGATCCCGCATGAGAGCGGACGCTGCTTCCAAATCGACTTCGATTTTATCGACCATCGGCTGCTGATTGAGGTCAATGATGGGAGGACGGAAAGACTGCAGCTGACGCCCCGCCCGGTTGCCGATTTCTACCGCGAGTTTATGGATCGGCTGAAAGCGCTCGGGCTGGAGGTGCGGATCTGGACAATGCCGGTCGAGATCCCGGACCCCATTCCGTTTGAACAAGACCGCGAGCACGCTGCGTATGATGCCGCTCGCGCTCATCAATTCTGGCGCGCGCTGGTCGAAGTGGACCGGGTGCTCAAACAATTCCGCTCGGGGTTTCTTGGGAAGGCGAGCCCCGTGCATTTCTTCTGGGGCAGCTTCGATATGGCGGTCACTCGCTTTTCCGGCCGTCTTGCGCCGCCCCATCCGGGCGCGCCCAATCTGGCCGATCGCGTCACGCGCGAAGCCTATTCGCACGAGGTCAGCAGTTGCGGCTTCTGGCCGGGCAAAGGTCTCGGCCAGCCTGCCTTCTATTCCTACGCCTACCCGGAACCGGCGAGTTACGCCGACGCGTTGGTTCTCCCTGATGGCGCGTCCTATAGCCAAGAGCTCCACGAATTCATTCTCCCCTACGACATTGCCCGCCGGAGCGCCGCGCCGGATCAGGCCGTGCTCCAATTCTTGGAGAGCACCTACGCAGCCGCCGCGGATCTTGGGCAGTGGAACCGTGCCGCACTGGAGCGGCAGGCCAGCGGAATCCTTGAGCAAGCGTGATTGAGCAGCGCGGGGCGAGGGCGGCATGCCGTGATGAGGGACCCCCCGGGCCGCGGGACGGAACGGGGCACCGAGCGGATCGAAGCTTTTAGCGACGGGGTCTTCGCGATCGCCATCACGCTGCTCATTCTAGAAATTAAGATGCCGCAACCGGGCAGTGAGCCCGGCGCTGTCCGATTGGTCGACGTTCTGCTCGAGTTATGGCCCGCCTATTTTGCTTATATACTCAGCTTTGTAGTGATTGGCATTTACTGGGCCAACCATCACTATATTTTCAAATTAATTGAAAAGACCGATCATATTATGAACCTGTTAAATCTGCTTTTCCTGATGTTCATCGCATTCCTGCCCTTACCCACCGAAGTCCTCGGTACCTATATGCTGGACGAAGTCAACCAAATCGCGGCGGCGCTATTCTATGCTATCGGGTTGTTGCTTCCAGCCGCGGAGTGGCTTTTGGTATGGCTTTATGCCGCGCGCGGACACCGCCTGATCGATAAGCAGCTCGATGCCCGGTTTGTGCGCCGGCTGACAATGTTGACAACCGGCGGGGTGGGTACTTTATGCCGGCATTATGAAACTTGAATGGCTCGCATGCTGGGTCGCGGCGGCAATCGTCGCGGCGGCGCCCGCCGCCGGCGAAGAACCGAGGCTCAACGTCTATAATTGGTCGGATTACATAGCGCCGGACACGATCCCGAAATTCGAGGCCGAGACCGGGATCAGGGTGACCTACGACGTCTACGACGGGAACGAGGTGCTCGAGGCGAAATTGCTGTCCGGCCGATCGGGTTACGACGTCGTCGTGCCCTCGGCGAGCCCGTTCATGGCGCGGCAGATCGCGGCCGAGGTCTACCGGGTGCTCGACAGATCCAAGCTCGCCGGCTGGCGGAACCTCGATCCCCATATCCTCGAGCTGGTCAGCGTCGCCGACCCTGGCAACGAGCACGGCTCGCCCTATCTGTGGAGCGACACCGGGATCGGCTATAACGAAACGCAAGTGCACGCCGTATTGGGCAAGACCGCCCTGGTGGACAGCCTCGCGCTAATTTTCGACCCGACGATTGCCGAGAAGCTCGCGCCGTGCGGGATCTCATTGTTGGACACGCCGCAGGAAGTGTTTCCGGCGGCGCTCGCCTATCTGGGGCTCGACCCCAAGAGCCGCGATCTCGGTGACCTCGACAAGGCCTTTGCCGTCCTCGAAAAAATTCGCCCTTACATCCGTAAATTCCACTCCTCGCAGTACATCAACGACCTCGCGGGTGGCGATCTGTGCATCGCGCTGGGCTATTCGGGCGATGTGATCCAGGCCCGCAACCGGGCGCGCGAGGCCGGGAACAAGGTCGAGATCGCCTTTCGTGTGCCGAAGGAGGGGGCGATGATGTCGGTCGACATGCTGGGGATCCCGGCCGACGCGCCGCATCCGGAAAACGCGCTGCGCTTTACCGATTACCTGCTGCGCCCGGCGGTCATCGCCGATGTCACCAATGCCGTCTGGTACCCGAACCCGAACCTGCCGGCGACGGCATTGGTCAAGCCGGAGATCCGCAACGACCCGGCGGTCTACCCGCCGGAAGAAATCCGCCGCCGGCTGTATGTCGATTTCCCGGCGCCTTCTGCCTACGAGCGGGCTCGCACGCGCGCCTGGACCCGCCTCAAATCCGGCCGCTGATCCTGCCGGAAGAGGCCGCCCTGAGCGCGGTGTAAATGGCGCCTTGACCTACAACCATAGCGTTCGGCATCATCATCGCTGATGGTTCCCCTCGGGGATCAAAAGGGAACACGGTGAGGTCGCCGCCTTTTGCTGAGGCGTACGCCGATGCCGTGGCTGCCCCCGCAACTGTAAGCGGCTAGCCGCGCGCCAATTACGCCACTGGGAAACCGGGAAGGCGGCGCAAGGCAGAGACCCGCGAGCCAGGAGACCTGCCATCGGCCGTGGTCACGCACGAGCACATCGGGCGGGGTGCACCGATGGGGACCAGGGGCCGCTTCTCGGCTGAGTCGGCATCTGGGCTTTGGTTCGTGGTGACGTGTCACGTTGCCATGAGGCCAGAACCGTGTCCCATCCATCCGCAATTTTCGCGAGCCGCATGGTGCTCGCCGTGCTCTCGATACTCCTAACGCATCGCACAGACCCGGCAAGCGCCGCCGATAGCAATGCGCTGGCGGAGCCCGTCGCGCTGCCCACCGTAGTCGTCACGCCGACCCGCCTGCCGACGCCGGAGAGCGAGGTTGGCAGCAGTATCACGGTGATCACTGACGAGGAAATTCAACGCAAGCAGGAGCGGACACTGCCGGATGCTCTTAAAGACGTTCCGGGCCTCAATGTCGTCCAAGCCGGCGGGCCGGGAGGAACCACCTCCGTCTTCATTCGCGGTGCAAACTCGAACCAAACCAAGGTCTTTATCGACGGCATCGACGCGACTGATCCGGCCACCGGTACGTTCAATTTCGAGCACATCCTGACTTGGGACATCGAGCGCGTCGAAGTGGTCCGCGGTCCCCAAAGCGGGCTTTACGGCGCCGACGCGATTGGCGGCGTCATCAACATCATCACGAAGAAGGGCTCGGGGCCCGGCCAATTCGCCGGCAGTCTGGAGGGCGGCTCGTTCGGTACGTTCAACCAGAATGCCAGAGTGAGCGGAGCCACCGAACGGAGCAATTTCTATCTGGACTTCGCCCATTTTCACAGCAGCGACACGCCGGTCACGCCATCGGACCTGATGCCGCCCGGCCGTTCAGTGCAAGGAGACGCTTACGACAACAAAACGTTCTCGGCGAGGTTCGGCGCAAACCTCACTGACAATTTTGATCTCGGAGTCGTCACCCGTTACATCGACACATCCCTGCGCCTCACCGGCGACGATTTTCTCGGTCCGGAGAGCATAAAGAGCACCGAGAATGATGAGCAGTTGTTCACCCGCGGCACGGCGCATCTGGTATCGTTCGATGGGGTGCTCGACCAGACTGTGGGGCTTGCTTACACCAAGTTTAATCAGCGCGACTTCGACCCGAACCCGCCGTCTGCCGTGCCCAGTTTTTTCAACGGCGATCGCCTAAAGGCCGATTGGCAGGGCAATATCAAACTCATGGAGGGCCAGGTTCTCACCTTCCGCGCCGAGCATCAGCGGGACGAGATCACCAGCCCTATTGCAGAAATCACTGATGATGCCGGGATGGTCCAGCTTCAATCGAGCATCGGCGAGCGGTTCTTCAACGCCGTCAGCGTCCGCTATGACAGTTACGACACGTTCGGCGCCAAACCAACCTTCCGCATCGCTCCAGCCCTCCTGATCCCCGAAACCGGCTCCAAGCTCAAGGGCAGCGTCGGGACCGGCTTCAAGGCCCCGACCTTGGCGGAGCTGTTCCAGAACTTCCCCTCGTTCAATTTCTTCGGGAACCCCAACCTGAAGCCCGAGACCAGCGTCGGCTACGATTTAGGGTTCGAGCAAACGGCGCTCGAAAAACGCGTGCAGTTCGGCGCGACCTATTTCCACAACGACATCGATAATTTGATCACGATCAACGATACGGGCACTTCGTTTCAGAATGTCGGGAGGGCAACGACCTACGGCTTCGAGAGCTTCCTTGCCTACAAGCCTTGGGAGCCGCTCACTCTGCGTGCCGACTACACCTTCCTGATCGCCAAGAATGATATTCTTGATCAGGAATTGCTGCGCCGGCCGAAGCACAAGGCGAGCTTAAATGCCGCGTGGCACGTAACTGAAGCAGCGGTGCTCTCGGCGACGCTTCTGTATGTCGGCCCGTGGTTCGACGTTAACCGCGCCGGTACTATTTCCGAAGTGCCTGCAAATGGCTACACTTTGGTTAACCTCGCCGGTTCCTACGATCTCGGCAACGGTCTGACTGCCTATGCGCGGATCGACAATCTGCTCGACCGGCACTATCAAGACCCGATCGGCTTCCTGCGCCCGGGGCTGGGAGTATTCGCCGGATTGCGGGTCGCCTTCGATACTGCGGCACCGGTGCGATGAGCCGCGAGGAGGAAGTTGAATGACTGCGGACACGCGGCCTGGACGCGTCACCGATCCCGACGGGGCGGCCGTCGAGGTGTTTTCCTTGCCGACCGACGAAGCAAGCTTGGAAGCGCTGCTTCGCGAACTGTTTGAGCGGCATTGGGACAAGATCACGTTCGGCCCCTTGATTCAGGGCGCCGCCTGGGAGATCCGTGCGCCGCATGCGCCGACCCTTGTCGGCATGTTGGACGGCTACCTAACGGTGGCCTTCGGCGCGTCGCATTTCCACCTTTGCATCGGCCCTCACAAGGGGTCGCCCGGCAATCCGACACCCGAAGCACTGGCGCGGCACCGCCGCACCGCCCGCGCCGAACTCTACCGGAGGCTCGACAAGTCGGGCGCCCCGGTCTCCTGGGGTTTGCGCCTGTTCAACGGCCATGACGAGCAGCAAACGACGATCCTCCTTCCTAACCCGTTTCTGTCGCCCGATTCCGACAAGGTTCTGGAGACGCCGGACTGGTCACGGCTCGATCTGTGGGACGGGCTTCGGGCGCGGTGGCTCGGTCTCATCGAACCCGACCCATTGGACCGCTCCGGCTGCGGGTTCAGTCACGGATAGAACCTCAACGCACACTCTAGACGAGGATTAATACAATGCACCTTCTGCACTCGTCCTTGCCGCCCCAGGTCCGGCAGCACCTGCTATGGCTCTCATTGCTGGTGCCAGCCAGCCTAATGTTTAGCCTCGGCCTGGCGTGCGCGACGCCGCTTGCGGCGTTTGCTGCTGCCGTGGCGCTGACGTCATCGCGCCGAGACGCGCTGGTTCTGATCCTCTCGGTGTGGTTCGCCAACCAGTTCGTCGGGTTCACCCTGCTCGGCTATCCCTGGACCGCAAGTACCTTCGCCTGGGGCGTAGCGCTGGGCGCCGCGGCCGTCCTCGCAACACTGGCCGGACAGTGGACCGCCAGCCGTTCAGTCGACGCGGCTCGAGTTGTCTGCTTTCTGGCAACTGGCTTGGCCGCTTTCGCAGCTTACGAGGCCGCGCTGTTTGTCGTCGCCGTTACATTGCTTGGCGGAACAGAGGATTTCACAGCGGCGATCCTTGGCTGGATTTTCGTCATCAACGCCGCGGCCTTTGTCGGCCTCGTCGTACTCCATCGCCTCGCGGTATCTGTCGGGCTCGTCGCCGGCCCGGCGATCCCCGTCCGCATAACGGAGGCGCGCGCGTAATTTGGTGGATATCAGTCGGCACGGTGCGGATTCCGGCCAACGCGCCGTATCTGGACAACGTGCTGCGATTTATCCGGCGGTCATCGCCGATGTCACCAATGCCGTCTGGTACCCGAACCCGAACCTGCCGGCGACGGCATTGGTCAAGCCGGACATCCGCAACGACCCGGCGGTCTACCCGCCGGAGGAAATCCGCCGCCGGCTGTATGTCGATTTCCCGGCATCTGCGGCCTACGACCGGGCCCGCACCCGCGCCTGGACCCGCCTCAAATCCGGCCGCTGACTCCCCAGATGGCCAATGAAGTGCTGCATTGCCGTCGTGCGTGCTTCGAGACGCGCCCGCGGGCGCTCCTCAGCATGAGGTATACTGTCGATGGCATTAAGGAAAACTCCTCACCCTGAGGAGGCCGCGACGCGGCCGTCTCGAAGGGCTCGCGACGCTCATCCGGTCGATTGCTGAGATGGCGCTGCTGGAAATCGCCGGGGCCTCGAAGCGTTTCGGTGCGACCACAGCAGTCGACGACGTGTCATTGACGGTCGAGCGCGGCGCCTTCTACGCGCTGCTCGGGCCTTCGGGCTGCGGCAAGACGACATTGCTGCGGATGATTGCCGGTTTCGAGACCCCAGACAGCGGCCGCATCGTCATCGACGGGGTCGACGTCATCGGGCTGCCGCCTTATGCGCGACCGGTGAACATGATGTTCCAATCCTATGCGCTGTTCCCGCATATGGATGTCGCAGGCAATATCGCCTTCGGGCTGCGTCAGGAGCGGATGGACCGCCGGCGCATGGGCGCCCGGGTCGCGGAAATGCTGGCATTGGTGCAGTTGGACGGCTACGCGCGGCGCCGCCCGCACGAATTGTCCGGTGGTCAGCGCCAGCGTGTCGCATTGGCGCGGGCACTGGCGAAAATGCCCAAATTGCTGTTGCTCGACGAGCCGTTGGCAGCGCTCGACCGCAAGCTGCGGGCCGAGACCCGGCTCGAACTGGTCGCCATCCAGGAGCGGGTCGGGATCACCTTCCTGGTCGTCACTCACGACCAGGAAGAGGCGCTGAGCATGGCCAGCTGCGTTGCCGTGATGGACCGCGGGCGTCTCGTGCAGACCGGCGCCCCGGCCGAAATCTATGAGCGGCCCGCCTCGCGCTTTGTCGCAAATTTTGTCGGCGAGGTGAACCTGTTCGAAGGCGAGCTGATCGCCGGGTTCAACTGCCTCGCGCTCGCTGTAGCGGGTTTTCCTGAGCCGATCCCGTTGCCCTCCGCCGCGCGACTACCCGAAGGCGCTGCGGCGGCCCTGGCGGTGCGCCCGGAAAGGCTGGTGCTGTCTCATGCGCGTCCCATCGCGTTTGCGATTGCCGCGACCGTGTCGTCGATCGGCTATTTGGGTGGCGGCTCGATCGTCCATCTCGCGGCAGGACAAGGAATGGCGCTTAAAGCGTATCTGCCTGGCGCCGCGGCGAGCTCCTTTGGTCGCGGCACGCCGGTGTGGGCGAGTTGGCCACCGGAGGCGGGCGTGGTCCTGACCCAATGACCGGTTTGGGATGGACCGGCCGGCTGTTGTTGATCGGCGTGCCGTTCCTTTGGCTCGCTCTGTTTTTTCTGTTGCCGCTGCTGATCGTCGTCAAGATCAGCCTGGCCGATAGCACGATCGGGATACCGCCCTATACGCCGCTCTTGGCGCACGATGGCAGCGGCCTCAAATTGCACGCGACATTGGCAAATTTCGCGCTGATCGCCGGCGACGAACTCTATCTTCGCGCCTATCTCGGCTCGTTCGGCAATGCGGCACTGGCGACAGCTCTCTGCCTTCTGATGGGCTATCCGGTTGCCCACGCCATTGCCCGCTCGCAAGGGCCGCGGCGGCAGCTATTGCTGCTCCTCGTCATGCTACCGTTCTGGACGAGCTTTCTGATCCGCGTCTATGCCTGGATCGCGATCCTCGAGCCAAACGGATTGTTGAACCAGTCTTTGATCGCACTGGGGTTGATCGCCGCGCCATTGCCGCTCCTCAACAACCAATTCTCCGTCGAGCTCGGTCTCGTCTATTCGTATCTGCCGTTCATGATCCTGCCATTGTACGGCAGCTTGTCCAGTCTCGACCCGAGCCTCATTGAAGCGGCCGCGGATCTCGGCGCGCGACCGCTGCGAGCCTTCCTCGGCGTGACCCTACCGCTGACATTGCCGGGGATCGCGGCGGGTTCCTTGCTCGTGCTGATCCCGGCAATCGGAGAGTTCGTCATTCCCGACCTGTTGGGTGGACCCGATACCCTGATGATCGGCAAGGTGCTATGGGACGAATTCTTCAATAATCGCGATTGGCCGGTAGCCGCCGCAGTCGCGGTGGTGCTGGTCGCGGCATTGGCGGTCCCGCTTCTCGCCGCACAGCGGTTTCTCGAACGGGGGCATCCGGCGTGATCCCACATCGGACGGGAGGCTGGCTCGGACTGGCTGCACTGATGTTGGGCTTTGGCTTCTTGTACGCGCCGATCGCGTTGCTCGTCCTCTACTCGTTCAATGGGTCGCGGCTGGTGACGGTCTGGGCCGGGTTCTCGACGCATTGGTACGGCGCGCTGTTCCATGACAAAGCATTTGGCGCTGCGGCGCTGACCAGCCTCGAAGTCGCCGCGATGGCCGCGACCCTTTCCCTCGGGCTCGGCACTTGTGCCGGCTTCAGCATGGCCCGGTTTGCGCGGTTTCCCGGGCGGCTTTTGTTCGGGTTCGCGTTGCTCGCGCCGCTGGTGGTGCCGGAGGTCATTCTCGGCCTGTCGCTGCTGCTGTTGTTCGTCGCCTGCCAGAGCTGGTTTGGTTGGCCGAGCCGCGGCATGCTGACGATCACGATCGCCCATGCGACGTTCGGCGCCTGCTTTGTGTCGGTGCTGGTGCGCGCCCAATTGGCTGGGTTCGACCGCGCGCTCGAAGAGGCCGCGCTCGATCTCGGCGCCCGTCCCTGGACGGCGCTGACGCGAATCACCCTTCCCGGGATCGGCCCGGCCCTGGTATCTGGCTGGCTCCTCGCGTTCACACTTTCGCTCGACGATTTGGTGATCGCGAGCTTTGTCACCGGCCCGTCCGCGACAACTTTGCCGATGGCGGTATTTTCGAGCGTGCGCCTCGGGGTGAGCCCGGAGGTCAACGCCCTTGCGACATTGTTTCTCTGCGTTGTCTTCTTGCTGGTCGCGTTCGCCGGCTGGCTGATGGCGCGGCACGAGCGCCGGCGGCAGATCTAGACAGATGGATACGGCAGAAACCCTTTCTGTCCGGGCGCTGCTGCTGGGCGAGCGGCTGGAGACGCGCGGCCTCGAACGCGACGATACTCTCGCGACAAACCCGTTTACCCTGCGCGTCGGGCGCCAGGGCACCGCTTTCCTCTTCCGCTACGGGATTGCCGTCTTTGCCCGGCTATCTGCCATCGAAGAGGACGATATCCTGCGCTCGTTGCGGGCGCGGGTTCACGATCCGCTCGAAATCCCGGAGACCGATCAGATGCAAGTGCGGATCAATCCGGCAGGAGAAGATCAGATCGAACCCTCGGGTGTGGTCTCGCTCGCAGAGGCCTCCCTCGAACGGCTCCAGGTCATCGCCAACGTATTGTCGAAGAGCCTGGTTCTGGGGCATTCGGAGGCGCGCATCGCCGGTGTCTTCGACCGCATCGAACCGCTTGCGGTGGGACTGCAGCGCAAAGGCCGACCGGGCGCGCAGGCCAAAGAACTGTTGCGGCAGATCGGCGACGTTCTGTTGACCCAGCACCGCATGGTCGGACGCGTCGAGGTCGAAGAAAAACCCGATGTTCTTTGGGACCATCCCGAGCTCGAGCGCCTTTATGCGCGTCTAGAGGACGAATACGAGCTGGTGGAGCGCAGCCGTGCGATGGAGCGAAAGCTGGCGCTGATCAGCGCGACAGCCGGCACCCTCATCGAACTCGTGCATAACCAGCGCAGTCTGCGCCTGGAATGGTACATCATCGGCCTCATCGGCCTCGAATTGCTCCTCAGCCTCTACGGGCTCGTCTTCGGCGGGCTTCCATTCGCCGCCGGTAGTCGCTGAAAGTAGCCGAGGAGTTCCGCTGCGCCGGGAACTCCTCGGATTTTGGTTACTGCTTCGGCATCACTTCGCGGCGACCGGCATGTTGTCCTCCGCGTACATCTCCGGTAGCACGGTCTCGCGCCAGGTGATCTCGCGCGGGAAGATCTTTTCGATCGCGCGCGCCGAGTAATAGCTGGTGTCGACGCCCGGCGGGTCGCCGCCTTCCTGCACGGTCTTGACCGCTTGCAGCAGCAGACGCCGGGTCGCGATAATCGCACGGTCGGCGGGGCCTAGATATTCCTTCGAGCGGTCGACGATCGGCCCCATGCCCTCCTGCACCGCGCGGTCCTGCGTGTTGATGCCGTCGATGCCGGTGAAGGTCTCGGATTTCTGCACGCGGCGGTCGATCATCCAGTCGTTTCGGGCGTTGCGGAACGAGCGGAACTCGCCCGACTGCTCGACATAGTCGGGACCATTGCCGTTGCCGCGCTCCATGCGGTCGTCCTCGCTCAGCCGCTCCTCGCCGTAGCTGTACATCCAGTTATAGACCATGCAATTCTCGTCATCGATCGGGACCCAGATGTGCCCGGCGATGTTGGTCCGGTCGCCGCCGCCCAGGGCGCGCCCGAGCTGCTGTGGCCGGATCTGCGTGAACGGCATCACGAAATGGTAGGAGCGGACATAAGTCTTCTCTTCATCCAGCGGGCGGATCCCGACATAGCGGTAGCCGTAATCGGTGACATCGACCTCGAGGATCGGCGCCCTGCCGCGGACAAACGGGCCCTGAACCGGGATGCCGGGGCGGCTGGTGTTCGGGGTGATCGTGCGATGCAGGATCGGTGCGTGCGACGTGTCGATGCCGCCTTCGAGCGCCTGGAGCCAGTTGCATTCCTCCCACACCTTCGAGACGTGACGGTGGGTTTCCGGCACCTGCGTCCATTCGAAAGCCGGCGGCGCCGGCATCTTTTCGCGCGGCCCCATATAGGCCCAGATCACCCCGCCCATCTCGGTCGTCGGATAGGCGGTCAGCCGAACCTTGTGACAGAACGGCTCCGGCTCGTTCATCTGCTCGAGGCATTTGCCATCGACGTCGAATTTCCAGCCGTGATAGATGCAGCGCAGGCCGGATTCCTCGTTGCGCCCGAACCACAGCGAGGCGCGGCGATGCGGGCAAAACTCGTCGACGAGCCCGATGCGGCCTTGGCTGTCGCGAAAGGCGACGAGCTTCTCGCCCAACAGCTGCACGCGCACCGGCGGGCAATCCGCCTCCGGCACTTCGCGCGACATCAGGGCCGGAATCCAGTACCGCCGCAACACATCGCCCATCGGCGTGCCCGGTCCTACCCGCGTCACCAGCTCGTTTTCTTCGCGCGTCAGCATTGTGGTCCCTTTCTTCCAACCTTCGGCCAGACAGCGATAATCCGCCGATTGACCGTCGAGGACAAGAGCCGACACTCGGGCGTGTGCGTTCCGAGGTGTTCTGGTACGAAGTGCCAATCGAAACGCAAAAGGGGGGAGCGATGAATGTAGTCCTGCGGCAGGGCCTTCCCGCGGATGCGGCGGCCTGTGGTGCGATCTGCTTCGAGGCGTTCAAGTCGATCGCGAGCGAGCATAATTTCCCGTGGGATTTCCCGTCGGCGGAGATTGCTACAGGCGTCATGAAAACGATGCTGGCGCACCCCGCGTTTTACGCGGTTGTTGCCGAGGGCGACAGCAAGGTGGTCGGCAGCAACTTTCTCGACGAGCGCGGTCCGATTGCCGGCATCGGTCCGATTTCAGTCGATCCCGCCGCGCAAAACCGGTCGATCGGCCGTCGCCTGATGCTCGATGTGATGGAGCGTTGCGCGCGCCGTGGCGTCGCCGGGGTCCGGCTCCTGCAATCGGCCTATCACAATCGTTCACTTTGTCTCTATACGAAGCTCGGATTTGAGACGCGCGAGACGGTGTCGAAGCTCGACGGAAAGCCGCTGGGGACCAGCTTGCCGGGCTACGCGGTGCGGCCGGCGGTGGAAGGCGACCTCCCGGCTTGCGACGAGCTGTGCCAGCGGGTCCACGGGCACCACCGCGGTGGTGAGCTTAACGATGCGATCCGGCAGGGGTCGGCTCGGGTCGTCGAGCATTTGGGCGAAATCACCGCCTACTGCACCGACATCGCCTTCTTCGCTCACGCCGTCGCCGAGACCAACAATGGCCTCAAGGCATTGATCGGATCGGCCTCTGCCTTCCCGGGCGGTGGATTCCTCGTGCCGACACGCAACGGCGATCTGTTTCGCTGGTGCCTGGAGCACGACCTGCGACTTGTGCACCAACTGACGCTTATGACGATCGGCCTCTACAACGAGCCGGCGGGCGCGTATCTACCGTCGGTGCTTTACTGACTAGAATAACTTTGACTTAAATACGATGATAAATTGCTGCTGACCGTTTCGCGTCTGCAATGCCGGTCAAGGACTTTTCTATGAACGAACAAGACTTGCGAGATCTCATTGCGGCGGTGAAAGCCGGGCGGGTCTCCCGTCGCGCCTTTGTGCACCGGATGATAGGCCTCGGCCTCACCGCGCCTTTTGCGACCCGGCTTCTGGCCCATGCCGGCTTGGCGCAAACCCCGACCCAAGCCGAGTACAAGCCGACCAAAGCCGGGGGCGGCGGGGCGCTCAAGATGCTGTTCTGGCAGGCCCCGACCCTGCTCAATCCGCACTTCGCCGTGGGCACCAAGGACCAGGAAGGCTCGCGCATTTTTTACGAGCCGCTAGCGGGATGGGATCTCGACGGCAATTTGGCGCCGGCACTCGCCGCCGAAATCCCCGACATCGAGAACGGCGGGGTCGCACCTGACGGCATGTCGGTGACCTGGAGGCTCAAGAAGGACGTGCAGTGGCACGATGGCCGCCCCTTCACCGCCGATGATGTCGTGTTCACCGGCGAGTATGCCGGCGACCCGGCAACCGCCTCCACGACGATCGGCAACTACCGGGACATTAAAGTCGAAAAGGTCGATCCTCTCACCGTTCGCGTGCATTTTGCCAGGCCGACGCCGTTCTGGGCGAGCCCCTTCGTCGGCTACTTCGGTATGATCATCCCGAAACATCTGTTCGAGCCCTACAAGGGGACCAATTCCCGCGAAGCGCCGGCAAACCTGAAGCCGGTCGGAACCGGCCCCTATCGGTTTGTCGAGTTTAAGCCGGGTGATTTGGTCAAAGGCGAGCGCAACCCCTCGTATTATCTGCCGAACCGCCCGTATTTCGACACGATCGAAATGAAGGGCGGCGGCGACGCCGTGTCGGCGGCACGCGCCGTGCTTCAGACCGGCGAGTACGACTATGCATGGAACCTGCAGGTCGAGGACGAGATCCTCCTCAGGCTCGAAAACGGCGGCAACGCCAGGGGCCGTGTGGAGATCGTGCCCGGCGGCAATATCGAGCACATCGAGCTCAACAGCACCGACCCCTGGACGGAGGTCGATGGCGAGCGCTCGAGCGCCAAAACAAAGCACCCGCTGTTCAGTGATCCGGCGGTCCGGCACGCGCTTCGCCTGCTCGTCGACCGCGCCTCGGTAGAGGCTCACATCTATGGACGCACCGGGCTCGCGACCGGAAATTTCATCAACAACCCGCCGCGCTTCGCTTCGAAAAACACGAAATGGGAGTTCAGTATCGACAAGGCGAACCAGGTGTTGGACGAGGCCGGTTGGCAGCGCGGCCCGGACGGCGTCCGCCTCAAGGATGGCAAGAAGCTGAAGCTCGTCTTCCAGACCTCGATCAACGCGCCGCGCCAGAAGACCCAGGCAATCGTCAAACAGGCGTGTCAGAAGGCGGGCATCGAAGTCGAGCTCAAGTCGGTGACGGCGTCGGTATATTTTTCCTCCGACGTCGCCAATCCGGATACTTACTCTAAATTCTACGCCGATCTGCAGATGTTCACGACCACGATGAGCGAGCCCGACCCCGGGTTCTTCATGCGCCAGTTCCTCTCCTCGGAAATTGCGTCTAAGGAAAACAAATGGCAGGGCCGCAATATCACCCGCTGGCACAATGACGATTACGACGAGGCTTTTCATGCGGCAGAGGGCGAGCTCGACCCGGTCAAGCGGGCGGCGCTCTTTATCAAAATGAACGACATGGTCGTCGGAGATCCGGCGGTCATCCCAGTGGTGTACCGCCCGGGCGTCTCGGCAATGTCGCGTCAGCTCCGGGCGACTTTGAGCGGTTGGGATAACGTCTTGTGGGATCTGAAGAACTGGTATCGCGAGACATGACGGCGCCCGGAAGAGACGCCGGTCAGGGAGAGTTTCATGAATGAGCGAGAGCTGCGGGAGCTCATTTCCGCAGTGAAAGCGAGGCGCGTGTCACGCCGCGCCTTCGTGCGCAAGATGGTCGGCCTCGGCCTTACCGCACCCTTGGCGACCCAACTCCTAGCCCATGCCGGACTGGCGCAAACGGCGCCCGCAACCGAATACAAGCCGACCAAAGCCGGCGGCGGCGGGGCGCTCAAACTGTTGTTCTGGCAGGCTGCCACCTTGCTCAATCCGCATTTCGCCGTCGGCACCAAAGACGCGGAGGGGTGCCGGATCTTTTACGAACCACTGGCGGCATGGGATCCCGAGGGGAATTTGGTGCCGGTGCTTGCTGCCGAGATCCCCGACATCGAGAACGGCGGGGTCGCAGCGGACGGCCTGTCGGTGACCTGGAAACTGAAGAAGGGCGTGGAGTGGCACGACGGCCGGCCTTTCACTGCCGATGATGTCGTATTCAACTGGGAATACGCCTTTGACCCGGCGACAGCCGCGACGACGATCGGCGATTACCGGGATGTAAAGGTCGAAAAAATCGATCCGCTTACCGTGCGCGTTCGTTTCGAAAAGCCGTCGCCCTTCTGGGCCGGTGTCTTCGTCGCCGCCGGCGGTATGATCATCCCGAAACATCTCTTCGAACCCTACAAGGGCGCCAATTCGCGCGACGCTCCGGCAAACCTCAAGCCGGTCGGAACCGGTCCCTATCGGTTTGTCGAGTTCAAACCGGGCGATCTCGTACGAGGCGAGCGCAATCCCTCCTACCACGTCGCCAACCGCCCGTATTTCGACACGATCGAGATGAAAGGCGGCGGTGACGCGGTGTCGGCGGCGCGCGCCGTGATCCAGACCGGCGAGTACGACTACGCCTGGAACATGCAGGTCGAGGACGAGATCCTTTTGAGACTGGAGAATGCCGGCAACGCCAAGGGTCGGGCCGAAATCGTCCCGAGCCGGGCGATGGAGCACATCCAGATCAACTTCTCCGATCCGTGGACCGAGGTCGACGGCGAGCGCTCCAGCCCCAAGACAAAGCATCCGCTGCTCAGCGATCCGGCTGTCAGGCAGGCGCTCCGCCTGCTCGTCGATCGCGCCTCGGTCGAGAAGTACATATATGGGCGCACCGGGGTCGCGACCGCAAATTTCCTCAACAATCCGGAGCGCTATGTCTCGAAGAACACGAAATGGGAATTCAACGTCGACAGGGCGAACCAATTGTTGGAAGAGGCCGGTTGGAAGCGTGGATCCGACGGCATCCGAGGCAAGGACGGCAAGAAGCTGAAGCTCGCATTCCAGACCTCGGTCAACGCACCGCGCCAGAAGACCCAGGCAATCATGAAGCAGGCCTGTCAGAAAGCGGGCATTGACATCGAGCTGAAGTCGGTGACGCCATCGGTCTATTTCTCTTCCGATGTGGCAAATCCCGATACCGCCAGAAAGTTTTACTCAGACATTCAGATGTACACGATAGGCACGCCTTCAGTCCCAGATCCGGATCGTTTCATGCAACAGTTCGTGTCTTGGGAAATCGCTTCGAAAGACAATAAATGGCAGGGCAGCAACCCGACGCGCTGGCGCACTGAGGAATACGACAAGATCTTTCGTGCGGCCCAGAACGAGCTCGACCCGGTCAAGCGAGCGGCGTTGTTCATCAAAATGAACGATATGGTTGTGGAAGACGGGGTCGTGATCCCGGTCGTGAACCGCCGCTGGGTGGCGGCGATGTCGCATAAGCTCAGAGCGACGTTGAGCGGCTGGGACAATGATTTCTGGAACCTGAAAGACTGGTACCGCGAGACATGACCCGCTCTGCATCAGCATAGGGTCATGGGCCGCTATCTCCTGCGGCGCTTGCTGATCGCGGTCCCGAGCCTTCTCGGGATCAGCGTCGTGCTGTTTGCGGTGCTGGCGTTGGCGCCCGGCGACCCGTTCGGGGAACTCGCGAGCAACCCGAATGTCCCGCCCGAGGTGGGGGCCGCATTGCGCGCGAAGTTCGGGCTCGACGATCCGATCGTGCTGCGCTATTTGCGCTGGCTTTCCGCAATGCTGCATGGCGATTGGGGCTTTTCGTTCGTCAGCCGGATGGATGTCGACACCCTGATCCTCCAGCGCTTGCCGGCGACCTTGTTCATCATCGGATCGTCGCAGGTTCTGGCGCTGCTGATAGCTCTGCCGGTCGGCGTGTACTCGGCCGTGCGGCCTTACTCGATCTTCGACCACATAGCGAATTTGCTGGCATTTATCGGATTTTCATTGCCGACATTCTTCACCGGTCTTCTGCTCATCCTGCTGTTCAGCATCTACCTCGATTGGCTGCCATTCGTTTACCGCACCGACATCGGTGGCTCCGGCTGGGATTGGTACTGGGAACAGTTCAAACAGTCAGCAATGCCGGTGGCGGTGCTCGCCCTGTTGCAGGCAGCCTCCTGGACCCGTTATGTGCGCTCCTCGGTACTCGAGGTAAGCCGGCTCGACTATGTCACCACCGCTCGTGCAAAGGGGCTTCCCGAGCGCACGGTCGTGATCAAGCATGTCGTGCGCAATGCATTGATCCCGGTAGTGACCCTGGTCGCGCTGCAGATGCCGGCACTGTTCGGCGGCGCCATCGTCACCGAGCAGATATTCCGCATCCCCGGCATCGGATCGCTGCTGATCAGTTCGATCCTCGCCAACGACACGCCGGTAATCATGGCGGTGACGTTTGTGTTCGCCTGCCTGGTGATCCTGTTCAACCTGCTTGCCGACTTCCTCTATGGCTGGCTCGACCCTCGCATCGCCTACCGCTAGCCCGGTGCCGGAAGGCATAGCCCTGGGCGAGCGCGCATCGCCCGCCGGCGAGATATGGCGACGCTTTTGCCGGCACAAGCTTGCCGTCGCGAGCACCGCCATTCTGGCGTTGATGGCGCTAGCGGTGGCATTCGGGCCGCTGCTGTGGCGAGTGCCGATCAACGACATCGATTTCAGCTCTCATCTCGAAGGCCCGTCGTGGAATCATCCGTTCGGCACGGACGATCTCGGCCAGGATCTGCTCGCCCGCATGCTTTATGGCGGCCGCATATCGCTGGCGGTCGGACTGGCTGCCATGCTGGTGGCGATCACTGTCGGGACGACCATCGGGGCGATTGCCGGCATGTCTCGCGGCAGTATCGATGCGGCGTTGATGTGGCTTACCGATCTGTTCCTGTCGCTGCCGCCATTGCCATTGCTGTTGCTGATTATTTACCTGTTTCGCGAGCCCTTGACGCAGCTGGTCGGGCTCGAGGCCGGCACGTTCATCCTGATCGTCGTGGTCATCGGCGGCTTCCGGTGGATGCAGGTGGCGCGGCTCGTCCGTGCGCAGTTTCTTACGCTGCGCGAGAAGGAGTTCGTCGAAGCGGCGCGCGCATTGGGCATGACCGGCTTACGCCTGGTGACACGGCACATCCTGCCGAACTCATTGGGGCCCATCATCGTCGCCGGTACGATCGACGTTGCCGCCGCCATCATTGCGGAATTGACCCTGTCCTTTCTCGGCCTCGGCTTCCCGCCCGACATTCCAACTTGGGGACGCATTCTGTTTGATGCCAAGGACTACCTCGACATCGCCCCGCACTGGGCGTTGTTCGCCGGCGGGGCGATTTTTCTCGCAGTCCTCTCGATAAACTTCATCGGCGACGGATTGCGCGACGCGATGGATCCCCGCACCCAGGCCTAGAAGTAATTGGGGCCTAGACGCCATGGCAGGCGAGGAAGTGGCGCCAGCCGTCGTCGACTGGTTGACCGTCGCGCAAAGCCCTGAGCAACGCGGGATCCACTTCCACGGCGGTGCCGCACGGCAGCGCGAGCCAGCGGATCTCCTCGGGTCCGTCGACGCGGCCACACAGAGCCCGGTTGAGGGCGGCTACGGAGGCCTGCCCGGACTCGGCCGGCATGATGTCCCCGGCGGCGCATAACGTCAGTAGCGTCTTCAAATTCTCGGTTCTCGCAAGCCGACGCGCGGTCAATTCGGCCACGATTGCCCGAGCTGCTGAGCTGTCGTAAGTCAGCGGACCCGCAGGAGTGGTCATGGTATAGCGGATCGCCGGCACCGGTCGGGCCAGGGCAAAGGCGCTCGAGAGGAGGCGCCCAGCGCGCTCATCGGGGCCCAGCTGTCGGTTGCTGCGGGCGAAGACGTCGCAGCGGAACCGTTGGTCGAGGTAGTAGTCGCGGACCAGCTCGCGGGCGTCAGGGTCCGTAATGGCCCCGAGCTTCTGGCGGACTGCTTCATCGAGCACCATCCAGTCGAAATTTTCGCTCAGTGTCGCGGAGCCGGCGGGGTCGAGGCCTATCGTCGCCATGTCTCTTCTGACCTCGGTGACGTAGAGCGGCTGCCATGCGGGTGGCATGAACTCGTGGACCAGATAGGCCGGCGGATAATCCTGCGGCCGCTCCTGCAATTCCTTGACGATGAAGCTCGCCGCCAACGATGCGACGCCAGCGCCGGAAAGGGTGCGGGCGAGTTCGGCGGCTGCGGCAAGGCGCCCGAAATTGTCGCCTGACAATGTACGGCCAAACTCTCTGAGCAGACCTTGGAACGGCAGATCGCGCGCCCAGCCCGGCATTGCGTTATAGCTGAGGTAGACGAGACCGCCCGGTTTGAGCCGGCGGTCGATAAACCGGCGCAGCGCACACTGCGCTTCGGGGCCGATCCAGGTGTAGACGCCGTGCGCGACGATGTAATCGAACTGCGGCAATTCGAGATCGGTCGCCGCAGTAAAGTCGACGGCATGCGATTGCAGGTTCGTGATCGCCGCGGCCGCTGCAAGCCGGCGGGCATGATCGATGTGCACCGGCATCGAATCAATGCCGTGGAATACGCCCGAAGGATGGGTTGCGGCGAGGATGGCGGCGGTGACCCCTTGGCCACAGCCGAGATCGCACCACGCGAAACCGTTTTGCCGCGCGGGGGCTCGATCCCGGCGACGAGCGCCACATGATCGAGCCAAGCCGGCGCCAGCATCGGTTTGAAGTCCCGCAAATACGGGATATCGGCCGTATAGCCGTCACCTTCTCGCGTCATTATTTATCGATATCACCACCGACCGCACAGAGACTACGGAGAAAGGATCAACGACGCGCCGCAACCCCCTTAACCGGATCCCTCTCGGCCAAGTGAACGCGAACTACAACGCCGCCATCGAACAAAGCGGGAATAATTGCTATATTCGCCGGTGGAAGGATTTGGTTGCGGCATCAACGCCCCGCAAGGAGAGCCGGTGGCAGAGATCCAGGTAGTCGAACGAAAGCTCGCCGTGATCTTCGCGGCCGACGTTGCCGAGTACAGCCGGCTGATGGGGCTGGACGAGGTCGGCACGTTGCGGCGGCTGCAAGCCTACCGGACGATCCTCGAGCGATTTATCGCCGCCCATCGCGGCCGGATCTTCAATACCGCCGGCGACAGTTTTGTCGCCGATTTCGGAAGCGCGGTCGATGCCATCGAATGTGCCGTCGCGGTCCAGGACGCCATTGAAAGAGAAAACGAGGGTCGTCCGGCCGGCGAGCCGATGCGGTTCCGCATCGGCATCCATCTCGGAGACGTCCTCGTCGAGGGGCCTAACCTGTTCGGCGACGGCGTCAACATTGCCGCCCGGTTGGAGGCGCTCGCAGAACCGGGCGGTATTTGCCTCTCCGGACCGGTGCGCGACCAGATCGGCTCGCGCCTGCCTGTCGGGCTGACCGCTCTCGGCGAGCAGCGAGTTAAGAATATTGCCGAGCCGGTGCGTGTCTTCAGGGTCGGCGGAGCGTCAGGCCGAGGCTCACCGCCGTCCGTCCGCCGCAGACGGGCGACGGTCCGGACCGTCATCCTGGTGCCCGCCGTCCTGGCGCTGATCGCGGCAGCGGGTGCGGCGTGGTGGTTGTGGCCCGGCCGGCATTCCGAACCGCAGCCGCTCCAGGCGACGAGCACTCCGGTTCAACCGTATTCGGCGCCGCGATTGTCGATCGTCGTGCTGCCTTTCGCCAATCTCAGCGACGATCCGCAACAAGAGTATTTCGCGGACGGCATCACCGAAGATCTGACGACCGACATCGCGCGTATCCAGGGCAGCCAGGTCCTCGCCCGAAACACCGCCTTCACCTACAAGGGCAAGCCGTTCGACGCCAAGCAAATCGGTCGCGAATTAGGCGTCCGCTATGTTCTTGAGGGCAGCGTCCAGCGATCCGGCAGTAAGGTCAGGATCAACGTCCAGCTGGTCGATGCCGAAACCGGCGCGCATCTCTGGGCCGAGCGCTTCGACCGCAACATCAGCGACCTGTTCACCGTGCAAAACGAGATTACCGCGCGCATTGCGCGATCGCTGGAATTGCAACTCGCGATCGCAGAAGCCCGCCACCCGACCGACAATCCCGACGCGCTCGATTATCTGTTGCGCGGGCGCGCCGTGCTGACGCGGCCGATCACGAAGGAAAACAACGACGAGGCGGTAAAGCTTTTCGAGAGCGCCTTGGCGCTCGACCCAAAAGCGGTCGATGCGGCTGCGTGGTTGGCCGTCGCGCTGACGGTCCGGGTGACCGATGAGCTCAGCACCGACCCGGACGCCGACCTGCAACGAGCGGAGCGGCTGGTCGAGCAGGCTCTGGAGGCGTTGCCGGACAGCGCGCTCGCGCATTACGCAAAGGGCCAAGTGTTGCGTGCGCAATCGCGGTGCAGGGAAGCCGTTCCCGAGTTCGAGAGGGCGATCGCGCTCGATCCCAGCCGGGTGCCGGCTTATGCCCATGTCGGTTGGTGCAAGTTTCTAACCGGCTCTGTGGACGAGGCGATTCCGTATTTCGAGCAGGCAATTCGCCTTAGCCCCTCTGGGCCCGGCATTGCCCCATGGTACGGCCGGTTGGGTGTCATGCAGCTGCTACAGGGGCACACCGACCGGGCGCTCGTCTGGCTCGAAAAAGCCAATGGCGAGAATCCGCGGTTGGCCTTTGTGCACGCCTATCTTGCGGCGGGGTATGCGCTCGAGGGCGACACTGAACGCGCCCGAGCAGAGCTCTCCGAGGCACAGCGATTGAGCAAGAGCTATTCCAGCCTGGCCAACGTGGAGAAATCCATCTGGTACGATGAACCAAAGATCCGCGCCTTGGCCGAAGCCACCTATTTCCCGGGTCTGCGCCGGGCCGGCATACCGGAAGGGTGAGGGGACATGCACGTCGTACCGAGGTTCTTCGTCGCGTCCGTTTTGCTGATGGCGCCGGTCGGCGCCATGGCGCAGGGGACGGCTTTGCGCCAAGCCTGCGGATCGGAGATCGAGCAGCATTGCGCCGGGGTTCAACCCGGCGAAGGCCGGCTGCGGGCTTGCATTAAAGAGAATTTCGCCGCCTTCTCGGAACCCTGCAAGCAAGCCATGCTGAGCAGCGTGGCGGTGGTCAGGGCCTGCAAGGCGGATGTCCAGCGGACGTGTCCGGGTGTTCAACCCGGCGGCGGCCGCATCCAGGCCTGCATGAAGGACCATTTCGTCGAATACTCCGAGCCCTGCAAGCAAGCGATCGTCACCGCCAAATTCGGCACCCGGTAGCGCCATCGCCCCGTCCCTCTCCCCGCTCGCTATGAGCATGGCTGTGGATCACGTGCCTTGCGCAATCGCCGGAGTCGCCCGACCACCCTTGTCTTAAAGGTTCACCGTGATATATATCTATGATGTATATCACGCATGGGAACGTCATGTCTGATAGCGGCGTCGCAAAAATTTTCATGCACGGCCGCAGCCAAGCCGTGCGCTTGCCGTTGGCGTTCCGTTTGCCCGGCGACCGCGTGCGGGTGCGTCGCGTCGAAGGGGGCGGCATTCTGCTCGAGCCGATGTTGACGGACATCGACGCTTGGTTCACGGCAATGGACCGCTTTGCCGACGTGCCGTTCATGGAAGAGGGGCGGCAGCAGCCGCCGATGCCCGCTGCCGAGGACGTGTTCGGGTGAATTACCTCCTCGACACCAACGCCGTCATCGCGCTGCTCAAGAACAATCCCGCCACTGTGCGGAACCGGTTGCGGCGGGTCGTGTCGGAAGGCGCTTCGATCGCCGTCCCCTCGGTCGTGCTCTACGAGCTCTGGTATGGTGTGGCGCGCAGTGCATGCCGGCGCGAGAATGCCGAGCGACTGCGCGTCTTTCTGGCGGGCAACGTCAATATTGTTCCATTCGACGAAGGCGATGCCGCGGTTGCCGGCGATCTGCGCGCCGCGCTGGAAACGGTGGGAACGCCAATCGGCCTCTATGACCTGTTAATCGCCGCCCAGGCTCTGCGAAGCCGAACGACGCTGGTCACGGCGAATGTGTCTGAATTCGCTCGCGTGCGCGGTCTCCTCTGGCAAGACTGGACGGCCGACATCTGACGGAGGGCCGTCGAACCGCGTTTCAGAAAGCGCGGCCGCGCAGTTCGTTGTTGGTGCGGCGGTCGCCGGAGAGCCAGCGCGCGAGTTCGCTGTGGGCGTCGGCGCGGCGGATCGCATCGATCTCGGCGACGTCTTCCGGGTCCTGGGTGAATTCGACGATCAGCCCGTCGGGCGAGGCGACATAGATCGACTTGCAGTAGCCGTGATTGGTTTCCCGGTATTTCTCGCCGGCCCCTTCGAGGCGGTGCTTCAGTTCCTCGTAGGTCTCGGGCTCGGCCTTGAACGCGATGTGGTCGTAGCGGCCGATCTTGGCCGGCTTCTCGGCCTGGGTCATCTCGTAGAGCTCGGGATCGGCGAATTGGAAGAAAGCCAGCGCGCCGCCGTCGGCCATCGCGAAGAAGGTATGGCAGAATTCGACCTCCCGCTGGATTTCCGCACTGAAGTTCTTCTCGCACCAAGTCGCGACCAGCGGGATGCCGAGGAGGTCTTCGAAAAACCGGCGGTTGATCTCATGGTCCTTCACCACAAAGGCATTGTGATGCAGGCGCGACGGCAGCTTCGACAACAGCCTTTGGTTTTCCGTCGCGCGGGCGGCTTCGATCGTGTCCATTTCGACCCTCCGGTGGTTTGCCGATGCGAATTTTCAGCGACGATATCACAAAAAATGATGCATGTTCGCGCGAACCTTCGGTCCCGCAGCTAAGGGGAAGATCATGAAAGTCAGCGCAATGATCCGGCTCAGCCCCGGCGCCGAGCCGGATACAGGATTGCTGAGCCGTATGGCCGACTACGCCCGCCGTATCGAGGCCATTGGGTTTCCGGGCATCTGGGTCGGAGACTCGATGGGCCGCGGCCGGCCGACGCTCGATCCGCTCACCGCGCTGGCGGCGCTCGCCGCGGTGACCGAGCGCGTCGAGCTCGGCATCGGGGTGCTGCAGGTGTCGTTGCGCCACCCGATCGAGCTCGCGCACCGCGTGCAGTCGGTGCAGGCCTTGTCCGGCGGCCGGCTGCGCCTCGGCGTCGGCAGCGGCTCGACGCGGGCGGATTTCGAATTGCTCGGCGGCGATTACGACCATCGTTTCCGCACCTTGCGGAATTCGCTCGAGACGATGCATCGGGTGTGGCGCGGCGAGCCGGTCAATGGCGGCGCCTTGTCGATCTGGCCCGGCTGCGAGGGCGGGCCGCCGATATTGATGGGCGCATGGCGCAGCCCACGGTGGATCACCTATGCCGCGAAGGAATGCCAGGGCTGGACCCCGTCCGGCCGTTACAGCAGCTGGGAAGATCTCGAAGCCGGCATGCGCATCTATCGCGAAGCAGGCGGCACCAACGCCGTCCTCGCCAACGTCGCCGTCGACCTTGCCGACCGGCCCGGATCGGCGGACCTCGCCGCGGCCACCAACGTGGCGCTCGTCTGCCCCCCGGACGAGGCCCGCCGCCGCTTGAAGCGGATGGAGCAGTTGGGGTTTGAGGAGGTCCTCCTGGTCTCGCATCACGGCGTCCTCGATGAGCTCCAAGAGGTCTGCAGCTGGGTGGCTTGACACCGGAACAGCCGGCGCATGCTTGCGTCCGGGTTTCGATCTCAATCGGGGCATGCGAGATGATCAGTGCGGATCTGGCCGGCAAGGCGGTCCTCGTGACCGGGGCGGCCTCCGGAATCGGGCTCGCCGCCGCCGATATCTTTTCACGCTGCGGCGCGACGGTGGCGCTCAACCATTTGCCCGACGATGCGCGTGGGCCGGCGGCGGCGGAACGGCTCAAGGCCGAGGGCCGGCGGATCGTCGCCGCCCCCGGGGACGTGTCGCGGCCGGGTGAGGCCGAGCGGATGGTCAGGAATGCGATCGAGGCGCTCGGCCGGCTCGACTTTCTCGTCAACAACGCCGGGACGCCGGCCACCCCGACGCCGATCCCGTTCTCCGACCTTGACGCTCTGACCGAGGATTTTTGGTCGCGAATTCTGACGACCAACCTGATCGGGCCGTTCCGTTGCGCCCACGCCGCGGTCCCGGCGCTCAAGGCGGCGCATGGCGCGATCTGCAACACCGCCTCAATCGCCGGCGTTCAGGGCTCGGGCAGCAGCATCCCCTATGCGACGAGCAAGGCGGGCCTCATCAATCTGACGCGCAGCCTGGCGCGCACCTTGGCGCCGGAGATCCGCGTCAACGCCGTGGCGCCGGGCTTTGTCGACAGCCCATGGAACAAGGACTGGCCGGCGGACCGCAAGACTGCCTCAGTCGAGCGGACACCGCTCAGGCGCGCCTGCAAGCCCGAGGACATCGCCGAGACAATTTTCTTTCTGTGCGCCGGCGGGGCGATGATCACCGGCCAGACGATCATCGTCGACGGCGGTCTAACCCTTTGAGACGCACCTCTTCATTCGGAGCGTGGCCCCTCTCCGCCTTGGGGGAGAGGGAGGGGCCCCGGCGCGGTAGCGACGGGGAGGGTGAGGTGGGCGGCGCCGTAGTTCGGAACCGGAACCCCACCTCACCCCGACCCTCTCCGCCCCCAGGGGCGGAGAGGGAGGATATCTAAGGCGACCACCTAGCTAGGAGGAGCATGCAAATGGACGAGCCGATCACACTGGAGATCTTCACTGACTACGTCTGACCCTGGTGCTATCTCAGTACCGTGCGTATTGAAAAGCTGAAGCAGACATTCGACGTCGATGCAGTCTTGGTGCATTTCCCGCTGCACCCGGAAACCCCCGCGGAAGGCCGCTCGATGGCGGAGCTCTATGCCGGGCGAAACGTCGACCCCGAGGCCATGTACGCCCGCATGAAAGGGTTGATGGACGCCGAGGGACTTCCCTATAACCGGCGCACCCACACCTACAACAGCCGGCTGGCCCAGGAACTCGGCAAATGGGCCGATACCCAGCCGGGCGGCGAGGCAATACACGACGCGCTCTACCGGGCTTATTTTGTCGATGCTCGCAATATCGGCGACCCCGATGTATTGGTCGAAATCGCGCAATCCGTCGGTCTGCCGGCAGAGGAAGCACGCCAAGTCCTGGCCGAGCGTCGCTTCAAGGAAGCGGTCGATGCCGATTGGGCGAAATCGCGCCAATGGGGCGTGACCGGTGTTCCGACCTTCGTCGCCGCCCGCTACGGGGTCGTCGGTGCGCAGCCCTACGAGGTCTTGGAGCAGCTGCTCGACAAGGCCGGCGCGCAGCGCCGCGCTTAGCTAATGTCCGAGCCGCGGCCGATCAGCTTTGACGCCCCGCTCGGGCAGCGCATCATCGAGCTGCACGTCTGGGCGGTGCGGCAGGGATTGCTCGGCACCGCCGCTGCCGAGCTGTTGGACGGCTTCTGTCAGCGTCTTGTCCTCGGCGGGCTGGCGCTGTGGCGCGCCTCGGCGGCGATGCGAACGCTGCATCCGCAATGGGGCGGATACAGCTATCTCTGGCGCCGCGATCTCAATGCGATCGAGCCTTCGCAGTTCGAACGCGCCAACCAGACTAGTCAGGTTTGGTTGACGAGCCCGTTCGCCTATCTGGTAGCTCAGGCAAAAGCAGGCGGCGATCCGTGGCTGCATATGCGCCGACGGCTGGCAGGGCCGGAGACGCTCCTCGATTTCCCGGTGCTCGAAGAGCTCGCCGGCGCCGGCGGAACGGACTATTTCGCCCAAATCGTCAGTTTCGGCCCGGAGGGCGACGCCTCGCGCGGAACCGGCATCGCGTATTCTTTTACGACCGACCGCCGAGAGGGTTTCAGCGAGGATGACCTGACCTTACTGCGCGCCGTACTGCCGGCCCTGTCCCTCGCGATGATGGCACATGCCGGCCACACGATCGCCTCGGGCCTCCTCGAAGCATATCTCGGCGGCGACGCCGGGCGGCGGGTCCATGCCGGAGCGGTCGAGCGCGGTTCCGTCGAGAGTATCCGAGCCGCACTATGGTTCGCCGACATGCGGGGGTTCACGAAACTCGCCGACACCACCGTGGGGCTGGAGGTCATCGAGCTGCTCGACGAGGTATTTGAGGCACTGACCGCCCCACTGCGTTCGCGTGGCGGGCAGGTCTTGAAATTCATGGGAGACGGCATGCTCGCGATCTTTCCGCTGCTGGCGGAGACACAAGCCGAGAGCTGCCGCGATGCAATCGACGCTGCAAGAGAGGCAATGCACACCCTGGACCGCATCAATCGCGCACGGGTCGAATCTTCCAAACCGGTCGCCGAGGTCGACCTCGCGCTTCATATCGGGGAAATACTGTACGGCAATGTCGGCGCCGCCGATCGCCTCGATTTCACGGTGATCGGGCCGGCCGTTAACGAGGCGGCGCGCATTGAAACTCTATGCGAGCCGTTGGGACGCAAGGTGCTGGTCTCGGCCGAGTTTGCCGGCGCGGCCGGCAGCTGCAACGGGCTCCAGCCCCTCGGCCATCATCGGCTGCGCGGGGTTCGTGAGCTCCGCGCGATTTACGCGCTCGACCTGTAATGGCGGGTCGGTTGCGCGGCGCGGTTTTGATCGGTTAAGGTCCGCAGCTTCTCCACCAGGGATATCGCCGTGACAAAACTGATCGCCTTCTGTGCCTTGACCGGTTTGCTGGCCGTCGCTGGCTGCGCCACCCAACAGCAGCTGGTCGGACAGAAAGAAGACCTCCTCGCCGCGGCGGGGTTCCAGATCAGGATCGCCAACGACCCACATCGTCTGGCGGCGATGCGCAGCCTGCCGCCGCACAAATTCGTCACCCGCGTCGTGAACGGTCAGCCGGTGTACTTGTATGCCGACCCGCTGGTTTGCCGTTGCGTCTATTTCGGCACGCAGCAGAACTGGGCGGCCTATCGACAGGAGGTGTTCGCTCAGCAACTCGCCGACGAAGCCCAGATGACCGCGATTATGAACCAGAACGACTGGGACTGGGGCCCCTGGGGCTGGCCCTGATCAGCCTTCTTTGGTGAACCCCTTGGCGCGCATGCAGTTGTTGAGAACCTGGTCGGCACGGCCGCCGGCCTGCCGCCGCATCGACTGCGCTTCGATACCCTGGGTCCCGCCGAGTTGCCAGTTTCGGCCGAGCGTCGCGTTGATGTCCGCGTTGATGCCTTGCTCGTTGGCAAGCGCCGCATTGGCCTGCGCATTGCAGTCGGCAAGCTCCCGGGTAATCGTCTGATCGTCCGCGCCCGACTTGACCCAGTTCGTCGCCGTCGGGGTCTGCCCGGCGCAGACCGTCAGCAGCAGGCAGCCAAATGCGGCACCGGCGGCGGGGAGGCGGCGGCTATGAATGCTCATCGGCAACTACTCATCTTCAATGATCGCCGAATTCACGTGGGATCAGACCGGATTGGAACCAGGTCACGAAGGTGTAGATGCTGAATACCGGGAGGCGCAAGCGCTGCGACAAAGCACGGGCATATGGCACCATATTGGTGCATTCGAGGAGCACTGCGCCGATGCCGTCATGCCCTTTGACGAGCGTGTCTCCGGCCGCAAGAATGTCTTGCTCGGCCGCGGCGACATCGAGCCGCTTCTCGTCATTGATCATGACGCGGGTGAACTCGCTCCCGTCATCGGTGCCGACGACCGGTGTCCCGGGATCCGCGCCGGCAGCGCGTAAATGCTCTTCGGTGAGGTTCGCGGCGCTTACCGTGAGGACGCCGACCCGCTTGCCGGGCGGCAGCACGCGTTCGATGAACGGGATCTGCATCAGGCTCGAGGTCGCGACCGGCACGCCGACATGGGCGGCGATCTCCCGCTGATAAAGCGATAGGAACCCGCAGGTCGTCGTAATGCCGTTGGCGCCGAGACAGACCAACTCAGCCGCGGCGGCAAGGAATTCATCCAGCAGGCCCTCCCCCTTTTCGCACACGACGCGGCGAGGCGAGGCGCCCGGTACAACCTTATAGAGGACTGGAAACGGCCAGGTCTCGGCATTCCCCATGTCGCCGGGAATGCGTGGGAACCGCGTCTCCAGCATCAGGATGCCGACGCTGGCGCCGTAGAGAGTCTTCCCGCCCCAAGCGATCCGCGTTCTTTCAATCATGCATCAGCCTAGCACATAATTCCGTGCGGAAACTCAGATGTGGAGGAGACCATGTCGGAAGCAACCAAGCCGGCCGCAATCGAAGCCGCGGCCGTGCCGCCGGCCCGCCCCGCCCGCGGCTACCCCGAGCCGTTCGCCGCACGTGTCGCAGGACGCGAAAGGCGGGTGCTCGGCGACGTGTTCGGGTTGACCAATTTCGGGGTGAACCTGACGCGGTTGCCGCCGGGCGGCATGTCGGCGCTGCGCCATACGCATATGCGCGAGGACGAATTCATCTACATTGTCGAGGGCGAACCCGTTCTCGTGACCAATGCCGGCGAGACGCCGCTGCGTCCGGGGATGTGCGCTGGTTTCAAGGCCGGCGCGGGCGACGCCCACCATCTGATCAACCGCAGCGGCCGCGACGTCGTCTATTTGGAGATCGGCGACCGCAATCCCGGAGATACCGTCATCTACCCCGACGACGACATCGGCAGAGCGCTCACCCCGAGCGGCGAGCGCATCTTCGTGCATCGGGACGGCACGCCGTATTGAGTTGCCCGAGTTCGCCTAAGCCCGGTCGTAGAGCGGGTTTCGATCAGATTGCGCTGTCATTGCGAGGCGCGCCCTCCGCGACGAAGCAATCTCGACCGATCGAGCGCTCCGCGGCCCGAGATTGCTGCGCTGCCGCTCGCAATGACGATTGGGGTGAGTGGTGCAGCCTGGCCAGAATCTACTCTATTGCCGCGGCGGCGCACGCGCCGAGTCACTCTCCACGATCTGCGGTGAGGTCACGCCCATCGACACATAGATGCTCATCAGGGTTTCCACGCCGATATTGGCCGGCTTGACCCATGCGGCTGGGACATAGATCAGCGCGCCGCCGACCGGCACTGGCGCGGAGGGGACGAGGACGACATGGTAGCGTTCGCCGCCGATCAGGATCGGTCTGGGCATCGGCAATAGCCCTAGAACCCCGGCGCCGCCGTCGCCGCCGAAGAAGCACCAGACCGGGCTCATGCTTTTCAGCCCGTCCTGCTCCCTTCTGTCCATGATCGCGACAAATCGCTGGGTGACATCGTACAGGTTGCGGACGAAAGGGATGCGCTGCATCAAGGAATCGATGAGCAGACGAACCCGGCTTTCCAGGCGGGATTCGACGGTGAGTCCAAGAAGATAAATCAGCCCGATCACAACGATCGCACCAAGCGCATAAGCTACAATCGGCGAGTCCGACAAGCGAAACCCAATCGAGAGCAAAATGCGCCCGATCGCGCCATCCGGACCGACATAGGCGTAAATAAACGTACCGACCCACACGATGACGGTAATCGTCACGGCGAGCGGCAACAGGACGAAAAACCCAGCCAGAAATGTACGGAAGCGACTGATCATCGGACACCGTTCGCGGATACCCCATGCGGTATACCCGCAGGGCGACTTTATTCGGCGGCCTTCTCGGGTATCGCGCGCTCAGGTATCACGGGTTTCCCGGATTTTGACAGCCTCTTGACCCGCTCCCGCAGGGTCTGGAACAGCACGTAAAGGCCCGGGATCACAAAGATGCCGAGAAAGCTCGCGGCGACCATTCCGCCGAACACCGCGGTGCCGACAGCGCGGATCGTCGCCCGGCCGGCGCCGGTCGCGATGACGAGCGGCACCATTCCGGCGATAAAAGCCAAGGACGTCATCATCACCGCGCGGAACCGCAGTCGGGCGGCTTCGATCGCGGCTGCGGCGATCTCCTGCCCTTCTCGCCGCTGCTCCATCGCGAATTCGACGATCAGGATCGCGTTCTTCGCGGCGAGCGCGATCAGCACGACGATGCCGATCTGCGCGTAAATATTGTTGTCGAGCCCGAACAGCTTCAAAGCCGCCATTGCCCCGAACAAGCCGACGATGACGGACAGCAGCGCCGCGACCGGTATCGTCCAGCTCTCGTAGAGGCCCACGAGGAACAGATAGGCGAAGACGATCGCCAGACCGAGGATCGGGCCGGTTTGGCCTGCGGCCGCCTTCTCCTGGAGCGCTGTGCCGGTCCATTCATAGGAAAAGCCGTGCGGCAGGCTGGCGGCGGTGACCGCCTCCATCGCGGCGATCGCCTCCCCCGACGAGTAACCGGGAGCCGGCCCACCGTTGATCGTCACCGAGCGCCGGTTGTTGTAACGGATGATCGAAGCCGGAGCGGTGATCAGCTCGACATCGGCCACAGTCCGCAATGGGATAAGGTCGCCTTGCGCGGTGCGGACGCGCACGCGGAAGATGTCATCGACGGATTTGCGGTCGGGGGCGTCCGCTTGGACCTTGACCTGCCAGGTGCGGCCAAAGCGGTTGAAGTCGTTGACGTAGGTGCCCCCCATCGTGGTCTGCAATGCGCTGAAGATGCTGCCGATCGAAACTCCCAAGGTCTCGGCGCGCTGGCGATCCAATTTAAGGTAGATTTGCGGCGTCGAGGCGCCGAAGGTCGTGTAGACGCCGGCGAGCGCCGGGTTCTGGTTGGCGGCGATGACGAGACCGTCGGCAACGGCCGCGAGATCTCGAGGTTCTGCGCCGGCCAGGCTCTGCAATTGAAATTCGAACCCGGCAGCGTTTCCGAGGCCGGAGATCGGCGGCAGATTGAAGGCGATGACATTGGCGGCCGCGATCTGCCGGAACGACCGATTGAGCTGCGCCAGTGCCGAGAAGACCGAAAGCGACTTGTCTGCTCTTTCATCGAATGGCTTCAGCCCGATGACGGCGATGGCCTTGTTGGGCAGCGCAAGACCATCGATCAGACTGTAACCGCTGACGGTCAGCACGTTTTGGGTCCAGGGCCCGTCCTGGATCATTTTCTCGACCTGGGCCACGACCGTGTTCGTACGGTTCAGCGACGCGGCGTCCGGTAATTGGATCTCAGCAAAAAAGGCGCCCTGATCCTCATCAGGCAGAAACCCAGTGGGCACGACCTTCGCTAGCCAGCCGGCCCCCAGCGCAAAGGCGATCACCAACCCCGCCGTTATCAGCGCCCGGCGCGTCAGTGGCCGGACGAGCGCCACATATCCGTCGCGGCTCTTGTCGATGCCGCGCTGGAAAAAAGCGATGAGCCCTCTTCGAGGGCCGCGGTGTCTGAGCAACAGCGCACATAAGGCGGGCGAGAGGCTGAGCGCATTGATCGACGAAATTACCATCGAGACCGCCACCGCCACCGCGAATTGCTGGTATAGCTGGCCGGTGATTCCGGGTACGAAGGCCGTCGGCACGAACACCGATAAGAGGACGAGAGTGGTTGCGATGATCGGTGCGGTCACCTGCGACATCGCTTTTTCTGCTGCCTCGGCAGGGGTCAGTCGAGGTTCCGTCTCCAAAATGTGTTCGACTGCTTCGACGACGATGATCGCATCGTCGACAACGATGCCGATCGCCAGGACCAGCGCGAGCAGCGAAATGGTATTGGCCGAGAAACCGAGCGCCAGCATGACCGCAAAGGTGCCGACGAGGGCGACCGGCACCGCGATGATCGGTATCAAGGTCGCCCGCACACTCCCGAGAAAGATGAAGACCACGATGCCGACCAGGACAAAGGCTTCGAGCAGCGTCTTCTCCACCTTGTGGATCATCGCCTCGACAAAGACCGTCGTGTCGTACATCACGTCATAGGCGACGTCTTCGGGGAGCCGGGGCTCCATTTCCTTCAGCGCTTGTTTCACGCCGGCAGCCACTCCAATGGCGTTCGCCCCGGGCGATTGGTAGACGGCGATCCCCTCGCCCGGGCGCCCATTGTAGCGAACGAGGGAGTCGGCCGATTTCGAGCCGAGCTCGGCGCGGGCGATGTCCTTGATGCGCACGACCCCGCCATCCGGGGTGGCGCGGACAATGATGTCGTTGAACTCCTCGACCGTCGTCAGCCGTCCCTGCGTGCTGATGTTGAGTTGGAACTCCACCTCGGGGACGAGCGGCGCCGCCCCGACGCGGCCAACGGCGGCCTGAGTATTCTGTGAGTTGATTGCGTTGACGACATCCTCAGGTGTGATGTCGAGGCTCGCCATGCGGTCGAGGTTCAGCCAGATCCGCATCGAGTACTCGAGATCGCCCCATTGGGCCGCATCGCCGACGCCCGGCACCCGCTTCAGGGCGTCCACCATGTTTATCTTGGCGTAATTCGACAAAAACAGCGCATCGCGGGTCCCCTTCGGCGAGTACACCGCGACGACCTGCAATAGCGAGGTCGATTGCTTTTTGGTCGTGACGCCGTTGCGCTGGACCTCGGGCGGCAATTGCGCCAGCGCCTGGTTGACCCGGTTGGTCACATTGACCGTGTTGAGGTCGGGGTCGCTGCCGACCTGAAAAGTAACATTGAGGACGTAGCTGCCGTCGCCGCCGGAGGTGGATTTCATGTAGATCATCCGGTCGACGCCGTTGACCTGAGCTTCGATGACCTGCGCGACGCTTTCCTCGACCGCCGCCGCCGAGGCGCCGGGGTAGACAGTGCTGACCTGCACCTGCGGTGGGACAATTTCCGGGAACTGCGCGACCGGAAGGGCGCGAAGGGCGATCACTCCGGCGATCGAAATGACGACCGAGATGACGATCGCAAGCCGCGGGCGGTGGATAAAGACGGAGGAGATCATCGAGGCGTTGCTCCCTCCTCAACCAGCGGGCGCTGGCGCGAGCTGTGGCGCTACGGTCATCCCCGCGCGGATGCGCTGCTGCCCCTGAACCACGACGCGCTCGTCCGGTTTTAGCCCTTCGTCGACGACCGCGAGGCCCTCTCGGCGGGTGGCGAGGCGCAGGCGGCGCTGCTCGACCTTGTCGTCCTGGCCAACAACAAAGACGTAAGGCCCGGTTTGGTCGATCGCGATCGCGGATTCCGGGATCACCAAGACCTTGTCGCCGCCCTTCTCCTCGATGATGACGCGAACCGTCTGGCCGCTGGTGAGAATATCGTCGGGATTGGGGAACATCGCGCGGACCGTCTGTCCGTCGGTTCGTGGATTGACCTGGACATCGAGAAAATCGACACGCCCGTTCTCGCTGTAGAGCGAGCCGTTGGCCAGTCTGACGCGAGCCCGCACCTTCCCCGTCACGTCGGTGTCGCGGGCTTCAAGCATCTCGCGCTGCGTTACCGAGAAGAGCACCTGCATCGGGTCGTCTTTGACGACAGTTGCGAGCACACCGGAATCCGGCCCGACCAGATTGCCGGGCGACACCGCCGGCCGTCCGATCCGCCCGCTGATCGGCGATTTGATGTCGGTATAGGAAAGCTGGATCTGGGCGTCGCGGAGGTTCGCCTCGGCTTCCATGACCGCGGCCTTGGCCTGACCCTGCTCGGCCGTGCGCTGGTCGAGCTGGGCGAGCGGAGCGTTGCCCTTGCGGGTCAGCTCGGCAGTGCGTGCCAATTGCTGGTCGGCGTTGGCGAGCGTCGCTTGCGCTGAGGCGAGCTGCGCCTTGCGCTGGTCGACCGCGGCTTCGAAAGGCTCCTTCTCGATCGTGAAGACGACCTGGCCCTCTTTTACCTCGTCGCCGTCCTTGAAGAGGCGGGGACCGAGGAAACCCGCCACGCGCGCCCGCAGATCGACCTTTTCGAGCGCCTCCGCGCGTCCGACAAACTCGGCCTGTTTGGCCATGGACCGCAGCTCGGCCGGCTGGACGAGGACCGCCGGTGGCGGCCCGCCCTGCTGCGCGTTCGCTGGAAGGCCGATCAGCACCGCAACCGCCGTGGCGAAGACGACAACAAAATTTCTCGGCATCATCAAATCCCCCAAGCGCGGCCAACCCGCCGATGCGGAAACTACTCCAACCTTCCTTCAGGGTCGGAAAATACTTCCGTCGTCCGGGCGAAGGAAACAGGTGACGAGCGGGACCTCAACCCAGCATAGAGACTTTGCCGGTTGCGAGATCGTAATAGGCGGCGACGATTTGGAGCTGGTTTTTCTTGATCTGCTCGGCGAGGACGGGTGAGGCTTGGCGCAGCAGCGCCGCCTGGATTTTAGCGTTTGCCTTGATCGCAGCCGTTAAATCGGGGCCAGCCTGGTCGACAGCTGGGCGAATATAGGGATAGAGCGCGCTGATCTGCCCGGGGACCTCTTCGCCTTCAATCGCGGCATGAACGGCCCCGCAATCGGCGTGACCCAGCACCATGATCGCCTTGGTGCCGAGTACCGCGGCCCCGTATTCGAGGCTGGCGATAACCGCCGAGGTAGCGATGTTGCCGGCAACCCTGGTAACAAAAATACGTCCGATGCTTTGATCGAAGATCAGCTCGACCGGCACCCGGGAATCCGCGCAGGACAGCACGGCGGCGAACGGCTCTTGTTTGTCGACCGTCTTTGCTCTCAATACACTCAGGTCTTCGTTTAACGAGGTCATGTGGCCTTCGGCAAAGCGACCGTTGCCGTCGATCAGCTGCTGCAGCGCCGCCTCGGGGGTCATTGAGGTTTGCGCCGATACAGGGCGCTCGTAGGCCCAGGCAAACGCCGCCGTTGCCGCTCCTGCCAAGGTCCCGCGGAAGAGTTCACGCCTTGAATACGCCATCGCCGATCCTCGATCTTGTTCAGTGGGCCAGCTTGAGTGTAACGACTCCGGCGATGATCAGCACGACGCCGAGATAGCGTCCCAAACTGCCCGGGTCGCCAAACAACCAAATCCCGATCAAAAAGGTCCCCGCGGCGCCGATGCCGGTCCACCACCGCATAGGCCGTGCCGAGCGCGATTTCTTTCTGCGCAAGAAAGAGGAGTGCGCCGCTGATTGCCATCGAAAGGACTGCCATCATAACTCCGACAAGCGGTCTTCCGGGCTCTTGCGCCCATTTCAAGCCCACCGGCCAGCCGATCTCGAACAACCCGGCGGTGAAGAGATACAACCAGCTCATAGCGACATCCCGCTCATAGGCCGACGAGCCGTGCGCTCTCGTCCCATAAACGGCGAGCCAGATCGCGGTCGAGCGCCGCCGGGTCCGGCCGGGCGAGCGCCTTGCGGATCACATAGCCGCCGTGAAAAGGCTCGGGGTCCGGCACCTTAGCGAGAAATACCGGTGTTTCGGCGCCCTTCTCGGGGCTGAGCATGAACGGTTTCGCCACGCGCCATCCCAGCTCGAGGAGGCCGCCGCGCTGACCGATGCCGGTGGCGACCATGCCCGGGTGCAGGCAGGTGGCGACGACCTCGCCGGGATCGAGCCGCGAGGCCAGCTCCCGGGTGAAAAGGATATTGCAGAGCTTGGAGCGGCCATAGGCCCTCATCATCGTCCAATCGGCCGGGCGCGTCATATCGGCGGTGTCGAGGCGGTTGCGGCGGTGCGCCTCCGACGCGACGGTGACGATCCGCGCCGGCGCCGACGCCTTGAGGCGGTCGAGCAGCAGATTGGTCAGCAGGAAAGGCGCGAGGTGATTGACCGCGAAAGTCAGCTCGAACCCGTCCGCCGAAAGCCGGTAGTGCGGCGAAAACAGGCCGGCATTGTTGATGAGCACATCGAGCCGGTCGTGCCCGGCCAGGATTTCGTCGGCCAGCCGGCGCACGTCGCCGAGGCGCGATAAATCGGCGAGGGCGGCGTCGATCCGATCCGAGCCGGAACGCTCGCTCACCAACCGACGCGCCGTCTCGGTCCGGTCGCGGTCACGGCCCGCCATGATGACCCGCATCCCGGTGCGGGCGAGGCCGATCGCCGTGTGCAGCCCGATGCCAGAGCTCGCCCCGGTGACGACCGCAACCCGCTGCGACTGGCTTTCAGCCATTGGGGCCGCCGAACCCCTCACCCCGCCCGCATATACTTCTCTTCGAGCGCGCGCCAACGGGCGGTGCCGACGGCGTCTTCGCGCTCCTGGAAGGTGGCGAGGTCGCCTTCGATGCGGCTGGTGTCGCCGTCCTCCTTCAATGCCGCCAGCACCTTTTGCGCTGCGCGGATCGCGGCGCGATGGGTCTGCGAGGGGTATATGCCGAGGCGGAACCCCATCGCCTCCAATTCACTCGCCGGCACCATCGGCGTTTTGCCGCCCTCGAACACGTTGACCAGGGCAGGGCCGGCAACTTGGCGCGCGACGATCCGCAGTTCCTCGATATTCTGCGGCGCCTCGACAAAGCCGACATCGGCGCCGGCTTCCAGATAGGCGTTGACGCGGTCGATCGAGGCCTGCAGACCCTCGATGGCGCGCGCGTCCGAGCGGGCGATGATGACCAAATCGGGGTCCTGCCGGGTATCGACGGCGGCACGGATCTTGCCGACCATCTCGCCGAGGCCGATGACCTCCTTGCCCTCGTAATGCCCGCATTTCTTGGGGGAGACCTGGTCCTCGATGTGGAACGCGGCGACCCCCGACTTCTCGTACTCGCGGACCGTGCGGATCACGTTGATCGCATTGCCGTAGCCGGTGTCGGCATCGGCGATGACCGGGATGCCGACCGCCTCGACCGTCAGTCCGATAAAGCGGACATTCTCCGACAAGGTGAGCAGGCCGAGATCGGGATAGCCGTTGGCCCGCGAATAGCCGCCGCCGGTCAAATAGACCGCTTCGAACCCGGCCTGCTCGACGAGCCGCGCCGTCAACGTGTCATAGGCCCCCGGCGCCATCGTGTAGCCGCGGCGGCTGATCAAGGCTCTCATTCTCTGTCGCGGTGTCATCGGGCGCTCCTTAGTGGTCTGTCGAGCATACTCGTTCACCGCTTCTGTTACGGAAACCGCTTCCTTTTCGCCCCGCCCTGTGGCTGATGGGCGCATCACCGAGCGCCGATGCAACCAAAGCGCGGCCTCCAGGTTTATCAACGAGCGCCGCCGGGCAGGGTGCTCGCCAAAACTGAACCACGATTGCGGTCTAGGGAGGAAAGATCATGACCAGCAATGTTTTGCCGGGGAAACTCGACCGCAGGAGCCTCATCAAGGCTGCGGCTGCGGCCGGTGTGGCACAATTCGCCGCTCCCTTCCTGATTACCGCGCGAGCGGCGGACGAGATCAAGTTCGGCCTCAACGATCCGCTGACCGGCACCTACGCCGAGCTCGGCAAGAACGAGCAGATCGGCTGCCAATTGGCGATCGAGCAGATCAATGCCAAAGGCGGGATCCTCGGCCGCCAGGCCCAGTTGCTGGTCGAGGATTCGACGAGCGCCGATACCGGCATCGCGGTCCAGAAGGCGCGAAAGCTGATCGAGCGCGACAAAGTCGATTTCCTGCTCGGCAACGTCAACTCGGCGATGGCGATCGCACTCGGGCAGGTGTCCAACGAACTGAAGAAATTGCACATCGTCACTGGCGGCCATACCGACTCGGTCACCGGCAGCGATTGTCACTGGAACGTCTTTCGGGTCTGCAACACGACGCGGATGGAAACCAACTCGGTGTCCAAGACCCTGTTCGACAAATACGGCAAGAAGTGGTACTTCATCACTCCCGATTACGCCTTCGGCCACACGCTGCAGCAAGGTTTCGAGGCGAGCCTCAAGCAGTTCGGCGGCACCGAGGTCGGCGCCTCTCTGACGCCGCTCGGCGCCACCGATTTCTCGTCCTATCTGATCCAAGCACAGGCGGCGGGTCCGGACATCATCATCTTCCTGGTCGCCGGCCAGGATATGGTCAATGCACTGAAGCAGGCAGTGCAGTTCGGCCTCGACAAGCGCTTCCACATCGCCGGCGCGCAACAAGAGCTCGAGGTTCTCGAAGGCCTGCCGCCCGATGCGCGCATCGGTACTTGGGTGTTCGAGTGGTATTGGGTGCAGCCCGACGTGCCGCACGTGAAGGAATTCGTCGCCGATGTCCGGAAGGTCAATGGCGGCAAGGTGCCGACAGCGCGCCATTGGTTCGGTTACGTTGCGGCCTGGACCTGCGCGCTGGTTGCCAATGAGCAAAAGACGCTGGACCCGGTCAAGCTGGCCAAGGCGCTCGAAAATTTCAAATTGCCGCCCGAGATTGCGCTGATGCCATACGATACCTTTTATCGCGCCGGCGATCACCAGCTGATGCCGACCCTCTATGTCGGCAACGCGGTCGAAAAGGGGCCCGAGCCCGAGGATCTGTTCAAGGTCGATGAGCTGGTCAAGGGCGTCGACGCCGCCTTGCCGGTGGCCGAGACCGGCTGCCATCCGAGCTGGCCGGTCTGAGACCGGTGTTGTCCTCACCCACCCAGCCCTGTCGGGCTGGATGCCGATCGCAGCGAGGCGGGTGAGCGTCGGCGCAGGCTCGCATAGATGATACAGCTCCTGCTCTTCAACCTGTTCAACGGGCTGATCATTGGGGCGTTCTACGCTTTGATGGCGCTCGGCCTGTCGCTGATCCTCAACCTCTCCGGCGTCATCAATTTTGCGCATGGCGGGTTTTTGGCGATCGGCGGATATCTCGCGTACATGCTGATCCCGCATATCGGCTTTTGGGGGGCCTTGGCGGTCGCGCCGGTCCTGACGGCCGCCCTCGGCCTCGTCGTAGAGCGGGTCCTGATCCGCCCGCTCTACGGCCGCGATCCGTTGTACAGTCTGCTGCTCACCTTTGGCCTCGCCTTCATGCTGGAGGACGGAACCCGTTACATCTGGGGTCCGGCCACGTTGCCTTTCACGATACCCGGCTGGCTATCCAGCCCGCTCAGCAGCACGCTCTTTTTTCTGACCGGCTACCGCGTGTTCATGGTGGTGCTGGTGGTGACGGCGGTGATGGGGCTGTTTCTGATCCTCAACCGAACCCGGCTCGGCATCCGTATCCGCGCCGGGACTCTGGACCTCGAGACGGTGTCCGTCCTCGGGGTCAATACCCGCATCTTGCGCAACCTGAATTTCGGGCTCGGCATCTATCTCGCCGGCCTGGCGGGGGTTCTCGCCGCGGGCATGCTCGGCCTGCAGCCGACGATCGGCAGCACGCTGATCATGCCGAGCTTTGTCGCGATCATTATCGGTGGTCTCGGCAGCCTGCCGGGCACCCTGTTGGGCGGCTTGCTGATCGGCGTTGCCTCGGGGATCACGACGGTGTTCTTCCCATCGGCCAGCGAGGCGGTGATTTACGTCCTGATGGGACTTGTCCTCCTGGTCCGGCCGCGCGGCCTGTTGGGTGAGGAAGGACGGTTCTAGTGAACGTGCTCCGCAGGCGGGCGCCCGATATTGCAGTCTGGCTGGTGCTGCTCGCGCTGCCCTATTGGCTCAATTGGGTGGGTGGATATACCGCGCTGGGAAGCCGCGTCCTGGTACTGGGCCTCGCCGCGATGTCGCTCAATTTTCTATTGGGCTTCACCGGCGTTCTGTCGTTCGGACACGCCGCCTATTTCGGTCTTGGTGCCTACGGCCTCGGCCTCACGATCAAATATCTGGTGCCGAGCACATTAGTCGGCATGGCAGTCGGGGTGATTGCCGGCGCGCATCGCCGCAGCACTGATTGGCCTGCTGATCGTGCGCCTCCGGGGTATTTATTTCGCGATGGTGACGATCGCCTTCGGCCAGGTATTTTACTTTATTGCCTATCGCTGGAACTCGGTCACCGGCGGCGATGACGGGCTCTCCGGCTGGCACCGCATGCCGATCGATTTGGGCTTTACCACCGTCGACATCCTCGGCAATGACAAGGCCTTCTATTATCTGGTTCTGGTCTCTTTCGCCGTCGGCGGTCGCCATCATGGCGGCGCTGCTGCGCTCGCCCTTTGGCCGCACCTTGCTGGCGATCCGCGAGAACGAGCGGCGCGCGCGCTTTCTCGGCATTCCCGTCGACCGGCACATCTGGCTGTCCTGGGTCATCTCGTGCCTCTTCGTCAGCCTGGCCGGCACGCTCTACGCATTGCTCAACAATTTCGCCGATCCGCACGATCTGCGCTGGGACCAGTCGGGCGATTTCGTGATCATGGCGGTTCTGGGCGGCATGCGCGCCTTCTGGGGGCCGCTGATCGGCGCGGCGATATTTGTCGTGCTGCAGGATTATGTCTCGAGCGAGACGGCGAACTGGATGTCGTTCATCGGGCTGTTCTTCGTGCTCGTCGTGCTGTTCTTCCCGCGCGGCGTGCTCGGCATCATCCAGCGCAGGGCCGCGCCGTGAGCCTGCTCGAGGTCGAGAACGTCTCGCGCCACTTCGGCAGCCTGGTCGCGGTCCGCGGCGTGTCGATGTCCGTCGAGGACGGCGAGCTGCGGGCGGTCATCGGGCCCAACGGCGCGGGCAAGACTACCTTCTTCAATCTGATCAGCGGATTTCTGGCCCCGACCTCCGGCCGCATCCTGTTCGATCGGCGAGGACATCACGAATTTATTGCCGGCGCGGCGTGTCTGGCGCGGGATCGCGCGTACCTTTCAGGTCACCGAAGTTTTCCCCGAGCTGACAGTGCGAGACAATCTGCGCATCGCCGTCGAGGTGGCGGCTGGTTATCGGCTGCGGCCATGGATCTCCCGCCACGCCAATGCCGAGATCAGCACACGCGTCACCGATCTTTCCGACAAAGGCGGGCTGGCCGACAAGGAGGACCGGCCGGTCGGCGAGCTGAGCCACGGCGACCAGCGCGCCACCGAGATCATGATGGCGCTGGCGCTGAACCCGCGGCTTCTGCTGCTCGACGAGCCGACCGCGGGGATGGGCGATCAGGAGACCTACAACATCACCCGGCTCATTCGCCAACTGCATCAGGACCACAAGCTCTCGATCGTGCTGATCGAGCACGACATGCGGGTCGTCTTTCACCTCGCCGACCGCATCATGGTCCTGGCCGAGGGAGCGATGCTGGCCGAGGGCACGCCGCAGGAGATCGCCGCGAACGAAGCCGTGCAGGCCGCCTATCTGGGGCAAGCGGCATGAGCGGCACGGTGCTGGCAGCCGAGGACCTCCACACCTTCTACGGCAAGAGCCACATCCTGCACGGGGTCGGCCTGGAAGTGCGCGAAGGCGAGATCGTGACCCTGCTGGGGCGCAACGGCGCCGGCAAGACCACGACCTTGCGGAGCCTGGTCGGGCTCACCCCGCCGCGGAATGGCGCGGTGCACGATCTTCGGCCACGCCACGACGGCCTGGCCGCCCTATCGGATCGCCGCGCTCGGCGTCGGTTATGTGCCGGAGGGGCGCCACATCTTTCCGAACCTGACGGTCGAGGAGAACCTCAAGGTGCCGCTCGAGCGGCCGGGTCCGTGGACGATCGCGCGCATCCATGCGCTCTTTCCGCGCCTCGCAGAGCGCCGCGGCAACAAGGGCCGCCAGCTCTCGGGCGGCGAGCAGGAGATGCTGGCGATCGCCCGCGCGCTGATCCTCAATCCGAAGCTGCTGATACTCGACGAGCCGTCGCAGGGCCTCGCCCCGCTGATCGTGCGGGAGGTCTTCAAGGTGGTCACCTCGGCGCGCGAGGAGGGCATCTCGATCCTGCTGGTCGAGCAGAACGTGCGCGCGGCGACCGAGATCGCCGACCGCGCCTATGTGCTGGACGACGGACGCGTCGTGTTTTCCGGCGCGGCCGGCGAATTCGCCAAGGACGAGGCGCGTGTTCGTGCACTGGCCGGCGCCAGCGCCGAAGCCTGGGCCGAGCGCCGAAGCGGAATAGCTATTTCGGCGCCGCCGCTGAGGGGTGGAACAGCTGCTCGCCATTGACCTCGTACCCCCCGATCGCGGCTTGTCCCTCGGCGAGGCGAGCCAATCGGCCAAGCGGCGGGCGGGTTCCTGCTTGGCTTCCGGGTGCTTCTTCGGGTCGAGCAGGATCACATCATAGCGGTTCAACAGGCGCGGATCGCCCTCGACGAGCACCGTGAGGTCACGCTTGTTGCCGAAACTGAGCCAGGTGCCGCGATCGGAGAGGGTGTAGGCGCTCATCGCTGCAGCCGTGTTGAGAGCCGCCCCCATCCCGCCGCCGATGTCGCGGTACCATGAGTCCCCGCCCGTCTGGGCTGGGTCGATCTCGGCCGCCCGCCACAGGCGGTGTTCGAGGGCGTCCGTCCCGCTTTTGTCGCCGCGCGAGACAAAATGCGCGGCGGCCTCGGCGATCGCGATGAACGCTGCGACCGCGTCCTCGCCACCGGCGATGTGCGCCGGGTCCGGGCGCGGGCCGACCACGATGAAATCGTTCCAGGCGATCTGCCGGCGCTCGGCGCCCTGGCCTTCGGCGATGAATTGCTGCTCGGCCTCGGGATCGTGCACCAACACCAGATCGGCGTCGCCCCGCGCCGCCGTCGCCAGCGCCTGGCCCGTACCCTGTGCGAGAACGCGCACCGAGATGCCGGTCTTCTTGGTGAATTCCGGCAGGATGCGCGCGAGAAGCCCCGAATTCTCGACCGAGGTTGTCGAGGCCAGCACGATCGTCTCGTTGGCGCCGGCCCGCCCGGCGACCAAGGTCACGCAAGCGGCCAAGACCACCGCCGACAAATCCGAGCCGCATCCCTATCGTTCCTCGTCGGCGCCGAGCGCGAAGATGGTTGCACTGACCGCGACGCTGATGCCGATCAGCACAAAACCGAGGCCGAGGGCCATCGAGAGATTACCCTTGCTGGTTTCGAGAACGATCGTCGTCGTCATCGTTCGCGTGTAGCCGGCGATATTCCCGCCGACGATCAGAATGGCTCCGACCTCGGAGATCGTGCGGCCAAAGCCGGCGAGAACGGCGGTGACCAGCGGCGCCGCCCCATCGCCAGCAGATGCGGAATGGCGCGCACCCGCGTCGCGCCATCGACCTGGAGCGCGCCGCCGTATTCCGCCCACAAATCGGCCGACGCGCTGTGCACGAGAGCGATAACGATCGGTAGCGCCAGCATGGTTTGCGCGAGCACCATGGCGCCCGGTGTGAACAGCAGACTGAGCGCTCCGAGGGGACCCGAGCGCGAGAGAAGCAGGTAGAGCCCAAGACCGACGACAACCGGGGGAAGCCCCAGCAAGGCATTGAACGCCACGACGAGGATCCGCCGGCCCGGAAAGCTGTAGACAGCGAGTGCCGCGCCCAACGGTGTCCCGAACAGCGCCCCCAAAGCGGTTGCAGAAAGGCTTACCGCAAGCGAGAGCGCGACGATCCGCCCGAGCGCTCCCGCGTCCAGGACGGCCCACAAATCCCAGTCGGACACCGGTCAGCAGCGCCCGGCAGGGCAGCAGTCGATGAACCGAGACTGTCGATGTTCGCCGGGTCGCCGCCTCTCCAGGCGACAGGTGCGGCGCCGGGCTCCCGGCTAATGCCCCGAACCGTAGCGCCGGTTCGACGAGCCGGTCGACCAACGTTCGTTTTCGAGCCGCTGTCGGCTTTCGCCGGCTTTCAAGAGGCTGCGGCCACCGGAGCCCGCCGCCTCGGGATCCCCGTTTTCTTTCTTGGGGGCTGGTGCGCGCTCGCGGCGGAGTTCCTCCATACGCGCACGGATCGTCGCAAAGTCATCGGCAGCGCGGGGTCTGGTCACGTCTCCTCCTCGAGCTTGGCCGAGCCTCGGCGAGGCTCGTGTTTGCTTATTAACGAAATCTTCCGCCCATGCTGGCGCATGGGCTGGGCTCGGGCAAGCAAAAATCAAGGAATCGACTCGAAGCGATTTCGCTCTAACGTAACGTGCACATTTGCGGCGATGTCGTTGAACGGGAATGCCGCCGAATTCCGAGCCGCATCATTTGGACTATGTGCCCGACGATTGTATTTCGTTGCCGGATCAACGCCTTTAGTTGTGCAAAATATCCGATATACGTCGCATCATTACCGCGGATCGCGGCGGTGGGACCGGGTTGCTCCTCGCGCCATTATGAGCTTGCATTGAAAGGGGAGGTAAGCCACCTGACTAAATAATGGCCACACTAGACGACATCGTTTCGGCAGCTGCAAAGGTGTTCCGGACCAAGGGCTATCATGCCGCCACCGTTCGCGACATTGCCGACGAGGTCGGCATCCTGAAGGGCAGCCTCTACCACCATTTCGACAGCAAGGAAGACTTGCTCTACCTCGTCGTCAAGGAGCCGATCGCGCAGATGTTCCGCACGATCGGCGAGATCGCTGCCGCCGATGGCACCGCCACGGAAAAGCTGCGGCGGGCGATCTCGGCGCATCTCGAAGCCTTCGACCGCCATTACCCTCACCTCTTCGTCTACCTGCGCGAGCGCGAGTCGGTAAAGCGCCGCTTCCGCGAAATGATCGGCTTTTCGCCGAAAGAATACGAGCGCTGCTGGCAGCAGATCATTCGAGAAGGCGTCGGGACCGGCGAGTTCCGCGCCGACCTCGACATTCAGGTTGCCTCCTACGGTCTCTTGGGGATGCTGAACTGGCTCTACAAATGGTACGACCCGCAGGGCCGCCTCACCGTGCAGGAGGTGGCCGAGCAATTCACTTCCCTCGCGCTCGCCGGCCTCGCCGCCGCCCCCGCTGCGCCGCGCCGCAACCGCACCAAACCGTCTCCCTGACGCATATCCCCCTCGCCCCGCTTGCGGGGGGAGAGGGCCGGGGTGAGGGCAACCCGTGCTTAGTCTTCCAACGCTGCCCTGACCGCGTCAGGGTTGCGTTCGATCACGCGCAAATAGGTTCGCGCAATATCTTCGGGCTCGCGGCGCCCCTGTTCCCAATCCTGCAGTGTACGCAAATTGAGCATGAATTGTTTCGCGAACTCGGCCTGAGTAAGGCCCAGGCGATTACGCAGCGCAGTCAGCGCTTTTGGCCGAAAGCCGCGAGCCAGTTTCTCATCGGACAAAGGTTGCGCATCCGGATCGTCGAGGGCTGCTTGCTCGATTTCCTCATCGGACATCCGGGCCAGCCGATCCCAATCCGTGCGGCTTTTGGGTTTGGGATCGTGCCCCGGCCTGTAGCGTATAAGCTGCTCTTTCACGACGGCTCGCCCTCCTGGCGCTGATAATCCGGCACACGTCCTCGCCGCGCATCGTATATGCAACGAATAGGATCACGCCGCGCGAAGCGCCGATCGCCTGATAGCGACGCTCCCGATAGCTGCGGGAAACGACGACCACGAACAAGGCTGGGTCATCGAAAATCTCGGCCGCGCTATCGAAGTCTACGGCATGCTTTTCGACGTTTCTGCTGGCCTTAAGGGGATCCCATTCGAATTCCACAACTCGATATTATACGGCATGGCCGTAGTGCGCCATCACTGGTCGCGGGCCTTTTCGCCGCTGTTGATGGGGCGAGGGGGAATCTACCGCCCTGCCGCAGCGCGCTCGCGGTTGAGGTCGAGCAGCCGCGCCAGCGCGTCCTCCTCGCTGATATCGGCGGGCCATCCATAGGCGGCGGCGACCGCGGCGTCGAGCTCGCGATGCGCGTTGTCGAGCCAGGCCGGCCGCTCGTTATAGAGATTGGTCAAGGTGCGTTTCTTCAATATCGCGGCGGCCTTCGGGCTGACCGGGACGATGCGGTCGGGAAACCGCGGCACCACCTCCGGCACCCGCTCGACGAGATCGGGCGGGTTGCGCCAAGCCTCGCGCAACTCATTGAGCCGCCGCGCCGCCTCGGCGATCGCAATCGCGCGCGGCTCCCCGGTATATTCGGCCGCCGGCCGGTTGGGCGTCAGCCCCTCCGGAAAGGGAAAAGCTTCAAAGGTCGTCGAAGGGTATACCGCGGCCGATCCTCGAGGCTCGTACCAAGGAGAAGTGCCCACGCTTGGTGGAAGCGGCTGTGTAGAATTCCGAAGTTCGCGTCATCGTCGCGTGCAATTGCCACGGTGGCACTGTCGGGAAGCGCCGTCGGGTGCATCCAGACAAAAATCCTGTGCTTTGAATGCGCGGCGTGACGATATACCGCGACAGCGGAGCTAGAACTGCTCTTAGGCCGGGTACTGTCTCTCCGTGGTGCCACCAAAAAACTCGACGACGTTTGCGGCGGTTCGCGTCGCGTATCGGCTTGACTGTCTGACGCACGTATTCGAAGGGCGCCTCGAAGAGAGCCGCGTCCTCCTCCGGCAATTCGCCAAAATCAATTATCCAGGTATCCGAGGGCCGCTGTACAATGTCCATGCCGTTTGCCCACGGACGCACGACTCCGACATTGGTTTTGCCGTTCGGATTTGTAGGCAGAAGGAGCCAAGACCGGGCGAGAGAACCAGGGGTATCGAATGGGCCAACCTTCACCGGCCCCTGAAACGATCGTCCACGATTTTCGCTGAGCCGGCGGATATTCGTGAAGTCCGTCTCTGCGGAGAGATCAGCGTTGATCCGCTGAACCGCAGCGCCGTTTCGGCGAACTTCGTGCGCAGGGATCTTTTGCCCGAAGCAAACCAAAGATACCCGAACGGCTGCACCGTCGAGGACCCAAGGCTGGTCGTCCCAAGCATCGAATATCACGCCCGTTCGGGAGATCACCTCCAATATTCTCCGGTTCGGGCCCCCACGAATAGAGTTTGTGGCGACAAGTCCAGCGCGTTGAAAACCGCCCTCAGCGATGCGCTGCCACGCCTTGACGAACCAGTAAACGACTAAATCCGCCTCTGCAGAGACGCAACCAGCATAAGCACTGAACAGACGTTCCACATACTCGTGGCCGAGAACTCCCCGCAGGAGTCTTACGCCGAGAAAGGGCGGGTTGCCGATCACCACGTCGGCCTCGGGCCACTCGGCTTCGCTGCCGTCTTCGTTCAGGATCGCGTCGTGGCACTCGATCGTGTCGAGCGGCTTCAGGATCGGGTTGCGGCCGACATCGAAGCCGTTACGGCGCATCCATTGGATCTCGCCAATCCACACCGTGACCCGCGCCAGTTCGGCGGCGTAGGGGTTGATCTCGATGCCATTGACTGCCTCCGGGCCGATGCGCGGAAACTCACGCGCCAAGCCCAACGTCTCGGCCTCGATCGCGACGCGGTGCTCAATGTCCTTCAATGCCAATAGCGCCAGATAGAGGAAATTGCCTGAGCCACAGGCCGGATCGAGCACCCGGAAGGCGCGCAATTTGTCGAGAAAGCTTCGGTAGAGCGTGATGGCTCCGTTGCGGAGCCGGGCGCGCTGGGTGCGTCGCCCGAGATCGCCGGCGATCTCGGCCTGCCGCGTCAGCCTCTCGATCTCGGCGCGCGTCGCCGCCCATTCGGCGAGCCAGGGCCGGATGATAACCGGCTCGACGATCAGCATGATCTTGTCGCGGTCGGTGTAGTGCGCGCCCAATTGGCTGCGCTTGTCGGGATCGAGCCCGCGCTCGAAAAGGGTGCCGAAAATGCTCGGGTCGATCTCGGCCCAGTCGCGAGCCGCCGCCTCGCGCACCAGCGCGATGTCGTCGCGGGTCAACGGCAATGCGCTATCGTCGTCGAAGAGGCCGCCATTGAACCAGGCGACCCGCTCGAACCCGATCTTGCCGCCGCCCTGCATCGCCGCGAACAATGACGAAGCCAGGGCCTCGAACTCTCCCGGCGAGCGCGCCACGCTGTCGAGCATGCGGCCGAACATCTTGCCCGGCAGCAGATCAACATCCTCGGCGAATATGCAGAAGACGAGCCGATTGATGAAATGCGCGACCCCCTGCGACGGGTGGCCGCGGTCGCGCAATCGCTGGGCGAGCCTCGCGAACTCAGCCGCCGCCTGCTCGGTCAAGGTCTTGCGGGTCAGCCCGGGTTTCAGCTGCTCCGGATCGGTGAAGGCCCATTTGAGCCAGCGCAGCTTCCGGGAATCGGCTAGCTCCTCGAGCCCGATCTCGTAAGTATGGCTGACGGTATTCGTCCAATTGGTATGGATCTCGAACCGCGCGAGATCGCAGACGATCAGTAGCGGCGGGTTTTCGAGGGCCGGCGCATAGCGCTGGAGCTGGGCGAAGGCTGCCCTCAGATCCTTGCCCTTGCTCTTGTATTCCCAGCCGAAACGCTCGCGCTTCCAGACATCGGCCCAGCCTTCTCCGCCGGTCGTCTTCGTGGCGCCCTTTTCAAAGGCGTACCACTCGCCCTTCGGGTCGGCGGTGGTCGGCGGCTCCTCGCCGAGGAGATCACACAGATCGCGGAAATGCGACTGTGCGGCGGCGCGCTCGGTCAGGTCGGCCGAGCGCCATCTGGCGATGAAGTCAACAGCGAGCATGCTTCGCGTTAATGTCACACGCCGGCCCGTAACATCAACCGAAGATGAACACGATTTTCGGTAAATCGGGTTACTTGCCATTCCCGTTGCCCTTTCCGCGCTTCGGGGCAGGAGGAACCTTCCCTCAAATCGCCTAATTCGTGTGGTAGGACTCCCTGCCGTCGCTTGGTTGTGGGAAAGGTTAATGGCCAAAGAAGAGGTGCCCGACTGCAACCCTCAGGGGAGATTTTGGTGCTGATTTGCTGCAGGTGCAGCTGCGGCCGGTTGGCGGCACAACTTATCGGCGTGGTCAGCGTCGTCTTGCCGGGTATGACGCGGGTCGGGGTTGACAGCCGCGACTCCGGGGCATAGCGTCGCATAAAACAAACGGGCGTTTGGTTACGGGCTTCGTCAGGCAACCCGAAAAGGAGCTGGGTTATGGGTCGCGTTTACAACGTCATCGATGCCGACGGGCATATCCTCGAGCCGCTGGACCTCTGGGACAAATACATCGAGCCGGCCTTCCGCGACCGGGCGCCGCGGATCGTCAAGCAAGAGAACGGCAAAGAGCGGCTCATTATGGAGGAGCACGCGGTCGGCGATGGCCAGCGCGGCATCGGCCGCATCGGCGCGGTCGGCGCTCGGCAGGGTATCGTCGACGACACGATGGAGTACAAGGACGGCAAGCCGGGCGGGTTCGATCCCCACAAGCGGATCCCCGACATGGATGCCGACGGCATCGACGCCGCTTTTCTTTATCCGAGCCTCGGCCTGTTCTCGGGCGCGATCCAAGACCCGCCGCTCGCCGCCGCGACCTGCCGCGCCTATAATCGTTGGCTCGCCGATTACTGCAAGCCCTATCCGGACCGCCTGTTCGGTGTGGCGATGCTGCCATTGCAGTCGGTCGACTTGGCCATCGCCGAGATGCGCTTTGCCAAGAAGGAGCTCGGGTTCCGCGGCGGCTTTATCCGTCCGAACCCCTACAACAACAAGATGATCCACCACCCCGATTACGAGCCGTTCTGGGCGGCGGCCGAGGATCTCGATTTCTCAATCGGCTTCCACGAGGGCGCCTCGAGCGGCATGCCGACGGTCGGCGTCGACCGCTTCGAAGGCCGCGGCGCGCGCCACATCATCTCGCACACAATGGAGATGATGCTGGCGTGCATGAGCGTCATCTGGGGCGGGGTATGCGAGCGCCATCCGAAAATTCGCATCGCCTTCCTCGAATCGGGCGGCGGCTGGATCGCGCCATGGCTCGACCGGATGGACCGGCATTTCGATGACCAGGGTTTCAACGATTCCGGTCTGTCGACGCGGCCGAGCGAGCTCTTCCAGCGCAATTGCTGGATCTCCTTCGAGCCGGTCGAGGGAAGCATCAAGGCGCTCGCGGACTATATCGGCCCGCACAAGATCCTGTGGGCGACCGACTACCCGCATCCCGACGGCTTCTTCCCCGGCGCCCCGAAGATGATCATGGATCGCATGGAAGGGCTGTCGGCGCAAACCAAGCACCAGGTCATGGCCGGCGGCGCAATGGGACTGTACGGGCTGAACTAATAAAACAACAGCCTGGTTTCGACAATCTGGCCTTTGTCACCCCCGCGAAAGCGGGGGTCCAGAGCCTGCCCCTGGCTTGGACAGGGGGCCAGCGTCGAGACCCTTGGGATCCTGAATTCCCGCCTTCGCGGGAATGACGGTAATTCGAGGAGGGAGGAGGAATATGACTACTACCGCTATTCGAGATGACATGTTCACCCCGGACGTGATCGCCGACCCCTATGAGTATTATGGGCGGCTGCGCGACGAGGACCCGGTACATTGGAACGACGCCTATGCGTTATGGGTCATCACCCGGCATGACGACGTGACCTGGATGACCCGGCATAACGAGCTGTTCTCGTCCGCCGTATTCAAGAACGACCCCAGGCCCGCCTATCCGGCGATCGACGAGTCCGATCTCGGCCTCTACGAGTATGTGAGGAACTACCAGGCCGACCAGTTCATCCAGCACGACCGGCCCGAGCATCTCGACATGCGCAAGATCGTGCACGGCTACTTCACGCCCAAGGCGATGGAATCGTGGCGGCCGTTTGTCGTCGACGCCGTGAAGGAGCTGCTCGACGCGGCCGAGGAAAAGGGCAGCATGGATGTCATGCGGGACCTGGCGACCCCGCTGCCGGTGCTCGTGATCGCGCAGATGATGGGCGTCCCCGCCGAGGATCGGCCCTACGTCCGGCAGCTGGCGGAAAAGCTCCTCTACATCGGCCGCGGCGAACACGACCGCATGCCGATCCTGACCGACGGCATGAAAGGGATGGTCGAATACGTCTCCCCGCTCGTCGACGAACGCATTGTCAGGCCGGGCGACGACTTCATCTCGGTGCTGGCGAGCGGCGAAAAGAAGGGCGCCTTCACGCGGCATCAAGTGCTGGTCAACACCTCGCTGCTGCTATTGGCGGGCCACGAGACGACGATCAACCTGATCTGCAACGGCACCTTGGCGTTCATCCAGCATCCCGACCAATGGGCGCTGTACAAGGAGGATCCGGCTGGCCGGGCCAAATGGGCGACCGAGGAGTGCCTGCGCTATGACGCGCCGGTCAAGTCCATCCAACGGCTCGCCTCACAGGATCTCGAGGTGCGCGGCAAGGTGATGGAAAAGAACGACCGCATCCGCTGGTTCATTTCTTCCGCCAATCGCGACCCCAATGTGTTCGCCGAGCCCGACAAGTTCGACATCACTAGGCAGCCGAACCCGCATGTGGCGTTCGGAAACGGGGTGCACCACTGCCTTGGGGCGACCCTGGCGCGCGTCGAGGGTCAGGAAGTCTTCAAGGCCCTAGCAGAGCGGTTCCCCAACCTCCAGCTCGAGTCGGAAGAGCTGGATTATCAGCCGAGCATCACGTTCCGGTCGCTGAAATCCTTGCCCGTCACCTGGCAATAGGAGGCAGCCCAGTGGCTCGCAAGCTGCGCGTCAGGGTAGACCACGACGTATGCGTGGGGAATGCCATGTGCGAGACGATCGCCCCAAAGGTGTTTCACCTCAACGACAACCGCCAGTCGGAAGCCGTCGATCCCGCAGGCGACACAATCGAGAAGATCCTGGAGGCAGCCGAGAACTGCCCCGTCAGCGCCATCTTTGTCGAGGATGCGGAGACTGGCGAACAATTGTTTCCATAGTCGCCGTTTTTTCCCCTCTCCCCGCTGGCGCCGCTGGCGGGGAGAGGGTCGGGGTGAGGGGCACGTGGCATGCCGAAGGTCACCTACATCGAATATAACGGGACCGAGCATCAGGTAGAGGTACCGGTAGGCCTCTCGGTGATGCGCGGCGCCGTCAATAACGTCGTGCCCGGGATCGATGCCGATTGCGGCGGCGAATGCGCTTGCGCCACCTGCCACGTCTATGTCGATCCCGAATGGCTCGACAAAATCGGGACACCCGAACCGCGGTCGATGGAAGAAAGCATGTTGAGCTTTGCCGCGGCGGCGGAACCCACTTCTCGACTGTCGTGCCAGATTACGATGTGCGAAGAGCTCGATGGGCTCATCGTGCGGATGCCGGAGGGCCAGCACTAGCAGATTACTCGTCATTCCCGCTTCCGCGGGGGCGACGAAAAGCGGTCAGAATTGGGAGTACTACGATGGATACCCACGTCAATTACGACCCGCGCGAGGATGCCTACGCGAAGCCGCTCGACAAATTCGACGTCAGCGACCCGAAACTTTACCAAGACGATGTTTGGTATCCCTATTTCGAGCGGTTACGCCGCGAGGCTCCGGTGCACTGGTGCCGGGAGAGCGTCTACGGCCCCTATTGGTCGGTGTCCAAGTACAAAGACATCATGCAGGTCGAGGTCAACCATCAGACCTATTCGTCCGAGCTCGGCGGCATCGCTGTCGAGGACCAGCCGAAGGGGCTGGAGCGCGAGAGCTTCATCCGCATGGACCCGCCCAAGCACGACGAGCAGCGCAAGGTGGTCAGCCCGATCGTGGCGCCGGCGAACCTCGCCGAGATGGAAGCGACGATCCGCGAGCGGACAATTCGGGTGCTCGAAGGTCTGCCGAAGAACGAGCCCTTTGACTGGGTCGAGCGTGTGTCGATCGAGCTGACGACGATGATGCTCGCGACCCTGTTCGACTACCCCTGGGAAGAACGGCGCCAGCTGACCTATTGGTCCGACGTTACGATCTGCAATGTCCGCGCGCCGGAATCGCCGGTGCACTCGGAACAGGAAAAGTTTGACGAATTGAAAAAGATGGCCGAACGCATGGCCGAGCTCTACAACGAGCGCGCCAAACGGCCGCCGAAATTCGATCTGTTATCGATGCTTGCGCATGGCCAAGCGACACAGGACATGCCTTTGCGGGAATTCATGGGCAACCTGACCCTGCTGATCGTCGGCGGCAACGACACGACGCGCAATTCGATGACCGGCGGTCTCTGGGCGCTGAGCCAGCATCCGCAGGAATATCAAAAGCTCCGCGATGATCCGGCGCTGATCGCGAGCCTGGTGCCTGAGATCATCCGCTATGTCACCCCGGTCATCCATATGCGGCGCACGGCGACACAGGACGCTGAACTCGGTGGCCAGCACATTCGCGCCGGCGACAAGGTGGTCATGTGGTACGTCTCCGGTAACCGCGACCCCGAGGCAATCGATGATCCCGACAATTTCATCATTGACCGGCCGCGGCCGCGGCAGCACCTGTCGTTCGGCTTCGGGATCCATCGCTGTGTCGGCAACCGGCTCGCCGAATTGCAGCTGCGCATCCTGTGGGAGGAACTACTGCCGCGCCATCCCGCCATCGAAGTTCTGGCGCCGCCGCGCCGCACCTACTCGAACTTCATCCACGGCATGCGCTCGATGCCGGTGCGTATCCCAGCCTGAACCGCACTCAGAGTGGAGTTGTCGGGGGAAAGGTGGGGCTGCGCTTCTCGCGGTGCGAGGCGAGCCCCTCTTTCACCTCGGGCCCCGTAAAGCCGAGAAATTCGAGCGCCAGTGACGTGTCGAATGTCGGTCCCATGGCGCGCAGCCAGTTGTTCAATGCGTATTTCGTCCAGCGGATCGCACTCTGCGCGCCTTCAGCCAAACGGGTTGCGATCTCGACTGCCTTTGCGTCGAGCTCGGCATCCTGTACTGCAAGCGAAATCAGCCCGATACGCTCGGCTTCTTCGCCGAGCACCTGGTCGCACAGCAGCAGGTAGTATTTGGCCTTGGCGAGGCCGCATAAGAGTGGCCACACGATCGCGGCGTGGTCGCCCGCGGCCACCCCCAGCCGCGTGTGGCCGTCGATGATCCGGCAGTCCTTGGTCGCGATGGATATGTCGGCGAGCAGGCCGCAGACGAGGCCCGCACCAACTGCGACTCCTCGCATCGCGCTGACCATCGGCTTACTGCAGTTGATCACGTTGTAGACGATGTCGCGCGCCTCCTTCCATTGCCGGGCCCGCGCGGCGAAGTCATCGATATTCTCCTGAATGATCGCGAAATCGCCGCCGGCCGAAAATACCTTTCCGGCGCCGGTCAGGATCGCGGCATTGACGCTCGCATCCCGGTCGACATCGCGCCAGATGTCGCCGAGCTCGGCGTGCAGTGCCGCGTCCGTCGTGTTCATCCGGCCGTTCTGCATCGTAATGCGGAGAACCTTGGGGTGCGGGCGATCGAATTTAAGCCGCGTGTAGCGCGCATAGGGATCGGTCATGGGCCTCACTCGTCACGAAGCAAGCCGGTGCAGTGTCGGGCGCGTGGGGACGTGGGGAGAGGTTACGCCTTCGCGGAAATCTGACAAGAATGACGTGTGGTGTCGTCGGCCCCCAAGCCCGTGGTCCCGCTCGATTGAACGAAACCGCGGGGTGGCTGTTCTCCGGATGCGGAGAAGCCAGAAGATAGGGCCGGCGGGCGTGCTGGCGCGCCCGCTTGGCTTTGGGCCGAATTACGGGGGTGAGAACTTTGAGCGGGAGCGACAGAGCGTCCACGGGGCTGGCGAATCTGGATGAAATCCTCGGGGGTGGCTTTGTCCTCGGCCGTCTTCACCTAGTCGAAGGCAGGCCGGGCACCGGCAAAACGACCTTAGGCATGCACTTCGTTTTGGCCGGCCGCGACCAGAATGAGAAGGTGCTCTATGTCAGCATGTCCGAGACCCGCGACGAATTGCAGGCTGTCTCGGGTGCGCACGGCTGGTCGCTGGAAGGCGTCGAGATGTGCGAGCTCGTGCCGCCCGATGCCGAGGACAGCGAGGGCAACCGGCAGACGATGTTCCGCCCGTCGGAAATCGAGCTCGGCGAGACGATGCGGCTGCTGTGCAACGAGATCGAACGCATCGACCCGGCGCGCATCGTGCTCGACTCGCTCTCCGAGATGCGACTCTTGGCGCAGAACGCGCTGCGCTATCGGCGCCAGATTTTCGCGCTGAAGCACTTTCTGGCACGGCGGCATGCGACGGTGCTGGTGCTCGACGACATGGCGTCGAACGGCCATGATTTGCAGCTTCACAGCATCGTCCATGGCGTCCTCACCTTGGAGGAACTAGGGCTCGACTATGGCGCCGAGCGGCGGCGGCTGCGGGTGACAAAGATGCGCGGGGTAAAGTACCGCGGCGGCTATCATGATTGCGCGATCCGCACGGGCGGATTGGAAGTGTTTCCCCGCCTAGTGGCGCCCGAGCACCCGGGAACCCTCCCGAAGGAGATCGTTCGCAGCGGCTCGGAGCAGCTCGATGCACTGCTCGGCGGCGGCCTGCGCCGGGGCACCAGCGCGCTGCTCGTCGGGCCGGCCGGATCCGGGAAGTCCTCGGTGGCTCTCAGCATGGCATACAATGCGGCACAACAGGGCGAGTGCGCCGCCATCTACGCATTTGACGAGGGCACCGAAAGCATCGTCGAGCGGGCACGCGGGATCGGAATGGAGATCGGCCCGCTGCTCGCGTCAGGTGATATCGTCCTGCATCAAATCAATCCCGCAGAGATGTCGCCGGGCGAATTCACTGCGCTCGTCTGCCGCGGCGTCACCGAGCGGAACGCCACCGTCGTCGTCATCGACAGCCTCAACGGCTATCTGCAGGCAATGCCGCAGGAACGCTTTCTGGCGCTCGAGATACACCAATTGCTCTCCTATCTGAACCGACAGCGAGTGTTGACTATCTTGGTCATGGCGCAACATGGCTTGGTCGGCGTCGTGGAATCACCGATCGACCTCAGCTATCTCAGCGACGCCGTGCTGTTGCTGCGGTTTTTCGAGGCCCAGGGGAAAGTTCGCAAGGCCATCTCGGTCTTGAAAAAGCGGGTCGGCACCCACGAGGACACCATCCGCGAGCTTCGATTGACGGCCGAAGGGCTGCAAGTCGGCGAGCCGCTGACAGACTTCCAAGGCATCATGTCGGGAATTCCAACCTATGTTGGGTCGCAGCTTATGATCCCAGCGGCCGCTGATGACACACATGGATGAGGCGGCCTTCCGCTCGCGCGTGCTGATCCTGGCCCCGGTGGGCCGCGATGCCGTGTTAACCGGGTCGCTTCTCGACCGCGGCGGTGTAAAGAGCCTCGTGTGCTCCGATCTGCATGAACTGCAGCGGAACCTCGTCAAAGGCGCGGGTGCCGCCGTCATCACCGAAGAGGCGCTGATTGGGCAGGATATAAGCGGCCTTGTCGAATGGGTCGCGCACCAACCTTCCTGGTCGGATTTCCCCTTTGTCGTCCTGCTGGAGCCGGGAGCCTCGGCCGAGGCATGCAGCCGGGAGCGTGACGCACTGCAGCAATCGGCTAATCTGACTTTGCTGGAGCGCCCGGTCGGAACCGCGACCCTGGTGAGCGCAGTCCGCGCCGCTTTGCGTGCGCGAGGACGGCAATACGAGGTGCACGACGCTCTCGAGGCGCTGACCGCAAGTGAGCGGCGGTATCGCACCCTGGCCGAAGCGCTGCCGCAATTGGTGTGGACCAGCCAACCGGATGGCCAGCGTGACTATTTTAGCCGCCAATGGGTCGAGTACACCGGCATCCCTGAAGAGGAGCAATTGGGGCTCGCGTGGCTCGACAGGGTCGTCCATCCGCAGGATCGGGAGCGAGTTCGCGAGCGCTGGATGGCGGCGGTGCAAGGGCGGGACGACTACGATTTGGAACTGCGGATCCGCCGTGCCGACGGACAATATCGGTGGTTCAAAGCGCGCGCGACCCCGGTTCGGGACGAAGGCCGGACCGTCAGATGGTTCGGCACCTGCACGGATATTACGGACATCGTCGAGGCGCGCGAGACTTTGAGGGGCAGCCGCGAGGAGCTGGAGCGGTTGGTCGCCGAACGAACCCGTAGTCTCGCCGCCGCGAATGACCGACTAACCGCGGAAATCGCCGAGCGGCAGCGAACCGAGGAGGCGCTGCTGCAAGCGCAGAAGCTCGAGGCGGTGGGGCAGCTCACTTCCGGCGTTGCGCACGATTTCAACAATCTGCTGACCGGTGTTCTCGGCAATCTGGAGTTGCTGGAGCGCCGGCTGAAAAGCGACGAATCACTCCGTCGATTGCGGGCGGCACGGCTGGCGGCCGAACGCGGAGCGCGGTTGACGCACCAGCTGCTCGCCTTTTCGCGCAAGCAGCGCCTCGCCCCGACCCCGCTCGATCTGAACCGGCTGGTCGGCGAAGCCAGCGATATGCTGTTCCGCACGATCGGCGCCACCGTGCGCATCGAGACCGTGCTGACCGACGGGCTGTGGCCCGCTTTGGTCGATCCCACGCAGATCGAACTGGTATTGCTGAACTTGGCGATAAACGCACGCGACGCGATGCCCGAAGGCGGCAGGCTGACAATCCGCACAGCCAATGTGAGCCGCAGCGAAGCACCTTCCGATCTCGCTCCTGGGGATTACGTGCTGATCTCGGTGTCGGATACCGGCGAGGGCATGTCCGAGGAGGTGCTGAGGAGGGCGGTCGAGCCCTTTTTCACGACAAAGGAGCCCGGCAAAGGCAGCGGTCTCGGACTTCAGCATGGTGCACGGCGTCGCGACGCAGTCGGGCGGCGGCTTGCATATCGACACCCGCCTCGGCCGTGGAACGACTGTCAACGTCTACCTGCCGCGTGCCCGCCCTGTCTCGGCAGCAGCGCGGGAGCGTGAACCCCTATCGGCAGCAGCCCACGAACGGGCGACGATCATGGTCGTCGACGACGACCCGGATGTGCGGGAAGTGGCGGTCAGCAGCCTCGAAAGCCTCGGCTATCATATGCTGGCCGCCGAGAACGGGCCGGCGGCACTCGATTTGCTGGCGCAAAGCGGGCCGGTAGACTTGCTGGTCGTGGATATGGCGATGCCGGGGATGAATGGGGTCGAGCTGATCAGGCGGGCGCGCGAGCGCCGGGGCGATCTGAGGGCAATGCTGGTCACCGGTTACGCCGATGTTGCAGCCTTCGCGCCAGCCGAAGGTGATATCGTTCTACAAAAGCCATATCGCCTGGAGCGGTTGGCCGAAAATGTCTCCGAAGCGCTGCGCGGCGAGGCGCCCCGGCAGGGCTCGAACGTGGTTACGATAAACCCGGCGCCGCGTAGGGCGTGAGTCGCACGGGAAGCTCGATCCCGATGATCCGTAAACCACTCAAAATCCGCCCAATTGCTAGAGCACTCGGGGCTGAGATCGGCGGGATCGATCTCACCGAGGAGCTCGACGGCGAAACCATCTCGGCGATCCGGCGCGCTTGGCTCGACCACCTTGTGATTTTCTTTCGCGAGCAGCACCTGGCACCGAGAGCAGTTTCTCGGCTTTGCGCGGCGCTTAGGCGAGGTTGTCGAATACCCTTTTATGAAAGGGATCGATGGATTTCCCGAGATCACCCCGGTCGTCAAGCTCGAACACGAGAGGGTCAATTTCGGCGGGCTCTGGCACACTGACACCGCCTATCTCGAATGCCCGCCAATGGGCACGATGCTGCTCGCGCGCGAGGTGCCGCCCTTTGGCGGCGATACTCTGTTCGCCAACATGTACCTGGCTTACGAGACATTGTCGGCGGGCATGCGGCGTCTGCTCGACGGGCTCGCTGCGGTCAACTGTTCGGCCAAGGCCGACGTCACCAAGACACGCGAGGACCGCATCCGCGACGGCGCCAAGACTGACGCAAAGCGCGAATATATTGCCGAGCACCCGGTAGCGCAGCGAAGCAAACTCGGGCCGTGGAGCTCAATCGGTCGAGATTGCTTTGTCGCGCGAGGCGCTCGTCGCAATGACACCGGTGCAAGGCGGTCGAGATTAGCTCTTACCCCCGGCCCGAGTGCTGCATGATCCCGCTGGCGGCGCCGGGGTCGTAGCCGGCGGCGACGTGGACGTCGACGACGCACACCTTGCCGGCGCGGACTGCAGCGACGGCTTCATTGAGGGCCGGCAGAAGACGGCGCGGATCGTCGACCGGGCCGATGCCGATGCAGCCCTGAGCGCGGGCCATGGTGGCGAGGTCTATGTCCGGATCGCGGATTGCCTGGCCGATCCAGCGGTTTTCGGCCGGCCGGCCGCGCTCGCGGGCGACCCGTTCCTGGTGCAGCTCGTCATTGAAGAACGAGCGGTTATTGGCGAGCACGATCAACAGCGGGATGCCATTGCGCACCGCCGTCCACAGCGCGGTGACCCCCATCAGGAAATCGCCATCGCCGAGCACCGCGACCGGCAGCCGCTCGCCGTCGCGCAAAGCCAATGCCGCGCCAACGGCCATCCCCGGCCCCGATCCGATGCCGCCGCCGCCATCGGCGCCGAGAAAGTCGAGCGGATCCCGGAAATCCCACAGATGCTCGCCCCAGCTGAGCGGCAGCCGGATCATCGAGACCGGCGCGCCGGCCAGCGCTTCCTTCAGCGCCGTTGCCAATAACGGCACCTCGATGATCGAGGCGGTTTCGAGCGCGGACAGCGGCGGCGGACCGCGCCGTTCGCGCGCCGGCGGCAACGGCGGTGAGTTGGGGCGCAATCGCTTGACCTCGGCCAGTAGGGCCGGCACTGCCGCGTCGGGCCCGGCCAACAGGTAAACATCGGCCGGCGGCAGGCCCTGATAATCCATGCTCCAACCATTGTGCACATACTGGTCGACGGAGACCTGGATCACCTTGCCGGCCGGAGCCCTGCCGCGGCAGGCGCCCTTCAATGTCCCAGCGAGATCGATCCAGTCGAGGCTGAGGATCACATCCGCCGCGGCGACCAGCTCGGCGCCGGTCGGCGACAGCGAGGTGGCGGGTCCGGCGGCGTGCAGCGGGTGATCCGTCGGAAACGCGGCGCCGGCCTTGCGGTCGGTCATCACCCGCGCGCCGATCGCCTCGGCAAGCTCGATGCGCCGTTGCCAGGCCTCGGGATCACGCGACGTGCGTCCCATCAGTATGACCGGACGCTCGGCGCGGGCGAGGAGCTCGGCGGCCTGGCGCAACGCTGGACCGGCCGGTTCCAAGGGCGGCGGCGGAGCAAAGCGCGCGATCTCCGGATGCGGCGGCGCGGCTGCGATCTCGTCTTCCTGCAGTTCCAAATTCAAGTTGATATAGACGGGTCCGCAGGGCGCGGTCTGCGCGATCATGTTGGCGCGCAAGAGCGCCTCTTGCGCCGCCCCGATCGATGACGGCTGGTCGTCCCATTTCGTGTAGTTGCGGATCAGGGCGCCCTGGTCGCGCACCGTGTGGATCCACTCGATCCACGGCCGGCGCCGCACCGCATCCACCGCCCCGGTGGCGCCAAGGACGATCATCGGCACGCGATCGCACCAGGCATTGAAGATCGCCATCGTCGCATGCATCAGCCCGACATTGGCGTGCGCGATAACGGCGAGCGGGCGCCTCGTTACTTTGGCGTAGCCATGCGCCAGCGCAACCGCACTCTCCTCGTGCAGGCAGAGCAGCATGCGCGGCCGCGTATTGCCGAGATAATTGACGATGCTGTCGTGCAGGCCGCGATAGCTCGACCCGGGATTGAGCGCGACATAGGGAATATCCAGCTCGCGCAACATCGCCGCGATTGCATCGCTGCCCCAGACCCGCGCCGAGGGCTGGCTCGGCACCGGCCGATCGATCTCGTTGCCGCCAGTCTCGATCGGTCTTGCGGACGGATCATCCATCGTTTCCCTCCTGGAATGGCACATGTTTCGCGAGCCTTTCGAGCTCGGCGAAGCGAAAGAGATTTACTTGTCGGTGTTCCAGATGTCGGTCGCGAGCTTCCAGTCGCGGCCGATCTTGCGCCAGAGGACGACGTATTTCCCGACGATTTGATGTTCCGGCAGGCAGCCGTCACAAGGCGGCGGGCCCGACAGGCTCGGTTTCTTCTCCTCAAAGGTGAAAGTGCCAATTTCCCGGGCGGCGCGTGGGCCGAGCGGTAGCACATCGACAGTTGTGAGCTTGGCGTCGCCGAGCTGTTGCTCGGCCTGCCCCCAGAAGGCTTCAATCGCGGCGTGGCCCCTCACCATCACAGCGCCCGGCGGCAACACATAGGCATCCTCGGTGTACATTGCCGCGACTGCCGCGGCGTCGCCTTTGTTGAACGCCGCTGTCCAGGCGTCGTTGAGCTTTTCGATTGTCGCCTTGTTCTGGGCGAGCGCCAGCGCGCCGAGGCTCAGCAAGCCGATGATCATTGTAATCCGCCACATCATACTTCCCCTCCTTGGGTCTGGAACCATCACGGCGCGATCGTCGTGCCGCCGTCGACAATGATCGTCTGGCCGGTGATGAAGGCGCCAGCGCGCGAGGCCAGCATTAGAGCGACGCCGGCGATGTCCTCGGGCTCGCCGAGCCGCCGCAACGGCGTCGCGGCCTCGCGGGCAGAGCGGCGCTGCGGGTCCTCGTAGAGGACGCGCGCGAACTCGGTCTTGACGAGACCCGGAGCGATGCAGTTGACCCGCACATTGTCGGGGCCCCACTCCGCCGCGAGATTGCGGCAGAGGGCGTAATCGGCGGCTTTTGTCACCCCGTACATGCCGAGCACCGTCGTCGCGCGCACGGCGGCGACAGAGATGATGTAGATGATCGAGCCGTCGCGCCGCTCGCGCATCTCGGGCGCCACCATGCGCGACAGCCAAAGATTGCTCAGCACATTGTTGACCATCATGCGCTCGAATACTTCGTCGGTCAGCTTTTCGAGCGAGCCGTAATGCGGATTTATGGCCGCATTGCACACGAGAATGTCGACTCGGCCCCAGGCCTCGCGCGTCTTGGCAACCAGATTTTCGAGCTGCGCCTTGTCCGAGATGCGCGCTGCCTGTGCGATCGCCTCACCGCCTTTCGCCCGGATCCCTGCTGCGACCTCCTCGCATGGCGCGAGGTTGCGCGCGGAGATCACGACCCGGCCGCCGGCCTCGGCGAACGCCTCGGCGATCGCCCGGCCGATGCCGCGGCTCGACCCGGTCACGATCGCAACCTTCCCCGACAAATCGAACAGTTTCATTGTGACCTCTGGTCAGCGATCGCGGCGTCCAATCATGCCGCATCGCGCGATTTTCCGAAACAGGATCATCATCGCCATTTAGTCCCGCTCCGTCACTCGCTATCGCATATAGACTTGCCGGCCGCGTCGCGATTTTTTCTGACTTTAAATTAGGCAGTAAAGAAGGTTTCAAACAGGTGCGATATGATGTATGCAGGGAGACTCGAAGATTGTGCGGCAGGAAGAGAAGCAGTCATGAATACCGAGAATCCCGAAAAGGACATCGATCTCCGCCCGGTAACCAAGATTATCGCAAGCTATGTCGGCAATCATACACTGTCACCCGATCAGCTCCCGGCCCTGATCACCTCGGTGCAGCAGGCTCTGCGCGATCTCGGAAAACCGGCGCCGGTGCCGGTGCCGCGCACCCCGGCGGTGCCGATTCGACGATCCGTACAACATGATCACGTCGTCTGCCTCGAATGCGGGTTCCGAGGGAAGACGTTGCGACGGCATCTCGGCACCCGGCATGGATTGCAGACCGCCGAATATTTGCGGCGTTGGGATCTGGCGAGCGATCATCCGCTGACTGCGCCGGCCTACTCCGAGCAGCGCTCGACAATGGCGAAAGAGCTGGGGCTCGGCCGCAAGCGCAGCCGGCCGCGGGGTAGGCCCCGCCGCGCCAAAGCATGACGAATTGAAGGTGTAGACGGATTGGCCGTATCGGGTCCGCGGCCCGCGGGTTACGCGCTCAATGGGCCCGGCGCCCCTGGTCCCCAAAATAGCCGTAATGGCATGGTATGGATCGGCGATGCCGATCCGGTTGCTGTTCTGCTCTCACCTTCGGGCGCCAATAGAGCGCCAAGCCGAACCCCTTACCCAGGCCGGGCTCCTCCTGTTTTTCGCCGGTATTATCAGGAGGTCGGCCGTCTTCGCGGTCGCTGTCGTGCTCGGGACAACGGCGAGTCGTGCGGAAACCGCTGCGCTTCCGGTGACGGAAATCGCGTCTGGCATCTTTGTCCACAACGGAGTGCACGAGGAGGCGTCTGCCGCGAACGAGGACGAGATCGCCAATATCGGCTTCATTATCGGCGATGAGGCTGTGGCGGTCATCGATCCCGGCGGCAGCTTTGCGGAGGGAAGCGCGTTGCGCGCGGCGATCCGCGCCCGCACGGATCGGCCGATCCGATATGTGATCCTGACCCACGTCCATCCCGACCATATCTTCGGGGCCGCCGCCTTCCATGACGATCACCCCGATTTCGTCGGGCATGCCAAGTTGCCGGGCGCCCTTGCCCAGCGCGGCGATTATTACCTCCGCAGGTTGCAGGGCACCCTCGGCGATGAAGCGAGCGGTACGGAGATCGTGGTGCCGACGGTTCTCGTCGCCGACAGGCTCGATCTCGATCTGGGGAACCGGCGTCTCAGCTTGCGGGCGTACGGCCCGGCTCATACCGACAACGACCTGACTATCTTCGATCAGAAGACCCGGACCTTTTGGCTCGCCGATCTGCTGTTCGTCGATCGCATCCCGGTCATCGATGGCAGCCTCGTCGGCTGGCTGAAGCAACTCGACGAATTGACCGCCATATCGGCGGATCGGGCCGTTCCCGGGCATGGTCCGGTATCCGTCCCGTGGCCGGCAGCGGCAGCACCGGAGCGGCGCTACCTCGAGGCCGTCGCGCACGATACGCGCGCGGCCATCAAATCCGGGATCGGCATTGCCAACGCCTACCGGCAAGTCGCAAACTCGGAACGCGGGAATTGGCTGCTGTTCGATGAGTATCACCCGCGCAACGTAACGGCGAGCTACAAGGAGCTCGAATGGGAATGACCCGAACTATGCTTGGTCGAGCTTTAGTTTTATTGCTGATCGGTTTTGCGTTGTCGGGACCAGCCCGCGCCGAACCGACTGAGGCGGAGCGCATGGCGCGCTGGGCCGATCTCCGGCACGCGATCTTCGGCGATCGCGCGATCGAAGATGCCGGAGACCTCGTCGCGATCGATGCCCCCATACGCGCCGAGGACGCTGCAATTGTGCCGGTGGCGATCCGTGTTGCAGAGACGCTCGCTCCGGAAATTCGCGGCCTTTATTTGGTCATCGACAACAATCCGTCGCCACTCGCCGCTCACTTCCTGCTCGGGCCGATTGCGGACGCACGGGAAATCGCGACCCGTGTCCGTATCGACGACTACACTTACCTCCACGCTGTCGCCGAAACTGCGGACGGCCGGCTTTACGCGGCCGTGCGCTTCATCAAGGCGGCCGGCGGCTGCTCGGCGCCCGCCGGCAAGGACCAGGCCCTCGCCCTCGAACGCCTCGGCAAGATGAAACTTAACCTCGCCGACCGATCGAGGCCGGATGAACCGATAAGAGCCAAGCTGTTGATCAGCCATCCGAACAGTTCGGGGCTGCAGATGGATCAGGTCACGCGCAACTATATCCCGGCCGATTTCATGCAAACGCTCGACGTCACCTATAACGGCCAGCAGGTATTTCGTCTCGAGTCCGACATAGCCATCAGTGAGGATCCGAGTTTCAACTTCAGCTTCCGCCCTGCCGGCCCGGTAGCCGCGGGGGTGATCAAGGCGGAAATCCTCGACAGCAGCCAGCGGCGTTTCAGTCAAAGTTGGCCCGTACCAGCGGCGGCGCAGATGTGAGCGCGGCAGCGTTCGCTTTTAGCGGCACTGGAGGTTGGCCTCTGCCTGGGCCCGGCGCAACTCCTCGATGACCGCCTTGATCTGCGGCGGATCGCGGAACAGGCCGACCCGCCCGCCGACCCCGCCGCCGGCCTGCAGACTGAGCGCGGTTTCGGCCTGTTCGTAATGGGAATAGGGCATCAGCGAGGCGATCGTGTCGATCGCGCAGGAGCACTTCAGCAGCGCCTCGTGCGTATTGCCGTTGGCCGCCATGCACCCGATCACGTAATCGGCCCGGGCAGAGGTCGGATAATCGCCTTCGGCCCCGTGGACAGGTCCGGACGCGACCGAGAGCACGAGGAGGCCGATCGCCGCGTAATGGGGATCGTAAGCCCGGCGAGGTTCATTCTTCTGCCGGCTAGTGAAAGGAATATTCATTGACAGCGCTCGTGCTCGTTTTTTGCCTGCAAAGTGCGCCTGCTTCCTGTACTGAGCAGCGTCCAATCGAGGATCTGTCGCCTGAAGCTTGCCTGGTGCGGGGTCAACATTATGCCGCGGAATGGCTCGCCGAGCATCCGAAATGGATGCTGTCGCGCTGGCGGTGCGAACACAACGTCCCGCGGCAAAGGCCGGCGTAGCGCTTGTGCGTTAACTCGAAGTGAAATAGCATCGCCGTCTTAACCATTACGTAAGCAAAGGCGGGAGGGAAGAAGGCGATGAAATCATCACGATTCTGGCTCGCGCTCTCGGCATTCGCGCTCGTCGCGGGTGGCGCCAGTGCCAATGATGAGCTGATGAAGCTCTCGAAAGACCCAAACCAATGGGCCATGCCCACCGGCAACTATGCGAACTGGCGTTACAGCGAGCTTAACCAGATCAACAAGGACAACGCCAAAAATCTTCGTCCGTTATGGACGTTCTCGACGGGCGTGTTGCGCGGTCACGAAGGCGGCCCTCTCGTTATCGGGGACGTTATGTATGTCAATACCCCGTTCCCCAACAACGTCTTCGCGCTCGACCTCAACAAGAACGGGCAAATCCTCTGGAAATATGAACCGAAGCAGGATCCGACCGTCATCCCGGTGATGTGCTGCGACACCGTCAACCGGGGTGTCGCTTATGGCGACGGCAAGATCATCTTCGAGCAGGCCGATACCACAGTCGTGGCGCTCGACGCCAAGACCGGTAAGGTGGTCTGGAGCGTCAAGAACGGGGATCCCAAGAAGGGCGAAACGATGACCAACGCCCCGATGGTGGTCAAAGATAAGGTCATCGTCGGCATCAGCGGCGGCGAGTTCGGCGTACAGGGACACGTCACCGCTTACAATCTCAAGGATGGATCGAAGGCATGGCGGGCTTATTCGGTCGGCCCCGACAACGAGATCCTGTTCGACGCCAATACCACTGAACTCGGCAAGCCCGTCGGCAAGGATTCGTCGCTGAAGACCTGGCAGGGCGACGAGTGGAAGATCGGCGGCGGCGGCACCTGGGGCTGGTATTCCTACGACCCGCAGCTCAACTTGATATATTACGGCTCGGGAAACCCCAGCACCTGGAACCCGGCGCAGCGGCCGGGAGACAACAAATGGTCGATGACCATTTTTGCCCGCAATCCCGACACGGGCGTCGCCAAATGGGTCTTCCAGATGACGCCGCATGACGAATGGGATTACGACGGCGTAAACGAGATGATCCTGGCCGACATCAATGTGAAAGGCCAGCCGACCAAGGCGCTCGTCCACTTCGACCGCAACGGTTTTGCGTACACGCTCAACCGCGAGACCGGGGCGCTGCTGGTGGCCGAGAAGTTCGACCCAAAGGTCAATTGGGCCACGCATGTCGACATGCAGACCGGCCGGCCTGAGGTCGTCAAGCAGTACAGCACCCAAGCTCAAGGCGAGGACAAGAATACCAAGGGGGTCTGCCCCGCCGCGCTCGGCTCGAAAGACCAGCAGCCGGCCGCCTTCTCGCCGAAGACCGGGCTCTTCTACGTGCCAACGAACCACGTCTGCATGGATTATGAGCCGTTCAAGGTCTCGTACACGGCCGGTCAGCCCTATGTCGGCGCTACGTTGTCCATGTACCCACCGCAAGGGGACAATAATCTTGGCAACTTCATCGCTTGGGATCCGAGCGCCGGCAAAATCGTGTGGTCCGATCCGGAGCCATTCTCGGTGTGGTCGGGGGCACTGGCCACTGCGGGCGATGTCGTTTTCTACGGCACGCTAGAGGGCTACCTGAAGGCGGTGGACATGGCGTCCGGCAAGGAGCTCTACCGCTTTAAGACCCCTTCGGGGATCATCGGCAACGTCAACACCTACACCCATGGCGGCAAGCAATACATTGCCGTGCTGTCGGGCGTCGGCGGATGGGCCGGGATCGGCATGGCGGCGGGTCTGACAAAAGACACCGACGGGCTCGGCGCTGTCGGGGCCTACAAGGCCTTGGCCAACTACACCCAGCTCGGCGGTGTCCTGACGGTATTCGGCCTTCCCGAATGACCGTCGGTTAAACTTACGAAGACCTTGGGCCGGCGTCCGCAAATGGATGCCGGCCTTTTCTTCGGGAGGTACTTGGTGAGAGTGTTGGCGCCACTATTTGGGCCTGCTGCAGCACTGGTTCTGGGAACTAGCCTCGTGCTCGCGGCAGAAACTGATCAATCCGCCGAAAAGTCTTACACCGTCACGGACGGCAAGGTCGACAAAAAGACCTTCAACGGGTGGCGTCGCTACACGGAATCATGTTTACGCTGCCATGGGCCGGACGGGGCCGGCAGCTCCTATGCGCCGTCGCTGGTCGATTCGGCCAAGCACATGACGCAAGATGAATTCAACGAAATTGTCGTCAATGGCCGCACCAACGTCAATGCCGCCAGCGAAAATGTGATGCCGCCCTTTGGTGAGGTCGAGGACGTCGTCGCCTACCTCGACGACATCTGGGCCTATCTGAAGGCGCGCGCCGACGGCGCTCTGGGCCGAGGCCGGCCGCCACGCATCGGGGATTGAATGACCAGGACCGCCGCGCATGCTTCGAGACGCGCCTTTCGGCGCTCCTCAGCATGAGGTCAGCCTATGCTGGCGTTACAGAAAGGCCTCATCCTGAGGAGCCGCCGCAGGCGGCATCTCAAAGGACGCACCGCCCCGGTTCCAGTCGATTTTCGGACTCTGAAGCGTGCACCCCGTCGAGCGCTTAGGGAATGCCAACGCATTGCGCCAGCGCTGCTCTGTGGGCTTTTACTCGGCGCCGGGCCGGTCGCCGCGCAGACCAGCGACACTGTCGATCGCAGCGAACTCAAGGTTTGCGCCGATCCGAGCAACCTGCCGTTTTCCGACGAAAAAAAGGAGGGGTTCGAGAACAAGATCGCCGAGCTGATGGGCGGCGAACTCGGCCTCAAGGTCGATTACGCATGGTTCCCGCAGGTCATCGGGTTCGTGCGCAATACACTGCGCGCGCACCTTTGTGATCTGGTGATGGGAACAGTCGCCGGGGACGAAATCATGCAGACGACAAATCCCTACTATTTCACCACGTATATGATGTTCTACCGGTCGGACAAAAATCTTGCAGTCGAGGGAGTGCAAGATGCCCGCCTGACGGGCCTGCGCCTCGGTGTCGTCGCCGGAACTCCTCCGGCAGATCTTCTCGTGCGCCACGACTTGATGTCCCACACCAAGCCCTACGCCTTGACTGTTGACACGCGCGCCGAATCGCCCACCCATCAGATGGTTCAGGATGTGGTCGACGGGACGATCGACATCGGCTTTCTATGGGGACCAATCGCCGGCTATTACCGCAAGCACGATGATCTGCCGCTCACCCTGGTTCCACTCAAGGACGAGCCGGGTGCGGCTCGTATGGAATACCACATCGCAATGGGGGTTCGAGCAAACGAGCCGGAATGGCGGCGACGGATCAATGCTGCGATCCTGAAACGGCAAAGCGACATGACCGCCATCCTGCGCGATTACGGCGTTCCGCTGCTCAATGAGCGGGGGGAGCTCGCCGGCCAGTGAGGGCGGCGAGACCGATACGGGTCATCCGATGGCTGCTCTGTGGTCTTTTGCTCGCTGTTAACCTCGGCGCAAGCGCGCGACCTCCGGAGCCCGAAGGTTATCGCATGGACGATTATCGGGCGCCGACGCCAGACACGGTAGCCGGTGGTGTCGTGCTGGATACCGAGGCTGCCCACAGGCTTTGGATGAGTGGTGACGCTGTCTGGATCGACGTGCTCCCCGCGCCGCGACGGCCGGCAAACCTCCCGCAATCGGCCGTATGGATGCCACTGCCGCACCGCGACATTCCAGGCAGCCTATGGCTTCCCGATGTCGGCCGCGGCGCGCTCAGCCCCGAGCTCGAAGGCTATTTTCGAGATCACCTCGAAACCGCAACCAGCCAACGCCGGGACACCCCGGTCGTGTTTTATTGCCTCGCCGACTGCTGGATGAGCTGGAACGCAGCGAAGCGGGCGGCGGACTGGGGCTATACGCAAGTTTTTTGGTACCGTGACGGCACTGATGGGTGGGAAGCGGCAAAATTGCCGATGCAGAACGCGGAACCGGCATCGTGACCGGTATAAGAAAAGCGTTCGGCAGCGTCTGGGTATTGCTGGTGCTTGCGACCTCGCCTTGCCGAGGCGCCGATCTCAATGCCGAGCAGGTTCGTGAGAGCCTGGCTTCGGCATCCCCCGACAAGCCTGTCGACTTTTCCGGGAAGTCCCTCGAAAATCTCGATCTGAGCAAACTGGACTTCAAACGGGCGAACCTGTCAGGGGTGAACCTTTTTGGTGCGAAATTGGTGGGAGCAGACCTCTCCGGCGCCAACGTTTCCGGGGCGAAGCTCGACCTTGCCTGGATCATGCGGGCGAATTTCACGAACGCCGACCTGTCGAATGCGAGCCTCCTCGGCCTCGTCGTGTCCTCGGGTCTGGACATCTCGCCTGCCGAGGCGGCGGTTTTCAGAGGCGCCAATTTCTCCGGCGCGCACATCATTGCTCGGCTGAGCCGGTTCGATCTGAGTGGGGCCAATTTCGCAAATGCGAAGTTGGGCGCCGATATGAAAAACCAATCCATGGGATTGATGAGGAGCGACCTGTCGGCCTCCAACTTGTCGGGCGCAAACTTTTCCGGAGCGGATCTCAGTCGTGCGCTGATGAGGTTTGTCGATCTGACCGGAGCCAATCTGACCAGAGCTAATTTGACGGGAGCCGATCTGTCCGGGGCCGATCTGACGGGCGCCGACCTGACCGGTGCGGATGTCACGGAAGCAGATCTCGGCGGTGCGGTCCTAAAGAATGTTCGAGGTCTCGAGACGGTAAAAGGACCTAGCCCACCGAAGAGGTCGTAGCGCTCATTCGGAAGCTGCCTCCTGCAGTGCGCGGGCCCACGCCCCCAGGCGCGCATCCAGCTCGACCGGGGTCTCGCAGGCATAACGGATCGTGCGCTGGATCTCTTGGAAATTGCGCGCCGTGAAATCATGTCGCTGCTGCAGGTCGATGCGTTTGGCGGCTGCTTCGCCGCGCGCGTCGGGCGGGATCGCGATGACCTCGCCCGCCAGCCGGGCGACGAGATCCGCAAGCTCACGCTGACGTCGCCCGATCTCCTTCAGCTCTTCAATGAGACCCTCGCGTTCCCGGTCAGTTTCTTCGAGGAGCCCGCGAAAGACGAGAGCGAGGCGGCGAGGGCGATCATTCACAGTCCGCGTAAAGGCGGCGATCTGTGACAGCCCCTCTTGCGTCGAGACTCGCCGTGGCGCGAGGTGTCGGACCAAATCGGCAATCGCGGGGTCGGCGCGCCAGTCACCGAGTCTCTCCAATGGCGGCCCGCTCCAATACGCCGCCGCGGTCAGCTTCGGCACTAGCCGCTGCTGGCACGGCCAATCCGGATCCTCCGCCCGTGGCGGCGCCGAATTGGCATTTACGGCACCGACAAGAGCCAGCCCCAGCGTCATTACCCAAAAGGCGAATTTACGACACACCCGTTATTCGGCCGCGCGACGCGCCATCAAACCTTTTGCCGGGTCGTAGCCGTAGACGGCCAAGGTCAGGAAGACCGCGGTGGTGGCGACGAGAACGATTGCCGACACGGGCTCGAGCTGACCATAGAGCGCAAACCGGATCAGCTCGACGGCGTGGGTGAACGGGTTCATCTCGCAAATATCGTAAAGAATGAGACTTGCTTCCTTCACATGCCAAAGCGGATAAAGCGCGGAGGAGGCGAAGAACATCGGAAAAATCACGAAATTCATGACGCTGGCGAAGTTCTCCAGTTGGCGGATCGCCGAGGACAGCAGCAATCCGAGCGCTCCCAGCATCAGTCCCGATAAGACCAGCGCGGGCAGCACAGCGATATAGCCGTACCACGGCGGCTCGATCTCCCAGATCAGCGCGATCGCCAGGAACGCGTAGGCCTGCAATACCGAGACGATGACACCGGCGAGCAGCTTGGAGGTTAAAAGAAACCAGCGTGGCAGCGGGCTCACCATCAGAATCCGCATGCTCCCCATCTCGCGGTCGTAAACCATCGACAACGAGCTCAGCATGCCGTTGAACATCAGGATCATCGCAATCAGGCCCGGCGCGATGTAGACCGGGTAAGGGACGTAAGTCTCGTAGGGCGGGATGATCGAAACGCCGAGCACAAAGTGAAAACCGGTCGCGAAGATCGCCAACCACACCAGCGGCCGCACCAGCGCCGAAAAAAAGCGCCCGCGCTGGTTTAGAAAGCGCAGCCATTCACGGTTCGCAATGCCGACGAAACAGCGCAGGTAATGAATTGCCCTCATGCTGCTTCGCGCTCCTGGACAAGTGTTTCAAAGGCGGCGCGCATCGAGGGTGCTCGCAATTGGCCGATCAGCTGGGCGGCGGCGCCGTCGGCCAGTACCTCGCCCTTGTGCAGAACGACAACTCGCGCGCCCTCGCCCACTTCGTCGATCAGGTGCGTGGCCCACAGTGCAGCCAGACCCTCCTCGCGACAGAGCCGGCGCACGTGGTCCAGCATGAATTGCCGGCTGGCAATGTCGAGCCCGACTGTCGGCTCGTCTAACAGCAATAGTCGCGGTTGGTGCAATAGAGCCCGCGCGATCTCCACCCGGCGTCGCTGGCCACCGCTCAGGCGGCGCGCCTTGTCGCGACGTTGCTCTGCAAGCCCGACGCGATCGATCTCTGCTGCAATCCGGCGAGCCGCTTCGCGATGCGACAGGCCGTGCAGTGCACAATGATAGAATAGGTTCTGCTCGACGGTGAGATCGAGATCGAGGGTCGGCTGCTGGAACACGATCCCCATTTGCCGCAGGCACTCCAACATCCGTTCGCGAATGTCCATGCCAAAAATCCGGATCGTCCCTTCGCCCTGGGCGTAGAGTCGGGTGGCGAGCGAGAACAATGTCGTTTTCCCGGCGCCGTTCAGCCCGAGGAGCACGGTAAAGTCGCCGGGTGCAATGGAAAACGAGACGTTCTTCAAGACCCGACGCGGTCCGAAACGGTGTCCCAATCCCTCGACCGCCAATGCCTGTGCAATGTTCATGAAAGCCTCACGGGCGGGAGACGACACCCCAGGGAGCCTGGCCGACCGGAACGGATTTGATCACCTTCAGCGATGCGACATCGATGACCGAGATATCGTTGCTGACCCCGTTCGTCGTGTAGACCCGGCTCTGATCCGGGTTGAAGGCCAGGCTCCATACCCGTTGTCCGACCAGCAGATACTTGAGGACTTCATAGCTCTGCGCGTCGATGACGGCAACGCGGTTGGCGGGCCCGAGTGCGGCAAAGGCGAGCTTGCGGTCGCGGGTGATCGCGATCCCGACCGGCTGGATCGCCTCGGTCGGCACGCCGGGAACGGCGAAGGTGATGCGCTTGACGATCTCGCGTTTTGCAGCGTCGACGACACTGACCGATCCGCCGATTTCGGCCGAAACCCAGAACTGCGCACCGTCGGCGGTCCAAACGGCGCGACGCGGGCGGCTGTCGACGAGAATGTTGGCGACGACCTGGCGTGTGGCGGTGTCGATGACATGCGCCATGTTCGTCGTTTCCGAGGTGTTGACGAGATATTTCCCGTCGGGGCTGATGCCCATCCCCTCCGGTTCGACGCCGACCGGGATCTCGGTGACGACCTCGTCGCGGTCGATATCGACGATGGTGACGAGGTTGTCGTCCTCGTTGGCGACATAGAGGAGCTTGCCGGCGGGATCGAGGGCGAAATACTCCGGGTCTGCGCCGCTCGGCAAGGTACGCGCGATCTTGTCGCTGGCGAGGTCGAGCACCTCGATATGGTCGCTGTCGCTGGCGCAGATATAGAGGGACTTCGCATCCTTGGAGAGCAGGATGCCGCGCGGGCGCTGGCCGACCGGGATCGTCTTGACTGGTTCGAGGCTCTTCCCGTCGACGACGGTGATGGTGTTGTCCTTCTCGTTCGAGACGTAGATCGTGTCCGCCGCCGCGATCCGGGCCGCGCAGAGGAAGGCGATCGCCAAAGCCGCGATCAGCCCGTTCGGCATTTCGTCTCGGGCTTGTCGATTCCGAGCGTATCGAGCTCGGAGAATTGGTGCAGAAAACCCGGCTGTGGCGAGACCGATACGAGCGAGCGCGCATCGGCGAGCAGCACGGGCTGGCGCAGCTGGCCATCCCAGAAGCGGAAGCTCAGCCGGGCGCCTTTGTAGGCGGCGAGCTCGAACCGGTCGCCGCGCATAAAGGCGACGATGGCGGCGGGGTCTGCCGATTTCGACCGCGTCGCCGCTTCGCCGATCGCCCGCACCGCCATCCAGGCGGCGTAGTCGCGGTCGGTCATCCAGCGTTTGGCCTGATGCAGGAACCGGTCTTGCAGCTGGGTCGCACCCCATTGCTCGTGCGGCCGCGCCCAGGCCGTCGGGACGAGGCCTTGGGTCCCGGCTACCGGGCGCGGGTTGAAAGTGCGGTAGGAGAGATCATCGCCAAACTCGTCCTCTTCGTCGGCAACCACCAGCACCTCGTAGCTGATGCCCTGCGTAAAACGTGCGACTTCGGCCTGGACCGCGAAATGGCCGGTATCGGTGCGGCGCGCCCCCGGGACAAACGTCCAGGGCTTCTCCTCGACAATGCGCGCCTGGAATTTCAGCGCGGCATGGCGGATGTCGCCGGCGAATTCGTGGTCACCCTCGCCATGGCCGACGACCAGCAAGAGATTCTGCCAGCGCTTGGCGACCAGGTATTGGACCAGTGCGTCGGCGAGCATCGCCCGGCTCGGCAGCAAATGCAGAATGTTGGCGCGGCAATCCTCGCCGCGCAGACGATCGTCTGCAGTGCCGGCATCCAAGAACGTGATCCCGGCGGCCTCCGGCATGCCGGCCACCGACAGTAGCTCCGATGCCGGCAAATCGGTCACGAAGAGCCGGATGCCCTTTGCCGTCAGTTCACGGAAGCCCGCGGCGACATCGCCGTCCTCCGGCACGATCGCCTCGGTCAGGGTGAACGACTGGCCGGTGAAATGGCCGGTCGTCTCGTTATCGGCGATGCCGAGCCGCGCGCCCTGGATGCCTTCATCCCCCGGCGGCTGGTCGAGGTAAGAGAGCGGCAAAGTCCGCTTAACCGCACGCGACAACCAGCCGATCTGCACCACTTGCTCACCGGCACGGCTAGCCGCAGGCGCCAATGCCGCGGCTACGATGAGGATCACCAACCACAGCCTGAGATGGCGCCAAGCCCTCATCGGCGCTGTTTGAGTCCTGCGCTTTTGCGGGAATGGCGAGGAGAAGCGGGCATTAATCCCGATTTAGCTCACTTCAGCGTTTCGAGGTAGGCGATGACGTCTTGACGCTCCTTCTCTTCCTTTATGCCGGGAAAGATCATTTTCGTTCCCGGCACCGTCGCGCGAGGATCGGCCAGGTAGGTGTCGAGAGTTTGCGGGTCCCAGGTATGGTCGAATTTTTTCATCGCTTCGGAGTAATTGAAATTTTCCAGGGTCGCCGATTTGCGGCCAACAATCCCGAACAGGCTCGGCCCGATCTTGTTCTTGGCCGCCTCGGCGGTATGGCAGAGCGCGCATTTTTTGAATTCTGTCTTGCCGGCTTCGACATCGGCGGCCATGGCGGGGCAAATCGCGAAGAACGGCAGCAGAATACCCAAGCCGAGGTATGAGATCGGCAACCGCATCCTTCCTCCCGGGCGCCAGTTTCACCATAGGTCGTTCGCTTTATCCTCATCGCGGGGCCCGGCGCAAACAGTATTCAATGAGCACCTCGGACGCTCGGACCGGCCGCGCTCAGAAGTGCTACAATCTACCGTTGTGTCAGCTTCAGGCCGTCGCTGCACCTGCAGCAAATCTGCAGCAAATCGTCGCGTTTTGGTTGTAGTTGCAGATCCTCCGCAGAACTCTCCGTTCTGGAGCGGGACCCACCATAAGTATGCATGTCATTCAGGCAATTTTTTGGTCGTGGCCATCGCAACCGAGCTAGCACCCGGCTCTTGTCGTCGATAGCAGGCAAATGCGATAAGCGCCGTTGCGCTGATATCGGTTCGCGTCAACCCGGAGCCAGGAGGGAGGTCGTGGAGACACGCGCTGCTGTCGCTTTCAAGGCCGGTGAGCCGCTCAAGATCGAGAAGGTTCAGCTCGACGGCCCCAAAGACGGCGAGGTGCTGGTCGAGATCAAGGCGACCGGGATCTGCCATACCGACGAGTTCACTCGGTCCGGAGGCGATCCGGAGGGGCTGTTTCCGGCGATCCTCGGCCATGAGGGTGCGGGGATCGTCTTGGATGTCGGACGCGGCGTGACGAGCGTCGCCAAAGGCGACCATGTCATCCCGCTCTACACGCCGGAATGCCGTCAGTGCGAATATTGCCTGTCCCGCAAAACCAATCTCTGCGTCGCAATCCGCGCCACGCAGGGCCAAGGCGTGATGCCCGACGGCACCAGCCGGTTCTCGCTCGGCGGCAGCAAGATCCACCACTATATGGGCACTTCTACCTTCTCGAACTTCACCGTGTTACCCGAAATCGCAGTCGCAAAGATCCGCGCGGACGCGCCCTTCGACAAGGTCTGCTATATCGGCTGCGGGGTCACCACGGGTATCGGGGCAGTGATCAACACGGCAAAGGTCGAGCCCGGCTCCAATGTCGTCGTGTTCGGTCTGGGCGGCATCGGGCTCAACGTGATCCAGGGCTGCCGGATGGCCGGGGCCGACATGATCGTCGGCGTCGACCTCAATCCAAAGCGGCGGGATATGGCCGAGAAATTCGGGATGACCCATTTCGTCAACCCGAAGGAGGTTCAGGGTGACCTCGTCCCCTATCTCGTGAACCTGACCAAGGGCGGCGCCGATTACAGCTTCGAGTGCATCGGCAATGTCAATGTCATGCGCCAGGCGCTGGAATGCGCCCATCGCGGCTGGGGGGTCAGCGTCATTATCGGCGTTGCCGGCGCGGGCCAGGAAATCTCTACGAGACCCTTCCAGTTGGTTACCGGCCGCGTCTGGAAAGGAACCGCCTTCGGCGGCGCGCGGGGCCGCACAGACGTGCCGAAAATCGTCGACTGGTACATGGAAGGTAAAATCAACATCGACGACCTGATCACCCATAAGCTTCCGCTCGACGAGATCAACAAGGGCTTTGATCTGATGCACGCCGGCAAATCCATCCGCAGCGTCGTCGTTTACTGAGTTTCACCCAGCTTAGTCTTCCCTCTCCCGCACCGGCAATGCGGGAGAGGGTGCTGGGCTGTGTTGCGGGCCCCGGTCAGGTCCGGCGGCCCCAGGCGAGGAAGCCGTCGTTTTTAAAGCCGGGTTTCCGTAGGTGAGAGAGGCGCCTGCCAGCGTTTCGACGCGGCCGCCGGCAGCCTCGAGAATAGCTTGCCCGGCAGCGGTGTCCCACTCCATCGTCGTGCCGAAACGCGGGTAGAGGTCAGCCTCACCGGCAGCAATGACGCCGAACTTCAGGGCACTGCCACAGCTCTTGCGCGCCCGCACTGGATAATCCTGCAGGAACTCAGCAAGGCGTCGGCTGTTCTCATGCGACCGGCTGTGGATGACGACGAGCCCATCCTCAGGCGCGCGTGCGTGGATCAGCTCTGCCGCACCACGACCGCGGCGGCGGGTCGCGGTGCCCGGACCGCACGCGGCGTAGGTCAGACCGACCGCGGGCCCGTGCACGACGCCGAGCACCGGCCGCCCTTCCTCGACAAGCGCAATCAGCACCGCGAACTCGCCGTTCCGCGCAATGAACTCGCGAGTACCATCGATCGGATCGATGGCCCAGAAGCGATCACAGCAAGGCGGCATTCCCTCGGACTCGCATAATTCCTCGGCGACGCAAGGAATGTCGGGAAAGGCTGACATCAGCCGGTCGATAATGATCCGCTCGGCGGCCAGATCGGCTTCGGTCACCGGCGTCTTATCGGTCTTGTGGCGAACGTCGAATTCTTCTGCATAGACCTTGAGAATGGCCTCGCCAGCGGCCACCGCCGTCCGGCAAACGATGTCGAGCATTTCTTGACGATCGGCGGTCATGCCGCTTTCCGCTGCTCGGCGGCGTGGATCGCCTGCCAGACGCGCTCGGGGGTCAGCGGCATGTCGAGATGCGCGATGCCGAGTTCGCCCAGCGCGTCGACGACCGCGTTGACCAGAGCCGGCGGCGCGCCGATCGCTCCCGCCTCGCCGGCGCCCTTGACGCCGAGCGGGTTGGTGCGGCACGGCACGATGTTGTAGGCGAACTCGATCGCCGGCAGGTCCTCGGCCCGCGCTAGGCTCTTGACAAAACCACGAGCTTGCGACTGCGCGGCAATCGCAGTTGTTACTTCCGGCTTGCGCCGTATAATCAGCCGCACCTCTGGGCTAGCGTGACTTTGGCATCGGGAGAGCGTTATCGGAGCGGAGGCCGCGCTTGGCGTCATCAAGCTTGCTGTCCCCTGCGGTTTCGAGTTTGACACCGTCAGTCGAGGGAGATTTCTGTGAGAGACCTGGGCGAGTTGATCAAAATAGCTGACGCGATGCTCGGTCAAAATCGACATATCTGTGGTTTCTTTCGCAGCCCTGAAGAAGAATACCGCCTGCTGATTCCTTTCATTAAGGAAGGCTTTGAACGGGGCGACAAGGCCTTCCATGTGGTCAACCCCAAACTGCACGACGAGCATCTTCGGCGCCTCGGCTCTGCCGGAATTGATGTGGCACGTGCAGAGACAACCGGTCAGTTGGAGGTCCGAGATTGGGACGATGTGTATTTCCGTGACGGCCGCTTCGATGCCGACCGCGTTCTTTCTCTGTGGGAAACGGCGTTTGATCAAGCCCGTCAGCAAGGATTTCCGCTTACGCGTCTGGTTGCGCATATGGAATGGACGCAAGAGGACCGGCCGGGTGTGAATGGTCTTCTCGAATACGAAGCGAGGTTCAACCTTGTTTCCGCCGAGTACCGGGATCCGGTTGTCTGTACCTACGATCTCACAAAATTTGGGGCTGGGCTGATCATGGATGTCCTGCGAACCCACCCGATGATCATCCTCGCGGGAGTTGTTCAGGTGAACCCGTTCTTCGTGCCGCCTGATCAGTTCCTGCGTGAATTGCGCGACCGGGAGGCGTCCGCCGGCCCTGTCTGAGGTGCAAAGTTGATGGATGAGCGGGGCGAAGAATTTCGTCGCCTCCGCGGCTGCGTCCGCGATCTGGTGGCGCTCAGCGCGCTGCCGTTGCTGTGGATCGGGCAGGAAACGCCCGAGGTCGCGGGCAGTTTTCTCGACATCCTTCTCGCCAGCCTGGGCCTCGATCTGGCTTATGCCCGGCTTGGGGACCCGCGGGGCGGGCCCGCGATCGAAGCGGCGCGCGCACATCAGCAACCCGAAATGGCCCGCCGCGCGAGCGAGGTCGGGTGCGCGTTCGCTCTGCCGTTGGGAGCGCTGCGCGGGCCACCCCGCAGGGCCGAGGTTCCAAACCCCTTTGGCACTGGCATCCTCAGGACGGTTGCCTGCCGCCTGGATATCGGGGAGGAAGGGTTGGTCGTGGCAGGGTCCCGCCGGGCCGATTTTCCGACCGAATTCGACACCGCCTTGCTCGGAGCCGGGATCAATCAGCTAACGATCTACTTTCGAGCAGCGTGCATGCTGGTTGAACGCGCGCGAGCCGAGGCGGCTCTGGCCGAACGCGAACGCCTCCGCCGTCAGCTCGAAGAGGAGAATGCCTATCTCCGCGAAGAGGTGCATTCCACATTGTCTTCCGGAGGGATCGTCGGGCGCAGCAGAGCGCTTCGAAGTGTTCTCTCGGAGCTGGAGCTTGTGGCGCCGACCGAAGCCACGGTTCTCATTCTCGGCGAATCCGGCACCGGCAAGGAGCTTGTTGCTCGCGCGATCCACCAGCGGAGCGCGCGCGCCGACCGCCCGCTCATCAAGGTGAATTGCAGCGTCATCCCCAGGGATATGTTCGAGAGCGAGTTCTTTGGCCATGTGCGGGGAGCATTCACCGGCGCCCTGCGTGACCGAACGGGGCGCTTTCAGCTCGCCGACCAGGGGACTATCTTCCTCGACGAGGTCGGCGACCTTTCGGTTGATGTTCAGCCCAAACTCCTTCGCGTGCTCCAGGAGGGGGACTACGAGCGCGTTGGCGACGACAGGACGCGTGCGGTCAATGTGCGCGTGATCGCGGCAACAAATCGGAACTTGCCGGCCGAGGCCGAGGCGGGGCGTTTCCGCCAAGACCTATACTATCGCCTAACCGTCTTTCCGATAGAGCTTCCCCCGTTGCGCAACCGGAAAGACGATATCCCTCTCCTTGCCACGCATTTCGCGGCGCTCGCAGGCCGGAATCTCGGAATAGCGCCGCCCCTGATCACTACCTCGCAGTTCGAGATGCTGCAGGACTATCACTGGCCCGGCAACGTCCGCGAGCTGCAGAACCTGATCGAGCGCGCTGTGATCCTCTCGCGTGGCGGGCCGCTGCGTCTCGACCGCATTCTCTCCGATCGGACAAGCCGGAAGACGCCTGTGGCGTCGGCTGGTCCGACGCCGCCGGGGCTCGCGGAGATCGTCGTCGAGGACGATCGGCGTCGTCGGGAACGGGCGAACGTCCTGGCCGCGCTCAAACGCGCGAAGGGGCAAATCCAGGGTCCCGGCGGCGCCGCCGAACTCCTCGGCTTGAGGCCGTCGACCCTGCGGTCTCGGCTGGGGGCGCTGGGGATCCAAGCCCGTAAGGCAGACGCCACCGAATAAGAACGCCGCGCTGCGCGACGACCGCAGCGGCTTACGCGGGTGAAGCTCGCGGCGACATTTCGCGGGACCACGAGATGTCGCGGGCGGATCGAGCCCAGCAGACGTGAACAGCGCTCAAATACCGCGCAACCGCTCCCTGGCATGCTGTGTGCACTCGGGAGGCGTGCAGGCGGGAAGCAGACCCACGCCGCATCGCCGGACCGGCCAGCGCTCATCTGCCGCCGCGTAATTCCGGTAGCGCGAGGGGTATCGGACCGCAGTGGAATGAGTTGCATAAAGCAAGCCCAAACGGAGGCGAAGGATGGTGACCGAAGCGTTGTTTGTACGAATGGAGACTGCTTCCGGCCGAAATGATGATCTCGCGCGGTTTTTCGCAACCAGTCCATCGGCGGTCGAGGAGACGCCCGCGGAGGTGGTGTGGCTCGGCTTTCGTCTCGGGACATCTATTTACGACGGTTTAGCCGCTGTGCCGAACGAAGCCGGATCAAGCGAAGCCTCGCTGCAGGCTTACCTCTCGAACCGTGCCGCTGCGGTGCTGATGGCGCTGGCGGCGGAACTGCTCGTGCAAGCGCCGGAGCTACAGAAGGGCGGCGCCGGCGAGCCGCAGCGGCGAGAGACGACCTTCGATCTGTGAGGCGATTCACGAGATCGCGCCAAATTTAAAGAGGAGAGAACCATGGCAGGCAATCGCGCAGTCACGTTCATTGGACCGCACGAGATGGAGATCCAGGACAAGGGATATCCAAAGCTCGCGGACCCGAAGGGCAGAAAAATCGAGCACGCCGCCATTCTCAAGCTGGTGGCGACGAATATCTGCGGCAGCGATCTGCACATTTATAACGGCCGGTTCGCGGCTCCCCGCGGGATGCAGATGGGCCATGAGAACACCGGCGAAGTGGTCGAGGTGGGCTCGCATGTCGAACGCATCACGGTCGGCGATATTTGCTCGGTGCCGTTCAACGTCGCATGCGGCACCTGCCGCAACTGCAAGGAGCGCCACACCGACGTCTGCCTAAATGCCAACGAAGAGTTGGGATTTTGCGGTGCCTACGGCTTCAATCTGGGCGGATGGCAGGGCGGTCAGGCCGAATACATGCTGGTCCCCTGGGCGGATTTCCAGCTCCTGAAGTTCCCCGACAAGGACCAAGCGATCGAGAGGATCCGGGACCTCACGCTGCTCTCCGACATCCTCCCGACCGGCTATCATGGGTGCATCGAGGCGCGAGTCGGCACGGGCTCGACCGTCTACATCGCGGGCGCCGGGCCGGTGGGGCGCTGCGCCGCAGCGAGCGCGCACCTTCTGGGCGCATCCTGCATCATTGTCGCGGACAGCAACAAAGCACGGCTCGATCTGGTGAAAAAGGCCGGCTACGAGGTGGTGGACACGAGCAGCGCAACGCCCGTCCCCGATCAGGTCGAGAAGATTCTCGGCACCGGTGAGCGCTGGGTCGACGCCGCCGTCGATTGCGTCGGCCTCGAATGCCACGGCCATGGACCGCAAGGCGCCGGCAATGAGGAGGAAGCCGTCATCAATATGCTGATGGAAGTGATCAAGCCCGCCGGGGCCATGGGCATCCCGGGTGTCTACACCAATCTCGACCCAGGCGCGCCCTCCGAGCTCAACAAGCAGGGCAATATGGCTCTCGGCTTCTCCAAGGCGTGGATAAAGTCGCCGTCACTCACCGCAGGCCAATGCCCGGTCATGCGCTACAACCGCGATCTGATGATGGCGATCCTGTGGGATCGGATGCCCTACCTGACACCACTCCTGAACACCGAGATAATCCCGCTCGAAAAGGCTGTCGAGGCCTACAAGATTTTCCATGACGGGTCGCCCAAGAAGTTCGTCATCGACCCGCATGGCAGTCTGACGAAGGCGGCCTAACGCCGATCGACGGAACCAGCGCCCCCAACCTCCTCTCCGCGCGCGTCAATAAGCCCGTGAATGAACGCGCGTTGGAGAGCCTGGTCGCAGTACCTGAATAGGAGGGATGCAAGATGGCTGACCCGCATCTGGATATGATCCGCGATGTCACCCCGAGCGCCGAAGGCTGCGAGGACTGCCTGAGAATTGGCTCCGGCTGGGTGCATTTGCGGCTGTGCCTGACTTGCGGTCATGTCGGCTGCTGCAATTCTTCTCCGCATCGGCACGCCAGACATCATTTCCATGAGACCGGGCATCCGATCATCCAATCCTTCGAGCTGGGAGAAGACTGGCGCTGGTGTTATGTCGACCAGGCCGAGGTGTGAGATGGCTCGAACTGTCCGCATTCTCGTGCAGACAACGACGCCCGGCGGACGAGACGATTGGTCGGTTGCACGGTTCTCGCTCCTCACCGAGCACCTCGCCTCGCTTCAGGAGGACGGCGCGTGCTTCGAGGTGACCGCGCGCGATCGCCCATTCGGCTCCGGTCAGGACGATCCAGTGCTCGCATCGCTCGATCGATCTCGGTTCGACGAGCTCTGGCTCTTCGCTCTGGACACCGGCGACGGGCTTTCGCTGGCCGACTGTCGGGGGATAACGAGATTTCGCCAGCGCGGCGGCGGGATCTTGACCATTCGGGACCACCAGGACATGGGCTCCTCGCTGTGCACGCTCGGCGGTGTCGGCGCTGCCCATCACTTTCACTCGTGCAATTGCGAGCCGGACCCCGAACGGCAGGCGCCGGACGACATCGGAACCCCCTCGATCTCATGGCCGAACTATCATTCGGGACGCAACGGCGACTTCCAAATGGTCGTTCCAGTCGCGCCGGTGCACGAGCTGCTCCGAAGACCGAACTCTTCCGACCCGATCGCCCTCTTCCCTTCCCACCCACACGAGGGATCGGTCGGTACACCGCCCGGAGATGGAAGCGCGCGAGTCGTAGCGCAGGGAACGAGCCTTACGACCCGCCGCCACTTCAATCTGGTCGTCGCTTTCGAGCGGTCGCGCGCTTCCGACGGGCGCTTTCTCGGTCGCGGCGTCGCCCAGTCGAGCTTTCATCACTTCGCCGACTACAACTGGGAGACTAGCCGCGGCGCTCCGTCGTTTGTCACAGAACCGGAAGGGCACGGCATGCGGGCCGAGCCCCGAGCGCTGTCGGACATCAAGCGATATGTGCGCAATCTGGCTGTCTGGCTCGCCCCGCCGGCTTGAGGTCGACCGGGCACGCTAACCACACTCATCAAAGGAGACGGGAAATGGCCGACAAGGCTCTGAAAGGACTGAAGGTCGCAATTCTGGTGACGGACGGCTTCGAGCAGGTCGAGCTGGTCGAGCCTCGCAAGGCGCTCGACCAGGCAGGCGCACAGACCCGGATAGTATCGCCTAAGGGCGACCGGGTCCGCGCCTGGAACTTTACGGATTGGGGCAAGGAGCTCCCTGTCGATGTGGCGCTCGACCGAGCGCGACCGGAGGACTTCGACACGTTGCTGCTGCCGGGCGGCGTCATCAACCCCGACGCGCTCCGCATCCAGCCGAAGGCGGTCGCATTCGCCAAGGCCTTCTTCGATGCCGGCAAGCCGGTGGCCGCGATCTGCCACGGCCCATGGACGATCATCGAAACCGGGGCGGCGCGCGGGCGGCGGATCGCCTCCTGGCCGTCGCTCAAGACCGATCTGCGCAACGCCGGCGCGGAATGGGTGGATCAGGAGGCAGTGGTCGACGGCAACCTCGTATCGAGCCGCAAGCCAGAGGACATCCCGGCGTTCAACCTGGCAATGATCGAGCTGTTCGGCGCGGCGAATGGGCAAGTGCAGCGCACGGCGTGAGCCAAGACAAACCCGGATCGAAGAAAATGCTCCAGATCGGGACGGAAACGAGGCCGCCCCTGATGGCCATGGCGGTGCACGATTTGAGGCAGCCGCTGCAGGTCATCGGCATGGCACTCGATATGATCGGCGGAAAGGCTCCGCCCGGAGCGGTTAGCGGTCATCTGGAGTCCGCCTGGAAGGCGGTTCACATGATCGAGGGGGTGCTCAACTCCCTGCTCGCCACCGTACAAACGGAGACCACCGCCGTTCTGACGAATGTGCGAACCTTCCCGCTTCGATCGATCCTCGACGAAATCGAGGAACAGTACCGAATGCATGCCGAGGCGAAGGGTTTGCGGTTGCGCGTGATGCCTTCGAGCGCGTCCGTGTGCAGCGATCAGCAGCTGCTTGCCAGCATTTTGCAAAACCTGGTGGGCAATGCCATCAAATACACTGATCGCGGCACCGTGCTCGTTGGCTGCAGACGGCGACCCGGACGCGTCGAGATCCAGGTGCTCGACACAGGAAAGGGGATTCCGGCAGATCAGCTCGATGTCGCGTTCAAAGCGTTTACTCAGCTCGACTCCTCGCGCAGTGACGGCGTGGGGCTCGGGCTTTTCATCGTGCGCCGCCTTGCCGAGGCGCTCGGCCATCGATTGAGCGTTCACTCGGTGCCGGGAGGCGGCTCCTGCTTTGGCGTCGAGGTTCCCAGCAGCGATGGGCGCCGCAACGACCCCCTTTTAGGCTTAGGAGATGAGACATGGTCAAGGTAGCGCTTTTTGTTCGCATTGAAGCAAAGCCCGGAAAGGAGGCGGAGGTCGAAAGCATTCTGCGCGGCGGCTTGGCGATCGTCGAGGAGGAGCCGGCGACAACCGCGTGGTTCGGCATCCGCATGGGACCCTCGACCTTCGGTATTTTCGACGCCTTCCCGGACGAGGCGGGCCGGCAAGTCCACCTCTCAGGCCGCCTCGCCGCGGCGCTGACGGCGAAAGCGCCGGAGCTCTTCGCGAGGCCTCCCGCGATCGAAAAGCTCGACGTGCTTGCAGTCAAGCTGCCCTGATAGGAGCGCGATCAGCGCGGCGGCCCCAGGCGAGGAAGCCGTCGTTTTTAAAGCCGGGTTTTCCGTAGGTGAGAGGGGCGCCTGCCAGCGTTTCGACGCGGCCGCCGGCAGCCTCGAGAATAGCTTGCCCGGCAGCGGTGTCCCACTCCATCGTCGTGCCGAAACGCGGGTAGAGGTCAGCCTCACCGGCAGCAATGACGCCGAACTTCAGGGCACTGCCACAGCTCTTGCGCGCCCGCACTGGATAATCCTGCAGGAACTCAGCAAGGCGCCGGCTGTTCTCGTGCGACCGGCTGTGGATGACGACGAGCCCGTCCTCAGGTGCGCGTGCGTGGATCAGCTCTGCCGCACCACGACCGCGGCGGCGGGTCGCGGTGCCCGGACCGCACGCGGCGTAGGTCAGACCGACCGCGGGCCCGTGCACGACGCCGAGCACCGGCCGCCCTTCCTCGACAAGCGCAATCAGCACCGCGAACTCGCCGTTCCGCGCAATGAACTCGCGAGTACCATCGATCGGATCGATGGCCCAGAAGCGATCACAGCAAGGCGGCATTCCCTCGGACTCGCATAATTCCTCGGCGACGCAAGGAATGTCGGGAAAGGCTGACATCAGCCGGTCGATAATGATCCGCTCGGCGGCCAGATCGGCTTCGGTCACCGGCGTCTTATCGGTCTTGTGGCGAACGTCGAATTCTTCTGCATAGACCTTGAGAATGGCCTCGCCAGCGGCCACTGCCGTCCGGCAAACGATGTCGAGCATTTCTTGACGATCGGCGGTCATGCCGCTTTCCGTTGCTCGGCGGCATGGATCGCCTGCCAAACACGCTCCGGGGTCAACGGCATATCGAGATGCGCGATGCCGAGGTCGCTGAGCGCATCGACGACCGCGTTGACCAGCGCGGGCGGAGCGCCGATCGCCCCGGCCTCGCCGGCGCCCTTGACGCCGAGCGGGTTGGTGCGGCACGGCACGATGTTGTAGGCGAACTCGATCGCGGGCAGGTCCTCGGCGCGGGCGATGCAGTAATCGGTCAGCGAGCCGGTCAGCAATTGCCCGGTCTCGGGGTCGAAAACGGTTCGTTCGAGCATCGCCTGGCCGACCCCTTGCGCGACCCCGCCCTGGACCTGCCCGGCGAGCAGCAGCGGATTGATGACCGTACCGAAATCGTCAACCACAAGATAGCGCACGATATCGATATGCCCGGTGTCGGGCTCGATCTCGACCTCGCAGACATGACAGCCATTGGGGAAGGTCGGCTGCGGCGGCGTGAAATGGCCGCTCTCGTCGAAGCCGGGCTCGACCCCCGGAGCCTGCCGCGCCGGATCGAAGGCGGCGCGCGCCACTTCCTCGATGCCGAGCCGCCGATCGGTGCCAGCGACCGAGAAGACGCCGTCGGCAAATTCGACATCGGCCTCGGCCGCCTCGAAGAGGTGCGCGGCAATGCGGCGCCCCTTGGCGATCAGTTTGTCGGCGGCGTGGACAAGGGACGCACCGCCGACCGGGATCGAGCGCGAGCCGCCGGTGCCGCGGCCAAACGAGATAACCGCAGTGTCGCCCTGCAAGACCCGGACCTTAGCCGGGCCGATGCCGAGACGCTCGGCAGCGAGCTGGGTATAGGCGGTCTGATGCCCCTGGCCCGAGGACTGCGTGCCCATCAGTATCGTCAGGGTGCCGCTCTGGTCGAAGCGCAATTCAGCGAATTCGTCGGGCGGAAACCCCGATTGCTCGATATAGACCGCGTGGCCAATTCCGCGATAACAGCCGCGTGCCAGCGCCTCGGCGCGCCTTGCCGGAAAGCCGGCGAGGTCGGCGGCAGCGAGCGCCTGGTCCAGATTGCGGGCGAATTCGCCGCTATCATAGTTGAGCCCGAGCGCGGTCTGGTACGGCATCGCCTCGGGCTTGATGAAATTGCGCCGGCGCAGCTCCTCGGGCGCAACGCCGAGCTGACGGGCGGCATAGTCGACCAGCCGTTCGATCGCATAGGCGGCTTCCGGACGGCCGGCGCCACGATAGGCGTCGACTGGCACCGTGTTGGTGAACACTCCCTTGACCCCGACATGGATCGCCGGGATCGCATAAACCCCGCTATGCATCACCGCGCCGGAAGCGGTCGGAATCTCCGGCGCAAAGTTCGAAAGATAGGCGCCCATATTGGCGATCAATGTGACATCCAGCCCCAGGAATCGCAGCTCTTCATCCAGGGCCAGCTCGAGCCGGGTGACGTTGTCGCGGCCCTGCGTGTCGGTCATGAAGGCATCGGAGCGGTCCGGGATCCATTTCACCGGGCGGCCGATTTTCTTGGCGGCCCACAGCACGAGTACATGCTCGGGATAAAGAAACAATTTCATGCCGAAGCCGCCGCCGACGTCGCGCGTCACGACGCGGATGCGGTTCTCGGGAACCTTGAACACATTACCGGCGAGCAGGTTGCGAAGGAAATGCGAGCCCTGCGTCGAACTCCACAGGGTATAGGTTTCGTCCCCCGGATCGTACTCGCCGACGGCGCCGCGCGGCTCCATCGAATTGACCACGACCCGGTTGTTGACGAGATCGAGACTGATGCGATGGAGTGCCGCCGCGGTTGCTCGCTCGACCGCGGCCCCATCGCCGGTCTCCCAGTCTAAGCATAGATTGCCCGGCGCCTCGTCCCACACCTGCGGCTCGCCCGGATCGAGGGCGCGCGCGGTATCGACGACAGCAGGCAGCGGTTCGTAATCGACGGCGATCAACTCGGCCGCGTCGCGCGCCACGGCGGCGGTTTCGGCCACAACCATCGCGACTGTGTCGCCGACATGCCGCACCCTCTCGCGCGCAATCGCCGGATGCGGCGGCAACACCGATTGCGTGCCGTCGCGATTGCTGACCGCACTAACGCAAGGGATGTCTCCGATCCCGTCACGCGCCAGGTCTTCTCCGGTAAAGACCGCGAGCACGCCGGGGGCAGCAAGCGCCGAGCCTACCTCGATGCCGGCGACGCGCGCATGCGCGTGCGGCGAGCGCAACATGAAAGCGTACGCCTCGCGGGGCCGGCTGATGTCGTCGACATAAGCGCCGTGACCGGTAATAAAGCGCCTATCCTCGACCCGGCGGACCGGCTGACCTATGCCGAACTGCTTCATTGGACATCACCTCCGAGCGCGTGCCGCCAAGGATAGGTCCCCAATCGCTTCTCGACCATGTCTTTCGGCGGCAGGCCGAAGGGAGCCGGCGACGCGGCTCCCCTCTGGTGCCAGTGATACCTCTTATCCCGCTCGCCCTCGTCCTGCTCCATATAGGTCCGGGTGTGGTGGTGGACGTTGCGCTGCTCGTCGCGGTATTGGCGCTCCTTCGAGTCAGCGTCCTCCGATCCGCGATGCTCGGAGCACCGTTTGCACGCCGAGAGCCGATTGAACCAATCCCCCGCCGCGGCTCAGACATTTGCGCCGAGCAAGGTGGGCGGCAGCTGACCTGTCACGGGTCGGCTGACGCCTTCGCGCCGAAAGCGGTCACACGACCACGCCAGCGGGAGCGGCTTAATTCGCTCCAAGCGGGAGCGAGTCAGCGCATCGAAAGGAAAGCGGACGCTTGAAGCTTCTGCAGCCTGTTAAGGTCGGACACCCAGGCCGGCCAGCAAGGCGGTGCCCGCCGGATGGATATGGCGTATCGTGGATGCGCGTTTCGCAATGCAGTGAAAGGGGGCGAACATGGGAAGGCTCGACGGCAAGGTCGCAGCGGTGACGGGCGGGGCATCGGGGATCGGCGAGGCGACGGTCAGGCGTTTCGTTGCCGAGGGCGCGAGCGTGGCATTCTGCGACCGGGACGGCGAGCGCGGCCAGCGCATGGCGGCCGAGCTCGAGACCGCCGGCGCCAAGGTCGCCTTCACTCACGCTGACGTCGGCACCGAGGCCGCATGCCTCGACTTCGTCAACGGCGCCGCGCAAAAGTTCGGGCGCCTCGACATCCTCATCAACAATGCCGGCATCCGCAAATACGAAAAGGTCGACGAGGCGAGCGCTGCGAGCTGGAAAGAGATCCTCGACGTCAACCTGATGAGCTACGTCTTCTGTGCCAAGGCGGCGGTTCCGCTGATGCGCCGCAACAAGGGCGGCGCCATCGTTAACGTCGCCTCCGTGCGTTCCGTCGTAGCAGGCGGCGGCAACTTGCAGTACGACACCACCAAGTTCGCGGTCGCGGGCTTGACGCGGGCGCTCGCCGCCGACCACTCGCCGGAGGGCATTCGTGTGAACGCCGTCGGCCCCGGCCCGATCTTCACCCCGTTCCATCAGCGCCGCATCGCGGCGGCCGGCGAGACCGTCGAGCAGTACAACGCCAAGGCCGCACAAGGCACCATGCTGAAGCGCCCGGGCAGGGCCGAGGAGGTCGCCGCCGCGATCCTGTTTTTGGCCTCCGACGATGCCTCCTACGTCACCGGCGCCCTGCTGTTCGTGGACGGCGGTATGACTGCGCTGTGAGGAATATTCTGCCATCGGTATCAGGCAGATAGCCGCGGATTTTGCTTGACCTTACGCCCTACGCAATCCCTGAGGCAGCGCGGCGAAGCAAAGGGCTAGTGATGCAAATCAAATGCTGGTACTCGGCTTGGAGCCCCTTCTCGACCCATTCCGGACCCTCAGCCTGTGCGGCGCGAACCGTCGCCCCTCATGCCCCATTTTGGGTCATCGCGGTCGCATATCTGAAACGTCTTGGTCGACGATCCAGGCCGTGCAAAAGCCAGATCCGGCCTCTTCGGTTCAATCCACTGGGCAACCTGATCCGACAACCGGCCGACCTGAGCTAACTCGTCGGCCGCAACGAGGACCATAGCAGGGTGATGCCGCCCGACCTTTCCGACCGGGAGATAGCCCTACTTGCTGCCCATCGAGCGCGCCCGCGCGACCCGTTGAAGATCTATTACATCGTTCTTTTGCCTGAGGTGCCGCTGGAAGCCATGTCGCCGTTTCAAGGTTTTCAACTGGGCTGGCGACAAATCGACTGGGCCCTCGGCGTATTCGACTCTCTTACCGGCCGACATTCTTGAGATCGAAGGGCCACTTCACCCTCTAATTTCGCAACGAATGGGTGGGGCGCGACACCTTAGTTGGAGCCCGCTCTGGATTACCGCCCTCGAAAAGCTCACTGCTACCGATCTTGGATTATTCGTCGTTCTGTTTTCCGGTACTGACGAGATTGCACGCCGAGCTGAGCAATGGCGCTCGCTTCAGGAATTCGAGGTCTTACACGTTTCCGCGTCCAATGCTCCTGGCTTGCTACACCCATCTAAGCTTAGCACCTCAGTTATCGTATCTCATTGTAGGACCGTACTCACAGCCGAGGGTTCCAGGCTAGACGAAAGTCGCCGGGAAACCGCGGCAGCCGCAATTGCCAATTGGAGGGAACGCGAACCTATACCGATAGATTTGAAGGGGTGGGGTCACAACGTTGTGACGCCAAATCAGATGTCCCTTGTTCGTTCAAATCGATTACTACAGGATGGCGAGCCTTTTGTGGGAAAAAGTGAAGCTGAATACAATGAGATAATTCTTCAAAGTGCAAAGGCCGTATTTCAAGTGCGCGAGCAAGCAGGCATTCGTCCGTTTCACCTTATGTGGTTGATCCATCCGGAAGTGTACCTAGCTGAACCTGCTCTATTCCGTCATGCCTATCGCCGTGTCGGACCAGGACGTATAGGAGATCGCGCCGCCAAACAGGTTATGCGCCTTTTCCAAACGCAAACCGGTTTTCTAGCGCAAACCACGACGGACCTGCCAAAGGCGCTCCAGAACTCATCCCTGGCCGGCGATCTCGTGGCCATACGCACGAGTGAACTCCGGACATTTGCACTGGGCGTCGGTCTCGCGGCGGCACAGACCAGCTCGGCGGTTTTGCGGATGTCCCCAGGCGTGAACCGAGTTTTTCCCGCGTTGTCCGCGTTTGCACGAAGCGTGCGCTCAGAAAAATATGAGCATAGGCACAAGGCGTTTCGGCTTTATCAAAATATTCAAGACCAGCTTTCTGAGGCCGTGGGCAAAGAAAAGTTGACCTTTATAGAAGAAGAGGTCAACGGTCCGATAAAGATCGTTGCCGATGCCCCACTCGAATGGCTGCCCGTTGGCAACCTTCCACTATTGATACGTCACGAATGCTCCCGCATCAACGCGACGCCGGGAAACCTTCTTATGGGCCTGCTTGCTCAACGAGAAGTAATCACTGTACTCCCGGGGGTTCTACAAGACGTGTTAATCGTGTCTGCGTTTGATCCGGCCGACCGCCTCCGCAACATGTTAAGTCAGGCATTAGAAATCCTACGCCCTCGCTGGGAGGGCAAGGTTAAAGTGCGCTTCCAACGCGTGCAAACAGTGCGACAATTCATAGAGTCTCTCAATGGCTTTGAAGGAGCAATATTAATATTCGATGGCCACGGAATCTACGATGACGGAAATGGGATTGGAAAACTCGCCATAGGTAAGGAACAAGTTGACGTGTGGAGCTTACGAGGGCAGGTGCGGGCGCCACCGATCGTAATTTTGAGCGCTTGTGATACACACGGTTTGGATAGTCCTTCTCATGCAACAGTAGGGAATGGCTTTCTGTTTTTAGGCGCAACGACAGTGGTTGCAAGCCTTCTGCCGCTTGGGGGCGCCAACTCTGCGGGGTTTATAGCGAGATTCGTCCATAGGCTTGCGGATTTCATCCCGGCTGCTCTTTCTGTCCAGAATAGAGTGCTTAATTGGGCCGGGCTGGTCTTGGGAATGCAACGGATGTTTCTTGCGTCTGAAACCCTCAATTCACTCGTCGGTCCGCCCGATGTAGAAGGTTCCCCACGCCAGACCTTGCAGCTCCAAGCCAATGTTCACATCAACTCATATGAGCCTGACTGGTTTGACAAACTGCTGGCGGGGATAGCCGAACATCGAAATGAAGAATTAGGCGATGTGGCCCGACGCGCGGCACGCGCAATAGCGGTGAGCGAGGCGATTCGATACATCCAGCTTGGCCACCCCGAAAGTATTCTCATTGACGATGGCAGCATTCGAGCGCAGTTCGTCCCAGAACGCCTCCGGGCCCAATGGAACGCGTTTTATGATGAAGGCGGCGCGGCGCAGCCGGGCCCGCAGGTGGACGGCTAGGTTTGTCCGTTTGGGTGGAGCTGCGCCGCGGTGTGGCGATTGGCGGCTAACGCGCAAGCACGCCACCGGCACGTGTTGCGGCGAAGGACCGGAATCCACCCCCAGCCGACCCCGGGAGCGCGTACCAAGTGTTAGATTTGATCCACTAGAAGACGCGCCGATAGCCGTGCGGGGATGGGCGCGTACCCTCGCCGCGACATGCCGGAGGCGGTTTCGCTCACCGGAGGGCCGCCACGTGTCCGGCAGCGGCAGCGGGGTTTAGAGAACGATCAGCAGCGGGACGGCCTCATTGCGGAGGCGCCGGCATCTGCGTGAGCCGGCCCAGGCGTCGAGGTCATCACGACGATCGGCGATTGCTGGCCGTTGCCGATGATCAGCGCGTCGTGGTCGGGCAGCATTTGCCGTAGCTGGGTCAAGCCGGCGCCCCTGCAGACTTTGGTGGCACAGTCGCGCTGTTCGCCATTGCGTTCGAGGGCGATGATTGGTGCGGACTGATCATGAGGGATGTTTTCGGTCCTGTTGGCGGTCTCCCTATGCGCGTTTGCGGCGGAATATGCTCCGCTGTCAAACGGCTGGTCCTCATTTAGGCGCGGGCGGCGGCCAGGTGAGCACCAGACCGCCGCACCCGGCGCCGAGTACCGACCCTATGAAGATGTCGGCAGCAGCGGGCAAGCGCATTGTGGCGCCCGCCACGAAGCCCGCAAGGCGCGTCTTCTAGAAACCCTGGTGCACCTTTTTAACGCATTCGGCAGTCAACACACCAATGGCGCCACCGTATGAACTACCGCCAGTGACAGATACGACGTAGTTCCTATTCTGGCCAGTCTGGGACCAGGAATTTGTCTTGGAACCCCAGGGGCAATCCCACACAAGGGTGACCACTTTCGTGTCTCCATCGTAAAGATCGAATTGCCCTTGTGTGCCAGAAGGCGAATCCGAACGTCCGCAGGAACTAACAATATTTAATCCTTCGGTTCCACTCTCAACTACTTGCCCATTAACCTGATCAGGGCTCAGTTCATTGTCTTTATCGTCGAATTTATAGAACTTCCCCCAACTTAGGGATGCGTTCTTGATGGTGGCATTAAAATTATCGGCGAGTACGGAGTAACTGACCCATTGTGCATAAGCCATGATAAATGTCCCGTTGAGTTTGCCTACTCGGTTACGATAGCAACGTTGTCGTAAAAATTTCTTTACCCGCGGCTGTGTCTGGGTGACAAAATAGTTGCATTTGGTACTATTACCTTGTTAATGAGCGCGGGCGCGCCTGGCGCGAACAGTTCCAACTGCACGGTGCGGCGCGCAGCGAGTGCGACTTACTGGTTGCTCAAACCCGCCAAAGGGGCGAGCTTGTCGCGAAATCGCCGGGAATCGGGCGAATGTCGGCTGAAGATGCTTATTTCTGGAACGCGCCGTGCTGACTTATGACTTCCGCCTGCCGCCCGGCCCTCGAACCGTCGAGTACGCGCTGCTTGCCGAAGAGCTGGGCTTTCGCACGGTCTGGTGTCCCGAGATTCCCGCCTTCGGCCATGACATATGGGTCACGCTCGCCCGCATCGCCGAAAAGACGAAGCGCATCAAATTCGGCCCCTCCGTATTGATCCCGAGCTATCGCCATCCGATGGCACAGGCCTCGGCCATCGCGACGCTCGAGCAGATCGCGCCGGGACGCCTGATGGTCGGGTTCGGCACCGGCTTTACCGGCTGTGCGGGGATGGGCAAGAAGCCGTTGAGGCTCGCGAGCATGCGCACGCACATTGCGCAGGTCAGGGCATTGCTGCGCGGCGACATTGCCGACATCGACGGCGGACTCGCCCAGATCCTCGCGTCCGGCGGCTGGTTGCCCGATCGTCCGATCAGCGTGCCAATCTACATGGCAGGCCAAGGCCCCAAGGCCCGCGCGCTCGCCAAAGAGATTACCGACGGCCTGATTTCCCTCGGCGGCCCGGCCGAAGGGTTCGAGACCTGCCTCGTGTCGACCGGCGGCACCGTCCTCGATGATGGCGAGGACGTCACCTCGCCGCGCGCGTCGACCGCCGTCAAACCGCTCGTGGCACTCGCTTATCACCTCAGGTACACGACCGATCCGGAAAGCGTGAAAGCGCTGCCAAACGGCGCAGCGTGGCTGGCCAGCGTCGAGCGTGCGGACGAAAAAATCCGCCACCTCTCCGTTCACCGCGGTCATTCCCTCGACATTTCGAACGGCCATGACGCGCTCGTCGACGTATCCGCCGCCAAACAGATGACGTTCACAGGCACGCGCGAGGAGTTGCGCGAACGTCTCGCCCAGCTCGAGGCCCGCGGGGCCACCGGCATCATCTTCGGGACCAGCGGTTACAATGTGGAACGGGAGCTGAGAGCCTACGCGGAGGTTGCCGGATTGAGGTGAAGCAGGCGCGTCGCTAATTTGTGATCGCCCGCCGCCCTTCGTACTGAGCAGAGGACCGCAACGGGGCATAACCCGTTGCGGGCGATCGAAGCCAGCGGCTGATGTGGTCGAGAGCGGCCGACATGCTCCGGAAGTATTTTGATATTCGCTTGTGCGCAGGTTTTCTAACGTTTTGCAACTACGCCTCTCACCGGTATGCCCGCGCAAGCGGGCGTCCGGAGCGGCGGAACGGGCGGCTGCATCTGTGGACCCCCCCCTTCATGGAGAGCGACCAGAGAGGGACCCGCGAGCCATCCGTCTGGTTCCCTGTCTTACCCGAGCAGAGTACATGCTGATCGCTGCCGGCAATCCCGCAATCTCTACGTAACAATCTCACAATTGCCATAGTCTCATCGCAGTATCGCGGGCGTCGGCAGCTGCGAGCGGGCCTTAGGGTTTTCGAGGAGTGAGTTTGGTGACGCCTGATCTCGACCTGATAAAACAGGCGGAACAGGATGCCGGGCGGTCCGGCAGCGCCGAGCCGTCGATTTCAGGCGGGTCGACTGCGGACTATAGGAAGAAGAAATCATGCCCGAATCCCCGACAGTCATCGAGACCGACATCCCCGCCCGGCTGGACCGCTTGCCTTGGACGAGGTTTCACACTCTGGTCGTCGTGGCGCTCGGCATTACCTGGGTCCTTGACGGGCTCGAGGTGACCGTCGCCGGCTCGATTGCCGGCGCCTTGCAGGACAGCCCGGTATTGCATTTCACGGCGGCCGAAGTGGGGCTCGTCGGCAGCGCCTATCTAATCGGCGCGGTCATCGGCGCGGTGCTGTTCGGCTACCTGACCGACCGGTTCGGCCGCAAGCGGCTCTTCATGGTGACTTTGGGGATATACCTGACGGCCACGGCGGCGACCGCACTATCCTGGGACTTCTGGAGCTTCGCGGTCTTCCGCGCCCTGACCGGCGCCGGCATCGGCGGCGAGTACACGGCGATCAACTCGGCGATCCAGGAACTCATACCGGCGCGGTTTCGCGGCCGCACCGACCTCGCGATCAACGGCAGCTTCTGGCTCGGAGCGGCATTGGGCGCAGGCGGCGCCATCACCTTTTTACGGCCGGGCTTTCTGCCGCCCGATCGGGGCTGGCGCGCTGCGTTCGGCATCGGTGCGGTCCTCGGGCTTTTCATCTTGGGCTTGCGGCAGTTCATTCCGGAAAGCCCGCGCTGGCTGATCCTGCACGGGCGCGCTGAAGAGGCGGAGAACGTGACCAGGGACATCGAGCGGCGGGTCGCACAGGCCGCCGAGACCGGTTTGCCGGAGCCACAGGGCGGGCGGATTCGGCTCGCCGCCAGCTCGCACACGCCAATCGCACGCATGATCCTCGCGATCGTGCGCGACTATCCGCAGCGCGCCGTTCTCGGCCTGGTGCTGATGGGCTCGCAGGCGTTTTTCTACAACGCCATCTTCTTCACCTACGCACTCGTCCTGACAAAATTCTTTGGCGTGCCGTCGGGCTCGATCGGCTGGTACATATTGCCGTTTGCGCTCGGCAATTTTTGCGGCCCGCTGCTGCTCGGACCCCTCTTCGATCGCATCGGGCGCAAGCCGATGATCGCCTCGACCTATGCGATCTCGGGCGTGCTGTTGGCGATCGTCGGTTATTTCTTCCGCGAAGGCGCCCTCGACGCCGAACAACTGACCATGTGCTGGACGGGCATTTTCTTTTTCGCTTCGGCGGCGGCGAGTGCGGCTTACCTGACGGTCAGCGAGAGCTTTCCGATCGAAGCCAGGGCATTGGCGATCGCCTTCTTCTATGCGGTCGGTACCGCACTTGGCGGAGTGGTCGCGCCTTGGCTCTTTGGCACCCTGGTTGCGTCGGGGGAGCGCAGCGCGGTCTTCCACGGGTATCTTGTTGGCGCCGGCTTGATGGTCGTGGCGGCGCTGACCGAACTCGCGATCGGCGTCAAAGCCGAGCGCCAGCCTCTGGAGAGCGTCGCGCGGCCGCTCTCGGCCGTCGCGGATTAGGCGCGGCGGCGGGTTGGCATGGTACTTGCCGCCGCGGCAACAGGTATCAGCATCAAACCCAGCGAGGGGAGAGAAGATGACGGAAGGACAGGGGACGCCAAATGCTGCACCCGACGACATGGGATCTGAGGGCAGCGACGGGCGCCGGCGCTTTCTCAAGGGGGCGTTGCTCGCAGGCGCTGGCGCCGTCGCCGGTCCGCATCTGGTCGGCCCGGCCTATGCGCAAGCCCTGCCGGGAGCGCAGGAACGCAAGAGCCATTATTTCATTCCTGCCACCGACAAGACCGTCCACTGGGGCTATTTCAGCAGGTCTCTAAGCCCGCTGGTCGAGATCGATTCCGGCGATTACGTCACGATCGAAGCGCTGACCCACCACGCGTACGACGATTACGACCGGATGATCAAAGGGGATCCCGGCGCCGAAAGCGTGTACCTGTGGACCAAGGACAAAAAGAACGTCAACCGCCGCGGCGCCGGTCCGATGGATGCCTCGATCCACGGGCGCGGTGCCGGAGAGGGGTTCGGCGTCCATATTTGCACCGGCCCCGTCGCAGTGCGCGGCGCCGAGCCCGGCGATATTCTCGAAGTCCGAATCATTGATGTGAAACCGCGCGGCTGCTTCAACCCGGACCACAAGGGCAAGGCCTTTGGCAGCAACGCGGCAGCCTGGTGGGGCTTCCAGTATAATGATCTGTTGACTGACCCGAAGCCGCGCGAGGTGATCACAATCTACGAGCTCGATGCGAGCGGCGAAAAGAATTGGGCGCAGGCCGTCTACAATTTCCGCTGGGTCACGCAGACTGATCCGTTCGGCGTCGCCCACAAGATCATCGATTATCCCGGCGTGCCGGTGGACCACAGCCTGGTCAAGGAAAATCATGGGATTTTAAAGAATGTGCGCGTCCCGATCCGCCCACATTTCGGTGTCATCGCATTGGCGCCAAAAGAGGCGGAGATCGTCAACTCGATCCCGCCGGGCTATTTCGGCGGAAATATGGACAACTGGCGCCTCGGCAAAGGCGCCACCGTCTATTACCCGGTCGCGGTGCCGGGCGGGTTGTTCTCGATCGGCGATTCGCACGCTTCGCAAGGGGATTCGGAGCTGTGCGGCACGGCGATCGAATGCTCGCTGACCGGCACGTTCCAACTCGTCCTGCACAAGCAACAAACGCTCGCGGGAACGGCCTTGGCCGATCTGCAATACCCGCTGCTCGAAACCCAAGAGGAGTGGGTCGTGCACGGCTTCAGCTTCCCGAACTATCTGGCACAGCTCGGCGACAAGGCGCAGAGCGAGATCTATTCGAAGTCGTCGGTCGATCTCGCGATGCGCGATGCATTTCGCAAAATGCGCCACTTCCTGATGACAACAAAGGGCCTCTCCGAGGACGAGGCGATCTCGTTGATGTCGGTCGCGGTCGATTTCGGCGTGACCCAGGTCGTGGACGGCAATTGGGGCGTCCACGCCATTCTCAAGAAGGCGATCTTCGCCGGAAACGAAACCGTATAGGAGCCCTCTTCACGCGAAGACGGGCGCCACCTCAGACATAAAGCGCGCCATCTCGTGCTTGACTTGCGCGTGCGGCTTCAGGCCGACGTTGAAGTAGAGGATGACCTCGTCGAAACCGGCGGCCTCCACCTTTTTCAAGGTGTCGGTGATCTGCGCCGGCGAGCCGAGCAACACCGAATTCTCGGTCAGATCTTCCGGGCGCACATTACGCAGCCGCTCGACCATTGCGATGAAATAGCGATAGCTCGGCGGCGCGGTACTCGGGTCGCCGGGAAAGGCGGCGATGACGCACTCCTTGTAGTACCGGATCTGCCGCGCCCGCGCCGCCTCTTCCTCGCCTTTCGTGTCGGCGAAATGGATGAAATAGCTGCACATCAGCCGGCCCGGCGCCCGGTCATGCCGAGCGCAGGTTTGGTGATAGAGTTCGGTAACTTGCCGCAGTCCCCCATACGTCATCGCCGCCGCGAAAGGCGCGACAATTAGGCCGCAGCCGAGCCTGCCGGCAAGCTCGATCGAGGGCTGCGAGAAGGAGGCGACATAGGCCGGCAGCGGGCGCTGCACCGGTTTGGGGGTGATCGCGACATCGTCGAACCGGTAATGCCTGCCGTGATGGGAGATAGGCTCCTCGCTCGCCCAAAACCGGCGGACGACCTCCATCCCTTCTTCGAAGATTTCCTGATTGTCCTCGAACGAGACGTTCAACGGCAGATACTCGCGCCGGTCATAGCCGCGCCCGGCAGCGAAATCGACCCGGCCGCCCGAGAGCAGGTCTAATGTCGCCCACTGCTCGGCGACCCGGATCGGGTGATGCAGCGGCAATACGGTGACGGCAGGGGCGAGGCGGATGCGTTTCGTGCGCGCCGCGACGTTGGCCAGCACCAAATCGGGGCAGGAAAGCACGCCTAGCGTGCTGAAGTGATGCTCGCCGATCCACGCCGAGTGCAGGCCGACCTCCTCGGCGTAAACCGCCTCGTCGAGAATATCGGCGACGAACTGGTTGGCGGTTCTTTTATTGTCGTCGTAATGATTGTCGCTCAGCGTGAAATACCCGAATTTCATTGGATTTCCGTGACTGGCCGCCTGCGCGGGGAGAGGGTCGGGTGTTCTTTTCAGCCTCTACCCCACAACTCTGCCGTGGCGAGGCGTGCGCCTTCCGCCAACGCCGCCAATTTGGCCCAGACGACGGTCGGATGAACCTCGCAGGATGTCGAGAAGCTGGCGAACCCGCAATCGGCGCCCGCGATTACGTTCTCGCGCCCGACCACGCCGGCAAAGCGCGCAATGCGCTGGGCAATGGTTTCGGGATGCTCGACCAGATTGGAGGCATGGGTGACAACGCCGGGGATCAATGCTTTGCCTTCGGGCAGCTCGACGGTTTCCCAGACCCGCCACTCGTGCTCGTGCCGCGGGTTGGCCGCCTCGAAGGAATAGGCGCCGGCCCGCACCTGCAGCATGATGTCGACGATGTGCTTCAATTCCATGTCGTGCACCCGCGGGCCCATATTGATGCTGTAGCAGGTATGATAACGGACCCGCTCCGCCGGGATGCCGCGCAGCGCGTGGTTCAGCAGCTCGACACTGGCGCTCGCCCATCTGCGGCACTCGGCGAGGTCGATCTCCGGATGCATCACCCAATGGCTCGCCAGCTGCGGATCATCGATCTGCAGGACGAGGCCGGCATCGACGATCGCCTGGTATTCCTCGTGCAGCGCGTCGGCAATGGCGATGCGGAACTCTTCGTCGGTTTTGAAATACTCGTTGGTGTTCCAGTTGGCGAGATTGGCCGGGGACACCGCCGGCATGAAGGCTTCCTCGCAGTCGACTTCGGAGAGGGCGGCCTTCAGATTGTCGATGTCGCGCTGCAGCGCATCCCGCCCCCGGTAGGCGATCGGCCCGGTGCAGACCCATTGCGTCGGCGGATTCCTTCCGGCCGCTCCCGGCATTTGCGAGGCCCACTGGTAGTACTCCGGAAATGCCAAATATTCCCGCGACTGGGCCCAGTTGCTGCCGCGGCCGGCGCTCTTGCGCGGCTCGATGCCGGCAAGGCGTTCGTTGACATAGGGAATGAAGCCGAACCGTCCCATCTCGCCATCGGCGACGATATCGATGCCGCTTTCAGCCTGCTTGCGAACTACTTCGGCGACCGCGCTTTTGACGGGGCGCGCGTAGGCCCGGCATCGAGCGGCTCGCCCCGCTCCTTAGCCTGGATCATTTGCAACAGATCGGGCGGCCGCGGCAGACTGCCGACATGCGTGGTGAGTATTCGCTGCGTGCTTCGTTTCATCGCGCCCCTCCCGTCTGGAGGGGCACCGTAGCGCGAAACTCGGATCAGGTCAGCACCGTGCGCAGCGCCGAAATCGACGGCATGAAGAAATAGCCTGCGGCGGTCATCACGACGAACTGTCGCGGCATTTCAAGGGTCGTCCGCCGGTTCCCGGCCGGATAATTCGGATAGGGCTCGTCCATCTCGCGCGCGCCCTCATCGGCAGCCTGGCCGATGATCGGGTCGAACCCCGGTGTCACCGGCGCACCGCTGCCCGGCCGCACCTTGCCCGAGACGAAGTCGGGGTCGTTTGCATGGCGGCGCTGGATGTACTCGAACTGCCGCTCGATCGAGGTCTGATAGCAGACGAACAACAGTCCGCGGCTGTGCGACGTCGTCGTCTCACTCGGCGCCACCTCGGGACCAAACGTGATGCCGGCGCGCAGAATACGGTGTCTCTGCGCTTCTGCTTCGCCGCCCGGCGCGTCGTCGCGCGGATACGCCTTGCGAATATGCGCCGCGTACGGACATCTGCGTTGGAAAGGGTCGTCGCCATAATCGAAGTCGTTGTTGCGCATGGCATTGCTCCCGAGCGCCGCATTGTCGTACAGCGGCGCGAGCTCCAGCGGAGCGCCGCTCTTCCAGCGGCCGAACATGCGAGCTCCGAACAGATCCGGCTCCATTGCGAGCCTTGCCGCGTGATCCGCGACGAACCTGCGGAACTCGGGCACTTTCTGCTCGAGCCGGCGGAATACCATGTAGGAGCCGTTGCGTAGCCACGGTGCCGCCATAGATGGAGGCGCTCCCGCTTTGACCGGGTCCTTTGGATCCTGGCCGGGATAACCGAATACGAACTCTCCCGGCCAGATCAGATCCTGTCCTGGCAGTCCCTGATCAGGGGCTGTCGTCGGGTTGGAGCTGCGGGTCAGGCCGCGCACGCCCGGTTGGGAGATGCCGTCGCGATAACCAAAATGCTCGAACCCCCGCTGCGTGGCGGGCCGCGTATTGCCCACCTCGGAATACACGACTTTTATCGAGGCCCCGAGAAGCCCGAGCAGTTCGGCAGATAGCGAGGTCACCACCGGCTTGTTGGGTCCTGCCACCAGAAAGACACCGTCAATCCGGTCCGAGATAAACTTTCGCAGCCAACCCGAACGGGGCGGATCGTTTAAGGTCCTGATTGTCTCCGGATGATCGGCCCCTCTTTCAAAAGAGGGGTCAAGCCTTGGCCGCCCTTCGCCAATGAGCCGCGTCATGCCGTATCGGGTGAAACCGAGGTTCAAACCCTGAAACCGCTCGCGTGTTGCGTAGCCCAACTTCGGGCGGCGCTGGATCGTCAACTCCCGTTGATGCACTAGCTCCGCGCTGGTAATCCGACCGACAACGTGTTGCTTTAGCAGTCCCTTAAAGGCGAACTTATCGGCAATCTTGAAGAAGATAAAATTCTCGGCGTCCTTTTGCAGGCCAATTACAATATCGCCCTGGATGTCGTTCAGATCGAGCATCGGTTACCCCGGGCGAAAAGAAAGACCGCGGGGCGGAGCTTCTGCGCTCGCCCCGCGGCACCACAGTCAATCAGCCGCCGCCATTCCCGCCCGCGTAGCCGATCAGCAAATGTTCCGTAGCATAGAAGCCAGTGTCTTGATCGTGGATATCCTTCAACTGATAACGATATGTGATCCGGAGAGCTCTCTTGATGGTTTGCGGCTGTCCCCTAAACGTCCAGGTTCCGGACGTATAGTTTGCGATATAATCGTCTACCTCCACCTGAAATTGTTTAAGATTGGAAGGCGCGAGCCTGGCCCTGTGGGCCTTGTTGTCCCTCTTGGGGAACGGCCGAAGGTCCTGCCTGACCTGTCGCGCCCTGCTGTCCCGCTTGGGCGACCACGGGAGGGGTACCTGGCGGATTATCCATTTCAGTAGAATATGGATTCAAAAGACAAATCAGCTTTCCAAGTTCTCGCTCGTTCATAGGCATTCGACTCTCTCCTCTCTGGTTATACTTGTTCGCAATTGGTGAGCTTGATCGTCTGCTTGATCCGGCCCGCGCTCTCCGTGTTGCCAAATTGATGCAGGTTCACATCGACACTTGCCAACTTACCAGACCGAACCGTCGTTGGTGTGAACTAGCTCACACCTGCCAGCAAATAATGCAGTGCGATCCAGAGACCTTCGCGCGGTATATCAAATGGTCTGGTTCCAATCACCCGAACTTCAGTGTGGAGCAGGGCCATGACCGCCTTCGAGCAAGCGGACCCGCTCACCGCGATCGAGCGCAGCGAGCGCCGCTTCGACCCGTATCGGTTCGTCTAGGGTGCCGAGTGCCCGGAAAATCGCGTTTGCTTGTTGGAGTAGCTGCCGCGCCGTGGCGACGTCTCCGGCGCGCTGGCGCAATGCCGCTCGGGTGACGTTTGCCTTGGCGAGATCGTTTCGCGCACCGACCTGCTCGAAAATCCGTATTGCGGTCTCGACGTAATCCTCGGCGGCGGCCGGCGCTTCCCCAGCAAGGCACTCCCCCATCAACCAACACGCCCGGCCTTCGTAATGAAAATAGCCCGCCGACCGGCACGTGCTGAGCAGGTCTTCGATGAAGGGGCGGGCGGTAGCGTAATCGCCGCGACGAAGGTGGCCCTCCGCAAGCCAAACGGCGCCGATCACATGAGTCCAGCGCATGCGAGAACTCTCAAACCAGGCGAGACCCTCGCTCAGTTCCGCGATCCCCTCATTCGCGTGGCCGGCTTTGATTTTTCCGTAGCCGCGGACCACACTGGCCCATGCGACGTCGCGCGGGATGGGTGCCAGGGCCAGCGCTTCGTTGCAGCATTGTAGTCCGCGTTCGAGGTCGCCGCGCACAAAGTGCGCCACCCCCATCCGCGTCCAGCTGACCGCCTTAAGCCGGGCATCGTTGAGGGCGATACCGTGCTCGAGGCCACGCCTGCAATAGTCGAGACTAGCCTCCCATTCGCCGAGGTAGTTGGCGATTGCAGTCAGGTGCCACAGCGTCAGGGCGGCCCACCACGGATCGGCGCGGGCTTCGAAACTCGAAACGGCACGTTCGCCGGCCTCGAGCGCGTCATGCAGGCTACCCGCTACCATTAAAACCTGGGCCAGGCAGGACGCTGCAAAGGCGTCGATCTCCTCCAGGCCGGAGGCCGATGCGATCTTTCCTGCCTCTCGGCAATGTTCGATGGCGACCTCCGGCCGACCTCCGCCCACGCTGTGCATGAACCCCGTCCAGTAATGCCAAGTGGCGCGGCGATGCGGGTCGCCTGTCTCGTCGACAATCTGGCGAATTTCTTCCAAGGCTCTGATCTGTTCGGAGTACTGCCCGAGCGCGTATTTGACCTGTGCCTGCTTGAGTACGGCGTCAATCCGGCGAAGCCGGTTCAGTTTGGTATCGGGCAGCGTCGCGAGACGGCGAAGCGCCTCCTCGAAATACATCAGCGCTTCGGTGTTGGCCCAAGCCCGTCCCGCCTTCACCGCGGCCGAGATTGCGTAATCGACGGCCTTGTCGGCATGGGCGCTTCGGCCAAAGTGGAGCGCCAGGAGCTCTGCAACTTCGTCGACACGACCGCCGTACAATTCTTCGAGCGCCTGTCCAAAAGCGCCATGGTGGATACGGCGATGACGTTCGAGAAGGCTCCCATAGGCTGCCTCCTGCGTCAGCGCATGGCGAAAGACGTACACGATCCCGTCGCCGACGACGCGCTCATAGGTAAATTCGAGACGATTGAGCTCGCCGAGCAGATTTTCGAGCGGCTCCGCCCCTTTCCATACGGCAGTCAGCAGGCGTAGTGAAAACTCCCGGCCGATGACCGAGGCGATCTGCAGAAGTTGCTTCAACTCGTCGGGCAGCCGATCGATCCGCGCCATCACGACGTCATGGATCGTGTCCGGCACCATGAGCACCGATCGAAGGTCTTTCGCCTCGCCGGCGTGCAGGGTCAACTGCTCGAGGAAGAGCGGATTACCGTCCGCTTTGGCGACGATCTCCTCGGTAGCCAATTCGATAATCCGCTCGGTGCGGAGCACCGACCGGACGACGTCAAGGCTGTCGTCCCGCGACAAGGGCTGCAGCGGCACCTGCCCCGCGTAGGGTTTGTCGATCCACGGCGGGCGGTACCCTGGCCGATAAGTCGCCAGCATCAAAATGCGCGCCTCTCCAATGTTTTCTGCCAGCAACCCGAGGAATTCTTCCGATATTTTGTCGACCCAGTGCAGATCCTCCAGTACGAGCACAAGAGGTCGTTCCAGACTCAATTTGATGCTGACTTGGCGGAAGATTTCGAAGGTTTTAGCTTTGACCGCTTCGGGATTGGAAAGGGCGGGCGCCGCGCCGGCATCCTCGACGCCCAACAAATGCAGCAGCACGGGGCTGTCGTGATCGGGATTCATCCCAACCCGCTCCAGACCCGAGCGGACCTTCTCGATCATCGACTCCGGGGTGTCGGTCTCGACTATGCCGCAATTGCTGCGCAGCAGATCGAGCAACAGCAAATACGGGATAGCGGTGCCGTAGGAAACACACCGGCCCTCGATCCAGGTCACGCGCTCGCTGGCGAGTTTCTGCCGGAATTCGGAGAGAAGCCGCGACTTGCCGATGCCGGGCTCGCCGACGATGTCGACGGCTTGCCGCTGGCCGCTTTCGACCTGCCGCAAGAAGTTGTCCAAGACCGCCAGGTCGCTCTGCCGGTTGACGAAGGTTGTGCTGCGAGCTGCCGTGGACGGCCGGAGTGCAGCGCGCGCTTGCGACACTTCGAGCAGCCGGTAGGCGGTGATCGGATCGGCCTTTCCTTTGAGGACGAGGGGGCCGACCGGTTCGACCCGAGCATAGCTCTGGGCCAGTTCGTAAGTCGCCTCGCTCAGCAGGATCGTCGCAGGCTCGGCTGCTTGCTGGATCCGGGCCGCGACATTGGCCGTGTCGCCGATAGCCGTATAATCCATCGGAAATCGATCGGCGACTGGGCCGAATACCACCGGCCCCGAGTGGATGCCGATCCGCACCGGCAGCTTCAAATTATTGGCGCCGCGGGAGTCCTCAGTCCCGCCGAGCGCGCGTTGAATCGCCAAGGCGGCGAGCAGCGCGCGCTGAACATGGTCTTCCTGCGTCACCGGGGCGCCGAACAGCGCCATGAACCCATCGCCGGTAAATTGCGGCGCGGTGCCTCCGTAGCGATCCACCTCGGCAAGGCTGGCGGCCAGAAACGAGCTGACGAGATCGCGCATCGCCTCGGCCCCGAGCCGTTCGGTGAGGGGAGTAGAGCCGACGATGTCGCAGAACAGCACCGTGACCTGTTTCATTTCGCCGGGAAGCGCAGTCCCGAGCCCAGCGGCAGCTTTGGGTATGAATGGCTCGCGCTCAGCGGCTTCCCGCAGAGCCGGCTCGTCGAGCGGTGCGCCACATTGGCCGCAAAACCGATGCTCGGGAGGGTTGCCCGAGCCGCATGACGGACACGGGACGCCCAACAGCGCGCCGCACTGTCCGCAGAACTTCATCCCGGCGAGATTGTCGGCGCTACACCGAGGGCATCTCATGCCGAGCCTCCACGGAGCGCCGGAAACTGGAGATTGCAACTTCCAGCTTAGTCCCCTCCCGGTCGGACGGTCAACATTTCGGCGAGCGCAGGCATGCAGCCCAATTCTTCAAGTAAAAAGGTTAATGCCAAAGCCCGTTAACATGATAGGTTCTTACGGGCATCAGGCTCAACGTAGCAGACATCAACTCGCGGCGCTCTCTCTGGCAAAACAGAGAATTCCGGCCTTCTTGATCGTGGCGGTAAGGAATTGTCATGAACTCCTCAACGCATCAGGAAAAACGGCAGATCTTCGAACGTCATCCCCTGTTCGGGAAGCTGAGCGCCAGCGAGATAAACTCACTGATAAGTTACTCCCGGGTCGAACGCTACCCCATCGGCCGCGAGATCTTTGCCAAAGGGTCACCCGGGCAAAGCTTAGTGGCCGTATTGCGCGGAAGTATCAAGATCAGTTCGCTTTCCAAAGAAGGTAAAGAAATCGTATTTAATATTATCAATGCGGGTGAAATCTTTGGTGAAATAGCGGTCCTCGACGGCGAAGAACGCAGCGCGGATGCGACTGCGATGACCGACTGCGAGCTCTTGGTGTTGAACCGCCGGGACTTCTTGCATCTGCTCGAAAATCGGGCGGATCTGTGCATGATCATGCTAAGAATCCTGTGCCAGCGGCTACGGCAGACCAGCGAACAGGTCGAGGATGTGATGTTTCGGCATCTCGAGTCGCGACTCGCAAAAGCCTTGCTGCACCTGGCCGAGAGCGTCGGCCTGCACGGGCCGCTAAGCACATCTGTAGAGCTTCATCTCTCGCAGAGAGAACTCGGCAACATGGCCGGCGGCAGTCGGGAGAGTGTTAATAAAATTCTTCAGAACTGGCATCGCCAGGGCCTGATAGATCTCGGCAAGGCGTCGGTCCTGATCCGCGATATCGAGGCGCTGAGGCGCCTGATCTGACTTTTTCTTCCGCGCCGAATTAGCACCGTAGCCGAGGCCGTTCACAGCGCCTGGCCCGGCTCCTATATCGGGGGTGCCGAAAATCACCATGTTGCGCCCCATGTCGCCCTTCCCTCCGCGGCCCGAAACCTGGATCAAGACAACGCCGGCCGGGCTCTATTGCGAGCCCGGCGGCTTCCATGTCGACCCGCTGCTCCCGGTGCCGCGCGCCATAGTCACGCACGGGCACGGCGACCATGCCCGGCCGGGCAACGAGCGCGTACTGGCGACGCCCGGCACGATCGCGATCATGCAATCGCGTTACGGCGAGCTGGCCGGAGGTTCACTGCAGCCGCTCGACTATGGCGAACCCATCGCGATCGACGGGGTCGGGGTGCGTCTCCTCCCCGCCGGCCACGTGCTGGGCAGCGCGCAAATCGTGCTCGACTACCGCGGCACGCGGGTCGTCGTGTCCGGCGACTACAAGCGCCGGGCTGACCCGACCTGCGCGCCTTTCGAGCCGTGCAACTGCGACCTGTTCATCACTGAGGCGACCTTCGGATTGCCGGTTTTCCGCCATCCGCCCGACCGGCTCGAGATCGACAAGCTGCTGCATTCGCTGTCCCTTTTTCCCGAGCGCTCTCACGTCGTCGGGGTGTATGCGCTGGGCAAGTGCCAGCGGGTTCTGGCGCTGTTGCGGCGCGCCGGATACGAAGAGCCGATCTATCTGCACGGCGCGCTGATTGCCCTGACCGAGCTCTATGAGAAGCTCGGGGTGCCGCTCGGGCCGGTGCTGCCCTGGGCCGAGGCAACGCGCGAGGGGCTCAAGGGCCGCATCGTGCTGGCGCCGCCGGCCGCCACGACCGACCGCTGGTCGCGGCGGCTGCCGGACCCTCTCGTAGCGATGGCGTCGGGGTGGATGCGGGTGCGCCAACGCGCCAAGGCGCGCGGCGTCGAGCTGCCGCTCGTGATCTCCGATCATGCCGACTGGGATGAGCTGACGGCCACGATAGACGAGGTCGCCGCCGAGGAGGTCTGGGTCACCCATGGACGAGAGGAGGCGCTCGTCCATTTCGCGACGAAGAGAGGTTACCGCGCCCGCGCGCTGGCGCTCACCGGCTTCGAGGAAGACGAGTAAACCGCCCATGCCGCCGGGGCAGTCGTGAACCGCTTCGCCGCCCTCTTGGATGCGCTGCTCTTCACGCCGTCGCGCAATGGCAAGTTGCGGCTGATGCGGGAATATTTTGCGGCTGCGTCCGACCCGGAACGGGGCTGGGCGTTGGCGGCGCTGACCGGCGAGCTCGTCTTCGACGAGGCCAAGCCGAGCCAGGTGCGCGCCCTCGCCGCCGCCCGTGTCGATCCCGAGCTGCTCGGCTGGTCTTATGACTTTGTCGGCGATCTCGCCGAGACGGTGTCCCTAATCTGGCCCGCCGCGCCGGGTGGGGCAGGCCACGTGCCGAGCCTTTCCGAGATCGTGGAGCAGCTGAAAGGGGCGAGCCGCAGCGAGGTCCCGCGGCTGCTCGAGCCGTGGCTCGACGGGCTCGACGCGACGGGGCGCTGGGCGTTGTTGAAACTCGTCACCCGCGAGCTGCGGATCGGCGTCTCGGCGCGGCTCGCCAAAACTGCGCTCGCCGAATGGAGCGGTGTCGAGCTCGACCGTATCGAAGAAATCTGGCATGGCCTCGCGCCGCCTTACCAGCCGCTTTTCGATTGGCTCGAGGGCCGCCAGCCGCCGCCCGAGATCGGCGATCTGCCGACCTTTACCCCGCTGATGCTGGCGCAGCCGCTGGAGGATGCCGACATTGCGGGTCTCGACCCGCGCGACTATCTCGCCGAGTGGAAATGGGACGGGATCCGCGTGCAGCTCGTCGCGCGCGGCACTGAAAGGCGGCTCTATTCGCGCTCCGGCGACGATATCGGCGCCGCTTTCCCGGATATCTGCGCGGGGATGCCCGCTGATGTGACACTGGACGGCGAGCTGCTGGTCATCCGAGACAGCGAGGTCGCGCCGTTCAACGACCTGCAGCAGCGGCTCAACCGAAAGACCCCGACCCCGAAATTGCTGCGCGATTTTCCGGCCGCGGTGCGGCTCTACGACATGCTGCGCCAGGGGCCGGAAGATCTGCGCGGCCTGGCCTTTGCTGAACGCCGCCGCCGGCTCGAAGCGTGGTACGCGCGGGAGCCGCGCCCGGCTCTCGATTTGTCGCCGATGGTGCCGTTCACCAGCTGGGACGAGCTCGGCGAATTACGAGACGGCGCTCGCGAGCGCGGCATCGAGGGGCTGATGCTAAAGCGGGCGGATTCCCTCTATGTCTCCGGCCGGCCGAAAGGCCCGTGGTTCAAATGGAAACGCGGCGCGCTGACCCTCGACACGGTCTTGATGTATGCCCAGCGCGGCCACGGCAAGCGCTCCTCGTTCTATTCCGACTACACTTTCGGCGCCTGGCGCGGCGACGAGCTGGTGCCGGTCGGCAAGGCCTATTCGGGGTTTACGGACGAGGAATTGCGGCGCCTCGACCAGTGGGTGCGCAACAACACCGTGCGGCGCTGGGGCCCGGTGCGCGAGGTGAGCCCCCAGATCGTGCTCGAAGTCGCCTTCGACAGCGTCCAACGTTCGACCCGCCACAAATCTGGTGTCGCGATGCGCTTCCCGCGTATCCACCGCATCCGCTGGGACAAACCCTTCCGCGACGCCGACACGTTGGAAACACTCGAGCGCCTGCTGACATAATTTAGCCTGACAAAAAAGAGCCCCGCTTCAGCGGGGCTCTCAACGGCGAGCAGGCGCCGCCGTTAGCGCTTTGCGTCGCCGTGCTCGCCTGGGCCCTTATGCCCGGCCTCGACCGCGATTTCCGTGTTGCTTTCTTTGCTTTGGTCCGGCGTGTCGCGCCCAACTGAGCCTATATTTCTGACGCCGTGCTCGCGCTCCTCGCCTTTACTGCCGCTGGTCGGGTGGGCCTTGCCGGCGATATCGCGCTGCGGCTTCTCGTCCATACCGCGTTTCGAGGTCTGGGATTGTTCTCGATCCGCCATGATAAAAACTCCGATGGTTCAGTTTCCGCCGGTCATCCGTAGCTTTTGGACGACGGCTCAATAAAGCAAACCCTACTCGAAGCAAGGTGGTTCCCAAAAATCTCGGGTGCAGCTGGGGAAGGTTGCTGGAGCCTTTGGTAATACTTGTCGGCGCAAGACAGAATGTCAGCCCGCTCGAAGTCCCTTCCAATCGACGCCGCTTTCGAAGGCGGCGCCGGCGCGGTAGATCGTCTCCTCGTCGAAGGCTTTGGCGACCAGCATCATGCCGACCGGCAGGCCGTCCACCATGCCGCAAGGCAGGCTCATTGCCGGATGGTGGGTACAGTCGAATTGCGCAGTGTTGGCCAACATCTCGAAGCCGCGCTGCAGGATCTCCGCGACCGGCGCATCGGCCTCGGGCAATGGCGTCGCGACCATCGGCAGGGTCGGCATCAGCAGCAGGTCGTAGCGCGACAGCACCTCGTCATAGGCCCGGCGCAACCGGCGCACCAGATTCTGCGCTTTTGCGTAATAATGGCCGCGGTAGCGCGTCACCATGTAATGCCCGAGCAGCATCGTGTTTTTGAGGGTATCCGACAGCTCGTCCGCCCGGCTTCGCCACGAGCTGTGGAAATCCAGCATCGACGTGACATAAAGCCCTTGCCAATTGAAGCCGAAGCCGTTCCCGAACATCATCTGCATCAGGGCACCCTCGGCGGCAACCGCCAACCAAATCGCCGAGCCGTCGCGGTGCATCGGGATCGACTGTGTGTCGACCGTGGCGCCCAATCCGCTGAACCGCGTTGCCGCCTCGCGAACGACGGCATCGACCTGCGGCATGGATTGCGAGTGGCCGAAGCCTTCTTCGACCACTGCGATTCTCAGCCCCCCGGCGCCCTTGCCCAACGACTCGGGATAGGGCTTTGCCACGGCGCCGTATTGCCGCGGGTCGAGCCCGTCGGGTCCGGCTAGTACCTCCAGCAACAGCGCATTGTCCTCGATCGTCGAGGTCATCGGGCCGGTGTGGTCCAATGTCAGCTCGATCGGCATGATGCCGGTGTAGGGCACGAGCCCATGGGTCGGCTTCATGCCGTAGATGCCGCAGAACGACGCCGGGATGCGGATCGAGCCGCCCTGGTCTCCGCCCAATGCCATTGGCACCTCGCCCGCAGCGACCACGGCCGCGCTGCCCGATGACGAGCCGCCAGCCGAATATCCCATGCGGTGCGGGTTGTGCACCGGGCCGGTGGCGCTGGTATGACTGCCGCCCGAAAAGCAGAAATATTCGCACACGGTCTTGCCGACGATCGTGCCGCCGGCATCGAGGATGCGCGATGCGACGGTCGCGTCGACATCAGGCACATAGCCTTCCATCGTCGAGGCGCCGTTCATCAGCGACACGCCGGCGAGACAGACGTTGTCCTTGAGGGCTACGGTCTTGCCGCGGAGCTTGCCGGCGGCGGCGCCCCCGACCTCGGTCTTGACGTACCAGGCGCCATACCGGTTCTCCTCGGCCGACGGACGGCGGCCGGGCAGGCGCGGGTAGGTAACGGGCGGCAACTCGTCCGGCATCCGATCGAGGCGGTTGTACGCCTCGAACGCCCCGAGCAGGCTATTATGATGTGCGGCGAGGTCGGCCTCGGGCAAGGCGAGGCCGAGCTCCGACGCGACTTCGCCCAGCTGCTCCAGGCTCGGGACTTTGATGGTATTGAGCGACACCGCGGCTAACTCGTCGGCGCCTGGTACCGGCGACCAGCCAGATATCGCACACCGTGCGGTCCGCTGCGCTCGGTGTGCCGGCGGCCGGCGGTCATCGCAAACGTATCGCCAGAGCGGTAGGTGTGCTCCTCACCGTCGCACATTATCGTCATTTCGCCTTCGAGAATGAGCAGGCGCGCATCGAACTCGTGATCGTGCTCGGGACTGATCGCGCCCGCCTCCATATGGCGATCGACGACTTCCCTATAGCCTTGCTCGCGCACCTCGCTCTCAAAATCCGCCCGGTTCATCGGCTACTCCCTCGTGAATGTCCGCGACGCTCAGCGCCGGCATCTTATCACGAGGGGGTGCCGTTTCGGCGATCACGTTATCTTGCGGCGCTGCCTGGCTCCGCCGCTCGCCGATGCCGCTCCGCGAGCATGTCCGACCGGGTGACAGCGCGATAGCCGATTGCAATTTGTTGTGCTACCCAGTCACGACATCACCCTCGCCACGCATTATGGCTTCAAAACCCTGCTTTGCGACTTCGGCGGGATCGTCATTTTTGCTCTGCCCGATCTTGGTGTCGAGCATGTCGGCGCGCTCGAAGAAACCGGTCTCCGTGGCGCCCGGCATTAGGCAGGTCGCCGTCACCCCGGAATCCTTGATCTCGTGGCGCAGAGCGAACGAAATCGAGAAACGCCTTGGTGCCGTTGTAGACCGCCTGATAGGTGCCCGGCAGGAACCCGGCTATCGAGCCGGTAATCAAAATGCGCCCGGCCCGCCGCTCGCCCATTTTGCGGCCGACCTTCTGTATGAGGCAAAGGGTGCCGGTGATGTTGGTGTTGATCACCCGCATCACGTCGCCGAAATCCTGGTCGAGAAAGCCCTTTCCCAAACCACGGCCAGCATTGGCGAGGAGCGCATCGACCGGTCGTCGCGTCCCTTGGGCGACAGCGTAGAGTTTGTCAACACCCCCCAAAGTGGCGCGTCCGCCTCGACTGTCGCGCCGAGCTTGCGAAAGTCTCGCGCGGCTGCCTCGATCTTCGGCTCGTCGGCGGCGACCAGCAGATCGAAACCATTCTCGGCGCAGGTCTTGGCGAGCTCGTAGCCAATGCCTGTGGAGGCGCCGGTGACAAGGGCGAGGGGGTGAGTCCTTGGGCCATCGTAAAAATCTGCGATCCGGTTGAGAATTGGTGCAATCTCGAACCGGGCCGGAGGTGCACGGTTCCTCATCGACAGCGTTCGGGGAACTGAGCGGTTTGAAATCGTGAATGGGTTAATCCAACGACTGGGTCGGGTGGAAGCCGTGGCTGGTGTGCTCGAAGGCATGCGCATCCTCGATTTCGGGCGCTACATCGCGGGACCGTTCTGCGCCGCGCTGCTCGGCGATCTCGGCGCCGAAGTGATCCGCATCGAGCGGATCGGCGGCGGCGAGGACCGCGGCATGATCCCGGTCGGCGCGGGGCCCGCCACCGAACCGTTCACCGGCGGCGGCGCGATGTTTCTCGCGATGAACCGCAACAAGCTCGGGATGACGTTGGACCCGGCGGCGCCGAAAGGCCGCGAAATCGTCCGGAAGCTGGTCGCTACCGCCGATGTGGTCGTCGCCAACCTGCCGCCCCGCGTTCTGCGGTCATTGGCGCTCGATCTCGACAGCCTCCGTCAGGTCAAGCCCGACATCATCCTGACGACGGTGACCGGTTTCGGGTCCGGCGGGCCGCTCAGCCACAAGCACGGCTTCGACGGAATCGGCCAGACGATGAGCGGCGCTGTTTATCTATCCGGCACGCCGGAGCAGCCGATCGCGATCAAGGTACCGTGGGTGGATTTCGGCACCGCCTGTCTGTCGGCGTTTGGCACCCTGGCGGCATTGATCGAGCGCGGCAAGACCGGGCGTGGCCAGAAAGTCGAGGGCGCCCTGCTGCGCACGGCGATCGCCTTCACCAACGCCACTTTGATTGAGCAAGCGCTGACCGGCGTGAACCGAACCGCGACCCTCAATCGCGGTTTTAACTCGGCGCCGTCCGACATTTTCCGCACCAGGGACGGCTGGATCGTTGCAACGGTGATCGGCGCGCCGATGTTTGGCCGCTGGGCCCGGATGCTCGGCGAGGAGCATTGGCTGAACGACCCCAGGTTCAGGGACGACCAGTCGCGGGCCAATCACGGCGAAATCATCTCGGCCCGCATGTCTGAATGGTGCGCGTCGCGAAGCTGCGCCGAGGCGCTGGCCGCGCTCGAAGAAGCCAGCATCGTGGCCGGCCAGGTCTATTCGCCCCAGCAGGCGCTCGACGACCCGCACATCCGCGCCGCGGGCCTCCTTGAGGAAGTGACTTTTCCCGGGCTCGACAATACCCTGCCATTGGCGCCGGCCCCGATTGAGCTGTCGGAAACGCCCGGCGCCTACCGCCGCCGCGCCCCATTGGTCGGCGAGCACACCGACGAGATCCTCCGCAGGCTCGGCTACGCCGCCGCCGAGATCGCCGCGCTACGCGAGGAGCGGGTGATTTAGCGCAGGTTTCGATCGGATCTATTTGAGATTGCCATCGCGAGCGGAGCGAAGCGATCTCGGGTCGCAGGGCGCTCGTGCGGTCGGGATTGCCTCGTCGCGCGGGGCGTGTCTCGCGATGACTGAGCGCTTTAAAGGACGAGCTGCGTCTGGGTGACGAGTGCGACGAGGCGGCCCTCACTGGTCGAAATGCGCGTCTGCCAGATCATGGTCCGCCTTCCGCGGTGGACTGGTGTCGTCTCTCCGATCACCCGGGTGCCGACCGGCGCGGGCGCGACAAAATTGGTCTTGCTCTCTACCGTCGTCGTGCCCGCCCCTTGCGGTAAATTGACGATCGTGCCCATCGCCCCGAGCGTGTCGGCGAACGCCATGATCGCGCCGCCGTGAAGCACGGCCGGAATGGTGCAAAGGTCCTCCCGGACGGTCATCTCGGCGACAATTCTGTCGGACAAGGCGCTGACGAACTCGATGCCCAGAAGCTCGGCAAAAGGCAGCTTGGTTTCATTCACCCGGTCGAGCAGATCCAATTGAGGGTTCCTCCTTAGGTGCGGCTTTTCCGCACGCAGAGAAGCATTGCGCGCGGTTTTCTGGCAAGATCGATGACAGGAAAGCAGTCATGGTTATGACACGATTGGCAGCTTAAAGGTTGGCTTCGTTGGCTGGCCTCATTCCCTGGAGGACATTGGTGCATGCGTAAGTTGGCCATCGTCGCGCTGGTGTCTACGCTATTGGTAGCAGGCGGCGTTTTTGCTCAGCAAAAGGCCGGGAAGGACGGCGTCTACGAAGAACTCAACTTCTTCGACGAAGCGTTCGAGCGGATCCGCCAAGATTCGGTCGAATTCGGTCACCGACACAAAGCTGATCGACGCGGCGATCTCCGGCATGTTGACCGGGCTCGATCCGCGCTCGTCTTTTCTCGACGAGGCCGCATTCAAGGCGTTGCAAAACCCGGCGAACGACAACGAGGCCAGCGTCGGGCTGGTGATGACGATCGAGAACGGACAGCTGAAGGTGATCTCGCCACAGGACGGCTCGCCCGGGGCGCAGGCCGGCGTCACTCCCGGAGACGTGATTTTTTCGATCGACAAAGAGCCGACTTACGATCTGACCCTCCACGAGGCGGAACAAAAGCTGCGGGGCCCCGCAGGCAGCGAGGTCCAGCTGACGTTGCGCCGGGGCAATAGCGGCCCGATCGACGTAAAGATCAAGCGGGAACCGTTCAAATTGCAAACTGTGGCGGGGCGCGTCGAAGGCGGCAATATCGGCTATCTGCGCGTCGCCGGGTTTGACAGGACGACCCAGAAGGCGCTCGCCGACACGGTGCAGGATTTGCGGCAACGCACCGGCAACAAAGTGATCGGGTTCATTCTCGACCTGCGCAACAATCCCGGCGGCAACTTCGATGCAGCAGTCGCCACCGCCGATGCGCTGATCGACAAGGGCGACATCGTCGTCGTGAAGGGCCGCAAACCGGCCGATACGAAGCGCATCAGCGCCACTCCAGGCGACCTCGCAAAGGGTCTGCCGATCGTCGCCCTGATCAATGGCGGCACGGCACGCGAGGCCGAACTCGTTGTCGGCGCCTTGCAAGACAATAAGCGGGCAGTGACGCTTGGAACCAAGAGCTTCGGCGAGAGCTCGATCGAGAGCATGATCCCGCTGGGCAATGGCGGGGCGATCCGCCTGACGACGGCGCGGTTCACTACTCCTACTGGCCGCGAAATCCAGGGCAAAGGTCTGGAACCCGATCTCGGTGTGAGCACGCTCAAGCTCGCAAAGCTCGGGCAGGGCGAAGGCCGGCACGAGGCGGATCTGCCGGGCGCACTCAAAAATCCCGATCAGGCCGCTACGCCGCCCGCTAAGCCGCCGGCCGATGCTCCTCCCGGCGCGACCGCCACGCCGGCGCCGCAAGAAGCGCCCTCCGTCGCGACCGGCGATATGGGCTCGACGAGCGATGAGCAACTGACCCAGGCGATCGACGTCCTGCGCGGGCTTTCCCTGATCGGAAAGCGCGCGGCAGGTTGACCCCCGGGTCCCGTTAACTTTAATTTGCAAACCTGCCATATTGATGCCGCATCGCCTGCGGCACCATGCCGGCGCATTTCAAAAATAACGGGTCCAAAGCGTATGTCGTCGCCTGTGGCGACGATCGGCGCCGTGCATTCCAGGAGGCCATGATGAGCGAGGCGAAATCGAACGCAACCCCCGTTGGCTCGGCCTTTGTTAAACAGGCCGAGTTGTGGATGGGCGCACAAGGTGATGTCCTCACCGGTGTGGAAACGATGATCACCGGATGGACGCAGCGGCAGCGCCAGGTCTTCCGGGCATCCTCCAGATCCATGCAGCGGATCTATGAAGCTCGCAACCTGTTCGATCTGCTGCAGGCGCAGCACGAATGGCTCTCGGATTGCCTCAATTGGACCGCCTCCGAAATCCGGGCGGTCGGCAACGACATCCCCGTGATAACCCGGAAGGCGGCGGAACGGTTCGGCGACCGCACCAACGGGCCGCAACGCAACCCACCAGCAGAAGTCGCGCCAAGCATTTCGATGCAGCGAGCCGCCGCGGAGTAGCTTACGTCCCGGCGGGTCCCAAGGCTCTGCCACCCGGCTGCATGCCGGGGCGGCTCTTCTTTCCTCTCCCCCCGCCGGCGGGGGGGGGAGAGGGCAGGGTGAGGGGGCCGACACCCTTCGGTACGCTGAGGGTCTCACCCTCCCGTCCCCGCGGATCAAGTCCGTGGCCCGAAAGCCTACGCGACAGGTCATCGCCGTCCGCGGAAGCCGCTCGCCGCGTCGGCCGCCCCGCCGGCTTCGAGCTGCGCCCCGTCACTGGATCGAGGATAGCGTCGGTCATTCGTCGGGAAACCGGCACGGCGCAGGCCGACATTTACTGTCTTCTCCCGCAGCACCCAAAATGTGGGATTAGCAGAGTAGTTCGTGTGCTTACGGAACTGTGCAATTGAGCTGATCTCGGGCCTGAGCTTGCGCAATAGCAGCCGTGACCTCCTCGACATTGCCGTGGAGGCCGAGGGCCCCGGCCAGCCACAAAAAGTGATCGGGAACACCCCGCGGATTGGCGGCGAGCGCCTTCCTCAGCAGCTCGATCGCCTGCTCCGCTTGCCCAAGAACGAGATGAGATCTCGCCAGCCCGGCAAATTTTGGCGCGATGAGCGGGTCTTGCGGACTGACCTAAAGGATTTCTCGATGTAAGGGATTGCCGCCTCCGGCCGGCCCATCTGCACGAGCGTTATTCCGAGATTGCGTAACGAAAACGTGTCGTTTCGGTCAAATGCAATCGCCGTTTCCAACTCGGCCTGTGCTTCGCTCAAACGTCCCTCGAAACGACGCAGAATTCCTTTAAGTTTGTGCGCCCGAGCATTGTTCGGTTCACGATCGAGAACTTCGAGGACCAATAGTTCGGCTCGCTCTTGATCCTGTTCAACAGAGCGGCTCCATCCATTGCTCAAATTGGCGTCGAATGCTCGCACTCTCCTTCCCTGCTAACTCCCTGCAGACGGCAAATCGCTCCCTGCATAGGGCAAATCCCTTCCCTGCCGGCCGAGTAGGGCAAGCGGCTTTCTATCTATTTGATTTACATTGCCTTATCGTCGATGAGATCGTCGATTTAGCGTGCCAATTCGACTTCTTTCCCTGCTTTTCCCGGTACCAGGGAAAGAACATCCCGTCGCTTGCCGCCCCTGTCCGCGCCAATCGATCACTCCGGACGCGCGCCGTAGCGGTGGATGTGGTAGGGGGTGCGGGCCAGACCCGGGCAGTAGCTGCCGACGACCGGTTCGAGGGCTTCGTAGAGGCGGCGGTTGTCGGCGTTGGCGGCGGCGAGACGCTCGCGCGCGGCTTCGACGCGGTCCCGCAGCCGGTCGAGATCAACGGTCAGAAGGCGACGGTTGTCGACGATGAGGCGGCCGCCGATCATGACGCTGGCGACTGCGGTCCCGTCCTCGGTATGGACCAGCTGGTTGACCGGGTCGTTGAACGGCAGCCAGTTCGGATGGTCTAGGTCGAGCATGACGATGTCCGCCTTGTAGCCCGGCGCGAGGCGCCCGATCCGATCGCCGAACCCCAAGGTGCGGGCGCTTCCCTCGGTCGCCGCCAAGGCCGCCTCTCGCGTCGTCAGCCAGCGCCGCCAATCCGGCCCCTGCACCTTGGAAACAAAGGAGGCCAGCCGCATCGCCTCGTACATGTTCTGATTGTCGGCGCAATTCGCCCCGTCGGTGCCGATCCCGAGATTGACCCGCCGTTCGAGCATGGCCCTGGTATCGGCGAGCCCGCTGCCGAGCCGCATGTTGCTGCCCGGATTGTGGGCAACCGAGGTGCCGTGGTCGCCTAGGCGGGCCATGTCGTCCTCGTCGAGCCACACGCCGTGGGCAACGGTGAAATGTGGCCCGAGCACGCCGAGGCTGTCGAGATGGGCGGTCTGCGTTCGGCCGTAGAGGCGGATCCCGGTTACCGCCTGCACCTTTGAATTCGGCGACATGGCTGTGGAGTCCGAGGCCGAACTCGCGCGCCAGGTCGGCGCAGCCGAGAATAAAGGCGTCGGAGCAGTGATGCGGTATCGTCGGCGCGACCGCGGGACGCACCCGGTCGCGGTCAAAGGACCAGCCGCGCAATGCCTCGCGGATCGCCGCCAGGGTCGCCTCGGCCGGCGGGAGCCGCAGCTCGGCGACCCGGTCCTGGAGGGGCCGGGGCAGCGCATACATCAGACCGGGGATCGCTTCGTAGAAGCTGCGATCGGCGACCATCGGTGCGATGACCGCGCGCATGCCGACATCGGCGTAAGCCTTGCCGGCCAATGCCAAACCTTCGGCGGTCGGTAATGGCCACTCGAAGGAGAGGTCATAACAGGCGGTGCAGCCCTTCGTGACCATCTCGACTGCACCGAGCTGGGTCGAGAGGTACTTGTCCTCGGCGGTGCGGTTGCCGGTGATCCACGGCGCCGCGCTCAGCAGCAATTCGAGAGGCCAGCGGTCGCCCATCCCTTTGGCGAGGTTGCCGTGGCCGTGCGTATGGGCGTTGACGAGACCGGGATGCAGCAGCCGGCGCGCGGCGGGGATCTCGACCGCATCGGCCGGAGCCGGGCAGCCGGGCGGACCGATCTCGCGGATCGTGTCGTCCTCGACCAGAATATCGGCGGGTTCTACGGTTCCTGCGGCGATGTCGAGCACTTGGCCGCCGCGCAGGATCGTATAAGCCATGGTATCCTCTTCTTGAAAACGCGCGGCATCATAGCCCGCGGAGCGGAAGGAGCCGAGCCATGGCCAGTATAATTGTGCGGCGGCACGACGCCGTTCTCGAAATGATCGGCGAGCTCGCCACGGCGGCGGCCGACGCCGCCGAGGATGGCCGATTCTCGCGTCGTGCTGTTGCGCGGCGCCGGCTCGCATTTCTGCGCCGGCGGCGACATCAACATGTTCGGCGAACTGATTTCGCTAGAGCCCGCGGCCCGTGAACAGGCCCTTCATGCGATCGTCGATAGGTTGCACCCGCTGCTGATCGCCTTGCGGCACATGCCAAAGCCGGTCGTCGTTGCGGCGCACGGTGCGGCGGCGGGCTTCGGCCTCAGCCTCGTCCTCGCCGCCGATCTGGCCATCGCTGCCGAGGATTGTGTTTTCGCGTCCGGCTATATCCATCTCGGAACCAGCCCGGACGGCGGCATGACGATGACATTGCCCCGCATCGTCGGGCTTAAGCGGGCGGCGGAGCTGATGTTGCTCGGCGACCGCTTTGATGCTCGGCGCGCCCTCGAACTCGGCCTCGTCAATCGGTTGGTTCCACCGGCGGCGCTCGCGGCCGAGGCGATGGCGCTCGCGACACGGCTGGCGAACGGTCCGACGCATGCTTACGGGCGCACCAAAGCGCTGATCGAGGCTTCGGTAGGTCAAATGCTGAATGCGCAGTTGCACCGCGAGACCGAAAGCTTTGCGGCCTGCGCCGCGTCTGAGGAGTTTGTCGAGGGTGTCCGCGCGTTTCTCGAAAAACGCCGGCCCGATTTCTCAGGAGCGAGGCAGTCGTGACAAAACCCCGTCGGATGCGATGGATCGGGCTGTTTGCCGTGGCGAGCGCCAGCCTGTTGTCCGGATGTTATTATCCTTACGGGTATAATCCATGGGGCTATCCGTACGCGTATCCGTACGCGGCGGGCTATCCGTACGCGGCGGGTTATCCCTATCCGCCGGAACCGGGGGCGGTGCCGCCGAACCCGCAACAGCCGGCGGCGGGGGCGCCGCAACCGCTGAACACACCGGGCTATCCGTACGCGGCGGGTTATCCCTATCCGCCGGAACCGGGGGCGGTGCCGCCGAACCCGCAACAGCCGGCGGCGGGGGCGCCGCAACCGCTGAACACACCGGGCTATCCGTACGCGGCGGGTTATCCCTATCCGCCGGAACCGGGGGCGGTGCCGCCGAACCCGCAACAGCCGGCGGCGGGGGCGCCGCAACCGCTGAACACACCGGGCTATCCGTACGCGGCGGGTTATCCATATCCGCCGGAACCGGGGGCGCCGCTGCCGCTGAACACACCGGTTCAACGAGCGCCGCTGCCGCCCGCGCCGCAATAGGCGCGCGAGCCGTGAAGGGCAGCGTGTCTCCGGCTAGAGCGCTCGCATAAACGCCACCAGATCCTGCTTCTCTTGCGGTGCCAACTTGGTGCCGAGGATCAGGTTGAAGAACTCAACCGTGTCCTCCAAGGTCAAAAGACGCGCGTCGTGCAGGTAAGGCGGGTTGTCCTTCACGCCGCGCAGCGGAAAGGTTTTGATCGGTCCGTCCCCGACGGCCATCATGTTGTTGGTCATCACCGGCTTGAAGAAGCGCTCGGTCTGGAGGTTGTGCATCAAATTGTCGGTGTAGAAGGGCGGCTGGTGGCAGGTCGCGCATCGGCCCTTGCCGAGAAAGACATCCTGGCCCCGCATCTCGGCCTGCGTCGCCTTGGCGGGATCGAGCTTGCCGAGAACATCGAGCTTGGGCGCCGGCGGAAAGTCCAGCATCTCCTGAAAATCGGCCATGAAGTCGACCTGGCTGCCGCGCTCGAGGGGGTTCACTCCCTTCTTTGTCGCCTCCACGATATCGCCGTCGAAATAGGCAGTGCGCTGCTCGAATTCGGTGAAATCCTCGACCGTCTTCAGGGCACGTTGCGAGCCGAAGAGCCGCTGAATGTTGAGGCCACGAAGCGATACCGTCTTGATGCGGTGGCGGAACCACTCGGGGCGAGCATCGGGGGCGAGGTGCGTCGCGCCGTTTTGGTGGCCGTTCGAATGGCAATCGAAGCAAGCCGCGCCCTGGCTTGGTATCTCTGCGCGGCGATCCTCGGTGGCATTGAACTGCTGTTGCGGGAAGGGCGTCAGCAACAGCCGCAGCCCTTCCAGCTGCCTCGGGGTCAGAATGCCATTGAACATCTGGTAGTAATTGGTCAGCGAGACCAGCTTGCCTTGCGAGACATCGCCCAGATCGGTGCGCGGGGTCAGGTAGATCGCAGGAGGAAACTCGGCCAGGAAGTGGTCCGGCAGATCGAAATCAATGTCGAACCGCTTCAGGTCCCGCCCGTCCTGCTGCTTGATCGCGTCGATCACGAAATGCGGAAAGATGAAGCCGCCCTCCTGGTGCTTGGGGTGCGGCAGGGGATAAAACCCCTTCGGATAGAGGTTCTGATCGCGGATCTGGTCCGGGCTCATCGCCGTAAGGCTCTCCCAGGTCACGCCGGCCGGCAATTTGACGCGGACGCCCTCTTGAACGGGTTTTGTCCGGTCCATCGTGACGCCTTGGGCGGGGCGGTCGCTCAGATCGTACCGCTCGCTGAGCAGAGCGTTATGTGCCTGTTCGACGGCGGGCTTTTCGCCCGACAAGCGCGCCATCAGCGACGCGAACGTCTCCGTTATGGCCACCGGCATATAGCTCGTCAGGCCGCGTGGTCCCTGATCGAGACCCTCCGTCCCCAGCAGATACGGGTTCGGGGACGGCGCTTGGGGTGCAGGTTGCTGGGCATAGACGCAACCGAGCGCCAGTATCAAGGTGGCGCAGGACAGACTGACTAGGCGCACCGACAACCCAACGACGCTCATCGCGGCTGCCCCGACACTCAATGATAGCTGAGTGGTTGCGGGCATGGCTCCCCTCCTGTTCCGTTCAGTATAGCTCCGTGATGAACGCTTGGGGCGTTCGCCGCGTTGCAACGCTCCGAACAATTGTATTGCCCTTTGCGCGCTTTGCTCGGGCCCTTAACCGCAGATTAATCTCGGTGCCGTACGGTGAGCGCCCGGAGGTGCTCGCGAGGATGTTCGAACGACACGCGATCGCAATCATCGGCGGTGCCCTGGTGTTGATGGCGCTGGCACTGATTCGGCCCTCATCCGGAATGCGCATGATCGCGCTCGGACTGCTGCTCGCGGCCGCAGCGGTGGTCGGGATCGGTCTGGGTTTGCGAAATCTGCTGAGCGCGCTGACCGGAATGAGTTGATCCGGTTCCTGTCGGACCAGTGGCTGCAGCGTCATTTTCGGCCCCGCAGGCGCCGGACATTGCCGAGAGGTCGACCCCCCTCTGAAACGTTAGGCAACCCACGGCAAAACCGTTGCGGGAGGCACGATTTGGGGTTAACCCGTAGCGTTTCAAATCGCCGCGGGCGGGTAGCGGATTTCGAATGGCGGGCAATCTCGTGCAGGGCGCAGTCTTCACCATCATGGTGGTGCGCGCCGGAATGTTGCGCGATCCCGGTTTCGAAGCCGAACTCGCCGAGCAGGTGCAGCGCAGTCCACGCTTCTTCCACAACGCGCCGGTCGTGCTCGACCTGAGAGGAACTGAGGAGTTCGCTCGCGAGGCGGAGTTTGCCGAGGCCAAGGAGATCCTGCGCCGCCACACCTTGACCCTGATCGGCATCCAGAATGCCGCGCCGGCGCAAGCAGACGCCGCCGCCGCCACGGGTCTCGCGGGCTTCGCGCCCAACGCCACACAGCCCAGCCGGCCGCGCCCCGCGGAAGCCGCGCCAGGGGTCGGCCAGACGCCGCAAAGCCAGGTTTCACCGATAGCGGCGATAGCGGCCAAATCGCGGCTGATAACGCAGCCGGTGCGCTCAGGCACCCAGATCTATGCGCGCGGCGCCGATCTCGTCGTTACCGCGCCGGTCAGTGCCGGGGCCGAAATCATGGCCGACGGCAACATCCATGTTTACGCGGCGCTGCGCGGCCGGGCTCTCGCCGGCGCCGGCGGCGACGCCGAGGCGCAAATCTTTTGCAGCCGGCTCGAGGCGGAGCTAGTCAGCATCGCCGGACATTATCTCGTCAGCGATCAAATCCCGCCGGAGCACCGGGGTTTACCGGTGCAGATCGCGCTCGTCGATGATCGGTTGACCATCGAGCGAAATTGACGCTCATCATTATGGCGGCGCCTTCACGGGCGGCGGGGGCCGCCGCGAATCGCTGCATGGGGTTTGCTGGGGAAAAGGGGGAGGTCTGTTTGGCAAAAGTAATTGTGCTCACATCGGGCAAGGGAGGCGTCGGCAAGACCACCTCCGCAGCCGCGATCGCGGCCGGGCTGGCTCTCCGCGGCAAGCGGACTGTCGTTATCGACTTCGATGTCGGGTTGCGCAACCTCGATCTGATCATGGGGTGCGAACGCCGCGTCGTGTTCGATTTCATCAATGTCATCAACGGCGACGCCAAGCTCAACCAAGCACTGATCAAGGATAAGCGCAACGACAACCTTTACGTCTTCCCGACGTCGCAGACACGGGATAAGGAGGCCCTGAAGCGCGACGGGGTCGAGCGGGTGCTCGACGAGCTGAAGGAAAACTTTGACTATATAGTTTGCGACAGCCCGGCCGGGATCGAGCACGGTGCGATCACCGCCCTCTATTTCGCCGACAGCGCGATCATCGTGACCAACCCCGAAGTGTCCTCGGTGCGCGACAGCGACCGGATCATCGGGATCTTGGCTTCCAAGTCGCGCCGCGCCGAACACAATCTGGAGCCGGTCGAGGTGCATCTGCTGCTGACCCGCTACTCGCTGGAGCGCGTCAAAAAGGGCGAAATGCTGTCGGTCGAGGACGTCAAGGAGATCCTTTCGATCCCCTTGCTCGGCGTGATCCCCGAAATCGGAATCGGTGCTGAAAGCGTCCAACACCGGGACCCCGGTCGTCTTCGACGAGGAAAGCCCGGCGGGGCGCGCCTATCACGACGCGGTCGCGCGCTTTGTCGGCGAGCAACGCGAAATGCGGTTCCTCCAGCCCGAGCGCCGGAGCATCTTCCGCAGCTTGTTCGGGAGAGCTTGATGCGCCTGTTGGATCTGCTCTTCCCGGAGCGCCGCAACACCGCCGGCATAGCAAAGGACAGGCTGAAGATCGTGCTCGCCCATGAACGGGCCAGCCGCGACGCCCCGGAGTTTCTGCCCGCGCTGCAAAAGGATCTGCTCGAGGTCGTGGGCCGGTATGTCGAGATCCGCGACGACACGCTCCGGGTCAATGTCGGGAAATTGTCCGACACCTCGCTGCTCGAAATCAACGTCGAGATCGACCGCTCCCTATTCAAGCCGGTCAACAACGGCGCTGCTCCGAGGCCCCGGCCACTGCCGACCGTGCGGCTCGAGCCGGAGAGCCAGGCGCCCTGGGTCAAGCCCGGCTGACCGCCATGGCGGCCGCGCGTGTGCCGCCCGACGTTGTGGAGCGAGCGGACGTGGCGAAAAGGTAGACGCAGCAGACTTAAAATCTGCTCCGGGGCACCGGGTGCGGGTTCGAGTCCCGCCGTCCGCACCAAATGAGACCAATTATTTAGGTAAACCTTCGGTCTTCGCCGGTACTTACTGAGAAGGCTGAGTCCCAAGATTGTCCCTAATTTGTCCCTGACCCAGGGCAAAAACGCGGCGTGACCCTGCTCGACGGTGCAGCCCTTCACTAGCATCGCGACGGCCCGCCCCTAAGGCAGTCGAGATGATGGAGATTAAACACGGCGGCTCACGGCCTGCTGCCAAAGGACCGGCAGAATAGTTCACCGGCAATGTGCGGATCGATCCGCTGTTTCAGGCGACCGATCCTTCGCGCGTCAGTGCAGGGTTGGTGACGTTCTAACCCGGCGCTCGCACGGCGTGGCATACCCATCCGCTCGGCGCGCTGCGGCCGACGAACTGGAGCGCGCCGTCAGCAAGCTCGGCTTCAAGGGCGCGATGGTAAACGGCATGACCGGCGGTGTCTTTCACGACGATAAGCGGCTCTGCCCCCCTGGGAGCGGGCCGCCAAGCTCGACGTGCCGATATATGTCCATCCCGCGTTGCCGCACCCTGCGGTCATCGAGGCCTATTACAAGGATTACGCGCAGTCGCATCCCGGTATCCTGCGTGCCGCCTGGGGCTTCACTGTCGAGACCGCGACCCAGGGCCTGCGCTTCGTCTTGAGCGGCGTGTTCGATGCCTATCCCGGCCTCAAGATCATCCTCGGACATGGGCACATGGGCGAGGGATTGCCCTTTTTACTGTGGCGCATCAGCCATGGGCTGCGGGCGACGATGAAGGAAAAGACCTTCCGCGACATCTTTCTGCGAGCATTTCAACGCCCGCCGCCTGCTCAAGCTCTGAACGCGGCGGACGTCCGCAGCAACGCCTTCGATGCCACCCCTGATTATCGGGCCGCTCAGTTCGGTCAACTGCGACGCCGGGTCATGCCATTACGGCCGCTGGCCAGCGTCGCCCGGACCAGCGTAGGAGGGTGGCAAGCGGATAATCGGATGTCTCTATCTGCCGAGGGGTAGCTATGTTCCGCAGTGGTGGGGGAAGGGCACGTTTGTCCCCCCGGTTAGACCGGCAGAGTGGTCCGCGGGAGACCGTAGGCGTCAGTTGTTTTCAGCCTTTGTCAATAATCTCACCCGCAAAATACCTCGTTGTTCCCCCCAGACAGAGGCAAAAATGCGTGCGATCATTCCAACGCTGGTAGGCTTGGCGGCTTTTATGGCTACCTCCGTACAGGCAGCCCCGGTCCCAACCAATCCCCACCAGCACTCGAAATGGCGCGAGACGCCGTCTCAGAACGTCCGCAAGAGCCAACACTACGATCATCTCGTAAGCACCAATGGCAGCTTTCGCGCATCCCGGATGACAAAGGAATGCGGGCCGATCAGAGATGCCGAGTTGCGAGCCAATTGCCTCGAGTCCTTCAATGCCTATGAACCCCGGTAGCCCACGGATGGTGTTTTCCAGGCTAGCCGCCGGCGCTCAGCCGTATGCGCAAGCCGGGCGCAATCCTCTGGGCCGGCTTTTGATGGATTGACGCCGAGCGTAAAGAAGAAGCCCCGGCCGCAGTTATCTGGGGCTTTTCATCCCCTCGGCTAACGTAATGACCAACTCTCCGGCTGGGCGTCGCCCCAATAAAATCCGGCCCCACCCTCCGATGACGCCAGGCAATGTGGCGATGGCACCAGCCGGCATAAACGACCGAAAGGCATGACCGATGACCAAGTCCTTATCGAACTTGCAAAATGGCTCGTAGCCCGCCGGGCCGCATCCTGTCGGTGGCGGGCCGCTTTCCGCTATTCGAAACCGCAGCGGCCCACAAGGTCGTCGAGCGTGGCGGCAAGGTCGGCACCGTCATCCTCGAGCCGCAGCGCTTAGTCTCTGCCGTACCGATGCGCGCAGGCAGGTAGTTCGACTGCGGCACGTCATGGTCCTCGCGAGTTAGCGGGCGGACGCCGCAATGTTATCTCGGCGAATTTGAATCCGGATGCGATTTGCCGCATGACCTCCGCCAGCGCTGCGAGGCGAGCAACTGAAGGCGAGCCATCGCTCGATGAAGGAGACACCCGATGACCGTGACCCAGGCGGCTAAGGCACAGCCGAAATTGTGGCGGAAACGATCAGGCTCGCGGCAGAGGCGGGACTTGTCGGCTGCTCGATCGAGCATGCGAGCGGCAATCCGGGCGCACCGACTTTCGAGCTGAGGCTCACATGCAACAGCGCACCCAATTGTGCTTTAACGGCAACTATCCCGTTGACCGACCAGAAAATCCGCCCCTAGTCTCACGGCATTGACGAATTCGGGGGGTGGCGGCCCTGTCCAGACGCCGCGGCGCGTATGCTCAGAGTGGAGCACAGGGCCACCTTTCATCCGAGGGGCTTGGGGGGGATCCCAAGCACCGAGGCGCAATCCGCCCCAAGCCCCAAAATAAGCTGTCTCGCATGAGCCAGCCGTTAACCATATACACGAACTCCCCGGTTACTGGCAATCCCCCTCAACTGGTAGGGCTGGTCGTCGTTGACCCAGTCGTATACCGGCTTCCGCGAGATAGTTGAGCGTATTCACGTGTCCGCCAGGCCGGCGCCGAGCCAACCGATCGGGCGTGTGCCGGAAGCCGCCTCAATGCGGTCGATCGTGGCCCGTACCGCGGTACGCTCCGCCGCCGCGTCCATCTCGGTCAGCCTTAGGGGCATTAATGAGAAGCCAGCCCCCTGGTGAACCCACCGAGGCAGGTGCCGATCGTCGCAAGACGAGGTCGAACGTCTGTTGTCGAGCGAGCACTTCTCGGCTCTCAACCGGTGGCGACGACAATCAGCTTGCCGTCACCGTCGGTCCCGCTGGTGGCCCGCACACTATTTTTGCTCCATCACCCAGACCCCCTCCCACCCGTCGGCCGGCGGGTTCGTCTGATAATAGCGGCAGCGATCGAGAAAGATGCGCGACGCCCGATCGTGCGGTGCCAGCTCGAGCGCCTCGCCAAATTGCCTCAGGCCGCCTTTCCAGTCGCGTCGCTGGTAGCAATCGAGACCGGCCTCGTAAACAGTGATTACTGGGGCGAGCTTGGGGAAAGTCTCAGCGGTGTGATGACCGAGCGATTCGTAGACCCAAGTCGGGCGCGACTTGCCTTTGACCTGGATCAGATCGAGGCGGCGCAACACCCCGGGCGCTTTTAGGGCAGCGACTGTCGTCCCCGACAAAAGCACCGCCGTGCCGTAATATTTGTTTGCGCTCTCAAGGCGGGCGGCGAGGTTCACGTTATCGCCGATGACAGTGTATTCCATGCGCTTGGCCATACCGACTGAGCCGGCGAGTACTTCGCCAGTGGCCAATCCGATGCCGATCTCGATCGGCGTGTCTCCACGCTCAACCCGACGGGCGTTATAGCGCCCGAGCGCCCGGATCATATCGGTCGCGACAAGGAGCGCGTTGTCTGCATCGGAGGAACCGCTGACAGGCGCTCCGAAGATCGCCATCAATCCATCGCCCAGATACTTGTCGAGCATGCCGCCATGCATGAAGATAATCTCGACCATCTCCGTGAAATACTCGTTCAGCATCGTCACAGTATTTCGCGGAGTCATCTCCTCGGATAGGGTCGAGAAGCGGCGGATATCGGAAAACAGCACGGTAGCGACGAGGGCGTTGCCTTGCAGAACGTCTTCGGCGCTCATGAGGAGCCGATCGACGACCTCCTTCGCCACGTAGCGCGCCATCGTATTGCGCACCCGTTTTTCGCGCGTAATGTCCTCGAGTATCAGCATGGACCCGATCGATTTGCCGTCCGTGTCGAAGAACGGCGCCGCTGTGAGGTTGATCGCAGCGGTACCGCCGTCCGACAGCATCAGGTCTGTGTCGGCATGGTAGTCGGTCGCCCCCATCCGAGCGACGAATTCGAGGCTCCGGGTGATCCAGGGGTTGAGATTGCCGAACACCTGATCGGCGGGGCGATCGACCAAGAGTTCCGACGACAGCCCGAGGATCCGCTGCGCCGCTTCGTTCACTTTACCGACGATGAGCTGCTGATCGAGCGTGACGACGCCATTCGACAACGATTTAAGGATGCTCTCATTGTAATTCTTCAGCGCAAGCACGTCTGAGAACAGCCGGGCGTTCTGGATCGCAATGGCGATATCGGCGCAGAAGGCTTTTAGTCGACGAATGTCGGTGTGCGTGAACTGTCCGCCTCGCTTGTTGAGCACTTGAACCAGGCCGAGGCGCTCTCCACTGCCATCGAGTACCGGCACATTGAGCAGGTTGCGGGTCCGGAACCCGGAAATCCGATCGATTTCCGGATTGAACCGCGGGTCGGCATAGGCGTTTGGGATGTTAAGCAGCTCTCCGCTGGTAAACGCCGCACCCGCGATCCCAGCACTCGCCGATATGCGAATCTGCTTTTGTTCGCTGCCTTCGGCGACTTTCGACCAGAGCTCGTCCTTCCTCGGGTCGTAGATAAAGAGCGTCGAACGCTCGGCGTCGAGAAGCTGCGTCGTCGCCCGCACGATGCGGGCGAGCAAGGTATCGAGGTGCAGCTCGGTCGAGAGTGCTTCGGTAATCGCAAGCAGCTCGACCTCCTCGCGCCGTGCCTGCTCAAGCCGCTCCACCAGATGAGCCTGCTCGAGCGCGCTTGCGGCGTGTCGATTGATGGCCTCAAGAAGGGCCAAGTCGGCCTCGATGAAGCGTCCCGAACGTTTGTTTAGTACCTGGGTTACACCGATCACTTGGCCATTGTGGTTGCGCAGTGGCACACATAGCATGTTGTTCGTGCGGTATCCGGTCCGCCGATCCACTTCCGGGTTGAAACGTGGATCTTCGTACACATTGTCAATAATTTCCGCCAATCCCGAGCTGAACACCGACCCAGCGATGCCGACGTTCTGGGGAATGCGTATCTCTGTCACGTCTTCGCCGCGAGCCGCCCGCGAAAACAGCTCACTCGAATCGGGGTCCTGCAAGAAGAGCGTTGCCCGTTCAGCGTCTAGTGCCTCGGGGATCAGTTCGATAAGCCGCGGCAATTGGTGGTCGAGCGAGAGCCTTTGGGTGACGATGTCCGCAACCCGGACAAGCACTGAAAGCCTCCAAATGGCGGCGTTCGACCCATCCACCATCGCTGGGTTGCTGCAGCCAGTGACCGCAGCCAGGGTGGCCAGCTCCAGTGAGCCGGGCGACCTAGTTATAATGTGCTGGACCATTTCGAAGATCCCATGGCTCTACATCATCACCCACGGGTCAAGACGCCTACGCATGCCCGTGATGGCTTTCAATACCGAACTACACGACAAGATTGCTCGATCGCGTGTGAAGGAGATCACATACGCGCGAATATTTTAGCGGAAGCTAACGGGTGGATCGAGACCCGGGCTTTACAGAGACTTTTCACCCACCTTCCCCCCCGACCCGCGTGTATCTGAGCCGGAGCTGATCCTATATTCACGGCTTTTTTTCGCCGTGCGCTGAATGCTGCCGAGCCGCTTGCCGAACAGCACGTCGGTGGCCGCGCCTAACGGTCGGGGCACCGGGCGCTCCCGACCACCCACATGGGCGGACTGGCGGTGAGCCGTGGTTTTCGGCGACATCGGGTTTATCCGCGTGGCTTGCCGAGAGGCGCTCACGATTGAGGGCTGGGAGCAGAGCGCGGGACATCGCCATCGCTTGATCGCCCGCCGCATGCTCGTATGCGGCAAAACGCGAGGGCAATGACCTACCGGAATATTGTCGAACCGTGCGACGCGGCAATACGCCCGACTGGTCAGCCAATGGTTTCCGGCGTCGGCTGGACCCGAGCTTCTTTGGGTTGCACGTAGCTTCCTTTATAGCTACCCCTTCGGCACCGGCCCCCCCTGGTACTCGCCGATCTCGACCCCGAACTCTCATGGCATGCCGATCGGCATCCCGGCGGGGCATCCTTCGGGAAGGTGGAGAACAGCAGCGCCTCCCGTTCCGCTCCGGTTTGGTCACGAATGTTCGTTAACGCTCGAACCGCCGTTGGCAATGGGTTGCCAGTCTTCCCAGCTTGCTGTTTATGGCTGATGGGTTCGCCGGATCGAGCGCTGGGAGGGAACTGATGCACCGGCAGAGACGGCTTCCGGCGCTCTTCGTCGTCTTGGCACTCGCCGGGTGCGCCTCCGTGGCGGTTGGACCGGGGCAGGCGCCTAACGCGCCCTCTCAGCAGAGCGATCCTCGCGACACCAGCGGAATGCACTGACCGGAGAGCCGGACAACGAGCCCCAGCTCGGAGCCAGGGGCGGCCGTTCCTATTAGTGGAAGGTCGCCGCGAGTTTCGGGTTGGCGGAATTGGAGTTGGGAAATCCAATATCGCCGGGCGGATGGAACTCGGCGTCCTGTATCCTGTGCAGGGAAGACCGGGGCGAGAAGTTGCGGGGGCCTGTGGGAGGGGGGTTTGTTCGATCGAGTGCCGCCGCTCTCGACCGTCGTTTCTATGCTGGCCGGTCGTCGACGGACTTGAGTACGCGCTTGCGCTAGGGAAGACCGACACAGATGCGGGGCGGGAGCCCGATGCATCTTGCAGGCGACCCTATCGGCTCACGCCGAGGCACAAGGTGCGGGCGGACCATCCTATCGACTACAGCGAGCAGGCGCGAGGATACAGCGCCGCTGCGGTCGCGGACTGGATCGACACCCGGTTTCGCGAACTCGGGGAAGGCGCGTCGAGCCACTCCCGCAGGCGGACCTGCATCACCCCAGCTTGGCGAAGAAGATTGCTGAAGCGGGCGGTTCGCTCCACGACGTGCAAGAGCTGGCCGGGCATACATCGCTCGCCACCACGCAGAAATATATATAGGGCGACGGCGCGGCCAAACGCTATGTGATGAAGCTGATCTGAGCCCCCCGACGGAGCTAAAGGGACCGGGACAGGGTGCAGAGCAGCGTCTGGTAAAAGAGCAGGCGGCCCCGAGGACCGCCGCGGCTTCAAAAAGAGTGTCGGATTTCTTTACGCGCTTTTGCGTCGCCGCCGGCCGAGCCAACTCAACCCGAGCAGCGCCGAGCCGAGAAGTGTCAGGGACGCCGGTTCGGGCGCCACCGCCGGCGTGAAATTGGTCTGCAACACTTCGGGCAACCCATTGGCGGCCGAGTACCAGACATCATAGATGCCCGGCGCTAAGCTGATGGTGCTGACGACCGAGGTCGTGGGGGCGGAGGCCGATACCAAGAGCAGATCCGGCCCGGTTGCGCCAACGACTTCAGTCCCGGTAGCGTATAGGCTGATGCCATCGTCATTGGTTATGGACAACGAGCCTGCCGAGGTAACCGTAAATACGAACTCGAATACCGAGGCGTGGTTGAAGCCCCCCCCCGTGCTGAGGGTCACGCCCTGGCATTGTCCAGCTGGTTGGCAGTTTGGCGGGATCGGGTTCCCTGCGGTGGTAAAAAGCCGCCGATGGTATCGTTTGTCGTGTCATTGTAGCTAATAGGCGCCACGTAGGTGGGGTTGTTGGTAATTAGCGGTAGACCGGCGCCAAGGCCGCCGGAAAACAGCCCCGACGCTGTCGGCAGCCCCTGCTGACGCAGGCTGGTGCTGGCGTCGCCAATCGTGTCGGCGCTCCAGATCTCTACACTGTTCGAGGTCAATGGCGCCGCGTTCGCTGCCCCCATTGTTGCAGCGACGCCGAGAAGCGCAAATGCGAGTAGTCGACGTTTCATCGGTCCCTCCTTGCATGCAGGCCCCCGACGGAGTGTGCGGACCAACCTGACGTTAAGGCGCGCAAAGATTGTGCCAGAAGGCGAGGTTAATTCATTAACAAGGAGTTACCGGCTGAGCAAGGAACCATGCGCGCGGTATATGTAAAGATTTCCGACACTAAATTCGGTGAATTCGACAACCAAATCGGCCAGCATCGCCGCTATGACTAGGCTTTGCGCGCACCCGGTCACTGGACGATGTGTAAACAAAGCGACGCTCTAGAAAAGCGGCCACTCTTTGCGCTCTTCCTCCGCCCGGTCCCGCAGCGCACGCGGCGATTAAAATAGTTCTCCGTCAGCCCGCTATTGCCGTCCCGATCGCCTCGGTTAGCCCCGGCAAGATGGGAAACAGGGGAGCAGCCGACCGCCCGCTGGCCGAAGGGGAACTGACGGTGATCGACGGCGGGATGACGGGTGGGCAAGGCCGCGCTAGAGCTGACCCCGCCAAGCCGGAGAGGTGGCTCCGGCCGCTTCTCGGGAGATGCGATCTTCTTCAGCAGCGTTTATCATTCCTCCTCTTTAACGGGACGCCAGCGCAGGAGACGGAGAAACTCATGCAACTGATGTACTTCACCGAACAGCCGATGTCGGCCTATCCGGCCGAGGAGGGTCTGAAGTTCGGCGCCACGGCGCTGATGTTTTCCAACAAATACTTCGACCCGGTGGCCGGAAGCCGGCTCTATAACGAATATCTTGAGCACTACATCTATGCCGAGGAGATGGGCATCGAAGGCTTCATGCTGAACGAGCACCACAACGCGCCGTTCTGCATGCAGGCGAAATGCAACATCTTTGCCGCGATCCTCGCCGCGGTGACGAAAGAGGCGAAGATCATCCTGCTCGGCAACCCGCTGCCCTTAGCCGAAAATCCGGTGCGGCTCGCCGAGGAACTGTCGATGATCGACATGATCTCCAAGGGCCGGCTGGTTTCGGGCTTTGTTCGCGGTGGCGGCCAGGAGCAGCTCGCCGCCGGCGTCAACCCAGCCTTCAATCGGGAGCGTTTTCAGGAGGCGCACGATTTGATCGTCGCCGCGTGGACGCGCCAGGGGCCGTTTCGCTGGGAAGGCGTCCATTACCAGCACCGCGTCGTCAACCCCTGGGCCGTGCCGTTGCAGAAGCCGCATCCGCGGGTGTGGATCCCGGGTGTCATCAGCCCCGAGACGGTCGTTTGGGCGGCACAGCGCGGCTATCCCTATATCGCGCTCAACACGCCGATCGATCGCACGAAGCGGATCTGGGAGATTTACGACAACGTAGCAGCCGAGGCCGGCTTTACCGGCGGGCCCGACTATCATGGGATGTTGAAGCAGATCCATGTCGCCGAGACCGAGGAGAAGGCGCTCGCGAACGCCGCCCAATTCAGATGGATGCAGGGCGAATTTACCGGTCTCGCCCACCCGGTGTGGAGCACGCCATCGGGTTACGGGAGTCCGGAAAACCGCCGTGCCTTTGTCGAGTTTGCCTCCGGCCGCTCGAAAAACCCTCGCTATCGCCCGGAACTGGAAAAACAGCTCGAAGATTTGATGATCATCGCCGGCACGCCAAAGCAGGTGATCGCCAAATTGCGCATTCTGCTCGAAGAGACGCGTCCCGGCATTCTCGGCGTATGGGGGAATGACGGCAACGTCACGGATGAGGACGCGAAAACCTGCATCCGCCTGTTGGGGCAAGAGGTGTTCCCGGCGGTGCGCGAGATGGCGAAGGAACTCGACCTCAAGAGCCCGTTCGAGACGAACCAGCCCGTGAGCGTCGACTACATGAACGGGCTCAAAGAACCGGCGCGGGCGGCGGCCGAGTAGGGGCAACCACCGCGGCAGATCGGTGTTCGGGTGGCGATGAGCCGCACCGGGTCGGGGGATCCAGGGATTATACTCCGCCGTTCGCAAGGTTAACCGCTGGTCAGGACAGGAGGCTGCTATTTCGACGGAAGTCGAACTCAAGCTCGCTGCTCGGTCAGAGGATCTGCCCGCACTGAAGCACGCGCTCATGGCGATGGCGCGGGTCAGCACACAAGAAAGGCTGATCAGTACCTACTACGACACGCCGGATTCGGCACTCAAGCAGCGGGGGCTGACCTTGCGGGTCCGCGACCAGGGCGGGCATTTCTTGCAGACCGTCAAGGAGGGAGACGTTGCTTCGGGGGATCTCCTGTCGCGCGGCGAGTGGGAAGATGCGGTCGCCGAGAGTCGACCCGACCCCGATGCGACGCAGAGCGGCCCTCGCTTGCCGGAGGGTGCGGCCGCCGATTTGCGGCCGTTCTTTATGACCGAAGTCACCCGCACGATTTTCGCGATCGAGCCGGTACCGGGAACTACGATAGAGACGGCGGTCGACGAAGGTGAGATCCGGGCCGTCGCCAAGGACAGGGCAGAACCGATCAGCGAGGTCGAACTCGAACTCAAGGGCGGTGACGCCGCCCCGCTCTACGACCTCGCCGCGCAGCTGCTGGAGGTGGCCCCGCTTCGTATCGAGACGCGCAGCAAATCGGAGCGGGGCTACAAATTGGTGGAGGGCGGCGATGCCGGCCCGGCGGCGGTTCACGCAGAGCCCGTCATTCTCGATCCCGATATGACGGTCGAGGTCGCTCTGCAAAAAATCGGCCGCAGCTGCCTCGTGCAGCTGTTGCGCAACGTGCCCGCCGTGCTCTCGGCCCAGTCGGAGGGCGTTCACCAGATGCGGGTGGCCGTGCGGCGCCTGCGCTCGGCAATTTCCTCGCTGAAGAAGATCCTTCCGCAAGAGGACGTCCAGTGGGTCACCGAGGAGCTTTGTTGGATCGGCGGTACGCTGGGGCCGGCCCGCAATATAGATGTATTCGCAGCCGAATTGGTGCCGGCGGCCCGCACCGGACTTCCGCACGAGCCCGGTTGGGATGACCTCGCCGCCACACTCGACCGGCTGCGGGCTACTGCATACGACCAGATCAGGGAAGCCATTCTATCCCGGCGCTATACCGCCAGCAGTTTGCGCCTCCTGCGGTGGTTCGAGGCGTCCGGCTGGCGTCGGCATTCGGCGTCGGACGAGTCGGATCCGATGACCTCTCCGATCGCTGGAATTGCGCCCGATGTGCTCGATCAGCGCCGGCGCAAAGTCAGGCAGCGCGGCAAGGGGTTTGGCAGCCTGGCGCCCCGAGAACGGCACAAGCTGAGAATCGCGGTCAAGAAGCTTCGCTACACCGTCGAGCTTTTCGGCGGCCTGTTCGATAAAGATGAGTTAGAGCGTTTCGTCATGAGGCTGAAGCGCCTCCAGAGCGACCTCGGCTATGCGAATGACGTCCGCGTCGCGCACGAATTTATCACCGACCTCTTTGCGCAAATCGAGCCGCGAGGCCTCGCCGCTCACGCCTGGATTGCCGTGCTCGAAGCGCACGTCCAAATGCTCGCCGGCAGGGAAGGAAAGCTTCGCCGCCATCGGCGGCGGCTCAATGAGGCAGCTCCGTTCTGGCGCGACTAGGTTGGTTTTTCCTTTCCGCGTTCGCGGCTAGGAAAAGTCTATGCGGCAGCGACCGTTGCGGGCGTCGGACAGGTGACGCCGGTGCCGCCGAGGCCGCAATAGCCGTTCGGGTTCTTCGCCAGGTACTGCTGGTGATACCCCTCGGCAAAGTAGAAGGGCGGAGCCTCGCGGATCTCGGTGGTGATCTTGCCCAATCCTGCCGCTCCGAGCTGACCCTCATAGGCCTGCCGCGACGCCTCGGCGGCGGTCTGCTGGTCCGGCAAGAACGTATAGATTGTCGACCTGTATTGCGTCCCGACGTCGTTGCCCTGCCGCATGCCCTGGGTCGGGTCATGGCTCTCCCAGAACAGCTTGAGCAATGCCTCGTAGCTCGTGAGCTTCGGATCAAAGACGACGAGCACGGCTTCGGTGTGGCCGGTAAGGCCGCTGCACACCTCTTCATAGGTCGGGTTCGGCGTCGAGCCGCCGGCATAGCCGACCGCGGTGACCCACACACCCGGCACCTGCCAGAACACCCGCTCCGCACCCCAGAAGCAGCCGAGCCCGAAGAGGGCCCTCTGCATGCCGGCGGGATACGGTCCGGCAAGCGGATGATGGTTGACGAAATGCTGCTCGGGGAGCGGCATTGGCTGGTCCCGTCCAGGTAGACAGTCCTCGGGCCGGGGGACGGCCAGCTTATCACGCATGAACGGCCACATCTTGCTCGCCCTTTCTGCGAAATCCGCTTAAAGATGTAGGGTACCCGCGCGCCTCCGCCAACGGTTACCACGCAGCCTCGTCAAAAAACGGTCAAAGCCGAACTTGTTATGGGACCATTAATTCCGAGTGCCCGAACTTCGGGTTTCGCGCTAAAATCATCCTCTCACTTGGGGGGTTCAAAACGACATGATGCGCCGTTCCCTTCTGACCGGTCTCTTCCTCTTTTTCGCGACCGCATCCACGGCAGCGCCACCACTGGTCAATCCTGCCGATGCCGTGGCCTTCATGAACACACTTTGGGATCGTGCCGTCGAGGTACTCAACAATAAGGCCGATCCCGCGATGAGGGAAGCTCGCTTCCGCGAGCTGTTCCGCACCGATTTCGATTGTCCTGGCATCGCCCAATTCGTACTCGGCCGTTATTGGCGGACCGCGAGCGAAGAGGAGCAGCAGGAATTCGTAAAGTTGTTCGAAGACTATGTTGTTTTCGTGTACACGGCGCGACTGTCGAATTTCGGCGGCGAGGCTTTGAAAGTCCGCGGCAGCCACAGCGACGGCGATGGGGTCATCGTATCGACCGACGTGATCACCCCAGGTGGCGCGTCGCCGATGAAGATCGATTGGCGACTGGTTGCCGAGAACGGGACCTACAAGATCAGCGACGTTATCGTCGAAGGCATCAGCATGATGGCCACTCAGCGCTCCGAATTCGCCTCGGTCGTGCAGCGCAACGGCGGTCAAGTGCGCGGCCTCATCGCGATGATGCGGGAAAAGACAGCGAGCGCGGCGCGTTGATCGCGCCCCGCTAATCGGTCCCCATTAATCGAGCCCCGGGCGCCACAGCGGCGTATCGGTCGTGCTGTATCTGGACGAGGAACAGGTTCGGGTGCTGCTGCAGTGGGATGAATTGATCCCGGCGATGGAGAATGCCCTCGCCGAGTTCTCGCTCGGACAAGTCGTGCATCCCGTGCGCAATATGCTGACGGTGGAAGAAGGAAAGAGGTATTTCGGCATCATGCCGGCGGTGGCGCACGAGGCAATGGGGGCGAAACTCGTCAGCTTCTACCCAGGCAACGAGGGAACCGGCACAGCGACTCATCATGCCATGATCCTGCTGTTTCGTCCGGATACAGGCGAGCCGCTGGCGGTCATGGACGGCCGCCTGATTACCGAAATGCGCACGGCCGCGGTCTCGGCGGCCGTAACGAAATATCTGGCGGCCCCCGACGCTCACGTGCTGGCACTGGTCGGCAGCGGAGTGCAGGCACGCGCCCATTTGCAGGCGCTCTCTCGAGTGCGGCATTTCGACGAAATCCGCGTGTGGAGCCGCACTGCCGCGCATGCCGAGCGGTTTGCCGAACAACATAATGCCAAGGCGATGCCGATCGCAGATGCGGTTCGCGGGGCGGATGTGGTTGTGACCGCAACAAACGCGCTCCAGCCGATCCTCGACGGGGATTGGCTCAAGCCGGGCGCGCATGTGAATGCGGTCGGCTCGCCGCGGCCCAATTGGCGGGAACTCGACGACCGGGCGATGGCCAACATCCTCGTCGTGGATTCCCGCGAGGCAGTCCTCAAGGAATCCGGCGACGTGATCCTTTCCGGGGCGGAAATCTACGCCGAGGCCGGTGAGATCTTTGCCGGAACAAAGGCGGCTCCGTTGTCCGAGACGACGGTGTTCAAGTCGGTCGGGCTCGCGATTGAAGACATCGCGACAGCGAAGTTGGTCTACGACAGCGCCGCGAAACTCCCCACTGCCTAAGGTCGCTCAACGGCCCTCGTCACACCCAGACCGGGGATGCTCGATCAGGCAGGCGTCGCCATACGAAAAGAAGCGATAGCCGTGGGGGACAGCGTGAGAGTAGGCGGATTTGATGCGTTCGAGCCCGGCGAGTGCGGCAACCAGCATCAACAGGGTCGAACGCGGCAGGTGGAAATTGGTCAGCAGCATGTCGATCGCGCGGAAGCGGTACCCGGGCAGGATGAACAACCGGGTGTCGCCGGCAAAGGGCCGCACCTCGCCGGTCTCGGCTGCGGCGGTTTCGAGGAGGCGCAGGCTGGTCGTCCCGACCGCGATGATGCGCCCGCCCTCGCGCCGCGCCGCGGTGATCCGTTCGGCGGTCTCGGGCGAAACAACTCCCCATTCGGCGTGCATCGGGTGCTCGCGCGGATCGGAGACCTTGACCGGCAGAAAGGTGCCGGGCCCGACATGCAAAGTTAGTGTCGTCCAGCGAATGCCGTGACGGACGAGCGCCTCGAGTAAGGAGGGGGTGAAGTGAAGTCCGGCGGTCGGCGCCGCAACGGCACCCTCGGTGCGGGCGAAGATCGTCTGATAATCCTGGCGGTCGCGCGGATCGGCGTTGCGCGGACGCTTGATGTAGGGCGGCAGCGGCATCGAGCCGTGCCGGGCGAGCGCCTCACGAAAAGCCGCGGCATTGAGCTCGAACCGTAAGGTCACGTCCCCCGCGGGGTGTTTCTCGCCGACCATGGCGAAAAGGTCTTCGGCGAAAACGAGACGGTCCCCTGTCCGCAAGCGTCGAGCGCCCTTGGCGAAAGCGCGCCATGAACCGTCGCCGAGGTCGCGGTAGAGCGTGACCTCGACCGCCGCCTCGCCGCGCCGGCCGGTCAGCCGCGCCGGAATCACCTTGGTGTCGTTGAAGACGAGAAGGTCGCCTGAATGCAGCAGTGCCGGCAGATCCGAAATTCGCCGGTCTTCGAACTCTCCCGATGCGGGGATCACCAACAGCCGCGCCGCATCGCGCGGCTCGCACGGATGCAGCGCGATCCGTTCGCGCGGCAGGTCGAAATCGAAATCGTCGATGTGCATAGCTTCGCGGCCGGAGATGGTGCCCCGGCACATCTTTCGCCAATCGAAAGCGGCTCGGCGGCGCAGTTTTTGCTTTCATTGCGAGGTCAACTCAGAACAGCGGAGATAGGGATGGCTCACCGGCTGACACGTCGCGAATTCGGGATCGCCGCCGGGGCGGCAACACTGGCCCATGGCCTCAAAGCGCGTGCTCAGGGCAGCGACTCGAAGACCTTACGCTTTATCGCGCAGTCTGATCTCCGCGTTCTCGACCCGATCTGGACCACCGCTTACATAACGCGCAATCACGGCTACATGGTGTTCGACACGCTGTTCGCGATCGACGCGGAGTTTGCGCCACATCCGCAGATGGTCGGCGACTACAGTATGTCCCCCGACAAGCTCACTTATCAATTCAAGCTGCGCGACGGGCTCGGTTTTCACGATGGCTCGCCGGTGCGCGGCATCGATTGCGTGGCCTCTGTCAAGCGTTGGATGGCGCGCGACGGCCATGGACAGTCGCATCGCGTCGGTGCTCGACGAGATCAAGCCAGACGGAGACAAGGGCTTCACGATCAAGCTGAAGGAGCCGTTTTCGCTGATGCTCGACGCGCTCGGGAAAGTGTCGAGCCTGGCATTGTTTGTCATGCCGGAGCGGCTCGCCAACACCGACCCCTTCCAGCAGGTCACCGAGATGGTGGGCTCGGGCCCGTTCAAATTCGTCAAAGACGGGTTCGAACCCGGGCACAAGGTCGTCTACGTCAAGAACCCGATTACGTGCCGCGCCAGGAGCCGCCGAGCTGGGCTTCGGGCGGCAAGGTCGTCAAGTTCGACCGCGTCGAATGGCTCTACATTCCCGATGCGATGACCAAGGTTGCGGCGCTCAACGCCGGCGAGGCGGATTGGTGGGAAAACCCGCCGCTCGATATCGTTCCGGCCCTGGCGGGCAATCCCGACATCACCATCGCGCCGGCCGACCCGCTGCCGAGCCCGATCATGGTCAAGTTCAACCACCTATTGCCGCCTTTCGACAATGTCAAACTGCGCCAGGCGATCCTGGCGGTGGTCGATCAAGCCGACTTCCTGAGCGCTCTGGCCGGCGACCCCAAGAACTGGGAGCTGTGCCCGTCCTTCTTCACCTGCGGCTCGCCGATGGCGAACGATGCCGGCTCGCAGGCGTTGACCGGTCCTCGCGATTTGGCGAAGGCCAAGAAACTGATCGCCGAGGCCGGCTACAAGGGCGAGAAGATCGTCGTGCTCGACGCGATCGATCAGCCGGTGGCGCATTCGCAGGCGTTGGTCGTCGCCGACCTGATGAAAAAGCTCGACCTTACTGTCGAGTTGCAGGCAATGGATTGGGGCACCTTGGTGACCCGCCGCGCCTCGATGGAGCCAATCGACAAAGGCGGTTGGAACATCTTCGCGACCGGCTGGGTTGGCGCCGACCTTCTCGACCCCGCCGTCAACCCGACGCTGCGCACCAACGGCAAGAAGGGGCATTTCGGCTGGCCGAGCGACGACAAGATCGAGGCGTTGCGGAATGAATGGCTTAAAGCGACAACCCTCAACGAACGCAAAAAGCTCGCCGCAGCGATTCAGGAGCGCGCCTTCGAGGTCGTGCCCTATCTCCCGACCGGACAATGGAAGCCGGTGACCGCGTATCACAAAAACCTGAAGGGGGTCATCCAGGCGCCCGCTTTTCTGATGTGGAACGTCGAGAAGACCTAAAGGGGCTCACACCCTGCCGAACAGCGCGGCAAGCCAGTGGCCGAGGGCGACAGCGGTCAGGCAGAGCACGACTGAGAGCATTATGTTGGCCTCAGCATACATCAGCCGTCCGTCTCTCGCGAGTTCGAAAGTCTGCAGGCTGAAAGCCGAAAAGGTCGTGAACCCGCCGCACAGACCGAAGATCACAAAGGCTTGGGCATTGACGGGAACTACCAGGCGCCCGCACGGGCCGGTGAGCGTCGCGACAAATCCGATGACCAGCGAACCGATGATGTTGACCAAGATGGTGCCCGAGGGAAACGCCAGCCCGGTCAACAGTGCGACATGTACGCTCAACCACAACCGCGCCATGCTGCCGAGTCTGCCACGGAGGGCGACCCAGAAATAGGTCAACATCGGTGGATCCTGGCTGCTCTCGGCAGCGGGTTTGTCATCGCTGCGCCTCCAGGTGATAGGTGTCGTTAACCGATCGAACGGTAAACTCGCCCGCTGAGAAGTCGATCTCGTTGATCGCACAGGGGTCCTGACCGAGCCGCCGATAGCGGGACAGCGAAAGATCGAGAGCGTGCAACAGGATGACGCGATTGACGCTGTCATGCCCGACCAGCACGACCGTTTCCCCCGGATGCCGCCCGATCACGTCCCGCAATGCCGCGACGGCGCGAGCGAGCACATCCTGCAGGCTCTCGCCACCCGGCATAGCCGTCCAATGCGGCGCCCGATACCAGGTGTCGAGCAGCTCGGGCCATTTGCGCCCGACCTCGTCCGGGGTCAAACCTTGCCACTCGCCGTAGTCGATATCAATCAGACCCGGCACCGAGGTCGGCGTCAGACCAGAGGGCCTTCCGATCGCCTCGGCGGTCGTGCGGCACCGGCTCAGCGGGCTGGCATAGAGGGCGGCGGGTGTCCAGCTCGCCTGGATGCGGCGCGCGGTCGCCTCCGCCTGCCGGAGGCCCTCCGGGGTCAACGCCAGATCGGCGCGTCCGCGAAAGCGTTCCGGCGAAATCCCTTCGACGTGGCCGTGGCGAACCAGGATGATCTTGGTCAATGCCGTCGTCCTTTCGAGACCGACAGGTTGGGGTTACCTTGGCACGGTCATTTTGCAGGGAGCCGCCGCAAATGCCCGCAGATCCGAACCGCGTCATTCTGACAGGCGAAAACCCGTTCATCCGCCTCAGCGTCAAAGACGGTGATCCCTTTACCACCAATGCGAGCTTCTGGCGCATCGTTACCTGCCCGGCCGGACCGGGACACGTGCTCTATCTCAACGGCGAGCTGACCGGAAACCGCTGGCAAATCTACGCCGACAACATTGCAACGGCGCGGTGGCTGCAGTCGACGGTGCAGGGCATGCTCAATCCCGAAACGGCGGACACGTCGATCCCAGTGACCGAAGCACAATTCACCAAGTCGGGCGATCCACAATATTTCTGGACCGAGGGGGTGAAGTCGCGGGACGAGGAGATCGGCCTCACCTGGTATCAAATCGGCGAGCCGCTGCTGATCCATACGCAGCCGAAGGAGGATCCGTCACGTCCTTACGGGGTCTGCACGTTGTTGATCCCCGCGCTCGGCGGGCGCCTGACGCGGAATGGCGTCGAAGCAGCCGGCCGGCCATGGCCGAGGGAACGCGAAGGCCGCCCCTTCAGTACCTGCGCGCTGGCCTTCTCCGAAAGCTGGACCGAGGCTCGGTAAGACGCCGGCGTACCGTTCCTTAGGCGCTTGCGTGATTGGGCGTCCCTAGATATCCGCGTAGGTGTGGGTTTCGGCGCGGGCGCCGGGGTGAGTGATTGCGCCCTTCTCGGCGTCGCCGACGGTTTGGGCGTATTTCCACAAGGTGCCCGATTGATAGTCGGTGCGCCGCGGTGTCCACGCCTCGCGGCGTTGCGCCAATTCGGCATCGCTGAGCGCGACATCGATCGTGCCGGCGACCGCGTCGATCGTGATCGAGTCGCCGTCCTTCAACAATCCGATGGGCCCGCCGACCGCCGCCTCCGGCCCGACATGGCCGATGCAGAACCCGTGCGAGGCACCCGAGAACCGCCCATCAGTAATCAGCGCGACCTTCTCGCCCACCCCCTGGCCGACCAGCGCGCCGGTGGTCGACAGCATCTCGCGCATGCCCGGCCCGCCCTTCGGACCCTCATAGCGGATGACGATCACATCGCCGATCCGGTAGTCGCGGTTCTGCACCGCGGCGAACGCATCCTCCTCGCAATCGAAGCAGCGCGCCGGACCGGTAAATTGCAGCCTCTGCATGCCGGCGACCTTCACGATCGCGCCTTGCGGCGCCAGGTTGCCCTTGAGCACGACCACGCCGCCGGTTGGCGAGAAGGGGTTCGAGGTCGGCCGGATCACGTTTTGCTTTTCGGGGAAGACGACGTTCTTCAAATTCTCGGCGATGGTCTTGCCGGTAACGGTGATGCAGTCGCCGTGGAGATAGCCGCCATCGAGCAGAGCCTTCATCAGCACCGGCACGCCGCCGATGTCGTAAAGGTCTTTCATGACGTATTCGCCGCCGGGCTTGAGATTGCCGATATAGGGCGTGCGGGCGAAGATTTTGCCCACTTCGTGCAAGTCGAAATCGATGCCGGCCTCGTTGGCGATCGCCGGCAGATGCAGCCCGGAATTGGTCGAACCGCCGGCCGCGGCAACGACGGTCGCAGCGTTCTCCAATGATTTTCGGGTGACGATGTCGCGGGGCCGCAGATTCAGCCGCAGCAATTCCATTACCGTCTGGCCCGAGGCCTCGGCGTAGGCGTCGCGCGAGTCGTAGGGCGCCGGCGCGCCGGCCGAACCCGGCAGCGCCAGCCCGATAGCCTCCGACACGCAGGCCATCGTGTTGGCGGTGAACAGGCCGCCGCACGACCCCGATGAGGGACAAGCGACGCATTCCAGCTCGTGCAGATCCTCGTCGCTGATGTCGTTGATGCTGTGCTTGCCCACCCATTCGTAAACGTCGCCGATCGTCACGTCGCGGCCGCGGAAACGGCCGGGCATGATCGAGCCGCCATACATGAACACCGACGGCACGTTGAGCCGCACCATCGCCATCATCATGCCGGGCAACGACTTGTCGCAGCCGGCGAGACCGACCAGCGCGTCGTAGCAATGGCCGCGCATCGTCAACTCGACGGAATCGGCGATGATCTCACGGCTGACCAGCGACGACTTCATCCCGGCATGGCCCATCGCGATGCCGTCGGTGACGGTGATCGTCGTGAACTCGCGCGGCGTGCCGCGTGCGGCGGCAACGCCCTTCTTCACCGCCTGCGCCTGCCGCGCGAGGGCGATGTTGCACGGCGCCGCCTCGTTCCACGTCGTCGCGACGCCAACCAGCGGCTGGTTGATCTGCTCTTCGGTCAGCCCCATCGAATAGAGAAACGCGCGGTGCGGCGCCCGCTCGGGGCCGACCGTGACATGCCGGCTCGGCAGGCGCGACTTGTCGATCGCAGGCTTGCGGACGTCATCTGGCATAATCGCATCTCCCGTGGCGGCTTTGCGAAAGCCGCCACGGTACCGATCCGGCCAGGCTCAATCAATGGGGGCCGCGCCTGCAAGCGGGGCGAGGGGACTACGACCCGGCGGGTTTGACGACGATCTTCCCGGTCATATACGGGTGGATTGAGCAGAAATACTCGTATTCGCCCGGCGCGGTGAAGCTTTGCGATCTGGATGCTGGCCGACTTGGCTACATCCGCCGACGGTGCTCGCGATGCTGTCGTCACCAACGCGGCGACACCCAGAGCGCCCAACAGTAAAGCGGTTTTCGGGATCATTTCACGCTCCAAGCGGCGTCTCGACCACGGCGAGCGGGCTCTTGCCGCGGACGTAGTTGACGGTCCGCACGCCGAGCACCGAGTGCAATTGCTCGGCCGGCACCTTCATGGGCCCGGGAGCGGGGGCGGCGCCCGGCGCCGGCTGCGGGAATGCAGTCGAGCGCGCGGTATGGAACGCGACATTCCCTTCGACCTTTTGCTGGATCTGGTCAATGTGGCCGTTGAGCACGGTGACCGACCCGAAGCGCTTCAGATAGCCGAGAGCGCGGGGGGCGTCCTCGGTGCCCCAACCCCATTCCTGACAAACCAGATGGGCCAAGACGACGATCGGCGTGCTGGCCGACAGCCCTTTCACGTCCTTTTCCATCCATTCGAGCTGTTCGTCGCCGAGCTTGGCGAGGCCGGCGGATTTTGAAGCCGGGCTCGAAATTCAAAACGTTGATCAGCGCGACGGATTAGCGCTGCCTAAAACTTCGGCTTTCATGCGCGCGGCGCGGCGCCTCATTCCCTGCGGCAGCATGGCCTCGAGCGTGTCGTCGCGGCGCCAGAAATGGTGGTAGAGCGCCGCCGAGGCATGAAGCACGATCAGGCCGAGGAGAAGCAGCCCGACCGTCTCGTGCACCTTTAGGAGCTGCTTCGCAAGCGGGCGGTCCGGGCCGATCAGCGCTGGCAGCGGGCCGAGGAAAAATAGGTTCACCCGGTCGCCGTACGCATTGGTCTGGAGGAGCCCGAGGATCGGCTGGATCAGCAGGAGAGCGTAGAGCGCGTATTCGCTCCACTGTGCCGCGATCCGCATCGCCTGCGGCATGTCAGCGGGCCAGTTGGGGAACCGCGCGAATTGGCGCCAAACAAGCCGACCGAATGTCACCATCCACACGATCACGCCGAACGAGCGATGCAGCTGGACGAGTGCAACGGCCTCCTCCTTGGACGATGCGAAATCGATCGAGAAGGCCAGGACGAAGATCGTGGCGACGAGGAACAGGGTCAGCCAGTGCAGAAACCGGATCACCGGGTCAAAAACGAGCAGTTCGGGATTCTCATCGGTCCGCAGCATCGGAATACCTCACTCTCATGCCCTGCAGGGCGTTCAGGAGAGGAGATCGAATCGGCCGCGCGTTTATTCCCGCGGGCCCTCACGCCCGTGCCGAGTTTTGGTGAGCGGGTGCCATGTCCACGAGAGGGGCGGACGGATACTGACCTGCTACCCAGGCAAAGCCGCAGACGCAGCAGCTGCGCCGCCGGTTTGATACTGAGCGCGGAGCAGCAGGGAGCGCGCGCGATGAAGGCGGGACATGACCGTTCCGATCGGCACGCCCGTTACCTCGGCGATTTCGCGGTAGCCGAGCTCGTGCAGTTCGCGCAGAACTATCGCTTCACGTAGCGGCACCGGGAGCGCCTCGATCAGCTGGTCGAGATGCCGCAAATCGGACCGGCTTTCCAGCAACACCTCGGCATCGATCGCGGACGTCGCGACCGCATCGCCGAGTTCCTCCTCGGCTTCGAGCGAGACCACATCCGCCGGATGGTTGCGCTCGAGCCAACTGTAGCACGTACGCCGCACGATCTTCAGCACCCAGCTTTTAGCATCATCGCCGCGATAGCTGTCGAAATAGCGAAACGCCCGGAGAAACGCCTCCTGCGCGACATCGGCGGCATCGGCATCGTTGCGCGTCATCCATCGCGCGAGCGCGTAGGCGGTGTCGAGATGGGGCAGCGCTATCGCCTCGAACCGCGCCTGACGACGCCGATCGGGGTTCCCCGACATTTGCCCTCGCGCGATCTCGCCCGGTTCTGTGACACAGTCGACCTCGGGCGTGGTCGCGGGGAGGCGAGGAGCACCCCGAAGCCCGCGGAACCCGCCTTTCGGGCCGCTCTTTCCGTCTGCTCCGAGGACATTCGTCAAGATTGAGATCCCTTCCCGGTCCAGGGTTACGCGGTGAAGGTATGAAGCTGGATAAGATTAAAGTCCTTGTCGGCGCGGGTGATATCTCCTGAAATCCTCTAAGGCGTCACTTGCTGACGCCATTTTGCTGGCAAGGTGTCGCCGCGGAGCGAGGAGCTCCTTCACCACTGCGACCACCTCGGCGTCGAATTTTGGGCCGCGGAACGTTGCGCGAACCCAAGCTTGACGGCCTTCATCGAATATGAAAATTTATTAAAAGTTCTAAAAGCGCTCGCCATGAGGCTGACCAACGAAGCCCTGGAGGCTGTCGAGTTCGGCCGGTTCCGGTTGCTGCCGCACCGCCGCGAGCTCCGCGCCGACGGAGTCGCCGTCGAACTGGGCAGCCGCGCGTTCGATGTGCTCATGGTCCTCGTCGAGGCGCGCGGCGCGCTCGTTACCAAGGACGAGATCTTGAGCCGAGTTTGGCCGGACACGGTGGTAGAAGAGAACAACCTGGCGGTTCAGATCTCGACGCTGCGCAAAGCGCTCGGGGAGGATCGGGATTCCATTCGGACGGTGTCCGGCCGGGGCTACCGGTTCGTCGCCGAGATCCGCACTTCGCCGGCCGAGGCAGCGCAATCTACACCGTCGAGCAATCTCCCGATGACGGTCTCCAGTTTGATCGGTCGCGAGCCCGAGCACCAAGAGACATCGGATCGCATGGTCGGTGTCGTCGACACCGCCGACGCTAGCTCGTCATCGGGGCAACCGTCCCGTCGTCTTGATTGGAGAGTTTTTGCCTCTCATTTAGCCCGATTGCTGGTGGCCTCGTTCTCTCGGGTTCTGCACTCCCGAGATCAGACCTCGCCACAGATTCGCTCCATCGCGGTACTGCCACTGGAAAGCCTTTCCGGCGATCCCTCGCAAGATTACTTCGCTGACGGCATGACAGACGAGTTGATCTCCGCGCTGGCGCAGATCAGCGCGTTACGCGTGATTTCCCGCACCTCGATAATGACCTATAAACGGGTTCGCAAGCTCTTGCCCGAGATTGCTCGCGAGCTGAACGTCGGAGCAGTTGTCGAAGGAACCGTGTTGCGTTTTGGCGACCGAGTTCGGATTAGCGCCCAGCTGATCGAGGTGCCCCTCGAACGGCACATTTGGGCCCAGAGCTTTGAGGGGGACCTACGCGACACGCTGGTACTCCAAAGCAGCGTTGCTCGCGCCATCGCCGAGCAGATCCGGGTCACAGTGACTGAACAGGAGCAGGCGGCGCTGCAGAACTCGAAGCCGGTGAACCCGGTGGCCTATGAAGCCTGCCTCAAAGGCCGCTATTTCATCAACAAGCGAACCGGAGATGGCTTGAAGAAAGCGATCGAGTATTTCAGCCATGCGATCGAAAGGGATCCAACCTACGCTGCTGCTTATTCTGGCTTAGCTGACGCATACGCATTGTCTGGCGATTGGAAGTATGGGGTCCTTTCTCCGCGGGATTCCTTTTCCAAAGCCAAGTCAGCGGCGGAAAAAGCCTTGGCTTTGGACGATAACCTTGCTGAGGCCCACGCCTCGCTCGCTTTCGCTTTGGACCTTTATGGGTGGGATTGGGAGGCCGCCGAGACCGAATACCAACGCGCAATCGAGCTGGATCCCGGCTATGCGACGGCTCATCAATGGTATTCCTGGCATCTTATGATGATGGGGCGGCATAGCGAGGGCATCCTTGAGTTGACAAAAGCAGAAAGCCTAGACCCTCTTTCCCTAATCATCAGCGCCGACATGGCGGACGCGTTATGTGTCGCTCGCCGCTATGAAGAGGCAGTGCAGAAAAGTAAGAAAATCCTGGAGATGGACCCGAATTTTGCCGTCGGCCATTATGAGCTGGGCCAAGCGCTCGAGCAAAAAAACCTGCATGACGAAGCAATTGTGGAATTTCAGCGAGCGATCGAACTTTCCGGACACAGCGGCGCCTTCAACTCCTATCTCGGCTACGCCTACGCCATGTCAGGACGAAGAGAAGAAGCTATCAAGATTGTAGATGACTTGCACGCCCGGCATGATCAAAACCCTTCTGCCGATGCCGATATCGCGTTGATCTATGTGGGTCTCGGCGATCAGGACCAAGCGATGATCGCGTTGAACAAGGCCTATGAAGCGCGCTTCAAAGCCTCGATCCTCCTGCGGCCGGCCTTCGATCCTCTCCGATCCGACGCTCGGTTTCAGGATCTCCTGCGCCGTATCGGCCTCCCTCAGGTCACCGGGCCCAACTTGCTCCATTGACCGGCACCCGGTTCGCCCGCTTGAGGCTAAGCGCTATGATCTGATCCCCAATAGAGGCGGGCGGAAAGAGACCGTGTTGGAGACTTCCTTGTGATCCTGCGACGCACCTGCTCGACCAATCGGAACAGTAGCGGGCCTGCGCCTCAGAAGAGGCTATCAAATCGAACCGAATAGCCGAAGCCAAAGAAATAGGTCGGCGATCTGTTCGTTAGTCCAAACCCTGCGTGAAAATCGACTTGCTGAGTTGCGGTAAACCGATAGGCGCCACCGGAGTTGATGACTTGGCTTGGCCCGCTGTGGTTCGGGTAATCGCCAACGTATTCGATAAACAGATCGGCGTGGGCACCGATTTCCCGCTCTACGACAAACGTCGCTTCGGAGATCGCATTGCTCTTCGACTGACCCGGGAACCAGAATTGTGTGAACATACCGCCGAGACTCCACCCTCCTCCGATCTCCCGCGACCAGGGAAATTGGACATAAGGGTTATAAGCGTGACCCGAGATCCGGCCCGCGCCGGTGGGGAAGCCCAGACCGGCTGTCGCGGACAGCACAACACCGCCGGGAAGCGGCCCAAGCTGCGCTTTAACGGCGGGCGCGAGATCCGAAAAGCCAGCCGCGCCCCCACCGTGAACGGAGTAGAAATAGTCGGGTAGATCGGCGAGGAGCTCGATGCAATGGGCGACCCCCAGCCGAATTCTGGTGTTCGTTCCATCGATGCTCCTCGAGGCTTGGTGCGCTGTCAGATTGATGCCATTCTCCGCCTGAAAGCTTCTGTTTGGGACGACAAAGCTCGAGTTGGTTACATCCGGCCGATCCGTCTGGATCTCGCTTTGGCTATCCGCGCAATATTCAGCGGCGGAGGTCGCGACAATTTCTTGCGCGAGCTCAGAGAGTATAAGCGCGATCACCAACGCGGAGCGGACGGCATTGATGGCGGGCAGCTTACGAGCCTCCGCTGGGTGCACAACCGGGCGTCTCGCCAGGGACGCACCGCCGAAATCGCCAGTCGTCGGAGACGCGCCCTAGTGCTCGAAGATCACCGCCTGGCCCGAGTTGCCGCCCCAACCGCCGGTAGGCATGCCGGGCCGAGGCCCGAACCCGCTCGCCGAGGTGGGATCGGGATTGGGTGGCCGCAGCAGCCGGCCGGCATGCTGGGCTGCACAGACGAATGTGGTGCCCCTGCTGCCACCGAGCGTCGTTTGACCAGCTCGCTGAAGACGTCTCCGAAAGCCGGCACGCTCTGGCGTAGCTTGTTGAAATCTGCTTTCGGAATGATCAAGACGTTCGTGGCGTTGCGGGCGCGAATCGTGGCGTTGCGGATCCGATCTGAAAGCAACGCCATTTCACCGAAGCATTCTCCGCGATTTAAGGTCGCTAGGAGTTCCTGTTCGTCATTCTGCTCGTGGATAACTTCGCATTCACCTTCTTCGATGACATACACGCTGTCACCCAAGTCGCCCTGCTGGAAGATGATATCGCCGGGCTCGAAATGCTGATTCCGGATGCCGGACTCAAAGGCCACCTTGGTCTGCGCCAGCTCGGGCGGGAACAGCAGATGGAGCAGCCAATCGGTGGCGATCCGGACCTTACGATTGAGACCTGGCATCTTCATCAGGTAGATGCAACGCCACAAGCACCACGCGAGTAATCCAGAGATCTTGAATCCGCAGATCTGCGCGACGGCGGTGCCATGTCCAAGCGAACCGAGCGTTCCGCGACCCTCGAACCGGAAATCCGCGCGCTTGCCGCCGCGCACGGCGGCAGCAATGTTGATGGCGGCGGTAGCGGCCTCGCGGATGGCATGCTGGGCCGTGGGCGGAACCGGTGTGTCGGCGATGGTCTTGATGGAGGCGCAGTCACCCAGCGCCCAGACCTTGCCTTCGTAATCCTTCAATTCGAGGCCGGTATTGACGAGCAGCTTGCCGCGTTCGTTGGGGCAATCGAGCTTCTGAATTACCGACGGAAGTGCCGATGGCACGGTGGAGATGAGCGTCTTGCAGGGGATCTCGTCGCCTGATTGCAAGATCGCCCTTTCCGATGTGGCCGCCTTCAGGCGGTCATTGAGAATAATTTCGACGCCACGTTTCCGCAAAATCTTCTGGGCAAAAATGGCCAGCGTCTCCGACATTTCCGGGAGAATACAATCGCCGGCCTGAACGATCACGCAGCGATGCGGTTCGTTGCGCAGCCGAAGGTAATTCTTTTTGACGGAACGCACGAAATCGTTCAACTCGGCCATGACTTCAACGCCCGAGAAGCCGCCCCCTCCGACAACGAATGTCAGCAGCTGGCGGCGCAATTCCGGGTTCTCCTCGACATCGGCTTCCTCGAGGACGTGGATCAGGTGATTGCGCAGCACCATGGCATCCGCAAGCGTCCGAAACGGCATCGCGTTTTCTATCATGCCGGGCATGCCGTGAAAGTTAGTGATGCTGCCGAGCGCAATAACCAGGTAATCGTATTTGAGCTGGAGCTGGCGCGGGCGGAAGCCGGGGCTGATGGTTACGATCTGTTCGTTCAGATCGATGCCCTCAACCTCCCGCATGATCAAGTTGGTGCGCCGGCAGAGGCGCCGAATGGGCGAAACTACATTTGTCAGCCCGATCGATCCTGAAATGACTTCCGGGAGCATCGGCTGGTAGACCCAATAGTTTTCGCGATTGATCAGAGTGATCGACGCCTCCGCAGGGCCTAGCGTCTTTTCCAGGTATCGCGCGGTATAGACGCCCGCGAAGCCGCCGCCGAGGATCAGGATCTGCTTTGGGTCGGTGCTCATGATTTGACCAATCCGCGCGAGGATTATCGCGCAGCCAGAGACGTCTGGCACTGTTCATCGGCGCCTGTGGTGAGGGAATAGGCCCTCTCCCACACTACGGGCGGGAGAGGGCCGAGGGTCGCGATCAGCCGGCGGGTTTGACGATGATCTTCCCGACCATGTACGGGTGGATAGTGCAGATATACGGGTACTCGCCCGGCGCTGCGAAGGTGTGGGAGAAGGTCTCGTCGGTATCGAGCGCCGCCGATTTTAAGGTTCCATCCTTGTCGCCTATCCGGTGCGGGCTGTCGTCCTCGTTCTTCCAGGTCACCGTCGTGCCGGCAGTAACCGTCAGGGTCGCCGGTGCGAAGGCGAAGTTGTCGATATTCACGGTGGCCGGGCTTGCTGCAGCCTTGAGTGCCGTCTCGCCGGCAAGGACCTGGGTGAGACCGGCAAGCAACAGCAAACCCAGCGCGACCGCACCGAGCAACACTGCACCACTCGGGGGCCGCGGCGCCCGGCCCAAAATCATCGACATGACTCTACCTCTCAAGCAACGAGTGTGCTGTCGGTCAGGGCGGGGGCGCCCTTGCCGCGGACATAGTTGACCGTTCGGATGCCGAGGTATTTGTGCAGCTCTCCGGCCGGCACGTCCTTCATCGGCCCAGGAGCCGGAGCGGTGCCCGGCGCAGGCTGCGGAAATGCCGTCGAATCCGCCGTATGGAACGTGACGTTGCCCTCGACCTTCTGGATGATTTGGTGAATGTGGCCGTTGAGCACGGTCACCGAGCCGAAGCGCTTTAGATAGCCGAGCGCGCGCCCGGCATCCGCGGTGCCCCAGCCCCACTGCTCATAGATCGTCCACAGTGGCAGATGGGCCATCAATACGATCGGCGTACTCGCCGAGAGCCCTTTAACATCCTTCTCCAGCCATTCCAGCTGCTCGTCGCCGATCTTGGCGAGGCCGGCGGATTTGAAGCCGGGTTGAAACTCGAACACGTTGATCAGGCCGATGAAGTGCACGCCGCCGTGATCGAAGCTGTACCAACCCTTGCCCTTGGTGTTTTTGCCATAGCGTGCGAGATAGGCCTTGCCGTTATCGGCGTCGGCGACGTCGTGCTCGCCGGGCAGGAAGAACACCTGCTTGTTGGCCGATTTGATGATCTGATCGGCGTCGTCCCACTGCTCCTCCTTGGAGAGGTGGCTGATGTCGCCGGTATGGACGAGAAAGGCGGGCTGCGTCGGCATCGCCTTGATCTTGTTGATCGCCTCGGTGAGCGTGGCGCTCGGGTCGGGGTTTGGCGGCAGATGAAAGCCGATATGGCTGTCGCTGATCTGCACAAACGTCAGCGCGCCTTGCGGCACCTCGGCGGCGTTAGCCCCACCGATCAAGCCGAGGGTGCGCGGTATGCCGCCGCTCAAGGTCCAAACGACCCCGGTTCCTGTCCAGGCCATGCACTTCAACAGGCCGCGGCGGTTCATCTTCGCCCCGGCCATTATTTCACGATCAGCCATGTCTCTCTCTCCGATTGGCGTTGTGTGGTGCGCTGATCCAGACTGCCGTGCTGTGAGGTTTATTCCCGGACATGGGATTATTCTGCTCTGCGCCCCTCAGTCGCCGTATTTCGGAAAGCGGACATTTCGCGGTTCCGACGAGCCGCCGCCCGAAACCTGCCGGAATAAAGCAAGAGGGCAATCGGTCTCTACAGGTGCTGGAACGACCGGCTCTAAACTCAATCACTGAGGTCTTGACATGAAAATCTTAGCTTTGGGCGCCACGACTCTGGCGCTGGTTACTTTTGCAAGCCTGTTAGCGGCAATGGCGCAAGGGCCAAGAGCTTCGGGTGGGAATAGTTGGCCCGGCAATTCGCAGCCGGCCGCAACAAATCTCGCCACGGCCAGTCCGCATTATGAGCTGCAGTACCACTACGCAGGCCACCATCCCCGGTGGGTTGGCCAATGGGTGCTCGTCCAATAGAGGTCACCCAGCACCAATGCCGATGGGCCGGCCGGCTCCCGGCCGTCCCATCGCGCCCGCTTCCGCTGTGAGCTGAAATAATCCCCATAAGCAATCCCCCTTGCACGCCGGGATGAAGCTTTCTAAAGGACAACCTTCGGTGCCGATGCTCAGGGAAGAATGTGATGCGTTATTTGGCGTGGCTTGCCGTGCTGCTGTTGCTGGCGGCCTGCGGCTCGGTTGGCGCGGGCCAATCGGCGACTTTGATCTTGAATAATCCGACGTGGGACCGCGTCAATGTCGAGGCAGTGATCACCACGAGTCCCAATTGCGACAATCGCGATGCCTATGTCTCGACCCAGGAATTCGTGATGACCAAGAACCGGACGCAACGGATCGAGGCGCCAAAGGCCGAGAACATCTGCTGGCGCCACGATAGCAATCCGAACAACCCGATCGCCGGCGTCTGGTCGGGGTGGAGCCGGGCCACGATGTTTCCCGGTCAGACGTACGAAACCGAATTATAGGGTTCGACTTCCTCCGGCCCGAGCTTGATCAAGGCGCACAGGAAAGATCGGTCCCGGCGAGGAAGGGCTGCATTCCAGAGGCTCCGGACGGCAGGCACAGCACCCACGCCGGAGCGCCGCTCGAGGGCGCCGTCGTTGCGCTCCCCGAAGACCCGCCGGAGGCAGCGCGAGCTGACGATGTCGTGCTCGTTCGGCTGCCCGAGGCCCCACCCGAGCCCCCAGTGGAGGACGGGGCGCCCCCGCCGGATCCGGTTGCCGGCCCACCCGTCGTCGTGCTCGGGGTTGCTTGGGTGGCCGTTGCCGGGTTGGCAGAAATCGTCGGGGCCACCGCCAACGCGGAGGTCCCGGCGCCTAGTGTGACTATGCCGTTGCGTGTGGCGACTCCCGGCGTGGCGGCCGTCTGCGCCAATGCCGGGAAGGCAGCCGCAATCGAAACCAGCACTGCGTAGCGAACTGCATCTCTCATGGGCGCGACCATGGGCGCGACACAACTGGCATCGTGCCCGGCCCCAACCCGCGGGTCAAGCCCGCTGGCCAAGGGCCGACCGGTCGAGCCTTGGCGTGCTCCTGGATTGCCGGTGAGCAGCCCGAAGAAGCTCGCGGAGGTCCCGTTGGCCAACAAGATGGCCCGGATTGGTCCCGTTTGCGCTCGAATACCGCATTTGTGGGCACTATGGATCGCTTATGATCAGCTACTGATGAAGGTTTCGGCTTTCGACCGCAGTCGCGTACGGGGCGGCGTCCCAGAACCTTGATTTCGGCAGGCTCTCCGGGGCGTCGAGTTGGAACGGTTTCCACCTCTCGAAGGCAGACGCATCGATGAGAGTATGAACGTCCCCTTGAGGAGCGAGCAGGAGCGACAGAGCCTGAATTTCCGAATACCAGGTCATTTCCTTCCAGAGAAGAGGATTGCGCGGGGCCGCGGTTTTGAGCGCTGTCTGCCACGGAACCCGCCCTTCCCGTCTCTCGATAATGCGCGTTACGGTGCCGAGCGTATTGGCCCATTGCCGCGTCATCATGATTTGGGCGACACTCTGGGTAAGCAGCAATCCAAACAAGACCAGAAGGGCAGGCTTTGAAAGCAGGAATTCCGGTTTCACACCGTTTCTCCAACCCGCCCACAGCCCAAACGAAAGCAACGTCGTGCCGAGCACGGGCAACCCGCGCCCACTGAACTGAGCGACGGGAGTAACGGTCCATTCCGGTATAAACGCCAATAACGCAGCAACAAGGACGAATAAGCTAACAGAGGTCAACAGAATAGGCTGGATTATTTCGCCTTTGTTTTGGGCGCGCATGATCCAGAAAATGCTGACGCATGAGACGATCGTGGCGACCGCGGTGAGGTTTACTCCTTGTAGCTCGACAAACGCGAGAGCGAAAACGCCGATCAGGAAATCTCCAACATTTACTGGATCGCGGGGATGCAGGATGACCGAAATCAGGTAGCAGGCCGACCATATTGCGGCCGCGGAAATCGCGAATTGCGTCAACCACTCGACCGTCGAGCTACCACGCAGGCGCATCAGGGCTATGGCGGCAACCCCGACGAAGAATACAGCTGCAGACTCGTGGGTTACTGCGCCCAACGCCGTTAGAAAAATGGCGAGAATCGCTCCCCAGATGCTGCTCGTCCGGAATAGTACCAGGAAGAAAATATTCCACAGCAAACAGGACGCAATCATGCCCTCACCGATGGCCGCGAGGCTGGTCATCGGAATTAGGGCCACTAGATTGATCAGAGGACCGATGATCCATCCCTTTTCTTCACGCGGGAAAATCAACCAGCAGCTCCCAGTTAGTATAATGGGCCAACCCAAGGTGCCCAAAGTGAACAGACGCGCAAGTGTCGGCAAGTCCGTGACGCCAGCTCGTATGCCGAGGATAAGGAGCGACTGCTGGAGGAGTTGAACCAGCTTTCGCGCGGGTTCCAGGAGGTAAAAGTCTTCAGAAGCCAGGATATGCACGATGTAGTTGGAGCCGTCTGCGAACATACCTCGCATTTCGGACACCGAATACAGAGTCGTCGTGGTTGAAAGTATAATTGCGAATAGATATACGTTTCGAATGGTCACAAAAGTGGATGAGTTTGGCAGCGCTAACTGTTTACCGAGAATGATTTGGGGGTTTGGCACCAATGCTCTCCTCTGGTGCTTTTGGTGAGCTCTCGTTTGGATGATTTGGTTCCGACAATCCGACTCTAGCACACCGGCAAAGGCAGCGCGGCCAGCATTGTCAATCAAGTTGTCTCAGGCGAGAGAGGTATGGAGCAGCGCCCCGGCTCAGCCCGCTGTAATCTTGGTTCGCCATCGAGCGCCTGTTCTGCGGTATATATACCGGGGTGAGGGATCCCCGCTCCATTCTCATCACCGGTGCGAGCAGCGGTATCGGCGCCGCCTTGGCAAGGGCCTACGCCGCGCCCCGAACCCAGCTAGCGCTTTGCGGCCGAGACGCCGGACGGCTCGCCGCCGTGGCTAATATATGCCGCGAGCGCGGCGCAGAGGTGATCGAGGCTTGTATCGATGTTACCGACGCGGCGGCCGTTGCCGCCTGGATCGACGATGTCGACGGCGCCTCGCCCCTCGAGCTGGTGATCGCGAATGCCGGGGTTCAGGGCGGTTTGTGGCGGGATGGCGACGGCGAAACCCTCGACGAGTTGCACCGCGTCATGGAAGTCAATTTCGGCGGCGTCTCGAATACGCTCCATCCGGTGCTTCCGGCGATGCGGCGGCGGCAAAGGGGTCAAGTTGCGCTGATCTCCTCGCTGGCGGCCCTGCGTGGAATACCGTTCTCGCCCGGCTATTGCGCGAGCAAGGCGGCAATAAGAATCTACGGTGAGGCGCTGAGGAGTTGGCTGGCGCCGGAGGGGATCGACGTCTCGGTCGTTTTGCCGGGTTTCGTCGAAACGCCTTTGTCCCAGACGGTTAGCGGACCCAAGCCGCTAATGCTGCTGCCCGAACGTGCCGCCAATATCATTCGGCGCGGCCTGGCAAGAGGACGACGCCAGATCGCCTTTCCCTATGCGCTCTACCTCGGCATGCAGCTGATGCGAGCGCTTCCGGCGGCGTTGGTCGATCCTATCCTGCGCCGCGCCGCCGTGGACATCGGTCCTTATGCTTGAGTATTTCGTGGAATCGGCCACGAATCCACGAATTCCCATTTGTAGTTCGAAGGTCAGTCATGCGCCGCCAGATCGTCCCCAGTTGCGCAGGGCGCATTGCACAGCATCGCCCGGTCTGCTCATCTTGCGCCAGGAAAGATACCGCCGCCGCCGGTCACTGAACACCCGCGGGTCTCTGAGGGGTAGCAACGCGATTTGGATCGCGACACGACGAACTCCGTACATGCCGTCGAGCACGACATTCCAAAAGCGACCCATCGGTGACAACGGGCGAACAAGATAGCCGAGCTTGCGCTGCTCTGCTCCTGCCAGCCAGGCGAACCGCGCGAGCCGATGGGCCGGCCATGACTGCGCTCTCGCCAAGGGATCGAATGATGGATCCTTGGGCACCGGACGCCAATGGACCCGCTCTCCGTCCGTCCGGCCAAAGCTCGATGAACCGAGCACCGGGATCTCGTCAACCCGGACGAAGGGGTAAAGCGCCGGGTCGAGGCCCAGGAAAGCGATGACCCGCGCAATCTCTCGGGCCGGATCGGCCGCCAAATCTTCAAACCGGACCAGCTGGCAGCGCGGGCCGTCAGCACTCGCAAGAAAGGAAAAAACCCGGCGGACGGATTGGCGCCACGCCAGCATGGCCTCTTCATACGGCCAGCCGAAGCTTCTGCGCCCCAATTCGACCGTCGCCGGCCCGTCCCGCACCAGAACCAGCACCCGCGCATTCGGAAACAAGGTGGTAGCAGTCGCGATCCCTTCGGTGGTGGGAGAGCGGAGCACCAGACGGAAATCGCAGACTGGCCCCTCCTTTTCCGGGCCGAGGTCAGCAAAGCGCAGTAGCGCCGTGCCGATATGCATCGCCAAGCGGGAGGGGCCGCCTAGGCGCCGGAGCCACCAATCGTCCCAGCTTTCGGCAACCGATCGGCAAAAATTCAGCAGCGTCTCACTGTTGGCAAGGAAGAAATCTTCCGGAACCTTGGATTTCCGACACTGCGGATGCAGCGAGAGCAGGTTTTCCAGGTAGTTCGACCCGCTTCTGGGGCATGCGGACAACAGTATTATCGGATTGTGCCGCTGAGACTTGTTGTGCTCCCGGAGACGGTCTTCAGACCGCTTGCGATCGATCGCTGGGCGATCCGCGCGCGGGTGCAGCCCTACTGACATTTGCTCCTCAAATCACCCACGGGATAACCTCTAGCGAGCGCTTCGCCAGAGCTCGGTAAGGCTGGCGGCCAACCCGTATCCGGCCGTTCGGTGATAGGGCGAACCCTCCGGCAACATCCCCATTACCCGATCATGCGCCGCAGCCAAATTATGATACGGGATGCTGGGAAACAGATGATGCATCGCGTGAAACCGCAATCCGACCGGCGCCCACAGCGGGATAAGCCAGGAGCGCCGCGGATAGTTCATCGAATCGAGCAATTGCTGGGTCGTCGTCAGTGGATCACCCGCCGAGCGATATCGGTGCGCTGCCAAGGTGCGCAAGCTGTTCAGAAACAGGGCAGCGGCGCTGATCAGATACAGCTGCACCAATAGCTCCGGGTGGATCAGCCCTGTAACGAGGGCAGCGGCGGTTGCGAGGAGATAGGTGAAGACGCCCACTTCCAAGATGCGCCAGCCGCGTGCCTCCTGCGGCGGCGGCAGGTCACGCCGGTAACGCGGGTCGACGACCAGCGACGAGGCGTTGACTTCGACCCATTCCCGAATCCTTGGGTCGAACCAGGAGAGCGGCCCGAGTACGCCGAATCTCAGCGCACCCGCCGGGAGCCCGAGAAAGCTGGAGGATGCAAACAGCACTATCCCAATGCGATTGCCGGGGCACCCCCAGGGCGTGTATTCCCCGTCCTTCGCGGTGCCGTAGGCGCGGCGCGCGTGGTGGTCGCGATGCGAGCCATAGAGAAAGCTCGGCACCAGCAAGGGAATGCCGCATAGCAAATTCCACGCAACATGAAACCCCGGAACGCGGCCCGGCGATAGGTGGGCGAGTTCGTGGATGAACACGACCGCCCGATACAGAGCGAGCACCGCCACCGCGGCACCGAGAAGCTTGAGCGGGTTGTTCAACGGCAGGACTGCACTAACCGCAAACCCAGCGTAAAAGCAGGTTATCGAGGCGAGGAAGTCGATCCAGTAGAAAGCGGGTCTCGGAACCAACAAATCGTCAAGCGCTCGCCGTAGCTGTCTGATGGGCAGTTCGCCCTCGAAGGCCTCGGGCTGACCCCGAGACCCAACCGACCCCCCCGGAGGTCCCCCAGATTCAGATACCGGCACAGAGTGGTGTAGCAGAATCAAGATCTCCTCATTCGCAGGCTCCGACAGGCGGGACACATGCCACTTCTTGGAATCTCGGTTTTCCGATACAGTCCGACCTCGAATAACATAGGGCGGCCGCCGCTCGGCGGCGGACCTATCTCCAGGCTGGCTGCTTCTTCGCTCCGATGCTGATGCATAGCGCGCGCACTCTCGGCGCACCAAATACCGCGTACGCCGGCCCCACGCCCGAGCCGACCCCGGCGAGAGGTAGCGCTATCGAGGTCACCGCGCTCCGCGGCCGGCGCGACCGCAATCGCTTTGTCGACCTGCCCTATCGCCTCCATCGCGATGATCCGAACTGGGTCCCGCCGCTGCGTCGCGACATGCATCGGTTGCTCGACCGGCGCCGGAACCCGTTTTTCGATCATGGCGAGGCCTGTTTCTGGCTGGCGTGGCGCGACGGGATACCCGTCGGGCGCATCAGCGCGCAGATCAATCACCTCCATCTCGAAACCCATCGCGACGAGACTGGCAATTTTGGCTTGCTCGAGGCGATAGACGACCAGGCCGTTTTTGCTGTCTTGCAGCGCACCGCCGAGAATTGGCTGCGGGAGCGTGGCATGCGTCGGATCCTGGGTCCATACAGCTTGTCGATGAACGACGATATCGGCGTTCTGGTTTCCGGTTTTGAGACCCCGCCCATGGTCGGCATGCCCTACACACCCCCCTACTATGCCCAACGCCTCGTCGCGGAAGGGTACGTCAAGGCCAAGGACCTGCACGCGCTACGGATCACGCTTGCCGATATCGTAACAAGGCACCTCCACCAGCTCGAACGCGTCACCGCTCGTCTTCGTGCGGAAGGGCGAATCGCCGTGCGCCCTCTCGATCCCGCCCGCTTCGCCGAGGAAATGCGGCTGGCTCTCGATATCTATAACGAGGCCTGGACCCAGAATTGGGGGTTCCTGCCGGTGACCGAGCGCGAAGCCAAACAGATCATCGACCAGCTGGCGCCTGTTCTTCCGCCGCAAAGCGTGGTCTTCGCGCTTGCCGATGGTGAGCCGGCAGCGATGCTGGTCGCCCTCCCCAACCTCAACGAGATCGTCGCGGATCTAGACGGCAGACTGTTTCCGATCAACTGGCTCAAATTGTTGTGGCGGTTGCGCTTTCGCCAACCAAGAACGGCGCGGGTAATGCTGACCGGGGTGCGGCAACGGTATCGCAGATCGGCATTGAGCATGGCGCTCGTCACATTGATGCTGGGGGAGATCCTGGACGCCGCGCGCCAGGCCAAGATCGAGATGGTCGAGTTCTCATGGATCCTGGAGGATAACAAACCCTCCCTCGAAGGCTGCCACGCCATTGGCGCGCAGCTCGCCAAGCTCTATCGCATCTACGGCAAGGCTCTGTGAGGGCGGCACATCGCATGGCGACCTATGCGGCGGAAAGAGCTTTGGCGGGCGCCGGATGGGGGGCCTTCCAGCGACCAAGGTCGATATCCCCGATCTGCCGATCGATTTGGGCGATCACCTGGCGTGAGAATGGGCCGTGATGCAAATAAAGGGCGCTCATCATCACCACAAACCGCAAGGCCCGAGGGTTGTGGGTTGCGGTGTCGAGGACGCTCTTCCAGAATTGCCCCGCTGTTCCGGGACCCGCACCCGGTAAGCGCCAAACCAGCCGGCCCAGCAAGCGCAGGTCGCGCAACGTTTGCGGCAGCGATGCCTCGAACCTGGGCTTGCCGCACCTGAGCATACGGCCGACACGGCGCACGCGGCCGAAATAGGCAGCCGGATCATAGACTGCGTCCAGCACCGCCCGGTAATCCGCGAGCACGTCACGGCGCGGGCGTTTTGTTTCAAAGTTGAGACCGATCGTGCATTGATCGCCCGTATCCTGCGGGCCGGGTGCGTCAGAACCCGGAAAGAGGCGCCCCTCGTGCAGCAGCCGACGCCCCAATTGCGTTGTGGGGAGTGCGTACAGCAACCCGACCGTGCACACCGGGATCGCCGTATCCTCGATGCACTCGATCATCCCCTCGGCGGTATTGCCCTTTTCGGTGTCAAAACCCACGATGAAGCCGGCGAATACGAAAATGCCGGCATCGTAGATTTTGTGAACGCTCTCCTGCAGGCTGCGCCGGGTGTTCTGCTTCTTTCGCATCGCGACCAGGGTGTCGGTATCGGGACTCTCGATCCCAACGAAGATTCCAAAGAAATTCGCTGCTACCAAGGCGCTGAGCAATTCGGCATCGTCGGCCAGATTTATCGACGCTTCGGTCGAAAACTCAAACGGGAAGCTCTTCTTGTTCTGCCAACTCTGTAAATCCGGCAGAAATTTCTTGAGAGCCTTCTTGTTGCCGATCAGATTGTCGTCGACAAAATCGACGTGGCCGCGGTAACCGAGTGTGTACAAGGTGTCGAGTTCAGCCAAAACCTGCTGGTTCGTCTTGGTTCGCGGCACTCGGCCGTATAGCTCGATGATGTCGCAGAACTCGCAATTGAACGGGCAACCGCGCGAGAACTGGATGCCGACGTGGAGATAATGCTCCAGCTTTAAGAGATCGAAGCGCGGCGTTGGGCTCCTCGTGACATCGGTCTGCCCCATCGGCGCCTCAAAAACGCCTTCCTCGGCTCCCCGCCGCCACGCAGCGAGGAAATCATCCATGATTTCCTCGGCCTCTCCGAGAACTCGGAAATTCGCGCTGCTATAGATATCCGGCGTCGAAGTGACATCGGGCCCGCCGACCACGACCGGCTTGCCCCGCGCGCGGCACATATCGATGATGCGAAGGGTATCGGGCTGCTGAAACAGCATTCCTCCGGTCATCGCCAGATCTGCCCATTCGAGGTCGGCCTCGGTCAGCGTTTCGGTGTTGCGGTTGACGAGCCGCACTTCCCAGGATTGCGGGAGCAGGGCGGCGACGGTAATCAGGCCAAGCGGCGCCGCCGGATAACGCGCCCCCGTCAATTGGCATGTTGCCCGGTAATTCCAAAACGAATCGGCATTGAAACGCGGAAATATCATCAGCACCTTGAAGGCGTCGATCGTCATCTCCTAACCCTTTTAATGCCGAGATCCGACAGTCCGGCCATTCACCCGGGACGGCCGCCAAACCGCCGCCACTCTTCATCGACGATGCCGATCGTCCACCGGATCTGGTCTTCGGTGTGGGTACCATTGATAAAAAATCGCAACCGCACCGCGCGCTCCCTCACCCCGGGGTAGAGGATCGGTTGCACGTCGATCCCACGTTTTAAGAGGGCATTGGTCAAAGCGACGCACCGCTTCGTATCGCCGACGATCAGCGGCACGACCGAGACGCCCTTGCTGGAGCCGGTCGGCAGCTGTCTTTCGCGTGCCAGTTCCAAGAACAGCCCAGCGCGCCGGCGCAGCTCCGCGACCCGTTCGGGCTCGGCCGCCATCACCTGGAGCGCTGCGAACGCAGCCGCGGCATTGGCCGGCGAAAGGCCGACGCTAAAGACAAAGCCCGGGGCGTTGAATTTGAGATTTAGAATCAGCGCGCGAGAGCCGGCGATATAGCCGCCGCAACTGGCGAGCGACTTGCTCAGCGTGCCCATCCAGATGTCGACGTCGCTGCCGGAAAGCCCGAAATGCTCGCGGATGCCGCGACCCCTTTCCCCCAATACCCCGAGCGAGTGCGCCTCGTCGATCATCAGAAAGACTTTGTGGCGTTCGCGCAGCTCGACGAAGCGCGGCAGGTCGGGGAAATCCCCGTCCATGCTGTAGACACCTTCGAGGATCACCACCACGCGCTCGTAGTGACGGCGATGACGGTGCAGCAGATCGTCGAGCATCCGCCAGTCATTGTGCCGAAAGGCGATGCGGCGGGCGCCCGAGAGCAGGGCGCCCATTTGAATGCTGTTGTGCACCAGTTTGTCGTGCAGGATCAGATCCTTCGGCCCGAAGAGGTGCGCGATCGTCGTGACGTTGGTCCCATGCCCGCTGACAAAGGCGAGACAGGCCTCGGTATCGAGAAGCTCGGCGAGTGCGCCTTCGAGTTCGATGTGGATGGGCCGTTCGCCGCCTACTATGCGGCTCGCCGACACCGACGTGCCATAGCGATCGAGCGCGTCGGCGACAGCCGCCTTCAGGGCAGGATGGCCGGAAAGCCCCAGGTAATTGTAGTTGGAGAAGCTGATATACTCGCGGTCGCCGATCCGGGTGGTGTCTCGCACGAGGCCCTGGTGAAAGCGGAAATAGGGAACCCCGCCGATGTCGGGCGGCTCGAGCTCGGCCATGCGCGCCAGCAGGTTCAGATAAGCCGGATGCAGATCGAGGCGATAATGCGATTCGGGAATTGCCGCGTCCTCGATCGTGGTCGAGTTTGAGATCGGTTCGAGAGGCGCACGAGCGACGCGCTGGCGCATCATGCGATTGGCCAGCTCGCGCTTTTGGTCGGAGGAAGAGTACTTGAGCAGTGCCGTTGCAGCTTTGGTCAAAGGGCGCGTTCCTTTGCTCGATCGAGATCATCTTCCAAGAGCCGCCCCAGCGCAGCGACGAGCTCAGGCTCGGCCGATGGTTCGAGTTGGTCGCGATCGGCGACGATATGGGTCGCCGTTGGGGTCGGGGCGCTTGCCAGCCCGATTCCTGAGTGATCGATGATGCGCTGTGCGAGCTTCGCCACAGTCGTCGCGTCCATCAGCTCCAGCGTCGGGATGACGATCCCGAACTGCTTTTCCAAACCCAGCTGCAGCTCTACCAGCATCAACGAATCCATGCCCAGATCCAGCAGCGACCTGTCGACCGCCAGCTTCGCCGGGGCCATCCCGACGATGCCGGCGACGTGCTTGATCAGCAGCTGCTCGGCGATAGAAATTGCCTCACCGTGCGGGAGCCCAGCAAGATGCGCCCGGAACTCCTCGTTATTTCCGCCGACGCCTTCACCCGCCGGGTCGTTCAAGAACTCTCGCACCAAGGCGAATTTCGGAGCTTTCGCTACTCCCGGCAAAATCGCGAGCCGTGACCAGCTCATCTCGGCCAACGCGACCTGCGGCGCTCCGGAGCGAATTGCTTGCTCCATCCGGTCGAGGGCACGCGCCGGTGCGAGCCGCTTTACGCCGAGCCGCTCAGCGAGCATCCGCGCCACGACAGCGTTACGCGCCAGGTGCCCAACATCGCCGATCGCCCCCCAGGCCACCGCCAGGGCTGGCAGGCCTAGCCCCCGTCGATAGTCAGCCAGAGCTTCCAGATACAAATTGGCTGCGACGTAGTTCGCTTGCCCCTCGTTGCCGAACAAAGTCGTCGCCGACGAGTACATGATGAAGAAATCCAGCTTCCGGTCGAGCGTGTGGCGATGCAGGTTCCAAGCCCCGGCGATTTTTGGTCGCAAGACATCGTGGAAGTCCGCGTCGGTCATATTGACCAGGCTCGAATCGTGGATAACCGCCGCGCAGTGTATGATGCCGCGCAGTGGCGGCATTTCGCGCTGCATGCGACGCAGCAGCTCGGCAACCTGGTTCGCATCAGCAACATCGACGGCAAATTCGTGAACCGAGGCGCCGTCTTGCCGCAAGCGCTCGAGTGCCGCGGCTGCATCGGGTGGGGTGGCCTCGCTGCGCCCGATGACCGCGAGATGACGGGCACCCTTCCGGACAAGCCATTCAGCCGTTGCAAGGCCGAACCCGCCCCGCCCGCCGGTGACGAGGTAGCTGGCTGCCGGTGACAGTTGCAGCCCGGTTTCGGGTCGGCCCGGCGCGATAGCGGGACGATCTACCCCGTTCATCGACAGAACAATTTTGCCGATATGGCGCGAGTGCTGCATGCAGCGGAACGCTTCGACGGCTCGCGCGACCGGAAAGACCCGGTGCGGCAGTGGGACAAAGACCCGTTGATCGAGGAGCGGCGCAAGCTCGGCAAAAAGCTGTTTGGAGAGAGCGGGGCGGTCGACCAACAGCCGATCGAGATCGACCCCGAAAAACTGGATGTTGTTGCAGAAAGGCTGCAGCCCGAGCTTGCTATTGGCATAGAAGTCGCGCTTCCCGAGCTCCACAAAGCGCCCGTAAGGCCTGAGGATCGAAAGGCCTTTGTGGATGGCCTCACCTGCTACCGAATTCAACACCACGTCGATACCCTCGCCGCGGGTAATTTCGCGAATGTCGTCGGCGAAGGCGAGCGAGCGAGAATCGACGACGTGGTGCGCCCCAATCCGGCGGAGAAACTCGCGTTTCTCGACCGAGCCGGCGGAAGCGAAAATTTCAGCGCCAACCCATCGGGCATATTGGACGGCGGCCAAGCCGACGCCTCCGGCGGCCCCGTGAATCAGGATCCGCTCGCCCTTCTGCAATCGGGCGAGGTGGTGCAGCGAGTAATAGACCGTCAAGGCGGCGACCGGGAGCGTCGCAGCCTCCTCGAAGCTCATGGACGCCGGTTTTTTGAACAGGCCGTTGGCGGGCGCAACGATATGGGACGAGAACGCATCACGGGCGATGCCGAACACCGCGTCGCCGGGGCGCAGATGTTCGACGCCGTCGCCAACCGCAATGACTTCGCCCGCGAACTCCATCCCAAGCGTCGCACCCGCGAACCCATCCTCGAACGCTTCCTCCGGGAGCAGCCCGATCCGCTGCAGGACGTCCCGGAAGTTGAGACCCGCCGCCTTGACGTAAGCGATGACCTCCCCGGCAGCGGGCCGTGGGATCGCGATCCCCTGCAGGACTACCCCTTCCTGCGCTTCGCCTTGCGCGAAGGTTAGTCTGAACCCTGATTCCTCGCCGACCTCACGCGCGGCGGGCTCAGCCATTCCTCGCGTCAGGCGCGGCACATAGCGCGCCCGACCGCGCAACAGGACTTCATCCTCGTCGTCGCGGTGGAGCAACTCTTCGACCAGCGCCTCACCCGCCGCGGCCGCGCCCGCCTCGGGATCGATATCAATCAGCCGGCACGAGATATCGGCCCGTTCGTTGATGATCGTACGGGTGAGGCCCCAAAGCGGAGCTTGCCAAGGGCTTACGCATCCGGCCGACTCGTCCGGCGTCGGCAGCGCGCCCGACGTGACGACTGTCAGCCGCGCGGACGCCGCCAGACCCGCTGCGATCAGCGCTTGGACGGCGACTAGCAGGTCGAAACTGCCGTGCCGCTGCGCCGCCAGCGGGTCTGCCGGCGCTGCCTCGGCGGTTCCCCGCAGGTGCAGAATATGAAGTGGGCTGACTCCGTCTGCTGCGAGGATGCGGAAAAGCCGCAGATAGGCGTCCGAGTCCCCGCACGGAATATCGAACCGGTCGAGGCCGAGACGATCGAAGGAATGACCGGCCCGCGCGATCACGACGCGCTGTCCCAGCTGATCGAGCTCGCGGATCACCGTGGTCACGGGATCGACGGCAATGTCATCGGCGAGTATCAGCCAGGTCGCCGGATCGATCTCGCGCCGTATCGGCGAGCGCGGCGCCGCCGATGGCTTGCGCCCAATCAGCACGGCCCGGGCGGCGATCGGGTCGTCATCGCCGAGCGAAACTACCTCCTCAAAGCCGCCGTCGAGGACAGCCCTCTCCCAATCGCTCTCGCCTGCGTGATCGGTGGGCATCCCGAAGACGAGATCCTGAAAACCACCTCCTTTCGGGGCCATCAGCAGGAGAAGCCCGCCTGGTTTGAGCAACATGCGAATGGCGGCCAGATCCCGGTCAAGATCCGGCCAGGCAGTGGGCGCCATCCCGGCGACGATCAGATCGTGTCGCTCGTCCGCGAAACCCTGTTCGGCAATATCCGCGCCGAGATCGAGCACCGCACAACGAAGACGAGACAGGGCTGCGAATCGGGCTTCCGCCCGCGCGACCGCCGCCTCGCTCGGATCGGTAAAGACGTACTCGACGCGATCGGAAGGCACCGCCGCGAGCAACGCCGCCGTAAGCCCACCGGTGCCTCCCCCGACCTCGAGAATACTCAGCGGGCGGGTGCGCGGGATCATCCGCGACAGCCGCCACACCACCCCGGCCGCCAGATCGTTGGCCCTCCGGAAGAGCGGGTCGGAATCATAGAGCTGCTCGACCGCGTCAAAGCCCCGCTCGGCAGAAATCAAATCGGCCGGATCGATCTCCGACCGCAGGATCCCGGAAAGCGCTGCACCGTATCGCGCGATCAGCTGCAAGCTCGCGAGGTGAGCAGGATAGCGGGCAAGCGCCTCGCGCCAGAGGCATTCCGCCGGTGCTCCAGTACCAATCTCGGCGAGGCGCCACTCGGTCTGGTCGCGCTCCGCCATCCCCGCCCGATGGGCGAACGCAAGAACCTTACCGAGGTAATGCTCTTGTTGCGGCCCGATACGCTGCTCGGCGATAAGCTGCGAAACAGTGAACCGACGCCGGCCGAAAGCGCTCATCAACCCCTCTGCGGCATAGGCCGCAGCAACGTGATCGAGGAGCGCCCGGGTCTCTTCATCGCGCTCGCACTCGCCGCCTGCGACGGTGACGCACGCCGCTAGCGTCTGCGGCGGGGGCAAGTCCTCGACACCATCAGCATCGAGCGCCGAAGGCCGCAGTTGATAGCGCCAGTGATAGGCCGGGATTTCACTCGGACCACCCAGATCGACACGACGCAGGCGCAGGCCGTCGATCTCCGCGATCGTTTCCCCATTGGCGCCAAATACTAAAAAATGGCCGACGATCGAGCGAGCCGCGGACTGAACCAGGGTCATATGGCACCAGGCGATCCGTTCGCCGCCGCCGTAGAAACGGATCCGCTCAGCCTTGCTCGGGACAAAGACGACCCGGGCCTCCCCATCCACCCGATCGGGAATGGTCGCAAGGGTCACCTGGAGGCAGGCGTCGAGCAAAGCCGGGTGAATGCGATACTCGCCGAGTTCGGTCACTATCGCCGTGGGCGCGACGATGCGTCCGAGCGCCTCATTCTCGCCGGCCCAGACCTCCGCGACGCCCTGAAAGGCAGGTCCGTAGATCAGTCCGTGGGCAGCGAAGCGGCGATAGAGCTCAGCGCCATTGACCCACCTTCCCATGCGCTCCTGGATCGCCTCGACCGAGACGGTCCGTTCCGATGGGCCGTTCGGCAAGGGCACCGCACGGGCGACGGCGACAGGGGGCAGCGTGGTTTCCGATGCGTCGCCGCTCCGCAAACGAAAGGCGCCATCCTCGATCGACAGTCCCACCTCGATTAAAGGCATGGCCCCGGCGCCAATCAAGACCGGGCGCCTGATCTCGAAGGCTTCGATCTCGGCGCCGTTACAAGCGTGGGTCGATAAAACCGCCGAGATCGCCATCTCGATATAGGCTGCTCCCGGCAAGACCATGCTGTCTTGAACGACGTGATCGGTGAGCCAGGAGAGCAGGGCCGGATCGAGCCGGTTCTTCCAGGTCCCGTCGGTGGTAGCCAGACGCTTCCCCAATAGCGGGTGTTTGCGCTTGCTCAGCGATGGTCCGACCTCACCCTCGTCCTCGGAGAACCAGTACCGCTCGCGCTGCCACGGGTAGGCAGGAAGCGGCACGAACCCACACTCGCCGGGGTCGCGGGCATTGTAGTCAATCGCGACACCGGCGGCATAGCAGCGCCCGAGCGCCAGCCACAACGCGTCGCGCTCGGGCTCGTGACGTCGCAGAGTAGGTATCGAAATCCCCTGCCCGCCGGCAGCCTTCAGGCATTCACGCAGATACCTGTCGAGTATGGGATGCGGGCCGATCTCGAGAAAGACATCGAAGCCCTCGGCTTCCAGCGACGCAACTGCGGGCGCAAACTGAACAGGTTTGCGAATATTGTCCCACCAATACGTCGCGTCGAGCTGGCGCCCCTCGATCGTCGTGCCGGTAACCGTAGAGACGAAGCGCAGCCGGCCGTCTCGCGGCGCCAACCCGTCGAGCCGGTCCAACAGCTGCTCGCGGATCGGGTCCATGCAGCGGCTGTGAAAGGCATAATCGAGGTCGAGGGGACGAAAGAAGATCTGGTTCGGCTCGATTTCGACACCGAGCGCGCCGATCGTGGCGGCGTCACCCGCAACCGTCACCGAGTTGGGGCTGTTGACCGCGGCAATCGTTAACCGATCGCCGTAAGGGGCAATGGCTAAAGCGGCCTTTTCGGGCGACAACCCGAGGGCGGCCATCCGACCGGTCCCGGCAGTGCGCCCCTGCGCCCTGCTGCGCTCGGCGATGACCCGGCAAGCGTCGTCGAGCGACAGAATGCCTGCCGCGTAAGCCGCCGATACCTCTCCGACACTGTGGCCGAGCACGGCATCGGCTTCGATCCCGTGTGCCTCCAGCCATTCGAGGATCGCTACCTGCAGCGCAAAGAGCGCCGGTTGCGCAATCTCTGTTCGATCGAAGAGGTTTGCCGGTTCCGCCGATTGAAGGACGTCTATTACCGACCATCCGACCAGCGGGCGGAGTGCGGCATCGATCCGCCCAATAAACTCGGCGATGAACAGATCGCCGAGGAGGTCCCGCCCCATACCGCGCCATTGCGAGCCGTTTCCCGAAAACACCAGCGCCAACCGAGCCGACGGCGTGAACGCATGTCCTTTTGCGAGTAGCGGGGGCGAATCGCCGGCGGCGTATGCCTCGAGCCGAGCAGCGAGTTCCTCGTGGGTGCGGCCGAAGGTGGCGAGCCGATGCTGATGATGGGTCCGTCGGGTCGCGGCGCTGCGACACAAAGCTGGTAGGGGAGGCGCCGTCGGCGATCGGAGCAATTCGAGGTAGCGCAGCGCCAGGGTCTTGAGGGCCTCTGCATCATGCGCCGAGATCAGCAGCGGCCGGATGTCCCGGTCTTCTGTCGCTGCAGCGCGGTGAGCCGCGGTGGAAGCAAGGGGCTCCAGGTTCCGCAGAATGACATGGGCGTTGGTACCACCGAAGCCGAACGAGTTGACACCCATGGTCAAGTGGCCCCGGGGCAGTTCCGTGTGTTCCGAAACGACGGAGAGATTTAGTTCCTCGAAGGGGATCTGCGGGTTGGGGTTCGTGAAATGCAGCGTGCGCGGGATCGCACGGTGACGAAGCGCCAGGACGACCTTGAGCAGCCCGGCAATCCCCGACGCAGGTTCGAGATGACCGATATTGCTCTTGACGGAACCGATCCGGCAGAAATCGCCGGATGCCCGCGAAACGCCGAGCACATTTCCTAGCGCAGCACATTCGATCGGATCGCCGACGCTGGTTCCGGTCCCGTGGGCCTCGATGTAGGTGATCTCGCCCGGGTCGATACCGGCGTCGCGGTACACTCGGCGCAGCAACGCCTCTTGCGCCGCTTGGTTGGGCATCGCCAACCCTTTGGTGCGACCATCGGAATTGACCCCCGACCCGACGATGACGGCGTGTACCGGATTGTTCTCGGCAATCGCCTGAGCGAGCGGCTGCAGAATGACGACCGCTCCGCCTTCCGACCGAACATAACCATCTCCAGCCGCGTCAAAGGGGCGGCATCGGCCGGTCGGCGACAGCATGCGCGCCTTCGAGAAACCTATGCCCGCTGACGGCGACAACAGCGCATTGACCCCGCCCGCGATCGCCAGGCTTGTTTCCCCCCGCCACAAGCTGACGCAGGCTTCGTGCACCGCGACCAGCGACGATGAGCAGGCGGTATCGACAGCGAAGCTCGGACCGTGCAGGTCGAAGACATATGATATTCGATTCGCCGCATTGCTGATCGCGCTGCCGGACATGACGTAGGGGTCGACCTGGTTCGGCTCGTCGCGCTGCATTGCGGCGTAATCGGACAGCGAGATGCCGACAAAAACTCCGGACTGCGATCCGGCGAGTCGTTCCGGAACGATGCCCCCGCTCTCCAGCGCTTCCCAGGTCAGCTCCAAAAGAAGACGCTGCTGCGGGTCTATCCGCCGCGCTTCGCGCGGGGAAATCCCGAAAAAGCCGGCATCGAACTTGTCGATATCCGCGATAAATCCGCCCGCGCGCGTATACATCTTACCGGGCTTGGCCGGGTCAGGATGGAAGTACTCCTCGACGTCCCAGCGGTCGTCGGGTATCTCGCCGACGCCGTCCCTCCCCGCTTTGAGCAGCGACCAGAATTCCTCGAGGTCAGCAGCACCCGGGAACCGACATGCCAACCCAATTAGGGCGACGGGAAAGGTTCGTTCCACATCGTTACTCTCCGTAGCCATGCAATCTGGAGCTCCTTGGTAATTCGTTCGCTTCTTAAGGGTTGGACGTGATGGCACCCTGCGGTTTTACGTGGGGGTCGGATCGAAACTCCCCGGCAATCAAATTTAACGCAACAAAAGGATCACGTCCGTCAAGCTGGTGGAGTTGGAGACTAAAGCCGAGGCGCCACGGGTGAGGCGCCTTGGGGGAAGCGTCGGCGGTGCATGCACTGCAAGAGTGTGCGATCGACGGCGTGGCGGATTGTGCTTCGGCCCCAGATGACCGGCTCTATCACTTCCGCCTGGCTTCGTCGCGTCAGGCCTCGACGACACGCTGGACAGCCGCGGTTCCCCCATCCCGGTGTGTCCGTTCCCGACGAGACACAGACTTGTACCGGGGTGATGTTGTCAAGCTCGAAATAATCAGCTGTGCGTCATATTGCTTATAGCATGCCCGCCCCGAACCCGAGATGGCGGCGCCGTATCCGGCAGCCGCTGTATTGGCGTTAGCGGTCTCGCGCGGTGCACTGGCAGACATCGACCGCTTGGGCGCGCAAGCCTTCCTTGAGCCGCGATACCGGCACTACGCGTGGAGGAGTGCTGTCAAATCGAGCAACGCGCGCTCGGCGAAGGCGGGAGCGATCAACGAAATCCCGAAAGGGAGCCCGTTTTTGCGAAAACCCGCAGGAACCGCAATCGCCGTCAGATCGAGCAGGTTCACGAAATTCGTATAAAGACCGAGATTGACGTTGAGCCGGAACGGGTCCGCTGCAATCGCAGCTTTCTCGTAGATCGTGCCGGTGGTCGGCAGAATCAGCACATCGATCGACCTGAATGTCACATCGACCTCGCGCTTCAGCCGCGCCAGTTCGTATTGGCCGCGATAGGCGTCGAGAGCGCTGTAAGGCCGGCCCTTCTCGATGATCGAACGGGTCACCGGGAGAATAGCATCCGGCTCATAGTCAAGAAGCGATTCGGTTGCGTGGAGGCGCTCGGCCAACCAGGGGCCATTGTAGAGGAGGCGGCCGGCCTCACGAAACGGCGCGAAAGCTGCCCTCACCCGGGTTCCGTCGATCTGCTCGAGTTTGGCTATCGCCGCCGAAAAGAGGGATTCGGCTTCGCGATCACCAAAGAACTCGAGATCGCCCGGCAGCGGCACGCCAAATCGAGGCTTCGGGCCAAAGCTCCGCAATTCCGCAGACGAAGCCACGCGGGCGAGAGGATCGTCCAGATCGAAGCACGCTGCAACATCCAGCACCGCGCAGGCATCCTGCGCCGAAACCGCAAACACCGAGACGCAGTCGAGCGACCTGCAGGCCGGGACCACGCCGCGGGTGCTGAGCAGGCCTCGCGTCGGCTTCAGCCCGACTATATTGTTGAAGGCGGCCGGAACGCGTCCCGAGCCGGCCGTATCGGTGCCGAGCGCAAAGCTGACGAGCCCCGCAGCCACTGCAACCGCCGAGCCGGAACTCGAACCGCCGGGTATGTAGCGCGCATCGAAGGGATTGCGCGGCACGCCATAGGGCGAGCGGGTGCCGACCAATCCGGCGGCAAACTGATCGAGGTTGGTTTTGCCGACCAGCACGGCGCCGGCAGAAAGCAGTTCCCGCACAACCGGGGCGGTTTCGGATGGGGAATAGGCGAAAGCCGGACACGCGGCGGTCGTCGGTAAACCGGCGACATCGATATTGTCTTTAACGGCGAACGGTATGCCGAAAAGCGGCAAGCGCTTGATCAAATCGGAATCTGCAGCTGCAGCGGCGTCGAGTTTAGCTGCCTGCTGCCTCAGTGAGGCATCGCACGGTCGGGCAATCCACAGGGCCGGATCGTCCCATTTTGCGATGCGCGTCAGCACTCGCTCGATCAGCTCGCTTGCCAAAAGCTGACCGTTGAGAAAGGCAGTCCGCAGCCGCTCCATTTGCAAGGGCTCTTCGACCATTAATTAGACGCCATACTCATTGGCACAGCATTTGAAATAGACGGGATCGAGCGTCAACAAATGGATAGCGCTATGGCCGAACGGTACGTCACGGCCGACCCGTATCCCTGGCCTTTCAATGGGGATCTGCGGCCCGATAATACGGCTCTCATCGTAATCGATATGCAAATCGATTTCTGTGGCATCGGCGGCTATGTCGACCGGATGGGATACGATCTGTCGCTGACCCGTGCGCCGATCACGCCGATCACTGCGGTGCTTGCGGCGATGCGGCGCGGCGGGTTTCATATCATGCACACCCGCGAGGGTCATCGGCCGGATCTTGCCGATCTGCCGGAAAACAAGCGCTGGCGTTCTCGGCGGATTGGCGCCGGGATTGGCGATCCCGGCCCGTGCGGCCGCATCCTGGTGCGCGGCGAGCCCGGCTGGGAGATCATCCCCGAGCTGGCGCCCCTTCCGGGCGAGCCGATTATCGACAAGCCCGGCAAAGGCTCGTTCTGCGCCACCGATCTCGAATTGATGCTGCGGCTGCGCGGCATCGCCAACCTCGTGCTGACCGGCATCACTACCGATGTATGCGTTCACACCACGATGCGCGAGGCAAACGATCGCGGGTTCGAATGTCTGCTGCTCGAAGACTGCTGCGGCGCGACCGACCGGTCGAACCATGAGCACGCGATCAAAATGGTCAAGATGCAAGGTGGGGTCTTTGGGACGGTCGCGGACTCGAAGGCACTGCTCGCGCTGCTCCGGTAGCTCGGTCAGGTTCTGCCGAAAAGGTCATATCACCGCCGAGTGGCGATCGATTTTAGAGCATTCGCCTAAAATAGGGACACAGTAGACCACTGAGCCGCCATCAAATATTAGGCGTCCTTGATATTGGCACGTACCTTGCTCGGCACTGGCAAAAGAAGTGCATGTCCAACTGGATGGGAGCAACAAGCGGGGGCCGTCAGGAGGTGTGTCGTTGGGTACCACGTGCAGGTTGGTTCTGCGCGAAGTAAGGGGGATTGTTTATGCACTATCGCTGGATCCGCAGCATCTTCGCCTCGTTCATTTTGGGATTGCCGTTTGTCGCTATGGCTCAAGACGCGCCAGCGGTCCATGGGTTCAATGACTTGACTTTCAAGAACGACTATATCACGCCACGCGGCTTATTGGTAACGAACAAGGGGTTCACTATCCAGTCGGTCAATGGTTTCGCGGCGAATGCCTACCATGCGGCCGACGGACCGCTCAACGACATCACGTTTGTTTCCGGTATCTTTAACGATCTCAATCCCGACCATCAGAATTCCCAAAATCGCAATTTTTGGAATGAGTTGGATGCGTTCGCCGGGTTTAATTTCAATCTCTACAAGGATTGGTTGATTGGGGCTCAATACGTTGCTTTCATCAGTCCAGGAGGACAATTCAAAACCGAGAATAATCTTGAGTTTACTCTTGGGTATGATGACGGAGGACGCTGGTTCGCTCCGATAGCGATTAAGCCATACGCGAAGCTTTTTTTTACCGCCTCGGGCGGTTCAACAGTGGTGCTCGGCCAGGTGCCCAGCTTCGATGTCGAGCTCGGTGCATTACCGACTTGGGATCTTCATCCTTACCAGCTGCCCGTCATTTTCACCTTTCCTACCTGGATTACCATCGGACCGTCTAATTTTTGGGGTGGATCGAACAATTTTGGCGTCTTTTCGACCGGCATCAACGCAAAGATACCGCTCGAATTCGCACCTTTTCAGTTCGGGCAGTGGTCGTTCAATGTCGGTGTCCAATACTACAACCTGATCAATTCGCAACTACGCAATGCTCAGGAAATACTCGGCGTCGTAAGTCCCGGATCAAGCGGATACCGCAACATCTTCGTCTTCGCTGCCGGTCTGGGCTTCCATTTCTGACGAGGTAGCCGTCCATCGCCAAGAGGGAGGAGTTATCATGGCGGTCATCGATGCGGAGCCTTATCCCCTCGACCTGATCGCGCCGCAAGCCGGTCTTGTGATCATCGACATGCAGAGGGACTTCCTCGAGCCCGGCGGATTTGGAGCTGTCCTCGGCAATGATGTCTCGCTGCTGCGGCGGACCATCGCGCCGACCCGGCGTCTGCTCGATGCGGCGCGAATGTCGGGTTTGACCGTCATCCACACCCGCGAGGGGCATCGCCCCGACCTCGCCGATCTGCCGCCAGCAAAGAAGGCGCGCGGCAGGCTCCCAAATGGCATTGGCGACCCGGGCCCGATGGGCCGGATATTGGTACGCGGCGAACCGGGACACGACATCATTCCGGAGCTCTATCCGGTGCCCGGTGAGCCGGTCGTCGACAAGCCGGGCAAGGGCGCATTCCACGCCACCGATCTCGACGCGATGCTGAAGAACCGCGGCATTACCCAGCTCATCGTCTGCGGCGTCACCACCGAAGTCTGCGTCAATACCACGGTCAGAGAGGCCAATGATCGAGGCTACGAATGTGTGGTCGTGGAGGATTGCGTCGGTTCGTATTTCCCGGAATTTCAGGAGATGGGGCTGCGCATGATCAAGGCGCAAGGCGGCATCTTCGGATGGGTTGCTTCATCCGAGGCGGTCATCGCGGCACTCCCGAAATCCGGCTCGTGAGGAGAAGACCCATGAATTCTTCAGCCGATGCGCCGCGCTGGTGGGTTCCCGGCGATTGGAACGGGTTTTTCGGTCTGTTCACCAACGTCGTTCTGAACGTCATCGTGCTGACCGGACTTTGTCTGCATGTCGTCAACCTGCCGGCGGATATCGTCTACGGCCGGATCCTCCCCGCGCTCGGGATCGCATTGCCGCTCGGCAATCTGTACTACGCCTACCTCGCTTGGCGGCTCGCCAAGAACGAGGGGCGCAACGACGTGACGGCGATGCCGTACGGGCCGAGCGTCCCGCACATGTTTATCGTCGTCTTCCTGATCATGTTGCCGATCTATTTGAAGACGCACGATCCGCTGCTCGCGTGGGAGTCAGGATTGGTATGGTGCCTGGTCATTGGTGCTATTGTGCTCTTGGGCGCCTTCGTCGGGCCCACGGTGCGAAAATACACACCGCGTGCCGCGATGCTCGGCACCCTCGCCGGCATTTCGATCGCCTTCATTTCGATGCGGCCGGCCTTTCTCGGTTGGGAGGACCCTTGGCTATTCATGCTGTCGCTGACCATTGTCCTGGTCAGCTGGATGGCCGGGATACGCCTGCCTTATGGCCTTCCGGGCGGGCTTGCCGCAGTGGTACTCGGAACAGTGCTTGCCTGGCTGGCCAAGCTGGTTCACCTCGACGATCTGATGCAGCCCGCCGAGGTCGTCTCCGCCTTTAGCCAGTTCGGTTTGCGGCTGCCGTACCCGTCGACCGATTTTGCCAAAGCGCTCGGCGACATCGGCCCGCTGTTGGTTACGGCGGTACCGCTCGGCATTTACAACTTCACCGAGGGCATGAACAACGTCGAGAGTGCGGCCGCAGCTGGCGACGATTACAGCCTGCGCCAGATCCTGCTGGCCGACGGCACCGGCGCGATCGTCGGCGCGCTGCTCGGCAGTCCGTTCCCGCCGGCCGTCTATATCGGCCACCCCGGATGGAAGGCAGTGGGCGGGCGGATCGGGTATTCGCTGGCGACCGGTGTCGTCATCGGCATCGTCTGCTTCCTCGGGCTGACGGCACTGCTGCTCGCGGTCATTCCTTTGGTCGCGATCCTGCCGATCCTGCTCTATATCGGCTTGGTTATCGGCGCCCAGGCGTTTCAAGCGTCCCCGCCGCGACATGCCCCTGCGATCGTGCTGGCGATCTTGCCGAACATCGCCGCTTGGGCGCAGACCCTGATCGACGGAGCGCTCGGAGCGGCGGGCACTTCAGCCGAGCAGGTGGGCATGGCCAAGCTCGGCGCCACGGGGGTCGTCTATCACGGGATGGCGCTGCTCGGCGGCGGTGCCGTGCTCGCCGGATTGATCCTCGGCGCCATCGCCGCTTTTATCATCGACCGGAAGTTCGATTGGGCCGCTCTGTTCGCAGCCGCGGGCGCGGTGCTGTCGTTCTTCGGCTTCATCCACGGCACGTCGCTGGGCATCGGCAATTCGGCCCCAGTGGCGCTCGGCTATCTGATCGTCGCCGGCGTCTGCTATGCGCTCAGCAGGCAGCATTACCCGGAAGCGGTGGTGATTTCGGCCGAGGAGCCTGCGCACGCGGTCGGAGAGGACTGACCGCCGCTGACGGCCCGAAGCTGGGCCGTAGCGCAGGTTAGGGCGGCCCACCTTGCGTCGGTATAGCCCACAGACCCCAATCCCAGTCCATATCGCTCTCGGTCGCTGTCATCTCGCTCGCCTTGGCGATCTGCTCGGCCTCCAATTCGCGTCGATAAGCATCCCAGTTCTGCTGTGAACCGAAATAGACGCATTCGCAGACCATCGGATCGGGATATAGATAAACCAGCTGACCATTCCGCACTCGGGTGACGAACTTATGGGGCGTCATCTTCATCATTTCCGATATCCGATGCGGCGAGTCTGCCGGCCTGGCCTGAAATCCAGCTTTAGTGAGCAGATTCCCCGTCGATGCGACCTGGGTCGGCGGGCTAGCGCATCCGGCGATAGTCAAAAAGAAACTAGCCGCAACCCCAAGTTTAATCAGCCTTTTCACGACAATGCCCCCATGATTGACATCCGGACCAGGCCTTGAGCTCATCTGGCCCGGCGCTGGATCGATATTGACCCACTCAACCATTGCCCTTGCGGTGGTTAAGTCAGGTAATTCTAGATTACGCAGCAGTCGCCGTCTCGGTTCGGATAACAACTTCGGGATAATGGCACGCGACCGAGCGGCCGGCGTCGATCGGCCGCAGTCCCGGCATCGCCGTAGCGCAATTGCCCTGTCCCTTGGGGCAGCGCCCATAGAACCGGCAAGTGGCGGGGTCGGGATCGATCGGACTGCGTGGTTCGCCGCCGAGCCTCAACCTCTTGATCCCACGCTGATCGAGCGACGGGATCGCCGCCACCAGCGCCCTGGTATAGGGATGCGCTGGGTTGTCGAAGACCGCTTCGACTGGGCCGCTCTCAATGATTTTGCCGAGATACATCACCAGCACGCGGTCGCAGAGCAGGCGGACGACATTGAGGTCGTGGCTGACAAACAGATAGCTCATGCCGAGCCGGCACTTCAGCGTCTCGAGCAGCTGCAGGATCACGACCTGAACCGATACGTCGAGCGCTGCGGTCGGCTCGTCGAGGATCAGAAGCCGCGGTTCGAGCGCGACGGCACGGGCGATCCCGACCCGCGCTTTCTGACCGCCAGACAATTGATGCGGGAAGCGGCCGAGCAGTTCGTCTGGAAGTCCGGCAAAACCAGCCGCCTCGCGCACTCGCGCCGCGAGCTCTGCGCCGCGCCGCTGGCTGAGACGGCGTAACGGATCGGCGATGACCTGAGATGCCGTAAAGCGCGGGTTCAGGCTCTCCCCGGCATCTTGGAAGACCATTTGGATGCCGGAACGTTCTGGCAAGCGCGCGAATTTCCGCGCCGGCATAGCGCCGATTTCCTTCCCATCGAACCTGATACTGCCGCCGCTCGGATCAATGAGGCGCGCGACGAGCCGCACCAGAGTCGACTTGCCGCAACCGGACTCCCCAACGAGGCCCAACGTCTCGCCCGGTCCGATGGAAAAATCCACGTTATCTACTGCATGGAGCCAGCTTTGGCGGGCGCGGGCCCAGAAATGCCGCTCCGCGCGCTTCACCGAGAAATACTTGGTCAGGTTGCGGATCTCGAGGACCGGCTCGGTCATAAGGGCTCCCAGCAAGCGACCAAGTGTGAGTGGCCGACCGAGATGACCGGCAGCGGCGCTTCGCATTTCGCCTGATGACGCTCGCAGCGGGCGCTGTAGCGGCAGGACGGCAGGTCGGCACGCCTGACATCGGGGAGATTGCCGGGGATCGCGGCAAGGTCGGCGAGTTGCATGTCGGGTTTGGGTGTCGCGGCGATCAGCTTTGCCGTGTAGGGGTGGCGCGGATGCGAAAACAGATCGGGGACCGGCGCGCTCTCGACGACATGGCCGGCATGCATGACAACGATCCGGTCGGCATATTCGCCGGCGAGCCCAAGATCATGGGTAATCAGGATTGTTGCCATGCGGGAGGCGGCGGCGAGGTCAGCGAGCAGATCCATCACCACCGCCTGCGTCGTAACGTCGAGGCCGGTTGTCGGCTCGTCGGCAATCAGCAGGGCCGGCGAGCAGGCGAGTGCCAGCGCAATCGTCACGCGTTGGCACATCCCACCCGACAGCTCGAAAGGATAGGCGGAAGCGCGGCGTTCCGGATCGGGGATGCCTACCTTGGCGAGCATCTCCACGGCGCGCGCCGGCGCGCGCGACCGGGTGACGCTGCCATGCCGGACCAACACGTCCTCGAGCTGTTTGCCGACCGGCCGGATCGGGTTCAGCGCGCCGCGCGGGTTCTGCGAAATCAGTGAGAATTCGCGTCCTCGCATTTCCTCGAGTGCGCGCTCGCCGGCGCGCAGCAACTCGAGGCCGCCAAATATGATGCGGCCCGAAGTGACCTGAGCCGCAGGGTCAAGCAAACCGAGCAGCGCATAGGCCGTAACCGACTTGCCCGAGCCGCTTTCGCCGACGAGTGCCACAGTCTCGCCCCGGGCGACCTCAAAGCCGACCTTTTCGAGAGCCCACACTATGCCGCTACGGGTGCGGAACTCGACGGAGAGGTTGCTAACTGCGAGCAGCGGGGTCGCCTCACTCACGTGCGCCTCCGCGGATCGATCATATCGCGCAAGCCGTCCCCGAGCAGGTTGAAGCAAAAGACGGCGAGCATCAGAGCAACTCCGGGGAACAGCGCGACCCACCATTCTCCCGAGATGATGTTGCTGGCGCCTTCTGCCACCATGATCCCCCATTCCGCAGTCGGCGGGCTGATCCCGAGGCCAATGAAAGAGAGGCCGGCGGCATTGAGGATCGCGTAGCCCATCGTCAGCGACATCTGCACCGCCAGCAGCGGCATGGTATTGGGGAGCACCTGCGCCAGCAGGATACGCATCTCACCGTTGCCGCCGAGCCTAGCCGCTTCGACAAACCCGGCCTGGCGCAATACGCTTGCCTCGGCTCGGGCGACCCGCGCGTAAAGCGGCATGTTGATGATCGCGGTGGCGTAGACGATGTTGGCGACGGTATTGCCGAGCGCAGCGACGATGCCCATCGCGAGCACGAACAGCGGAAAAGCCATGATCGTGTCGGCGACGCGGCCGACGGCCCGCTCGGTCCAGCCGCCGAAATAGCCGGCCGCCAGCCCGCCGAGTGCGCCGACGGCAAAGGACAGCACCACCGCAGCAAAGGCAATGCTTACGTCGAGCCGAGTTGCGGCGATGATGCGGCTCAGTATGTCGCGCCCGACGGCATCGGTGCCGCACCAATGTGCGGCAGATGGCGCCGCAAGGGCGTGCATCGCGTCGGTGGCGAGCGGATTATACGGCGCAATCCAAGGCCCTAGGAGGGCGGTCGCCACGATCAGGATGAACAGCGCGAACGCTGCCAAGGTTACCGGATTTTCGCCCAGAATATAGCGCAAGTGGCGCAGCGTCTCGCTCATGCCGTGACCGCAGCCCGCGGATCGATCACTCCGTAGAGGATATCGATCGAGAGGTTGAGCAGGATGTAGACGATCGCCATTGCCAGCACGAAGCCTTGCACCGGCGCGTAATCGGAGGCGATCAACGCCTCGATCGCGTAGGAACCGATGCCCGGCCAAGCGAAGACCTTCTCCACCAGCACATTGGCGCCGAGCAGAAACGAAAACACCATGCCAAGCGTCGTCAATACGGGCAGCATCGCATTACGAAAGGCGTAGACATAAACGATGCGCCGCTGCGACAGGCCATTGGCGCGTGCGGCACGGATGAAATCGGCGCTCAATACCGAGAGCATCGCGGCACGTGTCATGCGGGTGATCGGCGCCAAAGTGAAGATCGCCAATGTCAGGGCCGGCAATGCGATCTGCCGCAAGGCGGCAAGGGCTGTCATGCCATCGCCGGCAAGCAAGCTGTCCACGATGTATAAGCCCGTCAGCATGGGCGGCGGCGAGTACATCAGGTCAAGCCGGCCCAATGGGGCCGGCGCCCAGCCCAGTAGGTAATAGAATACATAAACAAGCAGCAGGCCCGTGAAGAACGTCGGCAGACTCACTCCGGCCGTCGATACCATCCGGCAAAGATGGTCGATCCAAGAGTTGGGCCTCTGGGCGGCAGTAATGCCGAGCGGCACGGCGACGGCGACCGAAAGCGCCAGCGCGAGGAGGGTCAGCTCGATCGAGGCTGGCAATCGCGTCAGCAACTCTTGTATGACCGGCTGACCGGTAGAAAGCGAATTGCCGAGCCGGCCATGCGCAAGATCTCCGACATAGACCAGAAACTGCTCGGGGAGACTGCGGTCGAGGCCCAGCGAATGCCGGATCTCAGCGATCGCCTGCGGGGTGGCGGCCGGTCCGGCAAAATAGACCGCGGGATCGCCCGGTAAAGCCCGCGTCAGAAGGAACGTCACAATGACGACGCCAATAACGCTGGGAACCGCCGACAGCAGGCGAGACTGGATCAGCCGGACCATCGGATGCTCTGCATGCGTTTGAAGGCGCGGGACGAGGCGGGTCAACTCAGCTCTTTTCCAGCTGACGGAAGTCGAGCTGGCGGTGGAACCAGTAGGTATAGCCCTGGATGTTCTTCTGCATACCGACGACCAAGATCTGCTGATAAAGCGGGATGCGCGGCACGTCGTCCATCGCGATGCGGACGAATTTCTTGACTTCGTCGTCGTAGGCTTCGGGGTCTGCCTCGAAACGCGCGGCGTCGATCAGCTTGTCCATTTCCGGGTTCTGGTACGACATCGTGTCGAACAGCGCATTCTGCCCGTGATAGCCCCAGAAGAAGTAATAGTCCGGATAGTTGAGCCAGCCCCCGAAACTGGCGATGTGGATCGGGCGGTTCTTCTCCAGCATGGCGTTGCGGAAATTGGCGCCGGGAATCTTCTCGATGCGGGTTTTGATCCCGAGTTCGGCAAGCGAATTCTGCAAGAGGACTGCGGTAGGCTCCGATTGCGTGGCGTCCCCGAGGTCGATCGAAATCGTCGTATCGAACCCGCCCGCAAGGCCGGCTTCGGCCAACAACGCCTTGGCCTTTTCCATGTCGCGCTTATAGGGAAAGGGTTGTGGCCAAGCCGCGGTTTTCGGCGCGTCGGCCGGACCGCCCGACATCGGAATGCAGATCTCGTAAACGACGCTCTTGTAAATCTCCTCATAGGGCACTGCCCAGGCGATTGCCTGGCGCACCCGCACATCGTCGAACGGCTTCGTCTTGGTGACGAGGCCGACATATTGCAACGAGTTCTCGACCGGTGTTCCCACGACGCGGTAGGCGCCGGATTTTTTGATTTCTGCGGCGTCCTTGAACGGCATATCGATCGACAAATCTGCGTCACCGCGCTCCATCAGCGCGCGTCGGTTCCCGGCCGCCGGTACCTCACGCAAAACGACGCGGCGGATTTTTGGCAACGGGCCGCCCTTCCACTCATCAAAGCGGACAAACGCGGTCTCCTGACCCGGTATCCAGCGCTCGAGCTTGTATGCGCCGCCTCCGGCGTCATTGGTCTTCATCCATTCCAGCGCCCAGGGATCCTTATCGGTTGCATGGCTGCGCGCGAGCTTTGAATTGAAGATCGCCGGGACCACGACCGCGAGGTCGGGCAGTGTGAGCTTGTCTTTTTGCAAGAAATCGATGCGGATCGTGTGATCGTCTCGGACAACGAACTGCTCGGGTTTTTTTAGGCTGCCCGCGGCCATCTGAAATGTCGGGAAACCGCCGACAGTGACCGCCCGGTCGAGCGACCATTTGACGTCCTCGGCGGTTACCGGTGCGCCGTCATGAAATGTCGCGTCACGGCGCAATTTGAAGGTGACCGACATCCCGTCGGGCGAGACAGTGAAATTTTCGGCGAGTTCGGGCTCCAGCCTGGTGTAATCGTAGGAAAAGCCGCCATCGGGTAAAGTCTTACGGCTGAATGTCAGCAGGCGGTCATAGAGGTTCCAGCACGCGACATAGCTGCGGAACGTGGTTCCGATCCCGTGGATGTCGAGGCTGTTGGGGCCATTCTCGACGAGGACGAGAAGGGTATCTCGCGGCGTCTCGGACCGGGCGGCTCGAATGCCGCCAGCAATCGATGCGGTGCCGGCGAGCGCCGCAGTGCTCTTCAGAAAATCCCGCCGCTTCAAGGTGCGCCTCCGCAACTTCGCTTGATCCGCTCGATAGGGCTGAGGGCTGCAACCGGCATGCCATGGTGCGGCGGCCACTGGGCGCCGCCGCTCAGAATTGCCAATTGCCTCAAAAAACGAATGCGCGAATGTCAAAAGCTCAAAAGATGAGCACTTATTGTAACAGCCGTTGCCGCGCGTCGCTCTGCGAGATAGTTTGGCGCGTTCTCCTTGGGGAATGCATGGATGTGCGGGATTGTCGGGCTGTTCTTCAAACGCGGCGCAGCAACACCGGCCCTCGGGCGGCTGCTGGCCGGCATGCTGTCGCAGATGGCCGAACGCGGGCCTGACAGCACTGGCTTTGCTCTCTATGGCGACGCAGCGCCGGCAGGGGCGTTCAGAGTAACATTGCATGCGCCCGATGACCAATTCGATTGGCGGGCGTTCGAAGCCGAACTAGGCGCTGCCTTTTCAATTGCCGAACCGGCGCGGCATTATTGCAGCCACGCGGTCTTCACTTTGGGTGCCGGCCAGCAGGCATTCTTTGACTGGCTCACCCTTAGTCATCCCGAGCTAGGCATTTTCGGATTCGGCGAGCGCATCGAGGTGTTCAAGGATGTCGGTCTTCCCGACGCGGTCGCGCGGCGCTTCGACCTCGGGCATCGGTCCGGCACTCACGCGCTCGGCCACACGCGAATGGCGACCGAAAGTGCAGTGACGACCGAACACTCTCATCCGTTCTCGACTGGCCTTGATCTCTGTCTCGTGCATAACGGGTCGCTGTCGAACCACAACCGGCTGCGCCAATCGTTGCGCCGCGAGGGCATCCGCTTCACCACCGACAACGACACCGAGGTTGCAGCCGGCTACCTGACTTGGCGCTTGGGCCAAGGAATGAGCCTCGCTCAGGCTCTCGAAGCCGCGCTCGCCGACCTCGACGGGTTCTATACCTTTGCCGTCGGCACCAAGGACGGCTTTGCAATATTGCGAGATCCAATCGCCTGCAAGCCGGCAGTCCTCGCCGAAACCGACGACTGGGTTGCGATGGCAACCGAATACCGTGCGATTGCAACCCTGCCCGACGCGGCCAGTGCCGAGATATGGGAGCCACGGCCGGCGACGGTCTATTCCTGGCAGCGCCAGTGATCGACGTCGACCTGGCGCGCAGCTCGGTCCGCGCACTGAACGAAAGACTGCACCGGCTCACTCCCCAGGAAACCCAGCTCTATTGGCGGGTGCTGAACCCGAATGGCGCCCACGCCATTGCAGTCGGGATCACGCAGCCGGTACAAGTCGAGATCAAGGGGCATGTCGGGTATTATTGCGCCGGGATGAACGCGGCTGCGGCAGTGGTAGTGGTAGTGGACGGCCATGCCGGCACCGGGCTCGCCGAGAACATTATGAGCGGGCTTGTTCGCGTGCGCGGCAATGCCTCGCAATCTGCCGCCGCCTCGGGTCGCGGCGGGCTCGTCGTCATCGAGGGCGACGCCAGTGCCCGCTGCGGCATCTCGATGAAGGGCGTCGACATTGTCGTCGGCGGTTCGGTCGGGCATATGAGCGCATTCATGGGCCAAGCCGGTAGGCTGGTCGTCTGTGGCGACGCCGGCCGCGACCTCGGCAACTCGCTCTACGAGGCGGAAATCTTTGTGGCCGGCACCGTCGCGAGCCTCGGCGCCGACTGCATCGAGAGGGAGATGACGCAGGGCGATGTCGACCAGGTCGCCGGCCTCCTCGATCGCGCCCGCATGGCCGCCGATGCAACCCGTTTCCGGCATTACGGTTCGGCGCGGCGCCTCTATAATTTCCACATCGACCACGCCGCCGAATATTGACGATGGGCATCCCTTCGCCATGGCGCTCCGCCACCTTTTCCCCCGAGGTCATCGCGGAGATCGAGCGCGCGGCCGATAAAGGCCTCTACAACATCCGCGGTTTCGGCACTTTGCGCCCGTTGCCGAGTTTCGACGATCTCGTATTGCTCGGCGCCTCCATCTCGCGCTACCCGCTCGAAGGCTATCGCGAGCGCTGCGCCACCGACGTGATCCTGGGCACCCGTTTTGCGAAAAAGCCGATCGAGCTGAAAATCCCGGTCACGATCGCCGGAATGAGCTTTGGCGCGCTCGGCGCCAATGCCAAGCGGGCGCTCGGCCGCGGCGCCAGCGCGGTCGGGACCAGCACGACGACCGGTGATGGCGGCATGAGTGAGGAAGAGCGCAGCGAGTCGAAAATTCTCGTCTACCAGATATTGCCTTCACGCTACGGATTCGACCCGGGCCATTTGCGCGCCTGCGAGGCAATCGAGGTTGTCGTCGGCCAGGGCGCAAAGCCGGGCGGCGGCGGCATGCTGCTCGGGCAGAAGATTACCGAGCGGGTCGCCGAGATGCGGACCTTGCCTCCCGGCATTGACCAGCGCAGCGCCTGCCGTCACCCGGATTGGACCGGCCCCGACGATCTGACGATCAAGATCCAGGAATTGCGCGAGCTCACCGATTGGGAGAAGCCGGTCTTTGTAAAGATCGGCGCGTCACGGCCGCGCTTTGATGTGCAGCTCGCCGTCAAGGCCGGGGCCGACGTCGTCGTGCTCGACGGCATGCAGGGCGGCACCGGCGCCACCCAGGAGGTCTTTATCGAGCATGCCGGCATCCCGACCTTGCCGGCCCTGCGGCAGGCGGTCGAGGCGCTCCAGGAACTGGGCCAGCACCGCAAGGTGCAGCTGATCATTTCGGGCGGCATCCGCAGCGGCGCCGATGTCGCCAAGGCACTGGCGATGGGCGCCGACGCAGTGTCGATCGGCACTGCTGCACTGGTCGCGCTCGGCTGTAACCGCAGGGTCCATGTCGAGGATTATCGGGCGCTCGGCACCGAGCCAGGGGCCTGCCATCATTGTCATACCGGGCGCTGTCCGGTCGGCATCACGACGCAGGACCCCGCACTGGAAAGCCGGCTCGATGTCGAGGAGGGCGCACGGCGCATCCGCAATTTTCTGACGGTGCTGACAATGGAGGCGCAGACATTGGCCCGCGCCTGCGGCAAGTCGCATCTCCACAATCTCGAGCCGGAAGACCTCGCGGCACTGACCGTGGAAGCGGCCGCGATGGCTGGTGTGCCGCTCGCCGGCACCGACTGGATCCCGGGCAAGAGTAGGTACTGATGTCGCAGGACTTGTCGAAAGAGGCAGCGGATCGTGGCGTCCGCTATTTTCTGATCAGCTTTGTCGACCTTTTCGGGGTCTTGCGGGCGAAGCTGGTGCCAGCCGCGGCCATCGGGCAGATGCAGCGTGATGGCGCCGCATTCGCCGGCTTTGCGACGCATCTCGATCTGACCCCAGCCGATCCCGACATGTTCGCAATGCCGGACCCGGCGAGCCTGATCGAAGTGCCGTGGAAGCCGGAGATCGGTTGGCTCGCCGCCGACCTGCACATCGATGGAAACCCAGTGGAGCATGCGCCGCGGCAGGTCTTGAAGCGCCAGCTCGCCGCGGCCGCGGCGGCGGGCTATCGGCTGAAGACCGGCGTCGAGGCCGAATTTTTCGTGTTGCGCCCGGATGGGCGGGCCGTCGGCGACGGCGAGGACCGGCAGGCAAAGCCGTGCTACGACCAGACCGCGCTGCTGCATCATTACGAACTGATCCGGACGATTAGCGACGCGATGCTCGGGCTCGGCTGGGGGCCTTATCAGAGCGATCACGAGGACGCAAACGGCCAGTTCGAGATGAACTGGACCTATGACGACGCGCTCGTGACGGCCGATCGCCACGTGTTCTTCAAATTCATGGTCAAGGAACTCGCTCGGGAGCATGGGCTGCGCGCGACCTTCATGCCAAAGCCGTTCACGCATCTAACCGGGAGCGGCTGCCACGCCCATGTATCGTTATGGGACCGCGCGGGCGAGACCAATCTGTTTCACGACCCCACTGGCGAACTCGGTCTCTCCTCCCTCGCTTACCATTTTCTCGGAGGCATCCTCACCCATGCCGAGGCGTTGACCGCTCTGTTCACGCCGACCGTCAACAGCTTCAAGCGGATCAATGCGGCGCCGACCGTGTCGGGCGCGACATGGTCACCCAATGCAATCAGCTATGGCGGCAACAATCGCACCCACATGGTGCGGATCCCCGAGCCGGGCCGCTTCGAATTGCGGCTGATGGACGGCGCCGCCAACCCGTACCTGCTGCAGGCAGGCATTCTTGCCGGCGGTCTCGACGGGATAGCCCGCCGGCTCGATCCCGGCAGACGGCTCGACATCAACATGTACGAGCCCGGCGCCGCTCCCGCCGATACCCGGCGGCTGCCGCTCAACCTCCTCGACGCGCTGCGAGCCTTCCAGGCCTCCACAACGCTGCGCGAGGCGTTGGGTACGGGTTTTGTCGAGGCTTACGTGAAATTGCGGATGGCGCATTGGACCGAGTATATGCGCCATTTGACCGAATGGGAGCGCGAGCAAACGCTCGACGTGTAACCAGCACCATGACAAGCGGAGATCTTCGGTGACGCAAGACCGTACGCAAGAGCCGTCCAGCCGCTGGGAGCGCCTGACACAGACCCGTGCCGGGACGCCGATGGGCGATTTGCTGCGCCGCTATTGGTGGCCGATCGCCGGCGCCAGCGAGCTCGACCGGCCGGGCACCAGGCCGGTGCGGCTCTTGGGCGAAGACCTCGTGCTCTACAAGGATCTCGGCGGGCGCCGGGGCCTCATCGACCGGCATTGCCGGCATCGTCGCGCCGATCTCAGCTATGGCTATGTCGAGGCGCGCGGGTTGCGCTGCAACTATCACGGCTGGCTCTATGACGAGGCGGGAAGCTGCCTCGCGCAACCCTATGAGGACGTGGCGCATCCCGACGCGCGACTCCGGGACGCGGTCCGTATCAAGGCCTACCCGGTCGCCGAACTGGGCGGCCTCATATGGGCTTATCTCGGGCCGGAGCCGCGGCCGTTGGTGCCGGATTGGGAATTCTTCTCGTGGCCGAATGGGTTCCGCCAAATCGTCAAGGCCGAGATCCCGTGCAATTGGTTCCAGTGCCAGGAGAACTCGATCGACCCGGTGCATTTCGAATGGACCCATTCGAACTGGGGCCTGCGGCTGAAGGGCATGACCGGCCCCTACGCGCCGCACCACGTCAGGGTCGATTTCAGCGAGTTCGAGCACGGCTTCCAGTACAAACGCATCCGCTCCGACACCAGCGAGGATGACGAGTTGTGGACGGTTGGCCGCGTCTGCCTGTGGCCGAATGCCCTCTTCACCGGCAATCACATCGAATACCGCGTGCCGATCGACGACGAGAACACGCTCAGCATCACCTGGGCCTTCAGCCGCGTGCCGAAAGAGCGCGAGCCCTATGTCCAGGACCGGATCCCGACCTGGCAGGGGCCGATCGCCGACGAAAAGACCGGGCGCTGGATCACCAGCCACGTGATGAACCAGGACTTCGTGACCTGGGTCGGACAAGGGCGCATCGCCGACCGCAGCCGGGAGTATCTCGGCCCGAGCGATGGCGGCATCGTCATGATCCGCCGCCGCTTTCTGCGCGACCTCGACGCGGTCGCGCGGGGCGAAGACCCCAAGGCGGTGATCCGCGACCCGGCGCGAAACCGCGCTATCCGCCTGCCGGTCGCCGACCGCGCGCCGCTGGCCGATGGCCTGACGCGTGCCGAGATGCTCCGCGATCCCCTCAGTCGACGCGGTCTCGAAGGCTATATCTTTCAGACTGGCCAGCCGGCGGAAGTGCGGGACGCGTTCCTCGCCGCGATGGGCTTCAACGGAGCGGAATTTGCGCCGCCTGACGACCTCTTCGACCCACTCGCCCCTGCCCCGCGTTGAAGCGAAGTCTGTTATTTCTGCCAGACGAAATCATAGCTGCAAGAATTGCTTTTCTGGCGGGCGCGTGCTGTACCGGCGCCGTCCACATTGCCGTTGACGCTGATCTCGAACGGCCGGTAGCCGCCGCCGCTACTGGGCGGTGCGACCAATCGCATCGCCAGCTCGCCCTGCGACCCGACCCTTCCTTTGAGCTTGCGGCCTGTGGCGGTGGTGTAATGCGCCTGACCCCCAAAAATGGTGAGCGTCCCCGCTCTGCGCTCCGGGCAGTGGCCCATCCGCCCTCCCCTCGTCACGTACGTGTTATCGACTTTCGCCGAAGAGACAAACCGATACGTACCGTCAAATGACCCTCCGGGGACCGAAGATGGGGTTTGCGCACCTGCTGCATCAAGCAAACCGAAAAACCCGACGATCCCCAGCAACCCAATCTGCCTTCGCACTGGCCTGCCCTCCCCCTCCCGCATCGCCATCAGATTGATGCCTCATGACCTATTGGTCAATCTGGTCAATTCGAGCGGAATGCCAGAGGCGCGGCACGAATTCTCCAAGCTGGTGGACCGCGCCGCCGCCGGCGAGGAGATCATCATCGCCAAAGCGGGCAAGCCGAAGGCGAAACTGGTACCGTATCAGCCGCCCCGGAAAAGGCGCCGGTTTGGGCAGAACCCGCTCGGGATCACCCACATTGCCGATTATTTCGACGGGTTCCTGCCGCCCGGACCTGCAGAAGTATTTCGAGTAGGTTCGTCGGACGCACCTGACGGCGATCGGACCCGTGCCGTCGCTCGACACGATATCGCCCCGATATCGACCTTCTTCGGCGACAGTCGCGCGGCGAGTTGGCGGCTAGAGCTTGCCGCCGACGGTGCTGAAGGTGGTGCTGATAGCGGTGCCGATCAAGGTAAAGGAGCCGATAGCTGCGACCGCAATCAGCGCTGCGATCAGGCTGTACTCGATCGCGGTAACACCGCGTTCGTCCTTGAGCAACAAGGTGACGAACTTCATTTTGATCTCCTATAGATAATAAACCATTTTGTCGAACACCGAGGTTAGACTTGAAAAGTTAATTTCATCACTGAATTGATCGTTAAGCCGGTAAAATTCGAGGTTAATTTCCGATGTTCCGAGAGGTTCTGGTCAACTGCGCCGTCAACCTGGCGTCGCCGATGGCGCGGTCCTCGGCCGGGCGGCTCATCACACTCGCCCACACGAAAGGCTCGGCGCGAATGCCTTTGGTCGAGCGCCGTCGCGGTCGAGATTGCGGCCGTAATCGGGGTCCATGAAAATGTAGGAGCCGCATTGCATTCGGACGGCTTCGCTTCCAGATCTGGCAGCAAACGATGCCGTCCTCGGCGCGGGCAGGCATCTTGGGCCTTGCGGGCGACTACGCCACCGCCCGCTGCGCCTTGATCCGATCCGCCTCTTCCGGCTTCAAATGCCGGCGGGCCATCTTCAGGTCGTACCGGCTCTGAAGGTTCATCCAGAACTCCGCAGAGGTGCCGAAATAGAGGCCCAGCCTCAGCGCCGTGTCGGCGGTGATGCGCCGCCGGTTGTTGACGATCTCGGCAATACGATTGGGCGAGATGCCGACAGCCTTCGCTAGATGGCTCTGAGAAAGGCGATACTCCGCCAGGAACTCCTCCTTCAACATCTCACCGGGAGTGACCGGGGCAAACTCTTCGTCGCTCATCTCGTCTCACTATGTCGTCAATGCCCGCCGTCAGTGGTAATCCAGGATACGGACCTCGTCGGCGTCGCCGCCCGACCATTTGAAGATCACCCGCCATTGGTCGTTGATCCTGACCGAGTAGAAGCCTTCGAGGTCTCCCCGCAGTTTCTCCAAACGATTGGAAGGCGGCACCGCGAGATCAGTTATTCTGCTCGCCGCATTGACCGCTTCGAGCTTGCGCTTCGCACGGCGGGCAATCCCTTGAAAGTCGCGAACAACCTGATCTTCGAACAACGCCGCGGTCCGCTTGTCGCCGAAGGATCGAATCACCAATGCAGTATACCGCGTACCGGGATGCGGTCAAGATGAACCGACGTGACTGAGGGCCATGGCCGACGGCAAGCCTGCCGCGCTCGTCGGAGGCGCGCTCGTAGGTGGCGGCGGGCTCGTCGCAGACGCGCGGCGGGCCGGAGTCGAAAGCCAGCGCCTTCAATCCGGCGTCGACGATGGCGCGGTCGTCGGTCGGGCGGCTCATCACCGTCGCCGACACGAAGAGGCTCGGCGCGAAGGCGTTGTTCGGGTGCCGTCGCGGTCGAGGTTGCGGCCGTAATCGGCGTCCATGAAGATGTAGGAGCCGCACTGCAATTCGGTGTAGACGCCGCTGGCCAATTCGAACTCGAAGGTGCCGGTGCCGATCACAATCGGCACTCGCTGCTTGCTCAGGAGCCAACTCGCCGAATGCGGCCAGGCTGATCGCGTCGAGAGCGGAGAGGATCGATGGCGCGAGCGGCTTCAGATCTTCGATGCGGTTAGATCGGGCGCGAACGAGGATAATGCCAAAAGGCAATGTCGAGATGCGCTGCTGGAACTCAAGGCCGCGATCCATTGTGACGAGGACATCGTATTGGCCGCGCATTCGGTGCAGGAGCTCGCCGTTCTTGACGCCGGTCCAGCCCCGACCGGAAACGGTGTCTACAGCATGACGATGAACTTCGGCGGTAGATGCTCGTCAAGCAGCAGGCGCATCGGCCGCGAGGGTTTCACGCGCGAGGTCGAGTAATGAGACGGCCTGCTCCCGTCGCACCGACGGAAATTGGCGCAGAAACTCGTCGAGGGTGTCTCCCCCTTCCAGGTAGTCGAATAGCGACCGAATCGGTACTCGTGTACCGCGGAAGACCAGCATCCCACCCAAGATGTCTGGATCTCTGTGCGCGATTTGGTCGAGCTTCATGATCACGATCGTTCCGTTGGTGCATTGGAATGTCAACGGTATGGCCGCGCTTTGATCAATACACCGCCCCTCTCGCCGTTCCGCCCACGCTGCTCGCGCGTGCCGAGGTGATCGAGTGAGAAGGTGCTGAATGATCGCCTGGGGTTATCGGTTAACCACCTATCGGTTGTCGCTCTGCCCTGCTGCTGCCCCCCTCTCGTCAAACCTTCCGATGTCCAACACAACCAATATACTGGGCACGCCTCTTTTTTTCCTCGGTCGCCTACCGGTCAGGGAAAGTAGTCGCGCATGTAGCAGCGCCCAGCCTGTGCCCCTAGTGCTTCGGCAAGGTCAATGGCCTCGGACGTCAAGTTGTAGGAATCGAACGCATCCGAACTCTTGTGGTACACGACACTGATCGTGGCCCAGTGCCGTGCGTAGTGTAACGAGCAGACAGCCTCTCGCACATAGCCATGGATGTTGTACGCGGCACTCGCGTTGGTCACAAATGGCGTATCGAGCCCCAAATTCTTCAGCCACGACTGAAGAAAGAGCAAGTTCTGGTGGACTTCAGCCAGGTAGTCCCGATTGTAGACTGCGGCGGCGGCATAAGAGCCCGTCGTGCCGTTAGCGATTACATCGCTTTCTGCTTTCGCTAGGCTATCGGTGACCTTGTCGATCACCTGTTGAAGAGCTTCCGGAGTGAGCGACGAGCACGGGTCTGCCCCGACTAGCGCTCGCGCGCTGGGGGCGCGGGCAGGCAATGGCGGGAGCAAGATCGCCGAGGGAGCGAGCGTAGCTGCAAGAGGTGAGAGCTTAGGAAGCTTTGCTTGGTACATTATCCGTCTCCTTCGGTGGGTAACTGTGGGTACTCTCGCATTTGTGGCCGGTGCCATACCTGACAGCGATAGAGCGTAACGTAGATCCAGTACTGTGGAGGGTCCGTGTAATCCGAGTTGAGGGTATACGTCAGCTGCTAAGGGAACTTTCTGGTCTTCGTCTTGCCGCGTGAACGGTGAGCATGACGAAGAATGACAGGCGTAGCATCAAAAGCGTCTTTGGCACTGGATGAGCGTCAGTACACCCCTCCGCGGGCAGTGATTGGCCAGATTTGCTCGACGCGGTTGCCGCGGACGCAGACATCGTAGAGATTGACGATCGGGTCGCAGTGGCCGGGGATCAGCCGGATTTTGTCGCCGAGCCGGTGCGCGTTGGTGGGGGCCGAGTTGGTGAGCCGACCATCAGCCATCTGGTTGTCGCCTCGTAAAGGCGGGTCGAGCTCATAATCGCAGCTAGAAACGTCCCGCCCCGCGAGCGCGATCTTACGGCGCGTTCCTACTTGGCCCCCCCTACGGCTCCTTGAAGGGCAGCTTGGCGACGGGGCTTTTTGCCAGAGGGCCCCCTCCGCCTAAGGATTGCACCCGGCCATTATGAAGGCGCGGACACTGCTTCCGTTGATTAAGGCTTTCACGCTTGGTACGGATTCAGTTAGTTTCTTTCCAAGCGCGACCCGCAGGGAATAAGCGGTCGGCGCGACATACGCACGCTCTAGTTCAGACCAATATGCCGCGAGTGTCACCTCGTGTTCAAGGTTGGGCAACTGAACGGCGCGTGTATCGTTGATATCGCAGATTTCCCCTATAGTGTTCACGATGAAGCCTGACTTGACGTCTGGGTCAGTACATGCCTCCACTAACTCATGGCTGAAGACGCCCGGCAGATATTGCCATGTTTCCGGAACAGTGTTGGCCGACTGATTCAACAGTAAACCATAGGTGATAGTGCGTCCGCCATCGTCAAATTTGTCGTGGTATCCCGAGTCGTTGATGTGGTTGTGGTCTACGACGATCGGTATGGGATTTTGGCTGACTACGCTGAGGTAGAACACCTCCTCACCGGGGTTAGGAGGCCTAGCTCCCAGTGCGACTCTGGTGACGTTTCTTATGTCCTCGTCAGTCAGAAGCCAAATGTTCCCTGCCACGAGTTTGCGTGGATCGGGACCCAGTTTCCCTAAATCGGTTTGGTCTTCGATGGTCAGCACGATCTCCGCCCGCCGGATGCCACGATACTGGACCAAGTGAGACAGATAGGGGCTGGCTAGGACAGCCTCAAATGCGCGGCGCATGTCGCTGCTTGAGGACGATCCCGTCCGCCAGCCCGCTCCGCGAAAACTGAGAACAATCTTGGCTCTTCGCAGGACGGGACCACCCCGATCCATCAATACCTCACCCGCCATGAGACACGCTCCTTTCGGCATATACGTTATTGAAGGGCGACGAGGACCGGGATCACTCCCTGGCCGCCTTCGAGAGCGCGCAAAGCCTTGCCGATAACCGCGCCGAATGACTTGTGCGGATCGCTGGTCATCATCGCATGACCAGGCGTGGGTGAGGTCGTCAACAGGTCGCCCACTGCGATCGCGCCAAACTGCGCGTCAACTTTGCAAAACACCTTGCCCAACAATGCGATTGGCTGCCTGAGCACCCCGGTGTCGCGTTTGTCCAGCACGATGCCGGGTTTATAGTCTCCCCCGCCGGACACGACACCCGCGACGCGTTTGTCATAGGCGCGCTGGCTTGCCGCCAGCGCCCCGTTGCAGTCCAGCACCATGACGGTACCGGGCTCTATCAATAGTCCGTCGGCAACATCGAATTCCTCGGCACAATCCGCGTTGAGAAAACGCATGTCTCCGGTTACCTCAACATCGCCATCGAAAATCCTGCAAGGTGTCCCCCCTTTCCCTGCACGCCAATTCCCGTGGCGCTTTCACCGAGAACGCCGATACCGGCTTGATTGCTGTGACCCCAAACGCCTCGACCGGCGTCGCTGTAGCCGATGATCCCGTTACCTATTCCGACTGTATTGTGGCCATAAACTCCAGTTGCTCCTTGACCAAGAACGCCGGCATTTTTTTGGCTGTTGCCCATCACGCCAACGGCTTGGTTGCCTTCACCCAGAACGCCGATCCCCGTTTGGTTACTGTGACCCCAAACGCCTCGACCGGCGTCGCTGTAGCCGATGATCCCGTTACCTATTCCGACCGTATTGTGGCCATAAACTCCAGTTGCTCCTTGACCAAGAACGCCGGCGTTTTTTTGGCTGTTGCCCATCACGCCAACAGCTTGGTTGCCTTCACCCAGAACGCCGATCCCCGTTTGGTTACTGTGACCCCAAACGCCTCGACCGGCGTCGCTGTAGCCGATGATCCCGTTACCTGCCCCGAGCGTATTACTTCCATAGACCCCGGTTGGTCCTTCACCGAGTACCCCGGCTGTGTTCGGATCGTCTGAATGACAAACTATCGGCTGTCCCATTTGGATTTCTCCTGCTCGTTCGACCCGACGCGTTCGCGGTGGTTAACGACGTTGAGAGGTTCCGCTGCCACCGCGAATTAAAACTTATAAATCGCGCTAAAACGTTCTAAAAATATTAGTTTTCAACACTTTAGTCGTGCCCATCGAGGGCGCGAGGAAGGCGATGACGACCGCCGCATTGCGATGATAGACTGTACACAATCGTACTTTCAGCCCGCGCCGGGGGGATCGAAGGCATGGATGTACTCGCGCCGCCCGACATTCTCCTGTTCGAGGGCTTTTGCCTCGACCGGCGCGGTGGCGGTCTCTTTCGGCAAGATGAAGGCGGTGTTTCCGGTCGGGTCGCCATCGGCTCGCGCGCGCTCGATGTGCTGGGCGTCCTAATCGACCGGCGCGGCGATCTTCTCACGAGAGAGGAGATCATGACTGCCGCCTGGCCTGGAACGGTGGTCGAGGACAATAACCTAGCCGTTCAGATAGCGGCGCTGCGCCGCCTCCTCGATCATGACCGCAAAGAGGGCAGTTGCATCCAGACGGTGCCCGGGCGTGGCTACCGCTTTGTCGCACCGGTGACACGGTCCGAGCCCGCTTCCTCGCCGGTATCCACCCTACCGGCCGGCAATGGCAGTAGCGGGCTCAGCGCTGCGGATGGCCGACCGCAAGATCCCGGCGCGGCAGGCCAGCTCGGTGGCGCGCCGCCCGTACCGGCTTCGCGAGCGCGCTCTCGGCTTTGGGGCATCATCTTCGCCACTGTCATCGGCGCTTTGAGCCTCAGCGCTGCCGTGTTCACGGGTTTGAACTGGTACTCGCCCCGGTCCGGAGAGCTGCGCCCGACGCCACGCCTGTCGATCGTCGTGCTACCCTTTACCAATCTCAGCAACGATCCCGACCACCAATATTTTGCCGACGGGATCACCGAAGATCTAACGACTGATATGTCGCGGATCACCGGTAGTTTCGTGATTTCGCGCAACACCGCGTTCACATACAGGGACAAGCCGGTCAACGTGAAGCAGATCGGCCGCGAGCTGGGCGTGCGCTATGTGCTCGAAGGAAGCGTCCAGCGTCCAGCCAAACAGGTTCGCGTCAGCGCCCAGCTGATCGATGCAGAGACCGACGCGCATCTCTGGGCCGAGCGGTTCGATCGAGACATCGGCGATCTGTTCGCCCTGCAAAACGAGATCACCAGCCGCATCGCCATCGCGCTCAGTTCCGCGATGGCTGGGGCGGAGGCCGCCAGGCCAACCGCTAATCCCGACGCGCTGGACTACTTTTTCCGGGGAAGCGCGGTATTGTTGAGACCGCGGACGCGTGACAGCTATGCCGAGGCGATTAGGCTGTTCGAGCATGCCTTGGCGCTCGACCCAGGGTCTGCCGAGGTTCAGAACCGCTTGGCGATCGCGCTCTCGTCCCGGGTGCTCGATGGAATGAGCGACACCCGCGCCGCCGATATGACTCGCGCCGAAGGCCTGGTAGCGCAAGCCCTGACGGCGTCACCCGACACCTCGCTTGGGCACTTCGCCAAAGGCCAGATGCTACGTGCGCAGAGCCAATACGCGGAGGCCATTCCCGAATACGAGGCGGTGATCGCACTTAATCGCAATTCGCCGAACGCCTATGCCAATCTCGGGCAGTGCAAATTCTACACCGGGTCATTAGAGGAAGTGATTCCACTCGTCGAACAGGCGATCCGCCTCAGTCCGCGTGATCCGATCCTCAGTATTTGGTACGCTAGGATTGGGCAGGTGCATCTGCTGCAATCGCGGACCGACGAAGCGATCCTCTGGTTCGAAAAGGCGCGTAGCGCCAACCCGGCACACCCGGGGGTCCGCAGCGATCTGGCCGCAGCCTATGGAATCAAAGGCGAGAGTGAACGCGCTGCCGCCGAACTCGCAGAGGCCCGGAGGTTGAACGGTGAACCCGATGCCTCTTCGAGCATCGCCCGCTTTCGAGCCTCCAGAAATTTCATGGCACCGAAGGTTCGCGCCTTGTACGAAGCTACTTATGACGCCGGCTTGCGCAAGGCCGGGATGCCGGAGGAGTGACCGCCGCTCAATTCACAGGTAGCACTTTCGGTCTTTACATCAATAAACGGCGCCGCGGGCGGTGATCGGCCAGACCTGCTCGACGCGGTTGCCGCGCACGCAGACATACCAGTCATAGAGATTGACGGTCGGGTCGCAATGGCCGGGGATCAACCGGATCTTGTCGCCGAGCCCGAGCCGGTTGGTGGCGGCCGAGACGGCGAGCCGGCCATGCTCGTCGGAGGTGCGCTCATAGGTCGCGGCGGGCTCGTCGTAGACCAGTGGCGGGCCCGAGTCGAAGGCGAGCGCCTTTAGCCCGGCATCGACAATGGCGCGGTCTTCGGTCGGGCGGCTCATCACCGTCGCCCACACGAAGAGGCTCAGCTCGAAGGCCTTGGTCGGGGCGCCGTCGCGGTCGAGGTTGCGGCCGTAATCGGCGTCCATGAAGATGTAGGAGCCGCATTGCAATTCGGTGTAGACGCCGCTCGCCAATTCGAACTCGAAGGTGCCGGTGCCGGCCCCGGTGACGGTTGGACACTCGATGCCGTGGCGCGCCAACAGGTCGCGGGTGCGGCCGGCCTTCTCGGCGGCCTGGGTGATTGCCTGACGGCGTTCCTCCCATTGGCGCAGATGCTGCGCCGAGCCGTGATAGGCCTGCAAGCCGCCAAACGCGAGATGCGGGGCTTGCGTGATCTGGCGCGCCAGCGCGAGCGCCGGCTCGCCCGGCTCGACGCCGCAGCGGTTGCCGCCCATGTTGACCTCGACATAGACCGGCAGGGTGACCCCGGCCTCACTAGCCGCCTCGTCGAGCGCGCGGATCTGGCTCGGATCGTCGGCGCACACCCCGACGCGGGCGTCGTGGGCGAGCGCCGCCAGCCGCCGCAATTTCTGCCGGCCGACGATCTCGTTCGTGACGAGCACGTCCGGGACCCCGCCCTGGACCATTGCCTCGGCCTCGCTGACCTTCTGAACGCACACGCCGACGGCGCCGAGCGCGACCTGCTTCAATGCGATGACCGGGCATTTGTGGGTCTTGGCATGCGGCCGCGCCCTGACACTCGTGCCGGAGATGCGTTCGGGCAGGCGGCGCAGATTGCGCTCGAACGCATCGAGATCGACGATAAGGGCGGGGGTGTCGACCTCGTCGAGGGTCATGCCGATCTCGGCGGGCGGGCGGGTGGTCATGGGCGCGGCTCCTGAAGTCCAGGCCGAGGCTGGCGCAACCGAGCCCGAATTGCAACCGGCCAACTCCGCCGCACGGACGACCATCAAATTGCCGAAATGGCATGGTAAAGGGTGCAGTATGTGCTTTGTTTCGTCGCCCCCGAGAAAGAGGCTGTGGAGAAATGGCTGCAATGCGGCCGTGCGTGCTTCGAGACGCGCCCCCAGTTCTAGCCTGGGGCAGGCTCTTCGGACGCTCCTCAGCATGAGGTAATCCCTTGATGCCAATAGGGGAAATTCCTCATCCTGAGGAAGCTGCGAAGCAGCTGTCTCGAAGGACGCACGGTGTTGATTCAGCCGATCGTCAATTTCCTGGCAGGCTCGAAAGCGGGGGTCCATGGGGCCGCTGCGGCCCTGCCGCGCTGGATTCCCGCTTACGCGGGAATGACCATAGGGTGCCGGAAGCCGCCGAGGGGACACCTGATCTTGTCCTGATAAAACAGGAGGAACAGGCTAGGAGTGGTTTGCCACCTTGGCGCGCAGCGAATAGGCGTCGACCGGGGCGCGCACCTTGGCGTCGTTGTCGAAATAGACGTAGACATCGCGGGCGTTTCGGCGCGGCGGCTTGATGTCGGGGGCGATCAGGCGGGCGTCATTGGGTTCGAGACCCCGCGCCCACAGCTTGATCCGCGCCGCCCAATGATCGAGCGCCTCGTCCGAATAGCCGCTCGCGTAGAGTTCCTCGGAGCCGTGCAGGCGCAGATAGACGAAATCGGCGGTGAGATCCTCGGCGTAGGGCCACGCCACCGAGTTCGGCAAAGACGAGCGCGATCCGGTGGCGGCGCAGCAGCGCGACCAAGGCCGGGTCGAGAAAGCTCGGGTGGCGGATCTCAATCGCGTGCCGCAGCTCGCGCCGGCGGCCGGTCTGCGTGCAAGCGCGGCCGGCGAGCCGGTGGTCGTGGCCGCGGGCGAGTGCGGCAGCCGTCTCGGTGTCGCGCGGCAAGATAGAGAGGAAATGGTCGAGACGCTCGGCGTCAAATTTAAATCGCGGCGAGAACTGCCACAGAAAGGGGCCGAGCTTCTCTTCGAGCCGCAATACACCGGAGGCGAAGAAATTGGCGAGCGGCGTCTCTATATCATTCAGCTGTTTGAGGTGGGTGATGTACCGGCTGCCCTTGACCGCGAAGACAAACGCTTCCGGGGTCTCGTCATGCCACCTGGCGAAGGATTCGGGGCGCTGCAGCGAATAATGCGTGCCGTTGATCTCGATCGTGTCGATTTGCCGGCTCGCGAAGGACAGCTCATCGGCATGCTGCAAGCCGCGCGGATAAAAGGGGCCGCGCCAGCCGCCATAGTTCCAGCCGGAGATGCCGACGTGGATGGCGCCAGCACCGCTCATCGCCGCACGCCGCGGCGCTGTGCTAAGAGGTGCCAATGCTGACCTTCTCGGCCGTCACATACCGCATCGGCGGGCGGGCGCTCATCGACCAGGCGAGCGCGCAAATCGCCGAGGGCGGCAAGGTCGGGCTGGTCGGGCGCAACGGCGCCGGCAAATCGACCTTGCTGGATCTGATCCGCGGCGCGCTGCAGCCGGACGGCGGGGCGATCGAGCTGCCGCGCGGTTATCGGATCGGGTTTCTGGCGCAGGAAGCGCCGGGTGGGGAAGCGAGCGCGCTCGAAACGGTCCTTGCGGCCGACAGCGAACGCGCTGGGCTCCTCGCCGAGCGGGAAGCCGGGGCGGAGCCGCTGCGCGCCGCCGAGATCGAGACCCGGCTCGTCGGGATCGACGCCCATTCGGCGCCGAGCCGGGCCGCGCGCATCCTGGCCGGGCTCGGCCTCGACGAGGCGATGCAGCGCCGCCCCGTCGCAGATCTGTCGGGCGGCTGGCGGATGCGCGTCGCGCTCGCGGCGATCCTCTTCGCCGAGCCCGACCTCTTGCTGCTCGACGAGCCGACCAACCATCTCGACCTCGAGGCGGCGCTGTGGCTCGAACGGTTTCTGCGCTTCTATCGCCGCACCCTGATCCTGGTCAGCCACGATCGCCGCTTCCTCAACGCGGTGACGACGGTAACCCTGCATCTCCAACACGGAAAACTGACGGCCTATTCCGGCGGGTTCGACGCCTATCTGCGCGCCCGTACCGAGGCGGCGCAGCGGCTCGAATCGTTGGCGCGCCAGCAGAGTTTCGAACGGCAGCGGATGCAGGCTTTTGTCGACCGCTTTCGCTACAAGGCGTCAAAGGCGCGCCAAGCGCAGAGCCGGCTCAAGGCATTGGCGCGGCTGGAGCCGATCGTTCTCCCGGCTGAGGAGGCGCCGGCGCGCATCGCCTTCCCGGATCCATTGCAGCTGAACCCGCCGCTGATTGCGCTCGAGGGGGCCGGGGTCGGCTATGTCGCGGGAAAGCCGGTGCTGTCGCGGCTCGATCTGCGGCTCGACCCCGATGATCGCATAGCCCTCCTCGGCGCCAACGGCAACGGCAAGACGACACTGGCGCGTTTGCTTGCGGGGCGCCTGGCGCCGATGGCGGGACGCCTGACCCGGTCGCCAAAGCTCGCCTGCGGCTTTTTCGCCCAGCATCAGATCGAGGAGATGCGGCCCGACAAATCGGCCTTCGATCACCTTTCCAGGCTGATGCCGGACCATTTACCGGAAGTGATTCGGGCTCGGCTCGGCAGGTTCGGCTTCGGCCAGGAAAAAGCGTTTGTTGCAGTGCGCGACCTCTCCGGCGGCGAGCGGGCAAGATTGAACCTCGCCCTCGTCACGCATCATGCCCCGGCCCTTTTGATCCTCGACGAGCCGACGAACCATCTCGACATCGAGGCTCGCGAAGCGCTGGTCCAAGCGATCAACGATTTCCCCGGCGCCGTGGTGCTAGTGAGCCATGACTGGCATCTGCTGGAGCTCGTTGCCGACCGCCTCTGGCTGGTCGAAGCCGGGACGGCCCGGCCGTTCGAGGGGGACCTCGAGGATTACGAGCGTCGAGTGTTGGACGGCGGCGGATCGGCGAACGGGACCCGTTCCAGCGAGCCGCAATGCGGCAGCCGCCGGGCGGCCCGCCGCCTCGCGGCGGAGCGCCGGCGAGAGCTCGAGCCGTTGCGCCAAGCCGCGCGCCGCGCCGAAGAAAAAATCACGCGGCTGACCGAGGAACGCGAGGCACTCGATCGCGTCTTGGCTAAGCCGCCAGATCCGCCGGACAACGGGGTCGCGCTTACCGCTGCCCTCAAGCGCCGCGCCGAAGTGATGCGGTTGATCGAGCGGGCGGAAAGCGAGTGGCTCGCCGCGGAAGAAACCATAGAACGCGAAGCCCGATGAGACTTGGGTCACAGTCCCTGCCTGATCCTGGCGATTTTTCGGCCGCAATTGGGACTTTCAGTTAAAAGATCATGATTAAGCGATGTCAGGCGGGAGCCTCGCGGCCAAAGGCCGCAGAGTTCGGTCATCCTCTGTTACACTTTGACAAACTCGGCTAAAACGGCCTATCCACTTTACTCGGAGACGGGAGTTCTCCTTAGGGCGTGGACCCGCAAGGAGACGAGAACCCTCATCCGAATACCGCCCTTTCCGAACTGGGTTTCGCCATGGCCGACACTCCCGCGATCACCGATCGGAACCTCGAAGCGACAACGAACATTTCCCTGAAGCGGGAGCCGGCTTGTTTCGCTTTTCTGTCGCCACGCTCGATTTCGCCGCCGATGCCGATCGATTCGATCAACCTCGATCTTGCTTCGGCCGATTACTTTGGCGGACGCGCCTCGCTTTGGGCCGCTCTGGAAATGCGTTCTTTGGTCAGTGATGAGCGCCCGACGGCGCTTCTCGGCTTCGACGAAACTTTTCTGCGCCCCTTCGCGCGCGCCCTGATCGAGGCGGCGACGACGCGCGCTGCCTACCGAATGTCGATACTACAGGAGTCGCGCACGTCCGAGCGTTGTCGGGTCGTCGAATACGTGACTGGTCCCGGCAAGGCGCTCGAAGAATTGATGCTCCAGCCCTTTGACAATGTAGTGCTGATCAGTGCGGTGAAGGGGAAGGACGGCGACGAGACGCTTTTCCAGCTGCCTCGTACCGACACCTTTCTGCGGGCCTTTGCCAAGATGGCCTACGTCGCAGATCGGGCATTGCACGATCTGCTAGAGGATATGGAGCGGGTGGCTCGACAGCGTAAACCCGTCGCCAACCCGTGAACACGCGCGGTCCGGCGCTGCAAATCGGAGCGCGGCTACTTTCTTGCCTTGCCGGCCAAGGGCAATAGCAAGGGGCCTTAAGATTCCCCTTGCTATCCCTTCAGACGTTCGACGCAACTGCCAAGCGGGTCGTGAAGTTATTGCACAGTGCCGTGAGTGGTCATCCGCGCGCCGCTCGGCTGCCCAGGGGGCATCATCCCCGGGGCCGAAGAAGGGGCCGATGGGTTCGAGAAGTTCCCCGCCTGCAGCCGCTGCAGCTCTTCCTGGTTCAGCTGGTTGGCGCTACCCCCGGTCAAGTGCTCACCCTTCCCGTGGTGATGCGCGGCCATCTTGCCGTGCGAGGCATGGCGTGAGGCCCGGTGCTTTGGCGGCATCGCCGAGCTGGTATCAGACATCGAAGACGGCGGCATCGCCGAGGGAGCCATCGCCGGGGGTGGCGCGGAGGGCGGGGGAGCCGCGGTCGTGCGCGGACCCGCGCTGTACGGTGTCAGTCCCGGTCCGCCGGGGTTCGGACCCGGCGAACCCATGGAGTTGCCACCGGTTGGACTTTGCGCCCAAACGGGCGCCGAAAACGCGAGCGCGGCGACCACCGCTACACCGGTCAAAAAATGATGTTTCATGTGTGCGATCCTCTCTCTCGGTCCTCAGTTGGACATGGTCAGGCGATTAGGATGGCTGCCGTTAGGTCGAAGTCCTCTTCTCTCCATCAGATGGTATTCGCAACGCCGCCATCAACGGCTGCGGCCCTGCGGCTTAGCCCCCTCTCGCGGGAGCCGGGCGGGCGAAAGGCCGCATCAAACCATGGAATTGCAACCGCGAGAGTTCCTGCCGGTAGAGCAACAAATCCTCCATCCCCCGGAACCCTATTTCGCCGTTCCGTCGCGATAGCTAAAGAATTCCGCCCGTTTCCGCACCTCGGCTGTTGTGAACGACAAAGCATATCGTTATGTCCCCCCGGCACGCAATTTCCAGCCTCATGCTCCGCTCGGTTGGTACAGACGATACAGCGAGAAGCGCCTCTTGGCAAGCGCCACAGTAGCCTAGCAGCTCGCTGAGAAACCGAAAAAGCGAAACGAATGCCTTGAGTCGAGGTCGGAAGCGCGTGGTGACTTATGTCTTCTTTGCGGCATCGCAAAGCCGCAGAGAGACCACGCGAAACTTGCCGGTCCACTCGCTTGCCGGCTTCGACCTGGCGAGCCAAGCCGTGCCGCAGAACCACGTCCGCTTCGAATTCGGCCGTACTATCGTCTTTAAAGCCAGTGTCCTTGGGACGGGCGTGAAGCCTGCGCCGCCACCGTGTCATCTCAGTGTGAAGACCGGCGTACCGTTCGATGACCGGTGCTTTTGCCTCCTCCAATCCTGGCAGGCTTCCTAGCCAAAGCAGGGGCCTCTCAACGCAGCCACCGCGAAGCCTTCTACCCAAGTGCGCCCCCCTCTTTCAAGTCTTCACACCCGCGAGCCATCTGCCGCCGTCGCGCCGAACCTCCCGGGTGACGCCAACGGCGGCAGTGCGAAGCGACGGGAGACCGGTGTTACCGCGCCCTCGTAACGCAAAGGGCTGCGTCAGCTTGTTCTATCGCGAACATTCGTTTGTCTGGCTCAGCTGGTCTGAGCTGTAGATGATTTCTTCGACTTCTTTTTCGCATGATGGGATTTGGAGGATTTCTTCTTCTTGGTCGTGGTCGTCGGAGCAGTGGATGTCGAGGTGTCCGGGGCCATTGTCTGTCCCGTCCCCGTGGTCTGGGCATAGGTTTCGACCGGCAGCGCGGTCCCGGCAACAAATGTGAGCAACGCAAACGCTGAGATGAGCGCCTTCATTTGTGAACTCCTGAGTCAAAATAACGACGCGCCGTTTTTCTCGCACTCTTGCGGAGTGCAACCAAACATTACCCCCGCAATAGTTGCGACCTCCGGCCGCACACTTATAATATCACGTTTTGGATAGTGTGAGGTATGAATCATAGACGAAACACGCGTAAATGTTAGCAATTGGCACAGTGATCGGTCGGCAATAATACCTACCCGGCGAGAGCGGTCGCCGGCCCAATCGAATCGGGTTTTCCTCCTCGATTGAAGCGGTCGTTCGTCCGGCAGCGTCGCTGGTCATCGATCTGTTTGAAGGTTTTAAAAAAAAACCGCCGCAGTTATCCACGGCGGTCGCCGGGGGTCCCATGGGACCCCCGAGACTTGCAAGTGCAGAGCTCTTTTACGGGAAGACGATCTCCACGCGGCGGTTCTGCGGCTCGCGTACGCCGTCCGGCGTCGGCACGCGCAGATCATTCTGGCCGCGGCCGGCGACCACCATGTCGCTGCGCGGCACGCCGAGGCGTTCGAGCGCCGCCGCGACGGCGTTGGCGCGCCGCTCGGAGAGCCGCTGGTTGTATCCGGCCGACCCCGAAGTATCGGTGTAGCCGGTCACCTGGAGCGTCACGTGACCTCCCGCGTGATACTGGTTCGCCGCAAGCTGGACGATCTGCATGCCCTCCGGAGTGATGTTGTATTTATCCCAGTCGAAGAACACGAGATAGACCTGATGGGTCGGCGGCGGCGGCGGGGCCGGAGGCGCCGGCGGTGGCGGTGCCGGCGGCGGCGCGCCGAACTTCATCGTCAGGCTGGCGACGATGTTCTGCGTATTGTATCCCGACGTGTACTTCGTGGTACTCGACGGGAAGCCGAACGGCGGGAACGGAGCTACCCCTTTGTTGGTGAAGGTCGGCGAAGTGGTCGCCTGGTAACGATAATCGAGGTCAAACGCGAGCAACGGGTTGATGTCGTAGCGGAAACCGGCGATCGCCTGATAGCCGAAATTCCATTGGCTTCCCTTCAGGAAGGTCCCGCCAATAGTCGGGTTTGGGAATGGCGTTGTCGCCCCGATTACACCGGCAACGCCCGCCGGAGTACTGACCGTCGTCCTTCCCAGGCCGTTGAGGGTGACCGGGTTGAGTGAGATGGAGTTCTACGTTGTCCACCGCGCCGATGCCGAACCCGATATGCGGGGTCACCGGCCAGCCTACGACGAAGTCGTAGATGACGTTGGTCATAATCGAGTGGGTAACTCGCTCCCCAGTAAAGGCCGAGTTGATGTTGGGACCGAAGAACGCGCCAAAACTTGAGAGCCCATTGCGCCGATAACTATATTCTTCTTCGAGACGCCACGGACCATACTGCATCCCTAGCCGGCCGCCGGCGTTGAAGCCGCTGTCATATCTGGCGCTGCCGTTGAACTTGTTGAAAAAGGGCCCGTTAGGGGGGATAACGACGCCGCTATCAACCCTGAAGGGCACCGTCGTGATCGTGTCCTTTTGGTTCGAAAGGCTGGTCCACCCGCCCTCCGGTCCGACGTAGAAGACGGTCGGGTACGGGCCCCCCATAAAAGCAAACTGCGCATTCGCCTCGGCGCATCCAAACGCCACGGCAAGCGCTGCGCCAGCGCTTAGCAGATAGCGACTTTTCATCCCTTACCTCCGGCCACAAAATACGCGTGTGACGATGGTCATCGCGCCACCGATAGCCGATCTTCGCTATCCACCGATCCGATGGCAAACGGTTTTTTTCTCAACGAGACCGCTTGCCGGCAAATCCGCGCAGAACGAGAAGCGATGCGGCATTTAAGCAACAGTTTAATCGCAGCTCCGCCATTTTCTGCCCCCAAGGCCGCGTCTTTTCCGCAACACCGTAACGCGGACCTCGATCGCTGACCGATCGGCCGCAGTTCGCCGGGAACCACCCCGGTTCGCGAGTGTTTCATCGCCCGTGGGTTTTTCCATCCCGTGACGTTCCGGCTCGTTCAACGTGCGGTGCAGTTACGCAAGCGAAAAATCAGGGATCGATCAGAACGCCGGGATTGAGCAATCCCTGCGGGTCGACCGCGCGCTTCGCGGCGCGCAAGGCCTCCCCGAAAAGCTCGGGCCGCTGCTTGTCGTACCACGGGCGGTGGTCGCGGCCGACCGCGTGATGATGCGTGATCGTCCCGCCCGCGGCGATCAGCGCCTCGCTGGCGGCGCTCTTGATCGTGCGCCACTGCGATGACAGATCGCCATGCCTCCCCAACGCGTGGAAGGAGAAATACGGTGCTGGCCCGTCGGGGTAGGCATGGGTGAACCGGCAGGTCACCTGTCCAGGCCGCCCGGTGGCCTCGCGTATCGCCGATTGTGTCGCGGTCTTGACTGCATCGTGAAAGGCTTCGAAGCGCTCCCAGGTGATCGCGGTCTCAAAAGTGTCCGCGATGATCGCCCGCCCCACCAGCCGCTCGCGGGCATAGGGCATGCGGATAAAGGCATTTCGCCACATCCCTGCCGCCCCTTCGCGATGCGCATCGGCCTTGTCCGGGTGCTCGGGTGTGCCGCCATGGTCGGCGCAGCATTCCAAGGCGCGGGCGATCCACGCATCGACCGGGTGGTCACCCGACTCGAAGGCCAGCACCAAAATCGCCGCCTTCCCGTCTCCCGCTCCGGTGTTGTGCGCCTCCTGCGGGTCGAGGATGCGGCAGTTCGCGGGATAGAGGCCGGCCTGGGCAATCGCTCTGACAGCACGGGCAGCTGAGAAAAAATCCGCGAACTGCACCGCGCCCCCGGCACGGAAGCGGGGTCGGTCCTGGAGCCGCATCCACGCCTCGGTGATCACGCCGAGAATGCCTTCCGACCCGATGAACAGCCGGTCGGGGCTGGGGCCGGCGCCGGAGCCGGGAAGGCGTCGCGTCTCGACGAGGCCGCGCGGAGTGACGACGCGCAGATTTTCCACGAGATCGTCGATGTGTGTGTAGAGGGTGGCGAAATGGCCGCCCGACCGCGTCGCGATCCAGCCCCCCAATGTCGAATATTCGAAGCTCTGCGGAAAATGCCGCAGGGTCAGGGCATGTGGCTTGAGCTGCGCCTCGAGCGCGGGGCCGAAGATTCCGGCCTCGATACGGGCGGCGCGCGAGGTGCGGTCGACTTCGACGACGCGGTCCAGATGCCGCAGATCGAGCGAGATCGCCGCCCGGCACGCGGTGCCCTCGATCACCGGCTCGACGCCGCCGACGACGCTGCTGCCGGCGCCAAACGGGATCACCGCGGCCTGCGCGCCGGCCGCCCAATCGGCGACCGCGGTGACCTCTGCCTCGTTACGCGGGTAGGCGACGACATCGGGCGCGTTGTCGTACTGACCGGCGAGACCGCGCACGTAGTCCGAGAAAGACTTGCCGTAGGTGTGGGCGACCCGGTCGTAGGGTTCGCTCGAGCAATGCGGCGCCAAAGCCGGCGGCGGTGCGATCCGCGGCGTCCGCAATGCGATCTCGGACAGCGCCGGCGGGCTGCGCTCGTCGAACCGGTCAACGGCGAACAGCCGGCGGTAGCGGTCGAGAGCGAAAGCCTCCTCCTCGGGCGTCAGACCCTCGCCTTCACGACCCCAGCCGAAATGTTTGAGCCGTCGTTCCGACATCGAGCCCTCCCGGTTGCGAAACCTCTCCCTCACCCCTGCAAATCGTCCGCCTTTTTATTGAGCGAGGCAATCAAACCGTCGATGCCGCTGGTGCGCAGGATGTTCGCAAAATCCGACCGTCGCGTCGCCAGCTCGCTGATCGAGCCCGAGAGATAGATATCGCGAATTTGCCAGGCATTATCGTTGTCGTGGACAACATAATTGATGGCGACCGGTTCACCGTTCGACTTGATGATGTGGGTTTTGATCAAGGTGCCGTGCTTGATCTGCTGCTGCCCGAGCACCTCAAGCTTTTCGCCGGCGTAGTCGTCGAACCGGGTAGCGTAAATCGCGGCGATGTAGCGGCTATAGGCCTGTACGGCGCGCCGCTTCTGCTCGGGCGTCAAATTCCTCCATGTCGGGCCGACCGACAGCCGCGCCATGAACGGCACGTCAAACGTCCCCTGCACGATCGGCTCTAGTTTCCGGTAGCGGCCCTTCGGTCCGAGCGCCGCAGCATGCTGCATTATATCGAGCAGCACGCCATAGAAGTTCCGCACCACATCTGTCGGTGCCCCCGGGGCTGCCGGCGCTTCGAGTGATGGACAGACCAGCCAAGCGGCCAAGAGGAACCCGAAGCAGACGGCTCTCCGGGGCCCCGGCTGTCGGCATCTCCACATGTTCACCTCCCTAGGGTTTCACTCAGCGGCCATCCAGCCGACCGCGTTAGCAGACTGTTCGGCACTAGCATTCTCCAGTATTTGCAGCCGCTTGTCGAAGTCGCTGGTATCGATCGCCCGGACGAAGGTGTCGACCATGTGGCTCAGCTTGAACGCTTCGTCGGGCGTGATGGCGCCTTGCGATGCCGCCTTGACGGTCGCCCCCATCGCCGCCGCGATGTCGGAAGCGCTGCGGATCGGCGGCATGGCGAGCTGGATCGGCCGCTCCCGGCGCGGCGCGATGATGCGGTCGAGACAGAGCCGCAACGCTCCCTCGCTGCCGCCGAGCGCGAGCTCGACGGCCTTCCGGCTGAGTGCCTCGGCCTCGCTGTCGAAGAGCGCTTCGGCGGCGAGCGTTGCCTTGTTGCGCGCGCCGCGAGGGCGCCCCGCCGGGTTGCCCGACCGCCCTTTCTCGAACGGCCGCCCCGGCCCCCTTGCTGGCTGTTCTGCAGCGAACTTACAGCCATGCTCATCTCCTCTGTGGCAAAGCGGCCCGTCGCGGGCCGCCATCTCGCCGCAGGTTACGATTATAATTTGGCAATTTGATGATCGGGTACGCTGAATAGCAATTAATCGGGTGGCGCTCCGGCGTGAAGCTGGTGCACCTGCGCGTCAGAGCGCGGACTCCTTCAGGGGATCGGCGGATGGTAGGTTCGGCGGATGGCTACGTTGCACTTCATTTGCGGAAAAGCCGCGTCGGGCAAGACGACGTTCGCGCGCGAACTGGCGGCGCGTCATGCAGCGGTCCTGTTCGGCGAGGACGAATGGCTGACGCGTCTTGACGCGGAGATCAACAGTCTGGCCGACCATGTGCGTCATTCAAAGCGGCTGAAAGCCGCCTTAGCTCCCCTTGCTGTCCGGCTGCTTCAGTTGGGTGTGCCGATCGTGCTCGATTTCGCCGGCAACACGCCGAACGACCGTGCCTGGGTTCGATCGATATTCGAAAGCGCCAATGCCGACCATGTGCTGCATTATATCGTCGCGTCCGATGAGTCGTGCAAAGCGCGACTGCGCTTGCGCAATGAGACTAAGCCGGAAGGACTCTATTTCGGCTTTGTCAGCGAAGACCGGTTCGATGAGGTCACGCGATATTTCACGCCGCCATCAGATCAAGAAAACTTTTATGTGATCTACTACGAAGCCGAGACCCCTTCGTCAAAGGGATAGATGAATGCGCATGGCAATTTCAGGCAGCGGTTCCCCGACCGGCTTTGTGCACAATT
>CAWBCV010000006.1:0-220426 GCA_963787425.1 uncultured Alphaproteobacteria bacterium
TCGATACCCCAGCGCTTTTCCTGGTCCTCGGCGTCGCCAACGCGCTGGTGACGGTGTGGATCTGCAAGCTGTTGCCGCAAGACGTCCTTCGGATGCTGGCTCGCGTGCTGTTCCGCCTCGCCTACCGGGTCGAGGTGACCGGTCTCGAAAATGTCGGGGCAGCGGGGGATCGGGTGATCATCGTCCCCAACCACGTGTCCTTTCTCGACGCGCCGCTCGTCGCCGCCTTCTTGCCGGGATTGCCGGTCTTCGCGATCGATCCGGCGCAGATGCAGCGGTGGTGGGTCCGCCCGTTTCTCTCTGCGCTCGATGTCTTTCCAATGGAGCCGTCCCGGCCAATGGCAGCGAAGTCGCTGATCAAGACGATCAGGGAAGGAAGCCGTTGCGTGATCTTCCCCGAAGGCCGCCTCAACGTCACCGGCGGGGCTTTGATGAAAGTCTATGACGGGCCGGCGCTGATCGCCGACAAGTCTGAGGCGATGGTATTGCCGGTGCGCCTCGACGGGGTCGAATTCACCCCGTTCTCGCGGCAAGCCGGGCGCCTTCGCCGGCGCTGGTTCCCCAAAGTGACGATCACGATCCTCCCGCCGCGCAAGCTCGCGGTTCCCGCTGAGTTGCGCGGGCGCGCACGCCGCCACCACGCCGGTGTCGCCCTTTACGACATCATGTCCGAAATGATGGCGCGGCGTCCCAATCCGCCGAGCCTTTTTGCCGCCGTGATCGAGGCGCGGGCCGCATATGGCGGCGGTCATCGCATCATCGAAGACTCGGCCGCGGCGCCGCTCACTTACGACCGGACGATCGCCGCGAGCCTCGTACTCGGCCGCCGGCTCGCCCGCTTCACCGCACGCGGCGATACGGTCGGATTGATGCTGCCGAATTCGGTCGGCGCGGCACTCGCCTTTCTTGCATTGCAGGCGACCGCGCGAGTTCCGGCGATGCTCAATCACACCGCCGGCGCCGTCGGAGTGCTTTCGGCGTGCCGGACCGCCGGGCTGCGCCGGGTCATTACCTCCCGCCGCTTTGTCGAGCTCGCCAAGCTCGCTGCTCTCGCCGAGGGCTTGGCGGGCGAGGTGGAGCTAGTCTGGCTCGAGGATGTCCGTGAAAAACTCGGCGTCATCGACAAGCTCTATGGCGCAATCGCGCTGCGTTTCGCCGCTTCCTTACATCGCCGTCTCCGCATTTCGCCAAGTGATCCTGCCGCGGTGCTGTTCACCTCCGGTTCGGAGGACGTCCCCGAAAGGTGTCGTGCTCAGCCACGCCAATCTGCTGGCCAACCGGCGCCAAATCGCGGCGCGGGTTGATTTCAGCCCGGCCGATCTCGCACTGAACGCCCTCCCGATGTTTCACAGCTTCGGGTTGACCGGTGGGTTCCTGCTGCCCTTGCTCTCCGGGGTGCGGGTGTTTCTCTACCCGTCGCCGCTGCACTACCGCATCGTGCCGGAGATCGCCTACGCGACAGGTGCGACGATCCTGTTCGGCACCGACACCTTTCTCGCCGGCTATGCGCGCCGCGCCAATCCGTACGATTTCTATGCGCTGCGCTATGTCTTCGCCGGCGCGGAGGCGGTGCGCCGCGAAACCCGCGAAATATGGTCCGAGCGGTTTGGCAAACGCATCCTCGAAGGCTACGGCGTCACCGAATGCTCGCCGGCGATCGCGGTCAACACGCCGATGCATTACCGCGCCGGCACGGTCGGGAGGTTTCTGCCGCTGGTCGAGCACCGCGTCAAGCCGGTTCCCGGGATCGCCGAAGGCGGGCGCCTGATGGTGCGCGGCCCGAATGTGATGGCCGGTTATTTGCGCGGCGGCGATATCGAAGAGCCGTGCGATGGATGGTACGACACCGGCGACGTTGTCACGGTCGACACTGACGGGTTCGTGGCGATCGTCGGGCGTATCAAGCGCTTCGCCAAGCCCGGCGGCGAGATGGTGTCGCTGGCCGCCGTCGAGCGCCTCGCCGAGACGGCGGTGCCGGAGATCCGGCACGCCGTCGTCGTGTTGCCCGACCCGCGCAAGGGTGAGAAGTTGATCCTGGTGACCGAGGCGCATGGCTTCGACCGCACTCGGCTTCTCGAGGTGGCGCATCAGCTGGGGCTGCCCGAGATCGCTGTGCCGCGCGAGGTGATCGAAATAGATCACATGCCACTTCTCGGCACCGGCAAAACCGATTATGCCGCTGTGACGCGGCTCGCCGAACAGGCGATGCCGGCTCCGCCTAGCGAAACTGCACCGGTGGAGCCCGCCGCTTTATCGCTTGTTCGAGGCTAGAAATTGGGAGGGCTGGATGCATTGGATATGGGTCATCATCATCGGGTTTCTCGCCGGCGCCATCGCCAAGCTGTTCATTGCCGGCCCTGGCGGGTTCATCGTGACGACCCTTCTCGGCATTGTCGGCGCCATTTTCGCGAGTTGGCTCGGTGAGCAGATCGGCTGGTATGGGCCGGGCCAACGCGCCGGCTTTATTGGCGCAATCGTCGGAGCAGTGCTGATTCTGGCAGTCTATCGGGCCATTGTCGGCGCGCCGCCCTGACCCTCGCTCCCACAATCAACCGTTTGTTCGCAACCGTTCGTTCGCACCCGCGAAATACGGTAATGCTTCACGCGGATGATTATATAAGTGACAGCGGCTGCACCGCCGAGGCGCAGTCGCTGTTTCGTCTTTAGCTACCGCGCAGAACACCCTTGGCAGTCAGCTCCGCACCACCCTCCGCCCGCGACATCACGCCCGTCACAATCGAAGAGGAGATGAAGCGCTCCTACCTCGATTACGCGATGAGCGTGATCGTGGCGCGCGCGCTCCCGGACGTCCGCGACGGGCTCAAACCGGTCCACCGCCGCATCCTTTACTCGATGAAGGTCAACGGCAACGAGTGGAACCGCGGCTACCGCAAATCGGCGCGCATCGTCGGCGACGTGATCGGCAAATACCACCCGCATGGCGAGCTGGCGATCTATGACGCGATGGTGCGGATGGCGCAGGACTTTGCGATGCGCCTGCCGCTGATCGACGGCCAGGGCAATTTCGGCTCGATGGACGGCGACCCGCCGGCGGCCTACCGGTACACCGAGGCGCGGCTCGCCCGCGTCGCCGACACCCTGCTCGACGATCTCGACAAGGACACCGTCGAGTTCCAGCCGAATTACGACGACACCGAGCGGGAGCCCAAGGTCCTGCCGGCCGGCTTTCCGAACATCCTGGTCAATGGCGGCAGCGGCATCGCGGTCGGCATGGCGACCAACATCCCGCCGCACAATCTCGGCGAGGTCATCGACGCCTGCTGCGCCTATCTCGACAACCCGGCGATCACCGTAGACGAGCTGATGCAATACGTCCCGGCGCCGGATTTCCCGACCGGCGGGATCATCATGGGACGCGCCGGAACGCATGCCGCCTACCGAACCGGGCGCGGCGCCGTCGTCATTCGCGGGAAAACCCACGTCGAGGAGATCCGCAAGGACCGCGAAGCAATCGTCTTTACCGAGCTGCCCTACCAGGTCAACAAGGCGAAGCTGGTCGAGCGGATAGCCGAGACCGTCCGCGAGAAATTGATCGACGGCATCTCCGATCTGCGCGACGAGAGCGACCGCGACGGCCTGCGCGTCGTCGTCGAGTTGAAGCGCGACGCCGAGCCCGACATCGTCCTCAACCAGCTCCATCGACACACCGCCCTGCAGACGAGCTTTGGCGTCAACATGCTGGCGCTGAACGGTGGCCGGCCCGAGCAGTTGACCCTGCGCGAGATCATCGCTGCGTTCATCGCCTTCCGCGAGGAGGTGATCACTCGGCGAACGAGCCACCTGCTCGGCAAGGCGCGGGACCGGGCACACGTCTTGTTGGGGCTTTCGGTCGCAGTCGCCAATCTCGACGAGGTGATTGCGTTGATCCGCAACGCGCCTGATCCGGCGACCGCCCGGGCCGGTCTCGTGGGCCGCGCCTGGCCGGCTGCCGATGTCGCTCCGCTGGTTGCGCTGGTCGGCGAACCCGGGCGCGAGGTCGACGCAGACGGCACCTACCGGCTGTCGGAAGAGCAGGCGCGCGCGATCCTCGATTTGCGCCTGCAGCGGCTGACCGGGCTGGAGCGTGAAAAGATTGCCGAGGAACTGCGCGGGCTGATCACGGAGATCGCCGGCTACCTCGAGATCCTGCGCTCGCGCGTGCGGCTTTTCGAGGTGTTGCGCGGCGAGCTGCTCGATATCAAAGAGCGGTTCGCGACGCCGCGGCGCACCGCAATCGAGGATGTCGAATTCGAGGCCGACATCGAGGCGCTGATCCAGCGCGAGGCGATGGTCGTGACCGTGAGTCACGCCGGCTACATCAAGCGGGTGCCGCTTTCGACCTATCGGTCGCAGCGCCGCGGCGGCCGCGGCCGCGCCGGCATGGCGATCCGCGAGGAGGACTTCCTCAGCGAGGTCTTTGTCGCCTCGACCCTCGCGCCGGTGCTGTTTTTCACCTCCTCGGGCCGAGTCTACAAGCTCAAGGTCTATCGGCTGCCGCTCGGCACCCCACAGTCGCGCGGCCGGCCGATGGTCAATCTGCTGCCGAACCTCGTCGCGGGCGAGACGATCTCGACGATCATGCCATTGCCCGAAGACGAAGAGAGCTGGAGCGATCTCGCCGTCATGTTCGCGACGGCGAACGGCTACGTCCGGCGCAATGCCCTGAGCGATTTCGGCGACGTCCGCGCCAACGGCAAGATCGCGATGAAATTCGAAGGCGAGGATGCCGACGACCGGCTGATCGCCGTCGCGACCTGCACCGACGCGAACGATGTGCTGCTCGCCACCCGCAACGGCAAATCGATCCGCTTTCCGGTGGGTGATGTACGTGTCTTCTCGGGCCGCAGCTCGGTCGGCGTCCGCGGCATCAGGTTGCTCGGTGACGATCAGGTGATCTCGATGTCGATCCTGCGCCACGAGGGGATCGCCCCCGATGTGCGCAACGCCTATCTGAGCCTCGCCGCGAGGCGGCGGCGGCAGATGGGCGAGGAAGGTGAGGCCGCGGAGGCGCCGCTCGAACCCGATGAAGCTAACGGCGAGAACGGCGTCGACGAAGCCGCCATCTCGGAGGAGATGTATGGCGATCTCGCGCAGCGCGAGGAGTTCGTGCTGAGCGTGACGGAGAAGGGCTATGGCGTCAGAACTTCGGCCTATGACTACCGGATCACCGGGCGCGGCGGGCAGGGGATCGACAATATGGACCTGACCCGCCGCAGCGATGCGATCGTCGCCGTGTTCCCGGTCGGGCACAACGACCAGATTATGCTAGTAACCGATGGCGGTATGGTGATCCGCTGCCCGGTGCACGACATCCGGATTGCCCGCCGGCGCAGCCAGGGTGTGGTGATCTTCAAGGTCGGCGAGGGCGAGCGTGTCGTCTCGGTGGCGCGGCTTCCCGAGGAATCCGACGAGAACGGCGGTGCCGAAGAGCCCGATGACCCGCCGGATGATGAGCAAGCCACTCAGGGGGACGCATGACCGAGCCACGCGTCGGGATCTATCCCGGCACCTTCGACCCGATCACCAACGGCCATACGGACATCATCCGCAGGGCCGCCCGCATCGTCGACCGGCTGGTCATCGGCGTCGCCCGCAACGACGGCAAGGGCCCGCTATTCGCCACCGACGAGCGGGTAGAGATCGTCCGCGACGAGGTCGCTCATCTCGAGAACGGCGATGCCGATCGTATCGAGGTGCGCGCGTTCGACACATTGCTGATGGGTTTTGCCCAATCGGTTGGGGCCATGGTCGTCATCCGCGGGCTGCGCGCGGTTTCCGATTTCGAATACGAGTTCCAGATGGCCGGCATGAACGCCCGGCTGAACCCCGAGATCGAGACCGTCTTTCTGATGGCCTCCGACCGCTTCCAGTTCATCTCGTCGCGTTTCGTCAAGGAAATCGGTGCCCTCGGCGGCGATGTCTCGCATTTCGTCAGCCCGCGGGTCGCGGTCCGCCTGCTCGACCGCTTCGCCAACAACCGCGCCAAACCACAGCGCCGCGTAGCCGCCGCGGACTAGAGCGTCAGCTTTATCGTCACACCACGCGGCTGCTGGTGCGCGTGCCGGCGCTCAAGCCATTAAAGCTGCAGCGCCCATCGCGAGTTGGATTACATTGTGGCCTGACCGACACAGGTGCCGACGTTCTTGCCGACGCGCGCACGGGCAAGAAGGGCCACCGCGTCCGGATCGGCTTGCTGCGCCAGTCGGTGGTAGGGCCTCTCGCTCGCTATGAGGATTTGAATGACGCCGATACGGGATGGGTTGCGATCTAATTTGGTTTCAACGCCTTCGCGGTGAGACGCAAATTACGCGAGCGGGCCCAGAAATCTGGGGAAACTTCTGTTTATACTAGCTGCCTACCCACCTTTCGGTCGAGTAATAAGAATTGATAAAAATACCGATCTTCCTCGTAAGGGACAAAAGAAGATTTTTAAAACAGAAACATCCACTACCTATTACCAATTAGGTAATCCGATGTCTATGTTTATGCGACGACAGGGAATTTGGTCGTTTCTGAGCGGCGTATTCTTGATATGCTCATGCGTCCTGATGCTACAGATTGTGGAAACTCGTCTCATCTCCGTAATTTTATGGTATCACCTCGCGTTTTTCGCTATAAGCATGGCAATGCTTGGCATGACTGCCGGGTCTTTATTGATCTATTTCAAGGCGGACTTGTTTCCAGCCGAGCGCCTGTTTGAGAATCTTGTCTGGATCGGGGCCGCGTTCTCGATCTCGGTGGTCCTGTCGACCCTGTCCTTGATCACCACGATCGCGCCCTCCAGCGTCGCCAACACATTGCTGATGACGGCGCTCGTCTGGCTCAAGCTGATCCTGATTCTGTTGCCGCCCTATGTCCTCGCGGGAATGGCCATCTCGTTGGCGCTGACGCGCAGCCCCTATCCGGTAGGCGTCGTTTACGGTGTCGACCTGCTGGGTGCCGCCTCCGGCTGCCTGATCATTCTGGTGCTGCTGTCGTGGGCCGATGCGATCTCGGTGCTGTTCCTCGTTGCCGCCTTCGCGGCCATCGGGGCTGCATGCTTCGCAATCGCGAGACGGATGTCCGCCGAAACCGGTCCGCCGCGGGTCGTTTTCCGCTGGCTCGGCCGTCGCGGGAGACCGGTCATTCTTGCGGTCGCGTTCGGCCTGTTGGCGGTCGGAAATGCCGCGATCCAGCCGACAACGCCGTCGCATTCGCGTCTTGCCGCACACCTTGGCGGACTTGTGCCGCTGATGGCCAAGTCCGGTCTGGAGTTCCAGCCGCCGCAGCTCGCCCGCTGGAACACGTTCTCGCGCGTCAAGGTTTCGTGGGAGATAATCGGCACCCCGATAATTTATGGCCCGTCGCCCACGACGCCTGCGATCACCGCATCTCAACGCGTCCTCGACATCGACAGCAGCGCTGGCACGCTGATGTATCGTTCGACGGCGACTTCTCAAAGCTCGATTTCCTGCGCTACGATGTCACTAACCTCGCCTACGCCATCCGTCACCAGGGGCGCGCTGCTGTTATCGGGGTGGGCGGCGGCCGCGATCCGCTGTGCGCCTATTTCTTCGGGTTCCGCGACGTGACTGGGGTGGAGCTAAACCCAATCTTTATCGACCTGCTGACACGCCAGTTTCGCGACTATGACCGGGACAGCACCGTGACGAGCTTGGCGCCGGCCGCACTGGCGCGGGAGCCTTCTCGCTGTCGGAAAACGGGCTCTATACAACCCAGGGCTGGCGCCACTTTCTGTCGGCGCTGACGCCTAATGGGATCTTCACCGTGTCTCGTTGGTTCAATCCGAACGACATCACGGAGACGGGGCGCCTGGTCAGCTTGGCCGCAGCGGCATTGCGCGAGGAGGGGATCGACCAACCTCAAGATCATTTGTTCACGGCGAGATCGGAGCACCTCGCCACGTTGATCGTGGCCAAATCACCGCTTACCGCCGATGAGGTAACGCAGTTGCGAGCGCGCGCATCGAGCCTCCGGTTCGACGTGGTACTCAGTCCGGATCAAAAAGACGGATCGTCGACACTGGCCCAGGTCATCGACGCGCAAACCCCGGAGGCGCTGGCGGCTTTATCAGCCCGTCTGCATCGCGATCTCTCGGTCACTACTGACGATCGGCCATTTTTCTTCAACCAGCTCAATGCTCTCGATCCGGTCTCCATCCGGATGGCGGCGATCTCGGGTGAGAGCATCCTAAAGGGAAACCTGCTGGCTACGTTCACCTTGCTGGTCATCGTCGGGTTTTCAGGCCTCTTGGTATTGTTCACTATGATCTTTCCCGCATTGCCTGCGGTGCGACGGTCGCCGCCTGCTCTGGCATATCTCGGCACGATCTACTTCCTGTTGATAGGCCTAGGCTTTATGTTTGTCGAGATTGGCTTGATCCAAAAACTCGGGACGTTTTTGGGCCATCCCGTCTACGCGCTCGCGATCGGGCTGTTCGGGATCATCCTCTCGACCGGCATCGGCAGTCTCGCCTCGGAGCGGCTACCGCTCGGCTCCCGCCCGCGTTTTATTACCTGGTCCAGCCTTCTCGCCCTCTATCTCTTGCTGCTGCCGTTCTGGTTCCCCCGCGTCATCGTGGTTTTCGAGGCTGGCTCGCTGTTAGTGCGCGCGCTCGTCTCCCTGGCCGCCATCGGGCCATCCGGCATATTAATGGGTTTCGGATTCCCCACGGGCATGCGCCTTGTCAATGCGATCGATCGACGGCCCACTCCTTGGTTCTGGGCGGTCAATGGCGCCGCTGGTGTGCTCGGCGCCGGCATAGCTGTTGCCACCAGCGTCGCATTCTCGATCAACGTCAGCCTCTGGGTCGGCGCTAGCTGCTATCTGTTGCTCGCGCCGATCGGGATTGCGCTGGCAGCGATGGCACGTAGTGGCTCGTCCTGGAGCCCGATAGCTTCTGAGAGAACCGGATAAGCGTTAACAGACGACGAGCGCAGGTCCAACAGACAGGTCGTCAGCAGCCCCTTATCAATGATGGCGCGGCGGCGGTTGGCGATCGACGGTCCCGAGATCGCCCCCAGCAGGTGCGAGATGAAGCCGCGCGCGACGCGCGGATCGAACACCACCGGGCAGCGGCAGGTCGGCATCTTTCTCGCGCCAATCGGTTGACCGCCTATTTGGAAACCGTCTTGACCCGCCCTTAACCTATAGTTGCTACCGGAATTCCTCAAACTGTGCCAGTTTGGTTCGAAGCACAGAGGCGGCTGACGTTCGGGTCGGCTCCCGTAGGCGAGGTAGCACATTTTTCATCCCGAGGACCGCGCGCGCACGACGATCGACGGCCAGCTGGCCGAGGCCGGCTGGCTGGTGCAGTCGCGCGAGGAGATGAACCGCAGCGCCGGGATCGGTGTCGCTCTGCGCGAGTTCCCGACGGCTTCGGGCCCGGTCGACTATGCCCTTTTTGTCGGCGGAACCCTGTGCGGAGTCATCGAAGCGAAACCGGAAGGCACGACCCTCTCGGGGTTCGCGGACCAGGCCGCGCGCTACATGGGCAGCGTCCCCGGGCATCTCGTCCGGCGCAGAGGGGCAAGTCCGTTTCGAATACGTCGCCTCCGGCACCGAGATCCTGTTTCGCGACCATGCCGACCCGGCGCCGCGGTCGCGCCGCGTATTCTTCTTTCATCGTCCCGAGACGTTGCGGCGCTGGCTCGCCGACCCGATGACAACCCGCGCGGCATCTGCAATCGATGCCGCCGCTGCTGACCGAGCGTCTGCGCGAATGCCAGATCGACGCCGTCACAAATCTCGAGGCTTCGCTCGCCGCCGATCACCCGCGCGCGCTGATCCAGATGGCGACCGGCGCGGGCAAGACCTACACCGCTTGCGTGTTCAGCCATCGGCTACTTGAAACATGCGAAGTTCCGGCGCGTGCTGTTTCTCGCCGACCGCGCCAATCTGGTCCGCCAGACGAGGCACGAGTTCGAGGATTTTCGCCCGCCCGGCACCGGCCGGTCTTTTACCGAGCTCTACAATGTCCAGCGGCTCGGGCCAGCCGGTCTCGACAAGGACGCCTCGGTCGTCATCGCCACGATCCAGCGCGTCTATTCGATGTTGACCGGCCGCGAATTGTCCGAAGAAGACGAGGAGAAATCGGGTTTCGAGACCGAGCGGGAGCGAGCCGCAGCGCCTCGTGCATTACAACCCGGCGATCCCGATCGAGAGCTTCGACCTGATCATCACCGATGAATGCCACCGGTCGATCTACGGCACGTGGCGTCAGGTGCTCGAATATTTCGACGCGTTCATCGTCGGCCTGACGGCGACGCCGTCATTGCACACAATGGGGTTTTTCGGCAGCAACCTGGTCGCGCAGTACCCCTACGAGCGCTCGGTGGCGGACAAGGTCAACGTCCCCTTCGAGATCTTTCGCATCCGCACCGATATCGGCGAGCACGGCGGCGCGAATCCCGAAAGGCTACCAGGTTCCGGTCCGCGACAAGCGCACGCGGGCCGAGCGCTACGAGGAGCTCGACCAGGATCTCGCCTACACGGCGCAGGAGCTCGACCGCTCGGTGGTGGTGCCGAACCAGATCCGCACCGTGCTCGAAGCCTATCGCGACAGTCTGTTCACCGAATTGTTTCCCGGCCGCACGAGGTGCCGAAGACCCTGATCTTCTGCAAGGACGACCACCATGCCGAGGAGGTCGTCGGCATCGTCCGCGAGGTCTTCGGCCGTGGCAATGATTTCGCGAAGAAGATCACCTACAAAACCGACGGCGCCGACCCCGAGCAGCTGATCCGGCAATTCCGCACCGACTACAATCCGCGCATCGCCGTCACCGTCGACATGATCGCCACCGGCACCGACGTGAAGCCGCTGGAGGTGCTGATCTTTTTGCGCGACGTGAAGTCGGCGCTCTATTTCGAGCAGATGAAGGGGCGCGGCGCGCGCACGATCACGCCAACGCAATTGCGCCAGGTGACGCCCGACGCCGAGGAAAAGACCCGCTTCGTGCTGGTCGACGCGGTCGGCGTGACCGAGAGCCTGAAGCACGTCTCGCAGCCCTTGGACCGCGAACGGAAGATCGGCTTCGACCGGCTCGTCGACGAGATCGCCGCGGGCCGGCGCGACGACGACGCGGTATCGACCTTGGCGGCGCGCCTCGCTGCACTCGACCGCAAGATCGACGACAAAGCCCGCGCGATCATCGCCAACGCGGCGGACGGTCTCGACCCGAAAGCGCTGGCGCACAAGCTGCTCGATGCGATCGATCCCTGATACGATCGAGCGCGCGGCCGCCGCCCGTAAGGTCACTCCCGAAACCGCAGCCGAGGCCCTGAAGGAGGAGGCGTGCCGGCCCTTCGACGATCCCGCACTGCGCCGGCTGTTGAAGGACATCAAGCGCCAGACCGAGATCCGCATCGACACGATCTCGACCGACGCGGTCATTTCCTCGGGCTACGACGCCGCCCGCGCCCAGGACACAGTCGGCCGCTTCCGCCAATTCCTCGCCGAGCATCGCGACACCCTACGTTGCGCTCCAAATCCTCTACGCACGGCCGCATGCCACGAGGCGTCTCGACCGCGCCGCGATCGAGGAATTGCGCGACGCGATGCGCCGCCCGCCCTGGCTGTTGGAGCCGATCGATATCTGGCGCGCCTACAAGCGCCTCGACGACGACCGGGTCAAAGGCAACCCGGCCCGAGCGCTATCGGACATCGTGATGCTGGTGCGCTACGCGCTCGGCGCCGCGACGACTTTGGAGCCGCTGCCCGCGACGATCGCCGGCCGCTTCAATTTGTGGCTCGGCCGCGAGGAGCGCGCCGGCCGCACCTATACCGAAGCCCAGCGCGCTTGGCTCTTCGCGATCCGCGATTTCATCGCGGTCAATGTCGACATCACCCCCGAGGATCTGATGGACGCCCCCGATTTCGCGGCCCAAGGCGGCCTCCTCCGCGCCCACGCATTATTCGGCGACCGCCTCCGCCCGCTGCTCGACGAACTGCCGCAGGTGCTGATCGCATGAGCCCCGACGCGCTGGCGATCGCGGAACTGCACGCCGAGGTGCACACGGGCCGACGCTTCACCAAGGCTTCCGAGGGCTGGGCGTGGGCATCGCTATGGCGAAATCTACCGCTTGAATACTGGGAATGGCGCATGCCCGAACGTCTCGAGAGGACCCGACTGGAAAAGTGGACCGTCTACGGCTCGAGCGGACGGGCGGCGTTGGCGACACCGCGGCATATGATCGCGGGGCCGACATTAATCGTTGTGCGCTCGGCAAAGGCTCCGCTGGTGCCGTATCGCTATAGCAATGAGGACTGCTGGCCTATTGATACCGGTCTATTATACCAAACCGAAAGCGCATAATTGACCTCCGATACGGGTTCCATTTTCTTAGATGGAGGGCGCTCGGTCGACTTGATCGAGTCAACCGCCATTCCCAGCCTGAGCCGCGATATATATTCGGACGTCGCGATGCCGGTTGCTCCGTTGCCGAGCAGCGGCGGATCGTGGTGCGGATCGACGAGCTGTTCGCCGAGATCGCCGAGGGCGAGGCCGCGCTGGAGCGCGCCCGCCAGGGTCTCGACACCTGGCGCCGCGCGCTGCTCAAGGCCGCGGTCACCGGCGAGCTGACGCGCGACTGGCGCGAGGCGAACCGCCCCACCGAAACCGGCGCCGACCTCCTCGCCCGCATCCGCGCCGAACGCGAAGCGTTAGGTGGTAAGCCCTCTCGGAAGCGTCGGGGCGCTGCGGATCTACCGCTCGACACTTCCGATTTGCCCGCATTGCCCGAAGGCTGGGTGTGGGGCCGAATGGGAGACATCGCCCTATCAGACGGCCGGAACGGCATATCAGTGAAAGGCAGCAAAAATCCCCCGGGCATGCCCGCGCTGCGACTGGACGCACTCGCTGAGCGGGGGATCGACTACTCTCGCATCCGATATATTGAGATCAGCCAATCCAAGGCCGAAGCCCTTGCCCTTCGTGAGGGAGATTTTCTTATCTCGCGAGCCAACGGCTCGGAACACCTCGTCGGCAAGGCTCGTTTGGTTGGAATTGTTCCAACGGAGTGCATCTACCCCGACACAATAATCAGGTATCGGATTGGTGCATCGCCAGTGGTAGGCGAATGGCTGGAGCTGATTTGGGAGAGCTCATTCATAAGACACCAAATCCGACGAATGGCCAAGACCACGGCCGGCATATTAAAGATTTCGCAAGACGATATTAGGCAAATATGGCTTCCAATCCCCCCGCTGGCGGAAATCGCTCAGGCACTAAATCTGTTCTTCGGCCCTGCACAATCTGGGAATGACGCATCTACAACCCTGGAAAAATCTCGGAAAGAAAGGGTTGCGCTGCGCCAATCGGTTTTGAAAGCCGCCTTCGAGGGCCGTTTAGTGCCGCAGGACCCGGCGGACGAGCCGGCCTCCCCGCTACTCGCCCGGCTGCGCAACGGCCACCCAGGGAACGGAGCGCGTCGGCGGAGGGCGCGAGCGGCAGCGGATTTTCTTCACCCGTCATTGCCAGGCTTGACCGGGCAATCCGTGGACCCGCGGGTCGAGCCCGCGGGCGACGAATAAATGAATCATACGAGTGAGCTTCAACACCAGCCTCGGACGGGCGCGGCATTGATCGAGAAGAGATCATCGCCACGTTGCGCGCTCACCAAGCGGAACTGCGGCGGCGCGGGGTTCGTCACGCGGCGTTGTTCGGCTCGCTCGCTCGCGGCGAGAGCAAGCGCACGAGCGACATCGATGTTTTGATCGAGCTCGACCCGCAGGCGCCCATCGGGCTTTTCGAATATGTTGGGATCACGCAATATCTCGCGGATTTGTTCCCGGTCCGCATCGACGTCGCCAATCGAGGCAGCTTGAAGCCGCTGGTCCGACCGAGCGTGGAGCGCGACGCGCTTTATGCTTTCTAACCGCGCGTCTGCTCGATCACGCTGGTTCCGATGTCACAACGAACCGGCGGCCGAGTGCAGAGAGGGCAGTTTCGAGCTGCTCGAGGCGGACGACGTGGTAGCCGTCGAAGATATGAGCCACCTTTTTCGCGGGCCAGCCCAGGCGCTCAGCAAGCTGCGCCCCGTCGAGCCCAGCTTGGCGCATCGCGCGGTAGAGTTCGAGCTTGGCGGCTGTCAAAGCCGGCAGTCGCGCCACCGAACGACCATGTGCAGGCGAAGGAGCCGGCACCTCCTCGTTATGTGCGATCATGCCGAGGATTGCTTCTTCGAGCATGTCCTCGGCCTGACGCAGCGCCTCATCGAGCGTGTCGCCCTGCGTTGCCCCATATCCGATATCAGGGAGGGTGACGACATAACCGCCGTCCTCCTCGGGGTCGAGCTGCACCGGATAGGTGTGACCAAGGAATTGCTCGGCCAGCGCTGCTGCTTTCTTCTGCGTCACTCCTCGCGCCTCCATAACGGCTCAACGCAGATCCTCCGGCCGAAGCCCGAGATCCCGCAGAATCTTGTGAAACGTGCCGGTGCGGATTTCTCTGCTCCCGGTTGGTACAATCGTCGTGCGGCCGTGCAGCTCGACCCGGACGTGGCCGCCCTTGCCTCGAACTTGCGCTCGTCCAAAATGTCGGGAACTACGCATATGTATTGCGCGATCAGGGCGTTCCGTACCAGTCCTATATCTCGCAGATTTCACCCATCCCCCGCCCCGAGGGCGGGAGGTTAGTGATTGACGAATACGTCATAATGTGATAATAGCAACACAACAAAAAGGTCTGCCCAGTAAGGGAAACACCTGATCTCAACTTGATAAAACAGGTAAAACAGGTCCGCAACGAGGTGGACGTCGTGATCATTCCCGCGGAAGCGGGACCCACGGGAAGACTGCCTCTCGGCGGTCGCTTTGGTCGTCCGCTTTCGCGGCCGAGCGTAAGGTGCCGGATTGGCTAGGATCGCGTCAGGCGCGTAGCGCCGATGAAAGGGAAGCAAGCCGTTGATGAACGACACTGCTCTCGTCCAAAAGGTATGGAATTACGCGCACGTGCTACGCGATCAGGGTGTTCCGTATCAGGCCTACATCTCGCAGATTTCCTATCTGTTGTTTCTGAAGATGGACGACGAGCGGGCCGGGCTCGCGGCACTCGGCGTGAGAACCCTCGTATCGGCGATCCCCGAGGATTGCCGCTGGCCGGTGTTGCGCGATCTGCAAGGCGAGGAGTTGACCCGGCGCTATTCCATGATCCTTGACAAGCTGTCGCGTCTCTCCGGCATTGTCGGCACGATCTTTCTGAAAGCGCAGAACGAGATTCAGGACCCAGCCAAGCTCCGGCGGCTCGTCGGATTGATCGACGGCGAGATCTGGCTCGGGCTCGGCGTCGACGTCAAAGGCTCGATCTATGAGGGCCTGCTCGAACGCAACGCGCAGGAGGTTAAGTCGGGTGCGGGACAGTATTTCACGCCACGCGCGCTGATCGACGCGATGGTGACCGTGATCGATCCCGAGCCGCGCGAAACGGTCCACGACCCCGCCTGTGGCACCGGCGGCTTTCTTCTCAACGCTTGGGACCAAATGCGCGAGAAGCCGCTCGCGCGCAATGCCGAAGTCTACACCGCGATGCGGTCGCGGTTTTCGGGGATCGATATTGTCCCCGAGGTCGTCCGGCTATGCGCGATGAACCTTTATCTGCACGACATCGCCGGCCGCGACAGCCCGGTCGAGGCGCGCGACGCGCTGCTCGGTGATGGCGGGAAGACGTATGACGTGGTCCTGACCAATCCGCCCTTCGGCAAAAAGCAGAGCTACCGGATCGTCCGTGACGACGGCGAGATCGACACCGAGCGCGAGGACTACGATCGGCAGGATTTCTTTGTCACGACTTCGAACAAGCAGCTCAATTTCCTGCAGCACATCATGACGGTGCTCGCCGAGAACGGCAGGGCCGCGGTCGTCATGCCTGACAATGTGCTGTTCGAAGGCGGCGCCGGTGAAACGATCCGCCGCCGCTTGCTGCACAATTTCGACTTCCACACACTTGTGAGACTGCCGACCGGCATTTTCTACAAACAGGGCGTAAAAGCGAACGTCTTGTTCTTCGACAAGAAACGGGTCTCGGCCGAGCCGAACACGAAGGAGCTCTGGATCTACGATCTGCGCACCAACCAGCGCTTCACGTTGAAGGAACGGCCGATGACGCGCGGCGATCTCGACGATTTCGTCGCTTGCTACCACTTGGGGCTCCGGCACGAGCGCGCCGAGACCGACCGCTTCCGACGCTTCGCCCATGCCGAGCTCATTGCCCGGGACAAGATCAATCTCGACATATTCTGGCTCAAGGACGACACGCTCGACGACCCCGACCTGCTGCCGCCGCCCGATGAGATCGCCGCCGAGATCGTCGAGAACCTCGAAGCCGCGCTCGACCGCTTCCGGAAGGTCGCGCTGAGCTTGCAGCCGGGTTGACTAGGCGCTTACGCGCCCGCGACGGTGAGGTCGTCGACCCTGAGGGTCGGGGAGTCGGCGCCGGCCTTGAATTCGAGGTCGTCGGCGGCGACGAGGCGGGCGAAGATGTCCTTCAAATTGCCGGCGACGGTCATCTCGCTGACCGGGAACGCGATCTCGCCTTTCTCGATCCAGAAGCCGGCAGCACCCCGGCTGTAGTCACCGGTGACCCCGTTGACCCCCATGCCCATCATCTCGGTCACGTAGAAGCCGCTCGCGATGTCTGCGATCAGCTCCTTGGGGCTCAGCGCCCCGGGTTCGATCCACACATTGGTCGCGGCGGGGGAGGGGGGCGAGGCGGTGCCGCGCGCGGCGTGGCCGGTCGTTTTGAGGCCGAGCTGGCGCGACGACCGCAGATCCAACAGCCACGTCGTCAGCACGCCCTTGTCGATAATCGCGCGCCGGCGGTTGGCGATGCCCTCGCCGTCGAACGGCTTCGAGCGCAGCCCGCGATGCTTGTGCGGGTCGTCGACGATGGTTATCGCTTCGGGAAAGATCTGTTGCCCGAGCCGATCCTTCAAAAAGCTCGTGCCGCGGGCGATCGAAGGGCCGGAGATCGCGCCCAGCAGGTGCGAGATGAAACTGCGCGCGACGCGCGGGTCGAACACGACGGGGCAACGGCCGGTCGACATTTTTTTCGCGCCCAGGCGCTTGACCGCGCGCTCGCCGGCGCTCTTGCCGATTTCGGCCGGGTCGCGCAGATCGGCGGCGAAGATGGCGCTCGCGAAATCGTAGTCGCGCTCCATCCCGGTGCCCGTGCCGGCGATGACGCTGGCGCTGATCCCCTGGCTCGACCCGGCGTAACCCCCGGCAAAACCGTTGGAGGCGGCAAGCGCGATTTGCGAATAGCCCCATCCGGCCTCGGCGCCTTCGGAATTGGTGACACCCGCCACGGCGAGCGCCGCTTCCTCGGCGGCGCGCGCCCGTTCGATCAAGACCTCGGCACCTGGCTCGTCGGGGTCGAGCATGTCGAGGCTCGGCCAGTCGCGGGCGATCTCAGAGGGGTCGGCGATGCCGCAATACGGGTCCTCGGGGACCGTGCGAGCCATCGCGACCGCCCGTTCGACGAGCTCGTCGAGCGCCTGCGGCGAGCGGTCGCTGGACGACACGATCGCCTGCTGGCGGCCGATAAACACTCTGAGGCCCAGGTCTTGGCCTTCCGAGCGCTCGAGTTTCTCGGTTTTGCCGAGACGGCGGGCGTGCGACAGCGAGATGCCTTCGAACAGCACCGCGTCGGCAGCGTCCGCCCCGGCGCGGCAGGCGCGCCCGATCAGGTCGTGCAAGAGGTCGATTGCGGCGCCCGCCGCCTGGTCAACACTTTGGTCGCTCATCTCTCATCCCAGGGATTTAGCAATTTCACAATGAGACGGTGAGGTTCAATTTCTGCCAGAACCTCACTGCTTCTGTGAACCAATACTCATCTCCAAATTGGCTTGCCGGATCCAGGCAGCCCATAGCTGATCCATTTGCTCGTCACCTCGGCGATGATCCCCTCGGCCATGCGGATTGGGCGCCCCCACTCGCGCCGGGTCTCGGTCGGCAACTTGCCGGTCGCATCGAGGCCGATCTTGCCGCCGAGGCCCGATTCGGGCGAGGCAAAGTCGAGGTAATCGATTGGGGTATTGTCTATGAGCGTGATATCGCGCACCGGGTCCATACGGGTTGAGATCGCCCACATGACCTCCTTCCAGTCGCGCGCGTCTATATCGTCATCCACGACGATGACGAATTTTGTGTACATGAACTGCCGCAGAAACGACCAGATCCCCATCATTACGCGCTTGGCGTGACCGGGGTAGGCCTTGCGGATCGCCACCACCGCGATCCGGTAGGAGCACCCCTCGGGCGGCAGCCAGAAATCGACGATCTCGGGAAATTGCTGCCGCAGCAGAGGGATGAAAACTTCGTTCAGCGCTTCACCGAGGATCGACGGCTCGTCCGGCGGCCTGCCGGTGAAGGTCGACAGGTAGATCGGGTTGGCGCGCATCGTGATCGCCGAGAGGCGGAAGACCGGGAACCGCTCGACCGAATTGTAGTAGCCGGTGTGGTCGCCATAGGGGCCTTCGTCGCCGTACTCGTCGAGGGAAACATGGCCCTCGAGGACGATCTCGGCCTCGGCCGGCACCTTCAACGGCACGGTCCTGCAGTCGACGAGCTCGACCTTGCGGCCGCGCAACAAACCCGCGAACTGGTATTCCGACAAGGTGTCGGGGACCGGCGTCACCGCGGCGAGGATCGTGCCGGGGTCGGCGCCGATCACCGCCGCGGCGGGCAGGGGCTCGCTGCGCTCGGCGCGCCAGCGCTGATGGTGCTGGGCGCCGCCGCGATGCTTGAGCCAGCGCATCAGAAGTCGTGTCCCGTCCGGTCACCTGCATGCGGTAGATGCCGAGGTTGAAACCGTCCTCGCGCCGCCCACCTGGGCCTCTCGTCACCACCAGCGGCCAGGTGATCAGCGGCGCGGGCTCGCCGGGCCAGCAGGTCTGGATCGGCAGCGCCGACAGGTCGATCTCGCCGCTGCGCAATACGATCTCCTGACACGGTGCGGCGCCGACCGTCCGCGGGCGCATCGCCATGACAGTTCGCAGCAGCGGCAGCATTTCCAGCGCCTCACGCCAGCCACCGGGCGGTTCAGGCTGCTTCAGAAAGGCGAGTGCCTCGCCGATCTCGCGCAGCTGATGCGGCTCGCGGTCCATGCCCCAGGCGACGCGCTCGACCGTGCCGAACAAATTCACCAGCACCGGCATCGGATAGCTCCCGCGGTCATCGCGGGTAACGTTCTCGAATAATGCCGCAGGCCCGCTTTCGGCAAGCAGCCGCGTCTGGATCTCGGTTATCTCAAGATAGGGCGAGACCGGCGCGGCAACTCGCACCAGCCGCCCCGCGCTCTCGAGCCGATCCATGAAGTCGCGCAGGCTCGCATAGGGCATGGAGGGCTATATGGGTGCCGCCCGACCCGCTAGCGAGCGCTGCGAGCCGCGCCTCCAGGAAGAATGCGTCGGTACCGCAGCGGAGCTGCTACGGTACCGATGTTATACGCGCCTCAGCGCGGGGGTGAAGAACTCCCCGACCGTTGCGTCGCGTTGGTCCCCTGCCCGGCCGCCATGCCGCTGTTGCCGGCGAGTTCCTTTGCTTCCGCGAGGTGCTGTTCCAATACAGGTGTCAAGTTCTCGGCAAAAGATTTGATAGCTTGGTTGTGCCCTTCTTTTGCTTCTGTCTGGAACAGCGGGATCGTCTTCTCGTGGTCCTGGACCATGTGTTGGATATATTGCTGATCGAACTGGGCGCCGCTAAGGCCTTCGAGCCCCTGCTTTTCCTGCTTTTGCTCTGCGGTGAGCGTCGGCTGAGAGCTCTCGTGCTCCTTCCGTAGAAGGGCCGCCAGCCACTTGTTCGCAAGCCCGTGATCGGTAGCCATCCAGCGGCCAAATTCGCGGTCGGCCGGGTCCGCAGCCTTCTGCTCGGCGAGCTGGCCCAGTTCGGCCTCGGCAAGGCTGCCTGCACCCGCCTCATGAACGAAGGTCTTGTCTTGTTGGCTCAAGGTCTCGACCCCGGTCGACGCATTCTCGGCCCATACCGGTGCGGCAACAAGCAGAGCGCAGGCCGATGCTGCTGCAAGTAATGCCCTCATTTGAAGCAACTCCCGTGATCACAAGGTGACGTTCCGCCAAATTCCCCTCGCGTGTCCCGTTCCGGTTAGTTATGCTACCACCCTCCAGACGACGCCTTCGCGGGTGTCGCGATCTTCCAGATCGCGACTCGTCGGCACGAGGTAGCGGCCGCGCTCGCAGAGCCCATCAGTCGGCAGGTAGGCGCGTCCGGGATCGCCGAGCATCACAAGCCGGCCGCTGTGAGCCAAGCTGCGCAGCCAGGGTGTGACCCGGTCAGCCATCGGTTGTTCGTAGCAGACGTCGCCGGCGGTGACGATCTCCCAACGCGGATCGACCGTGCCGACCACATCCAAATTTGTAATCTCGATGTCGGCGCCGTTTAGTGCTGCATTCGCGGCGATCGCCGCGACGGCGAAATGGTCGACATCGGCGGCGAGCACGCGGGCTGCACCGGCCTTTGCCGCGGCGATCCCTACAATTCCCGACCCGGCGCCGAAATCGAGTACGCAGCGGCCAGCGACCACTGCGGGATAGTCGAGCAGGAATCGCGCGAGTGCCTGGCCGCCGACCCAGGCGAAGGCCCAGAAGGGCGGCGGCAGCCCGCTGCGCGCCAAGCTCTCCTCGGTCGCCTGCCAGATCGGGGTGACCTCGGTGGCCAGATGAAGACGTATTTCCGGCACCAGCGGCGGCGCGGCTACCGCCGTATTGCGGTAAACGAAAACGGTCGGGTCCAGAAGCGGATCAGGCAAAGTGGCTGGCAACGATGCCGGCAAACATCAGCCAACCCACACAGCGGTTCGACCGGAATTTGCGGAGGCAATCGGCGGGATCATCGGTAGCCACAACGGCTGCTTGCCAGCCCAGCTGCACGGTCGCACCCGCAAGGCCGGCCCAGAACATCGCGCCGAGCCCGGCGATGTATCCCGCCGCCGACCACAACAACAGTGCGCCCGCGTAAAACGCAAACAGCCAGGGCCGGGTATGCGCGCCGAGAGCAATGGCCGAGGATTTGACGCCGATGCGGATATCGTCCTCCTTGTCCTGATGCGCGTAGATCGTGTCATAGCCGATCGTCCAGAACACGCCGCCGAAGTAAAGCAGCAGCGGCGGCCAGCCGAGCGCGCCGGTCACCGCGGTCCAGCCGATCAGCGCTCCCCAATTGAAATTGAGGCCCAGAAATATCTGCGGCCAATAAGTGATGCGCTTCATGAACGGATAGGTGCCAACGAGCACGAGAACGGCAGCCCCAAGCAGGATCGTGGTGCGATTGAGGCTGAACAGTACGGCTGCCCCGATCATCAGCTGCAGCAGCAGAAAAACCACCGCCCGGGGCACCGAGATGGCGCCGCTCGGCAACGGCCGCAGCCGGGTACGGGCGACCTGCCCGTCATAATCTCGGTCGGCAATGTCGTTCAGGGTGCAGCCGGCGCCGCGCATCGCGACGGCGCCTATCGCAAAAAGCACCAGCAAGAGCGGGGCGGGCCAGCGCTGCGCGGCGAGCGCGATGCCCCACCAACCGGGGAACAGCAAGAGCCAGGTTCCGATCGGACGATCCAGTCGGGCAAGGCGGGCATATGGCCGCAAACGCGCCGGCAGACGGTGCTCGACCCAGTCGCCTTGATGAATGTCGCTGGCATCAGAGCAGGCTGCGAGTTCCCCCTCACGGTTACCCTGCGCGGCTCCCTCCCTCTCCCCGCTCTCCCCCCACCCTTCTCTCCCCCGCTTGCGGGGAAGGGTTGGGGAGGAGGCGGGGAGAGTGCCGGGGTGAGCGGCAACCCTGCCAGAATTTGATGGTCGAGAGATCATTTTCGCTATGGCAAAACCTAGCTTAGCCTTGGAAACGAAACGGTTCGAGACCGCAGAATGATCGAGCGCCGCAAGCCCCGTCTCTACGTTGCGGCCGGACTGGCCTCCGGCGCCGAGATCGAGCTGGATCGGGCGCAGGCCCACTATCTGCGGTCCGTGTTGCGGCTCGAAGCCGGGGCCGCCATCACGGGCTTCAACGCCACCGACGGGGAATGGCTCTGCCGTGTCGTCGAATTCGGCAAGCACGGAGCACGGGTCGCGGTAGAAGGTCAATTGCGCGAGGCCGAGCCTGAGGCCGAATCCGATTTGTGGCTGGTCTTTGCCCCGATCAAGCGCGCCCGGCTCGACTGGCTCGTCGAGAAAGCAACCGAACTCGGCGTCTCGGCACTGTTGCCGGTGTGGACGGCGCGCACCCAGGTCGAGCGGGTCAATCTCGGGCGGCTGCGGGCGCATGCGATCGAAGCCGTCGAGCAGAGCGAACGCGTATCCCTTCCCGAGATAAAAGCGCCGGAAGCGCTCCAGCAGGTATTGGCCTCATGGCCGGCGGCGCGCCGGCTCATCCTTTGCGACGAGAGCGGCGCCGGTGAGCCCATCAGCGACGCGGCAACACGCCTTCCGCCAGGGCCGGTGGCGCTCCTCGTCGGTCCTGAAGGAGGGTTCGATGAAACGGAGCTTGACGCTATCGGCAAACTCTCCTTTGTTACGCGCGTCGGGCTGGGCCCAAGGGTGTTACGCGCCGAAACCGCCACGCTCGCCGCGGTGGCGGTGTTTCAGGCGATCGCCGGTGACTGGCGCCGCGTCCGTACCCGTTGACCGCTTTTGCTTGTTGCTGATTTAACGGTTGCTTAGTCGGGCTGCCGCCACGTTGCCGCTGGAGTTTCGCCCAGGATGACGACCACTCCGAGTACGCCGGGATCGCCGATCACCCACAAGCGGCAGCTTGTCGAGTACCTCGAATCCGGCTGCAAACCGCCCTCGGCATGGCGCGTTGGGACAGAGCACGAGAAATTTGTTTTCCGGCGCTCGGACCTGCGGCGCGTCCCCTATGAGGAACCCGACGGGATTGCGGCGATCCTTCGCGAGATGACCCGCTTCGGGTGGAAGCCGATAATCGAAAACGGCAACACGATAGCGCTCACCAACGACGCTCGATGTTCGATCACACTCGAGCCCGGCGGTCAGTTCGAGCTGAGCGGAGCGCCGCTCGAAACCGTGCATCAAACCTGTGACGAGGTCCACGAGCACCTGCGGCAGGTGCACGAAGTTTGCGACGAGCTCGGGCTGGGGATGCTGGGGCTCGGCTTTGACCCGAAATGGCGCCGCGAAGACATACCGTTTATGCCGAAACAGCGTTACCGGATCATGCGCGACTACATGCCGAAAAAGGGCCGCCTCGGTATCGACATGATGCTGCGCACCTGCACCGTGCAGGCAAACCTCGACTATCAGTCCGAGGCGGACATGGTGAAGAAATTCAGAGTGAGCCTTGCGTTACAACCTGTTGCCGTCGCGCTGTTTGCCAACTCGCCCTTTGTCGAGGGGCATCCGACAGGGTATCTCAGCTACCGCAGCCACATTTGGACCGATACCGATCCGGATCGGTGCGGTACCTTGCCCTTTGTCTTCGAACCAGGTTTCGGGTTCGAGCGCTACGTCGATTACATGCTCGATGTGCCGATGTACTTCGTGTACCGCGACGGGAGATACATCGATGCGAGCGGGCAATCTTTTCGGGATTTCATGGCCGGCAAGCTGCCGGCGCTGACCAACGACGTCCTGCGTATCGGCGATTGGGCCGACCATGTGACGACCGCTTTCCCTGAAGTGCGGTTAAAGACGTTTCTCGAAATGCGCGGCGCCGATGGCGGTCCTTGGCGGCGACTGTGCGCTTTACCCGCGTTTTGGGTCGGCATCCTCTATGATTCGATGGCGCTGGATGCAGCCTATGATCTCGTCAATGATTGGACGGCGGAGGAGCGCGAAAAGATGCGCAGCGACGTGCCTCGGCTCGGGCTTGCCACGCCACTGCGCTCCCGAACCTTGCGCGACATCGCGCTCGAAGTCCTGGAAATCTCGCGCGAAGGGCTGCATCGCCGGGCGCGTCGCAACCAGGCGGGCGAGGACGAGACCCATTTTATCGACCCGCTTTTCGCGATCGCTGGCTCCGGCCGCACGCCGGCCGAAGAACTGCTGGAAGACTTCCAAACCCGCTGGGGCGGCAAAATCGATCCGGTGTTCACCGATTACGCCTATTGAGGGCGCTCAGCGTGAGGGCGCTCAGCCCGGCGCCAGCGCCGGGGAGGTCTCGATCATTTGCGGGCCGTTGCCGAGCCGCATCGCGCGCCAGCCCTCCGGGTCTTTCATCGCTGCCGATGGCGGGCGGCCGGACAGCGACATCCAGCGTTCGCGATGCCATGAGGTAACGGCGATTTCGGCGCGCAGCTGAACTCTCGGAGCCGGCGAATCAATACCGAGCGCCGACCATGGAATGACCATTTCCGCCGTGATCCGGGGCTGGTCGGCGCCGAAATAGACGGCTTTGGCGCCGCTGATCTCGGTGCAACCCAGGCTTATCGCCTGTTGCGCCGGCCCGGCGCACAGCTGCGCGGCCATTTCCGGGTGGTCATGAAGTTTGGTCCGCGGCGGGATGAAAAACAGCGTGAAGCGCCGCGGTCCGGCGCCGATATCGATGCCTAGCTCGACCCGGTAGGCATCGATCAGCGGGAAATCGCCCTCATAGGCGAAAAGGTCGATGTCGAAGTAATCCTGTCCGATTGTCGCCAGGGCGAGGCCTTGCTCGCTCCACGAGAGGTAAGCTTCACCAAACTCGACCGCACCCGGCGAGGGCCTGAGTCGGGGCAGCAGGCTGGCCGGCTTGGGCCAATCGGCGAGCAAACGATCGTCCACGGAAATGGCCGCGTGCGGCAGCGCGATAATCCTCGACGGGGCTGAAGGCGCTGCTGAAATCGCCGCGCCGGAGTGAACCTGGCGGACGCGTCGGTTGGCGATCGTGAGGTCCGAGGTCAGCTGCCGATACGGCTGGTCGTTGATATCGACCAGCCCGAAGTCGTAGTCCTCTCCGTCGCGACGCCCGCCCTTCGGGTGGTCGTAGTACTGGAACCAGTGAGCCCCGACGATTTCTGGTATCGCCGCGAAATTGAGGGTAGCGGCGGCCGCGCCGATACCCCGCTCATTTTGCGTCGCAACCGTCATCAGGTGGCCGTTGTTACGGTTCCCGGTGCGGTTTTCGCGGGCCGCAAAGAACCACTCGGATATCAGAACCGGCTTGCCGCCCGACAGTTTCCTGAGCCCGTCGAAAAAGTAATCCGCGATCCAGCCATCGGCGCCATCGACGTTGTAGTTCGCGGCAATCGCGTCGACATGCGGTGCCATCGCCCGCACAGCCGCCGGGTCGTAATAGATCGGCAGCCGGTCGCCGAAGTAGAGGGCGTCGGGATCGGCGGCGCGGATCGCCCGCTCGGCAAGGGTGTAGTAGCGTTCGGCGACGATACCGGTCCACTCGCGCACCGCATGAATCCCCGCGCCAGCCGACCTCATCCGGATTCTCTCTGTGGTGGCGAGGAGTGCCTCCCACGAAGTGACCCCGGCGGGGGGCAGGAAATCGGCGGTGAAACGCGACCAGTCACCGGCATAATGCCGGCGCAGCGTTTCGACCCAGCGCTGCTTGGTAAAGGAGTTAGCCGGCTTGGCCGAATAGAAAATGAACAATGCTCCGGCCCACCAGCCGACTTCATTGTCCGAGAAATAGCCGATCCGGTAGGGCGAGCCGCGGTAGGGTGCGACTAGCTCTCGGGCCAGCGCATTCATCCGCTTCTCGGTTTCCGGGTCGAACGGATCGAACCAGTGAAATCGGGCGAGGCGACCAAGTTCGAGATTGATGATTGTCGGAAGTTTCAGTGTCGTGGGCGGCAGTGCCCAGCCGCCCGCGCTGTTGAAGCCCCACGTAAACAGACGGTCGCGGGTTTCGGCCGCCCAATCTGCCAAAGTCGGGGTAAAGGTCTTCCAGCTGTACCAAACCTTGCCGGCCTCCTCGCGCTTGGGATAGCCGCCGTCCAGGACATTGACCCCAAGGCTGAAAAAGCGCCGGCCGCAGGGTGTTACCAGCCACGAGACCCCGGCCTTGGTAGTCAGTGACCAGCGGCTCGACGGCGCTGTCGCGAAATCGGCGCAAGCCCAAGCTGCATCAAATGGATAGGTAGTTAATATTGCTGCTGAAAGAAGCGCGGTTCGGAAGAAGGTGGCTGCAACGCGCCTCACGCGCTCGTGCCGCCGACCGTCAGCCCGTCCATCCGCAACGTCGGTTGACCGACACCGACCGGCACACTCTGACCGTCCTTCCCACAGGTGCCGATCCCATCGTCGAGGCGAAGATCGTTGCCGATCATCGTGACTTTGGTCAGCGCATCCGGCCCGTTGCCGATCAGAGTTGCACCTTTGACCGCCGGTCCGACCTTGCCGTCCTCGATCAGATACGCTTCGGAGGCAGAAAATACGAACTTGCCAGAGGTGATGTCGACCTGTCCGCCGCCGAAATTGACGGCATAGACCCCGCGCTTGACCGATGCCATGATTTCCGCCGGGTCATGGCGGCCGGCCAACATGTAGGTGTTGGTCATCCGCGGCATCGGGGCATGCGCAAAACTCTGCCGTCGGCCGTTCCCGGTTGGGGCGGCGCCGAGGAGCCGCGCATTCATGCGATCCTGCATATAGCCTTTGAGAATCCCGTCCTCGATCAACACGGTATAATTCGTCGGCGTACCCTCATCGTCGACGGTCAGGGAGCCACGGCGATCGGGCATTGTCCCGTCGTCGACGACCGTCACACCCTCGCTCGCGACACGTTGCCCGATCATTCCGGAGAAAGCCGAGGTCTTCTTACGGTTGAAATCGCCTTCGAGCCCGTGGCCGACCGCCTCGTGCAGCATGACCCCCGGCCAGCCCGGTCCCAGGACGACGGTCATCTCGCCCGCCGGCGCGGGCACGGAGCCGAGGTTGACGAGCGCCTGACGCAAGGCTTCGTCGACCTGTGCCTTCCATTGCTGCGGATCGAGATAAAGATCGTAGCCGACGCGGCCCCCCGCGCCGGAGGAGCCGGTCTCCATGCGGTCGCCATCGCCGACGACGATCGCCACGCTGAGCCGCACCAGTGGGCGGATATCGGCGACTCGCCGGCCATCGGGGCGAATGATCTGCACCGCTTGCCAGACGCCGCCGAGCGAGGCCATGACTTGCCTCACTCGCGGATCGCGGCTGCGCGCATAAGCGTCTATTTCCGCCAGGAGCCGCGTCTTTGCCCCGAGATCGACGAGGCCGAGTGGGTTTTGCTCGGTGTAGAGGCTCCGGTTTGTCCCGGGAGGGGGCGCGGCGAGAACCCCCGAGTGACCAGTCGCCACCGCTCGGACAGTATCCGCGGCGCGACGGATCGCGGCCTCGGACAATTCGGAAGCATGCGCGTAACCGGCAGCCTCACCGGCAACCGCCCGCAGACCGAACCCCTGTGTCGTATCGAAACTTGCGCTCTTGATACGGCCGTCATCGAGCGCAAGGCTCTCGGACTGGCTGCATTCGAGGTAGAGCTCGCCGTCATCCATTCCGGCCAGGGACTGGTCGACGAGCGCCTCGATGCGGGCCGGGTCCATGCCCGTCCGTTCGAAAAACAGCGCGTCGGTGACGGCGAGATCGGTCATTTGAAACTCCATCCGGGTCCGCCTCAATATGGTCGCAGCCGACCTTCAGAGAAAGGCGGAAGTTCGGCGACTCCAGAAGACTTCGCATCGAATGCTTACGCGTGCGGCGGCTTGACGCAAACGGACGCAGCCGGGCTTGTGCAGGTTGTTGTCCCGGCGAGCTATGGTATAGCTTTGCCTTGGGTTCGGGCTCGAACAGACCCGGCGATAGATTTGGTCGAGCGAAATGGGGACAGTTTCTCCCCTCTCGGAAGTCCTCTCGGAAACGCCGCTCCGGGGTGCTCGCGACGGGTGAGAGGCTGCAGGCTCAAGGTGAGATGACGAGATTGTTCACAAGGAAGGTCGCAGCGCGTGCACTGTTTATGCTCGCGCTGGGGTTGATCGGCAGTACCGCCTTCGCTGCGTTCGCTTGGGCAGACGGACCGTGGCGCTGGGAAATCGGCATGCAGCCGCCGGCCACGCCGGTCAAAGACCGGCTGACGGCATTTCACGACCAACTGTTGATCATCATCTTTCTGATCACTCTATTTGTGATGGGCTTGCTGATCTACGTCATCATTCGCTTTCGTCACGACCGGAACCCGGTGCCGACCCGGACCTCGCACAACACCGTCATCGAGATGCTCTGGACCGTGGTGCCGGTTCTGATCCTGGTGATTATCGCGATACCCTCCTTCAAGCTGATGTATTTTATGGACCGGGTGCCGAACCCGGACATGACGATCAAAGTCACCGGACATCAGTGGTACTGGACGTACGAGTACCCCGACCAAAATGGCCTGAGCTTCGACAGCAATATCATTCCGGAGGCCGATCTGAAGCCCGACCAGAAGCGGCTGCTCGACGTAGACAATCCGCTGGTTGTTCCGGTCGGCACCGTGATCCGCGTTTACGTGACCGGCACCGATGTGATCCACAGCTGGTTCGTCCCGCCCTTCGGCGTCCAGGAATACGCGATCGTGGGCCGGCTCAACGAGAGCTGGATGAATGTAGAGCATCCGGGTGTTTATTACGGCCAGTGCAATCAGATCTGCGGCATCAATCACGCCTTCATGCCGATCAAGATCGAGGCGGTACCGAAAGACGATTTTCAGCGATGGCTGGTCGATGCCAAAAAGAAGTTCGCCCATAAAGACGAAGGCGGTGATGCGGTGCGCGTCGCCGCTTCGGCTGCGACCGACGCCACTCGGCCGGCGCCGGCCGGAAACTGAGTTCGAAGGAGCAAGAAATGGCTTACGAGCGCGGTGTCGAGGTCGCGGATTTGCACGGCCATGACGTTCACGGCCACGCCCCGGGGTTCTTCGTCCGCTGGTTTTGCTCGACCAACCACAAAGACATCGGCACGCTTTACCTGCTGTTCGCGATCGTCGCCGGGGTGATCGGGGGTCTGCTGTCGGTGATCATGCGGATGCAGCTGATCCATCCGGCCAATGAGTTCATCTCGGATCATCAGCTGTACAACGTCATCGTCACCGCGCACGGCCTGATCATGGTGTTCTTCGTGATCATGCCGGCGATGATCGGCGGGTTCGGCAACTGGATGGTGCCGCTGATGATCGGCTCGCCGGATATGGCCTTCCCCCGGATGAACAACGTCAGCTTCTGGCTTTTGGTGCCGGCATTCGCACTGCTGGTCGGATCGACGATGGTCGGTCAGGGCGCGGGCGTCGGCTGGACCGTCTACCCGCCGCTGTCAGGGCCGGTCGGCCACCCCGGACCGGCGGTTGACATGGTGATCTTCTCGCTGCACCTCGCCGGCGCATCGTCGATCATGGGCGCCATCAACTTCATCACGACTATCCTCAACATGCGCGCCCCCGGCATGACGATGCACAAGATGCCGCTGTTCGTGTGGGCGATCCTGGTCACAGCCTTCCTGCTGCTGTTGTCACTGCCTGTGCTCGCCGGTGCGATCACGATGCTGCTGACGGACCGCAATTTCGGCACGACCTTCTTCGATCCGGCGGGCGGCGGCGATCCGCTGTTGTTCCTGAACCTGTTCTGGTTCTTCGGTCATCCCGAAGTCTACATTCTGATCCTGCCGGGGTTCGGGATGATCTCGCAGGTCGTTTCGACCTTCTCGAAAAAGCCGGTCTTCGGCTATCTCGGCATGGCTTATGCGATGATCGCGATCGGCGTGATCGGCTTTGTCGTCTGGGCGCATCACATGTTCACGACCGGGATCTCGGTCGATACGCGCGCCTATTTCACCGCGGCGACGATGGTCATCGCGGTGCCCACCGGCGTTAAGATCTTCTCCTGGATCGCGACGATGTGGGGCGGCTCCATCGAATTCAAGACGCCGATGTTGTGGGCGATGGGTTTCATCTTCCTGTTTACGGTCGGCGGCGTGACCGGCGTTGTGCTGGCCAATGCCGGCGTCGATTTCGCGCTGCACAACACTTATTACGTGGTGGCTCACTTCCACTATGTGCTATCGCTCGGCGCGATTTTTTCGATCTTTGCAGGCTTTTATTACTGGATCGGGAAGATGTCCGGCCGCCAATACAACGAGACTTGGGGCAAGATCCATTTCTGGACCAGCTTCATCGGTGTCAACCTGACCTTCTTTCCGATGCATTTCCTCGGGCTCGCCGGCATGCCGCGACGGATCGCCGACTACCCCGATGCGTTCGCTCCCTGGAACTTTATCGCGTCGATCGGATCTTTCATTTCTTTCGGCTCGACCTTGTTCTTCGTCTTCATCGTGCTGCACACGCTGACGGCGGGTCGGCGGGTCGGCGCCAATTATTGGGGTGAGGGCGCGACCACCCTCGAATGGAAGGTGTCTTCGCCGCCGCCGTTCCACAGTTACGAAGAATTGCCCGCGGTAGTTTAACTGGGGTCGTTTAACTGGAGCAGGCGTCTTCGTGAGCGAGCTTTCTGAGACCCCGCCGTCCATTCCGCTGCGGCTCGCCATGGCGCCGGCCGCGGGCGTTGCGGATTATGTCGAGATCCTCAAACCAAGGGTAATGTCGCTCGTCGTCTTTACGGGGCTGGTCGGGCTCGTTCTGGCCCCGGGCCATCTCCATCCGTTGCTCGCAACAGTCGCAGTGCTGTGCATTGCGATCGGGGCAGGAGCAGCCGGCGCGATAAACATGTGGTACGACCGCGATATCGACGCAGTCATGCGCCGGACCGCGAGCCGTCCATTGCCGGCGGGACGGATGATGCCCGGCGAGGCGCTCGGCTTCGGCGTTGTGCTCGGTGTTGGGGCTGTGCTGATGATGGGGTTGGCGGTCAACATTGTGGCGGCCGAGCTCCTGGCCCTGACGATCGCCTTCTATGTCTTTGTCTACACGATCTGGCTCAAGCGCCGAACGCCGCAGAACATCGTGATCGGCGGCGCTGCGGGCGCTTTCCCGCCTATGATCGGCTGGGCGGCGGTCACCGGCGACATCGGGTGGGGAGCGATCGCGCTATTTGCGCTGATCTTCTTCTGGACGCCGCCGCATTTCTGGGCCTTGTCGCTGTACCGCGCCGGGGACTATGCCGCCGCGAGTGTGCCGATGTTGCCGGTCGTCGCCGGGGCACCCGAAACCAAACGGCAGATCCTGCTCTATACGGTCGTGCTGTGGCCGGCGGCCCTGGCACCGTGGCTGCTCGGGGTTGCGGGGGCGCTTTATGGCGCCGGTGCTTTGTTGTTGAGCGGCATCTTCACGGGCTCGGCCATCCTTGTCTGCCGCGACCCGACCGATCGTAGCGCCCGGCGGATGTTCGCCTTCTCGCTGCTCTATTTGTTTCTGATCTTCAGCCTTTTGCTGGTCGACCACGCGAGCGGGGCTTGGTTTTGATTGCCGCGGACCCTGACCGGGAAAAGACCATTCGTGCCCGCAACCGCGCGCTGGTAGCCGTGCTTGTCGCACTTGTCGCCCTGTTCTACGCCCTCGCCATCGTTCGGATGGGAGGATAGCAGTATGGCTGTGGCCAGCCGACGCAACGGAGCGACTGTCGTGCTGCTGGTTTCCGTGGTCACCGGCATGGTCGGGCTGTCCTTTGCGTCGGTGCCGCTCTACCGGCTGTTCTGCGCAGCCACCGGCTTTGGCGGCACCACCCAGCGTGCGGAGACTGCGCCGGCTCGGATCGCTGCCGGGCTGATCACCGTGCGTTTCGATGCTCAGGTCGCCCCCGGCCTCGATTGGGAATTTCGCCCGTTGAAGAGCACGATTTCCGTTCATCCGGGCGCTCAGAACCAGGTCTTTTTTCGCGCCGTCAACCGCACCGCGGCGCCGGTCACCGCCCAAGCGGTCTACAACGTCACGCCGACCAAGGCTGGGATCTATTTCGACAAACTGCAATGCTTCTGCTTCAACAGTCAGAAGCTCGCGCCAAGTCAAAGCGTGGATATGGGGGTTGTCTTTTTTGTCGACCCCGACATCTCGACCGACCCGAGCACGAGTGAGGTCCGCTCGATCACCCTGTCCTATACGATGTTTCGGGCGCCCGAGGCCGCAACCCCGACAGCGTCCACGGCACCTCGATCGCGGCCGCCTTCCTTAAACTAATCGATCCGAGCCCCACTCCATGAGCGAAGCGCACGCCCCGCCGAAGCATCCCTATCATCTCGTCGCCCCGAGCATCTGGCCACTGTTCGGAGCGGTTGCCGCCGGTCTGATCACCACCGGCGGCGTCCTCTACATGCACGGCTATGGCTGGACCCTGTTGATCATCGGCATCGTCTCGGTGCTGGCGACAATGGCGGTGTGGTGGCGCGACGTCATTCGCGAGGCGACCTTTCAAGGGTATCACACCCCCGTCGTGCAGCTCGGGCTGCGCTACGGCATGGCACTGTTCATCGCTTCCGAGGTGATGTTCTTCGCCGCGTTTTTCTGGGCCTTTTTCTCATCGAGCCTGTTCCCGGTCGGCGGTGCCTGGCCGCCAAAGACCATTCACCCCTTCGATCCTTTCGAGTTCCCGTTTCTGAATACGTTGATCTTGCTGTTATCGGGGACGACGGTCACCTGGGCGCATCATTCGCTGATCGAAGGCGACCGTAGCGGCTTGTTGCGAGGACTGGCACTGACCGTCTTTCTCGGCCTTTGCTTCACCTCGGTTCAGGCGTGGGAATATAGCCATGCCCCCTTCCATTTCAGTGACGGCATCTATCCATCGACTTTTTTCATGGCGACCGGCTTTCACGGTTTCCACGTCATCATCGGCACGACTTTCCTGATCGTTTGTCTCTGTCGGGCGTGGGCCGGACACTTCAAACCCGACCATCACTTCGGGTTCGAGGCGGCCGCCTGGTATTGGCATTTCGTCGACGTGGTGTGGCTGTTCCTGTTTGTTTGCGTCTATTGGTGGGGTGAGGGCAGCGGTGGCGCCGGCGTCGCGGGATGAGCGATTTTCCGGCGGTATCCCCGATCCGAGCCGCGCTCGGCTGTAGGTGCCCGCGTTGCGGCCAAGGAAGATTATTTACCGGAATCCTGAACGTGCGCGGCGCTTGCGAGGTCTGCGGCCTTGATCTTTCCGCACAGGACGCCGGAGACGGCCCGGCCGTTTTCGTCATTCTTTTCCTGGGCTTGATCGTCGTCGGATTCGCCGCTTTGGTCGAGATAAAATTTTCCCCGCCGATCTGGGTACACCTCGTCCTTTGGACACCGTTCATCATCGGCGGCGCGATCCTCATGTTGCGACCCCTCAAAGCCGGTCTGATCGCGCTGCAGTACTGTCACCATCTCCTGGTCGCGCCGCCATCGTCTTGAAGCTCCGCCTGCGCTTGCGCCTTCTTTAGATGATGACTTTCCGGCCGCTGTTTTGGCCAACCGTGTTCTCGCTGCCGGCACTGATGATCTGTCTTGCGCTCGGTGCGTGGCAAGTAGAGCGGCTCTTTTGGAAGCAAGGTCTGATCGCGCAGCGCGAGGCTGCGGTGACAGCCGCCCCGGCTGCCGTGCCGAAAACCCTCTCGGAGGCCCGGAGTATGGAGTTCCGCCATGTCAGCGACGAAGGGGTGTTCTTAAACCACAAAGAAATCTATCTCGGTGCGACATCGGAGGGGGGAGGCCAAGGATATCAGGTCCTGACCCCGTTCTTGGAGCCGGGGGGTCGCGTCGTCTTCGTCAACCGCGGGTACATCCCGGGGGAGCTGAGGGATCCAACAAAGCGCGCGCTCGGCCAGATCGCCGGCACAATTCGCGTGCAAGGGCTGCTGCGGCTGCCCCCAGCCGGGAGGCCGAACTGGTTTCTGCCCGACAACCGCCCCGACGTAAACTACTGGTTCTGGGTCGACCTTCCGGCAATGAGCGCGGCGGACAAACTCGACCGGGTCGCACCATTCTACATTGACGCCGATGCGACCCCCAACCCCGGCGGCTGGCCGAAAGGCGGCGTCACCCGCCTCACGCTGCCGAACAACCACCTGCAATATGCGATAACGTGGTTTTCACTGGCGGTTGCGTTAATCGTCATCTATGTCCTGTTCCATCGTCGCAACGCGGGACTGTGATGACCACCGTTTATGGTGAGCTGGAACAACGGTTCAGACGACTGGGCGCGATCGAGCAAGCAATCTCGGTTCTCTACTGGGACACCGCCGCAATCATGCCCAGCGGCGGAACTGCAGCGCGCGCCGAGCAGCTCGCGACCTTGCGCCTTATCGCGCATCAGCATTTGGTCGCGCCCGAGATCGAGGAATTGCTGGCCGAAGCCGAGGCCGCGGCTGATGAGCTCGGAAAGTGGCAACACGCCAATTTACGAGAAATGCGTCGACGCTGGCGGCACGCCACAGCGGTGCCGGGCGCGCTTGTCGAGGCCGAGTCGCGCGCCTGCTCGGAATGCGAGGCTGTGTGGCGCAAAGGCCGTTTGGAGAACGACTTCGCCGCCGTGCTTCCGGGGCTCGAGCGAATCCTCCTTATTGAACGCGAAATCGCCGCCATCAAAGCGGGGCGGCTCGGAACGAGCCCATACGAGGCTCTCCTCGACCAATACGAGCCAGGCGCTTCGGTCGCCGAAATCGATCGCTTGTTCGATGAAATCGCGGCGTTCTTGCCTGATTTGCTCGAGGGCGCCCTGAGCCGCCAGGCGGCTCAGACCTCGGCATCCGTCTGCGGCCCTTTCCCGATCGAAACGCAGCGCCGCCTCGCAGTGCGGCTGATGGAACGTATCGGCTTCGATTTCGCGCACGGTAGGCTCGACATCAGCGCCCATCCATTTTGCGGCGGTACCCCCGAAGATGTGCGGATCACGACGCGCTACAACGAGGACGATTTTGCCCGGGCCTTGATGGGGGTGCTGCACGAGACCGGACACGCCCTCTATCAGCGAGGGCTCCCGATCGAGTGGCGGCTTCAGCCGGTGGGTCGTGCCCGCGGCATGGCAATGCATGAGAGCCAATCGCTGCTGCTCGAAATGCAGGTGTGCCGAAGCCGTGCTTTTTTAGCCTACGCGGGACCGATTATCCGCGAGGCTTTTGGTGGCGATGGACCAGAGTGGGAAGTCGACGCGCTGTATCGGCGTCAGATCCGGGTTCGGCGCGGTTTCATCCGGGTCGATGCCGACGAGGTGACGTATCCCGCTCATGTGATCCTGCGTTACCGACTCGAACGCGCGATGCTCGCCGGCGAACTCTATCCGGCGGACCTTCCCGGCGCCTGGGCGGATGCGATGCGCGAAATGCTCGGAGTCGCGCCGGACACCGACCGCGAGGGGTGTCTCCAGGACATTCATTGGTATGATGGCAATTGGGGATATTTCCCGACTTATACCCTCGGCGCGCTGATCGCGGCCCAGCTGTTCGAAGCGGCGCGCGATATCCCCGGCCTGATGCAGGCGATTGCAGAGGGCGAATTTGCGCCGCTCCTCGGCTGGACACGCGAGCGGGTGCATTCTAAGGGATCGCTGCTGTCGACGGCGGAGTTGGTTGAAACCGCCACCGGACGGCCGCTTGGGACGGCTAGTTTCGAGCGCCATCTGCGCGATCGCTATCTAAGCTAGCGAAACAACTCGGCGACACGGGTGTTAGCGAGGTCAATGCAATAAGGTGTGGGGGACATAGTGCTTGAAGTTGCAGTGCTGGAAGAAGCTTGCCGCGCCGATCGCCATGCTGCCCTCGAGCGGTTCGAAGCGGTAAGACACGAGACGGAATCGCTGACTGCCAACTTGACGGCAGAGGATCAATCGATCCAGTCGATGTCGGATGCCAGTCCGACAAAATGGCACCTCGCGCATACCACCTGGTTTTTCGAGAAATTCCTGTTGGCCCGGTTCGATCCCGATTACCGGGTGTTCGACCCCGCCTTCGGCTATCTCTTCAACTCCTACTATGAGGCGGTCGGCCCGCGTCACCCGCGGCCCGAGCGCGGCCTCTTGTCGCGCCCGACCGTCGATATCGTCATGGCGTATCGCGATTACGTGGGTTCGGCAATGGCTCGGCTGCTCGATCGAGTCGCCGAACCGGAATGGAGCGAGGTCGCGGCCCTGCTCGAACTCGGCATTCATCACGAGCAGCAACATCAGGAGCTGATCCTGATGGACATCAAGCACGTCTTCTCGCTCAACCCGCTGCTACCCGCCTATCGGGCGCCGCAATTGCAGGTGCAGGCCACGGCGCACCCCCTCACTTGGGTAAGCTTTGATGGCGGTTTGAAGGAGATCGGACACTCAGGATCCGGTTTCGCTTTCGACAACGAGAGCCCCCGCCACAAGATCTGGCTCGAACCGTTTCGCCTCGCCGCGCGGCCGGTGATCTGCGGCGAATATCTCGGCTTTATCGAAGAAGCTGGTTACAAGAGACCGGAATTCTGGTTGTCCGACGGGTGGGCGACGGTCCGCGAGCAGGGTTGGGAAGCGCCCCTCTATTGGCTCCGCCAAGGCGAAGAGTGGTCGGTCTTTACGTTATCCGGCCGCCGCCGGCTGAACCCGGCCGAGCCGGTGTGCCACCTCAGCTTTTACGAAGCCGATGCCTTCGCCAGATGGTCAGGGAAACGATTGCCGACCGAAGCGGAATGGGAGATAGCGGCCAAAGATGTGCCTATCTCGGGCAACATCACCGATCGCGGCCATTTTCACCCCTGCGCGGACGCCTCGTCGGACGCCATACCCCAGCTGCGGCAAATGTACGGCGACGTGTGGGAATGGACGGCGAGTCCCTATACCGCCTACCCCCGCTTTCGCCCGGCCGACGGCGCAATCGGCGAATATAATGGAAAATTCATGTGTAACCAGATCGTGCTGCGGGGTGGGTCGGCAATCACCGCGATCGGGCATATCAGGGCCACTTATCGCAACTTTTTCCTGCCGTCGGCGCGTTGGGCCTTCGCCGGGCTGCGGCTGGCGGAGGACTTTGGATGAAAATTGGCGCGCGCTTCGCCTTCCATGATCTAGCACCCGGCGAAGAAAGCTTTCGGGATGCGATGCTGGCGGGCCTCGAGCGCGCCCACAAGCGGATTCCCTGCAAGTTCTTTTATGACGCGCGCGGCTCGGCTTTGTTCGAGGAAATCTGCCGTCTGCCCGAATATTATCCGACCCGTACCGAGGTCGCGATTCTCGAAGAGAATTCGAGTGATATCGCGGCGCAGATGGGCCCGCAGTGCCGCGTGATCGAGTTTGGCAGCGGCGCCAGCCAAAAGGTCCGCATCCTGCTTCAGGCGCTCGAACGGCCTGCGGCCTATGTCCCGGTCGACATCTCGCGCGAACACTTGCGCGATGCCGCCATTAGTTTAGCCGAGGATTTTCCGTCGGTGCCGGTCATTGCCGTTTGCGCCGACTACACTCGTCCTTTTCCGTTGCCGTCGTTACCCGGCGCCGGAGGAAAGCGGGTCGGATTCTTCCCAGGCTCGACGATAGGCAATTTCGAGCCCGATGCCGCCGTCGCGTTTCTCGCCAACTACGCGCACATTCTCGGGCCGAGAGGTGAGATGCTGATCGGCGTCGATCTGAAGAAAGAGCCGGACATTCTCGAGGCCGCTTACAACGACCGAGCCGGGGTGACCGCCGCGTTCAACTTGAACCTCCTCGAACGTGTCAACCGCGAGTTAGACGGCAACCTCGACATCGATAGGTTCGACCATCTGGCATTCTACAACAGTGCTGAAGGCCGCGTTGAAATCTACATCCGCAGCGTCGCCGATCAGACGGCCCGGATCGCGGGGAGACGTTTCCGTTTTGCGAAGGATGAACTGATCCACACCGAATATTCCTATAAATATTCGGTGGACGAATTCCGTGCCTTGGCGGCGCGCGCCGGTTTTCGTCCGGTCGACACCTGGACCGACCCTGCCGAACTGTTCAGCGTTCACTATTTCCGGCTGCGCTGACAAGGCATGGCGCCAGCCTATCGCGAGAACAAGCTCCGTTTCCCGAGGTGCCGCGCGACCGCCGCCAAATCGCTCGGCTCCGACGCGACGCGGTGATTCTCCTCCAACACTATATCGACGGTATCTCTGATCTGTTCCTCGGTGTGCGAGGCAGTAGCGAAAAAGCGTAGCCGGGCGGCTCGTTCCGGCACCGCCGGGTAGAGAATCGGCTGGACGTTCACCCCTCGGTCGAACAGCGCCTGCGCGAGGCGCCCGGCGCGGATGGAGCTGCCGGTAATGATCGGCACGATTGAAGCCCCGATCGAGCCGCCGACATCGAGACCGCCTTTCCGCGCGAGCCTCAGGAACAGCGCGGCCCGGTCATTGAGCCGGCGTACGCGCTCCGGTTCGCGCTCGAGAAGTTCGAGCGCGGCGAGCGCCGCGGCGGCGGCCGGCGGCGCCATCCCGACCGAAAAAACGAAACCTGGCGCTGCGACTTTCAAAAAATCCACGAGGTCCTTGCTGCCGGCGATGTAGCCGCCGCACGACACGAGGCTCTTGCTGAGAGTGCCCATCCATATGTCGACCTCCCCGGGATCGACGCCAAACCGGTCGGCGGTGCCAAAACCACGCGGTCCGAGCACACCCAACGCGTGCGCTTCATCGACCATCAGCCAAGCTCGATTGCGGCGAGCGGCAGCGATGAAGGCCGGCAGATCGGGGACATCGCCATCCATGCTGTAGTGCCCCTCGATAACGAGGAGCGCATGCCCGCCGCGTGGGCGCGTTTCGCGAAGCAAACGATCGGCGGCTTCGTGGTCGAGATGCGGAAATGGTACCCGCCGGGCCCCGGAAAGGATTGCGCCCTGAACAATGCTGTTGTGGATCAGCGCATCGTGGACGATCACGTCTTCTCGGCCGAGCAGATGTCCGATCACCGTGACGTTCGTCGAATGGCCACCAACCAGGACGACGCAGTCCTCGGTTCCGTGAACGCGAGCGAGGGCGCGCTCCAAATCCCGATGAACCGGGCGCTCGCCGGAGACAGGACGGCTCGCCGAAACGGAAGTCCCGTATCGGTCGATCGCTGCCCTTGCAGCGCTCACGATATCCGGGTGCCCATTCAGACCGACGTAGTTGTAGGATGCGAAATTGATGAAGCTGCGGCCATCGATCACCGTCTCGGCCCCGGCAATGCCCTCGTGCACGCGAAAGAACGGATCGGATATGCCGAGGAAATCCGCGGCTTCGCGGATCATCCGGATTTCTCGAAACCCTTCCAGCTTTGCCACGTCCAGGCGGGCGGCACCATCGTCATTCTCCGGGTCGGCGCGGTGCGCGACACGCGGCGATCGCGCTGGGACGGTCGAAGAAAGCTTCTCGATCAGAAGCGCCTTGGCCTGAGCAGACAAGCCGAACAGGTTCCGGCGCGGTTCCATCGGCTATTCCGCGGCCACCGATTTCGGCTCGACCATTGCGGAGGTTGTATGTGCATCGTCCGCAGAAGAGGGCAACTCATCCATCCCCTCGTGACGTGCGACCAGGGCGATCAGTTCACCGTTCTTCGGTCCGGTCGAGATCGCTGTGGCCAGCCGCCCCGCAATCGATGCCACGCTCGTTCCTTCGGCGAGTGAAACCAGCGGCAGGTTGACCCGTAGCCGGCTTTCGAGAGCGAGGCGAAGCTCAACCGCCATCAACGAGTCCATCCCCATTTCCGAAAGCGGACGAAGCGGGTCGATCCCGCTTGCCGGCAGCCGTAAAATCGTCGCCGCTTCCTCCGCAATGACGGTCTTGAGCAGGGTCAGCGCGGCATCCGGGTCGAGACTAGCGATTTGCTCGTTAAGTGACTCGTCTGAGGAGGATGCCAAACCGCTCGTGCGGGCTTCCGAAAATAGCGGGCTGGCGAGGATCGACAGAAAACGCCGGGCTTCGCTCCAATTGGTTTCGGCGAAGGCGACAACGGGCAATCCGCTCGCAATCATCGCAGGCAGCCCCGCCAGCGCTTCGGCCGCGGAGGTTGGTTTCGCGCCGAGGCGGCGGGCGAGCGCATCACGGGTCTCCGGCCTCTCGGCTAGATAGCCGGTATCCGCGATCGGACCCCAGGCGACGGCGAGCGCCGGCCGTCCCTCGGCCCGGCGGCGCCGCGCCAAGGCTTCGAGGGCCGTATTCGCTGCCACGTAGGCGCCTTGCGCAGGTGCGCCGACCAAAGTCGTCGCAGAGGAGAACAGCAAGAACAAATCGATCGGATCGTGCCGGGTCAGGGCGTCGAGAGCCAACGCCCCACCGAGTTTTGGCCGAAGCACCGCCTGCAGCCGCGTAGCCTCGATCTCCGAGGCGAGACCGTCGTCGATAGCGGAGGCAGCGTGTACGATGCCGCGGAGCGGCGGCTGGACCGCCCGGATCGCCTCGAGGACCCCGGCCAAGGAAGCGCGGTCGGCGACATCTCCGCGATATACGCGGACCTCGGCACCGGCGGCTTCGAGTTCTCCGATTCTCGCGTCGCATCCCGGAGTGGCCGACCCGCGGCGGCCGATCAGTGCGATCGAGCCTGCACCGCGCGCGACAAGCCACCGAGAGGCCTCGAAACCGAACCCCTCGATACCGCCCGTGACGAGATAGGTTCCATCGCGCCGCAGGGTTATCTCCGGTGGCTCGCGAAGCCGGACGCCGGCATTGGCGCGCGGTTCGAGCACGAGCTTGCCGATATGCCCCGACGACTGCATCAGTCGAATCGCATCGTCGAGCTCGCCAAACGAGAAAATCCGGTGAGCTAGCGGGCGGATAGCCCCCTCGGCAAGTGCCGCGGACACCTCGCGCAACAGGTCACGGGCCAACTCCGGCCGGCGCGTAGGCAGCTGGTCGATATCGATCGCGAAATAGGAGATGTTTTGGCGGAGCGGGCGCAAGTGAATTCGCCGATTGAGGTATAGATCCCGTTTTCCCAGTTCGAGGAAGCGGCCAAATGGTCTGAGAACCTCCAGGCTGCGCTCCATCGCCTCGCCGCTCAGCGAGTTGAGCACGACATCGACGCCCTGCCCCCCGGTGATCTCGCGCACCTCATTGCAGAACCCGAGATCGCGCAGAGTCGAGTACATGATCGGCACCGGCTAGGCGCAGGAACGATCGCTTCACCTCCGATCCGGCCGTGGCGATCACAACCGCGCCGCAATGCTTGGCGTACTGAATCGCGGAGAGCCCTACGCCGCCGCCAGCGGCATGAACGAGGACGTATTCCCCGGGTGCGAGCTTTGCCAGATGCCCCAGCGCGTATGTCACGGTGACGAAGGTTACGGGAATGGTTGCGGCCGCGGCAAAACTCATTCCAGGCGGGATCGACGCCAGCGCATCCGCCATCGTCACAACGCGTGTGCCGAGCGAGGCGGGGGCAAACCCCATGACCCGGTTGCCGACTGCCCAACCTTCCACATCCGAGCCGATCGAGCTGATGATACCGGCGCATTCCAGCCCGAAGGTGGGTCCAGCAAACCCGTCAATCAGCGCTTCCTCGGGCAGCAGCCCCATTCCCCACATCATGTCGCGGAAATTGAGCCCCGCAGCATGCACCTCGACCTCGACTTGGCCGGGTCCGACGGGCCGGGGTGCCCCCGCTTCCCACCCGAGAGAGTCGAGACCCCCGGGATGGCGGCTCCCCAGCATCAGGATATCGGACGGATCGGCCAATCGCGGTGGAAGACCACGGCGCACCCGCAGCACGTGCCGTCCTTCGGGTGTCCAGACAATCTCCTCTTCAGTGCTGGAGGCCGACAATTCGGCGGCGATTTGCCGGGCACGATCATTCGCCGCCAGGGTTGCGGGCAGATCCACCAGGCGCAGCGAGAGCCGCGGCATCTCGTTGGCCAGCACGCGTGCAAAACTCCATATCGCGCCACCAACGAGACCCGACGTTTCGCCCATCGATGACGATTGCTGGGCATCACAGGTGATGACCCAAAGCTCCGAGCGGCGGTCTGCGGCCTCCGCCGCCACTCGCGCCAATGCAGCGATTTGCTGCGAGGCGAGCTCGATCGGGTCACCGGGGCAGGAGCCTTCGGCCATGAAGAGAATGGTCGCCGGCAACGCACCCCCGCCGTTTTGATCCTCTAACTCGTTGGCGAACGCATTTGCCTGACTGGCGAGCGTGACCCGGTGACCAGCGTCGCCGAGGCGATCATGCATCACAGCGGCGAGCGCCGCATCGCCGGCGACGACCATGACGGAACGCGGTTCGCCCGGACTTGACCAGGAAGTCTCTTGGCGGGGTGGAACGGCTCCCCACAATATGGCGCATGGCCACGGCACCCAAGCGCTCGATGCCGCATCGGTAGATCGGAACCCCGCCGCAGCGAGTTCGGTACACCATTCTTCGGCGGAACGGAGAGGTGATCGATCGCTCTCCCGCGACCCAGCCCGCCACCATCCCGGGCCCTGGCCAAATACTACGTCCCAGACCGGGTTCGGCTCGGGCTCGATCGCGACAAAAACACCGTTGGGGGCGAGAAGCTTCCGTAAATCCGCGAAACCGTTGGCGTCGAGTTGCAAGCGGGCACAAGCGTTTACCGCCAGGATTATGTCGAAGCCAGTCTGATCCAGCGCCGCCGTCCCATCCTGCGGCGACCACCGGCGGGCGGAGACCCCATTGAACGAGTCTGCCAGGAAGGAGAGCCGAGCACTTTGTTCGGCATCACCACTGGTCGCGATGTAGTTAAGAGCGGCGCCAGATTGCGCCAGGCGGTCGAGCACTCGGCGGGTCGCTCCACCTCCGATCGCGCCAAGCTCGAGAATGCGCAGCGGTCGGCCGCGCGGCCAATTCGCCGCGGTCTCCTGTAACGCATCGCACAGCAGACCGATACTGGCTGCGCTCGCGGGCGAAGAGTGGAGCAGATGCTCCGTCATTGGAGCGAGTAGGGCGTCCGGCGACCGCGGCCCGCTGGCAAGAATATTCGGGAGGCTGTTGACCGCGGCGGCTGTGAGCGCGAGCTCCGCAACCAAATCCGGCGCATCCGCGAGCAGCAGGCGCCAGACTTCCTCGGCATCAGGGAGGTCAGTTGTCGGCGCTATCTGCCATTCCGATCCGGCCTCGGATGCGGCACCGAACCGTTCGAGCAGGCGCAGCGCCCATTCGGCAATTTCATCGGAAGCTGGCGCGAGTAGGCCGGTCGCGACGAGCTCTTCGATCCTGAAAGAACGGCCGGCATCGACGATGTGCGCCATCGATCGAAGGGCGATCGAGCCGATCAGCGCATCGAGCAGCAGAGTCTGTTCGCGCCGCGCGGGGTCGGGCTCGCGAGCATCGGCAAGACGCAAAATTAGGGCGCCGACACGTTCCAATGCCGAGGGCGGAGCGGCTTCGGCCAGCGGCGCGGGAACGAGATCGACGCGCAGTGCGCGCTCCTCGATCGATCCCCCGCGTGCCAGTTCGACCCGGCGGAACCAGCACTCCGCGAGTTCCGCCACGAGACTGCCATTGTCGTCGCAAAGGGCGATATCTGCGGATACCGACCGGATGCCGATCCGGGTAAGTCGCAGCTGGGCGCGCCGGGGAAGCCGTCCGAACGGTGCCAAAAACCGCACGCGGCCGAAACGCCAGGGGAGAAAGCTCCTGCCCCGAACCTGATCACGGCCGTCGGCTAAGAGCCCGATCAGCGCCTGCAGGGCGCCGTCGAGCAAGGCAGGGTGAACCAGATAAGGCTCGACATCCTCGGCGAGGGGCGAGAGATCGAGATGTGCAACTGCCGCGTCCGGTCCGGTGATTTCGATCAGGCTCACGGTTCGAAACTGGGGACCGTAATCGAGACCCGCGAGCCGTGCTAGGTCATAGAGAGTCTGCTGGTCGATCCGGCGGCGAGTCGGTCCGGAAACCGATAAGCGCAACGTCCGGCGGGTATCGGTTTCCGCGCCGAGACGTCCAACAGCATGAACCGTGAACGGTTCGTTCGACAGCCGCACGCGGCTCGCCAGCTCCCAATCGCCTTCCTCGGAGCCGATCACGGCGCGCACCTCGCGCATTCGACCCTTGTCGAATGGCAGCGGGCGGCGCACTTCGAGATCGCGCAATTCGAGTACGGGCGCGTCCGGCCACTGTCCTCTCGCAGCGGCGCAAGCCATCTCCAGGATCCCGGCCGCCGGAAGGACCGGCACGCCTTCGATCGCATGGTCGCCGATCCACGGTAGCACCTGCTCGTCGAGATGGTTGATCCAGCACGGTATCGGGCCGCGCTGACGAAAGCCGAGAAGCGGGTGCTCGAAGGGTGTATTTACCGGATCGGCTCCCTCGGCAGTGAGGCCAAACCAGAAGCTCTGGCGATCCCAAGGATAGAGCGGCAGTCCGCGCGGATCGGCCATCCCATCGAAGCGGGAGGATTGTGTAAAGTCGTATCCGGAGACATGGCAATTGGCGGCAATCGCGGGAAATGGGTCACCATCAAACTGCTTGCGTGAAAGGGTGGCAAGCACGCGTCCATCGACCTTCGCCGCACGCAGGGCATCGGTGAGATAGGACTGCAGAATTGCGTTCGGGCCGATCTCGAGGAAAATGCGGTAGCCTTCGGCGGCCAGGAATGCGGTAGCCTCGGCGAAGCGTACGGGGCTGCGGATATTGCGCCACCAGTAGCCGGCATCGAGCGAGTCCTCCTCAACCGCCTCGCCGGTAACGGTAGATACCAGCCTCGCCGTCGGAGGTCTGGATGATAGCCCCTTCAGGCTCTTGAGCAGACCTTCGCGGATCGGATCCATCTGTCGCGAGTGAAACGCAAAATCGAGATCGAGCGGGCGAAACCATAAGCCGCGGCGTTTCGCCTCGGCTTCCAAACGCTCGATTTCCGTACCGGGTCCAGAGACGGTCACCGAATGCGTAGCGTTCAGGGCGGCGATCTCCGCCGGACTATCGAGCCCGTCGAGAAAGTCGCGTGCTGCGTTCGGGGCGAGCGCCAACGCCGCCATGCGGCCCTTTCCCTGTGTGCGCTGCTGGTACTGGCTGCGCGCTAAAACAACCCGCCGGGCTTCTCCGAGGGATAGCGCACCCGCTGCCCAGGCCGCTGCAATCTCGCCGACACTGTGGCCGAGGTATCCTGAGGCTCTGATACCGACCTCGCGCAATGCTTCGACGATCCCGACCTGTACTGCGAAGAGGAGCGGCTGCGCGATGTCGGCGCGCGCCATCGCTCCGGCATCGGCGCCGCCTTCGAGAAAGGCAATGACCGACCAGCCCAGTTCCGGCCGAAGCATCCGATCAAGCTCTTCGATTGCACCGCGGAAGGCCGCGTTGCTGCGCAATGCATCGCGCCCCATGCCGATGAATTGCGCCCCGTTGCCCGAAAACACGAAGGCGAGCTTACCTTCCCGAACCCCGGTACCTGCGATGAAAAAAGGCGACGGCTCGTCGTTCAGAAACCCTCCGAGCGTCCGCGCCGTCGCCGCCGGACCCTGGGAAAGCGCGACCAGTCGGTGCGGATGATGGTCGCGCCCGCGGGCAGCCGCCCGGAGGAGCATCGGTGCGCGTTCCGGCGAAACCTCGGCGAGCACGGTGCGCCAGTTCTGAACGAGGGATCGCAGCGATGCCTCGGTCTGTGCCGAAATAACCAGCGGAGGCAGCGCTCCTGCTGCGGGCGCCTGCTCGCACCGGGGTGGCCGCGCCAGCACGACGTGAGCATTGGTCCCGCCGAACCCGAAAGAATTGACACCGGCGTAAGGCCGCTCCGGCGCCTTCACCGGCTCGACATGGCAAATCAGCCGCAGGTTCAGCGTTTCGAATGGGATTTTCGGGTTGGGCTTCTCGCAATGGATGGTGGGCGGGATGATTTCCCGATCGAGAGCGAGCGCCGCCTTGAGCAGCCCTGCCATGCCGGAGGCCGGCTCCAGGTGGCCGATATTGGTCTTGACCGATCCGATGGGCAGGGGAATAGACCGGCTCTGTCCCAGAGAATGTCCTACCGCGGCGGCCTCGATCGGGTCTCCCGCCGCCGTGCCGGTGCCGTGCATCTCGAAGAATGCGAGATCGTCCGGGGCAATCCCGGCGGTATGGTAAACCGCCCGCAACAAAGACGCCTGTGCCGACTGGCTCGGGAGCGACAGGCCGATCGTGCGGCCGTCGGAATTGACCCCCGTAGCCCGTATCACGGCGTGGATGCGATCTTTCGCGGCGACCGCGTCCGCGAGCGGTTTCAGAATTATGACCGCGCCGCCCTCGCCGCGAACGTAGCCGTCAGCCCTCTCGTCAAAGGCAAAGCAGCGGCCGCGCCGGGAGAGCATCGAGGCGCGCGAGAACCCAATAAACGGATAGGGCGCAAGCAGAAGGTTGATCCCGCCGACTATGGCGGCGGCGATTGTTTTGTTGCGAATCGCCTCGCAAGCATGGTGAAGGGCAACGAGCGAGGACGAGCACGCCGTGTCGACGGCGAGGCTCGGCCCGCGTAGATCGAAAACGTAGGATACTCGGTTTGCCAGGATGCTGAGGGTGCTCCCGGTCATAAAATAGGAATCGGCACCTGCGGGGTCGCCTATTCTCAGATCGGAATAATCGGTGGTAGAGGCGCCAATATAGACGCCCGTAGCGCTGCCCGAAATCGTGCTGGGCGGAATGCCCGCGTCTTCGAATGCGTGCCATGCGAGTTCTAACAGCAGCCGCTGCTGAGGATCCATCTGCGCGGCTTCGCGCGGCGAGATCCCAAAGAACGAAGGCTCGAATAGGTCGACGCCGGTGATCAGGCCGGCTGACCAAGTATAGCTTTTGCCCGGCTCGCCGCGATCGGGATGGTAAAAGAGGCGCGTCGACCACCGCCGGTCGTCGATCTCGGACACCGCATCGCCCGCCGATGTGAGCAGCCGCCAGAACTCGTCGAGATTCTCGGCCCCGGGGAATCGGCAGGCCGCTCCGACGATCGCTATGGATTCGTCAGTCATAGCGTAAGAACAAAATTTGCAATCCCAGGAAGAACTTTGATGACCCTTGCAGCCTAGCCTTCTTTACCTGCGCGGAAGAGTCAAACGTTAGATACGCCATTGATCCCCGATGTCGCCGGTCCGCCAACTAACTACCCGCCACCCAACTGAAAAGATTGCGGCAGGCGCGCGGCAATCTGCCCCCCGTCCCCTTAACCATCGGAGCCTTCCCCTGAACACCGGTGGTGGCCGTTCCTCGAAACCGCGGAATTCTAGTCGTCTAAGACGCCGTCCGTGTCAACTGTGGCGAGGAAAGCCGGAGGCCTGGTGTTTTTGTTTCGGCAATGGTGTTGTCGGCAAGACCTCCTCAAAGACGGCCAATAGGCCCGTCGCGGCGCGCATCACGAGCTATCCCCAGTTGGCTGCCTCGAACACATGGACGGCAACGAGCCCCGCGGGTAATTTGGCAGACCGGTTGGCCGGACCCCTGGGTGTGCCGTGCGCGATGCCGAGCGTCGGACGAACAAGGGACGGCCCGCCCCGCTGCGACCTCACGAGCTCGAGCCATGAAAGTCTCCTATTTCGAAACGGGCCGTTATGTCTCGCCGTCGGACCTGCCACGCGAATGGCCGGTGCCGGCCGGTTCCTACAATCCCGAAACCGGGGCCGAAGCCTATCGCGGCATGGTCGAGCGGGTGCGATTTGTCGAGGAGCTCGGCTTCGACTGGGTCAGCGTCTCCGAGCACCATTATTCGCCGCGCATCCTGACGCCGTCGCCGGTCGTTTCGGCGGCCTATCTCGCGGCGCGGGTCGACAAGATAAAGATTGCGATGCTCGGCCCGATCGTGCCGGTCAGCAACCCGATCCGCATCGCCGAGGAAGTCGCGATGCTCGACACCATGGCCCCGGGGCGCATTGTCGTCGGACTGTTGCGCGGCACGACCAACGAATATCTGAGCTACGACCTCAACCCGAAGGAATCGCGCGAGCGCACCGACGAGGGAATGGAGCTGATCCTGAAGGCGTGGACCGAACCGCAACCCTTCGGCTGGCAAGGGCGATATTTCCAGTACCGCACCGTGTCGGTTTGGCCGCGCCCGCAATCTCAGCCGCACCCGCCGACCTATGCGCTCGGCACCAGCGCGGAAGCCGGCGAATTTGCCGCGCGCCATCGGCTCGGCATCGGCCTCTCCTACGGGACATTCGAGCTGATGGCGAAATCGGCGCATTACTACCGCGAGCAATGCGCCCGTTACGGCTGGGTGCCGAGTCCGGACGAGATCATATATCGCGCCAATATGATCCTCGCCGACACGGACGACGCGGCCGAGGAGGCGCTGCGCCGGCGCGACAAGCAGGCGCCGTTCCCGGTGCGCGCCGGATTGCGCGATGCGCTGCTTCAGTCGGATACGACCCGCAATATCGCCGGGGAGAAACGGCCTGCGAATGTCGGCGGGGTATTGCCGATCAGCTTCTGCGGCGGCCCCGACCGGGTCGTCGAACAGCTGCGGCGGTGTCGTGAGGAGGTCGGCGCCGGGGTGGTCGACCTCTCGTTGCAAGACCCCGGCACGGGCAATCTCGACGGCATGATGCGGGCGCTCGAATTGTTCGGGAAGAAGGTCCTCCCGCGCATCCGCGAGATATGAGCAAGAAAGGGCCGATAGTGGGGCAGATCGAGGACGAATTGAAAACGGCACCCCCCGGTGCAGCATTCCGCGAAGGTTTTGTCGAGGCGGATGGGTTCCGTATCCGGTACATGGAGGCGGGGCAGGGCACGCCGCTCGTGCATCTCCACGGCGCCGGCGGCATGCGCCTGACGCCTGGGCATGATCTGCTTTGCCGGCATTGCCGGGTGGTCGCCTTCGAGATGCCGGGTTTCGGCTCGTCGCCCGAGAACACTCGAACGCGGACGATGGCGGAACTGGCCGAGACGATGGCTGCAGCGGTCACTAATCTCGGCATCGACAAATTCAACCTGATGGGAACCTCGTTCGGCGGCAAGGTCGCGCTGTGGGTGGCGGTGCAGCAGCCGAAACGGGTCGAGAGCCTGGTCCTGGAAGCCCCGGCTGCTATCCGTCCCACTGGGTCCGAGCCGCCTTCCGGCTCGCCGGAGGAAATGGCGCGCCGACTTTATGCGCATCCCGAGCGGCTCGGTCCCCTGCCCGTGCCGGACCCGGCGGTCCAGGCGAAGACTCGGGCTTTGGTGGCGCGTCTGCGCGGGCCTGACCGCGACGCCGATCTCGAAACCCAGATGCGCCGTTTGCCCACACCGACCTTGGTGTTGTTCGGCACTCTCGACCGCGTGATAGCCCCCGAGATGGGCCGCTTTTACAAGGAGCTGTTGCCAAATTGCCACCTGGTGTTCGTCTACGACGCCGGGCACGCGATCAGCACCGAACGGCCCGAAGCATTTACCGAGGTCGCGGTCGATTTTCTGGAGCGCCGCGAAGCCTTCGTCGTCAGCCGCGCAGAGACCGTGATCCACCCGTAGTATCAACGGACCGGCGCCCACAGCACCTCTTCGATGTCCTCGGCGCCGGTGGCCAGCATAACGAGCCGGTCGAAGCCGAGCGCGATGCCGGCGCAAACGGGCAGGCCGTATTCGAGAGCGTCGAGGAAATCCTCGTCAAGCGGGTAGGTCTGGCCATAGAGCTGCCGTTTGCGGGCCTGGTCGGTGATAAAGCGGGCTCGCTGCTCGGTCGGATCGGTGAGCTCGCCGAAAGCGTTGGCGAGTTCCAGCCCGCAGATATAGACCTCGAAGCGCTCGGCGAGACGAGGGTCGTCCGGACGGCGGCGCGCCAGTGCGGCCATCGAGAGCGGGTAATCGTAAAGGATTGTCGGCACTCCGCGACCGAGGTGGGGCTCGATGCGGTCGAGCAGGATGCGGAAAAACAATGTTTCCCAATCGTCCCCGGGATAAGGTGGGATGCCGATGCCGCTCGCCGCGGCGGCCAGGCGATCCGTATCGGGGTGCAAGGGATCGGGAGCCGTGGCCAACAGATCCAGACCGCAGTGCTTCTGAAAGGCCTCCGCCACGCTGATCCGCTGCCATTCGCGTGTCGCGTCGGCGGCATGACCGCGCCAGCTCAGCGCCTGAGCGCCGGTTGCATGCTGGCAGGCGCGGACCAGCGCTATGCACTCCGCCATCAGGTCGCGATAGGAGGCCCCACTGCGATACCATTCGAGCATTGAGAATTCCGGATGGTGGGTTGCGCTCCGCTCGCCGTCGCGGAAGACATGAGCGAGTTGCCAGATCTGCGGCATCCCGGCGACGAGTAGCTTCTTCATCGCAAATTCCGGCGAGGTGTGGAGGTAGCGCAGGGCGGCCCGCCCCGGTTGCGGGTCGTGAAGCTCGGTGGCGAATGCCCGCAGATGCGGTTCGAGACCCGGGCTCACCTGCAAAGCCGGCGTGTCGACCTCGACGAAGCAGCGATCGGCGAAGAAGTTGCGAATAGCTGCGAGGATTTGTCCCCGCTTCTCGAGCATCGCGCGGCGCAATGCGAAGCGATCGGGCCGCCACCATTCCTGCATCGTCCTGCCCTCGTTCTTGCCGGTACGCCGACCTATGTTAGGGTCTACGATACATTCAGGGCCGTCCCGAGATCCCGCCAATGAAAATCAATGCCATCGACATCAAGCCGGGCAATGTTCTCGAGCACCAGAACAAGCTCTGGCTCGTGCTGAAGCGCGAATTGGTTCAGCCCGGCAAGGGCGGCGCCTTCGCCCAAGTCGAGCTGCGCGATCTGCGTGGCGGGTCTAAGCTGAACGAGCGTTTCCGTACCCAAGAAACGGTCGAGCGGGTGCGCCTTGACGAGAAGGAAATGCAATTTCTGTTCATGGACGGCGGTCTGGCGACTTTCATGGACAACGACAGCTTCGAGCAGATTTCGATCCCGCGCGAGACCATCGGCGACCCGGCCGATTTTCTGAGCGAAGGGATGGTGTGCAAGGTGATGCTGCACGAGGGCTCCGCATTATCGGTCGAACTGCCGCCCAACGTGGTGATGGAGGTCGTCGAAGCCGATCCTGTCGTGCGGGGGCAGACCGCATCGTCTTCCTACAAGCCGGGCAAGCTCGAAAACGGGCGCCGCGTAATGATCCCGCCGCATATCGGCCCGGGCACGCGTATCGTCGTCAGCACCGCCGACGGGAGCTACCTCGAGCGGGCCAAGGACTAGCGTCAGATGCTCAGGCCCAATCACATGCTTCGCCCGCGAGGAGGCGTAGAGGCGTAGGATGGGTAGAGCACCCGCGAAACCCATCGCAACGAGCGCAGGCGATGGGTATCGGTCAGCTCAACCCATCCTACAAGAATCCTACTAGCTTATAGGCTAGGGTGACGGGTCTGCCCTGGCTTAAGAGACCAGGCCCGGTCGCAGCTCGCGATAGACCCCGACATAGCCGCGCGCCGCAGCCGTCCAACTGAAATCGCGGGTCATAGCCCGCCGGATCATGCGCAGCCAAATCGCGGGCTCGCGAAACAGCGCATTGGCGGTCCGGACCGCTGCGATCAGCGCCGGGGGGGTATCGCCGTCAAACGCGAAGCCGTCGGCGCTGCCGTCCGCCAGGCTGACTGCGGTCGCATCGACCACGGTGTCGGCGAGGCCGCCGACCCGGCGAACCAGCGGCAACGTCCCATAGCGCAACGCGTAGAGCTGGGTTAGACCGCAGGGCTCGAAGCGCGACGGCACGAGCATTATGTCGGCGCCGGCGATGATCAGATGGGACAGCGCTTCGTCATAACCGATCTCGACGGCGATCGCGCCGTTGTGGGCCGCGGCTGCCACGGAGAAACCGTGCTCCAAATCGCTGTCGCCAGAACCGAGGATGGCGAGCCGGCTGCCGTCGCCAACGAGCTCCGGCAGGCACGCGAGGAGCAGATCGAGCCCCTTCTGCGGCGTCAGCCGGCTGACCACGCCGAACAATGGCGCGTCTTCGCGATCGGCGAGCCCGAGGCGCCGCTGCAGCGCCGCTTTCGCATGGGGCTTCCCCGACGCGGCATCCTCGACCCCGTAGGATCGGGGCAAGATGGGATCGTGCCGAGGATCCCAGACGCGCGGGTCGACCCCATTCAGTATCCCGGTCAATGCGTCGCTGCGGGTACGCAATAGCCCGTCGAGACCGCAGCCAAAACCCAGGGTCTGGATCTCGCGGGCATAGGTCGGGCTCACCGTGGTCAGGCGGTCTGCATAGAACAAGCCTGCCTTGATAAACGAGACCAGACCATTGAATTCGACCCCGTCGACCGAAAAGAACCCCGGCGGCAACGCGAGCTCGGGAAACAGAGCGGCGGGAAATAGCCCCTGATAGGCGAGGTTATGGATGGTGAAGACACTCGGGACATGATCGGCAGCCGGGGGCCGAGCCGCGAGGTACGCCGGGGCGAGGCCGCCATGCCAATCATGGAGGTGAAGGATGTGAGGGCTCCAGCCAGGGTCGGCGCCGCGCGCCAGCTCCGCGGCGATCCAGCCGAAGAGCCCGAAGCGGCGATGATTGTCGGGCCAATCGTGCCCGTCCGGACCGGCATAGGGATTGCCCGGCCGATCATAGAAAACTGGTTGGTCGACCAGATAAGCTGGGAGTTCCGAGCCCGGCAACCGGGCAAGACCTACCCGCACCCGCTCCGCCGCGAAAGGCGTGTTCAGCCGGGCGGCATCGGTGATGCCGGGAAACGCATCGAGAAAGCCCCGGAAACCGGGCAGCAGGAGGCGCGTGTCAACACCGAGCCCGATCAGCGCCGGCGGCAGCGCCGCGGCAACATCGCCGAGCCCGCCGGATTTGACCCAAGGATAGAGTTCGGCAGTGACGTGAAGGACGCGAAGCGGTGATTGTGAATTTGGCATGCGCCTGGCTGTTTGCAGCGAAATATCAGCGATCGATCTCGTCTCCCGCAAGAGTCCCAGAGTTCCGTCCGCATCGCGCGAACCACCCATCGCTACGCGGCCTGCCTTTCCTGGTCTCGCCTTCGCTCCGGAGATACGGTTTACCGATGCCGATGATAATACCACATTGATGCTTAAATACTAATATCCAATTATCGGCCGATTCCGATGTCCCGCCAAGCGCCGCCCCAGGCCAGTTTGCTGGCGATGTCACGGAAGAAGTCGGCGATGCAGACCCGCCCCGTCGGTTCTGGCGGGAAACGCAAAGCGCCCGACTTACCCGCCCGTAGAGGGCACGCCGCAACCAGCTAACGTCCCGCCACGGCGCGTTCAAGGTTCACCGCCAATAAGCGCGCCAGCGCCTCTTCTTCCGCGATGTCGGCCGGCCAGCCATAAGCCGCGGCGACCGCAGCGTCCAGGTCGCGATGCGCATTGTCGAGCCACGCCGGCCGCTCATTGTAGAGATTGGTCAACGTGCGTTTCTTGAGGACCGCGGCGGCCTTCGGGCCGACCGGAAGGATGCGGTCGGGATACCCCGACACCACTTCCGGCACGCGCTCGACGAGATCAGGCGGGTTCAGCCACGCCTCGCGCAATGCATAGAGCCGCCGCGCCGTCTCAGCCATCATAATGGCTCGCGGATCCGCGGCGTACGCTGCGGCCGGGATATTCGGCGTCAGGCCTTCGGGAAAGGGAAATGTCTCAAAGCCCATGCGGGGCGTATATTGAGGATCATTGCCGACCCCGTGCCAACCGCCCAGCCGCAGGGACCATGCTTCATGGAAGCGGCTTTGAAGAATGCCGAACGTGACATCATCGTCGCGGGCTATGGCATTCACACCACTGTCCGGAAGGACTTGCGGGGCAATCCAGCTGAAAAAGCGATGCTTGGCTACGCGTGGCGTCCCGATCGCTTGCGCAAGACCCGTCATTTTTGATCGCAGACCCGGAACGGTCTCCCCGTGCTGCCACCACATACGGCGCCGACGCTCCCGATTGTTGCTATCCCTGAAAGGTTTTACTTTTACCCTGAGATATTCGAACGGCGCTTGGTATAGGGCAGCCTCCCTTTCGGTCATTTCTCCAAAATCGATGATCCAGGTATCTGAAGGCCGGCCAGTAAGGTCTCGTCCGTTCACCCATGGTCGGAGGACGTCGGCGTTGTTCCGGCCGTTCGGGTTCAACGGCATTTGTAGCCAATCGCGGGCTCGCGCGCCGGAGATGTCGAAGGCACCCACTTTCACCGGTCCCTGAAAGCAAACGCTGACGTTTTCAGCAAGCCTGAGTGCGCTCGTCAGGTCGAGCGCATCGCCGGAGGGATCACTGTGGATTTTTGGCACAATCCGCCCGTTCAGATGCGACGTCGTCTCGACATGGCTCCCGAAGCAGATCAACGAGACGCGCACAGCGGCTCCATCCAGGACCCACGGCTCGTCTGCCCAGGCATTGAAGATCGTGGCGGTCTGGCCGATGCGATCCAAAACTTTTCTGCTCGCACCGCGCCGGATGGCTTGCGTCGCCACCAGTCCGGCCGTCCATCTCGCATCCGCTCCCAGGCTTTCGCAAACCAGTAGGCGACCAGATCGACTTCAGCCGGGACTCGACCGACGAAGGCGGCGAAAAGGCGCTCGACATACGCATCACCGAATGTTTGTCGAAGTTTTGGCCGGCCGAGGAACGGCGGATTCCCAACGACCACATCGGCTTCTGGCCAGGCGGTGTCTTTGCCGCTCTGCGTGATTAGCGCGTCCGCCCGCACGATCCCATCCAGCTTGTCGAGGATTGGCCGGCGCCTCAGCCCCAAGCCTTTGCGCAACTGCCATTGCAGCTCGGTGATCCAGACCGTCAGCCGGGCCAATTCGGCGGCGTAGCCGTTGATCTCTATGCCCATCACCGCCTCCGGACCTACACGGGAGTTGTCCAGCGGAAGCCCCATCGCGGCGGCATCCTCCGTCACCGAGAGATCGAAATCCTTAAGAGCTCGAAGCGACAGAGCGAGAAAGTTGCCCGAGCCGCAGGCCGGGTCGAGGACGCGATAGCGACCGAGGCTTGCCCGGAACTCGGCATAGAGGCCGCGCGCTTTGGCCAGCAGCCTGCTTTGCTCCGCCTGCGTGCGTGCCCGAGCGCGTCGCTCTTCGGCCTCCCTGATTTCGGCCTTGGTGCGCTCCCATTCCCGGCGCAATGGCGCCACAACGACCGGCTCGATAATCTTCATGATCGTCGCTTCGTCGGTGTAGTGGATGCCGACTCCTCCGTTTGCCGCCGAGGCCGCGAACAGTCGCGCCTGCGCAGGATCTTCGGGGTCCGGTGCGTCGAACAGGCTCGCCATCTGGGCGCGCTTCTTGTCGTCGAGACCGCTCTCGAACAATGTCCCGAAAATCGTCGGGTCGATCGCCTTCCAGTCGAGCCGCGCCGCCGTCATCAGATCGCGGACCGCACCAATGCCGAGCGGCAGAACGTCGTCATCGTCGAACAGGCCGCCATTGAACCAGGGGATCGCCGCCATCCCGAAGCGGCCGTTCCGGTTCGCCATGGCGCGGAACAGCTCGCCCAGCATCGGCACGAAATCGTCCGGCCGTTTTATCGCCTCCTCGAGGGTGGCGGCGAAAATGCGGTCAGGCAAAAGGTCGATGTCTTCAGCGAAGAGGCAGAACACGAGTTTGTTGATGAAATGCGCGACGCGGCGCTCGTCGTAATGCCGGCGCAGCAGCACGGCGATGTTGGCGAAATTGGCCGCCGCCTGTGCCGTGACGCTCTCCCGCGTCGCGGTCGGCCGCAACCGCTCGTGATGCAGAAAGCAGTTGCGCAGCAGGTCCCGCGCCTCGACGGAACGCAGTTCGGCCAGCGGGATTACATGCTGCTGCGCGATCGCGTTGGTAAAATTGGTGTGGACCCGGATCTCCTGCATGTCCGAGACAATGAGCAGCGGCGGGTTTTCGAGCGCGTCGGCGTACTGCTTCAGCTGCGCATAGGCTTCAACCAGATTGCGGCGCTTGCCCTTGTACTCCCAGGCGAAGCAATGCCGCTTCCAAACATCGGCAAAGCCGGCAGTGTCGCCGATCTTGCCGTGCCGATCCACATCGGCCGGCTTCGGTACTCCGAGAAGGTCGCAGAGATCGAGAAAATGTTCTTGAGCGGCCGACCGCTCAGTACGCGTGGTCCCATGCCACTTGGCAATAAATTCGTCGGGAGACATCCTTGGCTTTGCGCGATGTGTTTGCCTGCTCGCGCCAAGGTTACCTTTTGTGCCGCCCCAGAAGAAGAAGTGAGGCGCCGCCGATCTCCTCTCCCGAGCGCGGCTCAGTTCCGTGATTTGTCGACGAGGCGGTTCTCGGCGATCCACGGCATCATTGCGCGCAGCTTCTCGCCGATCTTTTCGATTTCGTGCTCGGCGGCGCGGCGGCGCAGCGCTTTAAAACTGGGCTGGCCGGCCGTGTTCTCTAGCACCCACTCGCGCGCGAAACTGCCCGACTGGATATCGGCCAGGATCTTTTTCATCTCGGCCCGGACATGCCCATCGATGAGCCTGGGGCCACGCGTGTAGTCGCCATACTCGGCAGTGTTGGAGATCGAATAGCGCATATTCGCGATGCCGCCCTCGTAGATCAGGTCGACGATCAGCTTCATCTCGTGGCAGCATTCGAAATAGGCCATCTCGGGCGCGTAGCCGGCTTCGACCAAGGTTTCGAACGCCGCGAGAATGAGCGAGGTCAATCCGCCGCACAGCACCGACTGCTCACCGAACAGATCGGTCTCGCATTCCTCTCGGAAGGTCGTCTCGATGACCCCGGCGCGGCCGCCGCCGATCGCCGAGGCGTAGGAAAGCGCGATTTCGAGCGCGTTCGCGGACGGGTTCTGCTCGACGGCGACGAGGCAGGGGACGCCGCCGCCCCGGAGATATTCCGAGCGCACCGTGTGGCCTGGCCCCTTCGGCGCGATCATGAACACGTCCATATCGGGACGCGGCTCGATCAGGCGGAAATGGATGCTGAGGCCATGCGCGAAAGCGAGCGCGGTGCCTTCGCGCATACTGGGGCGCAGCTCGCCGGCGTAGAGCGCGGCCTGCAATTCGTCGGGGGTCAGCACCATGACGATGTCCGCCCATTTCGCTGCCTCCGCCGAATTCATCACGCGCAGCCCCGCCTCTTCCGCCTTCTTGACCGAAGCCGAACCGGGGCGCAGCGCCACGACGACGTCCTTGACCCCGCTGTCGCGCAGGTTGTTCGCATGCGCATGGCCCTGGCTGCCGTAGCCGATGATTGCAACCTTCTTTGATTTGACCAGGTTCACATCGGCATCCCGGTCGTAATACACCCGCATCTCCCTCTCCTCTCACCTGTCTTCCCGGCGGAGGCCGGGATCTATGTCCGAAATAGCCACCGGCCGTCGCCGGTGAAGTGAGGCTAAAAGCTCGCGGGCCCGCGGGAGATCGCCGCAGCGCCGGTGCGCGAGATCTCGACGAGGCCGAGGGGTTCCATCAAGGTGATGAAGGCGTTGAGCTTTTCGCTCGAACCTGTCATCTCGAAAACGAAGCTCTCCGTCGTCGAGTTCGACGACGCGCGCGCGGAAAATGTCCGCGAGGCGCAGGCTTTCGATGCGCGACTTGCCTTTGCCGGCAACCTTTATCAGCGCCATCTCGCGCTCGACAAAGGGTCCCTCGTCGGTTAGATCGCGGATCTTGTGAACTGGCACCAGCCGCGACAGCTGCGCCTTGATCTGCTCGATGATCATCGGGGTTCCGGTGGTCACGATCGTGATCCGCGACAGGCCGTTCGCGCGGTCCACCTCGGCGACCGTCAGGCTCTCGATGTTGTAGCCGCGCCCGGAGAACAGCCCGATGACGCGGGCGAGCACACCCGGCTCGTTGTCGACGAGCACGGCGATCGTGTGCCGCTCTATTTCCGTCACATTCGCCTCAGACGAGCACCATGCCTTCCTCGGAGACCGGTTTTTCGGCCTCGTCCTCGGGCCCGAGCAGCATCTCGTTATGGGCTGCGCCCGACGGGATCATCGGAAAGCAATTCTCGGCCGGGTCGACCGCGACGTCGAGGATGAATGCGCAGTCGGTGTCGAGCATCTCGCGGATCGCCTCGTCGAGCTCCGCCGGATCCTCGACCCGCCGCCCGACCGCGCCGAAGGCGTCGGCGAGCTTGACAAAATCGGGAAGCGCCGCCGTGTAGCTCTCCGAATAGCGGCCGCCGTGCAGCAATTCCTGCCACTGCCGCACCATCCCCATGTACTGGTTATTGACGATGAATACTTTGACCGGCAGCCGATACTGGGCGATGGTCGACATCTCCTGAATGTTCATCAGGACCGACGCTTCGCCGGCGATGTCGATGACGAGGGCATCGGGATGAGCGATCTGCACACCCATCGCCGCCGGCAGGCCATATCCCATCGTGCCGAGGCCGCCCGAGGTCATCCAGTGGTTCGGCTCTTCGAACCTGAAGAACTGGGCAGCCCACATCTGGTGCTGGCCGACCTCCGTGGTGATGTAGACATCGCGGTCGCGGGTCAGCGCATAAAGCCGCTCGATTGCATATTGCGGCTTGATCAGATCGCGCCGGCTGCGGTCGTAACGCAGGCAATCGCGCGTCCGCCACGCCTCGATGGCGCGCCACCATTTTTCTCTCGCCGCGCTATCGCCAGCGCGCAACGCGGCGGGCCCGGCGGCCAGGATAGCCGACAGTGCCTCGCCGACATCGCCAATGATCGGCAAATCCACCCGCACATTCTTGTTGATCGAGGATGGGTCTATGTCGATGTGGATCTTCTTGGAACCGGGCGAAAAGGCATTGAGGCGGCCGGTGACCCGATCGTCGAAGCGCGACCCCACGGCGACCATCAGATCGCAGCCGTGCATCGCCAGATTCGCCTCGTAGGTGCCGTGCATGCCGACCATGCCGAGGAAATGCGGGTCGGCCGCCGGAAACGCGCCGAGCCCCATCAAAGTCAGGGTGCACGGCACATCGGTCAGCCGCACCAGCTCGGCAAAGCGGGTGCACGCCTCGGGCCCGGAATTGATCAGGCCACCGCCGCCGTAGAAAAGCGGGCGCTTCGCTTGAGCAATCATCTCGATGGCTTGGGTGATCCGGGCCGGATCGGGCCGCAGCTGCGGACGGTAGCTCTTGTGACGCACCTCTTCGGGCGGAGTGTAAGGCCCGGGTGCGAAGAGGACATCCTTCGGCAGATCGACGACAACCGGCCCCGGGCGGCCGCTTTTGGCGACATAAAACGCCTCGTGGAGTGTGCGGGCCAGTTCGCGGACCCCCTTGACGAGATAATTGTGCTTTGTGCAAGGGCGCGTAATACCGGTCGTGTCGGCTTCCTGAAACGCGTCGTTGCCGATCAGGTGCGTCGGGACCTGGCCAGTCAGGCAGACGACCGGCACCGAGTCCATCAGCGCGTCGGTCAAGCCGGTGACCGCGTTGGTTGCACCCGGACCGCTCGTCACGAGCACGACGCCGACCCGCCCGGTCGAGCGCGCATAGCCCTCAGCCGCGTGCACTGCGCCCTGCTCGTGCCGCACCAGGATATGACGCAGTGAATTCTGCTTGAACAGCGCGTCGTAGATCGGCAGGACGGCGCCGCCGGGATAGCCGAATACGACATCGACGCCCTGGTCGACCAGAGCCTTGATGACGATTTCCGCTCCGCTCAACGGCTCGGCCGGCATGACAACCTCCTTCGGCAGCAACATCGGGCGCGAAGAACGCGCGCCGCCGAGGAGTTGGTGCCCCAAGGCGGGGCCGCAACGTAGTCAGCTAAACCGGGCGGGTCAACAAAAACCGATCAATAAAATGACGTGAGCGGCGCAGCAAACTTTCCGAAAGTTGCGCGTCGAGTACGAGGTCCGGGGCCATTTGATGACGGAACCAGGTCATTTGGCGTTTGGCGTATCGCCGGGTGGCGCGCTGCGCTGCAGCTATCGCGGTATCGAACGGGAAATCACCCCGCAGGTAAGAGAGGAGCTCGGGAAGACCCACTGCCTTCATTGCGGGGAGGCTGGGATCGAGGCGGCGTACGGCAATCGCCTTCGCCTCGGCCAGAGCGCCCGCTACGATCATCTGGATGAGCCGGGCATTGCAGGCTGCGTAAAGCCCCTCTCGCGGCGGCGCGAGCAGGATTGTCCCGAACCGATAAGCCGGTTCCGATTTTGTCTGTTGCTGCCAAGCCCCGATGGTCACCCCGGTCGCTCGCACCACCTCAAAGGCGCGGACGAGGCGCTGTTTGTCTCCGGGGAACAGCCGCTGCGCAGCCGCCGGATCGAGCCGGGCCAGCCGCTCACGAAACCCAGCGCCGCCCAGCGCCCGATGAAGCTCGATCGCCTCTTGCCTGATCTCCGCGGGGATGTCCGGAACCGGCGCCAATCCCTCCTTGATCGCTCGCAAGTAGAGCCCGGTGCCGCCGACCAGGACGGGGAGGCGGCCGGCCCTTGTCGCCTCGGCGATCGCGTCGAGCGCTAACGCCCGCCATCGTGCGGCGGTCCCGCGCTCGCTCGCGTCGAGGAACCCGTAGAGCCAGTGCGGTACTCGCGCTTGCGCGGTTTGGTCGGGCCGCGCCGTCAATATCCTGAAGATCGCGATAGATCTGCAGACTGTCGGCGTTGATGATCGTACCGCCGCATAGGTCGGCCAGTTCGAGTGCGAGCGCCGATTTGCCGCTCGCCGTCGACCCGGCAATGACGAGGACCGGGGGCGGGCTGTCGCGAGCCTGCTTGTGACCGGGCCGACCGGCGGAGTAGGACGACGATCCATGAGGATGGTCCTCACCCTGATCGCTGGTGCCCGTGGCCGGCAAAGCCTTCCCCGCCTAGCGAGCGCGGTTGCCGGCGCGGCCGGACTTACGGGCGAGCCAACCTGGCTGGCGGACGACGCCTGCGATTTTGTTCTCGATGCGACCAGCCCGAAGCTCGCCGAGTTGGCCGCACGCGCCGTGATCGGCGATGCCGAAATCGACGTTCTGGTTCAGTCGGCCAAGAATCGGCGCAAGCGTCTCCTCGTCGCCGATATGGAATCGACGATCATCGAGAATGAAATGCTCGACGAGCTCGCCGATTTCATCGGGCTTCGGCAAGAAGTCTCGGAAATCACGAGACGCGCGATGAATGGAGAGCTCGACTTCACCGCCGCGCTCGAGGCCCGCGTCAGTCTGCTCGCGGGTCTGCCGGATCACGTTCTCGAAGAGGCGGCCTGCCGTATCCGGCTCAGAGTTGGGGCCCGGCAGCTGATCGCGACGATGCGAAGCGCCGGAGCGGTCACAGCGCTCGTTTCGTCCGGTTTTATGATTTTTGCCGCAAGAGTTGCGGCCGAACTCGGGTTCGATCACGTCATCGCCAACCAGCTGGATCTGACGGAAAGCCGCGTCGCCGGCACGGTGCTTCCGCCGATCGTGACCGGAGAGAGCAAGCGCGAAACGCTGTTCACCCTGGCTGCCGAACATGCCGTTCCAGTGCAGCAATCGATGGCCGTCGGCGACGGCGCCAATGATTTGCCGATGCTGTTGGCCGCCGGGATCGGCATCGCCTTCCACGCCAAACCCGCCGTCGCCGCGAGCGCCCGATGGCGGCTCGACCATGCCGATCTGACCGGTCTTCTCTATGCCCAAGGGTATCGAAAGGAGGAAATCATCGGGTAACTTCGGGTAGGGCGCCGCGCGTGTTCACCCCTGATCGAGGCGGAGCGCGATGAAGCGAAGATCGCCTTGGCGCTCGACCAGCAGCAATATCGATTTCCGTCCGGATTTCCTCGCTTCCTCGATCTTGCTGCTGACTTCGCCAGGGCTCTTCACCTCTTCCTGCGCGGCTTCCATGATCAGGTCGCCCGGGCGCACGCCTTTGGTGGCTGCCGGACTGTCCTTGGCGACATCGACGACGACGACCCCTTTAGAACCGTCGGCGAGCGAGAATTTATCCTTCAGATCCGTCGTGATCCCCGACAGCGTCAGGCCCAGGGTCTTGACTACCCCGGTGTCGCTCTGGGTGGCTTTCTTGGGTGAGTCCTGCGCGTTCGCCTGCTGCTGATCGCTTTCGTCGAGCTTGCCGACTTTGACCTGCACCGTGTTCTCTGCCCGCTTTCTCCAGAGCGTCAGCGGTACGGTCTTGCCGACCGGGGTCTCTGCAACTAGCCGCGGCAGTCGCCGCATGTCGTTGACTTCGCGGCCGTCAAAGCTCAACACCACATCGCCGGCCTGAATTCCGGCGGCCTGAGCGGGGCCATTGTCGCTGACGCTGGCGATCAGCGCACCCTTGGCCTTGTCGAGACCAAGACTTTCGGCGATCTCCTCGGTCACCGCCTGGATGCGGACACCGAGCCAACCGCGATGCACGTTGTGGTCGGGCTCGCCTTGCAATTCGGCGACGACCGCCTTGGCAAGAGCGGAGGGGATCGCGAAACCGATGCCGATCGAGCCGCCCGACGGCGAGTAGATGGCCGTATTGATGCCGATGACCTGGCCGTCCATGTTGAACATCGGCCCTCCGGAATTGCCCCGGTTGATCGAGGCGTCGGTCTGCAAAAAATCATCGTAGGGGCCGGATTGGATGTCCCGCTGGCGTGCCGAGAGGATGCCAGCGGTGACGCTGCCGCCGAGACCGAACGGATTGCCGATCGCCAGTACCCAATCGCCCACCCGCGAGGCGTCGCTGTCGCCCCAGGTAGCGGCTGTCAACGGCTTGTCGGTCTTGACCTTAAGCAGCGCGATATCGGTCTTGGTGTCGCGCCCCACTAATTCGGCCTTCAGATTGGTGTCGTCGTGCAAAATGACGGTGATCTCGTCGGCGTCGGCGATCACGTGATTGTTGGTTACGACATAACCCGCCGGGTCGATGATGAAGCCGGAGCCGAGAGAGGTGCCCTTGCGCGGCTGAGCCTCCGGACGGCCTCCCTTGGGTACGCCATGCTCGAAGAAGTCCCGAAAGAACTCCTCGAACGGCGAGCCGGGGGGGAACTGAGGGATATCGGGTCCGCTGTGCTCACGCCCGTGCTCGGATTTCACCGTTTGAGTGGTTGAAATGTTGACCACCGAGGGCAGTAGCTTTTCCGCGAGATCGGCGAAGCTGTCGGGCGCCGGCCGAGCGGCGGCAGGCTGGACGAGCCCCGCCGGCGCGATCAGAAAAACAGCGACCACGCTCGCAGCCGCGCGGCGCGCTAGGTTGGATGGCAGAAAGGGCACCAAAATCAACTCCTAGGAGCAAAAGCGGACGATCGGGTTTTTCAAGCGATCACCGAGGATCTGTTGCGGGCTGCATCCGTGATCGGAGGAGAAGCCTTGCGCATACCGGCCTAGTGTACCGCCAACATCATCGTCGCACCAGCCAGACAAGGACAACTCCAGCACAGGCGGCCGCCAGCCCCGCCAGCCTCAAAGTTTGCGGCGGAACGGCAAGAGCACGCGCCGCGGCGCGCTTCATGCCTTCCGGAAAAAGGGCGTAGAGAGCGCCCTCGATAACCAGGACAAGAGCGAGCGCCGTCCACAAATCCCTCATTGCCCGCCAGGTGGCACGCCGGGATGGCTCATCGTGAACCAGCCGTCGCCCCAGCCGTGGGCCCTGGCGGCGTGGGCTTCGCCCCCGTCCCGTCCAAATTCTCGAAAAACCGGAAAAAGCCGCTATCCGGGGTGAGCACGAAAGAAGTGGTCCGGCCGTTCAGTGCGTCGCGATAGGCCTGCATCGAGCGGTAAAAGGCAAAGAACTGCTTATCCTGCCCAAAGGCCTCGGCGTAGGTCTTGATGCTCTGGGCATCGCCATCACCGCGGACCTTCTGCGCGTCGCGCTGAGCTTCGGCGAGGATCACGGTGCGTTCGCGCTCGGCGTTTGCGCGGACAGTCTGGGCCGCCTCGGCGCCCTCGCCGCGGTATTGCGCCGCTTGCTGCTCGCGTTCCGACTTCATGCGGGCGAAGATCGCTTGGCTGTTTTCCTCGGGCAGGTCGGCGCGGCGGATGCGGACATCGATGACGTCGATGCCAAAGGACTTCCCCTGTGCGCTTACTTCATCGCGGATCTGATGCATGATCGCGGGGCGCTGGTGCGACAGCAGAGCCGATAAGGTGACGTTGCCGAGCACGCGCCGCAGGCTGCCGCTGACCATTGCATTGAGCCGTGCGCGAACGGCGGCTTCGGTGCTCACCGTCTGGTAGAACAACAGCGGGTCGGTGATGCGGTAGCGGGTGTAGGTGTCTACGACTAGCCGTTTCTGGTCTGAGACGATGACCTCTTCCGGCGGGGGCTCGAAATCGAGCAGCCGATTGTCATAGAAAATGACATTCTCGATGAATGGACGCTTCACCTGCAACCCCGGGTCGCGAATGACCCGTCGCGGCTGGCCCAATTGCAGAACGAGCGCCTCCTCGGTCTGGTCGACGATAAACAGCGAACTCATCGCAAAAACGCCGGCGACGATAAGCACGACGGCGGTGACGGCGAGGATACGGCGGTTCACGATCCCCTCCTCATTGCCGACGCAGCGGTGGCACGGCAGCCGCTGGCGACTGCGTCCCGCCGGTGGACGATCCGCCCACTCCCGAGCCGTTCCCCAGAGCGCCTCCCGGCGGCGACACATTGGCCGTCCCGGTACCGAGGGTAGGGAGCGGCAGATAGGGGAGGACCCCGGTCCCGCCCTCGGCCGGTTTGTCGATGATTACCTTGTTGCTGTTCTTCAGGATCTCTTCCATGGTCTCCAGGTAGAGGCGCTGCTGCGTGACATCCTGAGAAACCTTGAAGGCGTTGTAAACCGAGAGGAAACGATCGGCATCACCCTGAGCGCGAGCCGTGATCTCTTGCCGGTAGGCGTCAGCCTCCTGCTTGATCCGAACCGCATCGCCGCGCGCCCGCGGAATGATATCGTTACGGTAGGATTCTGCTTCATTGCGCAGCCGCTCGCGGTCGGCGAGCGCCCGCTGCACGTCGCGGAACGCATCGATGACCGGGGCCGGCGGGTCGACCTTGAGCAGCTGCAGCTGGGTGAGCTCGATTCCTGCGTTATAGACGTTGAGGATCCCTTGCAGCAGGGCTTGCGTATCGGTTTCGATCTTGCCGCGGCCCTCCGACAGCGCCTGGGCGATCGGGGTCTCGCCAACCACTTCGCGCATGGCGCTCTCGGCGGCGGATTTGACCGTCGCCTCGGGGTCCCGGATGTTAAAGAGATAAGCCTGGGCGTCCTTGATGACCCAAAAGACGGTGAAATTGATGTCGACGATGTTCTCGTCGCCAGTCAACATCAGCGCCTCTTCAGGCACTTGGCGGGTGACCTGGCCTCGGCCCGGGCCCTCGGCGTTGCGATAGCCGATTTCGGTCCGGTTGACGCGGGTCACGCTCGGCGTCAGGACCGTCTCGATCGGGGTCGGCAGGTGATAGTTGAGGCCCGGCTGTGTCGTCCGATTATAGGCGCCGAAGCGCAGAACGACCCCGACCTCGTCGGGCAGAACGCGGTAGAAGCCGCTCGCCAACCAGATGACGAGGATGCCGAGCACGACGATGGCGATGCCGCTGCCCGTTCCAAAGCCTCCCGGCAACACGCGTCGAAAGCGGTCCTGGCCGCGCCGCAAGAGCTCCTCGAAGTCGGGAGGCTGCGGGCCCCTACCACGCGGGCTCGGTCCGCCGCTGCCGCGGTTGCCGCCCCAGGGGCCGCCGCCGCGTGGCCCGCTGCCCCATGGCCCACCGCCCTGACTTTTCCAGAACATCGAACCCGAACCTTTCCGCGATGCCACCTTTGGGGATGTCGCCCCGGGGGGATATCGCCCCGGGGGGAAGTCGGCTTGGGGCCGCTTTCAACCGAGCGGGTCCCCATTGGTTGCGACGCGCGAAATGCGCGACCCGATAGAGAGCATGGGCGGGTGTTGTCAAGTCGGGTCGCCGGTCCCAAATCCCGCATATCCGGCGGCGCTCATGGCCCAGTCACGATGAACGGAATGCGTCCTCGCGTGCACCGGCCACCAGCTTACTCGATCGCCAGTTTGCCTCATCCGGCGCTCCGAACCAAGCGCCACGATCGATCACCCGCGATCTTCCGGCCCGCCGCGAGGAGAATGAAATGAGTGCCGTCACCGAACGACAAGTTCTCGACGCGCTGGGCCGCATCGCTGATCCCGACAAGGGCGCCGACATTGTCTCGCTCGGCATGGTATCGGGCCTGGTTATCCGCGACGGCAATGTCGCCTTCGCGATCGAGGTCGAGAGCGAGCGCGGCCCGCGTCTCGAACCGTTGAGGAAGGCGGCCGAGAAGGCGGTCGAGGCGCTGCCGGGCGCGCTTTCGGTGACCGCGGTGCTGACGGCGCAGGCGCCGCCGCGGGGCCGCGCGGCCCCGCAGCCGCCGCCGGCGCCAGCCGGCGTCCGCACCGCACGCGGGGCCGTGCCCGGGGTCGGCGCGATCGTCGCAGTGGCGTCCGGCAAGGGGGGCGTCGGGAAATCGACGGTGGCGGCCAATCTGGCGCTGGGGTTGCGGGCCAACGGGCTGCGCGTCGGAGTGCTCGATGCCGACATCTATGGGCCTTCGATGCCGCGCATGCTGGGGATTTCCGGCCGGCCCCGCTCGCGCGACGGGAAGACGCTGATCCCGATGGAGAATTACGGGCTCAAATGCATGTCGATGGGGTTCCTTGTGCCGGAGGACACACCGATGATCTGGCGCGGGCCGATGGTCATGAGCGCCTTGCAGCAAATGCTGCGCGAAGTCGAATGGGGCGAGCTCGACATCATGATTGCCGACATGCCGCCCGGCACAGGCGACGCGCAATTGACCATGGCTCAGCAGGTGCCGCTCGCCGGCGCGGTCATCGTCTCGACCCCGCAGGACATCGCGCTTCTCGATGCTCGCAAGGGGCTCAACATGTTCCGCAAGGTCGACGTGCCGGTGCTCGGCATCGTGGAGAACATGAGCTATTTCCTCTGCCCGCATTGCGGCGGCCGCAGCGAGATCTTTTCGCATGGCGGCGCCCGCCAGGAGGCCGAGCGCCTCGGCACCGAATTTCTCGGCGAAGTGCCGCTCGACCTTATGATCCGCGAAACTTCCGACGGCGGCACGCCGATCACCGTGTCCGATCCCGACAACCCGCATGCCCAGGTTTTCCGGCAGATGGCAGCTCGCATCTGGGAGAAGGTCGCGGGCGCTGACGCTGAGCGCCGCGCACCGCCGCGCATCGTCATCGAATAGGCGCGCGGAGCTCAACATTCGCGAGCGCGACGTGCCCGTGCCCGTGCCCGGCTTCATGTAAAGTTTGTCGCGCAATATTTGAGACGCCTCGTGATTGCTTTATTGGTAAACGATATTTAAGCTGACGTTGGCTCGATGGTGAGGGAATTTTAAAACCCGGAAGTTGCCGAGACCAATACTGCTTGAACAAATCCAGTTTGTTCTCTCTAATACCCTCTACTGGCTCAGCCACCGGCGGCGACGATGTCGGGAATTAGGGTAAAGCGGAATTGCAGCCGAGCAACGTCATAAACACAACGAAGGTTGAGAATGCGTTTCAGCGTTCACCCGGTTCCACTCGCTGGGGCGCCCCGTCACCACGGATATAAGATATGGTCTCGGTCGGAGCAGAGATCGCCCTGCAGCTATGGGTTCGAACAGAAGAACAACTCGGAGGCTAACTGCGTGGACTGCGACCGGCTACTGACGCATAAGGCCGGCCTCACGGTAAAATTTCAGAGCTCCTGGATGGATCGGCATGACCGACGAACTGGGCACAATGTCTTGGATCTCCAAGATCGACAGCGCGGGGTGCAACCGTCGGAAGGTCGCGAAGTTGTCGAAGACCGCTTTGACCGTGGCATAGACCAGCTCATCCGGCTGATTGCTGGTTGAGACGAGTACGGCCCGCGTGGCGATTGTCGGGATATCGCCAGGGTTGCCAACGTACATACCGCCCGGGATGATAGACGGGATGTAATAGGGATGCGTTGCAAGTAGGCGATCGATCGGCTGGCCGGCGACCGGCACCAGCCGTGCTCGGCAATCCGTCGTAGCCTCCTGCGTCAGCCCATTGGGATGACCCGCCTCAAATATAACCGCGTCGACTTTATTATTGCAGAGCGCCTGGTTCTGCTCGGTCGGCGCAAGCTCCAGCACACGCTCAAGACCCGAGGTCGGCGATCCATAAAATCGGAGGATGACATCCCGAGTAAAGTTATACCCAACACCGCTCGTGCCAATGCCGACCCGCTTGCCGCGCAAGTCCTGGAAATCGCGTATGCCGCTATCGGCGCGAGCGACAATGGTAAATGCCTCCGGGTAGAGAGAGATTACCATGCGGAGCTTCGGATCCGGGCCGGCGCCAGCGAACGGTCCTTCACCATTGAAGGCGGCTACGGCGACATCGGTCTGCGAAAGGCCAAACGCCGAGTCGCCGCTCTCGACGCGTCGGATGTTCTCCACCGAGCCGTCGGAACTCACCGCGATACATGGCGTCTCCTGATGCTTGCCGTCGAGATTAAACATACGGCAGATCGCGTTTCCGACGGGATGATAGACACCGCCGGGGATCCCGGTGGCGAGACTAACGGCGTTCGGGGCAAGGGCGTCGGAGGTCGCTGTGCAGCCCGCGACGGCGCTTGCGATCATAGCGACACCAAGACGTATCAGCCGCCTAAACGACATAACGGAATGTCCCCCTTTCGCCGATGAGCGGTGTTCACGTTTCAAGCTGATATTGGACCGTCGAGCCGTCACGCTCGAACTCGCCGTGCACCCACATGTTCGATTTGTCATACCAAACGCTGCCGGCGTAATAGGGCGTGATGAACGTGTAGCGCGTCGCCTGAACCTGGCCTCCGGGTATCGCGATTGGCTCGTCGGTAAGCTTGCGTGCGCTGACACCAATAACGCCGCCGCGCTGAGCATCGACCACTGTCCTCTGCTCCAGCATCGCCGGTGTCCACAGACTGTTTGATGTCAGGGTGGCAGCGGAAGCGATAAAGGGACCGCCCTTGCTCACCACACGAAACCCTTGAGGCGTCGCCGTGCCTTCGACGTGGAGGGGCTCGCCGTGCTCCACGGTTTCGCTATTCAATGAGACTAGGCGCCCGGCGCGCCAAGTTTCTTCGGAGCGATGAGTAAACGCGTAGGCGGTTATGAAAGCGACCTTGACCTCGAGATTGATCTGGGTCTTGACCCGCGTCTCACCGGTTGCCGACGAATATGAGACTGTATGAGTGCCTATCCCAATGCCCTTATATCTGACAGAGAAGCGCCGGTCGGCTGCTGCGGTCGGCAAGACCAATGCTGTAGCGGCATGAGAGACCAGAGGAAAAGCACAACTGACGGCCCCAGCAAACCCGCCCATGAGGAACTCGCGCCGCCGAGTAGACGTCCCCTCTTGACCAGAGCTCAATTGAAACATCGGCGTGGCCTCTATTTCTGATAAGACCCCGAAGCTATTCCCCTCGGACATTCGGTGCCGAAGGCGTCGTTCATTAGTGGTGGACTCAGCGAGACATTAGACAGCAAGGACGATCGCCGCAACCACCTGCCAAAGGCGCAAAGCACAGGCGCCAAAGGCCACAGTGGTCGTAGGAGACGGTCGAACGCGCCTCGAATCGCGAAGGCAGTAGTGCCGGCAGGCAGGAATCGCGTGGATGATTGGCCGTATCAGCACAGGGTGGATGTGGATGTGCCGCGCCTGGCGGGTGCCATGGTGCTGAAATATGCGTGAAGGCGTGTAACGGATCAGATGGGCAGGGCGCGGCGGTTGAAGCGCCGGGTCGGCGGCTTCAAATCGGCTACGGCGGTTTCTTTCACATTAGCCGCGCCCTTTGCCGCCGATGTAGCGGCAAGGCCGCCGAAATCGCGAAATCGGTGCGACAGAGTTATTCATCTCGCTGTCCTAATACTTCCGATTTTGGCACCACCCGGAAGAGCGGAAATAGCTGCTGATTTCTGCACTTGGAGTGAAGGAGCACAATGGCAAAGCACAGGCCGTGCCATTTATGAGTTCGCGGCTTTTAAAATGGCCTGCGCGTCGGGGTGCTCGACGCCGACATCTACGGCCCCTCGATACCGCGCATGCTCGGGACTGCGGCGGCCGCAGCGAGATCTTTTCGCAGGCAGCGCCCGCTTGGAAGCCGAACGGCTCGGCGCCGAATTTCGCGGGGAGGGGCCGCTCGACCCGACGATCCACGAAACCTCCGACGCCGGCACCCCGATCACCGTCGCCGAGCCCGACAATCCGCACGCGCTGGTTTTCTGCCATATGGCAGCCCGCACTTGGGACAAGTCGCCGGGGAAGCCGCTGATCGCCGCCCGCCGCCGCGCATTGTCATCGAATAGATGAACTCGCTGCTTACGGGGTGGCGCGCGGTTCTTGGCATCTCAGCAACTATAAAATTGACACATTCGCATCTTATCCTTCACCACGTCGGGAGATTCGACAACGTTGCGGCTTGCCGAGGGAGATTCTGGTGCCTGTAAATTTCTTGCAGAAACAGGTGAACGGTGCGGGAGAGGCGCTTTCAGCCGCATGCCGTTCAGCGCTGCGGGGCGCGGCCCAGCAACGCCATCAGCTCGCGCCATTCTCGCGCCGACAGGCCGCTCGATGTCTGGTTCACCTGCTCGCCGTCGATCATGCGGCGAATGACGGCGAGACCGGTAGCTGAGATCGTAGCCGCATTCATTCGGTATTCGAGAAAGGCGGCGTGGGCCATCGGGACCCAGTGCGCGAGCGTCTCCAGCATGACTTCGGCATAGGCTCGGATCTCGTATTGCGCGTGGGGATCGGCGCGCAACGACAGGAAATGCATCAGATTGTGCAGGTCGGTCTTCCAATACCACTGGGTGTAGAAGCCGAGCGAAAGGTTGATGCGGGCGAGCTCGCGGGCGAGGCCGGGCTGCGCCGGGTCGATGGGCGAGCCCGATGCATCTTCGTTGAGGAGTTGGGCATAGCTCACATAGGCGTTCTCCGCGTCTCGACGCAGCAGGTCGAGGACGCGTTGCGCGGCTTCGCCCTCGACAATCGCGCCGCGGCCCTGGCGATTCGTCGTGGCCTGCACCGCCAGGTGCTCAGGGTCCGGGATGTAGAACTCCTTATCGAGGATCGAGTAGCGCGCCGAGTATTCGTTCACATTCGCCGTGCGATGCCGGATCCATTGCCGCGCCACAAAGATCGGCAGCTTTACGTGGTACTTGATCTCGCACATCTCGAACGGCGTCGTATGGCGGTGGCGCATCAGATAATTGATCAGCCCCTGGTCCTCACTGACCTTGCGGGTGCCGCGGCCGTAGGAGACGCGGGCCGCCTGCACGATCGCCGCGTCGTCGCCCATGTAATCGACGACGCGGACAAGCCCGTGATCGAGAACGGAAATCGGCTCGTAAAGGATCGCTTCGAGCGACGGCACCGTGGCACGGCGCGTCTCATGCGTTGCGCCTTGCTGCGCAGCGATTTCTTGCTGTTGCTCTGCCGTCAGCCGCCTCATCGGCCGGCGCGGCCCAGGCGTTCACATGCCATGCGCACCATCGGATCGCCTTGTGGCAATGTTGACAAACGGCCTCTCAACCGCTCCCGGACTGCCGGCGCTTCCGGAAACTCGAGCTGAGTCCAGAACCGCTTTGCTCGATCGAAATAGCCGACGGTGTCGAGAAACGCGATCGTGAAATAGTAGCTTTCCGGAAGAGTTTCGGCGACCGCACGCGCGACAATCTCGCCGTCCGGGCCGATTGCGGCGGTCAGACACCAATCGAGCAGTCGGGTGAGCTCCTCCTCGGCCCGCCGGCGCTGATCAGGGCGCATGTGTGGCCAGCCGAGCTGGAACAGAATCGCGACATCGTAGTTGTTGTGGTTTGTCATGCCGATCTCGTCGAGCCACCCATTAGGATAACGGCAGTCGCGGATGCTCAACAGCGTGTCGATCAGTGGCGGCCAGTACCCGATCCCGCCCTGGAGGTAGCGCGCCATATGAAAGGTGAGGCTGAGATCGACGGTTCGAAGCCGCCGCCCTCCGATCAGGTAATCGGCGCCAAAGAACCCGCTGATCGGGTCCTGCCACTCGGCGATGAAGCGGCGGATCACGGTTGCGAGCCGCGGATCCCAGTGGTAGTTCCGAGGACGCCGCCATAAGATCAGCCGAACGAGATCGGCGGTCGCGAAGTTGAGTTCTTTGCGGCGGTCGATCCCGTCCTCGTCCAGCCGCGAGAGAAGCAGATTCTCCAGGTAATCCTTCAGCCGGGCCGGGTCGTTGATGCGATCGAGAAAACGCGGCGGCCCGCACTGTTCATCTAAATCGCCAGCGAGCATGTGATCGACGCAGGCGTCCAGTTTCAAAAACCATACGTTAGTGCATGCGCCATGAGATCCTTCGGCGTCATGCGAGGCGGCGGGCAAAGACGCCAGTGCGGCTCGGTTGCGGAGGCGCGCGAGCGTGGCGCGGATGCCGCTCGTATCGACGGTGTATTCAAGTCGCCAACGCAGCTCCCGCAGGACTTGCCGCGGGCAGGAAGTATCGCGCCCGGCAGCCTCACGCCGATCCAGCTCGGCCTCTATGTTTCGAATTTCTTGATGTGCTGACCGGGCCAGTTCGATAATTTCCGGAAACCGCATCGCGATTGCCGCTCGCGGGTTCCAGCCGACGGGCGCCGGGAGCGAAACAGCGTGAGTTGCGCTGCACATTGCCGTCCAACCGACCCGGCGCTCGCTTCCATCACCGAAGAGCCGCCGCTCTCTCGGGAGCGGGTTTCCGACCAAGGCGCGTGCGGAATGGCGCAAACCCGGTCGAAGCGGCCCTCGTGGCATGCCGGGCGGCGTTGATCCCCGAGGCGCGCCGGGAATACGATGCCAGTCGCACAGGTCGCCTGGCGAGCCACTCGTCGAGCGAAGTGACCGGCAACACCAAATCATCGTCCTCGCAATCCGGCAACAATGCGACTGTCAACCGGCGCGTGTCCTTTGGCCAGACGATCTGCACGCGCCTGATCAAGGCACCCGCGGCGCGCCCGCCTTCGTTATCGATGCGGCGGGGCAACTCTGCAACCTGGCCGCCATTGCTGCCGTCATTGCCACTGAGCAGCGGCCGACCGTGCAGCTGTCGAACATCGGCAATCGGAAAGGTTTGCGGCTCCGGCGGGAAGCCGATCTCAAAGCACGCCGCCGTCGGCTCCAGGATGCGCAAGACAAACCGATCATCGCCCGAGCGGAACCGAGCGACGGAACCGGCCACGGAAATCGGCTGTGCACTGGTATGCACGACCCATACGATCTTGCCGGACAATTCGGCGCGAACCTCGTCCTGGATGACCACCTGGCGACCGATTAGCGCGGCTCCACGCCAAATGGAGCCAGCCGGCTTTCCGTAAGCCGCGGACAATTCAAAAACGGCCCATTTGCAGTCCCCGTCGACGCAATTGCCGACGATCGGCGCGCGCGCGTCGGGTATTTGGTTGCCACCATCGATGACCAAGGTGTTGTGGCCGGCAGTCTGCGTCCGGTAGTAACGCCAGCGCGATCCTGATCTATTATCGGCGCCGTGATCAAAATAACCCGGCAGGTCGTAATCGTCCGCTCCGAGATCGACGATCCACCGTTGTCGCGCGCCATCAAGGATGAAACTCCCGGCATCCGCCTGGTTGTGCAGGAAAACGTCTTCGGGAAGCGGCGGTGATCGCACTCCGGGGCCAGAGACATTTCCACCCTTGATGGCCAGATAAACCGGGTGCGCCGCCGGATCGCTCGACCAGGTGTTGCGAAAGCATGCGAGATTGTTGCTGTGAAATACCTTTCCCGTGGGGACCCTGATTCCCGACGGCTTGGACTTCGGTCGGTTGGGCCATATTACGGTGAACGGAAGGTACCAGCCGTCATACTGGTCTACGAGCAAAGCATCGATCGGCCGCCTAAACCGATGCGCAAACCAGGCGAGCGGCGCCATATCGAAGCGCGGTTCGGAATCCCCGAAATTGAACGCGGCGCCGAACGGCCCGACAGCATGCAAGGCGAAGTCTCCGGTTTGCGCAAACCCCGGTCGCTCTGCCAGGCCAAAGCTGTAGTGGAGCGTGCTCTCGAGCGCCGCGACCATTAGACCGGCATAGCGCATGGCGAGCGACCAATAGCTCGGTCCTTCCGGCCAAGCGCCGTCCGGAGCCAGACCGTCGAAAACATTCCAGGACGAGACGAGAGCCTTCTGGATCAGCTGCCGCGAAATATCCGGATATCGATCGAGAAGTGCGAGCGCCGAAACCAGAATGCCCGAATTCGACACCAGCGTGCAGTTATCGCGCCGCCTCGGCCATTGCGCGAAGCGATCCTCGTATGCGGCAAGGGCCGGCGTGAGGACATGGCGGAAAAGCGAATCCTCGAACATTCGCCGCTCCTCGTCCGAAAATTCATTGTACAGCCAGTCATAGGCGAGAGAAACGGCGACAGCGATCTCGGCGCAATCCAGAAAGGACTTGATCACCGGCCGGGCTTTCCAGCTCGGCTCGGCACTCAGCCGTGCCAATGCCGTGCGCGTGGCGTACAGCGCATCGGCTTTGGTCTCGGCATCGCTGATCAACGCCAAAAAAGCCGTATGTATCAGGCAGCGGCCCTCGCGCTTGATCCTGGCGCGGAATTCTTGTTTGGTCGAGTTCGGACCCAACTCGCATAATGACGTTTTCAGCCGCGTTATAAGCTTCGAATGGCCGTTGGCACGCTCGCGAATCCAGGATATGGCGCGCTCGCCGAATAACAAATAAGGGTGCCTCGCGTTGAACCGCACGACCGCGGTTTCCACGAATTTTAGGTCCGGTCCACCGGCCTCGACAAACCGAAAAGATCGGGCACTATCTGAAGGCAATCGAATCCCTCTGACCGAGGCATTGCGGCTGCCGAACCGACCATGCGATCTGAGGCGCGACCCCCGACCGTACTTAGCAACCGCCGCCTCACATGCGGCGGGACTCGCGGCCAGGTCAAGCCTCTTTGTTATCTCTTGGTAACAAAATGTATCAAAATTAATCTACATTGTGCATTTATGCCGCCTCTTCAAATTGGTGAAAGCAGCTCAGCCAGGAACCCCGTTGCATCAGGTTGAGCGCCATATGGCGCAGGATGGCGAGATTGTATGCGCTGTTATCGTTGCGATTTCTCGTCTTGTCCTCGTGCATGACGCCGTTGAGAACCCAGTGGAGCCGGTTTTCGACACCCCAATGCGAACGAGCGACCTGACCAAGCCGTTCGGGCGACAGCGCAGCACTCAGCAGGTAACAAGCGGTCTTGGTTCGTCGCTGCGCTTGCGGTGTCTCGGGTGCGGACGACTTTTCCTATTGCCGCCAGACCCGGCCATCGATGACGTTTTGGATCGCCGCCACCTCGGTGCAGACCAAGCTGGTGCGAGTCTCGATGCGGCCATCGTCGCCCTCCGCGGTGAAATGCTTCTCTTATCCCATCTCGGATTTTCGAGCAGCAGGCTGACATCGGCGCGATGGTAAAGTTTTATTAACCGCCGAAATGTTGATGAGACGCGAGCGAGGGGCGTGGCGGGCCTCAGCCCCTTGGGACAATGATTTTCGACTCTGATGGAAGTACGGCGGGATCCAGTTGCTGACTGATCGAGCGCCTGACACGATCGCTACCGATGCGCGACCCGCTCACCGCAGGCGGCGCAGAGAAGAGGTCAAAAACGCGGTTTGGCCAGCCGCGCGGGAGGCGTGTCGCGATAGATCTGCAGTCGGGTCACCCGCAGACCCGCGACCCCGTGCGTGTCGATCGCGCGCTGCCAAGCGAGGAATTCTTCTACGGAAAGCTCATAGCGGCGGCAAACTTCTTCCAGACTGATGGCGCCGCTGCGCACCGCATTGACCACCACTGCCTTGCGCCGGGCTACCCAACGCTTCGTGTCGGGAGGCGGCAAATCAATCGTAGTGACGCTGGTGTGCGCTAAAATTTCACTTCCAAACACTGGGTACAACTCAAAATTGTCGTCCATGGCGGTATAGTAGAGCGAGGACCCTTAAAGAAGCCCTAAGTGGAAAGCGTTGTAAGCGCACTCGATATTCGTAATCCGAACCCCGCCGCCTCAAAGCCAAATCCGGCGTGGGCGATTCCTGGCGGTGGGCGCAGGCCGGCCTCGGCCGGGTTGTGCGGCCATCACCGAAAGCTCAGCCAAATCAAGCATCTCCATTCGATTCTTCGGCTTGATGCGGTGAGACCCAATTCATATACTCCGCGCCGCTTCGTTCACCGAGTTTCGGGGAGACCGATGCGTCCGTCACTACCGCCGGGTTACCATCCCTCCGATACTGAAGAATTCATGAACCCTCTTCAGATCGAATATTTTCGGCAAAAGCTGTTGCGCTGGCGAGCCCAGCTGCTGGCCGAGTCGTCGGATACGCTGCAGCACCTGAAGGAAGAGAGTTTGCTGAAACCCGATCTCACGGACCGCGCTTCGCTCGAAACAGAGCGCGCGATCGAACTGCGCACCCGCGCGCGCGAGCGTAAACTGATCTCCAAGATCGAAGCGGCGCTCCATCGGATAGATGACGGCACCTATGGTTATTGCGAAGAGACGGACGAACCGATCGGTATCCGCCGTCTCGAAGCCCGGCCCATCGCCACCCTCAGCATAGAAGCCCAGGAGCGGCACGAGCGGATGGAACGCACTCACCGCGACGACTGACGGGCCGATCCCTTCTGTTCGGCTCAAGGGAGTTCAACGCCGCGCGGCGCATCGCGGCAAACGCCGGGGCATCATCCGAGTAATTCGCTGGCATTGCGGTCGAAATCGATTGAGATCGCGCACCGCTTCCCCATTTGCGGCAGCAGATTGCGTGACAATCCCTGTCACTCGATTGCCGCTGTCACTCGGATCCAGCCGATGATCGCCAAAGGGGTGCGGGCCGATGGGTGGGCGAGTCGGATGGGCGAGCGCTCAAAGGGTTCGTGGATCCGCTGTCTGGCGTTAGCAAGCTTGGCCCTGGTCGCTGTAGCGACCGCCCTCGAAATTTCCCGGATGGGTCGGCTTATTGCGGCTGGGCCTGCCGAGACGGCGGCAATTATAATGCTCGGCTTCGCCGGGCTCGCAGCTCTAGCCGGCCACAAGTCAATAAAGACGCTTGCGGCTCGCCTCGAGATGTTGAGTTGGGCGCTCAACTCGGCACCCGAGGCACACCTGATCGTGGCGGCGGACGGTCGTATCCACTATGCCAACCGTGCTTACCGCGAACTCTTCCCCGGCCCGGGCGAGTCGCCGCTGGATCGCGTCAGGCAAGCCCTATGCTCGGACGCAGAATCCGAGGCGCAATTTCGCCGGCTCCGCGGCCGTGCCGCCGCCGGCGTCCCGGCTACCGCAACCCTCTCCTTGAGCGAGACATCGACTGCCGACACCGGCCATTTGAAGATCAGGATAGAGCCGATCGCGGGTTATCCGGGTTTTAGCTACTGGAGCGTTCAGGATGTCAGTGCATCTCATCGATCCGAGGACGCGCTCCGGGAGGAGCGGAACATTCTCGCCAACCTTCTGGACAATGCGCCGGTCGGATTTTATTCAGTTGATGACGCTGGACACTTCCGCTTTGTAAATCGGACACTGGCGCAGTGGCTCGGCAGCACTCCTTCGGAACTCTTGACCGGCGGCGCTCGGCTGTGTGATTTTCTGGTCTGCCCGCCAGCTGCCGGGACACCGGCCTGGAGCCCGTTTTGTGGACAGAAGGTTGGGGCGCAACGGGGCGAAGTCGTGCTCAAGACCCGTCAGGGCCGGATTGTGCCGGCCTGGATCGGGCAAAACATCGTCGGATCGGGTACCGAGCTGCATACACGATCAGTCGTGTGCGATTTGACGCCCGAGCGCGAGTGGAAATCTGCCCTCAGATCGTTCGAACGCTATCGGCGTTGTTTCGCCAACGCCCCGGTGGGTATTGCCTTGCTCGACCGCACCGGGCGTTTCGACGAGGCGAACCGCGCGGTCGGTGAACTGTTCGGCGCCACTCCGCAATATCTGAAGGGACGGCCGCTAATCGAGTTATTGAACGCGAAGGACCGCGACCGCATTGCCGCCAAGCTTGCCGCGGCTGCCGATGGGCCGGTAAATCCCGAGCCGGTCGAGGTCCGGCCGATGCGGCCGGGCGATAAGAACTTTCGTCCTGTTCCTCGGCCGCCTCGACGATCCCGGGGATGGGGCGCTTCGCTCCGATGCCGTCGCTGGGGATGAACCAGGGGAGGGGCTTACCCTCCATTTCATCGATGTCACCGAGCAGAAGAATCTCGAGATCCAATTCGCGCAATCGCAAAAGATGCAGGCCATTGGGCAGCTCGCCGGCGGTGTCGCCCACGATTTCAATAACCTGCTGACAGCCATGATCGGGTTTTGCGATCTGCTGCTACTGCGCTCGCCGCCGAGTGACCCATCCTTCGCCGATATCATGCAGATCAAGCAGAATGCGAACCGGGCCGCCAATCTGGTGCGTCAACTGCTGGCCTTCTCACGACAGCAAACGCTGCAGCCGCGGATCCTCAACATTACCGATATCCTCTACGAATTGCGGCATTTGATTGAACGGCTGATCGGGGAACACATCGACCTCGAGGTCGTGCATGGGCGCGATCTCGGCCTTGTGAAGGTCGACCAAGGCCAGTTCGAACAGGTGATCATCAATCTCGCGGTGAACGCACGCGACGCGATGCCCCGCGGCGGCACGCTAACCATTCGCACGGCCAATGTTCACCAGGAGAGTCAATTGCGACGCGGGCACGAGTCTATGCCGGCCGGCGACTACGTGCTGATCGAGATGACGGACACCGGTGTCGGTATCCCGAAGGAGAACCTGGCTCGCATTTTCGACCCCTTTTTTTCGACCAAACAAGTCGGCTCCGGAACTGGCCTCGGTTTGTCGACGGTCTACGGCATCGTCAAGCAAACAGGGGGGTTTGTTTTCGTGAGCAGCACGCCGGGCCAGGGAGCGGTTTTTCAGATTTATCTGCCGCGCTGCGAGCCGGCGGATGCTGCACAGCCCGCCCGCTCAGATATGCCCGAAGTCGCAGCCGTAAAGGATTTGACAGGGCACGGTACCATCATCCTGGTTGAGGATGACGATCCGGTCAGGATCTTCGGCGCCCGCGCCCTGCGCAACAAAGGGTACAAGGTAATAGAGGCGCGAAGCGGCGAAGCGGCGCTCGATTTGATCCGTGACGCCGCAGAGGCGATCGACCTTCTGATCACCGATGTCGTTATGCCTCATATGGATGGGCCCGGGCTCGTCCGCGAAGTGCGGGAGATAAACCCCGAAATGAAAGTGATCTTCATTTCGGGGTATACCGAGGACGCGTTCCGTCAGCGCCTCGACAGCGACGTAGGCATCGAGTTTCTGCCCAAGCCGTTCAGTTTGAAGGAGCTCGCGGCCAAGGTGAGAGACGTGCTCGCCGCGGGGGTCGCGTAAAACCCTTACTTCGGTGTTGTGTCTGGCGTACAAAACGTGTACACGCGGTAGCCTCCGGGCCGCGTTGCACGGCATCACCGGATGTGGAATAAGGAGGATGGACCAATGCAGACCGCATTGCGTCTCGTGGACAAGGAAGCAATGGACAAGCAGCGGGCTTTGGACGCGGCGCTCGGGCAAATAGAACGCGCCTTCGGCAAGGGCTCGATTATGAAGCTCGGATCGCGCGAGGCGGCCGCCGAAACCGAGGTAATATCGACCGGATCTTTGGGTCTTGATATCGCGCTCGGCATCGGAGGGCTACCGCGCGGGCGGATCATTGAGATTTACGGGCCAGAGAGTTCCGGCAAGACGACGCTTGCTCTGCATGTCATTGCTGAAGCCCAGCGCGGCGGCGGCACCTGCGCCTTCATCGACGCCGAGCACGCGCTCGACCCGGCTTATGCCCGCAAGCTCGGCGTCAATGTCGACGATTTGCTGATTTCCCAGCCCGATGCCGGCGAGCAGGCGCTCGAGATAGCCGACACGCTGGTCCGCTCGGGCGCCATCGATGTCCTTGTCATCGATTCGGTGGCGGCCCTCGTGCCGCGCGCCGAACTCGAAGGCGAAATGGGCGACAGCCATATGGGTCTGCACGCCCGGCTGATGAGCCAGGCCTTGCGCAAGCTGACGGGCTCGATCTCCCGGTCCCGCGCAATGGTCATCTTCATCAATCAGATCCGCCACAAGATCGGCGTGATGTTCGGCAATCCAGAGACCACGACGGGCGGCAACGCACTCAAATTCTACGCCTCTGTCCGTCTCGATATTCGGCGCATCGGCGCGATTAAGGAGCGTGATCAGGTCACCGGCAATCAGACGCGCGTCAAGGTCGTCAAGAACAAGATGGCGCCGCCTTTCAAGGTTGTCGATTTCGATATCATGTACGGCGAGGGGATATCGAAGCGCGGCGAACTGATCGATCTGGGCGTTCAGGCGGGCGTCGTCGAGAAGTCAGGCTCGTGGTTTTCCTATGACGGCCAACGCATTGGCCAAGGACGTGAAAACGCCAAGGCTCATCTAAAGGAGCATGCCGAGATCGGCGAGGCGATAGAGCACGCGATACGCGGCAATGCCGGCCTTGTCGCCGAAGCGATGATGGCCGCCCCGGGGGAAGCTGCAGCCGAAGAATAACCACTCAATTTTAGAGACGATTTTAGTTTCCAGAGGAGATTCTCCGGCCGAAATCATCGCGGTTGGGGTTCGCGCCGGAAGGGGGCGGCTCGGCCGTGTCGGCCTCGAGCTGTGGCGGTGCTCGCTGAACCAAGTCGGCAGCGCGGATCCAGAAGCGTTCCAGTCTGCGCAGCGTAACGCTGGTATTCTGCAGATCGTCGGCGGTGAGCGTGGCCTGCGAAAGCATCTGGCCGTGGCGCTGATGCATGGCGCCCAAGCGGTCCCGCAATTTGCCCCCTTTCTCGGTCAATCGAACATGGATCGAGCGCCGGTCGTGCACTGAGCGCTCATGCGCCAGATAGCCGTTCTCGACCATCTTCTTGACGTTATAGGAGACGTTGGACCCAAGATAACAGCCGCGCAAGGTGAGCTCGCCCACCGTCATCTCCGCATCTCCGATATTGAACAGCATCATTGCCTGGACATTGTTGATGTCGTGAACGCGGAGCCCCTCTAGCTCCAGCTTGACTACCTCCAGGAATTGACGATGAAGGCGCTCGACCAGCGAAATCACTTCGAGATAGAAGTTGTTCATTGCAAACCTCTGGTTCGCCCATCTTTTCCCGGCATTGGGCTCGGCCCCGTCTCGAGCGCGAATTTGTCGCCCCGTCTACATGTTCATTGCCGGGGCTACGCCGAGATCCGTCAAAAAAACGTCCTTCGCCAGGATCTCGCTCCGGCCACTTGGCGTCGGTACCGGAAAATCGAGAGAGATCTTTGTCCCTTATGCAGCGCGATGGCGATTGTCAGACGCCTGCCATGACGGCCGATCAGCTTACGTACAATAGTCAAGCCGAGGCCCAGCCCCTCTTAGGGTCGAGCAAGCCCGCTGGGATCTGGCCGAATGACTGAACTGCCAGTTCAACTTCTTCGAGGTCATGCCGATCCCGGTATCGGGCACACTCACCTGAAGAGAGCCGTCGTTGGGGCTGCCGATCGATACCTCGATTGCCGTTCCTGCTGAGCTGAATTTCGCGGCATTTGACAGCAGCTTTCGCAGCATGTGCGCGAGCGCCCGCCGATCGGCGTCAACCGCCAACCTCTTCTAGCCGGCCTTGAAGACGACCACCCGATCGGCACCCGCATCGGTCTGGCGAAATTCGGCAATTGCGGCGTTGGCCGCCTCGCACAGATCCATTTCTTCGAGATTCAGAGGGAATCGGTCGGCTTCCAGTTCAGCCAGCATACACGTCGCGGAATGCGGCAAGAGCCCGCTGTCCGGCGCCTCCAGCTCGATCCTGGCGCCTTGGAAGCCTTTGCGGAACGCTCGAATCAACGCCGGCCGATCGGCCGGAAATACTCGGCGAAGCAAGCTTTTCGCGGAATGCGCCGGGCTGACGCCGCCATCCCGAACATCTGAGACATTTCCGGCGAGCATCCGACGCGCGGCTTGTTCGGCATCCAGCGAAAACGGCCGGGCCCGGCAATTCTCTGGCCTTCTGCAAGGCTATGAGTCCGCAGCATATATCGCGGCCGGTGAGGCACGTGGTACAGCTGATCGGCTTGGCGATAAAATCCGTCGCGCCAATCCGACAGGCGCGTTCGATCGATTTGACATCGTCCAGACCGGTCGCCACCAGGATTGGGATATTGCGCCCAGCCGGGATTGCCCGGATTGCCTGGCATACGGCAAAGCCGCCATCTCGGGCATCATCAGGTCGAGCACGACGATGTCGAGCAAGGAAACGGCATACGCTTTGAGCGCGGCGACGCCGTCTTCCGCCTCGACGATCTCGAACCCAGCGGGGTCGAGAGCCTGCCGACGAAGAAAGCGTTCCACCTCGTCGTCATCGACGAGCAGCACGACTGGGATCGGTGTGTTGATCACCCATCGGTATCAGACGACTTGGTATCAGGCGACCCGGGGCAGGCGGTCCGAAAGTCGTGCTTCGACGTTACGATAATCTTCACGGATTACCTTGACCAGCCCAGCGGCGTCCGTAACCGTGCCCGATTTCGAGAGCGCCTCGAGCTCTTTGCAATGCGTCGACAACACGACGGCCCCCAGATTGGCGCTCGCAGACTTCAGCGCATGACTGGCGCTGTAGAGGAGCCTCGCGTCACCCGTTGCCGCGCCATTATCCAAATCCATCAGAAGACCTGCCGCGCCCTTGAAAAACAGTTCGATGAGCTGCTGTACGATATCCGGTCGCCCCTCCCTTTGCAGTCGCCCGAGTGAAGCCAACACTTGCTCATCGATCGGATCCGCACCGGTTGCCGCCTGCGGGACGAGCGACAAGTGCTCTCGCGTAGCCAGGCGTTCGGGCGGGCCCAGCCATTTGGTCAGCATCGCCCTCATCTGCTCCAAGGTGAACGGTTTCGCGAGATAGTCGTCCATACCCACCGCCAGGCATTTCCGACGGCCGTCCTCGACGACGCTCGCAGTCAGTGCAAGGATCGGAGTATGCCTTCCGGAGAGTGCCTCCCGCCGGCGAATCTCTGCCGTCGCCTCGAACCCGTCCATCTCAGGCATTTGGCAATCCATCAAGATCAGGCTGTATTCGCCGCTCGCATAACGGTCGAGCGCGTGCCGTCCGTTGGCCGCGGTCTCGACGACGCACCCCATGCTCTCGAGAATGGCGACAGCGACCTCGAGGTTCACGGGGCTATCTTCTACTATCAGTACGGGCGCCCGGCCTTTACCAGGCTGGTCCGCCGCCGACGCTTTTGGCGCGGAGACAATTGACGGAACCGGCTCAGCGCTCACCCCAATGCACTCCCACAAGACCGATTGTCGTATCGGCTTTGTCAGTGGTCTGAGCGCACCTTCTGCGAACTGGCCGACATCCTCATCGAACGAGGTCAGGAGAATGATCTGCTGCTCAACCCCCTTGGAAGCGTTCTCGATGGCATGCGCTAGTTCGACGCCAGTCATGTCGGGCAGCGAGTGGTCGATGATCACCAGCTCGAACGGCTCCTCGCCAAGGGCTACGGCGCGCAACGCACTGAGGGCTGCTAAGCCGGTCTGGGCGTGCTCCACCGCAATGTTCCCAGCTGACAACTGATCGTCCAGTATCTCTCGGTTGAGGGCATTGTCGACGACGACCAGGGCCGGTTTTCCGGCTCGGAGCCGCACCGGGGGTTGTGTTCTCTCGGCCGCCGAAGGCTGCAATCCGAACCTAGCGGTGAAGCGAAATTTCGACCCGGCACCCGGCTCACTGGCGACGTCGATCGAACCGCCCATCATCTCGCAAAAATGCTTGGCGATCGAGAGCCCAAGCCCGGTCCCCCCATATCGCCGGGTCGTAGAGCTGTCGGCTTGGGCGAATGCTTCGAATATGTGCCGGCGCATTTCGGCCGGAATGCCTATCCCGGTATCGACGACTTCGAAGGCGATCGAGACTGAGGGTCCATCGCGTTCCACTGCGTAGGCGCGAACTCCGACCTCTCCGCGCTCGGTAAACTTGACCGCATTGCCGATCAGGTTTGTCAAGATCTGGCGCAAGCGTCCGGCATCGCCAATCAATCCGGTCTGCAGAGTTGCCGGGACAAAGCAGGCCAACTCGAGCCCCTTGCCATATGCCAATTCGCTGAATAGCTCGGTCACCTCCTCCACAACGATCCGCAGATCGAACGCGCTGTGCTCGATTTCGATCTTGCCGGCCTCTAGCTTGGAGAGGTCGAGGACGCCGTTGATCACCCCGAGCAGAGTCTCGCCGGAGCGCCGTGCGGTCTCGATAAAACGTTGCTGTGGCGGTCCCAGCTCGGTTTGGCGAACGAGTTCGAGCATGCCTAGGACGCCGTTCAGTGGCGTGCGAATTTCGTGACTTATATTGGCCAGGAACTGCGATTTGGCCCGAACCGCTCCCTCCAACTCGAGCGTACGCTGTTCGATCCGCGATTCGAGCGTCGCATTCAGCTCGCGCAGCTCCTCCTCGGCCCTTTGCTGGGCCGCATGCCTCGCCGCGAGCGCGTCGGCCATCTCATTGAACGCCGCTCCAAGTCGGCCGATTTCAGAAGACCGATCTTCCAGATGTGCACGCGCAGCATAGTTCCAGTCGCGCCATTCGGCAGTGACCTTGAGCAGATCTTGGATCGGGCGGCGGATGAAATTGCGGCCCCCCGCCCAGGCGGCGTAAACCGCCGCCAAGAGTCCGGCCAGGATCAGCCCGATGCCGCGCCGAGTGGCGCTGTCAATCGCCGCAAAGGCTTCGGCTTTGCTCTGGCCGGCGCTGAGAAAGAAATCCCTAGGCGGCAGAGCCGGCGGGACATATCCGAAAATCCGCGTCGTTCCGTCCACACCGACCGCTTCTTCCCATCCCGGTTGTTCCCCATCCATGATGGCTTCATGGGACTTCCTCATGTTCTTGCCGACGAGGAGTTCGGGATGGGGCAGCCTTGCGATGATGTTCCCCTCGCGATCGGCAATCAAGATCGAGGCGGTCGGCGCCAAGTCGCGCTCTTTGAGGTGGTCGGAAAGCCACGCCAAGTCGAGGCCGGCAAATACGACGCCGGCGATAACGCCGTCGTCATCCTCGAAGCGCTCGGCAAAATGGATCATCCGCTGGCCACTGGCCGGGTCAACCCAATAATTTCCGACGGCAAGCCCGGGCTGGGCCATGGCACGCTCGAAGAAGGGCTGGTCCGCAACCGACGAATACGATGTCGGCTCGCTGGTGCAAAAGATCCGGCCGCTCGTATCGGCCGCCCCGAGCAAAGCGTAATTGGCGAAACGTGCCTTCAGTTTCGCGAAAAGCGGGCTGCACGCGTCCGGCTGCCGGGTCTTGACGGTGTTCAACTGGGCGAGGGCGAGGAGGAGTTGGCGAGCGCCTTCGCGCAGTTCGCCGATTTCCTCGCCGAATTGTTTGGTGGTCTGCACGACTTGTTGTCGAATATCGGCTTCACGTGCGATGCGCAGATCGTATTCGTTCCAAGCCTGGATCACGAGCGCCGGAACGACGGCGAAGATGACCAGGATCAGGATCCTTCCAGTCAAGCCGATCCGCACCCCGGACCAGGGCCTCGATCGGCGCTCGCCTTCGATTATCTGGGCAGAACCGCGGCCAGCCATTCGACTAACCGGTCGATGTCTGGGCAAGCCAAGTGCGCTCGATAGTTGGCGGTCCGAGATGGTAACCCTGCAGATAGCCGAAACCCTCTGCTCGCGCGACCGCCTCATCCGCGGCGTTCTCCACCCCTTCGGCCACGGTAATGCAGCCGAGCCCGCTGATCGCCCCGAGCAGATCCCGCAAAACAATACGTCTTTCGTGACTGTCTGCCAGGTTTCGCACAAACGAACCGTCGATCTTGACGGTATCGACCGACAAAGTCTCGAGGTGCCGCCACGAGGTGTGGCCGACGCCGAAATCGTCGAGCGCCACCCGGCATCCCGTACGTCGGAGCGTTTCGACAAAGCGCGCCGATTCTTCGAGGTCGGACAATGCCGCAGTTTCCGTGATCTCAACGACCAGCCGCTGGGCGACATCGGGCCGATGCTGCAGGGCCGAGATCAAGGATTGCAGCCAGGGTCCGATGCATGCGGTCAGCCCGGATATATTGAGCCCGAGCCTTACCCCGGGGTGCCTCGCGAGTTCCCGGACAGTGAGGTCGAGAACGTAGTCATCTACAAATCCTATCAGACCCAATTGTTCGATCGGCGTGATGAATTCGCCGCCGGCGATGATGCCTCCGCTCACATCGCGCATGCGCAGCAGGCATTCGAAATAATCCGTCTCTCCGGTCGCCGCGCAAACCACCGGTTGGAACGCGAAGAGCAGCCGGTTCTGGCGCAGTGCCGTCTGCACCGTCGTGCAGATCGCCGCGCTGCGGTTTTGCGCTTCGTGGCTGATTTGGTTACGCTTATTGCCCACTGATACCCCCGGCGAGAGTTCTGTCGCCGCCGGGGCGCAGCAGGCAGGCCGCTGTCGCAACCGGTTCCATGCAAATTTAATCGTATATCCGTCAATTGGGTGTCAGCGCGGCGTCAAAAAACCGTCTGGGTGCGGTGCATCACTGGCTCATCCGCCGCCGACCCGGGACCAGAAGCGCATTGACAATGCATCCCGCCAGAGCGATGCCGGCAGAGATGATTAAGTCAGCCCCGAAACTTCCCAGTGCGACCGCTTCCCCGCCGACAAGGGAGCCGAGCGAAATGCCCAAGAACAGCGCACTGTTGTTCCAAGCGAGCACCGCAGCGCGTTGGCGGGGGAAATCAGTAGCCAGACCGACTTGCTGGGCCGGAAAAAACAACTGCGCGACAGCCGAGCTCACGCCGAGAGCGGGTTCGACTAACCTGCCCGCGTCGAGCGCCAGTCGCAGCAGCAGCAGACAAGCGCACAGCCCGGCAAAGCTCGCGGTTGCGGTGAATCGGGCGCCGAGCCGATCGGCCACACGACCGCCGACTAGAACCCCGACAATGGCGCCGCAGCCGTAAAAGAGGATGGCCGCAGCTGTCTGCCCGGTCGAGAAGCCCTCGGCAGCGAGGCCGGCGCCGAGATAGGTATAGACGCCGTAAAGGCCAGTGCTCCACAGGACCATTGGGGTCAAGCGGCACACCAGAACAACAACGGCAAGCGGATCGCGAGCTGCGGCCTCCAGACCGGCTGCGGCGCCGCCGTGATCGCATGGCCAGACCCATCGGTTCAGCCAGACCAGCACCACGGCGAGGGCGGCGAGCGCAAGGAATACCGGCGGACCGCCGAAGAGGACGCCCGCCAGGCCCCCTGCCGACGCACCGACAGCAAGCGAGACCAACAGACCGGAGACCACCAGCGCCAGCCAGGTGGCCCGGCGGTCTGGCGGGGCGACGCTGCCGACGAGTGCGTAGATCGACGGCGAGACACCCGCCGCCGCCGTGCCGGCAAAAAGCCTGACTGCGAGCAGGGACGGCAGACTTGCGGCGCCGGCGGTGAGAATATTGGCGAGGGCGAAGGCGAGCAAGGAACAGATCAGAACTCGCCGGCGCCCGATCCGGTCCGAAAAATATCCGAACAGCGGAGCGCTGACCATATACGCTAACGAAAACATCGTCACCGCCAGCCCCGCCAATGCTGGAGCGATGTGGTAATCGGCCGCCAGCACTGGCAGCAAAGGAGAAAAGACGAACAGCTCGGTTCCGACCAGGAACATGGTCAGCCAGGCTACGACCAATCTGGCCGCTGCATTAATTTGCATTGAAATCGGCTCCTTGGCCGATGTGAGACCGCGACTTCGAGCGAGTTTGCGCTGCGCTAGGCTGCGCTAGGCTGCGCTACGACTGCGCCGCCTTTTGTCGGGCGATCGCGACAATTCGGTCGAGATGGGTCCAAACCCCATCGAGCGCCTCGGCCATGATCTTGGCGTCCGCGATTGTTGCGGGGAGCAAGGCTGGCTGCGCGCTCAGCACCATTTGAGTCACCGACAGCGACTCCTCGGCGTGGCGCTCTTCGACCATCTCGGAAAAGCACTCCGCAAAATACGGCTCATCGGCGAATTGCGGGAAATGGACCGACAAGGCATCGGCGAGGGCCCGCATCCAATCGACCGACATCACCTCGATCGCGCACCAGGGGCCAAGCGAGCGTGAATAGAGCGATTTGGCGAGGCGTACGAATTGGGCCGCCTCGCCATCGAGTTGGCGGCACAATTCCTCCGGCCCTGCGAATTCCTCGTCATCGAGCACGCATTTGGCGCCGATATTGCGAAACGCTCGCGTCAGTTGGTAATGGTGCGTATCGCCGCCCGGCAGGCCATCATCATCGACAAATATCTGAAGCTTGCGCTTGCGCAGGGCTGGGCTGTCGAGGTGCGGCAGATAATAGACGGCGGCACGTGTGGCGTGCATCGCCGCCTGATAGACAAGGTGTATCTGACCGAGAAATGAAGGATCGCTGGCGGCCGCGTGGTCGAGGGCCGCGAGATTACGGAAAAAGGGCATCCGTGACGGGCGATGTTGCTCGGCAAGCGTACTTATCGCCACCGGAAATTCGTCGATTGGTTCGGAGCGCGGAGCGATCTGCTCACACTCGGTCAACTCGATATTTGAAATTTTTGACATTCTATAGTACTCCAAAATGAAAAATGATTTATAAAATGGCTCAAGATGCCGATACATTTGCCGAGCTCGTCTAAGCGGCCTCGACCGAAGTAGTTAAAAAACTTTTAGAACTCAATATGAGTGCGCGTTTACGTTTTGGACACTAGAACGAATCAGGAACTAAGTCAAGTAAAATCCGACCGATTTTGGAACCGAGGCGCGAGAGGCTGACGTCTCCGCCCGCCTGACCTGTTGACGCGAACCCGGTGGCATGCGGAAGTAGGATCACGTACCGGTCGATCGGGATCAGTGCGGCCCGAGGGAGGACAATATGCGCGCCGCGGTTCTGACCGAGATCAACAAACCCCTGGAGATCCTCGACCTCGAGCAGGAGCCGCCAAAGTCCAAAGAGGTTCGCGTCCGGGTCAAGGCAGCCGGCGTCTGCATGAGCGACTGGCACATCATGAACGGGGATTGGCCGTTGCCGCTGCCGATGGTGCTCGGGCACGAGGCGGCCGGCATCGTCGTCGAGAACGGGCCTGGCGTCGACCATGTCAGGCCCGGCGACCACGTCATCTTCTCGTTCCGGCCACATTGCGGCCGGTGCCGCTATTGCTCTTCCGGGCGGACCGTGCTGTGCATCGGACACAATGACACGCCGCGCTGGCGTATGCATGACGGGACGGCCCGCGTCACGCTCAACGGCGAGCCGGTCAATCAGATGGCGCGCATCGGAACGTTCTCCGAAGAGGTCGTCTGTCCCGCCGAGCAGGTCGTCAAGGTGCGCGACGACCTGCCGTTTACCCATGCCGCGATCATCGGCTGCAGCGTCGCGACCGGGATCGGCGCGGTGATCCGGCACGCCCGGGTCCCGGCCGGCTCGAGCGTGCTGGTGGTCGGGTGCGGCGGCGTCGGGCTCAACGTCGTCCAAGGCGCCCGGCTCGCAGGAGCAAACCCGATCATCGCCTGCGATTTGCGCGACAACAAGCTCGGCTATGCGAGGAATTTTGGCGCGACGCACACGATCAATGCGACCGCCGGGAAAGTCGTCGAGCGGGTGCGGGAGATGATGGGAGGGCTCGGCGTCGATACCGCCTTCGACGCGATCGGCAGCGAGCACACCGCGTTGCAGGTGATCGAAGCCGTCGCGCCCGGCGGGCGGGCGGTGCTGGTCGGCATCCCGGCTTTCGCTACCCGGGCGCCGATCAACCCGTCGCAGATCGTCTATGGCGAAAAAGTCATCAGCGGCACCTATTACGGCTCGGTGCGGCCCAACATCGACTTCCCGATCCTCGCCGATCTCGACCTGGAAAAGAAGATCAACCTCGACGATCTGATCAGCCGGACCTATCGGTTCGAGGAAATCAACGAAGGCTTTGCGCTGATGCTGGCCGGCGAGGTCGCGCGCGGCGTCATCGTATTCGACTGAGACAGGGCGCGTCGGCCTCAGAAATCGCGCGACAGGATCAGTTTGAGCACCAGAGGGTCGGAAGCCGCGGTGACGCCGTGGCCGATCCCGAATTCGACGCTCAGCGAGTCGCTCTTGTAGTCGACGACCGCGAAGAGAAGCTGCTGCTGCCGGCCGATAGGATCGAGATGGCTGAGGCGGCCGTAATCGGCGTAATGTTCGAGCGCCGCTACCCAAGTTTCGGAAAAGTTATATGCGACCCGCGATGCCGGTGCGAAATCGAGCGAACCCAGACCTCGGAATGAAGTATCGAGGATCGGATTGACTATCAGATCGACAGGCCCGAGACGCCCGCCGATAATAGGCCGGATCTCACCGGAAGTGCGGGTCGGCTCCCAATACCGGGCGTTGAAGCCGAGCTCCAAGTTGACGCCGTAAAAGAAACTTCGTTCGGCGGCGTGCGGCACGACGAATTCGGCGCGCAACTTGGCCCCGTCGATCAGAAAGCGCCCGTCGCCGGCCCAGGAGTAGACCGGGGCATAGGCGCCGAGTTCCAGCCAATCGGTGACGCCCAACGCCCATTCGGGGACACCGTTCAAGGTGTGGTTCGGCGCGATGCCGCCCATGAAGTCGGGCCGCTCGCGACCGATCGGGGTGTAGTTGTTGTGCAGCTGGAGGCTGAACACTCCCGGATTGTTGATCTCGGCGTCATAGACCTGGATCTCGTCGGTTTGAGCGTCGGCGGTCGTGGTTGGAAGTAAGGTGATCGCGCCGGCGGCAAGGTTGAGCAGACCTCGGGCGAGACGTCGGCGCCGCAACGCTCGACTCGACAGGATCACGGTACTTCTTCTATAAGCCGGCTCGCGGAGCGCCCAGGTAGCTCAGTTGGTAGAGCAACGGACTGAAAATCCGTGTGTCGGTGGTTCAATTCCGCCCCTGGGCACCATGATTATGTCCAGCCGTTCAAGCGTCGGTCTGATAGGCGCGCCCAAAGCATTTCCGCGGACTTCCAATTGCTGAAGAAGCCAGGCCAACGTCGGCATCGAGGCCGCAGCATCGTGGTGTTCGACCTCGGCGGGGTTCTGATCGACTGGGACCCGCGGCATCTCTACCGCAAACTGTTCGCCGGCGACGAGGCGGCGATGGAACAGTTTCTTGCGACGGTCTGCACCCATGAATGGAACCGCCGCCAGGACGCCGGCCGCAGCTTCGCTGAAGGCGCCCGGCTGCTGAAGTCCGAACATCCCGACAAGGGCGAGCTGATCGACGCCTATGGCAGCCGCTTCGACGAAATGATCGCCGGCCCGATTGCCGGCTCGGTCGAGATCTTGGCCGAGCTCCGCAATCGCGGCACCCCGCTCTACGCCCTCACCAACTGGTCGGCCGAGACCTATCCGGCGGCATTGGATCGCTTCGCATTTCTCCGCTGGTTCCGGGGAATTCTGGTCTCGGGCGAGGTCGGGGTAATCAAGCCGGACCCGCGGATTTTCGCGCTGCTGATCGAGCGGTTCGCGGTCGAGCCGCGGTGCACCGTCTATATCGATGATGTCGAGGCGAACGTCGCCGCCGCGCGTCCCTTTGGCATCCACGCGATCCATTTCACGACGCCCGCGAAATTGCGAGAGGAGCTCATCGCGCTCGGGCTGCTTCCGTTTAGGAACCCCTAGCCAAGATTTCCGCCCTGGGCACCTCCGCTGCCGGTATGGCAGGATTGCCGAGGATCAAATGGGAGGAAGCGATGGCCGGGTTGCTCGACGGGAAATCGGCGCTGATCACCGGTGGTGGGGGCGGGATCGGCCGCGCCACTGCTTTGGCCTTTGCGCGCGAAGGTGCGCGCGTCGCGGTTGCCGACGTCTCCGCCGAAGCCGCGCGCGAGACCGTCGCCCGAGTCAATGCGGCCGGGGGTCAGGCGATCTCGCTTTCGGGTGACGTGACGCGCGACGCGGATGTCCGCGCAATGATCGAAGGCACGGTGGGCGCCTATGGACGGCTCGACTGCGCGTTCAACAATGCCGGGATCGCCGGCTGGCACATCGAAGCGGCCGGCAAGAAGACCGCCGAGTGGTCCGAGGAGGCGTTCGACCGCATGATCGCGGTCAACCTCAAGGGGGTATGGCTGTGCATGCGGCACGAGCTGCCGCAGATGCAGGCCCAGGGCGGCGGGAACATCGTCAATACCGGCTCTATTGCGGGGCTCGTCGGATTGCCGACTTCGTCCGCTTATGTCGCCGCCAAGCACGGCGTTCTCGGCCTGACCAAAACTGCCGCGATCGAATATGCCGAGGCCAACATTCGGGTGAACGCGGTGTGCCCAGGCTACATCAAGACCCCGATGACCGAGGAAACCATGCGCCGGCGCGGCGAGGCGATCCTCGCGCAGGTGCCGTTGCACCGCATGGGGAACCCCGAGGAGATCGCCGAAATGGTCGTCTGGCTCTGCTCCGACCGCGCCAGCTACGTTTCCGGTGCCGCCTATAATGTCGATGGCGGCTGGATGGCGATTTGACGGCGCGCTTGCCGCTTCAGAAAATCGTCGGACCCAGGGCGGCGGCGCCTTCGCGGCGCTCCTTCGATCGTCTCTCGACGTCGGTAGGCGGCGGCAGCGCTTGCGTTCGGGTCCGGCGCGATCGGCAGCACGGGGGCGGGTCACCTTCGCTCTTGCGTGAGGCGGGCTGAAGCTGAGGCAAGCCAGCGTTAATAATGCCATCGGGGCGGCTCGGCCAATCTCAAAGCGGCAACGTCTCCCTTTGCAAGTCCGCTACGGTGGCGAGCCGACCCGCGCTGCTGCTTATCGGATGACGCCTTAGCGCCAATTCCAGACGCTCACCGAGGTAGGTTACCGCTGACACGTTCGACACCTATAGCGGACCTTCGACACGACGAGCACGTCGTCCGTGAGGTGCCAGCAGCTGTCATGAACGGTGCAGGTGCAGGATACCCAACGCGGATATAGCGTCGTTGATCGTCGGCGGGCCAGCTGGGCAGCTGATTTCTGGCGTGGTTGAGGGGTCGGCTCGCATAGTGAGCCAAGGAGTGGCAGATTTCTGCCCTACCTCTTGTTTACGACGAACATTGGATATTGGCCGTAGCGAGCCGCGAGCGGCTCAAACAATTGCTCCGACGCCAATACGAGCTTCGCGCTGAGAAGACCAAAGCGGTTATCCGCGAAAAAGGCTTTCTGAAACGGCATGCTCGTCGCGCTCCACAGTCGTAGCCTTGTATCATGCCGCGAGGCGATCTCGCTGCGATAGCGCTCATAGTCGAAGGGAGCAAAATAGAGTTCGTGCTCCTGCTGAGCCTCGGCGAATGAAGCGGGACGCGGCCTTGCGAGGAGAACCCGCTTGAGCTTTCCGAGCGCCGCTCTCCCCTTCATGGCGATTCTCATGAGCAGCGAAGACGCCCAAATCGCGACGATGACAACGCGTCCGCCGGGTCTGACCACACGGACCAGCTCGTCCACCGCAGTCGCAGCCATGGCCCGCGGCACATGGTAGATCGTGTGCAGCGAAATCACATCCTCGATGCTGTCGCTGGCAAGGGGAAGGCAGGTGATGTCGCCGAGGACGTAGAGCCCCTTGGCTCCCAGCTTGGCTTTCGCTTCGCGCAGCGCCGAGATCGAGAAATCGAGGCAGATGCGAAAATCGTAATGCGTCGAGAATTGGATGTAGTCCTGGTGGGGAATGGCACCTGAGGCGGCGTCGAGCAGATAGCGTCCGCTGCCCAGCTGGCGGGCGATGCGGCGATTGCAGGCGCTGCTGTAATAGGTGGTGACGGCGCGCATATCGGTGAAATCGGCCGTGTCGTTGTAGCTGCCGGCCTGGTTCTTGATCCAGCCATATTCGTCGTAAAAGCGCCGCACCCCGGCACTGTCGCGGTCGCGCGCCTTTCCGTCATGGTTTGCCGCAATGGCGAGCTCCGGGAGAAGGCACGCGATGTCCTCCTCGATCCTGTAGATCACCTTGCGGTCTGGTGTGCCCAAGGCGCCTCCCGCGAGAGGGCGCGCATCGGCATTGGCGTGTCGCAGAGAGGCACCAACAATGGCTGAATTTGCCTCGTCGATTTCGTTGGCGCTCAGCAGGCTCAAGGGCTGTCGGCTGGTGGGGCAAAGCAAGATCGCTTCGTGGCCCGCCCATACCTCATTCGCCATCATCCTCTCCGACGAAAAGGCGCCAAGTCTCGTTAGGACGCAACGCCTAGTGGACTTTCGGGGTCATCAACCTACGCGAACTGAAGGTCAGCTTTCCATCGTCTAGCGCCTCAATTCTGGTGTCGTCAACGAACGGCTGGAAAGGGGCAAATCCTGCCGTTCGAGCGGCGGTGGCCACGTGGAGCTCAGGGTCGACAGTAGAAATTTAGGACTGAGAGGCTTCGTTCAGGTGGAAGGCGAGCGACGAGCGCACACGCGGACCCGAAAGTTGCCATGATGGCATGATACAGAGTGCTTGAACGTGAACATTGTGGCTGCGGAGCCGGATTTGAGAGGATATTTGGTGATATCGGTAATGCAATTTTTTCGAAGGGCGAGTGCGGAAGGACGGGGATCGTAATGCGATCTGCTGCCCTCGCCGGCCCGCGCTAGTGTCCTGTCTCCCAATTATTGTGACAGCTTGCGCTTCGAGCGGCGGCCCTCCCCCTTGATGGGGGAGGGTTTGGGTGGTGCGGGTGCCGCAGCAAAAAGCGCTGCAGAGAAGAACACTCAATCCGGGCATCCTCGACATCACCGATGCCAACGTCAACGACGCCCAGATCGGCCGCACGATCACCATCGAGCCGGGGGCGACCTATGTCTTTGACAAGGGCTATTGCCATTATGGCTGGTGGACCGCGATCGCCGACCAGGGCGCGGTCTTCCTCACCCGACCCAAGACCAATATGCGCCTCGACATCGTTGGCGAGCGCCCCATCGCGCTGGCGCAAGGCGATGATTTCACCGTGCTCCACGACACCGAGGTGCGCTTCGCCAGCAAGGGCGATTCGACACTGCCGATGCGGCTGCGCCGCCTGCGGGTCCAGCGCACCGACGGGAAAACCATTACCCTGCTGACCAACGACCTCGAGCGCGCCGCCGTCGATGTCGCCGCCCTCTACAAGGCCCGGTGGCAGATCGAGCTGCTGTTTCGCTGGATCAAACAGCATCTTCACATCCGCCGCTTTCTCGGCAACAACGACAACGCGATCCGCCTCCAGCTCTTCGCCGCGATGATCGCCTACGCGCTGCTGCGCATCGCCGCCCGCAGCCACCGCATCGAGATCTCGATCCTGCGCTTCACCGATCTGGTCGCTCTGTGCCTCTTCGAGCGCCGCCACATCGGCGCCATCGACAAACCCCCGCCCGTCAACCCAAGCCTCCCAAAATGTCAAAACTCTCAAAATCAGCTGAGTTTCGGCTATGCCTGAGTTTCCCCGGACAGCCCTGCATCAAGGGGGGAGGGTTTAGGTACCCTCGCGAAGGTTGCGTAATCTCATTTCGGAGACACGACACTAGCACTCGAATCGCGTTGTACCGAGATGACGGCGCAATGTCAGGAGAAAGCAAAGTCGATGGCGGCAGCTCAGCGCCGTCGCTTGCTGGCTGTTTTTCGCTGTTCTTGCTCGCTGTTCCTGGCTGTAATTTGCCGCTGGTGCCAGTCAAAAAGCGAGGGTTTCTGCGGCCGAGGCCGGCCTCCTGGCTGTATTTTTGCGGGATTTACAGCGCTATCAGCGACGCCCGCGCGCTGCAGCGCCGGATACGTCAAGCGCGAGCGAGAGCCTGTTTGAACGCGGCCCAAACGAGGCGCTGTGCGTTCATCGCATCGTCGACCGCCGGCACCATGCCAAAGAAGGCATGGATCATACCGGGGAACTCCCTGTATTCGACCGGCACGCCGGCGCGTTGCAGCGCCTCGGCATACCGCTGACCATCGTCGTGCAGCACGTCGCACTCGGCAGTTACGACAATTGCGGGTGCCGCTCCGGCGAAGCTGGCCGCCTTGATCGGCGAGGCCCGCCAATCCTGGGCGTCCTCCGGGCTGCGCAGATAGTGGTCGCGAAACCACTCCATCGCGCCCCTGGTCAGGATGCCGTAGCCGTTGGCGTATTTCTCATAGCTGTCGCCGACCAGGCCGTAATCGGTAATCGGGTAGACGAGCGATTGCAGCGACAATCTCGGGCCGCCGGCATCCCGGGCGAGCAGCGCCGCCACCGTTGCGAGGTTGGCGCCGGCGCTGTCGCCGTGCACGCCCATTCGGGCCGGATCGGCGCCGAGGCTTGCGGCATTCGCGCCGACCCACTGGAGGGCGGCCCAGGAATTGTCGACCGCCGCGGGAAATTTGTGCTCCGGACCCATCCGGTAATCGACCGAGGCAACCAATGCCGCGACCCCGCTGCAGAGATTGCGGGCAACAAAATCGTGGGTGTCGAGGCTGCCGATCACATGGCCGCCGCCATGGTAGTAAACGATCGTCGGCACCGGCGCCGGGGCTTGCGGCCAGTAGAGGCGCAAGCGGATCTCGTCGGCGGGGCCCGGTATCATGCGCTCTTCGACCCTGGCGACGGGCATCGGCTCGGCCTTGCGTGCCCGTGCGGTGGCTTCGACCTGCTCGCGTGCCTCGGCGGGTGTCATATCTTCGACGGGCCGAAGCTTTGCCTCGGCCATCACCCTCAACACTTCCCGGATCTGTGGATGAAGGCTCGGCACTTCCGACTCCGATACTGTTGCCGCCCGAGTCAGTGTATCACGATGCCGAGAATTCGCTGTTCTGCAATGCGATCAGGGGCCACGCCGTCTGATGTCCGGGTAGGGCGTGCCATCGCGGCGGGTGTAGATGGCGGGCTTGCCATCGGCCGGCGCAACCATATCGATATCCGGATAAAAAGCCGAGTCGCTGGGAACACGAGTGCCGATTTCGAGTACCCGGGCGTCAGTGCCCGAGCGGTTTTGAAGGCAGTGCCCGTTGGTGTCTCCGGCCCGGAACCCGGCCGAGTTGCCGGCGCGCAGGACCTCTTCCTCGCCGTCGGTAACGAGCACGACCTCGCCGGAGAGGACATAGACGAACTCGTCGCCGCCGGTATGCCAATGGCGCTGGCTCGACCAGGCGCCCGGCGGCAGGCGAAGCAGATTGACCCCGAACTGCGCCAGCCCGGCGGCGTCGCCGAGCTTGGTGCGCTCACGCGGGCGGCACGGCACATCGTACGGCGACGGGTAAAGGGTACCGACGACAGAAGTCAGCGCAGAAGCGTCGATCCGTTTTGTCATAGGACTTGCTCCTAAATCAGCCAACGAGGGTCCGTGCGCTCAGCCGGGTCGAGTTTTAGCATTGCAGACATGGCTTCCTCCGGATAGAGAGGTTGAATAGACAGGTGCATCTCAAGTCTGTCAACCTTGATTCCTTGGAATCAACCTATCTATATGGCCAATTTCGATCTGCTCACTTCACGACAAGCCGCCGAGCGGCTGGGGATCAAGCTCGATACGCTCTATTCCTATGTCAGCCGCCGCCGATTACAGTCGGTCAGTGTTTCCGGCAGTCGAGAGCGACGTTACCGAGTGGAGGACGTCGAGGCTCTGCTGGCGACGCGGGAGGGTGAGAGGCCGGCCCGCAGCGCCGAAACCGAGGCGCTGATGCCGGTGATTGGCTCGGCGATCTGCCTGATCGAAAACGGCCGGCTGTTCTACAGGGGGAAAGATGCGATCCGCCTCTCCGAGGAGGCCACGCTCGAGGACGTCGCCACCCTGCTCTGGCGCGCCGAGGCAGGCGCCGATTTGGATGCCGGCCGCCCCGACGCCTTCCCCGGTAACATCTCGGCGTCCGGTCTGATCGAGCGCTGTCAAATCAGCCTCGCCGCCGTGGCCGACGAGGATTTACCGGCGGTCGACCTGACCCGAACCGGCGTGATCCGCACCGGGCGGCGAATTCTCCGCCTAGTCGCCGCGAGCGTCGCTCTCGTGCCGGCTTTGCCCGAACCCGTTCACTGCCGGCTCGCCGCGGCCTGGAGATTGGATCGGCGGGGGCCGAACTTCTGCGCCGCTGCCTTGTCTTGACCGCCGACCACGAGCTCAACGCATCGACCTTTGTCGCGCGCTGCGTCGCCTCAACCGGGGCAACCCCCTACGCGGTGGTGTCGGCGGCGCTCAGTGCCCTCTCCGGCCGGCGTCACGGCGGGGCCTCGGCCCGCGCCGAAGCGCTGTTCGCCGAAATCGCCCGAGGCGGTGATCCAATGACGGTAATGGCCGGCCGTCTCGCGCGCGGCGAAGATCTGCCGGGTTTCGGTCATTTCCTCTATCCCGCCGGCGACCCGCGCGCGGCAACGATCCTGTCGGCCATCACGCGGACGTTGCCGGAACCCCGGCCCCTAATCGAAAGTGCCTCGGCCGCGGGAACGCGCCTGACCGGGCGTCACCCAAATGTCGATTTTGCCCTCGCCGCAGCCGCCACCTCGCTGGCGCTGCCGCGGAACGCGGCCCTCGCACTCTTTATCCTCGGCCGCGCTGTCGGCTGGATCGCCCATGCGATCGAGCAATACGAGAGCGGCATCCTGATCCGCCCCCGCGCGCGCTATGTCGGCCCCCAAGCAGAGGGGGGTTCAGGTTAAGGGACGAGGTCGAGCCGTCGCTCGATGCGGTCGAGCCGGGTTTTGATGCGGTCGATCCTCAGAGACATCGCCCGCCATATCCCCGCGAATGCTCGCTACCTGACCCTCCAGCGAGGTGACGCGGTGCTTCAAATCCTGGACGTCGTCGGTGAGCCGATCGATCTTGCCGTCAATCCGGTGCAAGTAGACCAGTATTAAATTCTCGAGCTCTTCGCTCATGACACGTGCGTATGGACGAACCCGCGTTCGGATTCAATAAAGCGAGAGATCGTGCTAGGTTCGCCATCTCCCAGTGGCGAGAATAGTCGAGCATGCCAGAACCAACCTCCGCGGCGACGCCCGATTGGCGCGACGAGATTTTCGAGGCGTTGAAGCAGGCGGAGATCCGGCAAGTGGGCTATGTGCCGGATGCCGGGCATGCGCGGCTGATCGAACTCTGTCGGGCCAACCCGGCGATACGCGCGGTGCCACTGACGAGCGAAGAGGAGGGGGTGGCGCTGCTCGCCGGCGCGTGGCTCGGAGGCCAGCGCGGGGCTTTGCTGATGCAATCGAGCGGCGTCGGCAACTGCATCAACATGCTGTCGATGACGAAAATCTGCCGCTTCCCGCTGACGATGCTGGTCACGATGCGCGGCGAATGGGCCGAGTTCAATCCGTGGCAGGTTCCGATGGGGTCCCGGACCCAAGCGGCTCTCGAACTGTGCGATGTCCTCGTCTACCGGGTTGACCGGCCCGAAGACGCCGCCGAGACCGTTGCCGCCGCGCTCGACATCGCCTTCAACGGCGATCTCGCGACGGCGGTACTGCTGTCGCAACGGCTGATCGGCGCCAAACGGTGGGTGAAATGACCTCGAACGAGACTCGTCTCGACCGCCGGGTTGCGATCCGCACCCTGCTCGAAAATCGCGGCGATCTTCTGCTCGTCACCGGGCTCGGCTCGACGAGTTGGGATGCCGCCTCGGTCGCCGACGACGAGCGCAATTTCTATCTGTGGGGGGCGATGGGGGCGGCGGCAATGGTCGGGCTGGGACTGGCGATCGCCCGGCCCGACCGCCGCGTCCTCGTCGTCACCGGCGACGGCGAGATGCTGATGGGGCTCGGCTCGCTCGCGACGATCGGGGTGCAGCGCCCGCCGAACCTTGCCGTCGCCGTCTTCGACAACGGCCATTACGGCGAGACGGGCATGCAGGCGAGCCATACGGCGGAGACGGTCGACCTGATCGGCGTCGCCCAAGCCTGCGGCTTTAAGGAGGCTGTCGACATAATCGACGAAAACGGACTGCGCAACTTCGCCGCCCGGATTCACAACGCGGCGACCAGCCTGTTCGCACGCGTCGCGATCCGCGCCGACGAGCCGCCGCGCGTTCTGCCGCCACGCGACGGTGTCCTCCTCAAGAACCGCTTCCGTCGCGCGATCGGCGCGGATACTTGACCTTGCCGCGCGCGGCGGGTGTAAGTTCGGCAACCAATTCCACCCAACACCGGAGGAGCCTCGTTGTGAGCATCGGATCGCTGCCACTGTCCCGTTTTACCGTTCTCGATCTGTGTCATGCCCGCGCCGGGCCGACCGCGGTCCGCCAGTTCGCCGATTGGGGCGCCAATGTCATCAAGATCGAGCAGCCGGGCGAGGCGAGGGGCGATGTCACCGGCTCGCGGCGCGACGGTTTCGATTTCCAGAACCTGCATCGCAACAAGCGCAGCCTGACCCTCAACCTGAAGACCGAGGAAGGCAAGGCGATCTTCTTCAAGCTGGCGGAGAAGGCCGACGTCATCGTCGAGAATTTCCGCTCGGAGGTGAAATATCGGCTCGGCGTCGATTACCAGTCGGTCAAGAAGATCAACCCACGCATCGTCTATGGCAGCATTTCCGGGTTCGGCCAGAGCGGGCCTTATGCGAAGCGGCCGGGTGTCGACCAGATCGCCCAGGGCATGGGCGGGCTGATGTCGATCACCGGCTTGCCAGGCCAGGGGCCGGTGCGGGTCGGCATTCCGATCGACGATCTCTGCGCCGGTCTGTTGCTCGCGCAGGCAATGATGATGGCATTGATCGAGCGCGAGACGAGCGGGGTCGGGCAATGGGTCCACACCTCATTGCTCGAAGCGCAGATCTTCATGCTCGATTTCCAGGCCTCGCGCTGGCTGATCGCCGGCGAGGTCGCCAAGCAGGCCGGCAACGACCACCCGACCGGCATTCCCGACCGGCGTCTTCCCGACCTCGGACGGGCAGATCAACATCGCCGCCTCCGGCGACCACATGTTCCGCCGATTTTGCGAGGCGGCCGATGCGATGGCGCTGCTCGACGACCCCGATTACGCGACCGGTGCCCAGCGCGTCGAAGAACCGCAAGGCGCTCAACGAGCGGATCGGCGAAATCACCAAAAAGCGCCCGGCCGCCTATTGGGTCGAGTTGATGAACGAGGTCGGCGTCCCGTGCGGGCCGATCTATACGATCGACCAGACCTTTGCCGACCCGCAGGTCCAGCACCTCGAAATGGCCCGCCCGGTGGATCATCCGAAGCTCGGGCCGATCAAGGCCGTGGGCCAGGCGATCAACATGACCCGCACCCCCGAGCCGGAAAAGCTGCGCCCGACCCCGGATCTCGGTCAGCATACCGATGAGCTATTGCGCGAGCTCGGCTACAGCGACAGCGCGATCGCCGATCTGCGCGCCCGCGCCGTGGTGTAAGCAGCGCCGTAGGGCGGATCTTGATCCGCCTTGGCGACGCTGGCGGGTCGAGACCCGCCTTACAGCCGTCTCGCCGCCGTAGCAGGTGCGGTGCGCGCGCATGTTCGGTTGTCAAAGTGCGTCGGCTCGGAGGGGACGGGATGAACATGCTGTTCGGCTTCAACGGACGCGCCACCAGGAATTTCCTGATCCTCCTGGTCTCGATGCACTTCATCCTCTTCATCGACCGCGTCAACCTGGCCGCCGCGGCGCCGGTTATGCAGCAGGACCTTGGCCTCAGCAATATCGCGCTCGGCCTCGCCTTCTCGGCCTTCAACTACTCCTATGCCCCGTTTCAGCTGGTCGGAGGCTGGTTTGCCGACCGCTTCGGCGCGCGGCGCACGCTGACTGTCTGCGGCCTGGCGTGGTCGCTCACGACAATCGCGACCGGGGCGGTGACCGGGCTGGCATCGCTGTTTGGCGTGCGTCTTGTGCTCGGCATGGGCGAAGGGGCCACCTTGCCGGCAGCCACCCGTGCGGTCTCGAAATGGACCCCGATCGAGAAGCGCGGCACGGCGATCGGGGCCACCCACGCCGCCGGGCGTCTCGGCGCAGGATCGGCGGCGCCGATCGTCGCCTTTCTGATCACTTGGTTCTCCTGGCGTTTTGCGTTCGTCGCGGTCGGCATCTTGTCGACTTTTTGGGCGGTCGTGTGGTGGTGGTATTTCCACGAGGACCCGCGCCGGCACCCAGGCATCACCAGCGCCGAACTGGCCGCATTGCCGGCCACTGATCCCGCAACGCTGGCCGGTTCCGGCCCGGTGCCGTGGCGGCGCCTGATCCCCCGGGTGACGCCGTTGATGATTGTCTATTTCTGCCAGGGCTGGACCGGCTGGCTGTTTGTGACCTGGATGCCGTCCTTGTTGCAGAAGAACTATGGCATCGATCTCAAGAAATCGGCATTCCTTTACATGGCGATGCTGTTCTCCGGTTTTCTCGCCGAGCTGCTCGGCGGGGTGACCACCGACTATCTGCTGCGCCGCACGAGAAACCTGCAGATTGCGCGCTCTCGGCTGATCGCCGTCAGCTGGATCCTCGCCGTGACCGGGCTGGTGCCGGCGATACTCGTCCACGATCTGGTTATCGGGCTGGCCGGCTTCACGGTCGCGGTGTTCTTTCTCGGCTTTGCGATTTCGCCGCTGTGGACCGCGACGATGGACATCGCGCCGAACTACGCCGGCACTTCGAGCTCGCTGATGAATGCCTCCGGCGCCGTCGCCGGCATTCTCTCGCCGCTCGCCTTCGCCTGGATCCTCGACCGCACCGGCAGCTGGACGACCCCGTTCGCCTTCTCCGTCGGTCTGTTGCTGTTCGCCATCGTCATGACCTACTGGATCCGGCCGGATCGCCCGATCAGCGAACTGCCGCAGGTCGGCCGGCTGGCGGTCGCCGGCGGCTAGACCTGCGGCGCGAATGCGCGGATGCGAAGCGCCGCACCTTCTGCCACAATCAAGGAACCGACGGGACCGGCCCTCAACACGGAGCGAACGCCGCCATGCTCGACCAGCCCATGACCAGCAAGATGATCGCCGAGAAAGACGGGGCGATCGGCCGCCTGATCTTCAACAACCCGGCGCGGCACAACGCGGTCTCGCTCGAGATGTGGGAGGCGGTGACGCGCATCATCGACGATTTCGAGCGCGACGACGCGATCCGGGTGATCGTCGTCAGCGGCGCCGGCGGGCGCGCCTTTGTCTCCGGCGCCGACATTTCCGAATTCAAGGAGAGGCGCGCCTCCGAAGAAGCGGCTGCCGCCTATTCGAAGATTTCCGAAGGCGCGCGGCTGCGCCTGCAGGAAACTCTGAAGCCGACGATCGCGATGATCCGCGGCTATTGCATCGGCGGTGGGGTGGGCACCGCACTCGCCTGCGATATGCGCATCGCCGCCGAGGGCTCGAAATTCGGCATTCCGGCGGCCAAGCTCGGTCTCGGCTATGCCTATGACGGCATCAAGAAGCTGATCGACCTGGTCGGCCCGGCCCATGCCCGCGAGATTTTTTATACGGCGCGCCAGTTCACCGCCGAGGAGGCGTTGCGCATGGGCCTCGTCAATCAGGTCGTGCCGGACGGCGAACTGGAGGCTTACGTCGACAATTATTGCGCGATGATCGCGGCCAATGCGCCGCTGACCGTGCGCGCGGCCAAAGTTGCCATCCGTGAGGGGCTCAAGGACGAGTCGGCTCGCGACTTGGCACTGTGCAAGCGTTTGGTCGATGAATGCTTCGCCAGCCAGGACTACGCCGAAGGCCGCACCGCCTTCATGGAAAAGCGCAAGCCGGTCTTCCAGGGCCGGTGATCCCCGAAATTTCCTCTCCCCGCTAGCGGGGAGAGGGCTAGGGTGAGGGGCAATGAAACTTCCCGCCCACAACCGCTACGAATACGTCCCGATCCATCGGCGGCCGCAATACGAGTGGCCCGGCGGCGCAAGGCTCGCCGTCACCTTCAACAACAACATCGAGTATTTCGCCTTTGGCGCCGGCCTCGGCAGCGACTCGACCGGCGCAGCGGCGGCGCAGAGCCAGCGCAATTACGCGTGGCGCGATTACGGCAACCGGGTCGGCCTCTGGTATTATTTCGACCTGCTCGACGAGTTCGCTCTGCCCGGAGCGCACAATGTCAATTCAGCCGTGCTCGAACACTGCCCCGAAATCGTTGAGCGGCTGAACGGGCGCGGCGACGAGTATGTCGGCCATGGCAGGACCAATTCCGAGCGCCAGGACGTGCTGTGGGAGGAGGACGAGGCGCGGCTGATCGCCGAATGCACCGAAATCTTGACCCGCCTTTCCGGCAGGCGGCCGGAAGGCTGGCTCGGCCCCTACATCGCGCAGAGCGACGCGACGTTGGACCTGCTGAAGGAGGCCGGCTACCGCTACGTCGATGGATTGGGCGATGGACGATCAGCCGATCTGGATGCGGACCCGCGCCGGGCCGATCCTGTCGGTGCCCTATCCGCTCGAGATCAACGACTCGCCGGCGCTGGTTTACCGGCGCCATACCGGGCGGCAATTCGCCGAGATGGTGATCGACCAGTTCGACGAGATGCTGGAGCAGTCACGCAAATACCCGCTGGTCTTCGCGGTCTCGGTGCACCCTTTCATCATCGGCCAGCCGTTCCGCCTGCGCGCCTTCCGCGACGCCGTCCGCCACATCGTCGGCCACCGTGATCGGCTATGGATCACCACCCCCGGCGAGATCGCACGCTATTGCGAGAGCCTGCCGAAAGGCACGGTCCCGGGATCGGAGTAGCGCATTGTAGCCGGGCGTGGGAATGCCGGTTGCAATCTGCCGAGTGCCGCAACGGTTGCGAGGCCGTGCGAGCGACGGACGATGCGAAAAATCAAGATCTGCTGTCAAGGGCCGCGCCGCGGGAGTGGGCCGATGTGTCCACTCAATGCAGATGTCCACCGTCTCTGCCATTTACAAATGTCATCGGCGTCGGGCGTCGGGGCGGGCGCGGAGCATATGCGTAGCGCAGCGCTCAATCGGCGCCCGAGCGGGCGCCGCCCGCTTGGCTCGTATAAACGACATGCGTTAGAGCCAATCTTCGGAGTACTGGTTGATTGCTTCATGCAATGCGCTCTGATCACGACGCGAAGGATGAAAAACAGCCATCCGGCCCAGCACCCGGACGAGCTTGGCGTGTCGTTCGATGACATGATAAGATGGGCGGTCTATATAATCATCGATGAGGATTTCCGCTTCGCTCCGCGCGCTCAGATGCATGCAGCATGTAAGCGCCGTGGCCACACGGAATCGACCGTCAATGAGAATAAGATCGGGAGCATTGTCTTGGCTTATAAACGGCCAAGGGGTTTGAGCGTACGCTTTCCACTTGTTCAATCTTCGGGGAGATGGTTTCCCTGCCGGGAACGGTATGCCCCAAGGTCCTATTAGGCCGATATCGGCATGAAGCAACCGCTGCGCAGAGGTTAGAGCGCCGATCTTCCGACGGACGGATTCGAGAAAGAGCCGATCGGTATCGACGGAGAGAAAGGGTTTGTTCAGCGCCGCGGCTAGAACGGTACTGCCTCCGCTTCCATACTCGAGGTAAAAACGGCAATCGCCAATGAGCGAGAGGAAATGGGGGGTCGCTATTTCGTCAAAGTGCGGCTCATCAGGAACAGCAACTCCTTGAATGGCTCTACGCACGAGGAAGCTGATGTAGAGAATGCGCTCGGCACGAAGCCGCGAAAGCAACGTGGTGCCATAGATAAACCGTCTTTCGGAATCCCTTAGCATGGCTCGCCAGGTTTCGTCCAAGTCGTCCAACTCGCTAGGTGGCGGTTGGTGGCGCCGCCCGGATTGGTTGATCCGGCTCGCTACATCGACGAAAGCCGAGGCGAATGGCTTCATAGACCGCCCTCCCTTTCGCTCGGGCCCGGTACGGCCCTCTTTTGCATTAAACTCCGGGCAATTCTTTTTATTCCCGATTATCAAATATAAGCAGAGTGTACGAAAAAGCGACCGAATTTAGCGGGACAGAATATATTCACGGTCCTCTTGAATTGATTAATAAGGCGTTTTGCGGGGTACGCCACGGAAACGGTCTCACCGTAGCTCGCGCTACGTGTGTGAGCATGGGCCTGATGGGGCGTCGATAATTAAGTGTTGTCACTGGCGACGATGGTTAACCCTAAATGCTTTCGGCCCACCCAATGGGCGCTTTCCGCATCCGAACCTCGATCCCGATTTTTTCACCTGGTCCTTCGCCATGACGAAGGGACGGCGCCCGTCTTAGGGATCGCTGCTCGTTTTCGGTTTAGGTTCGTTGCGTTATCCGACCATAAAATTGCCTGATTAGCATGGCATTATCCTTGCGTCGCCGGCATTGCATGGGCAGAAGGAGGTAGCGATGGCTGATGGGGCTTCACCAAAACCGCCGGGGCGGGTGCGCGGGCGGCCGTTCGAAAGGGGGCGGTCGGGTAATCCGGCCGGCCGCCGCACCGGCTCCTGCAACAAGACGACCGCGGCCGCCGCGGCGCTGCTCGCGGGCGAGTCGGAGGCCTTGACGCGCAAGGCCGTCGAACTCGCGCTGGTCGGCGATCCGACCGCAATGCGGCTCTGCCTCGAGCGGATCCTGCCGGCCTGCCGCGAACGCACCGTCAATTTCGCGCTGCCGCCGATCGAGAGCGCCGCCGACATCGCCGCTGCGATGAAGGCGGTCACCTCGGCATTGGCCGACGGCGCGATCACGCCCGGCGAAGCCGCCACCATCGCGGCAGTCGTCGACACCTTTGTCCGGGCGATCGAGACGAGCGATTTCGACCGGCGGCTACAGCTCATGGAGGACGATTTCGCCAGCCGGGCAAAAGTGGAGGCGAGCGCTGGGCTGGGGATGCGCTTCAACTTTTAGGGGAGATTTTGCTGCAGATTTGGTGCAGGAGCAGCAACGGGCAATCAGCGATGCAAGATTTGGTTGCGGCTCAGCGCAGCGCCAGCAGGCAGGCGCGAGCGGCGGCGTCGAGGATCGCGCCGGTGTCGATGTGGTAGGCCTCGTAAAGGTCCGGAATGTCGCCGGATTGGCCAAATCGGTCGACCCCCATCGGCACAATGCAGTTGCCGGCAACCGCACCGAACCACGACAGGGTCGCCGGGTGCAAATCGCCGACCGTGACCAGCGCGGCGCCGGGGCGCAGCCGCGCCAGCAGCCGCTCGGCGACGCTCACCTCGCCGGCGGTGCGGGCGGCCCGCCAATCGCGGTGCAGCCGGTCGGGCGAGGTGATCGCGAGCAGCCCCGCGCCGGGGATGTCTTCGGCCAATTCCCGGTGGGCGGCGAGCGCTTCAGGGGCGACCGCGCCGCAATAAGCGATTGCGAGTTCCGCTCCCTCTGCCGGCTCGCGCAGCCAATAGGCGCCGGCGATGATCGCCTCTTCGAGCTCGGCGGCAATCTTCCGCGCCGGTTGCTCGACCGGTCGCGTCGACAGCCGGAAATAGACCGAGTCGCCATGTTCCTGTTGGATCTCCTCGAATGCCCAGCGCAGCAGCACCGCCAGCTCGTCGGCGTAGGCGGGCTCGAAACTGACGAGCCCAGGCTGGGCAAGCCCGATCAGCGGCTCGCCGATCGACTGATGGGCGCCGCCTTCGGGCGCCAAAGTGATCCCAGATGGGGTCGCCACCAGGATAAAGCGCGCGTCCTGGTAGCAGGCGTAGTTCAGCACATCGAGGCCGCGCTTGATGAACGGGTCGTAGAGGGTGCCGATCGGGAGGAGCCGCGTGCCGAAGAGCGGGCCGGCGAGACCCAGCGCCGCGAGCTGCAGGAAAAGATTGCTTTCCGCGATGCCGAGCTCGATGTGCTGACCCTTCGGCGACATCGCCCAGCGTTGCGCCGAGACGACTTTTTCCTCGCGAAAAGTGTCGGCGCGCTCGGCGCGGTCGAAGATCCCGCGGCGGTTGACCCACGGCCCGAGGTTGGTCGACACCGTGACGTCGGGAGAGGTCGTCACGATGCGCTCGGCGAGCGGCCCGCCGGCGGCGGCGATATCACCGAGGATCCTGCCGAAGGCCTCCTGCGTCGAGAGCGTCGTGCCGCGCGGGGTCGGGAGGCTTGGCGGCACCGCAACTCGCGGCGCATCGTGCCAACGTCGGCCGGACCCGGCGAGCGGCGCCGCTGCAAGGAAAGCCGAGAGGCGCTCCGGGGCCACGTCGAGCCCGGCGAACAGGTCCCATTCGGCCCCCTCCGCCACCCCCATGTTGCGCCGGAAGGTCGCCATCTGGTCGAGGTTCATCAAACCGGCGTGATTGTCCTTGTGCCCGGCGAAGGGCAGACCGTAGCCCTTGACCGTATAGGCGATGAAGCAGGTCGGCCGGTCGTCGATGACTCCGTGAAAGGCGTCGAGAACCGATTCCATGTCGTGGCCGGCAAGGTTGGTCATCAGGCGCTGCAACGCGGCATCGTCATGGTCGTCGAGGATCGCCCGGATGCCGGGATAGCGGTTGAGGTCGCGATGCAGATGCTCGCGCCAGCCTTCGCCGCCCTTGTAGACCAGCGCCGAATAGAGCGAGTTGGGGCAGGCGTCGATCCACTCGCGCAAATGATGGCCGTCCGGCCGGGCGAAGGCCGCCTCGAGAAGCCGCCCGTATTTCAGGGTGACGACGCGCCAACCCATCATCTCGAACATCGCGTCGATGCGGCCGAACAGCCGATCCGACACGACCGCGTCGAGGCTCTGGCGGTTGTAGTCGATGACCCACCAGAGATTGCGGACATCGTGCTTCCAACCCTCGAGCAGGGCCTCGAAGATGTTGCCTTCGTCGAGCTCGGCGTCGCCGGCAAGGGCGATCATCCGGCCGGGCGGGGCGTCGGTCGGCACCAGTTGCTTGAAGCCGGAGGTAGTCCTGCGCCATCGAGGCGAACAAGGTCATGCCGACGCCGAGCCCGACCGAGCCGGTCGAGAAATCGACGGTTTCCCCGTCCTTGGTGCGCGACGGGTAGGATTGCGCGCCGCCAAAGGCGCGAAACCGCTCCAGCTTCTCGCGGCTCTGATGCCCGAGCAGGTACTGGATCGCGTGGAACACCGGCGAGGCGTGCGGCTTGACCGCGACACGGTCCTGTGGGCGCAGCACGTCGAAATAAAGCGCCGTCATCAATGTCGCGACCGACGCGCTCGAGGCTTGATGCCCGCCGACCTTCAGGCCGTCGCGGTTCGGGCGAAGGTGGTTGGCGTTGTGGATCATCCAGGTCGACAGCCACAGCACCTTGCGCTCGAGCGCCGTCAGGCAGGCGATCTTGTCCTGCGGCGCCGCTTCTTCCTCTACGCCGACTGCGCCTTCCAGGGCCTGCGGCATTTCCATCTCCTGCTCCCCGGTGGCAGCTTAGCCGATTCCCCTCTGAAGATCCGGCATTTGACCGATGTGGCGCCCGTGCTTACATATGCTCGGAAAGCGGGGAGTGGGAGCATCGATAACATGGCCGAAGCCGCGAGCGAAACCGAGGAGCGACGGATCGTTCTGACTGAAAGCGCCGCCCGTAGGATCGCGACGTTGAAGACTAAAGAAGACGTGGAGAGCGCATTCCTGCGGATCGCCGTCTCGGGCGGCGGCTGCTCCGGGTTTCAGTACGGGCTGTCGTTCGACGACCAGCGCAACGAGGATGATTTCGTGTTCGAGCGAGACGGGGTCGGCGTCGTCATCGACGAGGTCTCGCTCGGCCTCCTGAACGGCGCCGAGGTGGATTTCGTCGAGGATCTGATGGGCGCCTCGTTCCAGATCCGCAACCCGAATGCCGCCTCGTCCTGCGGCTGCGGCAATTCCTTTTCGATCGGCTGACCGTCAGCCCTCGCTTCGCCCCGTGAAGATCGCCAGCTGGAACGTCAATTCGGTCAAGGCGCGGCTGCCGCATCTGCTCGCCTTTCTCGAAGAGGCGCAGCCCGACGTGCTGTGCCTGCAAGAGACCAAGTGCCTCGCGCAAGATTTCCCGATGCTCGAAGTCAAGGGTCTGGGCTACCACGTCGAGACGATCGGGCAGCGTGCCTATAACGGTGTCGCTTTACTGTCGAAGCGTCCCGCGGAGGAGGTCGTCGCCGGATTGCTCGGCAATGACGAAGACGAGCAACCACGTTACATCGAGGCGTCTTTTGGCGAGGTTCGCGTCGCCTCGGTCTACCTGCCGAACGGAAATCCCGTCGGCACCGACAAATTCACCTACAAGCTCGCCTGGATGGAGCGGCTGATCGGCCACACGCGCGACCTGTTGCGCCGTGAGATCCCGTTCGTGCTGGCCGGCGACTATAACATCTGCCCGACCGACGATGATGTTTACGATCCGGTGGCGTTTCGCGACGACGCTCTGTGCCGGCAGGAAGCGCGCTCGCGGTTTCGTGCGCTCCTTTACCTCGGGCTGACCGACGCCTACCGCGTCTTTCACCGCGAGCCGCACCGCTACACTTTCTGGGATTACCAGGCCGGGCGCTGGCATCGCGACGAGGGGTTGCGCATCGATCATCTGCTGCTGTCGCCGCATGCGGCCGACCGGATTGCCGCCTGCAACATCGACAAGAAGCCTCGGGCGAAGGATCGCTCCTCCGATCACACCCCGATCTGGTGCGAACTGGCGGTCTAGCCTAACTGCGCTGCAGGAACCGCTCCGCCGCGGCGTCGAGCGTGTCCTTCCCTTCCCTGAACGGCGCAATCGGCGACGAGGAGCAGAGCACGGCCACCCGGACCGAGGGCGTCGAAATCGTGGGCGATTGCGAATTCGTCGCCGCGCGATACGGCGATCGGGATTGCGTCCGGTGGGAGAGTCCGCGGGAGGTCTTCCGAGCCAATCTCTCCGATCGCAAACTCCTGACCTCCAAATGAGACGCGTCCGCGCGATCCCGCGAACCTCCCCAGGCCGACAAAGGCCGGCGCCGCGAGCGCCGCAGCCGAAAACGTGGTCTCGAATTCGAAGTGCCGGGCGATCAACTCGGCAAAGCTGGCCTCGGCGATCCGGAGCACGATCGGCATCGTCGGATTGCGGGCCCGAGCGCCGAGCGCGATCTCGAGGTTCAAGGTGTCGACATTGGTCAGGGCGATCAGGCTGTGTGCGGCGGCAAGATTGCAGAGATCGAGCGTCGTGTCGCGGCTGGCATCCCCGGTCAGCAAATCGAAATGCTGTTCGCGTGCCCGTTCGACGATCGTGGCATCGGGGTTGAGCTCGACAACTACGAGCCGCTTTCCGAGGGCGAGGAGCAGATCGATGACCCCGGAGCCGATGCTGCCGGCGCCGCATATCACAATATGCCCGCGGCGGTGCACGGGACGCAGGCCTTGCATGGTGACCCAGTGTACCCGCGTCAAAAGCGAAGCGCCGAAGGCGATAAAGAGGCCGGTCAGCGTGATGCCGGACAGCATCAGCAGCATCGCGACAACGATTTCGACGGGCTTGCTCCGGTCGGGGGTCAGATCGCCGTATCCGGTCGTCGTCATTGTCGCGACAACGAAGTAGACGGCGTCGAGCCAAGCGCCTCCGAAGACAGCGTGAAAATACCACGTCCCGGTGAGGAGCACGGTCAAGGTGACCCAGGCGAGCCGGGCAAGGATCGGGTTCAACCGGGGCGGACGATGTCGTCGGCGGTGCAGCAGCGACCACAGCCTGCGTCCGATTTCCGGCTTCGCCCGAGCCGCCGATCGAAGAGGTGCGGTACCCTGCAGCGCTGGCAATTTCACCATAGACGACCAGCTCGGCTCCTCCCGCGAGCACCGCGTCTTGGGAGAAGTCGGTAGCGCCGTCGATCGCAGATGATCCGCGCCCCCAGCACCCGCTCGGCGTGGGCCGACGGTATCGCCGTCGATCTCGCAATCTTCGGCGATCCGTGTAGCAAATCCGGTCAGCGGGCCGTCGGGCTCCGGGAACTGCAGCCCGCGGAAGCAGGAGGGATCGATTGCGGCCGCGGCATAGGTCGCCGCCGAATGCCAGGCGAGCGACAGAACCGAGCAGTTCGGCAGGTTCTGCTCGATCTTGTGGGCGAGGGTCCGATTGAATTGCCGCAATACGATGCGGATCCCGGGTTGAGGTCCCGCGCAAGCAGAGCGGCGTGCAGATTGAGGTGATCGTCGGGCGAGAGCGCCAGGATCGTGACAGCGTGACGTACCCCGGCGCGATCGAGGCCCTCGGCGCTATCCGGGCGGACTGCGGTAATGAAAACCGCGCCGATGCTCTCGACAGCGCGCGCCAAGTCCGGGTCCCGGCGCCACAGGACGACTACGCGATGCCCTTGCAGCGCGCAAAGCTCCTGGGCCGTGCTGAGCGCGATCGCACCGCCGCCGACGACGATCATGACGGGATCGCCCGGCTCTGCCACCACTGGCTCCCTCAGCCCTCCGCTTCGCTGGGATCAGGCGGATAAGAGTGCCGAACACCGGCACCGTCTTCGATGATCCACTCGCCAGACGAGCCCACTCGGGGCGGCCGCACAAGGCCCGATCGGCACCTTGCCGTAACCGCCCGGTATGTCGAGCACATAAGTCGGCTGACAGAGCCCAGAGACGCGGCCGCGCAGCGAGCTGGACGAGGCGCTGCCCGGACGCGATCCCGGTGCGAAAATGCGCCGTGCCGCGGGCGAGATCGGCGTGATGCAGGTAATAGGGCTTGACCCGCATCGCGACCAGACGTCGGAACAACGCTTCCAGGACCGCCGCGTCGTCATTGACCCCGCGCAAGAGGACCGTCTGCGACAGCAATGGAATACCGGCGCGGCTCAGCTTTAGCACTGCCTCCCGCACTTGCGAAGTCAACTCGCGCGGATGGTTCGCGTGAATAACCACATAAACCGCCTTTTCCGCAGCGAGCGCCTCGACCAACGCGCGACTTACCCGCCGTGGATCGACCACGGGAACGCGGGTATGAAAGCGCAGGACACCCAGATGCGGGATCTGATCGAGAATGCGGACGATATCCGCGATGCGGCGCGGCGCGAGCAGAAACGGGTCGCCGCCGGTGACGATCACCTCCCAGATCTGCGGCCGTTGACGAATGTAGTCAAAGGCGCGCGCCAAGGAGGCTTGGTCGAGCACAGCCCCGTTTTTGCCGACGATCTCGCGGCGAAAGCAAAAGCGGCAATAGACCGGGCATAGCAGCGTCGGTTTCAACAGCACGCGGTCGGGGTAGCGGTGAACGATGCCGGGGATGGGTGACCAGCGCTCATCCCCGATCGGGTCGGCACGTTCTTCCGGCGCTTCGATGAGCTCCGCCGCTGTCGGCACAAACTGCGCCGCGATCGGGTCGGCGGGATCGGCCGGATCGATCAGTTCCGCCATTTCCTCCGTCACAGCGACGGCGAACTGCTCGGCCACTCGTCGGATCTCTCGGAGTCGACCCGGCTCGGCCAACCCCGCTGGAATGAAATCTGCTGCGCCGAGAATCCGGGCCCCTGTCATTCAGCCTACTGTCAGCCGTTCAAAAGCGGCTCTTAGACGATCGCGGTCGCGGGTCGTTTCCATCTGACGCCCGCGCTGCTCTTCGACCACCTCGGGCTTCGCTTTGGCGAGGAAACTGGCGTTGGCTAGCTTTGCAGCAATCTTGGCCAGCTCGGCATCCAGCTTGCCGATCTCTTTGCCGAGCCTCTCCTTTTCTTTTGGGAGGTCGACCACCTCGCCGAGACCCAAAATCAAAGTCATCCCATCGACCACCGCCTGGACTCCGCCCGGCGGAGCGGACTCGACCACAGCAAACTTAGCCGACCCGGGCAAGGCGGACAAAATGCTCGCTCGGTGGCGTTCGATCCTTTGCACCGCGATGCGTTCTGCGTCCTTGATCAAGAGGGGAACGCGGGCGGCCGGCGGGACATTCAACTCGGCCCGGAGGGCACGGATAGTCGAGATCGCCTGGACGACCCATTCCATCTCCTGCGAGGCGTCGGTGTCGACCAAAGCACCTGCGGGAATCCGGCCATTCGGCGATTATCAGCATGCCCGACATCCTTCCCCCGCAGGTGCTCCCATAACTCCTCGGTAATAAACGGCATTATCGGGTGCAGCAGATGGAGGACGCGGCTCAAGATCCAAGCGGTCGTTGCTTGCGTCTCTGCACGGGCCGTTGCGTCAGAACCCTGCAGAATCGGCTTGGTGAACTCGATGTACCAAGTCGCAGAAGGTACCCCACACGAAGTGGTAGAGCCGGTTCGCCGCGTCGTCGAAGCGATAGGTATCGAGCGCTGCCGTGACCTCGGCGGCGCACTGCCCCGCTGCTGCCGTGATCCAGCGGTTCACGGTCAGCCGGCAACCAGCTGGAGCAAAACTCGGCAACCAGCGAGCAATCGTTCATTTGTAAATAGCGCGACGCGTTCCACAGCTTGGTTGCAAAATTGCGGTACCCCTCGACCCTGCTCTCGGAGAGCTTAATGTCGCGACCGGGTGCCGCCAGCGCCGCCAACGTAAATCGCAGTGCGTCGCAACCATAGCGGTCGATCAGCTCTAACGGATCTATGATATTGCCGCGCGATTTCGACATCTTCTGGCCGTGCACATCGCGCACCAGGGCATGGATGTAGACGGCGCGGAACGGCACATCGCCCATGAAGTGCAGCCCCATCATCATCATCCGGGCGACCCAGAAAAAGATAATGTCGAAGCCGGTAACCAGGACGTCTGTCGGATAATAACGGGCCAGCTCTCGGGTCGGCTCTGGCCAGCCCAGGGTCGAGAACGGCCATAGAGCCGAAGAGAACCATGTATCGAGGACGTCGGGATCACGACGTAATTCGACCTCCTGGCCATATTTTTCGGCCGCCTGCTGCCGCGCGTCCTCCTCGGTCTCCGCGACAAAAACCGCCCCATCCGGCGAGTACCAGGCGGGAATCTGATGACCCCACCAAAGTTGCCGGGAGATGCACCAGGGCTGGATCTTACGCATCCAATCGAAAAACGTGTTTTCCCACTGACGGGGAACAAACCGGGTGCGGCCGCCCTCGACCGCCGCGAGCGCGGGGGCGGCAAGCACCCGAGCGTCGCAATACCACTGGTCGGTCAGCCACGGCTCGATGACCACCCCCGAGCGATCGTGATGCGGCACCATCAGTACGTGATCCTCGACGCGGTCGAGAAGACCAGCGGTCGCGAGATCAGCAATTACTTTCTCGCGCGCCGCAAACCGATCGAGACCGCGGTAGGCCGCTGGCACAGCGTCAGTTAGCCGGGCATCCTGATCGAAGATGTTGATCAGCGGGAGACCGTGCCGCCGCCCCACCTCGAAGTCCGCAAAATCGTGAGCCGGGGTGACCTTGAGGGCCCCGCTGCCGGTCTCCGGGTCCGCATGCTCGTCGGCGACGATCGGCACTAGGCGGTTGGTCAAGGGGAGGCGCACCGATTTTCCGACCAGATCGGCAAATCGCGAATCATTCGGGTGGACGGCGACCCCGGTGTCGCCCAGCATCGTCTCCGGCCGGGTCGTGGCAACAACGATAAACCGGCCCGGCATTTCCGCCACCGGGTAGCGGATATGCCACAGCGAACCTTTGGTCTCGCGGCTGTCGACCTCGAGATCCGAGATCACCGTGTGCATTACCGGATCCCAATTGACCAGCCGCTGGTCGCGATAAATCAAGCCTTCCCGATAGAGCTGGACGAAGACTCGGCGAACGGCCGTGGCCAATGCCGGATCCATCGTGAAGCGCTCGCGGCGCCAGTCGGGAGAAGCGCCGAGCCGGCGCAGCTGGCGAGTGATAGTTCCGCCCGACTCCTCCCGCCATTGCCAAACGCGCGCGACAAACCCTTCGCGGCCGAGGCCAGATTTGGTGCCGCCTTCCGCAATCACCTGGTTGCCCACGACGATCTCGGTTGCGATGCCTGCATGATCGGTACCGGGCTGCCAGAGCACGTCGCGGCCTCGCATGCGCTGATAACGCACGAGCACGTCCTGCAACGTGAAAGTCAGCGCATGCCCCATATGCAGGCTCCCCGTGACGTTCGGGGGCGGCATCATGATCGCGTATGGCGGCTTGTCGCTGTCCGGGTCCGGTGCGAACGCTCCGGAACCCTCCCAGAGCGCGTAGCGCCGCGCCTCCATCGCAGCGGGTTGATAGGTTTTGTCCAGCATCACTCAATTGTCCGCATCGCGCACTCGGTCACAGCTTTTGGTTGTGGCAAAAGGCGCTGGTAACGAGGCCTCGACTGGGTGGGTCAGCGCAACCCCGCCTCGCCAACGACGCGGGCGATCTCTTCTCGGACCAGACGCTCGACCATCCCGGGGAGGTTTTCGTCGAGCCAAGTCTGTAGCAGAGGCCGCAGCATATCGCGCACGATGTCTTCGAGAGTGCGGTCGACACCTCCGAATGAAAGCTCGCCCTCCCGGCGCCGCTCTCGCGGTAACGCGCCGAGCTGGGCGAACGCGGCCGCGGCGGCTCCCGACGTCGCCGACGACACAATACGTTCGCGGCCGAGCTGAAGCCTCGGCTCAACCTCGGCCTCGGGAGGTAACGCACCGAAACCGCTCCGTGGGGTCGCATTCGCGGCCACGGCATCGGCGCCAGCTGAGGACCCGGTAGGCCGCCTATCTGAACTACCCGCCTCGGGGGTGACGCGCCGCACCGAGCCGTCCTCGTCGACGACGTCAGTCAGTTCGAGGATCTCGCTCTTCTCCCCGGGACCTGGACGGACCGGTTCGACCGACGTCTTTTCGTCCGAAATGATGCGGCTGATCGAAGCGATTATCTCTTCCATAGAGGGTTCTGACGGCGATTTGGCATTTTCCGGCATGGAGGCAAACCAAAAAAGGCTTGAACACCCTCTAACCTAGGTAAGACCCTGAGGATTTGCCAGCGGAACCACCCGGCGCCAGCCGCCTCACTCGGAAAGACCGCCGCGGAACCCGATCCATTTGTCTTTCACCTCCTTGTAGTGCTGCTCCATATCGTAGAGCCGTACCGGGAGGTTCAGCTCGGGTGCGATCAGCCGCCCGATGGCCGACGCCAGGTTGAATTCCGCAAGAGCCGCGTCGTGTTGCGCAGTCACGAGCTGGGATTGAGTGGTAAGCAGCTGTTGGTTGGCGATCAGCACGTCGAGCACGGTGCGGGTGCCGACCAGTGCCTCTTGCTGCGTGCCCTCGAGTGCGATCTGAGCCGCTCGCACGGCAGCGGCGAAAGAAGAAATACTTGCTCGCGCCGCTTGCAACGTCGACCAGAACTGGGTTGCAGTCTGGACCGCTGCCCGGCGCGCATCGTCGACCTGGCTGCGCCGCTGCCCGACTGTTTGCTCGGCCTGCCGCGTTTGCGAATAAATGGCGCCTCCCTCATAGAGCGGCATCGTCAATTGCGCCGTGACTTGTGCCGAGTTGGTCAGCGTGCCCTTAAAATTGATCGACTGATCATAGCTGCGGGCGAGAGTGCCGATAACCGAGACCTGCGGCAGCAACTGGCCGCGTACAACATCGATGTTGTCGCGGGCGGCAAGTTCGGCGAAGGTTGCTGAGATCACATTGAAATTATTATGTGCGGCAAGGCTCAAAGCCTCTTCACGCGTGGCCGGCAATGCCGGGCGCTCACGCGGCAGCACCAATCTTGCCGGCTGGTGGCCGACGGCACGAACGTATTCGGCTCGGCTTATCTCTAACGTACCTTGCTGGGAGACCAACGTGCCCTGGGCTTGCGCGAGCGAGGATTCGGCCTGGGCCACGTCGGTGCGCGTGACTTCGCCGACCCGGAAGCGGTCTTGGGTCGCTTCGAGCTGCTTGCGCAGAACTTCAACATTGTTGCGGTCGACTTCGAGCAACGCCTGGTCGCGAACTACGTCGAGATAGGCCATCGCAACCGCCTGGAACACGGTGGTCTCGACTGCGAGGGTCTGCGCCCGAGTCGATTCCACGGTGTTGATTGCCTGGCGGGTCTGCGCCACGGTCCGACCACCACGGTAGATCGGCTGCATCGCTTGAAACTGAATCAGGTCCGGTCTGGTGATCGCGTGGTTCACCGATCTCGTTATGCCCGCAGCCTGCGCCGCGGCGCCCGGCTGCGCCTCTAGCGAGGCAGTTGCGATCCCTATTTGGCCAGTGAACGTGACCTGCGGCCGCCAAAACGACAAAGCTTGGGGGACCTGCTCGTCGGTCGAACGCAACAATGCGCGTTGCGCGAGCAGTTGTGGATTTGTGTTGTAGGCCTCGGCAAGGGCATCGGTAAGTGTCTGAGCCTGCACGGAGAGTGCTGTCAGGACGATAACAACGCCAGCAATAAATGCCAGCTTCGCGATCCGGCGCACGCTGCCCCGGGCGGCCCCTTCAGCGGCCGGGTAGAGGCGGGTCGGACCAACGCACCGGTTCTCGGGCATTTTCCTCCGGCTCCTGATCAGGGCCTCAGCAGAACTCGAACGCGGGCTTTGGTAAGAAGCCCGGCAGGAAAGGCGTACCGGCATCGAATATAACGCGATGCGCGAGCACTCCGCCAGTCCGTGTCGCCAAGGTCGCGCGACCCACCGCATTGACGGGTTTGACGACCGCCAGAAGCCGACCGCCTTCGGCGAGCTGGGCGTTGATATCCGGCGGCGTCTCGACGACCGCTCCGCCGAACAGGATTACATCGTACGGAGCACGTGGCCGATAGCCCTCGTGCAATAGACCTTCGACGACACTTACCGACGCGATAGCGTGCTCGACGAGAGCAGCGCGTGCGCGCCGGGCCAGCTCGGGATCCTCTTCGAGAGCAAGGACACTCCGGGCGAGCGTCGCGGTCAGAGCCGCTTCGTATCCCGTTCCGGCACCGACGATCAGCGCGGCGTCCGTGCGGGCAATTGCTGCCTCCTGAAGCAGCCGGGCAGCGACCATCGGTTCCATCAGGTAGCGCCCGCCGCCGAGCGGCAAATCCTCATCGATATAGGCAACGGGGCGAAGGTGCTCGGGTACAAAAAGTTCGCGCCGTATGCTGGCGAAGGCGTTAAGCACTCGATCGTCAGTAACCTTGTTGGGTCGGAGCTGGCTCTCGAGCATGTGAGAGCGGGCAACTTCGAATACAGTCATCAGGCATCCGGTTCGTGTTGCGCGTTTATATCCGCCGCGTCCGGGAGGTACAATCGATGGAACTAGCAACCGTCAGCACGAGAGGCGCTCGAGCTGCTGTTCGGAGGACAGCTGGGCCAGCAGTTGCGCCGCCGTGAGCCCCAGAACCTGGTGCTGCCAGTCCGGCGCGATTTCGGCAATCGGCATCAAAACGAACCGACGTTCGTGTAGTCTCGGGTGAGGCAGGACGAGCGACGTGTCGTTCATCAACTCGCCATGATAATCGAGAATGTCGAGATCGAGGCTGCGCGGTGCGTTGGGTTTTCCGAGAACGCGTCCAAACTGCCGCTCTATCGCCTGCAGCACCACCAGCAGGTCCTTCGCTGCGAGTTCGGTCGCTATAGAGACAACCGCATTGACAAACCAGGGTTGGTCTGAGCGAGGCACCGGCTCTGTACGATACCATCCGGAGCGCGTCAGGATTTTGATGCGCTCCGCTTTTAAAGCCTCAAGCGCGGCGGACAGCGTGTCGCGTGGCGGACCAAACCGAGCGCTTTCCAGATTTCCGCCGATCCCGATCAGAATCACGGGGGATTGCCTCACATGGTCGCCGCTTGACCCAGAATGCGCAGTGTAAGACACTTCCGCTACATTATCCTTGTGAAGGAGCATTTTGTCAGATGATTTTCTATCCGGAAGAGCGAATCGCCATTTTCATTGACGGGGCTAACCTCTATTCAGCCGCTAGGGGTCTCGCGTTCGACATAGACTATAGACGGTTACTCGAATTGTTTAGCACGAAGGGACGGCTGATCCGGGCATTCTATTACACTGCCCTGGTAGAAGATCAAGAGTACTCGCCGATCAGGCCGCTTGTCGATTGGCTAGACTACAACGGCTACGCAATGGTCACCAAGCCGACGAAGGAGTTCACCGACGCAATGGGACGGCGGCGGATCAAGGGTAATATGGATATCGAGCTAGCAATCGACATGCTCGAAATGGCTTCGTACATCGACCACGCCATCCTGTTCTCAGGCGACGGCGATTTTCGAAGGCTCGTCGAAGCCGTGCAGCGTAAGGGAGTTCGCGTGTCGGTGGTTTCGACAATCCGATCGTCGCCGCCGATGGTTTCTGACGATCTGCGCCGCCAAGCGGACAATTTCATCGAACTTCAGGATCTCGCGCCGAACCTAATGCGCAACCATCAAACGCGAGAGGATGGGATCCGCGCACGTACCGAACCGGTGGACGACGCGTGACTGCTCCTCCCCCGGGGGCTCAGCCGCCGCGGGACTGTCATCTCTGCCCACGCCTCGCGGCTTTCCGGGAGACCCAGGCGAGAGCCCACCCGGAGTGGTTCAATGGGCCGGTTCCGCCCTTTGGCGATGCCCAAGCCGAATTGCTGATTGTGGGCCTCGCCCCGGGTTTACGCGGCGCGAACCGGACGGGGCGCCCGTTTACCGGCGATTACGCCGGCGGCCTGCTCTATGGGACGTTGCGCAAGTACGGGTTCGCCGAGGGCGATTATGACGCCCGTCCGGACGATGGTCTCGAGCTCCGGCGCGTGCGTATCACCAATGCTGTTCGCTGCGTGCCGCCGCAAAACAAGCCCGAACCGAGCGAGGTCGCGAACTGCCGTCGGTTTTTAGCCGCCGAGATCAGCGCTATGCCCCGGCTCCGTGCGATCCTGGCACTCGGCGCGATTGCACATCACGCGGTCCTCACGGCACTCGGCTTTCGCCGCGCATTATTCCCTTTCGAGCACGGGCGGCTGCATGGCTTGCTTTGCGGGCTGACGCTTGTCGACAGCTATCATTGCTCACGGCTCAACACTAATACGGGCAAGCTCAGCCCCGCAATGTTCGAAGCGATCTTCGCCCTGCTGAGCAGCCACCTCGATGCGCCGCAAAGTGGAGTAGCCTATCCCGAAACCGGGGTCGATTTGGAGATCCCGCCTTAGGTATTTCTCTCCCGTAGGATACGGGCCCGGCTACGCTGCCAATCCCGCTGCTTCTCAGCTTGACGCTTGTCCGCCTTGCGCTTTCCTCGGGCGAGACCGAGTTCAACCTTGGCCCGCCCTCGGTCGTTGAAGTAAATCGAAAGCGGCACGACCGTGATGCCGTCGCGCCGGATCGCGCCCAGCAATCGGTTCATCTGCTTACGGTGCAACAGCAGCTTTCGCGGTCGCCGCGGCTGATGATTGAAGTGAGCGGAGGCCGAATATTCAGGGATGTTCGCGTTGACCAAGTAAAGCTCGCCCGCGTCCTCGTCCGCATAAGCCTCGGCGATGCTCGCCTGCCCCTGGCGCAGAACCTTCACCTCGGTGCCTTGCAGGACGACCCCCGCCTCTAACGTGTCCTCGATCAAGTAATCGTGGCGCGCCCGCCGATTTTGTGCGACATGTCGGTCGGTTGCCCGCATTAGTTGAGCAGACCGGCGCTCCGCATCGCCCTTTGCACCTTCTCCTGCGTCTCCGGCATGATTGCCCACAGCGGCTGTCGCACATCAGCGGTGCAGTGTCCGAGCAGAGACGCCGCATGCTTGACCGGCGCCGGGCTGGTTTCGGCAAACAGCGCATCGTGCAAGGGGATCAGACGCTGATTGATCTCGCGCACCGAGGCGAAATCGCCGCGCTGCCAGGCCTCATGCAATTCCGAGCAGAGTCGCGGCGCGACGTTGGCAGTCACCGAGATGCAGCCGTCGCCGCCTTGGGCAAGGTAGGCGACCGCGGTGGCATCCTCTCCTGAAAGCAGACAGAAGCCCGCGCCGACATCGACCCGCATGCGCAACGGTCGGGCCAGGTCGTTGGTCGCATCCTTTACGCCGACGATGTTCGGCAATTTGGCGAGGCGCGCCATCGTCGCGTTCGTCATGTCGACCGATGAGCGACCCGGAATATTGTAAATAATAATCGGCAAATCGACGCAGTCGTGGATCGCCTTGAAGTGCTGATAAAGCCCTTCCTGTGTCGGTTTATTGTAATAGGGGCAGACGATCAGCGCGGCATCGGCGCCAGCCTCCTTTGCACGACGGGTCAACGCGATCGTGTGCTCGGTCGAGTTCGTGCCCGTTCCGGCAATGACCGGGACTCGCTTGGCTTTGGCGACTTCGACACACATGCCGATGAGCCGCTTTTGCTCGTCGTCTGCGAGAGCCGGCGATTCCCCGGTCGTGCCGCACGGCACCAATCCGTGCGTCCCCTGCTCGATCTGCCAGGCCACATGCTCCTGAAAGGCGCCCTCGTCCAGCTCATGGTCGCGAAACGGCGTGATCAGCGCGACGAGCGATCCCTTGAACATCGTTTCCTCCGGGATTGCGGCATTGCCGAGCGACGATAGCCCTCGCGCGCATCGGCTTCAACAGCGCTCGAAACGATACGTCGTGCGCGGCACTCGGGGTGCGTTTGGCGTCGGACTTGCCCCGGTGCCAGAAAAACAGTAAGAGAACTTTGTCTCATCTTTGATTCAGCCAAGGAGCCGCCGACCTTGCCGCCGATCGTCTGCGGAAGCCTGTCGATTGTTTTAATCATCTTGGCGCTGGGCTCACCGGCATCTGCTGCCGAAACGTTGCCGGCTGCCGATCTCGATGCGATGCGCGCGTCATTTGCGGCCGCGCAGAGCGGCGACTGGACCCGCGCCTACGCCGGCGCGTCGGCGATAACCGACCCGCTGCCGATGAAAATGTTGCACTGGATGGACTATGCCCGACCGGGTGCTCCGGGCCGGTTTCCCGACATCTCTGAGTTCATCGAACGGAACCCGGATTGGCCGGCACAGAAGGCCCTGCGCAAACATGCCGAGGAGGCCTTGGCCGGCGAATCGGATGCGGTTGCCGCCGATTGGTTCAAACGCCATCCGCCGGTAAGCGCCACCGGCAAGCTCCGCGAAGCGGAGATAATGATGAATCCGGGCGATCTCGAAGGCGGGCCGGCCGCGCTGCGGGCGCTCTGGATCGCAGCGGATTTCGGCCCACTCGACGAAAAGAATTTTCTGGGCCGGCACGCCTCTTCGCTGCGGCCCGAGGACCACGTGCAGCGGATTGATCGGCTGTTGTGGGACGGGCAGACTGAGGCGGCGCACCGCATGTTGCCGCTGGTGCCGCCCAACTATCGTCTGCTGGCCGAGGCGCGCCTGGCGCTCGCAGCGCAAGCCGCGAAAGCCGAGGCGCTCGTCGCGCGGGTTCCGCCGCAACTGCGCTCGGACCCGGGGCTTATCTTTGAGCAGCTCCGCTGGCGCCGCAAAAAGGACATGACCGATGCCGCTGTCCAAATTTTGCTCGCTCAGCCCAACGACCTCGTTCGCCCGGCAGCATGGTGGGCGGAACGGCAAGCGATTGCCCGGCGAGTCCTCGCCGGCGGCAACGCCGAGCTTGCCTATCAGCTCGTCCAGCAGCATGGGCTGATCGAAGGAAACGCGTTCTCCGAAGCCCAGTTCCTCTTGGGCTATATTGCGCTGCGCTATATGAAGCAGCCGGCGCTCGCCTTCGAGCACTTCTCGCGCATCCTGACGCGGGTCGACACACCTTACGCCAAGGCGCGAGCCGGGTATTGGGGGGGACGGGCCGCCGAAGCGCAAGGCAAATCCGACCTTGCGGCGAAATGGTACGCCGCCGGGGCCGATCACATGGCCACCTTCTATGGGCAGCTCGCCGCCCATCAACTCGGGCACGACGCGCCACCGCGGCCGGTGCCGGAGCCAGTACCCGACGATGCGGATCGGGCTCAGTTCGACACGGACGAAGTGGTTCGCGCCGCCCGGATTTTCTTCGATCTCGGCGACGCACCCCATGGCAAGGCTTTTCTCCTTCACCTGGCCGACAATGCCAAGACCCCGGCAAAGTTCGGGATGCTCGCGAACCTCGCCGAAATCAGTGGGCGCATCGATCTCGCGATCGCGGTGGCTAAGCGAGCGATCGAAGCCGGAACTCCGCTGATGATCCATGGCTACCCGGTCACGATGATACCGGATGGCGGTACGGCCGAACATTCGCTGCTGTTCGCGATCATGCGGCAGGAAAGCGCATTCGAGCGCGACGCCGTCAGCCGGGTGGGGGCGCGGGGATTGATGCAGCTGATGCCGGCAACCGCGAGCTTCATTGCCAACAAGATGCAGCTGCCGTTCTCGGCCGACCGGCTGACCGCGGACGGGATTTACAATGTGCTGATCGGGCGCGCTTATCTCGAAACCTTGATCGACGATTTCGGCGGCTCTTATGCGCTGGCAATCGCCTCCTACAACGCCGGCCCGAGCCGGGTGCGGCAATGGATTCACGATTACGGCGATCCCCGCGGCGGCAACATCGACATGGTGGACTGGATCGAGATGATCCCGATCAACGAGACGCGAAATTACGTTCAGCGCGTCCTCGAAAACCTGCAAATCTACCGTGGCCAAGTCGGTCGTGATTTCGGCCTTTTCGCTCGCCAGCGATCTTGCCCGCTGAATGACAGATTGGGGCTGCGCGTTGCTCGAACGCGCCCCTCGCTGATAAAACTGCGGCGATCTGAGCCCAAGGAGGGATGCCGTGGCAGAGAGAGCACCATTTCTGAGCACAGCCTATGGCGCTTACCACCATCGCGAGCGGCCGGCGGATGACGAAGAGCTCACTCGCGTCGGCCCCGGCACGCCCTGCGGCGAGTATCTGCGGCGCTTCTGGCAGCCGGTCGTCCTGTCCGAGAAGTTGCGCGACCTGCCGCGGCGCCTGCGCATCATGGGCGAGGATCTCGTGGCCTTCCGCGACCGCGGCGGAGCGGTGGGCCTTCTCGAGCTGCATTGTCCGCATCGCGGGACTTCGCTCGAATTCGGCCTGATCTCCGAGAAGGGGATCCGCTGCTGCTATCACGGCTGGCTGTTCGATGTCGACGGCACGATCCTTGAGACCCCGGGAGAGCCGGCCGACAGCACCTTGAAGGACCGTCTCTTCCACGGCGCCTATCCGGCGCGCGAATATCAAGGTTTGGTCTTCGCCTACATGGGCCCGCCGGACAAAAAGCCCGATTTCCCGATCCTCGACACCTATGACCTGCCCGGCTACCGGATGGTCGCCCGCGAACCTACGGTGTGGGAGTGCAACTGGCTGCAGGTCAAGGAAAACAGTATGGACCCGGCGCATCTCGCATTCCTCCACACGCTTCCCGGCAGCCAGGGGTTTACCGAGGATCTCGGGGCGCTCGGCGAATGGGATTGGATGGAGACCCCGGTCGGCATGGTCTACATCGACACCCGCCGGCAAGGCGACCGCGTCTGGGTGCGGGTCGCCGACTTCATTCCTCCAAATATTCACCAATTTCCCCCGAACGCCGACCCGATGGCCAAGCGCATGGTGATCAACCGCCCGGCGGCCACGACATGGGCGGTCCCACTCGACGACACCCACACGATGCAGATCGGCTTCTACCGTGCGCCCGAGGGCCAGGAGCCGCGGCGGGGTGCGGGCTTCGGGCAGGATGCGAGCCGGACCTATAAAGACCGGCAGCGGGTCCCGGGCGATTACGACGCGCAAGTCAGCATCCATCGGCGGCATTTCCCGGCACGGTCTCGAACACCTCGCCTCCACCGACCGGGGCGTGATCATGATGCGCAACATGATCCGGCAGGGTATCCGGTCAGTGCAGGACGGCGCCGACCCGCCGAATCCCGGCATGGTGAATGGCGCGGCAATCGCGACCTATGCCCATGACCGGGTGGTGCCGGGCATTCTCCCCGCGGCAAGCCCGGAAGAAGACAGCCGGCTCTTGCGCGAGGTTGCGCGGAACGTCGTCGCAGAGATGGTGGGAACCGGTTCCTAAAGGCCCCTTCTCCCTCTCCGCCCCCGAGCGCGGAAAGGGGCTGTTTCCGGAGGCTGATCAGCGGCCCTCCGCCTGCATCTGCTGCCGGCGCAGCGCGCGGCCCGGGCGCTCGCCTGTGGGCTTGCCCTCACTCCACACCGGGCGCCCATTGACGAAGACGTGCTCGATGCCGGCGGCGGGTGTCATCGGCGCTTCGAAGGTCGCACGGTCGGCAATAGTCGCCGGGTCGAAGACGGTGACGTCGGCATAGGCCCCAGCGGCGAGCGTGCCGCGGCCGGCCAGGCCGAACCGGGCTGCGGAAAGGCCGGTCATGCGGCGCACGGCCTCCTCGATTCCGAAAAGCCCGAGGTCGCGGCTGTAATGGCCGAGAACGCGCGGGAATGCGCCCCACAACCGCGGGTGCGGGTGGGAATCGTGCGGCAACCCGTCGGACCCGATCATCGTGTGCTCGAAGCGCAGCACCCGCTGCACATCGGCCTCGTCCATCGTCCAATACACCGCCCCCGCCGGTTGCAGCCTATCGACCGCCTCCTTCTCGCCGACACCCCAATCGGCGGCAATCGCCGAAAGCTCGCGGCCGGCCTGTTCGGGCGCGCTCTTCGACCAGGTGACGAGCACCTTTAGGGACCTCTCGGCCTGCGCCGCACTGAGCACGGTCGAGGAGGCTATGTACGGATAAGCATCGAGCCCGACTTCCTGACGCGCGATCGCCGCGGCAATCACGGGCAGAGTCTCGGCGGTGCGTCCGAAATTTTCGCGCCCGATCGTCTTGTGGTGCGAGATCACAACCGGCACGCCGGCCGTGCGCCCTGCGGCGAAGCTCTCTTCGAGGCTGTCGAGAACGGCGGCGCCCTCGTTGCGCATATGCGTCGTGTAGAGCGCCCCGGCGGGGCGCAGCAATCGGGCCAAGGCCTCGATCTCGGCGGGCGGCGCGCCCGCGGCAGGCGCGTAGGCGAGGCCGCTCGACATGCCGACCGCGCCGGCGTCGAGCGCTTCCTGCAGCCGCTCGCACATCTGTGCCAGCTCGGCGTCATCGGCCGGCCGGTCGAGCGAACTCATCGCTCCGACCCGCAAGGTCGAATGGCCGACGAGGCAAGCCGCGTTGAGCGCCGGCGGCGACCGGTCGAGAGCGGCGAGATAGTCGGCGAAACGCCCGTAACGGTAATCGGCGCTGTCGCCGATCAGGTCGAGGGGCGGCGGTGGCGCCTCATCGAGCAGCAGCGGCGCGAGGCTGATCCCACAATTGCCGGTCACCACCGTGGTGACGCCCTGGCTGGCCTTGGCCGCCATTTCCGGGGTCGCAAAGAGCGCACGATCGTCATGGGTGTGCACGTCGATAAAGCCAGGCGCGACGATCTTGCCGCTGACGTCCACCTCGCGCGCGCCTTCGACCCTGCCGACGGCCCCGACGGCGGCTATGCGGTCACCGGCGATCGCCACGTCGGCGCGTCGGCGGGGCCGGCCGCTGCCGTCGATCACCTCGCCACCGCGCAAAATCCAGTCGGTCATTCGAGCCCTCGCTGCGCCGGTCCGCCGCCTCATCAATCGGGAGGCAAAGGCGGCTTGCCCGAGAAGCTCATACACCGCAAGAGCCACTCCGTGCCAGACACCAGGCAAATAGCTCGGCCACGGAGGCAGAGGCGAAATCGGGCTCGTGTCCGTCCCGGAAACATTGCGCGATATCTCGGATTTTCGCGGTGAAAATGCCCGCCAGACCATCATGGTCGCCCACCGCCAATTCCTCCTCCAGGCGCCGCAGTTCGAGCGTGTCGCCGAAGTCGGTCATGTGGGCTGCCATTCCACCGAGCTGCACAGCAGTTGCGCTTTCCGGGTCGACGCCTGCTTGCACCAAGCCATCGCGGACCAGACCGTAAACCGTGTTCCAGGCCCTCAGCGTGCACCGATCGAGGCCTGTGGTCGAATCGAAGCGCGTCCTCTCTGCCGCCAGGCGGGCCAGCCGCCCGTCAAACACGCGCCGCATATGCTTCTTCCAATTCCCGCAACCGCCTCTCGAAATCGCTGGTCTCGACCGCCCGGACGAAGATCTCGACGACCCGGGCCAGTTCCGCGGCTTGACCGGGCGTGATCGTGCCCTCAGTAGCCGCCGTAGTGATCGCCGCCATCGTGCCGGCGAGATCGGCGGCGCCGCGCACCGACGGCAGGCCGAGTTTGACCGGCCGCTCGCGGCGCGGCGGGATAATGCGTTCGAGACAAAGCCGCAGCGCCGAAGCCTCGCCTTCGAGCGCGAGTTCGACGGCCCGTCTGGTCAGCGCCTCCGCTTCGCCGTCGAGCACCAGCTCGGCCGCTTCCGTCGCCTTGTTGCGCGCCCCCATGGGCCGCCCCTTGGGATTGCCCGACCGGCCCTTGCGGAACCGGCCGTCAGCGTCGCGGCTCACCTGTTCTTGCACGGAATTTACAGGCATCGACTTTTCCCTCGCGATGATGGCGCCTACTCCCGAGCGCCGGTTTGGGCGGCAAGATACGATGCGAATGTGGCAATTTTAGCGTTGCTGCAAATGAGGGAGCCAGCGCCGAAGTGCGGTCTTCACGAAATCTTCTGGTCAGCCCGCGGAAGTCAGCCGGCTAACTTCGTCTTGGCCGGCCTTGGCCCGGCAATCCACGCCTTCGAGCGCCCGAAACGAAGGCGTGGATGCGCGGATCAAGTCCGCGTAAGGCGACTGGAGTTTTGATTCCTGCGAGTTCCTCATTGGGTTGTGCCGTCATTCAATCTTGACACTACGCAGTCTTCGCCGCTGCGCCGCACTACGCTAGGCACAGCGTAGCGTAGGCGATAATGTCGGAAATTTGCACGCCCTCCCGGCGCGTGTGACGAACTTGCTTACGGCCCGACTTTAGGACAACTTGAATTCGGGTCAGTTGAATAAGCGGTTCCACATGACTGACGTCAGCGGCTCGCTAAATCCGGTCGATCGTCTTACCGTCGATGTGCTGACCGACGACGTCAGCGACAATTATGTCAGCAAGACGCTATTCGCCGTCTCCGAGTTCGCCAATGTCGTTCGCGCCGGGGCAACGACGATCTCCGGCGAGGTGCTGCTCTCCGGCAATCTCGGCTACGGCTTGCGGCTGGTATCGCAACTTGGTGGCGTGCGGCATGTGCTGCTGTTCGACACCGGACCCGAAGGAGGCATTTTCATACGCAATTGCGCCAATCTCGGCGTCGCGATGGGCGAGATCGAATGTATTGCAGTCAGTCATGGGCATTGGGATCACATGGCGGCTCTGCCGGCCGCGATAGACGCAGTCGTCCAAGGAGGGGGACGGGTGACCATTCATGTCAATCCGGACATGTTCAACGAACGCGGTATCCGGTTGCTAAGGGATTTCGTAGTTCCTGTCGCGAAGGTTCCTTCGCCGGCCGAACTGGAGCAGCACGGCGCCGCGGTCGTGAACAGCCTCGAAGAGCGCTTGCTGCTCGATGGCCATTTCTACTACAGCGGTGAAATCCCGCGGGTGACTGCCTTTGAAAGAGGCCGTGTCGATCATCTCTGTCGAACCAGCCTGGATGGCGCATGGCAGCCCGATCCTTTTCTGATGGACGAGCGCATGCTGGTGGTCCATGTGCGCCACCTGGGCTTGATTGTGCTCAGCGCCTGCTCACATGCCGGCGTTGTCAATGTCTGTACCGAGGTGCGGAAGCTGTTCCCGGATCTTCCTATCCACTGCGTGATGGGGGGATTGCATCTGGGCGGCGTTATGGAAGCAATCATTCCCGATACCGTCGAGGGCCTGCGGCCTTTTGGCATCAAATACATTATCACCGGGCATTGCACGGGCTGGCGGGCTCTGCACGCTCTCGCCAATGCATTCGGTGATGGGGTCAGCCAATCGGCTGTCGGCACGACCTACACCTTCGCGGCCGATGAGCGCCGGTAACGACAGGGCTCGGTTGCCGGTCACCATTATCGCCGGCTTTCTCGGCAGCGGGAAAACCACACTGCTGAACCATATCCTGGCGCAGCAGCAAGACCTCGAGATCGGCGTCATCGTCAACGATATCGGCGAGATCGGGATCGACGCGGAGCTGATCCTCGCCAGCGATGACGATATGATGGAGCTGAGCAACGGCTGTATCTGCTGCTCGATCAACAACGACCTCGTCGATGCTGTCTTCCGGGTATTGCGGCGCGCCGAAAAGATCGACTACCTGGTGGTCGAATGCAGCGGCGTTGCGGACCCTTTGCCGATCGTGCTGACCTTTCTGCGTTCGGAGTTTCGCGACCTCGTGCGGGTCGACTCGATCGTCACAATCGCGGACGCCGACAGCTTCAGCCTAGACCTCTTCACGAGCACGGCAGCGCGAAACCAATTGCGCCATGCGGACACGATTTTGCTCAATAAATGCGATCTCGCGAGCGCCGACCGGCTTCGCTCTATCGAGGGGGAGATTCGTGCGATCAAAGAGGGCGCGCGGATTGTGCGGACCACCCGGTGCCAGGTTCCGCTTCCTCTGATCCTCAGCGTCGGGTCGTCTCGAATCGGATCGATATGCATCGGATCACCTCGATTGTGATCATGAGCATTTGACCAATGACGGCTTCGAAGCGTTTTCATTCGAGGCCAAACGGCCCTTTGCAGCCGATAAGTTTCAACGCTTCTTAGAGCGGCTGTCGGACAACGTGTTTCGCGCCAAAGGCGTCCTGTGGATTGCCGCGAGTGAAAAACGGCATGTATTCCATCTCGTTGGCCAACGCTTCACTCTGGACGAGAGCCGATGGCTCGGGCCAATGAGAAACCGACTGGTGCTGATCGGCCGCAGCCTGGACCATCAGCGCCTGCGAGATCAGCTCGAAGCATGTCTTGCCGATTGTGACTGAACACCGGCCAGTCCGTCATCTTTCCGCTGCGCCGAGCGGGTGCTTGCGCAGGAAGTTGAAGTCGCAGCCGCGGTCGGCCTGCAGGATTTCGCGGCGGTAGAGAAGAGCGTAGCCGCGCTCGGGAACCGGCGGCGGGGCGACCGGGCGGCACGCCAGCTCCTCCGGCGCAACCAAGAGGTCGAGGCGGCGCTCGGCGACCGAGAGGCGGATCCGGTCGCCGTTGCTGACTTTGGCGAGCGGACCGCCGCTTGCCGCGTCGGGCGTCACGTGCAATACGATCGAGCCGTAGGCCGTGCCGCTCATCCGCGCGTCGGAGATGCGCACCATGTCCTTTACTCCGGCCCGCGCCAGCTTGCCCGGGATCGGTAGATAGCCGGCCTCGGGCATGCCCGAGGCGCTTAATGGCCCGGCGTTCTGTAAAACCAGGAAATCGTCCGGCGTCACATCGAGAGCGGGATCGTCGATGCGCGCCGAGAGATCCTCGAGCGAGGTGAAGACGACGGCGCGTCCTTCCTTCTCGAACAGTTTCGGGTCGGCCGCCGAGCGCTTGAAGATCGCGCCCTTCGGCGCCAGCGAGCCGAACAGCGCGACGAGCCCGCCCTTCGGCTGCAGCGGATCACTCAAAGGTTTGACGACGGAACGGTCGACGGGACCATCCGGCGCGGCGAGCCGTTCCGCCAGCGTTTCGCCGGCGACCGTCATGCAATCGAGGTGCAGCAGCGGTTTCAGCTCGCGCAATACCGCGCCGATGCCGCCGGCGGCAAACAGATCTTCCATGTAGTGCGGGCCGGTCGGTTTCAGATCGACCAAAACCGGCGTCGTCTCGCTGATCTCGTTGAGCCGCCCGAGATCGAGGTCGACGCCGGCCCGTCCCGCGATCGCGGTCAGATGCAATACCGCATTGGTCGAGCCGCCGATCGCCATCAGCACTCGCAGCGCATTCTCGACCGCATCAGGCGTGACGATCCGGTCCGGGGTCAGCCTGGCTCGGCGGCGAGCCGCATCGCGGCGCGGCCGGTCGCCTCGGCGGCGCGCAGCCGGTCGGCATGGACCGCCGGGATCGCCGCGCTGCCCGGCAGGATCATGCCGAGCGCCTCGGCGATCGACGCCATCGTGCTCGCGGTTCCCATCACCGCGCAGGTTCCGGCGGTCGTCGCGAGGTTGCCTTCGACCTCGCCGATCTCGTCGCGCTCGATCTCGCCGGCGCGGTACCTGGCCCAGAACCGCCGGCAATCGGTGCAGGCGCCGAGCCGCTCGCCGTGCCAGCGCGCGGTCAGCATCGGACCGGCGACGAGCCCGATAGCCGGCCGATTGGCCGAAATCGCGCCCATCAGCTGAGCCGGCACCGTCTTGTCGCAGCCGCCGACCAGCACGACCGCATCCATCGGCTGGGCGCGGATCATCTCCTCGGTGTCGATCGCCATCAGGTTGCGGAACATCAGGCTGGTGGGGCTGAGAAACACCTCGCCGAGCGAGATTGTCGGAAAGGTCAGCGGCAACCCGCCCATCGCCAGCACGCCGCGCTTCACCGCCTCGATCAGCTCGGGGAAGTGCCGGTGGCAATTGTTGAAGCCGGAAAAGGTGTCGGCGATGCCGATCACCGGCCGCGCCAGAAAATCGGTCGAATACCCCATCGAGCGGGCAAAGGAGCGCCGCAGGTAGAGGGCAAAATCGGGGTCGCCGTAATTGGTGAGGCCGCGGGCCAGGCCGACCGGTTCGGTCATGGTATCCTCTCAAAGCGCCGGATCCGGTACCTTGCCGCCGTGGCGGCAGCGCAGGCAAGCGTCGGAACGGTCGCGACAGTAGGACCTCAGACTGTAGGACCTGAGACACTGCCCTTGCCACGGTGTTAACTCTGCGGGGCAATCGAGAGGTCGGGTGAATGCGGGTTTCCGAGCTGATGCTGCGGGATGTGACGCTCGTTCCACCCGAGGACACCGTGCAGAACGCCGCGCGGACAATCGCAGATATCGATAGCCGTTTCATCCTCGTCGGGGTCGATGAGCGTGTCGTCGGGATACTGACGATTCGCGACATCCTGATCCGTTTGGTCGCTGCCGGTCTCGATCCTACCGCCACGCCGGTGTCGCAGGTGATGTCCTCGTCCCTCTTCACATGCACCGAGGAGGACACGGCAGAGAGTGTCGCCGAGCGCATGGCCGAGCACCGCATCGAGCAGATGCCGGTTCTCGACGCGGGCGGACGCCTGGTCGGAATGATAACCCGGCGGGCGGCCGAGACGCTCGATATCTCCCCGCATGGCAAGTGAGTCGCGACCAGATCGTCTCTCTTGCCGTCTTGGGCGGCATGATCGTCCTGTTCCTGTGGGACAGGCTGCGCTACGACCTCGTCGCATTGCTGGCGCTGCTTGCTGCCGTGCTCGGCGGCATCGTCCCGGCCGATCATGCGTTCTCCGGCTATTCGAACCCGGTCGTGCCGCTGATCGCGGGTGCGCTGATCGTCAGCGCCGCGATCGCCCGATCGGGCGCCGTCGAGGTCTTGGTGCGCTGGCTGACGCCGTTGTTGCGCTCGTCCTCCTTGCAGGTCGGCGTGCTGGTGGCTTGCGTCGCTGCTCTTTCGGCCTTTGTGAAGAATGTCGGGGCGCTGGCGATTTTCATGCCGGTGGCGTTCCAGGTGGCGCGGCGAAACGACCGGTCGCCCTCGGAATTTCTGATGCCGCTCGCTTTCGCCTCGCTGCTCGGCGGCTCGATGACGTTGATCGGCACCTCGCCGAACATGTTGACCGCGACCGTGCGGCAGGAGCTCGAAGGCGCGCCCTTTCACATGTTCGATTTTTTCCCGGTCGCCTTCGGCACCGCGCTCTGCGGGGTGGTGTTCCTGAGTTTCGGCTGGCGGCTGATACCGCGTGGCCGGCGCTCCGCGGCAGCCGACACCGCGTTCAAGATCGAGGACTACACGAGCGAGCTCAGGGTCGGGCCGGGCTCTCCGTTTGCCGGCCGAACGGTGGCCGAGGTCGAGGATGCGGCCGGCGGCGACGTCGCTGTTGTTGCCATCGTTCGCGACGAATACCGGCGATATGTCCCAGGCGGAAGCTGGGCTGTTCTTGCCGAATGATCTGCTGGTCGTCGAGGCGGACCCGCAGGCGCTCGAGCAGTTCATCAGCGACGGCAAGCTCGAGGTCGTCGGCAGCGAGGAGCTGCCCGAGACGCCCGAAGGCGGCGAGGCCCAGAGTGCGGAAGCGAAACACGATGCCGCTCTAGTGCCGGCCGAATTGGATCCGAACCGGCTCGCTACGGTCGAGGCGGTAGTCACCGCCAATTCGGAGCTGATCGGCCATTCTGCCGCGGATCTGCATTTGCGCGAGCGATACGGCGTCAACGTGCTGGCGATCGGCCGGCGTGGACGGCAAACGGCGGTTCGGCTGCGCCGCCTGAAGTTCCAGCTCGGCGATGCGATCGTGTTCCAGGGACGTCGGGCCGTGATCTATGAGACGCTGGCGACGCTCGGCTGCCTGCCGCTGGCCGAGCGTCAATTGCGGCTCGGCCGCCGCCGCCAACTGCTGATGCCGGTCGCGATCCTCGCGCTGGCAATGGCCGCGGCTGCGTTTCGACTGGTTCCGGCGGAGATCGCCTTTGTCGCCGCGGCGCTGGCGATTGCTCTTCTCGGCTTGCTCAGCTTGAGCGAGCTCTATGCCGCGGTCGAGTGGCCGATCCTGATCATGATCGGCGCGCTGATCCCGATCGGCGAGGCGGTCAAGAGCACCGGTACGACGGATCTGCTCGCCGGCCTGATTTCGGGATTTGCCGCCCATCTGCCCGCTTACGGCGTCCTCGCAGTAATTCTCGCGGTGACGATGCTGGTGACGCCGATCCTGCATCACGCCGCCGCCGTTCTGGTCATGGGGCCGATCGCGGCCGAGCTGGCCCAAAGCTTGGGGTACAAAATCGATCCATTCTTGATTGCCGTGGCGCTCGGCGCGGGATCAGATTTTCTGTCGCCGATCGGCCATCAATCAAACACGCTTGTCATGGGACCTGGAGGATACCACTTCGCGGATTACTGGAAGTTGGGACTGCCGCTTTCGCTGATCGTTGTCGGGATCGGCGTTCCTCTGATCCTTCTATTCTGGCCGCTGCGTTGAAGCGTCGGAATTAACCGGGCTTTATCGCGTTAATGGATATGAGCAGGCGACGATCAGCACGTCGGAGGAATACTTACACGGGTGAAAACCATGGCCAAACCGAAGAGAGGGCGGTCAACCGCCGCGATCGACGATCATGTCGGAAGCCGGATCCGCGAACGCCGCATCATGCTGGGCCTGACCCAGCAGCAGCTCGCCGAGATGATCGGCGTGACGTATCAACAGGCTCACAAATACGAGCGCGGAATCAATCGCGTCTCGGCTGGAAGGCTGTTCGAGATTGCCCGCGCGTTGAGCGCACCGATCACCTATTTTTACGAGGGCATCGGTGAGGAAGGGCCAAAGCAGATCACGCCCCACCAGCGTATGCTGCTGGAGATCGCGCGCAACTTTGCCGAAATCAGAAACGAGAAGCATCAGGAAGCCGTAAGCCAGCTCGCCCGCGCCTTGGCGAGCCGCTGACGCGGATGGGGATTGCGCTCAGCTTCGCGGGAGCGGAAACTCGTCCAGATAGGGGAGGTAATCCTCCTCGACGTCGACTTGCATCGTCTCCAGCAAGCGAACAAGGCCGTTATAATAGGCGATCGTAACCATCAGGTCGGTGAGCCGCTCGTCATCCAACTCCGGGCGCAACGCGGCGAAGGTCTTGTCGGAGACGGACAACCCGGTCGTCATTTCGCGGGCGGCGCGCAAGACTGTCTTTGCAATTGCGTCGATCTTGGTCGCCCGCCCCGCGGTTTCGTCGGCGACAGCGCGGATGTCGTCGTCGGAAAGGCCGATCTCCCGGCCGATCCTGATGTGGTGAGAGTATCCCCAGGCCGAGCGGGTCAGATAGCTGACCTGAAGAATAGCGAGCTCGCGCAGCCGCGGGTCGAGGCGGCTGCCGTCGCGGATGTAACGCGCCAGCGTGTTGAGGCTGCGCGCGGCGCGCGGACTGTGCGCGAGTACCCGGTAGAGGTTGAGGTTTCGTGCCAGCAGGTCCTGGTGCTCGGGCAAGAGATCAGATTTGTCGAGATAAGGCAGGCGCGCCATCGTGGGATGTCCTCCCGGCTTTTCTCACTCGGGCGCTCGGGCGGGTCCCACGAGAGTGGCTCCGCCGTCGACGACCAGGGTCTGTCCGGTAGTGTAGCGCGCCTGGGCCGACAGAAGAAAGCGAACAGCGTGGCCGATGTCCCAACCTGTTCCCTCGATACCGAGCACCGAGGTCCGCCGCCGCGCTTCACGTGCCGGCGGGGCTCATCTGCCGCGAATAGACCATCGGCGTATAGACCGGCCCCGGGACGCAATTGACGCGCAGCCCGTCCGTCTCGCGGTCGACCGCCATCGCGCGGATTAACGCGATGACCGCGCCCTGGGATGTCGAATAGGCGGTAAGACCGCGCGGCCGCAAGGCAGAAATCGACGAAACATTGACAAAATGGCACCGCCACCCGCCGTCTCTTTCATCGCCGGAATGGCGTGCCGCGACGCCATGAACATGCTATCGACATTGACCTGACCCGGCGCCAGTGCTGGGGTGCCGCATCGACGACACTCCGGCGCTTACACACAGGCGTTGCCGCGCTGCTCGCGCCACAAGCCGAGCTTCTCGTGGACCGGGCGGTCGGAGTAGCTGAACAGCACGGCCTGTTCCTCGACATGGTGACTCACGGGCATCCAGCTCGGCGCGACGAATATATCTCGCGGTTGCCAGCGGAAGACCTGGTCGCCGACCCGGCTCTCGCCGATACCCTCGACCGCGACATAGACCGTCCCGTCTGTCGAGCGGTAGGGGCCGGTCGAAAAACCTTTCGGCAGCAGCTGGATGAACGTGCCGATCGTCGGCATCGCATAGTCGCCGCTCGCTGGATTGACGTAGCGCATCTTGAAGCCGTGATAGGGATCCGGATCGCCGTTGCGGCTCAAAGTTTCCAGCGCCTCGCGGGTGCGCGCATAGGGATAGTTGAAGACCGGCGACGTCTTGACTTCTGGCCGCCAATCGACCGCCATGAGGTTATTGCCGAACCGCGCGGCGCTGTCGCCTTCCGGCCGCGTCACTGCCTGCACCTCAGCCGGCGCCTGTTCCGCAAAGCTGGCGCTCAGCAATTTGACGATCTGGATGTCGAGCCCGTCGAGCCACACCATCGGCTCCTCGGTCTCGTTGCCGTGATCGTGCCAGGTCCAGGACGGGGTGATGACAAAGTCGCCGGGCTGCATCGCGGTGCGCTCGCCGTCGACTGCGGTGTAGGCGCCGTGGCCTTCGATGATGAAGCGCAAGGCCGACTGGGTATGACGATGAGCCGGAGCGATTTCGCCGGGCAGGATGAGTTGCAGGCCGGCGAACAGCGATCCGGTGATCGTCGCCTGCCCCTTCAAACCCGGGTTCTCCAGGATCAAGACGCGGCGCTGGGCCTCCTGCGCCGTGATCAACCCGCCAGCTTGCATCAGATGGGGCCGGATCTTTTCATAGCGCCACAGCGCTGGAACGCACGACGTGGTCGGCTCGGGGGTAACCAGCGAATGCAGCTGCTCCCAGAGCGGCGCCAGGTTGGCAGGGGCGATCCGGTCGTAAAAGGCCTGGCGTTCAGCGGCGGCCATGGCTACGCCGCCATCGAACGCGATCGCTCGCTGAGCGTAAACCCGAGCTTGGCGAGGTCGGCGATCAGCGCCGATGATTGCGCCTGGTCGAGCGGCACGAGCGGCGGACGCACCGCGGCCCAGTCCGGGTCGTCGTGGAAATGCGCGACGATGCGCTTGAGCGCCGGGATCATCGGGTAGGCCTGCAAAGCCTTACGCAGGGTCGTGATCTCGGCCTGCAATGCGTCGGCCTGTGGCCCGCCCCAGTTTTCATAGACTTTCCGGATCCCCGGGACGTTGACATTGCCCGAGGCGGTGATGCAGCCGGCGCCGCCCTTGCGCAGCGCGTCGAGCAGAAAGACCTCAGAGCCCGGGAAGACCGCGAAGCCCGGGAAGCGGTCGAGCAGCGCCGCCGTGTTGCTCCAATTGCCGGAGCTGTCCTTCAACCCGACGACCGTGTCGGGATAGGCCTTGATCAGGCGGCCGACTAGGTCGAGCGAATAGCCGACCTGAGCCACCGGGGGGATATGATAGAGATAGACCCTGAGCGCGGGGGAGCCGACCTTGTCGACTACGCGCGATATGAACGCGAAGATGCCGTCGTCGCCGACGCCCTTGTAGTAGAAGGGCGGCAGCATCAAGACGCCGCCGCAGCCGTGGCCGACCGCGTGGCGAACGAGGTTCGCCGCCTCGCTAATCGAGCAAGCGCCGGTCCCGGGCATAAGTTTTTCGGTCGGAATTCCTGCCCCGATCAGCGCATCGAGCAAGGCCATGCGCTCGGGCCCGGACATCGAATTCGCCTCGCTCGTCGTGCCGAACACTGAGAGGCCTCCGGCACCCTGGTCTAGCAGCCAGCGGCAGAAGGCGATAAATCGCCCGGAATCGGGTTCGCCGCTCGACGTAAACGGGGTTAGAACGGGAACGAGCACTCCGTGGAACGGCTGCGACGTCATCCTATGGGATCCTCTGCCTAGTCACCAATCGTGACGGCAATAAGCGACCCGGCCGCGTCCGGCGTCAACTCTCGTTTGCGGGCGCGCGTGCTGGGCTCACAACACCGTCAGCATATCGGCGACTAGCGGATGGCGCACGATATCGCGGTCGCCGAGCCGTATCACAGCTATCTCGGGTATCGGCTCGAGCCGCCGGGCGATATCGGTTAGACCGGAGAGGCCGTCGAGGAGATCGCTTTGATCGGGGTCGCCGGTGACAACCATCGTCGAATGCCAGCCGAGCCGCGTCAGTAGCATCTTAATCTGGCCATAGGTGCAGTTCTGGGCCTCATCGATCACGATAAAGGCATTGTTCAACGTGCGCCCGCGCATATAGGCGATCGGGGCGATCTCTATGGCGCCTTCGGTCATCAGCTGTTTGACGCGCTTGCCGCCGAGCCGTTCGTTCAGCGCATCGTTGAGCGGGCGCAGGTACGGGGCGAGCTTATCGTTGATGTCGCCGGGCAAATAGCCGAGGCTCTCGCCGGCCTCCACCGCGGGTCGCGTCAGCACGATCCGCCCGACCTCCCCCGCCTCGATCGCCGCCACTGCGGCGCTGACCGCAAGATATGTCTTTCCGGTGCCCGCCGGGCCCAGCGCAATCGTCAGATTATGGCGCTCGATCGCTGCCATCAGGCTGTGCTGCCCGTCGCTTTGCGGTCGGACGCGGCGGCGATAGCTCTGCTCGCGCTCCAATTCCGCGGAGCCCTGCTCACCGGCAACGGATCCGGGGTGCCCTATTTCAGCGAGACGGATCGCCAAAGCAGCATGCGACGAGCGCTTTCCCATCAGCACCTCCATCAGGACGCCCCACCGGCACTTCGATTATTGTACCACTAATTGAGTTTCGTGACAGTGTCGCTACAACTTACCGATCCTGTGGGAGACGTCGCCCTCTCAGCTCATGCGGACGTACTCGTAAGCAAGTCCCAGATTGTTGATGCCGCCGTCGGGCGGAGCAATCCAGCCGGCGAATTTGCCCGGTTCGGTCACACGTTCCATTAGGCTCCCGACAAAGGACCGATCCAGCTCGGAGGGGAGCCAATCATATTGCTGCGCGCTCCATTCTTCGGCGGTAATCGGTCCGCCCTGGGGATCGGTATGGATGCCCGCCCAGGCGCCGACGGAGCGCCGGAAGCGTAGGCTCGGCAGCGCGAGCCGGAAATCGTGGACGGCTTCCTGGATCAGCCGGTTCCAGCGTTGGACGCCGATTTCGCAATCTTTGACGTAGGCAGCGCGCGACACCTCGTTCATGGCGCTGCGCATCGGCACCTCTTCCGGGATTACCCCACCCTTTCCGTCGGGTAAGTCGATCTGCAGGCGGCCTGCGCCGAGGTGATCGGGGAAGCGCGTTTCGTCCGGCCGCCCTTTGATCCCTGTAGCAAAATAGTTCGCGGCATTCGAGGAGATCTCCGCACCGAACAGGTCGACCGATGAGCTGAACCAGAAATTGATGTAACGCTGCAGGGTGGGTAGATCGATCGCGCCAGCGTTGCGCAGGGCCGCGGGATCGTCCGTCGCAAGCTCTTTGATCACCTGGAGCGTCCGCTTGATAATTCGCGTTATCCCGCTGGCGCCGACGAACATATGGAAAGCCTCTTCGGCCAGCATGAACCGGCAGCTGCGCGACAGCGGGTCGAACGCGCTCTCGGCCAGGCTCTTTAGCTGAAACCGGCCGTCACGGTCGGTGAAGTAGGTGAACATGAAGAAGCTCAGCCAATCGGTGATCGGCTCGTTGAAGGTCCCGAGAATCCGCGGCTTGTCGTCGTCTCCCGAGTGACGCGTCAGCAGCTCTTCCGCTTCCTCGCGGCCGTCGCGGCCAAAATAGGCGTGCAGCAAGTAGACCATCGCCCAGAGATGCCGTCCCTCTTCGACATTGACCTGGAAGAGGTTGCGCAAATCGTAGAGTGAGGGACAGGTGTTGCCGAGCCGGCGCTGCTGTTCGACCGAGGCCGGCTCGGTATCGCCTTGGGTCACGATCAGCCGGCGCAGGCTCGAGCGATGCTCGCCCGGCACCTGCTGCCACACCGGCTCGCCCAGCGCATCGCCAAAGCCGATGCGCCTATCCGGCACCGGATCGGCGAGAAAGATACCCCACCGGTATTCCGGCATGGCGACGTGGCCATAGCTGGCCCAACCGTTCTCGTCGGCTGTCGTGGCGGTGCGCAGATACACATCGGCACCGCGAAACGAACTCGGGCCCATTTCCCGCCACCAGTCGAGAAACCGGGGCTCCCACTGTTCGAGAGCGCGCTGCAGCGCCCGGTTGTTGGCGAGGCCGACATTGTTCGGAATCCGCTCGTAATAGTCGATCGCCACTCCACTCCCCCCTATATCCGCTCCCAGTCGAACCGCGCCCGTGCACCGCTGCCGTAGCGCTTCAGCGCGCCCTGTTCGCCGGTCGCGTTCGGGCGTGTAAAGATCCAGTTCTGCCAAGCCGATAAGCGTCCGAATACCTTTGTCGCGACGGTCTCGGACCCGGCGAAGCGCAAGTTTGCTTCCATTCCAGTCAGGGCGTCGGGCGATAGGCTCGCGCGCTCCTCGATGGCGAGGCGGATTTCGTCCTGCCAATCGAGCTCGTCCGGCGCGAAGGTGACGAGACCGTGCTCGAGCGCGGCGTTGGCGTCGAGCGGCTTGGCGGCCAGCTGCTCGAGTACCGCGGCTCCGGGTTCGTCGTTGAAGCGGGTCGCAAGCCGCGTGCGGCCATTGACCATTTCCAGACCGGCGAAATTGAGCCCACTCAGCGCGATCTGCGGTCCCTCCGCCAGCATAAAGCTGCGATCAGCGGCGAGGCCCAGCTCCAACAGGCTCCCGACAAAGCACGAGCCCTCGTCGATGACCGCGAAAAGGCTGCGCGAGGAGACATCGAGCCGTTGGAGCGTGCGGCGCAGAAACCCGATTGTCTCGCGCACGAACCAGTGGCCTTGGTTGCCGATCATCGTCCGGTCGAGGGCCAGGACGGCATCGACGGCACCGCGGGTCTTCAGCACCAGCGTTCCGATTTCGCGATGGTTCGCACGCAGCATCAACAGCGCGTCGTCCAACTCGCGCGCCATCGCCAGCGGCCACCAGCTGGCGCCGGCCTTGACGATCCGCCCGAGATCGCCGGGAACTTCCTCCCTGCGGGGACTCGTTACGGTCAAGGTCCCGACGCGTTCGTTCGGCTCGATTTCGACTTCGACCCAGCGGTAGCGATAGCCGCGCTCGTCGATCACGCGGTCGAGCCGGGCGAGGGCAACCCCTGCGGCGTCGGCCGGGCGATCGCTACCTGCAGCCCAGGTGGAGGCGCGTTCCTCGACAAGTTCCCGGAAACGCGCCGGTGGCGCGATTTTGTCAACCAGCCCCCAGGCCTTTGCGCGATCGGCGCGCACCCCTTCGGCAGTCGTGCAAAAGACATCGGCGAGATCGCGCCGCACTTTGCGCTTGTCGACCAGCCGGGTGAGCCCGCCGGTGCCGGGCAATACACCCAGAAGCGGCACTTCGGGCAGGCTTACCGTGCTCGACCGGTCGTCGACCATGATAATCTCGTCGCAGGCGAGCGCCAGTTCGTAGCCGCCGCCCGCACAGGCCCCGTTTATCGCGGCGATAAATTTGAGGCCGGAATGCGCGCTCGAATCCTCGATGCCGTTGCGGGTCTCGTTGGTGAATTTGCAGAAATTGACCTTCTCGGCGTGGCTCGCCTGACCCAGCATGTAGATGTTGGCGCCGGAGCAGAATACGCGCTCCTTGCCGCTTGTCAGGACCACCACCCGCACCTCGGGATGCTCGAAGCGGATGCGGTTCATCGCATCGTGGAGCTCTATATCGACTCCGAGGTCATAGGAGTTGAGTTTCAGCCGGTAGCCCGGGGAAGATCCGGCTTCCTCCGCGACATCCAAGGTCAGTGTGGCGACCGCGCCGGCGCAGGAGAGGCGCCAGTGGCGATAACGTGGGGGTTCGGTGTCGAAGGTGATCATAGGAAATTTAATGCAGCCTCTATATCAAGTGCGGGACGTGAGTCAACCCGAAGAGAAGCATTATTTTGCATGCCCTGCGCGAAGATTGGCTGCCGATCCACAAGCCGCAAGGCTAAGCGAGGACGATGTCAATGAGCGCACAAAGACAGCCCGGCCTGCAGTGCATGTGTCTAGCTCTGGACTAGGGTTTCGGAGGAGATCATCAACGGCGTCGAAGGCCTGGTGCGCAACCGCCGTGTATGCCACCAGAAGGAAAAAGATAATCCGTACGGGCGCCGGTCGGGCGCCGTGATCGGAGCTTTGGTCGTGGCAAAAAGGGCAGTGCGTGAGCGACGTTATGATTGCAGCGTATCAAGCATGGCGCGAGCGGCGCGCAAATCCACCGTCCCAAAACCTTCCGTGAACCGATCGTAGATCGGCAGCAGAATTTGTCTCGCCTCGCTGTGGCGGCTCTGAGTCACCCGCAAGCGCGCGAGGCTGAGGGCGCCTCGCAGGCCCCAGAATAAAGCGCCCTGCTCGCGGGCCATCTCACGCGCTTGGTTAAAGCAATCTTCGGCCGCCGAGGCGGACCGATCCGCGGCTTGCTGGAGCAACACTTCGCCCTTGATGCGGAGAAGCTCGGGAAGATACCACGCTTGGCCGTCTCGCTGGCCGGCGCTGGTCACCGCGTCATTCACAGCGTCGAGCGCCTCGCCGAGCTGTCCTAGTCCGGCAAACGCCTCCGCGAGCGCCCCCTTGAACTCGGGCTCAGAGAAGCGCCAACCGGTTCGACTGCACGTCTCGAACGCACCGCGCAGCGCCCGCAGGCCTTCCGCAAACTCACGGCGTTCGACCAACAGCTTTCCTTCCAAGAAGCCCCCCGCCATCTGCCAAAACGACGCGTTCAATCTTGTCGCGACCTCGATCAAATGCGCGATTGCTCGATCGGCAGTGACAAAGTCACCTGTCATGGTGGCGATGCGGCAAATGCCGAAACTGAGAACCCGACAAATCGATATTTGGTGATCAGTGGCGCCCAACTCGTCGAGGCTCGCCTTGGCTTCGTTGTGAGCCCTTTCCGCAAAGCCCTGCAGCCAAAGCGCCCGAGCAAGCATTGCCCGGGCCATCGCGCGGTAATCCGAGTGGTAGAAGAACGCGGATCGTTGATCTTCCGGTGCGACGAGAGTTCGAAGTGCGCTCTCAAAACACTCCTGGGCTTCGCGAGGCCTGCCCAGGCTAAGCAGCGTGTTGCCCATACGACGATCGGCGACAGCGACGATAGCCGGGTCGCCGATCCGATGAGCGACTTGCCTGAGCCGTTCCACCGCGGTTCGTGCCTTACCGTACTCCCCTTGATAGACGTACACGGCCGACAAAGCCCCTAGGGCCCAAGCCTGCGCGTCAAAATCATCCAAAATATCCGCGGCTTCGAGGGCCTCGGTTAGGGTAGTTCTTGCCTGCTCCGAGGGTCCCATCGTGGCATTCAACGCAATCCCAAGGGCGATTTGCATCCGCATCCGCAGCCACGGGTTCGGCGTGGTATCGAGCTCAAGACTGAGCAGCGCGCGTTCGCAGCGCTCGCGGCATTCACTGGTCAGCGACAGATGCAGCCAGGCCGGCGCGTAAGCGGCCGTGAGATCGATGCCAATCGCCGCGTCCCCGACAGGAGAGAAAGACCAGTCAAGCGCCGCGCGAACGTTGTCGATCTCTCGAGTGCGGCGCGTTAGGTCCTTGTTCGACAAGCGTATCTTCGAGCCGGATGCAAGTGGCGCGAAGAGATCGCGAAAGTACGCCGCGTGGTGCCGGGCGGCCGCGTTGACCTGATCGTGCTGTATGAGCTTTTCAAGTGCGTAAGCCCGAATCGTTTCCAGCAGGTACCAGCGGGCGGCCACTTCCGATTTGTCCAGTGTGACCAATGATTTTGTGGCCAGGTTTGCGATGCCATCCAAAACCGCCAATGAATCGAGCCCGGTATCTTTCATGACGGCGGCAGCCGCATCAAGAGTGAAGCCGCCGGAAAAGATGGCTAGGCGGCACAACAGCGACCGCTCTGTCGCGGGCAGCAGCTCATAGCTCCAATCGAACGTTGCACGCAGTGTCTGATGCCGCGGGAGCGCCGTACGGCGCCCACTGGTCAGCAGCGCGAACCGATCACGCAGACCATTGGCAACTTGCTGAATACCCAGTGTGGCGGCGCGTGCGGCGGCAAATTCGATCGCGAGCGGGATGCCGTCGAGATGCCGGCACACCACGGCAATCGCCGGGAGGTTTTCGGCGTCTGCATCCAGCGCTTTTGTTCTGGTGATGAAAAGCTGCACCGCGCTGTAACCAAGAATATGGGCTGGTTCGTCCTCTGCCACCCCCGGCACTTCGAGCGGCGGAACGCGATAGACGTACTCGCCGTCGATCCGGAGTGCTTCGCGGCTCGTCGCCAGTATCGTGGTGCGTGGGCACAGGCGCACGAACATCTCGACCAAGTTCGCCGCCGCGTCGACGACGTGTTCGCAATTGTCGAGAACCAGTAGAAGGTGCTGCGCACCGACGGCCCGAGCGACAGCCTCAGCGGAAATCTCTTTGCCGCCGAGCTTCAGCTCGAGCACGCTGGCTACCGCAGACGGCACAAGCTCGGGATCGGCCAGCGGTGCCAGCTCGGTGACCCACACCCCGTCGGCAAATTTCGGCAGCACCCGGCGCGCGACTTGGAGGCCGAGGCGGGTCTTGCCGATCCCTCCCTCACCGGTCAGCGTAATCAGCCGACGGGTCGTCACGAGGTCCGTCGCCTCGGAGAGCGCGGCCTCTCGGCCAATCAGTTCGGATGCGCTCTCGGAGAGGTTGGTTGCTGGGCGGGGCGGGGAGGCAACGGCCAAGGGCGCCGGAACCTGTTGGGCGCTGACGCCTGCCCCGCGCTCGCGGATCTCGCCGGCGAATTGGTAGCCTTGCCCGGAAACCGTCTGGATCAGGTCGCGGTCCGCCCCAAAGGCCTTGCGTAGCGCCCAAATCTCGTTCTGCAGCCGGTTTTCCTCGACGATCCGGCCCGGCCAGATCTGGCTCAACAGCTGGTCCTTGCCGAGGACAGCCCCCGGCGTCTCGAGCAGCGCCATCAGCAGGTCGAAGGCGCGTCCGCCGAGCCTTACCGGCCGGCCTTCGGCGAGCAATTGGCGGCGATGCGGCAAGATGCTGAAGTGGCCAAATTCGATGATCGCCGGCGGGTCGGACAGGCGAACCATGACCAACGATTGTAAACCATATTGCCGGAGGAAATCATACATTTTCGCGGATCCGTCAGTGCCGCCGTGCACGGATGAAAGTGTTTCAGTTTGGTGACCGAGGAAACGGTCGTCCGCAGGCGCCTCGGCGGGGACCTGCCCGCCCGTACCCGGAGAGCGCGCGGATCTCGCCGGCGAACTGATAACCCGATCGGCAACCATTGGGATCAGCTCGCGGTCGGCGCTTAAGCCTTTGCGCAGCGGGGCGATCTTGTGCCCGGCTGCCGGTTCCGATCGACGATCCTGCCTTGCCGGACGCAGCTCACGAACTCGTCCTTGCTGACCACCGCCCCCGACGCCTCGATCAGCGCCATCAGTACGTCGAAGACGCGGCCGCCGAGCCGTATTGGCCGGCCGTCAGCCAAGATCCCGAAACGGCCGAACCCCACCATCGCAAGCGGGTCACAGAGGTGAATTACGGGCGATGATTGCGATCGATATTTTCAAAGAAAATCACAGATTTTCGGATTCGCCCCCGTATCCGGGGCTGCATAGTTTCGTCGATGCGGCCAACCCTGGCCGCCGGCCGCCGCGCCGCAAATAGCCGCGGGAGCAGAACCGGTTTCCGCAGTTTGTGAAAAAGGAGATTGAGATGGCTATGCTTTACGTATTCTACCAGGGACAACAAGGCAGTTCGGATGACGGCCAAATGTTTTACCAGCGCTTCGATGGCAACACCTGGTATGGGATACAGCACGTTGCGCCGTCGGGTCAGCCGGTAGGTATGTCGTACGCACCCTCGCCGGTAGTCTGGAACAATGGGCTTCTACAAGTCTTCCACCAGGGATTCCGTCAAGACGGGCAGATTTGGAGCACGTGGACCAAGGATGGCCTCAACTGGTCCCCGGAATCACAGCCAATTCCGAACGTGGGTATGTCGTTCTCACCCGCGACGGTAGTCTTCAATAACAACCTTTACGTCTTCCACCCGGGGTCCGCCCAACACGGAGAGCTTTGGTACACCGTCGCTGATGGCACAAGCTGGTCGCAAGATCATCAGATCTTAACGAACATCGGTTACCCCAGGCAAGCTGGTCCTATGTCACTCTCACCCTCGGCAGTGGTCTGGAACAACGCACTTTATGTCTTCTTCCAGAATGGGTTGTACTCAGATGTAAACGTTGCTGGTAATCCGGGAGGTGGAGGACTTTTTTTTGTAGCTTCTACCGATGGCATAGGCTGGGCGAATGTTGACGGCAACCACCAGCCAACAAGGCAGCTTATGAACGTAGGTATGTCGTTCTCACCCTCGGCAGTGGTCTGGAGAAACATGATTCATGTCTTCCACGAGGGCTACGGCGAAAACCAGCAGCTTTGGTACTCGTACCATGATGGACAAAACTGGCAACCAGATCAGCAAGTGCCGGGCGTAGTTATTAGCGTCCCAGCTGATGCCGAACAATTATTTGGTGGCGTAGCTCCGATGTCACCATCGGCAGTAGTCTACAACAACAATTGTTATGTCTTCTACCTGAACGCGCAGCAAAATCTTAGCTACAAGTTCGCCAATGGAACAAGCTGGTCGAATGAAGGGGTGGTCCCGGACGTACCTACACAGTGTGGGTACGCGGGCTGTGTAGTCTTTTGAGCCCAGAGCCCGGCGGAGTTGCGCAATGATCATGGACAGCTGGACAACTTCGCCGGGCAATCTCAACTCACCGCGCCGCCCAAAAGCACATTGATCAGAGAGCCGCGCCATCATGCCACGTTCGCCGCAACCCTCCGGGGAAGGCCGCCTGGCGCGCGGCGCAGTTAAGGCTTGATGTCCGCACTGGTGCAAGCGTTGGTGCTTGCACCAGTCTCGGGCCTCCTTTACTGGACAAGCAATCTAAACAAGAGATTGTCCAATTCTGGGAAAGACGTGGTTTAACAGGCGTCGGTATGTCGTTCGCACCCTCGGTGGTAGTATTCTGACCGCTTGAACCCGGCAAAGTGCGCAATGATCAAGGACAACTGAACAGCTTCGCCGGGCAATCTCTACCCACCGCCGTGGCCCGGCGCGCTTTAATTAGAGCCGCACCATCATGGCGCGTGCGCCGCAACTCTCCAGGCAACCGCCTAGCGCCCGGTGGGCAGTTAACGCCTGATATCCGCGCTGGTGCAAGCTTTGGTGCTTGCACCAGTGCCGGACCGTGACGCGGCCGGACTTGCTCGCCACTCACTCAGGGCGGGCCGGCGCCGGTCCCGAGACGTCTGACCCGCACGGCGGCAGATATTTTTCTGACGAGAACGCGCGCGAGGAGCTTCGTCGCATCGGCCGGCAACTCGTCCTCGGGGCTGACGAAGCGACCGAGCCTCTGACGGCGCACACCTATCAGCCCACCCCTCATCCCGGCTTGCGGTGAGGCCGGGCGGCGGGCATGCTTGTCCGAATGGCGCAGCCTTCGGAGAGAGCTTGATGAACGGCGCGGAAAGCCTGGTGCGCACCTTGGTCGGCGGCGGGGTCAATGTGTGCTTTGCCAACCCCGGGACCTCGGAGATGCATTTCGTCGCAGCTCTCGACCGAGTGGACGGGATGCGTTGTGTCTTGGGCCTCTTTGAAGGCGTCGTCACCGGTGCCGCTGACGGTTACGCCCGGATGACCGGAAACCCCGCGGCGACGCTGTTGCATCTCGGCCCCGGCATGGCCAACGGGCTCGCAAACATCCACAACGCCAACAAGGCTTCGACGCCGATGGTCAACATCATCGGTGATCACGCGACCTACCATCGCCGCTACGACGCGCCGCTGACCACCGATATCGAGACCGCCGCAAAGCCGTTCTCGCGCTGGGTAAAAACCTCGCCCGATGCGCGCTCGGTCGCAGCCGACGGCGCTGCGGCGATCGCTGCGGCGCGCACGCCGCCGGGCCAGATCGCGATGTTGATCCTGCCGGCCGACACCGCGTGGAACGAGGGCTCGGGCCCGGTCGAGGTGCCGCCCGCCGCACCGCCGGCGCCGGTATCGCCGGAAGCGGTCGCCGAGGCGGCGCGGGCATTGCGCTCGGGAGAGCCGTGCCTCTTGCTCGTGACGGGCGGCGCCTTGCGCGAGGAGGGGCTCGATCTGGCCGGCCGCATCGCCGCCAAGACCGGCGCCAGGTTGATTGCGCAAGGTTCCAATGCCCGCACCCAACGCGGGCGCGGGCGGGTTTTCGTCGAACGGGTGCCATACGTCGTCGACCAGGCAGTCAAGGTCCTGGCGGGGCTCAAACACATCATCCTGGTCGGGTCCAAAATGCCGGTGGCGTTCTTCGCCTATCCCGACAAGCCGAGCCTACTGTCTCCGCCGGATGCGATCGGACATATTCTCGCGCGGCCGGAGGAGGATCTGATCGGTGCGCTCGCAGCTTTGGCAGACGACCTCGGCGCGCATTCGACCCCTGCACCGGTGACCAATGATCTTCCGCCCGCGCCGGCGACCGGAGGGATCAATTCGGAGGCGATCGGCAGGTCGCTGGCGGCGCTGCTTCCCGAGAATGCGATTGTCGTCGACGAGGCGGTCACCACCGGCCGCGGTTTTTTTGCGCCGACCCGTTCCGCCCAGCCCCATGACTGGCTGTCGAATATGGGTGGGTCGATCGGCATGGGCATGCCGGTCGCGACGGGCGCTGCGGTGGCGTGCCCGGACTGCAAGGTGATCTGCCTCGAAGGCGACGGCAGCGGCATGTACACGTTGCAGGCGCTGTGGACGCAGGCGCGCGAGAGGCTCGATGTGACGACGCTGTTATTTTCGAACCGCAGCTACGCGATCCTCAAGGGGGAGCTCGCCAATGTTGGCGCCGGCAATCCCGGCCGCAAGGCGCTCGACATGCTGGATCTCGGCAACCCCGATCTCGACTGGGTGGGTCTCGCGCGCTCGATGGGCGTGCCCGGCGCGCGGGTCACGACAATGGACGCGTTCAACGACCGCCTCGCCGCGGGCATCGGTACACCCGGCCCGTTCCTTGTCGAGGTCGTGCTTTAGCCGGAAGCCGCCTGATGACCCGGCTGCTCTTGGTGTGCACCGTCTTGGTCACCATGATCACGTCGGCAGCGGGGGCAGCGTGTACCGGGGTCGTAGCCGGAGCACCGCTGCGCCTCGCGGTCGCCGGCGCCGAGGAAGCGGTTTCGATCACCTTTCTTGGCCATGCGAGCTTTCTGATGGAGACCCCTGCCGGCGTTCGGATCGTGACGGATTACAACGACGCGATTCGGGCGCCGCTGACGCCCGATATTGTGACGATGAACAACGCTCATCCGACGCATTACAGCGACGCAGTCGAACCGGGGGTCAAATACATATTGCGCGGCTGGGACCCCGCGGGAGGCGTTGCGACCCATCGCCTCGAGTACCGCGATGTCCGCATCCACAATGTTCCGACCAATCTGCGGAAATTCGGCGGCACCCGCTACAACGGCAACTCGATCTTTGTGTTCGACATCGCCGATCTGTGCATCGCCCATCTCGGCCATTTGCACCATACCCTGACACCATCCCATCTCGCCGATCTCGGCACGATCGATGTCGTAATGGTGCCGATCGATGGCGTCTGGACGTTGAACCAGGACGACATGATCGAGGTCCTCCGGCAGATCAAACCAAAAATCATCATCCCGATGCACATTTTCACGCAGGCAACTCTGGACAAATTTCTGACAAGGATCGGGGATTTTTACGCGGTGCGACACGCGGACGGGCCCACATTCGTTCTTACTCGGTCAGAGTTGCCAGCCGAACCAGAGATTATGGTTTTTCCGGGCCGGTGAGCGGCGCCGGCCCGAGTGGAACTTCACGAGTGGAACTTCACGCAAGGGGAGGTCATTACTAGATCAGGATGGCGGGGATTGGGGGGCAATCGGGACAACTCAGGTCTGTCGCAATGAGCGAAGGACTCCGTATTTATAATCTTTTTCCGACATTGGCAGGCACCACCCGGAAATGGGTGGCGCATCTGCCGCGGATCGCGACAATGGGGTTCAATGCCGTCTATTTGAACCCGTTTCATTACCCGGGTTTTTCCGGGAGCCTCTACGCGGTCAAGGATTATTACCGGCTAAATCCCCGCTTTCGCGGTGGCGAGCCTGGTGACGACGACCATTTGTTATGCGCCTTTACCGAGGCGGCGCGGGGGCACGGGCTGCGCATCATCATGGATCTGGTCGTCAACCATACGTCGAAGGATAGCGAGCTCGTCGCCAGCAATCCCGACTGGTTCACTCGTGATGCGCGCGGCAATGTCGTCTCACCCTACGCGACCAATCCCGCCGACCCCACCCAAAAGACGGTATGGGGCGATCTCGCCGAACTCGATTATCGGCCGCCTCAGCAGCATCAGATCCTTGGCTATTTTCAACATCTGGTGCGTCATTACATCGGCTTGGGCTTTGGCGGCTTTCGGTGCGATGCGGCCTATAAGGTGCCCGCCGAGGTCTGGCGCGGCCTGATCAGTGATGCCAAGAGGGCCGATGCCGACGTAGTGTTCTGCGCCGAAAACCTCGGGGCGCCGAAAGAAGCGGTCCTTGCGCTTGGCGGCGCGGGGTTCGATTATCTCTTCAACAGCGTCAAGTGGTGGGATTTCGAAAGCCCTTGGCTGCTGGAACAGCACGAAGATTTTCGCCACATCGCGCCATCGATCGGCTTTCCGGAGAGCCACGATACCGACCGGCTGGTCAATGAGCTCCGCGCCGCCGGAATTCCGGAACCCGAGATCGAGCCGCGCTATCGGCAAGCTTACGCCTTTGCCGCGGTCTACTCGACCGGTGTCATGATGCCGATGGGTTTCGAATACGGCTGGTCGCGGCGGCTCGATGTCGTCGCCAACCCCGAAGAGGACCCCGAGCCCGAGCGCTTTGATCTCAGCCAGTTTGTGGCCGAGGTCAACGCGATGAAGAAATCGATTCCCGCTCTGAACGAAGAGGGTCCGCTGCGGCGGCTGAGCAACCAAGCCGACCCGCTGGTCGTGCTGGAGCGGCGGACCGAAAGTGGCGACGACCGCGCCTTCATCCTCGTCAACACGCAAGAGCAACAAACCAGTCAGATCGAAATCGAAGGATTTTCTGTCGCCGTGGCGCCGTGTTGCGTGCGGGTCTTGCGGGCGGGTTCGGCTCGCTCCGAGCGTCCGGTCCCGCGGCATCCGTACTGGCGACCCGAGAACCGGATACAAATCGAGGAGGTGTATCCCGAGCTCGACGGCGGACGCTATCCCGTCAAGCGGATTGTCGGCGAGCTGTTCGAGGTGTGGGCCGACCTGTTTCGCGACGGGCGCGACAAGCTGCGCGCGGTTGTAAAATACCGGCACGAAGACGAGCCATGGCGCGAAGCGCCGCTCGTCTTTTTCGACAACGATCGCTGGGTCGGCCGCTTCCGGGTGGATGCGGTCGGCCTCTGGCGGTTCACGATCGAGGCCTGGACCGATCATTTCGAAAGCTGGCGCGACGAGGTCGAAAAGAAGCTGGCGGCGGCCCAGAGCATCGATCTCGAACTGATCGAGGGGCGGGATATGGTGGAGGCCGCGCTGGCGCGCGGTGGCGATGGCGCCTATGTGCAGATGTTGCGCGATTTCGAGCAGCGCGACAGCGCCGGCCGCGCCGAGCTGCTTTTCTCATCCGAAGTTCGTGAGGCAATGGCGCGCTGTTCGACGCGCAGCGATGCGGTGCGTTATCCACGCGAATTGGAGGTGGTCGTCGACCGCAAGACGGCGAGCTTTGCTGCCTGGTACGAAATGTTTCCGCGGAGCCAAGGGTCGGAGCCCGGCAAAGGCGCCACGTTTGATGATTGTATCGCGCGCCTTCCTGAAATCGCGCGGCTCGGCTTCGAGGTCGTCTATCTCGTTCCGATCCATCCGATCGGCCGCGTCAACCGCAAGGGCAGAGACAACAGCACGGTTGCGGAGCCGGGTGATCCAGGTAGCCCTTATGCGATCGGCTCGGAAGAAGGCGGTCACCGGGCAATTAACCCCGTGCTCGGCACACTTGCCGACTTCCGCCGATTCGTCCGTGTCGCCGCGGAGCTCGGGATGGAGGTGGCCCTCGATTTTGCGATCCAAACCGCGCCGGACCATCCGTGGGTCCGCGAGCATCCGGAGTGGTTCCGTTTTCGGCCCGACGGAACGATCAAATACGCCGAGAATCCTCCTAAGAAGTACGAAGACATCGTAAATGTCGATTTCGACAACCCGGATCGCGAAGGATTGTGCGCCGAATTGCGCGACACCATCCTTTTCTGGGCCGGCGAGGGTGTGCGCACCTTTCGCGTGGACAATCCCCACACCAAGCCGTTGCCGTTTTGGGAGTGGCTGATCCGCGAGGTCAAGGCCCGTTGCCCGGAGGCAATTTTCCTGTCCGAGGCGTTCACCCGGCCCAAGATGATGCGAGCATTGGCAAAATCCGGGTTCACCCAATCCTATACGTATTTTACCTGGCGCAATACGAAATCGGAGTTGATCGAATACTTGACCGAGTTGACGGCGTATCCGGCCAAAGAATATTTTCGACCGAACTTCTTCACCAACACGCCGGACATCCTGCCGGTCTTTCTTCAGGAGGGAGGGCGGCCAGCTTTCCGCATCCGTCTGGTGTTGGCTGCCACCTTGTCGCCAGTCTACGGCATCTATAACGGATTTGAGCTGTGCGAGAATACTCCGATTCCGGGGCGCGAGGAGTATCTCCACTCCGAGAAATACGAATACAAAGTTTGGGATTGGGATCGCGCGGGTAACATCAAGGATGATATTGCCGTTCTCAATCGCTTTCGGCGCAATAATCCAGCGCTGCAGGAGCTTCTCAACCTGCGATTTCTAAACTGCAATAACCCGAACATTCTGGCTTATGCGAAGATCGCCTCGAACCGGGCCAACGTCGTGATCATCGTCGTCAATCTCGATCCCCATGGCGCGCACGAGGATACCGTCGAGCTGCCGCTTGCGGATATCGGAATTGCGGCGGATGGGGCATACTTGCTCGAGGAGTCGTTTACCGGCCGCGCCGTCGCTTGCCGCGGTGCTTATCAGCGCTTTCATCTCGATCCCGAGATGAATCCCGCGTTGGTTTTCTGTCTTCGAAGGCTGCATAGGATTGGCGAATAAAATCGAGCGGCGCGGTAAACTTTTCGGCAGGCCCGATTTCGGCCCTTTTTCAGGATTAGAGACCCATTTGATCTTAATGGATGCACTTTTGCAATCAGCCTAGCCGCATGACATTGCTTAACGATCTGACTGGTCCGGTGCCCGACAGCCGCGCGATCGGGCGCACGGTGGCATCCGACCCGCTGTGGTACAAGGACGCGATCATTTATCAACTGCACGTAAAGGCCTTTTTCAACTCCAGCAATGACGGAATTGGCGATTTCGAAGGATTGCGCCGCAAGCTGGATTATCTGCAGGATCTCGGCGTCACTACATTATGGCTGCTGCCGTTTTATCCCTCGCCCTTACGCGATGACGGCTATGACATCTCCGACTACAAGAACATCAACCCGTCGTACGGGAAGATGGCCGATTTCAAGGCGTTCATACGAGATGCACACCGACGCGATATCCGGGTCATCACCGAGCTGATCATCAACCATACCTCTGATCAGCATCCCTGGTTCCAGCGCGCGCGGCGAGCGAAGCCGGGCTCGAAGCTGCGCGATTTCTATGTCTGGAGCGATACCGACCAGAAGTTTCCGGAAACCCGGATCATTTTTGTCGATACCGAAAAATCCAACTGGGCCTGGGACCCGGTGGCTCAAGCGTATTACTGGCACCGCTTCTACTCGCACCAGCCCGACCTGAATTTCGACAATCCGCGCGTGTTCCGAGCGGTTGTCGACGTGATGCGGTTCTGGCTCGATCTCGGGGTCGACGGCATGCGCCTCGACGCAGTGCCTTACCTGATCGAGCGCGAAGGAACGATCAACGAGAACCTCCCCGAGACCCATGAGGTGCTGCGGCGACTACGGCGTGAACTCGACCTGCGGTACTGCGATCGTGTGCTGCTGGCGGAGGCGAACCAATGGCCGGAGGATGTGCTGCAGTATTTTGGGGCGGGCGACGAATGCCATATGGCGTTCCACTTCCCGCTGATGCCGCGGATCTACATGGCGGTCGCCACCGAAGACCGCCACCCGATCGCCGACATCATGCGGCAGACGCCAGATATTCCGGAGACCTGCCAGTGGGCGGTTTTTCTGCGTAACCACGACGAGCTGACGCTCGAGATGGTGACGGATCGCGAGCGCGATTACTTGTGGAATTACTACGCCGCCGACCGGCGGGCGCGGCTGAATCTCGGGATTCGTCGTCGCCTCGCGCCGCTGATGGAGAATGACCGACGCAAGATCGAACTGTTGAATGCGCTCTTGATCTCGATGCCGGGAACCCCGGTGTTCTACTACGGCGACGAAATCGGTATGGGCGACAACGTTTTCCTCGGCGATCGCGACGGCGTGCGCACGCCGATGCAATGGTCGTTCGATCGCAATGGCGGATTTTCCCGCGCCGACCCGGCGCGGCTCTATCTGCCGCCGATCATGGATCCGGTCTATGGTTTCGAGGCGGTCAATGTCGAGGCGCAGACCCGTTCGCCTTCGTCACTGCTGAATTGGGTCAAGCGGCTTATTGCGGCGCGTCGCTCACGGCGCGCTTTCGGCCGGGGTACCCTGCGGTTCCTATATCCGTCGAACCGCAAGGTTATCGCCTATATGCGCGGCTATGGTGACGAAATCGTTCTGTGTGTCGCCAATTTGTCCCGCACTCCGCAAGCGGTCGAACTCGATTTATCCGAGTGGCGCGGCCGCCAACCAGTCGAACTACTCGGGCGCAGCGTTTTTCCGCCGATTGGCGAATTGCCGTACCTCCTTACACTGCAGGGCTACAGCTTTTACTGGTTCGAGCTCCTGCCCACCGCCGCCGAGGCCGGGAATCTGCGAACGGCGCCGCCGGAATTTCTCACACTGGTGATGCCGCATGGCTGGCCTGATCTGTTTCGTCAGCACAATCTGCCGCAGCTCGAGGGTGATGCAGTCCCTGCTTTCTTGCCGCGGCAACGCTGGTTCGGGGCCAAGGACCAGAAGGTCAAGGCGGCCTCTGTGCTGGCGCGCTGCGAAATTACCCGGCCGCTCGAAGACGGGCAGGGGGCCGAAACGTTCATGGCCGGGGTCGTGGAGGCGCAACTCGGACGCGGCGAGCGGCAACGTTATTTCCTGCCGCTGGCCGCCATCTGGTCGTCCGCAGATACCGAGGCGCGGCAATCTCTGGTCCCGGTAACACTCGCCGAATTGAGGCAATTCCGACGAGAGGGCGCGCTGGTCGACGCCTTGTCGCAGGACGGCTTTGCGCTGGCATTGATGGAGACGATCCGGCAAGGCGCGACAATGCGGCTCGAAGGGGCAGGCGAGATCCGATGTCGCAAAACGCCGCTGTTCGATCAGGTCGCGTTGCCGGAGCGTTTGGCAGCTCGCCGCATCGGGGCGGAACAATCGAATAGCTCGATCATCTTCGACGATTACGGCATGCTGAAAGTCTATCGGCGTCTGCAACCCGGTCCGCATCCCGAAATCGAAATGTCGCGATTTCTGGTCGAGCGGGCCGGGTTTGCAAACACGCCGCCGCTACTGGCGTTCATGGAACTCGATCTCGACGGCGATGGTCCGCAAACGCATGCGCTCGGCGTGTTGTTCGGTTTTGTTCGCAATCAAGGCGACGGCTGGACCCAAGCCCTCGACTACCTCACACGATATCTCGATGATGCATTGTCGACCGGCACTCACGCGTCGGACCTGCCCGATCCCGATGTGTTTTTCCTTTCGTTGGCGCGCCAGCTCGGGATTCGCACCGCCGAGATGCATCGAGCTTTAGCCGAGGGGGGACGTGATGATCCTGACTTCGCTCCCGAACCGATAACCGCCGAGGATATCAGCCAATGGCGACGCGAGCTCGAGGCGACCGCGGCCGACATGCTGGCCAAATTGGAACGCGAGCGAGCCAGATTGCCGGCTTCGGCGCAGGAACTCGTGGAGCGCCTCATGGCCGACCGTGACAGGCTTTTCCACGTGATCCGCACGTTGATTCCGCACGAGGCCGAGGCCCAAAAGACCCGTTACCATGGAGATTTTCATCTCGGCCAAGTTCTCGCCGTGAAGAACGACTTCTTCATCATCGATTTCGAGGGCGAGCCGGCACGGCCTCTCGCCGACCGTCGGCGCAAGAGTTCGCCACTGCGCGATGTCGCCGGCATGATCCGCTCGTTCGACTACGCCAGCTTTACCGCCGTGCGGCAGCTCGCTGAGGCACGACCGGCAGCGGAAGCGAGAATGCTGGAGTTGGCGGAGGCCTGGCGGCAGCGGGCGGTCGACGGCTTTCGTGCCGCCTATCGCAAGGCGATGCGTGGGTGCGTCGCCTACCCGACGAGCAAGAATCAGGCGCGCAGGATTATGGCGTTCTTTACACTCGAGAAGGCGATTTACGAAGTCTCCTACGAGCTGGCGAACCGACCCGGCTGGGTCGACATTCCGCTAAAAGGCGTCCTCGGCATCTTGGCGCGGATGGAGGGGGCTGAGCGTGCTGCGGCGGCCTGATCCGCAAATCGCGGCTGTGGTCGAGGCGCGCCACAGCGACCCATTCTCATTTCTCGGAATGCACAAGACGCCCGATGGGATATCCGTTCGAGCGATGCTGCCGGGCGCACAGGATGTGTGGGTCGTCGAATCCGCGACTGGTGAAATTGCGGCCAAGGCTGTCCAAATCCACCGCGAGGGTTTCTTTGTCGCAACAATTCCCGACCGCAAGGAGGCGTTCCGCTATCGGTTGCGGGTGTCGAGCGGCGGCGCGCAACACGATTTCTACGATATCTATTCTTTTCCGCCAGTGCTTGGCGAGGTCGATATTCATCTTCTCGCCGAGGGCAACCACCTGGCGAGCTACCGCAAACTTGGAGCGCATCCGCTGGTACATGAGGGTGTCGAGGGCGTCGCCTTCGCGGTATGGGCGCCGAACGCGCACCGGGTCAGCGTCGTTGGCGACTTCAACGGATGGGACGGCCGGCGGATGCCGATGCGAAATGTCGGCGGGTTTTGGCAGTTGTTCGTCCCCGGCCTGCGCCCCGGTCATCTCTACAAGTACGAGATCCTCGGGGCCGACGGTCAGCTCCTGCCGCTCAAGGCGGACCCGCAAGCCGAATGGGCTGAGCGGCCGCCCAACACTGCATCGATCATTGCCGAGCCGTCGCGACATCTGTGGCAGGATGGGCGCTGGATGGCGGAGCGCTGGGAGCGCAACGATCGCCAAGCGCCCATCTCAATCTACGAGGTCCATCTCGGCTCGTGGCGCCGCAATCTGGCAGAGAACGGGCGCTATTTGACCTATCGCGAGCTCGCCGACCAGCTCGTCCCCTATGCAGCCGAAATGGGGTTCACGCATCTCGAACTGATGCCGGTCACCGAGTATCCCTTCGATGGCTCTTGGGGATACCAGCCGATCTCACTGTTCGCGCCGACCAGCCGTTATGGTAAGCCAGACGATTTCCGCGCCTTTGTCGATGCCTGCCACGGCGCAGGGCTTGGATTGCTGTTGGATTGGGTTCCCGGGCATTTTCCGACCGACCCGCACGGGCTCGGCCGCTTTGACGGTACCGCGCTTTACGAGCACGCCGACCCGCGGCAGGGCTACCATCCCGACTGGAACACGCTGATCTACAATTACGGCCGCCGCGAGGTCGCGAATTTCCTGCTGTCGAGCGCGCTCTACTGGCTGCGCGAATTCCACATCGACGGCATTCGGGTCGATGCGGTCGCCTCGATGCTATACCTCGACTACAGCCGCAACCCGGGACAATGGATCCCGAACGCTTTCGGCGGGCGCGAAAATCTCGAAGCGATCGCGTTCTTGCGCAGAATGAACGAGCTGGTGTTCGGGGAGGCAGGCGCGACCTCAGTGGCCGAGGAGTTCGACCGCCTGGCCGATGGTTTCGCGCCCGACTTATGTCGGCGGGCTCGGCTTTGGCTTCAAATGGAACATGGGGTGGATGCACGACACGTTGCGCTACATGTCGTTGGATCCGATTCACCGCAAATACCACCATAACGACCTCAGTTTCGGCCTGCTTTATGCCTTTCACGAGAACTTTGTCCTGCCGCTCAGCCATGACGAGATGGTGCACGGCAAGGGCTCGCTGATCGGCAAGATGTCGGGCGACCGCTGGCAGCGCTTCGCTAATCTGCGAGCTTATTTCACTTTCATGTGGACCCATCCGGGCAAGAAGCTGCTGTTCATGGGCGGCGAGTTTGCCCAGGAGCGAGAGTGGAACCACGATATCGGGCTCGATTGGCAGCTGCTCGGCGAACCGTTGCACGAGGGAGTCCGGCGTCTGGTACGCGATCTCAATCATCTCTACCGCAGCACGCCGGCGTTGCACCGTCTGGATTGCGAGCCCGAGGGATTCCACTGGATCGATGTGGCGAACGCGGCAGAAAGCATCATATCCTATTTGCGGCGCGGCCGGGATCCGCACGAAGTCGCAGTCATCGTCTGCAACTTCACTCCAATTCCGCGCGAGAACTACCGTATAGGGGTGCCACAGCCGGGGCGCTATCGCGAGCGGATAAACACCGACGCGGTCGAGTATGGCGGCAGCGGCATTGGCAACGCAGGAGAGGTTCATGCCGACCCTGAGCCGATGCATGGGCACCCCCACTCGATACGCTTAAACTTGCCGCCTCTCGGCGCATTGATCTTTACCCCGGATTAATCAACCGGCTTCTCATAATCCTGGATGCTCGTCGCCTGCTGCCACTCACCCTCCCGCCGCTGATGGCTTCGTCGTGGAAGGTCTGGCCGGGTCGTCCGTACCCGCTCGGAGCCACTTGGGACGGTGAGGGTGTGAACTTTGCGATTTTTTCGGCGCACGCCGAGAAGATCGATCTGTGCCTCTTCGATCGCTCCGGCGGCCAAGAGGAGGCGCGAATCGTGCTTCCGGAATATACCGACGAGGTCTGGCACGCCTACTTGCCGGACGCTCGTCCGAACCTGCTGTATGGGTATCGGATTTACGGACCTTTCGATCCGTCGAACGGGCATCGGTTCAATCCGAACAAGCTGCTGATCGACCCCTACGCCAAGGCCCTGCAGGGGCGGCTTCGCTGGGCCGACGCGGTCTTCGGTTACCGAGTTGGGAGTCCGAGGGAGGACCTGTCGTTTGACCGGCGCGACAATTCGCGCAACATCCCCAAATGCCGGGTGATCGAGCCCGCCTTCACCTGGGGTGAGGATCGGCGCCCTCAAACGCCATGGGAAGAAACGATCATACTCGAGCTGCATGTACGCGGCATCACGATCAAGCACCCCGATGTCGACCCCTTGCACCGCGGCACCTTCGCCGGGCTCGTTTCACCGGCCATGATCGATTACCTCGTCGGCCTGGGCATTACTGCAGTCGAGTTGCTGCCAGTCCACGCTTCGATCGGCGATGGCCATTTGCTCGAACGCGGGCTGGTGAATTACTGGGGCTACAATACGATCGGCTTTTTCGCGCCGGATCCGCGTTTTCTATCGACGCCATCGATCGCTGGCTTCAAGACAGCGGTAAAGCGCCTGCACGATGCCGGGATCGAGGTCATTCTCGACGTCGTTTACAACCACACCGGCGAGGGCAATCATCTAGGCCCGACACTTTCGTTTCGCGGGATCGACAACGCTTCCTATTACCGTTTGCAAGCCGACCGCCGATTTTATTACGACGTGACCGGTACCGGCAATACAATGAACCTCGATCATCCTCGGGTGTTGCAGCTGGTCATGGACTCGCTGCGTTACTGGGCCTTGGAGATGCATGTCGACGGTTTCCGCTTCGATCTGGGCCCCAGTCTCGCCCGCGAAAACGGCGATTATAGCCAAGGCAGCGCGTTCTTCGATGCGCTAAGACAAGACCCGGCAATGGCCGGGCTCAAACTGATTGCCGAACCCTGGGATCTCGGCCCTTACGGATATCAACTCGGCAACTTTCCGCCCGGCTGGGCCGAGTGGAACGGGCAGTATCGGGACGTCGTCAGACGCTTCTGGCGGGGTGACAAGGGTCTCGTCGCCGATATCGCTTCAAGGGTGGCCGGCTCCTCGGATATTTTCGGATATCGTGGCCGCCGGCCTTGGGCGAGCATCAATTTCATTACCGTTCATGACGGCTTTACACTACAGGATCTCGTTAGTTACAGCCAAAAGCATAACGAGCCTAATGGGGAGGACAACCACGACGGGACTGACGCCAATTATAGCTGCAATTATGGTGTGGAGGGGAGGGCCGATGATCCGCAGATCGTCGTCCTGCGCGACCGCCAGAAGCGCAATCTGCTGGCCACCCTTCTGTTGTCGCTCGGCGTGCCGATGCTGCTGGCCGGCGATGAGATCGGGCGGACTCAGCGCGGCAACAACAATGCCTATTGTCAAGACAACGAAATCTCCTGGTTCGACTGGAAACACATCGGGCCGGCGGACGAGGAATTGGCTTGGTTCGTCCGCTATCTGATCCATCTTCGCCGCCGTCACCGTGTCTTTTCCCGTCCACGATTTTTGCGCGGTGAAGTGCTTTCCGAGGCTGGAGTCAAAGACATTACCTGGATCACTCCCTCAGGCAACGAGGCGACGGCAGAGGACTGGAGCAATCCGGTAGGGCTGGCTCTCGGGTATGTCCTCAGCGGCGCGGCCGGCGAGTTCTTTACCCCGGGCGGCCAGCGCGACATTGACGAAAGCTTCCTCGTAATGATGAATGCGCACAGCGAGGAGCTCGAATTTCGCTTTCCAATTCTTGCTTCGCCAATGTCCTGGGAGCCGCTGGTCGATACTGCAGAGCCGACCGGGCGCGTCGCCGAGGCGACGCGTTACGGGACGGGAGAAGTTTATCGACTGCAGCCTCACTCGTTTGCGCTGTTTATCGACCGAGCACCGCGACCGATACCACCGCGCCGCGTCCCAGTTGCGACCGGCGCATTATTGCTCGATGGCGAGCTTGACCCCGGATCCTCGGCCGCTGCAGTGCAGGAGAGGGACAGATTCCTTTGAAATGAACAATCGCGCCGCCCTCCTTCAGCTCGCCGGACTGATCGGTGTCGAGTCGCGTTACACGGACGCGCTTGGGCAAACCCGAGAGGTATCGGATGATACGTTACTGGCGCTGATAGCCCCCTTCGGCCTGCCATCGGACCCGGTGTGCGCCAGAGTCCAGCTCGAGGAGCAACAACGACTTTTGCCGCTTGGGCTCGAGGCTGCGCGTGTAGTGCAGGTCGAGGATCAGCAACCAGAGGTGTTGCTACGCCTGCCACCAGGCTGCAGCAGAGTTTTTTGGAGCTGCCATCTCGCAGATGGCGACGAGCGCTCCGGCCAGGTGACTGTGGATGCCAACTGTAGTCTGGAGCGGTTCGCAATGGCCCTGCCGAGTGGGTTGCCGCTCGGCTATCACCGCCTTGAGGTCGAGGCTGACGGCATTAACGCCGGTGCCGATCTGATCGTCGCTCCGGAGCACTGTTACCTTCCCGCCGAGCTCGGGCCGGGCTCGCGCAGCTGGGGGTTGAGCTGTCAACTCTACGGTCTACGCAGCGAGCGGAATTGGGGGATCGGAGATTTCACCGATCTCGCGACGCTCGCCCACACTGCAGGACGTTGCACCGCTTCAGTGGTCGGCATCAATCCGCTGCACGCGCTGTTCGCCGCCGAGCCCCGGCATGTCAGCCCCTATTCGCCTTCGAGCCGCAGCCAGCTCGACTATCTTTACATCGACGTGACGGCAGTTCCCGGCTTTGCCGAGGACGAGGCGATCCGCGAATTGACCGGCGGCCAGTGGTTCGGGGCGACCCGTTGGGCAGCCTGCTCGGCCGAGCTCATCGACTACGGTGCCGTGGCCGCCTGCAAGCGGTCGATACTGGAAGCATTGTTTCGTCGGTTCCAATCATTCGAGCTTGGCGCGAATGGGACGGCGACCAGCATAGCCGGACGGGCTTTCCGCGAATTTCAGCAGAGCGCGGGGCAATCGCTCGCTGATTTTGCCGTGTTCGAAGCGCTACACGAGCACCACCTTCGCGAGAAGCGGCAGTTCTCATGGCACAGCTGGCCGGTGCCGATGCGCGATCCACGATCGCCGCAGGTTGCCGCCTTTGCAAACGCGCATCGCGATCGCGTCGAGTTCTTTCAGTTTCTTCAATGGGAGGCCGACCGGCAGCTTTCAGCTGCGTCGCGAGCTGGCCGGGAAGCCGGACTTTCGATTGGACTCTATCGGGACCTGGCGGTCGGCGCCGACCCGAACGGGGCGGAAGCCTGGGCCGATCAGGAGCTGGTCGCGCCGGGAGCATCGATTGGCGCGCCCCCCGACGCGCTCAGCCGCGGCGGACAGAATTGGGGCTTGGCGCCAGTCAATCCATTGGTGCTTCGGCGTCAGGGCTTTGCCCCGTTCATTGGGTCGCTGCGCGCCAATATGCGCCATGCCGGGATTTTGCGGATCGATCATGTGATGTCGCTAAGCCGGCTCTATTGGATTCCAAGCGGAATGGAGGCGAAAGCCGGCGCTTACGTAAACTATCCCTTCAAGGAGTTGGTCCGGCTGGTGGCACTCGAGAGCTGGCGCCAGGCCTGCGCCGTTGTCGGCGAAGATCTCGGCACTGTGCCAGAGGGCTTTCGCGATACCATGCGTTCGGCCAATATATTGTCCTACCGAATTTTTGTCTTTGAGCGCGAATCAGACGGTACATTCGTGCCGCCCACCCAATACCCGGCGCTGGCCGCAGCTTCGGCGGCAACTCACGACATTGCGACTTTGAAGGGCTTCTGGCTGGGCACCGATATCAGTTGGCGCCGGCGTCTCGGACTTTATCCCGACCGGCATGCTGAGGAAGCCGAGGCAGCCGAGCGCCACCGCGACCGCAGCCTCTTGCTCGCCGCGCTCGTTCGGGAAGAATTGATCGCACCCGCCCGGATAGGGGAGTTTCTCCCCGAAGGCGGCGAGCCCGTCTATACGACCGAGCTCGCGGACGCCATCCTCGCATATCTCGGCGGCTCGCGCGCTCGTCTGATGCTGGTTCAGCTCGAGGATGTGCTCTCCGAGGTCGAGCAGGCGAATTTGCCCGGCACTACCGACGCGCACCCCAATTGGCGCCGACGCTTGTCCCGCAGCGTCGAGGAGATCGACTGCGGCTTCGAGCTGCGCCGCGTGGCGGACCTGATAGAGGAGGCGCGCCTGGGCTCGGCGACGGAATGAGCGAACTGGCCAACAGCTTCGCATCGATCCGCGCCACCCATCGACTGCGGTTCCATCTCCGGCTCAATATTCGCGACGCCGCGCAGCTGGTGCCGTACCTTGCGGCACTTGGCATCAGCCATATCTACGGCTCGCCGATCATGGAGGCGCGTCCCGACACGGCACGGTGAGGCAGCCGACACCACTAAAAGCGATTATATAAGCGTCGATACGAGCTTGGGTATGAGCCGCGGGATCCCGGGTTACCCTGGCGGTCTACCCAGGGGGTCGGCGGGGGAGGCGGGGCCCGTGCCTCCCCGCCCGCTCCCCTCTCGCAGGGCACCCGCAGAAGACCCCGAGGGCTACCCGCGATGGGACGACCGGAGTGATCTTTCCATATTTGCACAGAGGCGGCGGCTGTTATAACTGAAGCGAAGTTATTGGGGTGGGCCGGCGCCGGGGGGGACAGCATGGCCAAGTCGACAGTTCGTTCGGCTAGCGGAGAAGCACTCGCGGTTGTGAAGCAGCGCCTCGCGGAGGCGCTCGGCTTCGCTCTGTTGCTGGTGTGCCTTCTGCTTTTCTTGTCGTTGTTCACCTATGACCCGCGTGATGGATCACTGAACACGGCGGTCAACGCGCCGCCCCACAATTTTCTCGGCCAAGATGGAGCGGTGCTGGCCGACCTCTTGTGGCAGAGTCTTGGGCTCGCATGCTTCTTGATCCCTATTCTGCTGCTTGCCTGGTCTTTTCGCCTTATGCTGCACCGCCCCGTTCGGTCCGCCTGGACCCGATTGGTGCTTCTTCCGGCGGTCTTGATGCTGGGCGCGGTAGCGCTTTCAATCCTCGATCTCGGAGCGCTCTCTCCGCCGGCGGGCCCCGGCGGCGCCATTGGCTGGGTTATGGAGCGGCTTCTGGTGCGCTCCGGTCTCGGCACCGCGGCGTTGCCTATCTCGATGGCGGCTGCCGCAATTGCCGGCCTCCTGTTGCTGGCTACCATGGGGCTGTCTTTGCGAGATTGGCGTGCGATCGGTGCGGGCGCTGGGCGGAGTGCTGTACGCCTTGCCGAGCTTTCCGGAAGCCGCTCGGCCGAGGCGAACTCCTTCCTTGCTCGGGTTTGGTGTCGTCGGCAGAAATCGCGTCTCGCGCGCACCCCGGAATCCGATCGCCGCTCCGATGCCCCCGAGGTGCGTCGCCCGCCAGTCGTCACTCCGTTGCCCAGCCGGCGTGAACCCCGGCTCAACCAAGCGCAAAGCGGAGCGCGGGACCGAGGCGGACTAGTTCGTTTCATCGCGCCAACCGCGAGGCCGTCCGCACCAGGAAAACGTGCCGAAGGGGAGCGTCAACCGACGCTCGACCTCGAACCCGAGCAACAGCCGATATTGCCCTCACTCGAGCTCTTGGTAAAGCCGCCGGCAGCCAAGGCCGAGGCGATAAACGAGGAGGCTCTCGAGAAAAACGCCCGGCTGCTCGAGACGGTGCTCGAGGATTTTGGCGTTCGCGGTCAGATCGTGCAGGTTCGCCCGGGGCCAGTCGTCACTCTGTACGAGTTCGAGCCGGCTCCCGGGATCAAGGCGTCGCGGATTATCGGTCTTGCCGACGACATCGCTCGCTCGATGAGCGCCATTTCGGTTCGCGTGGCGGTCGTTTCGGGCCGAAACGTGATCGGCATCGAGCTCCCCAACCGCAAGGCGGAAACAGTGTTTCTGCGCGAACTGCTCAATTCACCGGTTTACGAGAGCCATCCCGGACGCCTAGCGTTAATCCTGGGTAAGGACATTTCCGGCGAGCCGGTGCTGGCTGACCTCGCCAAGATGCCGCATCTGTTGATCGCGGGCACCACCGGGTCCGGCAAATCGGTCGGCATCAACACGATGATCCTGTCGATCCTGTATCGAATGCCGCCCGACCGCTGCAAATTCATCATGATAGACCCGAAGATGCTCGAACTCTCCGTCTATGACGGCATCCCGCACCTTCTCGCGCCAGTCGTCACCGATCCGCGGAAGGCGGTGCTGGCGTTGAAATGGACGGTGCGGGAAATGGAAAACCGCTACCGCAAGATGTCGAAGCTCGGAGTGCGCAATATCGACGGGTTCAACGCCCGCTTGGCCGATGCCGAGGCCAAGGGTGAGAGCGTGATCCGGGAGGTGCAGACGGGGTTCGATCCGGAAACGGGTCAGCCGATTTTCGAGCCGCAGCCGTTCGATACCAGCGAACTGCCACTGATCGTCGTCGTAGTCGACGAAATGGCGGATCTGATGATGGTCGCGGGCAAGGAAATCGAGGCGGCGATCCAGCGTCTGGCACAGATGGCCCGAGCCGCCGGAATCCACCTGATCATGGCAACGCAACGCCCGTCCGTCGACGTTATCACCGGCACGATCAAAGCAAATTTTCCGACCCGCATCAGCTTTCAGGTGACGTCGAAAATCGACAGCCGCACAATTCTCGGCGAGGGCGGCGCAGAACAGCTCCTCGGCCGGGGGGACCTGCTCTATATGGCAGGCGGTGGGCGCATAACCCGTGTCCACGGCCCGTTTGTCTCCGACGAAGAGGTCGAGCGCGTCGTCTCGTTCCTGAAAACGCGCGGGACACCGGACTACATCGACGAGATCACCGAGGATGACAATGCTCCATTGGATCCGCTGAGTGCAAACGAAGAGGGCCAATCCGCCGATAACCTGTATGCCCAGGCGGTGGCCGTAGTGTGTCGCGAGCGCAAGGCGTCGACGAGCTTCGTGCAACGTCATCTCCAGATCGGCTACAACCGCGCGGCCCAAATCATCGAGCGAATGGAAACGGAAGGCGTTGTCACTTCCGCCAATCATGTCGGAAAACGCGAGGTTCTGGCGCGCGGCGGCGATTGACCGCAATTGAAGCGCCGGGTCGCCGGGGTCATTTACCTCTCGCTTTAGCACGCAGAAGAGGAGGCAAGATGACCGATATCGAGGAGCGCCGAAGGCTGTGGCAATTCCTCGGTGAGGCCGTCTCGATGAACCGCCGGGCCGTGCTCGCGGTCTATTTTGGATTTGCCGCGGCGTGGCTCGCGGCGGCAGCCGCCGCTGCACCGCCGGCGGCTGTCGCGCTCACGCCGCAGGATAACGCTGATCTACAGCGAATTGCTGCTTATTTGGGCGGCATTCGCACCATGTATGCCAAGTTTCGGCAGGTTGCTTCAGGCGGCGGTGTCGCCACCGGGCAGCTCTGGATGGCGCGACCTGGCCGGATGCGATTTGAATATGATCCGCCCTCGCCGATTCTGCTGCTCGCCGACATGTTTTACGTCTACTACGTCGACAAGGAGCTTATCCAAATGTCGAAAGTCGGGCTGAAGTCGACGCCCGCTTGGCTCCTTCTCCGTGATCCGATCACCTTTAGCGATCTTATCGTAACCCGCTTCGAGCGAGGGGCGAACACCATAAGGCTAACCGTTGTCGAGAAGGCCGAGCCGGACAATGGCAGCTTGACGATGGTGTTCAGCGATAACCCGCTCGCATTGCAGCAATGGTCGATCATGGATCAACAGCGTAAAACCACTACGGTTTCACTCTATGATGAGCAATTCGGTGTGGCGCTCGACCCCAAGCTGTTTGTATACCAGGACCCCTATGCCGCTTCGCGCCGCCAATCCGAGCCTTGAGCTGAACCTGATGCCCGCCCGTCATGTGCCGATTATCGGTATCCCCACCTGCATGCGTACCGTCAACGAGCGGGTTTTCCACGGGGTCAACGAGAGATATCCGAATGCCGTGATTGATGCGACCGGCTGCCTACCGATTTTGATCCCGGCGATAGGGTCGAAGGTCGATGTTTGCGTGATGCTCGACCGGCTAGATGGGGTGCTGCTGACCGGAAGTCCCTCGAACGTCCATCCGAGCCAGTATGGCGGCGAGCCAAGTCACCCGGAAACCCTGCACGATCCGGAGCGCGACGCGACGACTTTGCCGCTGAATTCGCGAAGCGGTTCGGCGTGACCTGCCAATTCTGGCAATCTGCAGAGGTATCCAGGAGTTGAACGTTGCGCTTGGGGGCACTTTGCACCAGCGAGTGCACGAGCTCCCCGGCCGTCTCAATCATCGTTCGCAGAAAGATTCGCCGGATGGCCCTTACGGCCCAGCGCATAGTGTAACTTTGAGCCCTGGTGGGCTTTTGGCGTCGCTTGCTGGCACAACCGAAGTGACGGTGAATTCACTGCACTCGCAAGGGATCGATCGTCCCGGGCCCACGCTTCGCCTCGAAGCCGTTGCGCCTGACGGTCAAATTGAAGCAGTGAGTCTGCCCGGGGCCCGGTTCGTCGTCGGCGTGCAATGGCACCCGGAGTATAAAGTACTCGAGAACCCGCTGTCGAAGGCATTATTTGCGGCATTCGCCCAGGCGTGCGTTAACGCATCCTACGCGGGAGCCACCGTCGCGACGCGCGCGGCTTGAGGGAACTCGGGTTAGTTCCAACACTCAGCATGCATTTTCCCGGTTTCCGATATGCAGAAATGCAAGTTTGTTTTTGTTCGGCTGCACCCCATCTGCATCACTCGGAAGCGGAGAGAGTTACTAAACTCTCTTTAGAACGGTCCCGTGTCCCCTGCGGGCCCGATTTCCCCCAAACGCTTCTGACATGCAGGCGCCCGGTCTCCCCCCCGACCGGGCGCCGTTGTTTTCGCGGGTTCGCACAGGCCGCGAGCGCCAACCGGCGGCACAGCCGTAATGCTGCGCCTAGTGAGTTGGAACATCAACTCGGTCCGACTGCGCGTCGACAACGTCCGGCAGCTCGTGGCGGAATGGGCACCGGACGTTTTATGCTTCCAGGAAACTAAAACTCCCGACGAGCGCTTTCCGCGCGAGATGTTCGAGGCGCTCGGCTATAGACATATGCTGGTTCACGGGATGAAGGGGTATAACGGCGTGGCAATCCTGTCGCGCACGCCGTTCGCATCGGCTGGAACTAAAGCTTGGTGCAACCGCGCCGATTGCCGCCATGCTGTCGTCGAGCTGCCCAGCGGCATCGAGCTCCATAACATCTATGTACCGGCGGGCGGCGATGTGCCGGATCCAGAAACGAATCCCAAATTCGCCCATAAGCTGCAGTTTCTTGACGAGCTTACGGATTGGTTCAAGACAGAGCGGCAGAACGGCTGTGCCATGATCGCGGTGGGCGATCTCAACATTGCACCGTTAGAGACGGACGTGTGGTCGCACAAGCAGCTCCTGACGGTGGTCAGCCACACCCCCGTAGAGGTGGCGCGGCTCGGACGATTGCAGCAAGCGGGCGTTTTTGTCGACGCGGTACGGCATTTCGTGCCGCCGCAGGAGCGTCTGTATACTTGGTGGAGCTACCGCGCCCGCGACTGGTCAGCTTCAAATCGTGGGCGCCGCCTCGATCATATCTGGGTGAGCCCATCTCTCGTTGGCGCGCTCAGCGAGGCGCGGGTGCACCGTGACAGTCGCGGTTGGAGTAAGGCGTCAGACCATGTCCCGGTCATGGTGGCGATCGGCGGCTGACACGCCGGTATAGATTATATCGGCCCAGCTCGATCCCGCCCGGGGGCGGAAGAGCGCTCAATTGGTCGGCAGTTATGGCTGGTTCGCTGACCAGCACTCCATTCAGCTGCAGAAGGGGGACGATCAGCGGGGCGAGGTGGTCGGCAAGCGCCTTGCTTGCCGCGATCTCTCCGTTCCCGGGATCAAGATGAGCAAGGACCACGCGATCCGCTAGTCGGGCGCGGACGGCTGGCAAAGTCTCGCGCATATCGCCGAGCAATAGCAGTTCGGACGGCGGAACACAATCGGGATGGGCCGCAACGGTGCGCTCGCAGACATAGATTTTGCGATGCGGGAAGAGCTTTCGAAGATGATCATACGTCCGGCCGTTGCCGAGCCCGAGTTCCAGCACTTCACCGTCCAGATCGGCAATCAGATCGGCGGCCAATTCGAGGCAAGCACGCTGCGCCTCGAGCCGACGAATAAAGCTGTCCAGCCGGCTCACCGGCACTCACGCGGCAGCGCCGGTGGTTTCGCGCAATTTTTTCAATTCGGCGGCAGCGGTGCGCAGCTGATTGTTCATCAATTCAACCCGGTGCGCCAGCTCCTGCATGATCGAGACCGCCATGTTCGGGAACTCGCGCACCATACGCATGAACGGCTCCTTCGAGATGCGCAACGCGATGACGCGGTCTTTGGCGCGGACCGTCGCCGCGCGAGGCACATTACCCAATATGCCCATTTCACCAACGATCTCATTGGCGCCGAGCGTGGCTACGACTACCGGTCCGGCCGGTGTTTCGAGAATGACCTCTGCCCGCCCGTCGATGATCAGATACGCCGCGTCGGCCTGGTCGCCTTGCCGCATCAGGTTCTTGCCGGGATCGAACCCGACCCGCTCGCTCATGAACGCCAACAGCTTCAGCTTCGAGGGCTCGATCTCCGCAAAGAACGGGACACGCCGCAGCAGTTCGAATTCCTGTTTGAGGCTCATTTCCTCCCTCCTCGGGTTCGTTTTGCCATTGGTTCCTTGATTCGGCCGCAACCAGCAAGGACATCAGCGAGCCATTACCTTGCAACTCCGCGACACTACCTTGCTCTTGCAACTTGCCGCCGCTCAGGATGAGAGCGCGATTGAAATTCCGGGCGAGGCTCGCCCGGTGCAGCACCCAGATGATCCCTCGGCCGGCAAATTCGTCTCTCAACCCATTGGTGATCTTGATCTGGTCTTGACCGTCGAGGGCAGAGGTCGTCTCGTTGAGAATCAGGAGGTCGGGACGTTTGAGCACGGCGCGAGCGATTGCAGCCTTCTGCCGTTGCGCGACGGATAAGCGCGATCCGGCCGTACCAACGTTGTAGTCGAGCCCAACATCGATGATGATCTGGCGGAGCGACAAGCCGTCGATCACTTTGCCGAGAACCTTCGGTATCCGGGCCGGGGCGTCTGCTTCGCCATAGGCAATCTTACCAAACAGAATATTGTCCTGGACAGAGGCGGCCGCGTTGTAGCGCCCGGGATCGAAGAACTCGATCTGCTGCCGCCCTTTTTGTGGAAGATTGGCGCGAAATACCTTGCGTGCTTCGAGCAACCTGCGCTGCATGGGGTCGTCAACAACGTCTAGCCGGTGTCGTGCCGGAACCAGTTTGAAGGGTAGCGAGAGAAGCTTCGCCCGATCCTGCTTGGCGAGGGCCGCGGTGCCGCCTTCACCGATCCGGCCGAGGATCGCTACGAACTCGGGGAGATCATTGGCACTGATGAAGCTGAATTGCTCGAAGAATTCATGATCAGCCGGCAAGTCGGCGAACATTTCGATCATCGTTTCGGCCACCTGCTTGCCGGCGGCGACCAGATCTTCGATCAGTCCGACCTGAGTCAACAACTGCAGAACGTAGGCATTGTCTGCGAGCGCTTCGAAATCGAAGACAGGGCCGATCGGCGTGCCAAACAACAAGTTCTCCGCCACCGACGCGTTGAGATTGAACCGCTCGGGATCGTAAGTCTCGACAAGGTTGGTAATCCCGTCCTCGGCAAGCCGGCGAGCAAGTGCCTTCCGGGCCTCAAGCAACTGCATGGCCGCTTCGGGCTCAATCTTCGGATCCAGTCGCCAACGCAAGCCCAAGGAATAAATCGCCTCATCAAGATCGAGACGGACGAGCACCTCAGTCATGCGCCGGGACAACGCGTTCACATCCTCAACCCCCGCGGCTTCGTAATCGATCCAGTCGGCATGAATATCGAAATCGATATTCCCCGAACGTTGAGCTTCGTAGGTTTGCCGGGTTCGGCGTGTGAGCGTTACCCCGGTGTGATCGGCCGGTCGCACAGGAATGTGACGAAGACCGAACAACAAATTGTCGCGCAGAGTCCCGGCGAACAGGTAAGGCGCCGCGCCGACATATCCAATCCGGCGCCCGATCACCGCCGTCGGAAGCTTCGCCAAGTCGAGACCGCCAATTGTGATCCGCCCACCGGTAGGCGCAATCAACCGGGCGAGCAGCAAGGCGAGTTCGTTCTTGCCGCTGCCGCCTTGTCCGACGACAGCGATGTGCTCGGCAAGCGAAACCGTGAAGCTGATCCCATCGAGAACGCGGCTGCCGTCCTCCTCGGCAAAAGACAAATTGACGACCGAGACTTCGCCGGTAAGGGGTGTCGAAGTTTGCGGCTCCGCCATCTGCAAACGGGCGTCGATCATTCCGGCGGGTTGAAACTGTTCTACGATTTGCTCGTATTTGATACGCAAATCCTCTTTGATCTGATAGAAATCGAGCAGTTCTTTCCAGGGCGAGGCCAAATCCTTGTATGCCGCCAGGACCGCAACTAGGGCCCCGAAAGAAAGATTTCCTCCGATAACCAGATACCCGCCGATCGCATAAAAGAAAAAAGGCGTAAGTTGAGCAATGAAATTATTGAGAAATTTCACGAAAAACTTACGTTGATAAATCTCGAATCGTATGTCGTAAATCGTGCCCAGAAGATGCGCGAAGGCTGCCAGCTGCCGTTTCACTGCATCGTTGGCATGGATGTCGACGATGCCAGCCGCCAACTCGTGAACCCGGTCGGCCACTTCGCGCACCGTGCGGACACGGCGTTTCCCGAGTTGATTGACCTTGCGTTGCAGTTTCGGGATCGCATACCCTTGCAGCGGATAAAGTGCGACTGCCGCTGCACCGAGCACCGGGTCCTGCATAAACATGAAAACGATGATCGTCAGCAGTGTTCCGCCCTGGAACACCGGGGTGACAAAGGCATCGCCGATAAAACCTCCAAGCAATTCGCACTCCGACGTGATGATCGGGATTATTTGTGCCGAGGAAGTCTTGCTGAACTGGGACAGAGGAAAGCGCAGCATACGATGATAAAGTTGGTATCGGAGCCGTCGAAGCATGCGTTCGCCAAGCCGTCCTTTGAAGGTATTTATATAATATTTGAAGCCGCCATTTATAAAGACAAGGGCCAGGAATAGTCCACACAATATCAGGAGATAAGTCACCTGACTGAAGTCAAATCCGAATAAGTGTTGTGGAAATTGCTTGCCACCGATTGCTCGATTGATAATCGTCTTAGGTAGCTCCAGCGAAAAGTAGAGAAAAGGAAAGGAAATGAGGGTAAATAATATTAGTACTAGCTGTTGCGACAAGCTGTGCCTAAGGACAAAACGGTAGATCGTTGGCTCGAGCAAGTTTGGATCACTGACTTCTGCTTTCGGCGGTTGTGCGGCCGGTGAACCAGCCTGGTTCTTTGGTTGTGCCGCCGCTCGAAGCGCATGCCGCGAAGCGGGCAACACGCCGTCGAACGGGGTGAGGACCGTCGCCACTCCCTTCATCACCGTCGCCTTCATGAAAAGATCATTTCGCGATGACGCTGCTTATGCAATAGTCGGGTGGTCGAATATGAGAGAGACCCCTGTGTGACCGCTCGCCGTCATCACAAACGGGTGCTTATCTACAGCCACGACAGCTTCGGACTAGGCCATTTAAGGCGCTGTCGTGCCATCGCAAACTCGCTGGTCGATGCCGACCCCGCGGTCTCTATATTGATTCTCTCGGGATCGCCGATCATCGGCAGCTTCGATTTCCGTTCCCGAGTCGATTTTGTACGCGTGCCGGGTGTCATCAAGCTCCGAAATGGCGAATACGTCTCGCTCAATCTGCACATTGACATCGATGAGACGCTGGCGATGCGCTCGTCGATAATTCGCCACACGGCGGACATCTTCGATCCCGACATGCTGATCGTCGACAAGGAGCCCCTGGGATTGCGCGGCGAAGTGCGCGATACCCTCGATCTGCTGCAGCGGCGTGGAACTGCCCTGATCTTGGGGCTGCGCGACGTCATGGACGATCCCGAAGCACTCGAGAGCGAGTGGGAGCGCAAGCAGGTGGTTCCGGCCTTGGAAGAGTATTATGACGAGATCTGGGTGTATGGGCTGCCCCAGATCTGCGACCCGCTCGCGGGCCTGCCGGTACCCACAAGCGTTCACGAGCGGATGATTTATACCGGGTATTTGAGGCGCACCGCTGGCGAGCTGCAGCTCACACCGGAGATCGTGGGCATCCTTGACAATTTCCTGCTAGTAACCCCGGGCGGCGGCGGGGATGGCGAGGCTTTGATCGATTTGGTCCTGTCAGCCTACGAATACGATCAGGCTATTCCTCACCCTGCCCTGCTCGTTTTCGGTCCCTTTATGCTGCCCGAACAGCGAGCGGTTTTCGCCAGCCGAGCGGCCAAGCTCGATAATGTGCGGGCGATCACTTTCAACGCCCGGCTCGAAAGCCTGATGGCGCATGCGACTGGCGTCGTCGCGATGGGCGGCTACAACACCTTTTGCGAGATCCTGTCTTTCGACAAGCGTGCGCTGATCATACCGAGGACGGCCCCACGCTTGGAGCAGTTCATCAGGACCAAGCGCGCCGCCGAGCTCGGCATGCTGGCGATGCTGTCCGAGGATCAAGCGCGCGATCCTCGTGTGATGGCGACCGCCCTTCGCCGTCTCCCGCAGCAGCAGCCCCCTTCGGCCGTTCATATTCCCGGCCTGCTCGACGGCATGCCCGAGGTGAACCGCATGGCCCGGTGGTGGCTCGACCAGGGGCGGGCCGGTTGTTTTGCAGCACGAGCGCGTTTCGGAACTTAAGGGTGGCGGTATCTTCAGGGGCAGCAGGACGCGTCGCCTTTGTCCTCAAAGGGTATCCGCGGCTTTCGGAAACCTTCATCGCTCAGGAGATTTTGGCTCTGGAGCGCCTCGGGCTCGAGATCCTGATCGTTTCTCTGCGGCATCCCACGGACCGCGCGATTCATCCGATCCATCGCCAGATCGGTGCGGCGCTGCTCTATCTCCCCGAATACCTGCATCAGGAACTGGCCCGGATTTGGCGCGGCTGGCTGCAGTCTCGCCGGATGCCCGGATACTCCGCAGCGCTGGCTGCCTGGCTCTCCGACCTGAAACGCGATCCGACCCCGAACCGCATCCGCCGCTTCGGCCAGGCGTTGGTGCTGGCAGCCGAGTTGCCGCGCGACATCGGCCATATTCACGCACATTTTCTGCATACGCCGGCCTCTGTTGCCCGTTATACCGCGCTGTTGACTGGGCGCCGCTGGACAGTTTCGGCGCATGCCCGGGATATTTGGACTCTGCCGGAATGGGAGAAGCGCACAAAGCTGGCGGAAGCAGAATGGATCGTGACATGTACCGAGATCGCGCGCAGCCATCTTGCGAGCCTGATATCGCGGCGGGACGTCGTATGGCTCTGCTACCATGGGCTCGATCTTGACCGTTTCGAGGCGCCGCCGCAGCGTGCAACCTGGCGTGACGGCAGCGACCCGCATCATCCGGTTCTCATCCTCTCAGTCGGCCGGGCGGTCGCAAAAAAAGGCTATGACGACCTCCTCGAAGCGCTGGCGATTCTTCCGGCCGACCTCGAGTGGCGCTTTGTTCATATCGGCGGCGGTGCGCTCGCTGCGGCGCTGAGGCTCCAGGCGAAGTGGCTCGGTTTATCGCACCGGATAGAGTGGCGGGGCGCCATGGCCCAGCCGGAGGTGCTCGCCGCGTATCGCGAGGCCGACCTCTTCGTACTCGGCTCCAAGGTTGCGAAGGACGGCGACCGGGATGGCCTCCCCAACGTATTGATCGAGGCGCAAAGCCAGCGGCTCGCCTGCGTTTCGACTGAGATTTCGGCAATTCCGGAATTGATCGAGCAAGACGTGACGGGCCTGCTGGCTCCGCCGGGCAAGCCAATTGCACTCGCCGAGAGGCTCGAACGCCTGATCCGCGATCCTGAGGAGCGGGCTCGGCTTGGGGCGGCCGGCGAACACCGTGTGCGCCGCCTTTTTTCGATGGAGGCCGGCATCGATTTGCTGGCAACACGCTTCGGGCTAGCTTCCCTCTCCCCGTGGGAAAGCGCTCCCGGCGAGCCTGTCGTCCGATCCATGGGGGAAGTTTCTGGCAGGCAGCGAAACGCGGCTCAAATGGAAGAATGCGTATCGCCTTCTATGCGCCGCTGAAGCCTCCCGATCATCCAGTTCCTTCGGGGGACCGAAGGGTCGCGCAGCTCTTGCTCGCGGCTTTGCGGATGGCTGGCCACAACGCCTTGATAGCCTCCCGATTTCGCAGCTATGACGGGCGCGGCGACCCGCTGCGCCAAGCTCGGGTAGCGTGTGTCGGCGCACGACTTGCGGCCCGCTTTGTCCGCCGCTGCCTCGAGGCGCCGCAAACTGCTCCGGAGCTTTGGTTTACCTATCATCTCTATCATAAGGCGCCGGATTGGCTGGGCCCTGAGATTGCAGATGTCCTCCGCATTCCCTATATCGTCGCCGAGGCTTCCGATGCGCCAAAGCAGGCGTCGCGCCGCTGGGCAGCCGGTCGTCAGGCAGCTGAGCGCGCGATTAGGCGCGCCGACGCGGTGATCGGGCTAAATCCGGCGGATCGGGAGTGCGTCCTGCCGCTGTTGCGGGACGAGCGGCGTTGGATAGCCTTCAAGCCCTTTATCGATGCTGCGTTCTATGGTGGGCAAGCACGCGCAAGGGCTGGGCCGCCGCGCTTGATCGCGGTCGCGATGATGCGCTACGGCGACAAGCTCGCATCGTACCAAATTCTCGGAAATGCCCTTTCGCATCTCCTCGATCTGCCGTGGTCATTGGAGGTGATCGGTGACGGGCCGGCGCGGTACGCTGTCGAGGACGCGCTCTATCCACTCGAAGAGCGGGTGGTCTGGGCAGGAGAAATCGGCCCCATGGAAATTGCACGGCGCTTGGCTTCTGCCGATCTGTGCGTGTGGCCGGCTCTCAACGAAGCCCTCGGCATGGCGCTGCTGGAGGCGCAGGCGAGTGGGGTACCGGTGGTGGCAGGCGCCACGGGCGGTGTCAGTGAGATCGTTGTGCATGGGGTAACCGGCCTTCTCGTCCCACCGACCGATACGCCGGCATTTGCCCTGGCGGTGCGCAGCCTGCTCGTCGACCGCCCCCGGCGCGCCGCCTTTGCCGAAGCCGCGCGGCACCGTGTCAGGGCAGAGCACGATGTATCCTCCGCCGCTCGTCACCTAAATGCGGTGTTCGATGCGGTATCGGCGGCAAGCTGGGCGTAACTGGGAGCCGAAGCATTCATGACCGGCTCCGTCCTGTTCTATGTGCAGCACCTGCTCGGGATAGGGCATTTGCGCCGCTCATTACGAATTGTCAAAGCGCTGGTGCGAGAAGGTATCAGGGTCACTCTGATCTCGGGGGGAGAGCCGGCTTCCGCTGTGGCATGCACCTCGGCCGGACGCGTAATCCAGCTGCCCCCGATCAGGGCCCTCGACGCGGAGTTCAAGGTGCTCGTGGACGGGGTAGGCCGGCCGATTGACGATGAGCTGCGAACAGCACGTCGGTCGGCGCTCTTGGACGCCTTTGGGGACGAGCAACCTGATGCCTTGTTGATCGAAGCGTTTCCGTTTGGCCGCCGGGCGTTTCGTTTTGAGCTTGATGGGCTGATCGAAGCCGCCCGGGCGCGGCGTCCCCGGCCGCTCATTCTTTGTTCGCTGCGCGATATCGTGGTTTTGCCGAGCGACCCGCGGCGTCCCAAGGAGATCGTCGATCGGGTTCGCAATGATTTCGATTTCGTGCTGGTTCATGGCGATCCCGCATTCATCCCGCTCGAAGATAGCTTCCCGCTTGCATCGGAAATCAGCGATGGGCTGATCTATACCGGTTACGTAGCCGAGGCACCCGAGGCCGGTGATGCGGCTGCCTCGGAAGAGACCGCCGGCGCCGACGAGGTTGTGGTCTCGGTTGGCGGAGGCGCAGTCGGCGGTGCATTGCTGAGGACCGCTATCGAGACCCGCCGACAGGGATGCTTGGCGAACCTCAGATGGCGCTTGCTTGCCGGCCCCAATCTGCCAGAACCGGAATTCGCGGCACTCGCCGCCGGTCTGCCCAAGGGAGTCGTCCTCGAACAGTATCGGCCGGACTTTCCGCAGATGTTGGAGCGCTGCCGTGTCTCGGTGAGTCAAGCCGGGTACAATACGGTGCTTGATATTCTCGCGGCCCGAGCAGCCGCTGTCGTCGTTCCGTTCGCATCCGGGCGTGAAACCGAGCAGAGCTTACGCGCGGAAAGGCTCGCGGCCCGCGGCGTTCTCGAACTTCTTCCCGAGAACCAGCTATCGCCCGAACGGCTCGCTACTGCGATAGATCGTGCGATTTTTGCTCGCCCGGCGAGGATTGCGATTGACACCGGGGGCGCTCGACGAAGTGCTAGGCTCATAGCGGACATGATCCGATTTCCCGACCGAGAATTTGGCGTCGCTCGGGACTATCGATATGATCCGCTTATAACCGGGTTGTTGCCGGGCCGATGATGGCGAAATGGCCGGATCTAAGGGCCGAGTTTGATCGTTGGGAGGAGGTCGGGAAGGTGGCGACGCTATGGTGGCGCGACGACGACGCGGTGGCACCGACCGCACGACTCGGCCGTTTGCTGTCGATCGCGTCGGGAGTGCCGGTCTCACTCGCGGTGATCCCTGCTGATGCTGAACAGGAGCTTGCTCAGTGGCTCGCCGACTATCTGCGATCAGCGCCGAAGGCGTCTATTGCGATTCTCCAGCACGGTTGGCGGCATTTGAACCACTCGGGCGTCGGAAAAAAAAGCGAATTCCCGGCGAAACGCCCAAGACCAGAGATGGCGTCCGAGCTGGCCGCGGGCCGGGCACGCCTAGCTGATTTGTTTGGAACCCAAGCGCAACCGGTCCTGGTACCACCGTGGAATTGGTTCGACGACTCGCTCTTGGGTTTGCTCGCTCGTTGTGGCCTCACCGGGATTTCACGAGCACGAGCGCGAAGCGCTTCCTCGCGGGCACTGGGCGTCATCGAGGTGAATATCCATGTCGACCTCGTTGCCTGGAAAGGAAGTCGCGGGTTTGTTGGGGAAGATGCGGCGTTGGGTGGTCTGGTGGAACACCTGCGGTCGAGGCGTCTCCGAGCCGTGTCCGCGGAAGAGCCGACAGGGATCTTGACCCACCATCTTGTCCAGGACGATGCCACAGACGCGTTCCTTGACCGGCTGATCGCGGTGAGCGTTGCCCATCCCGCGGTGCTCTGGCTCGATGCAGGCGAAATCTTCGTCCCTGATATGCGTGTCCTGGCATGACCCGCTACGCCTATCCACCTTCGGCTCTTGTCGGCGATTATCTTCGGGCTGCAGCCGGGTTATTTCCGACAATTGCGGTGCTCGCGATCGTGCCCGTCGGAATTGTCGGCGGGACGATGCTGGGTGGGTTTGCAGCCCTTTTTGCGGTATTTGGGATCCGGACCGCGCTTCGCCATTGCACCTCCATCGAGGTGACCGAGGCGGCTTTGCAATCTTCGGGTCTGCTGCAGGCCTCAATCTGGTGGAGCAAGCTCGACCGAATGAAACTTTCCTATTATTCCACCCGTCGAGACGGGCGTAGCGGGTGGATGCAGCTCAAGCTCGGTGCCGGCTGGTCGACCCTGCGGATCGACAGCCGGGTTGAGGGATTTTCCGAATTGGTGATCGCCTCGGCCAAAGCTGCCGAGATGCGTGGCCTATCGCTAGATCCGGCCACATCGGCCAATCTGCAGGCTCTCGGCATCGAACTGCGGGCCACAGAACCGCGATTTGGGAACGCGATCGGAGTCGCTGTATGACCGATCTCCTGCAGGTTCGCGATCTCCACGTCCGGTTCGCCGCACCGGGGGGCTTTATCCGCGCGGTCACCGGCGTTTCGTTCCGTGTGCGCCCGCAATCGATTGTGGCGCTGGTCGGCGAATTGGGGTCCGGAAAGTCGGTCGTCAGCCAGACAATTCTTCGGATTCTCCCACGCAGCGGGCTCATCACTCGCGGCGAGGTGTTGTTCGCCGACCCTCGGCTCGACGGCCAGGTTGTCGACATCGCGAAGCTGCCGAGTGACAGCGCGGAAATGCGGGCGATCCGCGGCGGCAGGATCTCGATCATCTTTCAGGAGCCGATGACCTCACTATCGCCTCTGCATACGGTCGGCAATCAGGTCGGAGAGGCACTGCGACTTCATCGGCCGGTGACTGCCGCGCAAGCGGCTGAGTTGACTGAGGAGATGCTGCGCCTCGTCGGCTTTCCCGATCCCAAGCGTGCATCCCGCAGTTACCCTTTCGAGCTGTCTGGCGGATTGCGCCAGCGGGCGATGATTGCGATGGCGCTGGTCTGCCGTCCGGCGCTCCTGATTGCCGACGAGCCGACGACCGCGCTCGACGTGACGATCCAGGCGCAGATTCTGAGGCTGATGATCGACCTGCAGCACGAACTCGGCATGGCGGTGCTGCTAATCACTCACGACCTCGGTGTCGTCGCCAACGTCGCCGAGGAAATAGTTGTCATGTACCGCGGCGAGGTGATGGAGAGCGGGACGCTCGAAGACATCTTCCGCAGGGCGGAACATCCCTACCTGAAGGCGCTGCTGCGCGCAGTGCCGCGCTTCGATATGAAGCCCGGCGAGCGCCTAGTCCCAATACGCGAGATAGCGGCCGGAGATGCGCCGCATTTGATGGCCGAGAAGAGGAAATGGCCACCCGATGCGGTCGGACCGCTGCTTGAATGTATTGAGATAAGAAAGACCTACACGATCCGTAATAGCGGATTGTTCGGCAGCGCCAAGTCGGGTCCGCGCGTGGTCGCAGTCGACGCGATCAGCCTGAAGATCGAACGCGGCGAGTGCCTTGGGCTGGTGGGAGAGAGCGGTTGCGGCAAGACGACCCTCAGCAAGGTTCTGTTGCGCGCCGTCAACCCGGACTCCGGCTCGATCATTTTCAATGATCATGGACGATTGATCGATGTCCTCTCGCTCGCAGGCGAGGATTTGAAGCAGTTTCGGCGACAAGTGCAGTTTGTTTTTCAGGATCCGTTCGGATCGCTAAACCCGCGCATGACGGTCTACGCCATAATCGAAGAACCTCTGATTATCCATGGCATCGGTGATGACCGATCGCGCCGTGAAATGGTGCACGAACTCGTCACCCTAGTCGGACTGGATTTGCGGCATGTGAAGCGTTACCCGCACAGCTTTTCTGGAGGCCAGCGGCAACGCATCGGCATCGCCCGCGCTCTTGCGCTGCGCCCGGGGCTTGTTATCTGCGACGAGCCAACTTCGGCTCTCGACGTCTCGATCCAGGCACAGATTCTCAATCTGTTGATGGACCTGAAGCAAAAATTGGCCCTGACTTACCTTTTCATCTCACATAATCTCGCCGTCGTCGACTACATCGCCGACCGCATCGCCGTAATGTGCGCGGGGCGTATTGTCGAAGTCGCTGACCGCGCGATGCTGTTTCGCAACCCTATTCACCCCTACACGCAGGCCCTGCTTGCCGCCGTGCCGACGCCGGATCCGGCGCAACGGTTGGATTTCAATCAGCTGCTCGCCGATAAGGCATCGGATCCGACTGCTTGGCCCGAGCCTTTTCGTCGCGATCCCGTGCACCCGCCGCGACTGATTGAGATAGCTGAAGGTCATTGCGTCGAAGCGACTGCGCCGCCGGTAGTATTGCCCGGCTGGGCGGCTAGCCGCGTTCGGGCGTAAAATCCATCGGGCGGATGAGCGAGACCTGTTTCAACCGCCGCGAGGTATTGCAAATCGGATTTGCGGCGGCTGTCGCGCTTGCCGTACCAACCGAAGCACCAGCCGAATTGCAGGAAACCCCAGCTCTCAAGAACGATGTAGGAACTGGAAACCTGCCCAAAGTCGAGGAGCGGGTGCCGCAGGAGCCGGCAGTGGCAGAGTTGGAAACGATCGGCACCCCGGGGGGCGAGTTGCGGATGCTCATGGGTGGCCCCAAGGACACCCGTATGATGGTGGTATACGGCTATGCGAGGCTGGTCGGGTACACTCCCTCGCTTAAATTCGCGCCTGATATCCTCAAATCGATAGAAATCGAAGACAATCGGATCTTCACGCTGTACTTACGTAAAGGACACAAATGGTCGGATGGACAACCGTTCACAACGGAAGACTTCCGATACTGGTTTGAGGATGTCGCGCAGAATAAACACTTGTCGCCGTCAGGATTGCCAATATCCTTGCTGCCGCAAGGTGAGAGGCCTCGCTTCGAGGTGTTGAGCGAAACGGCGGTTCGCTACAGCTGGGCACGACCGAACCCGCTCTTCTTGCCGGATCTGGCCGGGCCGGACCCGCTCTTCATCTACCGGCCATCTCATTACCTCAAGCAATTCCACGAAAAATATGCCGACAAGGCGGTGCTGGATGCTTTAGTAAAGCAGGCAAATCAACGCAATTGGGCGGCGTATCATAATAAATTAGACGCGATGTATCGGCATGACAACCCCGACTTGCCGTCTCTGGAACCTTGGATACTGAAAACAAGACCACCTGCCGACCGATTCGTGTTCGAAAGGAACCCATATTATTATAGGATCGATAACCAAGGAAATCAACTTCCGTACATCGATCGTGTAATATTGTCGATAGCCGATAACAAGATTATCCCTGCCAAGACCGGGGCCGGCGAGAGCGATCTCCAAGCACGCTATTTGCGCTTCGACAACTATACTTTCCTTAAGGCGAGCGAAAAGCGCAATCACTACAAGGTTCGGCTCTGGCGAACCGGTCCCGGTAGCCAGCTGGCGCTTTATCCGAACCTAAATGTCAATGACGATCTCTGGCGTGGTCTCGTGCGGGATTTGCGTTTTCGACGCGCCTTGTCGCTCGCAGTCGATCGCCACGAGATCAACCAGGTTATTTATTTCGGGCTGGCCATAGAAGGGCAGAACACTTTGCTGCCGCAGAGCCCCCTCTATGATCCCCGTTATCGTTCGGCTTGGGCACGTTTCGACCCGAGTGAGGCCAATCGCCTCCTCGACCTGATTGGGCTCGTCAAGGGGAGCGACGGCATCCGGCAGCTTCCGGATGGTAGACCGGTAGAGATCACCGTCGAGAATTCGGGAGAGTTCGACCGAACAATCGGATGTTCTCGAGCTGATCAGGGACTCCTGGCGTCGCATTGGGATCAAGCTCTTTGCCAAACCGTCGCAGTTGACCTTGTTCCGGCGACAAGTCTTTTCTGGCGAGGCGTTGATGTCGATAGATAAGGGGATCGAAAACGGCTTAGCGACCCCCGCCATGTCGCCCTGGGAGCTCGCGCCAACTACTCAGCAGCAACTCGAATGGCCCAAATGGGGTCAGTATTATGAGACAAAAGGCGCGGCCGGTGAAGCTCCAGCTCTACCATCCGCCGTTCGGCTTCTGGAGCTTTACGAAGAGTGGCTTGCCGCAGGGTCTGAGGAAGAGCACACGCGCGTCTGGCGTGACATGCTTCAGATCTGGGCCGATGAGGTGTTCTCGATCGGAACCGTCGCGGGCGTGCTGCAACCCGTAGTGGTCAACGACAAACTTCGCAATGTTCCCGAACAGGGGATCTACAATTGGGATCCGGGAGCCTATTTTGGCATTTACAAGCCGGACGGGTTCTGGTTCGACCTGTCGGAGACACCGGCGAAATCGGCGTCTGCAACGATCTCGCCAACGCCTCGATAGGAAGCCAGGCGAGATGCTCAGCTATCTGGTGCGCCGCCTTCTGATCATGATCCCAACACTGATCGCTATCAGTATCGTGATCTTCACGATTATCAATCTGCCGCCCGGGGATTATTTTTCGACCTACGTCGCCGAACTGCAAAGCTCGGGCGAGGCGGCGGACCTCGCGAAAATCAATTTCTTGAAAGCGGAGTATGGTTTCGATCGCCCGCTTTGGGAGCAATATATATTCTGGGCCGGCGGTCTCCTCCATGGCGACATGGGCTACTCTTTTGCGTATAACCTGCCGGTGAACCAAGTGGTAGGCGACCGGCTGATGATGACTTTCATCGTGTCCTTGTCGACGATCTTGTTCACCTACGTTGTCGCGTTCCCGATTGGAGTTTATTCGGCAACTCACCAATACAGCTGGTCGGACCACCTATTGACCCTGCTCGGATTTTTAGGGTTGGCGACTCCGAGCTTTCTTCTGGCCCTCGTTCTGCTTTATTTGGCCAATGTGTATTTCGGCATCTCGATTGGGGGCCTAATGGATCCGAAATATGTTGATCAGCCTTGGAGTTTCGATAAGGTCCTATCAGTGGCTGCGCACCTCTGGATCCCGGTTGTCGTCATCGGCACGGCTGGAACAGCGAGCATGATCCGGCGGTTGCGCGCCAATCTGCTCGACGAACTGCAGAAGCAGTATGTCGTGACGGCTCGTGCAAAGGGCCTTCACCCCCTCAAGCTACTATTCAAGTATCCTCTGCGGATGGCCCTCAACCCGTTTATCTCCGATATCGGCTCCCTTTTGCCGCACGTTATCTCCGGCGCGGCGATCGTCTCCGTAGTGATGTCCTTGCCGACGACTGGACCGATGTTGCTCAACGCGTTGCGCAGTCAAGACATGTATCTGGCCGGCTCGTTTCTGATGTTCATGGCGTTCCTGACGGTTATCGGCGTCTTCATATCCGATCTCGCCCTTGCAGTGCTCGATCCGCGTATCCGACTGCAGGCGGGCCGGCGCGAATGAGCGAGATGACGTTCGCAGGCGGCGTCCCCCGGGACAGGGCTGGCGCTTCGTCTGCGCCGATCGCCGACCGGTTGGCGCACTATGTTTCCGACGCGCCATTCGACCCTTACTCCGTCGAGAGAATGACGCCGGCGCAGGAGCGCTTTTATATGGCGTCGGAGTGGCGAATGATGTGGTGGAAGCTACGCCGCCACCGCATCGCCGTTTTGTCCGGCGCAATCCTTCTGATTATGTACGCATCGATCCTGATCTGCGAGGTTCTCGCGCCGTACGACCTCGACGCCCGCAATACCGATTTCATCTATGCTCCGCCACAGCGGATCCGGATCTTCGACAAAGGCCAACTGGTGGCCCCGTTTGTTTATGGGTACGACTATCGGCTCGACATGAACACCCTCGAGCGCCTCTATACGAGCAACGGCAAGCGGGAGCCGATCCGCTTCTTCTGCCACAGCGGCGAGTATCGCTTCTGGGGATTGTTTCCAGGTGATCTGCACCTGGTTTGTCCGGCCGTTGGTGGACAGCTTTTTCTGGCCGGGACCGATCGGCTGGGACGCGATCTCTTGTCTCGAATGATCTTTGGGGCGCGCATATCGCTGACCGTCGGGCTTTTCGGCGTGGCTGTCAGCTTTACGCTCGGTATTCTGATCGGCGGGATTGCGGGCTATTACGGCGGGTGGACCGACATCCTGATCCAACGTGGAATTGAGGTCATCCAATCGTTTCCGCACCTGCCGCTGTGGATGGCGCTATCGGCCATCCTGCCGGTGAGCTGGAGCCCGATCCTCGTCTATATCGGCATCACCCTCATTCTCGGTATGATCGAATGGACCCATCTCGCCCGTGCAGTACGATCGAAGCTCCTGGCATTGCGCGAGGAGGACTTTTGTACCGCCGCGGTGCTGATGGGCGCGAAGCCGGCGCGAATCATCGGCCGGCATCTGTTACCGAGCTTTATGAGCCACTTGATCGCCTCGGCTACCCTGATGGTCCCAGGCATGATCCTCGGCGAGACCGCACTTTCCTTTCTCGGCCTGGGGCTGCGGCCGCCGATGACGAGTTGGGGAGTGCTGCTCAACGAAGCTCAAAACATTAATGTCGTGGCGCTCTATCCGTGGCTGATGCTTCCCGTCGCCTGTGTCATCATCACCGTCCTGGCCTTCAATTTCTTTGGAGACGGACTTCGCGACGCTGCGGACCCCTACCATTGAGATTGCGGGCGTCCGCGGGAAGAAAAGTGGCGAGTTGGTTCGAAAAATTGAAGCTGCCAAAGGGAAGCGCCGGGCGCGACTTGATGACCAGTGCAGCGCTGCTGCTTCTCTTCGCGGGAGCCCAAGTTTTGGCCGAAGACGAGCCGGCCGCGAGGGCTCCGCTCCCGCCGCTGTTGCGCTACGCCCCGGTGGAAGCCGGCGAGCGGCAGATGCCAGCCCCAGCGTCGAGCCGCAATCAGTTGGACCCTCGCGCGCCCGCGATCAGTTTCGATCGACCAAAGCCTCATTTGTCGCACAATAAGCCTCGCCTCCACTCCGCGTCCTATCTCGGTACCTCGACGGCCAGGAAGCGAGGAACGTCGGTGCGGCTCGGGAACCATTCGATCGACACAGTCTCTCGCAAGCAAGGCCACCACACTGTAGCTTCCAAAAAAAGACAAAGGCGGGACCGGTCGCCGGCCGAGCCTGTCATTGGACGGCTTTCGCCCCCGCGCGGCTATCCCAATCCGCCGATCGGCAGCACCACCGAGCACCCGGCGGAGCCGCGGCAAGCTGCACCCCTCTATTATCCCAATTACTTTGCCGGTCCGGCCGCATATGGTTACGCGCCGAGCTATCCCTATGCATGGGGCCCATCCGGACCTGGGGTCTTTCGGTAAAGGCGATCCCTGTCCAGGAAGCCAAAGACCGCTGCAAGCCAATGCAGCGGGCCTGCGTTCAAATTTGAAGGAGGTCAACCAACTCGATGATTAAACGATTTCATGCACTCTATGTCGGCCAGATCGAACTGGACAATATCGGCCTGCAAGGCACGCCGGCAAACGACCGCCGGTATCCGAACGACCGGCTCAGCGAGGTATTCTGGACGACCCGCGACGTGGCCAGGGAAATGGACGCGCTGGGTTATTACGCATTCTGGACGGCCGAGCATCATTTCCAGCGTGAGGGTTATGAGTGCCTGCCCAACTTGATTCAGCTTGGGCTATGGCTGGCCACCCAGACACGTCACCTGAAATTCGGCTGCGCCTTCAACATCCTTCCGATGTGGCACCCGATCCGCTTGGCGGAGGACTACGCCATGGCGGACATTGTCACCGACGGTCGCATCATCATGGGAGTGGGCCGCGGTTATCACACGCGCGAAGTGGAGACCTTTGGAGCGCCTCTCCTAGATGCCGAAGCCAATCGTGAGCTATTTGAAGAACAGCTCCAGCTTCTCATAAAATGCTTCAACGAGGAGGCGTTTTGTCACAAGGGCAAATATTACGAATGCCCGCCATCTGTGCCGTATCGCGGCTACCAGCTCCAGGAAATTACGGTAGTGCCACGGCCGAAACATTTGCCGGTTGAGATATGGATGCCGATAGCCAGCGGTAGGACCATCGACATGATGGCGAAATACGGCCTAAAGGCGATGGTCACTTTGAACGGCGAAAAAATCCTCGATGACGTGGTTCGCGCCTTCCACGCGGCCTGCGTCCGGCACGGCCGCCCTTCACAGCTCGGCCAAGATATGATCTGGGGGGCAGGTGTTTACCTCGCCGACACCCGTGAAGAGGCGACCCGCCGCGTCGAGCCTTCTCATGACGAGCGCTATAAATGGTTCGCTCCGTTTGGCTTCGTGCGCTATGCCGATGAACACGGCCGGACTTGGGGTACCCCTGGAGCACCGGCGCGGGTGCCATCGCTGCGAGATGGGGTGGCGCAGAAGGCTTGGTTCTGCGGCCCGTCGTCCCAGATCATCGAGGGGATCAAATCAATCGAGGCGAAATATCCGGGCCTGGAGGATTTCATGATCCACTGGGCCGAGGGATTGCCCCCCGAGGAGTTCAAAGAGCAGCTCAGGCGGTTCGCCAAGGATGTCATGCCGGCGTTCAACCGTGGTTGAGAAGATGCCGATGAGGCCGTCTCGGGCTAATTCGAGGTAGTGCCTGCGGCGGCGGAGGCCGAGGAGGGCGGCAGGCATGGCTGATCATCGGACCGGCGCCGCAATACCCCTTGTGGCGTTTATTGCGAGCTAACATCTTCTCGCGGATCACCGGAGATTTGCGCATGCGTCCCCTCCAGCCGGTCCGCGGCACTCAAGACCTTCTTCCGGAAGCGGCGCGACGCCACCGGCAAGTGAGCGAGACGGCCCGCGGCGCGGCCGAGCTGTATGGCTTTGTCGAGATGGCAACGCCGATCTTCGAGTTTACGGAAGTCTTCGCGCGGCCGATCGGCGAGCACACCGACATCGTCGCCAAGGAGATGTACACATTTAGCGATCGCGGGGGCGAAGAGCTGACCTTGCGGCCGGAGAACACTGCCGGTGTGGCCCGCGCGGTGCTGTCGAACGGCCTCGTCCAGAGCGTGCCGCTCAAATTCTTCTACAGTGGCCCGATGTTCCGTTACGAGCGGCCGCAAAAGGGCCGATTTCGTCAATTCCACCAAATCGGCGTCGAACTGATCGGCGTCGCGCAGCCGCAAGCCGATATCGAGGTCATCGCCTTGGGCCGCCGCATTCTCGACGCGCTCGGCATAGGCGACCGCGTCGTGCTCGAACTCAATACGCTTGGTGACATCGAGAGTCGCGGCGCCTACCGCCGGGCGCTCGTCTCCTACTTTTCGGCTCGCGCCTCCGAACTTTCGGAGGACAGCCAGCGGCGGCTGGAGCGCAACCCGCTGCGCATCTTCGATTCGAAAGAGGAAGCCGACAAGCGTGTCGCCCGGGATGCTCCCGCCTTTGCGGATTACCTAAATTCGGAGGCGCGCCGCTTCTTCGATCGGGTCCGCGCGGGGCTCGATCGGCTCGGCATAGGCTACCGGCTGAACCCACGGCTCGTGCGCGGGCTCGATTATTACACCCATACCGCATTCGAGTTTGTGACGGCCGACCTCGGCGCGCAAGGCACGGTGATGGGCGGCGGTCGATATGATGGGTTGGTCGAGATGATGGGCGGGCCTGCGCTGTCTGGAGTTGGCTGGGCGGCCGGCATTGAGCGACTGGCGATGCTGATAGCCGAACCGCCCCCGCCGCCCCGCCCGATTGCCGTCGTGCCGATCGGGGAAGCTGCGGAAGGAGCGGCGCTCACCCTCGCAGAGGTGCTGCGAAACAATGGCTGCTCTGTGGATCTTGGCTATTCCGGGAACGTGGCTCGTCGCATGCGGCGGGCGAACAATGTGAACGCGCGTGTAGCGGTGCTGATCGGCGAGGAGGAAATGGCACGTAACGTAGTCGCCTTGCGTGATCTCGATAGCGGCGAACAGACCGAGGTGCCGATGGACTTATCGTTGAGTGAATTGCGAGCCCGTCTGCAGGCGTTCCACGGGTGAGCGCGGTTATGGGAGCGTCTCTCGAGGCGCATTTGGATCAGCTCCTCCGTCGCCACGCAGAGCTGCGTGATGCGCTGGCCGGCGCGAAGTCTCGCGGGCGCCGATTTCGCAAAATCTTCGAAGGAATATAGCGAACTGACCCCGATCGTCGACCGGATCGACGCGCTCCGCCGCGCACGCGACGAGTTTGCCTCCCTCACGGATCTCGCCAAATCTAGCGAAGACGGGGAGCTGAAAGCGCTTGCCGAGGACGAGCTGCGCGACTTGCGCGATCGGCTTCCCGCGCTCGAGCAGCGAATCAAGCTGGCACTCTTGCCGAAGGACGCCGATGACGAGCGTAATGCCATCCTTGAGGTCCGCGCGGGTACAGGTGGCGACGAGGCGGCATTGTTCTCGGCCGAACTCTTTCGCATGTACCAAAGGTACGCCGCATTGCGAGCGTGGCGGTTCGAGATCCTCGATCTTTCCGAAACCGGCCTCGGCGGATTTAAAGAGGCGACTGCCTTGATCAGCGGTCGGGACGTTTTCGCCAGGCTCAAATTTGAGTTCGGGGGTGCACCGCGTCCAACGCGTCCCTGAAACCGAGGCGGCAGGTCGCATCCACACCTCTGCCGCAACCGTCGCCGTGCTCCCCGAGGCGGAGGACGTCGATATCCGCCTCGACGAGAGGGACTTGCGCATCGATGTCTTCCGCTCCAGCGGACCTGGCGGTCAATCGGTGAATACGACAGACAGCGCGGTGCGGGTCACCCATGTTCCGACGGGACTGGTAGTAATCCAGCAGGACGAGAAATCGCAGCACAAGAATAAGGCGAAGGCGCTGAAGGTTCTTCGCTCGCGCCTTTACGACATGGAACGGCGGGCGCGCGACAGCGCCCGCGCTGCCGAGCGGAAGAGCCAAGTCGGCAGCGGCGACCGATCGGAGCGGATCCGCACCTATAATTTCCCGCAAGGGCGAGTTACCGACCATAGAATCAACCTGACGCTGTACAAAATAGACAAGGTGATGAACGGGGAGGCGTTGGACGAGATCATCGACGCAATTCTGGCTGAGGATCAGGCCGCAAGGTTGGCCGCTGTTGAAACACGCTGAAGGGACGTGTGGCTGGCTTGTTGCCGAAGCTGCGGCAGCATTGTCGGCAGCCGGTGTTGCGGATCCTCGGCGGCAGGCCCGTCGACTGGTTTCTGGAGCTCTGGCGATACCACAGCCCGATCTCTTCGGTCACCCCGACCGCGCATTAGATGAACAACAGATCAGTCGGGTGCGGGCGCTGTTGCGTCGTATGGTCGGCGATGAGCCTTTAAGCCGAATTTTGGGAAGACGCGAGTTCTGGGGGCTGGAGTTTAGTCTGTCGGCCGACACTCTCGACCCGCGGCCCGAGACGGAGACGCTCATCGAGGGAGTGCTAAAGCGGGAGCCTGCTCGAAGCGCGCCGCGCCGGGTAATCGATCTCGGCACTGGTACGGGCTGCCTGCTGCTCGCGCTCCTCGCTGAGTTTCCGGCAGCGACCGGAGTTGGCATCGATATCGCCGAGGACGCGGTGAGGACCGCGGCCCGCAACGCCATCAAGCTGGGCTTTGCCGATCGGGCCCGCTTCGTCGTCGGCGATTGGGCAGCTGCAGTGTCCGGGAAGTTTGATGTCATTCTCGCTAATCCGCCCTACATTGCGAGCGAAGCACTCGCGCTACTGCCTCGTGAGGTCGCCCGCCACGACCCATGGCGGGCTCTCGATGGTGGTGAGGACGGTTTGCGGTCGCACGGGGCAATAGCTGCGGCTGCACGGAGGCTTCTTTCCCCCGACGGGATCCTAGCTACCGAAATCGGAACCGGTCAGGCGGACACCGTAACCACCATAATGAAGGATAACGGCCTGCTTGTGGACGGCATCGAGAAGGATCTTGCCGGTATCGCTCGATGCCTGATCGCGCGTCCCGCGCCGCCTGCAGGCGAAGACAGAAAAAGGTTGGAATGCGCTGCGGTCCCGTCTAGGCTGACATCGCTTGGGGGCGAGGTGTCCGCGATGCAAAGCGGCGGTACCCACCTGAAACCACCCGAGAGGGGCTAGGGGAATGCTCTGGCCGGACAAAGGTCCGATAACGTCCACCGCGATCAGACAGGTGTCATGAGACCAGGACCAAACAAACGCTCGCGCGGCCGCAACAACGGGAACAACCAACACCATAATCGTCCGCGAATGCCTCATCGGATTCAGACTTTTGACAGCAACGGTCCGAACATAAAAATCCGTGGCAACGCGTACCAGGTCTTCGAGCGCTATGTCGCGCTAGCACGTGAGGCAGCGGCCAGCGGTGACCGGATCGCAGCCGAGAACTTTTACCAGCACGCGGAGCACTATTTCCGCGTTATGAATGCGAACGGCGAGGCCAATTCTCAGGGCGGGGCGCCGCCGCGTCCGATCACGCCGGCGGATGTCGAGTTGGGCGGCGCCGAAGGAGAACGCCAAGAAGCGGAAGAAAATCTGGTTCAGCCCCGCCCTCATCCGCTGCCGGATGATCAGCCGCCCGGGTTCTGAGCAGGCCGAGAACGGGTGAAGCTTGAGAACGGATGGGGCGCAGGAAGGCTGCCTGCCAACCGGTTCTTCATCCTTCCTGATCGGAGCCGACGACTAGGTGGCATTCTCGAACCTGGTCGCGCGGGATTTCTCAGTGTGGCCGGAGGGTTTAACTGGCGCAGGACGAGCGCGTCCCCTTCCCAACCTACGAACTGCTTTATCAGAACCGCCTGTCCCGCCTTATACACGACCACGTCCCGGCCGCGGATCGGCGGCTTGAACGGGTTCACGTGCAATAGCCAACCCGGTTCATAGCGTGGTTCCATGCTGTCGCCGACCATGTAGATGGCGTAAGCCGAGCGCACGCCGCTCAAGTTGGCTGGCCGTGGCGTGTATCCGATCGGGCCATCTTCAAGGAACATCTCCTGGTCGGTCCCTCCCCGCGCACCACTGCGTATAGGTATTCGATCCGGCTCGTGGAGCGGTCGCGACGGCGAAGCGCCGGGTGTAGTGGACCCGGCAGACGGCGGACGACCTCGCCCGGGCCGCGGGACCTCGCTTGCTGCTGGGCTGGCTGTGGTATCGACTGCATGCCGCAATACCTCGTCCTCTGGTACACGCAGGAAAGCCGCTAGATGCACCACCTCCAGCGGCTTCATCTGGCGATCTCCCTTGAGCATGCGAGATACGGCCGATGGGGCAAGACGGAGATGGCGAGCGAGATCCGCTTGGGATGCACCGACGCGCGCCAAGGCTTGGCTAAACCAGGAACCGTCCATAATGCGTCCTTCACAATTTGCTATTGTTGACAGCATGACAACGGATGCCTAACATACCGGTGCATTACTGACAAGCCAATTGAATGAACAATCGCATGAAAACGACAAACCGTCTTTCTTATGTCGCAATCGCGGACTTGGAGAAGGATGTCGGTTGCGCCTATATAGTCGACGAATTGGGCGCTTGGCATGCCTGCGGGGCTACGCGGCGGCCGTCCTCGTCTTATTGTCCGCACCATCATTCGCTTTGCCACATTCTTTGCGGCAGCACGGCCGAAACCGAACGCATGCGGGAAGTCGAAGCCCTTGCGAGCGCTGTCGGCGGCCGACGCGCACGACAGCGTGCGGAGCCGACTCGACAGTTCCTGAAACGGTTGGAGCAGACCCTCCGCGAAATTTTTTAAGGATAGTGTTCATGGTTTGTTCGGAGGGCGAATGACGCAGAAGCGTTTTCGGCATGGGCCGCCGATCCCGGAGATTGTCGATGCTATGCCAACCCTGGAGCGGAGCAACCACGGCATCGTCGAGCGCCTGGAACGGGCTATAAGCGACAGTTCCGGCCGCCCTGCCCGGCCCTATCGTTTTGTCGACACGCTCGCGGTTATGGAAAGACGAGGCTCGATCACCCCGGGAATGCGGCAGGCCGGAGAGGATTTTCGAGATCGTTTCGCCGTCGCGCAACTTGACCCACTGAGCGCGTTCGACATATCGCGCCCCAGGATCGGCAGTCGCGGCGGCTTTAGATCGATGGAAGAGCCCGGGTCACGAATTGAAAATGCGCGCCAGGTGGTTTGGCGTGCCACTCTTGCCGTTGGCGGCCTGGGCTCAGCAGGCGGCTCCTGTATATGGCACGTGGTGGGATGGCAACAATCCCTGAAGGAGTGGGCGCTCGAGCAGGGCTGGAATGGCCGGCGTGTGAGCCAGGAGGCGGCCTCCGGTATTCTGATTGCCTCATTGGGTACGCTCGAGGCGTATTTCGCTAATCAAGACTTGTTAAGATGACATTTGCCGATTGACAATTCCAGATCGAAGTGATATAGTTGTCCTACGCTGGCAAGAGTGGGGAAGGGAACAGTCGGCTTCTACGACGACAGCGCCGCACCCCGGTGGGATAGGTGATCTAGGAGCTGCCCGGAACCGCGTATCCCAGCGCCGGAAGCCGCGGATGTCCCCCTAAAGAGCCACACAAGAGATCAGTCCTCGGTTTGATCGCCGGCATCCGGCGTTCGCCACCAGCGTGATGCAATAAAGATAAAATACCAAAGGATATTAGAGGATGCGCGCGAGGCGCTTGCACGCAACTTCGCTCGGCTCGGGAGCGGAGTTGCCCAGGGACGAGCTCATCGCCGCTATACGACCCGCAGAGGCGCGGGCGCTGCTTTACGAGTGGGCATTCTGGGCCCGGCCCAATCAGTTGCCGCCTGGTGGAGAGTGGCGGGTATGGCTCGTACTTGCAGGCCGTGGCTTCGGCAAGACTCGAACCGGCGCGGAAATGATCCGCGCTCGGGTCGCTGCACAGACTGCACATCGGCTTGCCCTCGTAGCGCCGACAGCCGGCGATGCCCGCGACGTCATGGTCGAAGGAGAAAGCGGCATCCTGGCTATCTCGCCACCTTGGGAGCGGCCGCGCTATGAGCCATCGAAGCGGCGTCTGACTTGGCCGAATGGGGCCGTCGCCACTCTGTTCAGCGCCGACGAACCCGAGCGCCTTCGCGGACCGCAGCATGATGCAGCGTGGTGCGACGAGCTTGCAAGCTGGCGCCATCCGGAGGCTTGGGACATGCTTATGTTCGGCCTGCGCTTAGGAACTGATCCGCGCGTTGTCGTGACGACGACGCCCCGGACGACGTCGCTCGTTCGTGGGCTGATCGCCGACCCGACTGTCATTGTGACGCGAGGGACCACTTACGAGAACCGCGCCAATCTCGCCTCGGCGTTCTTTGGACAGATAATTCGCAAATATCAGGGGACGCGTCTTGGCCGCCAGGAGCTCGAAGCAGAGCTCCTTGAAGATGTTCCCGGCGCCTTGTGGAACCGCGGCATGTTGGAAGGATTGCGAGTCCGCACGGCCCCGCCGCTAACAAGAGTGGTTGTCGCCATCGATCCAGCTGCAAGCTCAACTGAGCGGGCTGATGAAACCGGCATTATTGTCGCTGGCAAAGATGCTGGCGGACAAGGTTGGGTGCTCGCCGACGCCTCGGGGCGCTATCAGCCGACGGAATGGGCCAAGACTGCTGTTTCGGTTTATCGGGCCCACAGGGCCGATCGAATTGTAGCCGAGGTAAACAATGGCGGCGACATGGTCGAGGCGACGTTGCGAGTGATCGAGCCAAACGCGCCCTTCTCTGCCGTGCGTGCTTCCCGGGGAAAGGTAACTCGCGCAGAACCGATTGCGGCGCTCTACGAGCAAGGCCGGGTGCACCACCTGGGGGTGTTCCCGGAGCTCGAGGATCAAATGTGCGCCTTCACCGCCGACGCGCATGGCAACGTCATGAGCCGTTCGGCCGGCTACTCTCCGGATCGGGTCGATGCGCTGGTTTGGGCACTGACCGATCTCCTGGTCGACGCTATGCCCGCAGAGGGAATTTACGAGGTGTATCGCCAGCTTAGTGGTCAACTGGCTGGTAATGGGAAACGCGATTCTTAAAGGCGCTTCGCCAATCATTACCGGGAAGGAGCCGATCGTTGACGCTGCTCATCAAAGACGCCAATACTACGACACAATCAATTTCGACGCAGACTGATGTCGCGGGCAACCTCGTTCCGGTTCATGCGCCGGCAGCAATCGCCGGCGGCGTAGCGACTCCGGTCGGCCCGACGGCCCCTCTTCCGGTTATCAATGCTGCTGGTTCCGCGGCGATCGACGGCCGCGGCACGGTAGTGACCGGAGGCATGGCACAGGCGCTGTTTGCCGGCGTAGTTCCTGTCAACGGCTTCCTCGTCGCAAACAACTCTTCGGCCAGCCTCTATGTTTCCGATGTTGGTGCGGCAAGCGCCGGCGGGGGCTCGATCCCGGTCGCGCCGGGTGCAGTGTTCATCACGCCGTCCGGCTATAAGCCGGCGGGCGCTGTCAGCCTCTTTGCCAGTTCGACCGGCCAGTCCTTTGCGGCTCGGAGATGGTGATGTCTCTGCCGGTACCAGCATCTGTGCCGGATCTGGCCATGACCGTACCGACGGGCTTTGCCGCCACTCTCGGAATTTGGTTCGCCACGACAACCGCTATATTACTCGCTGAGACCGGGTTGGCGCGCCGCATCGCCAAATTCTGGTTATTCAGCACGTGGCGCGCGCTCCGCGTCTCCGAGGTTCGTGCTGCCCTACGGTTAGAGCAAAAGTCCGAGACTTCCAGACAGAGAAGTGGAGGCCACCCGACTCACCGCCAGCCAGCTCGCGGATTGCATATCACCCGAACTCTGCTGCGGATTGCGGCGTTTGCTTTTGGGCTGGGCGTGGCGCTCCCCACTCTGGCACAGACGATCAGCGGCTCGTCACTCAACATTACCGGCCCGTCCACCCTGCAAGGTGACGTGGTCACGTGCTCCGGACACCCGTGGATCGATGTTCGCTGCAATGGCGCAATGGCCGACGGTAACCATGACGATACGAACGCAATAAACAGCACAATTTTAGCTGCTGTCGCGAATAACTGGCCGGTGCGCTTAACAGCGGGAACCTACAAGGTCACATCACGGATACTCATCGACTACGCCACTCAGGCGAGCCAAGGGTTTCGCCTGATTTCGGACGGCGCCGTCATCGACGGTCGGACGATCGCGTCCGGCCCGGTGCTGCAGATCCAATGCGGCGGCGGTACGACCAACAGCCCGACGGGGTGTTTTTATTTTAAAGAAGAGGGTAGCCTATTTGTCAACGGCAACACTCCGGCCTATGCGGTTGTCCTCGGCAAAACTGATTTCTCCGATGCGCATAATTCGGCAAAGTTCGATCATCTGATCGTCAACAATGCCAACCCTGCAGCAGCGGGAGGCGGTTGCCAGTTCAATTATCTACTCGACAGCGACGTTTACGCGGTTTGCGTAGCGGCCGGCGGGGCGGCCGGCCTCGCGTTCGAGCAGGCCCAGTTTTCCCGGATATCCGGTGCAGGCACGGCGGCAGGCACCGGAGGCCGCGGAGTAGTTCTGGAGAACGGTTACAACTTCAGCAACACTTTCTTTGCTCTCGATCTCGAAATATCGCCGACTTGCCTTTCGATAACCTTCAGTCACAATGGCCTAAACACTTTCGTATCGCCTTATTTCAACTGTGTCACAGCGGTGAATGCGACGGCGAGCGATGGCAATGTGCTGATCAACCCCAACTATGGCGGTGCAACGGTCAATTACGGACCGCTCTCGACGGGAATATCGGTAATCGGTACGGGGTCGCGAGACAATTGGCTGTTTCCAGCAGCCGCGTCTTATGTAGCAAAGCCGATCGATGATGGGCTCAGCGTCTCGAACTATAATACTCCGGGCGCATCAATGTCAGTGACCCTGCCTCCCGCTTCCACCGTCAATGTGGGGTGGAGCATGGGATTTGCTTCTGACAACGGCAAGGGCATGACGATTACGACGACCAGCGGTTCGATCATCTCAGGCGGCAAGAGCGTCGCGTCGATCACAATGGGCGCCGGAAATTATGAATATGTTCGGTTGCAATCGGATGGGAACAACTTCCGTATTGTCTCGTCGACCCGAAACACACGCTTGGCGAATGGCTTCGAACCGCCGCCTTGGCCGAGTAACTGGCTGTTTCCCGCTAGTTCCGGCTATGCGGCCGGCCTCAGCGATAACGGCAATGTCCTATCGAGCTATAATAGCGCTTCAGGTCTGACCGTTACGCTACCCTCGATAGACGGGATTCCCGATGGCTGGTCAATGGGCTTCGCTACAGACAACAGCAAGGGTCTGATGGTCCAGGTGAACAACACCGCTGGTGGTCACATGGTATGGCCGGGCTCCGGCGGATCGCAGACATCATTGGCGATGGCGAACACCAGCCAGGGTGCTTATGAGTTCATGGTGCTGCAGTATGACGGAAACGGGATTTTTCGAGTGCTCGAGGCGACACCAGCGACCGCGCAGGCGATCGGCATGGTCGGCGCCGCCGGGATAAGCCAATGGAGTTTCCCTACGGTCAGTTCTTATACCGCGACAGTTGCCGACAATGGCAATGTACTATCGAGCCTCAACAGCCCAGCTTCCTATTTGGCGATCACGTTGCCCTCAACGACGGCTGTGCAGATGGGATGGACGATCGGGATAGCTACCGATGGCAACAAGACCGCCGCGGTGCAAACCAACGCCACATCAGGCGGGCGCATACTCTACCCGGGCAGTGGCGCAACCACTACTTCGGCCTCGCTCGCCGGAGCAAACTACGAGCTTCTCGTTCTGCAATTCGACGGCGGAAATTTCCGAGTTATCCAGGCGACACCAGCAACCGCCACATTGATGGGGATTAGCGGCAACGCCCCGGGGATCAATCGTTGGAGCTTTCCGGCGGTCGGCACATATGCCGCCTCCCAAAGCGACATCGGCAACGCATTGTCCAGTTACAACACCCCGACCAGCTCCCTAACCGTGACCCTGCCGCCGACGACTGCGATAAGTGCCGGCTGGACAATGGGCTTTGCGACCGACAACGGCAAGACCATGACTATTCAAGTCAACGGCGCTTCTGGCGGACACATCCTATATCCGGCCGGGGCGGCCGGCTCTGCCGGCACCTCGGTGACGCTCGCGCCAGTCAACTACGAATTTGTGGCGTTGCAGTTCGATGGCAGCAATTTCCGAATAGTATCGATTACCCCACGCAGCGCCTCAGCGCTTGGCATGTTCGGGCATCAGATTACGACAGGGGGGACCCCAGCGCTTGGCTCGGGGTCTAGCGACTGTGGGACTTCGCCGTCGATCGGTGGCAATGACAGTGTCGGACGGGTTACCGTTGGTGCTGCCAATAGTGGCCGTTGTACAATCACATTCGTATCGCCATGGCCGAATCCCCCGGTTTGCTCGGCTTTCGATGAAACCACGGCGACCCTCGTAAGACCGCTCGCCAATTCGACTGCCAATATGGTGCTTACAGGGGCCTTCGCTGCCGGCGACGTTCTTGACTATAGCTGCCTCGGTTTTCAATGATCAGGGCCCTCGCAACCGAAGGGTATTGGGGTGAAGCAGAGACGTCCCTGCGGCCCACCATTTGTCACATGGAGTTGCTCTGATGCCTGCGCCTGACGCCAAGCGGACTTCGTTAGCGTCATACACTTGGGGCGGCTGGGGCAGTCAGAATGACGTCACTCGATTTCGCGATGTTTTCCAGCCCGACGGAGGAAGCTTCTCACCTAGCTATCCACTGGTTCCGCCGGAGCGTGAGCAGGTACGTCTCTGGGATTATCCAGTTGGCTACAATGCGATCTACACGCCGCGTTCTTACGAAGCGATCGGTTTCGACGAACTGAGGGCGCTTGCCGAAAGTCACGATATCACTCGGCTCGCGATTGAAACTCGGAAGGACCAGATCGAAAAACTCGACTGGACGATCAAGTCCCGCAACGAGAAAACGCCTGACAAAGACGCCGCTTCGCGGATTGATCAGCTGACCGAGTTCTGGCGAAGCCCCGATGGCGAACAACCCTTCGCAACCTGGCTCCGCGAAGCGCTCGAAGACGTTCTTGTGCTCGACGCGGCGGCATTCGAGTTACGCCGTAACCGCAGCGGTAAAATCGTCGGGCTCGACATCGTCGATGGCTCGACGGTCAAAGTATTGCTCGATGATACCGGTCGGCGGCCACGGCCACCGGCCCCGGCCTACGAACAGATCATCCATGGGCGACCCTGGCGTCTGCTGACCAGCGACGAACTGATATACCTGCCGCGGAATCCACGGCCCCACAAGGCGTACGGTTTCAGCCCTGTCGAGCAGATCGTGACGACGGTCAATATCGGGCTGCGCCGCCAAGCGATGCAGCTGCAACATTTCACGGAGGGCAATGTTCCGTCCGGTCTGCTTAACGCGCCGGACGGGTGGAGCCCCGAGCAAATCCGGCAGTTCCAGGAGTGGTTCGAACTCGATTCTAGCGGGAAATACGGCTAATCGCACTCGTCTCGTCTGGGGTCCCAGCGGCGCCAAATACCAGGCCTTCAAGGAGGCGCCTTATAAGGACGATTTCGACGAGTGGCTGGCGCGGATCGTCTGTTATGCTTTCTCATTGCCGCCCACCGCCTTTACCCCGCAAGTCAATCGGGCCACGGCGCAGACTGCGCAGGAAGCAGCCCTAGAAGAAGGGCTCGCGCCCTTGCTCGGGTGGGTTAAGCGGTTGGTCGACGGCGTCATCCAGACCAGGATGGGCCAGGTCGATCTCGAATTCGCCTGGTCGAACAGCCGGCCGACAGATCCAAAGGACCAGGCAGCAATCCTCAGCGGCTATGTGAAGGACGGGATTTATACGCTCAATGAGGCGCGCGACATTCTGGGAATGTCCCCGGTCTCAGGCGGGGACGAACCGATGTTTTTGACCGCGCAAGGACCTGTGCTGCTGAGCGGTGCCGATAAAGAAAACCGACGCCGACCAGCAGATATTTAGATTCGCCCGCCGCACGTAGTCAAAATCTATTCCCAAGCAAAGCTGCCGGCTTCCACAACATTAGCAGCGGGCGACGGCATCGTGCATGCTTCGCTCCGCCTGAGATCCTGTAGCTGCAGTGATTTTCCTCGCTGGTGACCGACGCTGCGGCGCCTCTCACAACCTGCGCCGATAGATTATTTGCTCGAGCACAATAAGTAGGCACGCTAGGAGCCCTTAATGAGTGTTCTGCCCTCCGACATCGTCGTGTATGGTTCGGCTAACATGCCTGAGGCGGATGGTGCGATCAATGGCGGCGCTATTGATTTTAGCCGTCGTGTCGCATTCTACGACATCGCCCCGGCTGGCAGCGTAGACGTAATATCAAGCTCACCCAGCGACACGGCGACCAAGATTATCTTTTACGGTCGAGACACGACCGGCGTGATACAGAGCCAGACCTTGAGCTTGAATGGTCAGATTTGGGTAACCGGCTCTCAGCTGCTGGAGCGGCTGCTATACGCCGCTTTGTCAGGAGCGACCGCAAACGGTCCCGCCGCCAATCCGGGCGGCACGCCGGCGGTTGGCGACGTGGCGCTCGCAGCGCACAGCTGTGTATTGCCGACCGGTTCAGTCACTACTGACGCAACGGTTCGGACCGCGCAGACCGGATCCGCCAATCACGCCGGGACGACCCCGCCCATTTTCAAACTACAGGCGGGTGACGGAGGCAGTGTCTCCCCCGGACAGGTGATCTGGATCACGAACGGCACCGGTACGAACCAGCTACGTCAAATCATCGCCACGTCCGGTTACGGCACCGATGTGGTGGCCGTCAGCCGCGATTGGGCCATGATACCGGACAATACGACCACTTACAAAATTCTCCAAGGAATGCTCTTTGAGATTTCGCCAAATCCCGTGACGGCCGTTATCCGAATGTTCTCGAGCACTGCTGCTGATGGACCTACCGGTACTCAACGCACTTACTACGAGAAAATCTTCGTCGTCAATAATAACACCGGCACTGCTCTTACCGGAGCACAGATCGAGGTCGCTAGCGAGACACCGAGCGTGCCATCGGGCGCGTTACTGGACTTGGCGCTGACGACTGCTTTGAACGACACAGGCACGATCGCCAATAGACAGATCGCTCCTTCTTCGGGGGTCGCCTCGTTCTCGACCCAGCCCGTTTTTGTCCCTGTGTCTGGCCCTGGCAATCTGCCATCTGGCGCAGCGCCCAATGCAGCGGGGGCCCAAGGCATTTGGTTACGCCTGAGCCTACCGCCCGGCGCTGCGAGCTACAAAGGCTCGGCCGATATCAGGGTACAGGGTACCACAACTTGATTTACGCGGCATTCTCCATTCGTGACGGTGTTTGGGCATTGCTTTATCCGATACATTCGGATGACAGAGTATTTGATGCGTAGTCGTCCGCGGCGGCACGATCTCAATAAAATCCTCAGCACAAACAGGTCAGACCACACCATGACCGTTGCTAACCGGGTCGTCGTCATCTACGCTACACGCAGCAAGATTTTGCGCCGCAAGATCGTCCTGGACGATGAGTCTCAGCTTGACCTGCACCAGCCGGGTCCGGGAGAGAGCCTGCTGCTCCTGCCATCGTCTGCGCCCTTCGACGACGCGTCCTGCCGCGCTGCGATTGCCGCGGCTACGGGAGCGGTACCGTTCGCCGGGCGCTGTTGTATCATTGATGCTGACGGCAATGTCGTTGGCGTGTGCAATGCGGATCCGGCGCTCGACACGCATCCGGCGGGTCAGCTCATAGCGCACGATGTCGCTGGCCCTGGAGACCGGTATGAGGGTGGCCTGTTTAAGCGGGACAGTGCAATCGCCGACAATGCGACACGCGAGGGTTCGAGACTGGCGCATCTGCCGCTCGACAACCCGGTGGCTTTCGAGGCGAGCTCTCTTGCCCCGGCAGGCCGATGTGAGGTCGGCGATACCTTCTGCCAGAAGGACGTCGCGTCGGCTCGGCCATGACCCAAATCTTCATAGTCTCCGGCACCAGTTGGACGGTGCCCGGCGATTGGTCGAACAGCAACACTATCGAGACGATCGGCGGCGGCGGCGGCGGCGCCACAGCCAATGGCGTAGGTTCCGGCACGGGCGGCGGCGGCGGCGGCTACTCCAAGATCACCAACCTTTTGGGGCTCACCGGCTCGATCGCTTTGTCGGTCGGTAGCGGCGGCTCGGCCGGTGCAGCGGGCGGTGATACCTGGTTCAACGGGGCCAGTATCGGCGCCTCATCGGTCGGGGCCAAGGGCGGCGGCGGTGGCGGTGTCGGCCCTGGTAGCTTTGGACCGGGGGGCGCATCTGCCGACGGCATCGGGACGACCAAATATACCGGCGGCAATGGCGGCGATTACAGCACAGGGGGCTGGCAGGGTTCCGGCGGCGGCGGTGCGGCCGGGCCCAATGGCGTTGGGGGAGCCGGGGCAGGCGGCGCTGGCGGCAGCGATAGTGCTGGCGGCGGCGGCGGCGGCGCTGGCAGCGGCGGAACCGCCGGCACGGCTGGCGTGGCGAACTTTGGTGGAAATGGTGGAAATAATTTCAGCGGCAGCGGGGGTGGCGCTGGGTCGATCACCCCCGGCACGGCCGGTACGGCAGGCACGAGTGGCGGCGGTGGTGCCGGCGGTGATGGCGCCGGACCCGGTGGAGCCATGGGCGGTGGCGGCGGCCGCGGTGGGGACGGCATAGAATGGGACAGCACGCACGGCTCGGGCGGTGGCGGTGGCGGTGGCGGCTGCGGAAACGGCACGAATAACGGCGGGGTTGGCGGCGCTGGTGGCGCCTACGGCGGCGGCGGCGGCGGCGGCGGCAGCGCCGATGCCGTTCCCGGCAGCATAGGGCCCGGTGGACCCGGCAGTCAGGGCCTGATCGTAGTCAGCTACACGCCGGCAGCGAGCGCCACGATCAGCGCCGCAGCCAGCGGGACCCTGGAAATCCTGGAGGTTGGGGGTAGGGCCGAATGCACTTCGATTGCGTTCGGCGTCGCCGTTTCGACCGACAGCCGGCCACCGGCCGAAGCGCTCGGTGGCGTAGGACGGACCACTGTCAGTTCGATCAATTTCGCTGCTCTCGTAGGGAGAGATGTTTGGCCAACGGCCGAATGGGCGGGGGCCGCTGCGATCATCGCCGACACCCCGGTGTGGCTCGAAGCGACGACCTCATTACGCACTGATACAGCGATTTACGCGGAATACGGCCGCCGGCTCGCCAGTGATGGGCAATTCGGCCTCGACTTATTAAGAACCCTCGCTGGCGATGCGGGCGTACGCAATGAATTCCAAGCCGTGTTGAGTGTGGACAGGCTGGCGATCCTGGAATGGCTGACAGGCGGAGCACGAATCGTATCGGAGGGTTTGCTTACTCTCGAATGGCAGGATCCACCGGCCCTGCTGCTGGTTTCGCAGGGCCGGCTAATGCGGTCTCCTGGAAGGATCCGGATCCTTGCCGGTCCTGGCAGCAGACATCCTTTCAGAGGCGGTTAAGGTTTAAGAAATGCGCGTCGCAACGCCCTTCGACCCAATCGAAGTCGGTGAACTCGATTATTTCGCCTTCGATTTCACGCCGGACGTGGGTGCGGCTACGATTGTATCAACGAGTTGGACTTGCGCATTGGGTCCTTACGAGACAGCAATCGATGCAACGCCGCAGTCACGGGTTTTGTCAGCCTCCCCACAAACTGCCCTCCAGGTGCGTTCGCCGATGGACGGCTCGCTGCAGACGCGCGCGGGGGAGTTTTCCGTCGGCTGGATCGGGGGTATGCCGGTCTCGGCAGCTGGCGGTACCTACATTCTCGAGGCCACTGCTAATCTCAGCGATGGGCGTGTGCTAAAGCTCAATGCAACGGTGCAATGCAAATTGCCGGGCTCGTGAACCTCGGTCACGGCACGGCCTCTCTCGACCGATTGTAACTAATTCCGACATCTGACTGGGGTTCGAATTATGCGGCTTTACGGCGCAATCCAGAAGATTGAGCCTCAGGACGACGGGACCGTGCGGGTATACGGGATCGCGACATCCGAGGCTGTGGACGAACAGGGAGAGATTGTGCGGGCGGACGCCATTCGCGCAGCGATCCCGGACTATATGCGCTTCCCTGCTCTGAGAGAAATGCATCAACTTTCCGCCGCCGGATCGACGCTTGAAGCCGAAGTCTGCGAGGACGGCACTACCCGCATTGTCGCCCATGTTGTCGACCCGGTTGCGGTGGCCAAAGTAAGAAATCAGGTCTATCGAGGCTTCTCCATTGGCGGGCGCGTCACGCAGCGCGAGGCCGGTAACCCGAAAACTATTACGGGTCTCGTGTTGAACGAAATTTCTTTGGTTGACCGACCGGCTAATCCGGAAGCTATTTTCGACTGCTGGAAAGCGGCAATGCTGCTGGATGCCCCCCTTCGTGTCGCAGCGCCGGTTGTCTCGCAAGGCGGATCCGCCGATACGGAACAGGCCCGGTCGGCACCGCAACCGTTCAACGTTCCAATCCAGATTTGGGCATGTACTGTTCTCGATCATCGTCATATGGCCAAAGTGGATGCGCTAAAATGCCTCGAGGGCAGCGCCGCACTAGCAGAAGACCGGCGCGCGGCCGTCCCCGCAAGGGCAAGGATGGCTGATAATGAAAAAGACAAGACATCCTCGGCTTGTCTGACGAAAGCTCTGCGTGATGTCGGTCAGATCGCTCGCGTGATTGCTGAGCTCGACTGGTTGAGGGGTGCTCTGGAACTCGAAACGGCCGTCGAGAACGATCAATCCCCGCAGTCGGCGCGACTGCAGGCGATCATCACTGAACTTTGTGATTTCCTTAGCCGCTTGGCAAACGAGGAAATAGGTGAAACCCCCGGCGATGCGGAAAGCGACGGCTCGCCACTTGGATCCGCCATGCCTGAGATGCTCGGTATGGCCGCTGCATCCGACCTTGAACGCGTCGATGCTCCTGGCCCAAAAGACCGACCCAATACACCGCAGCTCGCCGGCGCCATTGCGAAGTCCAAGCACTCGCGGGGCTACCAGGCGCTGCTGGATACTGCCCAATTTGCGTGCGACCAATGCCTGAAATTGAGCGGGCTATCGGTCAATGAGCAGGCGAACATGGAGCGGGCACGCGATTATCTGCAGAAAGCTGGTGCAGTGCCCGCCCCGCTCGGGACCGCCGGAAGAATGGAAGATGACAACTCTTCGCCAGCTTGGCTAGAATCCTCTATGGGTGACAGCCCGGAGGTCGACACTGTGAAAGTGCTCGGCGTCATCACCAAGGTGCTGTGCAAAAGGGAGCGTGTCCATCAGAGCCTGATGGATCTGGCTCATGGATGCCTCCAGGCGTTGACAGACGGGCGTGTTTGCGAAGAAGCCGCGAAGCTGGGAGCGCGCCATTCAAAGGAGACGATGGAGCTTTTCAAAGCGTCGCATCGTCATCTGATTGCGGCCGGAGCGAGATGCGACGCCACGGGCGTCAACGATCCCCGCCCACCGGCGCAGCTCGCGTCGGAGACGGGCACGCGCAGCGCAGACCTGGCGAACGCACTCCCCGATGAACCCGCGGAAAAGGCGGCGCTGGCGAAGGTTCTGGGAAAGGTTGTTCCAATGATCGAGCGACTGACGAAAAGAGTCGACGAGATTGCACGGACACCGCTACCCCCCTTGACCATGGCCAAGGGCACCGTTTCGATATCGAAGCAGCAGGATCGCGAAAGAAATGTTGGCAGCGGCGGCCCAGAGCTGTCGCCGGAAGCAATCGCCGCCGCACTCGCCAAGATGAGCAAGGAGGAACAAACGCTGACGCTAATAAAGGCCAGCTATGCGACTCCTATTCGAATTGCCGGCTCAACTGCCGATCAAACTTGAAATCTGTAGTCGACCGACGCCGGGAGCAACTCGCTCTAGGCGGTGACGGTCATGCACAGCACCATCCGGCCTAACGGCCGTCGCCGAGCCCGGTGCCTTGCCCGGGCTTTTTGTTGCCCCCCTTCTCCGGGAGGAGTTTGATGAACTCAATCACTCGAAGAATCGCTGGAGCTCATGAAAGGGGCCCTGGCACAGCCGGATTTTCGATTAGCCAAATCGATTTCGACTGCGACCGGCTTATTGGCCTTTGACCTTCAGGCGCCAGCGAAGAACCTCTATCCATTTGTCACTCCACTCAGGAACATTGTTCCACGGGTCGGCGGTGGCGTCGGCTCCGCAACAAATTGGCGGCAAGTGAACGCGATCATCGGCTCCGGTTTCGATTCGATGGGGTGGGTGCCGGAGGGCCAACGCTCGGGCCAGATGTCATATTCGACCTCGAACAAAACCTCCGCCTTTGTCACCCTCGGTGAGGAAGACGCGGCAACCTTCGAAGCAATCTCCGCCGGCCGGACCTTCGAAGACATCCAGGCCATGATGGCTTTCCGCCTTCTGCAAAAGATGATGCTGAAGGAGGAGATGGCGATCCTCGCGGGCAACGCCTCATTGACGCTCGGTACTCCTTCTAGTCCGACCTTATCGGCTTCAGGCGCCGGTGCAACGCTGCCCGCTGCTACCTATTTTGTCAAAGTTGTAGCGCTGACCCTCGAAGGCTACCAGAACACCAGCGTGTTGGGCGGTGTTGCCACCTCAAAGACAGTGACCGGAGCCGACGGCAAGAGCTTCACGTTGTCTGGGGGCTCCTCGAACATTAGCGCCGAGGCAAGCCAGGCGGTGACACTCGGTCAGACACTGTTCTGCTCAGTCAACCCGGTCCAGGGCGCGGTCGCTTATGCTTGGTATTTGTCGACCACGAGCGGCAGCGAGACATTGCAGGCCATCACGACAATCAACAGTCTAGCCATAGCCGCGCCCCTTAGCGCTGGCGCCCAGTCGCAGAGCGTCATTACAGCCGACAACTCCGCCAACCCGAGTTACGCCTATGACGGACTTTTGACGACGGCGCTGAAACCGGGGTCAAATGCCTACCTTAATGTCATGCCGACCGGGACGGCAGGGACTGGCACGCCGCTGACCGCATCCGGCCGTGGCTCGATCGTCGAGATCGACACGATGTTCCAGAAAATGTGGGACAATTTTCAAGTGTCGCCGACGGTTCTCTATGTCAACTCGCAGGAGTTGAAGAACATAACGGCAAAGGTGCTGTCGAATGCCTCGGGTCCCTTGCTGCGCTATGATAGTCCCGCTGACGGCAGCGACGGTGAGTATCAGCTGACCGCGTCCGGAGTCGTTCAGTTTTATTACAATCCCTTCGCCCTGAATGGGGGCCTTCGCATTCCGATCCGAATTCACCCGAAGGTGCCGCCCGGAACGGTAATCGGTTGGGCCGAGAATCTGCCTATCCAGTACCAGTCGAACGAGGTACCGAACGTCGCCGAGATCAAGACCCGGCAAGATTACTACCAAATCGATTGGCCGATCGTCACGCGCCAGCGCCAGGTCGGTGTTTACGCCGAGGAGGTACTGGCGGTCTATGCGCCTTTTGCGATGGGCGTCATTTGCAACATCGCAAACGGGTGACGCTAATGCTCGAGATCTCGACGCTTTCTTTGAAGGCGTCGGTCGTGCGAGCCCCCGGGTCAAGCCCGGGGGTCTTGCTCGGTGGGGACCTGATACCGCTACATGCCGCTTTTAGCCAAGATGAGGCCAATCACGGGGCAGCACGGTATTCAGTCGATAACGACGGCCTGATCCAAGTGCCTCTGGAGGCTGTCGGCCCCCTGACGACAATCGGGGGGTTCGTATTGGCCAAGACCGGCGGCAACGTGATTTCCGCCGGCGTGCTCACGCTGCACCACGACGATGCTGCGGGGTGTTCCTATGCCGGTCGCCAATTTCTCAGCGATTCGCACGGGGACGTGCGCGTGCCGGCCGAAGCCGCTTCCGAGCTGTTGGCGCACGGCTTCGTCCCCGTTTTTGAGGAGACGATGTTAGCGTTGGGTCGAGCGAAATCGTCGCCGAGCAATCGTTCGAAAAAGGGCTGATCAGTGACCTTCGGGGATCTGACGACGCTCGCCGACGTTAAGGCGTGGCTGCAAACCGGGCAGGCCGCCTTTCCGGCAACTGACGACGCGCTGCTTACCCGTCTCGTTACGGCGGCAAGTCAATATATCCAGACCTGGCTGAACCGTCAAATCGCGGCGGCCGATTTCCTCGAAGTGCGCGACGGAACTGGAGGCCAAAGGCTGCAATTCGCGTGCTTTCCGGTCACTGCAGTGCTGTCGTTGACCATCGACGGTCAAGATGTTCCTGCGGCGGCCCCGTTCAACGCAGCGGGCTACCGGTTCAGTTCCACACAGCTTTCGGTTCGCGGCTACAGGTTCAAGCGCGGGGCCCAGAACGTTGTTATCGCCTATACGGCCGGGTATTCGACTACTCCGCCCGAAGTCGCACAGGCATGCATCGAGCTCGTCTCGCTGCGCTACCGGGAGCGTACGCGCATCGGCGAAGTCTCGAGATCGTTGGGCGGTGCAGAGACAGTCGCCTACGTGCAAAAGGATATGAGCGATGCGATCAAGACATTGCTGCAACAATATCGTCTGATTGCACCGATCGTCCCGATCCAACCAGCACCGGCGGTAGGCGCCACCGATCCCACGATAATATCCGGCGTCCTATGATTATTGCCCGTCTCGTTGGCGACGACGCAGTGCTGGCTTGGCTGCGCGCCACTCCGGATCTGGCCGCTTCGGGGCTCGCCCGTGCGATAACCACGCTCGGGATCGAACTTCAGAGCAAGATCCAGCAGGATGAGCTCACGGGCCAAACCCCCGCTGGCCGCTCGGGGTCATTCGGGTCAAGCACAAGTCTGCATCTTGATCAGAGTGACGACAGGATTGCAGCAACGGTTTCCAGCGACAGCGAATATGCCCACACTCACAGATATGGTGCGGTTGGCGTCGGAGCGAAGCTGCGCCGTATCACAAAGGCGTTCGGACGCCCGACACCTAGGAAGGCGATCAATGTGCGCTCAGACCGTCGCCGGATAGACGTTCCGAAACCTTCTTTTTTGAGCTCGGCACTCGAAGATATGGACCCTGCGATACGCGATGAAGTGGAAGCGGCATTGCGCGAGGTACTAACGCGATGATGATCGCTCGGCATATAATCTTTACTTTATCCTCGATATCAGAAGCGACAGGTGTCGCTTTATCGACAGGCATCGCAGCAGTGGATCGCCGCGGCTTGGCATTCAAAATCGACAGATGATAGTTCGTGAAACGATCTACGCCGCATTATGGGAGCTCGGCGCGAGTGCGGCGCAGTTCGCCAGTACAAATCGGCGTCTACGACATTGGGCGGACGTTGCTCCGGCGGAGCAGCCGGCGTTGTTCATGAGCGAAAAAGGGGGCCAAGCCGCGATAAAAAAGCTTGGCGCGCCGATCGTATGGACACTCTACGCCGAATTTTACTTGTACGCCCATTCAAGCGACCCCTCTCTGGCGCCAGCAGCGATTTTGAACCCGCTGCTCGACGCTCTCGAAGCCGCGCTCGCACCGTCACCGACGACTGGGATCCAGAACCTTGGGCTGCCTCAAATGGTTCAGCACGCCTACATAGCGGGCAAGATTCAGACTGACGAAGGTGTACTTGGGGATCAGGCGATAGCGATCGTACCCGTCGAAATACTCTGCCTTTGACGTTCGTGCGTCCAATCAAGGCAGGCGTCTGTTGAGGTGGTGCCTCTCGTTGTCCTTCAATGCGCCTTTTATTCAAAGGAGTGGCCAATGGCCGAGGAAGATTATTGCGCCAACGAGGCCGCAGCGGCTCGTTCGATCGAGCAGCTGATTGAACGTTGGTGGGCCGACCATTTCCCGGGCTCGGCAGTCGCCCGCGACACGCAGGCCTGGAATATCGCCCACGCCGCCAAGGAAAGGCTGAAGCGGCTCTTGAAGGGGAGTAAATGACATGCAATTAAGCTTCGGCTCCGGCGCAGTGTGGGGAGAACGCACCGATGTGATCGGGTCGGGCATCGGTCCACGACAATTCGGCGTGCTGCAGGACATACAGATCGATTTCGACTGGAGTGATAAAGAGCTCTACGGCCAGCTCCAGTTCCCCGTGGCGATAGCCCGTGGGCAGGGAAAGATAACCGGGAAAGCTAAATTCGCGCAGATCCTCGGTTTGCTGTATTCGGACCTTTTTTTCGGGGTGACGCCAGCTACGGGGCAATTCGCCGTTTCGCAGCTGGAGGCCGCGACGGTTCCGGCGACGACGCCTTACACCGTTATCCCCGCCAATGCGGCAAGCTACGATGATGATCTCGGCATCAGCTACGCCGCAACCGGCAAGCGTTTCAACCGGGTGACCACGCCGTCGGCTGCCGGCCAATACTCGGTCAACTTCGCTACCGGTGCGTATATTTTTTCCTCTTCCGACGCTAGTGCCGCGATTTTGATCTCCTACACATACAACGTCGCGACAAGCGGCAACAGGCTGACGCTCGCGAACCAGCCGATGGGTATTACTCCCACCTTCAAGGCGACGTTTTACACTGCCTACAACGGAAGCGGCACCGCGCTCCGTCTGAACGCGTGCACGGCAAATAAATTGTCACTGCCGACCAAGCTCGATACTTGGACGATTAGCGAGCTGGATTTCATGGCTTTTGCCGACGCTTCTGGAACGATCGGCTATCTGAGTGCAGTAGAGTGATGATCCCCGGTGTGGCGGTCGCAATGGGCGGCCAAGATTGGATAGTTCCGCCACTTACCCTTGGCCAGCTCCGTCGGTTGATGCCCGAGGTAAGGCAACTGACCGAAATCGGCGCGTCGATGGGCGAAGCGCAAATCAAGGTGCTGATCGACATTGTCACCGCGGCGCTGCAGCGCAACTATCCCGAGACGACGCCAGACAGAGTCGAAAATTTGCTCGATCTCGGGAATGCTAGTGTCGTCCTGAATGCCGTCCTGACCGGCTCCGGCCTGAAGCCAGGAGGAACCGCTATGGGGGAAGCGCCTGCCCCCGGGACCAGCCCGGGGGCGGCCAATGCGAGCGCCAGGTCAGTTTCGGACATGATATCGGGGACGGTGACCCCTGGCGAGAAATCTATGGTCTCCTCGCGACCGCCTGTGGATACAGCTACCCGATAATTGACGAGATGACGCTCTTCCAGATCGAAGAGCTGACATCCTACTGGGCACAGCACCCACCGGTGCACTTACTGGTCGCGGCCTATCTTGGCGTCGGCAAAAATAGAAGCGCACGGCTGCCGCCGACGTCGATGGGACGAGGACCGCGACCGAGTTCGGATTCCAGCGCATTGCTCGCCCAGATGGGGCCTGGGTTTGGCGCCGGAGACGTCAATGCCGGGCTCTCGCCCGTAGTCCTAGATTTTGCCGAACTCCGCCTTCGGGCGGAAATCCCCGACTAGGCATCCCCAGAAATCAGAGCAATTCGCAAGCAGCGGCGAAGGCAGTTTGTTAGCAAGAGGCTATAATGGCCGATATTGAAACGAGCGTCGTTATCAGCGCCCAAATTGACGGCCTCCGATCCGGAATGGAGGCCGCATCAAATTCTGTTCAAGCGGCGACCGATGCGATGCGCACTCAACTTGCCGGGCTCGGCGACATTGCCCAACAGGCGCAGTCACAGCTTAACGCCGCTACCGGCCAAATCGGAACCGGGATCGGTGCACTGCAGACCAAAGCTGCCGACCTCGCGGGGTCGATAGGCGCGGGCATGACGCCGAGTAGCGGGCTCGGAGATGCCTCCAGCATTGTCCAGCCCAGTCCCGCGTCGGACAACGGAAACGATGCTGCCGCTGATGAAAAGCTGTGGGGAGAAGAGCTGCTTACCTACCAGAAGTTTCAGAGCGACAAGGGAAAGCTCGATCTTCAGGCAGCGCAAACCAGCCAAAGAACCTGGCAGAGCCTGATGCAGCCGATCCAACGTGCCTTCGATACCTCGATCACCGGCATGATATTGGGTACTACGACATTGCAAAAGGCGGTGGCGAACATCGCGCAGTCGATACTTGCCGAATTTGTCAACCTGGGAGTCAAGATGGCGACCAACTGGATTGCCAGTGAGCTCGCTATGACAACCGCAACCGAGGCCGGCGCTGCAGCTCGCACCGCAGCCGATGGCGAGGGAATGGCAGCCGGACTGGCGATCAAGGCGGCCAATGCGATCAAAAGCATCGCGACCGATTCAGCGCAGGCGTTCTCGGGCATCTTTGCATTCCTGGCTCCGCTTATGGGGCCGGCTGCGGCCGGGCCGGCCGCAGCCGGAGAAGCCACCGTAATGGCAGCCGCCGGCGGTATTGCCTCTGCGGCGGGGGGCTGGATGGTCCCGTCTGATCAGCTGGCTATGGTGCATCAAAACGAAATGATCTTGCCGGCGAATATCAGCCAAGGCCTTCAGAACATGATCTCCGCAAATGCCGGCGCTGGGTCTGGTGCGGTCGTGGTCAACGTGTCAGCGATCGACAGTCAGGACGTGAAGCGGTTTTTCCAGAGCAATGGCAGCCTTCTCGTCAATGCCCTTAACAAGGCAATGCGCAACGGTTCGACGCTGCGGACGGCGTGATGGCTCTGATTTTTCCGGCGTTGCCCGGGCTCGCCTGGAGCGTCACCAAAACCCCGACCTTTCAGACGCGCATCCAGCGCGCGGTATCCGGGCGCGAATTGCGGGCGCTCGACTATCCTTATCCGTTGTGGCAATTTGCACTGGTCTATGACTTCCTGCGCGACAATCCGGCAGCTGGCTACGACGAGCTGCGGACCTTGCTCGGATTCTTCATGCTCTGCCAGGGAGCGTTCGGCACATTCCTGTTTCAAGACCCCAGCGACTGGCAAGTCGCCGGGCAGCAGATCGGCATCGGAGATGCGAGCACGCTCTCTTTCCAGCTACAGCGTACAATGGGTGCTACCCTGCCTGGCGGCGGCTTTTTGGAACCGATCATCGCGCCGAACATCGTACGTGCGATCTACTTCAACGGGATTACACAAGATCCGTCGACCTACAGTGCCGACCCGGCCACCGGGTTGGTGACATTCGGAACTGCTCCCAGTAGCGAGCTAATCATTACCGCTGATTTCACTTATTACTTCCGTTGTAGATTTATTGACGACAAATACGATTTCGAGAATTTCATGTATCGGCTGTGGCAGGTAAAAAAATTGACCTTTATATCGGTGCGATCATGAAAGCGGCCAGCCCCGCCCTGATCGCGCTCCTCTTGAACGCCAACCAGTTCATCATGGCGGACCTCTACACGATCACTCTCGTAGGCGGATCGGTACTGCGCTATTCGGCAGCGTCGACTACGCTATTCGCGAATGGCTATATCTTTGCGCTTGGCCCTAAATTCGAGCGCTCAAAAACCAAGATCGTCATCGGCACCCAGGTCGACGAACTCGAAGTCAGAATCTATACCGAGCCCACAGATCTGATAGGCGGGGTGCCGTTTCTGCAAGCGGCCTGGCAGGGGCAGTTCGACGGCGCGCTACTGCAGCTCGAACGGGCGTTTATGCCGACCTACGGCGACACGAGCCCGGGAACCGTGGTGCTCTTCGCCGGCCGCATTTCGGATATTGACTGTACCCGGACCGGCATCGACCTCAAATGCCGCTCGCATCTCGAGCTTCTGAATATCCAGATGCCACGCCGGCTATGGCAGTCATCTTGCACTCATACCTTCGGCGACGCGATGTGCCAGTTCGACCGGTCCAGCATGCAGATAACGTTTGCGGCCGAGCCCGGCTCTACGCAGGCGCAAATCGTCACCTCAGTTAGCCCGACCCCAACGAACCTATACGTTCAAGGGACGATCATCAGCGTGACCGGAGCCAATGCCGGTTCGAGCCGCACCATCGCGAACATGGGTTCCGGCGGGGTTTCCGTGAAGCTTCCATTTCTCTCGTCGATTGTGACCGGCGACCAATTTCAGCTGCTGCCCGGCTGTGACCGTACGCTGGCTACATGTTCGAACATCTTCAATAACGCCACCCACTTCGGGGGCTTTCCCTTCATCCCGACGCCGGAGACGGCGGTATGAACCCGAGGTCGATGGTTCTTGCCGAGGCGCAAACCTGGCTTCGCACACCCTATCACCATATGGGCCGGGTCAAGGGCGGCGGCACAGATTGCTTGATGCTGCTTGCCGAAGTCTACCGAAATGCAGGGGTGATCTCGCACATCGACGTCCCGTTCTATCCGCCTGATTGGCACCTGCATCGCGACGCCGAGCGATACCTCGAGGGGCTTATGTATTACGCACGGGAGATTGAGGCTCCGCCTCGGGAAGGCGATATCGCCGTGTTCAAATTCGGGCGCTGCTTCTCACACGGGGCTGTCGTTGTCTCATGGCCGAGGCTCATCCACGCATGGTGGGATGCCGGAGTTGTCTGCGGTGCTGCCGACCAGCCGCCACTGAGCGGCCACCCGGTCCGATTTTTCGACCCTTTTCCCATTCTCGAACTCTGACAATCGAACATGGGTGGCATTGTCGGCGGCGGGTCTAATGCCAAGCAGCAAAAGGCGATCGGCTCGCTGCAATTCCAAACCTCGCAACAGGGTGGGGTTATCCCGCTCGTCTATGGTACAACGCGCGTCTCGCCAAACCTGATCGACTACGATGATTTCAAAGCCGCGCCGTCATCGCAACAAAGCGGTGTAGGAAAAGGTGGTGGCGGCGGTAAAGGAGGCGGACAGCAATACAAATATAGTGCCTCGGTTATTATGGGCGTGTGCCAAGGGCCGATTTCCGGCATCGGCACGGTGTGGTGGGACAAGAATATCGGAATGCTGTCCTCGTTGCCGGCCGCGGTTTACCTCGGAAGCGATGGACAGCCTGCAGATCCGTATTGGGAAACACACCATGCCGATAAGGACCTCGGCTATTCCGGAACCGCAACTATCGTAGCCAACAACTTTGCGATGGGTAACACTGCCACCCTTCCGAATTTCTCCTTGGAGGTGGAAGGCTTACTGTCGCTGAGTGGGACCAACGGGTTCGATGCAAATCCCGCTGCTGTCGTGGCCGATTTTCTCACCAATCCCCGTTACGGAGCCGGCTTCCCGGCGACCAGTCTGGGTGACCTCAGACTCTATTCAGCGTATTGCCAGGCCCTTGGCCTGGTGTTGTCGCCAATGCTCGATACTCAGCAAGAAGCGCAACAACACCTCGCAGATATCATAAAAATCACCAACAGTGCCATTGTGTGGTCGGGCGGACTGTTGAAGATCATCCCCTATGGCGATCAGCCCGTCACCGGCAATGGTGCGGCCTACGCGCCAGATACGACCCCGCTTTACAGCCTCGGCGAGGATGATTTCATCGTCCAGGAATTGAGTGTCGGAACAAATTCCGGGGTAACCCCGGGCGGGCCGGCGCTGCGGTCGGGATCAGGGCCGATCACCGGCGGTTTCAGCGATGATCCAGTCCATATTACGCGGTCGACCCCGGCCGACGCCTCCAATTCCATTCAACTTGAATGTCTCGACCGATCGAATAATTACAACACTGCGATCGTCGAGGCTTTCGATCAAGGGGCAATCGATCTCTACGGCATACGCCGCGATAGCTCGCTGAAGGCACGGGCTATCGTCGATCCGCTCAACGTGGGCTCAATAGTCGCCCAACTTCTATTGCAGCGAGCATTGCTATTTCGCAACACGTATACTTTTAAACTCGGATGGAAATATTGTCTGCTCGAGCCGATGGATCTCGTAGAGATCACTGATCTCCGGCTCGGTGCCTCAGGGTTGATTGTGCGGGTCACCGCAGTGGAGGAGGATGACGAGGGCACCCTGTCGATCACGGCAGAAGATTTCTTCGGCGGGTATTCCACGGGGGTGGTCTATCCGAAGCAGTCGGGCTCGGGCTATGTCCCGAATTGGAATTCGCCTCCGGGTGATGTCAATCCACCGATCATTTTCGAGCCGCCGGCGGCACTGCTGACCGGAGGGCTAGAAATCTGGGTTGCGCTTTCGGGCGGCGCGAATTGGGGTGGAGCCCAGGTCTGGATCTCCAGCGATGGCAGCTCCTATGCCCTCGCCGGGACTGTGAACTCATTGGCGGTGCAAGGGGTATTGACGGCCGATCTGCCGCTGCATTCCTCACCCGATGCCATCAACACCCTCTCAGTAGATCTAACCGAAAGCCAGGGTCAGCTTGCGTCGGTCTCCGGCACCGATGCCGCCAATCTCGTGACGCTTTGCTATGTCGGTGGTGAGCTTCTCGCCTACCAAACTGCGACGCTCACCGCGGCCAATAAGTATGCGCTGACTACCCTTTATCGCGGCGCTTACGGTAGCACGATCACCGATCATCCGCCGGGAACGTTGTTCGCGAGGCTCGACGGATCGATCGGCCGGTTCCCTTATCAGAATAGTCTGATCGGTCAAACGATCTATTTGAAATTCGCGTCGACGAATATCGTCGGCGGCGGATTGCAGAGCCTAAACTCACTTCCTGTATACACATACACCGTCAGAGGAACCGGGCAAGCCTCTTCGACTATTGTCAGTGGCTCGTTCAACGGTAGCCCGACGGCAAACCTCGTGCTCCAAAGTTATGTATTCGCCGCCCCGGTAACTGCGCCGGCCGGGCTTTCCGGCAGCCGCGGGACCGCTTCGACAGCTGCAACGGCGACAACGATATTTAACATCCAGAAGAACGGCGCGAACGTCGGGACTATGGTTTTCGCGCCATTGGCTGCCGCGGCCACATTCACAATGAACTCAGCGACTTTATTCAATGCCGGCGACGTGCTGACCGTAATCGCGCCCGCCGCGCCTGACGCGACGCTGGCAAACCTCGCATGGACCATCATGGGAATTACGCAATGAAGCTCGAATCCTGGCACAGCACCGAGGACAAACGGCGTTGGAAAATCGTACGTACCGACGATTATACGGACGTGGCAGGGGAGATCATCACGGCTGATGAGGCTACCGGCGAATGCTGCATTCAACTCGGCGGCGAAACCAAAACACTGAGCTTCGGGCCTCGCGGGATCCGGATCGTCGGTAGGCGAAGATGAACGAGGCAAAATCATATCAAATCAAAACGGAAGCCGCTACGGAGACGGATATCGAGCCGTCCAAGACGCCGAGAATCCGTTTTAATCCCGAAATAAACCTCGGGCACATTCTGCAGATCTTTGCGCTGACCGGTGCGGTGATAACCGGATATGTCAGCCTTCAGCGCGACATGGCTTCAATGCGAGCCGAATACCAAGTCGCCATGGCGGGGTTTGAATCTCGCCTGACGGTGGCTGAGCACGCCATCGTCGAGCGCCGCCAGGAGGATCGCGAGTTCGCGACCGAGATGCGCGCCGCAGTGGTGGAGATCCAAAAGGGACTCAATAACCTGCAGCTGCAGCTTGTCGAGCGCCCGAAGGCGAGATGATCCCCGTGTGGTGGTTGGCGATCGTTTTCCTGCTGTTCGGCTGCAGCTCAACGCCAATCAATCAATCCACGTTTGTGGCCGTCCCTCCTCCGCCCCGACAGGAAGCCCCGATAGAGCCGCCAAAGAGAGAAACGAAAGAAGATGCCGCTCCTTTGCGGCCTAATAGCGCCGACATTCAATCGGCAATACATGCCTCTGATGAGGCGCGCGAGCTTCTCGATCGGTGGCGTTATATCCTCGACGCCGGTTCCGACAAGGATAACGTACGCTGACCGCGCTGACGAAATTTCAGAGCTTGGTTGCCGGGATCTACAGCCAGACAGCGCGCGAGGTCATTGCGCAATATCCGGCGGCAAATCTGACGCGGCCGCAGACCGATCCCTACACGGGTCTATGCACCGGGGTCCTCTATCTTCGGGACTGCTACGCCCAGCTGCTGCCGATTTTTTGGGGCTCCGCTCGCTTACCGGCACGTCGCCGTAGTGGACAACAAGGGCCCCGGGCAACGCCGCCAACGTTGAATGGGTCGCCTTCCTCGACGTCCAGCCTACAGCCCATTTCCGTTCACTGATTTTCTCGTCGCCATGCAAGGGCCATAGAGGGCTCATCGATCAAGTCGAAAACCTCGTGCTCGTGCCCCGCGGTCGCTTCAGTCTACGCGTCGCCCTCTGGCTCGGGGGCGGGATCATCGCAGCGGCTAAGGCGTGGCGCAGTTTAGGCAAGCAATTTTGGGTTTTTTATCAATGATTACCTTCTCTACCGACGAACGACCGAGATTATTGCCACTGTTGTCCGCGCCCTACATCCCGCCGATCACGTCTGATGTCGTGATCGACCTCAGTCATTGGCAGGCACCGGTCGATTTTGCACGGGCCAAATCGGCGGGAATCGCCGCGGTGATTCTGAAGGCAACGCAGGGTTCGGACTGGATCGACGTGGCGTTCGCACAACGGTTTGCGGCAGCAAGTGCTTCCGGCCTGCTGGTTGGAGCCTATCACTTCCTCGATAACTCGCCGCCGGAGCTACAGGTCGAGAACTTCCTATCAGCGGCAGAAGGCTGTTCTGTGCTGGCACTCGATGCCGAGCCGAACGCGATCGGAGGCACTGTGACAGTCGCGCAGGTCGCCGAAGCCGCGGCAAGGTTGCAAATGGCGACCGGCTCGATGCCATTGATTTATATCAACCGCTATGGGCCGGACCAAAGAGGTACCGGTCTTCCCAATAACGTCTTGTCGCGCTGTCCGCTCTGGTTGCCGGCCTACAGCTCCCGGCCGATTTGTCCACCGGGCTGGTCGAAGTGGGCGCTGTGGCAGCACACCGACGGGAGCGTCGGTTCTGATGTGGTGCCGGTCGCAGGGATCGGCCGATGTGACCGCAGCCGATTCGCCGGCACGATCGCCGATCTCGTCACTTGGTGGAAACAACCACAGCTCTGATAATAGCCGGTGGGCTGGCGACTGGGACGTCAATCGAGAAGAGGGAAGCACGGTGCCCGTCAGGACAGCGCAGCGGTTGTTGCTCGTGTTATAGGGACAAGACATGTGGATGTTGTTGAAGGAGAGGATTCGCGAAGCGGCAATTGTCGCGGTTCTCGGTTTGACCGGCTGCACCGCCGCGCGCGATACCTCCTGCAAATGTCCCAAACCGGTCGCTTACGACGAGGCGACGCTCAAAGAAATCTCACAGGCCCTGCGTGCTTTGCCATCCGACAACGTCCTTCATCGCGCTATGGAGGACTATGAGAACGAGCGCGACGACCTCCGCTTCTGTCCGTGACGACCGATTTCCAAGTCCCGAGGTGTCGTAGATCAGTTTCTACAACCATGCGAGGATCGGGTGCCGACCCCGCGCAGCAAATCGTCGCGTTGTAGTATAGCGCTCGCCAAATAAGGCTTGCAGGACTAAAAGGGGCCATCCATCCACGGCTGAGACGCTATGCCTGAGGATTTCTACCGCATCAAGCGCCTTCCCCCCTACGTTTTCAGCGAGGTCAATTCGCTGAAGGCCCAAGCGCGAGCGGCCGGGCGGGACGTCATTGATCTGGGCATGGGAAATCCTGACGGCCCGACCCCGTCTCATATCGTGGCCAAGCTCGTCGAAGCGGTCCAGAATCCCAAGACCCATGGATATTCCATGTCGCGCGGGATTGCGGGGCTGCGACGCGCTTGCGCTGGCTATTACGCGCGGCGCTTCGGGGTCGAACTCGATCCCGAGCGCGAGGTTATCGTCACGCTCGGATCGAAAGAGGGCCTCGCCAATCTAGCGCAGGCGATCACCGCACCCGGCGATATTGTCCTTGTCCCAAATCCTTGCTATCCGATCCACGCCTTCGGCTTCATCATGGCTGGCGCCTCCATACGCCATGTCCCGATGGGTCCCGAATTCGACTTTCTCGGTGAGCTAAAAAAGGCGGTGCGGCACAGTGTGCCGGCGCCGCTTGCGATCGTGCTCAATTTTCCGGCCAATCCGACGGCACAGACCGTCGACCTCGGTTTCTATGAAGAGATCGTCGCGTTCTGCCGGCGACACCACATCGTCGTGCTGTCCGACATCGCCTATGCCGAGATCTATTTCGACGGTAAGCCGCCGCCCTCGATCCTCGAGGTGCCAGGCGCCCGGGATGTCGCGGTGGAGTTTTCTTCGCTAAGCAAGACCTATTCAATGGCCGGATGGCGCATCGGGTTCGCAGTTGGTAATGCGCGATTGATCACCGCGTTGACGCGGGTCAAGTCTTACCTCGACTACGGCGCGTTCACACCCATCCAGGTCGCGGCGACCGCGGCGCTCAACGGTCCGCAGGACTGTATCACTGAAATCCGCGAGCGTTATCGCGCCCGCCGCGATGTCTTCCTCGACGGGCTGCGCCAAGCCGGGTGGGAAATACCCATACCCGACGCGACGATGTTCGCCTGGGCGCCGATCCCGCCCACCTTCCGTTCCATGGGCAGCCTCGCGTTTTCCAAGCTCCTGCTTGAACAGGCCAATGTGGCTGTGTCGCCAGGTATCGGCTTTGGCGAATATGGCGAGGGGTTCGTCCGTATCGCCCTGGTCGAGAACCGGCAACGCCTGCGTCAGGCGGCCCGCAACATCAAATCGTTCCTGTCGGGCCGCAACAACGTCGCCGAACCGCGCCGCGACAATCCCAACCTCGCTGCCGCGATTTTGTGAAGCGGGACGGATGCTATTGTGAGCCGGACCTGTTCTTCTTTGAGCGCGGCCTGACCCGCTCCGCTAGCATCGTCGCGTTCTCTGAGCTGAATTATGATCCCACTACGGTCGGACTTGCTGTACGCTAAAAAAACGGTGGTGATTCCCCATATTTAGCCCATGACCCCTGAAGTCGTGTATCCAAACGCTCCAATCACGGAGGCGATTTTCGATATACGGGTGACGCCGAGGGCTGCCACGCCCAATCTCCTCGACCAGTTGGCCGAGTTCATCAAATCGCATCGTGCTGAATATCCTGAAGTTATTGAACAGGTCGTTGGCACGACTTCAGTGACGATGGAAAGAGACCTGCCCCTCGGGCCCTGGCGGAAGCTGTAAAGAATGGCTTCGTCGCGTTTTCACCCAGCCGTACACGGGCCGTTCAAGCTCGGCTGGATGGGTTCTCCGCCAGTAAGCTCGCCCCTTATACTGACTGGCACGACCTCCGGACACAGGCGCGCAACCTTTGGGCGAAATATCGAAAGGCGACGGATCCAGTTCTTATTACCAGGCTCGCACTCCGTTATATCAACCGTATCGACATCCCGCTCCCGATTTCCGATCTTAAGGAGTACATGAGAACGACGCCGGAGATTTCTCTAGATTTACCACAACAAATGAGTAGTTTTTTATGCAATTGCACCTCCCTCAGCCGGATTTGGAGGTCATGTGTATTCTGAATTCCGCCATGCTGCCGCCGACGCGCTCGGATGCGATCTCAATTCTATTCGATATAGATTTGTTTAAGGCTTCGGCAGTGCCGCAGGAAGAACAGGAAATTTGGGGCCTGTTCGAGCAGATGCGAATTCGAAAGAACAGGATCTTCGAGGGGTCAATCACCGACAAAGCGAGGGAGTTATTCCGCTAATGGAAATCGTAAGCGCTGATATAGGGCCACGTGCGGCGCCTGCGTGGGCATCTCCCTGGAGCACTGATGCGCCAAGGCCAGCTGACCTGTTTGTGACTGGCGCGCGCAATTTCGAATGCAGACACGGAGCTGGGATAACCGAACTTATTCGGGAAGTCTTTGAAGAGCCCACCGGTGTGTCAGCTGGGGCGGAGGGTCGGTGGGCCGGATGGATGGCGATACTCGCCTTTTCCCGATTCCTACTGACGGACAGCGGGCCTGGCTTTGTCTCGCTCTCCGCGCTTGACTACGAACCGGTTCCTCCGCGGAGGACGTTCACGATCTCGGCTCAGATTACGCGCCAAGGGCGTCCCCCAGCCCTGCCGATCGAATGATA
>CAWBCV010000007.1:0-573650 GCA_963787425.1 uncultured Alphaproteobacteria bacterium
CAAGCAGACCGTGTGGAAACACTGTTTGCAGCGGCGCCGGCTTATCAACCGGCTGGCAGACTGAGAGTGATTTTTTCTGAGCTGCAATTCGATGGAGAAGGGTTTGTCCAATCCTTGCATCGACAACACCCTAAACTGGGTCGAGAGGCACCTAGGCACGGTTTTTAGGTCGGGAGCGCGGCAATCAATTTTGGCAGACCTACGATATTGAGGACCCGCCTGAGATTGTAGGCGAGCGCGGTCAGGCTGAACTCGGCGCGAACCTTCTCCAACCCTCGCATCAGAAATGCACCCTGGTTCATCCACTGCTTAATCGTGCCAAACGGGTGTTCGACCGTCTCGCGGCGTTGGTCGAGAATGTCTGGCCGCTGCGCTATGCGGGCTTGCATTCGATCCAATACGGCCTCGTTCTCGAGACGGGATACGGAGCGGAATTGATTGGCCGTGCATTGCGACCGGATCGGGCAATCTCGGCAGGCTTGGCTGTTGCGGTAATTGATCTTCTTCAAGCCGCGCATGAGAGAAGATGAATAGGGATGAAGACGTTGACCTGCGGGGCACCGGAAGCTGTCGCTCGTTGGGTCGTAGCTGAACTCATCTTTACGGAACAGGCCTGCTCTGACCGAGGGACCCCGCTGCGGACGCGGGACGTAAGGTTCGATCCCGGCCTTCTCGCAGGCCTCGATGTCCTCGATCTTGAAATAGCCCCGGTCGGCTACGACCGCGATCCGCTCCACGCCGAGAACCTCTTTTGCCGGTTCGGCGGTCTGTGCCAGGAGCCCCATATCGACAACTTGGTTGGTGACCTGCTGCTCGACGATCAGCTTGTGCTTGGCGTCGACAGCGATCTGCACGTTATAGCCCACCGCAACATGCGTATGCGCCGCCATCGCTCGGCTGTCGGGGTCGGTAAGCGAGATCTGGCTCTCCCCCGTCTGGTCCAGTTCCGCCAGCATGTCCTTGTGCCGCTCACGCCGCTCCCGAATCGCGGCGATCTTTTCAGCCAGGTTCTTGACCCGCGAGCCGCCTGTTGGGCTCTCCGTGCCGTCGCTCTTGTCGAGGCGTTGAAGGTAGTCCTCGAGCTTGGCGTCGGCGGATTTGATGAACTGGGTCAGAGACGCCCGGGTGAAATTGCGATCCTTGTTGTTGACCGCCTTGATCCGCGTGCCATCCACTGCGAGCAGCTCCCGGCCAAACAGGTCCAGTTGGCGACACAGCAGCACAAATTCTCGGAACACATGGCGGAAGGCATTGCGGTTGTCGCGCCGAAAGTCAACGATCGTCTTGAAGTCCGGCTTCAGATGTCGCAGCAGCCAGATCACCTCGATATTGCGATGGGTCTCAGCCTCCAGCCGACGGCTCGACCGCACCCGGTTCAGATAGCCGTAAATGTACAGCTTCAGCAGATCGGCGGGCGCATAGCCCGGGCGGCCTGTCACCTTGGGTTCAACATGGAGAAACGACGCTGCCGCAAGATCCAACCCATCGACAAAAGCATCGATCAAGCGCACCGGATTGTCCGGGCCGACATAATCCTCAACCGCCTCCGGCAGGAGTAACAACTGGGATCTGTCGTGGCCCGAGAGGTGCGTCATGCCATATTCTACCGCGTCATGCGCCGCACTGGAATCCGCTCAATGCGACTTTTCACACAGTCTGCAAGATATCTGCATCACCACCGCGCCCTTGATAAAATTGGGCTTTTTTGATGCATATTTCCGATGCACAATCCCGACATGATTTACGGCTATGCCGGCGTCTCGACGGCCGCCCAAGACGAAACCGGACAGGTGCGCCAGTTGAAGGCGGCCGGATGTGAAAAGGTGTTCCGCGAGAAAATCACCGGCACCACGGCCGACCGGCCGCAGCTTCGCGCACTGATGAAGAAGCTCGCCCCCGGCGATGTTGTCATCACCCCGGCCGTTGACCGTCTCTCGCGCGACACGACCGACCTTCTGGTTATCGCCCGTGACATGCAGCGCGCCGGGGCCGGTATCCGGTCATTGGCCGAACCGTTCCTCGATACCACATCCGACTTCGCCGAAATCATCTTCGCCATCCTTGGCGTTGCGGCGAAGCTCGAACGCCGCCGCATTCTCGAACGCACCGCGCGCGGCCGGGCCGACGCCAAGGCGAACGGGGTCAAATTCGGCCGCAAGCCGATTCTCACGCCGCGCCAGCAAAAAGAGGCTCGCAAGCGTCTCGAAGCTGGCGAGACGCAGCGCAACGTGGCCCGGAGCTACAACGTCAGCCAGAGTACGATTTCGAGATTGGCAGTGTAGAGATATGAAGCGAGAACGACGAGCCGGGAAGAGATTTTGGCGCATTACAGGCCGGAAGAAGTTCGACACATTCTTTGAGGTGACCATACCGATTGGCTGCATAACCGATGCTCAACTGGTCGGCTTACTAAAATGCCTGTCCGCTAAAGCCGAGTCCTCTTTCGAGGACATCGTTGGAGCCTACGTAAAGAAGCGGACGCGCCGCGCACATAACTATTTAGAGCCGCGGTCAAGTTTTCCCGAACTGGGGTATTGGTGGCAGCTCGGTGACTTCAGTTTTGTAGCGGCCATTGTCGATGAAAAGGGAGATCGTGTAGGCCCCCCTTCCTTTGCCTCGCGCGTAATACCGAATTTGAATTTTCTATAAGGCATGTTGTTATCCGCTGAGTTTTGACAACCGGCCCCGGCCGCTGGCAGAAACCCATTGCCCATGCCACGCCTCTTCCTTTTTGCATCTGCGCTGCTCCTGTTTCCTCTGCATGTCCAAGCTGCGCCATCCGTCCCTAACGATTGCTGGTTTGGGGTTATGGCACCTGATAAAGCGTCTCACGGTCAGCTTGTAGCGACAGGCCCCGTAGCGCAATGGCGGGTCGGCATGTCGCTTGTTGTGTACCCGACCAAAGAGAATTACGAGCAGATCACTGCCCTTGCCGAAAAAGGACAAACAGGCACCTTCGACATGTCGCAGCCGATTACGGTTATTCCTACATGGATTTCAGGGCCGGGACCGGGCGACAAGGACTCAGGCGAAGGTAAGAGCATCGAAATTACGATGCAGTATCGCACCGCCCAAGGTGAAACCGGCAAGATTCTTCTGACCTACTGGACTCCGATGAGCGGCCGTGAATCATCATTGCCGCCCGATCAGCAGGCAACAATTGCGCAGGTTGACCAGCAATCGCACGACATGAGTTGCCGGGGCATTCCGTGAAGTCGGCTCGCATTTTCGTGCTTTCAAGGGATGATGTGTAAGCCACGGGGTGGTGATGGCGTTCTGGCAATTTCTTCGGGCATCTCAGCGCCGCAAAAGCGAACTTCGCCGGATCAGTCGAATCCTCGGTCAGCCAGTCTCGTTGAGTGTTGAAATGTTGTTCAGCGATGCCAAGGGCAACGCCCTAGAAGACTTATTGGATTTAATCGTAGGCGATCCCACCCTGTTTTTGCTCCTACAGCGGTACGACGCTTCCCGCGAGGACGTGCAGGAATTGTACCACGCGCTGCTCGTCGCCGGCGCTGGTCAGTGGGTGCGCGGACATTGGGTAGCGGCGAGCGCTCTTTGCTATGGCTTCACCTTAGAGTTTGTGCTTGCTCGCGCCGCAGAAGGGAGGGCGGCGCGACGCACGCCCCGCGAAATATGGCAGGACGCGGCCTTCAACCTCGTTGAATATTTCGCGAAAGGCAGGCTCGGCCGAGTCCAAAGATAGGCCGCGTCTTCCAAAAGACGATGAGCGTTGCGTGCTCATTAGGGACAAGCCGAGGCTGATTTTTCCAGAAGGCATGTTCTGCGGCTTGCTCGGCCCGTGACCAGATCAAGAGCCGTCACGCCGGCCCAGTCACATTTTCCCCCCCGCGCGCAGCCGGTCATTTTCCAGAATCGGTGTTATCGGACTCGCTACACGCACCTCGCTCGAAACGTGAGTCGGGAAAAGATATGGGATCCGGCTCGGCGTTCAGGAAACCCAAGGAGAAAATGAAACATGCCGTGATTTACAGCATCTGTTGGACTCTACGGCAACACCACCAGCACCAGTCACGGCGACTATGCCGTAATTGAGCGGCCATTGAAAAGGCCCGCTCGCATCCGCCGCTGCCATCCGCGTTCATCGGGACGCACCGTTCAATCCGGTCGGGATAATATCGCCGAACTTCAGGCCGTTACCGCTTGGTCGGGAGAACATAAGAACTCCCCGCAGTTCCTCCCAGCGATTGGCAAAACGACAATCATGTAAATGCCGCAATCGTATCATAAACTCGCTCATTCCGGCCCCGTGAGCGGGTGCGACATTGCGACCGAAGGAGTTGCCGATACCTGATCTCGACGAGATAAAACAGGAGTAACAGGAAACGGCAAGACCGTGCCCGCCGCCCCGCCCAATGGCGACGAGCGCGCGCGGCTTGCCAGCTATATCGAGAATGTGCGCCCTAGCCTTGTGGTTATTGGAACCGCCGCGGCTGGCCCGCCGACCCGGTTTTATTTATTTCCTGGAAATGATGCACATGCAGGAGGCGCGACTTGATGCGCGGCCGTTGAGTTATCTCAGCCGGGGCGGCGCGATTGGCCCCGCTTCGGCCATTGGCAGGACGGGGTATTTTTTGCGATCATTCGCGGGACGGGATGGCGCAAACAGCCGCGGGTTCGGAATTCGGGGTTAGCGATGGCGCATCAGCACGATCATCAAGGCGAGGGCAACACGCCGGCACAGAATCACGCTTGCGGCGGCCTGTTCGGCTGCGGCGACGAGAAGGGCACCGGCGTCATCCGCGAGGACATCAAGGACGGCGCGTTCGATCGGCGGACGGCAGACCGCCTGCTGCACATGGACGAAGTGGTGCAGGAGCGGCTCGATGGTTTTCTGAGCGCACGCGGGCGGGCGCGGCGCCAATTGCTGCGGGCGAGCAGCTTCATGAGCGCGCTCGCCGCGGTCGGACCCTGGTTCGGCAAGCTCGCCCAGGCGGCGGGAACCGGCAATACGACCGCAGCGATAGCCGGTGGCGGTGGCCCCGTCCATGTCGTGGACTCGAACAAGGACACGGTGCGGCTCGGCGTGTTCGATGAGACGTTGCCGCCGATCCTGACGGTCGAGTCCGGCGATGCGATCCGCTTTCCGAACACCTGGTCGCATTTTCTGAACGAGTTGGAGCCGGGAGTTCCGATCAGCCGGCTCGCCGAATTGCGCACCAGCAATCCCGGCCGGGGGCCGCATTCGATCATCGGCCCCATTGCGGTCAGGGACGCCGAACCCGGCGATGTGGTCGAGATCCGCTACAAGCGATTGCACCCGGCGACCTGGGGTGCGGTGTTCAACAACCCGGCCATATTGGGCACCGGGCTGCTGCCGCAGGATTTTGCGCAGGGACAGATCAAATACGTCGATCTCGACCTGACGGCGATGCAGGGCAAATTTGCGCCCGACATCAATATTCCACTGACGCCGTTTCAGGGGACATTGGGTGTCGCGCCGCCCGACGGCTTTTTCCCGCCGCTGAGCCCTGGCGTCACGAGCTCGGTGCCGCCCGGCCCGCACGGCGGCAACCTCGATCTGCGCGAGCTGACGGAAGGCTCGACACTATACCTCCCGGTCTGGAAGCCCGGTGCACTGATCTACACCGGCGACTCGCATGCCGTGCAAGGTGACGGCGAAATCAGCCTCACCGCGCTCGAGACCCGGATGCAGGAGGTACTGATCCAGGTCGTCCTGCACAAGCAAAAGAAATTTCAATGGCCGGTCGCCGAGACCGCTACCCACTGGATCACCGTGGGTCTCGACAAGGATCTCAATACGGCGATGGCTTTGGCGGCACGCAACGCCATCGAATTTCTCTCGACCCGAGCCAAGCTGACGCCGCTCGACGCCTACGCCTTGTGCAGCATCGCGGTCAGCTTCCGGGTGACCCAGGTCGTCGACATCGTGCGCGGCGTGCACGCGATGATCCCGAAAAGCCTGTTCACCGGCGAGCTGCGGGGGCAGATCGCCGTGGTCTAGCTGTGGTTCCATCCGTCATTCCCGCGAAAGCGGGAACCCAGGGCGGCAGGGCCGGGGCGGTTGGCCTGGGCCCCCGCTTTCGCGGGGGTGACGATAATATTGGAGGAGGGAACGGATGAGGCTGGAAGACAAGGTTGCGCTGGTTACCGGAGGAGCCTCCGGGATGGGCGCCAGCATGGCGCGAATCTTCGCCCGCGAAGGGGCCAAAGTGGTCGTCGCCGATGTGCTCGACGAGGATGGCCGGAAGGTCGTCGCCGATATCACGCAGGCCAATGGCGCGGCAATCTTCCGCCATCTCGACGTGACCAGCGAAGCGGAGTGGAAGGCGGCGGTCGATGCGACGATCGCCGAGTTCGGCAAGCTCGATATTCTCGTCAACGATGCCGGCCTCTCCGGCAGCGCGGTCGAGGATCTGTTCGACACCGCGGCCTGGGACCGGCTGATGTCGGTCAATGCGCGGGGCGTCTTTCTCGGGATGAAATTCGCGATCCCGCTGATGAAGGCGGCGGGCGGCGGCTCGATCGTCAACATCTCGTCGATCTCCGGCATCACCGGCCAGCACCACGTCCACGTCGGCTATAACGCGTCGAAAGGCGCAGTCCGCACCTTGACCAAGGCGGCGGCGGTGCAACTCGGCGCCGACAACATCCGCGTCAACTCCGTGCACCCCGGGCTGATGCCGCCGATGCGCTCGTCGGGGCGCACCGCCGACCCGGAAGTGCGCGCCCGGATGTTGCGTCAGGTGCCGATGGGCCGCGCCGGCCGGGTCGAGGAGGTCGCCAACGCCGTCTTGTTCCTGGCGTCCGACGAAGCCTCTTACATCACCGGTGCCGAACTCTGGGTCGACGGCGGTTATCTCGCGACATGACCCATCAGCTGCGGCCGCAGGCTTTGCGGCCGAGTTCCAGCGCGGCGTAGGAATAGACCGGTGCCGGCATCAGATAGCGGAAGCCCTTCTCCAGTAAGGCTTCGACATTCTTGGTGTCGACATGCGGGTGTCCGCAAGGGACGTTGTGTTGTTTGCAGATCGCGAGAATCTCGTCCATTGCCGCAGCCACGGTCGGATGGTCGTATTGCCGCGGAAAGCCTAGGTCCTGTGACAGATCGCCTTCGCCGATGATCACGACCCCGATCCCTGCAACCTCTTCGAGCATCTTGGGCAAGTTCTTTATTGCGCGCACTTCCTCGCACATGATCGCGACCAGGATTTCGCCCTGCGGATTGAGCGGCCAGACATCGGCGCGGGCGTAATATTCCTGCTGCGACAGCCCCCAATAGCGCGCCGCCGCCGCGGGCGCATCGCCCCGCTGACCCGCCGGCTCGAAATATTGCGCCGAGCGGGGCCGCGGATAACGGCAAGCGGTGACTGCGTTGCGCGCTTCATCGATGGTACTGACATGCGGCCACACGATGCCGTAGACGCCTTGGTCCAAGACCTGCTTGGCGACCCACTGGCTCGCCTCGCCGCCATTGGGCGGGATGCGCACGAACGGCGTCACTGCCGGAGCCATGGTCCCTCTTTGCAGGATCTGCCGGCGGTCGAGCATGTATTGCAGGCAGTCGCGCAATGCGCGGATGTCATATGGCCGATGCTCCATCTCGAACACCACGCCATCATATGACGCCGTGTTCATTGCCTGTGCCACCCCGATTTCCGCGGCGCAAAAGCTGACGAAAGCGGGCTTACCCTGCTCCAACGCGGCGATCACGCCATTGAGACGCGGTGTATCGGCCATTGTCGTTTCCTTCCCGAGAATAAATCAGCGCATGTCCGCAGTTTGCCGAGCTTTGAACCCGAGCTCGCGGCGAGCCCCCAGCCCTGATGCCGGCGGACGTTCGGTCTCATATTGGCCAATCGATCGGACTTCGGCAATCAGGGCTTCGACCGCGGCGAAATGATCGTGCCAGCTCGGCGGCGTCCAGCCCGAGAGCCGGCGGAGCTGGGCGGCGCGGCGCGGCGACGCCGACAACGCGTAATCGATGACGGCGCTGCGCCAACCGAGCCCGTCGAGCGGATCGAGGTACTCCGGCACATCCCCGCCATTCTCGTGCAACGCGGCGAGATTGCTGCACAGGACCGGGATCCCGAGCGCCAGCGCCTCCACCATCGGAAACCCGAACCCTTCGGCAAAAGATGGCAGCAGCAATGCCCGAGCGCCCTTGACGAGGCGCGCCGCCTCGTCATCCGGCACATTCGTGCGCTCGAAGACGAGACCGCGCAGTGACGGGCAACGTTCGAGCATGTCGATCGCGTTTTCGGTTTCCCAGCCCCGTTGCCCGATCAGAACGAGACGGGGCGCGGCATCGCCCAGCTCTTCTGCCATCCGGCGCCACAGGTTGAGCAGGAGCAGATGGTTCTTGCGCGCCTCGATGGTCCCCACACACACGAAATAGGGCGGCTTCACGGGCGTCGGCTCGGCCGGCGACGCCGCCGGTAAGTCGACGCCGAACGGCGCGACCACGACAGGCGGGGTGCGGCCGGCCCGCGCCAGATACGGCTCAAATCCTTCACGCGTCACAGTCGAGTTGACGATGACCGCGTCGGCCAGCGCCGCGGCGGTCTCGATCCGCTTGCGGTGCTTTTCGTTTTGGCCGGGCAGCGCGTATTCGGGGAATTCGATCGGGATCAGATCGTGGATAAGGCAGACGAAGCACGCCCGTACCTGGCGCTTCAGACGGGCGATCGCGCGGCGCTTTTCGAGATGGTGATGCGAGACGAGCATATAGACCATGCCGCCGGTCTCGATACGGCATTGCCGGCGCAATGGGCGTTCTCCACGCCAGAGGGCGGCGGCGTGGAGCGTCCGCGCCAGCCGTTTCGCGTGCGAAATCCGCTGCGACGAGCCGGCCTCCCGCCATGCGCCGGCAAGCGCCTGCAGGTATTCCTTGGCAAGCGCCTCGGGCAACGTGCCGAAACCACCCAAGGGCGTCATCATCGTAAAGGACAGAGGGGTGCGGCCGGCGATCAGATGCTCGGCATAGGCGAGCTCGACGCGGTCGATCCCCGTCGGTGTCTCCCGCCCGGCGCGCGAGACCAGACGCGACAGGTCGAACAGGATCACGCCGCGCCCCGCATGCAGTGAACAAAATCCCGGACACCGTCCTCCAAAGAGTGAAACGGCTTGTCGAATCCGGCGGCGCGGAGTTTCGAGATATCGGCCTGGGTGAAGTATTGATACTTGTCGCGCAACTCGGCGGGAGTGTCGACGAACCGGACTTTCGGCGGACGTCCGACCGCCGCGGCGACCGCATTGACGAGGTCGAGAAAGCTCCGTGCGGCGCCGGTTCCGACATTGAATAGACCCGTTACCTTCGGATTCTGCAATAGCCATTCAACCGCCGCGACGCAGTCCTTTATATAGACGAAATCCCGCAACTGCCCGCCATCCCGATAGGCGGGGTTGTGCGACTTGAAAAGCGTAACAGCTCCGCCAGTCTCGATTATCGGGTAGAACTTGCCGACAAGCGATTGCATGTCGCCCTTATGGGCCTCGTTCGGCCCGTAGACATTGAAGAACTTGAGCCCGGCCCATTGCGATGGGATAGGCCGTCCGCGTGCCACGTCCTCGGCCACCCGCCGATCCACCACGTGCTTGCTCCAGCCATAGGCATTGAGCGGGCGCAGCGCGGCCAGGGCCGCAGGTGCCTGGTCGTCGCCGAACCCGGCGCTGCCATCGCCATAGGTTGCAGCGGAAGAAGCGTAGATAAAGCGGGTCGCGTTGGCGGCGCACCATTCCCAAAGATCGAGCGTCAAGCGAATATTGTTGGCAACGAACCGATCGATATCGGTCTCGGTCGTCGAGGATATCGCCGCCGTGTGAACGATAGCTGCCAGCTTGCCGCTATGACGCTCGAGCCACTGGGACAGCATGTCGGGTCGGACAAGGTCATAAAGCCGAGCCGAGGCGATGTTGCGCCACTTGTCACCGGATCCGAAACGGTCCGAGATCACGACGCGCAAGCCGAGCTCGGCCAGATGGCCGACGATATGGGAGCCGATAAACCCGGCGCCGCCGGTAACGAGGATCAGGTCTTCACCGGACAAGCTCTGCACCCGCGGCATGGCCATCCTTTCGAAAGGGGTCCGCCCTGGATGGCTTATAGCCGAAAGCGATTGCTACGGTGCTGCGTTCTTAACGACGATGCCGGTAATGACAGGGCCGGTCAAGGTATTCAAAAGCGTGAAGAATTTCTGCAACTCGTTCAGCCGCGCGTTGGCGACATAGATGATGTCCTTGTCTTCGACCGGAAACCGCTGGGCAAGGAAATAGGAGTTCGCATCGCTCATATCGAGGCGGTAAACGACCGGCGAGGTTCGATCGGGACCGGTGCCCAGCTGGGGAGCATTGAGCGCGGCGACGACGGCTGGCGGTTCGAAACGGAAAAGGAATACGCCCGTCGGATCCGAGCGCAGATCTTGCAACCCACCGGCTTTGGCGAGCGCTTCGACCAAGGTGATCCGCTCGGCATTGAAGGTGATCTGGGCGTTCTGCCCGGTCGCCCCGAGCACCGAATAGGTCTGCGGCACACGAACCAGGGTCAATATGTCCCCGGGCTGTGCGTAGATGTTCTCGGCTGGGTTCGACACGAGCCGTTCCATCGGCATCGTTACCGTGACGCCGTTTCGGGAAAGCCGTACGAAGGTGTCATAGACGGTCGCTTTCGCGCCACCGGCAAGGGCAATCAAGTCCAGCATGCGATCGCCGTTAACGGAGAGCGGCACCCGTGCGCCGTTGACCACCTCTCCCGATACCGTCGCGGCGTAGGTCACGCTCTTCGCAATCGTTACAATAACCTGCGGCTCAATGGCCTTTTCGGCGAGGCGCCGCTCGATTTCGTGCTGGACTTCGACGGTCGTCCGTCCGGCCACCGGAACCCGCCCGGCAAACGGCACGCTGATTTCAGCGTCCCGGCCGACGACCTGTTCGGGGATGATTACGTTTCGCGAGCCGGCCGAGACGTGGTCGGTCGGCGAGGTCCCGAATAGCCCCCCGCCCGCGGCTTCCCAGATGGAAACTGAGAGCGTATCGCCGATCCCGATCTTTGGTGCCTCTGGCTTGCCATATTTCCCGAAGCGGGTTCGAAAGCTGTCCGCCGGCTGTGCCTGCAGCGTCGCGACCACGCCGGAATTGACGTCGACGACGTCGTACCGAATTCGATTCTCCTGCACCCCCCGGTCGATCACCTCGCCAGCGGTCGGGCCGGCGGTCGGCAGGTATGCACACCCGACGAGTGCGGCGCCGCTGAGGCCAATAAGCAGTACGGCAGACTTCATCGACGCGGTACGGTTTCTATCTCCAGTGTAGTATTCTACTAATAGGAGGATTAGGCAAGCGTTGCGGCCGATCACCGCTGTTGGATCCTGCTCCTCTTTCCGAGGCCCAATCGGGTCAAGGATGCGATTAAGTACTAGACGCGCTGAAACTGCGTTGCGATCAGCCGCGATGCATAGACGCCCATCCACCCGTTGGGGTCGAGCCAGCCCTTTTCGTTGCGCGGTGGGCGTATCGCGCGGATATGGGCATCCGTGATCTCGGATAAATCGTTGATCGGGCGCGGCGGGTCGAATTCGGTCGACCAGAAGAACCGCGCCGAGCCGCCCGCCTCATGTTTGGCCACGAGACAATTGGGCGCGCCTCCTGCCCGGTTGTAGAGCCCGACGGCGGAATAGGCCTCCTGATGATTAACCATCATTACGCCTTCGGTCCCCGGAAAGGCGTATTTCATGGCCGAAAACCAGCGGCACAGCGCAGCCAGCTCCTCTTCGGTGAATTCATAGCTGGTCGGCGAACTCGCTTTATCTACCGCCGATCGGATCCCCCTTACGGTCAGCGGGAATGGCACAACGTTCGTTTGCTTCGACACTTTGTCCCCTCGACCCGTCTTAGGCTGCATTTCTGCAGCCATATTCCCCCGAACGCGGCCGTCCCGTGTCGACCTGCGATCGCGTCCCCTCCCCCCTTCGACGACGAACCGGACGGGCGAACGCTTGACGACTACTTGTCGCTTCGAGACCGATACAGCACACAGGCCAAATTCGCTTCCTAAATACTATCCGGAGACGGTTTAGAGTCAATCGAGGACACATCCACTTTAAGGTTTTTCAAGGAGATGTGGCGTCTCAGCCACAGTGGCAAAATGGCGACAGCTTTTAAACTTGCGGTTTGGGGCGGCTGCGGTTTGCGCCGGCCGACTTCTGCCGGTTGACCTTGCGATACGATTTTGCTACGCATCGGCGATGCATTGCCGGCGCTACGAGCTTCGACTTAGCCGCTCGGCGTCCTAAGGGACGCCGAGCCGCCGTCGTTGCCCGTCCCCAGCTCGGGAATTTTTCGCGCTCGCTGATGCTGATGTCTCTTCTCGATTTTAAGCGATTTCCCGCCTCCGGCCGCTTCCGCGGCGGATGCAGAGCCGCGTTTCGGTCGCCGACTTAGCACCGGCCGGCCGCTGGCTGTGACGCCAGCCGGCCGCGATCCTCCCCGATTTCAAAAGCTGAACCGCCGGATCGGCGGTGAGCCTGCGACCAGGAGTTTCCGATGACCAGCATGCCTATCCACAAATACCGCTCGTTTCCGACCATCGATCTGCCCGACCGGCGCTGGCCCACTCAGGTCATCGGCCGCGCGCCGCTGTGGTGCAGCGTCGACCTGCGCGACGGGAACCAGGCTTTGGTGGAGCCGATGGGACCGGACCGTAAACGCCGGATGTTCGAGCTTTTGGTAAAGCTCGGCTTCAAGGAGATCGAAGTCGGCTTTCCCGCGGCATCGGAGACCGACTTTGGATTTATCCGCGAGCTGATCGAGCAGCAGTTGGTCCCCGATGATGTGACGATCCAGGTGCTGACCCAAGCCCGGCCCGAGTTGATCAGGCGCAGCTTCGAATCGATCCGCGGCGCGCGCCGAGCCATCATGCATCTCTACAACTCGACTTCGACCTTGCAGCGCCGCGTCGTGTTCGGCCTGGACAAGCCAGGCATCGTCGACATCGCGGTGACGGGGGCCAAGCTCATTCGCGAGCTCGCCGGGGCGATGCCGGAAAGCGAGATCATCTACCAATATTCGCCGGAGAGCTTTACCGGGACCGAGCTCGACTTTGCGGTCGAGATTTGCGAGGCGGTCATCGACGTGTGGCGGCCGACGCCCGACAAGAAGACAATCCTCAATCTCCCGGCCACCGTCGAGATGGCGAGCCCGAACATCTATGCCGATCAAATCGAGTGGTTCGGCCGCAACATCCGCGACCGCGAACTTCATCACCCTCAGCGTACATCCGCACAACGACCGCGGCACCGCCGTGGCGGCCACCGAGCTTGCGGTAATGGCCGGGGCTGAGCGGGTCGAAGGCACGCTCTTCGGCAATGGCGAGCGCACCGGCAATGTCGATATCGTCACCTTGGCGCTCAATCTGTTCAGCCAGGGGATCGATCCCGGGCTGGTGATCACCGACATCGATGAGATCGTCCGCACCGTCGAGCACTGCAATCAGCTTCCGGTGCATCCACGGCATCCCTATGCCGGCGAACTCGTCTACACCGCTTTCTCGGGCTCGCATCAGGACGCGATCAAGAAAGGCTTCGACGCGCTCGCCAAGCGCAACGACCCGTTATGGGAAATGCCGTACCTGCCGATCGATCCGAAGGATCTGGGCCGTACCTACGAGGCGGTGATCCGGGTCAACAGCCAGTCCGGCAAGGGCGGCGTCGCCTATGTGCTGAAGGCCGATTACGGGCTCGACTTGCCACGCGGTCTGCAGATCGAGTTCAGCAAGCAGGTGCAGGAAGTGACCGACAGAACCGGAAAGGAGGTAACCAGCACGGGTATCTGGTCGCTGTTCGAGGAGACATATCTGCGGCGCGACGGGATTCAGCTGGCAGATTACAGCATTTTTCCCGAGCCGCGCGCCCCGGAGCGCCGCCGCATCGCGGCGACGATCCTCATCAACGGCGCGGAACGGCGGATCGAGGGTGTCGGCAACGGCCCGATCGCTGCGTTTGTCGACGCCCTGCAACGCGAGTGCGACATCGAGCTGACGGTCGTCGATTACCGCGAGCACGCGATCGGCGCGGGGGCCGATGCGCAAGCTACGGCCTACGTTCAGGTCCGCGATGCCGGTGACGCAACACTCTACGGCGTCGGCATCGACGGCAACATCGTGACTGCTTCTCTGAAGGCCGTAGCGAGCGCCGCGACCCGCGTCTCACAACGTGAGAGACTGACCTAAAATGATCTAGCATATCGAATGTTTAACCTTCGTTCCCGCGAAGCAGGAATCCAGGGCCCGGAGCACTGCGCGGTTGCTCCTGTTCAAGCCAGGGCAGGCTCTGGACCCCGCTTTCGTGGGGGTGACGATAAGGACCAGAGCGGAGTGGCTTCATTTCAAGTCGGACACTTTAGTTAATACCCACCCGAGAGGGGGCTAAATCGAGCTTAAGAGAACCAAATAAGCAATCGTCGAGCTTCGGGCATGGGAAATCAAGCGGTTTTTTTATAGAAGACGTAAGCATCTTACAATTTGCAGTTAATAGTTAAAGGCCCAGGCAGCATTGGATTTCTTGCGTGCGATGAGAAGAATGCAATGCTGTTTGGGCCAGATTTGCTTGCGCTCGTGCCGTCAGATTTCACTCGCGAAGGCTCATACCATTGAGAGATGGTATCAGTATTGCTGCGGTTCGGCCAACAAAAATCCTTATTGATGGGATTGAAGCTAAGCTTTCATCAGTCACCGTCGAAGCAGGGAAAATAAGGGCGATCGGCACAACATTTGAAACGGTTCCGATACCACACTAGCACCGGCCTGTCGGGCCTGGGGCTGCATTGCGCCCTTGAAATGGCGTCCGCAACAACTACGGAAAAAGCAATGTCCGAAGGGATACGGCCAATAGCAAACGCGTTGCCGACCCACAGAATGATTCGGCGGTCAACCGACGCGACGCGTTTAGGGGGGTGGCCGCAGCTGCAGCTGGTGCGGCGGTGGGTGTTGGCTCATCGGCACAAGCCGCGGATCAGCCGAGCGGCCTTGCGAAGTCAAGAACCCCTGCGGAGGCGGATTCAAACACGGGCATCACGCTGCCGCCTTGCTACCGGCCCACGCCTTCCGTCGCGAAACGCCAACACCTTCTTTCCCGGCATCCTTCCCCGGCATCGTTCGTCGGCAGCACGCCGGTGCCGCCGACGCGAACTCAGGCGGGCACCGCGATCCTCGGGCGTGACCGCGTAGCGCATGATCATCAGGCCATCGACTTCGGCGCAGTCGCCGGGGGCGAGATCCGCGAGCGTCTTCGCCTGGCGCCTGATGACGCGGATTTCCGGACCGAAGATCTCGCGTTCGAGATCGTCGTCGGGGATTTGCCGTTCTTCAGGGTAGAGCACGGTGACAGGCATCGGCGCTCCTCCTCGTGCGAAGTTGGGATCGTCCACGCGCAACTGCGAGTGCGCCGACCCGGGTCCCGGGGTCTGTCGTCACACGCGGGCTCCGTCGACGCGCCCGCTGCCCCCTTACCCTGAGGCGAGCAGGGCCGCCAGTGCGGCAGCAATTTTCTGTCCGGTCGCCTGCTCGATATAAAGGAATTGGCCCGCAGGATTGATCTCCAGAAATACATACCGACCGTCCGGCGTCAGCCGCAAATCGATCGCGCCGTATCGCAACCCTAGCTCATTCATCATCCTGCGCAGCTGCGCGGCGACCGATTCCGGCAGACGGTGCGCTACGTAGGCCACGTCGAGGTTGAGACGAACATCCGTCGGATAGGCGGCGGTGCGCACGTCCGCCGCCGCCGCGAACAACTCATCGCCGATCGCGGTCACGCGCGTATATCGGCCTCAGCTTCGACATAGAGTTGAAAGATTACTGGCGCCCATCGCTCCGCAGCGGCAAGATCGGCTTCCTGCGGGCGTAAACGCCGAGTTTCACGCCATGTCTCCGGCAGTGCCAGGAATTGCTTGTAGATAACTCTCCCATCATGCCGCTTCCAGAAAGTCTTCGCCTCGTCAGGGTCGTTCGTCATCAGCTTTGGCGGAATTTCCAGCCCGATCCGCTGCGCCAGCGTCAGTTGGAACGGCTTGTGCGCTGCTGCGGCATCGCGCAGCGGCTCGTTCACCCACAGCGCATCCATCGACTGATAGAGGCCATGGAACGCGGTCGTCGCCTCGGACACCGCGAAGCGGCGATGCGCCGCATCGGTCATCGCCTCCGGCAGCACAAATGGTTGCGGGCGGCGCCACCACACCGCCCGCACCCGATCAAGATCGAGCGTTTGGCCCCCCGATCGACCCAGCGCGAAACGGTGTTTGCCGTCTTCGAACGCCATCGACAGAACCAAGCTCCGCGGGAAGCCCGACAGGTCGAGCAGTTCGGCCTCCGGCTCGCCCCCCACCGCCAGGGCGGCCATGACCGCCTGCGCATGCACGTCATCCGGCGATGCGATGATAAGTAACGTCATCTCAGCGCCTTCGCGCGGACCGCTTAACCCTCAATATCGAATGTACACGTCAGGCGGACCCGTGAGTTTATCGGCGCGCAACTTTGACCGGCTGATGGAGCGCAGCCGAGCGAACGATCGCCTCGAAGGCGGCGACGCCGTGCAATATCTCATCGGCAGTGATTGGGTAGGAGCGCTCACCCTTGATCGCTGCCGCGAAGCCTTCGAGCTCGGCGGCCAGAGCGTTAAAGCCTTTGTAGTCGATGATTTCGGGCGTAGGCGCCGTATGCCGGCCGGTCGCCGGCCGCTCGGTAACCGGCGTAAAGCGGAATTCGAGCTCCGGTGTCGCAAGCTCGACCGAACCCTTAGTCCCATAAACCGCAAAGCGGTAGGCCGGCGCCGTAATCAGCGAGCAGTAGAGGGTCGCCGAGATCCCATTGGCGAGGCCGAGCAGAACCGTGGTCGTATCCTCGAGCCGCGGCATGACCCGGCGCAGGCTGACGCAGTAGACCTCGTCGATTCTGCCGAATAGATAGATCATTGCATCGAGATTGTGCACGCCGGTCGCGGTCATCGCCCCGGCCGGCGCCTCTTGCGGGTCGGCCCGCCAATAATTCGGATCCATCGAGAGCCCGGTCGGTGATGCCTGCGCACTCTCGCAATGGCTGACGGTGCCGAGACGGCGGTCCGCTATCCGGGCCTTCAGCTCGATCATCGCCGGGTGAAACCGTCGAGGATAGGCGACACCCAGCACCACCCCGGCGCGCGCCACCGCGTCGATCGCGGCCTCGGCGCTCTTTACATCGAGGGTGAACGGCTTTTCCATGAACACGTGCTTGCCGGCCGCGGCGGTTCGCTCGACCTGGGCGCCGTGCTGGCTGTGCGGCGTCGCAAACACAAGCGCATCGATTGCCGGGTCGGCGAAGATCTGGTCGAGATCATCCTTCAGCGCTATCCCGTTCTCGGCACAGAAGGCTTCGGCCGAAGCACGGGTGCGGGTATGGCCGGCCGTGAAGCGGATCGCGCTGCTCTTGCCTTGCACCGAATTGACGAGCGTTCGGCCCCACCGGCCGAGGCCGACGATGGCGGCGTCGATCACTTCTTTGCCGCCAGCATGTCGCGCAGGCCGCGCAGCGCCAGATAATATCCCGTCAACCCGAAGCCCGCGACGATGCCATGACTAACCCGCGCCGTTTCGGAAGCCGGGCCGCGTCTTATCGGGTTCGAGATATGAACCTCGATCGTCGGGAATTTGACCTGCGAGATCGCCGCGACCAGCGCCGGGTAGCCAGTCCCGAACGCCGCCGGGTTGAACAGTGCCGCATCGAAGCCCTTGTCGTTCGCCTCATAGATTTTGTTTACGATCTCGCCCTCGATATTCGAATGGAAAATCTCGACCTCGAGGTCAAGTTCGGCGGCATAGCCGCGGATCCGCTCGTCATACTCGGGCAGGGTCATCGGACCGAATATATCGGTCTGGACCTTGCCGCGCATGTTCATCCCCGCACCGTGGATCACCAGAACCTTTGCCATGCCGCCCTCCTCGCAATCTGACGTGTGAGCGATGCTAGTTGATCGCTCAATTCGATGACAAGGCGCTCTGCGGCGGGCGCTTTCGAATTTCCGGTCGAAAAAAGCAGGGATTATCGCCTAGAATGCCCGTCTGGGGGTGATTTTTGATCACCCGCACCGATCGAGGGGGCGATGCGGGGCGGAATTTGGGCGGGCGTGTTTTTCAGCGCGGGTTCGGCGCTATCGCTGGCATGCACCGCGGAAGCTGCCTCGAAGGCCAAGCCGCAAATTTCGCTCGACACCGTCAAACGGGCGATCGAAAGCAAAACCGGAAGAGTCCAACTGGTCACCTTCCCCGATACCGGATGGGGTGCGGTCAAAGTCGTACGCGGCACCTCGCCGGCGCGCGATAAGGCCGGTCAGAAGCCTGTGGCCGAGAAGGCCGAGACAGCCGAGATCGTGACCTTTGCCGATCCGCGGAGGAGCCCCGTCAGGATTTTGCGCGGGGACAGCGAACGCGGCCTGGCAATGCCGGACCGAAGCGGCGCGGCGGCAATGACGTTGCAAGTGGTAACCTTCGCAAATCTGCGGGATCGGCCGGTCAGCATCCTGCGGGGCTCGGGATCCCAAGCCGCTGCGGAGACTGAGCTGTTCGGCCCGGCTTCGGCTGCCGACCTCGATCGCGTCGCCTTCGCTGTCGATAGCGCCGAATTGAGCCATGGGGCCGATCTGCGCATGTGGCGCCCTGAGCCGGGCGGGCCGCAGGGCCCGATGCAGGTCACCGCGGCAGCGGCCTTTGATGTCGGCGGCGGCGACCGGTTCGACCTTGCCCAAAACCGTACGTTGGGCCGCGCCTATCTCGCCCAGATGTATCGGCGTTACGGCAACTGGCAAGATGCGATTGCGGCCTACAATTGGGGGCCGGGCAATGTCGATGCCTGGATCGGCGGCGGACGGGCCGCCGACCAGCTCCCTCTAGCAGTCGAGCGCTACCGCAACCGAGTGCTGCGCGAGGCGGTGCTCGCCGAGCCTGGCATCACGTCGGGGAGCCGCTGGGCGCTCGGCGCCACCCCATCCTCCGGACCGGCGGATAGACCGGCGGTACCGGCATCGGTCGCCGCAGCGTTCGTCGCCGACGCCCTGCAGCTCGGGGCGGCCGCAGGCAATGCCGGCCTTCACGAATTTGCCGCGGCGCTGTGCAGCCGGGCGGCCGACTGGAAATCGGCCTATGCAAGCTTGGCCAGCCGCATCGTCTTGCTGGCCAAAAAGCGCTCCGCGCCGGCATCAGACTTCGACGCCGAATACGCCGCCACGTCCGAACCAGCCGACTGACAGAAACGAGCACGTCAGTTGATCAGGCCGTAAAATTTGGCGGCGTTCTCGCAGGTGATCTTATGCACAACATCGGCCGGCAGGCCTTCGAACTGCTCCTCGATGTATTTCGAGGATTCCGGCCATACGCCGTCGGGGTGCGGATAATCGGAGCCCCACATCAGCGTTTCCACCCCGATATCGTCGACGAGCTTGGCGCCGATCCGGTCGAACTGGAAGGTCGCACGGCATTGCCGGCGCCAGTATTCGCTCGGCTTCAGCCTCATCAGATCGCGGAACCGGTCCTCGTACTCGAAATCCATGCGGTCGAGCGCGTAAGGGAGCCAGCCGATGCCGCTCTCGCCCAGACCGACGCGCAGGTTCGGATACCGTTCGAGCACTCCGGCGCCGATGATCGCGGCAATGATGTTGATCAGGTTCATCTGGAAACCGGCGACGCTGGTGAATTGCGCCTTGCGGCGGAGGTCACCGGTCAGGCTCTCGCGCACGCTCGCCGGCATCGCCGGGAAGGTGTGGAAATGCAGCGGTAATTGCACGTCGTTGACGGCTTTCCACAATGGCTCCCAGACCGGATGCCACATCGGCTCCATGTCCCACGAGCATGACAGTTCGAGGCCTCTGAGCCCGAGCTCGGCGACGCGGTAGGTTTCCTTTACCGCGGCGTCGATGTCGCCGTAGGGCAGACAGGCGAGACCGATCTGGCGATCGGGGTAATGCCTGCAGAACCCCTTTAGCCAATCATTGTAGATGCGCAGCATCTCGTTGGCGGCTTCGTGGTCCCGCACCCGCGAGGCGACGCCGAGAATACCGAAGATGACCTCGGCGTCGACTCCGTCGCGGTCCATGTCCTTGATCCGCTGATCGGGATCGCCCGGACGGCGCACGCCTCTCTTGCCGTCTTCATAAAGGCCGGTCTCGGCCATTTTGTCGACGCGGTAGTTCTGGCCCGGGATGAACTTGCCGCCAACCGAACCGATGCCGCCGACCAGCCCCATGTTGATGCCAGATTTCGTGGTCCAGCGCGGCCCGTCGGGACCATCCTCGACATAGGGCATGCGGTCCCGCAATTCCCGTTGTGCCTCCGAGACGAACAATTCCGCCGGGAGCCAGGGCAGATCGAGATGACAATCCGCCGAGATTCGTCTGTACTGCATGGCCCATTCCTCCGCTTGGACTATCCGTGAAGTGTAAAGCGGGTTGGCGTGTCGGGGACGTGAATTTTTCGCCTTGCCGCCCTGCTGATCGGGATGGGTGCACTCAGAGCAATTTGTAGGATGGGTAGAGCGCAGAAAACCCTCCTTCGTGCGGCGGACGCGATCTTGATGGGTTTCGTGTTACTCAACCCATCTTACTGACTACAGGCACTCTATACCCACTGCAGCGTTCAACCGCATTCGGAGGCCGTAATATTGCCGAATCCGTATTGCATGGTTATGACCGATGGCGATAACGGAGTAGACTGGGTTAGCGACCGATTTGAGCGGAGGTGATCTAGATCGTGAATTTTAACTCAACTTTTGAGTGAAATTCTGCTGCAGACTTGCTGCAGGTGCAGCGGAAGATGATTATTGAAACAACGTTTAATTGTAGTCGGGGGCACAGCTTGGGCGGAGCCGGCTCGATTCCATGGGCGGGAATAGCCTGGAGCGATAACCGTTCCCTAATCTCCGGGGAGGATCTCTATCCTCATGTGCTTCCTCGGGCATGGTTTTTGCGACAGAGAGGCACAGGGCGTTGCCCGCGGGATGTTCTGGGGTTAGCTATGGGTTTCCTTTTCGATGACAGCCTGCGCTTCAGCATCGCAGACAATCAAAAATTGACAGGGTCTCGACTGGATGCCGACGAACTTTAGCGGGGGCGAATTCGCGGCACGCCTGCCATCCGCATCATCCGACACGCCGCTCCGGGATGAGGACATCGAGGAATTCAAGGCGACCGTCCTCGCCAAGCTGACCTTGGCGGTCGGCAAGGATGCGGCAAGCGCGACCGACCGGGATTGGTTCGTTTCAACGGCATTGGCGCTGCGCGACCGCATCATCCACCGCTGGCTGACTGTCGACCGCATCAGCGCGGCGAAGGGCAGCAAGCGTGTCTATTACATGTCGCTGGAGTTTCTGATCGGCAGGCTGTTCAACGATGTGGTCGGCAATCTGCGCTGCAGCGAACTCGTCAAGGTCGCGCTCGGCGACCTGGGCGTCGATCCGGACCGGATGCGCGGCGCCGAACCCGACGCCGCCCTCGGCAATGGCGGCCTCGGGCGGCTCGCCGCCTGCTTCATGGAAAGCATGGCGAGCCTCGGCATCCCCGGCTGCGGTTATGGAATCCGCTATGACCATGGTCTTTTCCGGCAGGTGATCAAGGACGGCTGGCAGCAGGAGCACCCGGAACACTGGCTGTCGTTCGGCAATCCTTGGGAATTTGAACGCCCCGAGGTGGCTTACGACATCCACTTCGGCGGCTGGGTCGAGAACAAGGTTTTGCCCAAAGGCCGCCCGCAATGCGTCTGGCATGCGGAAGAAACGATCAAGGCGGTCGCCTACGATACTCCGGTCCTCGGATGGCGGGAGCGGCACGTCAATCCGTTGCGGCTGTGGTCTGCCCGGGCCGTCGATCCGCTGCATCTCGCCGTGTTCAACGAGGGCGATCACCTGGGCGCCCTTTCGCCGCAAGCGCGTGCCGAAGCGCTCTCCAAAATCCTTTATCCGAGCGACGACACGGCGTCGGGCCGCGAATTGCGACTGCGCCAGGAATATTTTTTCGTGTCCGCCTCGCTGCAGGACCTCGTGCGGCGCCACACCCGGACCTTCGGCAGCATTTATGCACTTCCGGAACGGGCAGCGATCCAGCTCAACGACACGCATCCGAGCGTGGCGATTGCCGAGCTGATGCGCATCCTTGTCGATCTGCACAACGTACCGTGGGACCAGGCCTGGAGGATCACTGTCGAGACATTCTCCTATACCAACCACACGCTGTTGCCCGAAGCATTGGAGAGCTGGCCGGTGCCGTTATTCGAGCGCCTGCTGCCGCGGCATCTCGAAATCATATACGCGATCAATGCGCGTCACCTCGAAGCGGCGCGGCGAACGGGTCAACTCGACCACGATAAGCTTATTGAGATATCCCTGATCGACGAGAGCGACGGGCGACGGATCAGAATGGGGCATCTTGCCTTTATTGGCTCGCACCGGGTCAACGGCGTATCGGCGCTCCACACCGAGCTGATGCGCACCAGCGTGTTCAGCCACCTGCACCGGCTTTATCCGGACCGCATTGTCAACAAGACCAATGGCATCTCGTTTCGTCGCTGGCTGCACCGAGCCAATCCGGGGCTGACTAGGCTCTTGTGCGAGGCATGCGGCCCCGTCGTCCTCGATGAGCCTGCGGCCTTGGGCCGTCTCGCTGACACGGCCGGCGATGGGGCGCTGCAGGAACGCCTGGCCGCGGTCAAGCGCGCAAACAAGGTGGTGCTCGCCCGGATTGTACGAGAGCGCCTCGGGTTGCACATCGATCCCAGCGCGCTGTTCGATGTGCAGATTAAGCGCATTCACGAATACAAACGCCAGCTGCTTAACATATTGGACGCGATCACTCAGTACCGTGCGATCCTCGCCGATCCCGGCCGCGACTGGGTCCCTCGCGTCAAGATATTTTCGGGAAAAGCGGCGCCGAGTTACTCGCGCGCCAAGTTGATCATTAAACTGGCGAACGACGTCGCCAACGTAATCAATAATGATCCCTTGGTCGGGGATCTCCTGAAAATCGTGTTCCTGCCGAACTACAATGTCAGTCTGGCCGAACTCATCATTCCGTCGGCCGACCTCTCTGAGCAGATCTCGACTGCCGGAATGGAGGCCTCCGGAACCGGAAACATGAAGCTGGCGCTGAACGGCGCCCTGACGATCGGAACATTCGACGGCGCCAATATCGAGATCGTCGAGCATGTCGGTGACGAGAATATTTTCATTTTTGGCCTGCGCGCGAAACAGGTCGCGGAGCGGCGGCGACGTGGTCTCGACGCCACCGAGATCATCACCGCTTCGCCCGATCTCTCGGGGGTCCTCGACGCCGTGGCGATGGGTTGCTTTTCTCCCGAAGACCCACACCGCTTCGCCGGCCTGGTCGACATGCTCAGATACTCGGACCGCTATATGGTCGCCGCCGATTTCGACGCCTATCGCGCGGCGCAGCGCAGGGTTGATGAACATTGGCAGTCAACCGCGAGATGGCGCAGGGCCGCTCTTCTGAACATCGCCGGCATGAGCTGGTTCTCTTCCGACCGCGCCATCGCCGAATATGCCGAGGAGATCTGGGACATCCCGGTATCCGGCAAACCCGCTTAACTCTAAGCGGTGGCGTCCTCAAGGATCATCGCGGCGCATTTCTCGCCGATCATGATCGAGGGGGCGTTGGTGTTGCCGCCGGGGACCTGCGGCATGATCGAGGCGTCGGCAACGCGCAATCCCTCGATCCCGTGGACCCGCAACCTGGGATCGACGACGGCGTCGACCTCGCGCCCCATCCGGCAGGTGCCGACCGGGTGCAGGTTGGAGACGCCGCGCACGCGGATCTCCTCGATCAAATCGGCTTCGCTCTCGACCTCCGGGCCGGGCAGCACCTCCTGGGCGACGAACGGCTTCATCGCCGGCTGGGCCGCGATCTTGCGGCTGAGCCGCATACCGTAGATCAGCGCCTGGAAATCGTAGTCGCTGGCGAGAAAATTGAACTGGATCGCCGGCGGCGCGAGCGGGTCGGGGCTCTTGATCCGCACCCAGCCGCGGCCGTCGGGGCGCAAATGCACCGGGCTGAACGTGAACGCGGAAAATGGGTGCGGCTTGATCCCGGTGCGCAGCCGCTCGATCGCGCTCCAGCCGGACATGTTGATCTGCAGATCAGGCTCTTCCAGCCGCGGATCGGTGCGGACGAGGGCGCCGGCATAGATCCCGGCATTCGACAGGTGGCCGGATCGGCTGACCGCGTATTGCACCGCCGCCTTGAGCTTCAGTGCCGGGCTCATCGCCATGTCGTTGACCGTTACCTTCTGCGGGCAGCGGAACACTAGGTAGGTGTTGAAGTGGTCGTGCAGGTTCTTGCCCACTCCGGGCATATCGCGGACTACCGGGATGCCGAACTCGGCCAAAAGATCGGCCGGGCCGAGCCCGGAAAGCTGCAGCAGCTGCGGCGAGCCGTAAACGCCGCCGGAGGCGACGACCTCGCTTCGCGCCCATGCGGTCTTTGGCCCGTCCGGCGTATGGTATTCGACACCGACCGCGCGGCCGCCCTCGAACAGGATGCGGGTGGCGTGCGCGTTGGTTGCGACGGTCAGGTTTTGACGGCCGCGCGCTGCGCCCAGATAGGCCCGCGCCGAGCTCCAGCGCCGCCGGTTGGTGGTCGTCGTCTGATAGTAGCCGACGCCCTCCTGACGGGCACCGTTGAAGTCGGGGTTGGCGGGGATGCCGGCCTCGATCGAGGCGGCGACCATCGCGTCGCCAAGCGGCGAGCGCACCGGGTTCGACACGTGCAGCGGCCCGCCGACCCCGTGGAACTCGTCGGCGCCGCGCTCCTGGTCCTCCGCCTTCTTGAAGAACGGCAATACCGAATCCCAGTCCCAGCTTTCGCAGCCGCGCTGGCGCCAGTTGTCGTAATCGGCCGGAGTGCCGCGCATATAGACCATGCCGTTGATCGAGCTGGTGCCGCCCAGCACCTTGCCGCGCGGCTGGTAGAGGGTGCGGTTGTTGAGCTCCTTCTCGGGCTCGCTCTCGAACATCCAATTGACCCGAGGGTTGGTGAATGTCTTGGTGTAGCCGAGCGGGATATGGATCCACGGATTGCTGTCGCGCCCGCCGGCTTCGAGCAGCAGCACACGCCAGCGTCCGGACTCGCTGAGCCGTCCAGCCACGGCGCAACCCGCCGATCCGGCGCCGGTCACGATGAAGTCGAAGGTCTCGTTCGCATTAGTCATTCTCTGTTCCCCAAGATGCGCGGGGAACGATAGCGAAGCCGACCGGCATCGTGAAGAGCGGGGCAGGCAGAATTAGGAGGGCAAAACAGAGGATTGCCGGGATGGGCGCGGCGCGCCATCTAACGGCGCATGTGTGGCCGTGCCCGCCTCTCCTCTGACGTCAGCGAGATCAAGCTGGTCTTTTCGATCCCTTCGGAGCGGCCGACCCCGAACATACCGGCCAACTGGAACGCCGCCCCGACCGAGGACCTCCCCGTTGTTCGCTACGACGCCAAGGCCGGGCAGCGCAGTCTGGATGTGATGCGCTGGGGTCTGGTGCCGTTCTGGGCGAAGGACATCAAAGTCGGGTTCGCCAATATCAACGCCAAGGCCGAGGGCATCGAAACCCGGCCGGCCTTCCGCGAAGCCTTCGCGCGACGGCGCTGCCTCGTCCCGTTCGATTGCTTCTATGAATGGCAGAAGCTCGGCAAGGACCGGCAGCCTTATGCCGTCGGGCTCACCGATCGGCGGCTGATGGCGTTGGCCGGCCTGTGGGAAACCTGGCGCACGCCGGCCGGCGAGAGAGTGCGCAGCTTTGCGATAGTCACGACCGCCGCCAATTCTCTGCTCGCCCCGGTACACGACCGCATGCCGGTTATTCTCGCCCCGGAGACCTGGCCCGCGTGGCTCAGCGAGAGCGCGGCCGACCCGGAGGAGCGAAAGTCGCTGCTCGTTCCTTACCCGGCCGAAAACATGGTGATTTGGCCGGTCGACAAGCGAGTCGGGAACGTCAACAACAAAGACCCGTCACTGATCGAGCCGGCCGTGGCCTGATGACGGAGAACGGCGCCGACGCAACGGGATTCCCGCTGCCCTTGGACTTGCCGCCGATGGAGGCGCGGCTCGTCGACGAGCTGCCGGAAGAGCCGGGCTGGCAATTCGAGCCCAAATGGGACGGGTTCCGGTGCCTCGCCTTCCGTGCCGGAGAAGAGATCGAGCTGCGCGCCAAATCGGGAAAGCCGCTGGCCCGCTACTTCCCGGAGATGACAGCGGCGTTGCGTCGGTTGGAGCCGAGTTCGCTTCGTCCTCGACGGCGAGCTCTCCATCCCGGTCGATGAGACATTCTCGTTCGAGGCGCTGCAGATGCGGCTCCACCCGGCGGAAAGCCGCATCAAGAAGCTCGCGGCGGAGACACCGGCCGTCCTTTTCCTGTTTGACCTGCTCGCGACAGCCGACGGCCAAAGCCTTTTGCAAACTCCGCTGCTGCAGCGCCGCGCGGCTCTCGATGATTTTTCTCGTTCGATCGGCCCCCCGAAGGCGGTGAGGCTTTCGCCCTTCACTCGCGACGTCGCGGAAGCGCGGCGCTGGCTCGAGGCGAGCGGCGGCGCGCTCGACGGGGTGATTGCCAAGCGCCTCGACGGGATTTATCAGCCGGGCGAGCGCGCCATGCTCAAGGTCAAGAAACGGCGCACGGCGGATTGCGTGGTCGGCGGGTTCCGCTACGAGCGGAACTCGCGCCTGGTCGGCTCTCTGCTGCTCGGCCTGTACAACAACGAGGGCAAGCTCGATCATGTCGGGTTCACTGCGACATTGCACGACCTCGACCGCAAGGCGCTGACCGAACAGCTCGAAGCCTTGATCATGCCGCCCGGCTTTACCGGCAACGCCCCGGGAGGCCCCAGCCGGTGGAGCACCGAGCGCTCAGGAGAGTGGCAGCCGTTGCGCCCCGAACTGGTCGTCGAAGTTCGCTACGATCATGTCAGCGGGGGTCGCTTCCGCCACGGCACCCGGCTCTTGCGCTGGCGGCCCGACAAGGCGCCACGCCAATGCATCTTCGAGCAAATCGAGCCCGCAGCGGCAGCGGCTACGGTGCGCGCACCGGCGGCAACGGGCGTGGCCGGCGATTCTCGCCAATCGCAACATAGGTGAAGATCGCTTCAGTCACTTTGCGCACCTCGTCGGAGGGGAGATGGCGCCGCCACGCCTCGATGCGCACCGTCATAGATGTGCGCCGGGTCTTCACCAGTTCCCCGTAACAGCTGACCTCGTCTCCGACAAAGACCGGCTCGTGAAACACCATGCCGTCAACCGCCACGGTCGCGCATCGCCCGCGGCAGCGCTGTGCCGCTAGGCTGCCGCCGGCGAGATCCATCTGCGACAAAAGCCAGCCACCGAAAATATCGCCGTTTGGGTTCGCGTCCGCCGGCATCGCTATGACACGTACGAGGGGCAGGGTCTGCGGCAGCGGGATTCGCGGCGTATCGCGCGCCGAACCCGATTTCATAATTCCTCCAGCTTCCGGTATCGTCGAAGGCACCGTCGAGGCACGGTGACAATTGGAATGGCCTATATATATAGGACGTTGTGTTGACATCCTCGGTAGAGCAGGTGGAGGTATCGATGCCCGTTCGCATCCAGAATGGCTGGGTTCGGCGAACCGCGGTTGTGCTGGCAGGTGTGATGAGCATGGCCTCTGTTTTAGCGAAACCGGCCGGGCCGGCAGAGGCTCAGGGTTACTCCGGGTATTCCTCGCCCGGAGCCACAGCCTATCCGCAGAACAATCCTGGATATTCTCCTGGGGCCGCAGCCCCAAACCAGGCCTATCCCGGCTACGGCTACCCGGCGCAGCCCTATTCCGGCTATGCCTATCCGGCCGCATACCCCGGCTATGGTTATCCGGCGGCCTACCCATACTATGCATACTATGGCTACCCTTATTGGGGTTGGCCGTGGTGGGGCTGGGGCGGCTGGGGCTGGGGCTGGGGCGGCTGGGGTTGGGGCCGAGGTTGGGGTTGGGGCCGGGGTTGGGGCGGCGGCTGGGGGCGCGGCGGGTTCGCGCATGCCGGGTTCCATGGCGGCGGATTTGGGGGCGGCGGGTTCCACGGCGGAGGGTTTGGCGGCGGGTTTCACGGCGGCGGGGGTGGCGGCCATCGCTAGCTAGCGCGGCGACGACGGCCGAGCCCGGCCTCGAACCGCCACATGGTCGACCAAGCGGCGCTCGCAGCGCATCTCGGCAATGTTTTGACGGATGCGACGATCCCCGAGCTTCCGAGCCAGTACCGCGGCAAGGTTCGCGACAATTACGACCTGCCGGACGGCCGCCGCATCATTATCGCGACCGACCGGCTGAGCGCTTTCGACCGGATCTTGACGGCGATCCCCTGCAAGGGCCAAGTGCTGACGCAGATCGCCCGGTTCTGGTTCGATGCGACCCAAGACATCTGCCCCAACCACGTCATCGGCTATCCCGACCCGAATGTCCTTGTCGGTCGGCGATTGGACATCCTGCCGGTCGAGATCGTCGTCCGTGATTACCTCACCGGCACGACCGCCACATCGATCTGGCCGATGTACAAGTCTGGGCGCCGGGAGATCTATGGCATTCGTTTCCCCGAAGGGCTGCGCGAAAACCAGAAGCTGCCGTCGGCGATCATTACACCGACGACCAAGGCGGCCGATGGAGGGCATGACGAGCCGCTCACGCCGGACGAGATCATCAGCCGCGGGCTCCTGACATCGGATCAGTGGCAAACCGTCTCGGAGCTGAGCTTGGCTTTGTTCGCGCGGGGGCGCGAGATCGCTGAAGGACGCGGTCTGATCCTTGTCGACACCAAATACGAATTCGGTCTTGATCGAGACAGGCGGATCATTCTCGCCGACGAAATTCATACGCCGGACAGCAGCCGCTATTGGATTGGGGACAGCTACGCGCGCCGCTTCGCGGCTGGGGAAGCGCCCGAGACGCTCGACAAGGATTTCCTGCGGCGCTGGGTAACCGCGCGTTGCGATCCCTACCGCGACCCGATACCGGAGATCCCGAGCGGAGTCATTCTCGAAACGGCTCGGCTCTATATCGACGCTTACGAAATGATCACCGGGAACACTTTTGAGCCGCCGTCACCGGAGATCCCGATACTTGCCCGGATTCGCGCCAATCTGGCGCAGTATTTTTGACGGGGTTTACCGCGCCGGCGGATCGAAGGCCGATACGCCGGTGCGGGCCCGCCAGCGATTTTTCTTGAGCCCGGCGCTTTCGAGCGCGTCGCCGAATTTCCACGACCACATGCTGCGCCGTCCCAGTGCGCTCGTCGTCCATGGGACGAGCGCGGCCCAGGGCAGGAACGGGCTGCGCCTGCCATAAGCCCATATCTCGACGCGAAGCGACGCGCGCTCGCTCGGGCCGCGCGCATGGAAGCCGAAGGTGTCGGCGACGATCAGCGTGTTGGCGGGAACCGCGAGGCTGCGCGGTTGCGGCAGACCGAGGGACGCGAGTTCTGCGGGATCGATGCGGAAGGAGCCTTGCCGGTCCTCGGAATTCGGCGAACGACGGGCGGAAATGCTCATGCGCCGTTCCCACTGGAGCCGCTGAGCCGTCAGCCGGTGCGAGCCGGGAACATAGGTGAAAGGCCCGGCATCTTCGGAGACATCGGTCAGAAAGAGCCATGCCTTCACCGTCGGGTGAAAGGTGTCGGCGTGCAGGAATGTTTGCGGATCGTCCGGGCCCGCGCAGGCGTGGCGCAGGATGCTCTGCACCCAGACCACCGGCTCGGCATCACGAGTCCCCACATACCGGATGAGCCCGCGCCATTCGCGCGACTGCAGCAACTTGCCAAGCGCGGGGAGCGCGGCGAGAGCCCTTCCGTCGAGCGCGATCTTGCGCATGATCGTGTCGCCCTCGGCGATCTCCCGCAGCGGGCCTGGATAGGCCCGAACCTGGACGCCCAGCGCCGCAAACTGCTCGGGCGGCAGGAAGTTCGGGCGAAGCACAAAGCCGTCCCGGTCAAACGCCGTTCTGTCCTCCTCGGAGACAAGGCCGGCGAGCTTGCGGCGGCGCGCTTGCGCCAGCCGATAGGCGAGCCCGACGCGGACCGTGTGAAGGCCCCATTCGTTAAGGCGCCGGCTACCGATGAGGGCATTACGCTCAAAGGATTTTGTCCCCGTCGCCAGCTGAGCGATCCAAACCGGGGTCATGGCGGCGCGGCGGATTTCCGAGAACATCTCTCGTTCCGGCGCTAAAACGGGACCGTCCCGATTACGGTCGTGCGATGCATCAGGCGGCGCTGGGGCAGCGCGTAATCGCAGATCGCGAGGTGCATCGAGGTGGCGTTGTCCCACATCAATAAATCTCCCACCTGCCATTTATGGCGGTAAAGAAATTCGGGCCGCACGCAATGGGCGTCGAGCTCGGCGATCAGGTCGATCGCCTCGTCCTCCGGCATGCCTTCGATGCCGGCGCACTCGCCGGCCGTGACGTAGAGCGATTTGCGGCCGGTATAGGGGTGGGTGCGGGCAATCGGATGGGCGATGTCGGGAGTTTCCGAAAGCTGCTCCGCAGTGAGCTTGGGACGCGGGCTATCGGCGACGCGCCGACGGGCGGAATAACGGTGGACTGCCTTCAGCCCGTCGATGCCCCGCCTCATCGATTCCGGCAGCGCCTCGTAGGCGGCGATCGTGTTCGCGAAGACCGTATCGCCGAGCGGCTGGCCGGCGCGATAGGGCACCTCCTTGGCATAGAGCAGCGAGCAGCGGCTCGGCCGACGGCGGTAGGAAGTGTCTGTGTGCCAGGTGAAGCCCGCATCCGCTAGGCCGATATGTTCGCCCGCTTCGTTGCGGATATTGGAGATCAGCAGGATTTCCGGAAAACCGGGGAGCAAGTATTTCTTGACGATGTGGACTTCGAGCTCTCCGAACCGAGAGCTGAATTCGATGTGCCGCTCGTTTGTAAGCCGCTGTCCTCGAAAGACAACGACAATATTGTCGTGGAAGATGCGCTCGATCTCCCGGAATGTCGGATCGTCGATGTCCTGCGCGAGATCGAAGCCGATTTCCGCACCACAAGCCGCGCCGCTTTTCTTCACTGATGGCTGCATTGAGCCCTCTCGCGCCGTGACACCGGACCCGCAAACGTCTTTACGCGTTCTTAAACCATAAGAGGTTCGATGTCCCTAGCGTGGATTCGTGAGAGCAAGCAGCCAATGGCGCGCATTCTCTTGACCGAACCTGATCGAGCAATTCGCGAGTTCATCTCAGGCATTTTGACCGAGTTCGGCCACGATGTTGTCGCATGCGGGAACATCGTCGAAGCGGAAGTGTGGCTGGCGACTTCGCCTATCGATGTCCTGGTCACCGACCTCGTGCTGCGCGGCGAGCAAGGGGTCATGTTGGGCAGAAGCTGCTCTGATCTGGGGATTCCCACGATCACCTTGACCGGGCGGGATTTTCTCCCCGACCAAGTGTCTCGGCCGCCGCCGCTGCTCGAAAAGCCGTTCCGCTTTTCCGATTTGCAACGGGTCCTCAACGCCATCGACACGGCACAGTCGTCAGCGGCCGCCCACCGTCCCACGAGCAGCGCCGCCTGATCAAATGGGGGCGCAGTGGGCAGCTCGGTATTTGCCGTGTTTTGCATAACCGCTGGGGACCCAGTACTGACCCTTGCCGCACTTGTGATGAGCAACCGGCACGCTTGTCGATATAGAGCCGGCGTCAACGCTGCTCGACAGCGACGGCGCGCCACTTGCAGCGTGGACGCCCGCAGCCAAACCGAGGACGACGAGGCATCCCAATAGACTAGTGCGCATTTGATCCTCCGGGAAACTATCGTTCCGTCGCCGACCGCTTGTCCGGTTGGGGTTCAATGACGGTTCCGGACACCGGTTCTACCCAGACGAGATGGTCCTCGACGGCTCTGACTCCGGGAACGTTCTCGGCGACGACGCGCAGTGCTGCCCGTTCCTTCTCCTCGAGGATGACACCGTTGAGATCGACAATGCCGTCCTTCACCGAGATCGAGAGCCCGTCTCTCGGAACCCAGGCAGCCTTCGCCAGCTCGGCCAGGATCTGTTCACGGATGTCGTCGTCGCCGCGGTCCTCGGAACGTTGCGCCTCGATGGCGCGCAATAGGGCACGAAGCAAGTCCAGGCGGCTGACCACCCCGACCAGCAAATCGCCCTCGATGACGGGCACACGTTTGATCCGGCGGCGTTCCATCAGGCCGACCACCTCGTCGAGGGGGGTGTCCCCGGCCACGCTGATCAGATCGGTGGTCATGATCTCTTCGACTTTGCGGCCGTGAGTCCTGACATACTCGCCGGCCATGCGGCCAGGCCCCATCAATATTTCGAGCCAGCGCGGCCGATGCCTTTCGGTACCGGTCTCGCTGCGGCGCAGGAGGTCGCCTTCGGTCAGGATCCCGATCACCTTGCCGTCATCCAAGACCGGCAACCCGCTGATATTATTGTCGAGCATCAGTCGGATGGCGTCGGCTACCGATGTTTTCCGTTCGACCGTGACCACGTTGCGGGTCATGACGTCCAAGGCCTTCATTTGTCGGCTCCTCACGCGGCGTTGCTGAGGGCGGCAACTCCCGGCAGTTCACGGCCTTCCAGCCATTCGAGAAAGGCGCCGCCCGCGGTCGAGACGTAAGATAACTCGTCGATTACTCCCGCCGCGGCGAGCGCCGCAACGGTGTCCCCCCCACCGGCGACGCTGAGCAACCTCCCGGCGCGCGTCAGTTGAGCCACTCGCTCGCCAACAGCAGCCGTGCCGCTATCGAAAGGGGCTATCTCAAAGGCGCCGAGCGGCCCGTTCCAGACGAGGGTACGAGCCCCGTCGAGGGCGGCGCCGATGCGCGCCACGGTTCTTGTTCCGATATCGAGGATCATCGCATCCTGCGGCACCATATCGATCGCGACCTCGCGGGTCGTGACCCCGGCTGCCAGCTCGGAGGCGACGACGGCATCTTCGGGAAGAATGACGCGGCAGTTCCGTTCCCTGGCGAGGGCAAGCAGCTGGCGGGCCGTTTCGGCCATGTCGCGCTCGCAGAGCGAGCGGCCGACTTCCTTCCCCTGGGCCAACAGTAATGTGTTTGCCATCGCTCCGCCGATCGCCAGGAGGTCGACCTTCCCGATGATGAAGCGCAACAGGTCGAGCTTTGTCGACACCTTGGCGCCCCCGATCAGGGCAAGGACCGGCCGCGTCGGGCTGTGCAGAGCGGCGGTCAGCGCGTTGAGCTCGGCCTCCATCAGTTTTCCGGCGGCAGCCGGCAGCAGATGCGCGAGCGCTTCGATCGAAGCATGCGCGCGATGCGCTGCGGAGAAGGCGTCGTCGACATAGACCTCGCCAAGTTCGGCAAGGGCGCGCGCAAAATCGGGCGAGTTCGCTTCCTCGCCTTTGTGGAACCGCAAATTTTCCAGGAGCGCCACCTGCCCGGGCTGGAGTGCGGCGACCGCTTGCTTGGCCTCCTCGCCTATGCAGTCGGCGGCGAAGGTCACCTTGCGGCCGATCGCCTTCTCCAATGGGACAATCAGAGCTTGTAGAGTAAGCGCGGGGTCCGGGCCGCCCTTCGGGCGCCCGAAATGCGACATCACAATAACCTTGGCGCCCTTGTCGATCAGCGTCTCGATTGTCGGGGCGAGCCGTTCGATGCGGGTCGCGTCGGTGACCACACCGTCCTTGACCGGGACATTCAGGTCGGCGCGCAACAACACCCGTTTGCCGCGCACATCAATGTCGTCGAGGGTGCGAAATTTTGCCATCGAATACTCTGCTGATGTCGCGAATTGGGTGATGCCGGCAGATCTTAGCGCAATGCGATCATCGCCGCCAACTTGGCTCAGGTTTCACCCGGACCGTAATAGGCCTCGATCCGGTATCCGTCCGGATCGATGATAAAGGCAGCGTAATAATCGGGGCCGTATTCCGGGCGCAGACCGGGCACGCCGTTGTCGTGCCCGCCGGAGCGCAGCGCAGCCGCGTGAAACGCGTCGACCGCTTCCGCGGTGGGACCCCTGAAGCAGAAGTGCACACCTGATTTTTCGTCGGCCGGAACCGGACGCTCGGCCGATACCACCCAGAATGCGATGCTGTCGCGACCATAACCGTAACCCGTTAGCGTTCTCGCGGCTCTGATGCACTTGTATCCGAGCGGCGCCAGCACCGCGTCGGAGAAGCGCTTACTCCTCTCTACGTCACTTACTCCGATCGAGATATGAGCAATCATGAGCCCCTCCAACTAGCGATCGTCGCAGCTGGCGCTACTGCCGTAGATCTCCGTCCTCCTGGTTCACAAAGATCAGGACTGCGAGGATCGTCAGATAAAAGCGAAAGGCCCCTTGCTGGCCATTCCACTTCTGAGATTGCCACATCTGAAACCACTCGCCACCGACTACCATGAACCCGAAGAACCAGACGAGAAACCCCAACGTGGCGCCGGTGGCCACAAAGCGTTTGGCACGGTTGAACCGTGCCCCATCGGATCGTAAATGGCGGAGCAGCGCTACGGCTGCGATCCCGAGCACCAAAGAAGTGATGCCCTCACCGATGATGATGAGCCAATAGGCAAAATTCCATAGAGCGGGGGATACCACCCGCCGGTAAAAAAGCGAGCTCCCAGGGAATATCGCGTCCATGCTGAGGACGTGACTAACAAACTCGAAGTTGGTGTCGTAATCAGTGATATTGTCGAACGTGACGAGCAACGCGAATAGCGCGAGAGATGCGACCATCACGATCTTGGCGATACGGGCTTCGATCACCGCAGTGGTCCCCCTAACCGACAAACGACAAAATATTTGACACGCACCGCATTCGGAAAATCATCGAAAAAGAATGACGCAAGGAGCCGTAATCATGGCTGCTGACGTGTTGGTGAGGAACGCCTGGTATGTGGCCGGGCTTTCGTACGAATTCCCGTCGCAGCAGTTGCAAGGTCAGGTGATCGCGGAAAAGCCGCTGGTCATGTGGCGAACCAGGAAGGGGGTCGTCGTCGCGTACGACGAGCGGTGCTGCCACAAGAGGATGCCGCTGTCACAAGGGAGGCTGATCGAGAGCGACCTGCTCGAATGCGCATATCACGGCCTGTGCTACGACGCGGCCGGCCGGTGCGTCCGGGTGCCGTCGCATCCCGACGGCCGCATCCCGCCGCAGGCGCGGCTGCGTCCGTTTCCGGTCATCGAGCAGGACGGGCTCGTCTGGGTGTGGACCGGCGACCCGACGAGAGCCGAGGCCGTCAGGCCGCCGCGCCTGCCCGAGATCGCCGACCCGGCATTGGAAACGGCCGATACCGGGCCGATGTCGGTACCCGCCAACTCGCTGTTGCTGATCGAGAATCTGCTCGACATCACGCATTTCTACCCGCTGCACGACGGCAATATCGGCGATGTCGAGAACAGCCGCATTCCGGTCAAGCTCGACGAAGGAACCCGCGACGGCAACCCCTATGTCGGGACCATCCGCGAGGCCCGTGGTTACAAGCAGCCGCCCTTTCTCGAAGATTACCTGGGATACGATATCGTCGATCGTGACCACACGCATTACGTGCTGAGCCCCGCGGTAACCCGCGTGGACATGCGCGTGTGGCCGGCGGGCCGGCACGGCGATAAGGGCGCCGAGCGCGGCTACATCATCGTCCACACCCACACGCCGGTCGACCGGCGCAATCACGTATGGCGGCTGATCATCATCATGCCCGCCGGACAGAAGTGCAAATCCGACCCTGGGAAGCCTGCGGTCGATCGCTTTATGGAAACCTTCCCCGCCGTCATAGCCGAGGATCGCTGGGCGCTCGAAAAGCAGCAAGGAATGTTCGACTACCCTGACGACGGATATCGCGAGGTATTTCTGCGGCCCGACCGCGCTCTACGCCGGGCGCGGGAAATCCTGATGGGTCTGGAACAAGCGGAACGGACATCCGAAGCGAACCGCATCGCGGCCGAGTAGCCTTGGACCGCGATCTCACAGACGGCTGAGTGCCGCGAACAAGCTGTGGGCGACGAGCAGCCCTCTACCCGATACGAGGGCCAGTGGCGTCATCGAAATGTCATGGCTTGCCGATTAATGTGTTTTTTCTCGCCGGAGACGCGAGCAACAATTTTTGGGGGGATCTAAATGCGCGCGCTTCATATCCTGTTGTTACCCACGGCCGCAGCCGCTGCCTTCTTGGGCAACGTCAGCGCCAGCGCCGACACTCCGGTAGCGATTACCTATGTGCCGAACAGCCCAGACGAGGCCATGATCGCGAACGGACCCTGCACCAGATTGCGGGCAGAAATCGCCATGACGCCTCGGGCATCGTTCCGCCTTCCAGGGGTCACCACGCCCTTTAACCCGCCGACGACTGCCGACGGCACGCCGTACAAGAATTATTGCATAGGCGACCGGGTGCAAACCGCTCCGGCGTCACTCCGATGCAGCCCTACTACTTTCTGGGGCTGAACCCGTACTGCCCGGCGGACCCGACCGATCCCGACAATAACAACCTCATCGTCGACGGCCCCAGCACCCCCTATGGCTCGAGCCCAGACAACGCGGCTGATAACGGCCTCGGCCATCCCTTTGCCATGACGGTCGGCGGCGTCGAGCACATCTACAATTTGAACCGGGCCAACGGCCATATCGACCCTGATCAGCTCGTCGTGCACAAGCTGAGGCGCGAGGGGCCGGACTCGCTCGCTTCGCTTCCGAACTTAGGTTATGTGAGCCCGCTTGAATCAAGGGGCTATCCGATGCTCAGAGGCAATCCCCTGGCGACGGCTGGGGCTCCAGAACCCTGACGCCATCCTCGACGCGTTGCGGATCGGCGGCCTGACGACGATCATCTATGTCGAGAAGCAACTTGGCGTCGCGCCGGTTGCGACCCAGTGCCCGAAAACGCCGAGCTGGGCACTCACCAATATCGACACCGGCAAGCAGAGGAGCCCGAACAACGATGTCATCACCATCCGCGTCGCAACGACGACGGACGGCATCAATTTCACCGACATCGGCGCCGCGAGCGGCCTCCAGGACCCGACCAGCACAGCCTTTGATGCCATCCGCTGGCTCGGCAGCGGCAGCATCATCCCGCTCTCGAACGGTCGCTACGGCCTGTTCTTCGGCGCGGGCAACTGCCTCGACAACGATTCCGACGGTTTCCATTTCATCGGCTATGCCGAGACGGCGACCGCGGTCAACAGCCCATCGGACCTGCTCAACTGGACGCTCGTCTACGGGTTCGACAATCCGATCCTATCGACTGACACCGTTACCGATCCCATGGGCAACACATATCCCGCCCATCCTCCGCTCATCAACGTCACCGGGGCCGACGTGCTCACCCCGGCGCAGGTATCGCCCTGGATGCCGCCGACGGGCTACAACACGAACTTCTTCAGCGGCCGCATATATGACCCCGCAGGCGATCTATACCGACCGCTCGATCGTGACCATTGTGTTCGCCGGCTACAATACGCCGCAGCCGAGTTCGAACCTTGCGGATTACCCGGACGATCGACCGCTTCCAGGTTCGGTTCCCGGCTGGCTACCTCGCCCCTCATCCGTACTCAGACGAGTGAGGGTCGGGAATACGTGTATCCGGCCCGTGCCCATCTCCATCATGCAGCGGGCGTAAAGCAACTCCTCAGGCGGTCAGCACCTACACCACCCTCCCCCCGGCATGTGACGAGGTGACCGTGAAGTCGTAGCCGTCCGGTCCCCTGAGGTGGAAGGAATTCGTGGATCCGGCCCCTGCTGATCTCGGAGGGCCCAAGGCCTTTCGCCGCATAATCGCGGCGCGCCGCCTCGATATCGTCCACCATGAGGTCGAAGGGCGCTGCGGAACCGGCCATTGGCGTCTGTTCGGTCTTCCTGACGACAATATGCGTGCCGCCCCGAAGCTCAAGAACGGCGAGATCGTCGTCCGCGAATATCGGGCGTAAACCGACGGACTGGAGCCAACTCTCGGCAGTGGCGATATCGGTTGCCGGAAGCCGGACATGGCCCACCGCGACCGGCGGCCTCTGATCGATAGACATGCTACCCCCTTTTGTTTGCGTGCAATTCAAGTGCGGCCTAGGCGGTCAGCACCTCGAGCAAGTGACCATTCGGGTCGCGGAAATAGAACCCGCGGCCGCAATTGCGATGATTGATCTCCATGTTCTCCGCGGAACGCGGCCCGCTGCCGTAGCTGAGGCCCTCGGCGCGGACCCGGTCGAAGATCCCGTCGAACTCCGCTTCGCTGACCTTGAACGCATAGTGGTGCCGCTCGAAATTGTCCCAATTGTCAAAGTCGATCGTTAACGTCTCGTTGATCCGCACCGGAGCGAAATGCGAGACCGGACCTTGGTATTCAAGGCCAAATATCCGAGCGAAGAACCGGGCCGACTCTTCCTTGTCGCGGGCCGGGACGATCGTGTGGTCAAGGACGATGGTCAAGAGCGCCTCCCTCCTAACAGTCTTTGATCAAAATGAGCCCGATCACCGAAATCGGCAAGCACCAGCGGCTCGGCCTAACGAGGAGGGGTTAGCGTGTTTCGTGCTAGCAGGCGGCGGCGCCCGCACGAACAAAAACTGCTCCCGGAGCGTCCCGTCGCGGCTCACGCCGAACCGCTCGCACCAGAATTGAACGAGCTGCAGCTCCCGCCACAGCAGCAGCGCCAGGCGACACCCCGTGGGCGCGCCGGCGCAGTTGCAACTCAGATAGCTTCACGTCGACGGTCGCGAGGCGCCCGCAGATGCGCCGCACCGAGCTCAGCGAGATGTCGACGGCTTTGGCCGTCCGGCCGGTCCAACGGGTCGCCGGTGCGGCGGTGCCGTGCAGGTCAACGCCACTACCCGCGTCGTGGTTTGCGCCGCGATGGCTGAGAGGAGAGAATGATGGTCGAGCCGCCGTTTCAGCGGAAAGGAGAACCCACATGAGCGACGCAGAGGGCTTTGCCCATCCCGAATTCCTGGTCGAAACCGAGGCGCTGGAGCACCAGCTCGGTAACCCAGACCTGCGAATTCTCGACTGCACGACGCATCTCATTCCGGACCCGAAGATCGCCTACCAAGTAGTGCCGGGCCGGGCCGATTTCGAAAAAGGCCATATCCCCGGCGCGCAGTTCGTCGATTTGCAGGGCGATCTCTCAGACAAAAACCATGGCTTCCGCTTCATGCTGCCCTCCGCCGAGGCATTTGCCGCTGCGATGAGCGGTTTTGGCGTCGGCGATGGCGCGCGGGTCGTGCTTTACAGCACCGCCAATCCGTGGTGGGCGACGCGGGTCTGGTGGATGCTGCGCGTTTTCGGCTTCGACAACGCGGCGGTGCTCAACGGCGGCTGGCAGAAATGGAGCCGCGAAGGGCGGCCGGTCGAAACGGGTCCCGCGAAATCCCGCGCGCCGGGACGTTTTGTCGTGCGCGAGCAACGTCCGTTGATGGTCGGGAAGGAGGAGGTCCTACAGGCGATCGGCGATGCCGAGGCTTGCACCATCAATGCCCTATCGTCCGAGCAGCACGCTGGCATCGGCGGCAACAGCTACGGCAGGCCTGGTCACATCAAGGGCAGCGTCAATCTGCCGGCAGCCCATTTGCTCGATCCCGAGACCAACCAATTCCTGCCCGCCGGCGAGCTGCGCAAACGCTTCGTGGCCGTCGAGGCCTTCGACAAAAACGTCATTACCTATTGCGGCGGCGGCATTGCCGCGAGCGCCGATGCACTCGCTCTGGTCATGCTCGGACATCCCGATGTTAGGCTCTATGACGCTTCGCTGAGCGAATGGGCGACCGATCCGAACCTGCCGATGGAAACGGGCTGATGGATTACACGATCTCGCCGCTTTCCGAGCATACCGGGGCGGAAGTCCGCAGTATCGATCTGACCGAGCCTATCGATGAGGTTGCGCGGGCCCGGCTCAATCGTGCGTTTGTCGACTATTCGGTGCTCGTGTTTCGCGACCAACATCTGACGCCCCAGCAGCTGCTCGCGGCAGTCGGCCTGTTCGGCGAGCCCTTCCCACAGCACAATTCTCGCTTTGCCTTGCCCGAGTGTCCGCTCGTTCACTACATCTCGAACCAGGACTTCTATCCGGACGGCAGACGCTACATTCCGGGCGAAGGCTATCACACCGACCACTCGAACGCGGCCCACCCCCCAAAGGCCACCGTCCTGCATGCGGTGAGCCTGCCCGACCGGGGCGGCGATACCCAGTACGTCGATATGCGCCTCGCCTACGACGGCCTACCGCAAGGAACCAAACGCCGCCTCGACGGGCTGAAAGCAATTCATGTCTATCAAAGCCGTCACAGCACGCGAAAGCTGATGGAGCTGAGTTCGGAAAGCCGCAGCCGTGTCCCCGACGCGGTAGCCCATCCTATCGTACGCACCCATCCGGAGAGCGACCGCAAGGCTATTTACATCAATCCGATCCGCACCGAGGGCATCGTCGGAATGCCGGAAGGGGAAGCCCTAACCTTGCTCGCCTACCTGCTGGAGCACGCGACGCAGCCGCAATACCAATACCGTCACCATTGGCGGCCGGGCGATCTCGTAATGTGGGACAACCGCTCGTTGCTGCACAAAGCCAATGGCAATTACGATATGAACCAGCTGCGATATCTCTACCGCATCATGCTGCAGGGCGATGTGCCGGTCTAAACAGTCGGCTCAAAATCGGATTGGCCTCCTAACGGGTTAGCGTCGCCCCTGCGAAAGCGCTAAGGTATGCACATTTGATGTCAATCTGGAGCGGCACAGGAAATGCCTCTCCCTATCCGCCCCTGGGACGGAGAGGGGCCGGGGTCAGGTGGGGATGCCGAGCGGCCGCCCTCGCCCACCTCACCTTCCCACGCCGGAGCCCGTCCTCGGGCTGCGCTCTCCGCGGACGCGTGGGGCGTGGGCCCTTTCCTCTCTCCCCTGAAGGGCGGAGAGGGATTCCTCACCGTCGTATGATAAAAAAACTCGGCACCCCGATGCAGTCCGTTAAGCATTGATTAACCAATTTTAGGCAAATTGCAGGCTAGCAAGGGAGCCCCTGTCCGCCGTGTCCGGGGCGACGACCTCGATTCCGAGCGGTGCCCGGGGTTTGGGAGATTGGGCAAATGATCATGCATGGAGCAAGCCCGGCGCTCGGCCAGACAATAGCGGTCAAACGCCGATCTTCCTGGCTGCGCATACCGCACGTCAGTTTGACAGTCCGTCTGATTACACTCGTTCTGATCGCTATTTGCCCAGCAATAGTCATCCAAGCCTACAACGAATATGAACTGCGCAAAGCGCGCGAAACGGACATTCGCCAACAAGTCGTACAGATTACAAAGCAATTCGGCGAAGAAATCGGCGAACTGCGCGAAGGGGCTCGCCAACTACTGCTCGCGCTCTCACAGCTCACACCCGTAAAGTTACGGGACAGTGACAACTGCAACGTACTTTTCGGGTCATTGGCCTCGCAATACGCGAATTATAGTCTGCTGGCAGCAGCGGACACGGACGGCAGGATATTTTGTTCGAGTAGTCCGCTCGCCTATTACTCGGTTGCGGACAAGCCGTTCTTCAAGCGCGCGATGGCCCAGGGCGGGCTCGCCGTCGGCAATTACTGGGCCGATCCGACGAGCGGCGCGCGAATGATCCACTTTGCGCTGAAATTCGACGACGGCGACGGCCACGCGGCCGGTGTCGTGTTCGCCGGGCTGGATCTGCGATGGCTGTCAGAACACCTGAAAGAGAGGGGTCTGTCCCCGACATCCTCGATCCTGATTGCCGATCGCGAGGGCAACATCATCGCCCGCCTACCGAACCCTGAGGCCCTGGTCGGCAAAAATATGAGAAAAAGCCATGAAGAGATCATGGACGGCAACACCACCGGCTGGGAGGAGGCGGTCGGCGTCGACGGCGCCACGCGGATATTCGGCTATGTCCCGGCAGCGCTGCCGCCGCGGGATTTCTTTCTCAGCGCGGGACAGTCGAAAGCGGAGGCCTTCGCGGCGATCGACAGCGCGACGGCCCGCGGCGTCGCGCTGATCGTTTTCGGTCTCCTAGCAGCGACCTTTGCCGCGGTTCTCGGCGGGCGCAGGTTCTTGCAGGAGCCAATAAGCGGTCTCGTGCATTTCGCGACGGAGTGGCGCCACGGCAACTATGAATTGCGGGTAAACGTTCGCCATCCCGCATCGGAAATCGGCCATTTGGGAGCGACCTTCAATGCTATGGCTGACGCCTTGGGTGCCCGTTACGCCGCACAGAAGCGGGCGGAAGCCGAGCTGCGCGAGCTGAACGCGACCCTGGAGACCCGCGTTGAGGAAAGGACGGTCGAGCTGGCCAATGCCAATCGGGCAAAGTCGATGTTCCTCGCCAATATGAGCCACGAACTGCGCACCCCGCTCAATGCGATCATCGGTTTTGGGGAGATGATGCATCGCGAGATCATGGGGCCGATTGGTATTCCCGCCTACAAGGAATACGCGCATCACATCCACGAGAGCGGTCTGCATTTGCTTTCCCTAGTCGAGGAAATGCTCGATCTCGCCAAGGTGGAGGCGGGGAAGCTGCAGATCGAGTGCGTTCGGACCGAGCCCGGCACGCTATTTGCCGAAAGCCTGATGATGTTGCGATCGACTGCGGAAGCGGCCGCGGTCGAGATCGTTGTCGACGGCGACCCCTCGGGCTGGCCGGTGCTCGAAGGCGACCCGGTCAAATTGAAGCAGGTGTTCGTCAACCTGATCGGCAACGCGGTAAAATTCACACCAGCAGGGGGGCGCGTCACGATATCGAGCGAAATCAACGATGCCGCGCTGCGCATTCGAGTCCGCGATACCGGAATTGGCATCCGTGCCCAGGATATCCCACTGGTTGTGCAGCCGTTCTACCGCGTGAATTCGGTGCTCGATGCCAAGCATCAGGGGGCTGGTCTCGGGCTGCCTTTTGCGAAGTCCGTCGTCGACCTGCACGGCGGCACGCTCGCCATTGAAAGTGAGCTTGGATGCGGGACGACGGTGACGATCAGCCTGCCCCTACCCCGCACGGCTGATGCGGTGGCGTGATCTTGATCTCCGCATGCCGTCCACGCCCATCCTGGTTTGTGATCCACCCCACAATTGCGATGGCCGCCGCGATTATCAAATCGGTCTCGAAGCCTCCGAGCGCGACGGCTTGGCCGCCAATCAACGAGCCCAAAGATATTCCCAAAAAGAGGGCGCTGTTGTTCCAGGCCAGTATCGTTGCCGGGTTGCTGGGGAACTGGTTCGCCAGCCTGAGCTGCTGCGCCGGGAAAAACAGCTGCGCCGATAGTGAGGCGAGCCCAAAGGAACAGTTGGCGAGCGCTCCGACGTGCAGCGCTACCAACACCAGGAGAAGGCACGAACTTAGCCCCGAGAGACCGATCGAGATCGTCAGTCTTGCCCCGAGCCGGTCCGCGATGCGTCCGCCGATCAAGGTGCCGGCGATTGCCCCGCAACCGTAGAACAGGATCACCTCGGCGATTTGGTCGGTCGAATAGCCTGATGCCCCCAATCCTTCACCGAGATAGGTGTACATGGCGTAGAGCGCCGTGCTCCACAGCACCGTCGGGGCAAGCTGCGTAGCGAGGACTGACGCAGTCAGCCGATGGGCCAGCGCGGTACGCCTCTTAGAGGCCGGGGGATCGTGCCAAACACGGTTGTTCGCCCATGCGAGGACCATGCTCAGCGCGGCGAGTGCGGCGAAGACAACGGGCCACCCGAGCGACGCGGCGGTCAGTAGGCCTATCGGTGTGCCGAAGGAAAGCGACATCAATAGACCCGATACGACGATTGCGAGCCGGGTGGCGCGCCCTGCGGGTGGCGCGCTCCTCCCGACGAGAGCATATACGGAGGGCGACACGCCGGCGGCCGCAGCGCCCGCAACGATCCTCGTAGCGAGCAGCCAAGTGAAATCCCCGGCGATTGCTGTCAGCAGATTGGCTGCCCCAAAGGAGCAAAGACAGTAGCTCAGGACGCGACCACGTCCAATCCGGTCGGCGAGATGGCCAAGAGCCGGAGCGCTCAGCATATAGGCGATCGCGAATACGGTTACACTCAAACCCGCCGAGGCGGGTGGCACTGCGTAATCGGCCGAGATTAGCGGTAGTAGCGGCGAGACCACGAACAGGTCACTGCCGACCACGAACATGGTTAGCCAGGCGACGGGCAACTGGGCGAATGCGCCGGTCGTAGCGGAGGATTTTCGAATGGCAGTTTCCATCGGTACTCGCAATACGGGAAACAGCTGACGCTACGATCTCTCGATAAATGAAGGATTAATACGGTAAACGAGTTTTGGATTTTAGATGATTAACCTTAAGTTTACAGATCGGCACCAAGCTCAGCGGTCAGTGCCGGGGCTTAGCCCGGTTGCGGCTCTTGACTAACCCGCTACAACCGAGGGAAATATCGTGAAAAAGGATGACGACCCGACTGGCCGAAAGTCGGGACAACCGGAGCCGATACTCTCCGCGATTGAGGACCTTCCTAGCGCATTGGCAGTCATATTCAAGGAACACCGCCCGTCGCGCATGCCGTTTTTCCAGCGCTTGGCGGGGGTGCCCCGCGCAGTGGCGCGTGATCCAGCCCTTCTCGGCCAGATCCATCTGGTCTACCAGTCGGCTATGCACGCGACCCGCGCGGCGGTTTATTATCTACCGCATCTCGACAGCCCGGCATTGCGCAAACGCAAGCTGCGGATATTCATCGACGATGACGGGCTCGCAAAGGGCGATACTCATCATTACCAGCTGACCAGAGCGTTTCGCGGCATCGGTGCAGCTTGCCTGCTGGACGACGAGGAGTTCGGGGAACTCGGTGAGCTTTGTCACTATCTCGAAGCCGAGACGGCCGATTTTGTGCGGTTGGCCCCCAAACTCTATTCGCGGTCGCTCGGCGCGTGGTGCACAGTCGAGATGCTGTCGGTCGACTGGATGCGGGCGCTCGCCGACGCCTTGTCGGTTCACTTCCCGCATTTCAGGCACGAACCGTATTTCGAGGAGTGCTTCTCGCAAAAGGTCGAGGAACGTCATGCCGCCGAGGCACTCGAAATGACGCAAATGGTTCTGCGGGCGCGCCCGGAACTGCTTGACGAGACCGTGCGCGACGCGCGGATGATCGCCGAGGGGCTCGATGGAGTGTGGGCGCATTTGGAAAGGATCGTCCGCGACGCTCCGGCCGCAATGGTGCCGGACGACAGCATCAGGGTCCGCCGCCAGCGCGGCGTAGGCGCGGCGGCTCGGCTCGCAGCCGAGGATACCGCATCGGTGCTGGTTAGCACCCCGCAAGTCAGCGAGGTGCGCTGAAGCCTGCAGCTACAGCCGAGATATCACTTGCTCCTTAAACCGGCGCATTTCCGCAATCGAATCCTCGGGATCGGAGCGCTCGAAATCGATATCGATGGCGCTGACCCCGAGATGGCGCAAGGCCTGCAAATCGGCCATTATATCGGTGGTGCCGCCTGAAAATAGCCGCCGCTCGCCGTCGGAAGCCTTTACCGGCACCGCTTCTCCGTACCGCTTGACGCGGTAGGTCAGGGCGACGCTCGCCGGCTCGCGTCCGGCCTCGGCCGTCAACTGACGCAGCCGAGCGATCCCGGCACGATATCGCGGCAGGGTGTCGAGTAGATGCTTGCTGTTGCTGCCGATCGGATACCATGCGTCACCGAACCGCGCGGCGCGGCGCAGCAACGGCCCACTTTCACCGCCAACCCAGATCGGAGGATGCGGCTTTTGCACGGGCTTGGGTTCCGATCCCGTCATATTTGACCCAATTACCCTCGAAATGCGGCGCCTCCTCAGTCCACAAAGTGCGGAACGCGCTGAGATATTCGTCCGTCACACGGCCGCGCGCAGCAAAAGGCGGGCCGACGACCGCAGCGAATTCGGCATGTAGCCAGCCGGCGCCGATCCCAACGACCAGCCGTCCGCCGGAGAGGATATCGACCGTCGACAGCATTTTGGCGGCGAGCACCGCCGGCCGGTGAGGCACGACCATGACCGCCAGTACGAGACGGATCCGGGTGGTCTTGGCGGCGATGAAAGCCGCCGCGGTCAGTTGCTCGTGCCGGCGTTCCGGGTCCTCGCCAAAGAATTCGCCGCTTTCGGAATAAGGGTACCCCGGCACCCGAAGGTTCGGCAGCACGACATGATCGGTCAGTGTCAAGTAGTCGTAGCCGAGCGCCTCCCCCTACTGGGCGATCCGGGTCATGCTCTGGGGGAACGACATCGGACCACTGATCGGCAGATTGAACCCTATCTGCATATTTCCTCCTGACGACTGGAGTAGCACGCAGCACTTGGGCATAGTCGCGGCGATGCAGCAACATGTCGCGATAGCTCAGGATCTCGTCCTCGTCGGCGGGGGTCATGCCCATGTCCATGTGCTGAAGAGCTTCGGCATGCGACCGATGCCCGGGGTGCGCGTGACGCTCGTTACCCGCGACGTGGAGACGCCCTATTCGGGCATGCTGCCGGGCTATGTCGCCGGACACTATTCGCTCGACGAATACCACATCGATCTCGGCCGGCTCGCGCGATTTGCCGGCGCGCGGCTGATCCGCGACGAAGCGATCGGCCTCGACCGGGCCAATTGCGCATTGTTGTGCGATGCCCATCCGCCGATCCGATACGATGTCCTGTCGATCGATATCGGCTCAACGCCGCGCTCAGACGATGTCCCTGGCGCCGCCGAGCACGCGATCGCGGTGAAGCCGATCGACCGGTTCGCGGCGCGCTGGGAGGCGTTGCTGGCGCGGGCGAGCGAGATGCCGCGGCTGCGCCTCGCCGTGGTCGGCGGCGGCGCCGGCGGGGTCGAGCTCGCGCTTTCGGCACAGCACCGCCTGGCCGGAATGAAGGGCGGCGCGGCCGAGGTGACCCTGGTCACCCGCGAGGCGTTGCTGCCGTCGCACAGTGCCCGGGTACGCCGGTTGTTCGAGCGGATCCTCGCCGATCACCGGGTGACTGTGCTCGCGGGCAGCGCCGTTGTGCGTGTCGCGCCGGGTATTCTGCTCTGCGCCGATAGCGGGCGGGTCGAATTCGACGAGGCGCTGTGGGTGACCCAGGCCGGTGCCGCGCCTTGGCTCGCCGACACCGGCCTGCCGCTGACGCTGGAGGGCTTCATCGCGGTCGATGATAGGCTGCGCTCGCCCGGAGACCCGAAGATCTTCGCGGCCGGCGACGTCGCGACGATGCTCGCCCATCCGCGCGAGAAGGCCGGGGTCTACGCCGTCCGGCAGGGTCCGCCGCTCGCCGCCAATCTGCGCCGCGCCCTCGCCGGGTGGCGGCTGCGGCGGGCCGTGCCGCAAAAGCGCGCGCTGGCGCTGATCGGCACCGGAGACGAGCAGGCCGTCGCGTCGCGCGGGCCGTTTGTCGCCTATGGCCCGCGGCTGTGGCAGCTGAAGGATTTTATCGATCGCCGCTGGATGCGGCGCTATCGCGAATTGCCGGAGATGCAGCCCGAGCCGGGTGAAGACCCGATGCGCTGCGGCGGCTGCGCCGCAAAGGTCCCGGCGGCGGTGCTCGGCCGGGTCATGGAGCGGCTCCATCCGGCGACGAGCGGCGCGGTCATGATCGGCCTCGACAGCCCGGACGATGCTGCGCTGATCTCGTTTCCCGGCGCGCCGCCGCTGCTGCAGACCGTCGATTTTTTTCGCGCGATGGTCGACGACCCGTATCTGTTCGGCCGGATTGCCGCGACCCATGCACTCGGCGACATCTATGCGATGGGAGGAACGCCGGAGAGCGCACTGGCGATCGCCACCCTGCCGCCGGCGCGCCCGCCGATTGTCGAGCACGACCTCTTCCACATGCTGCGGGGCGGCCTCGACGTGCTCGAGCCGGCGGGCGCCGTGCTGATCGGGGGGCACAGCGCCGAGGGCGCCGAACTTGCCCTCGGATTTGCCGTGACCGGGCGACCGCGGCCGGGAAAGCTGCTGCGCAAGGCCGGGCTGCGTGCCGGCGACCGCCTAGTCTTGACCAAGCCGCTCGGCACCGGCGTGATCCTGGCGGCGGCGGCGCGCGGGCTGGTCTCGTCGCGTCTGGTCGAGACCGCGATCGCGACGATGGTGCAGCCGGCGGCTTCCGCAGCCGCTTGCCTGTTGGAGTATCGGGCCAGCGCCTGCACCGACGTGACCGGCTTCGGGCTCCTCGGCCACCTTCTCGAAATGCTCCGCGCCTCGGGAATGGACGCTGTTCTCGACCCCGACGCAATTCCAGCTCTCGACGGAGCGCTGCCGCTGCTCCGGAGCGGGGTCACCAGTTCGCTGCACGCCGACAACATTGCTGCGCTGGCGGCCCTCGACCCGGCGACACAACTTCATCAGACAGCCCAGCTGCTGATAGACCCGCAAACCGCCGGCGGGCTGCTGGCCGGCGTCCCGGCCGATCGCGCTGCAGCGTGCGTCGCCGAGCTGCGCAGGTGTGGCTATCGGGCCGCGCTGATCGGTCGCGTTGCAGATGTGAGCGGGAGCGAGCCGCGCGTCCGTTTCGAGGTAACCGCCGCGCAGCCGGTCTCCGAACTGGTTGCCGCGAAATGACCGCGGAGGAGCGCCGGGGAAGATTGGGGCTGCCGGGAGTCGACCGGGTCCTGCGATCCGAGGAGGCCGTCGCGATGATCGCTCGATACGGGCGGCCGCTCGTTATCGAGGCGGTCAGGGCGGCGCTGGCGGGGCAGCGCCGGTGTAACGCCCCCGCCTCAATAGGGTCCATTCTCGAAGAGACCGCCGCTTCGCTCGCGCGCGATATGCAGCCTTCGCAGCGCCGCGTGTTCAATCTGACCGGGACCGTGCTCCACACCAATCTCGGCCGCGCACCCTTGCCCGAGGAAGCTATTGCCGCGGCGGTCGAGGCGATGCGCGATCCGACGACCCTCGAATACGAGACCGAGACCGGCAAACGCGGCGAGCGCGACAACCATGTTGCGGGCTGGCTGAGCAGGCTGACCGGAGCCGAAGCCGGGCTGACCGTCAACAACAATGCCGGGGCCTTGGTGCTGGCGTTGAACACCCTGGCCGAAGGGCGCGAGACGATCGTCTCGCGCGGCGAGCTGATCGAGATCGGCGGTTCGTTTCGCCTGCCAGACATCATGGCGCGGGCCGGTACGCGCCTTCGCGAGATCGGGACGACGAACCGGACGCATCTCGCCGATTACGCCGCGGCGATCGGACCACAGACTGGCCTCGTTTTGAAGGTGCACACCAGCAATTACGCGATCCACGGCTTCACTGCGGCGGTGCCAACGGCGAAGCTCGCCGCTCTCGCCCGCGATCATAAGATCCCGTTTGTCGAGGATCTCGGCAGCGGCTCGCTCGTTGACTTCGAGCGCTGGGGACTGCCGCACGAACCGACCGTAACCGAGGCACTGGCGCGGGGCGCCGACCTCGTTACGTTCAGCGGCGACAAGCTGCTGGGCGGCCCACAAGCGGGGCTCGTCGTCGGCCGCGCAGAGCTGATCAGGAGGCTCGCGCGCAACCCGCTGAAACGGGCGCTTCGCCTCGACAAGATCCGGCTCGCGGCGCTCGAGGCCGTGCTGCGGCTTTACGCCGATCCCGATCGTCTCGCGCAGCGCCTGCCGGCGTTGCGCCTGCTTACGCGGCCGATGGAGCAGATCCGGGCCCTCGGCTCGCGCTTGCTCCCGACCGTAGAGCGCGCCTTCCGCGATGTAGTCGAGATCGTTTTGATCGAAACCAAGAGCCAAATCGGCAGCGGTGCGCTGCCGATTTCGCTGCTGCCGAGCGCGGCGCTGGCCTTGCGGCCTCTGGCGGCTCGTCCCGGCAGCGCGGTCGAAGCACTGGTGCGCCACTTGCGGACACTGCCGATCCCGGTCATCGGCCGCATCGAGTCGGGCCGCGTCATTCTGGACCTGCGCTGTCTCGAAGACGAGGCGGCGTTTATCGCCCAGCTCGAGGCCCTTTCCACGCATCACCGTCACCCCCGCGAAGGCGGGGGTCCAGGGCATCTATCGCAGGACCCGGCCACCCTGGATTCCCGCTTTCGCGGGAATGACGACCGCAGGCCAGACGCCGGCCCCTTTGGGTCAGCCCCATGATCCTGGCGACGGCCGGTCACATCGATCATGGCAAGACGGCGCTGATCCGCGCGCTGACCGGGGTCGATGCCGATCGCTTGCCCGAGGAGAAGCGGCGCGGGCTCACCATCGATCTGGGCTTCGCCTTTGCCACCTTGCCCGACGGGGCCGAGCTCGGATTCGTCGATGTTCCCGGCCATGAGCGATTTCTGGCCAACATGCTGGCCGGCGTGCTGTCGATCGACCGGGTATTGCTGGTCGTCGCCGCCGATGACGGGCCGCGCCCGCAGACCCTCGAACATCTCGACATATTGGAGCTGATCGGGATCCACGAGATCACGGGGGTCGTCACCAAGACCGACCGGGTCGAGCGCGCCCGGACCGACGCGGTCGCCGCGGAGACGGGCGCGCTGCTGGTAGCGGCAGGGTTTACGCAACCGGCGATTTTTCCGGTGTCGAGCCGGACCGGCGAGGGGATTGCCGCTCTCGCCGGGCATCTGCAAAAAAGCGCGCATTCCGCTGCTCAGAGCCGAGCGGCGGCTGCCGCATCGGGTCTCTTCCGGATGCCGATCGACCGGGCCTTCACCCTGCCGGGGATCGGGCTCGTCGTCACCGGCACGATAGCCGGCGGTACGGTAGCGGCGGGCGATCGGCTCATGCTCAGCCCGCAGGGCACACCCGTGCGGGTCCGTGGATTGCACGGACACAACCGTCCCATCGAAACCGCCGCCGCCGGCGAGCGCTGCGCGATCAATGTCGCCGCCTCATTTCCGGAAGGCGGCGAGCCGCGCCGCGGGAACTGGATCCTCGCGGCGGAGCGGCACGCGCCGACGACGCGGCTCGACCTCTCGTTGCGCGTCTCGCGCTACGCCGAAGCTCCCTTGCGAGACGGGCTGCCGGTCCATCTGCACCTCGGCACGACAGACACCGTCGCTCGCGCCGCAGTGCTCGGGTCGCGGGAAATCGCTCCGGGCGAGAGCGGTTTCGTGCAACTGGACCTCGAGTTCCCGGTCGGTGCGCTGTGCGGCGACCGCGCGGTGTTGCGCGACCACGCCGCCCGGCGCACCCTGGCGGGCGGACGCGTCGTCGATCCGTTTGCGCCGCGCCGAGGGCGCCGGCAACCGGCGCGGCTCGCGGCGCTCGCGGCGCTCGCCGCGCCAGACCCGGCGCAAGCGGTGGCTCGCCTGCTCGCGGTGGAAGGTGTGGTCGGTCTGGCGCAGTTTGCGTTAGCGCGCAACTTGGCGCCGAGCGAACTCGATCATCTGATCGAAGCGGGCGAATTTCTGCATGTCGGACCGGCGCGCGCGCCGGTTGCGGTGACCGCGGAGCGATTGGCCGCGCTGGGCGACAAGATCGTCGACATGCTCGGCGCCTGGCATCGGGCGCAGCCCGACGCACTGGGGCCGAGCCGGCCGGCCTTGGTCATGCAATTGCGGGGGGCGGCTCCCGAGGTCGCGCTCGACGCGGCGCTCGCCGAGCTCGCCGCTGCGGGCCGCGTCGTGCGCCAGGGGCCGATATGGCGCTTGGCCGAGCACCAGCCCCGGCTGACCCGATCGGATGAGCGGCTCTGGGAACGTGTTCACCCGCTGCTCGCCGCCGCGGATCTACGGGTGCCGCGAATTCGTGAGCTGGCCGCCGCGCTCGGGCTCGAGCCCGCAGGGGTGGAGCGCTTTCTCAGCCGCGCCGAGCGGCTGGGCCGGGTCGCACGGGTCGCCGACAATCGGTTCTTTCTACCTGAAACCCTGGCGCGCCTCGCGGAAATCGCTCGCGAACTCGCCGACGGCTCGCCCGAGGGCACATTCACGGCAGCCACCTTCAAGGAACGATGCGGCATCGGCCGCAATGTGACAATCCAGATCCTCGAATACCTCGATAGGATGGGAGTGACCCGACGGATCGGCGACACGCGCATCGTGCTGCGCGGCAGCGAAGTATTCGCCTGACCGGAAGAGGCGGCCGTTTCGACCTTTGATCGAGCGCGAAGAACCTGCAATAACGATCTCGGAAGAGCATCGGGTCCGGTGACTCGCGCGGGCTTCAAACCCGTTGGAGGGCGCCAGGCGTCCTCGGTAGGTTCGAACTCCTGCCTCTTCCGCCGTCCGTTGCGTGCGGCGCCGGTTCTCGTCAGAGTGTGCTCCCCATAGCTGAGCAGGGCGGGCTCGATGGCCGATTTCACGATCTATCTCGGAAACAAGAATTACTCGTCCTGGTCGCTGCGGCCCTGGCTCGTTCTAAAGCAGACCGGGGTAGCATTCGACGAAATCGTCATTCCGCTCTACGAGCCGACGAGCAAGGCGACGATCATGAAATATTCGCCGTCGGGAACCGTGCCTGCACTGCGGCATGGCGAGCTCGTCGTGTGGGACAGCCTCGCGATCTGCGAGTATCTGGCCGAATCGTTTCCGACGTTTCAGCTGTGGCCGCGGGATCCCGATGCGCGGGCAGTCGCCCGCTCGGTTTGCGCCGAACTGCATTCGGGTTTTCAGGCTTTGCGCGCCCATCTGCCGATGAACGTGCGTTCGAGCTTCCCCAATCGCGGCGTCACGCCGGAGGTTCAGGCGGAAGTCAACCGCGTCATGTCGATTTGGCGCGACTGCCGCAAACGCTTCGGTGAAGGCAAAGGTGATTTTTTGTTCGGTCATTTCAGCATCGCCGATGCGACCTACGCCCCGGTCGTGACCCGGTTCCGGACCTACAAGCTCGAGCTCGAGCTCGATGCGGACACCTATTGCGAGACGATCATGGCACTTCCGGCAATGCAGGAATGGATCGCCGCCGCCCGCAACGAGCCGATGATCATCGACAAATACGAGTTTTGAGCGCGGGCGTCGTGGGCGGCTGCTCGGTTGCGGGAGGTTGCGATGCCGGAACGACAGACAGCGCCTTATGGTTCTTGGTCGTCGCCGATCACCTCCGACCTGATCGTCTCTTCGACAATCGGGCTCAGCGGCATCCTGCTCGACGGCACTGATGTCTATTGGCTGGAGGCGCGCCCTCAGGAGAATGGGCGATCGGTAATCGTCCGCCGCGCCGCCGATGGCAGCTCGGGCGACGTCACCCCGCCGGTGGCACGCGCCGGCGAACTGACGTTCAATGTGCGTACCCGCGTCCATGAATATGGCGGCGGCTCCTACCTCGTCAGCGACGGCGTCGCTTATTTCTGCAACGACGCCGACCAGCGCCTCTATCGCCAGGAGCTGGGAGGGACGCCGGTTGCAATCACCGCTGAGCCTGCTCGGCCGCGAGGACTGCGCTATGCCGACGGTGTGATGGACGCCGGGCGCAGTCGAATGATTTGGGTGCGCGAGGACCACACGACGGCGGCCCCGGAGGCGGTCAACACCTTGGTCGAGATACCGCTCGACGGATCGCGCCCGCAGGGGGTGCTACAGGCCGGGCGGGACTTCTATGCAGCGCTGCGTCTCAGTCCGGACGGCAGCCGGCTCGCTTGGCTCGAATGGAGCCACCCCAACATGCCGTGGCTCGGGTGCGAATTATGGGTGGGCGAATGTGCCACCGATGGCTCGGTCGGCAACAAGCGCATTGTAGCCGGCGGAGATGACGAGTCGATCTTCCAACCTGAATGGTCGCCAGACGGCACGCTTTATTTCGTGTCCGATCGCGCTCAGTCGTCGCTCGAAGGGAGATGGTGGAACCTGTTCCGTGTCCGCGGCGACGCATTGGACAATTCCGTCCGGATCGAGCCGGTCTACCCGCTCGCGGCGGAATTCGGTAGAGCTCAGTGGCAGTTCCGCATGTCCACCTTCGCGTTCACTTCGGCGAGCCGGCTGGTGTGCGGCTATGTGCAGGACGGGGTTCACCGGATGAGCACCCTAGACCTCGCCTCGCTCGAAGCCCGTCCCATTTCGACAGAATACGAGGACATCTCCTTCGTTCGCTCGACCGCGGACCGGGTCTACTTCGCTGGCGGTTCGCCGACCACGCCGACAGCCGTCGTCGAACTGCACCTACCCTCCGGCCGGGCAAAGATCTTGAAGCTCTCGACCACTCAGGATGTCGAGGCCTACCGCAAGTACTTCTCCGTGCCGGAGCCGGTGACATTCGACACCGACAACGGGCAGCAGGCGTACGGCTTGTTCTACCCACCGCAAAACACCGACTTCGCCGCCCCCGTCAGCGAGCTTCCGCCACTGCTCGTGCACTGCCACGGCGGGCCGACCGCAGCCGCGTCGCCGACCCTCAGCTGGGGGACGCAGTATTGGACCAGCCGCGGCTTCGCCGTTCTCGACGTTAACTACGGCGGCAGCACAGGCTATGGCCGCGAGTACCGGCTACGCTTGCAAGGCAATTGGGGAGTAGTCGATGTCGCCGATTGCGTAAACGGTGCTCGCTACCTTGCGGAAATAGCAAGGGTAGATCCAGAGCGCTGGGCAATCAGCGGCGCCAGCGCGGGCGGCTATACCACACTGGCGGCATTGACGTTCCGGAAGGAATTCAAGACCGGAGCGAGCTATTACGGTATCAGCGATCTGGAGGCGCTGGCAAAAGATACCCATAAATTCGAGTCGCGCTATCTCGATGGCCTGATCGGGCCTCACCCCCAGCGCAGGGATCTCTATGTGGCCCGATCCCCGATCCACAGCGCGCGGCTGCTCGCGGCGCCGGTCGCCTTTTTCCAGGGCGCCGAGGACACGGTCGTCCCGCCGCAACAGGCCGAAGAGATGGTCGGTGCGCTTCGCCGGCGCCGGGTCCCGTTTCTCTATCTGTTGTTCGACGGCGAGCAGCACGGGTTCCGCCGCTCCGACAACATCAAGCGGGCGCTCGATGCTGAACTCTATTTTTACGCGACCTTTCTGACGGATCAGAGGCTGGAATTCCGTGTCTCGTAGGAACGAGTTAAGCGCACGCTTCCCAGCAGCTCGTCGAGTGTTTGGCCGAGCCGCGCGAGGTCGATCTCGCGCGACAGCCGGTGGTCCCCATCCTTGACCAGGGTGACTACGATGTCGCCGCTCGCGAGGCGCTCCGCGAGGGATAGGCTCGTCTGCCACGGGACCGAGGCGTCGCTCATGCCGTGCAACAGCCGCACCGGGCATTCGAGCGCGATTGCCCGGCGCATCACCAGATGCCGTTTGCCGTCCTCGAAAAGGCTCAGCCGATAGGTATAGCCGGCCGGGTCGTATTCGGAGGGCAACGTCACGGCCCCGGAGTCGCGCAATTGCCGCTGCTGGGCCGGATCGAGGCGTGGCCAGATGAGGTCCTCTGTGAAGTCCGGCGCCGCCGCGATGCCGACCAGCGCATGAACCCGAGATGGCCTCTCGAGCGCGGCGAGCAGCATGATCCACCCGCCCATGCTCGACCCGACCAGCACCTGCGGCCCTTCCGTCAGCGAATCGAGGACCGCAATCGCGTCGTCTGACCAGCGGCCGATCGTGCCCAATGCGGCCTCGCCGCTCGATGCGCCATGGCCGAAATAGTCGAAGCGCAGATAGGCCTGCCCGCGGCGGCGGCAGTAATCCTCGAGGTAAAGGGCCTTCGTGCCGGTCATGTCGGAACGAAACCCGCCGAGGAACACAATGCCCGGGCTCGATCCGGCGAGCCGTTGGTAGGTGATGGTTGCACCATCCTGACGTGTTAGATTGGTGGCAGAACTCATCGGGGATATCGGCCGGCCGGAATGAGCATCCACGATACCATTGTGCCCGTTGCGTCGACAGGGCGCCCCCCGGTGGCGCTGCAGGTCCTCCCCAGTCTCTTCTCCGGCGGCGCCGAGCGGGGCACTGTCGAACTCGCGGGAGCGCTGGTCGCGGCGGGCTGGACCTCCTATGTCGCCTCGGGAGGAGGCCCCCTGGAATGCGAAATTGCACGGGCGGGTGCGACGCATTTGACTCTGCCGCTCGCCTCGAAAAACCCGCTGATCATGCGGCGGAACACGGTGGCACTGATACGCCTGATACGGCAGCTCGGCGTCGATATCGTCCATGCCCGCAGCCGTGCCCCGGCCTGGAGCGCCTGTGCGGCCGCTCGTGCCACCGGGCGCCGCTTCGTGACGACTTTTCACAATGCCTATGGCGCGCGCACTGCACTGAAGCGCCGATACAATTCCGTCATGGCGCGAGGTGATCGGGTGATTGCGATCTCGGATTTCGTCGCCGACCATGCCGTCAATATCTATGGCGTCGGCCGCGACCGGCTGCGAACGATCCCGCGCGGTGTCGATCTCGAAGTCTTCGATCAGAACCGGGTCGGCGCGCAGCGCATCATCAACCTTGCCCGCCAATGGCGCCTGCCCGACGGGCCGCCGGTCGTGATGTTGCCCGGCCGGCTAACGCGATGGAAGGGCGGGCTCGATTTTATTGCGGCGATCGCGACACTCGGCCGGCGTGACATCTGTTGTGTTCTCGTCGGCTTCGAACAGCGCCCCGGGTTTCGCCGCGAGCTCGAGGCAGCAATCCGCGAGAATGGGCTCCCCGGCATCTTTCGCATTGTGGAGGAATGCCGAGATATGCCGGCCGCCTACATGCTGGCCGACGTCGTCGTCTCGGCGTCGCGCGATCCCGAGGGGTTCGGTCGCATTATCGTCGAGGCGCAGGCGATGGGCCGGCCGGTAGTCGCCACCGATCACGGCGGCGCGCGAGAGACGGTCGTGCCGGGCGTCACTGGCTGGCTCGTGCCGCCGCGCGACCCCGCCGCGCTCACCGCCGCGATCGGCGAGGCATTGGGGCTCGCTGCTCACGAGCGGCGCCAGCTTGCCGAGCGCTCCATCGCCCATATCGCGGCCCGATATACCAGTGAGGAGATGTGCGCCGGCACGATCCGCGTTTATGAGGAGCTGCTGTTTCCTCAATCGACCGATTTCGATGTGGCGGCTCAGTAAAGCGAAGGTTGCAAGGCATTATTCGACGGCGAAGATGCCAGCGGTAAATTCGGCCTTGGGTGACGGATGGAACTTATGGTGGTATAGCAAAGCTTGCAGTCACCGGAGCTATTCTGGCGGGCTTTTTACCGTGAGCGAAAATCCCGACTTCGCTGTCCTCCCGACCCCGTTGCCACCTCCACCCTCGCATCTGGTGATCAACCTCATCCCGGACGCAAGTGTCGCGAACGCCCCCGTGGGGTTCTGGTCCGCGATGACAGCAGCCGCGCAATTTTTTGACAACACTTTTTCCAATCCAATCACGGTTAATATCACGGTCGCGTGGGACGAGATCGGTGGGTCACCCCTCCTCAATGGAAATTTGGGTGAGGGTGGGCCCGTAACCGGTTCTCTATCCACTTACAACCAGGTAAGGACTGCATTGGCCATCGACGCCAAATCGGGCGCAGACATGACCGCCCTCGCCAGCCTGTCGGCAGTCGATCCTACTAATGGTGGCCCATTCTTCATCGGCAGTGCCGAAGAGAAGGCGCTCGGGCTAACGCCAGGCAATGCCGCTGCGGTCGACGGTCAGGTAGGCTTTCAGAGCGACCTCAGCTTTCCGTTTACATTCGATCCCAATAACCGAGCAGTCGCCGGTGACCTCGATTTTATTGGAGTTGCCGAGCATGAGATCGCGCATGCCATGGGCCGCGACGCTTATCTTGGTTTACAATCGAATAGCGGCGATTACTCCATACTTGATTTGTACCGATATTCTTCACCTGCTGTGCATGACTTTACATTAACCGATAGTACGTATTTCTCGATCGATGGTGGCATTACGGCAATTAACAGCTTTTCTACCATGAGCGATCCTGCTGATTGGGCGGGGTCGACGCCCAATGCTTTTGATCTGCTGGCTCCAGTGGGGCAGGAAAACGGTGTTTCACCCGGCGATATAACCGAGATGAACATCCTCGGGTACGACGTGAGGACACCCCCGCCGCCGCCGCTTTCTGACTTCAACGGGGACGGGAATTTCGACATTCTATTTCAAAACATTGACGGGTCGGCGGCGATCTGGCTGATGAACGCCACCACTCCGTTCAGCGAGCCGGTGGTCGGCAGCAATCCGGGACCGAGCTGGCAAGTTGTCGGGGCGGGCGATTTCTACGGCGGCAATCAAGCCGACATCCTGTGGCAGAACATCAACGGCCAACCGGCGATTTGGGTGATGAACGGCACCACCCCGGTCAGCGAACCGGTGGTCGGGGCGAACCCGGGACCGAGCTGGCAAATCGTCGGCACCGGCGACTTTAACGGTGATGGCGATACCGACATCCTGTGGCAGAACACTAATGGCCAGCCGGCGATCTGGCTGATGAACCGCACGACCCCGCTCAGCGAGCCGGTCGTCGGGGCCAACCCCGGACCGAGCTGGCACATCGTCGGCACCGGCGATTTCAACGGTGAAGGCGATGCCGACATCCTGTGGCAGAACACCGATGGTCAGGCGGCGATCTGGCTAATGAACGGCACCACCCCGCTGAGCGAGACGGTGGTCGGCAACCCGGGACCGAGCTGGCACATTGTCGGCACCGGCGACTTCAGCGGCGATGGCGACGCCGATATCCTATGGCAGAACACCGACGGCCAGGCGGCGATCTGGCTGATGAACGGTACCACACCGTTCAGCGAGGTACTGCTCGGGGCCAACCCGGGACCGAGCTGGCAGATTGTCAGTACCGGTGAATTCAACGGTAGCAGTCAACCCGACATCCTGTGGCAGAACACCAATGGCCAAGCGTCGATCTGGCTGATGAACGGCACCGCCCCGACCTCCGAAGTGCTGGTCGCCAGCAATCCGGGCCCGACCTGGCATCTTCGGTAGTGGGTCGGTTTCGTGATGCATTATCGCAGATGGATGCCACCTCCTGACGGGCGACCAACGCAGCCGAGGGACGGTTATCGGCGGACGCCGGCGCCGCGCGCCGCGGTCGATCTAGTCACCGGCGAGGCGAGCCTCGTCCCCTGCGGTCGGCCGATATTCGGCAACAGCACGGTCAGTAGCCCGAGCAGCGGCAGGAAAGCGCAGATCTGATAGACATACTCGATGCTGGTCGCGTCGGCGAGCCGGCCGAGCGCCGCCGCCCCGATCCCCGCCATGCCGAAAGACAGGCCAAAGAACAGCCCGGCGACCGTGCCGACCTTTCCCGGCACCAGCTCCAGCGCGTAGACGATGATCGCCGAAGAGGCCGAGGCCAGGATCAGGCCGATGGCGACGGTCAGAATGCCGGTCCAGAACAGACCGACGTGGGGCAACATAAAAGCGAACGGCAGGACGCCTAGGATCGAGATCCATAACACGCGCTTGCGGCCGATTCGGTCGCCGACCGGGCCACCAATCAGGGTCCCCGCCGCGACCGCCACCAGAAAGGCGAACAGGTAGATCTGCGCGGTCTCGACCGAGACCTGGAACCGGCTGATTAGGTAGAAGGTGTAGAAGCTGTTGAGGCTCGCCGTATAGAAGGATTTGGAGAACACCAACGCCAACAGGATCGCCACCGACCAGGCGACCTTGCGGCGGGAGAGGTGACTGCGCTCGACCGATTGGCGGGCCCCGCCCCGGGCGGGGCCGGAATGCTCTCTGCGGTACCAGTTTCCGACGCCGAACAGGACGGTCATGGCCAACAGCGCGGCCGACGAGAACCACGCGATGCTCGACTGGCCCCTCGGGATTACGACAAAGGCGGCCAGTATCGGCCCTAAAGAGGACCCGATATTGCCGCCGACCTGGAACAGGGATTGGGCCAGACCGTGCCGTCCGCCGGAAGCCAGGCGGGCGACGCGCGAGGCTTCCGGGTGAAAGACCGCCGAGCCGATGCCGACCAGCGCCGCCGCCAACATCAGGATCGGGTAACTGCCGGCGCTCGCCAGCAGCAAGAGGCCGATCAGGGTCGCACCCATCCCGACAGCCAGCGAGTAGGGTTGCGGCCGGTGGTCCGAGACCAGTCCGACCGCGGGCTGCAGCAGCGACGAAGTCACCTGCGTCACCAGGCTGATCAGCCCGATCTGCGCAAAGCTGAGGCCGTACGCGCTCTTCCACATCGGGTAGAGCGCCGGCACCAGCGACTGCATCATGTCGTTGAGAAAATGCGAAAAGCTCAGCGCCATGATGACCGAGAACGCGGCGCCTTCGGCGATCCGGCGTGTCTGGGTCCTGAGAGTGTCGCTGCGCTCTGTCGGTGCGCTCGTGCTTGTCATTCTTCCTTGCCCCAATGTCGGCGCGCCGAACTATGTACCGGCTCTGCCCAAATTCTGAGCGCTTTTCCGCGATGGCAGCCATTCGGCTTGCCGGCCGGTTGGGGCCGGCCTAACTTGCGCACATGCGGGAAATCGGAGAGCCAAGATGATCAAGCTGTCGGGCATTGGGCACGTCAATCTGAGGGTCGCCGACCAGGAGGCTTCGAAGCGGTTCTACCGCGACGTGCTCGGGTTCCGGATCGCCGAGGAGGACCCTGATCACGGCGGCGTCTTCATGACCTTGGGCGAGAATTTCCATACCCTCGACATCGGGCAACATCCGTCGCCCGATGACGCTCCGCGCCCGCAGCGCGGGCAGATCGGGCTCGCCCACATCGCCTTCCAGGTCGGCAGCTACGCCGCGTTGCGCCAGGCCTATGCCCATCTGGTCGAGAGCGGGGTCGCGATCATGCGGGCCGCGAACCACGTTAACCAACGCAGCTTTTACTTCGCTGACCCCGACGGCAATGTTCTCGAGATCTATTACGAGATGCCTTATGCGCTGGAGCTGTTCTCCAACGGCCGTAGTGACGAGGACGAGGCGCTCCCGGTCAGCGGCCCCGGCGAGCCACTCCCGCAATGGCTCCTCGAAGATTGGCCGGCGCCGGAGATGAAGGCCAGGATCGAGCATTTGCGGCATCGGAAAGAGACCGCGCCGGCCTGATCGCCCCGGAAATTCCCGCCCTGTCTTCAGAATTCCTGGAAGCTGGTTAATATTAAGTATAATTAAAGTTAACTTCCCGCTCTAAGTAACCTCGTTGAAATTAACCTTCGTTGTGGGTCGTTGGGTATTCCGATCGCCAAGATTTCTGCTAATTGTCGCGGTCGTGAGAAGTCGCCTGCCGCGCGGGTTTCCACAACGCAAACCTGCGATCGGGCGACCCCACCCATTACACAAAGGGAGAGACATGAAATTCCGGCATTAGGTCATTCCGGGCGCCATTGGCCTCTTGGTGCTTCGTTGGCAGCGGGCTCGGCTATCGCAGACGGAAATTCCATCTGTTCCAGCTTGCCGAGCCAGTCGAAACTTTAGATGGCTCTGGAAAACGCAGTTAATCAGAGTAATGGAGGACTGGGCTTCAACATGTGGGCGACCTTGGTCGCGAATGACGGCACAGTCTGCGCGGTGGCCTTCTCCGGTAACCAATTCACCGATCAATGGCTCGGCAGTCGCGTTATTTCTGCACAAAAGGCAAATACGGCAAAGGATTTCAGCCTCGGAACCGATGCCAAGATGCCGAGTGTCAGTGCGGCGCAGCACGGTCTGGCGCTGTCGACCGCGAACCTGTTTTCCGCCGTGCAGCCCGGCGGTACCCTATACGGTCTGCAGCACAGCAATCCGGTCGATCCTGAGATCGCGTATCAGGGAAGCGCATTTCTCTACGGGACAGCGCGCGATCCTTTGGTCGGGCAACGTGTAGGCGGGGTGAACGTATTCGGTGGCGGGCTGGTGCTGCTGACTTCCGGTGGCAAGAAAGTAGGTGGGGTCGGTGTGAGCGGTGACACTTCTTGCACCGATCACTTTGTTGCTTGGCGGGTCCGCAACACTCTTGGGCTCGACCATTTCGGGCCGAGCGGAGCGCCGGTTGGCGGGGTCTCGCGCGACACGGACCGTCCCGATAACATTATCTTCGATTTCAACCCCACGGCGAATGGCGGCATTTTGAACCCCAATCCGAATGCCGACCCGAACAAGGGCATGGCGGTCTCCAGCGCGGGGGGTTTTGGTCACCCCGTTTGCGATGCCGGTAAAGGGACGCTCGACCCCAAAACGCTGCCTCCGGTGCAGCATAATTAGATACCCGTAGGGCACTTCCCCAGGGTGCGAACGGGAGCGGCGTCTTGCCGCTTCGTCCGTTCAGCCGACCACGATGTCGAATGTGCCGGCGAGAGCGTTCGCCTCGAGCTCGGGAGCTGGGCGCAGCGGCACAATCAGCCGGGCGCGGGCGGCCGGGTCGCGTACCCCCATCAGTATCCCGTCGCGCTCGTTGAGCGGCTCGCCGGCTACGTACATCTGGGTCGTGAGGCGTGCCAACCCGGGTCCCGAGACCGTGAAGTGGATGTGGGGCGTCCGGCCGGGATAAGGCACCGGCCGGATCGTGCGGAATCGGTAGCCGCCCGTTTCATCGGTGATGGTCTGGCCGTAGCCCTGGAAATTGTCGTCGAGCGGCGTGTCGGCGCGGTCGTCCCGGACGTAATGATAGCGGCCGTTTGTGTCGCACTGCCAGATCTCGACCCGGGCACCGTATAGGGGCCGACCGTCCGGATCAACGATGTGCCCGCTGATATAGCTGACCGTGCCCTTCGCCGAGCCATTGTGTCCAGTGACTTGCACCAAATCGTTGTCCGAATCGGCGGGAATCGACAAAGGATAGAACGGACCCGCCGTTTGCCGCGGCGTGGGCGGCAGTGTTGCCGCCCGTCCGGCGCCGCCCAGCGAAAAAGCGGCGGCACTGCCGGCGGCGATCTCGATCATCCGGCGTCTTGCAATCATCGGCTAACCTCCTCGACGCTTAACACGGGGTTAAATGTGGTAGGGTTCGATCGCGAACCGCATCCCAGCAGCGGGCGGTCATTTTGCTCCAGGGGAGGAACAACATGCGACCGAGATCGAGTTGCCTCGCCGTCATTGGCTTCGCCGGCGCGCTGGCCGCGCCCGCGGCTGCACAGTTGCTCACCGAGAAGAGCCTGTCGGCCGGAATGGCGATGACGATCGCACAGACCGCGCTCGAGACCTGCACCAAGCAGGGCTACCACGTCTCGGTACATGTGCTCGGCCGCAACGGCGAGGTTCTCGTCGCGGTGCGCGGCGACGGCGCCCCGCCGCATACGATGGAGAACAGCCAGCGCAAGGCTTATACCGCTCGCACCTTCCGCATCCCCTCGGGTGAATTCGTGCAGCGGGTCAAGGACAATCCCACGCTCGGCGCCGTGCACCTTACCGGGATCATCGCGGCGCAGGGTGCGCTGCCGATCAAGGCCGGCGATGAGGTTATCGGCGCGGTCGGGGTCTCCGGTGCACCGGGCGGCGAAAAGGACGAGGCATGCGCCAAAGCCGGCATCGACAAGGTCGCCGACCAGCTCAAATGATCGTTCCCGCGGGTCGGGCGCGAATCCGTGGACGGGTCTAAGCTCAGTGGATCGCATCCCCGGCCTGCCTCACCCTGCCGATGTTATCGAGGCCGAGCGTCTGGCCCTCTCGCGGCGTATCGCGCGGGTTGTGCTGGCGATCGCCTTGGTCGCGCTCGGGGTATGGATTCTGCACCGCTTTCTCGCGGCGCTCGCCTGGGCCGGCGTTCTGGCGATCGCCCTCTGGCCGCTCTATCGCCGGGTCGCTCTCGCGCTTCCCGGAGGCAAGTCCCGCGTCGTTGCGCCTCTGCTGGTCACTCTCGCAGTCGGGCTCATTTTCACCGTCCCGTTCATCTATGTTGCGATCGAAGGCGCGCGCGAGATTCACATCGTCGTGGAATTTCTCAGCGAGGCCGAGCACAACGGCGTTCCGGTCCCGGAATGGGTGCCGCAATTGCCGGTTGTCGGCCGGTCCATCGAAGCGTGGTGGCGCGCCAATCTGAGCGACCCAAATGCGGCGAAGGAGCTGCTGGGAAGGATCAATCCGCGATCGGTCACTGCATCGGCCCGGCTCTACGGCCCCGAAATAATCCACCGCTTCATCATTTTCGGGTTCACTCTTTTGACCTTGTTTTTCCTGTTCCGCGACGGAACGCTGTTCAGCCGAGAGCTGCTGCGCGCCAGCGACCGGCTGCTCGGCCCGGATGGCGAGCGGGTCGGGCGCCACATGGTTCAGGCGGTGCTCGCGACCGTAAACGGCTTGGTGCTGGTCGGGCTGGGAGAAGGGGCGCTGATCGGGATCGCCTATATCATCGCCGGCCTTCCGCATCCGGTCTCTGTAGCGGCACTGACCGGCGTTCTCGCGGTCATCCCGTTCGGTGCGCCGGTAGCATTCGGGGCTGCGGCTCTGTACTTGGCGGCGAGCGGCAGCACGATCGCCGCCGCGGCGGTTTTCTGTTTTGGTCTCGTCGTCGTCTTTGTCGCGGATCACGCGATCCGACCGGTCATTATCGGCGGCGCGGCACGCCTACCGTTCTTATGGGTGCTGCTGGGGATTCTCGGCGGGCTAGAGACATTTGGCATCATCGGGCTGTTTCTCGGCCCGGCAATCATGGCCGCCTTGATCTCGCTGTGGCGGGATTGGACGGAATCGCCCAGCGCCGGCGGCGGCCCGTTGGGCGAAACGTAGCAGATGGGCAACGACCAGAAAAATGCTGCTATAATGGTCAGTGAGGGTCGCGGACCCAGCCTTGTCGGCATGCCGTCCTCCGCCGATAATGCTGCACCTGCCCGATGGTTCGCGATCCTAGCGCTTGGTAGGAAAATTGGGAGGATGCATGAAATACGTTTGCGATGCTCTAGGCGGGAAGACCTGGTTTCGGATCGAGACCGAAGCCGAGGCCGCGGTAGAATCCGAAGGCATGCGCCACGCCGTCGAGAAGTTCTTCCGCAAGGAGGAGGAAAAGGCGATACAGAGCTTCCAGCCTGCCTCCAAGGTTTACTTCGAGCAGGAGATCGGGCTCAAGGCGCATGTACAGCGCGAAATGCCGTTATTCCTGACGTTGCGCGACGACGAAGGTGATCCGCTGGTAACCGCCATGCTCGCACCGGGCGGCCGCGACGACCGGAGCTTCCGGCCGATCATCGTCGGAATAGCGAATGCGGACCCCTATGTCGAGCATGCGGACGCCATTCGCGCGCTCGGCCAACATTACGGCCTTTCTCTCGAGAGAAGCCGCTGCTACCCCTATCGGCGCGACTGACCCGTCTTTCGACCTGCGCAGCACGGCTGACGACTGGTAAAGTGACCCTCGCCCGCCTCGCTGCGCTCGGCACCCTCTCCGCGCTGCAATGCGGGAGAGGGCTACAGCTCACCATCAAAAGCCCCTCTCCTGCACCGCGGGAGAGGGAGGACTAAAGCCCGAAGGGCTTGGTGGGTGAGGGTAGCGCCGCGTTCCAGCGAGTTGCGATGATTTTAGATCCCGATTCAGCGGAAGGCGACCTTGACCGGGGCCGGCGGGACCACTGAGCACTCGACCTTCTTTTTGTGGAGCGCGGCGCACGCTCCCTGTGCTTCCTGCGGCGAAAAGTTGAGCAGGCGCGCGCGGTAGACGTGCTCCTTGCCGCCCTTCGAGGGCTGCACGATCTGCACCGGTTTGCCCCTCGCTCCAGGCGCCGCAGCGGCGGAACGCGCCGCTTCCTCGGCCGCACTCTCGACGCGGAATGCACCGAGCTGGATGCTCCAGCGATCGGTTTCCGCCGGGGTGCGCAACTGATGCGCGATCGGCGCCGCCTCCGCCTTGGCAACGGGCGAAAGGTGGGCGGCGATCTTGCGGGCCGCTTTAGCCAGCTGTCCAATTTTGTCGCGCGGGCGGACCGGTTCGGGCTGGTCCGTCTCCGTTTCGGCCACCACCGGTGCTGAGGACAGGGACGGCGCCTCGCGCCGCGCCACCAGAGTGGCCCCGGCGCCGACCTCGGAGAAGCCCTCATCCAGGAGAGCGGCCATTTCCCGGTCGCGCGACCCGGCCGACACTCCGCCCATGACAACGCCGATCAACCGGTGACCATCGCGCACTGCCGAGGCTGCGAGATTGAACCCGGAGGCGCCGATGTATCCGGTCTTGATCCCGTCGGCGCCTTCATACCAGTCGAGTAGGTGGTTGTGCGTGAGGATCACCCGGCCGCGGAAGAAGAACTGGCGTGTTGCGAAATAGCGGTATTCACGCGGAAAGTCGTGATAGAGGGCAAGCGCGAGCTGCGCCACGTCGCGTGCCGTCGTGCGTTGCTCGGGGTCCGGTAAACCGGAGGCGTTGCGGTAGACCGTGTTGGTCATCCCGAGCTGGCGTGCCTTGGCGGTCATGCGCTCGGCAAACGCCGGTTCACTGCCGCCCATCCCCTCGGCGAGAACCGCAGCGGCGTCATTGGCGGATTTTGTGACGATACCGAGAATGAGGTCGTGAACCTGGACCGAATCGCCCGGCACGAGGTGAAGCTTCGTCGGGCTCTTGCTCGCCGCTTCGCTGGAGACCGGCAAATATTGGTCGAGCCCGAGCCGGCCCGAATTCAGCGCCTCGAATGTCAAGTACAACGTCATCATTTTGGTCAGCGAGGCAGGATAGGTGATCGCGTCGGCATTCATCTCGCTGAGGACTCGGCCGGTTTCGGCATCGATGACGATCAATTCACTTTCCCGCGACGGGTCGACGCCGGAGAACCCGTGTCTCACATGTCCATGATAACCCAGGTGGTGCCGCGCCGCGGCCGGGTTTGCGCCGAGTGTCAAGAGAACGGCAATGGCGCCGATGCCAGCGCCGGCGAGAAAGCGCCGCGATGGCGGCGCAGCGCGCGACCCGCACCGCGCGGTGTGTCTGAGTACTTTCACTTCAACCCCCCATTTCCCCCAACAGACCGTGGGCGATCAGCGATCGCGCACAGTCATCGTTACGAAGAATAGAAAACCCAGGCATCTCTGTCTACGTTTTCGATAGTAAAAATGGATCAAAGGCTTTGAATGGGGCTTACGGCTGGCGCGCGCCAAGCGCCCCTCGGAGCGCCTGCTGCTTGCAAGCCACTAATGCTATCGCAATGAGTGCTGGGTACAATACCAGAACGCAACTGCCGATGGAACGGTGTCATGCTCAGCGCCTTCTCCGTCTTCGTACTCTTCGTGGTCTTGTTCGCACTGATTTTTGTCATTCTTGCGGTTCAGAGGGTCCCCCAAGGGAATGAATGGACGGTCGAGCGATTCGGCCGTTATGTTCGCACCCTCGAGCCGGGTCTTGGGCTCATCATCCCCATAGTTGATCGCGTCGGGGCAAAGATGAACATGATGGAGACCGTGCTCCAAGTCCCCTCGCAGAGCGTCATCACGCGCGATAACGCCGTGGTGACGGTGGACGCCATCGTCTTCTATCAAGTACTGGACGCGGCGAAGGCGGCCTATGAGGTCACCACCCTCGAGCTCGCGATTCTGAACCTCGTGATGACCAATATCCGCACGGTCATGGGCTCGATGAGCCTCGACGAGCTGTTGTCCGAGCGCGACCGCATCAACAGCCAGCTTCTCACCGTCGTCGATGCGGCGACCACCCCCTGGGGGGTAAAGGTTCAACGCGTGGAAATCAAGGACATCACTCCGCCTCAGGAGCTGGTTGCGGCGATGGCCCGGCAGATGAAGGCCGAGCGCGAGAAGCGGGCCAACGTCCTGGAGGCGGAGGGTTTCAAACAAGCGGCGGTGCTCAAGGCCGAGGGCGAGAAGCAGGCGGTTATCCTCGCCGCGGAAGCCCGGCGCGAGGCGGCCTTTCGCGACGCCGAGGCAAGGGAACGGCAGGCCGAGGCGGAGGCCAGCGCAACGACGTCGGTTTCCGAGGCGATCGGGCGCGGCAGCATCCAGGCGATCAACTACTTTGTCGCGCAGCGCTATATCGATGCTATTGGTCGTCTCGCCGGAAGCCAGAACCAAAAGGTGATCCTGATGCCGCTCGAGAGCGCATCGATGATAGGATCGCTGGCCGGGATCGCCGAGTTGGCACGCGAGAGCTTCAGCACGGCCCGTCCTGCGGCCAATCCGGCGGTCCGGCCGACAACGGAGCGTTGATGCCGTACTGGTATTGGGCCGCCTTTGGCGCTGTTCTCGCAGTGATCGAGGTCGCCGTACCGGCAATGGTCTGTATTTGGCTGGCCGCCGCGGCGCTTGGCGTCGCGGCAATCTCCTGGCGCTATCCCGGGCTCGCTTGGGGGCACCAAGCGTTGATCTTTGCGGTCCTCGCTATTGCCAGCGTCGCCCTCGGCCGGACAGCTTTCGCCCACACCCGAGCAAGTGCAAGCGACCGATACCTCAACCGGCGCGCCGAGAGCTATATTGGTCGGATGTTCACATTGGATGGCGCGATTGTCGACGGCCGCGGACGGCTCAGTGTCGACGACACGGTCTGGCTCGTCGCGGGACCGGACCTCCCGGCCGGGACACGCGTGCGCGTAACCGGCGCCGAAAACACATTATTACGCGCCGAGCCGATCTGACCATCTTGTGCGGCGCACAATTTTTCTTGAGTGCCGTGATCATTTCGCATATCTTTAAGGTTGTGCGGTGCGAGATGTACCGCGGCGAAGGACAAGGCTGAGATTATGGAAACCAAGGGCAGACGCTCTGTACGCGCGCCCGGGCCGACCGAGGCCCCACCCGCGCCATTAAAGCCGGTCGAAGCTCCGCGCCCGGTAAACGGGGCGAGCGATGCCGAACCCCCGAAACCAGCCGAGTTGCTGGCTGAGGCGGGCAAGTCGACGGAAACAGCTGTGGATCTCGCGGCCGCCGTTTCGACGGCGGCACTAACGCCGAGCAGCGGCGCACTTCCGCCAGCGCCGAAGAGCGCGAATCCTAACTTTCCCGGGCGTTTCGAGGGCGATGCTGCGGCGGCGCTCGCTCAATCACAAGCGGCGCTGGCGCGTGGCCTCGAAGCGCTGAGCGCTGAGATGGCCGGACTGGCGCTTTCGGGCATGAATGTGCTGGCGCGCACAGCGACGAAGTTGCTCGCGGTCAAGACGCTCTCCGACGCGGTCGAGGTGAATGCCGGGTTCACTTGCAGCAGTTTGGAGACTCTGGTCGGCGGTTCCGCGAAACTTTCGGAGCTCGGGGTGAAGCTCGCTGCCGAGACCTCTCAGCCGCTCTTCGGCCAACTCGCGCGGGGATGGAGCAAGGCGGCTCGGCCGGGCGGCTGAAGAAAGGGGGCGGCGCATCGGCGCCTCATTCGACCTTGGCCAGCAGGGCCCGGATCTGTCGGTCGATGAACTCCCCTTCGGGTGTTTCCGGCGCCGGCCGCGCCGCGCGATGGCCGAGGTCTGAAGGGATTTCGGCATAGCTCGCCTGCTTGACGCCGTCACGGATCCGGCGTGCGCCGCCGACCCCGAGCAGGCGGTCGCTCGCGCTTGGCAATACCAGTGTCGGTGCCGTGATCTGCGCCAGAGCGGCGCTGAGATCGCCGCCAAACGGGCCGGAGACGTCATGGGCTCGGCTCGCGGCATAGCGGAACACCAGCGAGTTTGCGTCCCAATTGGCGAAGGCGCGCGCGTTATCCTCGATCTCCTTCGCCAATTGCGCTGCGGGCAGCCGGTCGAGATAGGGCGCCGACACGGTCCACGGGTAATAGACCATGCCGGCGACTCGCAGCCCCTCAACGGGGTTTCGCGTATAACGGCCGCCCTGCCACTCCGGATCGAGCGCGATTGCCGAGGTCATCAGATCGACGGTGAGCCGAAAATTGGCTTCGGCTCTGGGGCTCGGAACCAAAAGGATCAGGCTGCGCACCATCTCCGGGTGATGAATGCCCCATTCGAGGGCTTCGAAGGAGCCCATCGAGCTGCCGCCGACAGCCCGCAGGGTCGTCAGCTCGAGCCCGCGGGTGACCAGCGCGTGCTGCGCCGCCATCATGTCGCGGATCGTGTAGCGCGGAAAATCCTGTCCCAACCCGTCCTTTGGCGAAGATGAATCCCCGCCGCCGATGGCGTCGACCGTGATCACGAAATTCTTGTCGGTGTCGAAGGTCTTCCCCGGTCCGATTATTGCGTCAAAGGAATGACGGTTGCCGCTCGTCCCATGCAGCAAAAGGATCGCATTGTCGCGCCCGGCGCCGAGCTTGCCGTGGGTTTCGTAGGCGACCCGCAATTCCGGCAGGACGGAGCCGTCTTCAAACGCGAAGTCGTAGGCGTTGAAGATCTGCGGTTCGGCGGGCGCGGCGGCGGCAGCGCAAACCATCAACGCGAAAGCCAAGAGAGCCCTCAACTGCTACTCGCGAGTGCTTGGTTAAGATTTTGTTCGACACCGGCGTCGCGCCGCAGCTAGAGTTGACCTCCAAGCTGCTGGATGAGCGACGCCATGCGTATGCTGCGGTCAGCCTATCTTTCTCGGGTAGTGCCGGATGCGGCCCGGGCGCAGACCATTCTCGCTTTTCTGCTGTGGAGCGGCGTGACGATCTTCATCTTCGGCATCCTCATCGATTTGTTTCGCTGACTGTCTGCCTCGTTTCGCGCCTCAACCCTCGTTCGAGTCCCGCGAACGACAGGTCGGTGACGATCGCAAACAGCGCCACCAGAACAGCGCCTTCGATCACGAAAGGCAGCTTGTCGGCGACCAAGCCATTAAAGATTGGAGTGCCGAGCGTCAAGGCGCCGACTGTCGACCCGATCGTCGCGGTGCCGATGGCGATCGTGACCGAGACGCGTATTCCTGAAAGGATGACCGGAGCAGCCAGCGGCAACTCCACATCGCGTAACTGTTGCCAAGACGAAAGGCCGAGCCCCGCGGCGGCTTCGCGCACAGCGCGAGGCACTCCTTCCAAACCGGCGATCGCGCTCGCGATGATCGGCAAAAGGCCGTAGAGAAACAGTGCCAGCACCGTCGGGCGGGAGCCGAAACCGACGGCCGGGACGGCAATCGCCAGAACGGCGGCGGGCGGGAAGGTCTGGCCCACGGTCGCCAGCGTGCTCACCATCAATCGGAAATCCCGTCCGACCGAGCGGGTGACGAACACCGCGAGTGAGAGACCGACCGATATCGCCGCAAGGCTCGCCGCTGCAACCAGCGCCAGATGCGACAGGAACAACGCGAGAAAACTGCTGCGCTGATAGATCACGGGCTCGACGCCTGGAAAAGCCCACTGGAACACCGGTCTCAGCGCTTCCATCCGCAATAGCAGCAGGGCAAAGAAGAGCCCGACCCACAGGATTGGGCTCGCGAGGATGCGACTGCCGCTCATCTTGCTTTGCTCGTACCAGGGTTCGTAGCGTGCGCGGCTCGCATGATCTAGCATACGAACCGGACCCGCAACACACGCATTCGATCCGACCGACGCGATGACCCGCCTTCGGCTTTGCCGCGCAATTCTCTGTTTGATGCCAGTCGCCCTCTTCTGCCAGCCTCAGCAGGGCTGGGCGTGGGGTGGCGAGGCTCACGAGATCATAGCCCTGCTCGCCGATCGGCTCCTGGAAACCGGGGATCCGGCGGTCGAAAAGAAGATTGCCGACATTTTCGCCGCAGATAAATCCAATACCTGGACGAAGACTGACATCGCCGGAGAGGCGATCTGGGCCGATACGCTGCGCGAAAAAAGCCCGGAGGGGCGCTTGGCGACCTCGAAGTGGCATTACGTGAAACTCGATCCCGACAATCCCGATTTCAACAAAACCTGTTTCGGCAGACCCGCCTTGCGAGCGATGATGCCGGCGAGCCACGGACCGCAAGATGACTGCATCGTCGACAAGATCGAGCAGTTCTCAAAGGAGCTGCGGGGGCCTGATACTTCGGCGCCAGAGCGGCTGATGGCCCTGCAATTCTTGCTCAATCTCGTCGGCGATATACACGACCCGCTTTTCACGGTCGATCGCAACGACCAGAGCGGGCGCTGTGTCGCGGTTCTTCCACCAGGGAGCAAGACCCCCGTTCGCCTCAGTGTCTACTGGGAGGACGACTTGGTCGTCGAGGCGGAGGGGAAGAACCCGGCCAAGGCCGCCGAGCAGATCGCCGCCAGGCTGACCGCAGTCGATATCCGCAAATGGTCCGGTGGCACCCCGGAGGAATGGGCGCGGGAATCGTACGAACTCGCGAAGTCGGTGGTGTATGGCGTTCAGGCCGAAGCAGGCGATAGAATCACCTTTCCAGCGAAGAAGGGGGAGCCGGATGCCTGCGGGCCGGTCCCGCTACGCCGGCTGGACGCCCGGTATCGCGAGCGCGCAGTCGCCGCGATCAAGGAGCAGTTGGCCAAGGCAGGTGTCCGTCTCGCCTCCCTGCTGAGGGACAGTTTACAATGAGCCTTCTGGGTGGTTACCGGTCTCTCACCGGGCGCGACTTGACCAGAGCGGCTGCGATGTCGATCGGATCGTCATCGGCGCCGGCAAGGTATTCGACTGCACGTGAAACCGGGCGATTGAGCCGATCAGCCAATTGAGCAATCTCCGAGATCGGCACCGGCCGCGCCTCGAGGTATTCGGCACATTGGCCGAGCACCGTTTCGAGAACGAAAGCCACGCTCACGCGGCTCGACGACATTGATGATGCCACACACCCGCGGGCGGAAATCGCCAATTCCAGCAAGGCGTCCAAGCTGCCGAACCGGCCGCGTTGCGCCTGATAGAGAAATTGACGCCTGAGATGCGCGGCCGCCAGATCGATTACCGATTGGCTCAACTGAAATCACGCCAGGTGAACAAGGAGTTGAACTTGATACCCGCCGCTCGGAAGTTCTCTTCGGCTCCTTCGAGGCGGTCGACGACGGAAACGACCCTCAACACTATGCAATCCAATTGCCGCGCCTGGTTCACCGCCTGCATTACCGAGCCGCCGGTGGTCGTGACGTCTTCGAAGAGGATGACTTTCGATCCCCTTTGAAGCAGGCCGTCAATCCGTTGGTCGGTGCCGTGCCCCTTGTTTTCCTTGCGCACAAAAAAGCCTTTGAGGGGCTTTTCGGGCCAGCTTCTGGCGCATAGAGCGGTGACGATCGGGATCGCTCCGGTTTCCAGACCCCCGACGTACTCGACATCGTCGTCCTTGATCGCGTCGAACAGCAGGTCTGCCAAGAGCGCCGCTCCCTCCGGATCGAACATCGTTTTTTTCATGTCGAAAAAGAAGTTGCTCGATCGTCCCGAAGCAAGCACAAAATCACGATTCTGTAACAATGACTGTCGCCGGATAATAGCGATAAGTCTTTCTCTTTTATGACCAAGATCGATTATTTGGGAGATTGGAGGTCTTTCCGCCTCGTGTAGGTGTTGTATTTCGATCGCTGAGGGGTAGGGTGCCATCAGGTGGGGGACCGTACGGCTGTTCGATTGCCAGAATTAAACCTGAACATAAGCCTGAAGACAAGTGATCTTGGTACCCGGATAAGCCCCGAGAGCGATCCTTGACGGGGTGGTACGGCGATCGTACTGCTTGAGTTCTTCACCCAGGCATAGGAGGGGGTTATGGCAGTTCGGCTTGTCGTCACGATCACGGCCGCACCGGGGAAAGGGTCCGAGCTCGCGCAGGCCTACCGGGCGCGTTGCGAGGAGTGCATGAAGGAACCCGGCTGCGAGCAATTCGAGGTCTTCCAGGGCGCGCTCAACCCGGACAAGCTGGTTTTACTGGAACGTTGGTCCGACCAGGCTGCGCTCGACACTCATGCCAAGCTGCAGCCGACTCGCCCCGCGCTCAACCCGCAGCTGCGCGTCGGCAGCGGCGAGCGCGAGGATTACGAGTACAAACGGACCCGCTGAACCTCACTGGATATGGCGATGGTGACCGCTGCGATTTGGCCGGCGCTCGACTACAGCCGGGTGCCCTATCGGCTTTATCACGATGCCGACATCTATGCCCGTGAGCAGGAGCGGGTCTTTCGCGGGCCGGCGTGGAGCTATCTCGGCCTGGACTGCGAAATCCCCGAGCCGGGAGATTTCCGCGCGACCTGGGTCGGCGAGACGCCGGTCATCTTCAACCGCGACAAGGCGGGCGCGGTCAAAGCCTTTGTCAACCGCTGCGCGCATCGCGGCGCGCTGGTCCGTCGCGAGCTGTCCGGCAATGCCGACGAGCACATCTGTATCTATCATCAATGGTGCTATGGGCTCGACGGCTCGCTGACGGCGATCCCGTTCCGCCGCGGCATCCGGGGCAGGGGCGGCCTCGACCCGAGCTTTGAGATGTCTCGGCACGGGATGCGCCCGCTGCGGGTCGGCATCATCAACGGCGCGGTATTCGGCACAATGGCCGAGGACGCCGAGCCGCTCGAAGACTACCTCGGCCCGCCGATCCTCGCGCAGCTGCACCGCCTCTTCGACCGACCGGTCCGGGTGCTCGGCTACAATCGCCAGCGGATCCGCGGAAACTGGAAACTCTATGCCGAGAACACCCGCGACAACTACCACGCCAGCCTGCTGCACGAATTTCTCGTCACCTTCGGGCTCGACCGGTCGACGCAGACTGGCGGGGTCAAGATGGACGCGCGGCACCGCCACAACATCACCTGGGCCGAGGCCGACAGCGATACCGACGAGTTCGCCCGCCAGGCTTATGCCGGCGCCGGGGTGCGCAACGATTTCCTGTCGCTGAAAGAGCCGTCGCTTGTCACTTTCCGTCCCGAGCGCGACGACAAGCTCAATCTCGTGGTCACTTCGGTTTTCCCGTCCGCGGTCTTTGTGCAGATCAGCAACAGTCTGGCGGTGCGCCAGATCCGGCCGCGCGGTGTCGACGAGGTCGAGGTGTTCCAGACGATGCTCGGCTACCAGGACGATCCGCCCGAGATGACCTTGCACCGGTTGCGCCAAACCAACCTCGTCGGCCCCGCCGGTCTCGTCTCGATGGAGGACGGCGAGGCGATCGAAATCGCCCACCGTGCCTCCGGGCCCGATCTCGACCGCAGCACTGTCATCGAGCTCGGCGGCGGCGGCGTGATTTCCGATCGCGACTACCGGGTAACCGACGTGCCGTTGCGCGGCTTCTGGTCGTATTACGCCGAGCTCTTGGGCATCGAACCGGAGGGCGCGGTGCGGTGAAGGCCGATCGCGTCGCAATCTGCGATCTGCTCGCCGAATATGGCGCGCTGATCGATATGGCAAAGTTCGACGAATGGCTCGACCTATTCGCCGCGGAGTGCCGTTATCAGATCGTCCCGCGGGAAAATTTCGACCGCGGGCTGCCGGCGGCGCTGGTCTTTTGCGACAGCCGCGCGATGCTCGAAGACCGCATCCAGGCGTTGCGCGAGGCCAATAAATACAACATCCACACCGATCGCCATGTCATCGGCCTACCGCGAGTTCTCGATGGTGGCCTCATTGTCGAGGCGCCGTTCGCCGTCTTTCAGACCGACCAGGAGGGCGAAACCCGGCTGTTCGCAACCGGCCTCTACCGCGACCGGCTCGAAATCTTGCGACAGCGCCTCAAAATCCGCGACAAGCTGGTCCTCCTCGACACCTTCGCCGTGCCGACCCTGCTCGCGACGCCGCTGTGATCCGAAACCGGGCTTGCCCGTTACAATTATCAGTTGAGTAAAAAGTGAACTCCCGCCGCTCCTGCAGCAAATCTGCAGCGGGAACTCCTCCAAACGTTGTGCCGGCCGTGACGTCCGGAAGCCATGACATGCTTCGCGAAGACGGCAATTCCATGACCGTGTTGGGCTCCCCCCGTTAAATGGTCATGAGCTCTCGGAGCCGCCGGTACAGAACGGCATGACGAGCATCTTCATCATCCGTGCTCGAGAGCGACCGCGTCGCCGGAGCGGTGCACGCTTTCGGGGGCGAGGTGCTGAAGTTCATCGGCGACGAGCGTGCTGGCGATCTTACCGCTCACCGGCGCGCCAGCCGAAGTCTGCGAGCCGGCGTTGCGCGCGATGAGTGCAGTTCAGGCTGGCACCGGTTCGCGCTTTTCGAAATCGGCGATCTGCGCGGCGAGCGCCGATTGAAATGCCGGACGCGCCTGACACCGCGCCTTGTAGGCGACGAGGTTCGAATGCCGGTCAAGCAGCCCCTTGCCGTCGGTGATCCGCAGCACCGTGGTCATCATGAGATCGCCAGCAGTGAAGCGGTCGCCGTCGAGATAGGGCTTATCGCCCAGCGCGTCGGACAGGCGCGACAGCCGCTTGCCGATCATCTCGATCACGCCGGGGCGGCGCAGCCTGGCCCATTCCTCGCCAGCGGCAAAGATGTCGATCGTCGCGAGCTGCATCAGATAGGGTTCGACGCTATTGAGCGCGGCAATCAGCCACGCGGTCGCGCGCGCCCGGGCGGCTGGATCGGCAGGCAGCAACCTCTCGCAGTCGCGGCCGATATGGAGCACGATCGCGCCGCTCTCGAACAGCGAGACAGTGTCGTCGCGGTAGCTCGGCACCTGACCGAAGGGCTGTTCCTCATAATAGTCGGCTGGACGTTCCGCCATCGCGTCGAGCTTGCGCACGGCATAGGCGGTGCCGGCTTCTTCGAGCGCCCAGCGCGGGCGAAGGTCGCGGACCTGGCCCTGGGCAAAGGGCGGCACCCAGTTGAATGCGCTGATGCGGACCGAGGCGTTGGGGTCGACCGGCATAAGTACCTCCTTTGCTGACGGTTCAGGCGGATGGGGCGACGCCATCGGCGGCACGCTCGAGCGCCGCGATGTCGATGCGCTTCATTTGCATCATCGCATCGAACGCGCGTCTTGCGCGGGCGGGATCGGCATCGCCGATCAGCTTGATGAGCTGACGTGGAACGATCTGCCACGAAACGCCGAAGCGGTCTTTCACCCAGCCGCATTGCTCAGCCTCGGGCACTGCCGAGAGCGCGTCGGCGAGGCGGTTGGCCTCGGCCTGGGTCTCCACGGGTATCTGGAACGAGATCGCCTCATTGAATTGGAACTGCGGTCCGCCATTCAGGCCGGTGAACGGCCGACCCATCAGCGTGAACTCGACCATCAGCACGCTGCCCAACTTGCCCGACGGGTAGTCACTCGGGGCGCGATAGACGGCATCAACATGGCTGTCGGGGAACAGCGAGGCGTAGAAATTGGCGGCCTCTTCGGCTTTGCCGTCGAACCAGAGGCAGGGGGTAATATCAGACATGGATTCTCCTCCTAAAGCGGCAGTGTCACGCGGCCTGATGGGTTCCCCTTCAGCCAACCGGCAACAGTGCGCGGACGCGCGCGTCACGCAGCCATAGCCCGCCCCAAAGCGCGATGCCCAGATAGACACCGAACAAGATGTGGCTGAAGAGCGGGTCGCCGACCCGGACGTGCGTTGCGACCGCCCCGCCGAGATAGCCGGTCAATAAGACCGCACCGAGCACCGCAGTTCGTGGCCACGCATAAAGCGCGGTTATCGCGAGCAGCAGCAGGCCGATCTTCTGCCAGAAACCGCGATCGGCGGTCCACCCGATCTTCGGCGCGGTTTCGGCGACGATCGGCGGCGCCGCGATCTTCATCGCGGCATCCATCGTCAGAAACAGGATCCCGAGGCTCGACAGGGCGCGACCGACCCAGACTGACCGAGATGCAACGAGACGTTTGGGCATGGTGGATGCAGCAAGCTCGGTCATGATCAAGCTCCTTGTGCAAGGATCAGGCGGCGTCGGTCCGCTGGCTGCCCATTGCGGCCAGCGCGGCATCGAGATCCATCCACATCGGCTCGAAGACATGGCCGTCGAGGTCCTCGAAGCTGCGGCCATACATGAAGCCATAGTCTTGCGTAGGGCAGGGGTCGACTTTGCCGCCCGCCGCGCGTGCAGCCTCGACGATCGCATCGACCTCCGCGCGGCTATCGCGCGACAGGCAGAGCAGCGCCTCGACCGAGGAGCGCGCGTCAATGATCGTCTTGGAGGTGAAATCTGCGAAGTGTTCGCGACTGAGGAGCATGAAGGCGATCGTGTCGGACCACGTCATCGCTGCCGCGCTTCCGGGCCGGGAGAACCGCTCGTCCTTGGTGAAGCCGACGGCTCCATAAAAGGCGGCCGATTTTTCGACGTCGGCGACCGCAAGGTTCACGAAAATCATCTTGGGCATGCGTCGGCTCCTTTCCGGGGTGGGTATCCTCAGCGACTCTGAGCTTGACGTTAATATGCCTTTGGATTATAAAAAGCAACTGTGAAGTTACAAAAAATAACCTCAGAAACAAAAGCTCGTGGAAAACGCTGGTATGACGATGCTTGCGGCACAGCGCTGGCCCTCGAACTGGTCGGTGAGCGCTGGTCGCTCCTGATCGTGCGTGAGCTGATGTTCGGGGGGCGGCGATTCTCCGATCTGCGATCGGGTCTACCCGGCGTCAGCGCGAATATCCTCGCTCAGCGGCTCGAACGTCTGGAGCGCGTCGGCATCATCCAGCGGCGAAAGCTGCCGCCGCCGGCGTCCGTCCAAATCTATGAGCTGACCCCTTGGGGCTATGAGGCCGAGGTCATATTGCAGGAACTGGGGCGCTGGGCGACACGCTCTCCGCTGCATGATCCGACGCTGCCTCTGTCGGCTGCGTCGATGATGATGTCGTTCCGCACGATGTATTCCCGTGAGCGGGCGAGAGGCGAATCGGCAACGATCGGCTTCCGTTTCGGGGACGAGGCTTTTGTGGTCGATTTCGCCCCCGATGGTATTCGCATCCGGCGCGGCGAGCCTGAAGGATGCGCGCTGGTGGTTTCAACCAACCCGATCTCGCTCGCTTCGGTCGTTTATGGTGGACGGCCGGTTTTAGATGCCGAGGCGAGCGGCGAGCTGACGCTCACCGAGGACCGCGCGCTGTTCGACCGCTTCGTCGGATGGTTTCCGCTGCCCGAGAAGATCGCTTGAGGAGACGCTAGTATCTCTCAACGAATTCCGGTGGTGAGCACGTGATGCGAAAGCCTGAACTATCTCGGAACACGGCGGCTGATGAGGAACGGCTCAGGCTCGGGGTCAAACCCGAAAATTCGATGTTACAGAGAACGAAAAGAGAGCTCGACGGGAGCCGTCCGATTACAGAAGACGATCGTCACGCCGCGTCGGCGAGGAGCAGTGCCGACTTGCCGAAGCAGGCTTGCTGGGAAGCTCGGTGAGAAACCACGCGTCTTCAGACGCGGCAGTCAGGCATCCGGCGAGGTGAAGACGGTGCAGGGCGCCGCGATGCCGCGCAGCACATGTTCGCCCAGCGGCGTCAGCGGCGCGGTGGTCAGGGCGGCGACCGCGCCTTAGATCAGCACCGACCGGCCGAGCGCCCGGCACAGACCCTCCAGCCGGCTGACCAGGTTGACCGCGGGGCCGATGGCGGTAAAGTCCAGCCGGTCGGCCGCCCCGATATTGCCCCACAGGATCTCGCCCAGATGCAGCGCTGCGCCGAAGGGCAGCGGCGGCAGCCCCTGCGCCCGCCGCACCGCATCGAGATGGGCCATGCCCGCGCGGGCGGCGGCGACGGCGCGCAGCGCCGCCTCGCAGGCCTCGGCCGGCGCGCCGGTGACCGGGAAGATCGCCAGCACGCCGTCGCCGATGAATTTCAGCACCTCGCCTCCGAAGGCGTGCACCGCTCCGGCGATGCGGTCGAACCAGGCGTCGAGGGTGGCGATCATCGCCGCGGGCTCGCTCGCCTCGGAGAGCGCGGTGAAGTCGCGCAGATCGGCAGAGAGCAGCACGGCGCGGATGGTCTCCCCGGTGCCGCGGCGCAGCGCGCCGGCCTGCACCCGGGCGGCACTGCGCCGGCCGAGAGTGCGGCCTGAGCGTCGTTTCGCCTGTGTGGCGGGACCGTCGGCCGCATCGGGGAGTTGCTTTGCCGCTGAGTGACGCCTGCGCGCCGAGAACGAACCCGCTCGCGCGGGAGGGGAGCGCAGCTCACGGTCGGTACATTTTATCGATGTGACACGCAGTAGCGCGTGACGGTCGGGGCACCCGATCCCGAGCATCGAAGGTCCAACAACCTTCAGCTCGGGAGAAGAGTTCCGATGACCTCCGATACTTCACCTCGGCCCGTCAGCCCATTGCGGGCGCGCATGATCGAAGACATGACCGTGCGCGGCTTCAAGGAGGACACGCGCCGCGATTATGTGCGACACGTCCGAGCATTCGCGGCCTTTATCGGCCGGTCGCCCGATACGGCGACGGCGGAAGACCTGCGTCTTTTCCAACTGCATCAGACGCAGAGCGGCATGCAGCCGCCGAGCATCAACAGCGCGGTCTCGGCCCTGCGTTTCTTTTTCACAGTGACGCTCGACCGGCCGGATCTGGCGCGCCGGCTCACCGTCGTGCCGTATCCGCGGCGGATACCGACAGTGCTCAGCGTCGAGGAGGTGACCCTTCTGCTGCGCGCGGCAACGGCGCCGAAGTACAAGGCGGCATTCGCCACCGCCTACGGCGCCGGGCTGCGCGTCTCGGAAGTTGTCGCGCTCAAGGTCGGCGATATCGATTCCGAGCGCATGCTGCTGCGCGTCGAGCGCGGCAAGGGGGGTAAGGACCGCCACGCGATGCTGTCGCCGCAGCTGCTCGAACTGCTGCGCGCCTGGTGGCGCGAGGGGCGTCGGCGCAGCCTGTTGCTGCCGGGAGGCTGGCTGTTTCCAGGGCGCAACCCGGTCGAGCCGCTGTCGGCCCGGCAGCTCTGCCGCGTTGTCCGCGCCGCCGCCCAGGCCGCGGGGATCACGAAGCGCGTGTCGCCGCACACACTGCGGCACAGCTTTGCCACGCACCTGCTCGAGCAAGATGTCGATATTCGCGTGATCCAAACACTTCTGGGCCATGCCAAGCTTGACACAACGGCGCTTTACACCCGCGTCGCCAATAGCACGATCCGGGCCGTAACCAGCCCACTCGACCGGCTCGCACAAGTGATCGACGGGAGGCCGCGACCCGAGGCTTAGCCGAACGGCGGTGCGCCGCCCGAGGCTGGAGGTCGCAGACGTCTTTCATCGCCATGGGGCCGACTGGCGCCGAGCCAATGCCGGGCATCTGAGCCTGGGCCAGCTCCAGGTGATGTCGGCGATCGAGCAGTGCCGCTCGGCCGCGCTCGGCGGGCATGTCGAGCGTTGCGAGGACTGCGGCCACAGCCGCGTCGCCTACAACTCCTGTCGTAACCGCCATTGCCCAAAGTGCCAGGGTGCGGCGGCAGAGGATTGGCTTGCGGCGCGCGAGGCCGATCTGCTGCCGGTCGCCTATTTTCACGTGGTCTTCACACTGCCCGCCGAGATTGCTCCAATCGCCTATCAGAACAAGGCGGTGGTCTACGACCTGCTGTTCCGCACGGCGGCCGAAACGCTGCTCACGATCGCAGCCGATCCCAAGCACCTCGGCGCGCGCATTGGAGCCACCGCCGTGCTCCACAGCTGGGGCTCGGCAATGACCCACCATCCGCACGTCCATATGATTGTGCCGGGTGGCGGGATATCGCTCGACGGCACGCACTGGGTGCGCTGCAAGCCCGGCTTTCTGCTACCGGTGCGGGTGCTTTCCCGCCTGTTCCGGCGGCTGTTCCTGGCAGCGCTGGCCGATGCCCACGCGGCGGGCCGACTGGCATTTTTTGGCGAGATCAAGGGCCTGGGTCGGTGCGAGGCCTTCACCGCGCATCTCGCACCGCTCAAGAAAAAGAATTGGTTCGTCTACGCCAAGCCGCCCTTCGCCGGGCCAGAAGCAGTGCTTGCCTATCTCGCCCGCTACACCCATCGCGTCGCCATCTCGAACAGCCGGCTCATTGTTCTCGACGAGCGCGGCGTGACCTTCCGCTACAAGGATTACCGCCGCAACGGACAGGCGCGGTACCGCACAATGACGCTCAGCGCCGACGAGTTCATCAGGCGCTTCTTGCTCCACGTTCTGCCAAAGGGGTTTCATCGCATCCGCCACTACGGGCTACTGGCCAGCGCCAGCTGCAAGACCAACATCGCGCGCGCCCGGGAACTGATCGCCGCCCCAATCCCGCAGGTGGAGCCGTCGGCATCGCACGACACGGTCGATCCCGACGCCATTACCGATCATCGCCCGCCCTGTCCTTGCTGCGGCGGGCGCATGATCCTTGTCGAGGTCTTTGCGCGCGGCGCCGCACCGCGCGGACCGCCCTCCGATGCCGGGATTAGGACGTGATCCGATGACGCTCCCTGTCCTCTCACGGCGGCACCCGTTAGCCGGAACATCTCGTTCCCGGCGCCGCACTGGTTTCACCCCATCGCCTGCAAATGCCGTCAGGGCATCACCCACCAGCCCTCGATCAGGCCGTCGCGCACGTCAGCAGCGGTCAATCCGCGGTCAAAACCGGCTTTGCGCCCTCGGCGATCCCAATAAAACCATCCCCCGGCAAACTCGCTGCCGCACCAAATCCCCATAGACGGCCAAGTCTTCACCGCTTCTCCGCGGGTTCGTTCTTCGGTGGCTTTCGTACGCCGGCCCTCTTACCGGGGGTACCGCTCGCGCCGGGCCGGCATCCGAAACCCTTCCCGAAAGCGGCCGTCGGTGCTAATGCATTCTTACACCGACCGTCCGTGGCAATTCACAGCAACTCGGGGTCGGTCTCTGGCTATTTCGAAACTTTTCAGGTGAATTTCGTTCTGAATCTCACCGGCCCGGCCGCGGGAATAAAGAAGGTGACCTCGCCGTCGTAGCGACCCTGCGAGACAGCGCCTGGTACAAATATAGGAACCGTCGTTCCTCGTGGCCTGTCTCTTGCCGACGGAGCAATCAAGCAAACCAATCCATTTGCGCGGGCCTGCGCGCCAAGTGCCCAACACTGCGTATGATCGTCATCTATGAGCCAGGGAAATTCGTTCAGAAAGCGCCGCACGTCTTTCGCCGCACCGCGAACTAACCATGAAATGAGCTGCAGTCGTATTCGATACGTTACACCAGGTGAAGGATTGTAGAGCTGGCGCTGCCAGTATGCGACTTCCTTATTGGCCGTTCGATACCGTCGTGCCGCGTAAAGCACCCCAAAGGTCGTCCCCGCCGAATACCTTCCCTCGCTAAACGGCGGTCCCGTGAATGGGATTTGGGCTAGCTCGGTAATACTCACAACTCCAAGGGCCGCTTCACCGCCGAGGAATTCGAGGGCCTCGGCGAATTCCCGTCCGTTCCCTAAGTCGTCGCGCAGGCGCTGCACCTTCCGCCTGCGATCAGGAGATTGCGTAACCCTGCTCACTCGCTCTGAGACCGTGATCGCCCTAGCGCGATTCAGCATCTAACGGTTTGCCACGCGCCGTTCGACGAGATCCTGAACCGCGAGCATGCCGGGGATACGCTTTTGAAGCATGAGTGCCAGAGGCGACATATCTTCGAGAATTGCCAGTCTATCCCGAAGCCACCGCCCTTCGTCCATCGCGTCAACGAACAGGTCAGCCAAAGTGCTGTGTATCGCGTACATGATCCTGACGCGGTCGCCCCGGTCCGTTTCCGCGGCAAACGTCACTCTTCCTTCGAGGAGTGCTGGTACCAACGTCTCGCTCGGATACGCCAGAAGGTTTGCAAGCTCACAGTTCGTCAGAGACCAGGCGCGAGCGATTTGCTGAATGAGCCGCACTGGCCCGGTGACTCGGCCTTGCAGCATCGCGCCAGAGAGCGGCACTCGCTGCCAAAGAAATTGATCTCTAAGGCCCTGCCCAGGAGGGAGCCACTCCGGCACTGACTGCTCCGAGGGAGTTCCGATGCCGATGTTTCCCAGTAGGGCAAGAACTCCCTGGGGCGCCGGCGGACCCGCCTGCGGAAATGGGAAGTCTGGTATCCCTAATGCTCCTCGCAAGACCTACTCCTGCTTTAGCGTGCCAATTCCCAGCCATTCGCTAATGGCGATCGATGATGTTTCTAAAAATCCGAGCTTCTTCTCGCTAGTGTCCAATTCGCCGCCAGGCAGAAATAGGTAGTCGCGATATAGATAGAGATCGGCATCTGGTAATGCAGCGGGTTCAGCAATGATAGTTAACTGCCAACCTGCCGCCTCATTTCGAAAATTCACTTTCGTAGAATGCTCCATTGTGTCAGCACCGATCCGGGCCTTGTCGAATGTTGTCCGTTGAGGCTTTGCGATCTGGTTAAGCTTTTTCACCAACCCATCCTTGCCGCCATCCACGCGAAGCCAACTCGCGATTCGTAGATTTACGGCCCCCTCTTTTGGGGATATTGATTTATCTATGAAGCCCTGCATCAGGAGTACGCAATCTTGTGCAAATCTCGTTTCTTGAGAAGTTCTCAAATTCGTGGCCTGCACAGAGAATTGATCCACCCGAAGTGTAATCTCTACACGTCCCTCTAGGAGACTGATCAATAGTCCGACTTCAGAGAGCGTATTGGAATTTAGGGCCTTGAACGCACTTACGGGCACGCTTGGATAACGGTCTGCGAACGCCTGGTAGACTGCTCTGATAAGGCGAGGGATTTCCCCAACAAGCTCCAGCGCCGGAGAGACGAACGGTGCTGAGTAGATCGCGTCTACGCGAGATAGAGTGAATGCCATCGATGTGCCGCTCCCACCGCAGCTTAGCGTTTCGAGAGATCAGCCGTCCATCCAAGCAGCATCCATTCGGCAGAAGCGGAAATTAATAGGGCCGCGGGGGTGAAGACCGTCCTTCCCGATCGATCATCGGGCCGGCGCGAAGGTCGGCTTAGAGGCAACTCCTGACCCTCGGAACGCGAGAATTCGACGTGGTAGACAACGAAAAAGAAGGCTTGACGGCAGCCATTCGATTACAGAAGACGATGGTCACCGCCGCGCTGGCGGCGAAAAGCAGTACCGAGACGCCGAAAAGGCTTGCTGGGATGCTCGGTCGGAAACCACGCGTCGTGAGACGCGCCGCTCAGGCATCCGGCAGGGTGAAGACGGTGCAGGGCGCCGCGATGCCGCGCAGCGCGTGTTCGCCCAGCGGCACTAGAGGCGCAGTGGTCTCGGCGGCGACCGCGCCCGAGATCAGCACTGACCGGCCGAGCGGCCGGCACAGCCCCTCCAGGCGGCTGACCAGGTTGACCGCGGGGCCGATGGCGGTGAAGTCCAGCCGGTCGGCCGCACCGATATTGCCCCACAGCATCTCGCCGAGATGCAATGCCGCGCCGAAGGGCAGCGGCGGCAGCCCCTGCGCCTGCCGCACCGTATCGAGATGGGCCATGCCGGCGCGGGCCGCGACGACCGCGCGCAGCGCCGCCTCGCAGGCCTCGGCCGGCCCGCCGGTGACCGGGAAGATCGCCAGCACGCCGTCGCCGATGAACTTCAGCACCTCGCCCCCGAAGGCGTGCACCGCCCCGGCGACGCGGTCGAACCAGGCGTCGAGGGCGGCGATCATCGCCGCGGGCTCCGTCGCCTCGGAGAGCGCGGTGAAGTCGCGCAGATCGGCAGAGAGGAGCACGGCGCGGATCGTCTCCCCGGTGCCGCGGCGCAGCACGCCGGCCTGCACCCGGGCGGCACTGCGCCGGCCGAGATAGGCCTCGAGCAGCGCTGCCAGCGCCGCCCGCGCGGCCAGGGCGGCTAAGGGCGCCGCGGCGAAGCGCGCGACCTGGCGCAGCCGGCCGGCCTCGGCGGGGCCGAACGGCCGGGTCCCGGCCCAGCCCAGCACCGGACCGTCTGGCCCTGGACTGTCCAACCTCGGGCCGGCCGTCTCCTCCTGCACCGGGCCGAGCCCGGCCAGCCAGTCGCGCCCAGCTTGGTTGGCGCGGACCGCCGGCGAAGCCCAGCGCCTCGATCACCGCCCCGGTCTCCGCCCGCCACAGCCAGGTGCGGCGGGCGATGATCGGATGCGGCACCGCGAGCGTCAGGGCGCCGCCGGCCAGCGGCAGGCCGTCGGCCAGCAGCCGGCCGCCGAGCTCGGCGAGGAAGCGGTCAGGGCCGGGCGAGGCGCCGGCCTCGTCCACCAGCCAGGCGAGGGGCCCAGGCAAATCGATTGGCAGATCCATGCCGCGATGATGCCGTTACGCCCCCTGGCCTGTCATCCGCGCCGCGGGCGATGGCGCAGCCGGCCCCGCCGGTCTATCCTCGGGTGAGCTCCCGATCCCAGCGCCCGTCCATCCTCCGCCGCCGGCGGGGCTGCTATCGCAACTATGGAGGAGACCGATGCAAGAGGCCCTCGTCGTCCGCCGCGAGCAGCACATCCCGGCGCCGCCCGCCGCAGTGTTCGCCCTCCTGACCGATCCGGAGAAGATCCTGCGCTGGATGGGAACGGAGGCGCAGACCGAGCCGCAGCCCGGCGGGCTCTATCTCGTCAATGTCACCGGGGCTCGCTTCGCCCGCGGCGCCTTCCGCGAGGTGGTGCCGGTGCACCGCCTGGCCTACAGCTTTGGCTGGGACGGCAGCGAGGAGGTGCCGCCGGGGTCGAGCCTGGTCGAGATCGACCTGATCGAGCAGCCGGACGGAACCTTGCTGCGCCTGACCCACACCGGCCTGCCTAATGCCGAGCAATGCGCCGGCCATGCCGAAGGCTGGGCCCATTACCTCGGCCGGCTGGCCGAAGTTGCAGCCGGGCGCGACCCGGGCCCGGACCCGTGGCACGGCCGCACTGGCAGGGAGTAACTGCTTTCCGCTCTCGATACCGCCGCATTTGAGGCTCTTGCATTTTCATGGCGAACGCCGGCGCGTCGAACGCTGCCTTTTCGAGGGTTGGACCGTGCGTCTGGAATATAGCGTCGCTGTGAAGGGGTCGCCGTAACGGCGGCGGTCCCATAGTGCAAACTCAGTTTCGAGTTGGCCGGCGTTTGCTCGATAGTTCTCTTGGTCGTTTGGCTTGGACGCGCTGACAGCTGGCCACCCGCTCGCGACATCTAGCCGTCTCGGCTGAACCACTCAAACCGGCCCTTCTCGGCCCCTCAGCCCGCGCGCCGGGAATGGCTGTTCCTGCCCCCACAGCAGTCATTCCTCTTCGCCGGTCGGGGCCACCCCTGTCGAGGCGGAAAGCCGTTGTTCGCGTTCTGCCCGGTCTCCGACCGACGCACCCTCCGGCTTTGGCAAACTCACAGAGACGCGCGCGCGAACCGATGTCCGGGCTCATCGAAATTCGCGTGCCAGTGTGAGGTGACTCACATCCGAACTGTCTGATCAGAAGTAATGTAACGAGTTACGGAGCACCGGGGATTCCAGGGCCGGGTCTCTCACTTGTGCAAGGTCAAAAGGCTTGGGACAGCGACACTTCCCCACTCATAGTAGGAGGGATCTGATGCCTAGGATCTGTGGCGCAACCGCAATGGTGGTCTCCCTTCCGCTTATGCTAGGGGTCGCGCCGAGTTGGGCGCAACGACCGCCGACCAACGATGCCAGCGACAATATGGGAACACCGGCGGAGGCACTGGAGCGCTCACGAGCATCACCACCGGCGGCGCCAACACCGCCTGCGGAAATGCGTCGCTTCGCACCAACACAACCGGCGGCAACAACACCGCAGTTGGCACCTTGGCGATCAGTTTCGGCAACACCGGCAACAACAATACCGGCATCGGATCATCGGCGCTGGAATCAATGCAGCGGGGAATAACAACACCGCGGTCGGAAATCTCACGCTCAACAGCATCACCGCCACCAACAACAATACCGCCATCGGGGCTTCTGCGCTCCAAAACAGCACTGGGAGCGATAATTCCGCCGTTGGTGTCTTCGCGCTGGGGAAAGATAGTACAGGGAGCGGCAATACCGTGATCGGGGAAAATGCGCTTGCCGGAAACACCACCGGCAGCAATAATATTGCGATTGGACTTGACGCCGGCGCCAAGCTCACTAGCGGGAGCGACAACATTTATCTGGGGGCCGCCTCCCCCACTACCGAATCGAAAAGCATGCGCCTCGGGCAGGGCCAAACCCACACCTTCGTCGCCGGCATCGCCGGGAGACCTTTAAGCGGCAGCCAAGTGGTCGTCACCACCGCCGGTCAGCTTGGCGTCTTGGCTTCCTCGGCTCGTTTTAAGCGCGACATTCAGACTATGGGGGAGCGCAGTCTGGGCCTGCTGCAGCTGCGTCCCGTGACCTTTCGCTACAAGCAAGACCCTCAGGGGACCCGGCAGTACGGGCTGATTGCCGAGGAGGTGGCCAAGCTCTATCCGGAGCTGGTGACGCGGGGGACTGACGGGGCAGTCAAGTCAGTGCAGTACTATGAACTGATCCCGATGTTGCTCAACGAATTGCAGCGACTGAAGGCTCAGAACGCAGGCTTGGCGGCGCGCTTGGTGCGGCTGGAGGAGATTGTCCCCTGTTCCGCCTCGCTAGAAAATCGCTGAGCGCCTCGGCTTCGATATGGCTACGCTGCTATAGCGGCGCTTCGCGCCACTGGTTTGCGGTCGTCTAGCCCCATGCTACGGCGAACCGCGGCGTTCGCTGTTCCGAAAACACGAAAAGCACAGTTGCTTGTGTGATGCCGAGGATGGGGCGGCTGCGGTATGGTGGGCGGAGATTGGGCAATTCGCCCGATTGAGGGATTGGGGCATGTGCCATCGTCCGGGTCTTCGTTGCGCGTCCTGTGCCCTAACGGGCATCTCGGGTTTGCGCCGATCAAGACGGGGAGCTTTCGGGTCGGGCTCGATTGCGCGCCTGATCTGATCTGCGCCGTTTCGGGGTCGTGCGATGTCGGTCCGGGGCCGCTCGGCGCGGATGTGTCGTCGAGCCGGTGCACCACCCGCATCACCGGGCCGAAATACATTCCGCCCGTAGAGCTGCGCGCCAAGCTCGAAGGCGCCGGCAAGCTCGGCGAGCGCTTTATCGGCATGGTCGGGGTACGCGACCCTTACACTATCGAGAATATCGACGCGGTCATCACGTGGGCCCGGCAACAGGCGGCCGAGCGCTTCGGCCCGGCGGCCTGCGAACTGCACTACACCGTCTATGGCCGCGACGCCATTCTCGGAGCGCTCGAGCCGCTCAGGCGCTCCCCCGGCCACGAGGTCTGCGTGGTCGTGCAGGCGATCGCGCCGACGCGGGAGATGGCCGAGGAGGTGTGCATGACCGGCACTCGCCAGATGTTCTATGCGCGGCTGCCGGCGGTGAAAGGCACCGCCGGCGGGGTCGCCTTTCTGCTCGACGAGGTGATGCGGGGAGCCCGGCCTACCGCTGGAGGGTCAACCGCACGGTGCCTCGACGATCCGCTCGAATTGTTCCCGACCTTCATCACCGAAGCCGGCGTGTAATGGGAACGCGCAAGCTTTCGGAGATCGCAAAAACGATCCGCAGCAAGCATGCCGGGATCGACAAGATCACCTTCGACGTTATCTTCGCGAAGCGCGCCGATTACGATCTCCTCCGCCGCAGCGGGGTGCTGTCGCGGGCGGTGGTCTGCAGGATGTTTGGCATTCCGCAGAGCCGCATCACCGATTACCTCGAGTTCGACCCGGCATGGGCGATCAAGTTTACGATCCGGCGATCGATCACCAGCGGCAGCCCCGGCGACGCCGACATTTTCGGCAGCCAGCAATACGGCCCGTTGCTGGATGTCGCGGTTCCGACGTAGACGCCGGGGCCTAGGGAGACCGAAACATGACCGATTTTCGCACGGAAACCGACAGCCTCGGCGAGGTCGAGGTCCCGGCCGACAAGCTGTGGGGCGCGCAGACCCAGCGCTCTCTCGAGCATTTCAGCATCGGCCAGGACCTGATCCCGCGCGAGATGATCGGCGCCTACGCCATCCTGAAGAAGGCGGCGGCCAATGCCAATCATGCAGGCGCAAGGCTGGACGACAGGATCCACGGGCTGATCGTCCGGGTCGCCGACGAAATCCTGGGAGGGAAGCATCAGGACATGTTTCCGCTGCATGTGTGGATGACCGGCAGCGGCACGCAGTTCAACATGAACGTCAACGAGGTGATCTCCAACCGCGCCAGTCAGCTCGCCGGCACGGCGCTCGGCAGCAAGACGCCGGTGCATCCCAATGATCACGTCAACATGTCGCAATCCTCCAACGACACATTTCCCTCTGCGATGTACATCGCGGCGGCGCTCGGCGCGACGCAGGGTCTGGTCCCCGCGGTCCGCGCCCTGCACGACGCGATCGCGACGAAGGCGGAGGCGTGGAAGGACATCGTCAAGATCGGCCGCACTCACATGCAGGATGCGACGCCGATCACGCTCGGGCAGGAATGGTCGGGCTATGCCGGCATGCTGGCGGACGATCTGGAGCGGATCGAAGACGCGCTGAAGGGCGTCTACCGGCTGGCACTCGGCGGCACGGCGGTCGGCACCGGGATCAATGCCGCCCCCGGCTTCGCCGAGGCGGCGGCGGCCGAGATCGCGCGGCTCACCAAGCTGCCCTTTGTCAGCGCGCCGAACAAATTTGCGGTGCAGGGGTCGCATGACGCGCTGGTACAGCTCTCCGGCACGCTTCGGACATTGGCCGCATCGCTCTACAAGATCGCCAACGACATCAGGCTGATGTCATGCGGCCCGCGTGCCGGCTTTGCGGAATTGCTGATCCCGGAAAACGAGCCGGGTTCGTCGATCATGCCTGGAAAGGTCAACCCGACGCAGGCCGAGGCGCTGACGATGATCGCCGTGCAGGTGATGGGCAACGACGTGGCGGTGGGTTTCGGCGGCGCCGGCGGCTATCTGGAGATGAACGTCTACAAGCCGCTGATCATCTTCAATCTCATGCACTCGATCACGATCCTGACTGACGGGTGCACGAACTTCCGCAAATTCCTCGTCGAGGGCACCAAGCCGAACCTTCCGAAGATCAAGGAATACCTCGATCGCTCGCTGATGCTGGTGACCGCGCTCGCTCCGGTGATCGGCTATGACAAGGCTTCGCAGATCGCGCATCACGCAATGGACCACGACCTGACCCTCAAAGCCGCGGCGCTCGACCTTGGCTACGTCACCGAGGCGGAGTTCGATCGCGTCGTGGACCCGGCCAAGATGGTCAAGCCGTACGTCGCCACCGGAACATAGCTGCTCCCCTATCGCACGTCCGCCCCGCGGAACTACCGGCCTTCGCGCACGACCGGGTTTTGCAACGTGCCGATGCCGGTGATCTCGATCTCCACGGTGTCGCCGTGCTTCAAATTCTCGGGCGCCCCTTCGGTGCCCATCCACACGACGTCGCCGGGGTAGAGCGTCAGGTACTGTGACATCCGGCTGATGAAGGTGGCGGGGCCGAAGAGCATGCTGTTGGTTTTGAAACGGATCTTCTCGCCGCCATTGACGCGGATGATCGTCTGCGCCGCGTCGATATCGAAATCGGTTTCGATCCACGGTCCCATCGGCTTGAAGGTGTCGGTGTTCTTGGCGCGCCACAGGGTCCGGTCACCGGCCTGCCAGGTGCGTTCGCTCATATCGTTGCCGATCGTCCAGCCGAGGACACAGGACAGCGCCTCGCTCTCGGACAGGTGCTTCGCCTTCTTGCCGATCACGGCGACGAGCTCGCCTTCGTACTGCACGCGCTCGGTCGCATCCGACGGGATCACGATCGGCTCGCCATGCGCGACGAGCGCATTGTTGGCGCGATAACCGATATCCGCCGCGGTCGGTATATTGGGCTCCTGGCCGCGCTTCTTTGCGGCCTCGATGACATGATCGGCGTAATTCAGCCCGGCGCAATAGAAGGTGCGCGGCTCGACCGGCACCAACAGCTTGATCGACGACAATGGCCGGCGTGTCGTCGTCTTCTCATAGCCGGCAAACGGGTCGCCGCGCACCTCGGTGACCATGTCGCCTTCGACAATCCCGTAAACCGGTTGCCCGTTGGCCTCATAGCGTATCCAGCGCATTCTCTCCCTCCTTCTCAAAGCGCACTTCGCCCTTCAGCATAAAGCTGAAGCTCGCCCCGTGTTGCGGTAAATTGTAAATATGACTGCCCGAGACGTTGGCACGCATTAAAATCATATGTTATAACAAAGTTGAACATGCGAGGCTCCGATGCGGGCGGCAGTGCGCAAATTGGGGAATTCGTCTGGTGTCATTATCCCCAGGTCATTGCTTCGCGACTTGGGTATTTCCGAGGGCGATCCAGTCGAGATAACATTGGAGGCGGGTCGCATCGTCCTTGTGCCGATAAAGCTGCCGACGCGGGCTGGGTGGGCAGAAGCCTCGCAAAGCATCGCCGAAGCGCGCGACGACACCCCCGTTTGGCCGGAATTCGGTAATGCCGAAGACGAAACTCTGATCTGGTGAGACGATCCGGCGCGGCCGACAGCGGGACTGCGGCAGCGCGCGTTGCTGCCGTCCGTCGCGGGGAAATTTGGCTCGCGGCACTAGATCCGACGATCGGAGCCGAAATTCAAAAGACCCGACCCTGTGTCGTCGTGTCTCCGCCGGAGATGCACGACTTTCTACGCACCGTCACGGTCGCGCCGATGACCACCGGCAGCCATCCAGCGCCCTTTCGTATACCGCTCCGGTTCCGCGGCAAAGATGGGCTTATTCTGCTGGATCAGATGCGAACGCTCGACAAGCAGCGGCTCGTGCGCCGCCTCGGCATCGTTACCGGCGCGACGCTCCGCCTGACCCTCGCCACGTTGCGGGAGATGTTCGATGAATAGCCAGGTCCCTCCCGGTGCTATGGTGCCCGGGGAAATCGCGACAGCATCGCAGCCATGACTCCGAGCGAGCGCGGGTCGCGGGCTAGCCGCAAGCGGACCAATAACCTCGACAACCGCCCACTCAATCGAGGACTTCGAGATGCGCTTCGGTCGGCCGCATCGCGAGACCGTTGACCGGCAGCATGTCTTGCGGGCAGGCGGAGAAGGCGGCGATGCAGTTCATCTCGGCGCGCAATGTGACATAGCTGCCGGGTGTGCTGACCGGCGGGCGAACCTCGACATGGTTGCCGTCGACGACCGGGATGTTCATGAAAAGATTGAGCGGCGCCGGAGTCTCGGGTGGGGTCAAGCCCAGCGCCGCCAATCCCGCGGCGAGATTGTCGGTGCAGTTGTCGTGATGCTCCTTGCAGCCGAGCAGCTCGTAGCGCCAACGGTCGCATGCGGCGAAGAGGGTGTCGTGAATGCCGCCGGACGTGTCCTCGACCAGGGTCAGGATCGGCCGTCGCCGATTGGTGACGAGCGCATCGCCGACCCCCGGGATGATCCGGTCGATCGCGACGCGGCTGTGCTCCATCGACATGAACTCGTGCAGATCGTCGGCATTGAAGGCCCAGGTGTCGACGACCTGTTGACCCTTCGTGTTGATCACTTTGATCCGCTGGCCCTTGCGAATGCGCACAGCCTTACCCTTGCGCGGCGGGATTTCGATCATCGCACCTCTCCGCTCGGCTTGACCGTCGACGAGTTTAGCGACCCTTGCTAGGCTTCGAAACACTTCGAACGAGGCAAGGGAGATCGCGGTGACCGACCTTCGCTCCTTATCCGCTCGCGAGGCCGCCCGGCAAATTGCCGAGCGCCGAATTACTGCCGAGGCATTGGTCGCTGCCTATCTCGATCGCATCGAGGCGCGCGAGGCGGTGGTTGGCGCCTGGCAATATCTCGATCGCGAGCAGGCGCTGGCGACGGCGCGCCGGCGCGATGCGGAAGCGCCGCGCGGGCCGCTGCACGGGGTCCCGATCGCGGTCAAGGATCTGATCGACACCGTCGACATGCCGACCGCCTATGGCTCGGCGATCTATCGCGGGCACCGGCCCGACGCGGATGCCTCTTGCGTTGCGCTCGCCCGGGCGGCCGGCGCCATCGTCCTCGGGAAGACCGTCACCACCGAATTCGCGACCTTTACGCCGGGCAAGACGGCCAACCCGCGCAACCTGGCGCACACCCCGGGCGGCTCATCGAGCGGCTCTGCCGCAGCGGTGGCCGACGGCATGGCGCTGCTCGGCTTTGGCACCCAAACCGCGGGGTCGGTGATCCGTCCGGGAGCCTATTGCGGCTGCGTCGCCTACAAGCCGAGCTTCGGATTGATCAACCGCGCCGGGGTCAAGCCGCTGGCCGACAGCCTCGACACGATCGGTGTCTTTGCCCGATCGGTCGACGACGCGGCGTTCTTCGCCGGGGTTCTGTCCGAGCGGCCCTCACTTCGCCATCTCGCCGTTCCGCAGCAAGCCCCGCGTTTCGGCCTTTACCGCACTCCGCTATGGGATCAGGCGGAGCCGGCGACTGCTGCCGCTCTCGACACTGCGAGGACGGCGCTCGAACGGGCCGGCGCCGTGGTGACGGAGCTGGCGATAGCGCCCGAGCACGAGGGGCTCACGGAAGCGCAGGACACGATCATGTGGTTCGAGACGGTAAGGGCGCTTGCCTATGAGCGGCTAGAGCACAGCGCCCAGCTCTCGCCGCGTCTCGCGCAGCTGATCGATACCGGAATGGCGATCGGCGCCGGGGTCTACGATGAGGCGCGCAGTCGCGCTGCCGCAGCGCGGGCCGGGCTCGATGCGTTCTTTGGGCTGTGCGATGCGATCCTGGTCCCGGCAGCGCCCGGAGAAGCCCCGGTCGGGCTGGGCAATACCGGAAACCCGATCTTCAACCGGATGTGGACCTTGCTCGGCGTTCCCTGTGCAGCTCTGCCCGCGCGCTGGGCGGACAATGGGCTGCCGACCGGGGTTCAGCTGGTCGGCCGGCTGCATGGCGATACGGGACTGATGGCTTGTGCGGCTTTTCTCGAGCAAGCGCTTGCCGGGACGGCATGAGGATCGCTCGCGCGCTCGTCGTCTCGGCGGCGGTCAGTGTGCTGGCCGGCTGCTCGGCGCTTGCTCCCTATCCGACTTTTCCTCGCGCGGCGGCCTTGGGCGAGAACGCTACCGCGCTGCGTGTGGCGATCTGCTACAACACGCTCGTCAGTACCCTCGACGAGGTGCAAGTTGCAGCGCAGCAGGAATGCCCATCGGACATGACAGCGACGCCGTTCGACACCGATTGGCACCTGCAATATTGCCCGCTGCTGTTGCCGGCACGCGCCACTTTCTTCTGCGCAGCTAAGAAATAAGCAGGTCCCGCGCGTTCGGCTGCGTCGTCGCGCCCTCTGGTCGGCCGCTTGACGCCGCAAGTATATGCTATAGTGATTAGGGGACTAGGTGCGGCGGCGATGGACTACGAAGGTTATTTCAAGCAGGGGCTCGATGCGCTGCGCGGCGAGGGGCGGTATCGCGTGTTTGCCGATCTCGAGCGGCGCTGCGGCCGCTTTCCGCGCGCCTTCGATCACCGGATCGGCGCCGAGGTCACCGTCTGGTGCTCAAACGACTATCTCGGCATGGGGCAGCATCCGGCGGTCCTGGCCGCAATCGAGGAGACGTTGCGCGCGGTCGGCGCCGGCGCCGGCGGCACCCGCAACATCTCGGGCAACAGCCATCTGCATCTCTTGCTCGAACGCGAGCTCGCCGATTTGCACGGGCGCGAGGCGGCGCTGATCTTCACCTCGGGCTATGTTGCCAATGACGCGGCGCTGTCGACCTTGGCGCGCGAATTGCCGGGCATGGCGGTGTTTTCGGACGCGTCCAACCACGCCTCGATGATCGCCGGCATCCGCAACAGCCGCGCCGAAAAGCACGTCTTTCGGCACAACGACCCGGCCGATCTCGCGCGCTTGCTCGACCGCGTGGCTCCCGACCGACCGAAGCTGGTGTGCTTCGAGTTCGGTCTATTCGATGGACGGCGACATCGCCCCGATCGGGGAGTTGTGCGATGTCGCCGACCAATTCGGGGCAATGACCTATCTCGACGAAGTGCACGCCGTCGGGCTTTACGGAGCGCGCGGCGGCGGGATTGCCGAGCGCGACGGCGTCATGCATCGCCCGACCGTGATCCAAGGCACCCTCGGCAAAGCCTTCGGCACGATCGGCGGCTATGTCGCCGGCTCGGCCGCGCTCGTCGATTTTCTGCGCAGCCACGCGCCGGGTTTCATTTTCACGACCTCTTTGCCGCCCGCGCTCGCCGCCGGCGCGCTCGCCGCCATCCGCCATCTCAAAGACAGCCAGACCGAGCGCGATCGCCACCAGGAACGCGCGGCCACCTTGAAGCGCCGCCTCACCGAGGCCGGCTTGCCGGTCATGCCGTCGGCGAGCCACATCGTGCCCGTGATCATAGGCGAGCCTGCACTGTGCAAAGCCGCGTGCGACGAGCTGTTGCACCGCCACCGGATCTACGTGCAACCGATCAATTACCCGACGGTTCCGCGCGGCACCGAACGCCTGCGCCTGACGCCGACGCCGCTGCACAGCGACGCCGACATGGGGGCGCTTGTGGCGGCACTCAGCGATGTCTGGGCCCGCCTCACTTTGCGCTACGCCGCCTGATGGCGAGTCAGGTGCCGATGGCAAGCGGGCTCACTAACTTCTTCAAAGCGGCAATGACAGATAGCGCGGTCAGGCGGCCAGTGCGCGGATTGTCGTCTGACGGCACGTTCTCGATCTGCATCGATAGGCGCGCGGCTGAGGCCTCGACCTCGATGCGGTGAATATTGCGCGTGACGGTCGGGTCGGCCCAGATCTCGACCGTCGTACGGTCGGGCCCGATGCCGGCAAGCGCCAGTGCCGCCGCAACATTGACGTTGGCGGGAAACCCGCGAGCCGCCTCGCGCGCGGTGCCGCTGAAGACGCGTCTGGGCTCGGCCAGTCCGGTAACGTCCACGTCGTGGACGACAAGATAAGGTGCACCCAATAAGCCTTGTGGCGGCTTTCTGGTCATCATACTGACGCTTGCGATTTCGCCTTCGGCGGCTGCAATTACTGCATCCAGTCCCAGCAGTGCTCCGCTTGGCACGAGAATGCGGCCGCCATTGCGGCGCGCCAAATCAACCAGATCGAAATTGTCGAGCAGCGCCCCGCAGCTCAACACCATGACAATGCGCCCGTTCCCGAGCGCCGGCTCGACTAGCTCGCGCAATACCGCAGCCGGCGCGCACTCGACAACGACATCGGCGTACTGCCAGAGCTGCGACAGCGGCACAATCGGCACGCTGCGCGCGAAGCCCGCCATTCCTCTCTCCGCCCGCGCCGCGTCGCGCGCTGTGACGGCAGTGAGCACAAGGCCTTCGATGCCCTCATCGAGGCGCCGCCCCACGACCCTTCCGATCGCCCCAAACCCACCGATCGCAACCCGCAGTGTCATACCTCTCTACTCCCGTCCGCGACTCGCCCCGCCGACCCGTAACGGCCCGGGCCGTTCCCGTGCGGTTTCGGTGATGCCAAGTCTGATGCCACCCTAAGCCTTGCGCATCGCAGGGGTCTGCGTGCGAGCATCTTCGAAGAACGCGGCGCCGGGAAGTTCGAAATTTAGCTCCGAGCCAAAGCTCTTTGCCGATCATCCGGGGGTCGCGGCCAGTGTCGCTCGCGGTTTTGACGGCCGAGCGGTAAAAGCGCAGAATTCCGACTTTCGACATCGCTGGCCTCGCATCCTCAATGTCAACGCCTCACGCAGCGATCTCCCTTGCCGTCATCTTCGCCGCCGTCGTTTCACTCGCGGCCCCTACAAAAGCCGCGGACGTCCCCAGTCCATGGAGGGCTTGTCATGAAGATGGGGATTGTTCAGCTATTGTAACATGCGGCGGTTGCTGCTCAGACGACGCCATCAACAAGGAGAAATTGGGCGATTACCAATATTTGTACCGGCAAGAATGCAAAAATCCGCGCCCACCATGTCCCTGCGTGTTCCGCAGATCGATCTGTAAACAAGGAGCTTGCGAATTGCAGAAGTAGCATCGTTAATGGGTTCGGTTCAGGTCAGCCCTCATGGCGAATGATAGCCGGTCCGGGCGCCGCCCAGTGTGTCGGTAATTTTTACAGATATCGCGCGCGAGAAGTCGTAGCACCAATTCGCGAAACTCTTGTAAACACGCCTGTTTCTTGCTGGTGCGAGCCGGGCGAGGCAAGATCGACGTCGGAAAGTTTTACAGGGGCCGGACCGGACTCGTCGACCGCACGTTTTACAACCCATTGAAAAATCGAGCCCGGCTCAAGCGGCGGACTGACCTCCGGAGGTCGGCTGTCGACATATTTTACAATCGGCCGTCGGGCCGCGGTTTACGGTTAATGCAAGGCACTGAAATGTTTCAAAATAGGTTAATTGGTACGTTCCTTGCGTGAGGTTCGCAAACGGAGAATTCGAGGGAGGAAAACATGATCTATCGCGTGGTACTGTCCTGTGGCGCCTGGGCTTTGGCGCTGCTTGTTGGACCCGGTTTCAGTTTCCAACCCGCCGCCGCCGTGACGATCGGATTCGACGATCTTTCGGACAACGGCAACGGGACGCTCATCGCCAACGGCTATCAAGGTCTGAATTGGACCAATTGGTATGTCCTCAATACGCCGAATTTTTTTAACAATGTCGGCCCGAACGGGGCGACGGGCGGGACTACGAGCCAGCCGAACATCGCCTTTAACGGCAATGGCGACATTGCGAAATTCAGCAGCAACACTCCCTTCACTTTGAACAGCGTGGAGATGACCGCATTCTGGAACAATGGCTTACAGGTGACGGTCACGGGGTTGCTGAACGGCATACAGGAGTACATGAACACGGTAACCGTCTCGTCAACGGCGCCGACGCTCGAGACTTTCGCCTTCAGCGGGGTCAACGAGGTTGACGTAACGACGGCCGGGGGAACCCAAAACCCCAGCTACGCCGGCAGCGGAACTGAGCTGGCGATTGATGATTTAACCGTCAGCACCCCCGAGCCGTCCACCCTCGCGATTGTCGGGGCGGGTCTGGCCGGGTTCGGCATCGTGCGCCGCCGCCGCATGGCCGCGAAGGTCGACTGCCCGAAACCTCTATAAGGGCGGTTCCTACCAGAGCCGACCTGCGTTAAAGAGCTGCCATCCTGCCGACCGGGAGGACATTACGATGACAAAACTTCACCGCGCTGTTCGTGTGCTGGGCCAATCTCTCCTAGCTTTGACCATGGGAAGCGCTATCGCTCAAGCGCAAGCGCCGGCCTTGGCACCGCGACCCCACCCCGCGCTGCGACAGCTGGAACTGCTGACGAACCCGGAAGCGCAGAGCAGCTTCCTTTCTCTTGCCCCGGTCGTGTCGCCAGTTCCGGCAGGCGTCGTTGTGGGGCCGTGGCAGAGCTTGCCGTCGCCGGGTGTGAACGCCGCCAATCCTCTGCTGCTCAACGACGGCACCGTCATCGTGCATCAGGAACTCGACGCCAAATTGGTGGAAACTGACACCCGACATCAACGGCAACTACGTCAACGGCACCTGGTCACAGATCGCAAGGATGGCGTCCAATTACGGCCCGAGATTTTTTGGCTCACAAGTCCTCCCGGATGGGAGGGTCGAAATCATAGGCGGCGAGTATAATTTCTTTGCTGAAGTGGAAACGAGCCAAGGCGCGATCTACAACCCGAACTTCGGCGCCTGGAGAAGCGTCACTCCCCCGCTCGGATGGACGATGCTGCCAACGGGTGGGACCGGCGACTCGCAATCCGTCGTGCTGAACAATGGCATCTATTTGCAGGCCAATTGCTGCGATTTTCCCGGCGGAGAGCCCACGGCCGCACTATTGAACGCGACCAATTTAACCTGGACCTTTACGGGCAACTTCAAGTTCGACTCCTATAACGAGGAAGGCTGGACGCTGCTGCCCAACGGCAATGTGTTGACCGTCGACGCCTACGCCCCGAACCTTGTCCGCACATGCGGCAGCCGTCCTCCCCCGCTCACGGGACAAAACAATTCGGAAATCTATAACGGCATCAGCGGCGATTGGACGAGCGTCACCAGCAGCGTCGGTGTCCAGCTGGCTGACTGCACCCCAGCTCCCCTCGGTCAACCCCAACCATCTTTTGAGCTTGGGCCAACTCTGTTGCGCCGCGACGGCACGGTCATCGCCTTTGGCGGCACTACCCAGGGGACTGCACATACTTCGATCTTCGATTCGAGCACTTCCACTTGGACGCCAGGTCCCGATATCCCATCGGTGGTCGATGTCGTCAACCCCACCCCCACCCCTTACACTCTGGCTGACGCTCCTGCAGCTCTGCTGCCGAGCGGCAACGTGCTATTCGCGGCAAGTCCCAGCAACTGGGGAGCGGCATCGAATTTGCGGTTCCCATGTCCGACCCATTTCTTCGAGGTCGCCTTCGGCACCAATACTATCACCCAGGTGACGGATAACCCGGACGGCATCCCGCCCAACACGCCTTGCAACCCCGCGAACAAGATCCCCGGCCTGAACTCGTTCCAATGGAACTTCCTGGTTCTGCCAACCGGCCAGATACTGGCGGTCGAGACTGATACGCCGAACGTCTGGGTTTATAACCCATCCGGGAACCCCAATCCGGCGTGGGCCCCAGTAATCAATACCCATCCGAGCGTGGTTTCTCGCGGTTTCACCTATCAACTGACAGGTACGCAATTCAACGGCCTGTCGCAGGGCGCGGCGTATGGGGATGACGTCCAGGGCGATACCGACCGTCCGATCGTGAAGATCGTCAACAGCGGCACCGGACATGTTTTCTATCAGAGGACTTCCGGGTATACCATTTCCCTCGCACCCGGTGCGCCGTCGTCGACAAATTTCCAGGTGACCGGGGTGATCGAGACGGGTGCGAGTACTCTGTTCGTCATCGCCAACGGCATCTCGTCTGCGGGCGTGGCGGTCACCGTGGCTCCGTGAAAATGTAAATCCAGCGGCGGGTCGCATCGGAGGCGGCCCGCATGCCGGCCTATGCCTGGTGGCAACACGCGCATTCTCTGGGCGCCTTTCAATACGATTTCGGCAGGCCGAGCACGCGCTCGGCGATGTGGCTGAGGATCAGCTGGGGGCTGACCGGGGCGATACGGGCGATCTGGATCTCGCGGAAATAGCGCTCGACGTGGTATTCGCGGGCGTAGCCCATGCCGCCATGCGTCATGATTGCGGTCTCGCAGGCGCGAAAGCCGGCTTCGGCGGCGCAGTATTTGGCGGCATTGGCATAGGCGCCGGCTTCTTCGCCGCGGTCATAAGCGGCGGCCGCGCGCAATACCATCAGCTCGGCCGCTTCGAGATCGATCCAGCGCTCGGCGAGCGGGTGCTGGATCGCCTGGTTCTGGCCGATTGGCCGGCCGAAGACGACGCGCTCCTTCGCGTAGCGGGCGGCGCGGTCGAGCGCGGCGCGGCCAAGCCCGACCGCCTCTGCGGCAATCAGGATACGCTCCGGGTTCATCCCGTGCAGGATATAATGAAAGCCGCGGCCCTCCTCGCCGATGCGGTCCCCTACGGGCACCTTCAGCCCGTCGATGAAGAGAAGGTTCGAATCGACCGCCTTGCGCCCCATCTTCGGGATCTCGCGCACCTCGACGGCGCTGCGGTCGAGATCGGTATAGAACAAGGTCATCCCCAATGAAGGGCGCGCGACCTCCTCGATCGGTGTCGTGCGCGCGAGGATCAGCATTTTCTCCGCGACCTGAGCGGTCGAGATCCAGATTTTCCGGCCCGTGAGCACATAGTGGTCGCCCTCGCGCACCGCCCGCGTCTTGAGGCGCGTCGTGTCCAGCCCGGCATCGGGCTCGGTCACCGCAAAACAGGTCTTCTCCTTGCCGGCGATCAACGGCGGCAGAAACCGCTGCTTCTGCTCGTCGGTGCCAAGGACGACGACCGGGTGCAACCCGAAAATGTTCATGTGGATCGCCGAGGCGCCACTGAACCCGGCACCGGATTCGGCGACCGCCTGCATCAGGATCGCGGCTTCGGTAATGCCGAGCCCGCTGCCGCCATAAGCCTCCGGCATTGCAATCCCGAGCCAGCCGGCCGCGGCCATCGCCTGATGGAATTCGTGCGGAAAACCGCCCTCATCGTCCTTTTTCAGCCAGTATTCGTCGCCAAAGCGGGCGCACAGCCGCGCGACGGCTTCCCGCAGTTCCCGCTGCTCGGCGTTCAACCCAAAAGCCATCTCATTCTCCTGCAGCACTTTTCGTGCGAGCCGCTATCAGTCTTCAATCGAAGCGGCGAGGATCAGGCTCAGCTGACAAAGCGGCCGGCCGGTTTCCGCTGCCCAGGCATTGAAGGCGCACTGGACTGAGGCGCGATCCTTGCGGTTCTTCGGGGGCGCATCCGCCACGCCCCAGTGCTTCAGAGCGGCGGTGACCGACGGCGTCAGAATGAATGTATCCTTGCTGACCATGCGCAGAAATGTCGGGCCCGAGTTTCCGCCCATCTGGCTGAAGCGTTTGGCGAGGGCCTCCCACAGCTCGACGATCTCGGTCCCGGGCCAATCGGCGAGCCACCCGCCAAAGCTCCCGTGCTCTTCTGAGAGGGCGATCATCGCGGCGGCGTTGTCGCGAACCGATTTTAGCTTGCCCCAATGGCGGATCAGCCGGGCGTCGCCGAGCAGCGCCTCCAATTCCTCATCCGACATTGCGCGCACCCGGCGAGGCGCGAAAGCCTGGAAGACCTCCTCAAAGGGCGGCCATTTGGCGTCGACGACGCTGTGCTTCAGACCGGCCCGGAAAATCCTGAGCGACATCTGAGACAGATAGCGGTCATCGGGCATCGCCTTCAGTTCGGCGGCCGAGCGCGGTTGCGGCAGTCGCGTCTCGAGCGCCGCCGCGCCGAGGCGGGCGCGCGCCGCTTCGATGATCGGGGCAAAAGGAGGCGCCGTCATTGGTCCCTCTCCAGACATCACGGCTTGCGAGCCACCGCGTAAATGACGTTGGTTTCGACGGACGTCACATTGTGCGAACGTATCCACGCGAGATTGGCGTTGCGCAACCGTTCTGCCATCTCCGGCTCCAGCTGATCGACAGTCCAGCGGTAACCGGAGCCGAGCACCATCGTCCACCAATCCTCCGGCGAGTGCAGCGTTTGCCTGCCGTCTTCGGCGACGATCGCTGCTACCGCAACCCCGGCTTCGGTGAAAAGGCCCCGCAATGCCGCAGGCTCGGCGATCCGGTCCCATGGGTTGAACGCGGCACGGAGATCGGGGCGCAATTCCTCGACCGCCGACCACCAGCCGGTCGAGCCTGGCTCCCAGACCCGCGGACCCCAGGTGGTAATGGCCAATTGGCCGTTGGGGCGCACCATCCGCCAGAGTTCTCTGATCTGCTTCGCCACGTCCGGAACGAAAAAGATCGCGAACACACAGATCACGGCATCAAAGAATTCGTCCGGGTAGCCCAAATTCTCCATGTCGCCGAGGAGGAATTCGACGTTCTCGAGTTTCCGGCTTGCCGCCTTGCGCCGAGCAATTTCGACTAAGCGGTCGGCGAGATCGACCGCTATCACCTTGCCCCTTGCCCCGACCTGCTCGGCGGCGGGGATTGCCGAGGCGCCGGTGCCGCAGCCGACGTCGAGGACGGTCGCACCGGGTTGGAGCGCGAGCCGCTCGACCGTGCGGCGGCCATACTTCGCCCACAGACCGAGTGCCTCGTCGTCGAAGTGATCCGCGGCGGCGTTATAGGCCGCCGCCGCTTTCATCTTGACCGGATCCGTGATCGTCGGCATCGGACCCTCTGCTCTCTCAACGGTCGAGCCAGACGTCTTCCATGCGCCAGCCATTATAGATGCTGTTGACCTGCAGGTTGAGGCCCTTGAGCTCGGGGCGCCAGCAGGTCCCCTGGCGCATGTGGTAGAGGATTGGCCGCACCACATCTTCCTGCAATTTGCTGTCGATCTGCCACACCAGATGCTTGCGTTTTTCCTGGTCGGGCTCCATCGATTGCTGATCGATCAGCTTGTCGAGCTCGCGGTTGCAGTATTTCGTGTAGTTGCGGTTCGAGTCGCAGATGTAGTTCTCGTAGAAATTCTGGTCGGGATCGTCGAGCCCGCTGCCCACCAGGCTTTGCGCAAAGGTGAAATCACCACGGATCAGCCTTGGCAGCCAGTTCGCAGTTTCGACCAGCTCGATCTCGGTGTCGATCCAGATCTGCTTCAGCTGGTCGCTGAGGATCGTCGCCGGGTCGCGGTAGATCGGCAGGTTGCGCGCCGAAATCTTGACGGCGAGCCGCTTGTCGGGCCCGTAGCCGAGCGACTGCATGATCTTGCGGGCCTCCTCGCGGCGCTGCTGCACGTCGGGTTCGTAGCCCGGGAGTTTTTCCATCATCTCCTTCGGCATCGCCCAGAGGCCCTCTGGGGCCGGCAGCATTGCGGTCCCGATGTCGCCTTGGCCTTCGCCGAGGATATCGATAAAGGCCTTGTGGTCGATCGTCATCGCGATCGCCCGGCGCAAATCCAGGTTGTCGAAAGGCGGTTTGCGGGTGATCAGCAAGTTCGGCGCGACATTCTCCGGTGTCACCTCGCAGATCGCCTCGGGCATCTGGCTGTGCACGTCCTTCAGCATCGGGATCGTGACCTCATAAGGGAAGGTCATGTCGAACTGCCCGGCCATAAAGGCGAGCATCGCGGTGGAGCGGTTCGGGATGATCGTCCACTCAACGCTGTCGAGATAGGGGCGGCCGGGCTTCCAGTAATCCGGGTTGCGCGTCACCTTGATCGACTGGTTGGCCTTGAACTCGACAAATTTGAAAGGGCCCGTGCCGATCGGATGCGACCGCATCTGGGCCGGCGAGACATGGCAAGGGTAGATCGGCGTAAACCCCGCGGCGAGCAATTCGATGAACGCCGGCTGCGGCCGCTTCAGGTGAAATGTCGCCTGCCGGTCGCCTTCGGTCGTGACCTCCTTGAGGTTGATCCACCACGCCTCGCGGGCATTGACGCGAAGCTTCTCCTTGGATTTGCCCTGCACCAGATCAAAGGTGCATTTCACATCCGCAGCGGTGAAGGGCTTGCCGTCATGCCATTTGACGCCGTCGCGCAGGTTAAAGGTGAGCTCGGTCCCGTCCTCGCTCCACGACCAGCTTTCGGCGAGATCCGGAACGATCGACTGCAGGCTGTTCTGCTTTACGTTCGGGTCGAACACGACGAGGTTGTTGAACACTCCCATGATCGGCGCCACGATCGAGATCGTCCCCTCTTCGAGAATTGACATGTTCCCGGGGCTGTCCCGGTGCCACACCCGCAATATGCCGCCTTGCTTCTGCGCCTGCGCCGTATCGGCGTTGATCAAGCCGAGAAGCAAACCTGCCGCCGCGGCGTATCGACCAATTTTCACCTGTTTTCTCCGATTGGCGGGACGGGTTCCGCCCAGCATCGAAACAACACGGCAGTTGCGATCGGTCAATCCGGAATTCCCTGAGCATAGGGGCCATGCGTGCTTCGAGACGCGCCCCCAGTTCAAGCCTGGCTTTGGGCGCTCCTCAGAGCCTGTGAATGTTTCGCGCATTTTTGCAGGATTGAGGGGTTGCAACAAGTTGTGGTGGTGCTATTGCGTGGCGGGGACGACTGGTCTGAGGGGGAGCCGGTCTGTGTCGGGCAATAGCGAACTGTTTGGGGATTTGCCGGAGCAGCTGGTGCCGGAGGTGCCGGGTCGGGGAATGCCGCGGTTGCGGCAGCCGGAACGGCACCAGCTGGGCTGGTATGCCGCGACAATCGACGACTTGGTGGCGCGCGATCACCCGGTGCGGGCGGTGTGGGCGTTTGTCCAGGGGCTCGATTTGCGCGCCTTGCACGATGCGGTGAAGGCGCGCGAGGGGGTGCCGGGGCAGGCGCCGCCGGCGCCCGAGCTGATGATGGCGCTGTGGCTGTGGGCGACGGTGGAGGGGGTCGGCAGCGCGCGGCAGCTGGCGCGGCTGTGCGAGCAGCATCTCGCCTATCGCTGGCTGTGCGGCGGGGTGTCGATGAACTACCACACACTGTCGGATTTTCGCGTGGCGCATGCCGTGGTGCTCGACCGGTTGCTAGCCGGCGGGGTGGCGACGCTGGTGGCGCAAGGTCTTGTGGCGCTCGATGTGCTGGCGCAGGACGGGATCAGGGTACGCGCGGCGGCGGGGGCCGGCTCGTTCCGCCGGCGCGAGCGGTTGGGCAAGCTGGCGGCGGCGGCCGAGGCGCGGGTTGAGCGGTTGCGCGCCGAGCTGGAAGCCGATCCGGCGGCGGGCGATCGGCGCCAGCAGGCGGCGCAACAGCGCGCCGCGCGCGAGCGCGAGGAGCGGGTGCAGGCGGCGCTCGACCGGATGAGCGAGCTCGAGGCCGAGCGCACGCGTCGCGAGAAGACCAACAAGGCCGAGGTCAGCCGGCAGAAGGAGCCGCGCGCCTCGACCACCGATGCCGAGGCCCGGGCGATGAAACTGGCCGATGGCGGGTTTCGGCCGGCCTACAACATGCAGATTGTGTCGGCGCCAAGGGGGTCAGGTCATCGTCGCGGTCGACATCGACACCACCGGCTCGGATCGCGGCTTGGCGCGCCCGGCATTGGAGCAATTGAGCGCGGCGAGGGCGACGCCGTCCGATTACCTGGTCGATGGCGGCTTCGCCAAGAACGACGACATCGAATGGCCGCATGCGAGCGGCATCGCCTTGTGGTGCCCGCCGGTGCACAGCAAGCATGGCAGCGATCCTTACGCGCCGCGGGCCGACGACAAACCGCGGGTGGCGGATTGGCGCCAGCGCATGGCCAGCGAGCCGGGCAAGGCGCTCTACAAGCAACGCGCAAAGGCCGAGTGCCCCAACGCTTGGGCGCGCCGCATGGGGCTCAGCCGGCTGTCGGTGCGCGGCAAAGAGAAGGCCCGCGCCGTGCTGCTGTGGTTCGCGCTCGCCCACAACATGCTGCGTGCGTTCGTACTGCAGCAGGCCGCCAGGGCCTCTGCGACTTGAGATGGTTACCAAAGACATCAACTCAATGACCGATGGCACCTGCTCGCTCGCTCGCCGCTCGCTCTCTATCCACCAGTCGAAAGGCCAGACCGCCCGCGGGCCAAGCCATCGTCAAGCGCCGCCCGCGAAATGCCGTCGCCGAACCCACTACACCAAGCAGACTAAACATTCACAGGCTCTCAGCATGAGGTATGCTCGTGGATGGCATAAGCGGACCCCACCTCATCCTGAGGAGGCGCGCAGCGCCGTCTCGATGGACGCACCGAGGTGATCCAATCGACTTGAGGAGCCAGCCATGAAGCTGATGTGGTTTCACCTGATGCCCTATACCGAATTGCCGGAGGACTTCCGCGAGAAGCACCCCTCGGTATGGGTCGACATCCATTCCTCGCTGTTCGACCCGCGGCGCGCGCACCTGATGTACAACGACTTTATGGACGAGCTCGAATTCGCCGCCGAGTGCGGCTTCGATGCGGTCTGCGTCAATGAGCACCATTCCAATGGTTACGGGCTGATGCCGTCGCCCAATCTGATCGCCTCGGCGCTGTCCCGCCGCACAACGGATACCGCCTTGTGCGTGATGGGTAATTCACTGGCGCTCTACAATCCGCCGACCCGGGTCGCCGAAGAATTCGCGATGATCGACTGCATCTCGGGCGGGCGGCTGATCGCCGGCTTCCCGGTCGGGACGCCAATGGACACCTGTTTTGCTTATGGCCAGAACCCGAGCATGCTGCGCGACCGCTACTACGAGGCGCACGACCTCGTGATGCGGGCGTGGACCGAGCAGGACACGTTCGCGTTCAACGGCCGCTTCAACCAGCAGCGCTATGTCAACATCTGGCCGCGGCCCATCCAGAAGCCGCACCCGCCGATCTGGATCCCGGGCGGCGGCTCGGTCGAGACCTGGCAGTGGTGCGCGCAGATGGACTACGTCTACGCTTATCTCTCCTATTTCGGCTTCAAGGACGGCCGCGCGACGATGCACGGCTTCTGGGAGGAGATGGACCGGCTCGGCAAGGAGCGGAACCCCTATCGCGCCGGCTTTCTGCAATCGGTCGGCGTCGCCGAGAGCCGCGAGGAGGCGATGCGGCTCTACCGCGAGCCGGCGGAGTATTTCTACGGCCGATGCCTGCGCGTCGATCCGCGCTGGGCGATGCCGCCCGGCTACATCACCGAAGCGACGCAGCGCGCCGGCATCGTCGGCCAGATCGGCCGCGCCGCCAGCCTGCAGGCCCGTCAGGCGGCAAGGTCGACGACTCGCATGGAGGACATCGTCGAGCGCGGCTATGTGATTATCGGCTCACCCGAGGAGGTCGCCGAGCAATTGACCGAACTGGCAACCGACCTCAATGTCGGTCACCTGATGCTGCTGATGCAGTTCGGCAGCATGGGCAAGGACTTGGCGGCGCACAACACCAAACTGTTCGCCGAGCGGGTGCTGCCGCACCTGCGCGGCCTGTTCTCCGAATGGAAGGACAAATGGTGGCCGCAGCCGATGGCGCAGGCCGAACGCGCCGAAGTCCCGGCCTTTCAGTCGCCTTTGGCCGCCGAATAGCCCACACGGACAGTAAACCAGCACGGAATCGGCCTGGCCCAATGCGCACTCGGCGAGAGCCAAGGCGTTTTACCGGCTCGGCCAATCCTCGTTAACCAGATAGGGCAGATCGTGCGCCCAATCCTCCTCGGTCGTCCCGCCGGGATAAATCAAATGGGCGAGATTGTCTTTGGAGTAGGCGAAAACAAACGCCGCATGGCCAACTTCGTAATCCCCATTGACGGGGATAGCCTTTGTGGCGGGAAGGATCGCCGCGGCCCTTTCGGCTGCCCCGATCGCGGCCTCGCTTCCCGTCAGACCGATGAAACGCGGATCAAAATTATCGAGCCACGACCGCACCACCTTTGCGCTGTCGCGCGCCGGGTCGGTCGTGACAAAAACTACCTTGATCTGTGCCGCAACGCCCGTGGGCACTTTTGCCAGGGCCGAAGCAATATTGAACATGTGGAGCGGACACTCATCGGGGCAATGCGTATACCCGAAAAAGAGGAGGGTGACGTATCCCTCCGTCTTCGACCATAGGTCATAGGGCGCATTGGATGTATCGGTGAGAATAAACTTCGGTTTCGGTAGAGGAGGGGTCACCATTCCGCCTCGGTATGCCGCTTCAGGATGATCCGCGCCGGGCGTGTCCGGGGCTTCTTTGGGCCCGTGGCCCGCTACCCGATCGCTGGTCCCCAGCAACAGGGCGAGCATACCAAGGCATGCGAATAAAAATCGTAGCTTCATTTTATGGTGCCGAACTCGGAGCAACGCCGTGGGAGACTACGGCACCACAATCACTTGCCCCAGCATCCCTAGTCCCTCGTGCAAGGCACAGTAGTAATTGAACGTACCCGCATGGGTAAACGTCACCCGGAACCGCGGGTTCACATCGTTGACGACGACGGGCAGAGGAAATTGCGAGAGGACCGGCGGGTTCGTCGGCAGGAGATCAGCATTACCGCTTGTGAACCTGTCTGCCGGTAACGCAAAAAGATATCCGGAGTGGACGTTGTCGGTCGGGGAGCCTACCGTCGCGTGCACGGCACCATCCGAATCCAAGGACTGGTTTACACCGACGCCCGAGCTGACGATAGGGAAAGCAAAACGGAGGTTCGCAGGCTCGACGCCCAACGTGATGGTGTGAGGCGTTGCCGCCGGATCGATATTTGTCCACTCGACGGTTTGGCCGACATGGACCTTTGTCGTCTCAGGGAAAAAACGGAATAGCGCTGCGCTCTGAAATCCTCCTCCGGTCGCCACGATCTCTCCAGTGCCGGCGATCACTTCACGCGAAGCCTTCTTATCGTCCCGATGATCCTTATCGTCCCGCTGGTCGATTTCTGAAAGCAATTGGCTTCCTTGATCAGTCGCCTCGCGGTTATAGAATGCCTGATCATGAGGAAGGCGCGCCGACGGCTCGAGAACATGGACCGTTCCATTCATATACAGATGGACGAGGCATACGAGCTTGAAATTGCCGGCGGTCGGGAATTTGACCGTATAGGTCTGCCCCAACTTCAGCTGTCCGGAGTTCACGTACGAAGAGCCATCGAAGGGAGATCCATCCGGCGTAATGACGTCGTTGGAGTGGGGTCCCGCAGGCAGCAACTGGTCGGCTGTTAGAAAGCTCACTGTATGGGTTTCGTTGGGGGCACGCGTCCAGGTGATGCTGTCGCCGGCATGAATCCACAGCTCGTTCGGCAGAAACGCCAAGGCCTGCCTTCCCATGTCAACACTCTGGGCGCCAGCGGTAGCCTGCCACGTCGCGCCCTGAACCGCCTGCGGAACGATCAAGCCCGCCAGCGGCAACATGCAGCGGATGATTGTGGAAAGCAGGGTCGAATTTAACCGTTTCATTGTCCCTCCCAATGAGTAGTGGTAGGATGGGTTGAGTTCAGCGAAACCCATCATCTTGCCCCGTTTGAGAAGCTCGGTGGGTTTCGCGTTGCTCAACCCACCCTACGTGCTACTGCTACGTGCTACTGCAGCGAAACCCATCCTACGTGCTGCTGCCCGGCCGATCGACACCGCGTGAATCTACTCGGGCCCCACCCGCCAGCTGGTAAACGCGTCTTGCTGGGCCTGACCCGTCGTGATGACGACGATCTGCTCGCCATTCGGGGCGATGAACATCTCTGCGGTGGGCCCCGGGATCGGTATGCTTAGTACTTTGAAGCTACCCGTGCAGTCTTCATTGACCGTGTAGGTCAGATCGCTGAAAGCATCTTGGACCGTTATAACGCCGTTTACGCTGGTCGTCGCTAAATTTATCCCGGTCCCGTCACCATTGAATATATGAACTCCGGCGCGAGCAAACACCATCGGTTGTGTCACTGCTGGCGGGAAAATCGCTCCGCTTGTTGCCCACGGATACCGCCCTTTCACCGTAGCCAAGGAGCACGTCGTTGCGTGTTCTTTTTCTTCGGCATAACCAAACTCCACCATGCCGACGCCGACACAACTGATCAGACCGATCCGCATCACCCATAATCCTATGCGCTTCATGGCAGCACCCCTTATCGGTTATGTCCAAAGCCGACCGACTGCGCCGGGTTTGGCTCGAACGGCGATCGAACCTTGCCCGACGGAGCGCGCGCTATGAGGCGGCGATAAAAAATTCTAAATTGTGGTAAATTGCTGAAAATCTGGACGCGTGTGGGAGACGCAGCCATGGAAGCGCTCGCCGCCGGGGACGTCTTTCTGTTCGATGGCTTCCGTCTCGATCGGCGCGGCGGCGGTCTCTCCCGGCGCGACGAGCGTGGTGATTTCGTTCCAATGGCGATGGGCTCACGCGCACTCGACGTTCTGGGGGTGCTGGTCGAGCGGCCGGGCGATCTCGTCTCCAGGGACGCGATCATCGCTGCGGTCTGGCCGGCGACGGTGGTCGAGGACGCCAACCTGAACATGCAGATCGCAGCCCTTCGCCGGGTTCTCGACAACGGGCGAGCTGAGGGCAGCTGCATCCAGACGGTGCCCGGACGCGGTTACCGCTTTACCGTGGCGGTCACTCGGGTCGAGGCAGAGGCGCACTCCAATGCCGCAGCGCTTCCGCAAAGCGGCGTAGGCGCGCGGCCGCGCCTGTCGATCGTCGTGCTGCCCTTTACCAACCTAAGCGACGACCGAGAGCAACAATATTTTGCCGATGCGATCACCGACGATCTGACGACAGCGCTGTCTCAGATCCGGCATATGTTTGTGATCTCACGGAGCACTGCATTCACCTATAAGGACTTGCCTCTGCGCTCGAAGCAAATTGGCCGCGAGCTGGGTGTTCGCTATGTGCTGGAAGGAAGCGTCCGTCGCGCGGGCAGCCGCCTCCGGCTCAACGTTCAGCTGATCGACGCGGAGAGTAATGCGCATTTGTGGGCCGAGCGGTTCGAGCACGACACCATCGATGTCTTCGGGTTGGAAAACGAGATCACGAGCCGGATAGCGCTCGCCCTCAACACGGAGCTGGTAAATGCTGAGGTCGCTCGGCCCACCGTAAATCCCGATGCGCTGGACTATCTTCTTCGCGGACGCGCCGCATTCTCGAAACCCCCGACGCGCAGCAGTTTGACGGAAGCGATCGACTGGATCGAGCGCGCGCTCGAGCTGGATCCACGGTCCGCCGAGGCTCAGAGCCTGTTGGCGTGGTTGTACGCTTTCCGCGTCCTCAATGGAATGACAGATACCCGTGTTGCCGACACCGCCCGCGCTGAGGAGCTGGTTACAAAAGCCCTGGCCGCATCTCCCCGCAGCTCGTTCGTGCACCTCGCCAAAGGCCAAGTGCTCCGCATGCAGGGCCGATACGAGGAAGCGATTCCCGAATATGAGACGGTGATTGCGTCCGATCCTAATGAGGTACTTGCAATCGCCGCCCTCGGCCATTGCAAACTCGGGATTGGGTCGCTCGCGGACTCGATCGCGCTTATGGAGCGTGCGATCCGTCTCAGTCCTCGTGATGCTCTGATCGGCGTTTGGTATTACGTGATCGGGCGCGTGCATCTGCTTCAATCACGCATCGATGAGGCGATCCTCTGGTTGGAAAGAGCGCGTCGCGCCAACCCACAACAGACGTTCGCGCATGCCTTTCTTGCCTCCGCCTATGCGCTCAAGAACGAGACCGAACGCGCCGGCGCCGAGCTCGCTGAAGCCCGTCGTCTTAGCACCGATGGTCGTTTTTCAAGCATCGCCCGCTTGAAGGCCGCCGTATCTTACGGGGTGCCGGAGATCCGCGCCTTGCACGAGGCCACTTTCTTCGCCGGCCTACGCAAGGCGGGAATGCCGGAGGGCTGACTTCGAGCGCCCCGAGCGTGCGTTGAATGAGCGCGGCTCCGCGGTGCACGTGCGCATCCGTTCGCGCTCGAACTTCGCCAGCGCGCCGCGCAATCGGTTTGCGCGCAACGCCAGTGCGTGCGGTTAGCGGCCGGGGCTGTCGGCTCGGTAAATCAACTGGGGGACACCCCGATATCGCGTAATTCCGCTCTGCGTCATGCCGATTTTCTCCGCAACGTGCAGCGAGGCGCCGTTGTCCGGATGGATCAGTGCGACGACCACACGAAGCCCGAATGGACCAAGAGCGCGCATGAGCACCGTGCGCGCAGCCTCCGTTGCAACACCCTGTCCCCACGCGAAACGATGCAATCGCCACCCGATCTGGGTGAAGCCTGTTTCATCGGACGGGCTGAGCCCACAGAGCCCGAGCAACCCTGATGCGCTCCGCCATTTTATGGCCCAGGAAGCATGCGGCTCGGGGCGTCCCTGCACGATGTTCCGCCTCACCCCTTCGCGGTGCGACGCGGGGTCGAGCGGTCCACCGATAAATTTGCGGACGACCGGGTCGGCGTCCATGGCTACGATTGCCTCCAGGTCGGAGAGCGTGCGCGCACGGAGGCGTAGCCGAGCGGTGTCCATTGTCATGCTGCCCGCATCGCATTGCTGTCCCGTCAGTCAGATTTCGGGGTGAGGCGAATTGCTTTAAGGCCGCGTCAACCTCAAACAGCGCTTGAAGACGCGGGTTGCCGCCTCTTCGACCCGAACGTGATACCACCCGTGGCATAATTGCACGCAGCCGCGCGAACGCAGGGGCCCCCCTCGGGTTCAGGAGAAAGCCGGTATCGCGAGATGCTCTGTTATTAAGCGGCAACGGCACCTATCACTTCGAGCACATCGATTACTGCAGTTCCGACATCCTCTACCGCCTGTTCTATCTCATTCAAAATAGATCCTAGATCAGAAGAATTAGATACCCGAAACGTAGGAGGAATTCCAACAAGGAGTGGCCAAAGAAGAGCAATTTGTCCACTATTGCTGGAACTATTCCAAGTAGATGAGCTTGCGGTCGGGGTATTACCAGAAGCGCTGAATGCCAATATCCGGACGCCGGCAGGTACCGCAACCGCAGCCACCCAGTTCTGAGACGGCGCTTGAATGATAGGAAGAAACCCAGTGTCGTTATAGATACCAGAATATTGAACGTTGCCGTCGGATGACAGGGTCAGCCTATAGTTGGAATTTGCGTTATTCGGTCCGCTGCCGAAACCTACGCCACCATTCCATGCTTGAGTAGATGGCAACCCAAATACGTCGACAATCTGCCGGCTGGGCGGGACCCTGCCGAAAGGCCCGAACTCCAGCCACAATTTGCCATCTGAGCCAAAGACGTAGACGTTATTCCCGTCAACCGGGTCAAAAGCCGTTACGTTGCGATCGACGGGCTGCCGGGGAGGCGGGACCGAGTTGAACGGTCCATGCTCCAACCATAAAGTGCCGTCCTGACTGAGAACGTAGATGGTGTTCGCATCGAGCGCGGCAAAAGCCGCCACATTGCCATCGACTTGCTGACGCGGGGGTGGGACCTTACCAAACGGTCCGTGCTCCAGCCAGAGAGCGCCATTAGACCCAAGAACGTAAATGGTGTTCGCATCGAGCGCGGCAAAAGCTGCTACATTGCCATCGACCTGTTGTCGGGGCGGAGGGACCGAGCCGAATGGTCCATGCTCCAGCCATAAAGTGCCGTCCCGACCGAGAACGTAGATGGTATTCGCATCGAGCGCGTCGAAAGCCGCCACGTTGCCATCGACCTGCTGCCTGAGCGGAGGGACCGAGTTGAATGGTCCATGCTCCAGCCATAAAGTGCGGTCCTGACCGAGAACGTAGATGGTATTCGTGTCGAGCGCATCGAAAGCCGCTACGTTACCATCGACCTGCTGCCGCGGGGGCGGGACCGCGCCGAAAGGCCCGTGCTCCAGCCAGAGAGCGCCGTTAGAACCAAGAACGTAGATAGTGTTCGCATCAACTGCGTCGAAAGCGGATACGTTGCCGTCGATCTGCTGCCGAGTTGGTGGAAGATTGCCAAAAGGTGCGTGCTCCAGCCACAAATTCTGGTCAGTGCCAAGCGCGACCACGTTCTCGACGCCGAGCGCTTGGAATATGCTTTTGCCGAAAACTCGCCTGAACAATGTTTGTTTCATCACGCGTCCTCGCTTGGAGGTTAATGTTCGGATCATCCATCGCGGTCTAGCAACGGTCAGGCGTTCTCAAGGAGGAGGTGCAGCACCGCGAAGGGATTTCGGCCGGAGCGATCGCGACGAGCTCTATATAGCTAATCTCCCCATAAGAACCTCCTCCAGCTCATGAGGTTTGAGCGCTCGGAGGATGCGGGTGGGGGCAGCAGCGCGCTATGAGGCGGCGATAAAAAATTCTAAATTGTGGTAAATTGCTGAAAATCTGGACGCGTGTGGGAGACGCAGCCATGGAAGCGCTCGCCGCCGGGGACGTCTTTCTGTTCGATGGCTTCCGTCTCGATCGGCGCGGCGGCGGTCTCTCCCGGCGCGACGAGCGTGGTGATTTCGTTCCAATGGCGATGGGCTCACGCGCACTCGACGTTCTGGGGGTGCTGGTCGAGCGGCCGGGCGATCTCGTCTCCAGGGACGCGATCATCGCTGCGGTCTGGCCGGCGACGGTGGTTGAGGACGCCAACCTGAACATGCAGATCGCAGCGCTTCGCCGCGTTCTCGACGACGGCCGAGCGGAAGGTAGCTGCATCCAGACAATCCCAGGCCGCGGCTACCGCCTCATCGAACCGGTGACTCGGAGCGACCCTACGCCTTCGTTACAGTCCACCCAAATTTCCAGCAATGGGAGCGGCGCGCCAATTGTCGAGAACGAGCAACTGCGCGACCCACACCTTCTGGCCCAGATCGATGCCCCGCCGCCCGCACCGGCAACGCGGGCGCGGCACTGGCTTTGGGGTGGCATCGCGGCGGCGCTCATCGGTGCCCTGGGCCTCGGCGTCGCGGTTGCTGGCTGGAATTGGCACTCGCCCTGGTTCGGCGACGCACCTCCGGCGCCTCGCCTGTCGATTGTCGTGCTGCCCTTTAGCAATCTCAGCGACGACCGCGAACAGCAATATTTCGCGGACGGGATCACCGAAAATCTGACGACTGATCTCTCGCGGCTCTCGCACATGTTCGTGATCTCGCGGAATACCGCGTTCACCTATCGGGACAAGACGGTCGGCACAAAGCAGATCGGCCACGAGTTGGGCGTTCGCTATCTGCTCGAAGGGAGTGTCCAGCGCTCGGGCAACGAGGTCCGCGTCAGCGCCCAGCTGATCGATGCCGCGACCGACACGCATCTCTGGGCCGAGCGGTTCGACCGCGGCATTGGCGATCTGTTCGCGCTGCAAAACGAGATTACCGGCCGGATCGGAAATACTCTCAACCTCGAGCTGATGGCCGCAGAGGCCGCCCGGCCGACCATTCATCCCGACGCGCTGGACTACATTTTTCGCGGACGCGCCCTGCTTTTCGGGAAGTCCTTGTCGCGTGAAAATTCTGCGGAGGCGATTAGCCTCTTCGCGCACGCGTTGGCGCTCGATCCGCAATCGGCCGAGGCACAGACCTATTTGGCGGGCGCATTGGTGAACCGAGTGATCACGTCCATGACCGACTCGGCCGCGGCCGACCTCGCCCGTGCAGAAGAGCTGATCGACCAAGCTTTGCCGGCATCGCCCCGCTTCTCCTATGCGCATTACGTCAAGGCCTCCGTGCTGCGCGCGCAGAACCGTTGCGAGGAGGCTCTTCCGGAATTTGAGACCGCTCTCGCGCTCCGTCGGAACATGGTGGGCGCATTACAGGGTCTCGGCTGGTGCAAGCTCGTCACCGGGTCGATAGACGAGGTGATCCCGCTCGAGGAGCAAGCCATTCGCCTCAGTCCCCGCGATCCCAACATCGGTTATCGTTACCTCCTGATTGGCACCGTACATTTGCTGCAATCGCGCACCGACGAAGCGATCGTCTGGCTGGAAAAAGGGCGCGGCAGCATGCCTGCCGTGCCGGTCTTGCACCGAGGGCTCGCCGCCGCCTATGCGCTCAGGGGCGAGAGCGAACGCGCCGTCGCCGAACTTGCCGAAGCCCGCAGGCTGAACCGAGATCTTTATTCAAGCATCGCCCACTTGACCGGTGGGTGGCGGCTGGCGCCAAAGATCCGCGAGTTGTTCGAAGCCACTTATTTCGCCGGCCTGCGCAAGGCGGGAATGCCTGAGGAGTGAAGCGGACCGGAGTAGCGGCATAAGATCGCCACAGTCGCATAGTATGTTTCACGAATTGGCGGCTATGAGAGACGTTATGCAGGTCACCACCAATCAGCGAAACCTCGCCGCAAATATGCAGCAGATGCTAGCATCGTGGCCATCGGGTGCCCGCGAGCGGGTACGAAACTTATGATTTGAGGAGTTGGGCGTCCCTGATCTCGACCTGATAAAACAGGCGCAACAGGGCGCGTTCCGAACCGGCCGTTCTGATTTTGACAAACCAAGGGAGAGAAACGCATGAAACACACTATCGCAGCCCTACTGACGGCGGGCGGGTTCCTCGCCGCGTCCCTTTCGGCCGCACCGATGGCGCGGGCCGCGGACGTGCTCACGCTGACCTCGTCGGCGATCCAGGACAACGGCACCCTGGCGACAAAGAATGCGTGCAGCGACAAGCAGAGGAGCCCGAATTGCGTCGGCGAGAACATCTCTCCGCCCCTCGCCTGGTCGAATCCGCCGGAGGGCACCAAGAGCTTTGCGCTCCTGCTGTTCGATCCCGAAGGCCGCGCCCCGGCCGGCGTGTCGCATATGGTGGTCTATGGGATCCCTGCCGACGTGAAAGGGTTTGCGGAAGGGGAACTCAGCAAGCCCTCCGACAAGTTCGTCGGCGGCAAAAGCACAATGAACCAGGCGGTCTACTGGGGCCCAGGTACGCCGCCGAACACCGATTGGCACCACTATACCTGGACCATAATCGCCACCGACCTCGACCCGAAGGCGCTGCAGCCGGGCATGACGCGCGAGGAACTGGCCGCTGCCCTCAAAGACCATGTGAAGGGCTCGGCCGGCCTGGTCACCCGGTTCCGCCACCCGTCATAAGAGCGGTCGACGGCTCCCGTGCCGACGGCCTTCTCGCACGCCGCTAAATTCCTTGTCGTGATCGCCCTTTGTCTCACGACGGCGCTCGCACAGGCCGCCGGTTTCCGCTTCATCGAGGTGCCCGCGGACGCTGAAGGTCCGGCCCTCGAGGGAGCGATGTGGTATCCCTGTTCCGAACCGCCGGGCGAGATCCACCTCGGCGATATCGCCATACCGGGAGTTAAGGATTGTCCGATCAGCGGCGACAAGCTGCCGCTCGTCGTCGTCTCGCACGGCAAGGGCGGCTCCTTTGTCGGTCATCACGATAGTGCGGAGACGCTTGGCGATGCCGGCTTTGTCGCCGCCGCCATCAATCATCCCGGCGATACGACCTCAGATATGAGCCGTTCCGGCGATCTATCGGTTTTTGTCGAACGGCCGACCGACATCAAGCGCCTCATTGATTTCATAGTCGCCACCTCGCCCGCCGCGTTCAAGATCGATCCGGGACGCATCGGCTTGTTTGGTTTTTCGCGGGGCGGTTATACCGGGCTCGTCCTGATCGGCGGCAATCCCGATTGGGCCATCCCCTTATGCCAGCGATCCTCGGCAGCCCCGATTTGCGAGCAGATCCTCAGAAAAGAGTTCCGGGTGGAACCTCTCGCGCATGACCCGCGGATCAAAGCTGCTGTGATTGCCGACCCGTTCAGCCCTTTTTTCACCAGGGACAGCTTTGAGACCGTAACGGCGCAGGTTCAGCTGTGGGCGTCCGAACGTGGGGGCGACGGAGTAACGCCTGAGAGCGTTGCCGCCGTAGACAGAAGCCTGCCGGTAACGCATGAGTATCACGTGGTGCCGAACACCGGACACTTCGCGTTCCTGACACCCTGTTCGCCTGTATTGGCAAAGAACCGGCCCGAGCTCTGCGCGGATGCGCCGGGTTTCGACCGCGTCGCCTTCCACAAACAATTCGATGCGGACGTGGTCGCGTTCTTTCGGACACACCTCGTCAATCCCTAACGCGACGTTCTGAGCGTCAGCGGTAGTGCTGTCATTGCAAGTGCGTGTCCGTGCCCGAAATGACCCGGCGCGCTAACCTACGACGTCAGGCAGTGCTTGGGGATGCCGTGCTCGCGCGGTTCCCGGTCGGGGGCCTTATATGGGACGCCCTCGTCGGGATCGGCGCCAACCATTGTGATGCCCTCGGTGCGCGGCTCCGCGTCGGGATCATAGCCGGTAGTGATCGTCCCGCCCGAGACGACTTCATTGCGCCCAGGCCAGATCATGCGGAAATGCTCGAGCCGCAGCCCGGTGCCACCCGAAACGTACACCACGGAGCTCAACAGAAATGTGCGATCGGCGATTTCTGCGCCGACCGGCTCATGCGCGTCTGCCCAGATCACCGTGTCGCCGCGAAACCACGCGTTCAAGGCGGCCGTGTCGTCGTGCTCGCCGTCGCCCCACAGCACCGGCGGCGTCGCGGCGCAGTCCGATCGCTCTTCCGCGATTGCCGGTGAGACGGCGACAAGGACGAGAAGCAGCAAGGCGGCCCGCGCCCAAAAATTGGCCAAAGCTCGGGTCATCCCTTGGGGTCCTCCAGGTTGAACATTTCGGACTGATCGAAATAGGGAAAGATTCCCGGCAACATCACTTGGCGCCACCATTGCCAACCGTGCATGCGAAAATTGGTCGCTGCTTCGCGGAAGTCGTTGGGATAGGCCATTGTGCCGGCGATCACGTTGAACAGAATGTACCATTGGGTACCGAGAATGATCAGCGGGCTGAGCCAAATGTCCGGGTTCAGGTTGAAATGGACGATGGCCACGACGAATACCGGAAACGGCAGATTGGCCGGGAACGCCGCAAGGAACTGCGCCAATGGCTGGATTTTCTCGGCGAGGTGTGGCCGCAACCCGATCTCCACTCCTACCGGGACCCAAATCAAGGAGGCAACGGCGATCAGCACAACAACACGGGTGAGGGTGAACAAGCCGAGCTCGAAGACATTCAGGACGTCGGCCCAGCCCACCCCCGTGGCGACATAATCGATGATCTTCCACGCGGCAAATACCGCCGCCGCTGCGACAACGATGAACCAAACGACGTCGACCGCCATCGAGCCCGAAGGGCGAACCCTCGCGGTGCCCTCCCTCAACGGGGCAAAGCGCGATCGCGAAAGCGTCCGCAGCATCAGGCTTACGGGATTGGTTACGGTTTTGAAGAGGCGGCTGCGCTGCAGCAAATCGAGGAACCAGGAACCCGGCGCGGTCTGTGCGCCTGTCTGCTCGAAGCGGAATTTATCGGCCCAGGCAACCAACGGCCGGAACATCAGCTGGTCGTAGAGAATGATCACCCCTGTCATTGCCAGCACCACCCAGTCGACAGCCGCAAGGTTCTTTTCCGCGGTCGCCTGGGCCAAATAGGCGCCGATGCCCGGCAATGTGATCGTCGTGTCGCCGACCGTGATCGCTTCGCTCGCCACGACAAAGAACCAGCCCCGGACATGCTCATCATCATGTTCCAGATGAGGCCCGGCATCGCGAACGGTACCTCGAGACGCCAGAAGCGCCGCCAAGCCGAGAAGCGGAAACTCTGCGTCGCTTCCTCGATGTCGCGGGGCACGATGCGCAGCGACTGATAGAAGCTGAATGTCATGTTCCAGGCTTGGCTCGTGAAGATCGCGAACATTGCCGCGGCCTCGGCACCAGCGACCCGGCCGGGAAAGAGGGACATGAAGAAGACGACAGTGAAGGAAATGTAACCCAGCACCGGCACCGATTGGAGAATGTCGAGAAGCGGGACGCGGACGAGTTCGGCGCGCCGGCTTTTGGCGGCGAGCGTCCCATAAGTGACGGTAAAGAGGAGTGACGCAATCATTGCCGCCAACATGCGCAGGGTCGTGCGCAGCGCGTATTCCGGCAGATTTGCCGGATCCAGCGAGACGACCGGCTCCTTGAGTGCCGCAAGAGGAGCCAAGGTTTCGCGAGCGCCCTTGGCCGCAAGCAGCAGCCCAAACACCAATGGAAAACCAATAATATCCCACCGGTTCGGGACCAGACCCCGCGCAGTCAAGCTTGCGTAACTGATTGCGCTTCCCCGCACCGGTAGTCTCCCCTGAGCCACGGACTCGCACCACGGGGCAGCGCAATAGTCAAGTTCAGATATGAATGGACGGCGTCACAAAACTGTAAGACGAATTAGCCATAATAGCGGAACTTGCCGACATTCAGGGGGACTACAAACAATGGCGGACGCTGCGCTTCACGCAGAGGCGATGACCGGCGGCAGACCAGTCCGCCCTTCTCTCGACCGCGGCTCGGATCCGCGTCAAGCCATCATATTTCTGCTGCTGCTTGGCGGCGGTCTGCTGTTTGTGGCGTACAGCCTCTATTCCGATGTCGCCCAAAGCGGCGCCAAGACGACGACGTTTCTGCCGTACCTGCTGCTCTTCGTAGCGTTGGTGTCGGCGCTCGGCTTCGAATTTGTCAACGGGTTCCACGACACGGCAAATGCGGTGGCGACGGTGATCTACACTCATTCGCTGCCGGCGCAGATCGCGGTGGTGTGGTCCGGCTCGTTCAATTTTCTCGGAGTTCTGCTGTCGAGCGGAGCGGTCGCCTTTGGCATCATCTCGCTTTTGCCGGTAGAGCTGATCCTGCAGGTCGGGAGCTCGGCCGGGTTTGCGATGGTGTTCGCGCTCCTGATCGCCGCCATCATCTGGAATGTCGGTACCTGGTATCTCGGCCTGCCGGCTTCGAGCTCGCACACATTGATCGGTTCGATCATCGGGGTTGGCGTCGCCAATGCATTATCGCGTGGGCAAGACGGCACCTCGGGTGTCGATTGGGGTCAGGCGACGGCGGTCGGCAAGGCGCTGCTGTTCTCGCCAGTTGTGGGCTTCGTTCTCTCGGCGCTCTTGCTGCTGGCCATGAAGGCGGTCATCAGGCGTCCTGAGTTGTATCGCGCCCCGGAGACCGATAAGCCGCCGGCGTGGTGGATCAGGGGCCTGTTGATCTTCACCTGCACGGGGGTCAGCTTCGCCCACGGGTCGAACGACGGTCAGAAGGGCATGGGGCTCATCATGCTGATCCTGATCGGCACGGTGCCTACCGCCTTTGCCCTCAATCGCGCACTGCCGGAAAGCGCGGTCGCCCAGTTTTTGGTCGACTCGGCGGCCGCCTCCAAGATCGTCGAGGAGAAGGCTGCGGGGTATAATATCCTCGGAGATTCTCGTCCTGCCGTGATGGAGTACGTTTCACATCACAAGATCAGCGGGGGGACATATCCTTCTCTCGCCGTGCTGATCCAGGACATCGCAAAACAGGTGAAGGAATACGGATCGTTCGCGAAGATCCCCGCCGAGGCGGTCGGCAATACCCGCAACGACATGTATCTGGCCGACGAAGCGCTGCGTAACCTGATGAAGGACAAGGACAACGAGCTCTCGAAAGAGGAAATCGGGACGCTGAACGCCTACAAGCAGTCGCTCGACGCAGCGACGAAGTTCATACCGACTTGGGTCAAGGTGGCGGTCGCTATCGCGCTCGGTCTCGGCACGATGATCGGGTGGAAGCGCATCGTGATCACGGTCGGGGAGAAAATCGGCAAGACCCATTTGACGTATGGTCAGGGGGCGGCGGCCGAGCTGGTCGCGGCAGGCACCATCGCGGCGGCCGACATGTATGGTCTTCCGGTATCGACTACCCATGTCCTATCGTCGGGGGTCGCGGGGACTATGGCGGCAAACGGGTCGGGTCTTCAGCTGTCGACGCTGCGCAAGATCGCGATGGCATGGATATTAACGTTGCCCGTGGCGATGATGCTGTCGGGGTTCCTCTACATCCTGTTCCTGCATCTGTTCTAACTGCGGGAAGGGAAGGGGAACATGCGCGCTATCGATGTGATGGTCCGCGACGTCGTGACGGTCCATCCCGAGACCGATGTCGCCGAAGCGATCAGGCTCTTGACGGAGCATGACGTCAGCGCTCTTCCGGTTGTCGACCCGGCAGGAAATCTGGTTGGAGTTCTCAGCGAGGCCGACCTGATCCACCGTGTCGAGATCGGGACCGAAAAGCGCCGGCCGTGGTGGCGGGAGGCGGTGACTGGCGCAAGCACGCTCGCCGCCGATTTCGCCAAGTCGCATGGCAAGAAGGTCGGCGAAGTCATGACACCGGGTGGCATCTCGGTTTCCGAGGACACCCCGCTATCCGAGATCGCCACGCTGTTCGAGCGCAAGGGGATCAAACGCGTCCCCGTAGGCAGAGACGGTAAGCTCGTCGGGATCGGCGCCAACCTGATCCAGGCGCTGGCCTCGGTCGTGGGTCGAATTGACCAGCACGACGAAACGGATCGGCAGATCAGGCTCGAGCTGATGTCTCGGCTGCAGCAGCCATCGTGGAGCGATTTCGGCAGCCGCAACGTCACGGTCAGCGACGGCGTCGTGCATCTGTGGGGGCTCGTTGGCTCGCAGGCGGAACACAAGGCCTTGCTCGCGCTCGCGGAAACCGTGCCCGGAGTGTCTCGGGTTTGCTGACGGGATGATCCCGGCCTATTAGGGGATGCTTACCCGCCCCGGCGGGAGGTCCAAACTACCTCGTTCTGCGTTGAGGGGGGTACGAATGGCCGAATTGGCGATTGACCGGCCGCCTCCGGACGAAACGACGGCGGCGGCGCCGTTAACCCCTTCGCAGCGATACATCAATCGCGAACTGTCATGGCTCGCCTTTAACGAACGGGTCCTCGAAGAGGCGAGCAATTCGGCTCATCCGCTGCTCGAGCGGGTGCGGTTCCTGTCGATTTCCGACAGCAACCTCGACGAGTTTTACATGGTGCGGGTCGCCGCCCTCAAGGAACTGGCGGCGAGCGGCGTTGCCGCGAAGAGCGATGACGGGTTGACCCCTGAGCAGCAGCTCGCTGCGATCTCCGAAGTCGCCGCAGGGCTGGTTCAGCGACAGCAGCGCTGCTGGGCCGATCTGCAGAAGCGGCTCTGCGCCGAGAGCATTTCCATCCTCGACCATCAGGCGTTAACCGGGGACGATCGAGCTTGGCTGCGGCAGCTTTTCGTCGATCGGCTGCTTCCGGTGCTCACGCCGATCGCGATCGACCCGGCGCATCCGTTCCCGTTTATCCCCAATCGCGCCTTGGCAATGGTCGTGGAATTGCGCCGGGAGGACGGTTCCCAGATCAACGCGCTGGTGCTCGTCCCTGAACGCGTCGAGCGATTCATCCGATTGCCGGGGGAGAAGGGACGGTTCACCCTGGTTGAGGAGGTTCTCCTCGCCGTGGGATTGGCGGAGCTGTTCCCCGGTATGACACTGCTCGGCCACGGCCTGTTTCGTGCATTACGCGACAGCGACATTGAGATCGAGGAGAAGGCACAAGATCTGGTCGTGATGTTCGAGTCTGCGCTGAAGCGGCGGCGGCGTGGTCAGATCATCCGCGTGACGTTCTCGGCCGATACTCCGGAGCGCCTGCGTGAGTTTGTGATCGAGCAAACCGGCGCCCAGCCTCAGGACGTCGTTGTGCTCGACGGGATGGTCGCTCTTTCGGATATTCGCCAGCTGATTACCTCGGACCGGCCGGATCTGCTGTTTCCGCCGTTCACGGCTCGGTTTCCCGAGCGGATAAAGGACTACGGCGGCGACTGCTTCGCCGCGATCCGCGCGAAGGACATCATCGTCCATCACCCCTACGAGTTCTTCGATGTCGTCGTGCAATTCTTACGGCAGGCTGCCGACGATCCGAATGTCATAGCGATCAAGCAGACGCTATACCGAACCTCGGAAGACTCGCCGATTGTAGCGGCGCTGGTCGATGCCGCTGAATCGGGCAAATCGGTGACGGCGCTGGTTGAGTTGAAGGCCAGGTTCGACGAAGAGCGCAATATCCGCTGGGCTCGGCGGTTGGAGCAGGCCGGCGCACAAGTCATCTTCGGGTTTGTCGATCTAAAGACCCACGCCAAGGTGTCGCTGGTCGCGCGCCGCGAGGGCGACGCCCTGCGTTCCTACGTGCATTTTGGCACCGGCAACTACCATCCAGTCACCGCCAAGATCTATACCGACCTGTCGTTCTTCACTTGCGACCCGGCGCTGTGCCGCGACGCGGCCCGGGTGTTCAACTTCATCACCGGATATGCCCGGCCCCGGCACCTCGAAAAGCTGGCGATTTCGCCCGACGGGATCAGGGCGAAGCTCATAGAGCTGATCGAGGCCGAAATTGCCCATGCCGAGGGTGGTCGGCCGGCGGCGATTTGGGCGAAGCTTAATGCCCTCGTCGACGTCGGCATGATCGACGGCCTTTATCGCGCGTCGCAAGCCGGCGTTTGCATCTCGCTCGTCGTCCGCGGCATGTGTTCTTTGCGCCCGGGGGTGGCCGGGCTCTCCGAAAACATCACGGTCAAGAGCATCATCGGGCGTTTTCTGGAGCACGCCCGGATCATATGCTTTGGCGCCGGGCACGCCCTCCCGTCGCCGGAGGCCCTGGTGTTCATTTCGTCGGCCGATTGGATGCCACGAAACCTCGACGGCCGCGTCGAGACGCTTGTTCCGATCGAAAACCCGACCGTGCACCAGCAAATTCTCGACCAGATCATGGAGGCAAACCTCCACGACGATGCGCAGAGCTGGATCCAGCGGTCCGACGGCTCATGGCAGCGACTCCTCCCGGGAGCAAAGCCGCAGAGCGCGCATGTCTACTTCATGGTCAACCCGAGCCTGTCGGGCCGCGGCAGTGCGCTCCACGGACAGCACTCGCACGGACACAGGATCAGAGTCTTTGACTGAAATGCTCGACCTCGCCGGCAACACGATCGATGTGAGCCCGCGGCAGGAGTCTGCAGCGCGGCAAACGATACCGTGAAGAACCTCGCCCGCCTGACCGCGCTCGCGGCCGTGCCGGCGTTCGGTCCATCCCGCTGTCGTGGGGCTGATCCTGGCGAATTGCGTCACTCGTTATTAGTATATGTTCCGAAGGATAGATTCGTTCGAGACGACCCGTGCCCGACCATGCCCGACAAAAGCGAATTGACGCATCGCCTTGTTTTGAGCGTGCCGTTCTGGTCGCGATGCTCGCTCTGGTCGCGCTCGTCTGGCCGTTCACGTCAGGTAACGCTGCGGCACCCATCACATTGAGAGTTGAAGCGCTCCATGGGCTACCGGGTTTGAACCACTCAGCACTATCGCGCTTCCTCGCCACGCACATGGCCGACGTCGCGCTTGGAGACTGGCGTTTCGAACCGGCAGAAGCCGACACCGAGGCGCCTAATCGTGTCGAATGGTCATTCAGATTGAACCCCTATGCGGGAGGAGAAGTACGTAGTTTTGTACGTCCGCCGGTAAATGAACAAGGGTTCGGGGTACACCGTCCGATGACGAATCGAGGTGCGGCTCTTCCTCAACGGGGAATATCAGACCCTCGTCGAGCGGCAAGCGATGATCCGAGGCGGTCCGAACGATCCCGAGTTCGCCGCCGCCGTGGCGAGCGCCACAGAAAGCCTCCTGGGCCCCTCCGGAGCCTATCGCGCCATCGACACCGAGCAGCATCCAGCTCCCCGCGCACGATAGCCCCCAGTGTCCTTCCGATCGGCATCAGCCCCTTGCTTTCTGCTCGGGGCAGGATCGCCGGCCTAACAAGTTCGGTCGTAGTTAGGGACGGCCGAAATGTACCGATCAGCTTGCCTTTACGCGTCCATAGCTTTCACCGCCATCATCGTCGGACTTATCAACAAACCGGGTGCAGCGCAGGAGGGGTTTTTTCAGCGGGACAGGCTCACCGGGGACTGGGGCGGGGTGCGCAAGCAGTGGGAAGATGCCGGCGTTGCTCTCGGCGCCACTGACGTCTCGGAAACGCTGTCCAATCCTACCGGTGGGATAAGGCAGCTGACGATTTACCAAGGCCTGGTTACCGCATCTCTCACCCTCGACCTCGAAAAGCTCGTGAAGTGGCCGGGCGCGACATTCTACACGGACGGTTACTGGATAAGCGGAGAAGGCTTGTCGGAAAACGCGATCGGCAACCTCCTGTTTGTCAGCTCGATCGAAGCGCTAGCCTCGACACGCCTCCACGATCTCTGGCTGCAGCAGGAATTTGTCGACCACCGAGCCTCGCTTCGGATCGGCCAGATCGCCTTCGACGACGAGTTTTACATCAGCCAATATTCAGCAGGCTTTGTCAATTCGTCGTTCGGTTGTCCGGACACCTTGTCGAACGACTTGCCGAGCGGCGGGCCCTGCTATCCATTTACGACGCCAGGCGCCCGACTCCGGGTTGCGCCAACGAGCGATTTGACCTTGTCCGCCGCGTTCTTCAACGGTAATCCGTCGCCTTCTGGACCGGGAAATCCGCTGGTCCGCAACTCGAGCGGCACCAACTTCCTGATCGGCGAGGGCGGCTTCATGCCAATTGCCGAACTTGCTTATTCGTTCGACGAGCAGCCGATCTCTTCTACCCCGCTCAGCGACGTCAAACTAGGGGCCTGGTATCATACGGGAGAATTCCCCGATCAGCGCCGCGATAGCTCCGGGCTCTCGCTGGCGAACCCAGCGAGCAATGGAATGCCCGCCATGCATGGCAGCGATTTCGGGGCCTATTTGGTGGTGGACAAGATGTTGTGGCGCCGCCCCGATACGGCGACCCAGGGTTTGGCCGCCTTCCTTCGACTCGGCTATGCCCCTCCCGACCGCAATCTGTTCAGCCTCGAGATCGACGCCGGCCTCACCTTCAAGGGCCTCTTCCCGAACCGTGAGCTCGACGTGCTGGGCGTTGGCGCAGTCTATGGGCGGATTGGCTATGCCCGCCGCTTGGACCGGGATCAGGTCCTCTTCACCGGTATCGAGCGTCCGATACGCGATTACGAGAGCGTGCTCGAAATTACCTACGAGGCACGAATTGCGCCATGGTGGCTGCTGCAGCCGGATCTGCAACTGGTCTTCCACCCTGGCGGTCATACCGCGGCGCCCGGCTCTTCGCCCGGGGCTGGGCCAATCCCCAATGCTTTGGTCCTCGGTATTCGGTCCGGTATCACATTCTAGAGCCTTGTCGGCAGGCTCGACCCATTTGGATCGTCTGAATGCCCCTTCACCGCCTGCTGGTGCGCGATGTCAGCTTAATCGCCGCTACTGTAATCCGCGTTATCTTCTGGCCAATAATGTGCGGCGCCCAAATGGTCGGTCCGACGCCGCAACCTCAAGGCATCCCGATTACCCCGGAACAGGCCGAGCAAGTGGAGCAGGAGATCTGGGCCATTCACGGCCAGGCAACCAATGTCTGGCTGCTCCAACCGGCCTTCCGGTCACCGTATCGAGGACCCCAGAGCCTCAGCCCTGCCGCCAACGGCAGGGAAACGATAGATGCGACACTCTATGCCGGTATTCGACCGTGGCCAGGCGCCGAAATCTGGATCAATCCGGAAGTTGACCAGGGGTTCGGGCTCAGCGATACCTTTGGCGCGGCGGGATATCCCAGCGGCGAAGCCTTCAAAGTAGGCAAGGTGGATCCTTATTTTCTGGTTCAGCGAGGGTTCTACCGCCAGACAGTCGACTTGGGCGGCGAGACCGAAAAGCTCGATCCCGACCTGAACCAACTCGGCGGCACCCAGACCGCCAACCGCCTGGTGTTCACGATCGGCAAATACTCCCTAGTCGACATCTTCGACACGAACAAATACGCGCACGACCCGCGCAACGACTTCTTCAACTGGTCGATCATCGATCAGGGTGCATTCGACTACGCGGCTAATTCATGGGGCTACACCTACGGCGGCTCCGCCGAATGGTATCAGGACTGGTGGACCGCGAGGGCCGGCGTTTTCGATCTGTCGGTCAAGCCGAACAGCGATAAGCTTTCCCCTGGCTTTTCGCAGGGACAATTTGTGGCCGAGCTAGAGGAGAGGGATAGGCTGTGGGATCAGCCCGGCAGGCTCAAGCTTCTCTATTGGCTCACTCGCGGCAATCTCGGAACCTATCTCGACGCCATCGCGCTGGGAGCGGCCACCGGTCAGACGCCGTCAACCGGCGCCGTCCGCAGTTTTCGCACCAAGGATGGTTTCGGGCTCAACCTCGAACAGCAACTCGCCACCGATTTTGGCGTCTTTGCCCGCGCCGGTCTCTCGCAGGGCACTGTGGAGGAGGTCGATTTCACCGACATCAACAAATCGATCTCGGGAGGTCTCTCGCTGACCGGTTCGCGCTGGGGGCGGCCGGATGACACGGTAGGATTGGCTGGCGCAATCAACCGGATCTCGCACCAGGGCAAGCTTTACCTCGCCGCCGGCGGTCTGGGCGGGATCATCGGCGACGGCCAATTGCCGAATGCCGGCCCTGAGCAGATCTTCGAGGCATACTACAGCGTCGCCCTATTCAGCTTCGCTCACTTCACAGCCGACTATCAGTTCATCAAGAACCCGGCCTACAACCGCGACCGAGGCCCCGTGTCGGTTTTCGGCCTGCGGCTGCACGTCCAGTATTGACATGGTGCCGGAACAAAATCCCCGCCGTGCGTTGCTGTCGCGTCATGCGAACGGCCGTTGCCAACGGTCAAGGCACGAGCTGGACATCCCATGTCTTCGCCCCTGGGGCATCCTCGCGGTTCCACCAGCCGCCACCCAATGCCTGGAATAACGCGGCAGTGTCCGCAAAGCGCGCGGCCTGTGCTTGGACGAGCGCGATCAGCGCCGTATCATAGGTGTTCTCGGTAGTGAGTAGCCCGAGATAGCCGATCGCGCCGAGCTGCAACTGGCGCCGCGCGATTTCCAGACTCCTGAAAGCCGCGCGCTCTGCCGCATACGCGGCTTTCAAGGTCTCGGCATCGGATTGCAGCGCGTGCAGCGCGTCGGCGACGTTCTGGAAGGCGGTGATGACCGTGCTGCGATACATCGCCCCCGCCTCGTCGAAGGCGGCATCGGCGGCGCGTTTCTTATGTAGTAAGGTGCCGGCATCAAAGATCGTTTGCGCCACGTTGCCGGCCACCGTCCAAAAAGCGGTCTCAGGCGTAATAAACAATTGGCCGATTTGGTTGGCGACCGTGCCGGCATTGGCGGTGAGCGTGAACTGCGGCAGCTGAGCGGCGATGGCGACGCCGATCAGGGCGCTGGCCGCATGCAGTTGCGCTGCGGCTGATTGGATGTCCGGGCGTTGCTCAACCAAATTCGATGGCAGGCTGACTGGCAGCTCCTGCGGCAGCTGCAAGGAGGCCAGCTCGAACTTCTCAGCCGGCTCCTGGCTCGGCAGCCGGCCGATCAGCGCTGTCAGAAGGTCGCGCTGCACCGCCAATTGCTTCTGCAATGGCGGCAACGTTGCCTGCGCCTGCGCCAATGTCGCTTCCACGGCCGCCACATCTGCTCCTGCTACTTGCCCGAGCTCTAGTTGTTTGCGCAGGATGCCGAGTGAATCGGTCTCGATCTTGATGATCTCCTCGGTTGCCGCGATCTGGCCGCGCAGCGACGCCTCTTGCACCGCGGCAGCAACCACGTTCGAGGTCAAGGTCAGATAGGCCGCTTCGAGCTGAAACCGCTGAAATTGCGTCGTTGCCGTGAGCGATTCGACCTCGCGCCTTGTGCCGCCGAACACGTCCGGCGCATAAGTCACGACCACCTGCGCGGTGTGGAGCGTGAAAAAGGGTGGGCCCGAGGAGGCCGACGTGAAAACGACGCCGGTCGCAGTCTTGTTGCGGCTCGGCGAATAGCCGGCTACAGCCGTGGGAAAGAACGCGCCTTCCGCGGCGTAGACGTTCTCCCAGGCCTGGCGCAGCGCCGCCTCGGCCGCCGGCAGGGTCGGGTTGTTCTTCAGCGCCTGCTCGACCAGGGCGTTGAGGTGCTCCGAGTGAAACAGCGTCCACCACTGGCCCGGAATATCCAGACCTCGGACGAAGCGCTGCGCCTCGCCGCCCTTTACATCCGCCGAGCTGGTTTGCTCGGCCAGCGGCTCTGGCGCGTAACCGGTGACGTCCGGAGCAGCAGGCTGCTCGAAATCCGGGCCGACAGCACAGCCCGTCAATAAGAGCGCAGCAGCCGCCACAGACACAATACGCGAAAAGCGCCACTGACCGCGCATGCGCAGTTCTACTCGGCCGGGGCGGGTTGCGCCTCCGGCTCCTCGGTAGGCTGTCGGCGTCGGGAGAACAGGTCGATCAGCACCGGCAGCACCAGTAAAATCAGGAGCGGCGCCAACAAGCTGCCGCCGACAACGACGGTCGCGAGCGGCTTTTGCACCTGCGAGCCGATCCCGGTCGACAAGGCCGCCGGCAAGAGTCCCACGCAGGCGACAATGCAGGTCATCACCACCGGGCGCATCTGGACAGCGCAGGTGCGCAGGATGGCCGAGCTGCGTTCCAGGCCTGCCTCGATCTGACGGTTGAAATAGGCGATGACGATGATCCCATCCATCGCCGAGATGCCGAACAGCGCGACAAAGCCGATTGCCGCCGACACGCTGAACGGAATACCGGTCAGGAACAGTGCGAAGATGCCGCCGATCAGCGCCATCGGTATCGCCGCCGCGGCCAGCATCATGTCGCTCACCGAGCCGAAATTGAGGAACAGCAGCATGCAGATCAGCGCCAGGCTCAATGGCACCGCAGCGGCCAGGCGCCCGATCGCCTCTTGCAGTTCGCCAAATTCGCCGACCCATTCGAGTCGGTAGCCAGCAGGCAATTGCACTTGTTGGGCGATCTTTTGCTGGGCCTCGAGCACCGCGCTGCCGAGGTCGCGCCCGCGTACGCTGAATTTGATCGGGATGTAGCGCTCCTGGTTTTCGCGATAGATAAAAGAGGCGCCGGAAACGAGCTGAACGGTGGCAACATCGGTCAGCGGAATCGGCACGACGCCGCTGCCGCTCGGGTTCGGCGCGCCGATCGTGATGCGGCGGATAGCGTCGAGGCTCTGGCGGTAATTCGGCGCGAGACGCACAATGATCGGAAAGTTGCGGTCGCTGCCCTCCTCATAGAGGTTGCCGGCCGCCTGCCCGCCGATCGCCGCGGATATCGTCGAATTGATGTCGCCGGGAGCGAGGCCGTAGCGCGCCGCGCGGGCGCGGTCGATATCGATCCGAACCGTTGGCTGGCCGAGCGAATCGAACACGGCGAGATCGGTGATGCCCGGCACTGTGCTCATCACCTCTTTGATCTTGCCAGCCGTCTTTTCGAGCGCCGCGAGGTCGTTGCCGAATAGCTTGACCGAATTCTCGCCCTTTACCCCCGATGCCGCTTCCTCGACATTGTCCTCGATATTCTGCGAGAAATTGAATTCAACCCCCGGGAATTGCGCACTCAGGGCGCCGTTGACCTGTTCCGTCAGCTTCTCCTTGTCCACGCCGCTGGGCCAGGTTTCGAACGGCTTCAACGGCACGTAGAATTCGGCATTGAAGAAGCCAGTGGCATCGGTTCCGTCGTCCGGGCGACCGTTCTGCGAGACGACGGTGATCACTTCGGGATAGCTCCTGATCAACCGGCGCATCCGGTTGACGTAGCCGTTCGCCTCCTCGAGCGAGATCGAGGGCGGCAGCGTCGCGCGAATCCAAAATTGCCCTCCTCGAGCTTGGGCAGGAATTCGAGGCCGAGCGACGGTAGGGCGATCGCTGCAGACCGAGCAGCACCGCGGCGCCGCCGAGCGTAACGATGCGGTTGGCGAGGGCAAATTCAAGAACCGGCCGGTAGACCCGGTGCAACCCGCGGACAAGAAGCGTTTCCACCTCGCTGACGCGATCCGGCAGCAGTATCGCACTCAAGGCCGGCGAGATCGTGAACGTCGCGATCAGGCCGCCGGCAATCGCATAGGCGTAGGTCTTGGCCATCGGCCCGAAAATGTGGCCCTCGACCCCCGACATCGTGAACAGCGGGACGAATCCGGCGATGATGATCGCCGCCGAAAAGAAGATCGCTGTATTGACCTCGCTCGCCGAGGCGAAGATCTCGACGAGCTTCCCGGAAAGGCGGCTCGCCCGGCGCGCGCTCTGCAGCGTGCGTTGCCTAAGCGCGGTCGGCGGCTCGGCCAGATGCCGGAAGATATTTTCGACCATGATGACGGTCGCATCCACGACCAGGCCGAAATCGATCGCGCCGACCGAAAGCAAATTCGCCGAATTCTCCGCGCAGCACCAGGATCGTAATCGCGAAGAACAGCGCGAACGGGATCGTCGTCGCGACGATCAGAGCGCTGCGAAGATTGCCGAGAAACAGCCACTGCACGAAGAAGATCAGCACGATACCGAACAGCATATTGTGCAGCACCGTGCGCGTCGTGACGTTGATCAGGTCGCTGCGATCATAGATGCGCTCGATCCGCACGCCCGGTGGCAGGATGTCCGAAGCGTTGATCTTTGCGACCTCGGCCTCGACGTGGCGGATCGTCGGCATGCTCTGTTCGCCGCGCCGCATCAGCACGATGCCCTGGACAATGTCGTCGTCGTCGTCCTGGCCGGCGATGCCGAGGCGCGGCTGGTGGCCGACGGTGATGGTGGCGACGTCGCCGATCCGCAATGGGATGCCGTTGATCGCGGTTATCATCGTGTCGCGGATCTGATCCATCGAGTGGATCAGGCCGACGCCGCGGACGATCGCGGCCTGCGGCCCGAAATTGACGGTCTGGCCGCCGACATTGATGTTGCTGTTGTTGAGCGCCTGCAGCATCTGCGGCAGGGTGATGCCGTGCGCCAGCAGACGATCGAGATCGACGGTGATCTCGTAGGTCTTGGTCTTGCCGCCCCAGCCGGTGACATCGATGACCCCCGGCACCGCCTTGAACCGGCGCTCGAGGATCCAATCCTGGATGGTCTTCAGATCGGTGATGCTGAAGCCCGGGGGGCCCACCACGCGATAGCGATAAATCTCGCCGATCGGGCTTTCCGGCGAGATCTGCGGAGTGGCAGCATTGGGCAGCGGCGACAATTGCGACAACCGGTTGATGACCCATTGCTGCGCTTCGTCATAGGTGAAGTCGTAGGTAAACTGCACTTTTACGTCCGACAGGCCGAATAGGGAGATCGTCCGGATCGCGGTGACATTCGGAATCCCCGCCATCTGGATCTCGATCGGGATCGTGATGTAGCGCTCGATCTCCTCGGCCGACTGTCCCGGGTTTTGCGTGACGACGTCGACGAGCGGCGGCACGGGATCGGGATAGGCCTCGATGTTGAGCTTCAGAAAGCTTGCAATGCCGACCCCGAACACAAAGAGCAGCAGCAGCACCATCAGCACGCGCTGCCGCAGGGCAAAGGCGATGACGGCGTTCATCCAGCGGCTGCCCGCTCAGTCGTTGTTGGCGGCGCGGTCGATGAACAGCGCGCCGCTGGTCACGACCTTCTCGCCGGGAGACAGGCCGGCTAGGATCTCGACCATGCCGTCCGCGATCCGCCCGGTGCGGATCGAACGCGCGGCGATCGTCCCGTCATCCTCCGCCACCCAGACACGAGCAGTATCGCCTTCGTAGACGATCGCGCGCTGCGGCACGGCCGGGGCGGTCGCAGCCTCGCCGGTGATGATGCTGAAATTAGCGAACATCCCCGGCTTCAGTTCGCCTCTCGGATTTTCGACGTCGGCACGGACCGAGAGGCGGTGCGTGTTCGAATCGATCGACGGGGCGACCCACGAGATCCTCGCTTTGAAAACGCGGCCGGGGAAGGCCAGCACGTGCACCTCGACGGGTTCGCCGACATGCATCAATGGTGCGTCGGCCTCGCGGACATTGGCGATCAGCCAAACCGTCGACAGATCGCTGATAGTGAAAACCGGGTTCGTGGCGCCGTTGGCCTCGCTGTTGATGTATTGCCCGACCCCAATCTGGCGCTGAGTGACGGTGCCGGCGATCGGCGCCGTCACCGTCGCCACCGGGTTGAGCTTTTGCGTCGGTTCGGCTTCGAGGGAAGCGATCTCCTGGTCGGTCTTGCCAAGAATACGCAGCCTGCTGCGCACGGCGTGCAAGGCGATCTCATCCGCGCGGACGGTGTTTTGCGCGGTGATCAGATCGGTCTGCGCCTGCTGCCAATCCTTGAGGGCGCCGCCTTGCGCCAGATAGAGCTCGTGGGCACGTTTCTCTGTCGTCTGAGCCATAGACAGTTGAGAGCGCGCCGTTTGCAGGTTGGCAAGCGCGGTGATCAGGTCGTTCTGCGCCTGCACGAACTCGCTGGCGTGGATCACGAACAGCGGGGCGCCCGGCTCGACGACGTCGCCGAGCATGGCAATTACCTTAATGACGCGCCCTGAATAATGCGAAAATACCGGCGTCGTCAGATTGTCATCGACCGCGATATTGCCTTCGGTAACCTGTTCCGGGCGGAAACTCAATAGGCCGACCGGCTCGATTTTGAACCCGGCCCACTGCTCTTTGGTCGGCCTGAATGTCCCGCGCGCCGATTCTGACGGCGCTGGCTGTGGGCTTCCGGCCGGATCCGGAACATTCTTTCCGATCACCGGCCATGCAAAGATTGCAACACCGACGAAGAGGGCCAGGATCGCAATCGTGAGGAACTGGGTGAGCGGCGACAGATGCCGGCGCAGGAGGGACATCTGCCGTGGATCCTGTGCCATCAAATGCTCTCGAACGCCTCGACTTGCTTCGAAAAATCAGGGCTTTCGGCCCGTATCATGCAGCCAATCATCGGTACTTGCAGCGCGCCTCAGAGGATGCTCTTTACCCGAAGACGGCGTGAATCGCCAGCGCACCTCCGGCTACCCCGTCGGGGCCGCCCCGGCGTCCGCTATCCGGCCGATCCCGACGCCTTGGTCCTCTGCCCGCGATCCGCTATCAACTGGTAGGGTTTGTCGGATTGCAGGCATGCGGATGACGGAGATCGATCATGTCTTATTGCTCCGCCAGGGAAAGGCCGCCTGGAGTGCCTGGCGCGAGGCGAACCCGTCAATTCACCTGGATCTCCGCGAAGCGAGCCTGAACGGCGCTAACCTTGCGGAGGCCCAGCTCCACGGAGCGGACCTCGGCAATGCGAACCTTAGCCGGGCGAACCTCACTGAGGCGATCCTCGGTGGCTGCGACTCCAGCGGGGCCGATCTCAGTGGTGCGAACCTCAGTCGGGCCAATCTCGGCAGAGCGATCCTCAGGGAGCGCACCTCAGCAGGCAAATTTCAGTGAGGCTAATCTCAGCGCAGCCGATCTCGGCGGGTCGAACCTCAGTCTGGCGAATTTTACCGGGGCGACCCTCTCCGATGCCGATCTCAGCCTGGCGAGCCTCAGTGGAGCCCTCCTCAGAGGGGCAAGTTTGGGCGGCGCCGTGCTCGGCTCGGCAAATCTCAGCGGAGCGAACCTCAGTCGAGCTTATCTGAGCGGGGCGGTCCTCGAGAGGGCAAACCTGCGCGGCGCCGATCTCAGCAGGGCCACATTGATCGGCGCCAAGCTCAGCGGCGCAAACCTCAGCCTCGCCGACCTCTCTGGCGCAAATCTAAGCGACCCGACCTCGATGGCGCGGATCTCAGTGGAGCGAACCTCAACAGGACAAATCTCAGGCTGGCCAATTTGAGCAACGCCCAGTTAACCGGTGTGCAGTGGCAGCTTCGCGCAATGCGCGGGTGTCACCTGGGCATTCGTGGTCTCAATTCGTGCTTTGGCAATACCGTCTTCAAACGCGCGGCAGCCGACCAGGACTTTCTCGACATCCTGGAGGCTCACTTGAAGGGCACCCGCGGCAGGGCTCTGTTCGCGCTGGGGGATGATCGATTATGGGCGCAGTCTGCTCCGCGTCGCGGCGATTTCGTTCGGATTGGCGGCGCTTTATGGCGGCGCTTTATAGGATCTTTCCGCAGATCCTCGACAAAGACAGCGCCAACACCTGGTTCACGCGGTATTATTTCTCGATCGTCACCTACACGACGACGCTGGGCTTCGGGGATGTGCGGCCGGCAACCCTCGCGGGTGAAATCATCGTCGGCAGCGAGGTTATTCTCGGCTACACGACGCTCGGTCTGCTCCTTTCCGTGCTCGCGCAAAGCACCGCGCGCCGCAGCTGAGCTCGCGACGATTGAGTTTTTGAATTTGCTGGGTTTTCTGAATTGGCCGGGGATCGCTGGTATAGTTAACTTGCCATGTTCGGGAGATGGAGACAGCAATGCCCAACCCGGTGGTTTTCGTCCAAGGTTATTCGGACAAGGGCGCCTCTTGGGCGGCTTGGCGCGAGATTCTGCGCGGCCGGCTCGGCCTCGACAATGCAGATACGCGCCCCTGCACCTGTGTCTCGTTGAACAACGAGGTCACGGTGAAGGATCTGGCCGACGCTTTCGACCGCGCCCTCGCACAAAGGGGGCATAGACGCGGATGCGCCCTTTTCGGGTACGAGGAATAGATCGAGCCGGGCTCGTGGAACGCTTCATTGCATTTCGACGGGGCCGCGCTGGAGCAGATCGCGTTCTTCCGCCCCTACAGGACGACGCTGCTTCTACTCTATCTCGAACGTCAGGTTTTGCCGCCGGATCGCACGATCCCTTGCGCGCTGCTGACGTGCGACGCCCGGCCTAAGAGCCGGCTGCAAGGGGAGCCAAGTCGTGGCAGATCATAATGATCCCAATGCCGTAAATTCGATTTTCTCGGACATCGACGTCAGCGCCGCCGACCTCTACGACATCTTCGGTTTCCCAAGCGACGACACTTCGAGTGAGGAGAAAGTCGTCATTGCGTTGACCTTTGCGGCAGTGCCGAAGGCGGGTGTATTGGATTCGGACATGCTCTACCGGATCCTGATCGCGTCCGATCGCCGGGTCGCGCGATCGGCCGGGGAGGATGCCAGTCTGGAAGGCTTTCTGGCGTATCTGGAAACCGTCAAAAACAAATATCTGAGCGTATTAAAGCCTCCCGAAGTTCGCGTGACCGTCGATCGCGACAACCAAGCCCATATCCGCTTTCTCAATTTCCCCGGCGGAAGCTTCTCCGCGGTTGTCGTGGCCAATCAAAGCGTCACACTGCAATCACCAAGCCGCCAACCGGTCAAAGTCTTTATCGGCGGCAGGGATGATGCCTTCTTCAACGATCTGCCCGGCTTTTTCCGGTCGATCAATTATGCCCCGCAATTCTATCACGTGCCCCATACGATGGCTGACGTGCGGGAGCTCAAAATTCCGAAGACATTTCTCGAGCTTGAGGGCAACGATCTGTTCAACTATGATCCGAGCCAGCCCGATTGGGGCCACGGCGTCAAGCGAGATCTGCCGCCGGGACCGCTGACCTGGAACGGCAATCGCTTCAGAAAGGACGAAAACGGCAATTTCCGTTTCGTGTATTCGGGCAAGGACGCGAGGGCGGGCCAGAATTGCAATGCGATCATTCTCGAACTGCCATTGGCGTTCCTGACCGAAAGACCCGGCGACCACCGGATCGTCAACGCCTGGGGCGAAAGCTGGGTGCTGAAGGCATCGAGCAAGGTGGAGACGATTCCCGACGATCCCCTCTGGATCGAACACCCGCATGTTCTATTGGATGCGTTCACTCTCGACGACGAACTGAAGAAATACAAACTGGTCGACACGGACGGTCAGGCTTTCGCCGACGCGGCGCTGAGTGAACGCGAGGACAACCGTCAACTGGGCGCGAATAATTTCTGGCTGGCGCCGCATTTCATCAAGCGCCTCGGTCATCTCGGATGGGGGTTCGGCCCATCGATCACGGCGCTGGGGCTGGCCTCTGCCTTCGATCACGACAAGTCCCCGGTCTCCATCCATCGAACTTACACCCATGTCGTGGACGCCTTCCCGCGCGTCAAAAAGATCCTGTTTCAGGAGCTCAACATGCCCGACAATTCCTGGAACAAGAAGGGATTGCAGATACCGCTGCGGCGTCCCCTCGACATCTTCATCCCCAATGTCAACTCGATCGACATGGATACGACCGGCACATGGCCATTCGGGCGTCGGCTGGAGGACCAGGTGGCGACGCGGTTCCTGTCGACCTTTCTGGACATGGGCGCCAGCCTCAACGGCAAGCGGTACCACGTCGAGATATTGAACGACCCGGCCCTCTGGAACAGCGCCCCGATAGAGCCGAAGACACCTCCCAATCCGCTGAAAAACGACAAGGAATTTCTGCGCGACTTCCCTTATCTGGCGGAGCCGTGGTGACTGTCTGCCGTATTTCACCGTCATGGCCGGACTTGTTCCGGCCATCCACGTGTCTGCTGTGCTCAGGCGTGGATCACCGGGTCTAGCCCCGTGATGACGAACTTACGTCAGGGCTAGCCGCGCGCGATGCCGGTATTGGGGTACCGGACCGAACTGCAAGGCATCGAGCGTGACATTGCCGAGCTGAGCATCGCCGACCTGTTCGCGGTGCCGATCAACCCGGAGCGGTTGACCCGCTACGTCTACTTGCTGTACCAGCGTGCCTCGATCGCCGGCCATCTCGCGCAATTGGGTGCGGTCGAGCGGGCGCTCGAGCGCGCCGTGCGGTTGCTGACGCATCGGGGCGATCTTTATCTGCTGAAGGCGAATGTCGCGTTCAAGCTGCACAAGCTGGGCGATGTCGAAGCAGCTCTTTTGGCCATACCGATCGCCGGCCGCTGCATCGAAGCATGCTTGCTGCGCGCCGATCTCGATTTTCAGTACGGACGTTACCGGGAAGCCGAGATCGGGTACACTGACGCAATCGAGGCCGAGCGGTCGTGGGGTGGTCTTGCCCGACTGGCGTATTTTCGCGGCAAGATGGGCGATCTCGAAGGTGCCGATCGGCTCTATCGGGAGGCTGAAGACGAACTGACCGCCAAAGAAATGCGGTCCTACGCTTGGCTCGAAGTGCAGCGGGGTTTTCTCGCGTTCTCCCGAGGCTGTTACCGGGACGCTCGATTGCATTATGAGAGAGCCGAGGCGGCATATCCGGGATACTGGCTGGTCGATGAATACAAAGCCGAACTGCTCGGTGCCGAGGGTCATTACACTGAAGCGATCGCGGTGTTCCGAGGCCTCCTAACCGCGAGTGACCGCCCCGATTTGCAACAGGCGATTGCGGAACTGTATAGAATTGCCGAGCAAGCGGATGCGGCGCGGCACTGGCAGAACGGCGCGCTATCGGGCTATCTGAAATCCGCGCGGCGTGGCGAAGTGCATTACTATCACCACCTCACGGACTTCTACGCCGATGTGGCGAAAGACGGTGCCGCGGCGGTCACCTGGGCGCGCGCAGATATGCAGCTGAGGAAAAATTTCGCGACGGAAGCGGCACTCGCTTGGGCATTCTACCGCAATGCCGAGTTCGACGAGGCGCGAGGCTGGATCGGCCGGGCGCTCGCTTCAGGCGTCGTCGACGCGCATCTGTTGTTCCGTGCTGCGAAGATATACGCAGGGGCCGACGGTCGGGAGTACCTGGGACGCGCGAAGAAACTCAACCCGTTTATCGAAAGGTTCCACCTGCATCATTGAACGACTGCATCACGAAGCAAGGATCACGTCCGCCGCCTTTTCGGCGACCATGTAGACGGCGCTGACGATGAAAAACCCCGGAATGCGCGGGAATACCGACGCGTCGACGACGCGCAGCCCTTGGGTGCCGTGCACCCGGAAATCGCCATCGACTACGCCGCCGCTGTCGCGCGGCCCGATCGGGCAGGTGCAGGATGCGTGGTGGCCCCACGCCGTGGTGCGCACATAATCCTTCAGGTCGTCGTCGCTTTGGCGCGCCTCTCCGGGCTCTTCCTCTTCGGCAATAGCGCCTTCGGCTTTGAGTTTCGCTGTCAGCTTGCGCGCAAAGCGGATGCCGGCGACCACCGAGTCGAGGTCCTCGCCCGCCTTGTCGCTGCCTTCCTGGAAATAATGGAAATTGATCAGCGGCGTATCGCGCGGGTCTGCGCTGCGCAGCACGACTTCGCCGGCGCAGTTCTCCGTATGGGCCTTCAGGATCGCCCAGGTCAGATAATTCGGCTTGGTGACGGCGAGCGAGGAATAACCCGGGAAATACCCGCCGAACAGACCGACCAGGGCAAAGCAGAACAAATCGGGGAGCGGGCGCTCGCCGCGGGATTTGAGTATTGCCGCCAAGACCGCGCCATTGCTCGTATAGAGGCCCTCGCGCCGCTCGGCCCAGTCGCGGTACGCAGGGTCGCCGTGGCTGAAAGTGACCCCTTCGAGGACGTTCCATCGGTCGAAACTCATGCGGTTGACGACGCCGATCTCGTAGCGGTCCTGCAAATTCTTGCCGACCCCGGGCAGCTCCACCTTCACTGGAATGCCGAGCGGCTCCAATAAGTCGCGGCGCCCGATCCCCGACAACATTAGGAGTTGCGGCGTATTGAATGCGCCACCGCAGAGGATGACCTCGCGCCTCGCCTTTACCTGACGGAGTTCCCCTTGCGTGGTCGCGGGCTGGCCATGAGCGCGGTAGAGCCGCTCGCCCTTCAAGTATTCGACGCCGGTCGCGCGGTTGTTTTCGTCGAACAGCACCCGAGTGACAAGCGCATCGAGTTCGATCCGCAGGCGATCCGGGTATTTCTGTGCGGTCTCCAATACCCGCTCGCGTGCGCCCGTCCGCGCGTGACCACGCGTAGCCAGGGGCGTATAGCGCACGCCCACTGCGTTCTCTGTCACGAGCCGCCAGTCATTCGGATCGGCCTTGGCTTCAGCCAGATCGAGCAGGCGTTCGATCGGCTGCCCGATATCGTCGAACGCCTCGTGCGCCGAATTGAGCAATACTTGGACCAGTCCGAAATCGCGCACCGCGGCTTTGGGGATCGCGATCTCCGACTGCAGCCAGCCACCCCAGCCGTGGCGCGATGGGTTCGGGCCCGCCGCCGCCAGCGTGCGCTCGAGCGGCCGGTAACGGCAGTTCTCCAATCGCATGAAGTACCGCCGCATATTGTCGGCATTCCATGATTGGTCGCTGGTCAGACGGGCGATCCCGTCCCAATCCGCGTTGTGCGGATAGACCAGGATCATCGCGTTGTGGGCCGTGCAGCCGCCCAAGGTCCCGGCGCGCGGGTAGAGCACTCCATCAACCGAGACGCCGCGATATTCCTTCCGATATTTCGGGTCCTTCTGCTGCATCTCGTCCGAGGCATAGTGCCGAACGAAGAAGTCCCACCGCATCGCGTCGTTCTCGCTGGCGAAGCCATGCCACGACGGGATGTCATAATCGTCGGGAAGGCGGTTGATGCCGGGCTGGTCGTCATTGGTGCCCGAGAGCTGTCGCGGATCGCCGCCCGCCTCCAGGAGAAGCACCGAACGCCCGGCCTCGGCCAGCCGTGCAGCGAGCGTTCCGCCGCCGGCGCCGGAGCCGACCACAATGTAATCGAACGGACCGCCATTGCTCATTGGAACCTCTCTGGCCGCTGTGACGTCGGCAATGACGAGATTAGACTGGCCTCGGCGGCGTTACATACTCCGCGGGGTGTCCATTGCGCGTCCGACGATGTGGCCCTCAGAACGTCTTCAGGAACGCGATCAGCGCCTTCTTGTCGGCGTCACCGAGGTTTGAGCCGAAGTAATGGCCGCGGTTGACGACGTAATCCGGGCATTTGCTCAGCGCGAAGAGCTGCTCTCCGACATTCGAAAATACCTGGCGCGCCTGTTCGTCGGTGGCGCCCGGCGGCAATGCCTTCAGGTCGCGTACGAGCTGCACCACCACCTTCACCACCGCCTTGTCGTGCGCCAGGCGTTCGCGGAAATTTGTCGACTGCGGCAGCGGGTCGAAATTGGCCAGCAGATCGACCGGCGTCCCAGCCGGGATCGGTCCGATCTCGAGCCCCCCCTGATCGAATAGCTTCGGCGCGATCAGCTGCAGCACATTTTGCGCGTCCTTGAGCACATCCGGCAGATAGCCGGTCGGGACGCGCAGCCAGCTCGTGACGTTCGTCCGGTCGATCACGCCGGGGATCTTGTCGCCCAGCACGGCGTCCTTCTCGCGCTTTTCCGGCCACAGCATCTTTGTAATCGAATCGTCGAACGAAGCCACGCGAGCGTCGACCGAGGGGCTCGGGTTGAAGCTGCCGACGCTGTTATTGAGCAGGAAAGGTGCGGTCGACCACAGGCTGGCCAGCGACGGCACGCGGGTGTAGCCGCGTCCGCCCGCCGGCATCTGAAACTGTTGCGGCGCCCCGGTGAACGGGTTGTAGACGGTGATGGTGCCGACCGACGGCAGCTCCTTGTAGGAGGCCGAGGAGAAATTGTCCCAGATGTTGCCGGCGATCGCATTGGTGGCGAGCGGGCTGCAGGCATTGGTCTGCAGCAAGGTCACCGGCACGCGCATGTCGTTCGACATATAATTGTTGTCGAGGAAATCGCCGGCATTGACGATCTGCCGCATTTGCTGCTTGAAATCGCTGGCCCGGGTCCATTCCCAATAACGGTTCCAGCAGTCGAGATAGCCGGAGCCGATGCACGCGGCCGGGTTGGTCGCGGCCGGCGGCTGCGGCGCCTTGCTGGAATGGCAGGCCGCGCAATTTTCGGCAAAGACGTCCTTGCCCTGATTGACCATATCGGGCGGGTCGTTCAGATAGGCGGCGCCGCCGGGCGCATTCTTTAGCTTGTGCGGATAGGACGCCTTCAGCAGGAACAGCGCCATTGCCGGGGTCTGCAACTCGGTCGCGCCCCAATAGGACGAGTTCGCGCGCGCCGTCGTGATCTCGATCGGGGTGACCGGCTTGCCGCCGAGTATCGGGTTGAAATGGCGCAGCCACTCCTCGCTGAACAGGCCGATGTTCAGATAGACCCGGTTCAATGCGCCGAGCGCGCCTACGGAATCGGCGCCATCCTTCAGCACATGCGGCGTCCAAACGGTGTTGGGCGGCTGAAAAAACTGCGTCAGCGGCCCCTGGGTGATAAAATCGTTGAACTGCTTGTTGGCGAGGTTGTCCGGCCCCAAGGTCTCGCGGCCCCAGCGCTTGGCCGCCTCCAACCGCGCCGGCAGGTTGTAAACCGCGTTCATCGTGCGCGGGTTGCTGATGTTGTCGCTCGATACCAACGAGGTATCCAGCGAGCCGGGCCGCGCAGTGTGGAGAAACTGGAAGAAGAAGGTCGACTCATCGGCATTCCAGGCAAAGATGCGATCGACCCAGAAATATTGCGCGCCGACCAACGAGCTCAAATTCTCCCATTGCGGGGCTTCGGGGTTCGCTGGCGGCTTCTCGGGGTTCGGCCCGACGTGACAGAAACCGCACGACACTCCGACCCGGTAGGGGCGCACCAGCTCCTTCGACAGGTAATAGTTGGGATCGTTGTAGAACCGCTCGGCATTCCATTCTTTTGCTGCGGCCTCGTCGAAGTCGGGATTGGGGAAGAGCCGCAGTCCGACGATCCCCGACGGATATCCGTAATAGGATCCCGCCGGGATGTTTTTGCCGCGCGCATCGACCGCGACGCCGGGGTATTTTTCAGCATTATCGAAAGGGTCGGCCGGGCAATTGGAGTCGCGCACATCGAGCCATAGCCCATAGCGCTGCGGGTTCGGTCCGGTCGCCTTCGTAAAACACGGCTCGTTGACCAGCCCGAAATAATTCCAACGGCTGTCGCGGCTGTATTTCAGCCCGGGGTAGGACGACAGGATCTTTAGGAGGTCGAAGTTTCCGAAAGTGATGTTGGTCAGATCGTCCCACAGCCGGTCGTCGCCGCCGGTCCAGACGATCCACATGTTGCGCCCCTTGACCTCGTCAGGGGTGAGCGCAATGCCGCTATCCATCGCGCGGAAGTAATCCTCGTCGGCGGCCGGGAACGACTGGGCGGAGCGCCCCGCCTGCCGCGCCTCGTCAATGACCTGCGCCCGGGCCTCGCCGATGAGCCAAATCCCCGCCGACAAGAGCGCGATCGCCAGTAACAGTCGCGTTCCCCAGGACTGGCGATTTGCCATTCGGCTCCCCCCTTCTGTAGCCGATCCGCCATACTGCAGCTCGGCATCGGGGCAACTCTTAACCATAGGCGTGGCCCCCGCAAGCGCCAATTTTGGTCAACGACCACGACCTAGTGGATAGAATCTGACGCTTGGTACCTGCGCCGAGGCCGGCACGGGGTGGGGAGCAGACATTCCAGGTGGTTTCCATCTACCGAAATGACCCAAAGCCGTCATTGAAACGCCAGACCCGTAGACCGAATAGATGAGCTGCCGGCTCAGGCAGCGCTGAGTGATCAGGTCGGCATGGACGAGCTGCGCGAGATGGAAAAAAGGCGACGAAGGTTGAACACCCGCCGCTCGGCGATCACGCCAGCGAGCAGCCCCTCAGGTCGCACGTGAGGAGCAACCGAAACGGGTCTAAGCGGCTGACCTGGGCGAGCGCGACAAGTGCAGCTATTGCGCGTTTCTGATCCATGGCCAAGCCCGAAATTGTTAGCCGGGCGGGGCGCACCGATACGCCGCGGCTGGCCTTGGGGGAGGATGGAGATCGATCCTGCTTAGGAACTTATCCCGCTGTCTCCTGCTCTGTCTGCTTCGCCTTCCACGGCGGGGAAAAGGTTCGCAGCGAGAAAGTCTACGAATACTCTGAGCTTGGGAGCGAGATGCCGGCTCGACGGCCATAGGACCCGAAGGGGTCCGGAGCGATCAGTGTAGTCGTCGAGCACGGTGACGAGTATGCCTTCACGAAGTTGCCGGCCGATGGCGAAGTCCGGCAGGTAGGCAATACCCATGCCTTGTTCGGCCATAAAGATTAGCGGCTCGAGCGTACTTGCCACGGCTGTCCTGGGCGGTTCGGTCTCGATGCCGGCACGCTCGGGCCAGAGCGGCCATCGCTCGAGCTTTCCGCTGGTCGGAAACTTGTGGTGCAGGCAGGCATGAGCCTTGAGGTCGTCCGGGATCAGAGGAACACCCTTGGCCGCCAGATAGGCCGGGGCCGCCACGAGGCGTCGGCGGTATGTGCCCAAGGCCCGGGTCATCAAACGCGAGTCGCCAACCTCGGCGAAGCGCACTACGGCGTCGAACCCCTCCTCGATCACGTCTACGACCCGATCGCTGAAATCGAGATCCAATATTATCTCGGGATAGGCCCGCATGAACGCGACGAGAGTAGGCATCATCAGCATGCCGGCCAATGGCAGGCTGACACGCAGTATGCCGCGCGGCGCCTCGTGCGTCTTCGACAGTTCAAGCTCGGCCGCTTCGATTTCGGAAAAGATGCGCCGGCAGCGCTCGAGGAATAAGGCGCCTTCAGCGGTTAGTGTGATGCTGCGCGTGCTGCGATGGAAGAGGCGCACGCCAAGCCGTTCCTCCATCCGCGCCACCGCCTTGCCGATCGCCGACGACGATACTCCAAGTTGCCGTCCCGCAACCGTGAAACTTCGCGCTTCCGCCGCCTGAACGAAGGCATTCAGCGATCTTAGACCGTCCATCCGCGAGCTCCATTTCGGACAATCAAGTCCGATATGTTTGGAACTATCGCCCATTTTTCGAACCTCCGGGAGAGTTCATCTGTCGAGCAACCAGGAAGGAAGTCCCAGATGAATGCAACGCAGCTCGCAAAGACGACGAACTGGAAAGCGGTCGAAGAGTTAGACGTGCTGGTGGTCGGCGCCGGATTCGCCGGCCTCTACCAGCTCGATCGCCTGCGCAAGGCTCGGTTACAACGTGAAGGTATTCGAGGCCGGGTCCGACATCGGCGGCATCTGGTACTGGAACTGCTATCCTGGCGCCCGGGTCGATTCGTACGAGCCGCTGTATCAGTTCTCCAGCGAGGAGCTCTGGCGGGATTGGAACTTCAGCGAGCTCTATCCTTCGTGGGAAGAGCTTCGCGCTTATTTCCGCCACGTCGACGAGAAGCTCGATCTCAGCCGTGACATCCGGTTCAACATCCGCGTCACGGGTGCAGAATTCGACACGGATCGCGACCAGTGGGTCGTGCAGGCCAGCGACGGCAGCGTGGCGCGGGCGAAGTTCTTCGTGCTCTGCACGGGGCTCTCCGCGATACCCTATATTCCGGCGATCGGCGGGCTGAAGGACTTCCGCGGCATCTGCCACCATACCGGCCTGTGGCCGCAGGAAGGCGTCGACTTCAAGGGCAAGCGCGTCGGCGTCATCGGCACCGGGGCGAGCGGGGTGCAGGTTATCCAGGAGGTCTACCGGGACGCCGCCGAGCTCACGGTGTTCCAGCGCACGCCGAACCTGGCGCTGCCAATGCGGCAGCGGAAGCTCGACGACGAGACCAACCGGCGGATGAAGGAGACTTTTCCCGAGCGCTTCCACAAGCGCGCCGAGACCTTCGGCGGGTTCGACTATGATTTCATTCCGCAGAACGCGCTCGATGTTTCCGAGCAGGAACGGCAGGCGACGTACGAGGATCTGTGGAACCGGGGCGGCTTCTTCCCTTGGATCGGCACGTACCAGGACGTACTGAGCAACGAGGAGGCCAACGATACCGCCTATGCGTTCTGGCGCGACAAGGTGCGCGCCCGGATCAAGGATCCCGCCGTCGCGGAGAAGCTTGCACCAATGAAGCCATTGCATCCGTTCGGCGTTAAGCGGCCGTCCCTGGAGCAGCACTACTACGAGGCGTACAATCAGCCGAACGTCCATATTGTCGACTTGCTCGAGTCCCCAATCGAACGAGTGACGCCGACGGGTGTCAAGACGAAGGACGCGGAAGTCGAGCTCGACATTCTCGTACTGGCGACGGGGTTCGATTTCCTCACGGGCGGCCTGACCAGCATCGACATTCGCGGCACGAACGGCGAGACGCTGCGTGAGAAATGGTCCAGCGGCTCGCGCGCGCATCTGGGCATGGCGAGCGCGCACTTCCCGAATCTGCTCTATATCTACGGCCCGCAAAGCCCGTCAGCGTTCAGCAACGGGCCGACCTGCGCCGAGCTGCAGGGCGACTTCGTCGTCGCGTGCATCGAGCACATGCGGCGTAACAACCTGCGCCGGATCGAGGCGACGCCGGAAGCGGAGGAAGCCTGGCGCGACCATGTCGCCGAACTGGTCGCTGCGACTTTGTTCCCGCGCGCGCAGTCCTGGTACATGGGCGCCAACATCCCAGGCAAGAAGCGCGAGATGCTGGTCTACCCCGGCGGGCTGCCGTTGTACCTGCAGAAGTGCAAGGAATCCGCCGACGCCGGTTACGCCGGTTTCATGTTGAGCCGAGGCTGAAATTCCCAGCCGGCGGTTACAAATCCGGGCTATCTCAAAGGATCTGCAGCTTTTGCCCGCAGAGCTGCCGTTGCCACGAGCGCGGCCGCCATACCATGAAGGACTGGATCCATGAGCAACCCCGTTGTCTTGATCACAGGTGCGCTGAGCGGCAGCGGCCGCGCGACGGCTATCGCTTTCGCAAAGGAAGGGGCTCGGCTCGTCGTTGCCGGCCGCCGCGAGGACGCCCGCCAGCAACTTGCGGCCGAGCTTCGCCGCCTCGGCGCTGACGCCGCGTTTATCAAGGCCGACGTTCAGCACGACGATGAGGTCCGCGATCTGGTCGATCAGACCGTCGCGCGCTTCGGCCGCCTGGATGCGGCCGTCAACACCGCCGGCACCGAAGGCAAGCCGGCCCGGTGACCGAGCAGACCGCCGAGAGCTACGCCGCCACCTTCGATACCAATGTGCTCGGCACATTGCTGAGCGTGAAGCATGAGCTGCGCGCGATGCAGTCCCAGGGGAACGGCAGCATCGTCAACATCTCATCGACCTACGGCCACCAGGGCGCTCGCGGCGCGTCGGTCTACGTGGCCAGCAAGCACGCCGTGGAAGGCATTACGAAGTCCGCGGCGCTCGAAGCCGCCGCCTTTGGCGTGCGCGTCAACGCCGTGGCTCCCGGTCCAACCGAGACCGCTATGCTCAACCGTTTCACCGGAACACCGGAGAGGAGGGCAGCACTGGTATCGAGCGTGCCGCTGGGGCGCGTCGGCGCACCGGAGGAGATCGCCCGCGCGATCGTCTTCCTCGCCTCCAATAAGGCGTCCTTTGTGACCGGCCACATTCTCGCGGCTGACGGCGTTAAGACCGCCGGCTAGCGAACATCAACGGCGTGACCCGAAGGAGCCAAGGATGTCTGTCCAGTCCGAGAACGAGCGCAACAAGGCGGTGGTGGACGCGTTCTATCAGTTGGACATCCAAGATCGACTTACCGACTTCGCGCAGTATCTGGACCCCAACTTCACCTGGACCGCACCTAACTATCTACCGTGGGGAGGCACGCACACCGGCGCGGCGCTCTTCCGTGACCAGGTCCTTTCCAGTCTTCCCGACGTGTTCGATTTCGCGCGGTTCAGCTACATCAGTGTTATCGCCGAGGACGGCCGTGTCGACGCGGTCATCAACCAGGGTGTTATGGGCACCGGTGCGGTGATCAAGATCGTCGACTGCTGGACTCTCCGAGATGGGAAGGTCACTTCGATCTGGGTCGCTTATTTCGAGCCCCAGGCGCTGCTCGAGAAGCTCGGCATCGCCCACGGCCTCGGCCACTGACCCTCACGAGTATCGCTCGGACGGGCGCCGCGGCGCTGGCCCAGCCCTTCCAAAGGATGTTGCGACATGACCGCATATACCCACCAGACCGCGCCGACGCAGTTCGTCGAGGCCAATGGCATCCACTTCGCTTATCGCTGCTTTGGCAAGACCGGTGGGGTGCCGCTGGTCTTCAACCAGCACTTTACCGGTACGATGGACCATTGGGACCCGGCTGTGACAGACGGCTTGGCCCGGGACCGCGAAGTGATCCTGTTAAACAACGCCGGCATCTCCAGTACCTCTGGCGAGGTGCCGACCACGGTTCAGGAAATGGGCGCCAACGCGTTGGCATTCATTACGGCGTTGGGATTGACGAAAGTCGATGTGCTCGGCTTTTCGATCGGCGGCTTTATTGCGCAGGAAATCACACTTCAGGCCCCCGATCTCGTCAGGCGCCTCGTTTTGCTCGGCACCGGCCCGCGCAGTGGCGAAGGCATGGCTACCCTCACTCCAGAGGCGCAGGAAATCTTCGGTGCCGCCTATGACAAGCCCGATCATCTTTGGCTTCGCGTGCACTTCACGCGGTCCGAGAAGAGCCAGGCTGCCGGCCGCGAGTTCCTCAAGCGCTTCCGGCTGCGCGCCGGGAACCGCGATCCCGAGGTGAATGAGAAAGTCGCGCCCGCCCAGATCGAGGCGATCGGCAAATGGGGCGCGCCGCGGGAGAAGCCGTTCGCATATCTGAAGTCGATCCGCCAGCCGACGCTGGTCGTGAACGGCGGCAAGGACGTGATCATCTACTCCGTGAACTCGTTCATCCTGCAGCAGCACCTGCCGGACGCGCAGCTAATCCTCTATCCCGACGCCAATCACGGCTCACAATACCAGTATCCCGATCTCTTTGTCCGCCACGTGTCGCTGCTCCTATCGCAGGGTGACCGCGCCGCGTGACGGGTACACGATCAGCGCACTCGAGAAAGGTAAAGCCATGGAACAGACACTCTCGACGACATCGAAGCCCATCAAGTTTCCGGGGCCGGATCATCCGATCACGATCGAACGCAACCCGAACCGGGTGGTGATCTCGGTTGCCGGGCATGTGATCGCAGACACCCGAGACGCCTTGACGCTGCGAGAGTCGACCTACCCGCCGGTCCAATACGTTCCCCGGAAGGATGTCGACCTGGCACTGCTCGAGCGAACGGATCACGCAACCTACTGCCCCTACAAGGGCGACTGCGGATATTTCAGCACCCCGGTGGGCGGCAAGCGCTCGATCAATGCCGCGTGGACCTACGAGGAACCATACGCGGCCGTGGCCGCCATCAAAGATCATCTCGCCTTTTACCCCAATCGCGTCGACGCGATCGAAGAACGACTAGATGCCTGATCACCCCTCCCTTTGCCAAATACGCTTTTGGCCCTCACAACCTCGTGGCGGTGAAGGTCCGGAAGTGGCACCAAGCAGCGGTAGATCGAACTACCGCTTGGGTCGAGAGTCGCTGTAGCGGGAGAAGCGTCGGAGGATCGGGCCAGAGACGTTGAATGCAGGTCGGATTCAATGCGGAAATAGCCATAATTGCGTGGTATTGTCGGATGCTGGTCCTAGCGAACGGAAATTGAGCAAATGTCATTGCAATGCAGAAAACGGGACGAAGCGGGCCCGTTATCAGCCAGTATCAGCGAATATCAGCCGGCTGTCTCGCTGTTATGGTCGTGCCTCAGTCCTGAAAACAGAGGATTGCCGCGGCAGGCGTCGATAGCTTCGCTGTTCTTTCGCTGTATTAACAGCGAGATCGGCCGACGCCTCCGACAAAGAGGCTCGCTGTCCAAAGCCAAGCGCGATATCGTGGTTATGCCGGGCTGCCGGCGAACAATAAGGGGTACGATCATGTCCTTTGCGATCCAGCACGTGCATGTAAAGACCAAGGATCCCAAGCAGACGATGCAGTTCTACATCGACAATCTCGGTGCGACCTATGTGGCCGAGATCCCGGGCCGCGGCCATCGGCTGAACCTGCATGGGCTGACCCTCAACATCACGACCTTGATCTCGGCGCAAAACCACGAGCAGCACTACGGCATCGAGCACATCGCCCTCGATACCGACGACTATTCCGGGGCAATGGCCAAGCTGCGCGAGAACGGGGTGCGCGTCCTCGAGGAGTTGCCGCCGAACAACGGCCGCCGCGTCTGCTTCCTCGAAGCGCCGGACGGGGCCCAGATCGAGTTGATCGAAAAGGTCAAGCCCGCGTAGTCGGCGGAGAGGCGCGCTGCATGGCCTTGAAAGACAAGATCGCGCTTGGTGTGGCGCTGCCGCACCGCTCGCCCGAGCCGATCGACGTGGAGACGGTGCGACGGGTCGCGCAGCGCGCCGAAGCCGTAGGGTTCCGCGATTTATGGGTTACCGAGAACACCCTCGATCACGTGTTCTGCTTCGATCCGGTGGTGGTGCTGACCTACGCCGCTGCGGTAACGACGACGATCCGGCTCGGCGCGTCGGTCGTCGTTTTGCCAGTGCACAACCCGATCCATGTGGCGCATCAATGGGCCAGTCTCGATTACGTCAGCAACGGCCGCGCCATCCTCGGCCTGGGGCTCGGCCGAGATCATCATTACGCGCAATTCCAGACCCCGACGGAGGGCCGCGTGCGCCGCTTCCGCGAAGCGGTGGAGCTGGTCAAGGCGCTGTGGACCGAGCCGCGGGTCGACTATTCGGGCCGCATCTTCCGGCTCGCAGGCGGCACAATGGCGCCGAAGCCGGTGCAGAAACCGCACCCGCCGATCTGGATGGGTGTCGGTCACCCGGATGCGTTGCGCCGCACCGCGGCGATTGCCGACGGCTGGATGGGCTCGGGCGGGTCGAGTAATGCCGCCTTTGTCCGATCCGTGCCGATATTGCGCGAGGCGTTGGAAAGGGCCGGACGCGATCCGGTGGCCTTCCCGATCTCAAAGCGGGTGTTCCTGTCCGTGGACGAGCGGCCGGAGATCGCTCGCGCCGAATTGCACCGTTGGTTCACGGTCGTGTACCGCAATCCCGAAGGGACCGACGCCTCCGGCATCCACGGCACGCCGGACCAGGTCCGCGAACGGCTCGAGGAACTGGTCGCCGCCGGCGCCAACCACCTCCTCCTCAACCCGGTCGCCCGGTATGAGGAGCAGCTGGAGGCATTGGCAGAGATAGCAGGCCTCGGTTGAGCCGATCCTTTGCCCCTCCCCGCCCCCGAGGGCTGAGAGGGAGAATTGCGGAGGTATTGCAATGAGTGCAGTTGAGAGCGACCCGGTGAAACAGCAGATCGCCGCGCATTGGGGCCGGCGGGCGGCGAATTTCGACACGGATTTCGGACACAGCATCCGCACCTCCGCGGAGCGCGCCGCGTGGGACCGTATTTTCGGTCTCGTGCTGGCGGGGCGGAGTGCGCTCGACGTGCTCGATGCGGGCTGCGGCACGGGGTTTCTGAGCCTCGAACTGGCGGACCGCGGGCACTGCGTCACCGGTGTTGACTTTGCGCCCGCGATGCTGGTGGAGGCGCGCCGCAAAGCGGCGGAGCAGGGCGCGTCGGTCCGTTTCGAGGAAGGCGACGCAGAGCAGCTTCCGTTTGCCGCCGGAAGCTTCGGTCTGGTCGTCAGCCGGCATGTGCTGTGGACCTTGCCGCATCCCGAGGCAGCGATAGACGAGTGGATTCGGGTGTTGCGGCCTGGCGGACTGCTCGCTGTCATCGACGGGCAATTCGACCCGGGATTTTTGACCCATCAGAGAGAGAATGCCCGGACGAGCGCCGAATACGCGGAGATCGGCAATCAGCTGCCCTTCCTCGGCGGTCGTCCGCGCGACGAGATCGAGGCTCTGCTCCGCGCGCACGGCCTCGTCAATGTCGGCAGCGACCCTGTGCTCGATCTGGTCGAGGCCCAGGCGCAGCGCATGGTGGAGGAGGGGAGGGAGCGGCAGACGCGCGTGCGCTACGTGGCCTGGGGCGAGGTTGCGCGCTGAGTTATCGGGGCATGCTGCTCCGCGTCCGGTCGATCACCTATCTGGCCCAACGGATCAACGGCTATGAGCTGGTGGACCCGGACGAGTGCGATCTGCCCGGGTTCACAGCTGGGGCGCATGTCTCGGTGCGGGTCGGCAACGGGCCGGTGCGCGACTTTTCGCTGCACAACGATCCGGCCGAATGCGCGCGCTATTGCATCGCCGTCCTGCGTGAGCCGGAAGGGCAGGGCTCCCGCGAATGGCATGAACAGGTGCGCGTCGGCGACATCGTCGAGGCTTCGATGCCGCGCAACAACTTCCCGCTGGCCGCAGAGGCGGAGCACCATCTGCTGATCGCAGGCGGCATCGGCATAACCCCGATCATGTCGATGATCGCGGAATTGCGCCGGCGCCGCGCCGATTTCCGTCTGCACTATTGCACGCGCTCGCCCGAGGAGACGGCGTTCCTCGACGACCTCGCAATCCTCGCCGCGCAAGGGCGGGTGCGGTTCCACCACGACGGCGGCGACCCGGTGAAGGGGCTCGATCTCGCCGCGACGTTGCGCGAACACCGCCCCGGCACCCACCTCTATTACTGCGGTCCTGCCGGCATGATGAGCGCAGCCGAAACGGCTTCAAGACATTGGCCGGTGGGAACAGTACACTGCGAATATTTTGCGGGACCGAAGGCAGTGCCGCCAATTCTTGGGAAGTAAATCAGGCCAGTGCTTTTTCGGGTGCGTCCGCTTCAGCATCGCTGGTCTGGGCGAGATGACGCTGCAGCCGCGCCATGTCGAGCGCGTTTTCCCATTTGGCGACCACGACGGTAGCGACGCCGTTGCCGACCAGATTGGTCAAGGCCCGCGCTTCGGACATGAAGCGGTCGATGCCGAGGATCAGTGCGATGCTGGCGACCGGGATCGTGCCGACGCTCGACAAGGTGGCGGCGAGGACAATAAAGCCGCTGCCGGTGACCCCCGCCGCCCCCTTCGAGGTCAGCAGCAATATTGCGAGAATGCCGATCTGCTGGGCCAGTGACAGATCGGTGTTGGTCGCCTGGGCGAGGAACAAGGTCGCCATCGTCAGATAGATGCAGGTGCCGTCGAGGTTGAACGAATAGCCGGTCGGGATTACGAGGCCAACGACGGATTCATCACACCCCAAATTCTCCATCTTGGCGATCATCCGCGGCAATACCGCCTCGGAGGAGGAGGTGCCGAGCACGATCAAAAGCTCTTCTTTGATATAGCGGATGAAGCGCAGAATGCTGAACCCCGTCAGCCGGGCAATCGTCCCCAGCACGCCGAAAACAAAGATCAGGCAGGTCGTGTAGAACGCCGCCATCAGCTCGGCGAGCGAGGCCAGCGAGCCGATGCCGTATTTTCCGATCGTGAAAGCCATTGCACCAAACGCGCCGAGCGGGGCCGCTCGCATGACGATCCCGACAATGCCGAAGAAAACCTGTGCGGCGCTTTCGATGACCGACAAAATCGGCTTGCCGCGTTCGCCGGCCATGTGGAGCGCGAACGCGAACAGTATCGAGATGAACAGGACCTGGAGGATCTCGCCCTCAGAAAAGGCGCCGACGACGGTTGCCGGGATTATATGCAGCAGATAGTCGACGGTGTTCTGCGACTTGGCTTGCGTCGCATAACCCTGGATCGATTTGGTGTCGATGGCGCTCGGGTCGACGTTCATCCCGCCGCCGGGCTGCCAGAGATTGACTATGACGAGCCCGACGATCAGCGCCAGGGTCGTGACCACCTCGAAATATAGGATCGCCTTCAGGCCCACCCGGCCGACTTTTTTCATGTCATTCATGCTGGCGATGCCGTGCACGACCGTACAGAAGATGATCGGCGCGATCAGCATCTTGATCGCCTTGATGAAGGCCTCGCCGAGCGGCTGCATCTTGACCGCCAGCGCCGGGTAGAAATGGCCGAACAGGATCCCGATCAGGATCGCGCAGACGACCTGGAAATAGAGGTGAGAATAGAGCGGCTTGCGCCCTGTGCTCGCCACGGGTTAGCGCTGGCTCAAGCCTTTCGGCGCCGCGATGCAGCGGGGGCCGCGGGTTCCGCCGCAGGCTCGTCCTTCTTTTTGCGTCCGCCCGATACGGGCAGCAGCAGCGCCCGCTGACGCCGGTCGGACGCAGCCGGTGCGCGGGCCGGTTTGGCGGTGGCTTCCTTTGCCGGCGCCGGCTCCTTTTCTTCCTGCGCCAAGCTGCGCTTCAGCGCGTCCATCAGGTTGATCACTTTCGGCGGCTCGGCCACTTCACGCGGCGCGACACCTTGCCCCTTGGTCTTTTGCGCCACGAGCTCGCGCAGAGCATCCTGGTAGCTGTCGCGGAAGCTCGCCGGTTCGAAGTGGCCGGACCGACGGTCGATGATCGTCTCGGCGATCCCGACCATGTCGGGATCGATCTCACCCTTTGCCGGGGCGCCGAACTCGGCGGGGCGGACTTCGTCGGCGCTGCGGACCGTCGACATGACGAGACCGCCGTCGCGCGGCTCGACGAGCACGAGCCGCTCGCGCCCCGACATCGTCACTCGGCCCAGTCCAACCTTGTTCTTGTGCTCCATCGCCTCGCCGATCACCCGGAAGGTTTCGGCGGCGAGCTCACCATCCGGATATACGTAATAGGGCGTGTCGAGATAGACCGGATCGACTTCGTCGCGATCGACAAAGCGCTCAAGGTCGATGATCTTCGACAACTCGATCTGCAATGTCTTCAGTTCATCGTCGTCGATCGTCACATAGCGGCCGCGCTCGTACTCGTACCCTTTGACGATCTGGTCGCGGTCGACGACCTCTCCGGTTTGCGAATCGATGAGCTGCTGCTGGACGCGGTTACCGGTCTCGCTGTTGAGCTGATTGAACCGGACGCGTTTCGCCTCGGTCGTGGCGGGGACCAGAGCAACCGGGCAGCTGACCAGAGATAGGCGGAGAAACCCGTTCCAGCTTGCTCGCGGCATGTCGCTCTCCTCAAACGAACCTTAACGAAGCCATATCGCGCCGGCCGCCGCAATCATTAAGATCAGATCCCGACCTGCCGCCGCACCGCTGCGCTGACGGTCTGGCGGATTTTTCCGATCTCCGCCCAAGGGTCAGTAGGAAGCGCCGCGAGCCGTTGCGGCACCGTCTCAACGGTGAATTCATCTGCTCTGACACCTCTCTCGACCTCCTCCCAAGAGACCGGGGTCGAGACCGGGGCGCCCGGCCGGGAGCGAGGGACATAGGCTCCGACCGCAGTGGCGCCGCGGCCGTTGCGTAGATAATCGATGTAGATCCGACCGTGCCGCGCCCTCTTGGCCATATTAGCGGTAAAGTCCTCAGGGCGCTGCGCGACGAGGCTGTCGGCGATCCATTTGGCGAATGCCTTTACCTGGTCCCAGTCGAGCTTTGGTGTCAGCGGGATGACGACATGCAAACCCTTGCCACCGGTGGTTTTCGCAAAGCTCTTGAGGCCGATGCCGGCGAGCGCGTCGCGAACATCGATCGCGGCTTCGGTCACGCGCTGCCACGGCAAGTCTTCATCGGGGTCGAGATCCATCGTCACCCGATCGGGCAGTTCGAGCTTGTCGACCCGCGAACCCCAGGGATGGATTTCGAGCACCCCCATCTGAACCAACCCGATGAGGCCCGGTAGGTCTTCGATATAGGGATAAATCTCCGGCTCCTCCTGCCCGTCGATATTGAAGCGTTTGATCGCGGGGGGCGCTTCGTCGCCGATATGTTTTTGGTAGAACGTCTTCATACCGGCCGCCGGCGAGCGCACCAATGTCAATAGGCGACGGGAGAGCTCGGGTAGGACCCAATCCCGGATCTCGCCGTAATAGCGCGCGATATCGAGCTTGGTGAGCTTTGTGCCGGGATAAAGGATCCGGTCGGGGTGGGTCAGCCGCACGCCTTCGAATGTCACGCTCCCGTCGCGGGCGCGCCGCGGCTCCTCGGTTTCCGTCTTCCGCGGAGCGGGCTGGTCGACACGCGCCGGAGTTTTCTTTGGGTCAGGGGCGAGCTCGACTGCGGCTCGCGTTTTCGGGTCATAAACCACGTCTCTCGGATCCTTATCCTCGCGCAATCCTTGAAACGAGGCTTGGCGCAGAATGGCGTCCGCCGTCCAGTCGGCAAATTCCACCTCGGCGACGAGACGCGGCTCGATCCAGTGCACGCCCTTGCGCGAGACTCCTTTTGGCAGAGCGACCGTCGGATTCGGTCGCGAAAAGTCTCGGTCTGTCGGTGCAGCTCGAGCAGTTGCGCCGTATTGAAGCCGGTGCCGACGCGACCGGCATAACACAACTTGCCTTGCGGGTCATGGTAGCCCACGAGCAGCGCACCGAAGCCTTCGCGGCTGCCTTCGGGATCGGTGAACCCGACGACAACAAACTCCTCGCGATTGCGGCACTTGACCTTGAGCCAGCTGCGGCCCCGCCCCGCCCGGTAAGGCTCAGTCCTGCGCTTCGAGACGATGCCTTCGAGCTTGTGGTTGCATGCCTGTGCGAAAAAAGCCGGGCCGTGGCCGATCTGGTGGTCGCTGTAGCGCAACACCCCTTGTGACCGCGGCGAGATGATCGCGGAGAGTGCGGACTTTCGGTCCTCGAGCGCCGCGCCGGTCAGATCCCAACCGTCGCGATAGAGCAGGTCGAACGCAAAGAAGTTAAGAATACCTGTTTTCGCGCCGGAGATCGCGTCCTGCAGACTGGAAAAGCTGGTCGTGCCTTCCGGCTCCAGATGGACGAGTTCGCCGTCGATCAGGGCCGAGTCGAGCGGCAGCTGGCCCAGGCGAGCGGCGAGCGCCGGAAATTTGGCGGTCCAGTCGAGACCGCCGCGCGTGATCAGCCTAACCTTGCCGTCCTCGAGGCAGGCGAGCAGCCGGTAGCCGTCGTATTTGATCTCGTGCAGCCATTCGGGTCCGTCCGGAGCCTGGTTTGCAACGGTCGCAAGCTGTAGCTGCAGCTTCTCAGGCATCCGGCGTTTGCGAGCGCCGGGAATGTCTTGCACGGCGATGGTTTGCACCGGGATGGTTTGCACCGGCGGCTTTTCGTTGCCGTCCCGGTTCGAATGCCACACCCAGTCGCGATCGGCGGCGATCGCGTCCATTGACCGGCCGCTCGCGACGCTGAGCGGATTGTCGGCGACGATGGCGTCGCCGCTCTGCGGCACGGCCCCTTCATCCCGCTCCTTGATCAATAGCCAGTTCTCGCGGCGCTCGTTGGCGGCTTTCCCCCCCATGCGGACCAGCGCCCATTTGCCGTGCAGCTTTTCGCCTTTTAGCGTGAATTTGAGGGACCCCTTGCGGTACGCCGTATCAGGGTCCGGGTCGGCAGGGATCCAGGTGCCGCGATCCCACAACAGCACGGTTCCGCCGCCGTATTCGCCCTCGGGAATGACTCCCTCGAACGCGCCGTAATCGAGCGGGTGGTCCTCGACATGGACCGCCAGACGCTTCTCCCCCGGATCGAGGCTCGGCCCCTTCGGCACCGCCCAGCTCTTCAGCACGCCGTCGAGCTCGAGGCGAAAATCATAGTGCAGCCGCCGCGCCGCATGCTTCTGGATGACAAAGGAGAGCCCGGCGCCGGTTTTCTCATGCGGGGCCACGGCGCCCGCCGGCTCCGGCGTCTTGCGGAAATCCCGTTTGCGTCTGTATTCCTCGAGCGCCATGTTGCCCAGCCATATTCCGGGGCCGATGGGACACATATTGTTCGGCCACCGTATGCATCAAAGCGGCGTGCGAGCAGAATCACGGGGGCTGTCTTGGAGACGAACCCTTTACCTTCACATCGAGTTAATCCGTAACGGGTAGAACAACAAGCAAAGGGGTGCCTACCCGTGTCGAGTGTGGGAGATGCACATGGTTAATCTTGCTCGTTGTGCCGCGCTCCTCGCGGTCGTGGCATTGGCGTCGATATCGGCGCTGGCGGCGGATTGCGCGGCGGACGCGGACGAGGCGAACGCCAAGTGCTACCCGACGCTGCAGGCCGCCGTCGATGCGGCACTCTCCACGGATCGCCCCTTGGTCCTACCACGCGACACCTATCGGATCACAGCGCCGCTCGTCATCGACTATTCGCAGCATGCCGGGACCGGTTTCGAACTGATCTCCCGTGGCGCGACGATCGACGGGACGTCTGTGGGCGGGCCGGCTCTCATCATCGAATGCGCGGCGGATTGCTTCTACTTTCACCAGGAGGGGACGTTTTTCGTCAACGCGGACACCGACGGCCCGGCCGTCGTGGTGGGCAAAGCCGATTTCTCCGACCCACACAACTCCGGGAAGCTCGACCATCTGATCGTCAACAATCGTAACGCCGGCGCTCGCGCGACCGGCTGTCAGTTCAACTATGTCCTCAATTGGGACATAGACGCGGTCTGCGTTTCCGGCGGTGGCGGATCTGGGATCGATCTCGAGCAGCTGCAATTCAGCACCCTTCGGGGCGCCGCCTCCGCAACCGCGGGAACGGCGATCACACTCGGCCCGGGCTACATCTTTGCCAACACGTTTGAAGGGCTCGACCTCGAAACCTCTAAGGTGTGTATTTCGGACATGTATCCGCGAACCACGAACAATACCTGGACCTCGCCTTATCTCAACTGCCCAATCGGTCTTGTCTACTCGCGCAACAGCGCGACACTCGGGCAGATCGGTTGGCAGTTAGGCGGAGACGTGCAAACTCCCTCTATTCAAAAATGAGAGACTAACGGCGCGCTCGGCGACGATCTGGTTCTGGCTCATTACCGAACGGCCAGCTAAGCTGCCGGAGGCAAACCGAACCACGGCAAACGAATTACAGCCATGAAAATCCAATCGGTCGACGCGTACTGGGTGCACATCCCGATCCCCCCGGAGAAACAGCACACCAGCGATTTCGGGCGGACCACGTCGTTCGATGCGACCTTGGTGCGCATCGACACCGAATGCGGTTTGACCGGATGGGGCGAGGCCAAGGCCCAGGTCGGCAGCATGGCCGCCAACCAGGCGCTGACCGCGATGATCAACGAGGAGTTCGCGCCGCTGCTGGTCGGCGAAGACCCCCGCGACATCACCCGGTTGTGGGAAACACTCTACAACGGGAGCCGCGCCCATTACGCGCTGAGAGAAGGGCGGGTCTTTCCGGTGCTGGGGCGGCGCGGCATCACGATCTCGGCTGTGAGCGGCATCGATTGCGCATTGTGGGACATCCTCGGCAAGTCGCTTGGCGTGCCGGTGTGGCGCCTGCTCGGCGGCCGCCGGTCGCCGACGATGCCGGCTTACGCGTCCGGAGGCTGGGCGGGGCACGACAAGATCGGCGAGCAGCTGCTGGGGTATGTGGAAGCCGGCGGGTTTCGCGCCGTCAAGATGCGGGTGGGGATAATCGACGGAGACCCGCTCCATTCGGCGCGCCGGGTCGCTGCGGCGCGCGCTGCGCTCGGCCCTGAGTGCGGGTTGATGTGCGATGCGCACGGCACCTTCTCGGTGGCCGAGGCCAAGCGCTTCTGCCGCCTCGTCGAGGATTGCAACCTCGCCTGGTTCGAGGAGCCGGTGACCGCCGACGACAAGGCCGGCTGCGCCCAGGTGCGCGCCGCGACCGACATCCCGATCGCCGCCGGAGAGAGCGAATTCACCCGGCACGATTTCCGTGATCTGGCCGTGCTGGGTGCAGTCGACATTTTCCAGCCGGATCTCGCGATCTGCGGCGGCATCACCGAGGCAATGCGGATCTCCGCCCTGGCCAGCGCCCACAATCTGAAGCTCGCGCCGCATCTCTGGGCCGGCGCTCCGGCCTTTGCCGCCGGCCTGCATGTCGCTGCCGCGTCGCCCGCCGGGTTCATCGTCGAATACTCGCTCGGCGCCAACCCGCTGCTGCACGACCTCGTCGAGGAGTCGTTCCCCGTGCAGGATGGGGAGGTCGAGATCCCCGACCGGCCCGGCCTCGGCATAACGCTGCGCGAGGATTTCCTTGCCGCCCACACCGTAAAATGAAGGCGCTGTTTCTCGGCAACGTCGCGGCCGACACCGCCAACGGTATCAGGGACCGCTTGCCGCCTGGTCTGAGTGTCGAGATCCTCGGCGATCCGCAGCAGCTGATGCGATCCCCCGAGGCTGCAGCCGATGCCGACATCCTTGTCACCAATCACTGGCGCGTCGAGTATCCGCCGGCGCCCCGTGTGAGGCTGGTGCAATCGGTCGCCACCGGCATCGAGCTGATCGAACTCGCCGCCTTGCCACCCCGGGTCACGGTCTGCAACGCCTTCGGCCACGAAACGGCGATCGCCGAATACATCCTAATGGTCATGCTGGTCTGGAGCCATCGCTTCCGGGAAATCGAGGGCGACTTTCGCACCCGCTCGTCGTGGCAACCCAGCTGGGTGCAGAGCGGGGCGCCGCATGGCGAGATCCTTGGCAGCACGGTCGGGATCGTCGGGCTCGGCCGGGTCGGCTATGAGGTCGCCCGCCGCGCCGCCGCTTTCGGCTGCCGCATCGTCGCCGCGAACCGCAGCGCGCGGGAGCCGGGGAGAGGGGTCGAGCGCGTCTTCCCGCTGAGCGAGCTCGACCGTATGCTCTCTGAATGCGATTACGTGGTGCTGTGCACCGCCCTCGGTCCGGAGACCGAAAGGCTGATCGAGGCGCGTCGGCTGGCGTTGATGAAGCCGTCGGCCTTTCTGGTCAACATTGCTCGCGGCACGGTCGTCGATGAGGGCGCGATCTATGGCGCATTGCGCGACGGTACCATCGGCGGAGCGGCGCTCGATGTGTGGTGGCTGTATCCGGACACAACCGATCCGGAACGCCGCCCGTCGCGTTATCCGTTTCACGAATTGCCGAACGTCATCATGACGCCGCATTGCTCTGGCTGGACCGAGGGCATGGTGGCGCGACGTTGGGCCGAAGTGGCGGGCAACATCAATCGCTTCGTCCGCGGCGAGCCGCTGCAGAACGTCGTGGTCACGACGTGAGGGGAGCACCGCATGGCCGATGATATCGCTTTTATGCCGGCTACTCGCCTGCTCGCCCTTTACCGGGGCCGGCAGCTGTCTCCCGTCGAGGTCATCGAGCACACATTGCACCGGCTCGAGACTTATGAAAGCGCGATCAATGCCTTCGTCCTCTATGATCCCGAGACGGCGTTGGCAATGGCTCGATCGTCCGAGGCGCGCTGGCGAAAGGGCGAGCCGCAGGGCCTCCTCGACGGCGTGCCGGTCGCGCTGAAGGACACGCTGCTGACCCGAGGCTGGCCTCGCCTGCTGGGCTCGCGCACGATCGATCCCAACCAGGCCTGGGACGAGGACGCGCCGGTGCCCGGCCGGCTCCGCGCCCACGGCGCGGTGTTCTTCGGCAAGACGACGACCCCCGAATTCGGCTGGAAAGGGGTGACCAACTCGCCGCTCAGCGGGGTCACCCGCAACCCGTGGAACCTGGAGCGAACCCCCGGCGGCAGCAGCGGGGGCAGTGCCGCCGCGGTGCTGGCGGGCATCGGTCCTCTTGCGGTCGGTACCGACGCCGGCGGCTCTATCCGCATCCCGGCCGCTTTCTGCGGAATTGTCGGCCATAAACCGACCTTTGGGCGAGTGGCCGCGTATCCGCCCTCGGCCTTTGGCGATGTCGCGCATATCGGACCAATGACGCGCACCGTTGGTGATGCGGCGCTGATGCTCGACGCAATGAAGGGGCCCGACTCGCGCGACTGGCACAGCCTGCCCGATGACGGTATCGCTTATCGCGACCGTGTCCGCGAAGGCGCGATCAAAGGCAAGCATATCGCGCTGTCGCCGACTCTCGGCTACGCCGAGCCTGCGCCGGCGGTCCGCGCGGCGGTCGAGCGCGCCGCCCAAATCTTCGCCGAATTGGGCGCTGTCGTCGAGGAGGCGGACCCGTTCTCTCAATCGCCGATGCCGATTTTCCAGACGCTCGCCCTCGGCGGCTTCTGGGCATTGCTGCGGGCGCAGAAGCCTGAGGCCGTGTCGCTGATGGACCCCGGTCTCGTCGAAATGTGCCGGCGCGGCGAGGCTGTGACCCAGGAGCAATACGTCGAGGCGGTCGCGCAGCGCGTCGCGCTGGGGCAAAGGCTGCGGCTGTTCTTCGATCGCTACCATCTGCTGTTGTCGCCGACCATGCCGATCCCGGCAGCCTATGCCGACCCGCGCACCGACGAGGTGCCGAGCCCAAGCAACGCGTGGAGTTGGGTGACCTATACCTTCGTCTTCAACCTGACCAAAAACCCGTCCTGCTCGATCCCGTGCGGTTTTGTCGATGGGCTGCCGGTCGGGTTGATGGTAACGGGTCGGCTTTACGAGGATCTGGGTGTGCTACAGGCTGGTCAGGCCTATGAAGAAGCCGCCGGCCCCGTTTGGCCGAGCCCGGAACTCAGCGGCTGCCTCAACAAGATCGCCCGCCCGGCAGGCGCCGCCGTCAAGGCCAAGATACCCGCAAGCCGGAGCTTATGAAGGAGGAAGGAATGGCGAACAAGGAGCAGAAGCGGAAGACGCGTGAGGCCAAAAAGCCCAAACAGAAAAAGAAGGAATCGCCAAAAGAGCCGGCCAGCAAGGTACAACAAGTTACCAGAACCTGAAACCGGTGCTCGTGGGGCTCAGCCTTCGATCGGCGGGCCGTAACCGGTGCGAGCTTCGATAGCGTGCACATCTGTAGGGCGCTCGAAAGGCTCGGGCGCCGACTCGCCGGGCCGGCGCGGGCGGCCGATTGCAGCAAAGAAATCATCCAACCCGGGCGGCAGATAGGTCCAAGTCATCTTTAGGTCGTCCGGCCCGTCATTGATGATCTTGTGTCTCACCCCTGGTCCCGCATAGACGGTGGTACCGGAGACGAACGGGTGCGCTACCCCGTCGACGAGAATGGTTCCCTTTCCGGCAAAGCAGAACAGGTTTCCTGGTTCGGGTCGTGGGAATGCTCGCGCACATAACCCCTAGGCGCAATGACCTGCACACCCATCGCGACGTTCTCGGGGCCGGCGTGCTTGGGGCTCAGCTTGATAATCGAATAGCCGTTGGCCCAGATCGGCTGCCAATACGATTGCCCCTCTTCCGGCTGCAGCACAATGCCCGGTGCGTTTGCGGCTTGTTCGCTCATGACCATCTCCAAGCGATCGATCCGTGTCTAGTCTGAACCACCATCTCAATTCCCCGCAACGTCGGCCATCGCGGGGCTGTCTTGAGCAGCCGGCTCGAGTGCCGCCTCGATTACGTCCTCGACCCGCTCGGCCCAGATAAAGTGTAGGCTGTTGCGTGCGCTCTCTGGGATGTCGTCGTAATCCTTGCGGTTGCGCGCTGGAAGGATCACCGTCAAAAGTGACGCCCTGGCAGCGGCAACGATTTTTTCTTTGATGCCGCCGACCGGCAGCACGAGTCCGCGCAAGCTGATCTCGCCCGTCATCGCGGTGTCGCTGCGCACGGTGCGATTGGTCACCAGCGAGACGAGGGCGGTGAACATCGCCACACCTGCGCTCGGCCCGTCCTTCGGGATGGCGCCGGCGGGGACGTGGACATGAATGTCGCTCTTCTCGAAGATTCCAGGATCGATCCCAAGCCCCGACGCTCGGGCTTTAACGAGGCTCAACGCGGCCTGCGCGCTCTCCCGCATCACGTCGCCGAGCTGGCCGGTCAGGATCAGGTGCCCGCTCCCTGGGATGCGGGCCGCCTCGATAAAGAGGATGTCGCCGCCGACCGGTGTCCAAGCGAGGCCGGTCGCGACGCCCGGAACGCTCGTGCGCATCGCGACCTCGCCCTCGAAGCGCGGCGGCCCGAGGATTTCCGTCAGGTCTTCCGACTCGATCCGGACGTGCTGCGCAGTGCCCTCGGCAATTTTCATAGCCGAGCTGCGCAACACCGCTCCGATTTCCCGCTCGAGCTGGCGCACGCCGGCTTCGCGAGTATAGTCGCGGATGATCGCGCGCAGGGCCGCGTCCGTGATCTCGGCCCGCTCCGGGGTCAATCCATTGGCCTTGAGCTGCCGGTCGACGAGATAGCGGCGGGCGATCTCGAATTTTTCGTCCTCGACATAGCCGGGCAGGTCGATGACCTCCATGCGGTCGCGCAATGGCCCCGGGATGCTGTCGAGAACGTTGGCCGTGGTGATGAACATGACTTTCGAGAGGTCGAACGGCACACCGAGATAATTGTCGCGAAAGGTAGAGTTCTGCTCGGGGTCGAGCACCTCGAGAAGGGCGGAAGACGGGTCGCCCTGAATGCCGCGGCCGAGCTTGTCGATCTCGTCGAGCATCATCACGCAATCCCGTGCCCCGGCCCGGCGAATCCCCTGGATGATGTTCCCCGGCAGTGCTCCGATATAGGTGCGGCGGTGTCCGCGGATCTCGGCCTCGTCGTGGGTGCCGCCGAGACTGACGCGAACGAATTTGCGGCCGGTCGCCCTAGCGATGCTCTGCCCCAATGAGGTCTTGCCGACGCCGGGGGGACCGACAAAGCACAGGATCGGGCTGCGGCCGCCCGGGTTCAGCTGCTGGATCGCGAGATATTCGAGAATGCGCCGCTTGATCTTCCGGAGACCGTAATGGTCGGCGTCGAGAATGCGGCGCGCCTCGGCGATATCGACCGACTTCCCCGAATTCGACCGACCACGGGAGCTCGGTCAACCATTCGAGGTAGGTGCGCGCCATCGAATACTCGCCGGAGGCCTCCGGCATCCGATCGAGCCGGGCAAGCTCCCGCTTCACATGCTCCTCGACCTCGGGCGGCATCTTCGCCTCGGCGATCTTCTTTGTCAGCTCGGCGATTTCCTGAGCCTTCGCGTCCTCGCCCTCGCCGAGCTCCTTCTGAATCGTCCTCATCTGCTCGCGGAGCAGGAATTCGCGCTGTCGATCGTCGATCTTGCCTTTGGTCTGCTCGCTGATCTGCCGCGACAACCGTATAACCTCGATGCGGTAGGCCAGCAATTCCGAGACCCGCTCGAGCCGGCGCTCGACATCGACCGTCTCCAGGATCTCCTCTTTTTCTTGCGGCGTGATGTCCATGAAACTCGCGATCAAATCGGCGAGCGCTGCGGCCGAGGGCACCGATTGCACGGCGTTGACGAGCTCTGCAGGGGTCTGCGGCAACAGCTGCAATACCTCGAGCGCCTGATTGCGCAAATTGAGGAGCCGCGCGGCAACATCCGTTGTCTTTGCCTCGGTCTCCTCGATCCGCTCGACCCGGGCGGCGAGAAACGGGTAGCCGTCGATAAAATCGAGGATGCGAAAGCGCCGCTCGCCCTGGCAGATCGCGTGATGTCCGCCGTCCGGGCTCGTCACATAGCGCAACAGGCTCGCTTCGGTGCCCATGCGATGCAGAGTCGACCGGGATCGGATCGTCGATGCCGGGGTCGCGCTGCAACACCAACCCGACGGTCCGGTTGAGCTGCATCGCCGACTGCGCCGCCAACACGGAGCGCTGCCGGCCGAGCGTGATCGGCAGAACCGTGCCGGGGAATAGAACAAGGTTGCGGGTCGGAATCAGGATCAGCGCGTCCTCCGGCAATGCCGCGACCGCGGCTGATCCCATATCGATATTACCGGGGGACGGGGGCGGAGCGCTGCCCGTGGTACGTAGTTCCCGGTCCTCCAAAGCCATGGCGGATATCCTCAAGACTTGTGCAGCTGCAGCATCAGGCAGCCATTGGCGAGATGCCGGCCGGAGATTTCGAGTCGCGCCGGCGGCAACTCGATCCGTCGCTGAAAATGCCCGTGCGGAATCTCCAGCCGGTGGATCCTCGCATTCTTCAATTCGACGGGTAAGGGGCGTTCGCCGCTGACGATCAACACGCCTGCGCTAAGGGTTACCTGCACTTGATCGGGGTCCACTCCCGGCAGGGCGATCACGATCGTGAGCGCATTCTCGGTCTCAAAAATGTCCACCGGAGCTTCCCAGCAGGGCGCGCTGTGGGCGCGATGGAAGAATTGGCGGTGGAGGCGCTGAGCGCGCTCCATCGCATCGTAGGCCTGCGCCCACATCAGCCTGTCGAGCTGTCGGTTTGGCATTATCGGCTCCGCGCGGCGCGGCCCGGCCGGCAAGGGCCGCATCGCGTCATATAGTGTGCAAAACTGAGAGGAGAGAGAATTTCCTAACCCGCTGCTACGGACAACCGAACTCGTCGAGGCATCGTTCCAGAGCGCCGCGCTTGCCCCTCGATCGGTGCTGTCTGCCTCTCCCGCCGGTCCCGCCGCGCTACCTTGCTGAACAGCTCCCCACCCCGTGCGGAGAAATCCTTCTGCCGGACTTGCCGTCGGCCGTGGCTCGATCAATGGCGCCGGATTCGAGTCTCGGTAACGATCACGTCCATGGGGATGTCGAACGACTGCGGGAAGATCGTCTCTATCCGCGACATCTCGAAACCGACGCCGATCGCCAGCGGCCGCGGTGAGAAGGCTGCCAAGGTTCGGTCGAAATAGCCGCCCCCATAGCCGAGGCGATAGCATTGCCGGTCAAATCCGACGAGCGGCGCCAGCACGGCTTGCGGTACCACTACATGGCGGACCTCGGGGATCGGGATGTTCCACACTCCGTCGACCAGAGCTTCGGCCGGCCGCCAAGCGCGGTATTCGAGCGGGCCCTTCTTATCGACGACGGCCGGCAGCGCCACTGCAAATTCCTGCGCGATCATCCAATCGATCAAAGCTCGGGGATCGAATTCCGCCTGGAACGGCCAGTAGACGCCGAGCGTCCTGACCGGTCGCTCCAACAGTAGCGAGCGCAGCTTCGCTTCGATTTCGGCCCCCCAGAGGCGGCGCTCGACGGGCGGCGCGGCGGTGCGCAGCGCCAACAGACGCTGCCGCTCCGAGCGCCGCCAAGCCTTCAGCTCGGTCCCTTCCAATCTCTCCGCCGAGCTCAGAACAACCCCGTGATCCGGCCGTCCTCGGTCACCTCGATGCTGTTCGCCGCCGGCACTCTGGGCAGGCCGGGCATCGTCATGATGTCGCCGCAGACCACGACCACGAATTCGGCTCCCGCGGACAGGCGCACTTCGCGTACGGTCAGGATGTGACCGCTCGGTGCCCCTTTGAGATTGGCGTCGGTCGAAAAGCTGTACTGGGTCTTGGCGATGCACACCGGGAAATGGCCGAAGCCCTGCTTCTCGAAGTCGGCGAGCTGGTCCTTGATGCGCTTGTCGGCCTCGACGTCGCTGGCGGCGTAGAGGCGCCGTGCGATCGTTCGCACCTTCTCCCACAGGGGCATATCGTCCGGATAGAGATATTGGAACTTCGCCTGCCCGCTGTCGGCGAGCGCGACCACGGCCCGGGCCAGATCGCTCGCCCCCTCGCCACCGTGCGCCCAGTGATCGGCCACAATCGCCTCGACACCCTCGTGCGCGCAGAGCTGCTTCAGCCGGTCGAGTTCCGCCGTGGTATCGGCACTGAAGCGATTGACTGAGACGACCACCGGCACGCCGAACTGACGCAGGTTCCGCAGATGACGGGCGAGGTTGGCAAATCCGCCTTCCAATGTCCCAACGTTTTCCTGCCGCAAAGCATCGCGCGCGACGCCGCCGTGCATTTTCAAGGCCCGCACGGTCGCCACGACGACGGCGGCGTCTGGCTTAAGCCCGGCCTTGCGGCATTTGATGTCGAAGAATTTCTCTGCTCCGAGATCGGCGCCGAACCCCGCTTCAGTCACGACGTAATCCGCCAGCTTCAACGCTGCCCTCGTCGCAATCACCGAATTGCAGCCATGCGCGATGTTGCCGAACGGGCCGCCATGGATGAAGGCGGGATTGCCCTCTAGTGTCTGGACGAGGTTTGGCGCGATCGCGTCTTTGAGCAGCACTGCCATCGCGCCTGCCGCCTTGAGGTCGGCCGCGCGCACCGGCTTGCGGTCGCGGGTCTGCGCGACGATGATATTCCCGAGACGATGCCGCAGATCTTCGAGGTCCGTGGCGAGGCAGAAGACCGCCATGACCTCCGAGGCGGGGACGATGTCGAACCCGTCCTCGCGCGGAAAGCCGTTGGCTACCCCGCCGAGCGAGGACACGATCTGCCGCAAAGCGCGGTCGTTCATGTCCATCGTGCGACGCCAGCTGACGCGGCGCGGATCGATGCCGAGCTCGTTTCCCCAATAGACGTGGTTGTCGACCATCGCGGCGAGCAGATTGTTCGCAGTGGCGATACCGTGAAAGTCGCCGGTGAAGTGGAGGTTGATGTCCTCCATCGGCACGACCTGCGCATATCCGCCGCCCGCCGCGCCGCCTTTCATGCCGAAGCAGGGCCCAAGGCTCGGCTCGCGCAGACACAGGATCGCCTTCTTGCCGATATGGTTGAGCGCGTCGCCGAGCCCGACCGTCGTCGTCGTTTTGCCTTCGCCGGCCGGCGTCGGGGTGATTGCGGTCACGAGAACGAGCTTGCCGTTGGGTCTGCCGCCGAGCGAGCGAATATAGTCGAGGGAGATCTTTGCCTTGTATCGGCCATAGGGGGAGACTGCTTCGTCCGGAATGCCGAGCTGTTCCTCGGCGATCTCGACGATCGGCCGCATCGCCGCCGCCTGCGCGATCTCGATGTCTGACTTTGGGTTCTTGTGCTGATCAGTTCCGCGCGCCACGGCCGTTTCTCCTTGCTGGTTGCCGCCGCGTCTTAACCCCTCGGGACCCGCCGGGCAACCTTCCTGCGTCCTCGTTGCAACAAGTTAAGATCGCCCCAGTCCAGGCCCTCGATGAGCCGCACGGATGCGGCTGGCAAATACTAGTAGGAGCGCATCCACGGCCGCGGTGGCAATCCATCCGCATAGTTTTTTGCGCGAGGACCTGATACACCGAAAGCCAGCCTCGATCGACAGCATAGGCCTTCGCCGGCATGTCCATCCGCCAGATCAGATAACGCTGCTCGCGCCACCTCGAAGCGGAGCGGGATATGGCGATCAAAGCGGCCGGCGCCCAATGAAGCAGGGGGCGGGTAATGTGCAGGGAGCCCGTCGATCACCTACACGCCGCGGCGCGGCTGGACCAACGCGTAAGGTCAATATTGCCGGGCATATCGGACCATCGGACCCGCGGGCAACCCTGCCACCGAGCGTACCGGCGCCGCGTGCCGGGACGCGAGCGGCCAATGGCGGATCGTAAACTGATGTCGGGAGGAAAGTCCGCGGAGCCGCCGTAACCGCCCGCTGCGCGCGTATGTATTAGCGTGCACTGTCCACAGGCACACGGACATCGACGGATAACGGCAGACCCCCGTGGGCTTCGCCCAGCCTCGCGAGCCGCTCGGCCAATTGGGCGAACGTCGCGCCGCGTGCCAGTTCAAAGGACAGTCTCAGATCTTGGAATACCGCCGAGACCCGGTTCGGTTTTTGCGCGGTCTTGTTCATCCATTATCCCCTTGGAGCTGAGTGACTGTCGGATAAACTGCCGGGGGCACAGTTTTATCCCGTAAAAATTTGTATCAATTCGCAGCCGCCTCAGCAGGTCGCAGGACGCGTAGGCATGCAACCCTGCTCACCAAAAAACTTACCCGGCGGCCCGAGCCGGCAGCCACACAATTGTAATTAAGCCTCCGACGCCGTTATCCGTATGTGACCCAATGTAGTGCCGGCTGGCAAACGGTCCCGGCAGGCTGAGCTCTCAGTTGCTCGCCCATGTCATTCTCCAGCAGCGCGTAATGGATAGCAAAGTGAGGCGTTACGGTCCGAAAAACGAGCGCCCGTTGACAGCGCTTGTGCTACTCAGCGGTATTCCTGCGCCCGTAGCGGCGCACGCGCAGGTCGGCTTCCTCCTTATGACCCAGAAGCGTTAAATAGCGCAGAGGCGGCTGCAATATTCTCCAACCATCGCGCTCGCCCCGGGCGTCTTTCCCTCTGATAAGTACAGGTCTTCAGGAACTTGCCCACCCCGAGCCCGCCGATGTGGCGCGCCGCACCCTCGTGGGGGCTTTGCACAATAAAGCCATAAATTCGGTACCCTTTTTGTGCAACCGTTGATTTTGCATAAAAATGGGGAAAAACCGGAACAAATCGAGGGCCGACCCTCGTTAACCACCAGATCAACCATTGATTATCTCAAGTTGCACCACATATAGTAGTCGAGCTTTTCGGTTGAGAGGGTTACCCGGACATATGGTGTGCAGATGACGAACGATGAGATCAAAAACACGACCAGTCAAGTGAACCAAGCCTTTAACGGAAAATTCTACGTGCTGTGGCGCGGGGAGACCGTCTATACCCGGTCTGGCACCGTGAAATATTTCGATACCGAAGGCGAAGCTCGGGGGTATCTCGCCGCCTGTCATCGAGAGGGAAAAATCCTCGATTGATGGACCTGAGCCAATAGCCAATTTTTCCAACGCTACCGCACTAACATTTTATGACATTTAGTTTCGATGAAACTCGGCATCACACTACTCATTGGAACAATCATTATCGCTGCGGCGTTGGCTATTTCGCACCGCTACACGGTAGCGGCAGCTTCGGGTGGAGATGCCGCCTACGCTTGGAGGATCGACCAGTGGACCGGTAATATCATCCTGTGCAAGAGCGATGCCTATAAGATTTGGTGCATGCCTATTACTCCCGATAAAGACCATTAAACACGAGGTAAGCATATAATGACCGGCGAATTATCGGGAGGACCAATCCCCGAGCCGCTTACACCAAATATCAACGAGAAAATGCTTCTCGAATTGGGTCGGATCACGACACGGTGGGGATTTCTGGAGAGCATGGTTGAAAATCTATTGGCTGGATTTCTAGGAACTGAGGCCCTTCTTCTATATCCAATTACCAGCGATATAGCCATCGGAACCAGACTTAAATATCTTCGTCAGTTGGGCAAATTACGTCTTGCTAATGAACACTTCATGATATTGAATAAATTGGTTGCTCAGGCAAGTGAGCTATGTGGCTATCGTAACTTTATTATTCATGGTCTTTGGATACAGACTAGCGATCCAGACATTGCTGAGTTAATGAAAACTCGAACTACGAAGAGCGCCTACCCTCGACAAATAGTCCAATACACTAACGACGAATATCTGAAATGGCTCGTTGCTGCAATAACCAAATGTTCGTTCTTGTTGCATCACTTTGGTAAGAAATTTAATCTATTAGATAAAATCAAATAGGATAAAAAAGAAGCACCAAATAACTCTGGTGCTCACCTTTGAATTGCGCCGATTAGGCTGCTTCCCGAGGCGCGGCTGGTGAGCGTGTTTGACGCTTAACGGCGCGCCGTCCGCTTCTGGCGGACACCTCCCGTTCAGCCGTCGAAGCGTTCGGCGACGCATCGGAACTGTAACCAATAGGTCATATATCCTTCATCAAAACGCTTTTTGCACATCTTAATCTTCGACCGCTGTCTCACGCAAAGCGCAACCGGCAGGAGCAAAGAATGCGGCAGAACTCTTGGATCATGGCCGGTGCGATCGCGCTGGCATTGGCGAGTGGCTCCTCGGCGATCGCTGCTGAGCAGAACACGTGCCCCAACGGCGGCACAGTGCGCTTGGGCGTCGAGCCCTACGACACGGCGGCTCGCCTGGTTCCGATCTATCGGAAGGTCGGAGAGCTGATCGGTGAAAAGCTCGGCTGCAAGGTCGAGGTCTTTGTTGCGACCAGCTACAACGCCGAGATCGAAGCGATGCGCAACGGCAAGCTCGAAATCGGCGAATTCGGACCGCTCGGTTATGTGCTCGCCCATCAGGTGGCGAAGGCCGAGGCGGTCGCAGCTTTCGGCACTGCGGATGGCAAGCCCGACACCTATTGGGCCAGCATCGTCACCTACCCCGGGTCGAGCATCAAAACCGTCGCCGAGATAAAGGGGCACAGTTTCGCGTTCTCCGACCCGGCCTCGACCTCGGGTCACTTGTTCCCGGCCTATGGATTGCGAAAAGCCGGGCTCGACCCCGACAAGGACATCCGCGCGATCTATGCCGGGAGCCATACCTCGTCTTTCGAGGCGCTTTACAACCACAAGGTCGACGCCGGCGAACTCAACAGCGAGCAGCTGGAATTTGCCACGCAGCGCGGCCACTACAAGGATGGCGACCTGGTGTTCTTGTGGAAGTCGGACCCGATCCCGACCGACCCGTTCGCTGTGCGCAGCGACCTCCCTCCGGAGTTCAAAAAACGGGTAATCGAGGTACTGCAAGATCTCGACCTGTCCACATTGGACCCGGCAGATCGCAAGATCATGGTCGGCGCGGGCATTACTCGGCTGGTGCCACAGACCGACGGCGCCTATGACAACATCCGCGACCTCGTCAAGACGCTCAACATCGACCTTGAAAAGCTGAGCTGACGCGGGTCGGCCATCTCGGAGACCGTCATGCTGCGGGTCCGCGGCCTGACGATGCGCTATCCCAACGGCAAGCTGGCGCTTATCGGCTTCGATCTGAGCGTCGAGGCCGGCGAGCTTGTCGTCGTGCTGGGCGGTAATGGCAGCGGTAAGACGACGCTGCTGCGTTGCATCTCCCGAATGTTACGCCCGACCGCCGGAGAAATCTGGCTCAACGACGCCAATCTGGCCGCGCTTTCGGGCGAGCGGCTGCGTCAGGCTCGCCTACCGCTGGCGATGATCTGGCAGCACGCCAGTCTGGTTCGGCGGCGCAGTGTGCTGAGCAACGTTGCCTCGGGCGCCCTCGGCCGCTATGGCGGGCTGTGGACAGCGCTAGGGGGCCTGCCCGCGGTCGAACGGCGGGCCGCAAAGGATCATCTGAGTGCGGTTGGCCTCGCGACGCTTGCCGGACAGCGTGCCGGCACCCTCTCCGGCGGGCAGGCACAACGCGTTGCAATCGCCCGTGCGCTCGCCCAGCGTCCGCAGGTGCTGCTCGCCGATGAGCCGGTGGCGAGCCTCGACCCCGAGGCGGCCGACGATATCATGCGCCTACTGCGGCACCTCGCTGCGCACGAGCACCTCGCCGTGTTGTGCGTGCTGCATCAGGTCGAGCTGGCCTATGCGTATGCCGACCGCGTTGTCGGCATTCGCGACGGCACGATCGCTTTTGATCGGCCATGTGCCGAGCTGTCGCGCGACGCGGTGCGCCAGCTTTATCTAAATGAGGCCGCTTGAGCCCCGACACCGCGGCCCCGCATCTCGCCGAGCGCAGCTGGTCCGGAGCGGTCAGCCTGGCGCTGCGCCTCGTGCTTGCGCTGGCGCTGCTGGCAATCGTTGTGCAGGCGGCAATCGTCGTCCGCGCCCGGCCGCAGGATTTGATCACCGGTGCTTACGGTATGGCCGACATCATCCGGCGCGCGATGCCGCCCGATTTCAGCAAGATCGACATGGTGTGGTGGCCGGCGCTCGAAACCATCGACCTCGGCATCTTCGGCACCCTCGGCGGCGTCATCATGGCCGTGCCGCTGGCCGTTCTTGCCGCCGCGAATGTAACGCCGTCACGGTACCTCTACTACGTCGCGCGCGGCGTGATCGGCTTCGCCCGCGCCGTTCCTGACCTGGTGTGGGCATTGCTGTTCGTCACCGCCGTGGGGCTCGGCCCCTTTCCAGGGGCCCTGGCGCTCTCGGTTCACTCGATCGGGATGCTCGGTCGGCTCTTCGCGGAGACAATCGAGCACATGGACATGGCGCCGATCGATGCACTTACCTTGACAGGCGCGCGACGCGTACAGGTCTTCACCCACGGCATTATCCCATCGATCCTGCCCTCGCTTCTCGGGATCGCGCTCTATCGGCTCGACGAGAACATCCGCTCGTCTCTAGTGCTCGGTTTTGTTGGCGCCGGTGGGATTGGTTTCGAGCTGCTGTCGGCGATTAGCCTGTTTCAATACCAGCTAGTTTCGCTTCTGCTCATCGTCACCTTTGTCATCGTGATCGCTGCGGAGCGCCTTTCGGCGCTGCTCCGCGCGCGCCTCGGCTGAGCGAATCAAAGTCATGTAATTGCCATTTTCGCGTTGTACTGTTCGGGGATCGGAACCGGTGAGCGGGTGCGGGATGCGTTTGAAAGAGATGCCGATCCTGATCTCGACCTGATAAAACAGGGGGAACAGGGGATCGGGGACATGCATTTTGATCCGGCGGAGATCGCCTATGTGCCGACCACAGGCGTGCGTCGCATCCATGAGACGCCGCTCGTCGCGGCGAGCGATGATACCCTCCACGGGTACGGATGCCTCGTCGATGCGCCAGAGAGCTTCCCGATCGAGATCGTCCGTTGGCCGGCGCAGGGCTGGCGAGCGATTGACGAGAATTCAGGCGATCAGGGCGGTGTCGCCGAAGGAGTGTTCGAGTTTTGGTGGAAAGGCGAGAGCCTTTACGCTCGGAACAACGCCGTCGGTGACAGCTATCTCTTCGCCTGGAGCAACTGGCCGGAAGAGGCGGCCACCGAGGGCCCCGCAAGACTGCGGCAACAGGCGCTGGTCTGGCGCGCGAATTACCATCCCGATGGCGGCCAGCTGTTCTATCCATTGCATAGCGAGAGTTTCGTCGTGCCGCTGGCCCTGCCGGGGGACGATGTGACACCGGAGCAGTTCGTCGCGTTCTGGTGCGACGGCAGCCGCGGGCTCTACATCCATCCGAACATCTGGCACGGTGCGATCGTACCGTTCGACGACCATGCCGAGCTCTTGGATCGGCAGGGCCGTGTCCACGCCCGCGTATCGGTCGATTTCGCAAAGGAATTCGGCTGCTACCTTGCGGTGCCGATGCGACGGCCCCATCCGTAGCGGGGACGAAGAACGGCGCTGGCTTGACGCGTCTGGGCGGGCCATCCACTTCTAGCCCGGCAGTCAACGCGGTCAGCTATGTCCACACCTCCTTCGTCATGGCCGAGCTCGACCGGCTCGACCCGTGGGCCTTCAGCCCACGGACTCGATCCGTGGGCATCCACGTATTCGGAGCAAGGAGCTCCCCCGCCTCACATGGATGCCCAGCCCGAGGTCGGGCATGAGCTTCGACCACTGCCTCTGCGCCATCCCGAGAAAGCCCGCAATCCCGACAGCCCGATCCCGCGCAAGCCCGACTGGCTGCGCGTCAAGGCGCCGGTTTCGCCGGAATACCAGGCCACACGGCGGCTCATGCGCCAGCTCGCGCTCAACACCGTGTGCGAAGAAGCGGCCTGCCCGAATATCGGCGAATGCTGGAAGCAGAAGCATGCGACCGTCATGATCTTGGGGCGGGTCTGCACGCGGGCCTGCACTTTCTGCAACGTAGCAACCGGCCGGCCCGATCTGCTCGACCCGCATGAGCCCGAGCGCGTCGGCGAAGCCGTGGCGGCGCTGAGGCTCTCGCACGTCGTCATCACCTCCGTCGATCGCGATGATCTCGATGACGGCGGCGCCGAGCATTTCGCGCGTACCATCACCGCCATCCGTAAGACCTCGCCCGTCACGACGATCGAGGTGCTGACCCCAGATTTTCTGCGCAAAGACGGGGCGCTCGAAATCGTCGTCAAGGCCAAGCCGGACGTGTTCAACCACAATCTGGAGACTGTGCCGCGTCTTTATGCCGAGGTGCGGCCGGGCGCCCGGTATTTTCATTCGTTGCGCCTGCTCGACCAGGCGAAGCGGCTTGATTCCGCGCTCTTTACAAAATCCGGAATAATGGTGGGGCTTGGCGAGGGGAAAGCCGAGGTATTGCAGGTAATGGACGATCTGAGGGCTGCCGATGTCGATTTCTTGACGATTGGGCAATACCTGCAGCCAACGCGGAAGCATCATGCGATTGCCCGCTTCGTCACACCGGAAGAATTCCGCAGCTATGCCGGTTTCGCGGCGGCCAAGGGGTTTCTGCTGGTCTCGGCCTCGCCGCTGACCCGGTCTTCCTATCACGCGGGGGATGATTTCGCGAGGCTGCGCGCTGCGCGTGCCGCCAAGCTCGCCGCTGCCGGCTAGGTTTCGCCTACATGCCCACCCATGCGGAAGAGCGTGTGCTGCCTTACACGCCCGAGCAGCTCTTCGCCCTCGTTGCCGACATCGAGCGCTATCCCGAGTTTCTCCCTTGGTGCGTTGGCGCCCGGATCCGAGAGCGCGAACCCAATCTAGTCGTCGCCGATTTGATTATCGGGTTTCGTATCGTCCGGGAGCGGTTCACCTCGCGCGTCTCACTCGACCCGCCCGAGCGCATTGATGTCGCCTATGCCGAAGGGCCGTTCCGGTATCTCAACAATCATTGGAGCTTTTCAACGGACCCGGGCGGCTGCCGGGTTGGTTTTTTTGTCGATTTCGAGTTCAAGTCGCGTCTGTTGCAAAGACTGATCGAGGTGCTGTTCAGCGAGGCCGTCCGCCGCATGGTCGGCGCCTTTGAAAAGCGCGCAGGCGACCTCTACGGCGCCCCGTCTCAGCGCGATGCCGACCGGCCCGCGACCCGAATCGAATTATGACTTTATGCCGCGGAGGCCTTCGGTGGTCTGACCGAAAATCGCGGCGCTGGGGATCGCCGAGTCCGGGTTCCGCGAGGATGTGATCGACAGCGGTTTCGTCGACTGGCAGGCGTAGTCGGTGCCCGTGACTTTGACTGGCGCGAATTCGGCGATCAGGTGGCGCGGTCCCTCGGAACTGAGGACCAGCCGTGGATCGGAAGCTCGCCCAACCCCTTATCGCAGCTGGGCGGACTGAATTTCCCGTCAGATCGGGTTTTTAGTCGCGCCGCCCGGAGGCCGGCCTTTCATCACTGGGGCCCGCTCCGATTGGAGAATGATATGCGGCGCCGCCATAGGCGCCCGCCCTCGGCAACCTGCCACGTTCCGAGCGCAGGCAGGCCGATTATGAGGTCGCGCGCGCGCTTCAAGAGCGAAATGGCGAGCGCCATCTCGGGTGTCAGGCCGAATGCAGCACCGATTAGCACATACGCGCCTTCTTGCACGCCAACTGCGTTGGGGATCGCAAAGGCGACCGTTCGAATGGCATAGAGCAAACTTTCTATGACCAGCACAGTCGAAAAGCCGAGCGGCGCGCCGGCAAGACGAAGCGCGATCCAGACCTCGACGGCGCTGAGGATCCAGCATGCGAGGTGCAGAACAAATCCGCCCAACAAGCCGGCTCTGCGTTGGTAAGTCTCGGCAAGCGCCGCGTGAACGGCGGCCACCCCAGAGACGGTCCGCTCCGCCCAGCCCCTTCCCAGCATACGCGCGAATCGATCGAAGAAGGCGAAGCCGTGCCGCTGAACTATGACAAAGATGATTGCGAAGAGCCCAGTTGCGGTAAGGCCGAACATCACCGGTAGCGAGATCGGCATACCGGGCCGAAGAGCAATGAGCAAAACCAAACCTAGAACCATGTAGGCCAGCTTGGCGAGAAATTCGAGGGTCAGATCGACCAAGGTGGTCGCCGCGGCGACGGATCCCGGCACACCGGCGAGCGCCACGGCGCGGGCCCCCAGAATGCAGCCCCCCATTTGAGACACCGGCAGCACTTCGGACCCGGCATCGCGGATCAAGCGTCCCCATATAAATGCCCAAAGCCGCGCCCCGGGCACGAGCAGTCGCCAGGCGATACCTTCGAACGAGATCACTACCAGATAAATCAGGCAAATCGCCGAAAAGCCAGCCCAACCGATCGCGCGCAGCGATCGAATCACGGCACCGGCCCCGAAATGCCCAACGAGTGCTCCGATCATCGCCAGCCCCACAATCGCGGCGATGATTGGAATAAGTCTCATGATATCACGCCGTTCAAGGTGCCGGGCTCAGCATTGCAGAGATCGCGCGAACCATTCCACCCCCGCTGGGTGTCCCGCATCGCTACCCAAAGCAGCCTGGCGTTGTAACATCGCGGGCGACGAGGCACGAGCGGAAGTCGGGGCGTAGTTTCTCAGATATGTTGCGCGTCGTGTCCGTCCGCGAGCGCTGGAATTCGCGTAACTCCCAATCTCCGCCAGCCGAGAGGGCGATAACTGATCGGGCCATTGTCACCTGGGCTCAACGTCAAATAGAGCCTCCATGTACGGTGGCCGGACCGTTACCCGCAATCGCCAGCAGCTTGCGGCTTTTTTCTTGACCTGCGAGGCGGGTGGGTGCACTTTTTTGCCAGCGCGTTTCAAGGCTCTCTTTAGTCGTCCGCAAGTCCCACAGATTAACTCTGGCGCGTTGAGCTGGGTCGATGTCAAAGATACTTCTGCTGGAATTCAACGAGATTTGCCCGCCGCTCCTGAAAAGGTGGATGGACCACCGCAAGCTTCCAAATTTTTCTGCTCTCTACAATTTATGCCAAGTATTTACCAGCATAGCTGATGTATCTGAACCCGACTATCTCGAACCGTGGATTCAATGGTATTCGATCCATACCGGACTCCCCTATGATGAGCATAGAGTTTTTTACCTGACGGACGGCCCCAAAGCCGATCATTCCGACATCTGGCGCTGTCTATCTGGCCTCGGCAAGTCGGTAATGAATTGCGGCAGCATGAATGCCCGAGCCCTGGCTGGCACCGGCGTGTTCTATCTTCCTGATCCATGGTGCAACAAGGAACCCGCCTGGCCGACCGAAATCGAGGTGTTCAAGACCGTAATGGCCAAATTGGTTCAAGAAAGCACGAGGGGCGTGGTACTGGCCGTAAACGAGTGGCTGCCGTTCATGACGTTTCTGCTTCGCCACGGTCTGGCAGCGGATACGATTCGAGCGGTATTGACGCAGCTCAGCAGCGAGCGGCTTTCGCAGGCAGACGTCAAGTGGCGGCGGGTAGCGCTTGCGGATCGCCTGCAGTTCGATTTGTTCCGGCATTACTATCGTCGAATGCGCCCCGATTTTGCGACCTTTTTCATCAATAGCACCGCTCATCTGCAACATGCATATTGGCGTCACATGGACCCGGACGCGTTTCCGCTCAGGCCGGCAAAGGACGAGATTGAGAGCTATGGTGATGCGGTCCTGTTTGGATACCGGTCTATGGATGCCTTGCTCCGGCGTTTCTTCGCTTTGGCGGAGGCGGATACCACCATTATCCTGTGCTCGGCACTGAGCCAGCAGCCGTTCTTAAAGCGCGAGGGGAGGGGTGGACAGCATTTTTATCGATTGCGAGATATATCGCATTTTCTTCAACTGCTCGATATCGCACCCCGCATGGTCGAGCCGGTAATGACCCATCAATACCGTCTCCGGTTCGCCCATGTTGCCGCGGCCGAGAAAGCGCTTGCCGTCCTCAGGCGATTAAAGCTGGGGGAGGAGTCAGTCTTCGGAGCGCGCCTTACCGGCACCGATATCCATTTCGGTTGCCAAATATATGATAGGCTTGAGGGTAATGGGGAGATCGGTGGAGTGCCCGGGCGCAACGAGCCCCTTTATTTTTTCGACCTGCTTTATGCGATTGATGCCGTCAAGAGCGCACGCCATCACCCAGAGGGGGTCCTTTGGGTGCATACCGGAGAACACGCCATACATAGCGAGCCGGTGTCGATACTCGATATCGCCCCAACGATCTACGATTTGATGGGAGTTCGCAATGCGATCGGAGACGCAACCGCTCGTGGCGTGAGTCTCGTTCCGCGTTTCCGCTCCAGCGGTCAGGCTGAGGAAAAGCAGGTCGCCTGATCGGCGCATGCTCATGCGCTCTTTCACCCGAAACCTGTAGATCTAGATGGCCGCGTTCTGTTCGGGACCTCCGGATCAAACCAACCCCCAAGGCACCTCTACCTCGTTCGCCAACTGCACGCCGGTGGTAACCTGTTATTACAGAAAAAATACAGGAGGAGATGGGTTTCGGCCGCGGAAACCGGCGCTTATCGAAAACGTGAACGGCGAAATAACAGCCACAACTTTGCTGATTTCTGCTGCAAACAGCGAAAGAACAGCAAACCGACATTTTTCATCGTGCATCTGCATCAACAAAAACGGTCATCTACCCGGGTCAGCGCAGCAGCAACCTCAATCATCATACGGTCACATACGATTACGGCGATTTTCCGGTCCACATCCGTCCTGTCGGTATAGGGGACAGTCGTGGTCGGTCTTGGCGCGCGGGTTGCGCGGCTTTTCGAGCAAGCCTCTTAAAGAACGCGCCATGGTGGTCAGCCGAACCGGTATCAAGGGGCGGGCTTGTTCAGCCCGATCGGCAATCCAATCGCCGATCGCAAATCGGCGAAAGGTCGACAGGTCCAAGCGATGGCGGCTGGTGGGAACGATTTCGCCGCCAAATTTTCGCAAGAAAAGGTGTGCGCCCCCGAGACTGTAATGGGTCATGCCCTCCTGGTATCCCCACTCGATCGCCCGCCAATGCAACAAATCGTTGGGCCGCAGATGTAGAGCATTCTGCAGTGAGCTGTTCGCTGCATACTCCATCACACCGTGGGGGGAGAACCGGATCACGACGCCAGCGATGATTTTTCCCTCGTTACGAGCGAGAAGAAGCAGCCGGTTATTCTTCAACGCAATGGTCTGGTGGAACTCCTCTTCTCCTGGGATCGACAACCCCTTGCGGCGAGACCATTCGACGCAGATCGAATAATAGGCGGAGACCTCGGCAGGGTCGATCGCCGGCTCGACAGAAACCCCGTACTTGATCGCTCTTTTGATGTTCCTACGCTTGTTTTCCGAGAATTTTCGGAAAAGCGCATCCGGACCCCGCGACAGATCCAGCATCGCGATGCCTTCGTATTGCTTCTTGCGAAAGCGAGGGTCGACCAGAGTTGCGATATTAGACCACACGAACAGGTCCACCAGCTTTGCGGACGCTGCCTCTACAAGAAGACCCTCGACCAGATTTGCCATCGCCCGTAAACGATCGGCGTGCCGTGAAAAGACGATCTGAGGGCGGACGGATAGCCCGGATTGAACGTAGGCGCCGTCATTGGTTCCGGTCAGAACCGCTGTCACCTCCTCGCCACTCAGGCTCAGAACGGCAAACGGCCCTTTATTGCGGAATCCGGGCTCCAAGAAATATTCCGGAGCAATGTAGTGGGTCGGAAAATCGGCATCGGCTAAACAGGTCCGCCAAAGGGCCTCGATCAGACCTCCTGGCTGACGGTGTAGTATGTGATACGACGGGACCCTACCGTTCATTATGGCGGTCCGATCTTTGCTTGACCCGCTGCTTCGCGCTGCACAGGGCCCTCACCAGTCGAACGAGTCTCGACTGTCGGCGCATGGGCAATCGCCTTGCCGATCGATATGATGGAACTGCACGTTCTGACAATTCATTAGAGCGAAGGGGCATTCCGGCCATCTTACGTCCAAGTTAGGATAACGCCGTAGCCAATCCGATGGGGGCGAATTTGGGACGGCGTAATTTGATGTCGCTGGATCGGTTCATACAGACCCGAATCGGACGCGAGCTGAGAAAACCGTCTGATCATCGGGCACCGGTGCCTAAGTATCGGGGAAGATCCCACTCATAGAATCGGAGAAGTAAATCCTGTTCCTTCGCCAGAAGTAGGTCCGCGTAAAAGTCAGGCACAGAGAGACAGTATGTTATAAGATTGCGAATGGCGTGGTCTGTGAATTCGGTAAAGCCCATCGGGTATCCACGATAATCATAAATCAGGCCGTAGCCATACCCTTGGGCTCGCAACATCTCTAGTAATAATTTGGGTTCGATTTTGCCAAAGCAAATAAGATGGCGAGGAGAATATTCTAAGAATAGCAACGGATCGGCGCGTTCAAGCGTGAGGCGCAAGCCATGCAATACCTCGGCCTCATACCCGTCGGTATCAATCTTGATTATGTCTGTGGCCTCTCCGGCAATGAGATCGTCAAGCGCAATCGCCCGACGACGTTCGCTTCCGTTGACGATCGACGAAGTGCCGCGATAGTCGCGGGCAAATGCGGCATTCAGGTCCTCAGTACGTGATGCCGCTATGACGTTGTGTAAAGCGACTGACAACCCCTCTGTATTGCGCCACAATAGTGGCAAATAGATTTCATCGGCCTCGATGCAAATAAAGGTTACGTTTTCCCTCCCGATCATGGCGCTAACGAGCCTCGTAGTATCGCCAACGTTAGCGCCCACATCGACGAAGAACAGTTTACGATGCGAACTCTCACCTTCCAGAAGGAATTTCGCCAGATTCGGAAGCACGGTGTCATAATAGGGGTATTGCGCGACATAACGTGGACGGTCATGCGACAGTGGAAGGAGAAGCTCGACGCCATGCACGACCTTCCGTATCGCAGGATCGCGTAAGGGCAAAATCAGCTTCTTGATCATAGTGCGTGCTGCCGAATGCGCCACTCTCCCAATCAGATCACGACGCTGCTGCGTTCTTATCTCAAGATCCGATAATGCGTTATACAGCATCGTCACCGCCTTTACGATCGAACCGCCCGCCTACTATAGTTTAGGTAGAAATGACGTATTGCTGATAACGACCGACGTCATTTTGAAAGTTGCGCTGACCTGAGCCATCTGCCAAACGTGAGCACTCGAGGTAAATGCCGACGCGACGTTGAACTAGGATTTCAAAAAAAACAACCGCTGCGCGGTGAGACGCTCCGGTCTCTGCCGAGCAGGCACCAGATGAAGGTTCTGCCCCCAACCTCGCGCGAAACTAGCTGTCGCAGGTGTCGAAGCCGACGTCGAGTTCGCCATGAGACGAATATGTCAGAGTTGCCTGACGGCTTCTCGTAAAAACCCTCCCACCAAAGATCCGCTGTGTTACGCTTTCGGCTACGCACGGATTCATTATATACGGCTAATATTCTGGATCTTCGGCATTTGACCCGTTCGTGCTCGGGCTTTATGTCCGAAGAACAGAAACCATCCGCCCAGCCGAGAAAACGTTTGAATCCCCAGAAAACCCATAAGATCATTGAGGTTGTTTCTGCTCCATCGTAAATTCTGCAAATAGCTGCTGATGCGATGATCCGGTATAATCGGTCGGGGTATCTTGATGATCCCCTCGATATCGATGAGCCCGCCGTAGCGTGTCGTGACCTCGTCAGTGGTGTTGAAAAAACGGACATGCCCCGCGTAGTCAAAGTTAGGGACTGAACATACGCACCATGTTCCGTCTTGCCAAAGTCGAATAATCTCAAGATCGCGATCGACGTGTTCCAACGTCTCCATGCAAACAATCGTATCGTAGTCGCCCATATAAGATCGGCTATCAAGGGCGTCGCCGACAAAAAAAAGTTCTGAACGCCCTGTGCGATAGCTCGCATTGCGGATCGCTTCGGCGCTGAAGTCGAAGCCACTGTAGATGCCGTCGTATTCTTGGAGGATCATCTTAGCCAGGAAGCCACTCCCGCACCCGACTTCGAGGATCGAGCGGCTGCCACGATTCCGAATGTTGGCGAGAGCTTTGCGAAATAGCCCGTCATAGCGCGTCAGCGTCACGGACTGCTCGATCTTCGCATGCATGCTATCGTAAAAATCCGGGCCCAACTGCCGCATTTTTGCAACCTCGCCTCTTTACTCTGTACGCTCCGGTGTGGCTCGGGGATTACCCTCCGCGCCGGGCACGGGATAGATCAGCATTGGTCCCCGCAGTTTGCCCTGAAGTCATGTGATGCACCTTGGCACTCGGCGGGGTAATCGCTCCTCGGAAGGGTCGTCTCGATGCTTTGGAACCTACCGCGTTAAAGCGAACCAAAAGTTAATCTATCCCGCTTACTACAGAGGGTATGGGTCAATTCCTGGACACGTTATGCCTCCGCCGCCTGAGATCGTTTTCAGTTCATTTGCGGTGGCGCGACGGTAACTGCGCCAGGGCTTGCTTGAGTTTGTGATGTTCGGTAGGATGCGAGCAAATTGGTATAGCTAAATGTGTTGTTGCTTTGTATTTTTTATCGTAGAGGCTGGGTTTGTCAATTCAAGAAAACGAGCGATCCTCAAACATTCTCAGCAGGCAGGCGATCCGTCCTCAGCGGCCGCAATTGTTGCGCCCCGCCTGGAGGGCGTCCTGCGGCCGAGAACCGAGGCCTTTGGCGGCGATATTTGGGGCGTCCTTAACCTGTCTCGATCGGGCCGATCGGCGGTGGCTACGCGGTGGGCCAGTGCTTCTCGGACGCTTCATATCCGAAATTTTTACAGGGACTCTGATCGTCACAATCGCAACCCCGAACTGACATGATTCTCTCCGAGGAGAAGCCGTCATTGAGGGGGCGCGTGGCACGCTCCATTTTCTGGATCACCTGGTCGCGTGGGGTGCTGCAATTACTGAACTTTGCCACCACCCTGCTGGTCGCACGAATACTGATGCCTGCTGATTACGGTCTGATGGCCCTCGCGGGGTTTTGGACTGGCATGGCAGGCATCCTGGCCGATATGGGATTGGGCTCGGCGATTATCCAGTTTCGCAACTTGGATAAACGGGAAATCGATACCTGCTTCTGGTTGACGATGACGCTCGCCATCGTATGCTGCATCGCTCTCTCTTTAAGTGCGCCCGGAATCGCGCGTTGGTTCGCCGCCCCGCGCCTCGCTGAGGTTCTCCCTGTCCTTTCTCTGGTCCTGCCGCTGACCGCATGCCGCGTGGTTTCCGACAGCCTACTTCGCCAGCGCCTCGCGCTCGATCGCGTGTCGCAAGCGGAGGTCATCAGCAGTGTGGTGTCGTTGCCGCTGACAATAGGGTGCGCCCTCGCCGGGTTAGGAGTTTGGACCTTGGTGATCGGCTCGCTGGTCAACCCGGCGGTCCGCAGCATTGCGACGTTTGCCTTTGCCCCGTGGTATCCAGGTTTGCGCATCGGGGGCGCACGGGTGAAGGATGTCGTTCATTTCAGTCTGGCGACCCTCGGCGTAAAAATGATGTGGGCGCTGCGGGAGTGGGGTAACACGCTGGTCATCGGCAAAGTGACCGGCCAGGTTGACATTGTCGGGCTCTATTCAATGGCCGAAGAGATCGCACTGTTGCCCGCCAGCAAAATTACCACGGTCGTGAACATGCTGAGTTCGCCTGTCATGGCTGAGCTGCAAGCAGATATCGACGCCATGCGCACCGCCTTTTATCGAGCCGTGCGGCTCACAGCCGCCTTCGTCGTGCCGGCTTCGGCTGGAATGGCCCTTGTCGCCGAGGAAATGGTCGCGGTCCTGCTGGGTCCGAAATGGTTGCCCGCCGTCCCCATCCTGCGCCTGCTGTGTGTCTACGCCGGGGTGCGGGGGATCGACATCGTGCTGCCGCCGGTCCTGTTCGCGCGGCGCCGCGAAAAATTTCTGTTTTGGTATTGCCTGGCGCTGCTGATCCTTGCGCCGGCCGCGGGAGTGATCGGCGCATTATGGAACGGGGCGCAAGGCACCGTAATGCTTGCCACTCCGGTCTACTGCGCAGTGATGGCGATCATGGCAAGGGAGGCGCTGACCGAGTTGAAAGCGAAATTTTTGGAATTATGGTCCGCACTGTGGCCGATAATGGCGGCGACCGCGCTGATGGCCCTGACAGTGCTGCTGTTGCGTGAGTTTATCTTAGCGGGGCGGTCGGACCCTCCCTTACTCAGGCTGCTATTCCTGTCGGCGAGTGGGGCGATCGCTTATGGCGCCGCCCTGTTTGCGATTGGCAGTCCGGTAATAGCCGAGGGCGCCGAGGTGCTCGGATGGATCCTTCGCCGTCGCCGCGCCGAGGGTTGAGCTTGCGTGCCGATGCTGGTTGGAGTGGACGGCAGCCTCGTATGATCGTAGCAGATTGTGAATGGCGTCTGCCTGCTGCGGACAGCCGGCGCTTCATTGGAATGCGGAATTACTTCCCGGCTCGGGTAACGGCACATTGCATGAAATGAGCCCACGTCGCTTGTTGTGGATTGCTGCTAAAAACGCAGCTCATCCGTTTCGTCGACTGATTACCCGGCATCTGCGGCGCCAGCACGAGCGCTTCGACCGGCAAGCGGGAGTGCGCACGGTCGGGACTGTGACGGTGGAGGCGCTGGGCTTATCCGCTTTGGACTCGCATCGATACGACGCAACACCCGTCAGATTTATCCGCTCGTTGCTCGGGAAGCTCGCCCTCGATTATACGAATACAATCTTTATCGATCTCGGCTGCGGCAAGGGTCGAACGCTGCTGCTTGCCTCCGATTACCCGTTCCGTGCCATCATCGGCGTAGAGATCTCCCGTGAACTCTGTGATATGGCGATGGAGAATGTGAAAACATATTGTTCGCGCCGCCGCAGATGCTCCGAGATATCAGTGCACTGCCAAAGCATCGACGAGTTTGAATACAGCGCGTATGGACCATCCGACCACCTTCTAGTTTACCTGTTTAACCCGTGTGGCGATGCGGTTTTGCGCAGCGGGCTTCAGAAAATTCAGCAATTCGTATTGCGCGGCGGAATGGTTACGATCGTCTATGTCAATCCGACATGCCGAGAGGTATTGGAGGAGAGCAGATGGCTTGAGCAGGCTCGGCAGGCCGAAGTCTTTGATGAAACCGGCAATTCGTTCATGCCATATGTCGTATTCCAAAGCTTGTCGGGAGAATGGAGCCGAGCCACCGAGCAGCTCGCCTATCAAATCGGCCCCTGGGTACTTGCGCGCTGGGAGTTCAGATCGCTTTCCAATCGCACCAGTCCCGTCGCGCATAGCGGTCGGTTCTACAGACCGCCCGTACTACAACCCGTAACCTTTCAGACTATGCTGGATGACGGCACGGTCTCCCGCGCGTTGTCCATCGACGGGAGGGCGATCCGCTATGTGCCTTATCGGGGCAAGCGTTATTTCATCGACCTGTCCAGCGGATCTTTCTCTGATTATCTGAACAGGTTTTCCTCAAACACTCGAAATCGGCTGAAGCGGCAACTGCGCCATTTGATTCGACGTGCAGGAGGACCGGTTGATGTTCTTTCCTATACCTCTCCGGCGGAGATTAGCGAGTTTCGCGAGCATGCGATCGCCGTCTCTCGCGTCAGCTATCAAAGTAAGATGGGGTGGGGCTTTCCCGAGAGCGAAGAATATAAAATACATTTAGTCTCTGAGGCCACTAGAGGACGGCTACGAGGCTATATATTGATGGCCGCAGGCAAGCCCATTTCCTATGGCTTGTGCAGGACCGAAACTGATATTATAACATACGTGATCGTCGGCTACGATCCAGAGTATCGGCAATTTTCGCCGGGGACAGTCCTTCTGCTCCGTATCATCGAGGACCTCTTTGCGGAGCATAGATTTCGCCTATTTGATCTAGGCGGCCACGCCGCGGACTATAAGGCATTTCATGCCACCGGCAGTATAGATTATCTAAGGGTGATTTGGATGCCGATCACCGCAAAAAATCTTGCTTTGGTCGGAGCGCATTGGATCTCGCTACAGGCTTGGCGAGGTGCGGCGTCTGCGAAGACCATCTGCAGCAGTACCGCCAGGCGGCTGGCGGCGCATCTCTCCGCTGGCCGGGCTATTCCGCCAGCGAAGCACGAGCGGGCGATACACTGAGCGCCGACAGAGCGGGGCGCACGACAGGCCCGCCCCGCCATGGCCGGGCCGCCCCAGGGAGATGCGGCCTCGGAAAATAGCACCAGGGGTCAGGGAGTCCAGGCGAGCAGGGAGTAGCGGATCGGCAAGAGAGGGGAAGCGGGGCGGTATCGCGCTGGCGGTTCGCCCGCGATATGCGCTGCTCAGGTTAGCGCGCTCCGGGGTCCACCGCCAGCCGCGTTCACCGGACCCTGAAGAGTTGGCGCTGATGTGGTGGATCGACGAGCAATACCTGACGACCCCCATTTAAGATGTAAAAGGTAGCGGCGAATGAAGACGGGACTCCGCCAAGCCGGCCATCCGGTCAACCGCAAGCGGGCGCAAACGCGGTTAGTATATGAATTATCATATTGACAAATCCAGAATGGAAGGGTATTATTAATCCAACATCGGGAGCTAACCTCCCCTAGTCAGAGCGCGCCCGGCTGACGCCTTTATGCTGTAACCCCGAGCCTTCGTCAGCTGCTGTTCAGATACACGCAATCGGATCGAGCACCAGGTTCAGCAGCTCCGGGCCTTCACGGTCAACGTAGCGAAGGTTGTTGTGCCGCCACCCCTCCACTGCCGGCACCGCGGCTGTGACCACTCGCACCACCACAGCGCGTAATCATGGAAACTCCGAACACCCCCGGAATACCGGAGACGACGCCCCAAGGCCTCCGGGCGACTATAGGGTTGCGATGAGCGATAGGTCGCCATTTAACTGGAACGGTACAGTTCGCAGCGCTTTTTTTTGACGCCCGAGGGATTTTCGCACTCTCCTGGACTAACATCATCGTAGATATCAAGAGTCCGCGAATTGGCCCAAATATAGCTGCTCTAAATTACGTAAATTATGCCAGAGGCAACCCTATGATCGGGAAACCCCTTTTCTATCTAGCCCTATTCGTCGGCTCACTTTTTGGTCTGTCCGCCAGTGCAGTAACGACCTCTAAAAATGTTGACATTATTGTCACTCACGGAGCACCGCTGACGACGTTCACCTTCGTCAACAACACGGGCGCGACGCTTTCTGCTGGGGCGCCCGTCAGCATGGGGCAAGCGTTCCGCTATGGCGACATCATGCCGGGCAACTATCCGGTCATTCGTGACGCGACGACGCACATTGCGTTGCCGGGTCAGCAATGGGATGAGATCTCGACTTGGCGTGAGAACGGTGCCAACGGCTCGTGGCGTCATGCGGTATGGGCGATCTGGCTGCCGAACAGCCTTGCGGCGGGTGCCTCCTATCAGATCGAATTCGTGCCGACTGCGGGCACCTATTCCCAGACTTCGCATCAGGCGCTCAGTGGCTTGTGCAGCGGCCCCGGAGCGCATGATTTCAAGACCCATCTGACGGATGTGCGCAATCAGGACAACTCGACGCGCGACAGCGGCGATGCGACGTTCCGGCTGTGCGACAACATCACGAACACCGGACGGGACGCGCCGCGCCACTTGCGGGCCGGCAATGTCTACGACGAGTACGAGGTCAGTGGGCTCTTCAAGTACACATCGGGACACCAGGACCCGCTCTTATACGTGCGGTGCGTGGTCGATCTCTTCACCGATGCGGCAGACGGCACATCCCTGAAGGATGTCCGGCATGTTTGCACGCACTTCAATTCCTGGATGAACGTTGCGTCCGGTTCGGCCGGCAATAGCGGAAATCCGGGACCTGCGGGGTTTGGCTCGATCACCGGAGGCGGTGGGGCGGGCGATCCGCAGGTGATCTCCTACCAGCCACAGATGCTCGACGGGACGACCGATATTCTAGACTGGACCGGCCTCAGTGGGACCGTGAGTTCGTCGAATAATCCTATCAATCCAAGCGGATGCACCGGAAGCGGAACGTATCAGGGCACGTTGTCTATGAGCGTGCCGTCTTCGACCGGGACGAATACCTGGTTTGAAGGGATGGCAGTACGAGTAAGCACCACGGGCACTGCGGTCGGCGGCCTGACACCGGGCCAACTCTATTGGGTGTACAATTGCGGCACAACAGGCACTGGCGGCACCGACACCCACGATGTGCAGCTGCTCGCCGTTCCGACCGTATATCAGGCATTCGGGACGGTTCTGACGAACTCGCAAGGCGCCGGCACAACCTCGTTCACCCAGGTGTTCTGGCACCCACATTGGGAATCATGGCAGGACGAGGACGCCTCGGCCGATCAAAGCTGGGCGACGCGTGGCAGCACCGCCCGGTTTACGCGCCGGATTTATCCCGCCTTCACTGCTGCCGAGAAACTCTACTGGGAACAAACCGGTCTAATCGAGCCGATAAATACCGCGCAGACCGCTTCGGTTGCTATCCCGTGGAGTCATGAACTGACGCTGCTTTATGATCCATTTTCCAAGGGCAATGTCATCGGGACAACCGGCACCGGCGAGCGGCCCGATCTCGGCTTCACGAACGAATGGAACAACCAGGCTTTCCTAACCGAGGCGCAAGATGACTGGTTTACGTCGCGCCTTTTCGCAATGGGGTCGCAAACGCATGGCTGGAGCACGTTGTTGGACGAATCCACCGGACGCATACCGGTTCTGAACAATGGCCCGCCGACCGGCCCCGCCGGCAATGGTGTCGGCGGCTCTTATGGCTCGGGCACGAATTCCGCCATTGCGCTGGGCGCGCCGCAGAACCAGATCAGTTATAACGCCGGTTATTTCAACGGGGTCACCAGCCCAAATCAAAATATACCGAACAGCACGGTAGATTGGCGGTGCGTTTGGATCGGTTGTGGGACCTATATCAGTCACGTACCCAATTTCGTCAGCTACAATTACTGGATATTCGGGGAGCGGCTGTATTTGGACTCGCTGTATTTTGCCGCCAACCGCGACCTGCTGCAAAGGCAGCCGGGCCCCGGGCCGCTCGGCGGGACCGGCGATGCGCAGCGCGACGATGTCGAGGGCGGCAATCACTATTGGGGACTGACGCTCGCCTGCTGCCAGGCGAGAGGCTCGGCGTGGGCGTTGCGGGATAAGACCTTTGCCGCGGCGTCCGGCGGTGACGGCAATATCGAGCGGTCATATTTCAATGACCAGATCACCGAGAACATGAACTATTACACGGTGTGGCTCGCCTACAAGCAAGGGGGAACCGGCACGCAGATCAGCACCTCCGAGCTATTGCCGAATTATGTGGGCAGTTGGTCCATCCCCGATACCTATGTCGCGGCGTATATGTTCACCGCCGCTTACGGCATGCAAACCTATCTGCACGCGATAAACCCGACGCAATGGATCGCGCCGTTCCAGCGCTACTATGAGGCCCAGTGCGGCGTCAGCACGTTCCCGCCGCCGTTTTACTGCATCGATTTCACGCTGTCGATCTCGATCGCCAATGGCGATCACATAAGCACCACCGGGGCGATCGGCCCGTACATCAATGGTACTGATGCGAGTAATAACGGCAACCTGCAAAACGGCACGAATGTCCTGGCTGGCGGCGTGCTGCAATATGCGTCGCCGGGGTACTACACCCTGACGAACGGCGATACGGTGCAACTCGTAAACGGCTTGTATTACGGCTCCCTATTAATCGATCAACTGCCGGGGAATCGACAGTTCCCGATCATGAACGTCAACAACTCCAATACGACGTTTCAGATCCAGTGCGACGCGGCCGATCACACGGCGTTCCCGACGCAGTGCCCGGTGGCGGGCGGCCCGTTTACCGACCTCACCCGCGGCGGGGTGTCGATCGCCGGCGAGACGCAGGATCTTTTGGTCTACCGGATGCATTACAATCCGGGAGCCGGAGTCGGATATGCGGACAACAACTATACCAAATATGGCGGGACGGTGATGAACGGCCTGCGGGTATTGGGCTATGACGCGCCCGATGCGCGAGCGGCGTTTGTGACGCAGAACGGCGCGGCGCAATACAACCCGAGCTATCCCGGCTGGAATTGGGATTCGACCGTCGTGGTGCCGGGGAGCCCCTAAGAGCGGTGAGCGACGCGTGGAACCTTCAAACAGATCTCGCCGTCATCGTCCCGGTCGTTGGGAGCATTCGGCGCGGTCTATTTCTTCATGCATTCAATCGACATCTCTGGTTAGGTGAGGAATCAATTCGTGCACTGGTTATTCAGCAAATTCACAGAAGCCTAAGCAGATGCGACATAGGGCCAAGGCTTTGGGAATGGGCCATCGGCGCAAACGATCTGTGTTGCGGTGAGCGCCGCGGAGCACGGGCAGTTGGCGGCGATCACGGCCGCCCGACCGCAACCGATCGCGAATGTCATACGCGGAGAGCTCCTCCACAGCTCGGTGCGTCGGCTAGGATCCTCTGACGCGACATTTCCCGGTGATTAGTTAATCGGCCCAGTGGGCTTGGGCAGCCGCGGGGCACCTCTCTTCAGGCATGGATCTGGTTCGCGTGGAGCTGATGCTTGGCCAGCAATTCCGGCTCTGGCGGAGCCTGGCCGCATCGGGTAAAGGGTATCGACATCGCCCCAGCCACGGATACAATCATGCAAACGAACATCATTGGCTCCCGACCGGCTATCGGGTCTCGGACCCTGCGCCGATCCGACACTTTCGCCGCGGCGGTGTTCGCTGCTCTGCTCGGCGCTTTCGTTATCTGGGCGGTCGGGTTTTCGCACATCGATATCGCCCATAACGCCGCTCACGATACGCGCCACTCCGCCGGCTTTCCGTGCCATTGAGCGGCATGGCCGTTTTTCGCAGAGTGGTGTTCGCGGCGCTCTGCGCCGGGTTGTTGTCGGGCGTCTTCGCTACGGTGGCGCATCAAATCGGCACGGTGCCTCTGATCCTGCAAGCCGAAACCTATGAAAAACCGTCAGGGCGCGCGCCGGCGGCTGCGCACGAGGATTTCGGCCCGTGGGAACCGGAAAATGGTGCCGAGCGCACCGCCTACACCCTGCTCGCGGACATCCTCACGGCAGTCGGGTTTGCCCTTCTGCTGGGAGCCGGCCTAATACTGCGCAGGGGCGAGATCGGCTGGCGGCAGGGACTCCTTTGGGGCCTGGCCGGATTTGCGACATTCACTGTCGCCCCGAGCCTCGGATTGCCGCCGCAACTGCCGGGAAGCGAAGCCGCCCCGCTGTTCGATCGCCAGCTCTGGTGGCTCGGTACGGTTGTTGCGACCGGCTGCGGCCTTGCGCTCATCGCCTTCACAACTCAAGCGCGTTGGACAATTCTCGCGGCGATCATGATTGTACTGCCCCATCTTTACGGCGCACCTCAGCCCCCCGAGCACATTGCGGAGGTTCCAGCTGCCCTTTCCCGTCACTTCATCGTCGCAGCCACAGTAGTGAATTTCTTGTTCTGGCTGATCCTTGGAGCATCGACGGGGTATTTTCACGACCGCCTGCGACCGCAGACCGCTCGGGCGTCGGCACGCGCCGCTGCATGATCTCAAGATTGGTGGTTGGGGCTGCCATTTCGCTCCTCTTCGCCGATGTCTCGGCGGGGCTGGCGCAGGAGCTGCCCTCCGGTGGAGGAGCAATACCGGAGCTGCGGCGTGGCGCCAACGGCCAGGTCGAGGTCGTTCCAACAACTCCGGCCGCTCGCCCAGCGCCTCGCAAGGCCAGCACTGCTCCAGCAGCCCGGCCCAATTCCAGCTTGGCCAAGCGCAGTCGAGGGAGTGCACCGCCCGCGGTTCGGGTCGCCGCCCCGCCACCGGTGCCGGCTGGACCACCACGACCGGTGATCGAGGTAAGGCCGAATACCCCAAGGGTGCCGGACACCGCGCCACGCGGGACCGTCGTTGCGAGCTATTCAGTCAGGATGAGCGACAACTCCCCATTTACCGGGACCGTGAGGTTCGGTCCTCCCTATTATGACAACGATGGGAGATTCGACCTCCGCGATAACAACATCATCATAAATCCAAACGGTCCCGGTATTGGTCCAAACAGGGGGACCATCACCGATCACATCACAATAGAAGCGATCCCGGAAAGCGGGGCCGGGCGCTAATCGACCCGCCTTTGCCTCGATGTGACTTCGTGCGCTTCGCGCCGCAGCAAAAAGCCGTCCAGCAACATCGCCGCAACGCCGATGCAAATCGCGCTGTCGGCCAGATTGAATGCTGGCCAATGCGCGGCTCCGAGGTGAAAATCCAGAAAGTCGACAACGGCGCCAAGGCGCAGCCGGTCGATGACATTGCCCACCGCGCCGCCGATGATCAGCCCGATCGCGACGGCGAGGAAGAGGCTCGAAGCGCGGCTCAACCAAAAGATCAAGACCGCGACGATCGCGGCGGCGGCAATTGAAAAGACCAGCGCATTAACTCCTGCGGCGCCGTTAAACAGCCCAAAGCTGATGCCCCGATTATAGGTCAGGGCGAGATTGAAGAACGACGTGACAGTCTCGCGGTCGCCGAAGCCGCGCCCGGCGAAGAAGGCGAGAACCGCGGCTTTGCTGAGCTGGTCGAGGATCGCGACCACAATCGCCGTGGCAAGCCCGCGCGCCAGCATTACCCGTTTGCCGCAACGAGCTCGAGACCGGCCCGATCGACGACTTCAGCGCACCGCCGGCAGAGATCGGCGTGACCCGGTACGCCGCCGACCTCGGGCAGCACCCTCCAGCAACGTTCGCAGCGCTCTCCAGGCGCCGGCGAGACCCGCACGCCAACTTGCGGGACGTCGGGTAGCGCGAAGGCGTCCTCGGGTACCGGTCCCGGGCGCACCGTTCCCGCCGAAGTGATGCAGAGCTCGGCGAGATCGATGTTGCGTAGCTGATCGGCCAACCCTTCGGGTACGAACAGCTCGACGGCGGCCTGTAGGCTCGACCCCAGCCGCTTTGCCCCCCTCTCCAGTTCCAGCGCGCCGGTGACGACGCGGCGCAGGTCGCGCAGTACCGACCAGCGTTCGCCGAGCGCGTCATCGCGCCATCCCGCTGGGACATCGGCGAAGAGCTCGAGATGAATGCTCCGTCCGGGCAGGTCGCCGTGGCGGGCGAGCCATGCCTCCTCCGCGGTAAAGCAAATCACCGGGGCCAGCCAGCGCACCAGACAATCGAAGCACCGGTCGAGCACGGTCCGCACCGCCCGTCGGCGCATATCGTCCGCCGCATCGCAATAGAGGCGGTCCTTGCGGATGTCGAAATAGAAGGCCGACAAATCGCTCGCACAGAAACCGTGCAGTGCCGCGAACATGCCGTGGAAATCGAACGCCTCGACCGAAGGCCGGACAAGATCGTCGAGCTCCACCAAGCGGTGCAACACCCAGCGGTCGAGTTCGGGCATCGCCTCGATATCAACCGCCTCGGCGGCGGTATAGCCGTCGAGTGCACCCAAAAGGTAGCGCAGCGTATTGCGCAATCGGCGGTAAGCGTCGCTATGGCGTTTGAGGATCTCCGGGCCGATGCGGACATCCTCGGTGTAGTCGGAGCCGACTACCCAAAGGCGAAGGATGTCGGCCCCGCTCTGCTGCATGATCCGCTGCGGCGGAATGACATTGCCGAGCGATTTCGACATTTTTCGCCCGTCCTCATCGAGGACGAAGCCATGCGTCAGCACGGCCTCGTAGGGTGCGCGTCCACGCGTCCCGCAGGCTTCGATCAGCGAGGACTGAAACCAACCGCGGTGCTGGTCCGAGCCTTCGAGATAGAGATCGGCCGGCCAGCGCAGCTCGGGGCGCTGTTCGAGGACAAAGGCGTGGGTCGAGCCCGAAATCGAACCACACCTCGACGATGTCGGTGACCTTCTCCCATTCGGCGGCGTCGTAGGCATTCCCGAGGAATTCCGCCGGATCGGCGCTGAACCAGACATCCGCCCCTTCCCGCTCGACGGCGGCGGCGATGCGCTCGACGACGAGCGGATCGCGCAGCGGCTCACCGGTCTCGCGATGCGTGAATACCGCGATCGGCACGCCCCAGGCGCGCTGGCGCGATACGCACCAATCCGGCTTATTCTCAACCATCGCCTCGATCCGGTTGCGGGCCTGCGGTGGAACCCAGCGGACTTCGGCGATTGCCGCCAAGGCCTTCTGCCGGAGATTCTCCTCCTCCATGCTGATGAACCATTGCGGCGTATTGCGAAAGATCAGCGGCGCCTTGGAGCGCCACGAATGCGGGTAGGAATGAACGAGAGTACCGCGCGCCAATAACCCACCGGCCTGGTCGATTGCGGCGATCACCGCCGCGTTCGCATCACCCGGCTTGCCGTCCGGGCGATAGATCGAGCGGCCGGCAAACAGCGGCACCGACGGGAGATAAACTCCATCCGGAGAGACGGTGTCCGGCACCGGCAACCCGTTCATCTGGCCGAGTTCGAAATCGTCGGCGCCGTGGCCCGGTGCGATATGCACGAGACCGGTCCCCTGGTCGGCTTCGACGAAGCCGCCAGCCAGGAGCGGGACATCGAAATCGTAACCCTGCCCGCGCAACGGATGCGCTGCGGTCGTCCCGGCAAGCGCGGCACCGGGAAAGCGGTCGACAATCGAATATGCCTCGATGCCGGCGTTTGCCCGGAGAGCCTCGACCAGTGCTTCCGCGAGGAGCAGGGTTTCGCCCGGGCGTGCGCGGCTTCCTTCGGCCGCCCGGTCTACTCGCAACACCACGTAATCGAGGCTTCGGCTGAAAGCGATCGCGCGGTTGCCGGGCAACGTCCAGGGCGTCGTCGTCCAGATCAGGGCTGCGGCGCCGGCAAGCGCCGGCCGCTCGGCGTGCAGGATCGGAAAACGCACCCATACGGTGGTGGATCTGTGGTCGTGGTATTCGACTTCCGCCTCGGCGAGCGCGGTCTGCTCCACGACCGACCACAGGACCGGCTTTGCACCCTTGTAGAGCCCCCCATTGACAAGAAACTTGCCAAGCTCGCGGACGATTTGCGCTTCGGCCGAATACGCCATTGTCGTGTAGGGATTGTCCCAGTCTCCGACAACGCCGAGCCGCTTGAAGTCGCGCTTCTGCAGCTCGATCCAATGCGCCGCAAATTCGCGGCATTCCCGGCGGAACTGGTCGATCGGCACGCTGTCCTTGGATTGGTTTTTTGCGCGGTATTGCTCCTCGACAATCCATTCGATCGGCAGGCCGTGGCAGTCCCAGCCCGGCACATAGGGCGCGTCCTTGCCGAGCATCTGCTGCGCCCGGTTGACCACGTCCTTCAAAATTTTGTTGAGCGCGGTGCCCAGGTGAATGTCGCCATTGGCGTAGGGCGGCCCGTCGTGAAGGATGAACTTGTCGCGTCCGCGCGACGCCTCGCGCAGCCGCCGGTAGAGGCCCATTTCCTCCCAGCGCGAAAGGATCGAAGGCTCGCGCTTCGGCAAATCCCCGCGCATCGGGAATTGGCTCCTAGGCAGGAATACGGTCGGACGATAATCCGTGGGCATCGTAAACCCCTGGATGAGAGACGGACGGAAAAGCGAAAGCGTCCCCGATCCTCAGACGAGGACCGGGCCGATAATTCGCAGTACCCAGGCGTGATGCCGAAACATGGCGGACATATAGCAGCCGCCCCGGTCAAATTCGAGGGGATAGGTAGCGGTGAGGTTAAGCTCAGTCCGCCGGAATAGTGGCTAGGATCGTGCGCGCCTGGGCGGCGTCGGCGGCGATCTGCGCCTTCAACTCGTCAAGACCACCGAATTTCTGTTCCGGCCGGATGAAATCGACGAGCGCGACGCGCAGGTGGCGTCCGTAAAGATCGACATCGATGTCGAAGAGGTGGGCCTCGAGCCGCGGCACGAGGCCGCCGACCGTCGGGCGCAGACCGATATTAGCGACGCCGCCGATTGTGCGGCCGGCGAGCGGGTCGTCCGGACCGTCGCCGGAGACACGCACCGCATAGACCCCGAAGGCCGGGTGCAAATAGTCATCCAGACCGAGATTTGCCGTCGGAAAGCCGATCGTCCGGCCGCGCCTGTCGCCGGTGGCGACGCGGCCGTCGATCTCCCAGAAGCGACCGAGGAGCGCCGCCGCTTCGCGCGGCTTGCCGGTCTTCAGCAGCTCGCGGATATGGGTCGAGGAATAGACTGTCGCATCCTCGCCGCGGACCGGTTCGAGGACGGTCACCCCGAAGCCATGCTGCAGACCGGCGACGCACAGGGATTCGGGCGTTCCGCGGCGGCGGTTGCCGAAGGTGCAATCCCAGCCGACCACGACATGCGAAGCGCCGATCGCTCCGACGATGACTTCGGCAATGAATTCCTCGGCACTCTTCTTCGAGAAGGCGAGGTCGAAATGCTGCACGAACAGCAGATCGGCGCCGAGCCGGGCCAGTTCGCGCTCCTTGACGCGGAAAGGCGTCAGCCGGAAGGGTTCGGTCGCGGGAGAGAACACGCTGCGCGGATGCGGCTCGAAGGTCAGCACTCCGGTCGGGCGGCCTCCTTCCCGCGCGAGCTCGCAGGTCCGGCCGATCAGCACGGCATGCCCGCGATGCAGGCCATCGAAATTGCCCATCGCGAGGACCGAACCGGGCGGGTGATTCGACCGAAGACCGGGATGTCGTATGACTCGGATCACGGTAGCGGAATTCGCGCAGTTTCGAGGCCAGCCAATTGCTCCGAAAATAGCCCGACCAGCGGCCGGAGGATAGCGTATCGCGTCCGTCCGGCCGCGCACGCTGCGAAACCGTATAATCGAGGCCGCATTCCTGTCGGATGGACAACCAGTCACCACCCACCCCATGAGACCAGTTGCGAGCGACGCCGCCGCGCCATTGCGCGAGGCCTGGTACTATGCGCTGCCGAGCCGTCGTCTGCGGCGGCACGCGGTGGTGCCGAAGCTGATGCTCGGCGAGCCGATCCTGATTGGCTGCGACGAGTCCGGCGTGCCTTTCGCGTTGCGCGATCTCTGTCCACACCGCGGCATGCCGCTGAGTGCGGGCCACTTCGACGGGCGGGAGATCGAATGCTGCTATCACGGCTGGCGATTCGATACGCGCGGGCAATGCACCCTGATCCCGTCTCTGGTGCCGGGCCAGAGCTTTACGCCCGGCCATATCCATACCCGCTCCTATCCGGCGCGCGAAGTCCAAGGCAACATCTGGGTATTTTTCGGCGAGGATCCGGCCGCGGCACCGGACATCCCGGTGCTCGACGGGTTCAATGAATGCGCGCCCGACCTGGTCGAGTACGTCCGGTTCGCCGCGGCGATCGATCATGCCGTGATCGGGCTGATGGACCCGGCGCACGGGCCGTTCGTGCATCGTGCCTGGTGGTGGCGTTCGCGCCGGTCGATCCAGCAAAAAACCAAGGCCTTCGCCCCCTCCCCGTTCGGCTTTGCGATGAGCCGGCACCCGCCGTCGCGCAATTCACGCGCCTACCGGCTTCTGGGCGGCGCCCCCGAAACCGAGATCGTCTTCCGGTTGCCGAGCGTGCGGATCGAGCAGATTCGCGCCGGCCGGCACCGAGTAACCAATCTGACCGCGATCACCCCGATCGACGACCGTGTGACCGAGATCAACCACTGCATCTATTGGACCCTGCCCTGGCTCGACATGTTGAAGCCCGCATTGCGGCACTACGTGCGGGCCTTTCTGCGCCAAGACCGCGACATCATGGCGCGCCAGCAGCAAGGGCTGCGCTTCAGCCCGCCGCTCACCTTGATCGACGACGCCGATACCCAGGCAAAATGGTATTACCGCCTAAAGCACGAATACCTCCGCGCCCGCGCCGAAGGACGTCCGTTCCAGAACCCGGTGCAGCCGCGCACGCTGGAGTGGCGAAGCTGAGGGAAAAGGGATGAATCTTGTGTCTGAGCCAAAGCACTAGCTAGTCGGACAGTCTGCGCGAAAGCGGGGGCGCGGGGCGGCAGGCTCGGGCGCCGTCGGCCCCCTGTACAAGCCAGGGGCAAGCTCTGGATCCCCGCCTCCACGGCGGCGACGAGAATAGGAATTGGCTCACATTGGCATCGAGATACGACGCTCGGCCCAAGCGGGGCGCGCGAGACAAGCGTGCGCCGCCGCGGCGGCAGCGACGCGCTCCCGCACCCCTTCCGGAAACGGCACGACGCGGCGCGCGGCCAAGTTGACGTGCACATACATCAATTCTTGCGTCGCAGCGCGCTGTCCGCCTGCCACGGCGAACATTTCGTGCGCCAGATGCAGGCGCTTGGCGTCCATGCCGAGGATCTGCGTGCCGATGCGCACGCGATCGCCCAGCAGCAATTCGCGCTCATACAAATTGTGCGTCTCGACCACGAAGGTGCCGTTGCCGGTGCTGTCCTTGTATTGGCGGCCGATGCCGATGGCGTCGAACAGCGCATCGGTCGCGTAGTCGAACAGCACGGTGTAATAGGCGAGGTTCATGTGGTCGTTGGCGTCGATCCACTCGCGCAGAACCTCGCCTTCGTAGCGGTCGAAGGGTGCCGGGATGCTCATTGCGCCGGGCGTTGCGCGGCGAGGATCGCCACCGGATAGGCGTAGCGGATCCGGTCCCCCTCGATGCGCACGGGGAGACCGAGGCGATCATCCGCGGCGGAAGCCTTGAACAGCTCGATGATCTTGAGGTCGTCGCCCGGCTCGGGGAAGGAGCGGGCCAGCAAGTTCCGCACTTCGTCCCGCAACTTGTAGAAGCTCGCCTCAGGCTCCGGCAGTCCCGCCTCGCCGAACAGGCCTTTCAGCTCGGCCAGGGTCAGCGAGCGCATGTGGGAGGGGTCGCGCAAACGCTCCAACCGGTTGAATTCCGCCGCTTTGGCAGGATCCTCCGAGGCATACATATCGACGACGACGAGGCGTCCCTCGGGCGCGCACACGCGGGCCATTTCCCGCAAGACCGTAGCCGGATCGGGGAAATGGTGCACCGAAAAGCGCGTGACCACGATCGTGAAGCTCCCGTCCCCGAACGGCAGCGAGTTCACGTCTCCCTGCCGCCATTCGACATTGGTCAAACCCTTCTCCGCCGCGAGCCGCTGCGCCTGCTCGAGCATTGCCGGGGTCACGTCGATACCGGTCGCCCGGCGCACATCGGGGGCGAAGGCGCACACGACGATGCCGCCGCCGCACGCGACATCCAGAACCGTATCGTCCGGTCCCGGCCGAGCCGCCTCGACGATCATCCGCAGCGCGTCCGCGTTGGTGATCGGGGCAGCCGTGCTGAACAACGTCGCCTGGCGCGTGAACTGGTCGAGGATCAGGCCTTGGTGGCTCGCCTCCGTCATTGCAGCGGCCCATTGGGCAGCACCAGCACCTTGCCGTGCCGACCGCCCTGCTGTGCCCGGGTCAGTGCCGATCTGATCTCCTCAATCGGGTAGAACGCATCGATCGGCGCCTTGAGCACGCCGTCGCGGAGCTTGGCAGCGAGGTCGGCATAGATCCCGCGCACCTGCTCTTGCGTGCGCTTGGCGAGGCCGCGCCCGAGATTGAACCCGGTCAGATTGATGCCGCGCATGTTGACCGCCGCCCGGCTCATCACCGGGTCCTGGCCAGACATCGACCCGTAGCTGACGACGACGCCGCCATCGGCGACGCAGTCGCCGATCCGCTTGCAGGCCTCGCCGGAGACGGCGTCGATGCCGAGCTGGATCGGCGCTCCGCCGGTGGCTGCGCGGGCGCGCTCGGCGAGGTCAGGGCCGTCCTTCACGACGACACCCGCACCGAGATCACGCAGCTCTCCAGCGACGTCGTCGCGGCGCACGACGTTGACCGTGCGCACGCCGCGCGCTTTGGCGAGCACGATCACATGCCGCCCGACCGCCGAATTGGCGACGTTCTGGATGACCCAATCCCCGGGCTTCAGCGCGACGTGATCCTCCAGCAGCAACAGCGCGGTCGGCGGATTGATGCGCAGCATCGCCGGTTGCGCCAGATCCAGACCCGGCGGGATCGGCACCGCGTCCTCTGCCTTGACGCGGCGGCGCTGCGTCCAATTCTCGCGCTGCATATTGATCACCAGGTCGCCGGGTTTGACGTGCGTCACATCGGCGCCGACGGCAACGACGCGCCCGAGGCCTTCGGCGCCGGGCGTCGCCGGCAGCGGCGGGCGCAGCCGGTAACTGCCGCGGCAGAACGAGATGTCAGCCGGGTTTATCGGAAAAGCGAGCACGTCGAAAACGACCTCACCCGGGCCGGGCTCGCCGACAGCCGGCGCATCGATGCAATGTGCGACCTCTTCCGGGGCGCCATAAGCGGTGATCTCGATCTTCTTCATGTTACCATCCTCCATCCACTCCGATCGCCTGGCCGGTCACAAACGCCGCTTGGTCGGACGCGAGAAACGCGATCATCGCCGCGACCTCGTCGGGGCTGCCGAAGCGACCGACCGGGATCGCCTTGGCGCGCTCGGCAAAGCCGATTTCGAGATTGTCGCCATACTCACGCCGATTGGTGCTGATCGCCCGCGAGGTGCGGATCGGCCCGGGGCAGACGGCGTTGACGGTGATCCCGTGGGGCGCCAGGTCGAAGGCGAGCGATTTGGTGAACCCGACGATCGCCGCCTTCGAGGCGGCATAGGCGGCGCGATGCTTACCGGGCCGGAACGCCGCCTTCGAGGAGACGCTGACGATGCGGCCCCAGCCGGCTTTGCGCATTGCCGGCACGGCGGCGCGCGACATCAGAAACGCGCCGCGGGCGTTGACCCCCATAGTGCGGTCCCAGGCCTCGACCGGCACATCCTCGATCTCATTTCGGTCGGCGCCCTGCGGCGCGCCGGCATTGTTGACGAGAATATCGAGCCGCCCGTAGCGCCCCAGCACCTCTTCGACCATGCGCCCGGCATCCGCCTCGACGCTGACGTCGCCGAGGGTCGAGGAAGCGGTTCTGCCGCTGCGTACGAGATCCTCGACGAGGCTGTCGACACCGTTCCAAGAGCTGTCCATGTCGCCTTGGACATTGTGCTCGTTGGCGACACCTGTCGGCACGACATCGGAGACAACGACCGTCACACCGGCCGCGGCAAGCGCGCGGGCGGTCGAGTTGCCGATGCCGATCGGCTTGCCGCAGCCGGTGATCAGCGCAACGCGGGCGGAACTCGGCATGTGACCCTCCCCGAAAATTCGATAATGGTGGTGGAGCTTACTGCCCCGATCCCACAGAATCGACATAGTTCGCACGCACCTGTCGACCTCTGCCGGGTCGCGATCCGGGCAAAATTCGAGGCGCTCGATGCGGAAATCTATTGCGGTCGTGTCTTTGTTGCTTTTGGGCATACTCTGTACGCCCGACTCGCGGGCGAATGAGAAGCCGAATGGCGAGCTGCCGGCGCGGGTTGCGACCCATCATACGATGGGGCTGAACGCCATGGGGCTAAACGGCCGCCGGCTCGACTATGAGGCGGTCGCCGAGACGTTGCCGGTAACCGATGCCAAGGGCAATACTACCGCATCGATCTTCACGGTCAGCTATCTCACAGATAGCGAGAGTGGCGGCGCCAGGCCTGTCAGCTTCGTCTTCAACGGCGGTCCCGGTGCAGCCTCGGTCTTTTTGCATCTCGGCGCGCTCGGCCCGCAGATTCTGCAGACGCCGGAAAACGGCGCCGTGCCGACCCCGCCGGTTCACCTCATCGACAATCCGGCGACCTGGCTGGGCTTTACCGATCTCGTCTTTGTCGACCCGGTCGGCACCGGTTTCAGCCGCGGCAAGGGCAAGGAGGAAAATCCGGACAAGCCCTTCTGGGATGTGCGCGCCGATATCACTTCGCTCGGCTCGGTGATCCGCCTCTGGCTGACGCGGCATCAGCGCTGGACCTCGCCGGTCTGGCTGGTCGGCGAGAGCTATGGCGGATTTCGGGCGGCGGCGATGGCGCAAACGCTGCCGCATGACGTCGATGTGATCGTGAAAGGGCTCGTCCTGGTCTCTCCCGCGCTCGACCTCTCGGCCTTGCATCAGACCGAACGCGATCTTCTCGCGGCTGCCTTTATCCTGCCTTCCTACGCCGCGACCGCGGCCGTCTATGATTCAGCTTCTACCGGCGGCGGCCTCGCGGAGGCCGAGCGCTTTGCGCTCTCGGACTACCTGGTCGGTCTTGCCGGGCTCAACGGACAGCCGGCGCCCGGCAACCCCTTCATTGCCCGTGTCGCCCGAATCGCAGGGATTCCGGCAGATATCGTGCGCCGCTACCGTGGCCGCATCCCGCGCCACATCTTCGCCCGCGAGATCCGCCGTAGTCAGGGCGAGGAAGTCAGTCTCTACGACAGCACAATCGCGGCCCCGGCCGGCCCAGAAGGTGGGGAAGGTGCCGGCGATCCGGTGCTGCAGCCGGCCGTCGCCGCCTATGGCACGGCATTCAATGCCTATCTCGCCGAGGCGCTCGGGGTCCATACCGATCAGCCCTACCGCGTGCTGCCCCACGACGTCTCGCAGCAATGGAACTGGCAAGGCGAACGTCAGCACGGGACCGAGGGCCTAGCGATGTCATCGCTCGAGGCGGCGCTGCTTGAGCACCCGGCGACGAAAGTCTTGATCGTCAACGGGCGCTACGACCTGGTGACGCCGTATCTCAGCTCGCGCTGGCTCGTCGACCAGCTGGAAATCCCCACCGCGACGCGGTCGACAATTCAGCTCCGGGTCTATGACGGTGGCCATATGATCTACATGCGGCCCGCATCGCGAGCCTTGCTCGCCCGTGACGCCGCCGAGCTTTACGGTGCCGGCGAACCGAGCGCCCCCTCGCAATAAAGCCAAAAATCCGCAGGTGAGCCGGCAAACTTTGCCGCGCCAATGCTCGACTGGATTCACTTGACGGTCCCGCCGGCGCCGGCCATGTTCGCGCAGTTGCTCATAGGCTAATCAAGGGCGCCTTTAATGCGATGCTGAGGCTCGGGCCGTCATTTTCGGGCCGCTCAACATCATGAACTTCGCGCACGGCGCGCAATACATGTTGGGCGCTTTCTCCGCCTGGTTTTGTTGAATGTCGTGGTCTCCCGCCAGACCTTTGCCGGTTATTGGGCCGGAAGACGCGATCTGCTCCGCCCCACCCCATCCCGCCTGGAGCGGCGCCGGGTTGATCGCGCCCGATGGCAAGCTCGCCGGGATCGGATCGCTGATCGTCGGGGATGCCGATAGCGGGTTTCCGGGCAGTATGTTCTTGCCGATCGATCGGCTGGAGCCGGTGATGGGCGACCGGATCGCGCTCGGCCGCCCGTCCTCGGCGCGGCCGTGGCTCGGCGCCAATCTCCAGGACCTCGATGGCCAGCTCGTCGTGCGCCGCGTCGCGCCGGAAGGTCCGGCGGCTGCAGCGGAATCCAGCATGGCGACCGGGTGGTCGCGATCGACGGGTCGGAGGTCCGCGATCTGGCTGATTTTTATCGCGCGTTGTGGGGCCGGGGCGAAGCCGGGATCACGGTCGAGCTGACCGTGAACCGGCAACGCGAACAGCATGAGATCGGCGTCAAGGCAATCGATCGTTACCGCTATCTGAAGCTCGGCACGACCTATTGAGGGCCGGTCCCCAGTGTTCGGCCCGCGGAGCGGCTTGGGGTTGAGCATTCGGCAAGCCAGAACTGCACCGGTCTCACGAAATGGTCGCATTAGGTGGAAGGCTCCACATCGGTCTACTGATATGCGACTTTAGGAATTGACAAATCCAGAATAACGGGGTATATTAGCGCAATATGCAAAGGTGACGAGTCCGGTGGCCCGAACGAGTTGGCTCGCTGGACTGCGCAGCAGCAGGCCGAGGCCGGCCTGGAATAGGCTATTCATGACGAGACGAGACGCCTTAGTCTAGTCTACCGGTTCCTCAGAACTCCGCGACTCTGAGTCTCCTTCGGCCTGGGGGATCATCGGAGGCTGCCGCCTGAAGCAAGCCGGCGTCCGGCATCGGGCAGCTTGGGATTAAGCCTGTCATCGACACTCAAGTTTAATTGGCCTGTCGGACGACAGTTGGTCGCTGACGCCGGCCGGCAATTTGTCAACACGGCGCGACCGCCACTTTATTCAACGCAGAGAGAGTCATGGCGATCACTATTAGTAATCTAATCATCGGCAATAACGTATTAGCTGGAGCAACAGTAGGTGTCCTAACCGCGAGTGACGCATCGGGGGCCGTTATTCCCTGCAATTTTATACTGACAAAGGGATCTATCGGTTACTTCGCAATCGCGGGCAACAATCTGGTAACCGCATGGAGCGTGCCGGCGACGCCAGGACACTACTCAGTCCGGATTCGCGCAATAGGATCGAGTACTATATTCAGCGGCTCCGCAATCTTCACGGTCGATGTAGGGATAGCCGCTCCGCCCCCACCACCGCCGCCCCCACCAGCACCACCACCACCGCCACCGCCACCGCCACCGCCACCGCCACCGCCACCGCCACCGCCACCGCCGCCACCACCGCCGCCGAACTCACCGAATGTGCAGATCAACGGTTCGAGTAACCCGGTGACCCTGGCGGGCGGCGCGGCTATCGCCGCCACGGTGTCAAATGGACCCGGTAACCCGGCCGACTGGCTCGGCGTCTACGCAGTGGGGTCGCCCAACGGCCCTGGTAATCCGGCCTCGTGGAAATGGCTGTCGAATGATGGAGCGAGTACGTCACCCCCGACATCGGGCGGAGTTACTTCCGGGACCGTTCATCTCGTGGTGCCGACGACGGCAGGGCAATATGAGGTCAGGTTTTTTGTCAACAACAGTTTTAATGTCATAGCAAAGAGCGCCGCGATAACCGCAACTGGCCCGGCCCCACCGCCACCGCCACCGCCGCCACCACCAGCGCCTGTGATCACTTTAACTCCGAACACACCTCAAGTGCCGGACACGACCTCCGTCGGCGCGGTCATAGGGGCCTACACGGTGACGATGAGCGACGGATCGCCGTTTGTCGGCACGATCGGATTTGGCCCGCCGAATTTCGATGCCGGCGGCATCTTCGTCTTGATGGGCTCGCCCACTAACGGCAACGTCATTGTCAACCCGAGCGGCCCCGGCGTTGGTCCCAATTCGAGCACAATCACCGATCAGATTACGCTGGTAGCGACGCAGCCATGATGAGACTGATCGCGTTCCTCGCCGCCACACCGCTTGCCGCCTCTGGCGGGCGCAGCCTCCTACCGCCCTTCCGTGATGGACGGCAGCATAATTGTCGGCTCCGGTTGAATTCCGACCCATTTTGGGCAGGTTCGCCGCTTTAATCTTGGCCCATTATCCCGCGCGCCGCTCCGCTGGACTCGTGGCGGTGACTGCGCGGCGCGCGGGTTCCTCCTGTGCACTACCTGGATGAGCCGCGCCGATTGCCTAGTTGAGGCAGGCAAACAAGGGTTCCTGTGCACCAACCGGGGCAGGGTCCGGGTCATGCCGGTGCCGGCATGCTCTTGCCAACTGTCGCCCTCAGTAGCGGTGCGGCCTTATCAGCTCCCTCTGGCTGTATGGGTTAATATGATTCACGTGTTGCGAGCCCATGGGGTACAGGGTCCCGAACGAGGTCGGGGAATAGACCTGTTGCTTGCCCCCCGGCTCCGCATCGGCACCCGAACCGTGGTCGAGGCCATTGTAGCATCCGCGTTTACATTGGGGCGCCGGCGTACGGTCATCCACCCGATGTTGCTGAGGAGAGACGAGCGATGAAGCTCGGCTGGACGGAGCTGGACGGCGTCAGTGCTGATCATCTGTGGCTGCGCCCGCTGGGCCTGATCAGCGGACGCGCCGCTGCGGAGGCGATTGCCTCCGGCCACGCCCGGCCGCTGACCAGTCCTAGCTTGGCGTTTACTTTGATAGGGGCCCTAGGTCTCGGGCCCGACCGGCGCCCCATCTCGGTGACGTCGTCGATTGCCGAGTTCAAAGTATGGATTGCCGGGGTCGGCGCGCCCTTCGCGCAGCGGGTGCGAGAGCAGCTCGCGCTTCTGTCGGCCCCGCGACCGCCGTGGGCTGGGTTTGATCTCGATCGCCCCATCGTCATGGGCGTCCTCAACGTGACGCCCGACAGCTTTTCCGACGGCGGACAGTGGTTTGACACGGAGCGCGCGATCGCCCATGGCCGCACACTGTTGACGGCTGGAGCTGACATTATCGATGTTGGGGGCGAATCGACGCGCCCCGGGGCTGATGAACTCCGTCCGGGAGAGGAGATTCAACGCGTCGAGCCGGTCGTGCGCGCCCTGCTACAGTCCGGCGCCGTCGTATCGATCGATACCCGGCACAAAGCAGTTATGGAGGCTGCGCTGGATGCTGGAGTGCGGATCGTCAACGATGTGTCGGCGCTGACGCACGATGCGGAGAGCGCCGCCCTGATCGCCCGGCGCGGGGCATCGGTCGTGCTGATGCACATGCGCGGCGCACCGCGGACCATGCAGTGCCAGCCGGTTTATAGTTCACCGCTGATCGAAGTGCTGGAATTCTTGAAAGTACGCATCGAGGCTTGCATTGCCGCCGGGATCCCAAGCGAACATATCGCCATCGACCCGGGCATCGGTTTCGGAAAACTCGTGTCTCACAACCTTGAGTTACTTTCAGGAATTGCCTCGTTTCATGCTCTCGGCTGCGGCATCGTGCTCGGCGTGTCGCGCAAATCGATGATCGCCCGGCTGAGCAGGGGCGAGCCGCCGCAGGCGCGCCTGCCCGGGTCCCTTGCGGCCACGCTATCCGCGGTTCAGCAGGGCGTCCAAGTCCTGCGGGTTCACGATGTCGCCGAGACCCGCCAAGCGCTCGCAGTGTGGCGGGGCATCGCGGCCAGTTGAGCCGCATTCATCTGGGTGGGGCGTCAGTCGGCCGCGCCCGCTCGAGGATGGCGCCGACCCCTTCGGCTTCCGGGAAGACATCGAGCTTTTCCACCCACACCCGAACCTGTGCGACGCGCGGGTCGGCAAAGCAAACGCGGCAGATCCGCTCGGCGAAACCCTCGCATAAATCGATATGTCCCGCGTTTGCGACTTCGCGGATCCCGGCGACAATTTTCTCGTAATTGATGATGCGCCGGCGATCCTCTCCGGGGAACGGGTCTGCAGCCATGAGGTCGACCGAAACGCGAACGCGCTGTTTGCGCAGACGCTCACCCGCGCGTATTCCGATGCTGCAGATTAGGACGAGTCCACGTACGGTGACCGTGTAGCGGGCACCCTCCAAAGCGTTTTCCGAACTGCGGGTCGTCGTCGGGCTGCGCTCGGTCATGCTTCTACCATGCCGAGCCCGGGCGAATGCTGCAATGCGCTATCGTGTCCGCTCTCTCCCGCCATAACCGGCGGGCGGAGCCGGATGATAGCCGTCGGAGCGGAAAATGACTGGACGGATGATCGAAATGCACCGAAGGGTCGGATTGCCGGCGATATTTGCTGCTTTCTTTCGCCTCGGCGTGGTGAGCTTCGGGGGCGGCACCGCGGGCTGGCTCTATCGTGAAATCGTCGAGCGTCGGCGCTGGATCGATGATGCGCAGTTTTTGTCGGGCGCCGCGGTGGGGCGCCTCTTGCCGGGCTCCGGTGGGGTCAATCTTACCGTTCAAGTGGGCCAACATCTGCGCGGTGGCCTCGGGGCACTGGCGGCAGTGCTCGGGCTGTTATCGGGTCCGCTGGCGATCATTCTGGCGCTGGGGGCCGGCTACACCCGAATCGACCGAAGCGTGACCCTTCACGCCGTACTCGACGGCGTTGCGGCAGCAGCGATTGGCTTGACGTTCGCCACCGGTCTCAAACTCGTGCCGTTCGGGAGGGCGAGCGCCGGGCCTCTCGCCGTTACCGCTGCGACCGTCCTCTCGGTCGGCGTGCTGCGTTGGCCGATGATACCGGTTGTCCTCTGCCTCGCTCCGGTCAGCATCGGGCTGGCGCTCCTTGAGAGGCGAGGTGGCCGTGCCTGAGGATTTCAGGACATTGCTGGCATTGACGCTGGTGTTTGCCCCCTTGTCGCTGCTGTCGATCGGCGGCGGGGCGTCCCTCCTGGCGGAAATCGAACATCAGTCTGTGGGCGTTCACGCCTGGACGACGCAGCGCGAGTTTGCCGATCTCTTTGCGATATCGCGTGCCGCGCCCGGCCCCGGAACAATGCTCTCGACCTTGATCGGCTGGAAAGTGGCGGGTTTGGGTGGCGCCTTGACCGCGACTATCGCGCTTTACTTGCCGTCGTCGCTGCTCGTCTACGCCGCTACCCGGCTGTGGGGCCGTTGGCGCGGCTCGGTGTGGCACTCGGCGGTCGAGCGGGGTCTGGCACCGATCGCCGCCGGACTGATCCTTGCCGGCGGGATCGCCGTATTGCGGGTTTCGCCTGGCGGACCCTCCGTCTGGCTCGCCGCAATTGTTACGACAGCCCTGATTTTGTGCCGGCCACTCATTCACCCGCTGGTTTTGTTCTTCGCCGGCGGCGCGCTGTTCGGCCTCGCCGAGGCGCTCGGTTCGTGGTGACCTAAAACGTCGCGCCCGTGCAGCCACGCCCCCACGATCTCTTCGCCTGTAGCGCACCAGATCAGGTCGTGTGAGCGAATGTATTGCAGCGCGGAATTGAGGCCGGCAATGCGGTGCGGCACTCCCATCAGATAGGGATGCAGGCAAATCGCCACTACCCGGCCCGATTGGGCGCCCTCGGCATTGAGCGTATCGAACTGGCGGCGGATCATCTTTTCGAACTCATCAATCGTGCCGTTCCGGTATTGGAAGTGCGGAGCATCGTTGGTCTCGTAAGAGTACGGGATTGACACCAACCGCTTGCCGCCTTCGATTGCGACTGTACGAGCATGCCAGGGTTTGCCAATCTCGCCAGCGGAAGCGCCGCAGCGGCGAAGAGGGGCAAGGGCAGCCTAAAAGGTGTTGCCCATCATTGGTCTCACCAAACCAGCGCCGAAATGAAACGGAGTCCAAGGATCCCTTTGCCCGCGGGTTCGGTGACAGCGCTTTGACCTTGCCTTGGAGCGTTGTTCGCGCCGCATCCCAACTAGGACTGCGGCCGCTCTGGCGTGATGCGTCCCGTCTTGAGTTTTCTAGTGGAACGCCTTGATCGCGTTGACCAGGGTCTGCACAATGCCCCAAACTAGCGGAATGCCGACAAAACCCCAGGCGAGGACGAGCTTGACCCTGTTGCCGGTTCCCGGCGACTGCCGCGCGCTCTCCATCACTCACTCCCGAACACCGGCGCCGCTTCGACCTCGGCATCTGCCCCGAGGGCGCGCATATGAAACCGCTCGTGCACCGATCTGACAAAGAGATTGCAGATAAAGCCGATCACCAGCAGTCCTGCCATCACATACATCGTCACGTTGTAAGCCTGCGCCGGAGCGACGCCGTGAGTTACGTTATATTCGCGAATATAGTTCACTAATACCGGTCCGAAGATCCCGGCCATCGACCACGCCGTCAACAACAATCCGTGGATTGCCCCGACATATCGCGTCCCGAACATGTCGCGGAGATAAGCCGGCACCGTCGCAAACCCGCCTCCATACATGCTGAAAATTAAGGCGTAGCAAAGCACGAACAGGCCGACGCTGCGGATTGCGCCGGCGTAGGGGACCAAGGCGTAGAGGGCTGTGCCGAGAGCAAAGAACACGAAATAGGTGTTCTTGCGGCCGATGTAGTCGGAGGTCGACGACCAGAAAAAGCGGCCCATCATGTTGAACAGGCTGAACAGACCGACCAGCCCCGACGCGGCGACCGCGGTAATCTGCCCACGGAACATCTCCTGGCTCATCGCCGAAGCCTGCCCCAATACGCCGATCCCGGCGGTCACATTGAGGCACAGAATCCACCAGATCAGCCAGAACTGCGGCGTCTTCAGCGCGTCATAGACGAAGACATTCCGATTCGTCACCAGCGGTTTGGGCTGCGCCGGCGCCGTGTAGTTGGCGGGCGCCCAACCGGGGGGCGGCACGCGCACGATCGCGGCGCCGACCATCATGAAGCAGAGATAAATGAGCCCCATGACGATGAAGGTTTCGGCAACCCCGACATGGGTCGGAGTTCGAAAACCGACTCATCAGCCAAACCGAGAGCGGTGCCGCGATAAACGCCCCGCCCCCGAACCCCATGATCGCCATGCCGGTCGCCATGCCCGGCCTGTCCGGGAACCAGCGGATCAAGGTCGAGACCGGAGAGATATAGCCGATGCCGAGGCCGGTTCCGCCGATAACGCCGTAACCCAAATAGATGATCCACAGCTGGTGCAGATAGATGCCAAGCGCCGAGACGAGAAAGCCGCCGGCAAAACATAGCGCGGCAGTGAACATCGCGCGCCGTGGCCCACCCTCCTCGACCCAGCGGCCGAAGACCGCGGCCGAGCCACCGAGAAAGAGTATCGCCAAGCTGAAGATCCAGCCGAGCTCGGTGAGCTTCCAGTCATCGGGCGCCGATTGTGTGATCCCGATCAGCTTCGTAATCGGCAAATTGAATACGCTGAACGCGTAGACTTGGCCGATACAGAGATGAACGCACAGCGCGGCCGGCGGGATCAGCCAGCGGCTGTAGCCCGGAGGGGCAATCGTGCGCTCTCGATGCAGGAACGAGCCCGCCATAGTTGTCTCCTCCCTTCGCCAGCCAGGTAATCGCGCTCGAGCCGTGTCCCGCTGCGGGATCTCGCCCCGCGTCAGTCGAGGTTCACAATCGAGCTAGGAGAAAGTCACCTGATCTAACGCTACCTTTGATGCACAGGACCAGATTAAACCCACAGTGCCCGAGTCCTCAAGCATCCGCTGCGATGTATCGCGAGGCTGGTGATCGGAGAGGAGGACGCGGCGACAACGCCAGATTGCCACCCACCGCGGTACGCAGCTCTTCTATCATAGCAATCGGCCGCCCTGTAGCCGCAGGTCTCATTCTCGCCTCACTGAAGAATTTCCGTGAACAGATCATTCATTTTAGTCATGTAGTGTTTACTATGAAAGTAGTCGTCGTAAATTGATCCCGTTTTATAGTTGCCACCAGGACGGTGTGCGAGCGTCATCATCATGGCCTCGGCGAATTGTCGAGGAGTTTCCTGAACAAACTCAGCACAACGTTCTTGCACGTGATCAGGGAGGCCTCTAAGTGAGTCCGCGGTAGCGATAACCGTCTTCCCCGCACAGAGAGCCTCGATGAATTTTATAGAACATCCAGTTCCCACAAGCGAAGGCGCCAAAACTGCGGCTGAAGCGGAATAGTAAATTCCGATATCGGGGACGCTTCCTACAAAATAATGTTTGTATTTTTCGTATAATGGTCGATCCATGTGACGCATAAACTCTTTGATACGCCCAATTATGGCGAGTTGCGGGGGTTGTCCATTTAGGAGAGGCCAAACTTCGGTAAGCAGCCATTTCACTGCGATAAAGTTAGCAAAATTATTGTTTCCTACGTAAAGAAAATCAAATTGATTCTCGTAATTGTGTCCTCTAATCCGGCTCAATAATTTCTCCTGTTGAGGATTGAGACACGGGACAACCAAATGATGGCGAATAAGTGGTAATTCCTTCTCAAAAAATGCTTTATCGTATTTTGAGCAGTGAACTAAGGTATCTGCGCTTCGACATAGTGAGATTTCTGATTCTACCAGCCGAGAATATCTCTCCTGTTGGCCATTGAAGGGATTTTCTGAGCCTCTCTTCGCATAAGCTTTTGCTTGTACGTCATGCGTATCGCATATCAAGCGTGGTGTCCTGCCGGTTCGTCGAGATACCAGCTCTCGAATGCGAATGGCGAGGAGCATCTCGAATGCGTGATTCACATGGATCACATCGACCTGATGGCTATCGATAAAATCTAAAATACTGGCTCGCCACCTACTACGCGCCGCATATCTGGCGTCGATCGAAAGAGAATCGTCGCGCCCAGCTAAGATCCAATCCACAAACGATTTGCTTAAAAATGGCCGCTTTGTATCGTAAGTCACACTATACACGACATTCGATATGCCATCATATTGCATCTCGGTTTTTAGTTCACTGATTTGTTCGTGATTCTTGGGGGATACATAAAGAGGTCCAAGAACAAGCAAACTCTCATGGCCAAATTTTTTATGTGCAGCAGCTTGTGCGGAGAAGATATTTGAACTTCCTGTGTTCGGCCAAGGAGGTGCGACTATGATGGCTCCGGCCTTTCGCGGGCGGTAAATTCTAGAATAGAGGTGACGCAGTTCCTGCGCGCTCAGTGCAAGCGGGGAAAGAGTGGGCCGGCCGATGCGGTCAGCGGAGCGCGAAGCAATGCGTCGGCGGAATAACTGGCCAATCTTGTCGACAACGCCGGTACGCGCCAAACCAGCGCCGGCGCAGGACTGTTCCGGCTCGACACCGCCACAGAGTGCGACAATTACCAGGCTGTAGGCGAGGTCCATATCGCGCTTGAGCGCCGCGGCGCTTCGATTAAATAGCTGGCTTCCGTGGCTCCTGCGCGACAGTCGTCGCAACGCTATTTCAGCGAGCGCAGGCGCAAGTTCCGGTTCGCTCAGCAGGTCCGAGACTGCCTGCCACGCGGCGCGACGACGAAACCAGCTCTGCGTGAGCCGCTCCGGCGGGATCACATGCTCAACCACGGCTTTGGGTGCATATATCGTCAGCTTGCCCATCGCCCTCACGCGCTCGCTCACCTCCATCTCTTCGTTCGACAGGAGCGTCGACCCCGAGCCCGTGCGGCCGAGCCGCATGGAGAAACCGCCTGCGGCAATTAGAGATGCCCGGTCGAACGAAATGTTGCACCCAGCAAGCCATTCTCCAGCGGACAACTCACGTAGCTCGTGGCCCAGATCGACGAGCGAGAGATAGCCGAGCAACGGCTTGCCCATCCACGCCGGTTTCTCGTCTGTCCAGCGCGGCACAATCGGGCCGCCCACGATCCCCGCCCGGCCGTCGAAGCCGGCATGAGCGTGCAGCAGTTCTTTGGCCCAGGACGGGCACGCGCGGGCGTCGTCATCGATGAACGCGATGATGCGGCCACGCGCCGCCGCCGTGCCTACGTTGCGCGCATTGGAAAGTCCCGGCTTCGGTTCGACAAGGTAGGTGAGATTGGACAAGCCGGCATAGCGCTGTCCGAAGCGGGCGGCACCAGCCTGATCCGGCGAGTTGTCGACCACGATAATCTCGAGCAAGCCGGCCGGAATGTCCTGTTTTACCAGCGAATCGATCGCCTCCGGCAACAAGCCGTACCGGTTGTAGGTGCAGATGATTGCCGACAAGGCAATCTCGCCCCGCTCAGGAGAGCGCGATACCGGCGAGCCTAAGAAGCTATTCGCATCGGAGGTCGACATGAGGGATGGCGAGTATGTTTGCTCGTTCTGAAAGACTACCAGTCGCAGACTTTCGATGCCGAATTTTGTTTGGCGGCGGCGTGGCGCCGTGTCTCGTGCCGACCTCTGCCATGGGGGAGGCCGCTCTTTCCGGATATCTGCGCGGTTCATTGTGCGAGCCGCTTTTGGGATGCCGCGCCGATTGACGCCGGGCGCAAACCAGCGCAAGGAGGGCTGGGAAAAACATGAGCGACACTCGCCATCCCGGAATCCAGGAGAGGTCAGCTCATCTTGGGGAGGAACCAAGGCAAATGCTGGACACCGATGATCTGGCGCTGTGGTATGTGCTCAATCGGCAGATGACGAATTACTGGGCCGATGTGGATTACAATGGCGGTAGCCGGGCGCACGAGTTTTATTTGTCCGAGGCGCTCTTCGCGGTGGGCAACAACCGGTTCGAAGGAGCGGCTAAGATCCGTGCCTTCTATGCTCGGCGGCGACAGCACGGCACCACCACCACGCGTCACCTGGTCGGCAATCTTCGGGTACTCCGGGACGATGCGAGTTGTGTATGGTCCCTCGGGGTGATGAGCCTCTACCGCGCCGACGGCCGCCCACCCTTTCAGTGGGCAAGACCGCCCGCCATGATCGCGGATTTCGAAGCCCAATGCGTGCTCGGCGACGACCGGCTATGGCGTTTTCAATCGCATGTCCTGCGACCGATCTTCGTCGGCAGCGACCTTCCGGCTTCGATCTCGATCGATCCCCAACGCCTGTGAGGACGCAGAGGGATCTCACGCCTGGGCCGTGTGATGGCGTCCTGGCTGGGCGCGGGTCGAGGATGTCATCATGAACGAAGCCCAACTGCTGAGGATTGCCGTAGCCGCGGCGTGCTTGGTCCCGATCACCGCAGGCGGCGCGGGTGTCGTCCTTGGGCCGGCGATGGTCGGGATCAAAACCGTCCCCGACGGGCTGGACAGCCACTACCGCTATTTGTCGGGCCTACTGCTAGGCATCGGGATTTTGTTTTTGACCACGGTCCCGCGCATCGAGAGATCGACCGCCCGCTTTCGCCTGCTCACCACCATCGTCATCGTCGGCGGGCTCGGCCGCTTGTTCTGGATGCTGCTCAACCGCGCTGCAGACGCCTCATCCCTTTTCGCGTTGGGAATGGAGCTCGGCGTGACCCGGCGCTCCTCCTGTGGCAAGCAAGGGTATCGGCTCGGCGTAGGTAACCTAACGCTCAGGCGGTCGCCCGCGCCCGTTGTCGGCGGTGTTTCGCCTTCAGCTTGGTCTTGCGCTTGTTCGCCCGGATCGTCGTGCTCGCTTTGACGCTCTTCCTCATTTTTACTCGCACCCGAGGGCATCAGCAGTTCGTTGGGGGGGCCGTTATTGAGGCATTAAATCGTGAAATTATGGGGCGAGTGATCGGATTTGAACCGACGACATCCAGATCCACAATCTGGCGCTCTAACCAACTGAGCTACACCCGCCGTCCGCGGTGGAGGTAACCATTCGTGGGCGGTGCGTCAAGCCGGGCTTACGCGCAAGCGGCATGCTCCCCACATTTTGCCGATGACGATCTCCCCCGAGGGCTGGCGCCGGCACGCGCTTCTGACCCCGGCACAGATGGGTGAGGCGGATCGGCTGACGATCGCGGGCGGCGTGCCCGGCATCGAGCTGATGGAGACTGCCGGCCGCAAAGTCGCCGATGCGGTTTCGCGACGGTGGCCGCCGCAGCCGGTCGCGGTGCTCTGCGGGCCAGGAAACAACGGCGGCGACGGCTTTGTCGCAGCTCGCGTGCTTGCCGAGCGCGGTTGGCCGGTGCGCCTCTCGCTGCTCGGTTCCGTCACGGCGTTGCACGGCGACGCCGCGCAGGCTGCGGCGCGCTGGCCGGGTGCTATCGAGGCGTTGACGCCGGCTGCGCTCGACGGCTCGGCGCTCCTTGTCGACGGCATCTTTGGTGCGGGTCTCGCCCGATCCGTCGAAGGCGTGGCGCACGCGGTCATCGAGACCATCGGAAAGCGGCCGGTTGTGGCGATCGACGTCCCGAGCGGCATCGATGGGGCGAGTGGCGAGGTGCGGGGGATCGCGCCGCGCGCGACCGTCACGGTCACCTTCTTCCGCAAAAAGCCGGGACATCTGCTGCTGCCGGGGCGCAGCTATTGCGGCGAGACGGTGCTCGGGCAGATCGGTATCCCCAATTCCGTAATCCCGCCGATCGCGCCGGATACGGTGGAGAATGCCCCAGACTGGTGGCTCGGCGCCTTTCCGCGGCCTGGCTTCGAAACCCACAAATACGCCCGCGGACACGCGCTGGTCGCCGGCGGCGCGGTGATGACGGGCGCGGCGCGGCTGGCGGCGCGCACAGCCGCCCGGCTCGGCGCCGGGCTGGTCACCGTCGCCGCTTCGGAAGCCGCTTTCCCGATCTATGCCGCGGCCTTGACCGGCGTCATCGTCCATCCAGTCACGGATATCGAGGCGTTCCAGGGGTTTCTCTCGGACAAGCGGCGCAACGCCGCACTGATCGGCCCGGGTGCCGGTGTCGGCGACGAGACACGCGACAGGACATTGGCGATTCTCGGCGCCGGCAAGCACGCGGTGCTCGACGCCGATGCCCTGACCTCGTTTGCCGAAGATCCCAAAACATTGTTCTCGGCGATCCACTCGCCATGCGTGATGACCCCCCATGCCGGCGAGTTTTCCCGCCTGTTCGACACCACCGGCGACAAACCCGAGCGGGCGCGCCGCGCGGCGCGGCAGAGCGGCGCTGTGGTGCTGCTCAAGGGGGCCGATACCGTGATCGCCGCACCCGACGGACGGGTTGCGATCAACGCAAACGCGCCGCCGCAGCTGGCAACGGCGGGCAGCGGCGATGTGCTCGCCGGGATCGTGCTCGGGCTGCTCGCCCAAGGCATGGAACCCTTCGCAGCGGCCGCCGCAGCGGCCTGGGTTCACGGCGCTGCCGCCTGCCGCTTCGGCCCAGGCCTCGTCGCCGAGGACCTGCTCGAAGCGGTTGTACCGGTGCTCCAAGATTTGCATGCTCACGCCACCGCGACGATCGACGGAACGCGTAATTAAGCCGGCGTTTTTTGGATTGACGCGGGGCCGCCCTTCGCGTCTCGTTCGGTGCCCCGCCACTGCTCCAGAATTGCGATGACCGATCCCGCTCCCGCCGGCTTTTTCGAGGGCGTGTTCGACCGGACGCTGACGAATTTGCGCAGCGCGTGGCGGGACATCGCCAACTCCGCGCGAGGGGTTCTGAGCGGGACGCCGCGCCCCGATCTCCCCGGCGAGGATGCGAGCCGGCTTCACCAGCAGATGTTGAGCTCCTTGGATGGGCGCCCCGGCGGCGTCACGGCACGGGCTCGCGCCGCCGATCTGGGCCGCACCTATCTGTCGCTCGACCCCGCCGGTCGCGAGCGTTTCCTGCAGCTTCTCGCGCGCGAATTCGATGTCGATCACAACGAGGTCAGGCGTCGTTGCCAGACGCTGATCGAGGCCGCCGACCCGGCTCAGCGCACCGCCGAGGAGCGCGCCTTACGCGACGCCTTGGAGCCACCGCGAATCACCCTGTTGCGACAGTTCAACGTGCTTCCCGAAGGGGTCAAATTCCTCGTCGATCGCCGCGCCGAGCTGATCGACCTTGGACGGCGCGATCCGCTGCTGAGCGGACTCGAGGAGGATCTGAAACGGCTGCTCGCCAATTGGTTCGACATCGGCTTTCTCGAGCTGAAGCGCATCACCTGGGAATCGCCGGCGGCATTGCTCGAAAAGCTGATGGTGTATGAGGCGGTGCACGAGATTTCGCGGCTGGACCGATCTGAAAAACCGGCTCGACGCCGACCGCCGCTGCTTCGCCTTTTTTCATCCGCGCATGCCGGACGAGCCGCTTATCTTTGTCGAGGTGGCGCTCGTTTCGGGCATGGCGGGCAATGTTCATGCGCTGCTCGACGAGTCGGCCCCGATCGGTGATCCGCAGGCCGCCGATGCAGCGATCTTCTATTCGATCTCGAACTGCCAGCGCGGGCTGGCGGGCATCAGTTTTGGGGACTTTCTGATCAAGCGGGTCGCCGATGCCCTGGCGATCGAGCTGCCGCGCCTCAAGATCTTCGCCACCTTGTCGCCGGTCCCGGGATTTCGTGCCTGGCTCGAGCGCCAGGACCGATCGGCCCCCGGCGAGATGTTGGTGCCGGCCGAGCGGACAGCGATCGAAGCGCTCGGCGAGGAGGTACCGCAGAGCGACCTCCTGTCGTTGCTCGATCTGGAGGGCTGGCATCACGACCAGCGGATCGCCGGGGCCTTGCGCGAACCGCTGCTGCGGCTGTGCGCGCGCTATCTCGTCAGGGAACGGGCTCCCTCCGGGAGGGCGCTCGACCCCGTGGCTCATTTTCACCTTAGTAACGGAGCGCGCGTCGAGCGGCTCAACTGGCTTGGCGATGTCTCCGCCAAGGGCCTTCAGCAATCCGCCGGTATCATGGTCAATTATCTGTACCGTCTCGGCGAAATCGAGGCCAACCACGAGGCCTACCACGGCGAAGGACGGATCGCTGCCTCCTCTGCGCTGCGCAATCTCGCACGCATCGGCTGATCTGCCTGCGCCGCTATATCGGCTGCAGCGTTTGTGCTAAGAGCTTGTGGCGGACGGGTCGGAAAGCCGCTGCGGCGGCGGGCGTGGCGGAATTGGCAGACGCACTGGATTTAGGTTCCAGCGATGGAAATCGTGGGGGTTCAAATCCCCCCGCCCGCACCACAATCTCTTGAGTTGTTTGGCAAGCACAGGCCCTCCTTCATGCAAGTGACAGAAACCAGCGCCGAAGGCCTCAAGCGCGAATTCCGCGTCGTCGTCCCGGCCGGCGAGCTCGAGGAAAAGGTCACCAGCCGGCTCGGCGAAATCGGCCGGACGATCCAACTGCGTGGCTTTCGTCCGGGCAAGGTCCCGATGCAGATCCTGCGCCAGCGCTTCGGAACTTCGGTGCTCGGAGAGGTGCTGGAGAGCACACTGCAAGGCACTTCCGCCGACGCGATCCGCGAGCACAATCTTCGCCCGGCATTGCCGCCAAAGGTCGACATCGTCTCTTTCAGCGTGGGGACCGATCTCGAATACAACATGTCGTTGGAGGTGTTGCCGGAAATTCCGGAACCGAGCTTTGCCGAACTGGACATCGAGAGGCTCGTCGTCGAGGTGCCCGACGAGGATGTCGACCGCGCAATCGAGCGTATGGCCGAGCAGCAGCGCAAGACCGAGATCGCCGAGCGTCCAGCCGAGAGCGGCGACATTATCGTAGTCGATATAGAAGGGCGCAGCGGCGAGCAGGAGATCCCGGGCGCCGCCGGGAAAGACCGCCAGATCCTGCTGGGCTCCGCCGGCTTCATACCCGGCTTCGAAGAGCAGCTGATCGGCGCCGCGGTCGGCGAGCATCGTACCGTCCGCGTGACCTTCCCCGAAGACTATGGAGTGCCGGATTTCGCAGGCAAGGAAGCGGTGTTCGAGGTCGATGTGAAAGAGGTGCGCGAACGCCTGCCGGTGGTCATCGACGACGAGCTCGGTAAGGCGGTCGGGCTCGAAAACCTGGCCGAGTTGCGCGATGAGGTGCGGCAGCAGATGCAGCGGGACTATCAGGCGGCATCGCGCCTGCGCCTGAAGCGTTCTCTGCTCGACAAGCTCGCGCAGAATTACGATTTCGCGGTCCCGCCCGGCATGGTTGAGCTCGAATTCGAAAACATCTGGCGTCAACACGAGGCCGAAAAAGAAAGGGCGGCTCAACAGGAAGGCACTACCGCGGAGCCGGTATCGGCCGCCGGCGGAGGGCCCGGCCAGGAGGCCGTCCCGCTTGAAGCCCCGGACACCGCGAGCGGAGAGCAGGTCGCCGATGCGGCCTCTCCGGAGCCGGCGAAAGCCGAGGGCGAGATCGGCCCAGATGCCGCGCAAGGCGCCGACCAGGAAGCCCACAAGAAGGAGGAAGTCGACACCAAGGAGGACGACGAAGCCTTAAAGGCCGAGTATCGCAGGATTGCCGAACGCAGGGTCCGGCTGGGGTTGCTTCTTGCCGAAGTCGGGCGCAGCAACAATATCACGGTGACCCAGGATGAACTGAACCAGGCGATCACCCGCGAAGCGCGGCGGCACCCGGGCTACGAGCGCCAGGTCCTTGATTTTTACCGGCAAAACTCGGACGCTGTCGCCAATCTCCGGGCCCCGATTTTCGAGGACAAGGTCGTCGACTTCATTGTCGAACTGGCCAAAGTTCAAGAGCGTAAGATCAACCCGCAAGAGCTGCTGACCCTGCCCGATCCTGACGATACGAGTGGCCCGCAGGCAAGCGAGCCGGACGGAAGTGCACCGGACGCAAGTGGGGCTGCGGCGGATTGACCTGTGAACCGGCGCCGTATTGGCGGCGCTGGAGTGCCGAGGAGGCGAGAAATGTCCGATTACTTCGAACAGTACATGAACAATCTGGTGCCGATGGTTGTCGAGCAGACCAACCGCGGCGAACGCGCCTACGACATTTACTCCCGACTGCTCAAGGAGCGGATCATTTTTCTGGTTGGTCCCGTCCACGACGCTGTCGCCAGCCTGATCTGCGCTCAGCTGTTGTTCCTCGAATCGGAAAATCCGTCGAAGGACATTGCTTTTTACATAAACTCCCCGGGTGGGGTCGTCACCTCCGGGCTGGCGATTTACGACACGATGCAGTACATCCGCTCGCCGGTCTCGACTGTGTGCATCGGCCAGGCCGCCTCGATGGGCTCGCTGCTGATGTGCGCCGGAGCCAAAGGCAAGCGGTTTTCGCTGCCGAATTCGCGTATAATGATCCACCAGCCCTCCGGCGGCGCACAGGGGCAGGCGACCGATATCGAGATCCAGGCGCGCGAGATCCTCGCTTTGCGGGCCCGGCTCAACGAGATCTATGTCCGGCACACCGGCCAGTCGCTGGAAACCATCGCCACCGCAGTCGAGCGCGACAAATTTCTCTCCCCACTCGAAGCGAAGGAATTTGGGCTAATTGACGAAGTGGTTGAAAACCGCCCGGGCCGCGACGAACCTGATAAAGGGTTCAAATAGCGAAGGGCGCGCTCTTGACGGTTCCGACGCTACAAGCCGAAGGCGATTAAGTGGTTGTTGATCCGTCGAGAGCACATATACTTCAGCACAGGAAGTTGGGGGTCGCAAGGCCCTCCGGCTTCCGGTTAAGGCCGAACGGCCGTGGGCGTTGTTCCAGTGGGGCATTGCTCCAGCCGGTGACGGAGTGGCGATGACCAAATCCAGCGGCGGCGACTCGAAAAACACCCTCTACTGCTCATTCTGCGGCAAAAGCCAGCATGAGGTCAGAAAGCTGATCGCCGGCCCGACCGTGTTCATCTGCGATGAATGCGTCGAGCTCTGCATGGATATCATTCGTGAGGAGCACAAGACCACGTTGGTGAAGTCACGCGACGGGGTTCCCGGTCCGCGCGACATCTGCAAGGTGCTCGACGACTACGTGATCGGCCAGGATCATGCCAAGCGCGTGCTGTCGGTCGCCGTCCACAACCACTACAAGCGACTTGCGCACGGCGCGAAGAACAACGACGTCGAGCTTGCCAAGTCGAACATCCTACTGGTTGGGCCGACCGGCTCGGGCAAGACGCTGCTTGCGCAGACCTTGGCGCGGATCATCGACGTGCCGTTTACGATGGCGGACGCGACGACGCTGACCGAAGCAGGCTATGTCGGTGAGGACGTAGAGAATATCATCCTGAAGCTGCTGCAGGCCGCCGACTACAACGTCGAGCGGGCGCAACGCGGGATCGTCTATATCGACGAAGTCGACAAGATTTCCCGCAAATCCGACAACCCGTCGATCACGCGCGACGTGTCGGGCGAAGGCGTCCAACAGGCCCTCCTCAAGATTATGGAAGGCACGATCGCCTCGGTCCCGCCGCAGGGCGGCCGCAAGCACCCCCAGCAGGAATTCCTTCAAGTCGACACGACCAACATTCTTTTTGTGTGCGGCGGGGCGTTTGCCGGGCTCGAAAAAATCATCGCCCAGCGCCGCCAGGGGACCTCGATCGGCTTCGGCGCCGAGGTGAGGGGTCCCGAGGAGCGCAAAACAGGGGAAATCCTGAAGGACCTCGAACCCGAGGACCTTTTGAAATTCGGGCTGATCCCCGAATTCGTCGGCCGGCTGCCGGTGGTGGCGACCCTCGACGATCTCGACGAGGCGGTATTGGTCGACATTTTGACCAAGCCCAAGAACGCCCTCGTCAAGCAGTACCAGCGGCTGTTCGAGATGGAAGACGTGCGACTGGAATTGAACGAGGAGGCGCTCAAGGCGATCGCCCACAAGGCGATCCTGCGTAAGACCGGGGCCCGCGGGCTGCGTTCGATCATGGAGGCCATCCTGCTCGAACTCGATGTTCGAGCTGCCCAGCCTCGTCGGCGTCAGTGAGATCGTGATCAACCGCGAAGTCGTCGAGGGGCGGGCCAGGCCGCTCCATATCTATTCCGACCGTGGCGGCGTCGGCACAGGTGACTGAGCCTGCGGCGCCACAGCCCATTGCCCAAGCCGCGGACCGACTTGACGCCCGGCGGCATGAGGCCAACCTTAGACCGGTATCCCTGTCCCCTCCTACCCGATTTTCGGGAGGGGCGTTTGTAGGTGAGGGCCTATGTTAGAAGCCGCGCGCGGTGCGCTTTATCCCGTCCTGCCCTTACGCGACATCGTCGTGTTCCCGCACATGATCGTGCCGTTGTTCGTCGGCCGCGAGAAGTCGGTCCGGGCGCTCGAGGACGTGATGAAGGACGACAAGCAGATCCTGCTCGTTACACAAAAGAATGCCGCCCAGGACGACCCTGCGACTTCGGACATCTATACGGTCGGCACGGTCGGCACGGTGCTGCAGCTGCTTAAGCTGCCCGACGGCACGGTCAAGGTCCTCGTCGAGGGTGGCCAGCGTGCCCGCATCGTCAAGTTTGCCGATAACCTCCAGTTCTTCCAGGCGATCGCTGAGACGATCCCGGAGAATGCCGGCGAGCAGCAGGAAACCGAGGCTCTGGCGCGCACTGTGGTGACGCAATTCGAGCAGTACATCAAGCTGAACAAGAAGATCCCGCCGGAGGTCTTGGTCTCGATCAACCAGATCGAAGAGCCTGGCAAGCTCGCCGATACGGTCGCGGCGCATCTGACCTTGAAAATCCCCGAGAAGCAGGAGTTACTCGAAACGGGGACGGTGGCCGAGCGTCTCGAGAAGGTGTTCGGTTACATGGAGGGCGAGATCGGGGTTCTCCAGGTCGAGAAGCGGATCCGCAACCGCGTCAAGCGCCAAATGGAGAAGACGCAGCGCGAGTACTACCTGAACGAACAGCTGAAGGCGATCCAGAAGGAGCTGGGCGAGGGCGAGGACGGCCGGGACGAGATGGCGGAGCTCGAGGACCGTATCAACAAGACCAAGTTCTCCAAGGAGGCGCGCGATAAGGCGCTCGCCGAGTTGAAGAAGCTGCGCAGTATGAGCCCTATGTCGGCCGAGGCGACGGTCGTGCGCAACTATCTCGACTGGCTGTTGTCGGTGCCCTGGCTGAACCGGACCAAGATCAAACGCGACATCAAAGGCGCGGAGAAGGTGCTCGACGCCGACCATTTCGGGCTCGAAAAGGTCAAGGAACGCATCCTCGAATACCTCGCCGTTCAGCAGCGCATGAAAAAGATGAAGGGTCCGATCCTGTGTCTGGTCGGCGCCCCGGGTGTCGGCAAGACGTCCCTCGGCAAGTCGGTCGCGCGCGCGACCGGCCGCAACTTCGTACGGATGTCGTTGGGCGGCGTGCGCGACGAGGCTGAGATCCGCGGTCATCGGCGGACCTATATCGGCTCGATGCCGGGCAAGGTCATCCAGGGGATGAAGAAGGCAAAATCCTCAAACCCGCTGTTCCTGCTCGACGAGGTCGACAAGCTTGGCGCCGATTGGCGCGGCGATCCGTCTTCCGCGCTGCTGGAAGTGCTCGACCCGGAGCAGAACTCCACGTTCAACGACCATTACCTCGAGGTCGACTACGACCTGTCCGACGTGATGTTCGTGACGACCGCGAACACGCTGCGCATTCCGCAGCCCTTGCTCGACCGCATGGAGATCATCCGCATCCCGGGTTACACCGAGGACGAGAAGGTCCAGATCGCAAAGCGTCATCTGATCCCGAAGCAGATGTCAGCGCACGGCGTCCGGAAGAACGAGTGGAGCATCAGCGACGACGCGATTCGCGATCTGATCCGCTATTACTCGCGCGAGGCCGGTGTTCGGAATCTCGAGCGCGAGATCGCCAACCTGACCCGCAAGGCGATCAAAGACATTCTGATGAAGAAGACGGAGCGCGTCGCAGTGACGCGCCGCAACCTGGAAAAATATGCCGGGGTGCGTAAGTTCCGGTTTGGCGAAGCGGAGAGCGAGGATCTGGTCGGGTGCACGACCGGGCTCGCCTGGACCGAGGTCGGCGGAGAATTACTGACGATCGAGGCGGTGACGGTTCCGGGAAAGGGGCGGGTCACGGCCACCGGCAAGCTCGGCGACGTAATGAAGGAATCGGTGCAGGCCGCCGAGAGCTACGTCAAGTCGCGCAGCAATGTCTTTGGCATCCTGCCGGCGGTATTCGAAAAGAAGGACATCCACGTGCATGTGCCGGAGGGTGCGACGCCCAAAGACGGCCCGTCCGCCGGCGTCGCGATGGTGACCTCGATTGTTTCGGTGTTGAGCGGCGTTCCGGTCAAGCGAGACATCGCGATGACCGGCGAGATCACGTTGCGCGGTCGGGTGCTGCCGATCGGCGGCCTCAAGGAGAAGCTTCTCGCTGCTCTGCGCGGCGGCTTGAAGACGGTGCTGATTCCGAAGGAAAACGAGAAAGATCTCGCCGAGATCCCCGACAATGTAAAGCGTGGGTTGAAAATTGTTCCGGTCAAGACAGTCGACGAGCTCCTCCTGGCGGCGCTGGCCGCACCGCTTACCCCGGTCGATTGGCCGGAAGAGGGTCCAGGCGAACCGGTAATTCCGCCCCGCGAGGAGCGCTCGGGAGTGGTGAGGCATTAACCAGTCTGCCGAATATCGGTGCGACAGACTGCGAGAGGAGAACTCTAGGCAGGTCCGATTAGCCGCAAGATTGCTTCGATTCCGGGGTGCGGCGCAGTTGACCCTTGGGCGGCAGCGCTCTAAACTCTGCGGCGAACAGAGCAACTTTGGTCCCGTACACTCGCCCAGGGGGGTATCGTGAATAGAAACGAACTCGTCGACGCCGTCAGCGGCAAGACTGATATGAAGAAGTCGGAGGCGAGCAAGGCCGTTGACGCGGTATTCGATTCCATTGCCGACGCGTTGAAAGGCGGCGACGAGGTTCGTCTGGTCGGCTTTGGGACGTTTTCGGTCGCGTCGCGGGCAGCATCGGAAGGACGCAACCCGCGGACCGGCGAGAAGATCCAGATTGCCGCGTCGAAGCAGGCCAAATTCAAACCCGGCAAAGGATTGCGCAACTCACTGAATTGACCCGCGTCGCGCGGGGCGATTAGCTCAGTTGGTAGAGCATCTCGTTTACACCGAGAGGGTCGGCGGTTCGAGTCCGTCATCGCCCACCACGGCTCGGCATGCACGATGGCGTGACAGGACGAGCGCTTCGACCGCATGGAGCGAAGCTCGACGAAGTGATTACGCGTCTGGCGCGGTCGAACGCCGACCTCCGCTGGAATTCGACCGGGCTTGCTTGACACCCTCCAACCGGAGGGGTAGGAGTGCCGACCTGGGTCGAGGCCGCGGGGGCGTAGCTCAGTTGGTTAGAGCGCCGGCCTGTCACGCCGGAGGTCGCGGGTTCGAGCCCCGTCGCTCCCGCCATCGATTGTAGACGCGAAATTCTGCTGCGCCGCAGCAGATGGGGGCCGGCGGTGTCGTATTCCGGCAATCCGCATTATATATGTGTCTGTGACGAGTGGGCCGGAACAGTGGCATTCTGCGGCCCGAGTGCAGCACGTCGGCAAGAGCTCCTATGGAAACGTTACTGCGCGAGTACCTCCCGATCCTCGTGTTTCTGGCCATTGCCGGCGCGATATCGATCGCGATGGTCGCTGCCTCTTTCATTGTTGCGCGCCAGCGGCCCAACACGGAAAAGTTGTCGCCTTATGAATGCGGGTTCGACCCGTTCGGCGATGCCCGGGTGCGGTTCGATGTCCGCTATTATTTGGTGGCGATCCTGTTCATCATTTTCGATCTTGAAGTGGCCTTCCTGTTTCCGTGGGCGGTCGCGCTCGGCGATATCGGGATGTTCGGCTTTTGGTCGATGATCATATTCCTTGGGGTGCTGACCATCGGCTTTATCTACGAATGGCAAAAGGGGGCGTTGGAATGGGAGTGATCGAGACACCTGCTTGCCCGCTCCCTCCCGGCACTGAGCAGAATGTGCTCCTCAAGGCTGCGACCGAGGAAGTGCAGGACCAGGGCTTCGTAGTCGCGACCCTAGACAACCTGGTGAACTGGGCGCGCACTGGGTCGCTGTGGCCGATGACCTTTGGTCTGGCGTGTTGCGCGGTCGAGATGATGCATACCGGGGCGAGCCGGTATGACCTCGACCGGTTCGGCGTCGTCTTCCGTGCGAGCCCTCGCCAATCGGATGTCATGATCGTGGCCGGTACGCTGTGCAACAAGATGGCGCCGGCACTGCGCAAGGTTTACGACCAAATGGCCGAGCCGCGCTGGGTCATCTCGATGGGCTCGTGCGCCAACGGTGGCGGCTATTATCACTATTCCTACTCGGTGGTACGCGGCTGCGATCGCATAGTGCCGGTGGACGTTTACGTTCCAGGCTGTCCGCCGACCGCCGAAGCATTGCTCTACGGCGTCCTGCTGCTGCAAAAAAAGATCAAGCGTACCCGTAACTTCGCCCGCTGATCCGCCATGCAGTCAAAACTCGAGGCTTTGTCCGAGCACGTCTCGGCAGCGTTGTCCGATGCGGTGATCTCCGCCGAGATCCAGGGCGGCGAGCTGTGCTGCCGGGTGAAGCGGGAGGCATTGCCGCGCGTCCTGAAATTTCTCCGCGACGACGCGAATTGCGCCTTCACTGTGCTGTGCGACGTCTGCGGCGCCGATTTTCCTGACCGGCCGCAGCGCTTCGAGGTGGTCTACAACCTCCTCAGCATGCGGTTCAACCAACGCATCCGCATCAAGGTCGACACCGACGAAGAGCAGCCGGTGCCGTCGGCAGTCGGGCTGTTCAGCAGCGCCGGCTGGTGGGAGCGCGAGGCGTGGGATTTGTTCGGCATCTATTTCGCCGACAACCCCGATTTGCGCCGCATCTTGACCGATTACGGCTTTGAGGGTCACCCGTTGCGCAAGGATTTTCCGCTGACCGGGTATGTCGAGCTACGCTACGACGAGGATCAGAAGGCGGTCGTCTACGATCCGGTCCGGTTGCAGCAGGAATTCCGCAGCTTCGACTTTCTGTCGCCATGGGAGGGCATGGACAAGATTCTCCCGGGTGACGAAAAGGCCACCCCAACGGGCGGCGAGACCCCAAAGGAAGACGAGAGATGAGCGGGCCGCGGCCACCGGAGGCGAGCGAACTCGAAGGTCCGCCCCGTATCAAAAACTACATGATGAATTTCGGGCCGCAGCATCCGGCGGCGCATGGCGTCATGCGCCTCATCCTCGAGATGGATGGCGAGGTCATCGAGCGCGTCGACCCCCATATCGGCCTGTTGCACCGCGGCACAGAAAAGCTGATCGAATACAAGACTTACCTGCAGGCGATCCCGTATTTTGATCGGCTCGACTACGTGTCACCGATGTGCCAGGAGCACGCTTTCGCGCTTGCCGTCGAAAAACTGATGGGCATCACCCCACCGCCGCGGGCGCAATACATCCGCGTGCTGTTCGCCGAGATTACCCGGATCTTGAACCATTTGCTGTGTGTCTGCGCGTTCGGGCTCGATGTCGGCGCGATCACCCCGTTTCTGTGGGGCTTCGAAGAGCGCGAGCGGCTGATGGAGTTTTACGAGCGCGTCTCGGGTGCCCGCTTGCACGCCAATTACTTCCGCCCCGGCGGCGTGCACCTCGACATGCCGGCGGGGCTCGCCGAGGACATCCTGGCATTTTGCGACACCTTCCCGCAGACGATAGATGATATCGAACGCCTGCTGACCGAGAACCGCATCTTCAAGGAGCGCACCGTCGACATCGGTGTGGTGACCGCCGAACAAGCCGCGGATTGGGGGTTTTCCGGACCGATGCTGCGCGGCTCAGGGGTGGCCTGGGATCTGCGCCGCGCGCAGCCCTACGACGCCTATGACAAGATGGAGTTCGACGTCCCGATCGGGCGCAACGGCAATTCCTACGATCGTTACCTCGTGCGCATCGAGGAGATGCGCCAATCGGTGCGCATCATCAGGCAGGCGCTAGCGCAGATGCCGGCGGGGCCTGTCAAGGTCAATGACCGCAAGGTGGCGCCGCCGCCGCGGGCCGAGATGAAGCATTCAATGGAAGCCTGATCCATCACTTCAAGCTCTATACCGAGGGCTACCACGTGCCGCACGGCGAGACCTACACGGCGGTCGAAGCGCCGAAGGGCGAGTTCGGGGTGTACCTGGTTGCGGACGGCACCAACCGGCCCTATCGCTGCAAGATCAGATCGCCTGGCTTTGCTTTTCTGCAGGCGACCGACTTCATGTGCCGGGGCCATATGCTCGCTGACGTCGTGGCGGTCATCGGCTCGATGGACATCGTATTCGGCGAGATCGACCGATGAGCACGCCGGTCGAAGGACTACCGCCAAATGGCCCGTTGGCCGAGCAGCCCCAGAGCTTTGAATTCAAGCCGGAAAATCTCGAGCAGGCCAAGGCCCACATCGCCAAGTACCCGCCGGGCCGTCAGGCGAGCGCCGTGTTGCCGTTGCTGTACATCGCTCAGGAACAGCAAGGCGGATGGCTGCCTCGGGCGGCAATGGATCATGTCGCCGCGCTCCTCGAAATGGCACCAATCCGCGTCTACGAGGTTGCGACCTTCTATACGATGTTCAACCTGCGGCCGGTCGGGCGCTACCTGCTGCAGGCTTGCACGACGACGCCATGCTGGCTGCGCGGCTCCGACGCGGTCGTCGAGGCTTGCGAGCGCAAACTCGGCATCGGCGTCGGCGGTACCACCGCGGACGGGCTCTTCACTCTGGTCGAGGTCGAGTGTCTCGGCGCTTGCGTCAACGCGCCGATCCTGCAGGTGAACGACGATTTCTACGAGGATCTGGACGCTCCCGCGACCGAGGCGCTGCTCGACGCGTTGCGCAATGGCAAGGCGCCTCTGCCAGGTTCAGTAATCGGTCGGCAGGGTTCCGAGCCGGTCAGTGGTCGCACCACCCTTGTCGAGCCCGGCGCGGGGTCTGTCGGCAGTCAGGAATAGAGGAAGTAATGCTTGCCGACAAGGATCGGATATTCACCAACCTCTACGGCCGCGATGATTGGCGGCTCGCGGGCGCCCAGCAGCGCGGCGATTGGGACGGCTCCAAGGAGCTGATCCTCAAAGGGCGCGATTGGATTGTCGAGCAAGTCAAGGATTCCGGATTGCGCGGGCGCGGCGGCGCCGGTTTCCCGACTGGCCTCAAATGGTCGTTCATGCCAAAGCAGAGCGACCGTCCGACTTATCTTTGCGTCAATGCCGACGAGAGCGAGCCGGGCACGTGCAAGGACCGGGACATCATCCGCAACGACCCGCATAAGCTGATCGAAGGCTGCCTGCTCGCCTCGGTCGGCATGGGTGTCCACACTTGCTATATCTACATCCGCGGCGAGTTTTATAACGAGGCAAAGAGGCTGCAAGCCGCCATCGACGAGGCCTACGACGCCGGATTGATCGGCGAGGACGCCTGCGGCTCCGGCTGGGATTTCGAGCTCTATCTGCATCGCGGCGCGGGCGCGTATATTTGCGGAGAGGAGACCGGGCTCCTCGAGAGCCTCGAGGGCCGCAAAGGCCAGCCCCGCCTGAAACCGCCATTCCCGGCGCAGGTCGGTCTTTACGGGTGCCCGACCACGGTCAACAATGTCGAGACCATCGCGGTCGTACCGGCGATCTTACGGCGCGGCGCTGCTTGGTTTGCCGGAATCGGACGGCCGCGCAACTCGGGCACCAAGATCTATTGCCTTTCCGGCCACGTGAATACGCCGTGCAATGTCGAAGAGGCGATGAGCATGCCATTGCGCGAGCTGATCGACCGGCACGGCGGCGGAGTGCGTGGCGGCTGGGACAATCTGCTCGGCGTCATTCCCGGCGGTTCGTCGGTGCCGGTCATACCGAAATCGATCTGCGAGACGGTGCTGATGGATTTCGACAGCCTGGTTGCCGTCAAGAGTGCGCTCGGCACTGCGGCCGTCATTGTCATGGACAAGTCTACGGATATCGTAAAGGCGATTGCGAGACTGTCGAAATTCTACAAGCACGAGAGCTGCGGCCAGTGCACCCCGTGCCGCGAGGGCGCCGGCTGGGTGTGGCGCGTCATGGAGCGCATGGTCGAGGGCAATGCCTCAGTGGCGGAGATCGACATGCTGCTCGACGTCTCGCACGAGATCGAAGGTCATACGATCTGCGCGCTGGCCGACGGCGCCATGTGGCCGGTGCAAGGGCTGATCCGCCACTTCCGCCCGGAGATGGAGCGGCGCATCGCCGAGTACCGCACAGCGGCCGCGGGCGAAAGACGGGCTGCCTGAGATGCCGAAGCTGACGATCGATGGGGCCGAGGTCGAGGTGCCGGCTGGCACCACGATCTTGCAGGCCTGTGAGCATGCCGGGATCGAGGTTGCGCATTTCTGCTATCACGAGCGGCTGGCGATTGCCGGAAATTGCCGGATGTGTCTCGTCGAGGTGGAGAAATCGCCAAAACCGATAGCTTCTTGCGCGATGCCGGCGGCTGACGGGATGGTGGTGCTAACCAAATCGCCAAAGGCGATCAAGGCGCAAAAAGGGGTGATGGAATTCCTGCTGATCAATCACCCGCTCGATTGCCCGATCTGCGATCAGGGCGGCGAATGCGATCTGCAGGACCAGGCGATGGCCTATGGTTTCGACCGCGGCCGGTACGAGGAGAACAAGCGCGCCGTCCCGGACAAGGATTTCGGCCCGCTGGTCGAAACCGACATGAACCGGTGCATTCACTGCACGCGCTGCATTCGCTTTCTGACCGAAATTGCCGGCGTTCAGGAGCTTGGTGCCACCGGGCGCGGCGAGGACATGGAAATCACGACCTATATCGAGCGCGCGCTCGATTCCGAATTGTCGGCCAATATCATCGATCTGTGCCCCGTCGGCGCGCTGACCTCGAAGCCTTATGCGTTTGTCGCGCGCCCTTGGGAGCTGGTCAAAACCGAATCGATCGATGTCTTGGATGCGGTCGGCAGCAACATCAGGGTCGATTCGCGCGGGCCGCAAGTCTTGCGTGTGCTGCCGCGTGTCCACGAGGCGGTCAACGAGGAATGGATCTCGGACAAGACCCGGTACGCGATTGACGGTCTCGTCCGCCGCCGTCTCGACCGGCCCTATTTCGGCCGCGAGCGCAAACGCGAGGTGGAGTGGCGCGAGGCCATCGAGCTCGTCGCTGAACGCCTGAAGAAGGTTCCGGGCGAGCGTGTCGCCGCGATCGTCGGCGATTTATGCGAGGCCGAGGCGATGTTCGCGCTGAAGGAGTTATTCAGAGGGCTCGGCGCGACGAGCCTCGATTGCCGCCAGGACGGCGCCAGGCTCGATGGGCGGTGCCGCGCCGGGTATTTGTTCAACGCGACAATTGCAGGGATCGAAACTGCGGACGCCTGTCTGCTGATCGGCACCAACCCGCGATGGGAAGCGCCCTTGGTCAATGCGCGGCTGCGCAAGCGTTATCTTCGCGGGGGTTTCCGGGTCGCGGCGATCGGCCCCGCCCTCGACCTGACATTTCCGGTCGAGATGCTGGGCGCAGGCGGCACCGTGCTGAACGCATTGGCTGCGGGCGACCACCCCTGGGCCGCGGTCCTGCGCAATGCCAAGAACCCAATGATCGTGGTCGGACAGGGCGCGCTAACGCGCTCCGACGGCTCCCGCGTTCTGGGCGCGGCTAGACAAATTGCTGAGAGCGGCGGGCTGGTTCGGGACGATTGGAACGGGTTCAATGTTCTTCACCGCGCCGCAGCGCGGGTCGGCGGCCTCGATCTCGGCTTTGTGCCGGGCGCGGGAGGCCGCGATGTCAGCGGCATCATCGCGGGATGCAAATCCGGCGACATCGAAATTCTCTACCTTCTCGGTGCTGACGAGATCGATACGAGCGATCTCGGATCAGCCTTTGTTATTTACCAAGGCCATCACGGCGACCGTGGCGCCGCTCGAGCCGACGTCATCCTGCCAGGCGCCGCCTACACCGAAAAGGACGGCACCTACGTCAACACCGAGGGCCGCGTGCAGCTGGCGCGGCGCGCAGTGTTTCCGCCCGGAGAGGCGCGCGAGGACTGGAAGATCCTGCGCGCCGTGTCCGGCGCGATCGGCCGACCACTGCCGTTCGACGCGCTGCGCGATCTGCGCCGCCATATGTGGGAGAAGCATCCGGTATTGGCTGAACCGGATGTGGTGACGCGGGATTCATGGGGGCCTTTCGGGGAGGCCGGGCCGGTCTCCGCCGATCCCTTCGCATATCCGATCGCGGATTTTTACCAAACCGATCCGATCAGCCGCGCCAGCAATACCATGGCGCGTGTGCAGCGAGCTTTTTGTCGACGGGCGGCACCAAGCCCCGCCGCGGACCGGCACTCATGGCTAATTTCTGGACCGGCTATGCCTGGCCCACCGTCATCACCGCCGTCGAAGTCGTCATCGTCGTGGTGCCGCTGTTGCTGGCGATCGCCATGCTCACCTATGCCGAGCGCAAGGTCCTCGCCTTCTCGCAGCTCCGCAAGGGGCCGAATGTCGTCGGCCCGTTCGGACTGCTGCAGCCGTTCGCCGACGGCCTCAAGCTGCTCGTCAAGGAGACCATCGTCCCGAGCGGCGCGAACCGGGTGGTGTTCGTCGTCGCGCCGCTGATCACCTTCACGCTGGCGCTCGTTGCCTGGGCGGTCATCCCGTTCGATCCCGGGGTCGTGATCGCCAACATCAATGTCGGGGTTCTCTACCTTTTTGCGATCAGCTCGCTCGGCGTCTACGGGATCATCCTGGCCGGCTGGGCGTCGAATTCCCGTTACGCCTTTCTCGGGGCGCTGCGCTCGGCGGCGCAGATGGTCTCCTACGAGGTCGCGATCGGCTTTGTCCTCGTCACCGTGCTGCTGTGCGCGGGGTCGCTCAACTTGACCGAGATCGTCGAGGCGCAGCGCCATATCTGGTTCGCAATCCCGCTCCTGCCGATGTTCGTGATTTTCTTCATTTCCGCTTTGGCCGAGACTGGACGCGCGCCGTTCGACCTGCCGGAAGGCGAAACCGAGATCGTTGCCGGCTATTTCGTCGAATATTCGTCGATGACGTTCGCGCTGTTCTATCTCGGCGAATACGGCAATATGATACTGATGAGCGCGATGACGAGCCTACTGTTTCTCGGCGGCTGGCTCGCGCCGTTCGGGGTTGCGCCTTTCACCTGGGTCCCGGGGCCGATCTGGTTCGTGCTCAAGATCGCCTTTGTGCTGTTCTGTTTTCTCTGGGTGCGTGCGACCTTCCCGCGGTTCCGCTATGACCAGCTGATGCGGCTCGGCTGGAAGGTGTTTCTGCCGTTTTCGCTGTTTTGGCTGGTGCTGACGGCCGGGGTACTGACCGCGGCGGGATGGCTGCCGCAGCGCTGAAGGATCGAGGAATGGGACTACTGGAACGCGGCGCCCGCAGCCTGCTGCTGGCCGAGCTGCTGTCGGGGATGGGGCTGACCTTGCGCTACATGTTCAAGCGGACGGTCACGGTAAATTACCCCTACGAGAAGGGCCCGCTGAGCCCGCGCTTTCGCGGCGAGCACGTGTTGCGCCGGTACCCCAACGGCGAGGAGCGCTGCATTGCCTGCAAGCTGTGCGAGGCGATCTGCCCGGCGCTGGCGATCACGATCGAGGCCGAGCCGCGCGAGGACGGCAGCCGCCGCACAACGCGATACGACATTGATATGACCAAGTGCATCTATTGCGGCTATTGCCAGGAGGCCTGTCCGGTCGATGCGATCGTCGAGGGGCCGAATTTCGAGTTCGCAACCGAGACGCACGAAGAACTCCTCTACGACAAGGACAAGCTTCTGGCCAACGGCGACCGGTGGGAGGCGGAGATCGCCAAGAACCTGGCCCTCGACGCGCCCTATCGATGAGATGGGTCTTTGTTCATCGGGTTCCCCCACCTCACCCTCCCCATCGCTCACGCGATGGGTCCCTTCCCTCTCCCCCCATGGCGGAGAGGGCGTTATGAGAGGCGACCTATATGTCCCTCTCCGCCCTCGGGGGCGGAAAGGGTCGGGGTGAGGTGGGGCTTGGCCGGGCGAAGCGGTGCGGGCATCGCGCAATGATCGTCCAGGCGATTCTCTTCTATATCTTTGCCGCGCTAGCCGTCGCCTCCGGGGTGCTGGTCGTTTCGGCGCGCAACCCGGTGCACTCCGTGCTCTTTCTGATCCTCGCCTTCTTCAATGCCGCCGGCCTGTTCGTACTGATCGGCGCGGAGTTCCTGGCGATGATCCTGGTCATCGTTTATGTCGGGGCGGTGGCGGTCCTGTTTCTGTTCGTCGTGATGATGCTGGACATCGACTTTCTGCAGCTGCGCAGCGGCTTCGTGCAGTATCTGCCGGTCGGCACATTGGTCGGCCTTATCCTGCTGGCCGAGCTCATCCTCGTCATTGGCGGCTGGTCGGCCAGCCCGTCCGTACCGAGCCAGGCTCCCGTGCTGGCCGCGACTGGTGGTGTTCCGCTGACCAATACCAGGGCGCTCGGCGACATTCTCTATACGCGTTACTTGTTTGCGTTTCAGGTGGCGGGATTGATTTTGCTCGTGGCGATGGTCGGAGCAATCGTCTTGACCTTGCGTCATCGCGCCGACGTCAGGCGGCAGTCGATTTCGGCGCAGCTCGCCCGCAGGCGCGCCGAGACCGTCGAGGTCGTCAAGGTGCCGCTCGGCGCCGGGAGCGACTGATGCTCATCGGCCTCGCGCATTACCTGACGGTGGCCGCGATCCTGTTCACGCTCGGGGTCTTCGGCATCTTTCTCAACCGCAAGAACGTGATCATCATGCTGATGTCGATCGAGCTGATGTTGCTTGCGGTCAGCATCAATTTCGTCGCCTTCTCGGTCTTTTTGAACAACCTAATCGGCCAGGCCTTTGCCATGTTCGTGCTGACCGTAGCGGCGGCAGAAGCGGCGATCGGCCTCGCCATCCTCGTCGTCTATTTCCGCAACCGCGGCACGATCCGGGTCGAGGACATCAACATGATGAAGGGCTGAGCGTGATCGCCCGTACCATTGTATCGTCGTGCCCGGGGTCGACCCGGGCATCCACGCCCACTGGTCACCGCGGGACTTGTTGTGTGGATTGCCGGGTCAAGCCCGGCAATGACGACACCGGGGGGTGAAGCGTTGGCCGTCGCGGTCGTACTTCTGCCCCTTATCGCCGCGGTGATCGCCGGCTTTTTCGGCCGGGCGATTGGCGATCGCGGCGCGCAGCTGGTCACCTGCGGGGCCCTTTTGCTGTCGGCGGTGCTCGGCCTCTTCCTGTTTCGCGACATCCTCGCCAGCGACGAGGTGCGAGTCATCCCGCTGGCGAGCTGGATCGTCGCCGGCGGCGTCGATGTCGCATGGTCGCTGCGGCTTGACACATTGAGCGGCGTCATGATCGTCGTCGTGACTGTCGTCTCGTCGATGGTCCACGTGTATTCGATCGGCTACATGCACGGAGATCCGTCGATCCCGCGCTTCATGGCCTATATGAGCCTGTTCACTTTTTTCATGCTGGCTTTGGTGACGTCGAACGATTTCGTCCAGCTGTTCTTCGGCTGGGAAGGCGTCGGCTTGATGTCCTATCTGCTGGTCGGCTTCTGGTACGACCGCCCATCGGCCAATGCCGCCGCGATCAAGGCGTTTCTCGTCAACCGCGTCGGCGATTTCGGCTTCTCCTTAGGTATATACGCGGTTTTTGTGATTTTCGGCTCGCTCGACTTCGGCACTGTCTTTGGCGCGGCGCCGAAAGCTGTCGGCACGACAATGGAGTTTCTCGGCTGGCAGGTCGATTCGCTGACCCTCGCCTGCATCCTTCTGTTCATCGGCGCGATGGGGAAATCGGCGCAGATCCCGCTGCACACCTGGCTGCCCGATGCGATGGAGGGCCCGACCCCGGTTTCCGCCTTGATCCATGCCGCGACGATGGTCACAGCGGGCGTCTTCATGGTCGCTCGCCTGTCGCCGCTCTTCGAATATGCCCCGACGGCCCTCGCCGTCGTGGGCATCATCGGCGGGACCACGGCGATATTTGCCGCGAGCATCGGCATGGTGCAGCCCGACATCAAAAAGGTCGTTGCCTATTCGACCTGCAGCCAGCTCGGCTACATGTTCGCCGCCGCCGGCGTCTCGGCCTACGGCGCCGCAATCTTCCACCTCTTCACGCATGCTTTCTTCAAGGGGCTGCTGTTCCTGTGCTGCGGATCGGTCATCCACGCGATGGGCGGCGAGCAGGATATGCGCCGCATGGGCGGCCTCTGGCGCAAGACCCCGATCACCTATGTGACGATGTGGGTCGGCGCGCTGTCGCTCAGCGCCCTTCCGTTCTTTTCCGGCTACTACTCGAAGGACACGATCCTCGAAGCGGCCTGGGCCTCGGGGAGCGCGGTCGGCCGCTATGCCTGGGTCCTCGGCACCGTCGCGGCGTTGATGACCGCCTTTTACATCTCGCGCGTCATGTTCATGACCTTCCACGGCGAGCCGCGCGCCGGCGAGGAGGCGATGCACCACGCCCATGAGAGCCCGTGGGTGATGCTGATCCCGCTGATCGTCCTCGCCGTCGGCGCCGCTTTCTTCGGCTATCTCGGCTACGATTTCTTTGTCGGAGACGAGCGCGCCGCTTTCTGGAAGACCTCTATCCTGGTCTTGCCGCAATACAATTCCCTTGCGGCGGCGGAAGGAGTTCCGGCGCTCGTTCGCTTCATGCCGCTGATCTTTGCGTTGATCGGCATCGCCATCGCCTACGTCTTCTACATCGCCGATCCGCGGCTCCCGGTGCGCCTCGCCGCGCAGTTCCGGTCACTCTACCTTTTCCTACTGAACAAATGGTACTTCGACGATCTGTATGACTGGCTGTTCGTGCGGACTGCTTTTTTGCTTGGCGATGGCCTGTGGCGGTCCGGCGACGGCACGGTGATCGACGGCATCGGACCGAATGGCGTCGCCGCGGTCACCCGCGACCTGGCGCGACAGGCCAGCCGCCTGCAGACCGGCTATCTTTACCACTATGCCTTCGCAATGATGATCGGCCTCGTCGCGCTGGTGACGTGGTACCTGTTCCCGCGGTGAGCGACGGAACATCGCCGTGAGCCATTGGCCGCTCCTCACGCTCGTGACCTTTTTGCCGCTGGTGGGCGCCGCTTTCATTCTGATGGCGCGGGGCGACGAGGCGGTGGTCGCGCGCAATGCGCGCTGGATCGCGCTGTGGACCTCGCTGATCGTCTTTTTGCTGTCGTTGGCGCTGTGGTTCGACTTCGATCCAAGCACCGCCGACTTTCAGTTCGTCGAGCGGGCGAGCTGGGTCACCCTCGGCGGCTTCGACTTCAATTATCACATGGGGATCGACGGCATCTCCCTGTTCTTTGTGCTGCTGACGACCATTCTGACGTTCATCACCATCGTGTCGGCCTGGGAAGTGATCCAGTTCCGGGTTAGGGAATTCATGATCGCCTTCCTCGTGCTCGAGACCCTGATGACCGGGGTCTTTTGCGCGCTCGATTTCATCCTGTTCTATGTGTTCTTCGAAGGCGTGCTGATCCCGATGTTCCTGATCATCGGGGTGTGGGGCGGCTCGAACCGGATCTATTCGGCTTTCAAGTTTTTTCTCTACACCCTGCTCGGCTCGGTGCTGATGCTGCTCGCCGTCCTTGCCGTCTATTTTCAGACCGGGACGACGGACATCGAGTACGCGCTGGCCCACAGCGAGCTGTTTCCGGCCTATCTGCAGAAATGGCTGTGGCTGGCGTTTTTTGCGTCCTTTGCGGTCAAGGTCCCGATGTGGCCGGTGCACACCTGGCTGCCCGACGCTCATGTGGAGGCCCCGACGGCGGGTTCGGTGATCCTCGCGGGCATTCTGCTGAAGCTCGGCGGGTACGGTTTTATTCGCTTTTCGTTGCCGATGTTCCCGCTCGCTTCAGCTTATTTCACGCCGTTGATCTTCGCGCTCAGCGCCATTGCGGTGATTTACACCTCGCTCGTGGCGTTGGCGCAAATCGATATGAAAAAGCTGATCGCCTACTCGTCGATCGCCCATATGGGGTTTGTCACGATGGGCACCTTTGCCGTGACGAGCGAGGCGGTGCAGGGCGCGGTCATTCAGATGTTGAGCCATGGGCTCGTCTCGGGAGCCCTGTTTCTCTGTGTCGGCGTCCTCTATGACCGGCTGCACACCCACGAAATCGCCCGCTTTGGCGGGCTCGTGCACCGCATGCCGGCCTATGCCTTTGTCCTGATGGTGTTCACATTGGCGGCGATCGGACTGCCTGGCACCAGCGGCTTTGTCGGCGAGTTTCTGATCCTGCTCGGCACCTTCAGGGTTAACACGCTCGAATGCACGCTCGCGGCAACGGCATTGTTCCTCGGCCCGGCGTATATGCTCTACATGTATCGCCGCGTGATCTTCGGGACGCTCACCCGCGCCGATCTCCGCGGTATGCTGGATCTGAGCACGCGCGAGAAGGCACTGTTTGTTCCGCTGCTCGTCTTGGTGATTTGGATGGGAGTTTACCCGCTTTCGTTCCTGCGCCCGATCCAGGCATCCGTCGACCACCTGGTCCAGCAAGTGACGGCCGCTACCGAGGCAGCGGGCATGCGCCGCGCCAGCCTGCAATGACGGCATCGTCCAGATTGCCCCTTTGCCCCTCTCCACCCGCTCGCGGGGGGAGAGGGAGGGGCCCGTCGCGCAGCGACGGGAGGGTGAGGTGGGCTGCACCGTCGTTCCGAGCTGGAGGCTACCCCCACCTCACCCCGACCCTCTCCGCTCCCGAGGGCGGAGAGGGAGCATTACCTGATCGGATCGATGCCGGTATTGCCGTTTCCTGACATCGCGCCGGCGCTGTCCGAGATCATCCTCGCTGTTGGCGCGATGGCGCTGCTGATATTCGGCGCGATCAGCGGCGAGAGGTCGACGCGGGCTGTCTCGTGGCTCGCCATCGCGGTGCTGATCCTCGCGCTCGTCGTTTCCCTGGCACAAGGAGGCGAACGGCATTTCGGCTTCTACGGTATGTTCGTCACCGACGCTTTTGCCCTATTCATGAAAGCCCTCGTGCTGATCGGCTCGGCAGTCACGATCCTGATGGGAATGCGCTACAACGAGGATCAGGGGATCGCCCGGTTCGAGTTCCCGGTGCTCGTGCTTTTGTCGACGACCGGGATGATGGTCATGATCTCGGCAAATGACCTGATCACCCTTTATGTCGGCCTCGAATTGAAGAACTTGGCGCTCTATGTCGTCGCCGCTTTCAATCGGGATTCGACCCGATCGAGCGAAGCCGGGCTCAAATATTTCGTGCTCGGTGCACTGTCGTCGGGAATGCTGCTTTACGGCGCCTCGCTGATCTACGGGTTTACCGGTACCACCGCATTCAGCGAGATCGCCACGCTGGTGGCCGGCGGGGCGGCGCCTTCGGCCGGTGTCCTCATCGGCCTCGTCTTCGTCGTCGTCGGCCTTGCCTTTAAAGTCTCGGCGGTGCCGTTCCATATGTGGACGCCCGATGTTTACGAGGGCGCACCGACCCCGGTGACGGCTTTTTTCGCGGTAGCACCGAAGATCGCCGCACTCGCCCTCTTTATTCGCTTTATGATCGAGCCGTTCGGTCCGCTGCTCGGCGAATGGCGTCAGGTCATCGTCTTTCTGTCGATCGCCTCGATGGTGCTGGGCGCGGTCGCCGCAATCGCCCAAGAAAGCATCAAGCGCCTGATGGCCTACAGCTCGATCAGCCATGTCGGCTATGCGCTGATCGGACTCGCGACCGGCACGGCGGCCGGCATACGCGGCGTGCTGGTCTATATGGCGATCTACCTCTTTATGACGGTCGGCACTTGGGCGGTGATCCTTTGCATGCGCCGGGGCGGCCGCATGCTCGAAGGGATTTCGGATCTCGCCGGGCTGTCGCGTTCGCAACCGGGGCTCGCATTGGCCTTGGCTATCTTCATGTTCGCCTTGAGCGGGATACCGCCGACGGCGGGCTTCTTCGCCAAGCTCTATGTTTTTCTCGCCGCGATTGATGCCAAGCTCGCCGGACTGGCGGTCATCGGCGTCGTGACCAGCGTCGTCTCCGCGTTTTACTATCTCCGGGTCGTCAAGGTCATGTATTTCGATGAGCCGGTGGGCGCTTTCGACCGGCCATTGACCGCGGAGCTCAAAGGTGTGCTGTTCGTCACCGCCGTGGTCACGTTGTTCTTCTTCATCCTTCCCGGTCCGATCGTCGGCGGCGCCGAAGCCGCCGCTGCGGCGCTCTTTGCCCGATGACCAAAAGGCAGCCGAGGCTACCGCCGGGCTATCTGCTACTTTGTTACGAGTCGATCGGGAGTACAAACGACGAGGCAAAGCATCGAGCCCACGATGGTGCGGAAGAAGGCACCCTCGTATGGGCGCTCGAGCAGAGCGCCGGTCACGGGCGTCGCGGGCGCGCCTGGAGCTCGCCGCGAGGCAATCTCTATCTTTCGCTGATTTTGCGGCCTGACTGCCCAGTAGGCAGCGCGGCACAGCTTGGCTTTGTTGCGGCCTTGGCGGTGGGAGGTGCGCTTCGTGCAATACTGCCACGAATTGAGCGACTAGCGTATAAATGGCCGAACGATGTGCTGTTGAACGGCCGTAAAATCGCCGGCGTTCTTCTGGAATCCGAGACGGTTGGGTCCGAGAAGCTCAGCTTTGTCGTGGTCGGCGTCGGGGTCAACCTGATAGCTTCGCCGCCAGGGACGGAATTCCCCGCGAGCTCCGTTATGGAAGAAGGCTTGGGCGAGGTTATGCCAGAGGTGATGCTCGAGGAGTTCGCGGAGCATTTCCGATCGTGGAATACGCGCTGGCGCGCAGAGGGCTTTGCGCCGGTTCGCGCATCCTGGTTGGCGGCCGCGGCGATCGCTCGCGGCGAGCCGATCCGGGTCCGCCTCGATGCCCGCGGCTTGTGCGGCCGCTTTCTCGATATAGATCACGAAGGAAACCTATTGCTCGACTGCGCGGGGGAATGCCAGCGCATCCCCGCCGGCGAAGTCTTCCCGGTCGGGTGAAGAGAGCGACATGCTTCTCGCCATCAATGCCAACAACACCAACACCGTATTCGCAATCTGGGATGGCGCCGATCTCAAGGGCAGCTGGCGCACGGCGACGGAGGGCAAGCGCACGGCCGACGAATATGTCGTCTGGCTCGATCATCTCCTGTCGCTGGAGAGCCTGGCGCGCGGCGATGTGCATGCCGCGGTGATCGCCAGCGTCGTGCCCGACGTCAATTTCAACCTCGTGACCCTGTGCCGGAGGTATTGCAACACCGATCCGCTCGTGGTCGGCGAAAAGGGCGTGACGCTCGGCACCAACGCGCTGGTGGACCGGCCGGAGGAAGTCGGCGCCGACCGCCTCGTCAATACGATCGCGGCGCACGACCGGTACAAGGGTCCGCTGATCGTCGTCGATTTCGGCACCGCCACGACCTTCGACGTGGTCGACCGTGACGGCAATTATTGCGGCGGCGTGATCGCGCCGGGGATCAACCTGTCATTGCACGCGTTGGAAATGGCGGCGGCGAAGCTCCCCAGCATTCGTATCCGCCGCACTGAGCTTGTCATCGGCAAGGACACGGTGAGCTGCATGCAGTCCGGCATTTATTGGGGTTATATCGGACTGGTCGAGGGGCTGGTGCAGCGCATTCGGGCCGAGCGTGGCGAGCCTATGCATGTCATCGCCACTGGCGGGCTCGCCCCACTGTTCGCCGATGCAAACATCATCGACCATGTCGATCCCGATCTGACCTTGTGGGGGCTCCGCCTGATCTACCGCCGCAACCGCAACAAATGAACCATCCGCCTTTGCAGCGGGGGGCTCGGCCGGATTACCGGGACCCCAACGCGCTCTTCTTTGTCCCGCTCGGCGGTGCGGGCGAAATCGGGATGAACCTGAATGTTTACGGGTATCAGGGCGACTGGCTGATCATCGATTGCGGCGTCACCTTCGGAGACGATTCGCAGCCGGGCCTCGAAGTCGTGATGCCCGAACCCGGCTTTATTGTCGAACGCCGCGATCGCTTGCTCGGGATCGTGGCGACGCATGCGCACGAGGATCATATCGGGGCCATTCCCTATCTCTGGAGGCAGCTGCGCTGCCCGATCTGGGCGACCCCGTTCACCGCCTCGTTCTTGCGCGCCAAGCTGGCCGAGACCGGGTTCGCTGATCAGGTCAAGATCAATGTCGTGCCATTGTCGGGTCGGTTCACAATCGGCCCGTTCGATCTCGAACTGATTACCCTCACGCATTCGATCCCCGAACCGAATGCGGTCGCCCTGCGCACGCCAGTCGGAACCGTGCTGCATACCGGCGACTGGAAGTTCGATCCGGACCCGCTGATCGGCCCGACCGCGGACGAGGCGGCCTTGAAGAGGCTGGGCGCCGAAGGTGTCCTGGCATTGATCGGCAATTCGACAAACGCGCTGCGCCCCGGCACTTCGGGCTCCGAGGCCGAGCTGCGCCGGTCCCTGATCGACCTGATCGGCCGCTACGATGCGCGGGTCGCAGTCGCCTGCTTCGCGTCCAATGTCGCGCGGCTCGAGACAATCGCCCGGGCGGCGGCCGCCCATGATCGGGAAATCGCGCTGGTCGGACGCTCGCTGTGGCGGATCGACAAGGCCGCCCGCGAGAACGGTTATCTGACGGATCTTCCGCGCTTCCTGACCGAGGACGAGGCGGGCTACATCCCGCGCGACCGGATCGTGATGATCTGCACCGGCAGCCAAGGCGAGCCGCGCGCAGCCCTCTCGCGTATCGCCCGCGACGATCACCCGCATGTCGTGCTCGAGACCGGGGATGTCGTCATTTTCTCGTCGCGTATTATTCCGGGCAACGAGAAGTCGATCAATCGGCTGCAGAACGCACTGGTGCGGCTCGGTGTCGAGATAGTTACGGAGGAAGACCATTTCGTCCACGTCTCGGGGCATCCGGCCCGTGACGAGCTGGTAAGGATGTACCAGATGGTCCGCCCGCAAATCGCCGTCCCGGTGCACGGCGAGGCCCGCCACCTGATCGCGCATGCCGAGCTCGCGGGCGAGTGCCAGGTCCAGCAGCCGCTCGTCATTCAGAACGGCGACATGGTCCGGCTCGCGGCGAGCGGCGCCAGCATCGTCGACGAGGTGCCAGTCGGGAGGCTCGCCAGCGACGGAAAGGGTCTGCTGCCGGTCGGCGGCACGGCGCTGAAGGACCGTCGTCGGGTCACTTTCAACGGCAGCGCGGTTGCCACCTTGGTCCTCGACCGCCGCGGCGAGCCGCTGGCACCGCCGACGATCAGCACGATCGGCTTAGTCGAACCGGCTGCCGCCGAGGCCGCGGCTCCCGCCTTGCGCAGCGCTGTCGAACGCGCGCTCGACGAACTGCCGGGGAACCTGCGCCGAGACGACGAGGCTGTGCGCGACGCGGCTCGCCGAGCGCTGCGCCGCATCCTCAACGAGCGGTTCGGCAAGCGGCCATTGGTCGAAATTCATCTGGTCAGGATTTGACGCCGATGCCCTGTGCGAGTGCCCCTCACCCTAGCCCTCTCCCGCAAGCGGGCTGAGGGGCTAGGGTGAGGGGCAGGCTCAATCGATGATCGGAAAGCTTAACCATGTCGCGATCGTCGTTCCCGATGTCTCAGCGGCGGGCGCGACCTATCGGCGTACCCTCGGCGCCCGCGTTTCGGAGCCATGCCCGCTGCCGGCGCATGGCGTCACCGCCGTCTTTGTCGAGTTGCCGAACACCAAGATCGAGCTGCTCGAGCCGCTCGGCCCAAGCTCGCCGGTAAAGGCTTTTCTCGAGCGCAATCCCGGGGGCGGGATGCACCACATCTGCTACGAGGTCGACGACATCATCAAAGCGCGGGATCGGCTGCGGGCGGAAGGCGCGAGAGTGCTCGGCGATGGCGAGCCGCGCCTCGGTGCTCATGACAAGCCGGTGCTCTTTCTGCATCCGAAGGATTTTTGTGGAACGCTTATCGAGCTCGAGCAGGCATGAGCCCGATCCAGACAAGCGCTGCTGCTGATGGCCTGGGTCACCGGAATCGTCGTCTACGTGCTCGTCTGGTGGATCACGCTTTTCGCCGTGCTGCCGTTGTGGGTAACACCGGCCGAACCGGACGACCCCGGTCATGCCGCAGGGGCGCCGCAGCGGCCGCGGCTAGTGTTGAAGATGGTTATCACGACGGTGGTCGCGGCGCTGATCTGGCTCGTAATTTACATGTTGGTGAGATCTCCCTGGCTCAGTTTCCGCGAGCCGTGAGTTGAGCGCCGCCTATTGCCGATTGGCGCCCGGCCATCCGGTGCACGGCAGCTACCATGATGGCGAGTACGGTTTCCCGACCACCGAGGAGAGCGTGCTGTTCGAGCGGCTCGTGCTCGAGATCAACCAGGCGGGATTGTCCTGGCTGACGATCCTTAAGAAACGGGCGGCGTTTAGCGCGGCCTTTGCGAATTTCGCCGTCGACCGTGTCGCCGCTTTTGGGCCCGCCGAGATCGACCGCCTGCTCGCCGATTTGGGGATCATCCGCAACCGGCTCAAGATCGAAGCGGCAGCCGAGAATGCCCGGCGCATCCAGGCGCTGCGAAAGTCGCATGGGTCGCTCGCTGGCTGGCTCGACGCTCACCACCCGCGATCGCTGCAGGAATGGACGCGGCTCTTTCGGCAGACCTTTCGCTTTACCGGGGGGCAGATCGTCAACGAGTTTCTGATGAGCATCGGTTATCTGCCCGGTGCGCACGAACCGGATTGCCCGGTCTTTGCCCGAATTCTCGCTCTGTCGCCGCCTTGGGCGCAGATGCCGGCGCGGGTTTGACGATGGCAACGGTTTTGTCAGAAACTCTGCCGGAGAATGTCCCATTAAAAGGTGCCTGAATGTCGTTGCGGCAGAGATACCTCAAGCTTCTGTCAGAGATCATGCCCGCCGGCGCGGTCGGCATATCCCTGCTGCTCGGCTCTGCCGCACCGGGCGATGCCGCTCGGCATCCCGCAAATTCGCGACCAGCGGCTGCGGACCGTTCGAATGTCGCCGAACGGCTGGCGGCTATTCGCGAGGCGGTTTCCGTCGTTGCCGGAGAGGCCGTCAAATCGAGCCCCGGCGAGCAGCAGCTCGCCTGGGGTAATTGGTGGCGCAACGGCGGTTGGAGAGGTCCCGGCTGGCGCAACGGCGGATGGAGCAACTGGCGCAACGGTTGGCGCAACGGGGGTTGGCGGAACTGGTGGCATAATTGGTAAGCTTGTCAGTCGAGCGAAGCGGGCTTGCGAGGTTTCGTAAGTTTGACCGAGGTGAGCCTCCTTGCTATAGACGCGCGGGGCTATAGACGCGCGAGCGATCTGTCTTGCATTGTTGGTCGATGCTTGGTGAGGGAGGGGTTCTGATGTCACTGCGTCAGAAATACGTCAAGGTCCTGTCAGGGATCCTCCCTGCCGGGGCGGTGGGCATGTCGCTATTGCTCGGCTCGACGGCGCCGACCGCCGCCCGCGAGCACCCCACAACCGCGCAACCTTCTTCGGATAGAGATCCGGTAGCGGAAAGGCTGGCTGCAATTCGTGAGGCGGTCTCGGCGGTGGCCGACACCGGGGATAAGGTCGCAGAACCGGGCGACGGCAATTTGCGGCTCGCTTGGGGAAATTGGTGGAATGGGGGTTGGGGCCGCCCTTGGGGCGGTTGGGGTTGGCCCAATTGGAACAATTGGCGGAATTGGAACAATTGGAACAACTGGTGGCGTAATTGGTAGGCGGGGCGGGCGAGAGCAAACGGCGAGCCGCCTCGTGCCGAGAATAGAACTACTGGTCATTCAGCCTACCCCGTTCTGCAACATTGATTGCAGGTACTGTTACCTGCCAGACCGGAATTCGAAAGCGGTCGTCACACGAGACACACTCTCGAACCTTTTCTCGCAGGTGTTTGCGTCGGGTTGGGTCCGCGACTGTCTGTCCGTGGTATGGCATGCCGGTGAGCCGATGGTCTTGCCGATCGCTTTCTATCGGGATGCGTTCCGAATGATCGATCGGTTGAAACCAGCGGAACTGCTGATGACGCATTCATTTCAGACGAATGGGACACTGATCAACGAGGCGTGGTGCGATTTTTTCGCCGAGGAACATGTCAATCTCGGCGTGAGCATCGACGGACCGCAACCGCTGCACGATCGCAACCGGCTGACCCGCTCAGGGCGGGGAACTTTTGACAAGACGATCGCCGGTATCCGGCTTTTGCGCCGGCGCAAGATGCCTTTTCACGTCATCTCGGTGCTGTCGATGGACAGTATGGCGGCGGCCCGAGAGATGTTCGATTTCTATGTCGAAGAGGGGATCGAGCAGGTCTGCTTCAACGTCGAAGAATCCGAGGGCGAACACGTATCCCAATCCTTCGCCGATAGCGGGGCCGAAGTCGCGTACTACCGGTTCTTGAGCGAGTTCTGGCGATTGTCGGCCGCCGCTCCGGGCAAGATCACCTTCATTCGTGAAATCGAGCACGCGCTGCAGCAGGTGATCCGCCCCAACGATGCGGCGTTCAGCAATCAGCTGATCGAGCCTTTCGCGATCACCAGCATGGATTGGGCCGGCAACATATCGACGTTTTCGCCCGAGCTGCTCGGCCTGAAGAATGCGCAATACGGCGATTTCTTGTTGGGGAACATCAATTTTGACAGGCTCGTCGATTTGCCGCAGCGGGCGAATTTCGCCAGGATGCTCAAAGACATCGAAGCAGGCGTGGCGATGTGCCGTGAACGCTGTGAATATTTCAGCGTGTGCGGCGGGGGTGAGCCGGTCAACAAGCTCGCCGAGAACGGGACCTTTGTCAGCACCGAGACCACATATTGCCGCCTGACCAAAATGCGGGCAACCGATCTCGTGCTCGATGCGCTGGAGCGGGTGCAGCCGAGCTTGTCCGACGGGAACGACCCGAGCATTGCTTGCATCGAGACGGCTGCGCGGGCGCCGGATCACAGCGCCCGCTGGGGATGAACACTGGCAATTCGGAGGATGTGATGAATATGAGGTTCCCCCGCTTGGGCGCGTTTGCAATCGTTGCTGCAATGCAAGCCGGTTTGGCCGGGCTCGCATTCGCGCAGGGTGGCCCGCCGCCATCCGGTGCGGCCGGACAGCCGCAAGTATATGCGGGCGGCGGCGCGGGACAGATGGTCGAACCCAACCAATCGAATGAAACGACGCCGGGGTCGGAGCTCCCTGTGCTCTACGTCACCAGTGTCGAGGTGATGCGGACTTCGACAGAGCCTCAGCTCGACATCGTCCGGGTCACCGGGCTGACCGGATCGCAGGGCTGGAGCGCGCCGCAGCTGGTCCCGACATTTGTCGGAAAACCTTTGGATGGGGTCCTCGATCTGCAGTTCATCGCGACGATGCCGGACCAAACGCAGCCGGCGGAAGGTTTTGTGCCTATCGGCGCGGTGTTTCCGTTGGAAGAAGGCCACCTATTCAAGGGGGTGCGCGTGCGCGCCTCCGAGAATGCGATCGAAGTCAAGCAAATGCCGGGGGTCAATCAGGCTCAGATCAACGTCAACGACTGCAAGGACTGCGTCGGCAAGAAGTTTGTCGAGCGCGGCCAGGCGCAGCCCGGCCAGCAGGGGTTCGTTCGCCAGGAGGATCTCCCCAAGGTATTGCGGTGGATTGTACCGTCGCGGGGCATTAGAGGCATCACGCACGATCCAAACCGGCTCAATCTGATCCTCAGTGACGACAACACGATCATCGCGGCCTATTGGGAATAGGATCGCCACTCGCGCGCTCCTGAGAAACCCGGCAGCTACTGATCATCGGTCCACCACTCGGTCTGGATTGGTTATCGGTGGCGGCTCAGCGCTTGACGGAAGGCCTGCGGGACAGCCTCGTTCGGCGCGGTGGCGCAGCGCTCCATCACTTTTTTGATATTGCCGTCGATTTGGCTCACATCGATGACGTGGATCCCGGCTTTCGCCGCCAAGTAGCCGTAATAAAACATCGCCGCTGCCGCCCGGTCGTCGTCCTCAGCGCCGAGCAGGTCGGAGCAGCGCACCCGCTCGACATCCCATCGTCCTGGTGCGATCTGCGCCTCGGACGTGACTCGTGGCGTAGGTGGTGTCGCGGTCTCCGGTTGCGGCGCCACAGGCACAGGCGGCGGCGCTGCTTGTTGCTGTGGGGCAGGCGGCTGCGCGCATGCTGCAAGAGAGCATGCCACCAAAATGGCCACGAGTTCTTTGTTCATCTTTGTCCCCCTTGCCTGAGGCTTTGCACTATGGCTGAGCCGCTCGCGTTCTCGCCAATCGTTCCTTGCCTCAGTAACAGACCCCCGCGCTGCGGGCTGAACCGCGACGTACTGCGCCGCGGAGGGCACCGAAGCCAGCCCCGATCGCAGCGCCGCGCCCGGCATTGCCCGAAATCGCCCCGATCAATGCGCCTCCCGCCGCGCCCCTTCCTGCGCCCTGCAAAGGGCCGGGCGTAACGGCGTGGCAGGGCGGCGGGCCATAGCCATAACCGGAAGGGGGCGGGTAGTACTGCGCATAGGCAATCGCCGAGATATCAACACAGGCGAAGGTTGTAGCGAAGAACATTAGGACGCGGATTCGCTGCATGCGGAGTCCCTCGGTAAGGAGACGAGGACGATGGAGGTTAGCGGCTCCGGTCTTCAAGTTCCAGCGTAACAAGGCGGGCAACCGTGATGGCGAGATAGAATGGCCCCAAAACCGACTCCAGATTGGCCGGGCTGCGGGCGAACGGGTCGACCGGCACGATGTCGCCGTAGCCGGTCGTGGTCAAGGTCGTCAGGCTGAAATACAGCATCGTGGCGAGCTCGTCCGGGCCACCCGTCGGCGCGGCGAGGGTGGCGAAAGCAGTGGGGCTCAGTTCCCAGATCAGGCTGAAGGCCGAGGCGCAGATCACCGCGAGGTTCAGATACAGCACGGCTGCACCTTGAAGGCGGTGAGAGGTTATGCGGCCAGGGGCGTAGACTGCATGCAAAACCACCCAGGTCAGCGTCGAGAAGGTGACGATGTTACCGCCGTGGCGGAGGAAGCTTGCTGCGACCGGTGCCCATTCCGGCTCGATTAAGCGGCTCGTCAATATGGCTGGCAGCCCAAGCAGGATCCTCACGATCGCTCCGCGTCTGTATGACAGTACGACAACGAGAGCCAACACCGCTAATGCCAGTGCTTCGACGACGGGTCGCGATCGGAAAACCCCTCGCCGCCAGCGGCGCAGCGACAAAAACCAGGCAGACCTCGGTGACCAGCAGTACCGTCAAGCTCGGATCTCTGACCCGGTCCCGCCAGGCATCAAGCGACTTTTGCCGGTCATTGAAGACAGCCGAATGGCGCTGAAAGCGATGCACACAGTCGCGCGAGCCTCTGCAGGATATCGCTCAACCGGCGCCAAACGCGTCCGCGAGCTCTGCGCTTGAGCCGCCTTACCGACCTACACTCGGTCGACGAGTTCCGCGATCCGACCAACCCCGCCCACCGGCAGCTGATCGATCCGACGCGCGACCCCGGCAGCTATCCCGATCGGGTGGGCCAGACGGCCGTCGTCATATAGGATGGGCTTGGTCCTCATATGCTTCTCCTGGATGACGACCTTCACTGGTTGCCGGGTATGGTAACGACGGGCGGAGATCGAGAACTACACCGTTTCCTTCTGTCGCCCAAAGGTTGCTTCCCGGCCTCCTTGCAGACAATCTGTTAGCTCCTTCCTAGGGAATGCGTCGGATGTACCAGAATGCCGCGATCCTCGCCGCTTTTCTTCTCATCTACAGTGCGGTCGCCGGCCGGGTCGAGCGGTCCTGGATCAGCGGGCCCATCGTGTTCACCGGGATTGGGTTTGTCCTCGGCCCGGATGGGTTGGGCGTGATGCGCATCAACATAGGCGGCGAGGGGTTGCGCATTCTGGCGGAACTGACCCTTGCCATGGTTCTGTTCACCGATGCCGCCAACGCGGATTTTACCGTCGTCAGGCGCAACCTGGGGCTCCCCGAGCGGCTGCTTCTGCTCGGTCTGCCGTTGACGATCGTGCTCGGTTTTGTTGTCGCCGTGGTCATGTTCCCCTCGCTCGCGACGCTGGAGTTGGCATTGCTGGCGGCGATGCTTGCCCCGACGGATGCAGCCCTCGGCAAGCCGGTCGTGACGAATCGGACGGTGCCGGCGGTCATGCGCGAGGCGCTCAATTTGGAGAGCGGCCTCAACGACGGCATCTGTGTGCCGATCATAGTACTGCTGCTCGGGCTGGCGGTCGGAACGCAGATCGAGGGCGGCACGATGGTGCACGTGGCTCGCGTGGTGATCGAGGAGATCGGCATTGGGGCGGTGATTGGGCTCGCATTGACCTGGCTAACCACTCTGATGCTGCGGCTTGCCGAGAAACGCGGCTGGATCAGCGAGCACTGGGTCGAAATTCCGATCGTCGCGCTGGCGGCGGCGTGCTTTGCAGCGGCACAGGCTGTGGGCGGTAGCGGGTTCATCGCGTGCTTTGTCGGCGGGCTTTTGCTGAGCGGGCTCCGCGAGCGTCACAAGGAAGAGCTGCTGCGTGGCGTCGAGCACACCGGCGAAGCGCTGGCGCTGCTGACGTGGGTGGTGTTCGGGGGCATCGTGGTCGCCAAGATGATCGACCGCGTCACCTGGCCGGCGCTGCTCTATGCGGTGCTCAGCCTGACCGTGATCCGGATGCTTCCAGTCTTTCTGTGTCTGATTGGCACGCGGACGAGTATGGGGGACAAGCTCTTTATCGGCTGGTTCGGCCCGCGCGGGCTAGCTACGATTGTTTTCGCGGTTCTCGTCCTAGACGAAAAGCTGCCCGGTAACGACACGATAATGCTCGCGGCCGGCTGGACCGTACTGCTCAGCGTCATCGGCCATGGGGTAACTGCAAATCCGCTGGTGAAGAGAATGGCTGCTCATTCGGGAGAGCTAAGCGCCTAGACGAACGACCATGCCGTCGGCTCCGAGGCTCAAGGCCAGGCCTTGGCGCCGCGCCTTCAGACGCAGATAAACGCCGTTGGAGTTTTGCAGCCACATCTGACCTTTGCCCTGCTCGCCCACAGCCCATCCCATGCGCGCCTGACCGTAAACGCCCTCAAAATCCCGCAGACTGCGAAGGTTGTACACGCTGCCGGTGGCGCCGAGCGTCGATACTCCGAACCCCCCGATCCCCAGGCCTCCCAGTTTGAACGGGTAGCTCCGGCCATGAAAGTACAATGTCCCGGCCGCCGACAGCACCGCTGCCGATAAACGCGATCTGCACCTGGTGGATGTTGATGCTGCCCGAAGGACGTGGAGGCGCGCTCTGGGCGAATGCACCGACTGAGAGAATACCGCACGAGACAACGGGGCCGAGAGCAGCAAGAAAGTTCATGCCAATATTCGTAGCCGAGCTTGGGGCGCCCCTCCAAAGTCTCTTCCCACCCGAGCTCCGAGTTGTTGATCTTTCGGCCGCGTTCGGTGCACAGGTCGCTCGGAAAGCGATAGATACTGGACTTCGCTGTGTCCGCGTTCGGCGGCGTGGTTGACGAGCTGCATGACCAACTCCAACATTTCCTCGGCGGCCTTTGCCGCCTCGCGCTCAGCCATTCGACGCCTGAGATTCGTGGCGGAAAGAACGCCGGCCCCTGGTGTCGGCGTCGTGTTGCGAATTTCGGACAAATTCCCTTCCGACTGCCATTGTCAGCTTCCGACCAGCGCGCGGGCGTGCCGGGCAATCATCAAATTCTCGTCGGTCTTGATCACATAGGCAGCGACGCGGTTACCGGGCGCGCTGATTCGCTCTTTATGTTCTCGGTTGGCCGCTTCGTCCAGCTCCAGCCCCAGCCAAGGACAGGCGGGGCAGATTTCGCTGCGTACCGGCGCCGCGTTCTCGCCGACCGGCGGTGAACACGATCCTGTCGAGGCCGCCGAGCGTTGCCGCAAGCGAGGCGATATGGCCGGCAACGCGATAGCAAAACACCTCGACGGCAAAGCGTGCGGGCGGATTGTTGTCGCTGGCCAACAGCTCGCGGAAATCCGACGAAACACCGGAGAGCCCGAGCATGCCGGAGCGGCGATAGAGCAGATCCACCAGCGCCTCGGCCGACATTTTCTTCTGCTGAATCAGATGCAGCACGACGCCGGCATCGAGCTCGCCACAACGGGTACCCATCGGCAATCCGTCGAGCGCAGTGAACCCCATCGTCGTTGCGATCGAAACTCGGTTCTGCAATGCGCAAGCCGAGCAGCCATTGCCGAGATGCGCCACGACAACGCGGCCATTGGCGATCTCGCGCGCTCCCTCCGGCAACACCGAGGCAATGTATTCGTAGGAGAGGCCGTGGAAGCCGTACCGCCTAATGCCCTGCTTATAGAACGAGTAGGGCAGGGCGAAGGCCTGCTCGACCTCCGGCGCGGTGCGGTGAAAAGCGGTGTCGAAGCACGCCACCTGCGGCAAGTCGGGATTGAGGGCCATTGCCATCTTGATGGGCGCGAGATTGTGCGGCTCGTGCAATGGCGCGAGCGGCACAACCGCCTCCAGCTCGGTCAGCAATTCCGGCGTAACCCGGGCGGGTCGGGAGTGGCGCAGGCCGCCATGGACGACACGGTGGCCGAGTGCGGCAAGCTGCCGGTTGCCCAGCTTTTCTCTGGCCCACGGCAATATCGCCGGGAGCACCTCACTCGGCACTGTCGGCGGTTTTTTGCCGAGATCCGGGGGTTCGAGCTTTTCACCATTGGGTCCAGTCGCGCTCGCCGAAGGATGCGCGCCGATCCCATCGACTTGCCCACTGAGAATCCGCCGATCGCCCTCATAAAAACTGAACTTGACGGAGGAGGAACCGGCATTGATCACGCCAATCAGCGGCTCGGTAGATGCTGTGTTCATGCTCAAACGCGGCTGACCTCTACCTGCGTGTCGTTAAAGCATGCGCCTTCGGCGAGATCGGCCTTGAGATCCGACGAAACCAGAGCCGAAATCGTCTGCCCGGTGCGGCTCGTCGCCAGCCACGCCCCCTTCTCACTGGCAACGACACCCGGCGGCACATCCGCAGTCACGATGAGCGGCAAGATGACCTCGCCGCGCTCGTTCCAGAGGCGCACCTCGATGCCGTGACGGAGGTCCCGCCGGGTCGCGTCCTCGGGGTTCATCAAAAGCGGCGGCGCCTCACGCGAAGCGCTGAGGCCTCCCAGGGTCGAGGAAATGCGCTTGTCCGAGGCCGGCGAAATCAGCATCAGCGGATGCGAAACCTCTCGCTCCCGCCAATCGGGCAGCAAAGCCGCCGATCCCCACCGCTCGGCCAATGTCTCCGACTTCAATTCGACTTTTCCTGACGGCGTAGCCGGGAAGATGTTGTCGAACAGAACGAGAGGCTCGCCATCCGGTCCCGTCATCTGCAGCGCCCGGTCTGTCGGGATTTCGCTCGGTCTCATTCCGAGAAGCCGGGGATCTGCGATATCGACGGCATCGTCCATCAATTCCTCATCCGTCGCCGTGAAGCACGGCTCATCAAAGCCGAAGCGGGCGGCGAGCCTGCGGAAAATCTCGGTGTTCGGCAGTGCTTCGCCCGGCGGCGGGATCACCGCTTCGGCCCGCTGCAGCCAATGATGACCATAGGATGGATAGAGATCGTCGTATTCGAAATGGGTAGCCGCGGGCAGCACCACATCGCAGTACTTCATGCTTTCAGTCATTGTCAGCTCAGTGCCGACGGCAAAGACATCCGGACGGCCGAGCCCACGGCGCATTCGGTTCTGGTCGGGGTGCACGACGATTGGATTGTGGTTATAAATGAACAACGCCCGCAGCGGCGGGTCGATGTCGTTCTCGGCGAGATGGCGGCCGATATCATTGATGTTGAGAGTGCGGGTGCTGTTGGGGATCAGATCGGGCCGCTGCAGCCGCTCCGGGGTCTTCGGAAAGGCATTGCTCGCGCCGAGGACAACGCCATTCCCCTTCCCCAGCTTTCCGAGCAGCGCCGGCAAGGCTATTGCCGCGCGGACTGCGCTGCCGCCGTTGCGGCCGCGTTCGAGCCCGTTGCCCGGCGAAACCACCAAAGGCTCGATCTCGGCGAGCCAGCGTGCTAGGGTGAGGATCTCGTCCTCCCTCAGCCCGCAGACCGCAGCCGCTCGCGCCGCCGGCCATTGGCGGGCCCGAGCCATGAAATCGTCGGCGCCCAGTACGTGAGCGGCGATGAACGCCGCATCGAGAGAACCCGATCGCTCAAGCTCTGCAGTCAATGACCAGGCAAGTACCACATCGGTGCCCGGCAGCAGTTGCAGATGCAGATCCGCCTGCTCGGCGATCTTGGTACGCAGCGGGTCGACCACCACCAGCCTGCCGCCGGCGCGCTTGGACTTGCGGATGCAGCGGACGAGATGAAGGTTGGTGACGGTCGCGTTGTTGCCCCAGACGACATTGAGCTTGGCGGCCTCGGCAAGCTCGGGCGGACATCCGGGCACGGCGCCATAGGTCCCCGACCATGCTTCGCTGCGCACGCCGCCGCACAGCGCGCGCCGATAGAGCTGAGTGGCGCCGAGGCGATTGAAAAACCGCGAGGACATGCTGTCTCCGGCCAGCAAGCCGTGCGGGCCGGCATAATTCAATGGCATCACCGCCTGGGGACCCCAGCGGTCGACGATCTCGTTGACCCGCTTGTGGATTTCGTCGAGCGCCGTGTCCCACGAGATCCGCTCGAATTGGTCCGAGCCTTTCCGCCCGAGGCGGCGCAGCGGATGCAGCAGGCGCCCCGGTCCGTGCACGAACTCCGTCATCTCCCGAGCCACCTTGTTGCAGATGACCCCGGCCGTGTAGGGCGCCGCATCAGACCCGCGCACCTTTAAAATACGGTCATCGGCGACACTGACGCGCAGACTGCAGGCATCGGGGCAATCGAACGTGCAGACGCTGGCGCGTTCCTCGATGGCCATCAAATTCCTCCTTTGCTCGCACCGCCCTTCGACAACCTACCTCGCCTGTTCTCGTATCGATAGGGCTGCGCTGCGCATGGGTGCAGAAACCCCTCCGACACCAGCAAGGCTGCGCATTCCCGCTTTATTCTCTCATTAGATACAGATTCTCATTCAATGTTCTAAGTATACGTCGACAAAATCGCAGCACAACCAAATCAAATTGGAACAGAAAAGCATCGACGTAACCCGCCAACCGTGTTTTGTTGGCGTCGAACTCGTCGATAAGTCGTTCGCACCAATGCAGCGCAGCTTGTGAGGGAATGAATTATGTCATCTATTCCAGGCGGCCAATACACTGCCTTTGCCCAGGGGGGGCAGCAAGTTAATGTCGTCATGACGACGAACGGCCAAAACCTGCCGCCGCCGATCCTCGGTGAATTCAACCTCGAAGTCATCACCGGCGGAGTCGTCCCGCCCGGCCTGCCGCCCGGTTACCAGGGCGTGGCGCTGATGTCCGACGACGGCAAGACTATCGATATGGCCTATGGCGATTGGGCCTTGCAGGTGACGGGAGACCCGACGGTCATTGGCGGCGCCGGCAGCGATACGATCTACGGCGGCAACGCCTCGACTTTGATCATCGGCGGCGCCGGTCCCGACCTCATTTATGGCGGCAGCGGTCCCGATACGATCCAGGGCGGCGCCGGGCCCGACACGATATTTGGCGGTGCCGGGCCCGACACGATCTTTGGCGGTGCCGGGCCCGACACGATCTTTGGCGGTGCTGGCGACGATCTCATTTTCGGCGGCAACGGTGCGGACATCATCTTCGGCGGCGCTGGCCGCGATACGATCCAGGGCGGCAGCGGGCCCGATACGATCTACGGCGGCGATGGTCGGGACATCATCACCGGCGGCAGCGGCCCGGATGTCATCTATGGCGGAGAGGGTAAGGACACGATCACGGGCGGCAGCGGCCCCGATACGATCTACGGCGGCGATGGCCAGGACATCATCACCGGCGGCAGCGGCTCGGATGTCATCTATGGCGGAGAGGGCAAGGACACGATCATCGGCGGCGCCGGCCCCGATACGATCTTTGCCGGCCAGGGCGGTGATCTGATCACCGGCGGCAGCGGCCCGGACCTGATCTTTGGCGGGGACGGCCACGACACGATCAATGGCGGCGCAGGCCCGGATACAATCTATGGCGGCGACGGGCAAACATTGATCCATGGCGGCGCCGGCGCGGATCAGATCTATCTCGGCGCTGGTCACAACACGGTCTTTGGTGGAAGCGGCGCTGACACGATCGACGGCGGCGGCGGGCATAATATGATTACCGCCGGCAGCGGCGGCACCCTGGTCGAGGACAGTGGCGTCAAGGGCCACGACACCGTCGTCGGGTTCAGCCAGGCGCATGGCGACGGGATCAATTTCGCGGGCCAGGATGCCGCTACTGTCAACCATGTGGTGGCGACGGCCAACGTCAGCGGCAGCAGCACGACGATCACTCTGCCCGACGGCTCGACGATGACCCTGCTTGGGATCACCCACATCGACAGCACCTTCTTCCACTAATCAAAGCCGACCGCGCCCGCTTCGAGCGCCGCATATGCGGCGCTCGATCTTTTTGCGGCTCGTAGAAGCTGCGTCGAAATGCTGCCGACTCAGACGATCAGCTGTTCACGGCGATCTGCTGGTTTATCCATATAAGTTGGCCGTGCAGGTCGAAATCGTGTTGGAGGATTTTCTGCGAGACAGCTTTCGTCGCCCATCGCAGCTCGTGGGGTGGGATCTCGCGATAGGCCAGCGCTCGCAATGCTGGGGCGTGCTGCGTGGGGGTGATAGCTGTGGCTGTAATAACGACGGTGTCCGGTACGGGACGAGCATCGCCGATTCGCGACACATTGCCTCGAGCAACCCGGTAGCCGGCTCTTTGGACCGGTCCTTTGTCAATTTCCGCGCCGGAAAACAACTCGGGCTGCCTAGAAATTAATCAATATCGCGAAATTGGCCAGCGGACGTTGACTGACGCGGTGATCCCGGGAAAAAAGGGAATTGGCCGGTCGGTGCACAACTAGCCGGTTTGCCGCCCATTCCGTGGGACATGCGGAAGGTGGTATGCCGCTTGCTAGCCGGAACAGGGGGAAGTGGTGGCAACAGCTCGATAGGAGAACCGCAGTGTCAGGTCTTCTGACCAGCGCGCAGTAAGGATTCGAAAGGCTTTGATATGAAGCATATCAACTACAGCTTCTTCATGCGTACCGCCGTGGTTTCAGTGTTGCTCGGCGGTATTGGTTCTGCCTGGGCCGCGGAGAATGCCGAGCAGCCCGCTGCAGGCGAAACACCGGCCGCACCAGCCGCACCGACGGCGTTGACGACACCGTCTCTGACCGGCCCCCTGGCGGGCAACCCAAATCCGATCAACTTCGACGCCGGCCCGCTCGGCCCGGTTTATTTGACCGGGATCGTCAGCGGTCTGGCGCTCTGGCAGAACAACCCGTTTCCGGGAGACCAGCGCTCGCTGGGAAGTTTGAGCAATGGCCAATTCATCTTTCAAAAAACCGACGGGTTTCTGCAGTATTATGTGCAGGCTGGAGCTTATACGATACCGGCCCTCGGCACGCCCTATTTCAATACGCCGGTAGCCACGGGGGACTTCTTCTCTGCCTTGCCGGTCGCAAACCTGAAGCTCGCGCCGACAGACGCCATATCGATCCAAGGCGGCAAATTGCCGACCCTGATCGGAGCCGAATATACGTTCACGTTTCAGAACATGAACATCGAACGCGGCCTCTTGTGGAACCAGGAACCTGCCATCAGCCGCGGCGCCCAGCTCAACTACACCGCGGATCCGCTGGCGTTCTCGTTTTCATGGAATGATGGCTTTTACTCGAATCAGTTTACCTGGCTTACAGGGTCGCTGGCCTACACACTCGACAAAGCAAACACCTTCACCATCGCTGCCGGCGGCAACTATGCGCATTCCACTAAGGTAACGACTACGACGCCTTTTAATTTAACGACAGCCACGCCGTTGTTTCAGAACAACGAAACGATTTTGAACGTTATCTATACCTACAATTCCGCGCCGTGGACGATCACGCCTTATTTCCAATACACAAACGTGCCGGGGAATTCGTCGCCGCCGTTCAACACCTTTTCCTCGGCATCGACCTATGGCGGGGCGATACTGGTGAATTACTCATTTCCTGACAATTCGTGGTTGCCGGGTTTCAGTCTGCCGGCTCGGTTCGAGTATATCTCGAGCACCGGCAGTCTCGCGAATGGCGCACCTAGCCTGATCTATGGTCCCGGCAGCAGTGCGTGGTCGGCCACCGTGACCCCGACATACCAGTACGGGATCTACTTCGCACGTGCCGAGTTCTCCCATGTCGGAACGAGCAGCACGACGCCCGGCTTCGCGCTCGGCCGAACCTTCGGCAATACGACACAGACGCGCTTCCTGTTCGAAACCGGCGTTCTGTTCTGAGCCGGCGAGCAGATACGCGGTCAGGCGCAATCGGCCAGCGCGGCCATCGTGTCCTGCGGCGATGGAGCGCGCTCGATGTGGCGGCGGTGCCAGAGCGCATAGAAGAGCAAGTTCCAAGCGGCGCGGGCGGTCCGCCTGTCGGGGGGAGCGGCAAACAGCCGCTCCACCGCATCGGGGCGGCAGATTTCGCGCACCGCGCTTGAGCGAGCGACGAGGGGACCGAGGTCGGCGCCGCGACGCGCGATCCAGCGAGCCACCGGCACCGTGAAGCCGCGCTTGCGGCTGAAGGGCTGGATGCCGGGTAGACGATCGGCGAGCCAGCGCCGCAATAGCCATTTGCCCAACCCGCGCCTCACCTTGAGTTCATCCGGCAAGCGGAAAATAAGCGCCGCCAGCTCGGTATCGAGATAGGGCGTACGACCTTCGGTACTGTGCGCCATCAGGCAGCGATCCAGCTTGATCAGCAGATCGTTCGGCAGCCAATCGGCGCAATCGACCGCTTGCGCGACCTGCAATGGAGTTCGCCGTTCGCCGCTATTGCGGATCTCGGCAGCGGCGATGCCGTCGCGCCAGCCGGCGATCTCGCTGCGTAAGATTCCGAGCCCGTCGAGCATGCCGCGCACCCGCGGCGCCCGGCCGCCCGCCCACCACGGGCGCATCGCGCTGCGATAGCGTCCATACCCGGCGAAAAGCTCGTCACCGCCCTCTCCCGTGAGAATCACTTTAAGGCCGGCTTCCTGCGCGGCGCGAGCAAGAGCCCAGGTCGGCAGGATTGCATAATCGGCGGCCGGGTCATCGACCGCAGAGACGATTTCGGGCAGCAGCTTCCAGAAATCAGCCTCATCAAACACAAGTTCGACATGCTCGGCCCCGACCGAAGCAGCAGCGGCGCGCGCGGCTGGGCGCTCGTCCGCGACCTCACTCCCGGCAAAGCCGATGGTGAACGCCTTGACCGGACGCTCGGCGAGCCGCGCCATCATCATGAGCACCACCGTAGAATCGATGCCGCCCGAGAGAAATACGCCGAACGGCACGTCCGAGCGCTGGTGCAGGCGGACGCTTTCGATAAGAGCGGCGTCCAACCGGGCAATCGCCTCTGCCTCGCCAAGCTGCAACGGCCCGCCGTCGGGCAGCGCGGCACAGCGCCGGCGCTCGACGATGCGCCCCCGGCGCACCACCACCATCTCTCCCGGAAGCACTCGATTGATCCCGGCGAAGATTGTCTCGCGGCCCGTTGTGAACTGCATCTGCACCAGCTCGTTGCGTGCCGACCGAACGAGCTGCGGGGCGACGATGCCGGCCTCGATCAAGGCGCCCGGCTCCGAGGCGAAAGCAAAGGCGTGCGGTGTTTCGGCGTAGTAGAGGGGCTTGATGCCGAACGGATCGCGGGTGAGGATCAGATGGCCGGCCGACGGGTCGTGCAGTGCAATTGCGTACATGCCCCGTAAATGCGCGGCGAAGTCGAGCCCGTATTGCCGATAAAGATGCAGCGGCAGCTCGCAATCCGACTGCGTCGACAAAGCCGCCGAACGGGCGCTGCCGAGGTCGGAGCGCAGCTCGAGGTAGTTGTAGATCTCGCCATTGGCGATCAGCGCCGCGCCACCCGGCTCGTAGAGAGGCTGGTCGCCGGTCGCAAGATCGATGATGGCGAGCCGGGTTTGTACCATCCCGACGCCCCCGGATCGGTATCGGCCATCCCCATCCGGGCCCCGGTGGCGCAGCGCGTCCGCCATTGCGCGTAGCGGCGCCGGCCCCGGCGCGGCGCCGTCATATGTCATCAGCCCGGCGATCCCGCACATCAGCGTGTCACTTGATCGAAGAAACTGCGGTAACCGGCGACGACGATCGGCTCGGTGAACTCCGCTTCGTAGGATCGGCGGCCCGCTTTGGCGAGCCTCGCACGCAGCGCGGGATTCCCGCAAACGCGCTCGATCGCATTGGCGAGCGCTTGCGGGCCGCCGCCTCGGCTTCCGGGGAGCGGCACCAGGACGCCGCTTTCGCCATCCTGGATCAGAGCGGCCGGCCCGTCGCTTGCCGTGGCGACGACCGGCAATCCGGCGGACCAGGCCTCGATCACGACATTGCCGAGCGGTTCGTGCAGCGAGGGACAGACGAGGAGATCGGCCTCTGCCAAAAGGTGGGGCACATCCTCGCGCCAACCGAGAAAACGAACACGGCCGGCTATTCCAAGGCGAGAAGCGAGGCGTTCGAGGTTTGATCGAAGCGGCCCATCTCCGGCGATCCAAAGAGTGACATTCCGGGTCTCGGCGAGAGCCTCGAGCAGCAGATCGAAACCCTTGTTTGGGTGAAGCCGGCCGAGCGCCAACGCCAGTGGCGCCTGTCCGCCCGACGCGATGCTGCCTGCGGCGGCAGCCGAATCGGGAACAAAATTCGGCAAGTAAATGATCCGTTCGCGCGGCCAGCCTCTGGCAATCGCGTAATCGACAATGGCGCGGGTGTTTCCGATCAGATGATCGCAGCGCCGGTAATATTTGAGATCGTAATATCCCCCGAGCCGAGCGACATGCACGAAGTCGCCGCGCGGACATAGCCGTGTGGCGCGGCTCATCCAAGTCAGCACGATATCGGGGCGCCAGACGGCGATCTCGCGCCCAAAGGCGAAGCGGGTCGCCAGATCGAAGATGCCGCCGAAGGCGAGCTCCCCGACCCCGACCCCGGCGGCGCGCAAGGATTCCGCCCGGCTGGAATTGCGGCGGATCAGCACCCGTTGCGGCTCTCCGGCGCGCTGCAGCGCCGCCGCGAGCCGGGTGAAAAAGGTCTCCGCTCCGCCGTGCGCCGCGCCGGCGATCGCCTGCAGCACCCGCCGGGTCATTTCATCAGCGCTTCGAACCTGCCCGCGACGGCATCCCAGCTCGATCCGCCCTGGGTTGCGAGAGCCGCGAGATGCCATTGCCGCCACAAGCCGTCGTCGCGCAGCGCCGCGATCGCCGCCATCGCAAATACGTCGTCATCCTCGGCAACCCGACCCGTGGCTCCGTCGATGACCCGCTCGGGGGCCGAGCCCAGCGGCTGCACTATCGCCGGCACCCCCATCGCCTGGGCCTCGGCGAGCGCAAGACAGAATGTCTCCCCGGGATCGCCGCGATAGAGCATGACCCTGGCGCCGGACAGCGCGGCCGCCAATTGTGCGCGGCCGACCGGCGCGAACCGGCGTATCCCGTGAGCGGCGAGGCTGCCGGCCCGCGCCAGAACCTCATCCATCCGCGGCGCTCGGGTCGAGCCGTAGACCATCTCCCCGGCATAAATGTGCAGCTCCGCTTGCGGCACTGCCGGCGCGATCCGCGCAACCCAGAGGTCGAGCAGCCAGTCGAGCCCGCGCAGCGGGTTCGAGGTAAAAATTGCCCGCGGCGGCGGCGCCTCGCGCGGCGCGGCCGCCCGGAAGCGGTCGAGCACGCCATAGGGTATCGTCTCGCGCCCGCCGCAGGGCAGCCAGTCCGGCACCGTGGTCGCGTGGAAGGCTCCCGTCGTAATCAGGATCGGGCGGTACCGGGCGAGCCGCCACAGATTGCGCGGCTTTTTCAGATAACCTGCAGGATTGTGCAGCCAGAACAGCCGACGCCGGGCTTTTCGAACCAGCCCGATGACCCGGTGGCCGCGGCTGCCGATGTAAAGATCGCAGGCCGTCGGAATTCCGTCCGAAAGCGGCGCCCAAAGCACACCATTGTGGCAGAGTGGAGCCCGGCAGCGATTGCGCACCGCAACCCGGTGGCCGCGCCGCGCCAATGCTTCGGCGAGCGCCGCGAACGCCGTCTCGGCCCCGCCGAGGGGCCCGCGTTCCGCGCTCGCTCCGTCAAAGGCGATCCCGTCATCGGCCATCACCACCTCAGCCATCATCTGCTCCGACCGGCTCCCTCTCCCCGCACGCCTCCGCCCTTCCCTCCCCCGCGAGCGACCGCGAGCGGGGGAGGGTCAGGGTGGGGGGCATCAGGGAGGTCGAGCCGCGCCTTGAGATAGGAGAGGATCGGGTAGAGCGCGGCGCAGAGCGCGATCAGAAAACCGTAGGGGCCTTCGCGATATCCTTTCCGGACGACATAGCATTTCCAGAAGCGCGAGACGATGCGGCGCAAGTTTTGGCCGTACCTGCCGATATCGCCGCTCTCCCGGAGATCCTGCGCGCGGGCTGTGGTGTAGCGGTCGAGGCGGCGCAGCATGTCGGAGACGTCGCGGTCGACATAGTGAACGAGCCGCGATGCGAGCGTCTCACCCTGCTGTCCCGACAACGAAACCGTCGGGTGCACCCGCTGATCGCCCCACCGTTTGACACCCTTGCGGAACAGCGCGGCGTGGGCCGATCTGCCGAAGGAGGCGCCCCACCCCCAGCGCACGCGCCGCGCCCCGATATAATTGTCCACCGGGATGAGGTGCCAGGCGGCGGGCGAATTTCGGACGACTCGCCGGATTTCGGCGGCAAGGTCGGGTGTCACCCTCTCGTCGGCGTCGATTTCGAGGATCCATTCGCCGCGGCAGGCGTCGATCCCGGCGTGCCGCCGCGGCCCCTCGCGCTGCCACGCGCCTTCGACGAGGCATTCGGTGAAGCTGAGCGCGATCTCCCGCGAGCGGTCACAGCAGTCATCGAGCACGACGACGGTCTCGTCGGCAAAGCCGAGGCAGCCGAGACAATCTGCGAGCTGGCATTCTTCGTCATGGGCCACGATCAAGGCGGAAAGCTGCGGCTCGTTCACGCCGCAGCGCTCTCGACCGAATGCCAAAGCCGGCAGGCCGCCGCTTCGGCGGCATCGACGGACAGACCGTCCATCAAGGTGCCGGTGGTACGGTGGTCGAAGCCCGGTCCGAACATCGCCTCGGGCGGGTCTGCCGAGCGGACCCACGCGGTCCGCAGGCCCCACGGCGCATACTGAGCGACGGGGCTGGGGCCGAACAGCCCGAGGGTCGGCGTTCCCGAGGCCGCAGCGATGTGCATCAGCCCGGTATCGTTCCCGATGAACATGGCGCAGCGCCGCAACACCGCGGCGGCCGTCAAGAGATCGACGCGGCCGACGAGGTCGATGCGCCGCCCCGGAGGGAGCGCTGCCAGAACCGGCTCGGCCAGCTCGCGTTCATGAGGTGCGGCCAGCACCGCGACGCGGCTACCGGGCAGCGGGCCGCCCGCGGCAGTCAGACGCGACGCGAGCTCGGCAAAACGCTCTGCCCTCCATTGCTTGGCGGGCCAATTAGCGGCCGGGCCGATCGCCAATATCGGGGTGCCCGGAGAGATCAAGGCGCCCGCCGTCCATTCGTGGTGCGACGTGGTCCAAAGGTGCGGGTTGGGCGGAGGATCGAGATCAAAGAGACGCGCCAGCTGACGAACCCGATGCTCGCTAGCATCGCCCTTCGCCATGACCTTGCGCTCCCCGGCGCGCAACATCCAGGCAAGCGCCGAGCCGCGCAAGTCGACGACGAGATCCCAGCGGCGGGTCGCAACCGCGCTATAAAAAGGCAGCCAATGCAACGACCAGCGCCGCTTTTCGACGACGACGATTTGTTCGAGCCCAGGCACCGCTTCGAACAGCGGAGCCGCGACCGGCCCCGCCGCAATCGTCAGCCGGGCGTGCGGGTGGAGATCGAGCAGGTGGGTGAGCAGACCGGTCGACAGCACGGCATCGCCGATGCGCGTCGCGGTGACAAACAGGATGTGCATTTCGCCGGTCCGGCCGCCTTATATCCCGACCTCCGCCGCTTGCCAAGCAGGCGGTCCCGGCTTAACTCTAGCCCGCCATGGCCGATGCCAGTTTCGTTTTGCTCGATGATCGGGGCATTCTCGCCGTCTCGGGGCCTGATCGCCGCCCGTTTCTGCAGGGTCTCGTTTCAAACGACGTCGACAAGGTCTCTCCCACGGCGGCCCGATATGCGGCGTTTCTCACCGCCCAGGGCAAATACCTCTTCGATTTCATGATGGTCGAAGCGGGCGAATCGATCTGGCTCGACACCGAAGCCGCCCGCCTCGGCGATCTGAAGCGGCGGCTGTCCATGTATCGGCTGCGCGCGAAGGCGTCGCTCGATGAGAGATCCGACCTCTGCGTGGCGGCAATATTCGGAGCCGACGCGCCGGCCGCCCTCGGTCTGTCGAGCGAGCCCGGGGCTGCCCGGCCGTTCGGTTCGGGCTTGGCCTTCGTCGATCCGCGGCTGGCCGCCCTCGGCGCGCGTACCATTCTGTCAGGTGAGGAGGCACGGGCATTGCTCGGCGATGCCGGCATCGCCGAAACCGGTTTCGACAGCTACGACCGGCTGCGTCTGTCGCTCGGCATTCCCGATGGCAGCCGCGATCTGGTGCTGGAGAAATCGATCCTGCTCGAAGCGGGCTTCGACGAACTGAACGGCGTCGACTGGCAAAAGGGCTGCTATATCGGCCAGGAATTGACTGCACGGACGAAGTATCGTGGGTTGGTCAAAAGGCGGCTGATGCCCGTGGAGATCGAGGGGCCGACCCCGCCACCAGGAACCTTCGTGACCATGGATGGGCGCGAGGTCGGTGAAATGCGGTCGAGCCGCGATGGGCTCGGTCTGGCCTTGTTGCGAATCGAAGCGGTGCGCGACGGCAAGACGCTAGCGGCCGGCGCCGCAACTCTCGTCCCACTCAGACCCTCCTGGATGCGCCTCGAAAACGACATCTCGTCTTAATCCAGTCAAGCACGAACCGCATCGACCTCTCCACGGGCCGTGCCGCATACGCATCTCCTTGGAGCCCTCCCCCTCGATGGGGGAGGGTTGGGAGGGGGTGATCCTTCCCGCAACGCAAGTCCCGATATGAAGAAGCACCCCACCGACGGCGCACACGCCCGGGCCTACAATTTACGGCACAACATGACCGAGGCGGAAAGGCGGCTCTGGCAAATCCTGCGCTCGCACGGAATGAATGGGTACAAGTTCCGCCGCCAGGTGCCGATCGGCCGCTACATTGCCGATTTTGTGTGCCACGAGGCTCGTTTGATCGTGGAAATCGACGGCGGCCAACATGATCGCGCGTCGCCGCGGGAGACCGAGCGAAGCGGGTTCCTGCAAAACGAAGGCTATCGCATTCTTCGGTTTTGGAACAACGAGGTCCTGGAAAATCTCGACGGCGTGCATACGACGATCACCGCCGAACTCGGCCGCATCACCCCCACCGAACCCCTCCCCCATCGAGGGGGAGGGCTTTTGTCTCCCGATGAACAACCTTCGTAGCAATAACAGCTAGCGCGGCGATCCGATGAAAGGGCGTCTCCCCTTGGAGCCCTCCCCCATGATGGGGGAGGGTGGGGAGGGGGTGACGCTTCCCGCCGCGCAAGAAACATCCGACAGCCTCCGCACCGCCTCGACAAAACGCCGGGGCAATTGCTCGGAGAAGATCGAGAAACGGGGTCCGGCTAAGGCAGGCTTCGCACAGCATCGCACGAAACGTCCCGGGCGGGGCATTCCGGGCGGGAGATCGTTCCGGTGACGGGCACGCCCGTCCGGCGGCTCGGATCATCCCGGTGGCGCAGGAGACGATGCGACCCGTTGGTTCCGATTACCTCAAAGCCGGCCCCCTCCAGTGCCGGTCGATCGGCGAAGCGAGATCCCGGCCGGGGGCGAAATGGGCTGGCCACCCTCCCGCATCACCTCCAGACACAGCTCGATCCCTCGCGCGCATTCACCTGCGCTTCTTCCGGGGTTTCACCATAGGTTACCACCGGGGGCAGCTTGGGGCAGGTGACCGTGAACCCGCCTTCGGGCTCGGGCCGGAAGCGGCAGAGATAAGCGACAGGCGCTTGCGGACCCGACTTCTTTCGCTTCATTAGCCCCGTTTCATTCAGCGCCGTGCTCCCGCATCGCGATATTATCGCACCGAAATCCCGGTAGTCGAAGGCGGGGTGCGCCGTAGGTGTGCTGCTCGGGCAGCGCAAGCGCATGCTTTTGTGCGACGGCGTAGACCCGACCCGGGCTCCACTTGTCGTCGACGCCTGCATTGCATACAATGAAAGCGTATTGATGCGAGACCCAGAATGACGACACTCACCATCCGCAATGTCGATCTCGAATTGAGGGAAAAGCTCCGCGTGCGCGCCGCCCAGCACGGCCGGTCGATGGAAGCCGAGTTGCGCCAAATCCTGAACGAGGCGCTCGGCGCCGAGAAGCGGCGCCCAGAGCCCAATCTTGCCGAGGCGATCCGCCGGCGGTTCCTGCCGTTGGGCGGGGCCGACGAGATCGAGCCGCACCCGCCGGTGCCGGTCGGCGAACCGCCGCGGTTCGAGCGGTGATCGTCCTCGACACGAACGTTCTTTCGGAATTGATGCGCTCGCAGCCCGCCGCAGCGGTCTTCGCCTGGGTCGCGGCGCAGCCGCGAGCCGAGCTCTATACGACGAGCATCAATAAGGCCGAGATCCTTTATGGCATCGCCGCGTTGCCTGACGGGCGCCGGCGCGCGGCGCTTGCCGCGGCGGCCGAGGCGATGTTCACCGACGATTTCACGGGCAGAGTCTTGCCGTTCGACGAAGCGGCGGCCGTCCATTACGCCGAGATCGTCGCCGCGCGCCGTCGTGAAGGCCGACCGATCGAGGCGTTCGATGCGCAGATCGCCGCGACGGCCCGCGTCGCCGGCGCCGAGCTCGCAACTCGCAATGTCGGGGATTTCGCGGGCTGCGGCCTCACCCTGGTCAATCCGTGGGAAGCGAAATGACCGAGACCACCGCGGGCTCGCGCCTGGAGACGGATCGTCAGCTCCTCTCCGGTTGCCGCGCGGACGTGCTGCGCAAAGTGAAGGACGCGTGCAAGGTGGCCAGGCGCACGATCGTGCTCGACGCCAACGTCCTGCTCGACAAGAACCTCAGCGTCTTCCTCTAGGCCAGCCGAGGTTACCTTCGTGCTGCGACCTCAGGTTAACTGTGTGTCATAAATCTGGTTTAACGCGTAGCCAAATACTCTATCCACGCCGCCTCTAGAGTTGAGTATGGCACGCCGTGGATCACTTCTCGATTTGCTCTATGCTGTTCACAGTCGAAGCGCCGCAGAATAGCTTGCTCCATTGCATACGCTTGGCGCGCTGTATCCCATAGCCGGTGCAAGCGGGTAATGTATCGTAGCCCGCTAATCTCCGGTAAGACAATTTGATTAAATTGCCGCTGTCGTGAACTATGTTCAAAAGCCCACCCGATTTTGAAAGCCGTTACCTGCGCGCCCTCTATAGCCATTAGGTATGTATATGCGGGGGCACCACGAAGGTGCATTATCCCTTGTCGCGTTGTTGTTGGTGGCGGCGCAGCGCGGCGACGGGCAGTGTCTTCCCCCTCGATCCGCGCGCGGGCGCGAATAGGGAGCAGACGCCCGGCAGGTTCGCGCGGCAATCTCGCGACCGCTGCAGCCTCTTGTTCCGTTAGAGGCACGATCCCGAGGGCAGCGTCCATGTGGAAGTCGCGAGACGAAATTTCCTCCAAAAGGTGCCGGTCCAAAATCTTCCAGGCGGCTCGGTTCAGCAGGCCAAAGGGCCACCGATACTCACCTTCATCATCGAAGTGTTCCGGTCGCGTCGGAAGATCAAAATCCTGCCAACGGGTCACCTCAGTTGTCGGCTCCATTATACCAAGGACGCGCCCTTGTTCTGTCGGCTGACTCTGTGGCCCTTTCGTACCAACTATAACGACAAGATCCCCAGCCTTTAATGCAGCCCGAGCGCGCGCACGCCATCCCTCAGCGCGGAATTGTAGTGGCCCGCAAGGGGTGCTGAACCCCCATGTCTTCGTCATAAAAACAGTCATCTGCGTCTTCTCGGATCACGATCCACTCGACATCATGGCGGCGTACTTCGTGACGAGCCAGTTCTTCATGGCAGACCCAGCTTCGTCTTGACTTCAGCCTTTGCGATTCCCACAGAAATCCGAGGCCGACACTGGGAACTGATTTTGCCCGTTCCTTGGTCTTCCGCCAGATTTCGGGGTCACGGATGTCGTCCAAGAACTCGTGACCGTTCCACGTCAGCTTGGAAATCACGATCTGGCCGACATTCACTAATTTGATGTTCCCCACCAAAAATCCGGCCTCAACCAGCATCACCAAATGATAGATCACCTCCGTGTCAGTGTGGTCTGTGATACCAAAAGTAGCGGCGTTTACGGCTTGAAATGATCCGCTCAGGGTCTCGTCCGCCTCCACTTTGAGCAAAATCGTTCGGATCAGGTCCATATCGCGCTTCATTGCGCCCCACTTCCCACGATCGAGGCAGGCAAGCACTCGAACCCTGCAGCAATCGACGCATAAAAACGATGGAAGCCGTCGAGCACCCGAAATCCATACGGGGCCCGTGAAGGCAGATCAGGAGGAAGTTTGAGTAGTGGAACCGGCGCGATCGCGGCCCCCGTCGCAATACCATTCAGAACAGAAATCAGCCGCTGGCGATCGAAGCCGCGGCAATCTTTTTCGGGCCTCCTATATGGCGGCTCTATCTGCTGCAACGGCACTGACACCGCTGCTGCTATCGATCGGTAGGCTGATGCAGTCCGGGTGAACCCGACCATGCCGGCCTCGACCCACACTCATCGGGCAGCTCGAATTCGCAGGGATAGTTTGGCATCGGAAACGCATCACGTCGGGCCTTGATCGAAGATCGCAAAGAAATCCTCAAGCGTGACGACCGTGACCGAAGGCGGCACTACCTCCTTCAGGCGCCCGCATCTTGTAAGAATTCGAGCGTCGTGGGTGATGAAGTACCCGCAATATTTGGCGGCTTCGAAGAGATGGTCAGCATCCGCCTCGTGTTTTCCAGGCTTGGCGTTGCCTCGCAGCTCTTGCGTGATGATTCGTTTGCGGCGTTGCTCGTCAGAGTTAAGGCTCACGCCGATCGTGAAAATCTTCGGCAGCGCCGCCTCTTGCACATGAGCCGGGGTGCCAGGATTCAGAATTTCCTGACGCACCCCCTTTGGCACGATCAAGTTGATCGTCCCCGCCGCTGAAAGTGCAAGCAGCCGATCAACAAGGCGGTCGCGGTCAGAGCCGTCACGGTTGAGCGCGTTGGCATCGATCGTGACTGGGCAGATGCGAGGATCGAGGGGGCGTCGGGCCATGGTCTATAGCGGTCGTCTCAGCAGCCCCGAGGGATCTTGTGTGTAGTCGTGCGGTGCGCTCACCGGTCGAATCCAGCGGCATGATCATCAGCGCGCGCCACCATCCACTTCGCTTCCGCTTATGTCGCACCGACCAGTGGCACATTCTCGGCTTGGGCCGCACGGATCAGCTCGCCGTCGAGCGTCGCTAGGGGAAGCTGGCGGCGCTGTGCCAATTCGAGATAGGCCGCGTCGTACGGTGTTAGCCCGAAGCGGTCGCAGAGGCGCAATGTCGCCGACCACGCCTGCCGATTGGTGCCGGGATCGATCGCGATGACGAGCGAGCGCAGATCGTCGAGCGAGGCATCGCGATACCCGAGGGTGATGCGGCCGCGCCTTACCGCGACTTGAAGACCGTTGAGCACTTCGAGGCGCCACAAGGCAGGCACGACCGCGCCCTCCTCCGCCACCTGATTGAGGATGGTGATGCTCGCGGCTGTTTTCTCATCTTCGAAATACCACGCCAGGGTCATCGAGCTATCGATGACCAGGCTCACCGACGCCCTTCGTTGATCAGGTCTTTGATCGACAGCCCGCCGAGGGACATGCCCTTGCGCCGGGCAATGATGTTCGCGGCGGCCTGATGCGCGCGGGCGCGACTTTCTTCGTCGGGTACGATCGCGGCTAGGTCTTCGCGTTCGCGTTCGACATCGTCGAGGGTGTAAGGCTCGTATACGTCGTGCGCCTCAAGAAACTCGTCGAGCTTCATCCGCGTGCCGAAGCCGAGCAGCCGGCGCAGTTCGGGCTTGGTCAGGTGGCCGAGCCTGAATTCTTCGAGGGCGAGCGCTTCGAGCGCGCGGCGCTCGATCTCGTCCACGGTGCCGAGGCGCCGCGCCAACTCGTCGGGGATGCGGACGGTGATCTCAATATACGCGCCACCACTCGGATCGGGGATGCTGTCGTCCATAATTTGTTCCCTACCACGCGTCCGAGTCGCGGTCAAAAGGCATTCCAAATATGGGTTGCCACGGAGGGCATGACCCGCGGAACAGCCTGCGTGATTGTCTTTGCCTTAGTCCCTCGAATGGGCCAAGCCCGCAAACACCCCGGAATCGGGGATGTCGGCTCGAGCCTTTGTGAAAAGCAACAGGCGGCCGGCAGACGCATGAACACCACGACAGTCACGCCTGGGAGGCCCGACATGACCGCCGACGCAGTTCCCGACTCCGCGCTCCCGAAGCCGCCCTCGATGAAGCGGCTGATCGTCGCCGCGACGATCGGCAACGTGTTCGAATGGTTCGACTTTGTCGTCTACGGCTTTTTCGCCGTCACGCTTGCGCAAGTGTTCTTTCCGACCGGCGATCCGACCGTGTCGCTGCTCGTCACGTTCGGCGCCTTCGGCCTTGCCTATGTCGTGCGGCCGTTGGGTGCCACCGTCGTCGGCGGCTATACCGACCGCGCCGGCCGCAAAGCAGGCCTGCTGCTGTCGATGGCGCTGATGATGATCGGCACGACGTTGATGGCGGTGACGCCGGGCTACGCGACGATTGGGCTTGCCGCGCCGATCATCATTACTGTCGCGCGACTGTTACAGGGATTTTCGGTCGGCGGCGAGTTCGGCAGCGCCGTGACGTTCCTCGCCGAGCATGGCGGCGGGCGCCGCGGGTTCAGCGCCAGTTGGCAATTTGCCACCGGCGGCATCATCACCGCGCTCGCCTCGATCTTCGGCGTCGGCCTTACGACCTTATTGGCCCATCAAGAGCTGGTCGACTGGGGATGGCGGATCCCTTATTTCTTCGGCATGCTGATCGGGCCGGCCGGTCTTTATGTCCGTTCGAAAGTCGTCGACACGCCGGAATTCATCGCAGCCGAGAAGCCCGAGACGATCCCGATCAAAGACCTGTTGCGGCGGCATCCGTTGCCGGTGCTGCTGGCCCTCGGCATATCGATCATCTCGAACAGCTCCTTTTACCTGATGCTCTACATCCCGACCTTCGGGGTCAAGCAATTGCATTTGCCGCAATATACCGGCTTTGTCGCAACTTTGGTCGGCGGCCTCATTCTGGCGATTGGCTGCCCGCTCGCCGGCCACTGGTCCGACAAGACGGCGCGCCCGGTGATCATGGTGATCATGTGCTCTCTGTTCGTGCTGACCGCCTACCCGGCCTTCTACCTGATGGTCGCCTGGCCGTCGCTGGCGGCCTGCGTCATCGCCGTCGCATGGCTGCAAGGGGTCAAGGCCGGCTACAGCGGCGTTCTGCCGGCGCTGTTGTCGGAGCAATTCCCGGTGGAAACGCGGGCCATCGGCGTGTCTTTGAGTTTCAGCACCGCCGTGTCGATCTTCGGCGGTTTCGCGCCTTTCGTCGCAACCTGGCTGATCGCCCGGACCGGCAGCCCGCTTTCACCGAGCTATTACCTGATCTTCACCGCGCTCCTCAGCCTCGCCGCTTTGATCGCGATTCAGCGGCGCAGCCGCCGGCGCGACCAAACCCTCGCGCTCGCCGCGAGCGGCGAGCTCGCCGCGTCCTGAGACGCTAACCAACGGCGAGATCGGGCCCCGCAGGAACCCGAGGACCTGCGCGGTCCACTCGGCCGGCTTCTCGAGGGGTGGCCCCGCTTGTCACATCATGAGTTCGCCCAGGGATTGATCAGGGTGAGCCCGCAGCCGTGGAAGCCGGCGGTGTCGCGGGTGACCACGCTCGCACCGCGCACGCGGGCAATCGAGGCCATCATCAGATCGGCCGTCGCCGCCGGCCGGCCGGCGCTGCGGCGGTCCGCGAAAATCTCCGCGTAGACAACCGCGGCGTCCGTATCGAACGGCAGGATGCGGCCAGCAAAATCCTCACGAAACGTCGCCAGAGCTGCGATTTCCAGCGCTTCCCGGCGGCGGCCCGTCGGCAGGACCGCAATTCCCGACAGGATTTCCGCCTGGCACACGGCGGCGGTGAACAACACATCCAACGGGTATTGCGCCATCCACGTTGCCACCTCCGCCGCCGGCCGAGAGGCCATGACGGCGGAAAGGATGTTGGTGTCGAGGAGGAAGATCAATCGAAGCGCGGCGGGTCGGGGGCCTGCTCGCGGGGCGGCAGGTCGAAGTCGACGCCGCCGAGCGGCGCGAAGCGCGCGCGAATGCGCTGATAGAGATTCGCCACCTTGGGACGCTCCGGCTCCTTGAGGGTGTCCTGAAGAATCCGCCGTACTTCGGCTTCCATCGAATGCCCGTGCAGGGCAGCGCGCACGCGCAAGCGTTCCTTAAGCGCCGCATCGAGATTGCGGATAGTCAGCGTTGGCATCGAGAACTCTTGCTGTTTGCAAGCTTGCATCGTACTCAATGACAGCAATGATTGCAATGAGTTCCGGAGGGGGGGCAATGGCGCAATACCTCACATCCCGGAAAATGGCCGCAATGGCAGGATATCGTGCAATCAAGCCGCCGAAGCGGGCGGGCGTGACGCACGAATGGGGCGGTCGGTGACTGCAACCTGGAGGGGAGATTTGGCTGTAGATTTGCTGCAGATGCAGCCATGGGTAACAGTCGGTACAATCACTGATTGCGTTGAATGGCGCCAAGGCCGGGACTTCTGGGTGACCCGGCTGGACAGCCGGCGACCCCCGCTTTTACATTCGCCGATCGCTGCCCACATTGGCGTTAACCCCTGTGAGGAGATCCTTGATGACCGATATCGTCATTGCCAGCGCCGCGCGAACCCCGGTCGGGGCGTTCAACGGCGGGCTCGCCAGCCTGCCGGCCCATAAGCTCGGCGAGGTCGCGATCGCCGAGGCGTTGCGCCGCGCTCATGTCGAGCCGAAGGACGTGTCGGAGGTCATCATGGGCCAGATCCTCGCCGCCGGTGAAGGCCAGAACCCGGCACGGCAAGCCTCGATCGGCGCCGGGATGCCGTTCGAGGTCACCGCCTATGGCGTCAACCAGCTCTGCGGTTCGGGGTTGCGCACCGTGGCGCTCGGCTATCAGGCGATCCGCAACGGCGATTCCGAGATCGTCGTCGCCGGCGGGCAGGAGAGCATGAGCCAGGCGCCGCACTGCATCCATCTGCGCGACGGCGTCAAGATGGGCGACGCCGAGCTCGTCGATACGATGATCCGCGACGGGTTGTGGGATGCGTTCAACGGCTACCACATGGGCAACACCGCCGAGAATGTCGCGCAACGCTGGCAGATCACCCGCGAGCAGCAGGACATCTTTGCCGTCGGGTCGCAAGCAAAAGCCGAAGCGGCGCAAAAGGCCGGCCGCTTCAAGGACGAGATCGTCCCGGTCAAGATCACGACCCGGCGCGGCGAGACGGTCGTCGACACCGACGAGCATCCCAAGCACGGCACGACCGTCGAGGTGTTGTCGAAGCTGCGTCCCGCCTTCGACAAGAACGGCACGGTTACCGCGGGCACCGCCTCCGGCATCAATGACGGGGCGGCGGCCGTCGTGCTGATGACCGCGGCCGAGGCCGAGAAGCGTGGCCTGCGGCCGCTCGCACGTATCGTCTCCTGGGCGACCGCCGGCGTCGACCCGGCGATTATGGGCACCGGCCCGATCCCGGCGAGCCGCATGGCGCTGAAGAAGGCGGGCTGGTCGCCCGACAATCTCGACCTGATCGAGGCCAACGAGGCCTTCGCCGCGCAGGCTTGCGCGGTCAACAAGGATCTCGGCTGGGATGTACAGAAGGTCAACGTCAACGGCGGCGCCATTGCGCTCGGTCATCCGATCGGCGCGTCTGGGGCGCGCGTGCTCGTGACCTTGCTGCACGAGATGCAGCGACGCGATGTCAAAAAAGGTCTGGCGACCCTCTGCATCGGAGGCGGCATGGGAATTGCGATGTGTGTTGAGCGCGATTAACCACAAAACGGGAGGAACGCATGGCTAGAGTGGCGCTGGTCACGGGCGGGACCCGTGGCATCGGCCGCGCGGTCTCGGTGGCGCTGAAGAATGCCGACTACCGGGTCGCGGCGACTTACGGTGGTAACGACAGGGCGGCGCAGCAATTCAACGACGAGACCGGGATCCCGGTCTACAAATTCGATGTCGCCGATTTCAACGCCTGCGCCGAAGGGGTGAAGAAGATCGAGGCCGAGCTCGGCCCGATCGAGGTGCTCGTCAACAATGCCGGGATCACCCGCGACTCGACGATGCACCGCATGAGCTACGAGCAGTGGAACGCGGTGATACAGACCAACCTGTCTTCGTGCTTCAACATGTCGAGGGCGGTCATCGAAGGGATGCGTGTGCGAGGTTTTGGCCGCGTCGTTAATATCGGGTCGATTAACGGGCAGGCGGGGCAATACGGTCAGGTCAACTACGCCGCCGCGAAATCGGGCATTCACGGGTTTACCAAAGCCTTGGCGCAAGAGGGCGCTTCCGGCGGCATTACCGTCAATGCCGTCGCTCCCGGCTATGTCGATACCGAGATGGTGCGCGCGGTGCCGGCTGAAGTCCTTGAAAAGATCATCGCGCGGATTCCGGTCGGCCGGCTCGGCAAGGCCGAGGACATCGCCCGCACGGTGCTGTTTCTGGTCGCCGACGACGCCGATTTCATCACCGGCTCGACGCTCTCGGTGAACGGCGGCCAGCACATGTATTGACGCGCCTTGCGGCGTTCCGGCGCAGGCCTTTCCCGCAGAGGGTTTCTTGCGCTCCCTATTGTTTCGTCTGCCCGTTTGTCCGCAGCAGCACCAACCGAAGCCGAAAATCTCGAATACCGCGATGGCCGCCTTCGCTGGTCCGGCGGGAGTGCGGCTGCGGCGGTCGGGCGTGCCGGCGTCAAGGCTGACAAGCACGAAGGCGATGGCGCAACCCCGGCGGGGACCTACCCCCTCGTGTCCATCCTTTACCGGCCGGACAAAGTCGATCCCCCTCTGTCGCAGCTACCGGCGAAACCTTTGGCGCCCAGCGATGGCTGGGTCGACGAACCATCCGACGCCAACTATAACCGACCCGTCTCCCTTCCCTATCCCGCCAGCGCCGAGCAGATGTGGCGGGAGGACGACCTCTACGACGCGCTGATTGTCATCGGCTACAACATGGAGCCGGTCGTTCCAGGCGCCGGGAGCGCAATTTTCCTCCATATAGCAACACCGGATTTCGCTCCGACCGCAGGGTGTGTGGCCGTCCAGAGAGAAATCCTCCTGGAGCTGCTGCCGCTGTTGGGGCCGGGCAGCAGGATTGCGATCACGGGCTGAGACGGATCGGGCCGCCAAATGGTGGAAATCGCGCCGGGTCGAAGGCCGAGAGGTCGACCGAGCGGGCAGTACCGTCGACGAGCAGTTGGGCTATTGCCTCGCCGGTCGCCGGCGCGTTGAGAATCCCCCAGACGCTGTGGCCGGTGGCGACATAGGCGCCTTCGACCCCGGCTACCGGGCCGATCAGCGGCACGCCGTCACGGGTGATCGGACGATAGCAGGCCTGTCGCGCCAGAATCCTCGCGGTGGCGAGCGCCGGCGACAATTCGCTGCACATCACCTGCAAACGCTCGAGCGCACCCGGATCGGGGGTGACCCGGGCCGGGTCGATCGGCAGCGGGCTTTCGCTCGAGATTGCGCAAACATAGGTGGTGCCGTCGGCTCGCGGGAACAGCTCGGGGCTCTGCACCGCCCCGCTCGCCTCGCGATATTCGAGGAAGAGGGCTTCAGCCGGAACTCTCCCCCTGGTCTCGAAGACGAGGCTATGCCCCTTCAGTCCGAACACGGCGGGCATGGGCAGCCACTGGGCGGCGAGGATCGACCAGGGGCCCATCGCCATCACGACGGCGTCGCCTTCGACGACGTTACCATCTATCTCGACACCCGCCAATGCCGCGCCATCCCTGCGGCGCACGACGCCGGTGACTTGTCCGAGGCGCAATTCGGCTCCCTGCGCCTGTGCCGCCCGCATCATCGCCGCGGTGAATCTTTCGGGATGGACCTGGGCTGTGGTTGCCGTCGACCCCAGCTGTTGGTTCACGGCCACGCCTGCCGACAGCCAGCCAACCCCATGGACGTTGTTGCGATGGCCCAGCCCGGCGGAGCCGCCGTATGTGGTAAGGCGGCGATAGCCCCAGTCGCCGCGGATCTCCGCCGCAAGCCGAGAGTGTAACGCAAAGCTGCGGTGCGCCAGCGCTTCGAGCGGCGTGCCGTCGCACCAATCCAGGGCAAGAAAGCCTCCTGCCTTGCCCGACGCCGCACAACCGAGCCCCGTTCGTTCGATGACGGTCGCGGCGGCCCCGCGGCAGCTCAGGAAATAAGCGATGGAGGCGCCGATCACGCCTCCCCCGCAGATCAATACACGCATCGGCTCACTTCAGGACGTTGCTCGGGCAGCAAAATTCCAGCACAAGAAGACGATCGCCGACCGGCAGGAGCCAAGTATGACACGACCGTTTGAGGGCATCCGCATTATCGATGTGACCCATGTCTTGGCCGGGCCTTTTGCCGCATATCAACTGGCTGTGCTGGGCGCCGAGGTGATCAAGGTCGAGCACCCCGACGAGCCCGATCAGACTCGCGACAGCGGGACCGATCGCGAGCTCAATCGGCGCGGCATGGGCACGAGCTACCTGACCCAGAGCTCCAACAAGCGGTCGATCACCCTCGACCTGAAAATCGAGGCGGGCCGCGATATCCTGAAACGCCTCGTGCAGCGTGCCGACATCATGGTTGAGAACTACCGGCCTGGCGCTTTCGCTGCGCTCGGTCTCGGCTGGGAGGTGATCAGCGAGATCAACCCGCGGCTGATCTACTGCTCGATCTCCGCTTTCGGCCAGGATGGGCCGCGCGGCAACCAGACGGCCTACGACCATGTGATCCAGGCGACCTCGGGACTGATGGCGACGACCGGCACTGCAGAGGTCAATCCGATCAAGTTCGGCTCGCCGGCGGTCGATTATGCAACCGGCACAATGGGCGCATTCGCGCTTGCCAATGCGCTGTTCCAGCGCGAGCGCACCGGCCGCGGTCAGCGCATCGATCTGGCGATGCTCGATGTCGCGATGATCCTGATGAGCTCGCATCTAACCGGATATTTGCGTAACGGTGCCGAACCCAGGCCGTCGGGCAACCGGCACCTCCACGCGACCAACAGCTGTTATGCCACAAAGGATGGGATGGTTATGCTCGGCGCCAGCAATCTGCGGCAGCAGCGCCGCCTGTGGCAGACTCTCGAAAGACCCGAAATGGCCAAGCGCACCAATGAGGAGCGCGAGGAGGACCGCGACCGCGAGGCGGCGCTGCTGACCGACATCTTGCAGTCGCGCACCGCCGACGAATGGGAGAACTTCTTTCAGGCGCGTCATGTCCCGGCGGCGCGGGTGCGTACCCTCGCCGAAGCCGTCCGCGACCCGCAATTTGCCACCCGCGGCGTCACCCATCGTCACCGGTCTGCCGCCGGGGTCGACGGAGCTTTCGATGTGCCGTTGGCTGCGTTCAAATTCGCTCATGGCGGCCCGAGCATCGAGACGCCGCCGCGCGAACTGGGCGCCGACACAGACTTGGTGCTCGCCGAGCACGGCTACGACGCCGGCGAGATCGCGGCGTTTCGCCAGGCAAAAGTGATTTGAGGCGACTTCCAGGTCGTTGCGCACTGCCGTTCGTGGAACCAGATTATGATTAGCCGGTTTCACGTTTGAGGGCGGCCGATACGGCGAACCGCTGGCTGCGCGTCTCGGCTCGATCCTGACCGGGAGGGCCCGATGATCAAAGACAGTTTCGTCGAAGGCGCCTATCCCGCTCGGAAACCCCGCGAAGCGGTGCCCCCGACTCCCCCTCGACTGAGCCCGGGATCGGCATTCATCGTCATACTCCTGCTGTCACTCGGGCTTTGGTGGGCCATCTGGGCAGCGGTTTCCTCGTTGGTTTTCGGCTGACCGAAGATGCGATGTACTCTGGCCGATGCTGAACAGGCGATTCGCTCACTCCAGGATCAAAGACACCAACTTCTAGGCTGGGACCGGCGGGGGCGGCTCCTCGTGGTCCGCCGGTTCTCTTTTGCGGGGCTGAGAATTTGACCCTGGTTGGCGCTGGGGGGCTCGCGGGCGAGCTCGCGCCGCGGAATGACCCGACGAAATGAGAGGCTGTTTTTATCCCAGATGGCGCACGCCGGCCTTCGCGTGCTGGGGGGCAGCAGGCGACGGATCTGCGCGGCCTCAACGCCAGTAGGGAAGTATGCAGTGCGATCCAGGTACTTCTTTGGGCGCGCTTCCGGGAGATCGGTCTGGCCCGGTCGCGACCCGCTCCCTATGATCGATTATGATGAAACGACTCGACCGCTACATTCTGCGCCAGTGCTTCGGCGTGATGATCTTTGTCACCGCGGCACTCAGCGCCGCGATCTGGCTTGCCCAGTCGCTGCGGCTGATCGATTTGATCGTCAACCGCGGTCTGTCGATCGAGATCTTCCTTTACTTGGCCGCGCTGATCCTGCCTCGCTTTCTCGACATCGTGCTGCCGATCGGCGTATTTATCGCGGTACTCTTCGCGTTTAACCGGCTGACCGGCGAGAGTGAGCTGGTCGTGATGCGATCGGCCGGACTCAGCCACCTTGCGCTGTCCAAGCCCGTATTGCTGCTCGCCGGGATCGCTTTTCTCGTGCTGATGAGCCTATCCACCTATTTTTTGCCGGCTTCGAACCGGGCTTTCAAAGACCTGCAATTCGAGATCCGCAACCGCTTCGTTTCAAGCCTGCTCCAGGAAGGCACGTTCACGACGATCTCGGACAAGCTGACGATCTACATCCGCAGCCGGGACGATCGGGGCGAGGTCACCGGCCTCTTGATCAGTGACAGCCGCGACCCGCAGAAGCCGGTTACGATCCTTGCCGAGCGCGGTGTTTTCGTCGATTTGCCGACCGGCGCCCGGATCGTCATGGTCAACGGCAACCGGCAGCAGTTCGACCCGGAAAGTCACAAGCTCTCGCTGTTGACCTTCGATAGTTACACGCTCGATCTCAATGCTTGGGGCGATGCGCCGGTTGTCCGCTTCCGCGAGGCTCAGGAGCGCTTTCTAGGCGAACTGTTCACTCCGCCCGCGGACGCTGACGCCTCGCTCCGCGCTACTTTCCTTGCCGAGGCGCATCAGCGCATTCTCGTCCCCCTCTCCGCGTTCAGCTTTTGTGTGATCCCGCTGGCTTGCTTATTGCCTGGCGAGCTCAACCGCCGCGGACAATTGAAACGCGTTCTTCTGGCGATAGGCCTCGCCTTTGCATTCGAGTTGCTCGATATCGGCGTCAACAACCTCGCGTTCCGGTCACCGGTGGCAATCCCGTTGATGTATATGGTCGACCTCTTGCCGTTCGCGCTCGGGTTTGGAATCCTGCTGCGCGGGGGAATAAAGCTCGGTTTGCGCCGGCCGCTGCTCGCCGTCCGGACGGCGTCCCACCCGGCGCACTGAGAACCCGCGGCGATTCGGAGGGGGCCGTTGCACGTCGCGAAGACCTTCTCCGCCTATATTGCCCGCCAATTCTCCGTATGGTTCGGCGGCGTCTTCGCGGCGATGGTCATCATCACCTTTCTGCTCGATTACATCGAGCTGATTCGCCGCGGCGGCGCCAAAATCCAGGCGACCTTGGGGCTGCTGCTGGAGATGGCGGCCTTGAAGCTGCCGCACACGGCGCAAGAGGTCCTGCCCTTCGCCATCCTGTTCGGGACGATGCTCGCCTTCTGGCGTCTGACCCGCAACAACGAGCTCGTCGTCGCTCGCGCGGCAGGAGTTTCCGTTTGGCAGTTTCTGACCCCGGCCGTACTCGTCGCCTTCCTGATCGGTCTCGTTGCGGTGACGATATTCAACCCGATCGCTTCGCTGACTGACGCGGTCTACGAGAAGCTCGAAAGTCACATTCTCCGTCAGGGCTCCGACCAGCTCGCCCTTTCCGATTCGGGCTTGTGGCTCCGTCAAAGCGACCAAGCCGGCAATCAAATCGTGATTCACGCAGGCAAAATTGCTTCTCAACAACTGGTTCTCGATGCGGTCACACTTTTCTTTTTCAACGACTTGACCCAGTTCACCTCCCGCATCGACGCGCAGACCGCGCGGCTCGAAAGCGGCGATTGGGTGATCGAGAACGGTATTCGCTGGGCCGCCGACGAGGCTCCCCGGCCATTCGACGAGATACACTTGGCGACCACCCTGACCCCGCGCAAGATCGAGGAGAGCTTTGCCTCGCCGGACACGATGTCGTTCTGGGACCTGCCCGGTTTCATCGAGCTGCTCGAACAGTCGGGCTTCCCGGCGCAGCGCCATCGGTTGCATTTTAACGTGCTGCTTGCCCGCCCGTTCTTGTTGTGCGCGATGGTGCTCGTGGCGGCGACGTTCAGTCTCCGTATGCAGCGGCGCGGCGGCGCCACCTTGATGATCGTCGGCGGCGTCGCCAGCGGGTTCCTGTTGTATTTCGTCTCCGACATCGTGTTTGCGCTGGGGCTTTCCACCAAGATCCCAGTCACGTTGGCGGCCTGGACACCGACCGGAGTGAGCCTGATTTTCGGTACCTCGATGCTGCTCCATCTGGAAGATGGCTGATGGGCGGCCGTCCGAGCCCGAGTTGCCGCGGCATCGTCTCATGGCTCGTGAGGAGCCTTCTCGGCGTACTCGTGATGGCGAGCGCGGCAATTCCAGCGGCCGCCGAATTCCCCGTTGGCGGCAGTGCCCACGAAGACAAAAACGCCCCGATCCTGTTTCGCGCCGATGAGATCCAGTATGACGAACAACTGGCCCTGACGATCGCCCGCGGTCACGTTGAAATCTCACAGAACGGTCAGGTTCTGCTCGCCGACACGGTTACCTACAATCAGCGCACCGATACCGTCACAGCCTCGGGGAATGTCAGCCTTACACAGCCGACCGGCGAAATCGTCTTTGCCGATTTCATGGAGCTGCGCAATTCGATGAGCGAGGGGTTTGCGAAGAACGTGCGAATGCTATTCGCCGACCGCTCGCGTCTGGCGGCCAATGCAATGCGCCGCACCAACGACAATCACACCGAGCTGGCGCGCGGCGTCTACTCCCCGTGCGACCTCTGCAGGGACGACCCGAGCGCGCCGCCCCTGTGGCAGCTCAAGGCGCGGGAGATCGATCATGACAAGGAGTTGCAGCTGATCGAGTTTCATGACGCGGTCATGGAGATCGATGGCTGGCCGGTCTTTTATTCTCCCTATATGTCGACACCGGACCCGTCCGTGAAGCGCGCAAGCGGGTTTTTAGCGCCCTCGATCGGGAGTTCCAACACCCTGGGCGCACATGTGACGATCCCGTATTATCTGGTGCTCGGACCGGACAAGGATGTGACGTTCGAGCCGCGCTTCTACACCATTGCCGGTCCGTTGCTGGATGCCGAATACCGCGAACGGTTCAGCAATGGGACGCTCGACGCGACCGCCAGCCTCAATCACAGCAATGTCGGCTCCGGCAACAGCACTTCGAGCCAAGGGGAGCAGTGGCGCGGCCATATCAATGAGCATAGCGTCTTCGACCTGGACGAGACTTACCGCACGGGTCTGGATGTCCAGCGCGTCTCAGATCAGACCTACCTGCTGCGCTTTGGCTTCGGCAATCCGCTGCTCAACGCGATGATCAGCCGGGCCTATCTCGAGGGCTTCGAGCCACGGGCGTCGACCGACGTCAACGCATACCTGTTTCAGCCGCTGCTGCCCGGCCTCGGCGATTCGACCCAGCCGATTGTGCTGCCGGTCGTCAACCGCAACTGGCAGAGTCCGCCGGACGCGCTCGGCGGGCGGTGGAACCTGAACGGCAATGTTCTCGACATCCTTCGCGAGGTCGGGACGCAGACCCGTCGGCTGTCGCTCGGCTCGGAGTGGGACCGGAGCTTTACCGACCCTCTCGGCGGGCAATATAACTTTTCGGCGAGCGTGCGCGGCGACGGGTATTCGATCGGCAATCTGAACGCAGTCTCGAACCCCGAGCTGCCGTCGGCATTCTTTCCGGCGAATGGGCAGCCGGCATTGGCGCCGACGCCGACCAGTTTCGTAACCGGCCGCACCTTCCCGCAAGTCGGCCTGGTGTGGAGCTACCCGCTAATTCGCCGGGGCGAGAGCACGACGGAGTTGATCGAGCCGATCGTCGGCGGTTTTGCGGCGCCCAGCAGCGGCAACCGGCGGAACATTCCGGACGAGGACAGTCTTTCATACGAGTTCACCGACACCGATCTGTTCCGGCGCGACCGCCTGGCGGGCTACGACATTCTCGACACCGGTCAGCGGGTCGATTACGGGACCAAGCTCGGGCTCTACGAAAAGGAGGGCGGCAGTTATCGCCTGCTGATTGGTCAGAGTTACCGCGCACAGCCCAACCCTTTTCTGCCGCCTGGTTCAGGGGCTGAAAAGAGGCTCTCGGATGTGGTGGGGCGGATGGTGCTGTCCCCCAATTCCTACCTGGATCTGATCTACCGGTTCCGATTCGACGCGGCGCCTCTGACCAATCGCAACCAGCAGGTCGGTGTCAGCGTCGGGCCCCAGAGTTTGCGGATATCGGGCAATTTTGTTTATCTTCCGGCGCAACTGCAAAGCGAGGTAGTAACGATTCCAAGCTCCGGCCAGAACGTTATCTATGGAAAACGCGAGCAACTCTCGTTTAGCGTCACCGCAAAGCTCACCCGTTATTGGTCGATGCAGGCTTCCGAAACCATCAGCCTCACCAACAGCACCGCTCTCGTCAACAACGTGGTATCGCCGCAGGCGTCGAGCTCCAGTCTTTACGGGTCGTTGTCTGCCATCTATCAAGACGAATGCATGGCGTTTATTGGTGCGTTAACCCAATCGGGAATCCGCAGTGGCGATGTGACACCCGGGTATTCCGTGCTGTTCAGCGTCGTGTTCAAGAACCTCGGCGAGATTGGCGGCACGGTCGCGACCCTCTCGGGTGGTGCCCTGTGAGGAGTTGTCGCCCCATCGGAGAATAGCGAGCGGGGACATAGCCGTGCGTTGGGTGTAATCCTTTGGCGGCACACGATCAGGCGGCAAGGTTCAAACCGATGACGATACTTCGTTGCCTTTGCATAGGACTGAGCATCGGACTGGCGGGCTCGACCTGCTTCTCCGGCCCGGCGGGCGCTGCCCGTGCGCTCTCCGGAGCGGGATCGCCACCCGGCGCGCCGGGTACGCAGCGCCCCTCGGCGCCGCCGGCGGACGGTCAAGTGACCGAGACCCGAATCGCCGCGGTCGTCAACGACGAGGCGATCTCGGTCGCCGACGTCACGTCGCGCCTCAAAATGGTTATGCTGTCGTCAAACCTGACCGATTCGCCCGAAACACGGCAGCGCGTCGCCGCCCAGGTGTTGCGCACGATGGTCGACGAGAAGCTGCAAATGCAGGAAGCCAAACGGCAAAACGTCACGGCTACCGACGAGGAGATCAACAAGGCCGTCGCGCAGATCGAAAAGCAGAACAACATGCAGCCCGGGCAGCTCGACCAGGTCCTGAAGGCGCACGGCATCGAGCGCAGCGCCCTGGTCGATCAGCTGACCGCGTCGATCGTCTGGCAAAAGCTGGTGCGCCGGCTGGTGTCGCAAACCAATGTGGTGTCCGACGAGGAGATCGATTACGCGCTGAAGCGTGCAAAGGAGACCGCGAATGAACCGCAAAGCCGCGTCGCCGAGATCTTTCTCGCCGTCGACAATCCGCAGCAGGAGGAGGAAGTGCGGCGGCTCGCCGAACGGCTCACCGAGCAGATGAAGCAGGGTGCCCGGTTCTCCGCGGTGGCGCAGCAATTCTCGCAATCCGCGACGGCTGCGGTCGGTGGTGACATCGGCTGGGTACGCGCCGACCAGTTGAGCCCCGAACTCGGCAAAGCGGTAGCCCAGATGCGGTCGGGCGAATTGTCGCCGCCGATCCGCGCTGGAGCTGGCTACTATTTGCTGCTCGTCCTCGATCGCCGCTCGGGCAAGGCCGCCGGCCCAGAGGACAGCCTGGTGCACCTCGTCCAGATCGTCTTTCCTTTGCCGCCTCAGGCCACTGAGCCGATGCGCCGCGCCGCGATTGCTGAGGCGCAGGGCGCCAAGACCACCGCCAAGAATTGCGAAGAGCTGCTGAAGATCGGGAAGGAAAAGGGGTCGGCGCAGCTGTCCAGCGAAGGTCGGCTGCGCGTCGACCAGGTAACCCCCGCCATGCGCAATATCGTGCTCGGGCTGGAGGTGGGGCAGACCTCACCTCCGATCGTGCAAAAAAACGGGGTCGGGGTGATCATGATGTGCGAGAAGGCAGCGCCCCCCGGGCCCCCGACCGTGCCGTCGCGTGACGAAATCGCCGAAACCCTGATGCGGCAGCGCCTCGAGACCTTGGCGCGGCGTTATATGCGCGATCTGCGGCGTACCGCCTTCGTCGATGTCAGGGTATGAGCGCGATGGCGCCGCCGCTCGCCTTGACGATGGGCGAGCCGGCCGGCATCGGCGGTGAGATCGCCCTCAAGGCTTGGCTCGAACTTCGCGACGACCTCCCTCCATTCTACCTGATCGACGATCCCGATCGGCTCGCGTCGCTGGCTCGGCGGCTCGACTGGCCGGTACCGATCCGGCCAATCGACGCGCCGGATCGAGCGCCCTCCGTCTTCGCGGACGCCCTTCCGGTCCTGCCGATCGACACGGCTATCCGTGCCCAGCCAGGCCGCCCGGACCCTGGCGACGCGCCGGCGATCCTCGGCGCGATCCAAACCGCCGTCCGGGACGTGCGCAATGGACACGCCGCGGCGCTCGTCACCAACCCGATCCACAAGGACAGCCTCTATCGAGCCGGCTTTCACCATCCTGGACACACCGAGTACCTCGCCGAGCTCGCGGGTGCTGGTTCGGCTTCGGTCATGATGCTGGTGTGCCCGGGGCTGCGCGTTGTTCCCGTTACTATCCATCTCGCGCTGCGCCGGGCGATTGAAAGTCTGTCCTCGGCGGCCATCGTCCGCGCCGGGCGGATCACGGACGCGGCGCTGCGCCGCGAATTTTCTGTCCGCTCCCCGATCGTGGCGGTCGCCGGGCTCAATCCGCACGCCGGAGAGGCCGGCAGCCTCGGCCGCGAAGAGATCGGGATCATCGAGCCGGCGGTCGCCGAGCTGCGAGCCGGCGGGATTGATGCGCGCGGGCCGCTGCCCCCCGACACGATGTTCCACGTCGAGGCGCGCAGCGCCTACGACGCCGCGCTGTGCATGTACCACGACCAGGCGCTGATCCCGATCAAGACCATCGATTTCCATGGTGGGGTCAACGTGACGTTGGGTCTGCCTTTTGTGCGGACGTCGCCCGATCACGGAACGGCGCTGGCAATCGCCGGCCGCGGTACCGCGCGGCCCGACAGCCTGATCGCCGCGTTGCGGCTGGCCGCTGAAATGGCTGCCAGGCGCTCGGCCGGCAGCTGAAGGGCGATCCACCTCCGCCCTCCTTGCCGCCGCTGCGCGAGGTGATCGCTCGGCACGGCATCGTTGCACGCAAAAGCCTCGGGCAGAATTTTCTTCTCGATCTCAATCTGACCGGCCGGATCGCCCGCGCCGCGGGGCCGCTCGAGCATGCGACGGTCGTCGAGATCGGACCCGGTCCGGGGGCTTTGACGCGGGCACTGCTCGCCGCCGGGGCGCGCCGCATCTTGGCGATCGAGTGCGACCCGCGCTGTCTCGCCGCTCTCGGCGAGATTGCTGCGGCTCATCCCAGCCGCCTCGAGCTGGTCGCCGGGGACGCGCTGAGGCTCGACCCGGCCGAGCTGTCGGATGCGCCCCGCAAGATTGTCGCCAACCTCCCCTACAATATCGCGACGCCGCTACTGATCGGCTGGCTCGATCGGATCGGCGAATACGAGAGCCTGACGTTGATGTTCCAGCGCGAGGTTGCCGAACGCCTGACGGCGACGCCGCGCAGCAAATCGTACGGGCGCCTCTCGGTTCTGGTTCAGTGGCTGGCCGAGCCGCAAATTCTGTTCGATGTCCAGCCGCGCGCCTTTGTGCCGCCGCCGAAGGTAACCTCGAGCGTCGTCCGCATCGTTCCGCGTCCCGAACCGCTCGCCCCTGCCGACCAGCCTACCCTCGAACGCGTCACCGCCGCCGCGTTCGGCCATCGCCGCAAGATGCTGCGGACCAGCCTCAAGACGCTCGGTATCCCGGTCGAGCCGCTCTTCGAGCGTGCCGGGGTCGCGCCGACTGCGCGCGCCGAGGAACTCACGGTCGCCGAGTTTTGCGCGCTGGCGCACGCCTTGCGGCGCAGTCAGACGGAACCTTGATCCAACCGAGATATACATCTATCCAAAGATCTATCTTCGGAGGATCTCATGTGGGTTGCGAAATGGGGGGTAACAGCTTAGCCATCCGCCTTCCCGCTGCCGCCGTCGAAGCATTGCAGCTGAAAGAGGGTGACGAGATCGAAATCCACGTCGCTCGCGGGCGCGGGTTCGGCGCGTCGCGCAAACCCGGACCCGCAGAGCTGCTGACGCGCCTTCGAGAATTTCGCGGGCGGCTCCCCGCCGATTTCGAGTACGACCGGGAAAAGGTGAATGCCCGGTAAGTTCTCGTCTTGGCCGGACTGCCCACAGATTGGTTCCGTGGGAATCCACGCCTTCGAGCGCCCGAGACAAAGACGTGGATGCGCGGATCAAGTCCGCGCAAGACGACTTCAGGCCAGCGTTGCTTAATGAAGCAGGACATTATAACGATCGGGGGACTGTTAGGGTCGGGGAAATCTTCGACGGCGAAGGCCGTAGCTTCTGCGCTCGGATTTCGACATTTTTCCTCTGGAGATCTTTTCAGACAAATCGCGGCCGAGCGAGGCGAATCAATCGAGGCGATGAATATTTCAGCGGAAGTGCAGCGAGATATCGACCTCAAAGTCGACGATTTACTGCAAGAAATGTACCGCACCGAAGAGAAGCTCGTGATTGATTTGCGGATGGCGTGGCATTGGATGCCCGAGTCATTCAAGGTGTTTCTACTGCTCGATCCTAAGACCGCTGCGCAACGGATCTATAATGATCTGCAGCAAGGCGGGCGGACGGGCGAGGAAGCGAGATCCGTGGAAGAAGTGCGCAACAGCATAGACCGCAGATTTGCCAGCGAGCAGAAGAGGTACGCCGGACTGTACGAGGTCAACCCGACCGACCCTCTGAATTTCGACATCGTAATCAATACAAAACACAATAATTTGGAAACGGTGACTGCAATGTTGCTCGCCGCATACCGGGGATGGCGAATGGATGAAAGGGACCTATAACCCAGCTATAGTCATTCGATGTTCTGCACCTGCTCGCGGAATTGTTCCACCGCCGCTTTCAAGGAAAGCCCCACTCGCGTCAGCTCGATATCGGCTGATTTCGAGCACAGTGTATTGGCTTCGCGGTTCAACTCCTGGCAGAGGAAATCGAGACGGCGTCCGACAGGCTCGTCCTGCCGAAGCAGATCGGCAGTCTGATCGAGATGCGCCCGCAGGCGCTCCAGCTCCTCGCGGATATCTGAGCGAGCGATGAGCAGCGCCATTTCCTGCGCGATCCGCTCCTCCGGCACGCCCGGGACGAGATCGGCGATATTCGCCAACATCGTCTGCAGCCTGTCGCGAATCGCCGTCGGCTGGGCCGCCGCGCATCCCGCCGCCGCCGCCACCAGCGCCGCCATCTCCGCGAGCTGGCTGTGCAGCACGGCGGCGAGACGCGCGCCTTCCTCCGCCCTGGCGCCGGCCAGCGTGTCGAGCGCTCTCGCCCAGCTGTCGCGAACCGCATGGCGGCGTTCCTCGAGCACGGCATCCGGTTCGTCTTCGACCGTCTCCACTACGCCGCGCAGCGCCAGCAGCCCGTCGATGCGCGGCGGCGCCGCCTCGATCTCGCCCGCCAGCTCGTTCATCAACGCTACCAGCTGGGTCAACGTCTCGCGATTGACCCTAACTGCCGCAGGCACGGTGCGGGTCACGGCGAGGGTGGCGGAAAAATTGCCGCGACGGAAACGCTGCGCTAACGACGCGCGAAGCTGGGGTTCCAGCGAATCGAAACCCGGCCCCAACCGAAGCCGCAAGTCGAGTGCCTTGCCGTTGACGCTCTTAATCTCCCAAACCCAGCTGATGCCGAGCTCGTCGCCCTGCGCCCGCGCAAAGCCCGTCATGCTGGCGATACTCACGGCCACCGCTCTCCCGCTGGTCAAGGCTTCGGTTATACCGATACGCGATTGTGCCAACAACGCCGGCCCCATATCGCCGGTCGACGATCCGTACTTGATGCTACCGGACGGACTGGTCCTGTTTCTCGTCAGGTATTGCGTGAACCGGTACTGCGCGCTCCGCTTCGGCCGCGGTGCTGTGGTGGTATTGCGACACGTTTCGGGTGTGTTCGGCGAGTGTCGTGGCAAAGACATGGCCGCCCGCTCCGTCGGCTACGAAATAAAGCTCATCGGTGAAAGCCGGTCGTGCAGCGGCTCGCAGCGCCGAATTGCCGGGATTGTCGATCGGGCCCGGTGGAAGCCCTTTGGTTACATAGGTGTTGTAGGGCGAGAGAGTTGCCAGGTCGGTGTGGGTCAGCGGACGTTCGAGGCGTTTCGAGCCCCGATCGCTCAAGGCATAGATCACCGTAGGGTCCGATTGCAGGCGCATTCCCAAGCGCAACCGGTTCACGAATACCGCGGCGATACGGGCCTGCTCATCTTCGCGCGAAGCTTCCTTTTCGACCAGTGAGGCGAGGATCAACAGCTCCCGCGGTGTCGTGAACGGCAAGTCGGGGCGACGCTCGGCCCACACCTCGACGAGCGCCCGCGCCATCGCCCGCTGCATGCGGTCGATCATGTCCTTTCGGCGGTCGCCATACTCGTAAAGATAGGTTTCCGGCATCAACTCGCCTTCGGCGGGCGGCGGGCCAGAATCCCCGTCGAGCGCAGGCGCGGCTCGTACCAGCGCTGAGATTTCGGTGCTCGTCAGGCCTTCCGGGATTGTCAGCCGGTGCTTGACCGTCTTTCCGCTGGCGATGATCTCCATCGCCTGAAGCGGGCTCGTTCCGGCCGGAAACTCGTATTCGCCGGCCAGGAGTGCGGAGCTGCGGCCAGCCAGCGTCGCGCCCAGCTCAAAGGAGCGCCGGTGCCGGATGATGCCCTGCTCCGCCAATAGCGACGCGATATCGGAGAGGCCGGTACGCGGCGGGATGACGATCGTGCGTGGTTCCGTCAACGGGCCGGGTGCGGCGACATCGCGGTAGAGCCAATAGCCGGCTCCTCCCAGGACGAGGAGGACGAGGGACACGGTGACCGCCGCCCGCGCCAAGAGGCGAATAAAGCCGCGCATCAATCGCGCCCGTTTCCCGCGACAGTGCGCCTCGAGAGTTCAGGGCGGCCCGACAAAGATCAGCGAGGCATTGGTGCCACCGAAGCCGAAGGAATTGGAGAGCGCGTAGTTGACCCTGCGCTCTTTGGCTCGCTTCGGCACCAGGTCGATGTCGCAGGACGGAGAGGGATTGTCAAGATTGAGCGTTGGGGGGACAACCCCATGACCGATCGCCAGGATCGCGAAGATCGCCTCGACGCTGCCGGCAGCTCCGAGCAGATGTCCGATCGCCGATTTTGTCGACGACATCGACAACTCATAAGCATGGCCGCCGAATAACCGCTTGACCGCGCCGAGCTCGATCTCGTCGCCGAGCGGGGTCGATGTGCCGTGGGCATTGATGTAGTCGATCTTGTCCGGTGCAATGCCCGCGCGCCGCAGGGCGTTGCGCATCGACCGAAACGCGCCGTTGCCGTCCTCCGCCGGAGCGGTCAGATGAAATGCGTCGCCGGACATGCCGTATCCGATCACCTCGGCGTAGATCTTCGCTCCCCGCCGCCTGGCGTGCTCGTACTCTTCGAGGACGAGGATTCCGGCGCCCTCGCCCATGACGAAACCGTCGCGTTCTCGGTCCCACGGACGCGATGCCCGCGGCGGGTCGTGGTTAAACCCGGTAGACAGCGCGCGAGCCGACGCAAAGCCGGCGAGCCCGAGCCGGCAGATTGCCGCCTCCGTCCCGCCGCAAACCATCACGTCGGCGTCATCGAGCATGATCAGCCGCGCCGCATCGCCGATCGCATGCGCCCCGGTCGAGCAGGCAGTCACCACGGCGTGGTTGGGTCCGGTGAAGCCGTACCGGATCGAGACGTGGCCGGAGGCCAGGTTGATCAGATTGGCGGGAATGAAAAACGGCGAAAGCCGACGCGGACCGCGTTCGTGTATGGTCAAGGCACCATCGGTTATTCCAGGCAGCCCGCCGATGCCGGAGCCGATTATCACACCGGTGCGCTCGCGCGCCTCCTCGGCTTGCGGAGTCCAGCCGGCATCCTCGACGGCTTGGGCGGCTGCGGCGAGCGCAAATACGATGAACCCGTCCATTTTGCGCTGGTCCTTGGGCGGCACCCAATCGTCGCTGTTGAAGAGGCCGGCGGCAGTTTCGCCGCGCGGCACCTGTCCGGCGATTTTGACCGGCAGGTCGGAAACGTCGAACGACTGAATTGCTCGGACGCCGGACACTCCCTCGACCAAGCTGCTCCAATTCCGTTCGAGGCCGATCCCGAGGGGGGTCACCAGCCCCATCCCGGTCACTACTACACGTCGCATAGCCTTCTCATCACCCGCGCGAGGCGCGTACGCCGGCGACATGCGGCCTGGAATGGGGGAGTTCAGCAGCGGACGGCTCAGCTGTGCGTTTCGATGAAGCTGACCGCATCCCTCACCGTCACGATCTTCTCGGCTGCGTCATCGGGGATCTCGCACCCGAACTCCTCCTCGAAGGCCATCACCAGCTCGACGGTGTCAAGGCTGTCGGCGCCCAGATCGTCGATGAAGCTGGCGTTTTCGGTCACCTTCGATTCGTCGACGCCCAGATGCTCGACGACGATCTTCTTGACCCGATCAGCAACGTCACTCATCCGTTCGTATCCTCGGTGGCTTGCTGGAAATCGTTTACGCACAAACGCCCTGGCGCTGTCGGCCATGGCGGGCGCCGCCCTCCCCGGATCGCCCTTAGGGACCGCGTCGACATCACAGTCACGGTGCGGTCACATAGCATGTTTCCCCGGCACTGCAAATCGGCTGCTCCGGGGCGCGGTTCAACCGCTTCATACCATGACCAAACCGCCATTGATGTGCAAGGTCTGGCCAGTGACATAAGCGGCTTCAGCGCTCGCCAGGTAAACAACGGCGGTAGCCACCTCTTCCGGGGCGCCGAAGCGACCGGCGGGAATTGCTTCGGCAAGCCGCGCGCGTTGCTGCGCCGTCAATTTTTCGGTCATCGCCGTCACGATCAGGCCCGGCGCGACACAGTTAACGGTAATACCGCGCCCGGCAATCTCGGTGGCGATCGATTTCGACATACCGATCATCGCCGCCTTTGCCGCAGCATAGTTCGCCTGTCCGGCATTGCCGCTGACGCCGACGACCGAACTGATCCCGATGACGCGACCGTGGCGTCGACGAACCATGCCGTGCAGCACCGCGCGGGTGAGGCGGAACTGGGCCGTCAAATTGACCTCCAGAACCGAAGCCCAGTCCTCGTCCTTCATCCGTAGCGCCAGCGCGTCACGCGTGATCCCCGCATTGTTGACGAGAATGTCGATCCGGCCCATGGCCGCCTCGGCCTCTTTCGCCAGTCGCTCGGGTGCCGTTGAATCGGCGAGGTCGGCCACTCCGACATGAACTCGCGCGCCGAGCTCTCCTGCCAATGCTTCGAGCGCGGCGGAACGTGTTCCCGCGAGCATAACCTCCGCGCCTTGACGATGCAGGGCCTTGGCGATCGCGCCGCCGATCCCGCCGGAGGCTCCGGTTACCAAACCAGTTTGGCCAGATAGATCGAACAATCGCGAAACCTCTACCCAATGATACCGATGGCGGTTTCCTGGGGTGTCATAGCTCCTCGATCAAACTTTCAACTTCTGCCGGGGTCCCGACGGAGCGCGCCGAGAGATCCGGGTCAATCCGCTTGGCCAGACCGGTGAGCACGCGGCCGGTTCCAATCTCGATGACCTCTTCGACCCCATGACGCTTCAGAAAGAGCACGCTTTCGCGCCACCGCACCATCGCTGTCACCTGTTCGACGAGGCCGCGCTTTATCCTTGCCGGATCGCGCGTTGCGGTGGCCGACACATTAGCGACGAGCGGCACCACGGGCGGCTGCAGTTCGACCCGGCGGAGGGCTTCCGCCATGACTGCGGCAGCGGGGGCCATCAGCGGCGAATGAAACGGCGCACTGACCGGAAGGGCGATCGACCGCCTCGCCCCATTTGCCCGAGCGATTGCGATCGCCCGGTCGACGGCTTGTCGGTGCCCGCTCACGACGACTTGGCCCGGAGCATTGTCGTTTGCCACCGCGCAGACCTGGTCCGGGCCAGCAGCCTCCGCCGCAACCGCCTGCCCTTGCTCGACGCCGAGGCCAAGCAGCGCCGCCATCGCTCCCTCGCCGACCGGAACGGCCTCCTGCATCGCCTGGCCCCGCAGCCTGAGCAGACGCGCCCCATGGCCGATGGTGACTGTACCTGCTGCCGCGAGCGCCGAGTATTCACCAAGCGAATGCCCCGCCACAAAAGCGGCGTGCCGGGTGAGGGCGAAGCCGCCCTCCGCCTCGAGAACGCGAATGACCGCAAGGCTCGCCGCCAGCAACGCCGGTTGGGCGTTTTCGGTCAGAGTAAGCTCGCTTTCCGGTCCTTCGAACATGAGTCGCGACAGGTTTTGCGACAAGGCGTCGTCCACCTCCTCGAACATCTGGCGCGCCGTCGCAAATGTTGCCGCCAGGACGCGCCCCATGCCTACCGCCTGCGAGCCCTGTCCCGGAAATACGAATGCCCGCTTCATGCGGAACCACGTTCCATCTTTCGCCGGTTCCCCGCACCGGTCGATGCCGGCCGGGTGGTGATAGCGGCGCCTCGTCCATTGTCAAGGAGGCGTTGCGTCCTCGTGTTGCGCCAGTGTCACTATCCTATATAATGTGGAGATTCGACCCTTGCCGGCTCGACCGGCTCGATTCGGTCGGCGCTCGCGCCCCGAATCCTCACTAGCCATAAGGGACCTCGTCCACTATGCCACTGTACGAAAACGTGTTCATCGCGCGCCAGGACATTTCCGGCGCCCAGGTTGATGCCCTCGCCGACACTTTCACTCAGCTCGTCGCCGACAATGGCGGCGAAGTGAAGAAGCGCGAGTACTGGGGGCTGCGCAACTTGACGTATCGCATGCGGAAAAACCGCAAAGGTCACTACGTGCTGCTGAATCTTTCGGCGCCCCCCGCTGCTGTCACCGAGCTCGAACGGACCATGCGGATCAACGAGGATGTAATTCGCTATCTGACGATCCGCGTCGACGCCTTGGAGGAAGGGCCTTCGGTTGTCATGCAGAGCCGCGGCAGCCGTGACGATCGCCAACGGCGCGGCGATCGGGAGAGATCGGGTGATGGGCGCGAGATGGAGCGGCCTGCCGCCGAGCGTCCGGCCCCCGACCAGCCGGTCCCCGACCAGCCGGTCCCCGACCAGCCGGTCCCCGATCAGCCGGTCCCGGAGCGCCCGGTTCCTGAGCAACCGGTCGCAGAAACGGCGGAGGCGTAAATGGAAAGCCAATCGCCTGGCGGCTCGGGGCGCGGTGCGGCGGCGCGCCGTCCGTTTTTCCGCCGGCGGAAATCCTGCCCGTTCTCCGGGCCCAATGCTCCCAAGATCGACTACAAAGACGTCAAGCTGTTGCAGCGCTTCGTCTCGGAGCGCGGCAAGATCGTGCCGAGCCGCATCACTGCGGTCTCGACCAAGCGGCAGCGCGAGCTGGCCCAGGCGATCAAGCGGGCACGCTTTCTGGGTCTGCTTCCCTATCTGGTGAAATAGGCGGTTCCGAGTTAGCGGAGCCCTGGCGGGCGTCGCCGTGAGCCGGCTGGGGTTCGCCGGGGCGTCGGTGGTCTGCGGAGTGTTCGCAGCCGGCCCGTATCTGCTGGTGCTGACCGGTTCGACTGGCTCGATGATCCTCGTCTATCTCGCTCAGCTGCCGCTTTTTGCCGCCGGGCTGTGGCTCGGGACTGGCGCTTCGGTGTCGGCGGGGTTCGTCGCGGCGCTGATCCTGGCGGGTGCCGGCAGCCTGCCGGCAGCCGCGCTTTTTGCGGCGGTGAATGTCGTTCCGGTCGTCCTGCTGGTGCGCCAATCCTTGCTGGCCCGGACAGGCCCCAGCAAGGCCCTCGAGTGGTATCCGCCGGGCCTCATTACAGCTTGGCTGGCCGCCTTCGGTCTGGTGGCAGCCGCTGCAGCGTTTCTTTTCCTCGGCGGACCGCAAGGCACGCAAGGGGCGTTGCGCGAGGTGCTGGCTCCTGCCCTCGACCGCCACCTCGGCGAGATTCCTCCCGAGTTGGATGAATTGCTCGCCTTCGTCGCCTTTATTCTACCGGGTATTGTCGCTACCTCGTGGATGGTGATGACAGCAACCAATGGAAGCCTTGCCCAAGGCTTGCTGGCCCGTTTCGGAGCGAGCTGGCGGCCGTCTCCCGATCTCGCGGCGCTCGGTTTGCCGATGTGGATCCCGGTGCTGCTCGCCTTTGCTGCCGCGGCAACGCTCCTCGGCGGAACCGCGCGCTTTATCGGCGTCAACATGATGATCGTGCTGGCTGTACCGTTCTGCCTCGCGGGCCTTGCTGTGCTGCATACAGTGGCGCGCCGGTTTCCACGTCCGGCGGTCACCCTTGTGACGTTCTATTTGCTGGCCGGGTTCTTGGGGTGGCCGCTCCTGCTGATCGCCCTTTTGGGGTTGCTCAATTCGCCACTCGGTCTGCGGCGGCGTTTCGCCTGAACTTGAGAATTGGAGGAATTTGAATGATCGAACTGATCTTGCTCGAAAGGGTCGAGAAGCTCGGCCAGATGGGCCAACTCGTCAAAGTGAAGCCTGGCTTCGCCCGGAATTATTTGTTGCCTCAGAAGAAAGCCATGCGCGCAACGAAAGACAATTTGACATATTTCGAGACTCAGCGCGCTCAGCTCGAAGCCAACAACCTGCAGCGCAGGACCGAAGCGACGGAAGTCGGCGGCAAGCTCGAGGGTCTGAGCGTCGTGATCATCCGCCAGGCCGGTGAAAGCGGGCAGCTGTACGGCTCGGTTTCGGCGCGCGACATCGCCGATGCGGTGACCAAGGCGGGTTTTACGATCGAGAAGCGCCAGGTCGTCCTTGACCGGCCGATCAAGAATTTGGGCCTGCATCCGGTGAAGGTCGTGCTTCATCCGGAGGTATCGGTGACAATCACCGCCAATGTCGCCCAGTCGGCGGAGGAGGCCGAAATGCAGGCCAAGGGGATCGACCCGTTGCGCCTGCGCGACGACGAGGAAGAAGAGGCCCGCGCCGCAGCGGCGCAGACCGGTTCCGCTGCCGCCTAACGGATCGAAGCTCTTGTCTCAAATCGCAAATTTGCCAAATATCGGCAAAATTGTTTCCAATTCGGTCGCGTACCGATGCTGCTGTCGCGCCTGTTCGAGCGAATCATCACAATCGGCGGCCTGGGGGTCATAGACGCCGGCGGGTCACTCCACACATTCGGCGGATCCGGCGGACCAAGCGTAACCATCCGGCTTCACGATCCTGCCCTGCACTGGAAACTCGCTGTGAGGCCTCGCTTATATTTCGGCGAAGCCTACATGGACGGGAAGCTGACGATCGAGGAGGGCACCCTCTACGACCTGGTTGATCTGCTTGCGGTCAACCTCGAAGCTGTGCCGGCAGGGTTGACCGCGCGGCTGCTTAACGGCTCCGTCACGCTGCTGCGCCGCATTCATCAATATAATCCTCTACCGCGCGCCCGACAGAACGTAGCCCATCACTACGATTTGTCGGACCAACTCTACGAGCTGTTTCTCGATCGCGACCGCCAGTATTCCTGCGGCTATTTCCGCGACAGCTCCGAGGACCTCGACGCCGCACAGCTCGACAAAAAACGGCACATCGCGGCAAAGCTTCTGGTCCGACCCGGGCAAAGGGTGCTCGACATCGGCTCGGGTTGGGGGGGCCTCGCTATCTACCTCGCCGGCGAATGCGGTGCCCATGTGACGGGTCTGACCCTTTCGGTCGAGCAACAAAAGCTGGCGACGCGGCGCGCCGCGGCGGCCGGGCTCTCCGACTGGGTCAAATTCTATCTGCGCGACTACCGCGAAGAGGCCGGGCATTACGACAGAATCGTCTCGGTCGGTATGTTCGAGCATGTCGGGCTCAATCATTACCGCGCCTTTTTCGCCAAGCTGAAATCGCTGCTGACGCCGGATGGCGTGGCGCTGCTGCACTCGATCGGGCGCAAGGACGGACCGGGCACGACCATGCCTTGGATGCGCAAATACATCTTCCCCGGCGGGTACGTGCCCGCCCTTTCCGAGGTTCTGCCGGCCATCGAAGAGTTGCGGCTGTGGGTCACCGACATCGAAATTTTGCGCCTCCATTACGCCGAGACCATCAGAGCGTGGCGGCGGCGATTCGAGCGAAATCGCGACCGCGTGCGGGCCATTTACGACGAGCGCTTCTGCAGGATGTGGGAGATATACCTTGTCGGCTCAGAGATCGCGTTCCGGCGGCAGGATCACATGGTTTTCCAGATGCAGCTCGCCAAGACCGTCGACGCGGTGCCGCTGACGCGCGACTACATGTTCGACTGGGAGCGCGAGCACAGCGCCGCCGCCGATCGGGCTGCCTGACCAGGACGGTAGCTCCCGCCTCACTGCCGCAGCAAATTCGCGGCCATTCGATTTCCCGATTTTCACCCCAACTCATCCCCGCCTTACACAGGCTGGGGATCGAATTCCGCGCGGGGTCGTCTTTTGGCCGGTGGTATCCTGCCGTTGCATGGAAACAAACGTGACGTCCCGGGTCGCGCTGCTGCGCGAGCCCAACCCCGAGCTTCTCCGCACCCCGCCCTACAACACTGAAGCCGAACAGGCCCTCCTTGGCGCCATACTGATCAACAACACCGCCTATTACCGGGTCTGCGAATTTCTCCAGCCGGAGCATTTCGGCAATGCCGTGCACGGCCGCATCTTCGCGGCTATCGGCAAGCTGTTGGGCCGCGGCCAGATCGCCAATCCGGTCACCCTGAAGAACTTGTTCGATCAGGACGGTGCGCTGACCGAGATCGGCGGGGCGCAGTATCTGGCCCGTTTGGCGGGCGCCGCGGCGGCGATCATCAATGCCGAGGATTACGGCCGCGCCGTGCACGACCTCTACCTGCGGCGCGAGCTGATCGGGCTCGGCGAGGATGTGGTCAACGACGCGTTTCGCCAGGATCTCGACGATCCGGCGCGCGAGCAGATCGAACGGGTGGAAAAAAAGCTGTTCGACCTCGCCACGGCTGGGGAAACGGAGGGCGGATTTCGCGCGTTCGGCACCGCATTGACGAGCGCGATCCTCAATGCCGAGGCGGCTTTCAAGCGCAGCGGCAAAACCGTCGGGGTCGCCACCGGGTTTGTCGATCTCGACCGCAAGCTGGGAGGGCTGCACCCTTCCGATCTCGTCATCCTCGCCGGCAGACCGTCGATGGGCAAGACGGCGCTGGCCACCAACATCGCGTTTTATGCGGCGCGAAGTTACCTGCCCACGGCCGCTTTCGACCCGCGAAAAGCCGCCGAGGACGGAGCGGTCGTAGGCTTCTTTTCACTCGAGATGTCGGCGGAGCAGTTGGCCACCCGGATACTGGCCGAGGAGTCCGGTGTCTCCTCCGACCGGATTCGGCGCGGCGATGTCAGCCATGAGGATTTCGACAAGTTTGTCCAGGCAAGCCAGCAGCTGGCCGCCCTGAAGCTGTTTATCGACGACACGCCGGCGCTGACGGTGGCGGCGGTACGCACGCGCGCCCGGCGCCTCAAGCGCCAGCAGGGCCTGGGGCTGATCGTCATCGACTACCTGCAGCTGCTGCGCCCCTCGAACCAGACCCGTGCGCAGGAGAACCGCGTTCAGGAAATCTCCGAGATCACTCGCGGGCTGAAGGCGCTGGCCAAGGAGCTCGATGTTCCGGTGCTGGCCTTGTCGCAGCTGTCTCGTGCCGTCGAGCAGCGTGAGGACAAGCGCCCGATGCTCGCCGATCTGCGCGAATCCGGCTCGATAGAGCAGGATGCCGATGTCGTGATGTTCATCTTTCGCGAGGAATATTACCTGTCACGCGAGCCGACCCGCCGCCCGGACGAAGCGGAAAGCAAGTACAGCGAGCGCTACCAGGAATGGCGAGAGCGGCTCGAAAAGGTGCATGGGCTAGGCGAAATCATCGTCGCCAAGCAGCGGCACGGGCCGATCGGCGCGGTCAAACTCCGCTTCGATGCCGAAACCACCAAGTTCGACAATTACATGGCCCCCGATCACCTGCCGACAGCTGATTTCTAGCAAGGCCTCGTCGCCCCCGCGGAAGCGGGGGTCCAGGGGCAACCGCTGCGGCCTTGCCCTGGATTCCCGCTTTCGCGGGAACGACGAAAAGGACTGGAAACTTCGATTTCATTTCTGGTTAGAGCCGCCGCTCGCCGTTGCCGTCCGCCAGCTCGACGAGGGTGATCCGGTTGCGACGGACGGTCAGGGCGAGCCGGCCGTGCTTCAACGCCAGCGCGTCCTTGCCGAAGATTTCGCGGCGCCATCCCGAGAGCGCCTTCACCGGCGCGTCGTCATCGGCGGCGATCGCTTCCAGGTCGTCGGCCGAGGCCAGCAGTTTTTGCGCGACCTGATGGTCGTCGCAACGCTGCTTCAACAACACGCGCAACAATTCGATCAGCGGGCCGAGACCGGGCGGCGAATCCGCTCTCCCGATAGGTGGCGGCTCGGCCGCCCCGGTGGCGGCCAGGCCGCGTTGCACCGCTTCCAGGATCTCGCTCCCGAGCTTGCCCTCGGCGATGCCTTTGCCGAGGCTACGGGTCCGCGCCAGCGCCTCGATGGAGCGCGGAGCATGGGCGGCGATCTCGAGCACCGCTTCGTCCCGCATGATCCGTCCGCGCGGCAGGTTGCGTTGCCGCGCCGCCGTCTCGCGCCACGCCGCCAACTCGCGCAATACGCCGAAGAACCGCGCGTCGATCCGGCCGCGCAGCCGAAACCGGCGCCACGCCTCGCTGGGATCGCTGCGGTAGGTCTCGGGGTTGGACAACTCCGCCATTTCCTCGGCGAACCAGCTCGCCCGGCCGTTTGACGCGAGCTGTTGCTGCAGCTTCTCGTAGACGGTGCGGAGATGGACGACATCGGCGAGGGCATAGCGGATCTGCCGTTCGGTCAGCGGCCGATGCGACCAGTCGGTAAACCGGGAGGATTTGTCGAGCGAGGCTCGGGCGAGCTTGGCGACCAGGGTCTCATAGCTCGCCGCATCGCCAAAGCCGCAGACCATGGCGGCGATCTGGGTATCAAAGAGCGGCGCCGGCACCGCGTCGGACAGGTTGAAGAAGATCTCGATATCCTGGCGCGAAGCATGGAACACCTTCAACGTGCCCGGATTCGCCATCAAAGCGAGGAGCGGCGAGAGGTCGATCCCCGGGGCGAGCGCATCGATCGCCGCCGCTTCCTGCGGGCCCGCCACCTGCACGAGGCACAGGATCGGCCAATAGGTCCGCTCGCGCATGAACTCGGTATCGACCGCAATAAAGCTCGCGTCATGTTGCCGCTCGCAAAAGCGGGTCAATGCGTCCGTCTCAGTGATTACTGTCATTATGCATGCTATACAGCGAAAATCTTCGAACAGAAACCGTCCGGTTATTTGGCCGCCGGGAGGATCATCAAATCGCGGTCGTACGGCTGGACCGCAAAGACCGGGACGGCTTCGGCAAAGCCGCGCAACGGGCGGGTGCCCAGCGGCGCCAATCGGAACGCACTGCCGACCTCCGCCGCCACGGTCGCATCGATCAGGACCTGCCCGTCCTCGGCGGCGGCGCAGATCCGCGACGCCAAATTCACGACGCTGCCGATCGCGGTGTAGTCCGAGCGGCCCTCATAGCCGATACGGCCGACCGTCGCCGGGCCTTTGGCGAGACCCACCCCGAAGCCGATCGTGTGCCTGCGCGCACGCCAGCCGGCCATCAAGGACTGGACCGAGCGCTGCATTTCCACCGCCATTTCCACCCCGCGCAGAGCCGGGTTCGGGCACGGGACGGGAGCGTTCAGCAGCAGCATCACGCCGTCACCCATGAAGCAGGTCAGGGTCGCCTCGTAATGCGTGATGATCACGCCGAGCGCTTCATAATATTCCTGCAGCAGCCCCATCACCTCCTCCGGCGCGGCGGCGCCCGAAAACCCGGTGAAGCCGCGCAGGTCGCAGAAGATCACGACCACCTCGGCGCGATGGCTGTCAGCAGGGCCTCTTGGTCGCTTCCTTCGACCAGCTCGGCGACTTGCGGCGCGAGAAACCGCTTGAGGCGCGCAATCCGCTCAGAACGCTCCTGCGATATCGCCAGCTCGGCGGCCATCTCGTCGAACCGCCGCGCCAGCCCCTCGAGCTCGTCGCCGGTCGCGATCTCGATCTTATGGTCGAAATGCCCGGCGCCGATCTGTTCGGCCCCTTTCTCCAGCAGCGCGATCGGCCCGGTCATCCGGCGTGCCAGCAGATAGGCGAGCATCGCGGCGAACAACGCGCCGGCGAGCAGCAGCAGACCGGTTCGCCACAGTGCCGCGCGGACCGGCGTCAGGGCTTCGGCGGCGGGTTGCTCGACAAAGGCCATCCAGTCCGGCCCCGGGATCGGCGCCATCGCGGCGATCACCGAGCGGCGCTCGGCGTCGATGCCCTCGGCGGTCTCGCCGCCGCCGGCTATAGCCGCCTGCTGCAATTGTTTGAGGCGCGCCGCCGACGGGTCGCCTTCGCCGCGCAACACCAGGCTGATATCGGGATGCGCGACAAGACGGCCGGGACGGTCGAGCACGAAGGCATCGCCCGATCGCCCGACATGGATCGCCTGGATCACGTCCCAGATCAGCTTGAGATTGACGACGGCAATCGTCACACCGTTGATCTCGCGTGCCCCGGCGACAGCAATGGTCATATGCGGCTCCGAGCCCTGGTAGAACGATACCGGGCCATACCAGATGCGGCCCGACCGGGCGCCGAGCACCGCCGGATCGTTGCTGCGGTCAGTGCCGCTGTCGACGACATCGGGATCGACCCGCGCGACATGCAGCCGCTCGATGCCCTGGCCGTCGACGAGCGCGACCTCGAGGACCGCGGGCACTTGACGCATCAGCCGCAGCACGTCGAAGCGGTGCCGCTCGTCCATACCGTCGCGCCACGGCAATTGCACCGTCCATTGCAACTGGTCGGTGATGTCGTCGAGGAAACCCTGGATCTTACCCGCCGCCGAGCGCGCTTCGGCGTGGAGCCGCTGGCTCAGCACCTCGCGCTGATCTCGATAGCCAAACCACGCCTCGCTCGCCCCATTGGCGAGCAACGGCACGACAACCGCGACGAACAGCGCCGTGAAGTACTTCTGGAACAGCAGCCGCCGCGGCCGGGCCGCCGCAGGCGTATCGGGCGCGTTCATTCGATCACGGTGTCGGTTGTCCCCTGTTCACGCCAGGAGCACAATAGCCGTTATGAAGACCGGACTTCATTTCGAGCTGCGGATTTTGGCAGGAGAGCGGTGATGGGGAAGCGAATAGCGGTCGTTGGGGTCGGAGCGGTCGGCGGTTATACCGGGGCGCACATGGTGCGGGCCGGCGAGGACGTGACCTTTATCGACATGTGGCCGGCGCATGTCGAAGAAATGAAGAAGAACGGCCTGCGCATCACGCATCACGAGGGCGAGGAGCCGTTCACGGTCAAGCTGCGGGCGTTGCACTTGACCGAGGCGCAGCATCTCGCCAAGGAGGCGCCGATCGACATCGCCTTCGTCTGCACGAAATCCTATGACACCCAATGGGCGGCGATGATGATCCGCCAGTATCTGGCGCCCGGCGGTTATGTCGTCTCACTGCAGAACTGCATGAACGAGGAGACGATCGCCGGTGTCGTCGGCTGGGGCAAGACGATGGGCTGCATCGCCAGCAATATCAGCGTCGGTCTCGTCGAGCCGGGCCACGTCCATCGCGGCGGGGTCAAGGGCGGCGCGGCGCACACGGTCTATCGCACCGGCGAAGTCCACGGCACGATCACCGAGCGGGCGCACGAGGTGTGCAGGCTGGTCTCCTGTGCCGACAGCGCCAAGGTCACCGACAATCTGTGGGGCGAGCGCTGGTCGAAGCTCGTCGCCAATACGATGGCGAACGGGGTGTCGGCCTGCACCGGGCTTTCCGGCGCGCAGATCGCACAGAACGAGGCGATCCGGCATTTCCAGGCGCGGCTCGGCAGCGAGGCGATCCGGATTGGCGAGGCGCGCGGCTATCGGCTCGAAGAAATCGACCATCTACCGCCGGAGACGATCGCCCGCGCCGGCGAGGGCGACGCCGCGGCGTTGAAGATCTATGACGAGCGGCGGTTGTCGCGGGTCGGGCGCGGCTCGCCGGACCAGCGGCCGTCGATGGGCCAGGACATGGCCAAAGGCCGGCGCACCGAGATCGAATACCTGAACGGCTTTGTCGTGCGCGAAGGCGAGCAAGTCGGCATCGCGGCCCGCGCCAACGAGCGCCTCGTCGACATCGTCAAGCGCGTCGAGCGCGGCGAACTAAAACAGGACCCCCGCCACATCACCGACCTCCGGCTGAACTGAAGGCTGCTACTTGCCGAAGGAACAACCGGCCGTTGACGTGGATCGTCTGGTCGGTGATTTAGCAGCCTTTGGGGGCCAGTCTAACCCTTTTTCAGCTGTTCCTTTAGCCCCTGGGCCGCAGCTCTGGCTCCGGTCGCCTCGTTCGTCAGACCGGCGGCGTCATGTCCGCGTGCAGCCGCCTCGTAGCATTCGATCGCGCGCCGCAGATTGTCGTCGCGATCGCCGGTCGGCTGGTGCGCATAGGCTTCGCCAAGGTTGTTCTGGGTTATCGCCCAATTTTGCGGGAAATCGCGCTCGGTCCAGGCGCGCAGCGCCGCATCGTAGCAGGCGATCGCGCGCCTCAGATTTTCGCCGCGGTCGCCGGTCGGCAGGTCCGCATAGGCGATGCCGAGGTTGTTCTGGGTCGCCGCCCAATCCCACGGGAAATCGCCCTCGGTCCAGACCCGCAGCGCCGCATCGTAGCAGGCGATCGCGCGCCTCAGATTTTCGCCGCGGTCGCCTGTCGGCAGGTCCGTATAGGCGTTGCCGAGGTTGTTCTGGGTCGCCGCCCAATCCCGCGGGAAATCGCGCTCGGTCCGCACCCGCAGCGCCGCATCGTAGCAGGCGATCGCGCGCCTCAGATTGTCGCCGCGGTCGCCGGTCGGCAGGTTCCGATAGGCGATGCCGAGGTTGTTCTGGGTCGCCGCCCAATCCCGCGGGAAATCGCGCTCGGTCCAGACCCGCAGCGCCGCCTCGGAGCAGGCGATCGCGCGCCTCAGATTGTCGCCGCTGTCGCCGGTCGGCAGGTGCGCATAGGCGATGCCGAGGTTGTTCTGGGTCGCCGCCCAATCCTGCGGGAAATTGCGCTCGGTCCGCACCCGCAGCGCCGCTTCGTAGCAGGCGATCGCGCGCCTCAGATTGTCGCCGCTGTCGCCGGTCGGCAGGTTCCGATAGGCGGCGCCAAGGTTGTTCTGGTTCACCGCCCAATCCTGCGGGAAATCGCGCTCGGTCCAAACCCGCAGCGCCGCCTCGTAGCAGGCGATCGCCGCGCCTCAGATTGTCGCCGCGGTCGCCGGTCGGCAGGTCCGCATAGGCGGTGCCGAGGTTGTCCAGGGCCCCCGCCCAATCCTGCGGGAAATCGCGCTCGGTCCAGACCCGGAGCGCCGCCTCGTAGCAGGCGATCGCGCGCTGCAGATTGTCGCCGCGGTCGCCGGTCGGCAGCTCCTGATAGGCGAGGCCGAGGTTGTTGTCTGCGGCCGCGATGCCCGAAATGTTTATGTTCTCGGCCGCCGTTCGTGCCGCCAGCGCCAGACTCAGTCGGTCGCTGTGGCGACTTCTGACCCGGAGGTAATCCGCTAGCGACGTGGCATAACTAAGGACTGCATCATGGTCTTCGTTGGCCTGGCTTTCCCTGATTCCGGTTGCGAAATTGGTGAAGTCGATGGTGATGCGCTCCAGAGCAGCAGCGTAGTCCGCCCCGCGGAGTTGTTGGCTCGCCGCGTAGAGAACCCCGTGGAAATGCCGCCCGTGCGCGCGTTTCAGCTCTCCCGCGGCCGGCTCGGTCAGCTTGTCGACAGCATATTCCTGGATTGTGGCCAGCATCGAATAACGGCTGCGGTCGAGGATCTCTTGGCGCGCCAGCAGGCCGCGTTCGTGAAGAGAGACGAGAAGCTCGCCCGCATCCGCCACGCCGCAGACCGCCGCGACATCTTCGGCAAAGAATTCCGCCGGCAAAGACGGCGAGCCTCGGAAAGAAGTCTCTCGCGTCCTCGGGGAGCAGGCCGAACGAGTAGTCGAGACAGGCTTTCATGCTTTGGTGCCGGCTCGTCGCCCCAAACCGGCTGCGTTTGAGCAAATTCAGCCGATTGCCGAACCCGGTTCTGATTTCCGCCAATGTCTTGCTGCCCACCCAAGCGGCGGCCAGCTCGATCGCAAGAGGAATGCCGTCGACCAGGCGCAGAATGTCGGCGACTGCGGTAATTTCGGCCGGGGAATGTGCGTCCCAGTCATGGATCCTGGCACGAGCACGCTCCCGGAATAGTGCAAAAGCGTCGTGCCCCGCGAGCGCGTTGGCATCAGCCGCGACAGCGGGGATCTCCATCGGCGGAGCCCGATAGAGTTGCTCGCCCTCGATGGGCAGTGGCGTCTGCGACGTCACCAGCAGGTGCGCGTGCGGACATCCCAAGAACAGTCTTCCTGCCAGAGGTGCCGCCGAAAGGATCCCCTCGAAATTGTCCAATACGATCAGGACTTGCCGGTTCTGCAGGGTCCTCAGCAGCGCCTCGGTCTCGTCTTTGAACCCCGCCGGGTTGACCGCCAGGGCCGCGATGAGCTCCGAGACGACTGCGCTCTCGGAATCCGTTGTTGCCGCCAGTTCGACGAAGAAGGCCCCGTCCGCGAAACTGTCGCTGACGCGGCGCGCGGCAGCATCGGCAAGCCGGGTCTTACCGATACCGCCGATGCCGACCGCGGTGACCAGCCGATGCCGCTTCAGCAGTTCCATCAGCTCGGCGACTTCCCGCTCCCGCCCGATGAAGGATGTGGCAAAGCGGAGCGGCTCCCGCTGCATGCGCCCCGCGGGTTCTTCTGGCGTCTTGCCGGGATAAAGAAACTCGAAGATGCGCTGACCGCCTAGCCCCTTGAGTTCCCAATGTCCCCAATCTTGGACCGCGGCCGAGTTCGCGAGCACGCGCGTCTGCTCGGAAATCAGCACCTGCCCGCCGCGCGCGATGCCTTCGACCCGGGCAGCCTTGTTGACGTCGTCGCCGATCAGATCGGTTCGTCCCGATACGGGATCTCGATAGACTTTTGGTGTCCCGGTGTGCAGCCCGATCCTGACGCTCATCGGACCGTTGCCGACGAGTATCGGCGTCTCTGCCAGAGTCTGCTGAACTCGGCCGGCACACTGAACGGCTTCGACCGGATGGGTGAACGCGACGAAGAACGAATTACCGACCGTCTTCAGTTCATGCCCCCCGTGCCGCGCGACGCAGTCGCGTATTGCGGCGTTATGTTGCTCGAGTGCCGCGAAATAAACTTCGTCGCCGACCTCCCGCGTGATTCGCGTCGAGTTCGACGATGTCGGTGAACATCATCGTTATGACACTGCCGCGGACGAGCGGCATGACTTGCCGCAGCTGCTCCGGATCGACCCCGGACAGCAACTCTTTCAAAGTCTCCGGCGGCGCTCCCTGGTTGGGCGGCATCCTCCCTCCGCATCATCGGGCGGGTTGGGCTATCGTAGCACAATGCAGAGCGCGGACCCGAAAATTGCCGTAATGCCGTGCTTAAGAGTTCTCGCGGTCCGCCCGTTGCCCGCTTGCTTGTGGTTGATTTACCAAATAGATAATCATGCAATCGCCATATTCGTATTGTAATCTCCTGGGCGTCGGCACCCGTAAGCGGGTGCAATTGCGATTGAAGGAGTTGCCGATGCCTGATCTCGACCAGATAAAACAGGGGAAACAGGAAGGGCGGCAGCGGCGCGGGCGGTTGGCGAAGGGCCGGTCGGGCAATCCCGCCGGCCGGCCGCGCGGCTGCCGCGACCACGTCAACCACGCTGCCCGGCTGCTTCTCGCCGGGCGAGGCGCTAACCCCCAAGTCCGGCCATAACGATTGAGGTGAAACTCGTGTCTGCATCTGACGCTAGGTTGTCGGCTTGATGTTTTGGTTGAGCCGAACGACAGCGGCTTTCGCCACTGTCTTCATGGGCATCGGGGCTTTTATCATTGTCACGGACCATCGACGTCGCGCACTATCGATGGACATGCGAGCAGGGGTGGATGCGATATGTTCTTTCGACAGTTGGGTTTTCTGTTGGCGACTATTGCTGTTTTCTACTCCGCTCTGCTCGCCTGCTACCTGATCACTTGCGTAATTGTCACGCGACTGAATCGCCACGCGATCAAAATCCAATCCTCCCGGCAGACGCCAATTTCACATATCGAGCGCGACTTCAGGCAGAGCGTTGTTTCGCTCGCGGTTATTGCTGCAATGCTCGGCGCCGGTCATTGGAGCTACACCACTCTTGGCTGGGGATTGCGGCCGCTGCCCGGCATTGGCGGGACGGTGTTGTCGGCCGTCGCTTCGCTCGTACTGTTCGACACCTGGTTCTATTGGTTGCACCGGCTGATTCACACCCGGGTTTTTTATCGGCGCGTGCATCGATGGCACCATTTGACAATCACGCCGGTGGTCTGGTCCAACAACAGCGATCGCCTGGTCGACAATCTGTTCTTGCAATCCTATTGGCTGGTCGCCCATTTCCTGATACCCGTCGCACCCGCGGTGCTCTTCGCACACAAGATCTATGATCAGATCACCGGCGTCATCGGCCACTCCGGCTACGAGCATGGCGGTCGATGGTGCTGGCCGCCGTCGCCGCTGGTCGGCGTCACGCATCACGATCAGCATCATCAGTTCTTCCGCTGCAATTACGCGACGCATTTCAGCTGGTGGGATCGGATGATGGGAACGCTCCATCCCGACCATGACCGCGCGCTCAAAGCCAACCTCTCGCGTTCCCGTGAAACTCAGCTCCTATGATTGGAGGTGCGCGGTGTTCTTCACCATCACCGCGATGAAGTAGCACCGCTCCTTCCGCTCGAATTGCCCAAACCGCGTAGTGCCGGGCAGCGAGACCCATTCCCGAGCGATTGGCCGAAGATAGCGGGGCAAACGGTTGACCAGTTCGCTGCGGCGCTGGTCGTCAATGCGACACGCCTCGCAGACATTCATCGTGATGTCGCGAAAGGAAACGACCTCGAGGCCGGACTTCCGGCCCAAATCGATCAGCCCGAGATGGCAAGCCTCCGGACCATGCGGCATCGTATCGGTTACGGCAAAGATACCATTTGGGGCGAGAACGCGAGAGATTTCCTGCAGGAACGGCAATTTTGGCAGATCGACGAGCGCCTCGACATTGATCGCGAGATCGATGCTCGCTGCGGGAAACGGGAGCTGGAGGGCATGCCCTTGCAGATGGGCGATTGCGGCCTTGCCGTTCCGGCGGTGCCGAAGTGCCGTCAGCGAGCGATCGATCCCGATCGTCGCCTGAGGCGAGAGCGTGGCGTGGAGGTGGGCGAGACCTCCGCCTCGGCCGCAGCATACCTCGAGCAGCCGTGCGGGCTCGAATAGGCGAGCCGCCGCCTGAACGGCCTTCGCGACCTCGGCATAGAGCTGGATCTGATGGGGCTCGTTCGGCCAAACCTCCGCTACGGAATCATCGCACGGCGCATAGCCGTAGTTGAAGGTCGATATCTCCTGCCATTGCGGCAAGCCATAGGCGCAGTCGTAAATATAGCGGTGCAGCCGGTTCGATGCGCCCATTCCAAGGCAGGAACTGACGAGACGCTGGAGGACGCGGAACGCCGACAATGCAGGGAGGACAGTTGTTTGATCGCGGGTGCAGGGATATCAGCTTCTTCGCGGCCGGTCCAGCGGCACGGCCGCGGCACCTCGCCTACGATGTCGGCTTGATGTTCTGGTTGAGGCGGAACAGGTTCGCCGGATCGTATTTGTTCTTCAGGGCGACGAGCCGCCCGAAGTTATCGCTGTAGGCAGCCCTGATCCGTGTGCCTTCCTCGGCATCCAGGTGGTTGACGTAGACTTCCCCGGTCGCGAAGGGCTCCACTGCCGTCCAGAACTCCCGCGTCCACTGGATGTGACCTGCGGACTCCGCAGGATCAGTCCATTGCGAGATGACGTCGTAGTCCCATTGGTCGTCGCGCAGTCCGAAGGCAGTGGCGTTCCTATCGACCCGGGCGGCAGCGCCGTGGAGATGGAAAAACAAGACCATCGACATCGGAGAGAGCATTTTCGCCGATCGCTCGATCAGGATCTCGATCAAATCGTCCCCGAGCTCTTTTAAGAAGCTCGATTTCCAATACCGCTGAACCCCGCCATACGGCACTGCCGCGTCGAACAGTGTGTTTAGTTGCACGTAGGATGTCGGGGCAATCGTGTCCAGCAATGGCGAACCGAACTTCCGGAGGGGCGCCACAACCGTTTCCCCAGCTGCGATATCCCCGATATAGCTGACAATGATCGCGACGACCGGCGCGCCCTCGGGCGATGTCATCAGCGCCGCAGCGGCAAGCGCTTCATCGGGGCAATTGCGCGCGAAATCCCGGTAGAAGCGCAGCACTTCCCTGGCCTTCGCCATCGGATGGAGAACCATTCCCGCCAGCACTGGACCGACGGGATAAACCCGATACTCGAACGAGGTGACGACACCAAAATTGCCGCCGCCGCCGCGCAGGCCCCAGAAGAGGTCCGGGTGCCGATCTGCACTCGCCGTCAGAAACTGCCCCTCGGCCGTGACGAGATCTGCCGACAGCAGGTTGTCGCAGCTGAGGCCGTGCTTGCCCATCAGCCAGCCGAGGCCGCCACCCAGGGTCAGTCCGGCAATGCCGGTCGTCGAGACGACCCCACCGGTGCTGGCCAAACCAAAGGCTTGTGTCTCACGGTTGTACTCGCCCCAGGTTAGCCCCGCCTCGGCGCGCGCCGTACGCCGGGCCGGATCGACCCGCACGCTCTTCATCGGCGACAGGTCGATCATCAGGCCGCCCTCGCAGACCGCGTTGCCGGTGATGTTGTGACCGCCGCCGCGGACCGAAACCAGCAGCCCGTGCTCGCGCGCAAAACGCACCGCGGCAATGACATCGGCGACGCCGGCACAACGCGCGATCAACGCCGGGCGCCGGTCGATCATACCGTTCCAGACTTTGCGGGCCTCATCATAACCGGCCTCACCAGGGCCGAGGAGCGGGCCTCGCAGCCTGTCCGCAAACTTCTGCACCGTGGCTTCTTCAAGGATTGCGTCCACGCCGTTCGTGGTGATGACTCGCAGGTCTGTCATGGCTCCGTCCTCCCATCCACCTAACGCACGCTCAAACGCCCCTCGCGAACTGCTTCTCGATCATCCTGGACAGGCGGCCGTAGACGCGGCGCGCATTGCCTTCGAATATTTTCGCCCTGTCCCCCGCCGACAACGCAAGCTGGTCGATGTAGCGCTTGGTGTCGTCGTAGTGGTGACCGGTTTCCGGATCGATGCCGCGGACCGCGCCGATCATTTCGGACGCGAACAGGATATTATCGACTGGAATAACCTGCGCCAGCATCTGCTGGCCGGGCAGGTGATAGACGCAAGTGTCGAAGAAGATGTTTTTCAGCACAAGATCGGTCAGCAGCCCGAGCTTGGCGTCCTGTGCCAAACCGCGGAAGCGGCCCCAGTGATACGGCACTGCACCGCCGCCGTGCGGAATAATGAACTTGATGGTCGGGAAATCCTTGAACACGGATGACGTCATCAGCTGATTGAAGCCGACCGTGTCGCCGTTGAGGTAGTGCGAGCCTGTCGTGTGATACGCCGGGTTACAGGCGGCGCTGACGTGGACCATGGCGGGAATGTCGTGTTCCACCATCTTCTCGTAGACTGGATACCAGTAATGGTCCGACAGCGGTGGATCCTGCCAATGCCCGCCGGACGGATCGGGGTTCAGATTGATCCCAACGAACCCGTATTCGCTCACGCAGCGCTCGATCTCGGGGAGGCAGTTCTTCGGCAAGACCCGCGGGCTCTGCGGCAGCATCGCCACACCGATAAAATTCTTCGGGAACAGCGAGCAGACGCGGTGGATCAGTTCGTTGCAAGCACTCGCCCAGGCTTCGCTGGTCGTTGCATCGCCAAGGTGGTGGCCCATGCCCGCAGCGCGCGGCGAGAAGATTGTCAGATCGGTGCCGCGCTCGCGCTGCACCTTGAGCTGGCCGCCCTCGATCGTCTCGCGGATCTCGTCGTCCGTTATTCTCGGGCGCGGCGGCGGTGGCTTGCCGGCCTTGTGCGCCTCGATCTGTTCGTTGCGCCATCCCTCGTGCTGACGCGGGGCGGTCGTGTAGTGGCCGTGGCAATCAATGATCATAGGATTTGCCGCATCTGTTCTCTGTCTATGCCGGTTACTATCCGCAAGACGAACCGCGATCGCAATGTTCTTCCCCGCGCCGGTGGTGATCCGCGACCGTGCCCGCCAGCCGCGCCCATCACGCACCGGGCAGTGCCGCGAATAAAAGGAAAGACCCGCATGCTCGAGATCGCAACGGAATGGCGGCGTTTCGACGAGTTGACGGCAGATGAGCTCTATGAGTTGCTGCGCTTCCGCCAAAGCATCTTTGTCGTCGAGCAGGGTTCTGCTTATCCCGACCTCGACGGCCTCGACCAGGGCGCTTGGCATTTGGTAGCCCGGTTGGCGGGCGAGGTGATCGGTTGTCTCCGGCTGACGGTCATGACCGGCCCGCCGCCTATCGTCAGGATCGGCCGCGTTGCCCTGTCGCTGTCCCTGAGACGGGGCGGGATTGGCCGAATGCTAATGGAGAAGGCGCTGATCCTCTGTCGCGAGCGCTTTCCGCTGAGAGAGATCGGCCTTGGCGCGCAGGTCCCTCTCGTTCCCTTTTACGAGAGCTTCGGTTTTGCCGCGACCTCCGAGCCCTATGACGATTTCGGCGTCGCGCATGTCGAGATGGTGCTGGGGCTACCGAATTAGGCTGGAACCTCTTCCGCCAGCGGAACGGTTTCGATCTCGTGCGCCTGCAAGGCAGGAAGTACCTCGCGGGCGAAGCGGCCGATCTGCTCCATGAACATTTCATGCGGGAGCACACCGCGATTGAGGCTGATCTGCACATTGTCGGCGCCGGCCGTGTCCGCCGCTTCGATGATCCGCTCGCTGACCTCGGCCCCCGTGCCCCACGGCATCTGCTCAGCCTGCCGCTCGACGTCGGCCATCGTCAGGCCACGAAAATCCTCGCGGGCGAATTGCGCGGCGCGACGGTTCTCGAGGCTCACGTAATCCGTCGAGGCCGCGCTCGCATAGCCGGTTTGGCGCTGCAATTCGGTCTCGGTGAAATTGCCGTGGCTGAAAAGTGTGCGATTGAAATAGAGGTGGTAGGGCCCCATCTCGCGCACCGCCGCGGTCTTGCTGTCGGCGACATAGGCGCTGATGCCGAGCGATAAGTGACCGGGAGTAATGCGGTGGCCGGATTGCGCGAGGCACCGGGCGTAATAGCGAATAATGTCGTCCCGCAGTCCGCGCGAGCGGCCGAGGCCGGGAGTGATCGGCAGATCGTGCCTGGCGGCGAACTCGATCGACTCCTTGCTGCCGACAACCGGCATCCAGATCGGCGGATGCGGCTGCTGCACTGGCCGCGGCCACATCGCGACATCCTTGTACGACCAGAATTCGCCCTGGTACGAGAATACTTCCTCGGTCCACGCCCGGGTGATGATATCGAACGCCTCTTCGAAACGGGCGCGCGACTGCGCCAATGGCACGTTGTGGACCTGGTACTCGCGCGGAATGCCGCGGGCAAAGCCGGAAATCAGCCGCCCATTTGACATGCAGTCGAGCATCGCCAGCTCCTCGGCGAGCCTCAGCGGCTCGTGCAACGGCAGGAGATTGCCGTAGATAAGCAGTTTGAGGCGCTTGGTGCGCTGCGCCGCCGCGGCCGCCAGCAGGTTCGGCGAGTTCATCAGGCCGTAGGGCGAGCAGTGATGCTCGTTGAACCCGACGCCGTCGTACCCCAGTCGGTCGAGCTCTTCCCAGGCCTCGAGGTGCTCGGCATAGGTCCGCGCGGCGATTTGGGGTTTGAGGTATCTCTTTGTCAGCGGGTAGGGCAGCTCGTTGTCGACCTTCAGGTGCTCGAGCTGTTCGCCGTAGGCCAAAAGATCGAAGACAAAGACCTTCATGTTGTTCGACAGCCTCCTCGGTGATGCGTGCAGGCGGCACGCGGCGCAGGCCGATACGTTACGAGCTTGCCGGCGCGGCGATGTTGTGACAACCAGAAGGTAGAGAAACCTGTGACGACGGAGTGGGGCCGCGATGCCGCGCTATGATTTCGACATGTTTACGATCGGCGCCGGGTCGGGAGGCGTCGCCAGCTCGCGCCGCGCTGGCAGCTATGGCGCGCGCATCGCGATCTGCGAGGACAGCCGGGTCGGCGGCACTTGCGTCATCCGCGGCTGCGTCCCGAAAAAGCTGCTCGTCTACGGCGCGCAATTTGCCGATGCCTTCGCCGATGCCGCCGGTTTTGGCTGGACGGTGGCCGTCCCGAGCTTCGACTGGCCCGCCCTGATCGACGCCAAAGACCGTGAGATCGAACGGCTGTCGCAGATCTACCGCAACATGCTGAAGAACAGCCGGGTCGAGCTGATCGAGGGGCGGGGCGTGCTCGTCGATCCGCACATGGTCGAGATCGACGGCCGGGCTTACACCGCCGACAAGATCCTGATCGCCACCGGCTCGCACCCGACAGTGCCCGACATCCCCGGCATCCAGCATGTGATCTCGTCCAACGAGGCGCTCGACTTGCCCGCTTTGCCGCGCCGCATCGTCATCGTCGGCGGCGGCTATATCGCCGTCGAGTTCGCCGGCATATTCAGCGGTTTCGGCACCGAGGTCGTCGAGCTGATCCGCCGCGAGGAGCTCCTCTACGGGTTCGACGATGACATTCGCATCGCGTTGGCGCACGAGATGCGCGGCCGCGGCGTCGAGATCCACGCCCGAACGCAGGTGGCGCGGATCGAAAAACACGACCACGGCTACTCGGTCTACACGGCGATCGGCCAGGAGTTTTCGGCCGACGTCGTGATGTACGCGACTGGACGCAAGCCGAACACTCGGGGGCTGGGTCTCGCCGAGATCGGGGTCGAAACCACCGAGAACGGCGCGGTCGTCGTCGACGAATGGTCGTGCAGCAATGTTCCGAACATCTATGCAGTCGGCGACGTGACCGACCGGATCAATCTGACCCCGGTCGCGATCGCCGAAGGCCGCGCCGTCGCCGAGACTCAGTTCAACGACAACCCGATCAAGATGGACCACGCCAATGTGCCTTCCGCGGTATTCAGCCAGCCCCCGATCGGCGCGGTGGGGCTGACCGAAGCGGAGGCGCGCCGGCGTTATGGCGAGGTCGACATCTACAGCGCCCACTTCAAGCCGATGAAGAACACCTTGTCCGGACGCGATGAGCGCACGCTGATGAAGCTCGTCGTCGATGCGCGCAGCGAGCGGGTGCTCGGCTGCCACATGCTGGGCCCCGACGCCCCCGAGATCATGCAGGGTCTGGCGATTGCGGTGAAATGCGGCGTCTCGAAACGCATGTTCGACGAAACCGTCGGCATCCACCCGAGCGCCGCCGAGGAATTCGTGACGATGCGCGAAAAGGTGGTGCGTCCAACCAAGTTGGCGGCGGAGTAGTCGAAAAGCTGCAGTGGGTGCTGGCTTGCGGCCGCCAGTTTGCGGATCATATTTGATGCTGTGTGCGTCGCGCGGATGTTATAATTAGGTCAGTCCCACGGATATGTCTGAATCAATCGAGTGTTCACTCGAGTTACTTCCTGAGCCGGCGTTAATCGAGGCGCTGGCGGCTGACATTTCGATTGCCGAAAAGGCGACGGCGCTCGCGCGTTTGCAACAGCGGGTGGAAAAAAACCGGGCGATCCTCCAGGAGCACGTACACAAGTTCAATCAGATGTTTGATGAGGCCGGGCGCGACCTGTCGGTTGAAGGTCTTGTTCAACTGGCTGAGCGCGTCCACGATTCCGAAAGAGGCGCCGCAGAACGGCTCGACCCGTGGATCCAAGCCCTGGAACACGCGCTCATGGTGCCTAGCCAAGAGCGACGACAGCACATTGAGGAACTCATTGAAATCTCAGGAGCTTGGCTTGCGGTCTATCACGACACGCGCACTCGGCTGCTCGAATTGGCCGCCCGGCGCCGGGGCGCTACCCCCGAGGTTTTGCGGGCACGGCCGGTCGAAGGTGATATCGATCACGAAAAGCTGACCTGCGAGATCGTCGCGCGTTTCCCCAAGATCCTGGCGGCCCTTGCCAAATGAGCCCAGTTGGCTGCCGATCGAGGTAGTCGTCGAAATCAATCGCACGGTCGTCATGGTGACCGGCGAGCGCCATTTCCTAAGAGGCTTACCTAAAAAGAGTTTAGTGATTTCAGAGAGTTGTGCTTCATTGGTTGTGTCAAGCAATCAGCGAGGCACAACATGTGGACTGAAACCACTCGACCCCAGTATGAGCGAAAAGGATTGCGGTATTCAAGCGATGTAACCGATGCGGAATGGCTGGTGATCTCGCCCACCTCCCGCAGCGCAAGCGGTTCGGGCGCCCGCCGAAAACCGCGCTGCGAAGCATCGTCGATGCGTTACTCTACATGGCCAGGACAGGGTGTCAGTGGCGGCTGTTGCCGCGCGAGTTTCCGCCGTTTACCACCGTGCAGAACTATTTCTATGCTTGGCGCGACAACGGCATTCTGGAGCGGATCAACTTCGAATTGTTGGTGGAAACGCGCGAGGCCGCGGGTCGCGAAGCCAGCCCCTCGGCCGGGATCATCGACAGCCAGTCGGTCAAGACCACCGAGAGCGGCGGTCCCCGCGGGTATGACGCCGGCAAAAAGGTCAACGGGCGCAAGCGCCATATCGTCACCGATACGATTGGCCTCCTCGTCGGCGCCGAGGTTCACTCGGCTGATATTCAAGACCGCGACGGCGCCCCGCTCATTGTCGAAACCATTCACGATCTCTTCCCCTGGCTGCGCCATCTCTTCGCCGATCGTGCCTATTCTGGGGACAAACTGGCCAAAGCTCTCACCAAATTCGGCCGCTGGACGGTCGAGATCGTCAAACGAGACGCTCCCGGCTTCGTTGTGCTCCCCCGCCGCTGGGTAGTCGAACGGACCCTCGCTTGGCTCAATCGCAACCGCCGGCTGGCCAAAGACTTTGAGGCTTCGATCGCCAGTGCCAGGGCTTGGCTCTATATCGCCGGCATCCAACTCCTCGTCAGGAGATTGACGCGTAGTCCTCAATACAACCATGCGATTAAGATTCAGACACTAAGAGATCTAGGATTACTCGACAGCGCCCTCGCCCGCCCGTAAAACGCATTTCCTATGGTGAAGAGGATATCGTTGTACTAGCCGTGAGACTGCTGGCTGGTCTCGCTCAAGCACATGCTTTTGAGCAAGGTAATAAACGGACTGCTTTCGTTGCGATGACTCAATTTCTGATAATTAACAGCTACGACCTGCCATTGACGACACCATACATTGGGCCCGACGAAGTGATCGCGCTGGTCGAGCATCGGTCGATCGAGGATGACTTTGTTCGCGCCATTCGGCCGTTTGTCGTCGCGACGTAGCGTCTGTCCGCACAAGGTGCTTGCCTCGGACGCGCCTTGCCGCTAGCGTGGAGCTATGGAAAAAGCTAGGGTCGTATGGGCCCCCTGCCAGATCGCGCGATTTTGGTACTGCCGGTACATGATGGCGGCCTAGGATCGCGCCTGCGCGTTTTTCCCGAAGCCGCCCTCCTGAGGCGGCTTTCGTGTTTCATGCTTACGCTGATCCGAATGTCGCCGATGGTGAAGCGGCTTCCAACCGAGGAGGTAATGCATGACCAGAGCGGCCCCTACTGCGGACAACGGGTGGTCCCCCGACAGCTGGCGCGGTCTGCCGATCCGGCAGGTGCCCGGTTATTCGGACGAGGCGGCGCTCGTCCGGGTCGAGGAGACTTTGCGCCGGTTTCCGCCGCTGGTCTTCGCCGGCGAGGCGCGGCGGCTGAAGGAACGGCTCGCCGCGGTCGCGGCCGGCAAAGCCTTTTTGCTGCAAGGCGGCGACTGCGCCGAGAGCTTCGCGGAATTCCATCCGAACAACATCCGCGACATGTTCAAGGTGCTGCTGCAGATGGCAGTAGTACTGACCTTTGGCGCCGGCTGCCCGGTGGTCAAGCTCGGCCGCCTCGCCGGCCAGTTCGCCAAACCCCGCTCATCGGATACGGAAGCCCAGAACGGGCGCACTCTGCCGTCCTATCGCGGCGACATCATCAACGGCCTCGAATTCGACGACAGGGCGCGTGAGCCCGATCCGCAGCGCATGGTGCAGGCCTATAGCCAGTCCGCCGCGACCCTAAATCTGTTGCGCGCTTTCGCCCAGGGCGGCTACGCCGATCTGCACCGGGTGCATGCGTGGAATCAGGATTTCGTCGCCGACTCGCCGCAAGGCGAGCGCTACCGGGCGCTCGCCGATCGCCTGACCGAGACATTGGACTTCATGGCGGCCTGCGGGCTCAACTCGGAAACCACGCCGCAGATCCGCGAGACCGAGTTCTATACCTCGCACGAGGCGCTGTTCCTCTCATACGAAGAGGCGCTGACCCGGGTCGATTCGACGACCGGCGACTGGTACGACTGCTCCGCACATCTGGTGTGGCTGGGCGACCGCACCCGGCAGGTCGACGGCGCCCATGCCGAGTTCCTGTGCGGCATCAAAAATCCGATCGGCATGAAATGCGGGCCGAGTTTGGAGCCCGACGATCTGTTGCGGCTGATCGACCGACTCAATCCGCAGAACGAGCCGGGCCGGCTGACCCTGATCACCCGCATGGGATCCGAGAGGGTCGAGGCGCGGCTGCCCTGCCTGATCCGCGCGGTCCGGCGCGAGGGCCGCGAGGTCGTGTGGTGTTGCGACCCGATGCACGGCAACACCGTCACCTCCTCGAACGGCTACAAGACCCGCTCATTCGATCGCATCCTCGATGAGCTGCATGGCGCCTTCGCGATTCATGCCGCCGAGGGAAGCTACGCCGGCGGCGTGCATTTCGAGCTGACCGGGCAGAACGTCACCGAATGCATCGGCGGCTCCCAGGCGATCAGCGAAGCCTCGCTCGCCGACCGCTATCTGACGCATTGCGACCCGCGGCTGAACGCGACCCAGGCGCTCGAGCTGGCCTTCGAGATTGCCGAGGCGCTGAAACGCGCGCGGCAGCAGGGCAATGGCAGTCGAGGCGTGAACCACCTCGACGCCGTCTTGTGAGGCCGGATTGGCAGCGGATGAGCACGCCGCAGTTGCGGCGCAGACCGATAGCTATTTCCTGAAGACCAAGGCGATCGTCGGACATTTCGGGGATCGCCCGGCGACTTATGCGGTGTTCATGCGACGCCCGGTGATTTGCGCACCGCGGTTCGCGATCGAGTTTCTCGAAAAGATGGCGGCCGAGCGTGGCCTGAATTTCGATATCGAGCTCAGCCACCCCGAGGGGAGCTGGGTCGGCGCCGGCGACCCGATCTTTTATATCGGCGGTTCGCTGTTCCATCTCGTCGATCTCGAAACCGTGCTGCTGCAGACGCTGGGGCCCACCTGCGTCGCCGCCTACAATGCCTATGCGATGTGCGCCGATTTGCCGAAGGTCGCTTTCATGGCCATGGACGCCCGGCATTGTGCCGGCGCCGAAATGGCGGCGATGATGGCCTACGCCGCTGCCGTCGGCTCGGCGGTGGCGCAACGCGAAACCGGCGCAGTCGGGTTTGTCGGCGGCGCCGCCGATGCGACCGCCGGGTTTTTCGGGCAGGAGAGAGGCCTTGGGACGATGCCGCACGCGCTCATCGGCTATGCCGGCTCGACCGTGCGCGCGGCAGAAATGTTCCGCGAGGTCTTTCCGGACGAGCCGATGACCGTGCTGGTCGATTATTTCGGCCACGAATTGTCGGACGCCGTGGCGGTGGCCAGGCGCTTCCCGGACCTCGCGGCAGCTGGCGGTCTCGCCGTCCGCATCGATACTCCCGGGAGCCGTTATTGCGAGGGGCTCGACCCTACCCGCTCGTATGAGGTGCTGGAGCGTCATGCGCCGCATGCGATCCGCGGCTACCGCACCGAGGAGGAACTGCGCCACCTCGTCGGCACCGGAGTGTCCGCCGCCGCGATTTGGCTTTTGCGCCGGACCTTGGACGAGGCGGGGTTCACGGCCGTCAAGATCGTTGCAAGCTCCGGCTTTGGCCCGGCGAAATGCCGCATGATGGCCGCCGCGGATGCGCCGATCGACACGATCGGCACCGGCTCCTACCTCCCCGAGCTGTGGAGCGAGACCTACGCGACGGCCGACATCATTGCCTATGACGGCGTGCCGATGGTCAAGGCAGGACGCGAGTTCCTGCTGCGCAAGCGTTGAACGGGTGCATCAACGTCCGCCGACAGCGCACACCTCGATTTGATTTCGTACCCAAGTGCTCAGGCCGCCTGCTGGGTTGTTGGAGGCGCCATTTCGTCTGTCGATGACCGGCTGGCAACTAAGCGCTTCAATAGCGACTTTTCTCGAATGTAGTCGGCGAGCGTCCAAACCGTCTGCCGTCCACCCCTACCCAAGGCCACCCGCGTCCGGCCTTGGCCATCCACGATCGGCTTACCCGACGGGTCAATTTCGGCGTGACCGAGACTTGGGATCCAGTCCGGATTGTACCGGCTCCAATCGATTGAAGCGATCTCAGTGAGTACGGTTTCCCGCTCGTCAGATGTCAAGTTATCCCTTAGTCGAACAATCAGATCGTGGAACACCAAGCCCAACGCTTGCCACCCTGCTGAACTCAGATGGATACTGTCTCGCTCTCCGAAGCGTTGGCCCATTCGCGTCGATAGGCCTTCGAGTAACAAATCTAATTGCTTCAGAAAATGTTCGCGTGTTGCGGGGGTGAGATTGGGTTTCTGGGGATTATACTTATCATCCATCTGAACGATCTTGCCTTCTGTCGTGCCGCGGACAAACCGCCGCAGAACCTGTTGTACTACTATCGCTGTGCTCCTTTTCCCCAAACTAGCTGCTCGCTTCTCCATACCACCCGCTCTCTGAATAACCGGGAGATTACCGACCTCATTGGTTAAAATCGTATAGATGTCACTACGATCCAATGCCAATGCGTGTGCTTTGCTCACAGATGTCTGCTTAAAGTTCATGTCGTGAAAAAGCTGTCCCAGCTCCTCTAACGTCAGTTGGCCTCGCAATTCCCTCGGCGCGAACATAGTTACACCGAAGGTAAAACCCCGAATGTCTTCGGGGTTCCTGTCGTAAACATCGAGAACACCGGACACGCGGGCTAGACCATCCAACAGGACACGCGTGTTACGACTCGAAAGGTCCACATGAACTATGCCGACATCGGGATCCACGGAAGGGTCTCGGCCTTGCAGACTTTCAAACCGCGCTGGCGATGTCATCCCGACAGAAATCGCAGGATATCCACCAATGTAGAACCGCCTCGGCCCCAGACGATCGTTCGTATAATCGGCGGTTCCGATTCGACGTTGTGGGGTCGTTTTTCTTTGAATATATTCGTACATCTCCCTCAAGTGGGCTGGGAGCAGTTTCCAATATTCACCACGGGGATCATGTCCAAGGAATTGCTCAAGATCAGCTGGACTAATAGTGGTCTGATAGATGTTCAGGTCTGGGCCGTGCTCGCCACGAATGCAAGGTACGGGTAGGCTCATTACCGGCATTTTGCACCTCGATAAAAGGTTGACGTCCGCTGCAGATAAGACAGACGAACCTCCATTATCGTGATTCCCGTAATCAGTCAACTGGTGTTCACAATTTTTCCTGCGGGGAATTGGTCGAAACGAGGTTGGACCCTTCAGCATGACGATAGCACCCCACCAAGATGGGCGAAGTGTCGGAAACGGAATTTTCCGCGGCGGCGATCTGGCTGTTGCAGCAAACCCTCGACGAAGCCTGCTTTCGCGGTATCAAAATCGTCGCGAGTTTGGGGTTTGGCCGGGGAAATGTCGGATGATGGCCGCCGCAAATGCGCCTATCGACACGATCGGCACCGGCTCCTACCTGCCCGAGCTGCGGAGCGGGACGTGCGCGACCGCCGATATCATCGCCTATGACGGCGTCCCGATGGTCAAGGCCGGCCGCGAGTTCCTGCTGCGCAAACGCAAAGACGAATAACGCGGGACTTTCGAGTCGATACAGCTTTCCCGGATGACAAGTGCGTGCCCCCCGGCTAGGCTGGCATATTGGGAACAAGAAGAGCGGAACAAACCGCCCTTGACGATCTGGGAGGTCGCCATGGCAGAAATTCGCCCGATGGTCGGGTCGAGCACTACCCGCCGGTCACGTTCTCGGACGCAAGCTCGACAGCATCCCGTTCAGCGGCTACCACGTATTGATAATCGGCGTCCTTGCCCTCGTCGGCTTTATCGAGGGTTATGATCTCGTGATGACCGGCTCGCTCCTGGTGCTCGCCAAGGGCCCGCTGCACCTGACCGACACCGACATCCGTTGGCTCGCTGTCGGCCCGACCTTTATGCTGTGCATCGGCGGCTTTGCGGCGTCGACCGTATCCGATCACTGGAGCCGCAAGGCGATCATGATGATCGGCGTGATCGCTACCACATTTTTCACACTGCTGATCCCGCTGGTGCAAACCGCCGAGCAGCTGATCATCGTGCGTCTGCTGACGGGCCTTGGCGCAGGCAGCGCGGTCTCGGCGGCGTTCCCGATCGCCGCTGAATTGATGCCGGCGCAGCACCGCCGCACCTACGGGGCCATCTATGAGATGGCGCTGGCCGCCTCCTTTACGGTGGTGCCGTTCATCGGCGGCCTCCTCGCCGGCAACGAATACGCATTTCGATTTCTGGCATTACCAGGCGGGCTGGCGATCACCGTCGTGCCGGTGCTGATTTATTTCGTGCTCCCGGAAAGCCCGCGCTGGTACCTGCGCAAAGGTCGGCCGCAGACCGCTGTCGACATCGTCAATCTGATCATCCGTCGCGCCGGCGGCCGGGTATCGCCGCTGACGGTGGAGGCGCTCGGCGATCACCACGAAGCCGCCCGCGAGCAGCTGCCGCCCTATTGGGCGTTGTTCGCACGTGGTCAAATCCGCTGGACCACCGTCGGTATTCTGAGCGGCGTGTGCGCCGGGACCGCTTATTTCCTGATTTCGGTGCTGCTGCCGAAGGCGCTGAACGATCAGGGCTTTGCCTTGAGCGCGAGCTTAGGATTGACCTCTATCGTCTATGCGGCGAGCTTCTTTGGGAAGGGTTTCACCGGCTTCCTGATGGAGATCATCGGGCGGCGTTGGACGATCGCTTATGCGCTCACCGGATCGCTGCCGGGCCTCGCGCTGATGCTGCTGGCGCATCGCGCGGGGGACTTTGCGGGCGTGGCGATGGTCGCGGGAGGGTTGATCCTCGGCTTCACCGTGCTGTCGGCCTTCACCGCCACCCGCGTCTATCTCTCCGAGCAGTTCCCGACAGCGTTGCGAGGACGCGGCCAGCCCTTCGGCGAGTTGACCGCGCGGCTGTTCGCCGGGGTGCTGGCGCCGTTTCTGATGGAACCGCACACCGGCTCGGCGCCGATATTTTTCGGTACGATTTTGGTCGTCGTGGCAATCGGCGCCTTTATCCCGCTGGCCTTCGGCCGCGAGACCGTCGGCCAGCTCGAAACGGTGACCGAAGGAGTACCGGCGCTGGCCTGACGGGGGATCGGAGACTGAGGCGAGCGGAAAAAGCCGCCGCCAAAATCGGGAGGAAACGATGGCCCAAATCCATCCGGTCGGCCGTTTGACAACACCGGCCGGCCATGTGCTCGGCCGCAAGCTCGACAGCATCCCGTTCAGTCCCTACCACATGATGCTGATCGCCGTGCTGGCCCTTGTCGGCTTCGTCGACGGCTACGACCTTGTCATGACCGGCTCGCTCCTGGTGCTGGCGAAGCAGCCGTTGCATCTCACCCCCGAAGATATTCGTTTTCTGGCCATAGCCTCGACGATGATGATTTGCGTCGGCGGCTTCATCGCGTCGACTATTTCAGATCATTGCAGCCGCAAGACCGTCATGCTGATCGGCGTGGCCGGGATAACCTTCTTCACGCTCCTGATCCCAGTGGTGCAGACTGCCGAGCAGCTGATCATCGTGCGTCTGCTGACCGGACTTGCAGGTGGCTTTGCCGTCTTTGCGCCATTCCCGATCGCCGCCGAGTTGATGCCGGCACGGCATCGGCGCACCTTCGGCGCCGTCTATGAGATGGCGCTTGCCTGCTCGTTCGCCGTGCTGCCTTTAGTAGGCCGTCTGTTCGCCGACAGTCCGAACGCTTTCCGGCTGATGGCGCTGCCTGGCGGGCTCGCTTTCTTCGTCATGCCCGCGCTGATCTATTTCCTGATCCCGGAAAGCCCGCGCTGGTATTTGCGCAGAGGCCTCGCTGCGGCGGCGGTCGACACCGTCAACCGGATCATCCGTGGAGCCGCCAGCCGGGTTCCGCCCCTGGCGGTTGCAGGGCTCGGGGGCATCGGTGAGACGGCGCGCGAAGAGCTGCCGCCCTATCGGGCGTTGTTCCACCGCGGGCAACTGCGCTGGACGGCAATCGGGATTTCGAGCTATGTCTTCGCCGGCACCGCATTTTTTCTGATCTCGGTCCTGTTGCCGAAGGCTCTGGTCGATCAGGGCGGCGCCGTAACCCTGAGCTTTGGCGTGACCTCGCTGGTATTCGCCGCGAGCATACCGGGAAAGGGCTTCACCGGCTTCTTGATGGAGATCATCGGGCGACGCTGGACGATCTTCTATGCCCTCGCCGGCTCGCTGCCCGGCCTTTTCCTGATGATGATGGCGCATCGAGCAGGACCCTACGCGACGGTGGTGCTGGTCACCGGCGCGCTGATGACCGGCTTTACCGCTCTGTCGGCGGCGACTGCCTTCCGGATCTACCTCTCCGAGCAATTTCCGACGGCGCTGCGCGGACGCGGACATGCCTTTGGCGAGTCGACGGGGCGGATCTTTTCGGGAGTGCTGGCGCCCTTCCTAATGGCGCCGCACACGGCCTCCCCGGCGATCTTCTTCGGCACGATATTGGTAGTGGTGACGATCGGCGCCTTCATCCCGCTGGTCTTTGGCCGGGAGACCGTGGGGCAACTCGAAACGGTCACCGAAGGAGCTCCGGCGCTGGCTTGAAGCGGGAGCGCACCTAACGCCGATAGACAAAGCCGCCACTGAGTCTCGCGCCTGAGTAACTGCCACTCGTCCCATCCGAATTCGGCGCCGCCACCGTGCCAGTGGCGGGTTTTGACTTGGCATCGGTGAGGGCGCTTCAGCATTTATCCACAATTGCTCGCAAAAATTCGTCTGGGTGCGATGACGAGCAGTCAGCCGATTGGCGCAGGATGTGGCACATTGATGCCGGTGACCGATGAGACGGGGCGACTAGAGCGGTGACGTGGTCAGGTGGCTTGACGCCTCAGACAGATCTTGTCGAAGCGCCACCCGGCGAGATGCGCAAATCTGGCTCGAGGCGGCCGCCCGAGGAGATCGCCGGGCTGCCGCGGCTGCCGGCGCGATTCCTCGAACCGCCCGGTTTTGTGTGGGGCAGTTTTGCCGCGCCGGATGGGGCCAGGCTGCGTTGGGGCCATTTGCCGGTGACCAATCCCCGCGTCGAATGCGTGATGGTCGGTGGCTTTACCGAGTGCATCGAAAAATATTTCGAGACGACGGCCGACTTCGCGGCCCGCGGCCTGTCGGTGTGGTGTCTCGATTGGCGCGGGCAGGGCGGCTCCGAGCGTCCGCGGCGCTGGCCGAGCCGGCCGCGCCCGCGGCGCTACGATCGCGACGCGAACGACCTCGCACTGTTCGCTAAGACACTGCCACTGCCCCGTCATCCGCGTCTGCTGATCGGCCACTCGATGGGGGGCGCGATCGCGCTCGTCTGCCTAAGGCAATCCCCGGGCCTCTTCGACGCGGCGATCTTGTCGGCGCCAATGCTCGGGATCCGCACCGGGGGCGTTCCGCGGCCTGTCGCCCGCTGCATCGCCGGCGCTGCCCGCGCGTCGGGTCTCGGCCTGTGTTTCGTCCCCGGAGCGGGCCCTTGGCGTCCCGATCGCATCCCATCGCCCGAAATCAGCCGCACCTCGAGCGATCCCGAGCGTTGCCGCTTGCAATATGGCTGGTTTTCGGCGCGCGCCCAGCTGCGCGTCGATCAGCCGACCTATGGCTGGCTCGACGCTTCGCTTCGCCTCGTGCGGAGGATCAGCCGCCCCGAGTTTCTTGGCGAGATCCGCACACCGATCTTGCTCGCCAGCGCTGGGATCGAGGCTTTCGTCGATCCTGCGGCACATCATCGGGCGGCGAGGCTCTTGCCGGACAGCACCCTAGTCGAATTCCCGGACTCCAAGCACGAACCGTTTCTCGAGCGCGATCCGATCCGCAATCGCTGGCTCGATGCGATCAGCGGGTTTGTCGCGGAACGGCTGCCGAGCAAGCCTGCCGCAGCACCGGTTAACGAACCGGCGTCACCAACTTAGTTTCGCGGCGCGTGCTTCGACAGAATGCGCTGCAGTGTGCGGCGATGCATCTTGAGGCGGCGGGCGGTTTCCGACACGTTGCGGTCGCACAGCTCAAAAACCCGCTGGATGTGCTCCCAACGCACCCGGTCGGCTGACATGGGATCCTCGGGCGGTTCCGGAGTCCCGTCTTCCTGGGCAAGGAGGGCCCGCTCGACCGCGTCGGCGTCGGCCGGCTTCGGCAGATAATCGATCGCCCCAGCCTTGACCGCCGCGACCGCGGTCGCGATGTTGCCGTAGCCGGTCAGCATGACGATGCGGGCGCCCGGACGGGCCTGCTGCAACGCGGTGACGACATCGAAGCCGCGGCCGTCGCCCAGCCGCATGTCGACAACGGCGAAAGCCGGCAGCTGATCGGTCGCCGCGGCGATGCCGCCGGCGACGCTTTCGGCGGTCGTCACAACAAAGCCGCGGCGCTCCATTGCGCGTGCAAGGCGCTGGCAGAGCGGCGCGTCGTCGTCGACGATCAGCAGCGTGCGTTCGGATTCCGGAAGCCCCTGCAGAGCCGCAGAGAGAGCGTCTGTTGCAGATGCAGAAGGGCGGTTCGGTCGGTCGCTAGTCTCCATGATCTTGCCTTTGACGCCGTCCGCGGCTCAATTCCGACGGGCGAAGCGTATGAGGGTGCGCCGCAGTGGGACGAAGTTTCTCCACCATCTCCAGATTGGCACGATTCCAGAAAATCGCAACATGCGCGCCGCCTTCCGGCAGATTATCGAATACCAGCCTCGCTCCGCTGCGCTCGAGCAGGCTCTGCGCGATGAAGATGCCGAGCCCCATATGATCTGCAGCACCGGCACGCGTCGAGATGTAGGGCTCGCCGAGTCGGCCGAGCAGGTGCAGCGGGAACCCCGGTCCGTCATCGGCGATCTCGACGGTAACCGCCGCCTTGTCCCAGAAAGTGGTGACGCTGACCTCGCGGCGGGCGAACTGGACCGCATTCTGAATGAGGTTGTTGACCCCATGCATGATCTCGGGGCTGCGCCGCACGAGTGGCTCCTCGGGGCCGGGCTGTCCCGCCGTCGCGAAGATCAGCTTCACGCCTTCGTGTTGATGCTGCGCACCGGCAGTCTCGACCAGGGCTGAAATCGGCAGCCTTGTATAGGGCGAGCCGCCATCGTGCTCCGGCTGCCGCGCGAGCTCGGCGAGGATCCTGCGGCAGCGCTCTGATTGGCTCAACAACAGCGCGGCGTCCTCGGCATGCGGACTCTCCTCGGGCAGATCATGCACCAACTCCTTCGCGACGACCGCGATCGTCGCGAGCGGGCTGCCCAGCTCGTGCGCCGCCGCCGCGGCCAGCGCGCCGACGGCCGAAATGCGCTGCTCGCGGGCGAGCGCCAGCTGCGTCGCAGCCATCGCGTCACGCAGGCGCCGTGCCTCCTGCGCGACGCTCCAGGTATAGCTTCCGATGAAAACCGTCGCGAGCACCAGCGCCATCCAGATGCCGAACACCAGCTCGGGCGGAAATACCAGCGGTTCAGTGCGCCAGGGCAGAGGCATGTGCCACAGGGCGAGCACGGTGATCGCCGCCACGGCGAGGATCGAGAGCGCGATCACCGGGCGCCGCGACAGGATCGTCGCGGCGACGGTCACCGGCGCGAGGATCAGAGTCGAGAACGGGTTCTGCAGACCGCCGGTCAGGTACAGCAGAATGGCGAGCTGCAGGATGTCGTAGCCGAGGCACAGCGCGGCGTCTCTTTCGCCGAGGCGGGCCGCCGCTTGGCGCACCAGGATCAACACCACATTCAGCAGAGCCGAGCCGGCGACGACTGCGAGCGCCGGAAAAAGGGGCAGGCGATACCCGAGGCCGTAATGCACGATCAGGATGGTGAGCGCCTGTCCGGCGATCGCGACCCAGCGGATCGGGACCAGTGTGCGCAGGCTGATCCGGCCAAAGCCGGTGGCTGGCTCGCTCTCGGTGATGAGACTGGTGTCGCTCACCTGATGACCTCGTGACGGTTGTTGTAGTCCCCGGTCTCGCTGTTCCAAGTTCTGGCCGGGCGGTCCCATACTGGCCGAACTCCCGGCAACGAGTCATATAGGGGCGATGGCCGCGCCCGCCGTCAAAGTCGACAATCTCGTCAAGCGCTATCCGACTGCCGTCGCGGTGGACGGAATCAGTTTCAGCGTCGCGCAAGGCGTCACAGCGGCGTTGCTCGGCGGCAACGGCGCCGGGAAAACGACCACCCTCTCGATCCTGCTCGGGCTGCTCTTGCCGACTTCCGGGAGAGTGGAGGTCCTCGGAGAGGACATGCTGCGCCACCGATATCGCGTCCTCCCGCGAATGAATTTTTCTTCGCCCTTCGTCGACTTGCCGCATCGCCTGACGGTGCGTCAGAACCTGCTGATCTATGCCAGGCTCTACGGTTTGCCGAATCGGCGCGAGCGAATCGAGAATCTCGCCCGCGATTTGCAGATCTCGGCCTTTCTCCAACGCCCGGCGGGCAAGCTTTCGGCCGGGCAGAAAACCCGTGTCGCGCTCGCCAAGGCGCTGCTGAACGAGCCCGAACTGTTGCTGCTCGACGAGCCGACGGCTTCTTTGGATCCGGACACCGGCGACTGGGTGCGCCGCTATCTGGAGGAGTGGCGTGCCCGCACCGGCGCGACGATCCTGATGGCGTCCCACAATATGAGCGAGGTCGAGCGGCTGTGTTCCGAGGTCCTGATGATGAAGGAGGGCCGTATCGTCGATCGGGGCAGTCCCCAGGAACTGATCAACCGCTATGGGCGAACCAACCTCGAAGAGGTTTTTCTGCACATCGCGCGCGAGCCGCGGATCGAGCTGGAACCGGCAAAATGAGCCGCGAGCTGCGATCTTCCGCGGGCCGGGTCTGGGCGATGCTGCTGCGCTATCTGTATTTGCTGCGCAGCTCGTGGCCGCGCACCCTCGAGATGCTGTACTGGCCGACGTTGCAGATGCTGATCTGGGGGTTTATGAGCCAGTTTCTCTACAGCAACAGCAGCTATGTGTTCCGCGCCTTTGGCGTGCTGCTCGCCGCGGTCATGCTGTGGGATGTGCTGTTCCGCGGCCAGCTCGGCTTGTCGATGTCGTTTCTCGAGGAGATGTGGGCGCGCAATCTCGGGCATCTCTTTGTCACCCCGCTGCGGCCCTATGAGTGGGTTCTGTCGCTGCTGTCGATGAGCATGATCCGCGTCTTGCTCGGCATCCTGCCGGCGGCGTTGCTGGCGATCCCGCTCTATCATTATTCGATTTTCGCGATGGGGCTGCCCCTCGTCGCGTTCTTCGTCGCGCTGCTGATCATGGGCTGGGCGTTAGGCCTGGCAATCTGCGGGCTGATCCTGCGCCAGGGCATGGGAGCGGAGGGGCTGGCCTGGACGGTGGTGTTTACCCTCTCACCGATCAGCTGCGTCTACTACCCGGTCTCGACATTGCCGGCTTGGCTGCAGCATGCCGCCTGGGCGCTGCCGTCGACCTATGTCTTCGAAGGCATGCGAACGATGCTGTTCACCGGGGTCTTCCGAAGCGATTACTTCTTCATCGCTTTGGTGCTCGACATGTTCTATGTGGGGCTGGGCGCCGCTGTCTTCTTCATCGCCTTTCATAACGCGCGCCGGCGCGGGGCGCTGCTGCAGATGGGCGAGTGAAACCGGTTATGCGCCTCCACCCTGCGCGAGGACGCTGAAGCCCTCTTTCTCGAAGATCGGCTTCGCCGCCGGCGAGGCAAGAAAATCGAGCAGCCGCGACGCGCTCGGGTTCTTGCTGTCCGCGGTGAGGGCTGCCGGATAGATGATCGGCGGGTGGGTGTCCTCGGGGAACACCCCGACGATCTTGACCCGTGGATCGGCCGCCGCATCGGTCGCATAGACGATGCCGAGCGGCGCTTCGCGGCGCGACACGAACAGCAACGCCGCGCGCACGCTCTCGGCCGGCGCGACAGCAGCCTGCACGCTGTTCCAAACTCCGAGCTTTTCGAGGGCGGCCTTGCCGTACTTGCCCGCCGGAACGGAGTCGGTGTCGGCCATCGCCAGGTGCCCGCCGCCCTTGAGAAGCGCCGCCAGGTCGAAACCCGGCTTGATCTGGACATGCACATCGCTTTCGGCCGGCGCGATCAGAACCAGCCGATTGCCGAGCAGGTTGCGCCGGGTCGCGGGTTGGATCAGATGCCGCTGCTCCAGGTAATTCATCCAGTCGAGATCGGCCGATATGAAGATGTCGGCCGGTGCGCCGCTTTCGATCTGCTTGGCAAGGGTCGAACTGGCCGCGTAGGAAATTTTGGCGTGCGCGCCGCCCTGCCGCTCGAACAGCTTGGCAGCGTCGTCGAGTGCATTGGTGAGGCTGGCGGCCGCGAATACGACGACATCCTGCGCGTGTGCCGCCTGACCCGGGCCGAACGCGATCAGCGCGGTGAAGAGTGCGGCGGCAAACCTTCTCGAGACGCGCATGTGGTTCTCCCGATCGCGCTTACTGCGACAGTGCTTCGAATTGCTCGTCGTCGAGCTCGATCCGGTAAAAGCGGCGATAAAAATCCCGGGCTTCCGCCCGCAGATCCTCCGGGTAGACCGCCGGATAGAGCGTATGACCCGCCCATAGCAGCCCCAGCAGCCGGTTGACCGAGGGCGGCTCGTCGATCCAGCCAAACGGCAAGGCCGGCGCGAGATAAACGCGGCCCTGCGCGACCGCGGGGAGGGCCGCCCAATCCGGCCCTTTGCGGGCCTTCCAGAACTCGGGATTGTTGGTGACGACAATGTCGGGGTTCCAGGCGTAAACCTGCTCGCGCGTCACATGCGAGAGCTCGCCTGGTTGGCCGCCGTCGGCGACGTTGACCAGATCGACGAGGCGGAGCACGTCGCCCAGCGAGGAGGCCGCGGTCGCGGTCGTGAGCCCGTCCGCGCTGCGGGCGTAATAGACCCGGATCGGCCGGGCTTCACGCCGCGCCTGCGCCCTCTCGCGGGTGATCGCCAGCAGGCGCTCGGCGGCGGCGGCAAGATCGGCTGCCCGCTCCTCGGTCCCGAGGATCGCACCGAGCAGCCGGTAGATTTCCGGGGTGCGCTCGAGCTTGCCGTCCAGCAGCAGGACGGGGATTCCGGTCGCTGCTTGAACCATCGTAGCGCGATCGGCGTAGCGAGGCGCTGTCGAGCCATAGTCGAGGATGACGTCCGGCCGGGCGGCCTGGATCTGCTCCACTTGAACCTTGCCGTCCCGGACGAGCGGTGCAAGTTCAGGCAAGCCGGCAATATTCGGCCCGAGGAGGTTTTTGGCCGCCGGGCTCGGCGAATGCGGCCACCCGATCATTTTCTCCGGCGCGAGCGTGTAGAGGAGGACAGCGGCAGGCGGTCCCGCCGGCATCACCCGCTCGATCCTGTCCGGGATTTCTACGGTGCGTCCCGTGGCGTCGACAACGGACCGAGCCGACGCAGGCGTCCCGAACGCCAGTAAGAGAACGGCAAGCCGCGAGAGCCACACACTCGCAGAATTTCGAAGGCGTTGCATCAGGGATATATCTATATGGATACCTCGCTATCATAGGAGACCGCGTCGGTTGACGTCAACCGGTAGTGCCTCACTTTGAAATCTGGGCAGCAAGCCAGGTTTTCGAGATTATGGCGGTCTCACCGAATTTGGCAGAGCAACGGTTCGGTAGCCTATGTGGCCCGGTTCTTAGAACCGCCTGTTTGGGCCGGCAGCATTGCCACAGGTCGCCGTCGGCCCTCTTCTGGTGGTATGGCTGTTTTTGCAGCCAAATAACAGCCAGTGCAGTAATTGCCAAATCAGAAATACAAGGATTTCTACCGAGTCCGTGACCCCCGGGCTCGGAATCCAGGCGAAGCGCCACGTCGGTCCTTCCAAAGCCGACTTTGTCACCTGTTCCGCCTGTTTTATCAGGTGCACATCAGGTTCTCTCCACAACTCTGCTGGCTGTCTTCGCCATTTGCGCCCAAATAACAGCCATCGCTCCAGCTCGTCCAATCGCCCAGCGCAGCCCATCGGCGCTTTTCCCGAAGCTCCATGAGACGCGAACATTGTGGCAATTTTAGTGTTGCCGATATAGTAATGAGCGCCGAGGTTCTCCAACGAACCGGGGGTTACCCCCGCCCCGAAGGGCGGCGCGTTGCTCGGTGCTTCCATGCTCGCGGGGAAACTGTAGTCCAGGCCCACGCTGTCGTCCTTCATGCAAAGTAAGTCGTGCGGGGCGGCGAATAGTGGGGATTAGTTGAAGCATTGGGGGGCGTTAACGAATGGCCCTCGCAAGCTGTTGGAGATGCACAAGGGCAAAAGTCCGATAACGAATGTTATGTAAAATTCCCCAGAGGGCGCGAAGACCGGCCCGGCACAACATCTAGGAGCCGCGGGCAACCGCACTGTCCCAAGGTGGACGAGGCCGTGCAGCATCGCCATCCCGCCGCAAGGCGCGCCGGGTTGCGCGCGGCGTGACGGAGCTTTGCCTTTCGGGCACAGTCTCTATCATGGGTTGGGTCACGTTCACCGCCGATATCATCAAATCGCTGGCATCGCTGGCTTGGCCTGGCGTTGCCCTAGGTGCGCTCTTCCTATTTCGACCTCACCTCGCAGCATTGCTTGATCGGTTAAAGACAATGGAGGTCGAGGTCGCGGGCCAAAAGTTTAAGGCTGGTCTTCAGGAGGTCGAGGAGAAGAGACTGACCACACCTGAAGGGAAGGAAATCACGGCCCCACCAGGACCAGAGAAAATTGAAATTCGCTCGGAACTGTCCAAGCTGCCGCCAGCTTACGTTGTTTCTCAGGCGTGGCTTGGATTACTGGAAACGCTCTATGAAGCCGTTGAAACAATCCAGCCGGGAGCCGGGATCCGAGGTAACCGAAACCTTCTCGCATATTTGGATCAAGCTCAATTCCACGTGTTACTGCTTCCTGATGAGGAACCTGTTGTCCAAGAACTTCTAGTGCTCAGAAATCAAGCGGTGCTCTCTCCCGATAGCATCACATCGACCGATGCCCTGCGTTATTACGACTTCGCCGAGGCGCTAAAAGATAACATTAAGGAACGCATAGAGCAGGCAAAGTCGCGCGCGACCGCTCGACGGGCGATTCCTCACAATTGAGCGGTTTATTGCAGCGGTCATGCCGACCGGCTGCACGACTGGCCCGGCATTTACCTTTCGGGCGATGACGCTTGGCGTGCCGCACCGCGAGGGCGGGCCGAACATCGCCACTTCTGACGAGCAACCCGTTGCACAATTCAAAAGTTTTTCGGGATGACTCCGCCGGCTTCCTGCTCCGCCTATGCAGATGACGATTAAGAAACGACAGCCCAGGCAGCACCTGTCCGACATTGGACGCCGCCTGAAAACCAATCAGCATCTGTCCGACGCCCAAATTCTGCAAATCTTCCTCTTCCAGTGGTGAAGAAAACGACGACAAATCTCTCGTAAATTCTAGCTGTTGTCTTTGCGGGCGTGCGACACCCACAAAGTCTGATAGAGCATCTGCGACTTTCCCCAGACAATTTGCATGAGCCTCAAACATTTTTTTATTTGAGTTCCAAATTTGATCAACAAGGGAGATTGGAATCGTAAGATCAAATTCGGATCCCTGATAACTACTTTTCATTAATCCATAAGCCCCTATCACCATTGCGCTTAGTTCTGGCGGCAATAAACCTAAATGCTGAGCCTGAAAATCGTAAATCGTGTAAGAGAATTGCTGGAAAGTGTGTTTTACATGAAAGGTCCTTACATCATCACCTCCCATGGTTTTCTCTACAACCATTTGTACGAAGATCGCATTGTGTAGGTTAGCATATCGACCCCACAGCACCGAGGAGAGAACGCACACCTCTGCCCTGAGACTGATTGCCAAGGAACGGGCTTGTGCTTTCCTTCGAAGTTTTTCGACGCGATGATCGAACACGAATTTGATGAAATTCCCCAGAGTGAAGCCGGCGAATGCGGCTATAACTGTCCAAAGCTGCCAGTTTTGCCACCAGTGGGCCGGGGTTGCGCTGATCACAAGGGGCAGTCCGTTCAATCCGTCGACGCGAGCGAGCCACCCACGTTTAAGTCAAACGGCCTGATTTTGACAGCAGCCGTGGTTCTCAGTCGTGCGGCGCTGCGTTTCCAATCGAGGAGCTACGCTTCCCGTAACTTATGACCGAAATTCACCCGCAAAACCGCCGTTTCGGCTATGCCCGCGTCAGCACCGTGGGCCAGACGCTCGACAGCCAGCTTGAGCAGCTACGGGCCGCAGGCTGCACCACCAAGATTTACCGCGAGAAGGTGACCGGCGCGCACAACGACCGTCGCGAGCTTCTGAAAATGCTGAAGGCCATCGCCCCTGCGACGTGGTGACGGTGACGCGGATTGACCGCCTCGCGCGCAGCACCTTCGACCTGTTCGCCATCGTCAAGCAGATCGTGGACGCCAAGGCGCAATTCCGCTCGCTTGCTGAGCCGTGGGCCGACACCGGCACCAGCACCGGGCGCTTGATGATTGCCGTTCTCGGCGGCTTAGCGGACGTGGAGCGCGACCTTATCCGCACCCGCACCGCCGAGGGCCGGGCGCGCGCCAAGGCGGCCGGCAAAAGTCTCGGCCGCAAGCCGAAGCTCACCCCGCACCAGAAGCAGGAAGCGATTCACCGGCGCGATCAGGGCGAGGCCGTGCGCGAGATCGCGCGCACCTACAACGTCAGCCCGAGTACGATTTCACGGCTGACCGCATGACCCAAGATTTTGTGATCGCGCCAGGCAAGCAACCGCGCGGCCGGCCTCGATGGCGCGGCCGATGGCGACCCACAAACGGCGGGATATACTGCCGCCGCCCATGTTTTAATCGTGGCTCGCGCAGCGAGCAGTTTACAGCAACTTTGACAGCGAGACGAGACGGCGGCGGAAAATACAAGATGTTGAACGCGGCCTCGCGGGCGGCAGACGAACGCGGGGCCGGGTAACGAACGTGCTGCCTATCCCTCGCAATACCCAATGATCGCCTCTTGCAGTGCTCGCACGCTGGGGTAACCAAGGGCTGCGGCCGCAGCGTTGAGGCCGCCGTATTCCCGGGCCAACGCCGAAACGCTCTTGCCGAAGCAGTTCGGCTTTCCCGGCATGCCGGCGAAGATGGGGGGGACGACAAAGCCGCTGCCGGTGATCTCGAACACCGTGCCGTGTCCAATTCCCTGCTCACTTGTCGTGCCGAAAAGATCGCCTTTCGCGTCGGCGATCAGGCTGGCCTTGGGAAGTGCTCCGTTGGCGCTGTCGAAGCTGACTAATACGGATCTCCGGAAATTTCTGGACAGGAATGTGTCTTTTATCTCGAGCCCACGGTTCGATAGCAGGCACCATTATCGAGCGGCCGAAGCCGGAGCCCAGGCGACCGCGCAGAGCGAGCGGACCAAGCCGGTGTTGGTGGCGAACCGGTTCCACGCCATCTCGCAGGCATCCATGATGTCAGCCAGGCTACGAAATACCGAGTTGGCGAGCCAATGGCTGCGCAGAAAGTGCCAAACCCGCTCCACTGGATTGAGCTCCGGGCTGTAGGGCGGCAGCGCTAACAAAGTGATATTGCTGGGCACCACCAGTCCATGGCTCTTGTGCCAACTGGCGCCATCGAGGATCACCACGGCATGGGCATCAGCGGCGACTTGGCTGCTGATCTCGCAGAGGTGATGGTTCATCGCGGCGGTATTGCAGATCGGCATGATCAGCGCCGCCGCCTTGCCCTGCGACGGGCAGACCGCACCAAACAAATAGGCCGAGGCGAAGCCGAGATCTTTTGGCGCCACCGGCCGGCTGCCGGTTTGCCCCCATACCCGGGTCAAGCTGTTCTTCTGGCCGATGCGAGCCTCGTCCTGAAACCATACCTCGACTTCGCGCACCGGGCGCTTGCATCGCCGGGACTCGCTCTAATTGCAATCCAAGAGTTGCGAAAACTCTGCCTGCGCCGTCGCATCGGCCCGCGGGTGGCGCGGGCGCGGCGCCAACCAGCTCAACTTTATCCGATGCAGCAGCCGGTAGGTGCTCGACAGGCTGCAATCAATCTCAAACTCCTCCTTCAGTATGCGTTGCGCATCGACCGCGCGAAACGCCACTACCCCATCCCGCTGCAGTTCGGCGCCGGCGACAATCCGTTCCTTGAACCGCGCGCTTGTCACGGCGTCCACCCGTGGCTGTCGACCCGGGCGCGGCCGGTCACGCAATCCCTCAATGCCTTCCTCTTCGTAGCGGTTATGCCATTCGTAAGCCGCTGACCGGCTCAGCCCAGCCAGCCGCGCCGCTTCCTCATGCTCCATCCCCTCGAGCAGGTTCGCGATCATCAGAACCCGCTGGCACACCCGCCCGCTCTCGCGGCGCGCCAAGCGCCGCAGCTCGGCCGCCCCCGGTTCGCTGCGAAAAAAGTGTACTGGCATCGCCTATCCCCCAAACATGGTACGCTCCCCTAACCACTCTACCACATCTGGGACTCACCGGAGGCCCGTATAAGGTGGTGGGAGTCTTGGCATAACCCCTGACAGTCTTGGCGATCTCGAACACCGTGCCATAGCCGAGGGAGGTCGGCCCTCCAAATGTCGCCCCGCCCTGGGATGTCGTACCGAAAAGGTTGCCATTAGCATCGACGATCAAGCCGGCAGATGGTAACGCGCCATCGAAGCCATTGAAGCTGACCAAGGTGGTGGGGGTGCTGGCGTAACCGTGGGCGGTTTTGGCGATCTCGAACACCGTGCCGTAGCCAAATCTTCCGCCTGCGTATGTCGTCCCGAAGAGATTGCCGTTGGCGTCAGTAATTAAGTCGCCGTACAGGATCGCGCCATCGGGGCCATTGAAGCTGGCCAAAACGGTAAGGGCGTTGGCGTAACCGATGGCAGTCTTGGCGACCTCGTACACGGTACCACTGCCATCCGCTCCCCCCCCTACATATGCCGCACCACCTATATAGGTTGTTCCGAAAAGGTTGCCGTTAACATCAATGATTAAGCCGGAATATGGAATCAAGCCATCGGGGCCATCAAAGCTGACCAAAACGGTGGGGGCGTTGGCATAACCGCCCCTAGATTTAGCGATCTCGAACACCGTACCACAGCCAACCATCGAAAAAGTGCAGCTCGTCGAGTTGCCGCCCGCTTGTGTCGTGCCAAAGAGATTACCACTGACGTCGGCAATCAGGCCGCCGGTCGGAACCGCGCCGTCGGCGCAATTGGCCTGGGCACAGAAGCTATACAGACCGGTGGGAGTGCTGGCATAGCCGCTAGCGGTCTTGGCGATCTCGAACACCGTGCCGTATCCGTACGCCCCGCCATTGCTTGCCGTGCCGAAGAGGTTGCCGCTAACATCGGCGGTTAGGCCGGCTAGCGGTTGCCACCCATTGCCATTGCTGCTGTTGAAATTGACCAAGGTGGTGGGAGTGCTGGCGTAGCCGCTAGCGGTCTTGGCGATCTCGAACACCGTGCCGCAGCCAACGGGGCAGGTCGTCGAAATGCTGCCACCCTGGGCTGTCGTGCCGAAAAGGTTGCCGTCGGCGTCGGCGATTAGACCGCCAGTCCACGGAGCCGATCCGTCAGTGCCGTTGAAACTGACCAGTGTCGTCAGGGTAGGGGTGGCGGCGCGTGCGTGACCCGGTGCGACGGCGACTATTGCGAAACACAATGCGATTAGTAGCAGGGCCGACTTTGAGAAAAGTATCGGTCTATGCATTTTGACCTCCCGATCCGCGATTTTCGAGCCGCTTTTCTTTCCCGGTCAACGGCCTGACCTATATATGCAGAAGTTACATGGAAGTTACATGACTCTCCTACTAAATCTCCTGGGCCCCCGCGGTATCCACCAAAGTTCGGACTACCGGCTGACCGATTTGGCGACTCGGCGCGCTATCGAGGACGAATTCGGGAGTAAGCAGATCGCACATCTCGCCAGCACCTGGAGTGCGCAGATATCCTTCACAGGCTTCGCTCAGATCGGTCAGAGGAAGACACGCGACTGGATCGTAGAATGCCTCAGACGCCAGCCTCAGTCGGCGGATGCGGCGACAGCTTTGAGCGGCCTCGCATCAAGGGCGGCCGTCGAGCTGCGAGGCGTTCCTTGGAAGGAGCGGTTTCTCACCATTGTCGCGACGGTTCTTGAGAGAAGTGCCACTAGGCTGTTTGTCGTCTCATGCACCGATCGTCCCGCGAAGCCGCCGCTGAACCAACCTCTTGATCACTTCGAGGTTTCCGAGGTCTCGACGGTGACACCGCGCGTGCTAATTTTCGGATCTACTCATGCCGTCACGAAAGAGGACAGAAAGCTTCTCAAACATTTGAGCCGGAGCCCCCTAGATCAGGCCGAGATACGTCGCGCTCTCGCCCGAATAAACGTGCGATCGGCAATTAGGTCGAACGGAGCGGTCAGCGAGGCATGCCTCGTGACGAGCACCACCGACGGCGGCAGCGAGTCTGAGAATTATGGGCAGACGCCAGGAATAACCGTTGATATAGCCGGTTCCGCCGAAGCGTTTGACGTGATCTCGGAGGCGCAGCGCAGCAAACGACCGGTCTTCATCCAGAGCAAGATAAGCTCACCCGGCCGGCGGAGTGTGACGTTCGATGGGTCAAAACTCCCGAAAGATAGCACCCTGCTCATTAAAGTCGCCGACCCGGCGACGCTCTTTGTCACCGACGACCTCGGAAACACCTTGACGCAGGTGCCAAAGCCTTTCGGCGCGAAGGTAGTTGACCAGGATGCAGAGTGGGCGCAATTCGAGGCAAGGCTGGAAGACAGTGCGCCGGCTCGGCCGGCCCGCAGCATCGCATTTTCTTCAACGTCTCATTCTTATGCCTTTAACGGCCCCAGCGGCGCGAAAGTTGGCGTCATGGAGATTGTGGGGTCTAGGGGCGACGCGATCGTGATGAAGAATCGCGTCACGAGAATTACGCTAGGTATTGTCACAGCTCGGGCCTTCTCAACGTTCGAGCACCCAGCACAGACTCTGAAGACCCATTGGAACATTCGAAGCGTGCCGACCATTGACGGCGCGCAGCCTCACGGGTGGCTATATACGGTCGATATGCTTTTAGATGCGTCTGGCGGAACGGTTACGAATTCGACGGAACTCGGTGGCGCTAAGATTGTCCAACTGCTCCTCGCTGTCTTGCCTCGACGACACAGAAGAGCTCGTAGTAGTGTCCTCAATGCTCCCTGCGGCCATGAGTATCTCCAAAGACCAACCATACGCGTCAGGCTGCATCGAGGTGTGGCTGCTCTTGCGAGCAATACAGAGCGCTGCAGATTTGTCTCCGGCAAACTAGAAGCCTTGTCGCTCTGACACGCGGCCCCGACACCGTCGATTTTCGAGAATTGCCATTCCGCGACCTTCGCGGTAATTACTGATAGAACGCTGCCCCGCGCCCCACTCTGCAAAGGCGTGAATTTTCCATATTCCCCGGTTACACGACAATTTTTGCGTTCACGGCAACGGCTCCTGTTTCTTTTGTGAAGCCGTCGCCTCTCCTGTTTCCAGCCTGCCGGCGACCTGTCAAACCGCGCTGGCGGCACGGCCTCACATTCTCAGAAACGTTTCCCCGATGGGTTGACTCCAGTGCTCGATATATCTGACGATATATATCGACGTTCGGATCTCGATGAAACACAACCAAAAGAGGTCGAATATGAAAAACCCCGTCTTTAGCGTAGCCCTCTTGCTGATCGGCGTAGTCAGCGCCGGCGGCGCTCCGCTCCAAGCGGCGTGTCCAGGCGGGGTGTCGACCTCCTTCAAGGTCTCCGGCGACGTGACGAACCGAGCAGTTTTTGATTTGAACAAGCTCGAACGATTTCCGCCGGCACAAGCAAACGTAACCTATTTTGCCGCGGGGTCGGTTGTCACCGAAGCATTCACCGGCGTGCTGCTTTGGGACCTCCTGAACAACTCTCCGGTTAATGGGATCGTCGCGAATCCGAACATTAAAAACGACATCCTGCACAAAGTCGTCATCGTAACCGGCACGGACTGTTATCAATCGGTGTTTGGCGCCGGCGAGTTTGATCCGTTTTTTGGCGGCAGTCAGATCATGGTCGCGTACGCCACAGGCGGACAGTCGCTTGGCACCGCTGGTTTTGCGCGGATCGTTGTTCCCGGAGACAAGGCCGGCGGCCGATTTGTCTCGAATATCGCTACCATCGAGGTGCGGGACGCGACCATGGATTATTAAGGCGATCTCAAGGGTCAGCGGTCGGCTTGGGGCAGGGAGACGGGGGTAAATCCGGATCGTCCCAACATGGCCTGTCCTTTGGGCGAAAGGATATAGAGGGCCAGTTCGGCCGCAAGGGGATCGCCATTTTTGAGCACCGCGAGCGCGTATTCCGGTCCGACCTGCAGTGCCGGCGGGAATGGTATCATCCTTGCGGTCGGCAGCAACCGAGTGAAGCGGTCGCGCCCCGAACAGTAGAGGATCTCGAGATCGACGCGTCCGTCCTGAAGCGCGTCGGCGAACGCATCACCCGAGCGGGGTTGAGGGCCTCCCGCGGGCGCCCCGATGACGGTCGAGCGAGCCATCAGATCGTCTGCCGCGCTGGCATGTTCTCGGCTGACCCGGTGATAAAGCTCGACGGTATAGTCGCCGAGCGGATCGACCTTGGGCGTGGAGATGCCGATTCGGGTCGCCGGATCGAGCAGCTTATCGACGATTGTCGCTTCCGTAAGACCGAGCCCTTCGGGAGCCAGCGCGCAAATCGAGTTCCGTGCGAACATTGCCATGACGGTTGCGCGACCTTGTTCCACGAGCGTGCGTGCGTGACCGATATCCGCAGAGGCGAAGAGATCGGCTTGTTCGCCGCGCTCGATGCGCTCGCGCATTCGGCCGGACGGGCCGAATTCGGTCCGGATCTGTAATTTGTGGGCCGCCCCAAAATCTTCTGCAATTGCGCCGATCGCCTCGCGCAGGCTTCCCGCTGCGAACACGGTCAGCTCGCGGTCTTCAGCGCGAACCAGACCGGCGGCCATGATCACGACGCAGACGGAAATGCCGATCAATAGACGCACCGCACTCCCCCACGCTCAGTGCAACATTCTATCCGCCACAGCTTCACCCATTTCGCGCAGGTCGTTCGTGGTCATAGCGAAGGATACATGGAAGCCGTCGGAGGTGCGCAACGTGACGATGCGTATCTCCGGACGCGTGCTGTATTCAATTTCCCAGCTGGCGACCGGGTAGACGAGCCGCAAACTCGGATCGCCGTGCTGCAGCCGCAACGCCCGCCGCATCATGTCGGGCAATGTCATGATGAGTGCCCTCAAGCACTCGGCTGGAAGCGTCAGCGCTGCGGCTTGGCCCTCCTCGTCGGCAACGCCGATCGCCACGCTGCTCCCGTCAGGGGCCACCGAGAACGTCGTTAGGTGTTTCGCGCGAATCATCGTCATTTCAAGTGATTCTCCTGAGAGACGGGCATGGTCGACGATCGCATTTGCGATATATTCTAATAAATATATCGACGTCAAACCGACCCGTCCATACCTGAAGTGGCTGCGTGCACCGGCCGCATCGATTAAACTCCCCCGGATGGGAACTCCCTCGATGGCGAGGCTTACGCTGCGTCTCGATTTCGGGCCCGGACGGGCGATCGGCCACGGGAAGATCCGCCTGCTCGAAGCCGTCCGCGACTATGGCTCGATCTCTGCGGCCGGACGCTCGATGGGAATGTCGTATCGGCGTGCATGGCTGCTCATCGATGAGCTCAACCATATTTTCGAGGAGCCCGTCATTGATGCCAAACACGGAGGCTCAGGCGGCGGCGGCGCCGAGCTCACGCCGTTTGGCCATCGCGTCGTTGAACGGTATCGCTCTATCGAGGCAAAAGCACACGCCGCCGCAGCCGTCGATCTTGACGCGCTGGCGGCGGCGACGCTCAAATCCCCGATCGATTGTTGATCTACGAAGAAAGCCAAAGGAGCGCCAGCGATGAAACTAAGCGCGCGCAATCAGATCAAGGGCAAGGTCGTCGAGGTTCGCAAAGGCGCGACGACGGCCCACGTTCGGATCGACATCGGCAACGGCGTGGTCATTACCTCCTCGATCACCAATGAGGCTGTCGACGACCTCGGCCTTGGCGTCGGCGACGAAGCGATCGCCGTCATCAAAGCCTCCGATGTGATGGTCGCTAAATAGAGCTCGGACCTAAGATCGCCGCTGCTTGCAGGCCGGCGAAAGAAGGGACGCTAGACCCATCGGTTCCGCAGCGTTTCTGCCGAGTTCAGCGTGTGGCTGGCAGATAATTTGCTGCAAAGAACGGCGAAAACAGCGAGGAGCATGGTTTGAGGCGTTAGCTCGGCCCGCTGACGCCGGCTTCGGCGAAGGTGGCCATTCCGGTGTGGCAGGCGACCGCCGCCTTCAGGACGCCAAAGCCGAGGGTGGCGCCCGAGGCTTCTCCGAGCCTCATGCCGAAGTCGAAGAGCGGGCGCTGGCCGATTTGCTCGATGAGGCGTTGGTGACCTGGCTCGGCCGACCGGTGCGCTACTACGCAATGATCCAGCGCGCGCGGGTCCGCGGCGAAGAGCACCGCCGCCGCCGCGGTCGAGGCGAAGCCGTCGAGCAACACCGGTACCCGACCGAGCCGCGCCGCCATCACCGCTCCGGCAATGGCGGCGAATTCGAGCCCGCCCAGCCGGCGCAGCATGTCGAACGCATCGCTCGCCGCCGGACGATGGCGCGCAACGGCTTCCGCCACGGCCGCGCGTTTCGCCTCCAGCGCGGCGCCGGTGACCCCGGTTCCAGGCCCGGTCCACAGCTCCGCCGCACCGCCGAACAGACCGGCGCACAAAGCTGCCGCGGCAGTGGTATTACCAATTCCCATCTCGCCGAGCGCCAGCGCGTCGATGCCGGGTTCCACGGCCATCATGCCGTAGGCCATCGCCCTGGCGCATTCCTCCTCGCTCATCGCCGGCTCGGAGACGATGTCGCCGGTCGGCCTGTCGAGGTTCATCTCGTAGACCTTCAGACCGGCGTCGAATACGCGGCACAGCTGGTTTACCGCGGCGCCGCCGGCAGTGAAATTTTGCACCATCTGCGCCGTAACCGCAGCGGGATAGGCCGAAACGCCGCGCGCGGCGACCCCGTGATTGGCGGCAAACACCAGGGTCCGCGGCTGCTCAAGCCGGGGCGGGTGTCTCGCCTGCCATGTGGCGAGCCAAATCGCCAACTCTTCGAGCCGGCCGAGAGAACCCGCCGGCTTCGTCAGTTGCACCTGGCGCGCGGCCGCTGCCGTCCCGGCGGCGAGGTCGGGCCCCGGGAGCTGGGACAGCAGGGCGCGGATCTCGTCCAGATTTGCGGCTGGGTCGGCCATGCAGATGTTCCTCTAACGCGAACGCGGCAATCTAGCCTAATCTGCGACCCGAGAGGGTGTAATGACCGCGTTCATTTTTGCCGATTGTGCCGTGCTCGACGGGACCCGCGACGAGCGCCGCGAGGACCATTATGTCCTGGTGGAGGGCGCGCATATCCGCGAAGTGTCGGACCGGCCGATCAAGAGCGCCTCCGCCGAGACGATCGAGCTTGCAGGCCGCACGTTGATGCCGGGGCTGATCGACGCGCACGTCCATGTGCTCGCCGTCGACGCGGCCCTCGCCCGGCTTTCGGACCGGCCGGTTACTCTCTTGACCCTGCAGGCGGCCAAGGTGCTCGAGGGCATGCTGCAGCGCGGCTTTACGACGATCCGCGATGCTGCGGGGGCCGATGGCGGGCTCGCCGAAGCGGTCGAGGAGGGCCTCGTGCGCGGGCCGCGCATCTTCCCTTCGGGCATGGCGCTGAGCCAGACGGGCGGTCACGGCGACACCAGACCGCGCACGCAGCCGGTCGACACCTGCGCGTGCTGCGCGGGCGGCCTCGCGCTGTCGCGCATCGCCGACGGGGTCGCCGAGTGCCGCCGTGCGGCGCGCGACGAACTGCGCAAAGGAGCGACGCAGATCAAGATCGTGGCCTCGGGTGGCGTCGCCTCACCCTATGATCCGATCTGGAACCTGCAATACAGCGAGGACGAGGTACGCGCGATCGTCGAGGAGGCGCGAGCCTGGCACACCTATGTGATGGCGCACGCCTATTCGCCCGAGGCGATCCGCCGCTCGATCGATTTCGGGGTGCGCTCGATCGAGCACGCCAATCTGATCGATCGCACCACCGCCGAACATGTCGCTGCCGCCGACGCGTTTGTCGTGCCGACGCTCGTCACTTACGACGCACTGCATCGGTTTGGCACCGAACTGGGCTTTCCCGAGGTGAGCATGGGGAAGCTCGGCGAGGTGCGCGAGGCGGGGCTGAATTCGCTAGAGATCCTGCAAAGGGCCGGCGTCAAGATCGGTTTCGGCACCGACCTCCTCGGCCCGATGCACCGACACCAGTCGCGCGAGTTTGTGATCCGCGCCGAAGTAATGTCGCCTTTCGACATCATCCGTTCGGCGACGATCGTCAATGCCGAACTCCTGAACCGCGCCGGCGATATCGGCGTCATCGCCCCCGGCGCGCGCGCCGACCTGATCGCCGTCGATGGCAATCCGCTGGCCGACATCTCGTTGCTCGACGGCCAAGGCGAACACATCACCCACATCGTGAAAGATGGACTGTTTTACAAACGGATGCCGGGCTAAGCCGCCTTTTCGAGCTCGCGCAAGACCGTGTCGCCCATGACGCGCGTCGAGACGCGTCCCGTGTTGGGCTGCACGATGTCGCTGGTCCGCACACCGGAAGCGAGCGCCCGCCGCACTGCGCCCTCGACAAGATCGGCTTCTTCCGGCATGTCGAAGGAATAGCGCAGCATCATCGCAAAGGAGAGAATGCAGGCGAGCGGGTTGGCTATGTCTTTGCCGGCAATGTCCGGCGCGCTGCCGTGGACCGGCTCATAGAGTGCCTTGCGCCGGCCCCCCGCATCGGGCGCGCCGAGCGAGGCCGAAGGCAGCATGCCGAGCGACCCCGTCAGCATCGCCGCGCAATCGGATAATAAATCGCCGAACAGATTGCTGGTAACGATCACGTCGAACTGCTTCGGATTACGGACCAGCTGCATCGCGCAGTTGTCGGCATACATGAATGAGAGCTCGACATCCGGGTAATCCGCATCGCGAACCCGTTGCGCGACCTCGCGCCACAGCCCGCCCGAATTCCATGACGTTGGCCTTGTCGACCTCACAGACCCGGCGGTTGCGCTTTCTCGCCAGATCGAGGGCGGCCCGGACCACGCGTTCGATCTCGGCTTCGGTATAGACTTCGGTATTGATCCCGCGCCGGCTGCCGTCCGGCAATGTCTCGACCCCGCGCGGCTCCCCAAAATAGATCCCGCCGGTCAGTTCCCGCACGATCATCAGATCGAGGCCCGCAACGATCTCACGCTTGAGGCTCGACGCGTCAGCGAGTGCCTCGAACACCACCGCCGGGCGCAAATTGGCGAACAGGTCCAGTTCCTTGCGCAGCTGGAGGATGCCGCGCTCGGGACGCAGCTCGAACGGCAATGTGTCCCATTTCGCGCCGCCGACGGCGCCGAACAGCACGGCGTCGCTGGCGACCGCCTGGGCCAGGGTCTCGTCGCTCAACGGAACCCCCGCTTCATCCAGGGCCGCGCCGCCCACGAGACCCTCGGTGATTTCGAAGCTGGCTAAATGGCGCCGGTCGAAGAAGTCGATCACGCGCAACGCTTGGCGCATGATTTCCGGCCCGATGCCGTCGCCCGCCAGCACGAGCACCTTGCGATTGGATGCGCGGGCCTGGGCCACGGCTCAGACCCCGGGCCGGATCATGCCGAATTGCCAAGGGCGCGCCAGCCGCGCTGTTTCTTCATAAGCAGCGATTTCCGCGCTCTTCTGCTCGGTCAGGCCGATGTCGTCGAGCCCATTCAAGAGACAATGCTTGCGGAACGGGTCGACCTCGAAATGCACTTTCTCGCCGTCCGGTCGTGTGACCGTCTGGGTTGCCAGGTCGATCGTCATCACCGCATTGGCGCCTTTCTCGGCGTCTTCCATCAATTCGTCGACGATTTCCTTCGGCAACGCGATCGGCAGGATGCCGTTCTTGAAGCAATTATTGTAAAAGATGTCGGCAAAGCTCGGCGCAATGATGCAGCGGATGCCGAAGTCGAGGAGCGCCCAAGGGGCGTGCTCACGACTAGACCCGCAGCCGAAATTGTCCGCGCCGATCAGGATCTTAGCGTTGCGGTAGGGCGCTTGGTTGAGCACGAAATCCGGGTTCTCCGACCCGTCCGGACGAAAGCGGATTTCCTCGAACAGCCATTTCGAGAGACCGGTCCGTTTGATCGTCTTCAGATAGACCGCCGGAAAGATCTTGTCGGTATCGAGATTGATAATCGGCAACGGCGCCGCGACGCCAGTCAGCTGAGTGAATTTTTCCATCGAAGGTCCCTTTTAATATTCGCAGTGTTACTTGGCCTGGACCGGTTGCCTGGTGCCGATTGCGTTCCCGGCCGCCGCTGCGATGGCGCCACCAACCCACCGGTCGAAACCATGCTTGAATGAATTTTCGATGATCCCGCGGATCAGCATTGCTTCGTCGTGAGCGGAACACCGTTTGTGTGGATTTATACAACTGGTCAACCGATGCAGCGACTCATTGATCCACTTTACGCGCTTAAGATCGGTCTCCGTTACTGGAGCATCGAAAACGATGGATCTGATAGCAACCGTCAGATCGTGCGCGATTATGCACAAGAATGCGCTTCGCGCGTCTGCCTTCAGATGCTCAAATTGAGCCAGGACATGCTCGACATCGACCGGCTGCCCGGGGATTACCTCGCCGCCGGCGTATTGGACAGCTGGCCCGTACAGCTTTCGAGCGATGTCCTTAGCAGCGTCATTCGTATTCATGGGATGCGGTCCCGCGGCAGATCGTTAACGGGGTAACCGCGCTCCTCAAGCACCTTGATCCGCGTGTTGCCTTGAAGAATTCGTCCGTCCGGCTTCACTTTCAGCGACTCGTCCGCGCCGGGCCGAAGCGAGTCGACGATCCCCTCGGTCGTCCTCATCCGGTGATATTCGAGGCTGCGCCGGGCATCTTAATCCTGTTCGTAAAGCGCATCGCTATGAATCCGCCGCAGCGGCGGCTTTGTACCGCCGCTGCGCTTCACATCAGCCGAGTTGCCGCACGTCGGCGAGGTGGCCGGTGATGGCGGCGGCGGCGGCCATTGCGGGGCCCATCAGGTGGGTCTTGGCGTTCTTGCCCTGGCGGCCTTCGAAATTGCGGTTCGAGGTCGAGGCCACCCGCTCGCCGTTCATCACCTTGTCGTTGTTCATCGACATGCACATCGAGCAGCCCGGCTCACGCCATTCGAACCCGGCTTCGAGGAAGATCCGGTCGAGCCCTTCCTCTTCCGCCTGGTGCTTGACGAGGCCAGAGCCCGGCACGACCAGCGCGCGCACGCCGTCAGCCACCCGCCGGCCCTTGGCGATCGCGGCGGCGGCGCGCAGATCCTCGATGCGGCTGTTGGTGCACGAGCCGATAAAGACGCGCTGCACCGGTACCTCGGCGAGCCGGGTGTTGGGGGCCAGCGCCATGTATTCGAGGGAGCGCTGCATCGCCGCGCGCTTCAGCGGGTCATCGACCTGCCCCGGATCGGGAACGCGCCCGGTGATCGGCGCCACGTCCTGCGGGCTTGTTCCCCAGGTGACGTGCGGCGCGATATTGGCCGCATCGAGATGCGCCTCTTTGTCATATTTGGCGCCCTGATCGGTCGGCAGTGTGCGCCAATAAGCGACCGCCTGCTCCCAGGCCGCTCCCTTTGGCGCATAGGGCCGGCCCTCGACATAGGCGATCGTCGTCTCGTCGGGCGCGACGAGCCCGGCGCGGGCGCCGGCCTCGATCGACATGTTGCAGACGGTCATGCGGCCTTCCATCGACATGTCTCGGAAGGTGCTGCCGGCATATTCGAAGACATGGCCGGTGCCCCCGGCGGTGCCGATCTTGCCGATTACCGCGAGAATTACATCCTTGGGGCTGACCCCGGCGCCGAGGCCGCCATTGACCTCGATGAGCATGTTTTTGGCGGGGGCCTGGATCAAGGTCTGGGTGGCGAGGACGTGTTCGACCTCGGAGGTGCCGATGCCGAAGGCGAGCGCGCCCATCGCGCCATGCGTCGCGGTGTGGCTGTCGCCGCAGACAATCGTCATGCCGGGCTGGCTCAACCCCTGTTCCGGCCCGATGATGTGGACGATGCCCTGGTTGATGCTGTCGACCGGGAAATAGGGGACGCCGAACTCCTTCACATAGCGCTCCAGGGTGTCGACCTGCAGCCTTGATTCCGGGTCATCTATGCCGCGGCTGCGATCGCTCGTCGGCACGTTGTGGTCGGCTACCGCCATCGTCGCATCGGGCCGGCGAACCTTGCGGCCGGCGAGCTTAAGCCCCTCGAAGGCTTGCGGTGTCGTGACCTCGTGGATGAGGTGAAGATCGATGTAGATCAGGCAGGTGCCTTCGCCCTGCGGGGCGATGACGTGGTTCTCCCAGATCTTGTCAAAGAGGGTGCGCGGCGGGGCCATGGCTGCGGTCACTCCGATTGCTTGGTTTCTTCGACCGCGCCGGCCATCTCGGGGGCCGGTTCGGTTTGGGCTTGTGCACTCGCGCCCGCCCGTTTGGTGCCGGGCCGCACGCTGTCGCGGGCGCGTTCGGTGATGCGCGCCCGCTTGCCGGTGAGGCCGCGCAGGTAATAGAGCTTGGCCCGCCGCACGACGCCGCGGCGCACCACGTCGATCGAGGTGATGCGGGGCGAATACAGCGGGAAGATACGCTCCACGCCCTCGCCGTAAGAGATCTTACGCAAAGTGAAATTCGAGTTCACCCCGGCGTTCTTGCGGCCGATGCAAACGCCTTCGAAGACCTGGATGCGCTCACGTTCGCCTTCGACGACTTTGACGCCGACCCGCAACGTGTCGCCGGGCTGAAATTCGGGGACGGGCCGGCTGGCGGCGAGCTTGTCGACCTGCTCCTGCTCGAGCTGCTGCAGAAGGTTCATCACTCCACCTCTCGATCTCTATCGCCGCCACGTTCGGCGGCCGGTTCCTGCGCCGCCAGGTGGCGCTCCCACAAATCCGGCCGGCGCTCGCGGGTCAAGCGCTTCGCTTCGGCCTGGCGCCAAGCCCGGATGCGTCCATGATCGCCCGACACGAGCACCTCCGGCACCGTGCGTCCTTGCCACAGCTGGGGGCGAGTATATTGCGGATATTCGAGCAGACCCTCGGCGAAGCTCTCCTCGGCCAGCGCCGCGGCGCATCCGACCACACCCGGCAACAATCGTACACATGCGTCGATCAGCGCGATCGCGGCAGGTTCGCCGCCCGACAGCACAAAATCACCGAGGCTGACCTCCTCGATGCCATGCGCCTCCAGGACGCGCTCGTCCACACCCTCGAAGCGGCCGCAGATCAGCCTCACACCCGGCATCTCGGCAAACCCACGCACCCGCTGTTGCTCGAGCCGTCGGCCGCGCGGCGACAGCAGGATCAGCGGTCCCACCCCGCCTGCGCCGGCGATTGCCGCATCGAGCACGTCCGGCCGCATCACCATGCCACGCCCGCCGCCAAACGGCGCGTCGTCGACGGAGCGGTGTTTATCGCCCGCAAAGTTTCGGATGTCCACCGTTTCGAGCCGCCATAGCCCGGCCCTCAGCGCTTTGCCGGCCAGCGAATAGGCGAGCGGGCCCGGGAGCATTTCCGGGAATATCGTCAGCACCGTCGCGCGCCAGGTCATGACTCGTCATCACCCAGCAGCCGCGGATCGTCCAGTAAACCGGGCGGCGGGTCGAGCACGAGCCGTCCCTCGGCCGGCGCGACGATCGGCACGACTGCCCGAGTGAACGGCACTAGCACGGGCGGTGCGCCGTCACGCGCCAGTTCTAGCGTGTCGCCGGCTCCGAAATCGTAGATCGCGCGCACGCGCCCGACCCGCGTCCCGTCCCCCAACACAGCGTCGAGGCCGATCAGATCGGCGTGATAATATTCCTCGGTCTCGGGCTGCGGCAGAGCCGAGCGGGGGAGATAGAGACGCAGCCCGCGCAACGCCTCTGCTTGATCGCGGTCCTCTATACCCGGAAGGCGCGCGACTAAAACGCCCTTTGCGATGCCGCAAAGGTGCAGATCGAATTGCCGACGGCCGGTTTCGTCCTCTAGCGGGCCGTAGCCGGCGACATCCTCGGGTACTTCGGTGAAGCTCTTGATGCGCACTGCGCCCTGGACGCCCTGAGGTCCGGTAACGACCCCGACGCAAACCCGTCGCGAAGATCTCTCATCCTGGCCTGCTCCGCGCTCGCGGGGAGAGAGAGGGGCATTCGCCGCGGGTTCGCGTATCGGGGAGTTCATGGCAGACCAGCACAGAAAGGCGAGCCCGGTCGGCTCAGCTTCGGCCGGCGGCGGCGCCTGCCGCCTCTTCGGCGGCCTTCAGCCTCTCCTGAGCCCGCGCCTTTGGCCGAGATTTGACCGGAGTCTCGCGGACCGCCGGTTTCTCAACGAGCCCGGCGTCGCCGAGAAAACGTGCGACCCGATCGGTCGGCAACGCGCCGACCCCCAGCCAATGCTGGATCCGCTCGGCTTTTAGGGTCACCCGATCGGCATGCGACCGGTCGAGCATCGGATTATAGGTCCCGAGCTTTTCGATAAAGCGGCCGTCGCGGGGACTGTGCGAATCCGCGACGACAATACTGTAATAAGGGCGCTTCTTTGCACCGCCGCGCGCAAGGCGGATTTTCAATGACATCCTGACACCCTCGTTCTAGTGCCGCAAACCGCTCGGCAGCAGTCCGGCTAACCCGTGCCGCGACAAGCCCTTGGGGCCGAGCTTCTTCATCTTCTTCGTGATATCGGCCATGTCCTGGTACTGTTTCAGGAGCCGGTTGATCTCCTGCACCGAGGTGCCCGAGCCCGACGCGATGCGCCGGCGGCGCGACCCGTTGAGCAGCTTTGGGTTGCGCCGTTCCCCCTTGGTCATCGACGAGATGATGGCCTCCTGGCGCTTGATGATGCGCTCGTCGATATTCGCCTCGTCCAACTGCTTCTTGATCTTGCCGATCCCGGGCAGCAGCTTCAGCATCCCGCCCATGCCCCCCATCCGGCGGATCTGACGCAATTGTGCCGCAAGATCGTCGAGGTCGAACCGGCCCTTTTCCAACTTGGCGGCGAGCTTTTCGGCCTCATCTTGATCGACCGTCTCGGCCGCCTTCTCGACCAGGCTGACGACATCGCCCATGCCAAGGATGCGGCCGGCAATGCGCTCGGGGTGAAACGGCTCGAGCGCGTCGATGCGCTCGCCGACCCCCATCAGCACTATCGGCTTGCCGGTGATCGCGCGCATCGACAAGGCCGCGCCGCCGCGCGCGTCGCCGTCGACCCGGGTCAGCACGATCCCGGTGATGCCGGCGCGTTCGCCAAAGGCTTTGGCGACATTGACTGCGTCCTGACCGGTCATCGCATCGGCGACGAGCAACGTCTCGTGCGGCGCCGCGACCTCGCGCACCGCCGCGACTTCGAGCATCAACTCCTCATTGACGTGCAGCCGTCCGGCCGTGTCGAGGATCACGACGTCGTAGCCCTCGGTGCGCCCGGTCTGCAATGCCCGCCGGGTGATCGCGACCGGCCTTTCTCCCGGCACGATCGGCAGCGAAACAACGCCGATCTGGCGGCCGAGGATGGCGAGCTGTTCCTGCGCCGCCGGCCGCTGCACGTCGAGCGAGGCGAGCAATACCTTCTTGCGGTTTTGCGCCTTGAGGCGGCTGGCAATCTTGGCTGCTGTGGTCGTTTTGCCCGAGCCCTGGAGTCCGACCAGCATGACGACGACAGGGGAAGGAGCGTTCAGATCAATGCCATTGGTCCTAGCAGCGCCTTCGCCGCCTCCGAGGACCTCGACGAGATGGTCGTGGACGATCTTCACGACCATCTGCGCCGGGGTCACCGACCTCAGCACTTCTTGTCCGAGCGCCTTCTCGCGGATCGCGGCCACAAAGTCCCTGACCACGCGAAGCGCCACATCGGCCTCGAGCAGCGCGATCCGGATCTCGCGCAAGGCGGTCCCGACATCGGCCTCGGTCAGCGCGCCGTGGCGACGCAGCCGGTCGAATACGTCGCCGAGGCGGTCACTGAGGCTGTCGAACATCCGATCCTCAACAATCATTTGGGACAGCAAAAACGCCAGTGCGCGAAACTCGCGGACTGGCGGCCCGGGGTATTACCGCGGGTGTGTCGCTCGCTTCCTTGGAAGCGCAAGCGCAACGTAATCGCCACCCGCCTTCCTGTCAATTACCGCACCCCAGGGCGCTACCATAAGAGCAGCGCCGATTTGCCCGCTTCCGCGGGGCATGCGATCGGTGGAGGGCGCCGCGGCCGGCCGGCAACAACCTGCCGTTGGGTCCGTGTTGGCCTGATCCACCTGTTATTTCTGGAGAAGAACAGGCGCGGTTCCCGGAATGGTTGCGGTTGGAGTGAAATGCGCCTCGACTAAAATAGAATTCACCGTCATGCCGCCGACTACATCATGCGACTATGGCAATTTTCGGGTGCTTGAGCCGCCGCCATCGGTCACCAGGGAACACAGCAACAGCCGGAAAGGGCAGCCGATCATCCGCGAGTTCAGCACCTCCTCGACGGTGATCGGCGTCCTGAAGGTGGCGCGCGGGTTCTTGGCCGCCCTTCGCGCTGCACGACCGAGACCATCGACAATTGCTCGTGCGTCAGGCCATAGGTCTTCATGTAGCGCAGCACCGGGATCGTGAACAAAGTCGGCGGCCCTATTGGCCCATAGGGCTGCTCGAACTGGCCGGCGAGGCGGGTCGGCGCGACGACATTGCGGGTGCGCCCGACGCCGGAGCGGCCGCTCTCGCCATGCGTGATCAACACTGTCTCGCAGAGGCCCGAGGCAATCGCCGCGGCGGCGTGGCGGACATGGATCATGAACGAGCAGCCGCCAGTTCCGATGACCAATTACGCAATTACCAGACCGGTCTTCATTTTCAGAGTTTGGGCGTCAGAGTCGAGGCTCTTACTGACAAAGTCCTCACTTGGGCAGTGTATTTTTGTACGTCACACCATCTTTCATGATAACCAAAAAGTTTTTCTCGGGGTCTTCGATGAGCTTAATATTTTCCAAAGGATCGCCGTCGACCAGCAGCAGATCTGCGAGTGCGCCCTCTTCCACGACGCCAAGCTTGCCCGGATAGGGGTTGATAAATCCAGACAACGCCATCAACTCGCCATTGTCTGCGGTGGCCATCTCGATCGCTTCGGCAGGGGTGTACCAGCGGACCAACTTGGCCAGTATTGCCCCCTGCCGGCTGGCAATCCTTGCATCGAACAGAACATCGCTGCCAAAAGCCGTCTTGACCTTGTACTTCTTCGCCAGCTGGTAGGCATTGTCCGTTCCGGCGAAAACTTCCAATGCCTTCTTCCGAGATTCCGGGCTCAACGTCGGCACGTCTTCATCATCCAGGAGCGGCTGCAAGCTCCACCAGATACCTTTGTCCGCCAGTAGCTTGGCGGTCGGTTCATCGATCAATTGTCCATGCTCGATGCATTTGACGCCGGCGGCAAGCGCTTGTCGGATCGCCCGGGGCGTATAGGCGTGCACCGTCACATAGGTGCCCCAATTGTCCGCAGCCTCAACCGCGGCACGAATTTCCGCTTCGGTGTACTGGGTCGATTCGATCGGATTGTGGGGCGAGGCAACCCCACCGCCCGCCATCAGCTTGATCTGGGTCGCGCCGTTCCTCAACTGCTCTCGCGCGCGCAGGCGTACCTCATCGGGGCTGTCGGCGATGGCTGCGACGCCCTCGACCTCGGAGTGGCTCAACGGGCCGCCCAATGTCCGCGGAACCTCAAAGACAAACCGAAAATCTCCATGCCCTGAGGTTTGCGAGATGAAAGCGCCCGAAGGATAAATGCGCGGGCCAATCATGACGCCTTCATCAATTGCGCGCTTGAGCCCGAACACGGGACCGCCGAGGTCGCGTATCGTGGTGAAGCCTCTCATCAGAGTCGCTTCTGCCTGACGCGCCGCCAATAGCTGAAGGTAGGAGGAGTCGGCGGTCATCAGGAGGATCTGCGGCGTCGCTGCCATGAATGCATGCCAATGCGCGTCAATCAGGCCCGGCATCAGCACGCGCCCGTTCGCCGCAATGACGCGGACTTCAGCATTCCCCTCGACAGTGATCGGGCTCGCCGATATCCGCTCAATCGTGTTGCCTCTGACCAGCACATCGGAGGGAGCCGAGAGCGCGGCGTTCTTACCGTTGAAGATGCGGACATTCTGAAACAGCGTCGTTGCGCCGCCAGCCAAAGTAGTGTGGAAAGGCGCCAAACCCGGCGCTTCTAGATCGGCATCACCTTGCCCCAGGCTCGCCCGGCAAAGTCCGACCAACAGTGCCGCCATCACCAGCGACGGATATAGCGCGAGCTTCAACTTTCGGGCGATTGTCGCCCCGACCGATATGCCCAAGAAAGAGGGTCTCCAGAAGCGCGATCGAGAGGAACGATAACGATGTTGTAGGTGGGGAATGCCAACAACGCAAATTCCGCTTGCACATCGCGGCTTACGGCGGTTCGTTCGACACGATGATGGTGCCGGAGGCAGCGAACATGCCGCCGACGCCGTGGCAGACCGAGATCCTGGCGCCGGGGATTTGGGCGGGGGCGGTGCCGCGCATCTGGCGCACGCTCTCCTGCAAGGCGTACATGCCGTACATACCGTGCATGTAGGAGAGGCCGCCGCCGTTGGTGTTGAGCGGCAGTTTGCCGCCGGGGGCGGTGTTATGCCCGGCGATGAAGGCGCCGGCTTCGCCACGCGGCACAAAGCCGAGATCCTCGATCCCGTAGATCGGCAGGTGCGCGAAGCTCGCCCCTGGCAGCGAACAGGGGGCGTCGTAGATCATCAGATGGTCGACGTCGTTGTGTGTGATGCCGACTTCGGCAAAGGCCTTGGGGCGGAAGGCGCGCGAGGAGCTGTTTTACTTTTCGTCGGCCCCGCGAAAGCGGGGGGTCCAGGGGGATCGACGGGACCCTTGGGATCTTCAGATTCCCGCTCTCGCGGGAATGACGGGTGGAGTTGACCATCGGGGTCTCGACACTCTCGGCGGTGCCAATGAGGTAGACCGGCGTCTGCGGGAAGTCGCGGGCGCGCTCGGCGGCGACCAGGATCAAGGCACCGCCGCCATCGGTCGCCAGGCAGCACTGCAATAGCCGGAAACCAGTAGGCGATCATCCGCGAGTTCAGCACATCCTCGACCGTGATCGGCGTTTTGAAGGTGGCGCGCGGGTTCTTTGCCGCCCATTCGCGCTGCACGACCGAGACCATCGCCAGTTGCTCGTGCGTCAGGCCATAGGGGTGTTCATGTAGCGCAATACCGGGATCGTGAACAAAGTCGGCGGCCCCATCGGCCCATAGGGCTGCTCGAACTGGCCGGCGAGGCTCGTCGGCGCCACGACATTGCGGGTGCGCCCGACCCCCGGAGCGGCCGCTCTCGCCATGCGTGATCAGCTCCGGCGCATTACCGTGGCGTACGCGGAGAAGCCTTACGTGGTCCCCAGCAATCCGATAGCGGATGACGTACGGGTAAACGAGCGTCAACTCCCGCAGATTGGTGCCGCGAACAGGACGACCGCGCTGGGGAAAGGTTTCCAAGCTGTCCCCGGCAGCGGCCAGCTCTCGCGCGACGTCCTCGGCGGCGCGCTGGTTAAACCTGACGATGTAATTGTAGATATGATGTATGTCGCGTAGCGCCGACGGGGACCAAACTACTCGTACGGCGGGGGCGTGATCTCACTCCTGGCGAGTTTGAGCAGCCATTCTCTGGCTCTCTCGTGCGGTATGCCTTTGCCCGCATCGAGCTCGGCTTCAGCTTCGGCGACGGCGCGTGCTTCGGCTTCACCGTCGATCTGATCAAAAACGGACTTCACCTCGGCCATGCGATCTTTCGCCCCGAACTTCTGTATCCCATCGTATCTTGGGCTCAAAGGCTAACGGGGCAAGCCCGGCACGAAATCCGCCGGCGTTGCCTACGGCCCCGCGTTCGACATGATGGTGCTGCTTGCGGCGAACATGCCGCCGACGCCGTGGCAAACGGAGATCCGGGCGTCGGGGATTTGGGCGGGGGCGGTGCCGCGCATCTGGCGAACGCTCTCCTGCAACGCATGCATGCCGTACATGCCGGAATGCATGTAGGAGAGGCCGCCGCCATTGGTGTTGAGCGGCAGCTTGACGCCGGGGGCGGTGTTGCGACTCGGCAATGAAGGCGCCGGCCTCGCCGCGCGGGACGAAACCGAGGTCTTCGAGGCCGTAGATCGGCAGATGCGCGAAGCTTGCCCCGGCATCGAACAGGGGGCGTCGTAGATCATCAGGTGGTCGACATCACTGTGGATGATGCCGGCCTCGGCGAAGGCCTTGGAAGGCACGCGAGGAGGTGAAGTCCTCATTTGGCTGACCATCGGGTTTCGACCCTCTCGCCGGTGCCGAGGAGGTAGACCGGGTTTTGCGGGAAATCGCGGGCGCGCTGGGCGGCGACCAGGATCAACGCGGCGCCGCCATCGGTCGCCAGGCAGCATTGCAATCGCCGGAAACGCGTAGGCGATCATCCGCGAATTGAGCACATCCTCGACGGTGATCGGCGTCTTGAAGGTGGCCGCGCGGGTTCTTCGCCGCCCATTCGCGCTGCACGACCGAGACCATCGCCAGTTGCTCGTTGGTCAGCCCATAGGTCTTCATGTAGCGCAACACGGGGATCGTGAACAAAGTCGGCGGCCCCATTGGCGCACAGGGCTGCTCGAACTGGCCGGCGAGGCTCGTGGGTGCTGTGACATTCCGAGTGCGCCCGACACCCGAGTGGCCGCTCTCGCCATGCGTGACCAATACCGTCTCGCACAGGCCCGAGCCGATCGCCGCGGCGGATATAGATCATGAACGGGCAGCCGCCGATCGGCGTCGCAACTCGCTCTATACGTCAATACATTTGCAACTCAACAGGAGTTGATATTACGATACCCTGTTACGACACCCTGTAATGGGTCGTAATCTCTTCGGTCTGCGTGGGCCCCGGTAGTCCTGTCTGGTCAGCCCGAGCAAGACTTTGGACAAACTCCCCAAATCTAGCCCATAAGATGATAATAATTCGCGCTCTGGCGTCTACGCTCGGCCCAACGACTCGCTGGATAATAGATTCAACTGACTCTGGCGCATACAGCTTCCTCCGCAGCGCTTCGGCCTCGCTATCTCCCAATCCGGTCAGATCTAGCTTCTTCGTGATTTCGATAGTTTGAGGCTGAAATACTACTGGCATTGACGTTCCCTCCTTACGGTAGTCGATTCGAAGCTTGTGCGTTATTGCTCCCAACCGCATCGCGACTTAGTGTGGCTCTCAAATCACCATCATACAAGTTCTCTCTAAACCCTGTGTCAACTATATGCTCAAGGACCACTGCACTGAGCGCGAAAAGAGCCTCGCAATAAGCGCTTCTGTGGTTAAAAGATCCGTCGGCACCGAACCGCGATGCCGGATGAGAGCCGCGACAGATTGAACGCACCTTACAAGGCTGACAGGCGTCAGGAAGCTGATCTAATCCCTGCTGGTTTACAATGATGTTTATATTTTCTTCAACATTCCGCAAGCAGAAGGACGCATCGCATACATTGCATCCGAGTCTATATTTTTTGCCGAGGTCGTATCGGTCCATTTGCCAGAAGTCGGTATCGAGGCAAATATCACCGTTAGTCTCTACCACAACATAACCTGAAAGGTTAACAGAGCCCGCATTTAAAAAACCACCTTCTAGCCCGAAAGCATTTTTTATTAAGCATTCGAACAGTCGAACTTTTATTTCTGGTTTTGGGTTTTCGACCCACCTTCGAAACGCATTGGTTAAAAAGTTTCCTATAGCAGTGAAGTCAGTATACGTATTGTAGTCATTCGTGTCGCCAATCTGCCGAAGGGCGTTATTCGTCATCGGGATTAGAAAGTCGCATTCGTTGATTCCGATCTCTTGGAAATGCTGGAGTGTCTCGTATCCATCGGCACGACCGTCCACAACGGACAAAGCGTAGACTGGCAACCCACGATCCTGGAATAATCTAATCGCCCCAAGGGTTTCTTTATAAGTACCCTTCCCTGCAACATTTGGTCGATTTTTATTATGCACTTTCTCTGTACCATCCAAGCTAATACCAACGGCAACACGATTATTTTGGAAAAAGTCAACCCACTCGCGGTCAATAAGGGTACCATTGCTTTGAAGCACATTCGTTACTTGTCCGCTAGAGAAATATTGAGCCTGTAGATCGAGGAAGCGCTTAAATCTGCGCCGCCCCAATAGCAGAGGTTCTCCACCATGCCAAACGAACCCGAAGCCAGGCCTGCCCTCTAGATATTGTGAGACGTGACGATATAAGCGTGCAAGCGTCGCGTCTGAAATGACTTGCCCATAATTTTCTGTTTCTTTATTTATGTAATAACAATATGGGCATCGTAAATTACACGCCCGTATCGCTTTGATTATAGCAAGATTGATCATTCGAAGCAGAATCCTGCGACGGTGCCGGTCGTTTGGACAGCTTCCGGGGAGAATAAGCTAAGGCTGATAGCCGGCTGCTGGTTTCACGATTCCCCAAAATCAAATTCATGCTGTCTTGCTGCGGGGTGTTGTGAAGCTTGTGGGCAGCCGCCGACCTGTGGGCAAGGTGGGGGAAACGCGTAGCGTTTTCCCCGGCTTGTCCATAGGGGACCGCGCTTGCGCGGTCAGGCGGGGATCGGCGCAGCCGACTGTCCACAAATTCACAGCACCTCCTCGGCATCGCGTCAGGCGGCCAGTGCCCTCGCAGCCGTCGATTGGCCGAGGTAAGCCTCGTCCGGTGTTCGCCAGCCGAGCGCCTGATGAGGACGTCGCAGATTATACCAGTCAAAAAACGCGCCAAGGCTGCGCTTCTGTTCGATGCCGTTGGCGGCGGGGCGCAGGTAGACCCATTCGTGCTTCACGGTCCACCACAAGCGCTCGACGAAGATGTTGTCGTGGCAGCGCCCGCGTCCATCCATGCTGATCTCGATCCGGTGATCCCGCAGCATATTGGTGAACTCGTCACTGGTGAATTGCGCGCCCTGATCGGTATTGAAGATGTCGGGCTTGCCGAACCGGGCGAGGGCCTCGCTCAGCGCCTCGACGCAGAACCCCGCCGTGAGGGTGTTCGACAGCCGCCAGGACAGCACTCGTCGGGTCGCCCAGTCGATGATCGCGACCAGGTACAAAAACCCTTGCTGCATGGGTATGTACGTTATGTCAGCTGCCCACACTTGGTTCGGCTGGTCGATCGTTCTGCCGCGCAGAAGGTACGGATAGACCTTGTGCTCGGGATGCCGCTTGCTGGTGTTCCGCTTCGGTCTGACTGCCCACAGCCCGAGCTTCCGCATCAGCCGCCGCACGCGTCGGCGGCCGACCGAAATCCCATCCCGCAAAAGCGCGACCTGCAGCCGGCGGCTGCCGTAGACCGGATTGTCGGTGAAAATCCGGTCGAGCCGCTTCAGAAGCTCGAGTTCCGCCGCAGATTCCGGCCGAGACCGGTAATAGAAGCTGCTGCGCGCAACCCCGAGCAGCATGCATTGCCGGCTTACGGACAGCCCTGCTTCCGGCGCGATCATCGCCCGCCTCGCAGCAATCGGGAGATGGCGGGCTGCCCGGCAAGAAAATCGCACTCGACCTGCAGCTGCCCGATCTTGCGGTGCAGATCGTCGATCACCTTCTGCGCATCCTCAGCCGACGGCGCCTTGCTGCCGCGCGCAAACAATTCGCCCGCACGCTTCACCAGCTCCTGCTTCCAGTTGCTGATCATCGTCGGATGAACCCCAAACTCCGCCGACAGCTGCGCCAGGGTCTTCTCCCCCGAAAGCGCCGCCATCGCCACCCGCGCCTTGAATTCCGCGTTGTGCTGCTTCCTCTTTATACCCACGTCTCACGCCCCTTTGGACCGGTCAGCCTTTAGCTTATCTCGCTGTCCAAAAATCCGGAGCCGCCGCATCCCCCCGACCTGCGCAGGTTAATATGGTGAATCGATTTGTCAATCGGAAATCGGTAAACGGCATGGCTTAGCTCATTGTGGAGTTGCGCCGCATCGGGCCAAAAGCTCATGAGAATCGTGCTTTGGACGGCTGCGGGCCTTCCTGCCCTTATTTCCTTTGGTAATGGTTTAATCTCATCGGCGTAGGACCCTTAGAACGGCTCGTTCGACATGATGATCGTGCCGGAGGCGGCGAACATGCCGCCGACGCCGTGGCAGACCGAAATCTTCGCGCCGGGGTCTGGGCGCGGGCGGTGCCGCGCATCTGGCGCACGCTCTCCTGCAAGGCGTACATGCCGGAATGCATGTAGGAGAGGCCGCCGCCATTGGTGTTGAGCGGCAGCGTGCCCCCGGGGGCGGCGTTGCGCTCGGCAATGAAGGCGCCGGCCTTGCCGCGCGGTACGAAGCCGAGATCTTCGAGGCCGTAGATTGGCAGATGCGCGAAGGCGTCGTAGATCATCAGGTGGTCGACATCGCTGTGGGTGATGCCGGCTTCGGCGAAGGCCTTGGGGCCGGCGACGCGGAACGCGCGCGAGGAGGTGAAATCCGCCATCTGGCTGACCATCGGGGTCTCGACACTCTCGTCGGTGCCGAGCAGATAGACCGGTTTTTGCGGGAAGTTGCGGGCTCGCTCGGCCGAAACCATGATCAGCGCATCGCCGCCATCGGTAACGAGGCAGCACTGCAATAGCCGGAACGGGTAGGCGATCATCCGCGAGTTCAGCACGTCCTCGACCGTGATCGGGGCCTTGAAGGTGGCGCGCGGGTTCTTGGCGGCCCATTCGCGCTGCACGACCGAGACCATCGCCAATTGCTCGTGCGTAAGGCCGTAGGTCTTCACGTAGCGCAGCACCGGGATCGTGAACAAAGTCGGCGGACCCATCGGCCCATAGGCTGCTCGAACTGGCCGGCGAGGCTGGTCGGCGCGACGACATTGCGGGTGCGCCGACGCCGGAGCGGCCGCTCTCGCCATGGGTGATCAACACTGTCTCGCAGAGGCCCGAGGCAATCGCCGCGGCGGCGTGGCGGACATGGATCATGAACAAGCAGCCGCCGACCGCGGTGCCGTCGACCCATTTCGGCGTCAGTCCGAGATAATGCGCGACCGTCACCGGCGTCTCGCCGACGGTCAACCCATTTTAAAGACTTCGTTTTGGGCTGTAGGGGCTTGCCGGGTTGACGTCGAGATCGACGATTTCGACACAACCTTGCGGCTGGTTGTGGCTGTCACCGGCATGCCACGGCCCATCGCGAAGACGAATATTCCGTACCTTCGAAAGCCAGAGGCAACGCCACTGACCTCCGGGCGGCAAACCCTTCTCGCTTTGCCCGCCAAACTGATAAGTGAGCGCTTTCTCTTTCTCTTGTGAGTGGCCAAGAATGACGGGGCAGAGCTCGCGAGGGCGCCCATTGTACGTGCAAAAAATTTGTTTCTTGGTGATCATTGCTTGCTCGAACACCTTGTAAGCGGAGCTGGGCGCCTAAGTCCCTGTCGTGGACGAGCGGTCACCCGCGTGAGCGTTCATGTAAGCCCGGAGTATGGCATTCATACGCGTTTGATAGCCGCGTTCATTACGGAACCAATCAAGCAGGTCTGCGTCCAATCGTATAGTCACAGTTTCCTTCCGCCGCGGCATGACGACATGCGCCTCCTTCCAGAAGGCCTCATCCGTCGGCTGCGCATCTGGGTCGTCCACGATCGCGGAGCGAATTTCGTCATCGCTCATCGAGCGGAGACGCCGCCAGTCGGTCTTGGGCTTAGTCTTCGAGATGGTTCCAGAAGTATCGTCGCTCATGAGGTTCCGACCTCCAGGCCGATATGATGTGGCCCTCGTCGCGGTCACGATCGGTATAGATCAACGTGATCTCGATGCCGTTGACGAGGCCAATTGCATAGACGCGCACTTCGCCATATTCGTAACGATCGTCGGTCCGCTCGACGGTTGGTCCGTCGAAAATCCTCGCCGCGTCCCGAAAGGCGATCCCGTGCCGGCGGACATTTGCGGTATTCTTGCCGGATCCCACGTGAACCGCATCCAGCTCTTTACGCAATGTATTTACAGATGACTAGATGTAAAGTCCTGCGGCCCGGCCGATTTTCCACAATTATAGCGTTGTTCAAGGAGGCTCGTTCGACATGATGATCGTACCCGACGCGGCGAACATGCCGCCGACGCCGTGGCAGACCGAGATCCGGGCGTCGGGGACCTGCGCCGGGGCGGTGCCGCGCATCTGGCGCACGCTCTCCTGCAAGGCGTGCGTGCCGTACATGCCCGAATGCATGTACGAGAGGCCGCCGCCATTGGTGTTGAGCGGCAGCCTGCCGCCGGGGGCGGCATTGCGCTCGGCAATGAAAGCTCCGGCCTCGCCGCGCGGCACAAAGCCCAAATCGTCGAGGCCATAGATCGGCAGATGCGCAAAGCTTGGCCCTGGCAGCGAACAGGGGCGTCGTAGATCATCAGATGGTCGACGCCCTTGTGCGTGATGCCGGCCTCGGCTAAGGCTTTGGCCCGGCGACGCGGAACGCGCGCGACGAGGTGAAATCCTTCATCTGGCTGACCATCGGGGTCTCGACACTCTCGCCGGTGCCGAACAGGTAGACCGGCTTCTGCGGGAAAGTCGCGGGCGCGCTCGGCCGAAACCAGGATCAACGCGCCGCCGCCATCGTTGACGAGACAGCACTGCAATAAGCGGAACGGGTAGGCGATCATCCGCGAATTGAGTACCTCCTCGATGGTGATCGGCGCCTTGAAGGTCGCGCGGGTTCTTGGCGGCCACGCTGCACGACCGAGACCATCGCCAGTTGCTCGTCAATTGATTCGTCGTTCCCGCGCAAGCGGGAACCCAGGGGTCCGGGGCCCGTCACTCGCTCCTGGGCCCCCGCTTTTCGCGGGGGCGACGGGAAATATCGTGTAGCGCAGCACCGGGATCGTGAACAAAGTTCAGCGGCCCCATCGGCCGATAGGGCTGCTCGAACTGGCCGGCGAGGCTGGTCGGCGCGACGACATTGCGGGTGCGCCAGACGCCGGAACGGCCGCTCTCGCCATGCGTGATCAATACCGTCTCGCAGAGGCCCGAGGCGGTCGCCGCGACCGCACCGACGAGTACTAAGTCAACTGTCACCGTAGCGGCGGGTGCGCCCGACGCCGGAGCGGCCGCTCTCGCCATGCGTGATCGATGGGGCTCTCGCCGTCAATCTGTTTAGTGGATTGAACGGCTATATTGGAATTTTTGAACCATCGACTTTATACTAGTATAGGCTTATCTTCCTCCAAAAATACTATCTACAAAGCGTAACGGTTTACTAATTTTTGGCTGCATCGCACTCAAGAAGTTAGTGATGCTAGGAAAAGCGTCTGTCTTACCTCTTAAGTCATAATACGCCTTACGAAACTTGGGCAAATCTACTCCTGCTGTTCTGAGAAATTGAAACTGCTCTTCTATGATATCGCGCCGCGCAATGCCACTATTCCATGCAGCAAGGATAGACTCTAAGGTATTGAGATATTCCATCGTTCTAAACCGGATGTACGCCAGGTACCTACCGGTAATTACCATTTTGTTGTTCTGCTCGACATCCTTATCCGAAATATTTGGAAAGTTATTCAACAGGCAATTTAATATATCCTGAATCGTAATTTCTAAATTCGCAATCATTATATTCTTATAATCAACGAGGGCCTCGCATTGTTCAGGAGTGAATTTTTTTACTAATTGAACAACCGCCGACGTCTCGATCCGTTGGCTCGCAGTCCATGTTCTGACCAAATCAACTGCTGTTTGTCGTCGCGATCGTTCGTGATCTAACCGCAGCTGCAGAAAGATGATCCCAGCGCTCACTCCCGTAACGACTGCAGTAGCTATCAGCGCTATAAAGGTACCTGTATCGAAGGGCGAACCGAAGATTGATCGTAGAGCCTCTCTCAGCTGGGCATTCTGCAAGGCGCCGATTAGCTCGGGACTTTTCAGGGCTTCGGTCAGCTGATCCATCACACCTCTCCGGAAGCATCGTATCTATCAGCTGTGACGCCCGCTTCGCGCTGTCATAACGCTTCCTCCCCGGCCGATTGCGACCTATCGGTCTCGGCAGTTTCCTCTATGACTTGTCAGAGGTCAAACCATTTGGTTACCGATCAGACATAAACTGTCTGAAATTCTTACATTAGACGAAGGAGGGAGCAAACTCCGTTGGTCGGCTCCGCCTCTAACCCGGCTCATTCGACATGATGATGGTGCCCGACGCGGCGAACATTCCGCCGACGCCGTGGCAAACCGAAATCTGGGCGCCTGGGATTTGGGCGGGGGCGATGCCGCGCATTTGGCGCACGCTTTCTTGCAATGCGTACATGCCGTACATGCCGGAATGCATGTAGGAGAGGCCGCCGCCATTGGTGTTGAACGGCAATTTGCCGCCGGGGGCAGTATTGCGCTCGGCAATAAACCTGCCGGCCTCGCCGCGTCCGACGAAGCCCAGATCTTCGAGGCCGTAGATCGGCAGATGTGCGAAGGCGTCGTAGATCATCAGGTGGTCGACGTCGTTGTGCGTGATGCCGGCCTCGGCAAAGGCCGTGGGACCGGCGACGCGGAAGGCGCGCGACGAGGTGAAATCCTCCATCTGGCTGACCATCGGCGTCTCGACGCTCTCGCCGGTGCCGAGCAGGTAGACCGGCTTTTGCGGGAAGTCGCGGGCGCGCTCGGCCGAGACCAGGATCAATGCGCCGCCGCCGTCGGTCACCAGGCAGCACTGCAATAGGCGGAACGGGTAGGCGATCATCCGCGAGTTCAGCACATCCTCGACGGTGATCGGCGTCTTGAAGGTGGCGCGCGGGTTCTTGGCGGCCCATTCGCGCTGCACGACCGAGACCATCGCCAATTGCTCGTGCGTCAGGCCATAGGTCTTCATGTAGCGCAAGACCGGGACCGTGAACAAAGTCGGCGGCCCCATTGGGCCATAGGGCTGCTCGAACTGGCCGGCGAGGCTGGTGGGTGCGACGACATTGCGGGTGCGCCCGACGCCCGAGCGGCCGCTCTCGCCATGCGTGATCAGCACCGTCTCGCAGAGGCCCGAAGCGATCGCCGCGGCGGCGTGGCGGACATGGATCATGAACGAGCAGCCGCCGACCGCGGTGCCGTCGACCCATTTCGGCGTCAGGCCCAGATAATGCGCAACCGTCACCGGGGTCTCGCCGGCGGTTGCGATGCCGTCGATGTCGGTGGGTTTGAGCCCGGCATCGGCCATCGCATTGAGCGCGGCGTCGGCGTGCAATTGGATCTGCGACATATCGGGGATGACGCCGAGCCGCGTGGTCTCGGCGGCGCCGACAATGGCGATCGACTTGGGCTGCATTGCGATTACCTCCGCTCGCGCGGTGTCAACGAGGCCAACACGCGCGTCGTTGTCTCGCGCAGATTTGCCTGGATCCCCGCATCGAGCGGCAACAACACCGGACGGAAGAGGGGGAGGGTGATCTCGTCGTCGAGCTTCTCGAAGGCGACTTCGACCGGCATGTCGAGCTCCAGCGCCTCGGGGGTCTGCGGGCACCCCGTAATGTTGGTCATCAGGCGCGGCCCCTCGTCGAGCTCGACGACGGCGATCGCATAGGGCGGCGTGAAGCCGGGCACCGGGCGGTGGTGGATCACATAGGAGTAGAGCCGGCCCTTGCCACTCGCCGCGAACACGGCGACATCGCGCGCGGCGCAGGCGGGGCAGAACGGCCGCGGCGGGAAATACACCTTGCCGCAGGCGTTGCAGCGCTGCAGGCGCAATTCGCCCGCCCGCGTGCCGTCCCAGAAATGCTGCGTCTCCGGTGTCGGCTGCGGTCGCGCGCGTCTTCCTTCGGACATCGGCTCCTCCCGTGCAATCTGCGACAGCGACTTTGACGCCTGCCGAGAATTCGGGCAAACGGAATGCGCTATTGCAAGAATTTCCCTCCCCTTGTCTTCCCGGCGAAGGCCGGGATCTATTTCAGCCATGGGCACCGGCCTTCGCCGGTGTGGCGAAGGAGGGGAGCCGGTATGGAGGGTGCAATGGAGGAAACGCCTCGTAAGATAACGGCGGCTGAGTTGCGCGAGCGGTACCAGGCGGGCGGGGAGATCGCGATTCTCGACGCGCGCGAGGAGGGCGTCTTTCACGAGCGGCATCTGCTGATGGCGTCGTGCCTGCCGCTGTCGCGTCTCGAGCGGATCGCGCCCGGGCTGTTGCCGCGGCGATCGGCGCCCATCGTGGTCTGCGACGATGGCGAAGGTTTGGCCGAGCGCGCGGCGGAGCGGCTGATCGAAGGCGGCTATACCGAGCTCTCGGTGCTCGAAGGCGGGGTCAAGGCGTGGCAAGCCGCCGGGTTTCCGGTCTACAGCGGCGTGCATGTGCCGAGCAAGGCATTCGCCGAAGTCGTCGAGCACGAATACGGCACTCCGTGGATCAGCGCCGAGGAGCTCGCCGAGCGCCAGAAGCGCGGCGACCCAATGGCGATCTTCGACAGCCGGACCTACGAGGAGTACCACTCGAACACCATTCCCGGCGCGATCAGCGTGCCCGGCGCCGAGCTTGTTTATCGCTTCAAAGAGCTCGTGCCGTCACAAGACACGTTCGTTGTCGTCAATTGCGGCGGGCGGACGCGCAGCATTATTGGCGCGCAATCCTTGATCGATGCCGGTGTGCCGAACCGCATCGTCTCGTTAAAGGATGGCACGATGGCGTGGCACCTTGCCGGGCTCGGGGTCGCGGCGGGGGCCACCGCGCGGGCGCCGGAGGTATCTCCCGAAGGGGTGGCCGCAGCGCGGCAGCGCGCCGAGGCGGTTGCGCGGCGCCATGGCGTACCGGTCGTCGACCGCGCCGCGCTCGCCGAATGGCAGCGCCAGGCGGATCGCCGCACCCTCTATGTGATGGATGTCCGCGACCCCGCCGAATACCGCGCCGGCCACCTGCCGGGGTCGGTCATGGCCCCCGGCGGCCAATTGGTGCAGGAGACCGACAGCTGGCTCGGCGTCTGGGGTGCGCGTGTCGTGCTGGTCGACGATACGGGGGCCAGGGCGCGGATGACGGCGTCGTGGCTCAAGCGCATGGGGTGGGATGCATCGGTGCTCGAAGGCGGCCTCGAGGGCGTCGAGCTCGAACGCGGCACGCCGACGGTGAAGAGCGGCATCTTCCCGCTCGCCGGCCCGGAGCCGGCGACGGTGCAGCCCTCCGAGCTGCAGGCGAACCCGGCTGTCGTGGTCGACCTGGCATTGAGCCGGCAGCATCGCCAGGCGCATATTCCGGGGGCCTGGTTCGCGATCCGCGCCCGTCTCGCCGAGGCGCTAGAGAAACTCCCGGCGCAAGGTGATCTCGTGTTGACCAACGAGGACGGCAAGCTCGCCCGCTATGCCGCGGCCGAGCTGCGCACCCGCCGCCCGGTCAAGGTGCTGGCCGGCGGCACCGCAGCGTGGCGAGCCGCGGGGCTGCCGCTCGAAGCCGGCATGGGCCCGCTCGCCAGCGAGCCCGACGATGTCGCGCTGTCGGCGCGCGACCGGCCTGCGGACCGTGAGCGCTACATGCGCGCGTACCTCGCCTGGGAAATCGACCTCGTCAACCAGATCGGCCGCGACGAGGACTGCCGTTTCCGCCTCGCGCCGGTCGCGTAGCTGGAGGACTGGAGATGCGTCTTCAATATTTAATCTTTGCCGTGGCCGCGCTCGTCCTGGGGACAGCGGGGCCGCTCTATGCGGAGGAGACCATGAACGGGCCCGTCTATATCGTCACCTATTTCGATGTCGCGCCGACTGCGGCGCAGCAGAGCGCCGGGATCGTTCGGGACTTTGCCGATGCGAGCCGCAAGGAGGACGGGAATGCCGGCTTCGACGCATTCGAAGAAATTGGCAGGCCGAGCCGCTTTGCGACCTTGGAGACCTGGCGCGACAAGAAGACCGCGGACGCGCACAACGCGGGGACCGCCGCGGCCGCATTCCGCAGCAAGCTTCAGCCGCTGATGATCGGCGGGTTCGGAGCACGGCCGCATGGCGGGCTCTCGGTTGCAGCCCCGAAGGGGCAGCTTCCGGCCGACGCTCTCTACGTTCTGACGCATGTCGATGTTTTCCCGACCTACAAGGACCAGGCGATCGAGCTCGTCAAGGCGCAGGCCGAGGCGGCACGCAAGGACGACGGCAACTTGCGGTATGACGTCGTGCAGTGGGACGGGCACCCGAACCATTTCACGTTGGTCGAGGTCTGGCGCGACCGCAAAGCCTTCGACACGAGTGTGACGACACCGCACAACAAGGAATTTCGCGACAAGCTGACGCCGCTAGAAGGCGCGCTCTATGACGAGCGGCTGTACCAAGCCATACGGTAGAATGCCGGTCCTGACCAAGATACTCCTCTCCTCCCGCTTGCGGGGGGAGAGGGCAGGGTGAGGGGGGTGCGCGCCGCCGCATCGGCGTTGCTAAGAGGCCACCACACCCTCCCTCTCCCCCGCAGAGCGGCGGAGAGGGGCCTTGTCGCCGCGATGATATTCCTGCTCATGCTATCCGCCGGTGCAGCGGGAGAGGTCGAGGCCGAGCACGGCATGGTGGTGTCCGCTCATCGGCTGGCATCCGAGGTCGGGGTGCGTATCCTCGAGGCCGGCGGCAATGCGGTCGATGCCGCGGTTGGGGTCGGCTATGCGCTCGCCGTCGTCGACCCGTGCTGCGGCAATATCGGCGGCGGCGGGTTCATGACTGTACATCTCGCCGATGGGCGGGAGACGTTCATCAATTTCCGCGAGACCGCCCCCGCAGCCGCGACTGCCGCGATGTACCTCGACGCGAATGGAAACCCCATCGCCGACCTCAGCCGGCACGGCTATCTTGCCGCCGGCGTGCCCGGTACGGTGATGGGGCTCGACTATGCCGCGACCAAATACGGCCGGCTGCCGCGCGCCCAGCTGATCGCGCCGGCGGTTGCGTTGGCGCGAGACGGTTTCGTGCTGAGCCGGGCCGACACCGATATTCTCGATACCCGGGCCGACCGGTTCGCCAAAGACGCCGCGGCCGCGGCAATTTTTCTGCGGCCGGACGGCAGTCATTTCGAGCCCGGGGATCGCCTCGTGCAGCGCGACCTCGCAGCCATCCTCGAGCTGATCTCGGACCAGGGACCGGCGGCGTTCTACAAAGGCCCGGTCGCAGTGGCCGTCGAGAAGGCGAGCCGGGGGAATGGCGGGGTTCTCGCCGCCGAGGACTTTGCCGCCTACACGGTCACAGAGGCGGCGCCTCTCGGTTGCTTCTATCGCGGCTACCACATCGTTTCGGCGCCGCCGCCGAGCTCCGGCGGTACCACTATGTGCGAGATCCTCAATATCCTCGAAGGCTACGACGTCGGTGCGTCGGGGTTCCGCTCGGCGCGATCCATCCGTCTAATGGTCGAGGCGATGCGCCGCGGCTACCGCGACCGCAACGCCTATTTGGGCGATCCCGAATTCGTCGAAAACCCGCTGGAGCATCTGCTCTCGAAGGACTACGCCGCTTCCCTTCGCGCCGAGATCGCCCGCGGCGACGCCGAAAAGGGGGCGGGGGATGGCGCGCCGCGCGAAAAATCCGAAACGACCCATTATTCGGTCGTCGACGGTGAAGGCGCCGCCGTCGCGGTCACGTACACGATCAACGGCTATTTCGGGGCTGGCGAGGTGGCGCCCGGCACCGGCTTTTTCCTCAATAACGAGATGGACGACTTCACGGTGAAGCCGGGCGCGGCAAACCTCTACGGTCTCGTCCAGGGCGAGGCCAACACGATCGCGCCCGGCAAGCGGCCGCTCTCATCGATGGCCCCGACCTTGGTCGAGCGGGACGGCAAGGTCGTTCTGGTGCTCGGCAGCCCCGGCGGCTCGCGGATCCTCACCACCGTCCTCGAGACGATCATGAATATCATCGACAACGGCATGGCGGCGCAGGAGGCCGTCGACGCGCCGCGCCTCCACCATCAAGCGCAGCCGCAAGATGTTTATTTCGAGCATTCCGGTCTGTCTCCGGAGGTAATCACGCAGCTCACCGGAATGGGCTACAAGCTGGTCGAGCAACGGCCGTGGGGCGCGGTCGAATTGATCGAGATTGCCAATCGCCGGCTCCGCGGCGTCAGTGACAGCCGGCTGCCCGCCGGCGCCGCGGTCGGATACTAACGGCGTCGATACCACAAGATTGACGCGCATCGGAGGCCCCCGCCCTGCCCGGGAACCGAGGGGGTTTGTTGGAGGTTCTACAGTCAGGCCGCAGTGGACTGCGGTTCGCAGCGTTAAGTGAGTCAGCCGCTGGCCGGTCAACTGCCCGTTAACGCCGCTATCCCAGAATGGGCGGCTCGCGCAAGCTGGTCGGCGACAGTAGAACATGCTCAGATCATCAATATTGAGGACCGTCGATTTCTGCAACCGCTATGCCTGGTGGGTCATAGTGGTTGGGGTCGCATTGGCGGCGGCATCATCGGTTTATACGGTGCGCCATTTCGCGATCAAGACGGACGTCAAGGACCTCTTTCCGCGCGATCTGCCGTGGACGCAGCAGGCTTTCCAATTCATGAAGGCGTTTCCGCAACCGGAAATGCTCGTCGTTATCGATGCGCCGACGCCCGAACTCGTCGATGAGGCATCGACACAGCTCGCCGAGGCCGTCGCTCACCGCCCCGATCGTTTTCGGGCGGTGCATGAGATGCAAGGCGGCCCATTTTTCCAGCGAAACGGGTTGTTGTACCTGCCCGAGAGCGAGGTGGCGCGCCTGACGCAGGGTCTGGTTCAGGCCGATCCCCTGCTTCAGACATTGGCTGCCGATCCCAGTATCAGAGGAGCCCTCGACGCATTGGATCTCGGCCTTATGGGCGTGCAATACGGGCAGGTCCAACTCGACGATCTTGCGCCGGCAATGACCATGGCCTCGGAGGCCGTGCAAGAAGCGCTGTCCGGTCGCCCGGCAAGTTTCTCATGGCGTGCTCTGGCCAGCGGGAAAGCATCCGAACCGCAGGAATTGCGCCGCTTTATCGAGGTCGAGCCAGTGTTGGATTTCACCGCGCTGGAACCCGGCCGCGCGGCGAGCGATGCGATAATGCAGACGGTCGATGATCTGCACTTGGACCACGATTACCAGGCGCGGGTGCGATTGACCGGGCTGGTGCCGATGAACGACGACCAGTTCGCGACGATAAGAGAGAGCGCGCCGCTCACTGCTGCCGTCTCGATTGTTTCGGTGCTGGTGATACTGTGGCTGGCATTGCGTTCCGGGCGGCTAATCCTGCCCGTCGCGGTCAATCTGGTGGCCGGTCTGGCGATCTCTGCGGCGTTCGGACTGTTCGTGGTCGGCGCGCTGAATGTGATTTCGGTGGCATTCTTTGTGTTGTTCGTTGGTCTGGGCGTCGATTTCGGCCTGCAATTCAGTGTGCGATACCGGGCCGAACGGCACGAGTACGGCGAGTTCCGCGTGGCGCTGAGGAGCACTGCGCGCAAGGCCGGCGCGCCTTTGGCGCTCGCCGCGGCTGCCACCGCCGTCGGCTTTTCCTCGTTCATGCCGACATCGTACCGCGGACTGTCCGAGCTCGGCCAGATCGCCGGCGGCGGGATGATTATTGCCTTCCTGACCAGCATTACTTTGCTGCCGGCTCTGCTGACCGTGATGAAGCCGCCGGCCGAGCCGCGGCCTATGGGGTTTGCCGCGCTCGCGCCGGTTGACTGGTTCGTCCAGCAATACCGCATCCCGGTCGTCGGCACGACGCTCCTGTTCATCGCACTTGCCTCGCCCTTGCTCATCTACTTGCGCTTCGACTTCAATCCCCTTCACTTGCGAAATCCGAATGCGCCGTCGGTCGCGACCTTTCTGGACCTGCGCAAGGATGCGCAGACCGGAGCGAACGCGACCGAAATCATGGCGCCGAACCTCGGTGCGGCGAAGGCTATCGCCAAGCGCGTGTCGGCGCTCCCCGAAGTTGCGCAAGCCAGGACGCTGGACGACCTGATACCGCGCGATCAAGAGGCGAAACTTCAGCTCATCAGTGCGGCGGCGGCCAAAATCGAACCTTCGTTAAATCCAGGTGAGGTCAAAGCGCCCCCGAGCGATGCAGAGAACGTGGCCGCTCTGTCCTCGACCGCCAATCAGTTGTCCTCCGTCGCCGACGATAGACAAGGCCCAGGAGAGACTGCGGCGCGCCGGCTTGCCGGCCTCTTGTCGCAGCTGGCGAAATCCCATCCCTCGGTGCGGGCAGAGGTCGAGCAGGCGGTCGTAGAACCGTTGCGCCTTTCGCTGGATCAGCTGCGCGCCGAGCTGAAGCCTGAGCGGATCACCGTCGAGAGCATACCTGCGGATCTGAAGAGGATGTGGCTGGCGCCGGACGGGCGTGCGCGGGTCCAGGCCCTCCCCAAGGCCGACCCCGACGACACCACGGCGCTGCGCAAATTTGTTACAGCGGTGCTAGCAGTCGAGCCAGCAGCTACTGGCCCCGCCGTGCTGATGTTCGAAGCCGGAAACACGGTAGTGCGGGCCTTCGTGGAAGCGGGAATTTTCGCGCTGGCGGCGATTGCGGTGTTGCTGTGGATAACCCTGCGGCGGGTTTCGGATGTCCTCCTGACGTTGATACCGCTGCTTGTCGCCGGGCTGGTAACCCTCCAGCTCTGCGTCGCGCTCGACATCCCGCTGAACTTCGCCAACATCATTGCGCTGCCGTTGCTGCTCGGGGTCGGCGTCGCGTTCAAAATTTACTACATCATGGCCTGGCGCAGCGGAAAAACCGCGTTGGTCCAGTCGACCTTGACGCGCGCCGTGATCTTCAGCGCGCTTGCCACCGCAAGTGCATTCGGCAGCTTGTGGCTGTCGAGCGACCCCGCCACATCCAGCATGGGCAAATTGATGGCGCTTGCGCTCGTCTGCACAATGGCGGCGGCCGTGCTGTTCCAGCCTGCCCTGATGGGACGGCCGCGGACAAAACCCACCTGGGTCGTGCGTCGCGAGACGCCATCTGGAGGCGCCGTCTCGGCGCCGCCGCGCACCCCAGTGCGGATATCGGAGAACCGGCCTGCGTTAGCGGAGGTGCACGACGGCTACCGGGCGACCGGGGATGAGCGCGACAACTGAGCATCTGACCGGGTCTATTCCATCGACGCGCCGGTCGAGCCTGGCGCTCGACAATCTGCGGGCATTTGTGATCTTGCTGGTGTTGTCGTTTCACTCGGTGTTGGCGTATCTGCAATTTCTTCCCGCCACGCCATATCCGTTCGACAGCCCACCCTTTCAGTGGCGCGCCATTCCGATCGTCGACAGCCATCGGTGGTTGGGCTTCGATCTGTATTGCGCATGGCAAGACGTCTTTTTGATGTCGTTGTTTTTCTTTCTGTCGGGACTGTTCGTCTGGCCGAGCCTGGACCGCAAGGGGGTCGCGAATTTCCTCAATGGCCGTCTGTTGCGGCTCGGTCTGCCGTTTGCGCTCGTCGTCGCGATATTGATGCCGGCGACGCTCTATCCGACCTACCTGCAGACGGCGAGCGATCCAGGTTTGGCCGCCTATTGGCGGCACTGGCTCGCATTGCCATTCTGGCCGTGCGGTCCGATGTGGTTTTTGTGGCTGTTACTGGTCGGCGACTTTGGCGCTGCCGCCCTGCATCGATTTGCGCTGGGCTTGGGCAATTTTCTCGTCCGGCTCTCGTCGGCCGCTGAAGCCCATCCGACCCGATTCTTTGCGGGTTTTGTCTTCGCCTCGATACTGGCTTATGTGCCCTTGGCCCTCCTGTTCACACCCTCGGCCTGGTTCCAGCTAGGGCTATTCGCCTTCCAGCTCAGCCGCCCGCTGCACTACGCACTCTATTTTTTTGCCGGCGTCGGGCTCGGGGCCGGAGGTGTCGAACGCGGCGTTCTCGCCGCCGACGGTCCGCTGGTGCGGCGATGGATGGTGTGGATTTTTGCCGCCCTGGTGTCGTTGTGCGCATGGATGGGATTTACCGGGTTGACGATGGAGGCCGCCTCGGCTTCCCTCGGGTTGCAGATCCTTGCCGACCTCAGTTTTGTACTCGCCTGCTTTTCCAGCTGCCTTGCCGTGCTGGCGGTCGTGCTGCGCTTTGCCGCTCGTCTGCTGCCGACGCTGGCCGGCCTCGGAGACAGTGCGTACGGCATGTACCTGGTGCACTATCTGTTTGTCGTATGGCTGCAATTCGCGCTGCTTGGGATTCCGCTTCCGGCCGTCATCAAGGGGGCGGTGGTTTTCGGTTGTACCCTGTTCCTCAGCTGGTGGACGGTCGTCGCGCTGCGCCGTCTTCCGGCGGTCTGTCAGGTAATCGGCGCGGGGCGGGCGAGGGGGGCTGTAACCTCGTAGCCCGTCTTTTCGCGCACGAACGCGCCGACTCGCTCGATTGCGCGGCGAGCTTCCGGGATCAGCGGCACGAAGACATGCCAAACGTGGGGCATGCGGGGCCATATTTCGAGCTCGACCTGACACCCCGCGGCACGCATACGATCGGCCATACGCACCGCGTCGTCGCGCAATACCTCGTCGCTGCCAACCTGAATGAATGTCGGCGGTAGGCCGGCGGGATCGCCGTAGAGCGGCGAGACATAGGGAGCGCGCGGATCGGCGCCGGCGAGATAGTCATTGACGAACAATGGCGGATCATCCGCGCTGAGCATCGGATCAGAGTTGGCGTTTATCCGGAGGGATGCCCCGGTCAGTGCGAGATCGGTCCAGGGTGACAACGCAACCGCAGCGCCCGGCAGCGGATAGCCTTCATCGCGCAATCTCAGCATCAATGAGAAGACGAGCCCGCCGCCCGCCGAATCGCCCATGACCGCAATCCGGCCCGGGTCCGTCCCACGGGTAACGAGCCAGTTGTAGGCGGTGAAGGCGTCTTCGAGCGCCGCCGGGAAGGGATGCTCGGGCGCGAGGCGGTAATCGACCGCCAGCAGATGCGCGCGAGCGGCAGACGCTATGCGCCAGGTGAGGTGCCGGTAAAGGTTCGGCGAGCCGATAATAAAGGCTCCGCCGTGCAAGAACAGGACATGGCGATCGCCTTCGGAGGCAGGCGTGGCGATCAAATCCGCCCTGACCCCGTCGGCGTCGACGGGCAGTGTTCGAGTGTGCGAGGGCGGGTCCGGAACCAACCGCTCGGCAACAGTCACAAACCGCCGATGCTGCTCGACCGTCAGCTCGCGATGGTTGCGGTGCTTGATCAACCAGCGCAGGCCGGCCCGAACCATCTCGGATCTCACACTCATCTTACCCGGTATTCCCCTCGGTCGGCTGGTGACACGTTGGCAACATGAAGAGGTCAGCCTGTCGTGGCAGACTCCTTCACACCATTTCCTGAAACAAATCCGGCTTTGCGGAGAAAACGAAGGTGCGGTTCTCACCAATGGTCGATCGCATCGCCGCGCGGGGCGCCGATGCCTGGAGCATCCACATGGAGGCGGCACGGCTGCGCGACCAGGGCCAGGATGTCATTTTTTTGACAGTCGGCGATCCCGATCAGGCGCCGCCGGAACAGGTCATCGACGCGACGATCGATGCGCTGCGCCGGCATCGCACCGGATATTCCTCGATCATCGGCTATCCCAGGGTCCGCGAGGCGATTGCTGAGCGGGTTCAGCGGCGCACCGGGCGTCCGTGCCGAGCCGACAACGTCGTCGTGACGCCCGGCGCACAGGGCGGGGTGTACTGCGCGTTGCAGTGCCTTGCCGGCCCGGGCGACGAAGTCATTGTGCCGGAGCCGATCTACAACACCTACGGGCCGGTGATCGGCGCGAGCGGCGCCCGCCTGGTGACGGTGGCGCTGCGCGCCGAGCGGGGCTTCCATCCGGATCTCGACAAGATCGCCGCCGCTGTCACGCCGCGCACCCGCGTAATCTGGATCAACAGCCCGCACAATCCGACCGGCGTCGTGTTCACCGCGGACGAGGTCGCCGGGATCGCCGAGCTGTGCCGGCGCCACGATTTGTGGCTGCTGTCCGACGAGGTTTATGAAGATCTCGCCTTTGCGCGGCCGCATGTCAGCACGTGGTCGCTGCCCGACATGGCCGAGCGCACGGTCGTCGTGTCGAGCCTGTCGAAATCGCATGCGATGCCGGGTTTTCGCTTTGGTTGGATCGTCGGGCCGCCAGCCTTGTCGGCGCACCTCTTCGACCTGTTGGTCGCGATGATCTACGGCAGCCCGGCCTTCATCCAGGACGGGGTGATGCCGGCGCTGGAAGGCGATCTCCCCGAGGTGGCGGCACTGCGTGAAGCCTATCGCAATCGCGCGGCCATGCTCTCGGAGATCCTTTCCGAAGCCCCCAATTGCCGAGTGACGCGGCCCGAGGGCGGCATGTTCGTGCTGATGGACATCCGAGGCACGGGGGTCGGTTGCAAGAACGTTCGCGCACGAACTACTGATGCGGGAGAATGTAGCCGTTCTGCCGTGCGACAGCTTTGGGCCGAGCGCCGCCGGGCACCTGCGGATCTCGTCTGACCGCTGCCGAACCACGCCTCGCAGAGGCGGGCCGCCGCATCGTCCTTTTCGCCCGCAGCATCGCCGACTAGCGCCCATCATCAGCGGCGCGAGAAGACCCCGTGGTGCCGCCGGTCAACGCCAGCTATCTCCACGAGCGGCTGCGCCCGCGCTTCGTGACGGGCCTACCCGGAGGAAGTACCATGAGCGCCCCGTTCGGAGAACTCGCCACTGACGCAGATGTCACGAGAATTCTGCATGGCCGGCCGGCGGCTCTCGACCCTTTCCGGACGCTGGGCTGTCTTCGGCTATCGTGTGCCTTTTACCAAGGTCGGGATTGCTCGCAAGAACAGCCGCGCCTCGATGCAGCCTGACGCGTAAGGTTGGTCTTTGGAGATACTCATGGCCGCGGGCCGCATCGAGGACACTACTACGAGCTCTTCTGTGTCCTCGAGACAAGACAGCGAAGAGAAGTTGGACAATCTTAACGCCGCCGCGTTCTGTCGGATCGAAATTGTCGCGCCAGCCGCATCGAAAAGCATATCGACCGTATATCGCCACTCGTGAGGCTGTGCACCGTCAATAGTCGGCAGGCTTCGAATGTCCCAATGAATCTTCATAGTCTGTGCTGGGTGCTCGAACGTTGGGATGGCGCGAACTGTGACAATACCTAGCATAATTCTCGTGACGCGATTCTTCATCACGACCGCGTCGCCCCTAGACCCCACAATCTCCATGACGCCAACTTTCGCGCCGGCGGGGCCGTTAAAGGCGTAAGCGTCAGAGGTTGAGGAAAATGCGATGCTGTGGGCTGGCCCAGCCGGTGCACTGTCTTCCAGCCTTGTCTCGAATTGCGCCCACTCTGCATCTTGGTCAATTACCTTCGCGCCGAAAGGCTTTGGCACCCTCGTCAAGGTATTTCCGACGTCGTCGGTGACGAAGAGCGGCTCCGCGTCGCCGAAGACCTTAACGAGGCCGGTGCTACCTTTGGAGAATTTGGGCGGCTCGAACGTCATTTCATTCGTGGGGGCTCCCTGCCAGGTTACTCCTTTGCTCTGGACGAAAACCGGCCGTTTCCCACGCTGCGCCTCCGAGATCACCTCAAGCGCTTCGGCGGAACCCGCCGTGTCAACGGTTAGTCCTGGCGTCCGCCCATAATTCTCAGACGCGCTGCCGCCGTCGGGCGTGTGGCTCGTCACGAGACATCCCTCGCTGATCGCTCCGTTCGACCTAATTGCCGATCGCCCGTTTATTCGGGCGAGAGCGCCGCGTATCTCGGCCTGATTTACGGTGCTCCGGCTCAGCTGTTTGAGAAACTTTCTGTCCGCTTTCGTGACGGCATGATTACATCCGAAAATCAGCACGCCCGGTGTCGCCGTCGAGACCTCGGAAACCTCGAAGTGATCAAGAGGTTGGGTCGGCGGCGGCTTCCCGGGACGATCGATGCATGAGACGACAAACAGCCTAGTGGTCCCATTTCTCTCAAGAACCGTCGCGACAATGGTGAGAAACCAGTGCTTCCGAGAAAGGTGTCGCAGCTCGACGGCCGCCCTTGATGCGAGGCCGCTCAAAGCTGTCGCAGCATCCACAGACTGAGGCGGGCGTCTGAGGCATTCTAGGATCCAGTCGCAAGTCTTCCTCTGACCGACCTGAGCGACGCCGGTGAAGGATATCTGCGCACTCCAGGTGCTGGCGACATATGCGAGCTGTTTGCTCCCGAATTCGTCCTCGATCGGGTTCCAAGTCACGCAATCGGTCAGCCGGTAGTCCGAACTTTGGTGGATGCCGCAGGGGCCCAGAAGATTTAGTAGGAGGGTCATGTTAACTCGATTGTCGTCTGGGCAATTTTACCCGCTCCTTCTGCATATATACGCCCACTCATCGCGGCGCACCCTCCGCGGCTCACCTGTGCTTGCGACTGACACCCGTTAATAGGCGTTGCAAAATCAAAATTTTCGCACCGCGGTTCCGGCGTCGGCCAAACAATCTCTTAGCTCGCGCAGAAATCCGGTGCGAATGCCGGCTTTCCACGTGCGCCGTGACAAGGCGGCGCTTTTCCAGCGGGTGCAAACCCCGCCCGGCGACCGCTCCAGCCGGAAGCAACCGGGGCAGGCATGGAGGTGACGAAATGTCTGAAGCCCCCGGATAGCGGTCACGACTTTGGTGACTGCGCGAGTGTGCAGGCCGCAACGTGAGTAAACGCTGAGCAAACCTCGAAAAGGTCGATGTGCAGGCCGACCCGAAAGTGGAATCGGGGAAGGCTGATACGGATGGGTGATTTTGAGCGAGGACTACGCCCATTTGCTGCACCGGGGTAGTGGCGGCAGCATGTACACAAGGAAAGCGCACGCAACACGGGAAACCCCAACGCGTGGTCAGGGATGATCAACCGGACGCCCGTGAGGGACAGGCCGGGTGCGCTGGGGTGGCGGAGAGGCTCGCAGTACCGCTGAAGCCGGGTAATGCCGGGGGAGGGAAGGGGCCTTGGTTCAAGACAGACGCAACAAGCGGTGAGGGACCGGGAGATTGGGTAACCTAACAACTCCGAAACGTGTTCAGAAGCTGCAGATGGCGTTACACGCGAAAGCGAAGGCAGAAGCCGGTTATCGCTTCTATGCCCTGTACGACAAGATCAGCCGCGAAGACGTTCTGGCGCATGCCTATGCCCAGTGCCGCTCCAACAAGGGTGCACCGGGAGTAGACGGTCAGGACTTTGCGGACATCGAAGCGTATGGGGTGGAGCGGTGGCTGGCCGAACTGGCGCTTGCGCTCAGGGAGGAGACCTACCGACCGGAGCCGATCAGACGCGTGTTCATACCGAAGGCCAACGGCAAACTCAGGCCGCTGGGCATCTCGACCGTGCGGGATCGGGTCTGCATGACAGCAGCGATGCTGGTGCTGGAGCCGATCTTCGAAGCCGACCTTCCACCGGAAATCTACGCCTACCGCGCTGGGCGCAACGCCCAACAGGCCGCTGTAGAGGTGGAGGAGCTGCTGTTCCGTGGTCATCCGGACGTCGTGGACGCCGACCTCGCGGACTACTTCGGGAGCATTCCGCATTCCGACCTTCTAAAGTCGGTGGCGCGCCGGATCGTCGATCGGCGCGTGCTGCATCTGATCAAGATGTGGCTGGACTGCCCCGTCGAAGAAACCGACAAACGAGGCCGCAAGACACGCACGACCGAGGCGCGCGACAAACGGCGCGGCATTCCGCAGGGCTCACCCCTCTCACCACTACTGGCGAACATCTACATGCGCCGGTTTGTGCTGGGGTGGAAGAAGCTCGGCCTTGAGCGAAGTCTCGGCACTCGCCTCGTCACCTATGCCGATGATCTCGTGATCCTGTGCCGGAGGGGCAGCGCCGACGCGGCCCTACACTACCTGCGGGCGATCATGGGCAAGCTGAAGCTGACGGTGAACGAGGACAAGACACGGATCTGCCGGGTCCCGGAAGGGGAGTTCGACTTCCTGGGCTTCACGTTCGGACAAATGTTCTCTCGAACGACGGGCCAAGCCCGCTTGGCATTGCGACCGTCAAAGAAGAGCATCAAGCGCGTGGTCGAAAAGGTCCACGAGCTGACCGTCCGAGCACGTACGTGGCAGGAAACCACAGAACTGGTGGGAATGTTGAACCGCACGCTGCGCGGATGGGCGAACTACTTCTCAGTAGGTACCGTCACTTCGGCGTATCGGGCGCTCGACAACTACGCGGCTATGCGGCTGCGCCGGTGGTTACGCTTCAAGCACAAGACCAGACGAAGTAAGGGCGGCAGCTATCCACTCCCGCACCTCTACGAGACCTTCGGGCTCGTGCGTCTGACCCGGCTTGGGCGCGACGTGCCGTGGGCGAAGGCGTGAGGTCTTGTCCGAGAGCCGGATGCAGGGAAATCCGCATGTCCGGTTCGATGAGAGGGGAGTGGAAACGGAGCCATGGTCGAGCCACTAAGGCACCGCCAGACGAAAGGGGCGGAAACAGACATGCCCGACCTACCGCTACTGCGCCACTTCCCCACTCTACCCAGTGCCGACCTTGGCGTGCAAAACTCAAGAATCTTCGCAAATCGGGGATCTGCAGCCCCATTTTAAGGACTTTCGAAAATCGGCTGTCGAAGGGGCGGCACTTCTGCAGTTCCCGGCGGCTACGCACTACGGCACGCCTCCAGAGGCGATCGGCGCATGGCGCGATGCGATGATCGAGTCTCTGCACCGCGTCGATAGACCTCGAAACATTGCCCATAGATAATCACGCAATTGCTATATTCGTATTGTAGTCTTCTGGGCATCGGCGCCCGTGAGCGGTGCGAGATTGCGATTGAAGGAGTTGGAGATGCCTGATCTCGACCTGATAAAACAGGAGGAACAGGGGGCGCGGGACCGGCGCGGGCGGTTTTCCAAGGGCCGGTCGGACAATCTCGCGGGCGGGCCGCGCTGCTGCCGCGGTTCAACCGCGCGGCCCGGCTGCTGCTCGCCGGCGAGGGCGAGGCGCTGACCCCGCAAGGCCGGTCGAGCCGGCGCTCGCCGGCGACCCGGCGGCTCAAGTTGCGGTCACCCTGCGCGGGGCGATGCAATTGGGCCATGTGATCGAGGCCTATGTCCGCGGTCGAAGCAACCGAGTTCGAGCGGCGCTTGCAACGCGCCGGCGTCGATGCGATGGGTTTCGCGACGAGGCGGGGCAAGAACTTGCTATCGGCTGGATCGAAGCCGTGCGTCCTTTGAGACGGCCGCTGTCGCGGCCTCCTCAGGATAAGGAATTTTCTTAATGCTATCAAAGGCCTGCCCTCATCCTGAGGAGCAGACGGAGGGTGCGTCTCGAAGGACGCAAGACCGTTCTGTAGCCCTTCATCTCAGTTCTTGCCCGGCCCGACGGCCAACCCATCCTACGGATCTTGGGCGTTGCGTTGGATCGATACTGATTGGGTCTAAAGACTAGCCGATCGGCGAAATGCCGAAGGTTGCGGCAATCAGGAATGCGTTGAGCGTCAGCACAATGATTGCGCCGATACCGGCCGCGGCTTGGGTCGGCCAGCGATTGGCGAAGCGCCCCATGAGGTCGGGGCGTCTCGTGAACAAGATGAGGGCGACCATCGGCAGCGGGAGCGTGAGGCTCAGCACCACTTGGCTGATGACAAGCGCCTTGGTTGTATCGACGCCCAGCGCGACGACGCCAAAGGCCGGCAGCATCGTAACGAGCCGCCGCATCCAGATCGGGATGCGGAACCCGACAAAGCCCTGCATGATCAGTTGCCCGGCGAGCGTTCCGACCGTCGAACTGGACACGCCGGAGGCGAGAAGCGAGACGAGAAAAAACCCGGCCGCCGCCCCGCCGAACAGCGGGATCAAGGTATGATAGGCGGTTTCGATCTCGGCGACTTCGGCGTGTCCCGAGTGGAAGGCGGCCGACGCCATCAACACCATCGCGATGTTTACGAGCCCCGCAACGGCCAGCGCGGCGATCACCTCGTGATTGGAGATCCGGACCAGCCTTCGTTTTTCGCTCTCGTTGCGGGGTGGAATCCGAGCCTGGGTCAGCCCGGAATGCAGATAGACCGCATGCGGCATGACCGTCGCGCCGATGATGCCGACAGCCAGCACGAGCGCCTGACCATCGGCGATTTGCGGGACGACCATATGCAGCGCGGCCGAGCGCCAGTCGACCGGCGCGATAAACATCTCGATGAGGTAACACAGGGCGATCACGGCAACGAGCCCGCCGATGATCAGCTCGAGGGGACGGAACCCGCGCCCCTCGAACAGCAAGACTCCCCAAACGACGACCCCCGTCACGGCCATCCCGCTCAACAAAGGCACGTTGAACAGCAATGCCAGGCCGATCGAACCGCCGAGAAACTCAGCGAGGTCGGTCGCCATCGCAGCGACTTCGCTGACCACCCACATCGCCAGGACGACCGGCCGGGGGAACTCGTCGCGGCAAATCTCGGCGAGGTTCCTGCCGGTCACGATGCCGAGCTTGGCCGAGAGCGCCTGAAACAGCATCGCGATCAGATTGGCGAGCAGCACGACCCACAGCAAGCCGTAGCCGTATTTCGCACCCGCCTGAATATTCGTCGCGAAATTGCCCGGGTCCACATAGGCGATGGACGCCACCACGGCGGGGCCGGCAAACGCCAGGTAGCGTTGCCAGCCCAACCGCTGCCGGTCGAGTACCTGACGGGCCGCAACAACCGTCCGCTCCGTGAGCGGCGCCCGTCTCGGCCCGAAAAACGCGCGGGTGCGCGCGAGGACCTGGTCCGTATGCGACGGATCGAGAAAGACCATGGTCCTCGCTGCTCCCGGCGGCTACGCAGATCCGCGCTATCAGGCCGCTTTTGCGGTGCGGCGCTCGTCGTCGGGGTTCTTGACCTCTTGAGGTGCGCTGCCTTGCGGCGTGGGCTGGTCGACGTATTTGAAGGCCGGCTCCTGGTTCCACGGACCGCGCGCGTCGAGCGCCCCGTCCCTGGACAGGTTGAAGTAGAGATCGACGGTTTCGTCCGGCTTGACGTAACCGAAATTGGGCTCCGTCAACTTACCCAGCAATTCGAGGGCCTTCATGAACATGTTTGTGTGCGAGATCTCGCGGGTCAGAAGGAAAGTCAGCGCCTTCTTGCTGCCCTCGTCCGGGGAGAGCTTGATCAGCGCCTCGTAGGTCTGCCGCGCTCCCGCTTCGGCGGCGATATCGGCGCGCAGGTCACGAACCACATTGCCACCCTCGTTGACATAGGCCGAAGTCCAGGCCTGCCCCTTGCTGTCGACGAGATGCGGCCCGACGCCGCGCACCGCGAAGAGCGTGCTCTTGTAAGCGGCGTCCCTGGCGTCGCTCTTTTCGGTGTGCTGCTCGATCATCCGCCCGACCATCTCGAGATGGCTGAACTCCTCGAGAGCGATGTCGTGCAGCATGTCGCGGATCGCCGGATCCGTGACATGAAAGGACTGCGTCCAGTAGGTCAGCGCGGCGCTCAGCTCGCCTGTCGCGCCGCCGAACTGCTCCAGCAGCATCTCGCCAAAGCGCGGATCGGCGCCCTGGATCTTCACGTCGTACATGAGTTCCTTGCGGTGGAAGAACATCGGGGACCTCTCTGATGAGAAACGCCGCACTTCGCGTGAACGCTTTCGCGCGGCTCCGTATCCCAACAGGGTTGTCGCTGACGAGGTTCCGGTTTACCGCGCAAGCGTCGGTCGGCGGGTCGAATGCGCGCGTATCGCGAAAAGCGGCTGCCTCATCAAAATCCGCGCCCGACTCGCTCTGCTGTGGCGGAGCTGCAATAGGTGGGTTGTTATGATAATGGTACTTCGGTCATGCTGGCGTGGGCGACGTGCGGATACACTACCGCTATCGGGGCAACGAGAAGATCTTCGACAAGCCGGCCGAGTCGGTGATTGTCGGCCGGCCGCGCCATGGCGTGCAGGTCGATATCGATTTGACTCCGGATCTGCGCGTTTCACGGCCCCACGCGCGGATTTCGGTTGCCGAGGGCCATTATTGGATCGAGGATCTCGGCAGCGCCAATGGTACGGAAGTCGATGGGCGGCCGATCAAGGGAGTCGGCAAAGTTCGGCTGGAACCCGGCCAGCGCATTGAGATCAGCGATACCACGCTAACGGTCGATATCCCGACCCGGGAATCTCAGCCCGAGCCCAGCTGGGCCTCGGACGACCGGACCTTGGTCGACACCCATGATACGCGCCTCGACATCGCCGAAATGATCGACGCCGCGGCGCCCGTTTTCGAGCCGGGGAAGCCGATCGATCCGGATCGGGCGCAAGCACTGGCCCTGCTCTATGAGTTGCCGCTGCAGTTCGGCGAGCAGACTGAGCTCGATGCGCTGTTCCAGACGATTATCGAGCGGCTGGTGGCGATAATTCCGGCGGCGACCCGCGGCGCCCTATTGCTGGAGGATCAAACGAGTGGAGAGCTTCTGCTCAAGGCGCATGTTCCCGCGGGCCAGCCGTCGGTCAGCATGACCCTGGCGTCGAGGACAATGTCACGGCGCCAGGGATTTATCTGGCGCGAGGGTTTGGATCCCAGCCGGAGCCAATTTATCAACCGGATCAAGGCCGGCATGTACGTGCCGCTGATCTGGAAGGGCCGCGTGTTGGGTGTGGCGTGCGTCGACAACAGCGACGGCGGGACGATTTTCACCGCCGACGATTTGCGGCTGATGCTCGCCGTCGCGCATTACGCCGCGATGGCGGCCATGCAGCACCAGCTGCAGAGCGAGCTTCGCCACAATGCCGCGTTGCTCGGCCGGCTGTTGACTAATTTCTCACCAAAGATCCGGGACGCACTCTTGTCACGAGCCGCTCACGGGCGCCTGCGCCTCGGCGGCGAGCGGTCGGAGGTGGTCCTTCTCGCGTCGGATATCCGCGGCTTTACGTTACTGACCTCGGGCATGGATACCGACGATGTGATGGACTTGCTCAACGATTATATGTCGGCTCTGGTCGAGGCCATCTTCAAGCACGACGGTACTGTCGACAGGATCAGCGGAGACGGCATCCTGGCGGTCTTCGGCAGTCCCGAGCCGGACCCGTTGCGGCACGAAAAGGCGGTGCGCGCGGCCCTGGCGATGCAGTTCGCGATGATCGAAGTCAGCGAAAACCGCAGACGGCGCGGGCAGAGGATTTGCACGATCGGGATCGGAGTTCACTGTGGCGAGGTATTGCACGGGTTCATCGGCTCGAATGACCGCATGGAGCTGACGATCATCGGGGAAGCCGCCAATTGGACGGCGCGTTATTGCGCCGGCGCGGCGGGTGGCGACATCCTGATCAGCCCGGCATTGCACCAGCATCTCTGGCGGCACATCGACGCCGAGCTGACGACGATCGAGACCAAGCACGAAGGCAATCTCAGCGCCTACCGCCTCAAGGGTCTCAAGAGTGCTGCACCTACCTAGCTGCCGGCAAAATTCACTTCGTGTATTCGACCACGACGGCGCTGACGTTATCCCGCGCGCCTTGGTCGAGCGCTCGCTCGATCAGTCGGTCGGCTGCCGCCGCGAGTGGGGATCCGGTCAATATGTGGGCCATTTCGGTGTCCGTGAGAGCGCTGCTGAGCCCGTCCGAGCAAAGCAGCAGAATGTCGCCTGGTTCGAGCCGGTCGCTGCTTTTCTTCGAGCACCAGCCGGTCAAAGGCCCCGATCAGATTTGTTACGATGTTTGCCATCGGATGGGCTGCCGCCGCTTCCGGCAAAATCTCGCCGCGGTCGACCAGATCCTGGACGTGGCTCTGGTCTCGGCTCAGCTGGCGCAATTGGCCGGCGCGCATCCGATACAATCGGCTGTCCCCGGCCCACAGGCAGCACCATTGGTCATCCCAGATCAGCAGCACCGCCACCGTGCTGCCGATCAACGCATTCGGGCCAATCGTTTCAGCCTTCGCCCGCAGCTCGCGGTTGACTTCCGCAAGGCTCCCTTTCACCTGCTCCACCAGCGAAAGGCCGGAACTACCCGATCCAAGTGGCGCAATGCCGTGATGATGCGGCTGCTCGCGTAGTCGCCGCGCTCGTGTCCGCCCGCGCCATCGGCAACCGCCCACAAGCCGATCTCGGCGCGCTCGAGGACCGCGTCCTCATTTCGCCGACGCACCGTCCCCACATGGGTCCGTGCAGCGGAACGACAGGGCATGTTCATCAAGCCTTCATTTCTGGGAATCTTGTTCGATCTTCAGCCGGCAGGTGAAGTAATCCAGAACGCGAGACTGCCGTTGCACTTCGGTCAGCGCAGACCCGCCGATGTTCCCGGCAATCTGTCGCGCCTCGTTGAGGCGGTCCTTCAGCATCGAAACCGCGCGCGCGGTCGAGCCGTCAAACCCTTCCTGCAGATATTTTTCGGGAGTGTACTGGGTCGTGCCGATCCGGAAATCTTCGGCATGGAAGGGGCACGCGGCAGAGCGATCGGATGCCGGCCCAGGCGGCTGCACCGGCGCGACCGCAGCCGCCGGGGGCGTCGGGGCCGCGGCAGGTGGCTCCGGCTTCCTCTCACCCTCAAAGATGACCCGCGACGCTTCACTTCGCAGCCGGGTCAAGGCGGTCGCCGGGATTTTGCTGCCATTCACCAGATCGACCGGCGGAAGACCGGTATCTTGCTGAAATTTGTGCCAGGCTCTGGTCGTCTGAGGGCCAATCACCCCGTCTATCGGCCCCGGTTCCATGCCGAGACGGAGCAGCATGAATTGAATTTCGCGGACCAGCGAGGGGGTGACCTCGAGCTCTTCGGACTTGCCAGCCATCTCGGCAGCGCAGCCGCCCGCGGACCACAGCTGCATTGGCAGGATCACGACTGCCAGTGAAAAGATCGCGCACCGCACGACGTCCCGCCCGTTCATTCTTCGCATCCCCAACTCGGCCGGCAATCACTCCGCTCCGTGCGCATTGAGGAACGCCCTGCGCTCCCTTTCATCGGGGATATGGGTGGCCAATACCAGGCACAATTTGGCCAGAGACTCGAATTTCCCCAGCTCTCTCTTTACGAGAATTCGGGCAATCGGGCCTATATAGCGAGTAAGGTCGGACTTCTATCGCGACTATGCTTGCCGGGTTCGGCGATTTGGCGGGAGAAATGGACGATGGCTCGATCGTCTTTGCCGGCGCGGGCGGCGGGCGCGGCCGGCCGAGCCCCGCAGCGGCGCGCTGACGCCCTCTCGCCAAGAATTCGGCACGGTCTTTCGGGTCGGCTATTTGCCTGCCGAGCAAATCATACAATCCCAGCAGATCACTCGCGTTTCTGACAGCCCGCTTCACGGCGATCGACGCCATCGGGCCGATGAAAGTCGCCAGATCGCGCTCGGTTTCCCGCAACAGTTCGGCGCTGAAGGACGCCCCACCCGAGGTGGTTTGCGCCGCATTGGCGGTGAGTTGCGCCCGGGCCTCGGATATTGCCGAGCCGCGAAGCTGCGGCTCCCCCGGCAGGTCAGACATCGCATCGGCGACGGCTTTGGAGAAGGCCGCAGCGTCGGCGTAGCGCTGCGCCGGATCGAAGGCGACTGACTTGCCGATGACGTGCTTCATTGCCTCGGGGACCGCCGGGTTCAATGCCCGGATATCCTCCGGTCCCCGCGTTTCCATAAAAGATATGATCTCGGTAATGCTCTTGCCTCGGAACGGCTTCACGCCGGTCAGCATTTCAAACAGGATGACCCCGGTGGCGAACAGGTCGGTGCGGTGATCGATAGGACCCCCCGACAGCTGCTCGGGCCCCATGTAGGCGGGCGTTCCCAATAAATCGCCGACAATGGTGAACTCGGAGGCCTCGATACGGGCAATGCCGAAATCGGCGACCTTAACTTGGTCGCCCGGCAAAACCATGATGTTGGACGGTTTGATGTCGCGGTGGACGATCCCGTTCGCGTGCGCGAATCCCAGAGCACTCAGCACCTGGCTTATGATCGCGACGCTGCGATCTTGCGCGAGCGGGCCGGACGATTTGATGACCTGATCGAGGCTTTGGCCCTCCACCAGTTCCATGACCAGAAACGGCATGCCGTTGTCGTCGCCGAAATCCCAGATCGCGACGATGTTCGGGTGGAAGCGCCGCCCGGCGGCCCTCGCCTCCCGCCGGAAGCGCTCCAGCAACTGCTCGCCTCCGCTGCCGGCGACCAGTTCGGGACGCACGACCTTGATTGCAACCAGGCGATCGATTGACGGGTCATGGGCGCGGTAGACTTCGCCCATCGCCCCCGTGCCGAGCAATGCTTCGATGCGATAGCGGCCGATCGACCGGACAGTGTTCATTTCTTGTAAAGATTGTCTGGTAAGAGAATGGCCGCGCCCGGCACGCAATCAAGCGAAAATTGTCGTCGTCTTGTCGTCACTCCATTTTCGAACCACGGGCGCGGCAGGGCCGGATCCGGCCCGAGTCAGGTCTGCTCCTCCAACATGCTCATCGCATTCCGCAAGCTGCGCCTCATCCGGTTGAACGAGGCGGACAACGAGCCGATCTCGTCCCTGCTGTTGTGAACATATTCCGGCGCGTCGAGCTGCCCCATGCTGACCTTATCGGCCATCTCGGAGATTTCGGCTACCGGTCGCGTCACCAGCACGCGTAGCAAGACGTCGACAATGACGATCGTCACGATAAAGGTTCCGGCCAAAGCCAGCATGAACCAGGACAGCGCCAGATAGGCGCGGGCCAGCGGCACGCCGAGCGGGATCGAGACGACCTGCGCGCCGACAATTTCACCCAGTTTCCAGCCAAATCCGTTTTGCGAGCCATAGAGGTTGATCATAGTCGCAGGGGCATTCTCGGGTGTGCTGTGGCAGCTGAGGCAAACTTGGCTGCCGACTTTCAGCGGATGGGCGAGCGTCAGAAACTTCCCTCCCGGGGTGTCGCGGATCGTCACCGTTTCCGATTTGATGGGATCGTCGCGAAAACCGTTGATGATGTCGGCTTCCCAATCCGCCGCCCGGTCGTTGACATTAGTCGGGTTCAGCGTCGGCTCGCGATAAGTGTATTCTGGTAATTTCTGCCGCACCATTTTCAGAGTGGTTTGCGCTGCGAACGCTGAAACCGATTGCGGCAGAAACTGGATCTTCAGCTGCGGCTCGAGCAACGGCCAATTGTAGTCGGCAGTATATCTGCGGATCGCCGACGCTCCTTCGATCATGATCCTCGCATTCTGCAGGCTTTCTTCGAGCGCATTCTTGCTGAGGATCGTATACGCGCCCGCCCCGGCCAAACCGAGCCCGACCAGAAATGCTCCGGATATCGCCAAATCGATTTTCCATCTGATTTTCATGGCCTGGACTTTGATAGTGTCGGCAACACTTGTGGGATCGAATTCTTCCAGTTCTGGATTGCATTTTCAAGCGCGGCGGCTATCGCCGGGGGAGGCCGGAATGCGGAGCGGAATTCGAGGTCTTCCGGGGTGAGGGGATCGAGATCCATTTTGTAAGGGGCAAGAGCGAGCGCATCGAGATTGCTTCGCTTGGCGCGGAATGACAATGAATTGCTGTCATTGCGAGGCGGCGTCAGGCGCCGAAGCAATCTCGTGTGACAATGGCGATCGAAGGAGACCGGGTGTGCCGCTGTCGGGACTGCGCGTGATCGATCTGACCCGTATCCTCGCCGGGCCGTTCTGCTCGATGCTGCTCGGCGATATGGGCGCCGAGGTGATCAAGATCGAAACGCCCGGCGAGGGTGACCCGGTGCGCCGGCAGGGGGTGATCCGCGACGGGCTCAGCTGGTATTTCGCCGGGGCCAACCGCAATAAGCGCTCGCTGACCCTCAACCTGAGGCATGAAGAAGGCCTTGAAGTGCTGGCTAAACTGATCGCCGGCAGCGATGTGCTGGTCGAGAATTTTCGGCCCGGAGTCCTCTCGCGCATCGGCTTCGGCAAGGAACGGCTCGACCTGCTGAATCCCGACCTCGTCTGCTGTCACATCACCGGCTTCGGCGACAGCGGGCCTTATCGCGACCGGCCCTCGTTCGATTTTATCGCTCAGGCGATGAGCGGCTTCATGAGCGTGACCGGCGAGCCCGACGGCCCGCCATTGCGCGCCGGCCCGCCGATCGGCGATCTGGTCGCGGGACTCTATGCGGCGCTCGGGGTGTGCGCGGCGCTGGTGCGGCGCGGGCGCACCGGGCGTGGCGACACAATCGGGTCCAGCCTCAACAACGCGATGATCAGCATGCTCGGCTTTCTCGCCGCGAATTGCCTCGCTACCGGCGAGCAGCCAGCGCGCACCGGCAACGACCATGCGATCGTCTCGCCGTATGGCATGTTCCGCACTGCCGACGGCGAGGTGGCGATCGCCCCGTCGAGCGAGGTGGTTTATTATCGGCTCCTCGACGCGATCGGCGTGCCCGAGTTGCGCAACCACCCGCAGTTTCGCAGCAACGACGACCGCGTCCGCAACCGCCAGGCAATGAGTGCAGCGATCGAGCAGCGGCTCGAGACGGCCGGCACCGAGTACTGGATCGAGAAACTCAACGCCGCTGGCGTGCCTTGCGACCGGGTGATGACGTTGCCGGAGGTCTTTGCGGATCCGCAGACCCGGGACCAGGAGATGGTCGTGGCCGCCGAGCACCCAGGACATGGAGCGGTCGAGATGCTCGGCTTTCCAATCAAATTCGGCGAGGCGCCATGCCGCATCCGCTGTCCCGCCCCCGACCTCGGCGCCGACACTGATGCGGTGTTGCACGAACTCGGCTATTCGACCGAAGAGATCGCCGGGTTGCGCGGGAAGGGGGCCGTGTGAGCCGCATGCGTTACGGTATCGGCGGTCAGCTCGTGGCGTTCATCATTTCCTGCTCGCCCGCTCCGGACACCAGTTTCACCCTCGCCAGCGTAACGCCGGCTCCAGCCAGCATCGACGCCGCGCTGGCGGCAGTCACCGTCGAGCCGGCGAGCCGCGACCGAGCCGTTTACCCGTTGCCGCGCAGCCTGACCCCGCTGCTGCCGCTGTGGCAGGCGGCCCTGGAAGACGCGGTCAGGAGACAAGGCATCTTTCGTTTGGGCGCGGCGCGGCGGGTGTCGCTCGTCGTCAAGGTCATGGAATTCTCGCTCTCGGGAAACATCTTGTCGGTGTTCGCCCGCTACCAGCTGATCGATGACACCGCCGGCAACCCGCTCTTTAGCGCAGACATCATGAGCAATTTAGGATTGAGCGGTCTTGCAACCGGGGTGACGAGCCTCGACGACCCGGCGATCGCGACACATAACCGAACGCAAGTCATCCGCGCGATTCAGGACAACATCACGCAGTTTCTCGACCAGCTCGCGGCATTTGCGCGACAGCCGCCCGGCGGCACAGCCCCCCGGCCCTGAGCGCCGGCAAATCGAGGCACTCTATCAGGTACCCATTGTTGCGCGGACTCACGATGTATGTTAGGACCCGCGCCGGTTTGGCGGGGCGCTTTTGCGCAGGCGCATGTTGCCTGCCGCGATCCGATGACGGACGAGAATGGCTGCTGCGGGGCGTTTGCCTGAGCGGCCGATGAGGATGCGTTTCCATTGGCTTCCGAGACCACAGGCGTTTCCGGCTTGGCTGCGCGTTACGCGGCGGCGTTATTTGATCTCGCCGACGAACGCCGCATCCTCGACGAGGTGGCCTCGGACCTCCGGCAGCTCCGGGCGATGGTGCAGGCGAGCCCGGATCTGCTGCGGCTAATCCGCAGTCCAATTCTGTCGCGCGGCGAGCAATCCAAGGGGATCGAGGCCCTCGCCGAGGCCGCCGGCTTTTCTCCTCTGGTCAGGGATTTTCTCGCGGTCGTCGCCCGCAATCGGCGGTTGTTTGCGGTGCCCGCAATGATCGAGGCGTTTCTCGCGGAACTCGCGGCGCGCCGCGGCGAAGTGACGGCCGAGGTCACCGCGGCACAGGCGCTGAGCGAGGCTCAGCTCGCCGCGCTGAATGACCAGCTGCGCCGCAGCGTCGGCAGCCGCGTATCGATCGATGTTCAAGTCGACCCGGGGCTGATCGGCGGGCTCGTCGTCAAACTCGGCTCGCGCATGGTCGACGGATCGATTAAGAGCAAGCTGCAGCGGCTGCAGCTGGCGATGAAGAGCATCGCCTGATGGTTGTGCTGATTGAGATGCATGTGCCCAGGTCGTCATTCCTGCGAAAGCAGGAATTTAAAATTGGCAAGCTCTGGCGCCGCCGGCCCCCTGTTCAAGCCAGGAGCAGGCTCTGGCCTCCCGCTTGCGTGGGGGTGATGGTGCTTCCGAGGTTGTCCCAGACCGGTTTCTGAAAGGATTTTTATGGAAATTCGCGCGGCGGAGATTTCGGCGATCCTCAAGCAGCAGATCGCCAGTTTTGGCAGCGAGGCGGATGTCGCGGAGGTCGGTCAGGTATTGTCGATCGGCGACGGCATCGCCCGCGTCTACGGCCTCGACAAGGTTCAAGCCGGCGAGCTGGTCGAGTTCCCGAACGGCGAAAAGGGCTTGGCGCTCAATCTCGAGAGCGACAATGTCGGCGTCGTCGTGTTCGGCGACGACACGCACATCAGCGAGGGCGACACCGTCAAACGCACCAACGCCATTGTCGATGTGCCGGTCGGGCGCGGCCTCCTCGGCCGCGTCGTCGATGCGCTCGGCGAGCCGATCGACGGCAAGGGCCCGCTGACCGATGTCACCCGGGCGCGCGTCGAGGTCAAGGCGCCGGGCATCGTGCCGCGCCGCTCGGTGCACGAGCCGGTGCAGACCGGGCTCAAGGCCATCGACTCTTTGGTGCCGATCGGGCGCGGTCAGCGCGAATTGATCATTGGCGATCGTCAGACCGGCAAGACTGCGGTCGCTATCGACGCCGTCCTCAACCAAAAGCACAACAACAGCGGTGCCGACGAAAGGGTCAAGCTTTATTGTATCTACGTCGCTATCGGCCAGAAGCGCTCGACCGTCGCCCAGATTGTCAAGACATTGCAGGATTACGGCGCGCTGGAATACTCGATCGTCGTGGCGGCGACCGCCTCCGAGCCGGCGCCGCTGCAGTACATCGCCCCTTATGCCGGGTGCGCGATGGGCGAATTCTTTCGCGACAACGGCATGCATGCACTGATCATCTACGACGATCTATCGAAACAGGCGGTGGCTTACCGCCAGATGTCGTTGCTGCTGCGCCGGCCGCCGGGACGTGAGGCTTATCCCGGCGATGTCTTCTACCTGCATTCCCGGCTGCTCGAACGCGCCGCGAAAATGAACGAGGACCACGGCGCCGGATCGCTGACCGCGCTGCCGATCGTCGAGACCCAGGCCGGCGATGTCTCGGCCTACATTCCGACCAATGTGATCTCTATCACCGACGGCCAGATCTTTCTCGAGACCGAACTGTTCTATCAAGGCGTTCGCCCGGCGATCAATGTCGGGCTTTCGGTCAGCCGCGTCGGTTCGGCGGCGCAGATCAAGGCGATGAAGCAGGTCGCCGGGCGCATCAAGCTCGAGCTGGCGCAGTACCGCGAGATGGCCGCCTTTTCGCAATTCGCTTCCGATCTCGATGCATCGACGCAGCGCTTGCTGGCGCGCGGCAGCCGACTGACCGAGATGCTGAAGCAGCCGCAATTCTCGCCGGTTCCGGTGGAGGAGCAAGTCGTGTCGATTTTTGCCGGCACTCGCGGCTATCTAGACACGATCGCAGTGTCGGATGTCGGCCGGTTCGAATCTTCGATGGTGCGCGAATTGCGTTCCACGCACTCCGAACTGCTGCAGGCTATCCGTACCGAGCAGGAGATATCGCCGACGGTCGAGAAGGCGCTGAGCGAGTTCCTCGACGCGTTCGTCAAAACCTTCGCCTGATCCGAGCCCGAGCCGAGCGAGATGCCGAGCCTAAAAGACCTGCGGTTGCGCATCCGCAGCGTCAGGTCGACACAAAAGATCACCTCCGCAATGAAGATGGTGGCCGCTTCGCGGCTGCGTCGCGCGCAGGAGCAGGCCGAAGCGGCTCGCCCCTATGCGCAGCGCATGGAGCGTGTGCTCGGCTCGCTGGCGGGCCGCATGACCGGCTTTCCCGGCGCGCCGCCGCTGCTCGTCGGCACCGGCAAAGAGGAAACGCATCTGATCATCGTTGCGACCTCGGATCGCGGTCTGGCGGGCGGCTTCAACGCCTCGATCCTGCGCGAGGCGCGGCGCCAAATTCGTGAGATCGAGGCGGCGGGCAAAAAGGTCTTGCTGTTGATCATTGGCCGCAAGGGCCGCGACGGGCTGCGCCGTGACTACGGCGGCCTGATCCGCGACAGCCTGACCGAAGTCGGCCGGCGACGCCTCTCCTTCGACGAGGCCCGCGACATTGCCGAGCGCGTTCTGGTGCTTTACCAGGCCGGCGGGTTCGATCTCTGCACGATCATTTACAACCGTTTCCGCTCTGCGATGACGCAGATCGTCACGGTTCAGCAGCTGATCCCCTTTGCCGGAGCGCAAACCGGCTCAGAGGAGGAAGTGGGCGTGCGCGCCGGTGCGGTTTACGAGTTCGAGCCGTCGGAGGAAGAAATCCTTGACGAACTGCTGCCCAAGAACCTGGCGGTCCAGATGTTTACGGCGCTGCTCGAAAATGCGGCGAGCGAGCAAGGCGCGCGCATGACCGCGATGGACAACGCCACCCGCAATGCCGGCGAGATGATCGACCGCCTCACCCTCAACTACAACCGCACGCGCCAAGCCGTGATCACCAAGGAGCTGATCGAGATCATCTCCGGGGCCGAGGCGCTGTAACCATCCGCATGGGATTTTGTAAAGCATGGCAAGGAATTCTATCGGCACCGTAACGCAGGTCATCGGCGCTGTCGTCGATGTGCATTTCGACGGCGAGCTGCCGTCAATCTTGAGCGCACTGGAGCTCAAGGACAGCGGCCGGACACTGGTGCTCGAAGTGGCGCAGCAGCTCGGCGAAAATGTCGTGCGCACGATCGCGATGGACACAACGGATGGGCTGGTGCGGGGCGCCGAGGTCGATCGACACCGGTGGTCCGATCACGATGCCGGTCGGTCCGGAAACGCTGGGCCGGATTCTCAATGTTATCGGCGAACCGGTCGACGAACGCGGCCCGGTGGTGACGAAACAGCGATCACCGATCCATAAATCGGCGCCGGAATTTGTCGATCAGTCGACCGAAGCTGAAATCCTAGTCACCGGGATCAAGGTCGTCGATCTGCTGACGCCTTACGCGAAAGGCGGCAAGATCGGGCTGTTCGGCGGCGCCGGGGTCGGCAAGACCGTCATCATCATGGAGCTGATCAACAACATCGCTAAAGCGCATGGCGGCTACTCGGTCTTTGCCGGCGTCGGCGAGCGCACCCGCGAGGGCAACGACCTCTATCACGAGATGATGGAATCGGGGGTCATCAACATCGACGGACCGGGCTCCAAGGCGGCGCTCGTCTACGGCCAGATGAACGAACCACCGGGGGCGCGTGCCCGCGTCGGCCTGTCCGGCCTCACCCTCGCGGAGTATTTCCGCGACGAGGAAGGCCAGGACGTGCTGTTCTTCGTCGACAACATCTTCCGTTTCACACAGGCGGGCTCCGAAGTCTCGGCGCTGCTCGGCCGCATCCCGTCGGCGGTCGGCTACCAGCCGACATTGGCGACCGATCTGGGGACCCTCGAAGAGCGCATCACCAGCACGAAGAAAGGCTCGATCACCTCGGTGCAGGCGATCTATGTTCCGGCAGACGATCTGACCGATCCGGCGCCCGCCACGACCTTCTCCCACCTCGACGCGACCACTGTGCTGTCGCGGCAGATCGCCGAGCTCGGCATCTATCCGGCGGTCGACCCGCTCGATTCGACCTCCCGGTTGCTCGACCCGCGGGTCATCGGCGACGACCACTATCAGGTGGCGCGCGATGTCCAGCGCGTGTTGCAAACCTATAAATCGCTGCAGGACATCATCGCGATCCTCGGCATGGACGAGCTCTCCGAAGAAGACCGGCTGACCGTCGCCCGGGCCCGCAAGATCCAGCGTTTTCTTTCCCAGCCCTTTCACGTCGCCGAGGTGTTCACCGGCACCCCCGGCGTCCTCGTCAGCCTCGAAGACACCATCAAGGGGTTCAAAGGCATCGTCGCGGGCGACCACGACGACATGCCGGAAAGCGCCTTTTACATGGTCGGCACGATCGACGAAGCAGTCGCCAAGGCCCGCAAGATGGCGGCCGAGGCGGCCTGAGCCGGATCGTTCCGTCAATGGCCGAGCGCGTACAGTTCGAGCTGGTGACCCCCGAGCGCCTGTTGCTCTCGGAAATGGTCGAGATGGTCGTGGTCCCCGGCACCGAGGGCAATTTCGGCGTGCTTCCGGGCCATGCACCGCTGATTTCCTCGATCCGTCCCGGAACGATCGATGTTTACGAGGGTCAAACCGTGACGCGGCGCATCTTCGTCGTCAGCGGCATCGCTGAGGTGACGCCGGAGCGCTGCACCGTGCTCGCTGACGAGGCGCTGCCGCCGGACGAACTCGACCGCGGTGCGATCGAGGCGGAACTGCAGACGGTCGAGGGCAATCTTCCAAGCCTGCGCGAACAGGTTGCACGTGCTACCGGCTCCGAACGCGACGCCCTGCTCGTCGAACTCCGGCGCATGGAGCGCCAACAGAACATTCTTCAAGCCGAGCTTCAGGCGCTCGCCGAAATCACGCGTTAAGAACTCGTTCCGGCTTTATCGCCGGGGCCGCGGTCGCAATCTCTTCAAATGCGCGATGCCCCGCGCCGTGATGCCGGGCAGCGCCCATGGGGGGTTTCGCATACTGCGCTGGAGGCGGTTACGGGGTCGGCAGGCATGCGCCCAAGCTTCGCGCCGCGAGGGCTGCCTGGGGTGGGTCGCGACGCGCTCCGGTCCGTCGTTTTCCGGTCGCCAAGGTCAGCGCGCACAGCAGGTCCGGTGCGGCGGCGACGCGCGGTGTCATCGGCGACCCCAGCTCGAACAGCTTCTGCAATGTGGTAATAATCGAGGCATGGTCGAACGGGAAGTTCGGCTCTCCGGCAGCCTTTTTGGGCAGGCCGAACATGTTAAACCCCGGACAATGCAGGAAGATCCGGTCCACTATCGCGAGCGCATCTACGTACTTTTCAAGCTCTTTCTGCAGCTCAGCGGCGCAGTTGACGTTGACGCCAGCCGTCGGCTCGCGCACGGTCTCTCCGGTCCTTACCCACCGCCGCAGAAGGGTCGCGGAAATGCTGTCGAGCGCTCGCATCCAACAAAGACTGGCGCAGCGGTCAATCGCCCTGGTGCTCGCCGGCGGTCGTGGCAGTAGGCTCAAGCAATTGACCGACCGGCGTGCCAAGCCAGCCGTATTTTTCGGCGGCAAGTTTCGGATCATCGATTTCGCATTGTCGAATTGCATCAATTCGGGGGTGCGTCGCATCGGCATCTTGAGCCAATACAAGGCCCACAGTCTGCTGCGCCACCTGCAGATGGGCTGGTCTTTTCTGCGCCCGGAGATGAACGAGTTCCTCGACCTTCTGCCGGCGCAGCAGCGCCTGGACGAGGCGACCTGGTATCGTGGGACGGCGGACGCCGTATACCAGAACTTTGACATTTTCCGCGCTGCCGGGCCGGAATACTTCATTGTCCTGGCAGGGGATCATATTTATAAGATGGATTACTCGAACATGCTCGCCGATCACATCGACAAAGGCGCCGATTGCACTGTCGCGTGCGTCGAGGTGCCCATCGAGCAGGCTTCCGATTTCGGGATCATGGCGGTCGATGCTTCAATGGCGATCACCGACTTCCTGGAAAAGCCCAAAAACTCGCCCGCAATGGCGGGCAAACCCGACCGCGCGCTCGCCAGCATGGGCGTCTACGTCTTTACCGCCGAGTTCCTTTATGCCGAGCTCGAACGCGATCACCGGCATGCGGAATCGAACCACGATTTCGGCAACGACGTCATCCCGAACCTCGTCAGCCGCGGCCTCGCGGTCGCCCATTCCTTCGAGGAGAGTTGCGTCAAGACGACACCGGAAGCCGAGGCTTATTGGCGCGACGTTGGCACAGTCGACGCGTATTGGGCAGCAAACCTCGATCTCGTCATGCCGACCCCTTCGCTCGACATCTACGACCCGAACTGGCCGATCTGGACATATCAGCAGCAGTTGCCGCCGGCCAAATTCGTGTTCGATGACGACGACCGGCGCGGCATGGCAGTGGATTCGATGGTTTCCGGCGGCTGCATCATTTCGGGCGCTACGGTCCGCCGTTCTCTCTTGTTTTCGAACTGCCGCGTAAACTCATACGTCCAGACCTGCGAAGCAGTGCTGCTCCCGGACGTCCTCGTCGGGCGCCACGCTCGGCTGAACAAGGTGGTCGTCGATCGCGGTTGCCGGATCAAGGAAGGGTTGGTGATCGGCGAAGATCCGGAGCTGGACGAGAAGCGGTTCTACCGCAGCGAGGGCGGGGTGACCTTGGTCAGCGCCGATATGCTCGCCGCCCTCGACTGACGGACCCAGGGACAGGATCAAGCCTCAGGAATCAAGCCCCAGGAATCAAGCCCCAGGAATCAAGCCCCAGGAATCAAGCCCCAGGGATCAAGCCCCAGGGATCAAGCCCCAGGGATCAAGCCCCAGGGATCAAGCCCCAGGGATCAAGCCCCAGGGATCAAGCCCCAGGGATCAAGCCCCAGGGATCAAGCCCCAGGGATCAAGCCTCAGGGTTCGAGCCTCAGGGTTCGAGCCCGACCAGGCTGCGCGCATAGGCCCGCGCCTCGAACGGGCGCAAATCGTCGGCGGTTTCGCCGACCCCGATCGCGTGGATCGGAATCCCGTATTTTTCGGCCAAGGACACCAGCACACCGCCGCGCGCGGTGCCGTCGAGCTTGGTCATGACGATGCCGGTGACGCCGACCATCTCGCGAAAGATTTCCGCCTGCGCGTGCGCGTTCTGGCCGGTCGTTGCATCGAGCACGAGCAGCACCGAATGCGGCGTTTGCGGATCGACCTTCTTCAGGACGCGGACGATCTTCTGCAACTCCGACATCAGATTGGCCTTATTGTGCAGCCGCCCGGCGGTATCGATCAGCAGAATGTCGCTGCCCTCGGCGCGCGCTTGCTCGAAAGCCTCGAAGGCAAGCCCCGCCGCATCCGATCCAGGCGGCTTAGCGACGACCCGGCAGCCGGTCTGCTCGCCCCAGATCTGCAATTGCTCGACCCCCGCGGCGCGGAACGTGTCGCCGGCTGCGAGCACCACATCGTGTCCGGAGTCCCGGTATTGCTTTGCGAGCTTGGCGATCGTCGTTGTCTTGCCGCTGCCGTTGACACCGACGACGAGAATGACAAACGGCTTGCGGGTGAGGTCGAGCCGCAGCGGCTTCGTCACTGGTTCGATCAGCCGGATGACTTCCTCAGCGAGCGCGCCGCGGACCTCCTCGGGTGATACCTCCTGGTTGAAGCGGGTTCGGCGCAGCTCTTCGGTGACTTCGGCGGCGATGCCGACTCCCATATCGCTCGCGATCAGCAATTCTTCGAGCTCCGAGAGCGCCACATCATCGAGCCGGCGGCGGTTGAAGATCGTGTTGATGCCCGCGTTCAGCCGCTCCGAGCTGCGCGCCATCCCCGCCTTGAGGCGGACGAACCAGCCGAGACGTTCCTGAGTTTCGGTGTTCCCGGGAGGAACGGCGGCCGGCGCGGCCTCTATCGGCTCGGGCTCGGAGGGCTCTGCGGGTTCGGCTTGTTCCGGGTGCGCCGGCGACACGCCGCGCCGCCGGAAACCGCCGCTCCACAGCCCGCGCTCCTGCTGGTCCGCATGGCTAGAAGGAGCCTCCGCAGCGGAATTCTCGGGCGCGTCGGGTTCGGGTGCAGGCGCCGGTTGCAATTCCGCAACTGCCGTCTCCTCCTCCGGCTTACGGTTTTCTGTGTCTTCCGCGACGGTATCGGCTCCCCGATCGGGTCCTGGAACCGGTCCAGAAGCGGAGCGTCTCCGGAACCTCATTGAACTGCTGCTCCGATAAGATTGCGACCGCTGACCCCGACCAGGCGCATCCGCCGGACCGACCCCACGTCCCCCGACCCCGTGAAGCTCACCGGCGCATAGAAGGCGGCGCGGCCCGTGCCGGGTCGCTCGATCAGTACATCGGTTTCGCTGCCGACCCGAGCAGAAAGTTCTGCGGCGAAAGCGGCCCGCCCTGCTGCCCGCAGCCTCGCGGCGCGCTCCTTGATCACTTCGCCGGGCAGTTGCGGCATGCGGGCGGCGGGCGTTTCTGCCCGCACGCTGTAGGGGAACACATGAACAAAGGCGAGCCCGGATTCGCCAATCAGGTCGAGGGTATGGCGGAACATCTCCTCCGTCTCGGTCGGAAACCCGGCGATCAGGTCGGCGCCGAGCGCCACCTCGGGACGCAATTCTCGGGCGCGCTGCGCAACAGCTATCGCTTGATCGCGGGAATGGCGCCGCTTCATGCGCTTTAAGATCAGGTCGTCGCCGGCCTGCAATGACAGGTGGAGGTGCGGCATCAGCCGCTCTTCTTCGGCCAGCAACCGCCAAAGTTCAGCGTCGATTTCGGCCGGGTCGAGGGAGGAGAGGCGCAAACGCTGCAGTTCGGGTACGGCGGCAAGCAGCCGCCTCACCATCTGTCCGAGGCTGGGTCTTCCGGGCAGGTCGGCCCCATAGGCGGTCAGATCGACACCCGTCAGTACGATCTCCCGGTAACCGGCCGCGACCAGGCGGCGCGCCTGATCGGCGATCACCCCCATCGGGACCGATCGGCTAGCCCCGCGAGCATAGGGTATGATGCAAAAAGTACAGCGGTGATCGCAGCCCTGCTGGACCTGCAGAAACGCGCGGCATTTGCCTTCGAACCCATCGACCAGGTGCGGCGCGTCTTCGTTCGGATCGGGCGGCGCAGCCTCATCTGGCAGATAGCTCCGCGGCGACAACTTGGCTTGATTGTCGAGTACGTGGTCCACTTCGGGCAGCGCCGCATAGCGTTCCGGCGACAGATGGGCGGCGCAGCCCGTTACGACAATTCTTGCCTTGGGGTGCCGGCGGCGCGCGCGGCGGATCGCCTGTCGCGCTTGCCGCTCGGCCTCGGCGGTAACCGCGCAGGTATTGACGATGACCGCACCGGTCAGCCCGGCAGCGGCCGCGGCACCGCGAATGACCTCGGATTCGAACGCGTTCAGCCGGCAACCGAACGTGATGACCTCATTGTACTGCATAACGCTCAGCCCGCGCCCAGCAGATCGGCGTCGAACGCGCCCTCGAAGCTCAGCGTTGCCGGCCCCGTCATGATCACGTGGCCATCCTCGCGCCAAGCTATTTCGAGGCTGCCGCCATCGAGTTCGACGTCGGCGCGGCGCTCTGTGAGCCCCCGGCGGTGGGCGGCAACGAGCGCGGCGCAGGCGCCGGTGCCGCAAGCCCGGGTGATCCCGGCGCCTCGTTCCCATACGCGCAGCCGGATGCGGCGGCGATCACGGATTTCGGCGATACCGATATTTGCGCGTTCCGGAAAGAGCGGGTGATGTTCGAGGGGCGGCCCAAGCGCTTCGAGATCGATGGTGTCGACGTCATCAACAAAAAAGGTCGCGTGCGGGTTGCCGATGTTTGTGCAGACCGCCTCCGTCAGCGGACCCGATGTCAAGTCGACCCGAACGGTGTCCATCGCGCGCGCCAGCGGGATCTCGTGCCAAGCCGTTCGCGCCGGTCCCATATCGACTGCAAAAGACCCGTCGCCCAGCGCCTCCGCCTCGAGCAGACCCGCCGCGGTCTGGATCCGCACCCGGGAGTCCCGAGTCTCGCGGTACAGCAGGTCGGCGACGCACCGTGTGGCATTGCCGCAGGCCTCGGCCTCGCTGCCATCGGCATTGCGGATGCGCATCAAGACCTGGGCCGCCGGATGGCGCGGCGGCTCGATCAGGATGACCTGATCACATCCGATGCCGGTCCGGCGATCTGCCAACCTCCGCGCGGCTGCGACACCGAAAGGGATCGCGCCGCGGCGAAAATCGAGCACGACAAAATCGTTGCCGAGCCCATGCATCTTGAGAAACGGGACTTTCCCCATCGCGCCGCTTATATGGCGGCACGGACGGCTCTGTCCATCGCCGCAGAGACCCGGCGGCGGACAAGAGCGTGCTGTGTGTCAGTTCATCGTATAATGCGCCGCACCAGAGCTCGCGTGTCTGGCGCCCGATTTGCCATGCTTCGCGCTCGTCGTCCTGTACCCTTTGCCGCCTCCCCAGCCCGCAGCGTGCGTCGAGTACCCTCTGCCCGCTTCATGTCGGCCGGATCTTTGGCCAACGGCGTATCGGCCATGCAGTCCGCTATGGGTGTGGGCCGAGCGGGTGCCCTCGGATGTCGGCCGCGCCGGGGCCATCTCATCTACGGCAGACCAGTCGCGCGGGGTTGTGTCCGCGGTCCTGGCGGATACTGGAGCGGTCTCGTTGGCGAAGTAACTCGGCGTGTCGTCCGACGGGCTGAAATTCTTCGAACCGTAGTCGGGAAGTTCCACGGCGAGCGCCGGCAGGCACGCAAAGGTGAGCGCACCCGCGAGAAAGGTGATCGTCAGCTTTAACATTGCAGTTCCCCCTGCCTTCTCCATAGCTGGATGACGGGGGAACGCCAACTTGGTGCTGCTAACCCGCGGAATCCGGTAGTGCGGATCGGTGCCGGACGTAGATGTTCGATAGAATTGCCATCGCCTGCCTTCCATACCAGACCCGTATCAGGTTACATTTCACGCCGGGTCGGCTGCAGGCCGGCATTTGACTAAACGCAGCGGCGTGTAGGTCAGCGCCACCGCGTGGTCCTGTTTGACGACGCGGGTGCGGGTGCGCACCAGACCGCGGTCGGGGCGGCTCTTGCTGCGGCGTGCCTCGACGACCTCGCATTCGGCATGGATCGTGTCGCCGGCGAAGACCGGGTTCTCGACATTGAGCTCCATGTGCAGAAAGGCAAAGCCGGTGTGCTGCATCGTCGACTGCACCAGCAGCCCCTCGGCAAAGGCGTAAACGAGCGCCGCCGGCGCCAGACGCTGTTTGATGTCCGATTCATGCGCGAGGAATTCGAGGTTGGTGAACAGCACCTCGACCATGCCGGTGCAGTTGACGAAATTGGTGATGTCGGCCTCGGTGACGGTGCGCCCAATTGTCTTGAACTGCCGTCCGACCGGCAAATCCTCGAAATAAAAGCCTATCCCCACCGTCTCCATCCCGTCCTCCCCGAACGAGTAATTCCCGATTCCATCGTCATCCCCGCGAAAGCGGGGGCTCCAGAGTTTCTAGTGCAGAGCTTGCCATCCTGGATTCCCGCTTTTGCAGGAATGACTAGGAAAACTGCCAGCCTTCAACCGATGTTCCCAGAAGGCCCCAATAGCGCGCAGCGAACCGCGGCCGCTGCCCCGCGAGTTGTGGGCAGAGGCGCTTCGTTACCGGTCGGCGACAGGCGGCAGGCCGGCTTCGCGGCGGGTATCATTGATGATCTGCATTACGCGCTGCCGGTAGGGCAGATACTGCAGTCCGAATTCCTGTATTAAGCGGCTATTGTCGATCAGGTAATTGCCCGAGGTCTCCTTGCCGCCGGTTTCGTGCGCGAAGGTGATTTGTGCGTCAGGCAAGAACTCGCGCACGAGATTAGCGAGATCGCCCAGGCTGATGGCGGTGCCGCCGGAATTGTAGACCGCGTACCTCGGCTTGTCGGTCAGCAACACCCGGGCGAACACTTCGGCGATATCGTCGACATGGACCGGGCAGCGCATCGCGTCCTTGTACGGGAAGGAGATCGCCTCACCGCGCGCCGGGAACGTGATGCATTTGACGTGGTCGACCGAGCCGACGATCTTGTCGGGGCCGGTTACGTTGGCGGGGCGGATCGCGGTGATCTCCATGCCATATTTCTCGCGGTAGTCCTGCGCCTGCCATTCGTTGAAGATCTTGTGCATCGCGTATTGGACGTGGCCGTGCCGGAAATCGTCCTCATTGACCACACGGTCGCCGTAGAAATGCTGCTCGCCGCTCACCGCCAGCGAACTCGCGAACACCACCCGGTTGACCCCGCAAAGACGCGCCGCCTCGAAGCAATTGTCCATGCCGACGATGTTGAGCTTGGTCGCGACATGTGGAGCGTGCTCGCTGCCGAGAAAATAGGCGAGATTGACGACGCGCGACGGTTTCGCCGCGACGGTGACCGCCATGACATCATCGAACTGCGTGACGTCGCCGCGCACGACACGGACTTGGTTACCCAGTTGCCCGTAGGACGCCGTGCCGGGGTTCAGGTCCATGCACACGACTTCTTCACCGCGCTGCGCCAGTAGCGGCACGAGACGTCGGCCGATAAACCCGGTCCCGCCGAGGATCAACGTCGACATAGGTGTTGTCTCCCTATAGCTATGCGGATTGCCCGCCTTGACGTTATCCCGGCCGCCACCCATGGGCAACGACCCTGTAACAGAAAACCATGACTCAAATTACGACCAGCTTCTGGTGGGTGCGGCACGCGCCGGTGGCGCATGGCGGCCGGATCTACGGCCAGATCGATCTTTCCTGCGACTGTTCCGAAACGGCGTTGTTTACCGGCCTCGCGGAAAAGCTGCCGGGCAGCGCAATCTGGGTGACCAGCAACCTGCGGCGCACCCACGAGACGGCCGCGGCGATCGTCCGCGCCGGGCTCTCCGGACCGACGCTGATCCCCGGCCCCGAGGTCATCATGATGCCGGACCTCGCCGAACAGGATTTCGGTAAGTGGCAGGGCCTTACCTATGAGGAGCTGCAAGCGTCCCGTGCCGGCGATTTCCACCGCTTCTGGCACGCGCCGGCCCACGAGACGCCACCGGGCGGCGAGACTTTCGTCGCGGTCATCGAGCGGGTGTCGCGGGCAATCCACCGGCTGGTCGAGACCCATCCCGGACGCGACATCCTCGCCGTCGCGCATGGCGGCACGATCCGCGCCGCGCTGGCATTGGCGCTCGACCTCGACCCCGAAGCCGCGCTCGCCTTCACGATCGAGAATTGCTCGATCACCCGCATCGACCGGATCGATGGCCCCGGCATGGGTCACGGCTGGCGCGTCGCCCGAGTGAACCAGCCTCCCCGCTGAGGGGGGTGCCCGGGCGCGTAAGCATGGTACCGCAACCCTGGATGAACAAGTTGACCCCATCGTGGGGTGGGTGCAAGCTGCGCCTGTCAACAGAAAAAATCGCGCCCGCGAAGGGTCGCGTGGCGCCAGAGCAGGAAGGAAAACGGACATGGGAAACCTGAGCCGGCGATCGGTGCTTCGCAGCTCGCTGGGTTTGGCAGCGGTCGGGACATTGGCGCGCCCCTTTGTCGCAAATGCTGTCGCGACGACGGCCACGGTGTGGTGGGCGCAGGGCTTCGTCCAGGAAGAGGACGAGGCGTTCACCAAGATGGTCGCCGATTACCAGAAGGCCAGCGGCAACACGCTCGACTACAGCATCATTCCTTTTGCGCCGGAGCGGCAGAAGATCGTTTCGGCAGTGACGAGCGGCGTCGTCCCCGACTTGTTCCAGAACAACCCGGCCGAAATCATCGCGCTCTATGCCTGGGACGACAAGCTGCTCGATGTCAGCGACGTCGTCGAAACACAGAAGGAGGGGTTCACGGAGACCGCGTTGCTAAACACCTATTGCTACAACAACGCGGAGAAGAAGCGCAGTTTTTATGGTGTTCCCTATCAGACCGCGGTATTGCCGAACCACGTCTGGAAATCATTGGTCGAGAAAGCCGGGTACAAAATAGAAGACATCCCCAAGACCTGGGATGCTTATTATGATTTCTTCAAGGAGGCGCAGAAGAAGCTGCGCGAACAGCATGTGCGCAACGTCTATGGGCTCGGTCTACAGGTAACGACCAACGGCGTCGATCCCAACAACACCTTCCATTATTTCCTGATCGCCTATGGCGGGCAGGACATCGTAACCAAAGACGGCAAATTGCATCTCGACGATCCGAAGGTGAAACAGGCGGTGATTAAGGCGCTGACCTACCCGACCACCGCCTATAAAGAAGGCTTTGTGCCGCCGGGCGCGATTAATTGGAACGATGCCGACGACAACAATGCTTTTCACGCCAAGACGATCGTGATGGATCTCGACGGCACGATTTCGACCGAGGTCGCGCTCTACCACAAGAAAGATGAGTACGACGATGTCGTCACAATGGGCCTGCCGCTAAGCAACGACGGCAAACCGGTGCCAAGCCACGCCACCAACGCTTGCGGACTGATCCCGAAAGGCGCGAAAAACGTGGAGGTAGCAAAGGAGTTTTTGAAGTATTTGATCCAGCCGAAAGTCAACAACGAGTATCTGAAGACCGGCCTCGGCCGAAACATTCCGGCCACACCCTCGATCGTCAAGGATGATCCGTGGTGGTTCGCCGAATTCTCACCGGGCGGCGTACACCCGTCAGGGCCTGATCGGTGAAACTGTTCCGCAGTATTACTCGTTCAATCCGGCCTATGCTCAGGTCCAGAACGAGCATGTCTGGGGCACGGGCTGGACCGACATCATGCAGGGTGGGATGTCCCCTGAGGCGGCGGCCGAAAAGGCATTCAAGCGGGTCGAGGAAATCTTCTCGAAATACCCGATCGCGCAATCCTAATCGAAAATTGGCCTAATCGAAAATTGACCTAATCGAAGATTGCCCTGATCGCAAAATTGCGAGCCGGCTCCAAGCCGAGGCTCGCCCTAGCGTCTGCAACCCCGGGTCGGCGACCGGCATTTGAGCCGGGCGCGCTGCCGGGCTATAGTGCCGGCAGGCGGTTTGATCGGGGAAGGGACGACATGACGAGAATGACCAGGCGCTCGGTGCTCCGCGGTTCTCTCGGGATCGCGGCCGCCGGCACATTGGCGCGACCGTATGTTGCCAACGCGGCGGCCACGACCGCGACCGTATGGTGGGTGCAGGGGTTTGCCCATGAAGAGGACATCGCGTTCAACAAGCTCGTCGCCGATTACCAGAAGGCGAGCGGCAACATGATCGACGCGACGGTCATCCCCTACGCGCCGGGGCGGCAGAAGATCGTCTCGGCGGTAACCAGCGGCGTCGTGCCGGACCTGTTCCAGAACAACCCGCCCGAGATCACCGCGCTCTTCGCCTGGGAGGACAAGCTCGTCGATGTCAGCGACGTCGTCGAGACGCAGCGTGAGGAATACGCCGAGACGGCGCTGGCGCTGGTCAACTGCTACAACAACGTAACGAAAAAACGCGGCATCTATGGCGTGCCCTATACGATCGACGTGTTCACCAACCACATCTGGCGGCAATTGGTCGAAAAGGCGGGTTACAAGATCGACGACATCCCGAAGACCTGGGACGCCTTCTACGATTTCTTCAAAGGCGTGCAGAAGAAATTGCGCGCGTCGGGGGTGCGCAACGTCTACGGCTTGGGTTTTCAGCTGACCACCAATGGCGGCGACCCGAACTCTTTTTTCGACCAGTGGCTGATCGCTTATGGCGGCCAGAACATTGTCGGCAAGGACGGCAAACTGCACCTCGACGACCCGCAGGTCAGAGAGGCGGCGATCAAAGTGCTGACCTATCCGACGACCGCCTACAAGGAGGGCTTTGTGCCGCCCGGCGCGATCAACTGGAACGACGCCGACGACAACAACGCCTTCCACGCCAAAACAATCGTGATGGACCTCGACGGCTCGATCTCCACCGAGGTCGCTATCATCGCGAACAAACAGGATTACGACGATATCGTGACGTGGGGGTTGGCCGACAGCAACGAAGGCAAGCCGGTACCGAGCTGGGCGTTCAGCGTCTGCGGGCTGGTCCCCAAAGGCGCGAAGAACGTCGAGACGGCTAAGGACTTCCTCAAGTATTTGATCCAGCCGGAAGTCTGCAACGAATACCTGAAAACGGGTCTGGGCCGCCGCGTGCCGGCAATGCCATCGATCGTCAAGAAGGACCCGTGGTGGATGGCAGACCCGCACCGCAAGGCCTACACGACGCAGGCTCTATTGCGCCCGACCTTGCCGGTGTTCTGGGCCTACAACCCCGCCTATGCCCACGTCCAGAACGAACACGTTTGGCAGACGGCTTGGGCCGACATCATGCAGAACGGAACAAAGCCGCAGGACGCCGCCGACAAAGCGTTCAAGCGGATCGATGAGATCTTTGCGAAATACCCGATCGAGCAGAGCTGAGGAGATTTCACCCCGCGTCGGCCTTTCGAGCAATCCGAACGATGGGTCGCCGGCGCGAACCGAGAAGGAGATGCGAATGAGCCATCTTACCAGGCGCTCAGTGCTTAGAGGTTCGGCGAGCTTGCTTGCGGCCGGGAGTCTCGTGCGGCCCCGCATCGCAAATGCGGCGGCTACTGCCGCCGAAGTGTGGTGGATCCAGGGTTTTGTCCCCGAGGAGGATGCATCATTTAAGAAAATCGTCGCGGGGTACGAGAAGGCCAGCGGCAATAAGATCGATTACAGTATCATGCCGTTTGCGCCGCTGCGCCAGAAGATCATCTCGGCCGTGACCAGCGGAGTTGTCCCGGATCTCTACCAGAGCACGCCCACCGAGCTGATCGCGTTGCACGCCTGGGAAGACAAGCTGGTCGACGTGACCGATGTCGTCGAGACGCAAAGGGAGGAGTACACAGAAACCGCCTTGCTCTCGGCATATTGCTACAACAGCGTCGAGAAAAAGCGCAGCTTTTACGGCGTGCCTTATACGCAAAACGTGTTGCCGAACCATATCTGGCGGCCGCTGGTCGAGAAAGCCGGCTACAAGGTCGAGGACATCCCGAAGACTTGGGACGCGTTCTACGATTTCTTCAAGGAAGTGCAGAAGAAGTTGCGAGCCCAGGGCGTGCGCAACGTCTATGGCCTCGGCCTCAACGTCACCACCAACGGCAACGATCCCAATAATGTGTTCAACTATTTCCTGATCGCCTATGGCGGCCAAGACATTGTCACCAAAGACGGCAAACTGCATCTCGACGACCCGAAGGTGCGCGAGGCGGCTATCAAGGCGCTGACCTACCCGACAACCGCGTACAAAGACGGGTTTGTGCCGCCGGGGGCAATCAATTGGAACGACGCCGACGACAATAACGCGTTCCATGCCAAGCAGATCGTCATGGATCTCGACGGCACGATCTCGACCGAGGTTGCAGTGCTCTCACAGGGAAAAAAGGACGATTACGATAATATCGTGACCATGGGTCTGGCACTGAGCAACGAAGGCAAGCCGGTGCCGAGCAAGGCTGACAACGGCTGCTGCCTGATTCCCAAAGGGGCAAAAAACGTGGAGGTGGCAAAGGATTTCCTGAAATACTTCATCCAGCCGAAGGTCAACAACGAGTATCTGAAGACGGGCCTTGGCCGGAGCGCGCCGGCGATGCCGTCGGTCGTCAAGAGTGACCCGTTCTGGCTCGACCCCCAGGACCCGCATGTGGCTGCCTACGTTCAGCAGGCGGTACTCGGTCCGACCTTGCCAAATTTCTGGGTCTACAACCCGGCCTATGCCCAGGTCCAGAGCGAGCATGCCTGGAGCGCGGCCTGGATCGACATCATGCAGGGCGGGATGACGCCGCAGGCGGCTGCCGAGAAGGCGTTCAAGCGGGTCGAAGAGATCTTCGCAAAATATCCGATCGCGCAGGGCTGAGCAGATCATTTTGCACGCACCCGGCGACGGGAGCTGAACGACAACAGGAATGCGGCCGCAAATCGGTCACTGTAAAACGGGAGGAGGAGATGGGCAGGACGAATCCGTCCAGGCGATCGGTGCTTCGCAGTTCGCTGGTCCTGGCTTCAGCCAGCGCCCTCGCACGGCCCTATGTCGCCAATGCGGCGGCTACGACCGCGACGGTGTGGTGGGTTCAGGGCTTCGCCCCGGAAGAGGATGTGTCGATCAAAAAGATCTTCGCCGATTACGAGAAGGCGAGCGGCAATACGATTGACTACAGCATCATTCCTTATGCGCCGGAGCGTCAGAAGATCGTTTCGGCGGTCACGAGTGGCGTCGTCCCCGATCTGTTCCAGAACAATCCCCTCGAGATCATTGCGCTCTACGCCTGGGAGGACAAACTGGTCGACGTCACCGACGTCATAGAGACCCAAAAATCGCAATACAACGAAACCGCGCTTCTCACCGCCCACTGCTATAACAGCATAGAGAGGAGGCGTAGCTTTTACGGCGTGCCATATACCTGCGCGGTGCGACCGAACCATATCTGGCGGCCGCTGGTCGAGAAGGCCGGGTACACGATGGAAGACCTGCCGAGAACCTGGGATGCCTTCTACGATTTCTTTAAGGACGTGCAGAAGAAATTGCGCGCCCAAGGCGAGCGCAAAGTGTACGGCCTCGGTTTCCAGATGAACACCACGGGCAACGACTGCAATGCGTTGTTCGATTATTTCCTGATCGCCCATGGCGGGCAGGACATCGTCACCAAGGACGGCAAATTGCACCTCGACGATCAGAAGGTGCGCGAGGCGGTGTTGAAGACGTTGAGCTATCCGACCACGGCCTACAAGGAAGGCTACGTGCCGCCGGGGGCGATCAACTGGAACGACGCCGACGACAACAACGCCTTTCACGCCAAGCAGATCGTGATGGATCTCGACGGCACGATCTCGACCGAGGTCGCCGTCATCCACAGCGAGCAGGACTACCGGGACATCGTGACGATGGGCCTGCCGCTCAGTAATGACGGCAAGCTGGTGCCGAGCCAGGCCCCTTCGGCTTGCGGGTTGATCCCGAAGGGAGCAAAAAACGTCGAAGTGGCCAAGGATTTTCTCAAATATCTGATCCAGCCGCCGGTCCTTAACGAGTATCTGAAAACCGGGCTCGGCCGGAATATTCCGTGCATGCCAACGATCGTGAAAAACGACCCGTGGTGGCTCGACCCTAAGGACCCGCACCGGGGTCCTTACGTCCATCAGGGTCTGCTCGGCCCGACCCTGTCGACTTTCTGGACCTTCAATCCGGCTTATGCCCAAGTTCAGAACGAGCATGTCTGGCCCACCGGGTGGGCCGACATCACGACGGGTGGAATGACCCCGCAGGCAGCCGCGGACAAGGCGTTCAAGCGGGTTGAGGAGATCTTCGCGAAATATCAGATCGCGCAAGGCTGAGAGGAGCGGCACGCAGCCAGTTCTCACAACCGGACCCGTTGCATTCAAGCGGCCGTGGCGACCGCCCGGGTACGGCCATCTGCGCGGCTCGGATTTCAGCTGGGCGATTGCCTTTGTTGTACCCTATGCAGCGGTGTTCTTCGTCTTTGTCCTCTATCCTTTCGGCTATGCGCTATGGATGGCGAGCAAGCCCTCGCTTTACGCCGATCTGATCGCAGATCGGCTATACTTTCCGACATTGGTCAACACGTCGCTCTTCGTCGGCCTCGGCGTCAACGTAAAGATGTTCTTGGCGTTGCTGCTCTCCGGCTTCTTCATCCGCCGGCGCTGGTGGATCAGGCCCTTGCTGGCTGTCTTTATTTTGCCCTGGGCGATCGCGGCGGCACAAGCCTGCCTCTCGTTCCACTGGATGCTGATTGGCGAGCAGGGCTTGGTCGACGGCGTATGGTCGGCGCTGTTCGGGATCGACGGTCCGACCTGGTTCAATAACCGCTGGCTCGGGCTCGGATCGAACATCATCGCGTATGTCTGGAAATGGATGCCGTTCTGGACCGTGATTTTCCTCGCTGCGCGGGTGAAGATTCCTCGAGACATCTATGACTCGGCGGAGATTGACGGAGCGACCGGCATCCGCCGCTTCGTCCATGTCACCTTTCCGCTGTTGGCGAACCTTTATCTCCTGTGCACACTGCTCTCCACCCTCTGGACAGTCGGCGACTTTACGACTGTCTATCTTGTGTCGGGTGGGGGACCAGCCGGCTCCACGGAAGTGCTGGCGACGCTCGGCTTCCACTACGCCTTCGATGCGGCCAAGCCGGCGCTCGGCGTCGCAGCGGTGATGTCGGCCCTCCCATTACTGATCCCGATTGTGATCCTATTGATGCGCAGGCTCCACACAAGCGAGGCGCAACTGTGAGCATCGGCCTGCCACTAGTCCAACCCGTGCGCCGACGCTACCGGCTCCGACGGGTTCTTACCGAAGCGGGCGCGATGATGCTTGGCGTCGTCCTCCTGATCTGGTCGCTGACGCCCATCTATAACATGTTCTTGATCGCCCTCGATCCCGAAGAAGGTGAAATCGAGTTCGACGGCAACCTCTGGCCGCCCGAGCCATCGCTTGAGGGCTTCCGTGCGGTCGTCACGCAGGAGGCCCGGTATCTTGAGGATTTCTGGCACCAATTCGGCAACAGCCTTTTCATCGGTATGCTGACGATGGTTCTGACGGTGCTGATCGGGTCGCTGGCCAGCTTCGCCGTGAGTTGGATGCGGCTCAGCAAAGGCTCGCTGCTCACCAACACCGCGCTCCTCACCTACGCGATCCCTGCATCCTTCCTGATCGTGCCATATTATCGGATTATGCACACCTACGGCCTCTCGAACAACCTCTGGGCGGTCATCGCGGCGCAGGTGGCGTTCGCCATCCCGTTCGCCATTCTGATCCTGCAGCTGTACTCGCGCCTGATGCCGATTGAACTCGACGACGCAGCCCGGGTCGACGGTGCCTCCGCCGTTCAACTGTATCTGCGGATCTATCTGCCCTTGATGACCCCGGCGCTGGCGGTCGTGGCCGTCTACGCTCTGTTGCTCGCCTGGAACGACTATTTGTACCAGGCCGTGCTGCTCTCGACACGAAACATGACCGTTTCGGTAACGCAGGGCCAGTTGTTCGCCGACGTCGACGCTCCGTATAACGCGATGATGGCTGCCGCCATCATTTATGTGCTGCCGCCGATTGCGCTGTTGTTCGCCCTCCGCCGCTACATCGCCGCGGGCGGGACGTTGGATGGCGTAAAGCGATAGAGCGAGGCGATGTCGTGCCGGGATCGAGGCATCGATCACGGTATCGCGAGTTCGGGGCGGCGTCGTCGATTAACATTTGAGTATACCTGGGCGGCGTTCTATAGTGGGCTGGGAGACGACAACCAGAACGTGTCCGCTTGAATTTAGAGCGAGAACGGGGAAGGAAGACGGGTATGACGATCTTTACCAGGCGCTCGGTGCTCCGCGGCTCCCTCGGGCTTGCCGCCACCGGTGCCCTGGCACGGCCTCATATCGCCAACGCGGCGGCGACAACCGCAGAGGTCTGGTGGACCCAAGGTTTCGCTCAAGAAGAGGATATCGCCTTCAAAAAGCTGGTCGCCGATTATCAGAAAGCCAGCGGCAACAAGATCGAGGACAGCATCATCCCGTTCGCGCCGCTGCGCCAGAAGGAAGTCTCCGCGATAACCAGCGGCGTCGTCCCGGACATCATGGAGTATGCCGATTTCTCGTTTCTGCCGCTGAACGCATGGGCCGACAAGCTCGTCGACGTCAGCGACATCGTCGAGCCCCAGAAATCGCAATATATCGATACGGCGCTGCACGCCACCTACAGCTACAACAACACGACCAAGAAGCGCGCATTCTACGGCGTGCCGATGAAGGCAGCAGGAATTCCGTTCCATATTTGGCAATCCCTGATCGAGAAGGCCGGATTTAAAGTCTCGGATATTCCGAATACCTGGGATGCCTTCCTTGATTTCTTCATGCCGGTGCAAGATAAGTTGCGAGCGCAGGGCACGCGCAATATTTACGCCTACGGCTATCAGCTGACCGCCAATGGGGTCGATCCGGCCATCACGTTTCAAGGCTATTTGATGGCATATGGTGGCAAGAACCTTGTCACGCCGGACGGCAAATTGCATACCGACGATCCGCAAGTAAAGGATGCGGCGGTCAAGGCGATCGACAAATTAACTACGCCGTTCAAGAAGGGCTACGTGCCGCCGGGAGTTGTCAACTGGAACGATGCCGACGACAACAACGCCTTCCACGCCAAGCTCATCGTGATGGACTTCGACGGGTCATTGTCCACCGAGGTGGCCCTCTACAAGAAAAAGGAAGAATACGACGACATCGTGACCCGTGGCATGCCACTCGGCAATGACGGTAAGGAAATTCCGAGCCCGATGCCGATCTTTGGCGCCCTGATCCCGAAAGGGGCGCAAAACGTCACGGTGGCGAAGGAGTTTCTCAGATACGCGATCCAGCCCAACGTGCTGAACGAGTATTTGAAAGGCGGGCTGGGCCGGTGGGCGCTGCCGCTCCCCGAAACCGCCAAGAGCGACCCGTTCTGGTTCAAGGAGGACCCACACCGCACCGCTTATGCCGAGGAGACGCTCGTGCATCCGACCGAGCCGCTCTACGAAGCCTACAACCCGGCCATGGCCGATGTGAGCGCCGAGCATGTCTTCAGTGTCGCCATGCTGGACGTGATGACCAACGGGATGACGCCGGAACAGGCGATCGACAAGGCGTTTAAACGGGCCGAAGCGATCTTCGCTAAATATCCGATCGTGCAGGCATGAGCGAGGCGGATAAGGAGATGACCAGCCTGACGCGGCGTTCGGTGCTCGGCGGCTCTCTGGGGCTCGCTGCCGCCGGCGCCCTGGCACGGCCTCATATAGCAAACGCCGCGGCCACGACCATCGAGGTGTGGTTTGCCCAGGGTTTTGTGCCCGAGGAAGACTCGGCCTTCCGCGCCATGGCTGCCGATTATGAGAAGGCGAGCGGCAACAAGGTCGACCACAGCCTCATTCCCTATGCGGCGCTGCGCCAGAAGGCGATCTCGGCAATCACGAGCGGCGCCGTCCCCGATATGATCGAGGTCGCCGACTTCGCGCTCGCGCCCATCCAGTCGTGGGACGACAAGCTGCTAGACGTCAACGACGTCGTCGAGCCCGAAAAAGGGCAGTTCATGCCCACCGCGCTGTCTTGCTGTTACTTCTACAACAACGCCACGAAGAAGCGCGCTTACTACGTCGTGCCGGTGAGGATCGCGGCGGTCCCGTTTCATATCTGGAAGTCGCTGGTCGAACAGGGCGGTTCCAAGATCTCCGATCTGCCGAAGACGTGGGACGCCTTCATGGACTTTTTCAAGCCGGTGCAGAAGGGGCTGCGGGCGGCCGGAAAGCGCAACGTCTACGGGCTCGGCTACCAGTTGACCACCAACGGGGTCGACCCGATCAACACCTTCAACGCTTGGATGGTCGCCTATGGCGGCCAGGATCTCGTCACGCCGGACGGCAAGCTGCATACCGACGACACCAAGGTCAAGGCCGCGGCGGTGCAGGCGGTCAAGAGCCTGACCTCCGCGTTCAAGGACGGGTATGTGCCGCCGAGCTGCGTCAACTGGAACGACGCCGACGACAACAACGCGTTTCATTCGAAACTGATGGTGATGGATTTCGACGGCACGATCTCGACCGAGGTCGCGCTTTATCACGACAAGGAGCAGTACGACGATATTCTGACCCACGGCCTGCCGCTCAGCAATGAGGGTAAGGAGCTGCCGAGCCAGGTCGCGGTGTTTGGCCCCGTCATCCCCAAGGGGGCGAAAAATGTCGCGGTGGCCAAGGAATTCGCCAAATACATCATTCAGCCGAAGGTGCTGAACCAGTATTTGAAAGCCGGCCTTGGCCGCTGGGCCCTGCCGATCCCCGAAATCGTCAAGAGCGACCCGTTCTGGCTCAAGGAAGACCCGCACCGCACGGCCTACATGACGCAATCGGTGATCGGCCCGACCTTCCCGATCTACGAGGCGTACAACCCGGCGATGGCGCAGGTCGGCGCGGAGCACGTCATCATGACGGCGGCCTTTGCTGTGATGAACAGCGGCGCCGCGCCGGAGCAGGAAATCGATAAGGCGTTCAGCCGGATCGAGGAGATCTTCGCTAAATATCCAATTGCATCGAGCTGAGAGGCGATCATGACCACCGTATCGGCTATCGAGTTCGGCCGCCCAGCAGTCCGGCGGCAATCGCTTTGGCGTTATTGGCGCGGCGGCTTGCGAGGCTCGGAGTTCTCCTGGGCGCTCGCCTTTCTTGTGCCCTACATCGGTGTGTTTCTGGCGTTCGTGGTCTACCCCGTCTTCTACGGGCTGCGGATGGGCAGCGAGCCGAGTTTGTATACCGAGGTGTTCTCGGACCCGATCTATCAGCAGACCGTGATCAACACCTTGGTCTTCGTGACTTTCGGGGTCAACCTCAAGCTGTTTTTTGCCCTCATGTTGTCGGGCTTTTTCATGCGCCCGGGCTGGTGGGTCAAGGGGCTGCTGATGATCTTCGTCCTGCCCTGGGCGGTGCCGGCGTTGCCCAGCTTCATCTCGATCCACTGGATGTTGAACGGCGAGTGGGGCCTGCTCAATAACGCGCTCTACATCCTCTTCGGTATCGACGGCCCGTCCTGGCTCAATTCCCGCTGGCTCGCCCTCGGCTCGGCCGTCTGCTCCCACGTCTGGAAGTGGCTGCCGTTCTGGACGGTGATCCTGCTCGCCGGCAGGATGTCGATCCCCCAGGAGATCTATGACGCGGCCAAAGTGGACGGCGCGACCGGGCTGCGCAGATTCTCTCACGTAACGTTTCCGTTGCTCGCCAACCTCTATCTGGTGCTGACACTGCTCGCGACGATCTTTTTGCTCGGCGACTTCAACACGATCACCTTTATCACCGGCGGCGGGCCGGCGAACTCGACGCACCTGCTGGCGACGCTCGGCATCCGCGACGCCTTTGACCTCGCCAACCCGCGGCTCGGCGTGGCCGTGGTCATGTCGGCACTGCCAGTGCTGATCCCGCTGGTCATCATCCTGATGCGCAAGCTCAAGACTTCGGAGGCGCAGCTGTGAGCACGATCACGGCCGATACACGGCCGACATCAGCTGCGACGCGCCCCGCGGAGCGGATGCGCCGTGCCGCCCGGCGCTGGCGCTACCTGACCAATGCCGGAGCCGCAGTGGTAAGCGCCTTGCTGTTGGTGTGGACCCTCACACCGATCTACAATATCGTGATGGTGTCCTTCGAGGCCGAGGGCGACGTGTTCAGCGATCATCTTTGGCCGCCGAAAGCGTCTGCCGACAGCTTCTGGATCGTCTTGACCCAAGGCTACTGGTACCTCGAATATTTCTGGCACCAGTTCGGCAACAGCGTCTATATGGGCGCCATGGTGACGTTGTTGGTGCTGCTGATCGGCACGCTGACCAGCTTCTCGATCAGCCGGATGCGCATCCGCAACGGCTGGCTGATCACCAATGCCGCGCTGTTAACCTATGTGATCCCGGCTTCGTTCCTGGCGATCCCATTCTACCTAATCATGCAGCACTACGGGCTGCAAAACAATCTCTGGTCGGTCATCGCTGCGATAGTGACCTTCGCGACGCCATACGCGATCTTCATCTTCCAGGAATACAGCAGGAGCATCCCGATCGAGCTCGACGAGTTGGCGCGGATCGACGGCGCCTCGCCGCTCCAGATTTATTTCCGGATCTATTTGCCGTTGATGGCGCCGGCATTGGTCGCGGTCGGGACTTACGCGTTGTTATTGTCGTGGAACGAATATCTGTATCAATTTCTGCTGCTGTCGAACAAAGAAAGCATGACCGTGCCGGTGGCGCTCGCCCAGTTCCTCAATAGCGATGTGGCGCCGTGGAACTACATGATGGCGACGGCGATCATCTATGCCCTGCCGCCGATCGCCACCTATTACGCATTCCGCAACCGCATGTCCTCGGGCCTGACCATGGGCGGCGTCAAGGGCTGAGCTTTGCGATAGCTGGATCAACTGCGAGCGTGACGCGCTCGCAGCCACAACAGCTCTCCGCACCGGTCTGGGCGTAACCGGCCGCCTCGACGGCGACACGCGGTACCCCTCCGACAGCGTTGACGACGCACATGGGCTCCCAACGCGCGCCGTCCATTCGGCGGAGTCAATCTACCACCGGGGGGTCCGCCGACCAGCTGAACCGTGACGAACTTGCCCGGTTCCAGACGAATAATCCAAGCTCGATGGACCGGATGCCCGCAGGAGGAAAGCTGACGTCAGAAAATACAACTCAATAAGGCCGCGCAGCCGGGGCGCGGATCAGAACGGGTCGAGTTCGGTGTCCCAGTAGAGGTAGTCGCGCCAGCTCTCGTGCAGGTAGTTGGGCGGGAATGCGCGGCCGTTTTCCTGCAGCATATACGTCGTGGGCTGCACCGGGCGATGCCGCGGGTACATTCCGCTCTCCCGCGGCAGTCGGTTGCCTTTCCACAGATTGCAGGTGCCGCACGCGGTCACGACATTTGTCCAGATCGTGCGCCCGCCCCGGGAGCGCGGCACCAGGTGATCGAAAGTCAGATCATGCGAAGGATAGGGCTCGCCGCAATACTGGCAGGTAAACCGGTCGCGCAGAAAGACGTTGAACCGGGTGAACGCCGGGTGGCGGGCGGCCGGCACGTATTCCTTCAGAGAGACGACGCTCGGCAATTGCATCTCCAGCGAGGGGCTGCGCACGCAGACGTCGTAATGATCGATTATGTTGACGCGATCGAGGAATACCGCCTTGACCGCATCCTGCCACGACCACAGTGACAGCGGAAAATAGCTCAGCGGCCGAAAATCCGCGTTCAGCACCAAAGCCGGGCAATTGTCCAGACTTACCGTCACGAAACACCCGTCCCGCTAACAGACGCTCGCGGGCCGGAATAGCACGCGATTGTGACGGCTTGATAACGAATTCACCTTGCCTGAGCAAGATTCCGGACGAGTATTGCAGTTCACCGGGTCGGGACCGGTTTTTCCCCGTGATAGTCGTAGAAACCGCGGCTCGCCTTGCGGCCGAGCCAGCCGGCCTCGACATATTTGACGAGCAGCGGGCAGGGCCGATACTTGCTGTCGGCGAGCCCCTCATAGAGCACCTGCATGACCGATAAACAGGTGTCGAGCCCGATGAAATCGGCAAGCTCGAGCGGCCCCATCGGGTGATTGGCGCCGAGCTTCATCGCCGTATCGATTGCCTCGACCGAGCCGACGCCCTCGTAGAGTGTGTAGACCGCCTCGTTGATCATCGGCAGCAGAATGCGATTGACGATGAACGCCGGAAAGTCCTCCGCCGCAACCGGGGTCTTGCCGAGCCTCAAGGCGAGCTCTCGCGTCGCCGCAAAGGTCTCCTCGTCGGTGGCGATGCCGCGAATCAGCTCGACCAGGCTCATCGCCGGCACCGGGTTCATGAAATGCATGCCGATGAACTTGCCGGGCCGGTCGGTCGCAGAAGCGAGCCTGGTAATCGAGATCGACGACGTGTTGGTGGCGATCAGCGCGTCGGGCTTCAGGATCGGGGTCAGCTTCTTGAAGATCTCGCGCTTGATGTCTTCCTTCTCGGCTGCCGCCTCGATCACCATGTCGCAATCGGCGAACAGCACGTAATCCAGCCCCATTTGAATTCGAGCGAGCGCGGCATCCTTGTCTTCTTCACGAATCGTGCCGCGAGCGACTTGACGCCCCAGGCTGCGTTCGATCGCCTGTCCGCCGCGCTGCAGCGCTTCCTCGCTGATGTCGCTCACCACCACATCGATCCCGGTTAACGCGCAAACATGGGCGATGCCGCCACCCATCTGCCCGGCGCCGATAATGCCGATGCGGCGCAGCGGTTCGAGCGAAACCGGGGCCGCGCTCACTTGCGGCGCTCGAGCTCGTCGGCGAGCTCGGGAAGGATCTTGAACAAATCGCCGACCAGGCCGTAATCAGCAATTTGAAATATGGGCGCTTCCTCGTCTTTGTTGATCGCGACGATGACTTTCGAATCCTTCATCCCGGCGAGGTGCTGGATAGCGCCGGAAATACCGACGGCGATGTAGAGCTCGGGCGCGACGATTTTGCCGGTCTGGCCGACCTGGTAGTCATTGGGCACAAAACCGGCGTCGACGGCGGCGCGCGAGGCGCCGACCGCGGCCCCGAGCTGGTCGGCGACCTTCTCCAAGAGGTGGAAATTCTCCCCGGACTGCATACCCCGGCCGCCCGAGACGATGACCCGGGCGCTGGTCAGCTCGGGCCTCTCCGATTTCGACAACTCCGCTCCGACAAATTCCGACAGCCCGGCCGAATCCGTCGGCGCGACCGGCTCGACCGCCGCAGAACCTCCCGTCGCGTCGACCGGCGGGAACGCCGTGCCGCGGACCGTGATGACCTTGACCGGGTCCTTGGACTGCACCGTCGCCAGCGCATTGCCGGCATAAATCGGCCGCACGAAAGTGTCCGGCGACACAACCGCGCAGATGTCCGACACCTGCATCACATCGAGGAGCGCCGCCACCCTCGGCATCAAATTCTTGCCGAAGGTCGTCGCCGCGGCCAGCAGATGCGAATAATGCTCGGCGAGCTTGACGACGAGCGGCGCCACATTCTCGGCGAGCCCGTGTTCGTAAGCGGGATCGTCGGCGAGCAGCACCTTTCTGGCTCCGGCGATCTTGGCGGCGACCTCGGCAACGGCGCGGCAATCCTTGCCGGCAACCAGAATATCGACTTCACCGGCGGCGATTTCGTTTGCGGCCGCAACCGCGTTGAGGGTCGCGGGCTTCAGCGCCCTGTTGTCATGTTCGGCGACGACCAGACCAGCCATCAGATCACCCGCGCCTCGGTCTTCAGCTTGTCGACGAGCTCGGCAACCGAGCCGACTTTGTGGCCGCCTTGCCGCTTTGCCGGCTCCTCGACCTTGAGCACGACGAGGCGCGGCGTCACATCGACGCCGAGCACCGCGGGCGTCGTCGTCGCGATCGGCTTCTTTTTCGCCCGCATGATATTGGGCAGCGAGGCGTAGCGGGGTTCGTTGAGCCGCAAATCGGTTGTGATCACCGCCGGCAATTTGATCGAGACGGTCTCGAGCCCGCCATCGACCTCGCGGGTGACCTCGGCGTGCCCGTCGCTGATCTTGACCTTTGAGGCGAAGGTCGCCTGGGGCCAGCCGAGCAGAGCCGACAACATCTGGCCGGTCTGGTTGCAGTCGTCGTCGATCGCCTGTTTGCCGATGATGACGATCTCGGGATTTTCCTGCAGGATCACCGCCTTCAACAGCTTGGCGACGGCGAGCGGCTGCAGTTCGGCATCGGTCTGCACGAGAATGCCGCGATCGGCGCCCATCGCCAGCGCGGTGCGGATCGTCTCCTGGCATTGCGCGATGCCGAGCGACACGACGATGATCTCACTGACGATCCCGGCCTCGCGCAGTCGCAGCGCCTCCTCGACGGCGATCTCGTCGAACGGGTTCATCGACATCTTGACGTTGGCGGTCTCGACCCCGGTCTTGTCCGCCTTGACGCGGATCTTGACGTTGTAGTCGATGACCCGCTTGACCGCGACCAGCGCTTTCATCTCGTCCTCGCCGTTACGCCGACGGCATGCATTATTCCGCCGGCCGGGTCATGATTTGTGCACGGGGCCAGGGCGAAGGCAAGGCTCTCCTCGATTTGGTCTTCCGCTGTGATGATGCTCAGCGGTTGGCGCCGGGGCGCCACAGGACATCGCGGGCGCCGCCATCGTTGACCCGGCGGCCGAGCACGAAGAGATGGTCGGAGAGGCGGTTCAGGTATTTGAGCGCTTCGGGGTTGACCGGCTCGCTGGCGGTGAGGTCGCTGACCAGGCGCTCGGCTCGCCGCGTGATCGTCCGTGCGAGATGGAGGTAGGCCGCACCCGCTGTCCCGCCGGGCAGGATGAACGAGTCGAGCGGTCGCAAACTCGCATTCATCGCATCGATCTCGCGCTCGAGCCGCTCAACTTGGGGCGCGGTGATGCGCAGCGCCCCGGCCGCGCGCCGGCCGTCCTCGGAAGTGCAGAGATCCGCACCGAGGTCGAAGAGATCGTTCTGGATGCGGTCGAGCATCTCGTCGGCTGCCGTGTCGGCATGCAGCCGAGCAATCCCGATCGCCGCGTTGGCTTCGTCAACAGTCCCATAGGCGGCGACCCGCAACGAATGCTTCGGCACGCGCGTGCCGTCGCCGAGCGAGGTCTCGCCGGCGTCACCGCCGCGCGTATAGATCCGGGTCAGCCGAACCATCTTCGATCCCTTGGTCTAGTGTCGCGCCCTGGGTCTAGTGTCGCGCCAACAGCATCAGCATTGCCAGCAGCACCAGCGCCAATGCCTGCATGATGACGCGCGACTGCATCAGCTTGTTCGAGCGGCGCGGGTCGCCGCCGCGCAGCAAGGTCGCGACGCCAAAGCCAAGCACGGTCAGGGTCCCGAGCATTGCGAGAACGAGCAGGATTGTCAGAAAAACCGTCATGCGGGGAATATGGCTCGTTAAATTTTTGTCGCAAGCAACTCGCCTAGGTGCTTGTCGAGCTGACCGATCGCATCGGGATCCGCGCCGAAAAGTGCGAGGTGCCCATCGACGGTTTGGATCGGCCGGAACTCGGCATCGGGGATAAGCCGCCACTCGGCCTGGCAATCGGCCGGTGGGAAAAACATGTCCGAAGACATCGGCATGACAAAGGTCTTGGCTTTGATTCGGCCCAACGCGGCCCGCAAGTCGCCGCCGGTGTGGCGGCTGACGTCGCCGCGCTGCCATTTCCATGCCATGCAAAGCAGGTCGTTCGGATCCATCACGCTGAAATAGCCGTACATGAAGTTGATGATGAAATCGTCCATCGACGAAAAACCCAACGCCCTATGCCGATTTTCCTGGAAAAACTCTGTGCTCCACCCCATTACCGCCCACATTTTGGCGTGCCGCAACAGACCTTCTCGGACATCCGCCGAGGATGAATAGAATCCCTTGTTGAAACCAGGGTCTGACGTAATCGCCTCGACCAGCGTTTCGGTGAAAAGGAAATCGTGGATCGTATTTCTTGCCGTGCCGGCAATGGGCGCGGCGCGCTTCACCATATCGGGGTAGCGTACCGCCCATTCGTAGGTCTGCTGCGCGCCCATTGACCCGCCCGCTACCAGCGCGAAACTCTCCAGACCGAACTTATCAGTCACAAATTTGTGCTGCGCGCGCACGTCATCGCCGATCCGCACATGCGGGAAATTTCCCATCCCGGCCGGCGCCGGCGTGTTGTGCGGCGAGGTGGAAAGACCATTGCCAGTCTGATTGACGATAATGATGAAATACTTGTTGGGATCGAGCGCGCGGCCGTTACCGATATACACCTGCTCCATGATTTTGTTGGTGCCGGAGTACCAGGTGGGAATGAGGACGGCGTTGTCCTTGGCAGCATTGAGCGAGCCGAAAGTGGCGTAGGCGAGCTGGCAATTGCGGATGGTGCCGCCTTCTTCCAATTCGAGATTTCCGATGTCATGCAACTCGTAGGGGCCGTGCACCTCCTGCGAGTAGTAGCTGTTTTCGATCATCGTCTCCTCCCACCCTGTTTAAATTGGGCGGGTTAAGACCGTTGCTCTTTAACCCGCCCCTCAATTCCTTCTAAGAGGCCGACCGTAATAAATCTCGGAACGTCAGTAGTATATTCGTCATTCCCGCGAAAGCGGGAATTCAAGGACTAAAGCGGTTGCCCTGGACCCCCCGCTTTCGCGCAGGGCTGTCCGGGGAAAGTAGAAGGACATTCTTTGAAAAGGGTTCGCCGCCGAAGTCTGGCTCCGGCCACGCTCCCTTCACCCTTTCCCCCCTTGAGGGGGTGGAGAGGGAGTTTTGGTCGAATGGGAAGATTTGTGGTTGAGCGGGCTGATTGCCACGCAATCGAGCTCGGTTCCCCGGAAAGCCTTGCGTTTTCGCAGGCGTAACCGAAACCGATTGCAACACACGCCATTTTCGGTCGAACGCTGAGGTCAGCTATGCCAATTCGAATCCCTCGTAGCCCCCGGCCGCGACTTCGTCGCACTTTTTCCGGTAACCGCCGACGCCTTCCGGCCCCAAATAGGGCAAGAAGGCGCGTGGTTTGCCGGGAATATTGGCGCTCATGTACCAGGAGTTGGCGCCGGTCATCAGCGTCTGGTTGACGATCTCGTTGACATGGGCAACCCATCGATCCTGCGCCTCGGGCGTCGCCTCGATGGTGGTTTTGCCGGTCTTGCGCATGTTGTCGATGCAGTCGGTGAGCCACTCGACATGCTGCTCGATCGAGACCGGCATGTTCGACAGCACGGACGGGCTTTGTGGGCCGGTGATCGTGAAAAGGTTGGGGAAGCCGGCGACCGAGATGCCAAGGTAGGTGTGCGGACCTTCTGCCCACTGCTCATCCAATGTGCGGCCGCCGCGGCCTCTCAGGTTCAAGGCTTTCAGCGGACCGGTCATCGCATCGAAACCGGTTGCGAAAACGATGATGTCGAATTCGTACTCCTTGCAACCCGCTCGGATGCCCTTTTTGGTAATTTCTTCAATACCGCCGTCGGTATTGGCATCGACCAGCAGCACGTTGTCCTTGTTGAAGGTCTCGTAGTAGTTGGTGTCCAGCGGTTGGCGCTTGGTGCCGTAGGCGTAGCCCTTGGGTATCAGCTTTTCGGCTACGACCGGGTCTTTCACGGTCTTGCGAATCTTGCGCTTAATGTAGTCGGCGCATAAATCATTGGCCTCTTGATTGAAGAACATGTCCTGGTAATTGGCCAGCCAGAAGGCGAAGCCGCCGGCGCCCCACATCCTGTCGAATTCACGTTCTCGCTCCTCGGGTGTGGCTTCCAGCGCCGATTTCGGAATGAAGTAATGCTCCTGGCCAAAGAACGATTCTTTGATGCGCTTGACCACGCCGTCGTAATCGGCCTTTCGCGCCTTAACCAATTCGGAGTCCACTTTGCCATTGCGCGCCGGCACACAGTAATTGGCAGTGCGCTGAAACACGGTGAGCTGCTTGGCCTGCTGCGCAATTTCAGGAATGGCCTGCACTGCAGTCGCGCCGGTGCCGACCACGGCGACCCGCTTGGCGGTGAAGTCAACGCCGGCGTGGGGGTAGCGGCTTGTATGGTACCACTTGCCCTTAAACTTCTCTAAACCCTTGAACTGGGGAATGTTGGTGGCCGAAAGGCTACCGACAGCCGCGATGAGGTAACGAGCCGTGACCTCTTCGCCCTTGTCGGTGCGGATTGTCCACAGGTTGGTTGTCTCGTCGAATTGAGCGCTGGTCACGCGCGTATTGAATTGCATGTCGCGTTTGAGGTCGTGGCGTTTGGCCACATGCTCGAGATAATGCAGCATTTCGGGCTGCTCGGGATAGCGCTCGGACCATTCCCACTCTTGCAGAAGTTGCTTGTCCCAGGTGAAGCAATAAATGTAGGCGTCGGAATCACATCGCGCGCCGGGATATCGGTTCCAGTACCAGGTGCCGCCAACGGTCTCACCTTCTTCATAAACCCGCAACTTCAGTCCCAATTTGTCGCGCAGCGACTTCAGCATGTGCATGCCGGAAAAGCCCGCGCCGATCACGACAGCGTCAAAGTTTTGAGTTGCGCTGGCCATTGGTTCCTCCGATCTGTTTTGTCTGTTTGGACGACAGGTTAACTCGATCGGCACGCCGATGACGAGCAAGTCGTTTCGCTGCGCTCGAGCTACCTTGCCTCTGGTAAAGAGCTAGTTCGATTTTATAATCGTCATCCTAAATTTGCCAAATTCACATTGCAGACTCCGGTCATGGCTGGTGCGGAGATGCTGATGAGTTTTCGACAAAACCGGACCGGGCCTTTGGTGGCCGACCGGGATGACATGTGACCGCGGCTGGCGCGGGCTGGGGCAGAGGCTGCAACCCTCAGGCGAGTTTTTGCTGCTGATTTGCTGCAGCTGCAGCTACGGTTGATCCGCGACGCAATTTTTGATTGCTGCTTCGTGCCCGAGCTAATTGCGGCCGGCGACGAGGCCGCGGGCGATGATCTGCGCCTGGATCTCGGCGGCGCCCTCGAAGATGTTGAGGATCCGAGCGTCGCACAGCACCCGGCTGATCGGATATTCGAGGGCGTAGCCGTTGCCGCCATGGATTTGCAGGGCGTTGTCGGCGTTCGACCAGGCGACCCGCGCGGCGACCAATTTGGCCATTCCGGCCTCGATGTCGCAGCGCCGGCCGCCGTCTTTTTCGCGCGCCGCGAAATAGGTCAGCTGGCGCGCGGCCATCGTCTCGGCCGCCATCAGAGCGAGCTTGCCGGCGACGCGCGGAAAGGCGATGAGCTTCTCACCGAATTGCACGCGCTCCAGCGCATAGGCGAGCCCCAGCTCGAGCGCGTTCTGCGCGACCCCGACGGCGCGGGCCGCGGTCTGCACGCGGGCGCTCTCGAAGGTCGCCATCAATTGCTTGAACCCCTGGCCCTCGACCCCGCCGAGCAAACCCTCGGCCGGCACCGCGAAACCGTCGAAGGCGATCTCGTATTCCTTCATGCCGCGATAGCCGAGCACCGGGATTTCGGTGCCGCTCATCCCCGCCGCCGGAAACGGATCCCCGTCACTGCCGCGCGGCTTCTCGGCGAGGAACATGCTGAGGCCGGCATAGCCGCGCTCGTTGGGATCGGTGCGCGCCAGCAAAGTCATCAAGTCGGAGCGGGCGCCGTGCGTGATCCAGGTTTTCGCGCCGTGGATACGGTAGACCTCGCCGTCGCGCACTGCACGAGTTTGCAGGCTTGCGAGATCGGAGCCGGTGTTCGGCTCGGTGAAGACGGCGGTCGGCAGCACCGCGCCCGACGCGATCGCCGGCAGCCAGCGCCCCTTCTGCGCGTCGGTGCCGCCGAAGCGGATCAGCTCGCCGGCAATTTCCGAGCGGGTGCCGAGCGAGCCCACCCCGATATAGGCGCGCGACAACTCTTCGGAGACAATGCTCATCGCCGTCTTGCCAAGCCCGAGCCCGCCATGCTCCTCGGGGATCGTCATCCCGAAGACGCCGATCCGACCGAGCTCCTCGATGACCGGCAGCGGGATCAGCTCGTCGCCGCGATGCCATTCCTGGGCGTGCGGGACGACTTCCCGCTCGGCGAAGCGGCGCACTTGCTCGCGAACCATCTCGAGCGTCGGATCGTCGATGCCGATGTCGCCGAATACGCCCTCCCCCGGTTCGGCGAGCCGGGCGCCGAGCCGCAAGCGGGCCGCTGTGGCGCCGGTGGACAGGCTGCCGGCGGCTCCGGTGCGCAATGGCGCGATCTCGCCGTCGTCGAGGCCGAGATCCTGCGGCCGCGCGAATTCACCTTGCGCCATCGCAATGCCGCCGGCGAGCTGCGCGAGATATTCGCCATAACCGATTTCGAGGATCAGTGCCTCGATTTCACCGAGCTTTCCGCTTTCGTCGAGCCGCACCGCCCAGTTCCGGATCTGGCGCAGCGCCTCGACATAACTCGCCATCCAAGCCAGCGCATGGGCAGCCAATTGTTCGGTGGCGAAGCGCTCGAGTTCGAGGTTGCCACCAGGCGCGACCCGCACGAGGAATCGCGCCCGCAGGGCCGCAAGGAACAACTCCGCCGCGCCGAGCGCCCGCCCGGTCTGGGCGAGTAGCGCTGCGCGATCGGTCGGCACGGGTCTGGACTGCGATGCCAGATCAGTCCGACGGCAGTTGATAATGGTGGGGGTAGACGGTGTGGGCCATGGGGTCGGCGGCGGACATCACGTCCGAATGCGTCATCGACAGCGCCGCGATATCGTCCGAGATCGCGTTCAGGTTCTGAGTGTCGCTGGCTCGATCCGGCGCGCCGATGAAGCCGCAACCCACTGCACTAAAGAGCCAAACTATGACGAAGCCGAGCCGGATGGGAGTCATCAATCTCTCCGATTAAGAAAATAGCTCGTACGCTACTACGAATAGAACCACGACAAGCACCAACGAGGCCAGCAAAACATAGCGCACCACGCCTTCTCTGGTGCCGGCGCGGGCCTCGGTACCGGTAACTACCGGGCGTTCGGCCATCAACTTTCTCCTGAAGTACCGCGTCTCTGCTTTAGGAAAACGTAAGGGCCGGGGTTTTCGATCCAAAGATTGCGCCCGGATTGAAAGCGAAGGGAGCGAAATCGAGTTGACCGCGCCGGCCGACCGGCTTACATCTTGGGGGTGGCTGAGATGACGATCCATGGCCGGATTGGGCCGCGAATTACGATCCCGAACCCGCCTTGGGTTCGGGCCCGCCGAATTCGCCCCCTTTCTGCCAAGGACCAAGCTCATGCCGCCCCTTCTTGCGACCGTCGCTGACGACGATCCTTCCGTCACCGCCTGCTTTTCCGTCCATGCGCATGCCGACCCCGGCGTGATGCCCCGCGTGCTCGAGCTCTTTGCCAAACGCGGGTTGGTCCCCTCCGCTTGGCACAGCATCGTCCGCGGAACCGATCAGGCCGAGCTGACGATCGACATTCAAATGCATGGGCTCGGGCGTGATCTGATGGACTATATCGCCGCCTGTCTGCGGCAGGTCGCCTATGTCGAGGTCGTGCTGACCTCGGAGAAGCTCGGCGCATCCGGCTGATTGTAGCTCTGGGCTGCCATGTCTTTCCGCGACCATATCGTCTCCTGCAACAACTACAACCCGGCCCGCGTGGTGCCGCTGTTTGCCGGCAACGACCGGGTGGGGCTGCTGCGGCGCGACAATGCCGCTGCGCTGCGGCCATTTCCGGATGTGTTCGCGGTCGCCGACGACCGAGTAATTCTGCTAGCCCGCGGCGATATTGCGGCGGTGAGCCGCGCGGTCGACGCCGTGGTCGATGCGCTGGTCGTCGAAAAGCGGATCCCGAAATCGCGCAACGAGACCTTTGATGTCGCGCCGCGGTGGGGTGCGCCAGTGGTGTTCCGTCTCGACCGTGGCGCCGTGCCGTTCTTCGGAACACGCGCCTACGGCGTCCACCTCAACGGCTACCGCCGGGGCGGGAGCACGCTCGATTTATGGGTCGGCCGGCGCGCTCTCGATAAGCGGGTCGCGCCCGACAAGCTCGACAACCTCGTCGCCGGCGGTATCGGCAACGGGCACGGGCTGCAGGAGACCTTGCTGAAGGAGGGCGAGGAAGAAGCTTCGCTCCCGCGGAGCCTCACCAGCCGGGCGGTTCCGGCCGGCGCCGTCTCCTATCGCATGGAAAACGAGCTCGGCGTCCGCGACGACGTGCTGTTCGTCTTCGATCTCGAAATGCCCGCCGATTTCGTGCCGAAGAACCAGGACGGCGAAATCGTCCATTTCGAGCTGATGCCGGCCTCGGACGTCCTCGACCGCGTCCGCACGAGCGACGACTTCAAGTTCAACGTCAATCTGGTGATCCTAGACTTCGCGCTGCGTCACGGGCTCCTGCGGCCGGACGATCCGGAATATCTCGACGTCGCCACCGGCCTTCACCGCCCGCTGGATTAAGACTGAGCCTGGGCCAAAACGATAATCTCTGCCGGGCTCATCCCCTGTTGCCGCATCCACCGGATCGTCGGCGCGCCCTCACGCTTTGCGAGGCGGCGGCCAGCCGCGTCGGTCAACAACGGGTGATGGCGATAGCGCGGGGTCGGCAAGTCGAGCAGCGCCTGCAAAACGCGATGGATATGCGTCGCCATCGCCAAATCCTCGCCGCGGGTCACCAGAGTGACGCCCTGGATTGCGTCGTCGACCGTGACCGCGAGGTGGTAGCTCGCCGGGAACTCCTTGCGGCCGAGCACGACGTCGCCGAGTAGAGCGGCCTCGGCCTGCCGACTGCATTCTCCTTCGATCCAGTCGAGCGGGCCGATCAGCGCAAGCGCGCGTACCAAGTCGAGCCGCAACGCGTAGTCAATTCCAGAACGCAGCTTTGCGGCGGCCGTTTCGGCGCCGAGCCTGCGGCAGGTGCCGGGATAACGCGGTCCGGCATCACGATGCGGGGCGGCGCCGGCACGCGCGATTTCGGCCTGGATCTCACGCCGCGTGCAAAAGCACGGGTAGAGCACACCCAACCCATCGAGCCTGTCGAGCGCGCGCCGGTAGTCGTCGAAATGCTCCGACTGCTTGCGCACCGGCCCGTCCCAGTCGATGCCGAGCCAGGCAAGGTCCTCGAGGATCGCTGCGGCATACTCATCGCGGCATCGGGTGCGATCGATATCCTCGAGCCGGAGGAAGAAGCGGCCTCCAGCGCGCCGCGCCGCGCGCCACCCTTCGAGCGCCGAGCGGACGTGGCCGAGATGCAGATAGCCGGTCGGGCTCGGCGCAAAGCGCGTCACCGTCGGGCCGCAACCCGCCGCTGCGGGTGACATCGGGGTCCCGTCTAGGCTAGGTTGCCGGGTCGTGCCTGCCATTCGAAGGACCGCGTCGATGATGCCTCGCCTGTCCGGACCGTCGCGCCCACCCGCCTCGGGCGGCAAGCCGCGCCGGCTGGTCATCCTGCTGCATGGGCTCGGGGCGGACGGCAACGATCTCATCGGGCTCGCACCCTATTGGGCAGGGTTGCTGCCCGAGGCCGAATTCCTGTCGCCTAATGCCCCGTTCCCCTGCGACACGGCGCCCTACGGCTATCAATGGTTCAGCTCGCAGGATCGCAGCCCGGAGGCGGTACTGGGCGGGGTGCGGGCGGCCGCACCGATCCTCGATGCGTTCATGGACGAGGCCCTCGAAGAAAGGGGGCTCAGCAGTCGCGAACTGGCGCTGGTCGGGTTCTCGCAGGGCACGATGATGTCGCTGTTTGTCGGCCTGCGCCGAGCCGAGCCGGTCGCCGGCATCGTCGGCTTTTCGGGCCGGCTGCTCGCGCCGGAACTGCTGGCCAGCGAGTTGCGCTCGCGCCCGCCCCTGCTCCTGGTGCACGGTACCGAAGACCCGCTCGTTCCGTACAGCTCGCTCGCTGTGGCGGAAACGGCGCTGAAGGAAGCCGGTGTCCCGGTCCAGACCGCGACCTCGGTCGGCATCGGCCATTCGATCGATGACCAGGGGTTGCGGAGGGGCGGATTGTTTCTCAGGGACGTGCTCAGTGAGAAGACGTCTTGACCACGCTGTCGGTAGACAGCAGCGGCTCGAGGAGGCCCAGGATCTTGGGTGAATCCCACTCCGCCGCGCCTTCGACGCGGCCGAGCACCTTGCCTTCGCGGTCGATCAGAAAGCTGGTCGGCAAGCCTTGTACCCCGAAGGCGTGTCCGACCTCGCTCTTGGGATCGACATAGATCTTGACCGATTTGAGCCCGAGTTTGGCGATGAAAGGCTCGACGGTCTTGTTGCCGCCGCGATCTTCGGATACCGCAAGCACCGCGATCCGCTCGCCGAGCCGCGACTGCAGCCGCTCGAGCGAGGGCATCTCGCGCAGGCACGGCCCGCACCAGGTGGCCCAAAGATTGACGATGACCAGCTTCCCTTGCAGCTTCGAGAGTTCGACGGAACGGCCGGAAGTGTCGGCAAGCGAAATTGCGGGCGCCGGATACGGTTGCGGAGAGGGCACGAACTCGCCGAGCTTGGTTCGGTCGGGCATGTCCGCCTCGCCCTCGTCCGCCGCGCCTAGGACAGGTGCGAGGAGGAACACCAAAGCGGCAGCGAGCGTCCATTTCATCGTTTCGTTCTCTCGCTGGGCTCGGAAGAGCGGCCGATGACCGCCGCGAAGAAGCCGGCCAACTCGCTTTGGGGCGGCCGCTTTGCCGGCGGCCCGGCCGAGATCATGCGCCGCATCAATGCCTCGATCGATTTCGACAAGCGCCTCTATGCCGAAGACATCGCCGGCTCGAAGGCGCATTGCGCGATGCTGGTCGCCCAGAACATCCTGTCGCCGGAAGATGGCGCGGCGATCATCAAGGGTCTAGAGCAAATCAGCTCGGAGATCGAAGGCGGCAGCTTTGTGTTCAGCGCTGAACTCGAAGACGTTCACATGAATATCGAAGCGCGGCTCACCGAGCTGATCGGGCCGGCGGCGGGGCGCCTCCATACCGCGCGGTCGCGCAACGACCAGGTGGCGACCGATCTGCGGCTCTGGCTGCGCGGTGCGATCGACCGGCTCGACCTCGCAATGCGCGACGTGCAGCAGGCGCTGATCGACCGCGCCGAAGCCGAGGCCGGCACGGTAATGCCCGGCTACACGCATCTGCAGATCGCCCAACCGGTGACTCTGGGCCATCACCTGCTGGCCTATGTCGAGATGCTCGGGCGCGACCGCGGCCGGCTCGCCGATTGCCGGCGCCGGCTCAACGAGTCGCCGTTGGGCGCAGCGGCCCTCGCCGGGACCTCCTTTCCGATCGATCGTCACGCGACCGCCGCCGCGCTCGGCTTCGACCGTCCTGCCGCCAACTCGCTCGACGCCGTATCCGACCGGGACTTTGCGATCGAATTTCTCGCCGCGGCGGCCATCGCCGGCATGCATCTGTCGCGCTTCGCCGAAGAAATCGTATTTTGGTGCAGCAGCGAGTTCGGTTTCATTGGTCTCAGCGACGCATTCACGACCGGCAGCTCGATCATGCCGCAAAAGCGCAACCCTGACGCGGCCGAGCTGGTGCGCGCCAAAACCGGCCGGCTGAACGGGTCCCTCGTCGCCTTGCTGACGATGATGAAAGGCCTGCCGCTCGCCTATGGCAAGGATATGCAGGAGGACAAAGTCCCGGTCTTTGAGGCTGTCGACGCCCTCGAACTCGGCCTGGCGGCGACGGCCGGTATGGTGCGCGACATGCGGCCGTGCCGCGAACGCCTGCGCGACGCCGCCGAGCACGGCTTTGCGACTGCAACCGATCTCGCCGACTGGCTCGTACGCGCTGCGGGCCTGCCTTTCCGGCGCGCCCATCACGCGACGGGACAGATCGTCAAGCGCGCGGAAGCGCTAGGCTGCACGCTCGCCGAACTGCCGCTCGCAGAATTGCAGGCTGTCGAGTCGGCGATTACCGCCGCCGTCTATGATGTGCTCGATGCCGGCCGGTCGGTGGCGAGCCGGACCAGCTTTGGCGGCACCGCTCCGGAGCGCGTCCGCACCGCCGCCCGGGCAGCGCGTAAGAGATTTTTGCAATGAACCTCCCGCGCCCCTCACCCCGACCCTCTCCCCGCGAGCGGCAGGGCTGTCCGGGGAAACGGAGGGGTGAATTTATTAGCCGCAGGCGCATGCCCCGCGAGACGGAGATTTTCCGTCTACTTTCTGGTTTGCGAGACTCAGAAAGAGGACGGGGCATGCGCTTTTCACCTAGCATCTTCGGCAAGCTGCTTGAACCGATCAAGCGCCGCCAGTTCGACAGGCTCGTCGAGCGTCATGGCGGCGATGCCTACGTCAAATCGTTTACCAGCTGGAACCATCTGCTGGCGCTGGTCTACGCCCCGTTCTCCTCGGCCACCAGCCTGCGGGGCCTGGAAGCGGGTTGGAACGCCAAGCGCCAGCATCACTACCATCTGGGCAGCGGCCCGCTGGTCCGCTCGACCTTGGCCGATGCCAACAAACGGCGACCTGTTGCGCTGTTTGCCGAGACCTTCGGCCTGGTCGCAAGCCAGCTCGATCGGCAGGCGCGACGCGACGGCGGCGCCATGGTGAAGCTGATCGATTCGACGCCGATCCCGCTCGGCAAGCGGTGCGACTGGGCCAAATCGAACGGGCGCATCCGCGGCCTGAAGATGCATGTCGTCTTTGACCCGAAGGCCGACTGTCCGGGCATCCTCGACATCACCGATGCCAACGTCAACGACGCCCAGATCGGCCGCACGATCACCATCGAGCCGGGGGCGACCTATGTCTTTGACAAGGGCTATTGCCATTATGGCTGGTGGACCGCGATCGCCGACCAGGGCGCGGTCTTCCTCACCCGACCCAAGACCAATATGCGCCTCGACATCGTTGGCGAGCGCCCCATCGCGCTGGCGCAAGGCGATGATTTCACCGTGCTCCACGACACCGAGGTGCGCTTCGCCAGCAAGGGCGATTCGACACTGCCGATGCGGCTGCGCCGCCTGCGGGTCCAGCGCACCGACGGGAAAACCATTACCCTGCTGACCAACGACCTCGAGCGCGCCGCCGTCGATGTCGCCGCCCTCTACAAGGCCCGGTGGCAGATCGAGCTGCTGTTTCGCTGGATCAAACAGCATCTTCACATCCGCCGCTTTCTCGGCAACAACGACAACGCGATCCGCCTCCAGCTCTTCGCCGCGATGATCGCCTACGCGCTGCTGCGCATCGCCGCCCGCAGCCACCGCATCGAGATCTCGATCCTGCGCTTCACCGATCTGGTCGCTCTGTGCCTCTTCGAGCGCCGCCACATCGGCGCCATCGACAAACCCCCGCCCGTCAACCCAAGCCTCCCAAAATGTCAAAACTCTCAAAATCAGCTGAGTTTCGGCTATGCCTGAGTTTCCCCGGACAGCCCTGCGCGAGCGGGGAGAGGGAGCAAGGTGGCGAATCCTCTCGCCCCGCTTGCGGGGAGCGGGAGGGGCCCGCGCCAGCGGGAGGGTGAGGGGCAGCCGCGCATTGCGGCTCAGCGTACTTATGTTTCTTAGTCTGTCCCTGGCGCTGGCAGGGTGCGGCAAGCGGAATGCGCCCACCGCGCCGCCGGACGCGCCCGACACCTATCCGCGGCCGTATCCGAGTGAATGATATTTTTCATTACCACGGCGGCGAGCTCTATGCCGAAGAGCTGCCGGTGGCGCACATCGCCGCCGCCGTCGGCACCCCCTTTTACCTCTATTCGGCTGCCGGGTTCACCGCGCAATACCGCCGATTTGCCGACGCGTTCTTACCCGATCGGCCGCTGATCTGTTATGCGCTCAAGGCGAACTCGAACCTCGCCGTGCTCCGCCTCCTCGCCAGCCTCGGCGCGGGTGCCGACGTCGTCTCGGAGGGAGAGCTGCGCCGGGCGCTCGCCGCCGGTGTGCCGCCCGAGCGGATCATCTTCTCCGGGGTCGGCAAAACGGCGGCCGAGATGGGGATGGCGCTCACCGTCGGCATCCATCAGATCAACGTCGAGTCGGTGCCGGAGCTGCGCCGGTTGAGTGAACTCGCCAGCGCGCAGGGCCGCATCGCGCCGATCGCGATCCGGGTAAACCCGGATGTCGACGCCCATACCCACGCCAAGATTTCGACGGGCCGGAAAGAGAACAAGTTCGGCATCGAGATTGACGAGGCGGTTGCCGCATACCAGCTCGCCGCTGAGCTTCCCGGCATCGAACCAGTCGGCCTTGCCGTGCATATCGGCTCGCAACTGACCGATCTCGAGCCTTACCGCCGCGCCTTCGAGCGGGTCCTGGAGGTCGTCCTCGAATTGCGCGCTCTCGGGCTTTCCATCCCCCGCATGGATCTCGGTGGCGGCATCGGCATCCGCTACCACGCCGAACGCCCCCCGGAGCCGTTAAGCTATGCGAACCTTGTGCGGAGCATCTTCGGCTCGCTCGGGCTCACCCTGGCGTTCGAGCCGGGTCGCGTGCTTACGGCGCCCGCCGGGCTGCTCGTCTCGCAGGTGCTCTGCGTCAAGGAGGGCAGCGCCAGGCGTTTCATCATCGTGGACGCGGCGATGAACGATCTGATCCGCCCCGCGCTCTACGATGCCTGGCACGACATCGTCCCGGTTCGCCTCCCCGCGGCCGGCGCTTCGCTCGCGCCGGCGGACGTTGTCGGGCCGGTGTGCGAAACCGGCGACACTTTTGCAGTCGACCGCGAGCTGCCGCCGTTTGCCGAAGGCGACCTCCTCGCCTTCACTGCAGCGGGAGCCTATGGCGCAGTCATGAGCACAACTTACAACAGCCGACTGCTCGTCCCGGAAGTCCTGGTTGCGGACGGGCGCTTTGCCATAATCCGGGCGCGGCCGAGCTATGATGCGCTGCTTTCTCTCGATACCATCCCCGAATGGCTTTCAGGCGGGCTCCCCGGTTCGGCCGAAGAGCCCGCGCGGAAGCGAGGTGTCGCATGACTGACCGCTCGTCGCTGTCCGGCCACCGCTTCGCGATGCGGCTGCGGCTCGCCCGTTTTGCTCTCCTGTGGGAGCGGGTCTGGCCGCCGTGTTGGCCGGCGCTGGCCGCGCTGGGTGCGTTTTTGGTGCTCGGCCTGTTCGATATCCTGCCGAATTTGCCCGGCCTCTTGCACGCCGCAATTCTGATCGGCCTCGGCGCTGCTTTCGCGATCGGCTTGGCTGCGGCATTCGGCAAGACTGTCATTCCCGATGCCTTCTCCGCGCGCCGCCGCATCGAGCAGGCGAGCGGGCTGCAGCACCGGCCGCTGCAAGCTCTCGCCGATCGGCCGAGCGGGCCGCTCGATGTAGCCGCCGCAAGCCTGTGGGAGGCACACCGGCGGCGCATGGAAGCGGCGGCGCGCCGACTGCGGATCGGGCTGCCGCATGCCGGGTTTGCCGCCCGTGATCCGTGGGGGTTGCGCGCGGCCCTGGCGATCCTGCTGCTGCTCGGTGCGATCGACGCCGGGAGCGACTGGAAGGATCGTCTCCTCCGGTCCGTTACACCTGATATAGCCGGCAAGTCGGGGATGGCCGCGGCGAGCCTCGACATCTGGGTGACGCCGCCCGAATACACCGGACTGGCGCCGCAATTCCTGCGCCCGGAGAATGCGGAAACGCTCCGCATCCCGACCGGCAGTAAGCTGCTCGCCCAGGTGCATGGCGGCCAGGCGGTCCCGCGTCTCGCGATCGATGGGGAGAGCCACGACTTCGATGCGGCCGACAAGCAGAACTTCCGGGCCGCGGCGACTTTGACGTCCGGCAAGCTCCTCGCCGTGACGCAGGCTGGCGCGGCGCTCGGCAACTGGCAGATCGAGATCATCCCGGACAACCCGCCCAAGATCGCCTTTGCAAAGCCTCCGGAAGGCACGACGCATGCCGCACTGCGCATCGATTATCAGGCGAGCGACGATTACGGGGTCGAATCGGCCAAGGCGATGATCCGGCGCGAGGGCGGCAATCCCGAAGAGACAATCGAGCTCGACATGCCTTTGCCAGGGCTGCACCTGAAAGAAGCGCAAGCCAGCAGCTATCACGATTTGTCGCCCCATCCCTGGGCCGGCCTGCCGGTCGAGATCCGGCTCGTCGCCACGGATGCGCTGGGCCAAACGGGGGAGAGCGAGCCGGTTCGGATCAAACTGCCGGAGCGAAAATTCGAGCATCCGGTCGCCCGTGCGATCATCGACCAGCGCAAGGAGCTGGCGACCGACCCCGGGTCGCGGCTGGCGGTAGCCGATACGCTCAGCGATCTGCGCGAGCGGCCACAGCTTTACCGCGACGATACCGTCGCCTTCCTCGGCATGCGGCTCGCCGAAGAGCGTCTGCGGATCAACGACGACGCAAATTCGATAGCCGAAGTGCAGCAACTGCTGTGGGACACCGCCCTGCGCATCGAGGATGGGCGCATGTCGCTCGCCGAGCGCGAGATGCGGCGCCTGCAGCAAGAGCTCCAAGACGCGCTCGCAAAAAATGCACCTGACGCGGAGATCGATCGCCTGATGAAGGAGCTGCAGCAGGCGCTCGACCGCTATCTGCAGGCGCTCGCCGAAAACATGGCGCGCAATCCGGAGCAGTACCAGCAGCCGATCGATCCGTCCAAGGTGATCAGCAGCCGCGATCTGCAACGCATGCTCGACCGTGCGCGTGACCTGGCCCGCAACGGCGCACGCGATCAGGCGCGCGAGCTGTTGTCTCAGCTGCAGAACATGCTCGAAAACCTGCGCATGGCGAGACCCGGACAGATGCCGCAGCAGGGGTCGAGCGAGGCGCAAAAGATGATGCGCGACATGCACGAGCTGATGCAGCGTCAGCAGCAGCTTCTCGACCGCAGCTTTCGCGCCCAGCAGCAGCAAGGCCAGCAGGGTCAGCAAGGCCGCATGGGGCAACGCGGGCAGCAGCAAGGAGAGCAGCAAGGGGGCGACCAGCCGGACCCCAACGGCCAACTGGGTGATGCCGCCGGGCAGCAGGAAGGGCTGCGCCGCATGCTCGGCGAGATGATGCGCCGGCTCGGCGACGGCCTCGGCGACATCCCGGAGCCTTTGGGCCGTGCCGAGCGGGCGATGCGCGACGCCACCGAGGCATTGCAGCGCCGGCAGCCCGGCGAGGCGATCGGGCCGCAGACCGAGGCGCTCGACCAAATGCAGCAGGCCGCGCGCGACTTTGCCCAGCAGATGCAGCGCCGCATGCAAGGCCAATGGGGCAACCCGAACGACGACGAGGTCGGCGCCACCGACGGGACGCCGCGCGACCGGGTCGAGCGGGATCCTTTAGGTCGACCGTTGTCGAATAACGGAACTTACGATCAGGGGGACGTCAAAATCCCCGATCAGAATACACTGCAAAAAGCCCGCGAGATCCTGGACGAACTGCGCCGTCGTGCCGGCGAGCGCTCTCGTCCGGCAATCGAGCTCGACTACATCGATCGCCTGCTGAAGAGATTTTAAGCTTGACCGAAGGCGAGTGCTCGCCTTCAATCCACCGACCTTTCTCCTCGTCATGTCCGGCTCGCACCGGGCACCCTGCAGACCCTGCCGTTAACGGAATTGCCGGTGATCCCGGTAAATCCTGTTTTTAGGTATTGCACGAGAACTGAAGAGGCGATGGATCGTCGACTGTTTCTATCTTTGATGATCGGATTTGCCGCGGCGTGGCCGTCGAGGGCGCGCGCGGTTGCGCGTCCGCCAATGGCCCTGCGTCGGCTGCGCCTTGTCAACTGCCATACCGGCGAGACATTCGATGGGGCGTACCGCAACGACCAAGGCCCGATCCCCCGGGTCATCGACGAGCTTTGTGTTTTCTTGCGGGACCACCATTCCGGCGAAAAGACGCAGATCGACGTCGGGGTCATCGATTTCCTGGCCGATGTTCTGGATTCGGTAGGCCAGACCAAAGCCACGGTATTGTCGGCTTATCGCACGGCCGAAACCAACGCGATGCTCGCCCGCACCATGTTCGGTGTTGCCGAGCATAGCCAGCATATTGTCGGTCGCGCGCTCGACATACGTGTCGACTCGAATCTCTCCGAGGCGATGACGAAGGCCCGCGCGATGGATCGCGGCGGCGTCGGATGGTACCCGCATTCCGGCTTTATCCATATCGATACCGGACCGGTGCGGAATTGGACCCTCGACGAACGCGGGCTCGATGGCCTCCTGGTGTTCGATGGCCAGCATCTACGGATGGTCGGCAAAGCAGACGGGAAGAATCAGATGATGCTCGGCGGCGGTGCATGGCAGCCGCTCACGGTGACCGAGCGGCTTGGGCTGCAGCGCCAGCTCGCCCGCGCGGAATTCCTCGCCCGCACCCGGAATTTGCGTCTCAACCCGTGACGGCAACCCCGATCAGTTCCGCCAGCGCAGTAGGTCACGCCGGCTGCAGCGAAACCGACCAGCAGCTGCGAAATCACCAGCTCTGATCCATCCGCGAGTCGCATAAGCCGGCTAGCATCTGAGCGCGCCGCATTGTCTTGGCTCGGCAGGCACCTGATTAAAGCTTAACCCTATATGCCCGCCGATGAAGGACAAGTCGAGGAGGTCGGCGGCGGTGATGCCTTTGTCCGCGAATTCCCTGGCCTTGCCAGAACTCGAGCTGATTCTCGATGTCGGTCACGTCGAGGCGCGCGAGGTGATCGCAGTAGGGCAACGCGTATTGGAGCAGTTCGGGCGGCAGCCTCGCCTGACGGGCAATTAGCATGAGATAATCCCGGAAATGGGGGCCGGGGAGGGCCGTCCCCTCATCGTCGCGTTGCTGAAAAGTCAGGTCGTATTCGGCCACGCCGCGTTGATAGGCGCGAATAAACTTTTCGACGATGGACCGCTTGGCCTCGATGGTCTGCGCGCGCGTTATAACCACGCCCTGCTGCAATTCCGTCAAGTCGCTCAGTCGGATGATGAAGGCGCCTTTGCCAGATGAATAGAGTTGCAGCGCCGTGGCAAACGGCAGGGCCACGGCATCCACCTCGCCGCGTGACAATGCCGCGATCTCCTTTGCGGGCGTCCTGAGCCAGACCAGTTTGATCGCGTCGGAAGCGAGCCGGTACCTGGCGGCAATGCGCGCCAAGCCGTAGTGCACGCCCGAATCGGGCATCGGCATGCCGATCCGCCGATTGGGAAAATCTCTTACGCCGCGAAAGCCGGCCTCGTATGCTTTCTTGCTAATGAGCAAGGCCGTGGCGGGATAGCCGGGCTGATCGCTGACCTGCGAAGCGATGATCTTTAGCCGATGCTTCGCGGCGTAATCGAAGAAGGAAGCGGTCAGGCTCACGAGACCGAAATCGAGCTTACCTTCCGCCACGGCTTTTTGCACTTGCGCGTCCCGGTCGAAGAACCTGAGCTGTGCGTCGAGACCTTCGTCGGTGAAATAGCCATTAGCCACGCCGATATATAGCGATGCCGAGGCTGCACTATGGGCCGAGCCGATCGGAGCCGGCTGCCGATCTGCCGCGCTACCTCCGATTGAAATTCCGAGATTGCAGAGTGCAATCAAGAGCAAGGCGAAGCCCGATTTCAGTCGCCTTTTTCGTGCGAAGCTCATTGACACCAATTCCTAGCTGAATTGACCGCAGTCAAGACGACGGCCGCCCATGGCGGCCGCCGTTTCGAGAAATTCAGCCGGCGACAAGCGCGGCAACGACAAACCGGGGCGAGACTTAGCGACAGACCTTGCTTTGGCGTATGCGTTGGTCTTTGTCGGAATCGGCCCAGCGCGAATCGTCCGGGTGGAAAACCATCGGCCGAAGATAGTCGTTGGGATCCACCATCCAGCGAATTTCCGGGGCAGCGATATGCAGCGGATCCTCTGCATCGAGCGTCTGAAGATAGGTCAGCTTGAATTCGAGTGACGAACTTAACACGGCGACGTTCGTCATATGCAGCGGAACATAGATCTGCGGCTTGATGTGCTGCTGGTACATGACCGCATCTCGCGTGCCGTTTGTAGCGTAACCAGCACTTACGATTGAACCGAACTCAATGTCAGTCTCCGGCAATGAGTCCATGATCGCGAAGAGATGTGCGCCGACCGCCGGCGAAGGAAGGCCGGGGTCAGAGCCAACGCCTTCCTTCAACGGCCCGGTCGTGTTGTGCCAATCAAAGGTGAAGTGAGTGCCGTCGCAAAGGACGAACTGGTAGAACAAGCTGATCGGTCCGCCCGGGCTTCCCGTTATGCTGCCGAACCCGGTAGTCGTCGAGATTCTCCTGTCCTGTAACCGGCGTCACCAAGGTCGAATTGCCCGAGCCGCATTGTAACCCGTTGGGAGCCGCAGGGGTGACACAGAGCCCGGACTGGGTAGATTTGCGCTTCCCGCGAATCGGAGCTGTTGATGACAGGAACGAATGGAAAGTCCGGATCCGTCGGGACCGTGCCGGAATGGATATGCTTGAAGGCGGTGATGCCCGCGACCGGCTTGAGTTGGTTGACGGTCACAACTTCGGTGCCCGGCACCGACCCCCGGCGTCACGAGCGGAATGCAATTTACGGGATTGCCGTTCGGGATGATCTTGACCCCGCCATTGGCGGTATTGGGGTCAGCGGCCATGCGCTGCACATCTACTTGCATCACGTCGCAAGTTTCGGGCGTGGAGTAGATCGGGATGTTGAGCCACTTCGCGATGTAGGCCGCGTTGTCGGCATGATCGCCGTGCCCGTGCCCGAGGAAGATGGCCTCCGGGCGCAGATCGACCAGGTCCTGGACATTGATGGGCGTCCGGCGCAAATCGGACCCATCCGGCGGAGGCGCTACCTCCAGCCGGTTCACATAGGTATCGAGCAGAACGATCCGCCCTTCGATGGATGCCGCCAGACTCGCATTGGTCACCCAGGAAACGATGACGCGGTCGCGCCGCACATCCCCTCTCCAAGGGTCGACATTCTCCGCCCCAAAGAACTTCTGGCGGGCGGCAATCATGGCCGCATTTGCGTCGTCGTTGTCCCGCGCCGCGGCGGAATTCCCCCAAGCGCAAATACCCAAAATAACGGGCACTACGGCGAGTGCCGCTTCCCTCATCTTCACGACGCTTCTCCCCCGGATGCCATCGAGTTCCCGCGCTCGCGACTTGGCTTTTACGGTTAGACGCTCCTATCTCCGAGCTCGCGATTGTGTCGATAATGCGGCCTTATCCAAGTCCGCGTCAATAGCACGTGCCCTCCGCGGTGGTCAGCAAACTGACTCCATCCGGGATTCCCCAGGTAGTTGTGGATCTGCATAGCGCCATTCAGGAAAGTTGATTCAGGTGTTCGTTGGTCTTGCACCCAGATGAGATTGCTGCGCTCGGTATAAAAAATCTGGCCTCACGCGTAGCAATTACTTGGAATTCCTCGTCCGAACCGCCAGTTTACCACTCAACCCATAACGGCGACGCCGATCAATTTGCCGACGCCGTAGGTCACGCCGGCTGCGGCGAAACCTATCAGCAGCTGCCGCAATCCCGAGAACCACACGCCAAGGCCGGTGAACAAGGTCGTCCCGGCGCCGATCAAGAACAACGCCACGCCGCTCGCCGCGAGGCTGGCGATCACCGCCGTTGCTCCCGCCAACGAGAAATATGGCGCCACCGGGAAGATCGCGCCGATCGAGAACAATAGGAAAGAGGTTCCGGCGGCGGCCCAGGCAGAGCCGCCGAGCTCGTCGGGGTCGATCCCCAACTCCTCGCGAACCAGCGTGTCGAGAGCGGTCGCTTTGTTTGCGATCAGCCGGGCCGCCAGCGCCTTTGCCTGATCTTCGGGGAGCCCCTTGGCCTGATAGATCAGCGCCAGCTCTTCCTCTTCTTCTTCGGGCACTTGTTCGAGTTCGTCGGCCTCGGTCTTGATTTGCCGCTGGTAGGATTCGCGCGTCGTGCTGACCGACAGCCATTCGCCCAACGCCATCGAGCAAGAGCCGGCCAGCAGGCCGGCCAGACCGGTCACGAGGATCGCGTGCGGCGCAAGGTCGGCTCCGGCCACGCCCATGACGAGGCTCAGATTGGAGCACAGCCCGTCATTAGCGCCGAGCACGGCGGCGCGCAAAGCATTGCCGCCCAAGGCGCGATGGCGGCCCTCCAGCCGCGCAATCGTCGCGCCGCTGAACGCGCCCGGCGACTTTGCCGCCAGCGCTTCGATGATGCGGGCGTGCGAGCGCTCGGCCGCGGGCAGCCCGCCGGCAACGGCTTCCGGCTGGGTGTCATAGGTACCGCTGTCCAGCTGCTCGAGGGTATTGATGCTCGGCAGGACGAAGGCCGGACCGAAACGGCGCGCCAGCCAAGCAAGGCTCCGCGTCCGGAAGCTCGGCCGCAAGCTCGGCTCGCGTTGACCGATCGCACCGATCTTGCGCTTCCAGAACTCGGCATGCGCCTCCTCGACGGCGCCGAGGCGAGCATAAACCTGAGCTAGCTCGGGGTTCTTCTCGGTCTGCGACAGCGTTCGGTAGAGCGAAGCGCTGTCGACCTCACCTTGCAGATTGGCGGTGTAGCGTTGACGCGGATCTTCTTGGGGCATCTCCGGTTTCCCGGTTGAGGCGCGGCGAGAGATCCTACACGCTGACGAGTTTGCCGGGGTTCATGATGTTGACAGGATCGAGGGCACGCTTGACGGCGCGCATCAGCTCGATCTCGACTGCCGATTTGTGATGAGTTATCTCGTCGCGCTTCAGGCGGCCAACGCCGTGCTCGGCGCTGATCGACCCGTGGAGCTCGCGCACGACACCGTGAACGATGTCGTTGAACTCCTGCCAGCGCGCAAGATACGCCGTGGTGTCGGCGCCTTCCGGCTGGGTCAGGTTGAAGTGAATGATGCCGTCCCCGACGTGGCCAAAGGCCATCGGCCGAATGCCGGGCAGCCTTTCGGCCGCCCCGGCAGTGGCGCGGATGATGAAGTCGGCGACCCGGCTGACCGGTACCGAGACGTCGTGCTTGATCGAGCCCGAATAGAGCTGGGCCTCGACGATCGCCTCGCGGATCTTCCATAGTTCCTTGGCTTGCGGGCCGCTCTCGGCGATGACGCCGTCAGCGACCAGATCCTCCTCGACCGCCGTTTCGAGCAGCCTTTCCAACAGCGCGCGGATGCCGCTCTCGGTCTGGCTGGACGACATCTCGAGCAGGACGTACCAGGGATGGGACGCCGCCAGCGGATCGATCGTTCCGGGCACGTGGACCAGCGCCAGATCGAGCGCGGCGCGCGGGATCAGCTCGAAGGCGGTCAGCTGATCGGCGGTCGCGACGCGGGCATGGGCGAAGAGCGTCATCACGTCTTCGACCCTGGCGAGCCCTAGAAACGCGGTCTCGACTTCTCGCGGTTTGGGGAACAGCTTCAGGGTGGCGGCGGTGATGATCCCGAGCGTGCCTTCGCCGCCGATGAAGAGCTGTTTCAGGTCGTAGCCGGTATTGTCCTTGCGCAGGCCGCGCAGGCCGTCCCAGATCCGCCCGTCCGGGAGCACGACCTCGAGGCCCAAGGTCAGCTCGCGCGTATTGCCGTAGCGCAATACCGCGATGCCGCCGGCATTGGTCGACAAATTGCCGCCGATCTGGCAGCTGCCCTCCGCCCCGAGACTGAGGGGGAACAGCCTGTCGGCCTCGGCGGCCACCTCGTGCAGATGGGCGAGGATGCAGCCCGCCTCGACGGTCATCGTGAAATTGACCGGGTCGATCGCGCGGATGCGGTTCATGCGGCCGAGGGCGAGGACGATATTCTGCCCGTCCTCGGATGGGACGCTACCGCCGACGAGGCCGGTGTTGCCGCCTTGCGGCACGATCGGCAGCTTGGCCTCGGCACAGATCCGCACCACTGCCGCGACTTCTGCGGTCGATGCGGGCCGAACCACGAGCCGGGTGGCGCCGCGCCAGAGGCGGCGCGCCTCGACCAGGTAGGCTTCCTGGTCCGCGACTTCGGCGATCCAACCGCGGGGCCCGACCGCCTCCTTGATCCGTTCCAGCGCCGCCTCAATCTTCATCCTTCGCTCCTAGACCTGCAGCCGCCAGCGAAGGGTTTCCCCGGCGCGAAAGGGGACGACGGCATTGTGGCCTTCTCCGATTAGCTGCGGCACCGCGAAAGGCTCCCGCCGTAACGTGATCCGGTCATCGTTGGGCGGGAGGCGATAAAATTGCGGTCCGTTCAGCGAGGCGAACGCTTCAAGCCGGTCGAGTGCTGCTTCCTCCTCGAAGACCTCAGCATAAATCTCCAGCGCGCACGGGGCGCTGAAGATGCCGGCGCAGCCGCACGCCGTCTCTTTGGTGGGAAACGCGTGCGGCGCGCTGTCGGTGCCGAGAAAGAACCTCTCGTCACCCGACGTTGCGGCCCGGCGCAGGGCCAACCGATGCTTCTCGCGCTTGGCGATCGGCAGGCAGTAAAGGTGCGGCCGGATCCCGCCGGCAAAGATCGCGTTGCGGTTGATCACGAGATGATGCGCCGTGATCGTCGCCGCCAGGTTCGGGCCGGCCGAAGCTATGTAGTCCACCGCCTCTTCGGTCGTGATGTGCTCGAGCACGATGCGCAACTCGGGCAGGCGTCGCCGCAGCGGGTCGAGCACCCGGTCGATAAACACCGCTTCGCGGTCGAACACGTCGACCTCCGGGTCGGTCACCTCGCCATGGATCAACAGCGGTATGCCGATGCCCGCCATGCATTCGAGCACCGGCGCGATGCGGTCGTAATCGGTCACGCCAAAGGCTGAATTGGTGGTCGCCCGCGCGGGGTAGAGCTTGACTGCGGTGAACACTCCTTCCCGAAGACCCCGGGCAACCTGTTCCGGCTCAGTCGTGTCAGTCAGATAGCAGGTCATTAGCGGCACGAAATCGCTGCCCCTCGGGAGAGCCGCCAGGATGCGTCCGCGGTAGGCGCGCGCCGCCGCTACGCTCGTCACCGGCGGCACCAAGTTGGGCATCACGATCGCGCGGGCGAACTGGCGGGCGGTGTACCGAAGTACCGTTCTCAGCATCTCGTCGTCGCGGAGATGGACATGCCAATCGTCCGGACGGCGCAACGTGATAACTTCAATGCCTCGTTGCATCTATTTCCTCGCGCGGACCGCTCCTGTAACACAAGCCTCAGGAGTACCGCTCCGATTTTTGATAGCACTCTGCAGCGGAGAGTGCTAACCTCGTGAGGTGATCGCCGGTCGCCGGGTGCCCCCAATGGTCGGGGCGAGGAGCGGGTATCATCGACAGCAGCGCCGCCGCTGCGAAATCGACTGAAAAGGAATCATTCATGGCTGCTAAGGATGTAAGGCTCGGCACGGATGCGCGCGAGCGGATGCTGCGCGGCATCGACACCCTCACCGATGCGGTCAGGGTGACGTTGGGGCCGAAGGGCCGCAACGTCGTTCTCGACAAAAGCTATGGCGCGCCGCGGATCACCAAGGATGGTGTCACCGTCGCCAAGGAGATCGAACTCTCCGACAAATTCGAGAACATGGGCGCGCAGATGGTGCGCGAGGTGGCCAGCAAGACGAGCACGGTTGCCGGCGACGGCACGACGACCGCGACCATTCTCGCCCACGCCATGGTGCGCGAGGGTGTCAAAGCGGTGGCGGCCGGGATGAACCCGATGGATCTCAAGCGCGGTGTCGACATGGCTGTCAACGCGGTCGTCAAGGACCTCGAGAAGCGCTCGAAGAAGGTCTCGACCAATGACGAGATCGCGCAGGTCGGCACGATTTCGGCCAATGGCGATCCCGAGATCGGCCGCATGCTCGCCGAAGCGATGAAGAAGGTCGGCAATGAGGGTGTCATCACGGTCGAGGAGGCCAAGTCGCTCGAAACCGAGCTCGACGTTGTCGAGGGAATGCAATTCGACCGCGGCTATCTAAGCCCGTATTTCATCACCAATGCCGAGAAGATGCTCGCCGAGCTCGAAGACCCCTACATCCTCTTGCACGAGAAGAAGCTCTCCAGCCTGCAGTCGTTGTTACCAATCCTCGAAGCCGTCGTGCAGAGCGCCCGGCCTTTGCTGATCGTCGCTGAGGACATCGAAGGGGAGGCGCTCGCCACGCTCGTCGTCAACAAGCTGCGCGGCGGCCTCAAGGTGGCGGCAGTGAAGGCGCCGGGCTTTGGCGATCGCCGCAAGGCAATGCTCGAGGACATCGCGGCGCTGACCGGCGGTCAGGTGATCTCCGAGGATCTCGGCATCAAACTCGAGAACGTTACTCTCGACATGCTCGGCCGCGCCAAGCGCGTGCGTATCGACAAGGAGAACACGACGATCATCGACGGCGCCGGAAAAAAAGAAGACATCACCGCGCGGATCAACCAGATCAAGGCGCAGATCGAGGAGACGACCTCGGATTACGACCGCGAGAAGCTGCAAGAGCGACTGGCCAAGCTTGCGGGCGGCGTAGCGATCATCCGGGTCGGCGGCGGCACTGAGGTCGAGGTGAAAGAGCGCAAGGACCGCGTCGATGACGCCATGCACGCCACCAAGGCTGCGGTCGAGGAGGGTATCGTGCCCGGCGGCGGCGTTGCCCTGCTTTTTGCGAGCAAGGTTCTGGCCGGCCTCAACCCCGCCAACAACGACCAGAAGGTCGGCGTCGAGATCGTCCGCAAGGCCATCCAGTCGCCGGTACGGCAGATCGCCGAGAACTCCGGAGTCGAGGGCTCAATCGTAGTCGGGAAGCTGACCGACAAGGACGACCCGAATTTCGGGTTCGACGCACAGTCGGGCGAATACAAGGACATGGTCGCGGCAGGGATTATCGATCCGACCAAGGTGGTGCGGGTAGCGCTGCAAGATGCCGCCTCGGTTGCGGGGCTGTTGATCACCACCGAGGCGATGGTCGGCGACAGGCCGGAGCCCAAGGGCGCGCCCGGCATGCCACCTGGCGGGATGGGTGGCATGGGCGGCATGGATTACTGAGCTCCAGCTTCCGGGCCCCGATCAGCTGCTGGCGATGAATGAAGGTTCCGATGACGACAAGCTCGCCGGCGACATGATCGACGTTCACGGGAGGGCGGCGGCCGCCCTAGCGCGGGAGAATGCCCGTGCCGCGGCGCTCGCCGGTCAACCGACGCAAGCGAAATCCTGGATCCGGGTGCTCGGGATCATTCAGAAGCAGCAAGCCGGTAAGGCATCGGCTATGCGGACCTTACTGTCGTGATCTCCTCGGTCACTACCGTAAAGCTGCTGAGCGTGTTCGGACCAAAGGTGGTGCTGATCGCTACATCCGCCGCGTCTCGGCCGCGGGCGATCAGCACGCGTCCGATGCGCGGGATGTTGTGGCGTGCGTCGAAAGTGTACCACTGGCCGCCGAGATAGGCTTCGAACCAAGCCGAGAAATCCATCGGAGCGTCTGAGACGGGCACCCCGATGTCGCCCAGATAGCCGGTGCAATAGCGAGCCGGGATGTTCATGCAGCGACAGAACGCGACGGCCAAATGAGCAAAGTCCCGGCAGACGCCGGTGCGATCGCAGTAAGCTTCCCAAGCCGTCCTAGTGGCGCGTGCGTGTTCGTAGCCGAAGACAATGTGCTGGTGAACGTAATCGCAGATGGCCTGGACGCGGGCCCAGCCGAGCGGCGTATTTCCGAACAGCGACCAGGCTATTTCGGACAACCGGTCGATCTCGGAATAGCGGCTGCCGAGCAGGAACACCAAGGCCTCGTCGGGTAGATCCTGCACTGCGTGCTGCTGTGCCTCGCCGGCCACTACATCCGATTCGCCCGTATCTTTAACGATCCCGTTGGCAGACAGCCGAGTTCGCCCGGCCGGCGCGACGATCCGATTGCACCAATTGCCAAAGCCGTCGCGATAGGCACGGATCGGGATCGCGGGGCTAGTCACGAGGTGATCCGGCACCACCATATCCGATATGCGGGTATAGTGGACGTTCAACATCAGCAGCATCGGCGTCGGCTGCGGACAATCGTAGACCAGTTCGTAGCCGACCCCGATTTGCATCATTGGTATTCCCTCCGGTTCGTAGTCGCCGGGCGACTACCGATGATGACGAGCAGCGGCCCTGGTGCGCGAATAAGAGCGCAAGAGGCGCCATATCAGGAACCCCGTTTCGAGTGGCGATGTTCCTGCAGATCCTTTAGATCGGAGCGCCTTGTCTAAAATGCTGCCGGGACGCTGAGCGGCGGCCAGGCAGGAGAGACCGCATGCCAAATAGCGCCGGCAACACCGCGACTTCGACCGAGGTCATTCCGGCCGGGCACGCGGCGTTGACCGCAAAAGAGGAACTTGGGGAGAACGCGCCGGATCCATCCACCGGGTTTGCCGCGCTGAGCCTCGCTGCACTCGGTGTCGTGTTCGGCGATATCGGGACAAGTCCGGTCTACACCTTTCGAGAATGCTTCAACCCTGAGCACGGCCTTCCCCTCGATGCAGAACACGTCCTTGGCGTTCTGTCGATGATTTTCTGGGCGTTGATCATAGTCGTCACGGTCAAATACGTCCTGTTGATCATGCGTGCCGACAATCAAGGGGAGGGCGGTATTCTCGCTTTGCTGGCCCTCGCTTTGGAGCAGGCGCAAGGCGAGCGCTCCCGCAATTTGTTGACGTTGCTCGCCCTCGGCGGGGCCGCGCTGTTCTATGGCGACAGCATGATCACGCCGGCGATTTCCGTGCTGAGCGCGGTCGAGGGTATTGGCGTTGCGACGCCGGCGTTGAACCGTTTCGTGCTGCCGCTGACCATCGTTGTGCTGCTCGCGCTTTTTCTTTTTCAGAAGGGTGGCACCGGCCGGGTCGGCCGCATCTTCGGCCCGGTGATGGTCTTATGGTTCGCCGTCATCGCGATAATCGGAGTGTTGCAAATTGCCGAAACGCCGCACGTGCTCGAAGCTCTGAACCCCGCGCACGCAGCTCACATTTTTATCGCGACCCCAGGCGCCGGCTTCGTCGTACTCGGAGCCGTAGCGCTCGCTATTACGGGCGGCGAGGCGCTCTACGCCGACATGGGCCATTTTGGCCGTTTACCGATCAGGCTGGCATGGTTCGCCGTAGTGCTTCCCGCTCTCGTCCTGAATTATTTCGGACAAGGCGCGCTGATCCTGGGGGACAAAGCGGCTATCGACAATCCGTTCTTTCGCATGGCGCCCGCTTGGGGTTTGTTCCCGCTGGTGCTGTTGTCGACCGCGGCGACGGTCATCGCATCGCAGGCAGTGATATCCGGCGCGTTCTCGCTTTCCCGGCAGGCGATTCAACTCGGCCTGATGCCGCCCCTCGATATCTTTCAAACCTCGACCCGCGCGCACGGTCAGATCTATATCGCGCAGATCAATTGGCTGCTGCTGATTGCGGTTGTCGCTCTGGTTCTGGGGTTCCAAAGCTCGAGCGCACTCGCTTCGGCCTATGGTTTTGCAGTCACCGGGACGATGGCCATCACGACGGTCCTCGCCGCAGCCGTCATGCGTGGCGTCTGGCGTTGGCAATGGCCGACTATCGCCGTCGTGCTGGTGCCGATCATGACCGTCGACCTTGCGCTATTCGGCGCCAATACCCTGAAGATACCGAGCGGTGGCTGGTTCCCGCTGGTGATCGGAATCGCGGTATTTACGATCCTGACCACCTGGCGCACGGGACGACGGCTGGTGCGGATGCAGCTGGCAAGTGAGGCCGTGCCGCTCGCCTCCTTTCTCGCCACCTGCGACGAGGCGCCGGAAGCCCGCGTTTCGGGGACCGCGGTCTTTCTTACCACCCAGACCGAAGACGTGCCTCTAACACTGCTGCGCAACCTCAAGCACAACAAGGTGCTGCACCGGACGGTGCTGCTGGTTCGCGTCGTCACCGAGAACATCCCCCGAGTGGCGGGTGCGGACCGGATTAAAGCGAGGGAGCTCGGCAGCGGCTTTTGGCAGATTGAAGCGCATTTCGGCTTTGCACAGACACCGAACGTAGCGCGGGAGCTGCAGCGGGCGGAGATCCCGGGGCTGGAACTCGATCCGAGCCAGATTTCCTTTTTCGTCGGGCGCGCCAACGTCAAACCAAGCCCGCGGCCCGGGATGGCCCGGTGGCGCGAGCGCCTCTATTCCGCCCTCGCACGCGTCGCGACGCGGTCGCCCGATTTTTTCCGCATCCCGCCGGACCGCGTGATCGAGCTCGGCACCGAGGTCGAGATATGACCGTGGTGTTTTCACAAGGCTGAACTCGGTTGAGATCGATCAGGCGGGATGGATCGGCGGCGACACGCGGCTGCTGGTCCTGTCGAGGACGCGGTATGTTTTCAACCCCAAGGCTCGCGCCACCGCCTTCGCCCTTTGTTTTGCCTCTTCCTTGCCTCCAACGAGAAAAATCGAAGGGCGGCCCGTGATCTTGCCCTCATCATCGCGTTGAGAAATGGTCGCTACCAATCCCTCACGAGTGTCTTCTATCTTAAGCCGCACGAACATCTTTTCCTCCTTCGGAGTAAGCAAACCTGTATTCCGACGGGCTGCTGACGTCTGAAGTTGCACAGAGCGTTGGCCAGGGCCTCCACCAGCGACGTTTTGCAGCCATCATTCAGTTGCCAAGAACTTTTGCGGAAGCGAGCGGAGGCGGGGCCCACACGGGGTAACCCTGCGCAACGTTTCTCGTCCGAACGCCGTCCGTGCTCGCGACGATAGCACGAGATTGTCGAGCAGCTGGGTGAGCGAGATCGCGATTTAAGTTAGAGCGTACCCGCGCCTGGCACGAGCCATGGCTGATGCGGCCGGTCGGCTGATGACATTACCCGATTATTGCGATCAGGTTCTGCGTCGACCTCCCGGTCGCCCTGATCCGCGCGAACATCCTTGTTGATCTCTGGCTGGTAAACGTCAGACCATTTCCTAAAGCCCTTGATGCAGCTTTCTTTCAGGGAGATATACATGGAGCAATCCTTCTTTTAATTTCTAGCTCAGTACAATATGGCTACGATTTTGAATTGTTCCAGCCAATGCGATCGATTGTCCGTGAATATACCATGAATTCCTTTCTATCGACGACGTCGGTCTGAGGTATATTTTGTTGGCAATGGGGCAATCGGAGAAAAAAGCATATCAAATAAAAATCAACCACATACCGGCAGATTTTAAAAATATATTCAAGGATCTCTTGTGCTTACAAAAAAAGGCGCAATATATGAAGCCGGAGAATTGGTCTGCCGCGCAAAATTCTGTACCACGGAACGACGTGTGGTCTATCAGACGAAGTCCTAGGTGCCCCGTCGGGTAGCAGACAAGTTTTCTCTCAGGGCCGCGATTGGCGGCGGCAAGATCAAGAGGAAACCCTCCTCCTGACACCGAGGCGCGGTAAATGAAAAAGTTTCCTAGTTTGAAACCAGGGATTTGGGGGGCCGTGATCGGTGCGGCCGCGATTTCTGTGGTCGGTTTCTCATCTTTTGGATGGACGCTTGGCAGCACCGCCGAACGGATGGCGAAAGAGCAAGCCCAAACAGCGGTCGTCGATGTGCTGGCGCCGATCTGCGTCGAAAGATTTCAACATCAGGCCGATGCCGTGACAAAATTGATCGAGTTTAAAAAGGTGTCCTCGTCGTGGGACCGGCGCTCGCTCATCGAGAAGGGCGGCTGGGCGACAATGGCAGGAACCGATGCCCCAAACTCGGCGGTTGTGACCGCTTGCGCCGAACGACTCGGCGGGCCTCTCTAGGCGTTGTGTTGCTCGTTACTGCGGCAGCCCAGCCATTTGTGACCGGTGCGATCATGGCGCTATCCGCTCGATTTTCCCTGCTCCATTCTGATCTGAACGATTTTCTCTTCGCCTCGATTGGGGAAGAACAAAATGGAGTAACGCTCAGCGTCGTCTCAGCGTTGACGCGGCTTGGCCTAGATCCTTGGGAAGAGGCCGCCCGGCTAACCCCTCTGCCGAAGGCTCGTGCAGCCGAGGCGCTGGCGCCGCTGATTGCTCGTCTCCCCATCCGTCGATCGCGATCATCGGACGATTTAGCGATCAGCCAACGGCTGGTAGAGCTTTTGCCAGACCAAAAACCCGCACCGATCGAGGGGGGGAGCGGGCGAGTGCGGGTCAAAAGAAATATTGGCAGGCCATGATATTGCTCGTCTGCCTCTCCCTCGGAGCCGCGATCCTCTTCAGCACGTTATGATCTGGCGTCGACCACGCGCCGGCGTTGCCCAGCTGGTGCTGCCAATCGGGTTCTTTTTAACCTGGGAAACCTCATGAAGTACCTAGTCCCACCGATCGTCATTCCGGTTCTCCTATTCATCGGTGTCGTGGGATACGGGATGCTCAAGCCGCCCATTATCGGCGGCCACCCTCCCGTTCCCGCGGTGAACTCGCAACCTCGTTAGCCTAACTGGAGCGGTCGCGGCCGAGATGGTGCTGATATCGCCGTTGCGAGCGCGTCGCTCTCCAACCTGGAGGAATCAGCGTGTCAGAGCACAAATACCGCGTCGGTCAGGCAGTGGAATTTTTCCCGGAGCGGGGCGTCGAGCATACCGCCAAAGGCCGCTTTAAAATCGTTCGCCTTTTGCTCGGCGAGCGCAATGCGCCTCATTATCGAATCAAGCATGAGGTGGACGGTCACGAGCGGATGGTCGGCGAGCGCGAGCTGGGTCCCCGGTAATCGGCGCATCCGGAGGAGACGGCCTTCGGCCGTAAGAATCGCACCGAAGCCGAGGCTCCCCATATCAGGATAGAGTGGCGCGGTCTGGCTTTGCTATTGTCCGCGCGCGGCATTCTGGAGGGTGGCATGAGCGGGTGCATCGTCGGGTGGGCGCACAGCAAATTCGGCAAGCACGAGGGCCGGGACGTCGAGTCGCTGATCGTCGAGGTGGCGCAGGCGGCGCTGGCCGATGCCGGGGTCGCGGCAGCCGACATCGACACGATCTATCTCGGCACGATGAACGGCGGATTCGTTCGCCAGGAGTTCCCGGCTTCGCTGGTGTTTCAGGCCGACCCCGCGCTGCGCTTCAAGCCGGCGACGCGGGTCGAGGACGCCTGCGCCACGGGCTCGGCTGCGATCCACCAGGGTCTGAACGCGATCGCCGCCGGCAGAGCGCGGCTGGCGCTGATCGTCGGCGTCGAGAAAATGACCGAGGTCTCCGGCGCGCAGGTCGGCGATATCCTGCTCGGCGCCTCCTATCGCAAGGAAGAGGACGCGATCGAAGGCGGTTTTGCCGGGATCTTCGGAAAAATCGCCCAGAGCTATTTCCAGCGTTATGGCGACCAGTCCGATGCGCTGGCGCGGATCGCCGCCAAGAACCACAAGAACGGCGTCGCCAATCCGCTGGCGCAGATGCAAAAAGATCTCGGCTACGAATTCTGCCGCACTATATCTGACAAGAACCCGATCGTCGCCGGGCCGCTGAAGCGCACCGATTGCTCGCTGGTCTCGGACGGCGCCGCGGCGGTCGTGCTCGCCGACACCGCAACGGCGCTCAGCATGAAGAAAGCCGTGATTTTCCGCGCGGCCGAGCAGGTCAACGACTTTCTGCCGATGAGCCGGCGCGACATCGTCGCGTTCGAGGGGCCGGAACTTGCCTGGAAGCGCGCGCTTGCCGCCGCCCGGCTCGGGCTAGACGACCTCGATCTGGTCGAAACCCATGACTGCTTCACGATCGCCGAGCTGATCGAATACGAGGCGATGGGGTTGACCCCAAAAGGCGAGGGCGCGCGCGCGATCCTCGAGGGCTGGACCGAAAAGGACGGCAAGCTGCCGATCAACCCGTCGGGCGGCCTCAAATCGAAGGGTCATCCGATCGGCGCAACCGGCGTCTCGATGCATGTGCTGGCGGCGATGCAGGTGACGGGCAAGGCCGGCGGCATCCAGGTGCCTGACGCCGCGCTCGCCGGCATCTTCAACATGGGCGGCGCCGCGGTCGCCAATTTCGTCAGCATCCTCGAGCCGCTGCGCGCCTGATTTAAAAACGTCATGCGTGGGCTTGACCCGCGCATCTAGATTGCCGGGTCAAGCCCGGCAATGACGATATTGAGGAGGCGCAATGGCGACGTTTCGCGCGCTGGTGCTGCACGAGGAGCGCGGCAAGGTCGTCCCGCGGATCGAGTCGGTCAACGAGGATCGGTTGCCGCCCGGTGAGGTCACCGTCGCTGTCGAGTGCTCGACCCTCAACTACAAGGACGGGATGATCCTGCAGGGGATCGGCCGCTTGGTGCGAAATTATCCGCATGTTCCCGGCGTCGATTTCGCCGGCACTGTCGAGCGCTCCGATTCGGCGGAGTTCGAGCCGGGCGATCCGGTAATTCTGACCGGCTGGCGGGTCGGCGAGACGCAATGGGGCGGCTACGCCGAGAAGGCGCGCGTCCGGGCGTCCTACCTGGTGCGCCGCCCGGAAGGGCTCAGCGCCCGCCAGGCGATGGCGATCGGCACCGCCGGGTTCACGGCAATGCTGGCGGTCATTGCTTTGGAGCGGCACGGGCTCGAAACCCGAGGCGGGCGATGTACTGGTTACCGGCGCCGCCGGCGGGGTCGGGAGTGTCGCGGTGGCGCTCCTTTCGCGGCTTGGACACCGGGTCGTCGCGTCCACCGGCCGACCAGAGCAGCGCGAATACCTGACCGAACTCGGCGCGGCTGACGTGATCGATCGCGCATCACTCGCCGCGAAACCATCGCGGCCGCTCGACGCCGAGCGCTGGGCCGGGGCCATCGACGCCGTCGGCGGGACCACCCTGCCAACGATCCTGACCCAGCTCAAATACCGCTCCAGCGTCGCCGCTTGTGGCCTCGCCGGAGGCAGCGACTTGCCAGCGACGGTGATCCCTTTCCTGTTGCGCGGGGTCAATCTGCTCGGTATCGACTCGGTCATGTGCCCGCGCGATGAGCGGATCGAAGCGTGGCGGCGACTGGCGCGTGACCTGCCGCTCGACAGGCTCGACAAGATGACCGAGACCGTGCCGCTTACCGCCCTGCCCGGGCTTGCGCCCAAGATCCTCGGGGGCGAGATCCGCGGGCGCATCGTCGTCGACGTTACCGGTTGATCTTCGGGGAATTCTCGGACGCGTCCGCGCGTTCGCGGGTCATGAAGAACGCTGAATTAGGTCGCCGAACAATCACGGGCGCTCAACGAGGCCAGATCGTCCAGCGCGTCCTCGTCGATGGTTGGACGAGCGCCGAGGCCGCCGCCGCTTTTGGCGTGCCGAGGCGGACTGTCGAAGTTTGGGTGACCGATTTCCGCCGGCACGGCATGGCTACTCTTCGCCAGGATCTCGGACGGACGCTCGCGGCGGAGATGGTTCGCTCTACGGTATGGCGCCCGGTGCGGGCGATGTGGCGCAAACTTTTGATCGGGGTGCGCGGATCTTTCCCCCCCGAGCCGCTCGTCCAGCCGTTGCCGCTGCGGCATTCGAACAAGGACGGCCCGCGCTAGCGCAAGTCACCGGTTGCGGAAGGCGGCCTTGCGCTTCTCGATGAAGGCCTCCATGCCTTCCTTCCGGTCTTCGGTGGCGAAGGTCGAATGGAACAGCCGCCGCTCGAAGCGCACCCCCTCGGCGAGGGTCGTCTCATAGGCACGATTGACCGCTTCTTTTACCATCATCGCGATCGGGCGAGACATGCCGGCTATCCGCTCAGCGATTTTGACTGCCTCGGCGAGCAGCTCGGCTGCGGGAACGACACGGCTGACGAGCCCGGCGCGTTCCGCCTCGGCCGCATCCATCATGCGGCCGGTAAGGCACATATCCATCGCTTTCGCCTTGCCGACAAACCGGGTGAGGCGCTGGGTTCCGCCCGCCCCCGGGATCGTGCCGAGGGTGATCTCCGGCTGGCCGAACCGCGCGGTATCCGCGGCAATGACGATGTCGCACATCATCGCGATCTCGCACCCGCCGCCGAGCGCAAACCCGGCGACCGCCGCAATGACCGGCTTGCGGCACTGCCCGACCCGCTCCCAACCGCGGGTGATGAAATCCTCGCAATAGATCTCGGGATAGCTCTTCGACACCATCTCCTTGACGTCGGCGCCAGCAGCGAAGGCTTTCTCGTTCCCGGTCAGCACGATCACGCCGACCGCCGCGTCATCTTCGAGACTGTCCAACGCCGCAGCGAGCTCGCTGATCAGCGCCGCGTTCAGCGCGTTCAGCGCCGCCGGCCGGTTGAGCGTGACGATGCCGACCGCGCCGCGCCGCTCGACGAGGATGTTCTGGTAGCCGGGTTGTTCACTCATCCTTTGCCTCTCTACCGCTGTCGTTTCGGGCAGAAAAAGGTCGATCGCCCGGACTGCATGATCCGGCGCACGGCGCCGCCGCAATCACAGCCGGGACAGGGATCTCCTTCATGGCCATAGACCGCCCAGCGGTGCTGGAAATACCCGAGCTCGCCGTCGGCTTGGACGTAATCGCGCAGCGAGGATCCGCCGGCTTCGATCGCCTCGGTCAGAACCGAACGGATCCCGGCTATCAACCGCTCCGCGCGCCCGCGGCCGAGGGAGGTCGCGAGGCGTCGCGGCGAGACGCCCGAGCGGAAGAGCGCCTCGCAGACATAGATATTTCCGAGCCCGGCCACGATCCGCTGATCGAGCAACGCGGATTTGATCGGCGTCATCTTGCCGGCCAGCGCCGCGGCCAGATAGGTAACATTGAATTCCGCTTCGAGCGGCTCCGGGCCGAGCGCTGCCAAGAGCGGGTGCAGTTTCTCCTCTCCGCGCTTGATATAGTCGAGCAGCCCAAAGCGGCGGGCATCATTGAAGCGGATGACGGTGCCGTCATCGAGCCGCAACACCACATGGTCGTGCGGTGCGTCCGGCAGAGCGGCGGTGCCCGCCGTGACCCGCCCGGACATGCCCAGATGCAGCAGCAAAACTCCGTCCGAATTGAGTTCGATCAGGATGTACTTTCCGCGCCGGCCGAGCGCGCCAATACGTGCGCCGTCGAGCCGCGAGGCAAGGGCCGGGGGAAACGGCCGCCGCAGATCCGGCCTGCGCAGCTCGGCCTGTAGAATGCGGCGGCCGCTCATCTTCAGTGCGAGACCGCGCCGGACTGTCTCGACCTCAGGAAGTTCGGGCATCGCTCCAGCCCGGCTCCTTGCACGACCGATCGCAACGGAACGTCACGACCAGCTTTGATTTACGTCTCGTGGCGCGCGCGCCACTCTGCAAGTATGTTCCTGCCCGATGAGTGACGAAGACACAAGCGCTCGCACCGATTTCGGCTTCCGGCGGGTGCCGGAGCGGGAGAAGGCGCCGCTGGTCCGCGCGATCTTCAACAGCGTTGCCCTACGCTACGACATCATGAACGATTTGATGAGCGCCGGCATCCACCGCTGGTGGAAGAGTGAGATGGTGGCCGCCTTGAAGCCGCGCGCGGGCCAGCGTCTGATCGACGTCGCCGGCGGAACTGGAGACATCGCGTTGCGCGCGTTGCCGCGCGTTGCGGGGACCGCGGAGGGCGGCGTTGTGGTCTGTGATGTCAGCGAGGCGATGCTCGCAATCGGACGTGCCCGAGCTCTCGACCAAGGAATTCTGACCGGGATCGAATGGTTGTGCGCCGACGCCGAACGGATCCCGGTGGCCGACCGCAGCGTCGATTTCTACACGATCGGCTTCGGATTACGTAACGTCACTCGGATCGATGCGGCTCTCGCCGAGGCCCGTCGCGTGCTGAAGCCGGGCGGGCGTTTTCTTTGCCTCGAATTCACACCCGAGATCACCCCGCTCCTCCAGCCGCTCTACGACCTTTACAGCTTCCAGATCGTGCCGTTGCTCGGCCAGATCGTCACCGGTGATCGCGACGCCTACGCCTATCTGGTCGAAAGCATCCGCCGTTTCCCCCGGCAGAGCGAGTTCGCCGGGATGATCGCCGAAGCCGGTCTCGACCAGGTCAAATTCCGCAATCTGACGGGGGGCGTCGCTGCGCTCCATTCGGCCTGGCGCCTCTGACCCCGTCCGACCCAGGTTCGGGCTTCTGCGCAGCCTCCGCAATTTTGTGCGGCTAGTCCGAATCTGCCTTACCCTCGCCCGGCACGATGCGCTGTCGCCGTTGACGGCCATCCCTGCCGCAGTGCCATTTGTGCGGTTTGGTCACTTGTTTGCACGCCGCCGCAGCCGGGTCTTGCCGCGACCCGGTCAGCGGCTCGCCGCCGCGTTCGAAGAATTGGGACCGAGCTTCATCAAGCTCGGCCAGCTTCTGTCCACCCGAGCCGATCTCCTCGGCGAAGAGATCACTGCCGATCTCACCAGCCTTCAGGACCAGCTCCCGCCTTTTCCGGGCACGGAGGCGCGGGCCCTGATCGAGGCCGAGTTCGCCCGCCCGGTCGACGATCTGTTCAAATCCTTTGACGACGGGGCGATAGCAGCTGCTTCGATCGCCCAGGTCCATTTCGCTCGGACCACCGATGGGCACGAGGTTGCGGTCAAGGTGCTCCGGCCAGGCATTGCCGCTGCGTTTGCCCGCGACCTCAACCTGTTTCTCTGGCTCGCCGATTTGGGTGAGCTGCTGCAGCCTGCGCTGCGACGGCTCAAGCCGGTCGAGGTGGTGCAGACGCTCGCCGAGGTGGTCAGGATCGAAATGGACCTGGAACTCGAGGCCGCCGCGGCCGCGGAGCTCGCCGAGAATTTCGCCGGGGACCCGAACTTTCGTGTGCCTCGGCTCGATTGGCTGCGCACCGGCCGCACCGTCTTGACGATCGAGCGGATCACCGGGATCCGCATCGACGATAAGGCGGCGCTCCTCGCTGCCGGGCATCGTATCCAAGATGTGCTGCAAAAAGCCGGCGCAGCCTTTTTCAACCAGGTCTTCCGCGACGGCTTTTTTCACGCCGACCTCCATCCCGGAAACATGTTCGTCGACGCCGACGGCGCGATCGCCGTCGTCGATTTCGGCATCATGGGGCGCCTCGATCGCGACACCCGCTTCTACCTCGCGGATATGCTGATCGGCTTTCTCTCGGGAGATTACCGCCGGGTGGCGGAAGTCCATTTCGCGGCCGGGTACGTGCCGGCGGGCCGGTCCATCGACGCCTTCACGCAAGCGTGCAGGTCGATCGGCGAACCCATTCTCGGCAAACCGTTGCAAGAGATCTCGGTGGCGCGCTTGCTCGCGCAGCTCTTTGAGATCACCGAGCAGTTCGACATGGAAACCCAGCCGCAGCTCTTGCTGCTACAGAAAACCATGGTCGTGATCGAGGGCGTCGGGCGTCGTCTCGATCCCGAGATCAACATCTGGGCTCTCGGGCGGCCGCTGATCGAAGAGTGGATGCGCGACAATCGCGGGCCCGAAGCAAGAGTTCGGCTCGGACTGGAGACAATCGCCGATCTTGTCGAGCGCGTCCCGCGGCTGGTGCGGAGTCTCGATGCACTGATTGCCGATTGGTCGCGCGAAGGGATTGTGATGCACGCCGAAACTTTGGCGATTCAGGCCGCACATCGTGCCCGGCATCTGGCAATCGTAATAGTGCCGGTGTGGATCACAGCGTTGGCTTTAGCCGGGATCGCCGTCGCGCTCCTACTCGGGCGATAGCGATAGCTCTCGCCCTTGCCGCCGGGCAGTAGCATATTCACCTCGGCTGAAAAACTCGGAGGGCCGATTTGCTTCAGAACCGGCGCATTCTGCTGATCATTTCCGGCGGGATTGCCGCCTATAAGAGCCTCGACTTGATCCGCCGGCTGCGCGAGCGCGGTGCCGCGGTCCGCTGCATCATGACTGCTGCGGCAAAGCATTTTGTGACGCCGCTGTCGGTTGCCTCGCTGAGCGAGGACAAGGTCTATGACGACCTCTGGTCTCTAACCGACGAGAGCGAGATGGGCCATATCCGGCTCTCGCGCGAGGCTGACCTCGTGGTCATCGCGCCGGCGAGCGCCGATCTGGTCGCCCGCATGGCGGCGGGGCTCGCCGACGATCTTGCGACAACGGCTCTGCTCGCCTCCGACAAGCCGGTGCTGATCGCCCCGACGATGAATTTGATGATGTGGGCGCATCCGGCGACCCAGGCGAACCTCGCGACCCTGGATGCGCGCGGGGTTGTGCGCGTCGGACCGGGTTCGGGTGAGCTCGCCTGCGGCGAGGTAGGGTCTGGCCGCATGGCCGAGCCGCTGGAGATCATCGCCGCCATCGAGCATGTGCTGATCGGGGATAAGAGGCTGGCCGGAAAACGGGCGCTCGTGACGAGCGGGCCGACCCGGGAGCCGATCGATCCGGTCCGCTACATCTCGAACCATTCCTCGGGTAAGCAGGGCCATGCCATCGCTGCAGCTTTGGCCGCGCTGGGCGCCGAGACGGTGCTCGTTGCCGGGCCGACGCACGAGCCCTCGCCGGCCGGGGTCAAGCTCGTGCCGGTCGAGACCGCGGCGGAAATGCTCACCGCCTGCGAGGCCGCGCTCCCGGTCGACGTGGCGGTGATGGCCGCGGCCGTCGCCGATTGGCGGGTCGAGGGCGCCACCCTCCATAAGCTGAAAAAGGACGGAGGCGGCCCGCCGTTACTCCGTCTTGCCGAGAACCCGGACATCCTGTCCCGCATCGCGCAGCGCGGCAACGATCGCCCTCCTCTCGTCATCGGTTTTGCAGCGGAGACCGACGAGGTCGTCGAGAACGCCCGCCTCAAGCTGAAACGCAAGCGCTGCGACTGGATTCTCGCCAATGACGTCTCGCCCGGAACCGGCACCTTCGGCGGCGACCGCAACACGATCCACTTGGTGGACCGGGATGGTGTAGAAGACTGGCCGGTCATGACCAAGCGCGAGGTCGCGGTCCGGCTCGGCGAGCGAATTGCGCGCCACCTGCAAGTCCCGTGAAGATCGAGCTGAAGATCCTCGACCCGCGCCTTCCCGGCTGGGGGTTCCCGAGCCGGGGTTCGAACCTGGCGGCAGGGTTCGATCTCGATTTTCGTCTCGCCCTTCGTACTGAAACCCCAGACGCCGGCCGTGCTAGGCTCTGCCGGCATTGCTTTTTGCATCGGCGGCCGGCCTGCTGCTGGGCAACAGTGTCGGAGTGATCAATTCCGATTACGAAGGGACCTGCCCCGTAAGGTCACGCCCAGAAACAGGATTATCCCCAGATAAATTCAAAGCTGCGACGAAACGACCAAATTTAAGCTGCGTCTCTTGTGGATAATTCGGGGATACGATGAGGACAAGCCGTAGGATAAAAAAAGCACGTTTCTTTTCTCGCGTGGCGGATATGAGATGAAGAGGAGCAGGTCCGCGTGCGTGATTCGCGCAAGGCTTGCCCTAAAGGGGGGTTGTGGAATTGGGTGCACATTCGGACCTGTTCGGAGGCCCATTGACCCACTCGGATAAGAATGGAATTAGGGTAGTCCCTACCGGCCTCAGCGGGATACTACCGGAGCAGTTCATTCGCGCGTTCCTACAGGATGGCGTGATTTTGGCAGCGAGCGCGTTTGAGCAGGGGCAGGTGCAGCCAGCAAGTCTTGATTTACGCTTGGGTAGCGTAGCTTACCGCGTCCGCGCCAGTTTTTTACCTGGAAATGAGGCGCGAGTTCTCGACCGGCTTCACCATATGGATGCATACAAAATCGATTTGTCCAATTCGCAGGTTCTTGAATTTGGGCAAGTCTATGTTATCCCGCTGCAGGAATTTTTAGCTCTTCCGGGCCAGATACAAGGATTCGCAAATCCGAAAAGCACCACGGGGCGACTCGATATTCTCACGCGCTTGGTCACTGATTATGGAACCACTTTCGATCAAACGATACGAGGATACAAGGGCCCACTGTATGTGGAAGTGGCGCCAAAGACTTTCAGTATAGTCGTGAGGCCCGGAACGTCATTGAATCAAATTCGTTTCCAAAGGAGCTCCAACGTAACCTTGTCCCCATCCATCTTACGGGTCCGTTATTTCGGCGACCATTTGGTAGTCCCGCACAATCCCAATGAACGTCTCGACAATAATTTAGTGCCAGTGTCGATAGACCTCCGGGGTACCCCAGATACCAAGATCATCGGGTATCGCGCGAAAAAACATACGGACAGAATTGATCTCGAAAAAGTGGCGTATTACGATGCAGAAGATTATTGGGAGCCTATCTTTCGGCGAAAGGACTTTACTCTGATGCTTGACCCCGGCGATTTCTATATTTTGGCGACGCATGAAGAGGTCCGCGTGCCTCCGGATACCGCCGCCGAGATGGTTCCCTACTACATGCGGTCGGGCGAATATCGCGTGCATTATGCAGGCTTCTTTGATCCTGGCTTTGGCTGGGACCGGAGCGCCGGGGGGAGCAAGGCCGTGCTTGAGGTTCGCTCTCATGGGGTGCCGTTCATGCTTGAGCATCGGCAAATCGTGGGATGGCTCCGCTACGACAACATGGCTGCTCCGCCGGACCATCTTTACGGTGCGGGAATCGGGTCGAGCTATCACAGGCAGGGATTAGCTTTAGCCAGACAGTTTAAGCCCTACCCATTACCGGTGTAGTGGGGGTAGTCCCGTTCTCGACATCGCCGCCGCATCTATCGGTCGTAATTACGCAGGACGACTTTAAGCTTGATGGCTCGGCGGTTCTCATAATAAATCCCGATATGCAGCAATTCGATGATAGGAGGATTTGCAATGCGACCTATGATCTTCGGGTCGGCGATAAATTTAAAGACCATCGGAATGACCCCATCCAGGCCTTAAATGAAGGAGAGCATAGAACTTCTCCTTGAAACCGGGGAGGAAGTAAGGTTTCCGCGCGGCGGAGGACGGGCTAATACCCTTCAACGGAAACAGTACAGAGGCGTGCCGCGTTCTAGCCGCTTACAGCGCTGGCGAGATTGGTGAGAGGTACGCCAAATCTGGCTCACATTCGGTGTCTTTGCTTTAACTGTGGCCTCCGAAATACTCTCTGTTGTTGCTACCCTGCACGAATTCGGCCAATCGGTAACCCCCGCGGTCGGGCATGGGGCTGAGGCCGCTCAAATCAGGTGGCAAGAGAACGGCTTCGGCTCGACCGGCGTCGAGGCCGCTTGTTTCGATCCGCTTCCGGGGTGACAATCCTCCAACAAGACCCGGAACAACGGGGTGGCGGTTCGGGCAAACATGATTCGGTTAACCAAGAAACTGCTTTTTGCCATCGAGGCGGTGCTCGACATTGCCTACAATGGCGGTCACGCACCGGTGCGTTCATCTGAGATTACCGAGCGCCAGGGGATTCCGCGCCGCTATCTGGAACCGGTGCTGCAGGAGCTGGTCCGGCACAAGATACTTCTCGGGATCCGGGGCCCGAGCGGCGGATACAGGCTCGCCCGCGAGCGGCGGCGCGTCAGCCTGGGAGACATCGTGCGCACATTGCGGGGGCTGGAAACAGCCGATGACCCGACCGCCGACCCGGCGGGCAACGCGCTCGGCCATCAGATCGTGCGCCCGTTGTGGCTCGAACTCCAGGAGGAGATGATGAAGCGGCTCGACGCGCTGACCCTCGATGATCTTTGCGGTCGCGCGCACCGGGCCGGGATCGCCGGCCGAACCACCGAATACACCGATTTCGAGATTTGAGTAGGCGAGCCTAAACCGTCACAATCTGCCGACATCGAACCAGCAAAGGGCAATGGCTGATGGATACCGCGACCAGTACGAGGGAGCAGAGCGCCGAATTTCGCGGCCGGGTCTATGACAGCATCGCCGACACGATCGGGGCGACCCCGCTCGTGCGCATCCACCGCCTCGCTCAAAACTCCAGGGCCAAAGCCGACATTCTGGCGAAGTGCGAGTTCTTCAATCCGTTCAACTCGGTCAAGGACCGCATCGGGGTTTCGATGATCGCCGCCGCCGAGGCAGCCGGCCGCATCAAGCCCGGCACCGTGCTGGTCGAGCCGACCTCCGGCAACACCGGGATCGCGCTCGCCTTCGTGTGCGCCGCGAAAGGCTATCGGCTGGTTCTGACGATGCCAGAGAGCATGTCGGTCGAACGCCGCAAAATGCTGAAATTGCTCGGCGCCGAGCTCGAGCTGACCCCGGCCGCGCAAGGCATGCGCGGCGCCATCGCCAAGGCCGAGGAAATCGTCGGATCACTGCCGGACGCGTTCATTCCGCAGCAGTTTCAGAACCCTGCGAACCCGGAGATCCATCGCCGTACGACGGCCGAGGAAATCTGGCGCGACACCGATGGCGCGGTCGACGTGGTGGTCAGCGGGGTCGGCACGGGTGGCACCCTTACCGGCGTCGGCTCCGTTCTCAAGCCGCGCAAGCCCGGTCTAAAGATGATCGCCGTCGAGCCCGAGGATAGCGCGGTGCTGTCGGGCGGACCCCCGGGCTCCCATAGAATCCAGGGGATCGGCGCCGGCTTTATTCCAGACATTCTCGACACGAGCCTGATCGACGAGATCGTCAGGATCGGCAACGACACCGCCGTCAATTGTGCCCGGGAGGCCGCCCGGCTCGAAGGTCTCGCGGTCGGGATCTCGTCCGGGGCGGCGCTCGCCGCCGCTCTCGAAGTCGGCGCGCGGCCTGAGATGGCGGGTAAGACGATCGTCGTGGTGTTGCCCGATTTTGCCGAGCGTTACCTGTCGACGGTTCTCTTCGACGATATCTGAGGCACCCGATGGAGCTTACCGAGGAGCAGTTTCAGCGCTATGCCCGGCACCTGATCCTCGATGAGGTCGGTGAGGAGGGACAGGTCAGATTGCTGTCCTCGCGCGTCCTCGTCATCGGCGCCGGCGGCCTCGGCTCGCCGCTGCTCCTCTATCTCACCGCAGCCGGGGTCGGAACGCTCGGCATCACCGATGCCGACCGGGTCGATCTGACCAATCTGCAACGCCAGATCGTGCACGCGACGGACCGTGTCGGCGTGCTCAAAGTCGACAGCGCCCGGCACATGCTCGCCGCGGTCAACCCCGGCGTGCGGGTCGAGACCCACCCGTTGCGGCTCGGGCCGGACAATGCCGAGGCACTGATCCGCGACTACGATCTCGTTGCCGACGGCAGCGACAATTTCGAGACGCGCTATCTGCTGACCGATCTTTGCTGCCGGCTTCAAAAACCGCTGGTGGCGGCGGCGCTGTCCCCGTTCGAGGGCCAGCTCTCGACCTTCAAGCCTTACCTCGGCCCTGGCCACCCCTGCTACCGCTGCCTGTTCCGCGACCCGCCGCCGCCCGACCTGGTGCCGCGCTGCGAGACCGCCGGCATCCTCGGCGCAGTCGCCGGCGTGCTCGGCACATTGCAGGCCGTCGAGGTGCTGAAGGAGCTACTGCAGCTCGGCGAGAGCCTCGACGGCACGCTTCTCCTTTATGACGCGCTGCGCGCCCGCTTCCATTCGATCCGCATCAACAAGGACCCGGACTGCCCGACCTGTTCCTGATAGGCTGCCATGGAGCGCGAGAGTAGGCGCATTGCCCGGGAGTGTATCGGGAGACCGACGCGGAGATCCGCCGTCTTGCCGCACGGCAAGACGAAGGATGGGTCCGGGTCGTGATCTGGACGGTGCTGGAGCGGGTCTGGTTGGTGGCAGTCAGCCCGCGCAACGTGTGATCGACATGGTGCACTGCTTGATCAGCATCTCATATACCGTGTGAACCGGCCGGAGCTTGCTGCATACCTCGGTCTTGATCGCGACAAAGCGCATCAATGGGCGGCTGATTGGCGATCTCGCGCGCCCAGTAGTCTGCCGTCGCACACGCCTCCATCCCGACCAGACAGGCGGCAGCTTAGCGAAGAACGACAGAACCTGTCTTCGCCGCACCGCGCGACGCAGCGTCACCACTCCCGATGCAAGTCAGTAACATTATTCTACAATTTTCGTGGTGTGTTTCAAGCGCTCTATTGCCCCGGGGCGCCGGAGCGGCGGATCCGGTACGGGGAGTACGGGGAGCCGTGAATGGGCCGTTGTGCTCTTGCTTCGTTCAGCGTCGGCTGCTGGCCGAAGGGCTAGCCGACGGGGCGTGATATCCTCCATCCGCTCAGGACAGAGGGAACCCACCCGATCGCGGCGGTGGCGTATGTTGCCGGCGCTATCGCGCGACCAGAGAAGCAGCGCGAGCCACGCCAGGGTGATGCTGTCCTCGGTCGCATGAAGTAGCGGTTCTGGAAGGATCGTTGAAGTCGGCTCCAGCGGGCCGCTCCGAGGCACATGCTGGGCTAATTCAAACCGGCGCCCGGGTTGCGGAACCGGCCGAACGTCGATTGCGGCTGCTGGGAGCAGGCGCAGGTGTTACAAAGTTCCTTTCCATCGTCGACGCCCGTAGTAGAAATGTAACCCTGCGGTGATGGCCGCCTTGCCTAACTGAAGCGGGTTTGGCTGGTAAGCACTGGTGCAAGAGATGGTGTTTGCACTGGTGTTAGGGACGGTGCGATGGCGAGGGTTGAGGTCATAACAGGCCCAGAACGGCGGCGGCGTTGGAGCGCTGGGCAAAAACGAGCGATTGTTGCGGAGAGCCTGGCGCCGGGCGCGGTAGTCACGGACATCGCTCGTCGGGCAGAGATTGGCCCTGGCCAGATTTATCGCTGGCGGCGAGCGCTTAGGGTCGGCCATGGTTTCGCTCAGGTTCTGATCGCGCCGGCCGGAGATGACGCCGGGTGTCCTGCGGCACCGGCGATCGAGATCGAGTTTGCGGGGAAGGCCCGCATCCGCATCCCGGCTTCGATCCCGGCCGGGTTGGCGGCGGCTGTGGTCAAAGCGCTGTCGGGGCGATGATCCCGGTCCCTTCGGGGGTGCGCGTCTGGCTGGCAGTCGGCCACACCGACATGCGGCGTGGGATGAACAGCCTGGCGCTGCAAGTCCAAGAAGTATTGAAGCGCGATCCGCATGCCGGCGATTTGTACGTCTTCCGCGGCAGAAGAGGTCATTTATTAAAAATTCTGTGGCATGACGGCATTGGCATGTCGCTCTACGCCAAGCGGCTGGAGCGTGGCCGGTTCCTGTGGCCGTCGCCGGCCGACGGCATCGCCGCGATCAGTGCGGCGCAATTGGCCTACATGCTCGACGGGATCGATTGGCGGAACCCAGTGCGCACTTGGCGCCCGGAGGCGGCCGGCTGACAGCCTACCCCTTGACCTGATCAGGGGCTGCGACCGATTGACTCACCCTGTGGTTGAGTAACGCTCGGTGGCGGCGATGTGGGATAATCGGGCCCGTGACGACGACGCCCGAGGACCTCCGCAACGACATCGCCGCGCTGCAGGCGGCGCTGGTCGAGGAGCGCGCAAAGCGCATCGAGGAAGCGGCCAGGGCGGCCCGGGTCGAGGCGGAACTGGCGGTGGCCAAGGCCAAGGCCTCCGACGATCAAGCCGTGATCGCCCATCAGCAATTGCAGATCGCGAAGCTGACGCGCCAGCTCTATGGCCAGCGCTCGGAACGCACGGTGCGGCTGCTCGATCAGATGGAGCTGGCGCTCGAGGAGCTCGAGAGTTCGGCCACCGAGGACGAGATCGCCGCCGAGCGGGCGGTGGCCCAAACCACCAATGTGGTGGCCTTCACCCGCAAGCGTCCTGCGCGCCAGCCTTTCCCCGAGCATTTGCCGCGTGAGCGGGTGGTCGAGCCGGTCCCGACCGTTTGCCTTTGCTGTGGCAGCCCGCGGCTGCGCAAGTTGGGCGAGGACATCACCGAGACGCTGGAGGTGATCCCGCGGCAGTGGAAGGTGATCCAGCACGTCCGCGAGAAGTTCACCTGCCGCGACTGCGAGAAGATCAGCCAGGCTCCGGCGCCGTTCCATGTGATTGCCAGGGGTTGGGCCGGCCCCAGCCTGCTGGCGATGATCCTGTTCGAGAAGTACGGGCAGCATCAGCCGCTCAACCGCCAGTCCGAACGCTACGCCAGGGAGGGCGTAACCCTCACCCTGTCGACCCTGGCCGATCAGGTGGGTGGCTGCTGCGCAGCGCTGGCGCCGCTCCTCAGGCGGGTTGAGCGACACGTTTTCGCGGCCGAGCGATTGCACAGCGACGACACGACTGTGCCGGTCCTGGCCAAGGGCAAGACCGATACCGGGCGATGTTGGGTTTATGTGCGCGACGATCGTCCGTTCGGCGGGCAGGATCCGCCGGCGGCGATGTTCTACTACTCGCGCGATCGGGCCGGCGAGCATGCTCAGGCGCATCTGGCCGACTATGCCGGGATCTTCCAGGCCGACGCCTTTGGCGGATACAACAGGCTGTACGAGGCCGACCGCAAGCCGGGCCAGATCGTCGAGGCGGCGTGCTGGGTCCATGCCCGGCGACCCTTCTTCCAGATGGCCGATCTCGCTGCCACCGCCCGCCGCAGGGCGCAAGGCAAAACACTGGCGGTGATCTCGCCGCTGGCGCTGGAGGCGGTCCGGCGCATTGATGCGCTGTTCGAGATCGAACGCTCGATCAACGGCCAGAGCGCTGAGCGGCGTCGGGCTGTCCGGCAGGAATTGAGCGCCCCTCGGGTCGCCGATCTGGAAAGCTGGCTGCGCCAGCAGCGGGCAAAGCTGTCGCGCGGCAACGATCTCGCCAAGGCAATGGACTACATTCTCAAACGTTGGTCGGCGTTCACGCGGTTCCTCGATGACGGACGGATCTGCCTTTCAAACAACGCCGCCGAGCGAGCGATACGCGGAATTGCCCTCGGCAGAAAGTCATGGTTATTCGCCGGTTCCGACCGCGGCGGCCAGCGCGCCGCAGTGATGTACAGTCTGATTGGCACTGCCAAATTGAACGATGTCGATCCGCAAGCCTGGCTGGCCGACGTCCTGGCCCGGATCGCCGAGCATCCGGCCCACCGGATCGACGAACTCCTGCCGTGGAATTGGCGGCCGCGTTCAACGCCGCGAAGTCAGGCGGCGTGATCGTGGCGGCCATCGCAGCCGTCTTCACCATCGGCTACGTCGCCAACATGCTCGGCGAGGACGAAGACTGGCTGTACGAGCTGTCGATCGACATGTTCCCGGAAGACGGTTGCCTTCGCGTCTACGGCATCGGCGAGGACGGCGTGACCGCCTTCACCAGGGACGGCATCGAGTGCCTGCAGCAGATCATCGCCAACGAACGAGCTGCCCGCCGCGCACCGCCGCAGATCCAACCGACCGAATAGCCCGGCCTGCGGTGCTCGCCGAATGGAAACGTAGAAATTGCGCTCCTCCAAATTTCGATCCGCGCTGTCAGCCTCGCAGGCCGGCGATCGGTAGCTTTGTTGCTCTCAAGAAAAAGATTGCTGCCGGATTGCTCGTTGCCGCCGCGGTAATTTTCTTGGCCTTAATCGTCGGCGGAGTATTTAGATAAGTTTCATTTCCGCGCTCGGTGAGGCATGGCGAAAAATCCTGTCACCTGAGCGCGATAGGCGTACGGCGAAAACCAGGCGAGAGCGTTTCGACCAGACGCGACATGCCGTTGATTAGCGAAGAGATTGTGACGCGGTGCCCGGGTCGGCGGCGAGCGCCAAGCGGATCAGCGCCGAAAGCGAGTGCGAGCCGGTCTTCTTCATGACTGCGGCGCGATGGTTCTCGACTGTGCGCTGACTGATGCCGAGGTCGGCGGCAATGTTCTTGCTGGGATGGCCGGCGAGCACCAGCTCCATGATCTCGCGCTGGCGCGAAGTCAGACCGGCGAGGCGAGTCGCTGCATCCTCCCGCGACACAGACGCCTTTGCCGAATCCCGGGTGTGCTGCAGGGCGCGCTCGATGCTGGCGAACAGCTCGTCGCGGCGGATCGGCTTTTCGATAAAATCCGCAGCCCCGGCCTTCATGGCTTCGACCGCCATCGGCACGTCGCCTTGACCGGTGATCATGATAGCCGGCAACCGATTTCCCTCGCTGTGAAGCCGCTGCAGTAACGCGAGCCCACTCATGCCGGGCATCTGGGCATCGACCAGGAGGCAGCCTTCGCGGCCAGGACGATAGGCCACAAGGAACGCCTCGGAACTGGCATAGATCTCGACTGTTCGGCCATCTTCCTGGAGCAGTTCGCGCATCGCCTCGCGCATGGCGCTGTCATCGTCGACCACGAACATGGTCGAAGGCGGGCCATTGCCGGCTACCTCGGCCGGAGGCCGGCTGCTCAAACGCGCCTTGGGCCGTTTGTCGGCGAGGCAGCGCTGGATCAGGTCTATCAGCTCCCTCGCCTTCACCGGCTTGTTCAGGTGTGGGTGGCCCCCCTGGGCGATCTCGCGCAACACGTCGGTCGAGATGTCGCCGGTGAGGATGACAGCCGGGATCTCGTGACCGAGCGTTCCCCACAGGCCAGCGACGGCCTGAAGACCGTTGAGACCTTTCGGCAAATTGTAATCGGCGACGATGAGGTCCGGGTGTATCACCCCTCGCGCCGCCAACTCCACCGCCTTTCGCCCATCTTCGGCGGTTGTCGCGCGGTAACCCTCGCCTTCGAGCAGCAGCGCGAGCATGTCGCGCACGGAAGGGTCGTCCTCGACGACCAGGATTGCTCCGCTCCGGTTTGCGCTTTCCTTTACCTCGCTTCCATCGAGGCGGGGCCGCCACGGCGGCGCGCCTCGTCCGATGGGCACTTCGACCGCAAAGACCGAGCCTTTCCCCGGACGGGACCGGACATCGACAGTGTGGCCCAGCAGGTCTGCCAGGCGCTCCACAATCGCGAGACCGAGGCCGAGGCCCTTGCTGCGCTCGCGCGCCGGATTGTCGAGCTGATGGAACTCCTCGAAAATCGCCTGAAGCTGCTCTTCGGGAACGCCGATCCCGGTATCCCAGACCTCGATCCGCACCTTGTCGCCGCGCCGCCGACAGCCGAGCAGGATCTTGCCCTTATTGGTGTACTTCACGGCATTCGAGAGCAGGTTGCGGATCATCTGCTCGAGCAGGCGTGGATCGCTGCGCACGCTGCGGCTGCTCGGGACGACGCGCCAGCCGAGGTGGTTCGCCGCCGCGTGGAAGGTGAATTGTGTCCGCAGGTGCTCGAGCACGGCGTTTATCGGGAAATCGACCATCTCTCGACGGACAATGCCAGCCTCGAGTTGATTGATGTCGAGGAGCGTGTCCAGCATGCTCGACATGGTGCTGACGGTCTCGTCGAGTTTGCCGACCAAGCCCAACGTGGTTTCGTCCAGGACCTGTTTGGCCAACAATTCATGCAGGAGGCTGATCGTCTGCAACGGCTGGCGCAGGTCGTGGCTAGCCGCCGCAAGGAAGCGTGACTTGCCGAGATTGGCCTGCTCGGCCTGCCGCTTGGCGGCCTCGAGCGCCACCGCCGCATGCTTGCGCTCGGTGATGTCTTCCATTGTCAGCAGGATCTTCCTCGTGGCCAGGGGCTCGCCGCGAATCTCCAGCGCTCCCACAAGCAAGGATCGTATTCCACGCGGCGGCAAGTCGATGTTGATTTCGTGATCCTCGATGACTCCCTCGCCGTTCCGGAGGCGGTCGAGCAAGCCGTGCAGCGCCGCGATATCGAGGCGGCCTTCATTGACCGCGGCGAGTTGTCGGCCCACGGTCTGCTCGGGCTCGACTGAAAAGGTGCTGTAGAAGGATCGGCTGGCGGAGATGACATAGAATTCCTCATCAAGCACCACGAGCGGCTGGCGAATGGTGTTTATGATGCTGTCGGAATAGGACCGCGCTGCCTCGATTGCCGTTTCCGCCGCCTTTATCTCGGAGATGTCGGCGAAGGTGATCACCACGCCCCCAACCCGAGCGTCCTGGGTGCGGTAGGGTAGAATGCGACGGATGTACCACGCTCCGTTGTCGGCCTTGACCTCGCGGTTTGGTGGCGCTCGGCCAGCAAGAACCGTCCCGGCATCCGCGAGCAGGCGAGTGTCGTTGATGCGGCGGGCCAGGTCGGCAAGCGGCCGGCCGATGTCGCTGGTGATAACGCGGAACAGCGGCTTGGCTGCCGGCGTGAAAAAGCGGATGTTGAGATCGCTGTCCAGGAACAAGGTCGCCACGCCCGAGCTGTCCAGGATATTTTGCAGGTCGTTCGACGTGTTGCGCTGGCGTTCGAGCGTTTCCTGAAGCTGACTGTTGAGGGCCGTGAGCTCTTCGTTCAGCGACTGCAGCTCCTCCCGCGAGGTCATCAGCTCCTCGTTGGTCGACTGGAACTCCTCATTCGCCGACATCGCTTCTTGATTGACTGCCTTCTGCTCCTCGTTGGCGATCTCGAGTTCGTCGATAGCGCTTTGCAGCTCTTTGCGGGTGGCGTCGAGCTCCTGCTCCAGCTCTTCGGTCCGCGAGAGGTCATCCAGTCGCTGGACCGAGCGGCTCGCCCTCGGCTCGCGCTCGGGTTCGTCGAAGAAGCTGACCAAAAACAGCTCGTTGCCATCACCCCGCACTGGATGGACTTCGATGCGAACCGCTGCAGCTGTCCCGCCGTCACTCACTTGCGCGCCCGTAGCAATCGCCAGTGCATGTTCCCGGGTTGCCTGCTGTATCGCTGCCCTGAGCTTGTTGCGTAGGCCCTCGCGGGCCATGGCGAGCAACTCGCGGCTGGGCTCGCCCGCGGCCACCCGCAAATAGCGGTCGGTCGGCCCCGAGTAATAGAGGCATTCGTGCTTGCGGTTGATCAGGACCGAAGCAGGCGCATAGGTCTCGAGCAACAGCCGGTGTGTAAGGTCGCGAACGCTGATGCCCTGTGCCGCGGCCGGTCCCGTCCGATCTGGCCAAAGCGTACGTGCGGCCCCTCCCGGACCGATCGGAAAATCGACTTCCCCCGGCCGACTGCGGCCAATCTGCCGATAGATCCGCTGCTTCTTGGAAATCGGCTTGAACCGGTCGGCAAGGTTGCCCACCGTCTCGGACGCGCCGAGCATGAGAACGCCGCCTTCGCGGAGCGCGAAATGGAATAGCAGAAGCACCTTCTCCTGCGCCTCGGGACGCAGATATATCAGCAGGTTACGGCACGAGATCAGGTCGAGGCGTGCGAACGGCGGATCGGCCAACACGTCCTGCGCCGTGAAGACCACCGTTCCTCGCAACTCAGGCGCCACGCGATAGCTGTGGTCCTCCTGCGTAAAGAAGCGAGCGAGCCGCACCGGCGATACATGCGCTGCGATCGACTCCGGATAACGTCCCTCTCGGGCGACCGCGACCGCGTCCTCGTCGACGTCAGAGGCAAAGAACTGCAGCTTGATATTCCGCTTCGCCGCCGCGATCTCCTCAAGAAAGAGCATAGCGAGGGAATAGGTCTCCTCGCCGGTGCTGCAGCCGGCAATCCAGATACGCAGCGGGCGGTCTGGCGGCTGCCGGTGGACGAGATCGGGAATCACCTCCTTCGCCAGCAATTCAAAGGCGCTCCCGTCGCGGAAGAAGCTGGTGACGTTGATTAGTAGGTCCTTGGCAAGAAGCTCGAGCTCACCGGAATCCTGCCGCAGCACGTCGAGATAGCGACCACTGTCCTCGACACCGGCCAGCGCCGTGCGCCGCTCAATCCGGCGCAACAGCGTGCCCGGCTTGTAGAGCGAGAAATCGTGCGAAGTCTTAGTGCGCAGAAGATCGACGATCTCAGCAAGCCAATCCGAGGAATGATCGTCCAGCACCGGGCTCGTCCGCTCCCCGTCGTGAACCAGTTGCCGGCCGTATTTCGCGAGGATTTTGGGAATCTTCGCTACCGGCAGGACGAGGTCCACGGCCCCCGTCAAAATCGCGCTCCGCGGCATGCCATCGTACTCGGCCTCGCCCGGATCCTGCACGATGACGAGCCCGCCTTGCTCTTTGACGGCCTTCAGCCCCAGGCTGCCGTCGCCGCCGGTTCCGGAGAGGACCACGCAGATCGCGCGTTCACCGAACTCTTCCGCCAATGACCGCAGGAAGAAATCGAAGGGCAGGCGCGCACCGCGACGCTCTTGTGGTTTAGAGAGGCGTAAGGCGCCGCTGCGGATAGAGAGATAAGTCCCCGGCGGAATGAGATAGACGTGGTCCCGCTCGAGCGGCATTCCGTTGGTTGCCTGCTGTACCGTCATCGGCGTATGGCCAGCCAGTAGATCGACCATCATGCTCGCATGGGTCGGATCGAGATGCTGGATCAAAATAAACGCCATGCCGGTGCTGGGAGGGAGGCCGGTGAGCAGCCTCCGGGCAGCATCAAGGCCACCGGCCGAGGCGCCGAGCCCGACGACCGGAAAGTTGTCATGCGCAAGCACTGAACCACGCCTCGACGGCGAGAGCCGACGCGGCCGCCGCACAGCCGTTCCAGCCTTTCGCGGACCCTGTCCTGTCATACGTATTGATCCTACCATGAAGCTCTTCGTCCCTGCGATGATGGTATTACCGGACACGGCTCCCGTCCGGATCCGGACGATGCTTCCTGGCATAGGTAGATTCCGAACCTATTCGTAATCCGCCACCGCCAGTAGGTTCAGGAGGGATGAATGCCGGAGCGGTCGTCGTCCGAGTGAGATGATGGTGCACGCGCTTCCGGCCTGATGGAACGGAGAGCTGGCATGAGAGATGCGCGGCAGTTGCGCCTGGATTCCGAACGAGCCTTCCGGCTGGCGCGTGCAGGTTCTCCAAAGTTTTTCGATGAGCTGAACGACCTGGGATGGGATCTTCAGCGGCAGGCTCATAAAATCGAGCGGGAGGCTCGGGAAATCGAGACCGCGAGCTAGAAAGACAACTCGTATACGTTTCCCTGAGGGATAGCTGCGCGACCGGCTTCAAGAGTTGGTCCGACTTTTACTAGGTCACGAAGGAATGATATTCCCCGGAAGACAGCTGCGCTAGGGCGTCAAGAAATGGGCCGACGCTCATCAGCCGGAGATCGAATATGATCTTCGCGCGAGCGGGGGCAACGGGTTGGCTGCCGCAAGTTCCGATCAAGATAGCCTGTTTATGACATCACCTGAGCAGCCGCATCATCCATGGCTCGCGCCGGGCGTGGGGATGCTATAAAGCAAATTCCGCCGAGCCCCCTGGACGATCCCGCCGCCATCGCCAGAAAAGCGATGGCATCGACCAACAAGCATCGAGCTCGGGGATCTGAGCCTGCACAATGCGCAGGGTAGGATCGCTGATTTGCAGATGCAGCTGACCGGCGCAAAGCCTGCTTCGTCTGCCTCTCCGAGCTCCCCTGGCCCTCCGAGCTTCCTTGGCGCAGTGTTTGGCCACGGTGTACTTTCGGACGACGTTCACACTAGGAACGTGCCGCCGGGTGGCCCCGGGACCGGATCGTCTCCGCTCGCCCCGACGCCACAGCCGGGCTATTCCCCCCAACCCGGCTCCGCGGCACCTCCCGCTCCTGGCACGGATTGACGGGTGGCGGCGGCTTCCTGCGGTCCGCAGCGATGACCGCGGCCGGGATCGCCGGCGGCGCGCTGCTCTTCGAGGGCCTCCAGTCGATGTTCGGGCATCACGACGCTGTCAGCATCCCGCCAATCAGACTGCATCGCCCGGCCTCGGGAGACGGTACTGAATAATCATTATGGAGCCAAGACCAGTGCCTCGTCCCGCGGATCCACTGACGAGCGGGCTGGCGCCGGACCGCCCTGACGCGACGGCCGCCTCGGACAAAGATTTGACGAACAGCAATCCTAGTTGGTCGTGATCGGCTCCCGCCTCTCCAATGTGGCCTCAAGCCGTGTGAAGGCGGATGTACCCAAATTGTGATTATCGGGATCTGCGGCATCCCTTGCTTCTTGGAGCTGTCACCAGAGCGTCGATCTAATAGAGGCCACTGACTCGGCGATGAGGTTCGCAGGACGTACAATTGGAAAAAGCAGCTGCTGGACGGTGCAGCGAGTGTTTTTGAGGGTGGCGTGGCTGAGGGCGGAGCCAGCGAGGGACAGAGCCTACCCTTGCGAAAGCGGACAACCCTCAGTCACGTAATTCGCTTCCGGCGCTCGACCCGGAAACTGCTGGCTGATCAGCGACAGGAGCTGACATGGCTCCGCCAATCTGGCTTTCGACGGCGATGTTTTCCTGAAGCGAGGCTCCCTATGAGCGACCAGCTCCCTTGACGGCCGACCTTGGCAGCCGCCGTAGCGACAACCGCGGATTGTCGTATTCTTGGTGGTCGTGGGGGCAGATCAAATGGCCATCAGCCGCGTCAAGCGCCGGACCCGTTTGCGGTTGACCACACAGCCTTGGGTCCCCAGCCACGCCGCCATCCGGCGCGCGACATAATAGGACCGAGCCAGCAATCGGCATTGCTGTGATATCGGTGCGCTAGCGCTCCGGCTCACGACACGCTGTCGAATTCGGCACTTCGGGAGGCGGAGCCCCTTGTCCCTACTATTGGCCGTGTTTGGGCTTCGATCCTCGATTGACGTTGCCAATCCCTACGATTAGCTCGTCTGTTATGCCCCCAGTCGGACGAGATTTCAGAAATCATCGCAAGAATTATATTTGAGAGATTATTTTAATGAGCTCTCTAAGGGTAATCTAGCAGCTCTGCGAAATTTAGTTAATCCGACGATTGATTTTGGTTGTATTCGAGAACTATCCGCCCCACGTGGTGATTGCGCGTTGGCACTCTCCATCCGACAGTGCCAACGTCCCCATAAATTCTGGTCCGAGGAGACCATCAATGAAACTGCGCCCGTTGCAGGACCGCGTTCTAGTTCGTCGCGTCGAGCCGGAGGCGAAAACCGCTGGCGGCATCTTCATCCCTGACACGGCGCAGGAAAAGCCCATGGAAGGCGAAGTCGTCGCCGTCGGCCCCGGCGCGCGCGACGCGGACGGTAAGGTGCACCCGCTGGACGTCAAGACGGGCGACCGCGTGCTATTCGGCAAGTGGTCGGGCACTGAGGTCAAGCTCGATGGTGAGGACCTCATGATCATGAAGGAGTCCGACATCATGGGCGTGGTTGACCACGCCGCCGCGAATAAGAAAGCTGCTTAACAATTGGAGAGCAAACATGGCTGCTAAAAATATTCGCGTCGGCACCGACGCACGCGAGCGGATGCTCCACGGCATCGACATACTCACCAATGCGGTCAGAGTGACCTTAGGACCCAAGGGCCGCAACGTGGTGCTCGACAAGAACTACGGCGCGCCGCGGATCACCAAGGACGGTGTCACGGTCGCGAAGGAAATCGAGCTCAGCGACAGGTTCGAGAACATGGGCGCGCAAATGGTGCGCGAGGTGGCCAGCAAGACCAGCTCGGTCGCCGGCGACGGCACGACGACCGCGACCATTCTCGCCCACGCCATGGTGCGCGAGGGTGTCAAGGCGGTGGCGGCGGGGATGAACCCGATGGATCTCAAGCGCGGTGTCGACATGGCGGTCGACGCCGTGGTCAAGGACATTCAAAAGCGCTCGAAGAAGGTCTCGACCAACGACGAGATCGCGCAGGTCGGCACGATTTCGGCGAATGGCGACCCCGAGATCGGCCGGATGCTCGCCGAGGCCATGAAGAAGGTCGGCAACGAGGGCGTAATCACCGTCGAGGAGGCGAAATCTCTCGAAACCGAACTCGATGTCGTCGAAGGAATGCAGTTCGACCGCGGATATCTAAGCCCGTATTTCATCACCAATGCGGAGAAGATGGTCGCCGAGCTCGAAGATCCATACGTCCTGTTGCACGAGAAGAAGCTCTCCAGTCTGCAGTCGCTGTTGCCGGTCCTCGAAGCCGTCGTGCAGAGCGGCCGGCCTTTGCTGATCGTCGCCGAGGACATCGAAGGCGAGGCGCTCGCCACCCTCGTCGTCAACAAGCTGCGCGGCGGCCTCAAAGTGGCCGCGGTCAAGGCGCCGGGCTTTGGCGATCGGCGCAAGGCCATGCTCGAGGACATCGCCGCCCTGACCGGTGGTCAGGTGATTTCGGAAGACCTCGGCATCAAGCTCGAAAACGTGACCCTCGACATGCTCGGCCGCGCCAAGCGGGTACTGATCGATAAGGAGAACACGACGATCATCGACGGCGCAGGAAAGAAAGAAGACATCGTCGCGCGCACCAACCAGATCAAGGCTCAGATCGAGGAGACGACCTCGGATTACGACCGCGAGAAGCTGCAAGAGCGACTAGCCAAGCTTGCGGGCGGCGTAGCGATCATCCGCGTCGGCGGCAGCACTGAGGTCGAGGTGAAGGAGCGCAAGGATCGGGTCGATGACGCCATGCACGCGACCAAGGCTGCGGTCGAGGAGGGTATCGTGCCAGGCGGTGGCGTTGCGCTGCTTTTTGCGAGCAAAGTTTTGCCCGGCCTCAACGCCGCCAACAACGACCAGAAGGTCGGCATCGAGATTGTCGGCAAGGCCATCCAGTCGCCGGTACGGCAGATCGCGGAGAATGCCGGCGTCGAGGGCTCGATCGTTGTCGGGAAGCTGACCGACAAGGGCGACCCGAATTTCGGCTTTGACGCACAGTCGGGCGAATACAAGGACATGGTCGCCGCCGGGATCATCGATCCGACCAAGGTGGTGCGGGTAGCGCTGCAGGACGCCGCCTCGGTCGCAGGGCTGTTGATCACTACCGAGGCGATGGTCGGCGACAGGCCGGAGCCCAAGGGTGCACCGGGCATGCCGCCGGGTGGCATGGGCGACATGGATTACTAAGCTACCACCTTGCACTGGCCCGCCGTGTGGAAAGGGCCTCGCCTCTCCTTGAAGATCGGAAAGGCGATAGCCCTGACACACGTTCCGGCGCGCTCTCCAAGTAAGGACGACTTCCGGATTGAACTTCAGAATCGAGAGGCCACAGCGCCATTATCACCTTCGAAATAAGAGATGCCGCTCAGATAAGGACTCACAAAATGCTCACTGCCACACAACAACACGCAGTGGATCTATTCGCCAAAAGCCTCAGGGGGCTCGCTGACGATGCTTTGATCGATACCTATCATCAGGCTTGGGAAGATCACAGAGCAGCCAGTGCCGAGGGCAGTGACAATCTCAACAGGGCCTACGCAAAGGGTCTTGCGACCGAAAAGGCGATGCGGGATCGCTTCCCTGATTATCAAACCCGCCATGAGCTACGGTATCCATGAACCAGCTTGTTCCCGGTGCCATTGTTGCGACCCATTCCGTCCCTTGGTAAAGGAAGCTCGGGTCTGAGTTGAGGCGCGCGGGGCCGATAGCCCTTCCGCAGTCCAACCCTATTCGCCGCGCTCGCCATCGGCAAGGCGCGCAGCGGACTGCCGGCACCCGGACTCTTCGACTGCTCCAGGCGGCGCGTCGGCCGGTTCGACGGCGATCCGGAAGGAAGGACGTTTCATTTCGCCGAGCTGAACGCCTCCTGAGGAGCTGCGGGCGACAACTAATAACCCCAACATGCCTGTGCCCACGAGCGGCCATGCGTGTGCTCTAGCTCATGTTGTTTCCGTTGGCTGCGGATACGACCAACCCCACGGGCTGGGGCATCTCCCTCCCGGAATAAAACCGCTGGCGGTGAGTCGTATCGGCCAGATGGCTCGCGCCTCGGACATTGCCTCGGTCGAGCTCAGGATGTGGGAAAGCCGGTCGATCTAACGGGAGGACATACCTAATGAATAGTTTCCTCAATGGGTTGCAGGGCATGGTGCTCGCGGCCTCGGCCGCTGCTGTGACCGTGGTTTCACTCGCCACCGCAGCCGCAGCGGGTGACGAGCAGTAGCCGTTTCTGCCGGACCTTGCGATATCATCGACGATCCCCGACAACGGCGATCTCAATCCCTATGGAGTGGCACTTGTACCGCAGGGCTTCCCCGCCGGGGGGGCGATTGCGCCCGGTGATGTCCTGGTTTCCAATTTCAACAACATCACAATCTCCAAGGCACCGGGACCACGATCATCAAATTCACGCCGAACGACGTGGTCGCGCCGGGAGTTCCGGCGGGGATGCCAGGCAACGCAAGCACGTTCTTTCTGGGAACGCCCTTCAAAGGATTGCCGGGTCTTGGACTGACGCTGGCTCTCGGCGTACTGCAGCGCGGGTTCGTGCTGGTCGGCGCGGTCCCAACGACGGATGGCATCCACGTGCAAGCGCCCGGCGCGCTGTTTTTTATCGATCGAAACGGAAATGCTGTCTCGCCCTCTCCCTACACCAACCAACTCGATGCTCCTTGGGGTCTCACTATCGACGACGAGTTCGACCATGCCCGGTTTTTGTCTCTAATGTGCTGAATGGGACCGTGACGCGATTGGACTTGGCGGTCACCCCCACAAAGGTCAGCGTGATCCGGGCGACGGTAATTGCTTCGGGATACGCGTTCCGCACTGATCCGGCCGCGATTGTTTTGGGACCAACCGGACTCGCTTTCGACGAAACCGCCGACACACTCTACGTCGCATCGACGGCCGACAATGCGATCTTCGCGGTTCCGCAGGCGGGCATCAGAACCGAATTGTCGGGAACGGGGAATATCATTTTTCAAGACAATCATTTGCGCGGGCCGTTGGCGCTGGTGTTTTCGCCCAATGGAACCTTGATCACGAGCAACGGCGACGCGGTCAACCCTGACCCGACCCAGCCCAGCGAGATCGTGGAATTCACCAAGACGGGAGAATTCATCCCCCAGTTCAATGTCGATGTGGATCCCCACTCCGACAAGGCCGAATTCATCCGAGCGGTTGCCCGCTGGTCGGTTTCGTCTGGTGCTGCATCTGCAACAATAAAATTGCCATAATGTTCCTATTTCATATTCACTCCGGGAGGCGCCGATGGCCGGCGCAGGGATGCGCGAACGAGGTGGAGCGATGACTGATATTTCCCCGCAGAAACAGCAAAAACAGTCAGGAGGGCCGCTGGGGGGTGCAAGATTTGTGATTGATGGAGTAGACGATGCCTGATCTCAACCAGATAAAACAGGGGGAACAGGGCGCGCGAGCGGTTCGCCAAGGGTCGGTCCGGCAATCCTGCCGGGCGGCCCCGCGAGCCCACCAACCGAGCCACTCGGGCTCCCGAGCTGTTGCTCCATCGCGAAGCCGCGGCTCTGTGTCGAACGCGTCCTGCCGCCGTGCCGCGAACCGGCGGTGAAGTTCGCCTTGCCGCCGGTCGAGAGCGCTCCCACGGGACACAGCCCGTGGGCTAAAGGCCATAATATCGCCGCCGCGATGAAGGCGGTCATCTCGGCGCTGGCCGGTGGCGCGATCACGCCGGGCGATCGCTGCAGATTCGCCGCAGATGTCGCGAGGCGTGATCGCCGATGCAGTCTATGATTGCGGTTGGCCAACCGGTCAGGGGCATCGAGGGTGCACCGAAACCGGCGTCGACGACGACTGTTCTCGAGGGCCAACCGCGGGGCGAGCCCGGCAATGACGGTGCTATCGAGGCTGGACGCGCGACCGAGCAAGAAATATACGTCGGCTCTCAGCTAAATTTGACAAGAAATAGGGAGGAAGCAGTGGTCCAACAGGCAAATCGGCGCTTCGTTGCAGCCGCGGTAGTCGCCGCCTGCGCGCTTGTCGCGGGCGGCGCGAGGGCGGCGGAGCCGATCACGATCGGCCTAGGCATGGCGCTGACCGGCGGGCTCGCCGCCGGCGGCAAATCGGCGCTGTTGGCGATGCAGATCTGGCGGGACAACGTCAACGCCAAGGGGGGCCTGATGGGCCGCCCGGTCAAGCTGATCAACTACGACGACCAGAGCAACCCGGCGACCGTGCCGGGCATCTATACAAAGCTGCTCGAGGTAGACAAGGCCGACTTCATCGTTTCGGGCTACGGCACCAACATGATCGCGCCGGCGATGCCGGTGGCGATCTCGCACGACCGGGTGTTCCTCGGCCTCTTCGGGCTAGCGGTCAACAGCGAGTTCCACTATCCGAAATACTTCTCGATGCTGCCGACCGGGCCGGACCCGAAACACGCCTTCTCCGAGCCGTTCTTCAAGGTCGCGATGGCGGCAAACCCGAAGCCGAAGACCTTGGCCATCCTCGCCGAAGATTCCGAGTTCCCAAAAAACGCCTCCGAGGGCATCCACGACATTGCCAAGCGCGACGGTATCGAGATCGTCTACGACAAGACCTACCCGCCGGGGACGCCTGATTTTACGCCGATTATCCATTCCATCCAGGCGACCCATCCCGACATGGTGTTCGTCGCCTCCTACCCGCCGGGCTCGGTCGGCGTGCTGCGCGCGGCAACGGAAAGCGGGCTCAAGACCCGGTTCTTCGGCGGCGGCATGGTCGGATTGCAATTCACGCCGGTAAAGCTGCAATTCGGGTCCAAGCTCAACAGCGTCGTCGATTACGATTGGTGGATCCCGGCGCCGACCATGCAGTTCACCGGTATTCTCGACTTCCTGAAGGAGTACCAGTCGAAGGCCGGGGAGGCCGGGGTCGACCCGTTGGGCTGGTACCTGCCGCCCTTTGCCTATGCCGATCTGCAGGTGCTCGGTGACGCGATCGAAGGCGCCAAGCGCCTCGACCAGAACGCTGTCGCCGACTACATCCGCAGCCATCCGTTCAAGACCATCGTCGGCGACATAAGCTTTGGCAAGGACGGCGAATGGGCGAAGCCGCGGGTGCTCGAAGTGCAATGGCAAAACATCAAGAGCAACAACATCGACGAATTCAAGGACACCAAGACCGAGGTCATTCTCGAGCCGGCGGAATACCGCACCGGATCGGTGACCGCGCCCTATAACGGCAGCGGCGAGTAGGAGAAAAGCAGATGGCCCGCATCAACCACGTGGCGCTCAAGGTCACCGAGCTCGAGGCGGCGACCAAATTCTACGAAAACGTATTCGGGTTTCGCCAGGTCAAGACCGGACGGTCGCGCGGACACATTTCGCGGCACCTGACCGACGGCTATGTCGACCTCGCGCTGATGGTCTATGATAGCGAGGCGGACGAGGAAGCCAAGCTCGTTGGCGAGGGCCCGGCAATCCACCATTTCGGCATCGAGGTCGACGACCATCAGGGTTTTGCGGAGAAGGTCGTCGCTAATGGCGGCAAGATCCTCTCCAAGCCCGGTGAGGTCCCGATCAAATACCGCGCGCCCGACGGCACGGTCGCCGAAATTGTGCCGAAGGGCCGCTACGAGAAGATGCGGGACAAGCAACCTTAAACGACAGGGGCACGGAGCGGGCGAAGGTCCGAAGCCGGGCGCAGTACCGCCTCCGTTTTGGCCTGCAGCGCTGGAAAATCGATATCCTCGACCATCTCGCGCACGACGAGCCCTTCTTTGGTCACGTCGATCACGGCGAGGTCGGTGTAGATCCGGCGGACCACCGCTGCGGCGGTCAGCGGGTATCCGCATTGCCGGCGGATGCGCGGCGCGCCGGATTTGGTCGTGTGCTCGACCAGGACGCGGATTTCCTTGGCCCCGACCGCGAGGTCCATCGCGCCGCCGACGCCGGGCGGAAAGGCGGGATCGTCGGTCGTCCAGTTCGCCAAATCGCCCTTCTCCGACACCTCGAATGCGCCGAGCAGCGCCAGGTCGAGATGACCGCCACGGATCATCAGGAACGAGTCGGTGTGGTGCACATAGCTGCCGCCGGTCACCAAGGTGATCGGCTGCTTGCCGGCATTGATCAGGTCCCAGTCGACTTCGTTGTCGCCGGGCGCCGGCCCGACGCCGAGAACGCCGTTCTCGCTGTGCAATACGATCTCGCGATCGGTGGGAATGAAATCGGACACCATGGTCGGCAACCCGATCCCGAGGTTCACATAGGCGCCGTCGGCGAGATCCTGGGCGGCCCGCCAGGCGATTTGGCGACGTTTCAGCGGCATCACTTTCTCCCAATCACCTCAGCGAAGTCCGGTAAAACTACGCAGGTCCGAGACGCCCGGCAAGGTTGGGGCCGATCGGCTGTCGCTCAAAGCCGCGCTTATTTGTCCGTCAGAGCTGAACCATAGCCGAGTGCTACCGTTTAACATTGCAAATGCAATCCGGGTAAGTAGGTGTGCGATGTCTATTATCGGGTGGATCATCCTGGGGCTGATTTCCGGGTTTATCGCGAGCAAGATCGTCAACAAGTCCGGTGAAGGCTTCTTTCTCGACATCGTGCTCGGCATCGTCGGCGCGGTCGTTGGCGGTTTTATCTTCACTGCCGTAGGAGCGAGCGGCATCACCGGCTTCAATTTATACAGCATGGTGGTGGCTGTGATTGGGGCCATTGTCGTGCTGGTGATCTACCACGCCGTGGTGGGGCGGCGAGCTTTTTAAGGAGGAGGCAGCAATGGGGCTACTCGACGACGTGCTGGGCTCGGCTGTTCCCGGCGGCAATGTGTCGAAACCGTTGATGATTGCGCTGACAGCGTTGCTCGCCGCGCGTGCAACCGGAAGCGGCGGGCTCGGGAACCTCCTCGGAGGCGGCGCAGCGGCGACGCAAACCCCACAGACCCCACCTGGTCAGCCACAGCCATCCCAGCCGCAGAGCGGTCTTCTCGAAGGTCTCGGCAATCTCGTACAGCGGTTCCAGCAGAGCGGGCATGGCGACATCATCAATTCGTGGATCGGGCCGGGGCAAAACCAGACGATTGCCCCCGATCAGCTTCACCAGGCGCTCGGTCCCGAGGCTGTGAACAACTTGTCACAGCTGACCGGCGCGGCGCCGCACGATTTGGTCAGCGAGCTGTCGCGGATCCTTCCCGGTGTGGTCGACAGGTTGACGCCGCAAGGCCGCATGCCGGATCACGCCGAGATGTCGCGCTCGTAGTCGCCCGCGATTATGACGGAACTTCCACAAGGCGATCGATAAAGATTCCGGGTGTGACGATCATCTCGGGATCGAGCTCGCCGAGCTCGACGATACGGCGCACCTGCACGATTGAGAGATCCGCCGCCATCGCCATCGTCGGGTTGAAATTGCGCGCCGATTTGCGATAGGTCAGATTGCCCCAACGGTCGCCGCGATCGGCAGACAAAAGCGCGACGTGGCCCTTCAACGGCTTTTCCAATACGTACATCCGGCCGTCGATCTCGCGATGCTCCTTGCCGTCGGCAAGCCTGGTCCCGACCGAGACCGGCGAATAAAAACCGCCGAGCCCGGCGGCGGCGCAGCGCATGCGCTCGCTGATTATGCCCTGCGGCACCAGCTCCAATTCGATGCGGCCGGCGGCATAGAGTTCTTCGAACACCACCGAGCCGGAGCTGCGCGGGAAGGAGCAGACGATCCGGCGCACCCGGCCGGCCGCGAGCAAGGCGGCGAGCCCCTTCCTCCCGGTCCCGGCATTGTTGGCGACGACGGTCAAATCGCGTGCCCCCTGCTCGACCACCGCCTCGCACAAGGCATCCGGCAATCCGGCGCCGCCAAACCCGGCGCACAAGATCGTGGCGCCATCGGCGATGCCGCTGACGGCTTCGGCGAGGCTCTTGACGCGTTTGTCGATCATCAGAACGCGACCGCGTCGCCGCCCTTCAGCGCGAGCATTGCCCGCGCTTCGTCGGGTGTGGCGATTTCGAGTGAGAGGTTCTCGATGATCGACCGGACGCAGCTGACCTGGTCGGCATTGCTCTCGGCGAGCTTGCCTCGGCCGATCCACAGCGAATCCTCGAGCCCGACCCGGACATTGCCGCCCATGATCGCGCCCATCGACACCAAGGGCAGCTGGTGGCGGCCGGCGGCGAGGACAGACCAGGCATAGGAATCGCCGAACAGCTTGTCGGCGATCCGCTTCATGTGAACTACATTCTCCGGATCGGCCCCGATGCCGCCCAGGATCCCGAAGATCGTCTGCACGAAGAGCGGCGGCTTGACGAGCCCGCGGTCGAGGAAATGGGCCAGATTGTAGAGATGGCCGACATCGTAGCATTCGAACTCGAACCGGGTGCCGCAGCCCTCCCCCAGATCCTTCAGGATCCGTTCGATATCGGCAAAGGTGTTGCGGAAGATGAAGTCGCGGGTCATTTCGAGGTGCTGCGACTCCCAGGGATATTTGAACTCCTTGTACTTTTCCAGCAAAGGGAACAGCCCGAAATTCATCGATCCCATATTGAGCGAGCACATCTCGGGCTTGGCGCGCAGCGGAGCAGCGAGCCTTTCCTCGAGGCTCATGCCGTGACCGCCGCCGGTCGTGATGTTGACGACAGCCCCGGTCGACTGCTTGATCCGCGGCAGGAACTGCATGAACACATCGGGGTCGGGCGTCGGCCGCCCATCCTTCGGATCGCGGGCATGCAGATGCAGGATCGCCGCCCCCGCCTCCGCCGCCGCGATCGCATCGCGGGCGATCTCGTCCGGCGTGAGCGGCAGATGGGGACTCATCGTCGGGGTGTGGATCGACCCGGTGACGGCGCAGGTAATGACGACCTTGCCACGCAAAGGCATCTGTTCCTCCCTCCTCGGTGTAGAGGCGTACGAACGGTATCGTGTTGTTTCCGATGACAAACTCGGCTGACCCTAGAGGAAGAGGCTGAGGTTCTTGTCGAGTAGGACGTTGGCGTCGAGGACGATCGTTCGCCTCGATACTTTCCACGCGCCGTTCACCTTCCGTAGCACATCCTCGCGGCAACCGGAGAGGAGCTGATGATCGGTTTCCAGGTGCGAGCGGTACACCAGAAACGCGGTCTTCGCCTCAACCTCGCCGTTCTCCAGCGGCATCGCCTCGAGATTGCCGATCAGGTGACGGGTGCGCGACGGCGGATCCTCGGCCCAGGCCATCCCGGTGTCGAGCCGGGCCACCCGCATCTCGAGATAGCGCTTGTCCTCCTCGAGGATCGCCAGGTCGCCGAGCGGCGTCAGCTCGCGGTGCTGCTCCCGGCGCGGGACGTTCTTGCGGCGCGGCATGAAGTAGAGGACATCGTCGGTGAAGAGATCGAGCCACGCCTTGAGCTTGCGCTCGTCGAGCAGCCAAGCCTCGCGGATGTAGAATTGCATCAGCTCGAGCCACAGCGCCTGTTGCGGCATCAGTGTTATCGTGGCCGCCACGGGCTGCTCGCGTTTCGTCTTCACCGGGTCACGAGAGCCCTCCCACTTGATGGGGGAGGGTTTGGGTGGGGGTGATCCGGCCCAGCTCGCTCGCGATCGTCTCATAGACCCCGTCGAGATTTGCCAGGACCTCGTTATTCCAAAACCGCAGAACGGGATAGCCTTCATTTTGCCGCTGCGAGCTCTTCCGCCGGCGCCCGTCTACGGGATGCTCGATTTGCGCGGCGGCGGGAAGCATCACCCCCTCCCGACCCTCCCCATCAAGGGGGAGGGCTCCACGGAGAGCCCCGCATCGTTGCGGTGCCGTCGAAGCGGGCGTCGATCGGGTCGAGCGGGATGTCGGCCCAGCTCTTCGCATTCATGAACTCTTCCCAGCGCCTATAGAAGAGGCGCTGGTTGTTCTCCGAAATGTAGCGCTCGGAGACGAGCCCGGGATAATCCGGATGCGGCCCGGCGTGCCCCAAGCCCATCGACAGATCCTGGGGGTGCCGGCGCCCGAAGCGGCTGGTACTCGCGGCGGTCACCTGACGCCAGTTGTCGACGTCGTCCTGCTCGAACATGCCCGCGGCGCCATTGTTGGCTTGGCTCCCGATACGGATCGCGCGCTTCAAGTCCTCGGGCATATCCCGGTCCACCAGCACGAAATGCCAGAACTCGGTCTTCAGCGGGCCGCGCGGCAGGGCCAGCCGCAGCCCGAGGATGCCGTTCGGGAAGATCGAGTGGTTGCCGAGCTGCACCCGGCGGGCGCGCAGCTTGCCGAGCCGCCGCTCGACCTCGGGCACCGTAGCGTCGTGGTACTCCTGGAACAGCCGCAACGTCTCTTTCGACATGCCGTGCACGAAACGGGGGACGCCGTCATCCGCGTCGCGGAACGTGATGGAGTGCCCGTTCACAAAAGCGTGCTTGTTGGGGCTCGCGAACTGGTCCTCGTGGGACAGCGGCGGGCGGCCGAGATAGCGGGTCTGGACCCGGGCGCTGGAGAGATGGCTGGTCGGGACGTGGTAATTGTCGGAGCAGTTGTCGACTAAGGTCTTCCAGTTGACGGGCTCGAGCCATTTCATCGGGCCGAGCGCCTGCATGCCGCAATCCCGCCGATTGAACACTGTGTCGAGATACCAGCGCGCGTCGCCCAGATAGGCTTCGAGGCTCGGGGCGTCCTCGGCCCAGGTCGCGAAGACGATCCCCGCATAGGCCTCGACGCGCGCCTCGATCAGACCGAGGGACGGCTTGTCGAGCGCGTCGTAATAGGCCTCGGCCTCGCCGGGGACGTGCTCGAGGGCGCCGTCGTTGCGGTAGGTCCAGCCGTGATAGGTGCACATGAAGCGCTTGGCGTTGCCGTCATCGCAGCGCACGACGCGGTTGCCGCGGTGGCGGCACATGTTTAAGAGCGCGTGCAGCCGGCCCTCGCCGTCGCGGGTCAGGATGACCGGGTCCTCGCCCATATAGGTGTGGAAGAAATCATCCGGCCCGGGCACCAGGCTCTCATGCCCGATCATCAGCCAAGCGCGCCCGAAGATCCTCTCCATCTCCTCGTCATAGACCGCCTGCTCGCTGAAGATGCGGCGGGCGAGCTTGCCGGTGGCGGGGTCGATGACGGCGTACTTCCGAGCGGTGCCCATACCCGGATCCTCCTCTCGCGGGTCATGATAGCATGGGCCGAAGGTTCCGCGCGCGTCCGCCGCGCGAAGCAAAAACGGAACAGGATCAAACCGTTGAAATTACTCGGTTCCGGGTCGGGAAAACAGAGCAAAACAGGAGAGGGAAGGCGGATCGTCAACACTTATCGGCGCCAGTGGGTTCCGCAGTCAGTGAACGACATCGGAATATCGGTTCATGGTACGTTCTCTACAAGATGGCTGCAGCTTGGGCACTCACTCGGATTCGTCGGAGCGGTAATACACAACATCTAGCAAACGCCTTCCCTGGAAGTTATCTGAGAACGATGAACCGTGTGGAAATCCTTGCGAAGCTACGCGAGAATGAAGCGGCCTTGCGCGCGCGCGGCGTCAGCCATGCGGCATTGTTCGGTTCGCGCGCGCGTGCCGACGCCCGTCCTGACAGTGACATCGACATCATGGTGGAATTTGATCCGGTGGCGCATGTCACGGTTTTCAACTACGCTGGCTTAAAAGACTACATCGCCGGTTTGTTCGAAGGCCCGGTCGATGTTGTCAGCCGCGAGGGGTTGAAGCCTTACCTTCGCCCCGCCGCAATAACCGACGCGATTTATGCGTTCTGATGGCGCGATTGCTGCGCTGCGCGACATCGCGCATCACATCGATCTCGCTTTGAGCTTTACGGCAGGCTTCGATTACGAAGCGTTCGTGACCGACCCACGCACGGTCTATGCCGTGACGCGCTGCCTTGAGATCATCTCCGAAGCCTCGCGGCGCCTGCCCGACGATTTGAAGGCGCGCCACCCGTCAATCGCGTGGAGGGACATGGCCGGCGCAGGCAACATCTATCGCCACGACTACGAGGACGTGGCCGCGCAGCATGTGTGGGACGCGGTGCAAATCGATTTGCCGCCGCTGCGCGCAGCAATCACTCACGAGCTTGCCGCGCTCGACCCGCCGCCGGCGGGATAATAGGCCACCAACCGCCTCGAAGCGCTTCAAGAAAAATCTGCCTCCAAATATTCGCCAGTTAGTGCGGCTGTTCCCGATTTGAAAGTAATTAGGCGGGTCGAGCGTTTTCCAAGGTCTCGGCAGTCGACGATTCCTGGCGGAGCATTCGTTCGACGACTTCCAATCCATGCTATCTCGCGCCAGTGTGAATCGCGCGGCAAGCATCTGGGGGAACTCCCTCCCGCGGCCAACCTGAATTCGTGTCGCACGGAGACCGCTTGCCGGCGATGCGGCTCACGCAACCAGAGGCTATTCAAGGGCGCGGTCAAATCGCGGGAGACCCCTTGTGCAACGAGCCGATCTGAGCTGTACTCCGGCCGGACATCTACCATGTCGCGGAGGTTGATGGTGCCGGACGGGCAGGCCGCAAATGGGACAACGGATAGGACGCGAATTTACATTAACGAGGAGCCCCAATCCAAGCCGGCAACGATCGCTCCCAGTATATGAAACGGCCTTCGGAGCAATGTACCACGGCAAGGTAGAGCAAATTCTTCGGCTCAATCGGAGAAGATTATATTGAATGGCTTACAAGCTACGCGGAGATTTTTCGTGATTTTATCCTCCCTACGGGATCTATAGTCCTTGAACTCGGTAATACGTGGGTACCCGGAAAGCCCACCATGTCAACTGCGGTGATGAGGGCTCTACTAGGGTTTTTAGATAAAGCAAAGCTTCACCTTTGTGAGGAGTTCATCTGGTATAATCCTGCAAGGCTTCCATCACCGGCTGTCTGGGTGAACATAGAACGTTGGTTGGGGGATCATTGGTTGATCCGAACTAAGCGGTATGACGAGGACATCGAGCATGTAGTGGAAATCGACGTTAATATAATTGCAAAGGGAAATCTCGACCTACCTTATAGAACGGTTTCGGTCCCCGACAAACACTCCCCACTACACTATAATCGAGATCTCATCCCTCCACCATAATTTTCATGGTAGAACACTCGGTAAGATGAAATATTTCCTAGAATCCATGTATAGAGAAGACATTAGTTCAGGATTGGTAGAAATAGAATTCAGAGGAGCCAAGCTGCAATGGGATAACCTCGACGAGAAGCTTTTAGCTCTGCCGGACGGCACGCGATATAAGAAAGACTTTGCGTTCGAAGTAACTGGAAAGGCCGTAACCGGATGGGTAGGAATTCTGGCAAAGGGTAGCCGTGCGAACGCTGGTTTTTCAATTCTTCAGAACGGTCGAATGATTCGGGGTTGGCCGGATGCGTATCGTCCTGGGAAGATTTACGGGCAACTACAAGGCTCGAATGATTTGGTAAACCAGCGTCTGGTCGGCGAGATCAATTTGGATGGGTTCTTGGTCAGCCACACCAAGGATGACATTCTTTGGCGAGGCTCTGAGGAAGAGGACCTTGAGGAGGAATTGCTCAAGGCTTGCAACGATTACCGCATCATTGCAATTCGCCGACGCTCAACCAGAGATGACGAGCGGGGTCCGTCCGAGGCGGACACGGAGCTGGCCCTGGACGAGTTGAAACGGGAGCTTGAATCCCCGGAAATGATAGACCAGATCAGTCTGCTCCCGATCCCGCCGAGTGAGATTGTGGCGGCTTCAAAGAAGAAAATCACAGACGACGCACAGAGATTAACTGCTACTTTTCAAACGAAAATCGACGGAATCGAGATCAAAATTTATCTTCGAGGCGATATGTCACCAAACGACCCCTATTTTGTTGTCGAGTTCCGCAAAAGCAAATTTGGTGTTGGTTGTCATAAATCAAGCGCACCCGCATTGGTCACAGCTGATGGACTCGCAGGACATTCTCAATTATCTGCGGCACTGCACCTACGATGGTCTGTCTGAATGGAAGGCACGACAAAAGGCATCACGCATCGACCCCGATACAATCCGCATCCTAAAGGATGGCTTTCTCCGTCTGCCGATGAAGATGGAGGAGCATCAGTCAGACGAAGTGGACACCAGCCAAGCGGCTGCCCAATGAGTGGGCCCGGAACACGCGCCGCCGTTTCGGTGGCGTGCATGCATCAGACCGGCCCTCAGGGTCGCGCGTGGGGATTAAGGGTCAATCAACAAACAGCTCCTGGCCGTAGCCCCAAGATCCCGTCCGGGAAGATCGACTGGTCGGCGAGCTGCACGCGGCGCGCGCGGAAGGTGAACCCGTGCCCGTTGACAAGCGCATGGTTGGGGCTCGCGAACTGGTCCTCGTGGGACAGCGGCGGGCGGCCGAGATAGCGGGTCTGGACCCGGGCGCTGGAGAGATGGCTGGTCGGGACGTGGTAATTGGCGGAGCAGTTGTGACCAAGGTCTTGCAGTTGACGGGTTCGAGCCATTTCATCGGGCCGAGCGCCTGCATGCCGCCGTCCCGCCGATTGAACACGGTGTCGAGGTACCAGCGCGCGTCGCCCAGATAGGCGTCGAGGCTCGGGGCGTCCTTGGCCCAGCTCGCGAAGACGATCCCCGCGTAGGTCTCGACGCGGGCGGCGATCAGACCGAGCGACGGCCGGTCGAGCGCGTCGTAATAGGCCTCGGATTCTCCGGGGACGTGCTCGAGGGCGCCGTCGTTGCAGTGCGTCCAGCCGTGATAGGTGCACATGAAGCGCTTGGCGTTGCCGTCATCGCAGCGCACGACGCCGTTGCCGCGGTGGCGGCACATGTTTAAGAGCGCGTGCAGCCGGCCCTCGCCGTCGCGGGTCAGGATGACCGGGTCCTCGCCCATATAGGTGTGGAAGAAATCATCCGGCCCGGGCACCAGGCTCTCATGCCCGATCATCAGCCAGGCGCGCCCGAAGATCTCTCCATCTCCTCGTCGTAGATCGCCTGGTCGCTGAAGATGCGGCGGTCGAGTTTACCGGTGGCCGCGTCGATAACGGCGTATTCCCGAGTGGCGCCCATACCTGGGATCCTCCCTCTCGCGGCAGGGCGCAGGAGGGTTAGGCAGCGGCGCTTTCGGGCTGTGCGGTCCTTGCGGCGTGATCGAGCATCGCAGCGGCATTGCGGTGCAGGATCTGCTCGCGCGCGTCCGCGCCGATCTGCGCTTCCACAAGCGCCTTCCGGGTCCAGTCGCAGCCGAACTCGGTGCCGTCGGTGCCGCACACGATGCGCTCGGCGCCGTAGAGGCTCACGGCAGCCTCGATCGCGCGCGGGCCGAACGAGTTGCAATCCACGTACACCTTCGCCTTTCGGAAGCGCGACGACGGCAATTCCTCATCCGGCGTGTCGAGCAGGGCGCGGTGGTCCATGCGCTCGACCTCGTAGGGAATGTTGCCGCCCAAATTGTGGACGTGGATCATCGCGTCCGGGTAGTCCGCGAGGTAGTCGGTCAGAGATAGCGTTACCATCACCGAGGACAGGCTCGCCTGCATGTCGAGCGTGCCGTTGCGGCGGCGCGCGTTGTCCGTGTCGCTCGCGACCTTGGGGTAGGCGTCGCCCGGCCGCGGCCCGTTATGGATGAAGAGCACCGCGCGCCGGCGGTTCGCGACTTCCAGCAGCGGCCGCATCGCCTCGGCGTCCTTGCGCGTGAGGAAGAAGTTGCCCGGAATCTGTGCGCCGATCATGCCCGGCAGCTCGAGCGCCCGCTCAAGCTCGGCGGCGGCGGCGGAAATGTCCGTCAACGGCAGCGCGGCGTAGGCGGCGAAGCGGCCGGGATGCTTCTGGCAAATCGCGGAAAGCCCGTCATTGACGCTCCGGCACATCGGCCCGGCCACTTCCGGGGGCTGGGCCTCGATCCAGCAGAACGAGCCGAGAAGCGACAGCACGCTCGTCTCTACCCCTTGGCGGTCCATCCGAGCGAGGTGGAAATCGACGTCGTCGAAGGCTTTGGTAAGCGGCTCTTCGCTCATCCGTGAGGATTTCAGAACTTCGACGCCGTCCGGATTGCGCACAATGCGCGGTTCCCTGGTACGAGCGCGCAGCGCGTCGGCTACTTCGGCGGGCCTCCAATGGGCATGCATGTCGATCATAGTCATGGCTGTTTCCTTCCTGGGCCGGGTACCACCTTAACCCCACGGCGGCTCGCTGTTAAAGCGCCTTGCACGATCCGTCGCACTCGTCGGGGAACAGGCTCCTGCCACAGGCACAAGCGCCACGATGAAACGCGACGCCGGTATTGGTGGTCGGAGTATCGGTTGTCGGCGCGGGTTGCTCGGGCAGCCTCTCCCGCCGCAGCTCGTCCATGCGGGTCCGGATCGTTTTGAAATCGTCGGCTGCGCGGGGCCGTGACATCGTGTGGCGACCCGCTCATTCCCGCAGCATCGCCGCGACCTGGTCGAGGCTTCGGATGCGCGCGTACATTTTCATCGCCTTGTCGAGGCTGTAGGCATGCGCGGCGGGGTCGCCGCTCCAGCAGCATTCGCGCACCACGACAGACGCGAGATCGAGGTTGAAGGCCTCGCGGACGCTCGTCTCGACGCCGCGATTGGTGGCGCCGCCGCCGACGATGATCGTGTCGCGCCGCAGCATGTGCAGGAGCTCGGCGACCCCCGTCCCGTAGAAGGCGCTCGGCCGGCGCTTGAGGAAGACGTAATCCTCGGGCCGTGGCGCGATCTCGTCTGGGAAGCCGGCCTCTGCCGTGCCCTCAACAGCGTTGGTGAGCGGCGGCACGCCGGTCTCCGCCGAGAGGTCGGTCGGCACCATGACGACGTCGGTGCCGTCGGCGCGGCTGACGGGCGTCGTGTAGATCACCGGCACGCGAGCGGCCCGCGCGACCGCGATCATCTGCACCCAGGCATCGAGAACGGGGCGCATCGCGGCCCTGCGCGCGGGATCCGACGGAGCGAGCGCGCGCCGGCAAACATCGTAGGCGATCAGTGCCGCCCGGCGCCGATCGATGCGTTCGGGTTCGGGCATCGCAACCTCCTCACATCAGCGTAACCCACCAACCGGCGAAATCAATCGGCTCGGTTGGCCGGTTCAGGCGGCGAGCACCGGATCAGCGCGGAAGACTGCCGCGGACCTCTTCGGCGAGCGCGGTTATCTCGGCGGCAGCCGGGGTAGTATTGGCGGTTTCAACCACGCCGAGCCCGAGCGCCATCGCCCGAGCCAGTGCGACGCGATTGCCGATGCGGGTCGCGGCAATCGGCGGGCCGATTCGGCCGAGCTGGGCGACGATTTCCTCGGTCAAGCGGGAGCGCGCCGGGACCCGATTTAGCACGATGAGCGAGCGCCGGTGCTCGTCATGCGCCATTTTGAGTGTCTCCGTCGTCGCCCACAAATCGAGCGGCGAGGGCTGAACCGGGACCACGACCAGCCCTGCGGCGCGTACCGCGATGCGGGCCTCGGTTTCGGCATGCGGCGGGGCGTCGATGACGACCAAGTCCGCCTCAGCTACGCGATCCTCGACCCATTGCGCCGCGCGCCAACCCGGTAGCGCCGCGAAGTCGAAGCCGATCGCCTTTGCCCCAAGCCGTGCACGCCGCAGCTCGACCCAGGCCGAGAAGCTGCCCTGCGGATCGATATCGAGAGCGGCGACCCGCGCGCCGCATCGAGCCCAGGCGACCGCAAGTTGTGTGGCGAGCGTCGTTTTGCCGGCGCCGCCCTTGCGCTGTGCGATCGTGATGACCAGCCCCGCCATTCGAGCTGCGCTTTAGCAGAGGCCGGCGAGGGATGGTAGCCCGCTGCTCCCCGATACCCTGCGCACAGGCCGAATCGGCTTTGGTGAAACCCTCGGGCACGCCCTGGCCTATGGAACAAGCCGCTCTCCTTGTTGGGTCACCCTATCAGGATCGTCTGCGCTGTTTCCTGGCCGCTGGCCAACGCCGCCTCAACGGTACCCATTTCCGAACCGGCATAGAGCGCCTCGCCAGAAAAGAATATGCCTCCACCGTTCGGCTTTCTGAGCACCGACTGGGCTTCGCGTGTTCGTGTCGTGGCGTAGGAATAGGCGCCGCGCGCGAACGGATCGTTGCCCCAGTTGATCGCTCGCGCCGTGACCAGATCCCTTCTGATGCGGTCCGAAGGTAGATTGAAAATCCCGCCGAGCGAGGCGAGCCCCATCTCAATGAGTTCGGACTCGGCAAGTGACGACACCCCGTCGGCCTTGGGTCCCGCTAGCCAACCCGTCAGCACCGGATATCCGTCCGGATACTGGGTCCACCAGGTCGGGACCGTTGCATCGGAAAGCAGGAACGACAGATCGCACAGGTCTCGCCCGCCATGATCGGCCCACCACTTCGTGGCGAAGCGAAATAGAAATTTGACGACGTTGCCGAACCCGATATCGGCAGCGGCCGTCACCCGTTCGCGCGCCGCCGGCGGAAGCGCGATTTCGGACAGCAGCGGGGGTGGCACGGTAAGGATCGCGGCGTCGGCCTCGAACGTGGCGCCATCGCAACAGAGCACGGCAACCCGCCCGCAGGCCTCGTCAATCCCCGTAACCGCCGCGCCGAGATGGAGCGCGGCGCCGTGCCTGCGGCATTCGGACGAAAGATAGTCGATGAGCGCGCCGTAGCCTTTCGCGATCCGCCCGTGCGGGCCGTCGTCCCGGGCCATCCATTCGTCGCGAAGCGCGAGAGTGCTGGCGCGGCGCGGGTCGGCCGCGTCGTAGCCCTCGACCGTTCGGGTGACCGATCGCCGCATGTCGTCGTATCGACCGATCGGCGAAATGCGTATCGAGAAATTCGGCGATCGGCAGGTCCGCTTTCACCTCGCTCAGAGCTTGGTAGAATCGACCCATATGAGGCACGGAAGGTTCGTTGGGCAATAACTTGCCCGTGCGGGCACTCCATCGCGTGCCACCGCGCGGCAAGAGCGAAAGTTGCGCTTCCCGCATCAGAGCTCGTGTCACCGGCGCGGCGCCGTGGACAAATTCGGGACCGCCTTCAGCCGGGTAGCCGAATTCCTCGGCGGGCAGCGGGTAGATGCGCCCGCCGCATCGGTCTCGCGCCTCGAGGATCGTCACTCGTTTGCCCGCGCGCACGAGCTCGCGGGCCGCCATCAAGCCCGCAGCACCTGCGCCGACGACCAGAATATGCGTCGGATGCAGAGGGGCCACCGTCAGGGAATTTGCGTGCCTTCGGCAGCCACAGCCTTTTGAACAGCGGGACGCGCCAGCATGCGCGCGCGATGTTCCATGACGCGAGGCAGTTTGGCGGTGTCAACTCCGTCGCCTTCTATCCAGGAAGCGATCGTGAACAGGTACGGATCGCAGATCGTGTACTTGCCACCCATTACCCACGGACCCTTGATGAGCTTGTGCTCGATCAGCCCAAAGCATTCCGTCATGTTCGACGGCACTTTGCGCTTCATTGCCTCGATCGCTGCCGCGTCATCCGCCCACCGGGCGCCCCGCCTGCCGTGTGCATGCGCGACATGCACCGTCGAACAAAGGTAGCTGTTGAACTCCTGAACCTGCGCAAGGGCGAAGGGATCGGCGAGGGGGGCGAGTTCGGCCTCCGGAAAACGCTGTGCCACAAAGCACAGGAGCGCAGGCGTTTCGGTAAGCGTGCCGCTTTCGGTTACCAGTGCGGGAACGCGCCCTTTGGGGTTTACCGCGAGATATTCGGGGCTCCGCTGGCTCTGCGAGCGAAAATCGACCAGAACCGCCTCGTACGGCGCGCCGGCCTCTTCAAGCGCGATGTGCGTCGCAAGCGCACACGTGCCGGGGGCGTAATAAAGTCTGAACATGTCGTTCGTCCTTCCATCGAACCACGGACCGCGCTCAGCGCGCTGTACCTTCGTCGCCACTTAGCTGGCGGCACCCGGGGCCGTTTCAACATGCGATGTCATCCGGGGTCAAGAAAATGGCTGCAATGCGGCCGTGCGTGCTTCGAGACGCGCCAGCTTGTCCTGAGGAGCCGCCGAAGGCGGCGTCTCGAAGGGGGCGCTCCTCAGCATGAGGTAATTGCTTGATCGCATTAGGGTAAATCCCTCATCCTGAGGAAGCTGCGAAGCAGCTGTCTCGAAGGACGCACCGTATTGATCCAGCGAACCTAGCCGGTCCGCGACAAGCCGTAATATCGGAACATCCAAACCCGTGGGAGGAGACCATGATCGACGACGCCGCTTTACGGCCAGGTCGGGAAGATCAATCATGAAACTCCTTCGCGTCTTCATCCTCTGCCTTGCCGCTTCGGGCACCGCTCGCGCAGACGAGGCCGCGCAATGCCGAGCGAACGCCGGCACTTTTCTCACCGGCAATGTGACCCAAGGCCCGGCCTTCGCGCCCGGTCATTTGCATAACGGGGTCGAGTTGTCCCATACGCATCTGACGCTTCTGTCGGATCAGGACGGGCGATCCTACCATGTCGCGATCGATAACGTCTTCGCGGCCGGGTACGACGCGGCGGGAGAGAGCGTTCCTGCGCCGCTTTCGACGATCCGGACCGGCGACCGGCTGGAATTATGCGGAAAACTCTTTACCCGCGGCGGGCTGGGCATCGATTGGGTTCACACCAACTGCAGCAACACGCCGAGGACGGCCCAACCCGACGGCTGGCTCAAGGTCCTGGCGCCGGACGGTACCCCTGGCCCCAACCTCGAAGACTCCCATGAATATTGCCGGCTCTGGCGATGAACATTCGTTACCCGCATGCCGGGGTGCCCCGAACGGCTCAGCTAAAGCTCAATGGCGGCGGCTGCGCCATCGAGGATGGGGCCGGGCCGCGGAGTGACTGCGGGCCGAGTGAGGTAGATCGAACACCTGATTGCGCGGCAACGCGATTTTGCGACCCGCGGCCGGGAGATCTGACGCGAACCTCGTCACATTAGCGTCCGCGCTCGATCCCTGAGCCGCCATCGTCGCTGCAAGCGGTCGAACGGTAAGATTGGCCCCAAAGGCAGCCCAAGCTGATGGGACAACGAGACTCCTCGACAGGGGAACGCAGCGCCCGCTTCGGCCGGTAGCTCGATGTGTAAGCAAATTAAGTTGCTGTATTCGTTTGACGACTGCACTCATCGTGGTATTCGCGAGGCACGCTGCGCACGTTTAGGAATCGCCCGAATGGGCAGTGACGAATGGACACCTCCGACGGCTTCTCTACCGGTCCGCGACTTTCCGATGCCCCGCAAGGCGACGTTGCGCGGCAAGCCGTTGCGGCGCTGAGGGGCTACGCATTCCAGCTCTATGGAAGCGTGCTCGCCTGGTTGGAGCTGAAAGAAGGCGAGGATTTATTTCTCGAAGTTGCTGAGGATTACGCGATTGTTGCACAAGACGCCTTAAAGGCGGTTCAAGCCAAGGAGACCCGGGCTTCCGGGGCGGTTACGCTAAACACAGCCGGCGTAAAGGAAGCCATTAATTCATTTGTCGATCTTTCTCAACGAAATCGGATGCGAACCGTTTCGCTTCGATATTTTACGACATCGCCCATTGGCTTGGAGAAAGAGGTTGCTGATCGTATCGACGCCATGTCCGGCCTCGAATATTGGGCATCGGTGGCGCGGGGAGCTGATGTAGCGCCCCTGCGAGCGAGGCTGTTGAAACTGGCGCTAAAGCGAGCAACTCACGCCTACATCCATGAGCTCGATGACGAGGGGTTGCGCGACAGGCTCATCCGCCGAATCACCTGGGATTGCGGGCAGGGTGGTCTTGAAGACCTAGAAGCGGAGATCGAAGCCAAGCTTCTTCGCTCGGCGTTGCCGGGGATCCGAATAGAACTCCATCAGCTTCGGCGTGTAACGAGTGCGCTGATTGAACAAGCCTTGCGTACGGCTGTATCAGGGCCGCCTCGCCGCCTATCCGCGGTGGACTTGCTCAGGTCGATAAAGAGCGTAACCCATACGGAAATTCTGACTACCAGCCTGTCTGCACTGATCGACATGGCGACGGGGCAGGGCGGCGGGGGTAGCCACCAACTTGCGATTACGCCGACCTCGTCGTGGCTCTTTGCCCTCGACGAGCTTCCACTACCAGCGCGCCTAGTCCCCCGTCAGACGCTTGTCGACCGTGTAAGGGATACTGTGAACGCTCATGGCCTCGGCATCCTCACGGGGAGCACGGGTTTAGGCAAAACCATCATCGCGCGGTTCGCGGCGACTCAAGAGGGCGGGGATTGGCGCCTAGTGGATTTGCGAGACCTCGCTGGTATCAGCATCGCCGACCGCCTTACCAAGGTGCTGGCCTCACTCTCGGATGTCGACGACGGGGGGCTAGTTCTCGACGATCTCGACAGCTGGGCAGACGACACAGTCCGGCGCTCGCTCCCACGGCTCGTCGGCGCTCTAAGGCGTCGAAACCTTAGTTGCTTGGTAACCAGCCATACCGAACCGTCGCCGAGTTTTTTGGTCGACATCGGCGCGCCGGTGGCCGTGATTGTGTCCGTGCCCTACTTGTCCAGTGAGGAAATCGCCGAGTTGATCGCTGCTCTAGGGCAAGACGGCAGAGTTTGGAGCCCGATTGTTCAGGTGATGAGCGGCGGCGGACACCCGCAACTGGTGCAGGCGAGTATTGCGGTTCTTGAGGCCAAGGGGTGGCCGAAAGAGGAATTTGCGAATTTGCTCATGGGGACGCCGGAGATCGAGCAGGAACGCGTTATAGCTCGCCAGCGTCTGATCGAGGCATTGCCGGACGCGATGCGGGCTCTCCTTTATCGGCTCAGCATTATCGTCGGGCAAATGGACCGAGGCCTCGCGCTCGCCGTCGCTGAGGTCGAGCCGGTCGTAGAGCGCCCGGGAGAAGCACTTGAACGGCTTGTCGGCCCGTGGGTCGATCGGTTGGCCGGAAACCAGCTTCGGGTGTCGCCGCTGGTCGCCAATGCGGGAATCCAGATACTGGGCCCGGCGGAGATTGCGGCTGTTCGGCATCAGATCCTCTACTTTTCGATGCGCGGCGGAAAAATCAACGTCGGGGATTCAGACACCATTTTACTGCATGCGTTGACCGGGAAAGTCGAGTGGGCGCTCGCTGGCATAGGCAGGGCCGTGGTAACGGCGAACGAAACTGTTCTCCGGAATTTAGCAGATTATTTCGTAGCGTTGCCGCTGTTACGGACTGATGCTCCGATTTATCCCGACAACTTTTTCATTTCATGGATATTGCGGCTTGCCCAATTTGAATTACTCAAAGTGATGGCCCAGCCTGAGGCCTTCGCGGAATGCCTTCGTTCGTTGCTGAGGGAAACGGAAGATCTTGGAGACGACCTCGCGGAGCGGCTCGCACGACTGATTGTCTTGGGAAAGGTGCTTATCGAAAGGCAAACTGCGGCAGTCGTTCCGACGTGGATTGATCTCCTTCTCGAATATCGTGACCTCGTCGCTCGATCGCAGGACATGTACGAGGGTGCCGCCCGTCATGTGCCTGATAAATCTATGGAAAGGCTTGGCCTTGGCCTAATGCTTGTCGTGCAATGCCTTGGTACCCAGGGGGTCGCCGCGCTCACTTATGTGTTCGATCGTCTGGATACGCTCGATCAAGATACGCGCAACGCGATATTCACGGCGGTTGATGAGGTGCCCGGTGAATCATCATCGATGATGGTCAATCCCGCGTGGCTCGCGGAAGCCCAACGCGACAGTCTCGTCTGGAACGATGCCGCCTCTCGCTTTGGCCGCATGGCCGACCAGGCGGGAGGATGGGGCCGCCGCGAGCTCGCTCTTAGCTGTCATACGGCGCGCGCGGTAATGGCCGACGAATACGGCAAACAGCCGGAAACCGCTCTCGCGATGCTTGACGAGGCAACGTCGCTGTTGGGCCCTGACCCGATTCTCGCGCGAGCGCGTGCAAAGATCCTTTGGCGCAAAAAAGATCACGCCGGAGCTTTACCCCTTCTGGAACAGGCCATTGCGGAGCTACCGACCGACGGTGTGGTCGAAAAGGTATTCATGCTTCGGGAAGCGGCGATCTGCGCGGGGGAAGTTGGCGACTGGACTCGCGCGCAGGCATGGTTTTGGGAAGGCCATACTGCTGCAGATGCGGGGCAGCCGGGTCTAATGCAGGCCATGTCGATTGGCATGGCCGCGGATGCTGCTGTGGCCAATACCCATTTGGGTTGCTACGGCGATGCACTAATTCAGCTCGTCGGGAGCGTTGAAAAGCTCCCGGACCTCGATCCCGACGTGTCGTTGAACAACGCTTACGTGCAGCGGGTTGTGCGTCATACGATTTTGTGGGTGCAGTCCAAAATTGTCGGCGAAATCACCCCAATTGGGAGCGGCGAGCCAGTGGAAATGTGGACCGGGGCTTGCAGCAACCCGGAGCCGCCGGAGGCAATTACCTCTCTCCCCTTGGGACCGCTCGAAATAGCTTGGTATATGTTGGCCAAATGCGACCTCGCGACCGGTGGCGATGCGGGTATCGCGCGTACGCTTGATGCCCGTCTTGGCGACCGCACGATTCCGGGGCTGGAAACGTCCTTCCGTTTTGCCATGGTCGTTGCGGCGATCAAGAGCGGCGACACCGTGTCATTTGTCGAGGCGGTTATTCGCTGGCTCGACGCCGCCGTCTACCTCCATGGGCATCGCGTGGAAGTGATGTCGGGCGATCCTCTGACCTTCAATTTCGGTCGCATCCCGACTCTGGCGACGGAGCAAAGGAGTGACGCCGTGCCGTCCGATGCCGCGGTTACAGCCGTTCGAGCGTTGGCGATCTACAGCATTACCGCCGATCGGCCATTTCCTGCTGTGGGGCTAGTGGCAGGTTTTCAACCGCACCTTGGTGGACACCATCCTGTGGTGAAGTTCTTGTCGCGGCTTGAGGAAGTCGTACCCGTGATAGATGCAACCAGCTCTCCGACGGCCGTGTTATCAAACCTCGCCTTGGGTGCGCCGAGAGGCCCCGAAAACTCGCTCATTGCGTCCCTTTACTTGCTGCAGCTCACGTCGGGGACGGACTATCGGCGAATTCTTGAACAGCTTGTTGCGAAGTGGATTGCTAGGGAATGGACGAAGGTCGCCAATACTCAGCAATTTGGCATTGCTAACCCACAAATCAACGGCCCCGCAATACTTGCGGCCGTCGCGAGATCGAAGGGTGACCTAGCATCCGGCGCGGACATAGTTCTCACCGCGTTACCGGCCGTGAAAACGAAGCTGCACCCGGACTTAATACATCGCCTTGAAGAACTAAGAAACGAAGGCAAATCTGAGGAAGCAGCCGCGTAAAGGAGGGCTCCTCGGCTCGTCACTCAGGGCTTCTGGCAGAACCCTTTTGCCGTTTGGACGTGCTGCATGATTGAGCAGTCCCGGAAGGACCGCTATCGGCGCAGAGGCGCTACCATCCCTGTAGCCGTGTAGCAGTGCGAGGTCAGCTCGCCACCGAATCGGTTGTCGCTCGCTTTCTGCGTGGCTCGCGCTCTCGCGCGCATGAACCTTGGCATCGACTTGCCCTATGTTCCTTTCCGATTGCATCGGTGGGCGCGCGCTGGGGGCCTTGATGAGAACGTATGGTGAACTTATGTGTCGGCCTCCTTCGCTCCGGGAGCCCTACTGATGACGGAAATCGTTGCCGACCCGTCTTCGCTGTCCTGTTGTCACCTGTTTCTCACGCCGGGAATCCAGCAATCTCAACAACTTGGCCCTGATCCCCTCTCGCCTCGCGCGCGCGACGCGTGCGGACGTTTCGTGAAGGGAAGCTCCGGCAACCCGCGGGGGCGGCCGCGCGGCATCCCCAACCCCAAGCGGCGGGTGCCCGACCTTGCTGCCCGGCCGCTGACTGCGCAGGCGCTGTCGGATCTGATCGACCGCAAGCCTCATCTGTTGCGGCCGCTCGCCGCGCAAGTCTTGCCGCCGCCTCTCGCTTCGATCGACCCGGCGGAGCGTCTGGGGATTGGTCTGTCACCGTTGCGGACGGTCGAGGATGTTCCACAGGTGCTATCCGCCGTTCTGACGGCGATCGCGCGCGGCGAGATCACGCCCGCCGAGGGCGCGCATATCGCAGGGCGGGTGGATGCCCGGTTACGCGTGGGCCCGCGCTCCACACGGTTTGGTGCGCCGGCTGATGCGCCGGCCGGCGATTTAATCGAGTACGGTCCTCAATCGAGTACGGGCCGGACCCGCGCGATACCGTAGCATCCGAACATCGAACCCGTGGGAGAAGACGATGACCGACGACGCCGCTTGGCCGCTCGCCCGGCACGTTTGCCGCACCGGCTATGTGGATTTGCCCGCGAGCGCCGTCGAATCCGCCCGTCGCGACATCCTCGATACGTTTGGCTGCATGCTCGGCGGCAGCGGCTCTCCGGGGATCGATGAGCTCTTTGCGGTGATCGCCCGGTGGGGCGGGCGTGAGGAAAGCCGCGTACTGTTGCGGGGCACCCGCCTGCCCGCGCCACAGGCGGCGCTATTGAATGCCAGCATGGGTCACGCGCTGGATTTCGACGACACGTTGGACACCGGCGGTTCGATCCATCCGGGCGTTTCCGTGCTCGGATCGGTCCTCGCGGTATGCGACAGCCTCGGGGGTGTCAGCGGGCGTGATGTGCTGTTGGCGGTCGCGCTCGGTCTGGACATATCGTGCCGCATCGCGCTCGCATGCACGCTCGATCGGGGCTGGCATCGCACCGCGGCGATCGGAGTCTTCGGCGCCACCGCGGCCGCCGGCAAACTGATCGGCCTGACGCCGGAACAGATGCTGGCGGCCTTTGGCATCGCCTACAGCCACGCCGCCGGCAATCGCCAATGCATCTTGGACGGGGCGCTGACCAAGCGGCTGCAGGCCGGCCAGGCGGCAAGCGCCGGCGTTTTCTCGGCCGTGTTGGCGCAGACCGGGTTCACCGGCGCGCGGAACATCTTTGATGGCCGTTTCGGCTTCTTCGAGCTGTACCAACCAAACGGATACGACGCGTCGGTGCTCCTGCGCGACCTGGGCACGGCGTTCCGCGGCGAGGCGCTGAGCTACAAGCCCTACCCGTGCGGTCGGCCGCTCCATGCAGCGATCGATGCCGCACTGGCGGCACGAGCGCAGCTCAACATCCAGCGGCCCGATGACATCGAATCGGTGACGATCGAGGCGGACCCCGCCGGCCACAGCGAGCAATTCGGCCGCGGTCCGGCAAAGCGCCGCCCTTCCCAGGTCGTGGAGGCGCAGTTCGCCCAACCCTTCCTGGTCGCCACCGCTTTAGCGCATGGCAAGGTAGGGATAGCGGAGGTCGATGGGCTGGGAGATGCCTCGGTTCTGTCGCTGTCGGATCGGATCGCCGGCGTTGCGCGCGAGCACCGGCCGAGGGGGTCGCTCAGCATCACGGTGCAACGGACCGACGGTCGCTCGGTGACAGTCGAGGCCAGCGACCCCATCGGGTCACCGGAGAAGCCGCTTACCAAGGCTCAGCTCGAGACTAAGTTCCGCGACTGCGCTCGTAATGCGGTTCGGCCGCTGTGGGATGCGAGTTTAGACGAGCTGCTGGCGGCAATCGGGCGATTGGAAACGCTGCCGGATGCACGGGAGCTGATCACCGCATTCGCCGGGTGACGAAGCGATACCGCCAGGGAACTTCCGGTGCTTTGCGCGGCGGTGGATTTGGGCGATGGGGAGGGGAGAGATTTTACTCTTTCGCCGATCATCGCCCTGTCATACTGAGCCCAGCCTGCAAACCGTGTTCTGCTTCTGGAGCGGAGGCGGCGGGCGCCTGTGATGCTGATGAGGAGAGAACGGAATGTTCAGCCATATCATGATCGGGAGCAACGACATCGCCCGGTCGAAGAAATTCTACGATGCCCTGTTTGTCGCGATGGGCGCCCAGCCCGGCGTCGAGGACGCCAGGGGCCGGCTGGCTTATACGCACAATGGCGGGCGCTTCATGGTGTCCAAACCGATCGACGGCAAGCCGGCCAACCATGCCAATGGCGGCACGATCGGCTTCACGATGAGCGATGCCAAACAGGCCGAGGCATGGCACAAAGCCGGCGTCGCGAATGGCGGCACGTCGATCGAAGACCCGCCGGGCGTGCGCCAAGGGGCCGCCGGCCAGATGTACCTCGCCTATCTTCGCGATCCCGACGGCAACAAGCTGGTCGGGCTTTATCGCATGCCGGCCGCCTGAATTATCGCAAACCAACCCTGAAGAGGGCCGCCCCTTCCGCGCGGTCCTCGTCTTCGCCGCCGCGCATCAGCAATTCTGGAGCCGATAGCGCAGCCAAACCACGCCGCCCTCCAGCACCTCGCAGCTCGCGAGCGACATCGAGCGGATCGGCGCCGCGATGCCGGCATCTTTGTCGCTGGAGTCGAAGATGCTCGGCGCGCCCTTCGCTCCATCGACGGCGGGGCAGATCGCAAGGCTGATCTCGTCGATCAGGCCGGCCCGCAGAAAGGCCCCGTTCGAGCCGCCGCCGCCTTCGAGCAGCAAGCGTTCGAGCCCCAGCTCGCGGTTCAGGATCTCCAGCGCCAATCCCAGTTCGAGCTCCTGCTCGCCGGCGAAGATGTAGGAAACGCCATCCTGGCGCAGGCCCGCCAGATGCGCGTCGCAGACCCGCTCTGTCAGCACCACGACGATCGGGTCGCCGCCGATGTCGGACCGTCCCCAGGTGATCTTGCCCTGCGCATCGAGCGCGATGCCGTAGGCGACAGCATCGCGCCGGGAGAACCAGGGTGCCCGCGGATAGGTCTGGTCGGTGTGATCGGGGTAGGCCTTGGCCTTGGCGTATTCGCTGCCGGTCACCCGGCCGATAAGCCAGGAGCCGCCGCCGAGCTGCTCGTGCAGTCGCTCGAACAGCCCCGGCATGCGGTTTTCGGCGGGCCGCCACCGGCTGCCGAGGATGCGCCCGTCGACGCTCGCGTTCATGTGGCAGATTACATAAGGCTTCATTTTTTTGCGTTCCTTGCCGATCGCCGCGCTCAGCCGGGAAGCCGCCAGCCCACCCAGTTGCACAGGGCCTCGCCCATGACGAGCTCGAGATCGCGGCCCTGGAGCCACGGCAGTTCCTCGGTGAACACAGTCACGCATTGCCGCCAGGAACAGGGCATCCGCGTGATGTCGGTGCCCCAGAACATCCGATCCGCACCGAACGCGTCGAAGCAGCGGTGCAGGTGCTCATGGAAGCTGCGGAATGGATACGCGTCTTCCGCGTAGCCGGGCTGACCGGTCGCCTTGACCGCGATGTTGGGGTATTTGGCGAGCGCCAGCAGCTCGGGCTGGAAGCGATAGGCAGATTCGCCGCGGCTCCCCGGCGGCACGGCCATATGGTCGACGATCAGTTTGAGCCCTGGGTGACGCTCGGCGATCTGGCCGACAGTCGGCAGGAACAACGCGGCGGCGAGCGCCACCGGCACGCCGGCCCGTTCGGCCGCGGGCCATAGCCAGTCGAGGCTTCCGTCGCTCATCCACTCGCGTTTGTGCCGCTCGTTGAAATAGAAGCGCAGGCCGAGCATGCCCGGCCGCTCTTTCCAATGCGCGACGAGGTCGCGACCATTCGGGTCGTCGAGATAGAACCACCCCATGATGGCAAAGCGGTCGGGGTATTTCCGTACCGCTTCGATGGCCAATTCGTTCGAATGGGGATCCCACAGCACCGGGTGGATCAGCGCCCGGTCCACACCGGCCTCGTCCATCGCGGCGATTGCTTGCTCCGCGGAATACGGCTCCTGACGATGTGGCGGGGACGGCGTCCCCTTTTCCCAGAGATGAATCTGGCCATCGACGATCAGCATCCGGCGTCTCCTTTTAAGCGAAGGTATTCAGCTTTCTAAAATACGCTGATCGCTGAACGCGCTGATACCACCCATAGCGGTTTCAGAAAGGGCCGCTTTCGCCGCGTCGCGCCCTCCGCATCGCCGCCGACTCCCGCGGCGTTTGGGCTTCAGTGCGGCCAGGCGACGGTGTTGAAGTCGTCGAGGAGGGCGGCGATGCGGCCGGTGTCCGACTGGTCCATGATCGCCCGCGCCCGGCGCGTCGCGGCGACCATGTCGAGGCTGCGGATGCGCTGCTTGACCCGCGGAATGTTGCGCGGCGCCATCGACAGGTTGCGCAGGCCGAGGCCGAGCAAGAGCGGGGCAAAGCGCGGCTCGCCGGCCATTTCGCCGCACACGCTGATCGGCATGCCGCGGCGCAATGCCGCCTCGACCGCGAATTGGATCAGCCGCAGCACCGCCGGATGCAGCGGGTTGTAGAGATGGGCAACCTGTTCGTCGCTGCGGTCGATCGCTAGGGTGTATTGGATCAGATCATTGGTGCCGATCGCGAAGAAATCCGCCTCCGCGGCGAGCGCGTCGGCGGCGAGCGCCGCACCCGGCACCTCGATCATCGCGCCCAATGGCGGCAGGGCCTTGGGCAGCCGCACGCCACGCCGGCGCAGCCGCCGTGCGACCTGGTCGACGGCCTCCCGCACGCGGCGGATCTCGTTGGCCGTCGAAATCATCGGCAACAGGATGCGCAACGGCCCCTCGCTGGCGGCGCGCAGCATCGCCGCCAGCTGTGGGTCCAATAGACGGCGGTCCTGCAGCGACAGGCGGATCGCCCGCAAGCCTAGGGCGGGGTTCGCCGGCGTGACATTGTGGCCGCTCAATGACCGGGCAATCTTGTCGCCGCCGAGGTCGAAGGTCCGCACGGTGACCGGTTTTCCGTCCATGCCGCGCACCAGCGCCGAGAAAACCGCGTATTGTTCCTCCTCGCCCGGGAGGTCGTCGCGGTTCATGTAGAGGAATTCCGAACGGACGAGGCCGAGCCCCATCGCGCCATTGGCCAGCGCCTGCTGCAGCTCGATCGGCAATTCGAGATTGCCTTCGAGGCTGATCTCGACCCCGTCGCGGGTGATCGCGGGGAGCTTGCGCAGGCGCGCTAGACCGCGCCGTTCGCGTGCCACGGCGTCGCGCCTGGCCTCGTATTCGCGGATCGTCTCGGCTGACGGGTCGATGATCACGCAGCCGTCGATGCCGTCGATCACCGCCGTGACACCAGCCCGAGCCCGATCGAGCAGGCCGGGTACCGCGAGAACCGCCGGCAGCCCGAGCGCTCGCGCAACGATCGCGGTATGGCTCTCGGCGCCGCCGGAGACCGCCGCGAAGCCGGCTACGCGCTCCGGGTCGATCAGCGCGGTATCGGCCGGGGTCAACTCTTCGGCGAGAATGACGGCCCCCTCGGGCACTGCAGAATAGGCGACGTAGGGCTTCTTGATCAGGTTGCGGATCAGCCGCGTGCCGACGACCCGGATGTCCTCGATCCGCGCCGCCAGGTACGGATCGCGCATTGCCGCGAAGCTCTCGGCGATTTCGTCGATCTCGATTTGCACCGCGCGCTCGGCGTTGATCCGCGTGCGAGTAATGCGGTCATCAACGCCGCGAACGAGGCGCGAGTTCGACAACATCGCGAGGTGGGCATCGAGAAGGTAGCCAACTTCCTCGGCGGCGGAGCTGGGCAGCCCCGCGGCTTTCGCCTTCACCTTGCGCAGCTGCTTCAACGAGACTGCGACGGCCTCTGCGAAGCGGTGTCGTTCGGCTTCGATTTCGCTCTGCGGGACGTGGTTCTCAGCTACCGGAAGATCGCCGCTCTCGACGATGTGAGCAGGGCCGATGGCAATTCCGGGGGAAACGGCGAGGCCAGGCAGTCGCTGTTCGGCGCCGACGCTCTGCGACGCAGAACCGGTGACCTCCTCAATCCTCATCGAATTTGCATTCGACGAGCTTGGCAAGCGCCGTCACAGCCGCCTCAGCTTCGGGCCCGCTTGCGGCGAGCCGGATGACCGTGCCGGGTGCGGCGGCCAGCATCATCAAGCCCATGATCGAGCGGCCGGAGACTTCGGTACCGTTCTTGCGCACCCACACCTCAGCATCGAAGAGCCCGGCGGTCTTGACAAACCGGGCGGCGGCGCGTGCGTGAAGCCCGCGCTGGTTGCAGATCGTCGCAATCCGCCACACCCCCCCGGCGGGCGGGCTCGAATCCTGAACCGGTCGTTCGTCGGCAGGTCGATCTCTCATCGGCGCGCGTCGCTGAGCAGCTGGGAAGCGACGTTGATGTATTTGCGCCCGGCCTCTTGAGCGCCGAGCACGGTCCGTTCGAGGCTCTCGCTCTGACGCAGGCTCGCTAGTTTGATCAGCATCGGCAGGTTGACGCCGGCAATGACCTCGATCCTGGCGCGGTCCATGACCGAGATCGCAAGGTTCGACGGGGTGCCCCCGAACATGTCGGTCAGCAAGACAGCGCCGTCGCCGGTATCGACTGCGGCAATTGAGCGCAGGATATCCTGGCGGCGCTTTTCCATGTCGTCATCGGGGCCAATGCACACGGCCTCGATCTGAGCCTGCGGCCCGACGACATGCTCGAGTGCCGCGACGAATTCCGCCGCGAGCCGCCCATGGGTCACCAAAACCATGCCGATCATTGATTCCCTCTGCCGGAACGACCGCTGCCGTTCAGCTCGCGTTCGGAGGCGCGACCGGCGCGACCATGGCGGGAGAGCCGGATTGAACAAGATCGCGGTGCGCCAACTCCACCCGCAGGCCGACGGTACCGAGTTGCGCGGCCAACCGCTCCGCCACGTAAACAGAGCGATGGCGGCCGCTGGTGCAGCCGATTGCGATCGTCAGAGAGGTCTTGCCTTCCTGTTCGTACCGCGGCAGCAGCGGCTCCAAAAGCCGCCACAACCCGGCGAGAAAGGGCGCAAGGTCCATATCCCGCTCGACATGCGCGGCGACGGCACGATCGCGCCCGGTCAGCTGGCGAAGCTCGGGGACATAATGCGGGTTGTCGAGGAAACGCACGTCGAAGATCAGATCGGCATCTCGCGGAATGCCGTGGCGATACGCGAAAGATGTGACGAAAACGCGAAGACCGCCGGTCGCTAGAGCAAAATAACCGGTCAACAGCCGTTTCAAATCGGCAACGCTCAGGTTGGAGGTATCAATCACCAGATCAGCACGTTCGCGCAGGGCAGAGACCACTCGGCGTTCGAGCCGAATACCGTCCGTTACGGGTCGGTCGCCGGCGAGAGGGTGGGGCCGGCGCGTTTCGGTATAGCGCCGTTGCAGCGGTTCGTCATCACAATCGATAAACAACACCTTGAGTTCGCGGCCGGTCCGGCCAACGACCGCGTCGAGGGGTTCGAGCATGCTCTCGATAGAAAAGCCCCGGGTGCGCAGATCGGCGCTGACGGCAATCGCGCGCGCATCGGCCGCAATGCTCTCGATCAGAGCGGGTACGAGCGAGAGCGGCAGGTTGTCGAAGGCTTCGTAGCCCATATCTTCGAGCGTCTTCAGCGCCGTCGACCGCCCTGCCCCCGACATTCCGGTCACCAGGAGCACACGGGCCGGCGCCGCGCTTCCGGCGGGGCTCCACTCGCCGTGACCACCTTCGGTCATCATCGCCGGATTATAGCGGGCACCGAGTGGGCTGAAAACGCGCGTAAAGCGAAGCGCAGCTTTGCCGTTGCGGAAGCCTCGAATGCCCACAGCGCGATCGATGGAACCGCGAGCCCGAGCACGTCCTCGCGACGAATTTCGGGGAAACGCTCGACCTCGGCCGACGGTACGAGGTCTACTACCAATGCCAGCGTCGCCTCCGCCACTGCCTCAAGGCGAATAATACCCACTCCCCGGACTTCGATCAGGCCTGCTATCGCCGCCGGGGCCGTAACCAAGACGCGCTCTCCTGCGCGCCGCAGCTCTACCTGGTCGTCGGCGACGAGACGCGCGCCGCTGTCGATCAGCCGCAGAGCGAGATCCGATTTTCCCGCGCCGGACCGGCCGCGCAGCAGGACTGCGCACCTATCGATCGCGATCGCCGTGGCGTGGACCAGAATGGGGGCGGTTGGGATCGCTATCGTCACACAGCAGCCGGCAGTCTAACGGAGAACCGGGCCCCAATCGTTATGCCCTGCGCGTTTTTGCGGTTTTCCGCCCAGATCATGCCCCGATGAGCCTCGACGATCTGTTTCGAGATCGAGAGTCCAAGGCCGGAATGTGTCCCGAATTGCTCGCCCAGTGGGCGCTCGGTGTAGAAGCGGTCGAAAATCGCCGTCAACTTTTCTTCGGGGATACCGGGGCCCTCATCTTCGACGGTAACGACAACCGCCCTGCCATCATGTCGCGCGGTCATCCTAATTTCGCCTGCCGGTGGGCTGAACGATACCGCATTCCCGATGATGTTCCGAAACACTTGGGAAAGTCTCGTCTCGATCCCGGGCACGACGAGTTCGCGGTCACTCTTAGCGATCGCGAGAACCAGACGAGGCGCGTCGTCCGTCCGGGTCGCCTCATAGACCTCGACCAGCGTACCCAGCATCGCTGCGATGTCGACCGGTTCCAACTCGAGGCGGCCGAGCTCCGCGTCGAGCCGCGAGGCGTCGGAAATATCGGTGATCAAGCGATCGAGTCGCTGGACGTCATTTAGGATGATCGCCATCAGCCGCCGCTGATTTGCCGCATCGTCGATCCGGACGGCCGTCTCGACCGCGCTGCGCAACGAGCTGAGCGGGTTCTTGATCTCATGCGCAACATCGGCGGCAAAACTTTCAATGGCGCTCATGCGCTGCCACAGCGCGTCGGTCATCTCGCGCAGCGACCGGGAAAGATCGCCGATCTCATCCCCCCGCCGGGTAAAGTCGGGTATCTCGACCCGCGCCCGGCGGCCGCGCGCGCGCTCCGCCGCCGCGGCAAGCCGGCGGATAGGCCGCGCAATCGTACCCGCGAGATAGAAAGACAGCAGCACGGTGACCAGCAATGCGACCCCGAAGATGCGCAACAGCTCGAGGCGAACGGTTCTCAGTTCCTCCTCGATCTCCGCGCTGCCCGTCGACAACATGACCGCGCCGAGCACCTGCTTATAGCGCTGGATCGGGATCGCGACGCTGAACAACAGTCCACCGGTTTGCGGGTCGCTTCTGATCGCCGAGCCGGTCTCGCCGCGCAATGCTCGCACGACTTCGGCATAATCGTCGGCGCGCGGGGAAGCGGTCTCACGATAGGTCGAGTAGCTGGTGTGGCGTGGCACGACGTTGAGAATCCAATCGTATATCTGATCTGCAATCCGCAGAACCCCACCCTCCCTCTCTCGCGGATGCAATTCGTGGACCTGCACGGCGTCGCCCGGCCCCCGTAAAACTCGACTGTCGGCAATAATGTCGCCCCGCACGTCAAACAGCCGAGCTCGGGTACGCGTCGGCTCGACCAGCCGCCGCATCATCTGGCGAGCCAGGTCGGGCAACAGGACCTCCCCTTCGTCAACCGAGTCGAGAACCGCGCCCTCACCGAGCGCAGCGGCAAACACCTCGCCCTGGGTTTTCAAAGCTTCGATCTGTTGACCGATCAAGCTCGCCTGGTATTTCCCGAGATAGAGAAATCCGCCGGCGAGAAGAGCGAGCGCCAGGACATTCACCGCGAGGATGCGCCGCGTAAGCGGGGAGACCGTCCAGCGCCTTCCGCTTCTCGGCCGCAGATCGGCGCTCGGGCCGGGACTGGGCGCGGCTCTCGCGGGGGAACGAGGGGCGAAGGGGTGCTCGGCTACCGCCGAAGGCGACGCAGACGCGGCGGCGGGCTCAACGGTCGCGGTATCTATACCCGACGCCATAGAGTGTTTCGATTTGCGCGAAATCCGTATCGACGTTCTTGAATTTCTTGCGTAAGCGCTTGATGTGACTGTCGATCGTCCGGTCGTCGACATAGATGTGCTCGCCATAGGCCGCATCCATCAACTGGTCGCGGTTTTTGACGTGCCCCGGACGGTGCGCTAGGGATTTGAGGATCAGAAACTCGGTCACTGTCAGCTCGACATGTTCACCCTTCCAGGTGCACAGATGCCGTGCCGGATCTAGGATCAGCAGCCCGCGCACGATGACCGGCTCGCCATGCGAGTTCTCCCGCTCGCGCGCGAGCTCGCCGCGGCGGATCAGGGCCCGGATGCGCTCGATCAACAGCCGCTGCGAAAACGGCTTCCTGATGTAGTCGTCGGCGCCCATGCGCAGACCGAGCAGTTCGTCGACCTCGTCGTCCTTTGAGGTTAGAAAGATAACCGGGATGTGACTCTGCCGCCGCAGTTGGCCGAGAAGCTCCATACCGTCCATGCGCGGCATCTTGATGTCGAGCACCGCAATATCGACCGGCTGCGCGCTCAATCCCTTCAGCGCCTCGGTACCGTCACTGTAGCAGCGCACAGCAAACCCTTCCGCCTCGAGCGCCATCGACACGGACGCCAGGATGTTGCGGTCGTCGTCGACAAGAGCAATCGTGTTCGGCACCTTCTCCCCCAAAATTCTTCCGAGCGGCCGGATGATAGGTGAGCCGTTCGCTGCAAGTGTAAAATATGACCGAATCCGGCAAAGGCAAACCCACCCTCCCTATTTTAGACAGGCGGCCGGCGCCCCATCCCTGCGATATTCACGCGCAAGGGCCTTCGTTTAGCTCCACAAAGCATCCCGGCGTACGTTTTTTGCAGCACGGCGCAGCTTGACGCAGCCGCGCCGGTGCGGCTCACTTGCGGGATGCGTGAAACAGAGCCGGACGGCAATCCTGCGAGAATCGGCCGGCGGTTACTGCGTGGCCAGCCGCGCGGAACCCTCGCCACTAGCATGCGCGGCGCGCCCTACGCGTCACTCGTTCTGATCGCCGCCGATCTCGATGCGAGCCCCCTTCTGCTGCTCTCCGATCTGGCGCAGCATAGCCGGAACATCGCGTTCGACCCGCGAATCTCGCTATTGATCGACGGCACGGCGGGCTACCGGGATCCGCTGACCGGGCCGCGCCTGACCGTGATCGGGCAGGCCAGAATCGTTGAGGACCTGCGACTTCTCGCCCGCTTCACCGCGCACCACCCGACGAGCGCCGTCTATTCCGGTTTCACCGATTTCCGTCTCTATCGGGTCGCGGTCGAACGCGGGCACCTGGTCGCCGGTTTCGGCCGGATTCACTGGATCGACGGCCGCGATCTGCTGTTTGCTGCGGATGCCGCCGCTCTCGCTGAGGCGGAGCCGGAGATCCTCGAGCATATGAACGAGCATCATGCCGACGCGGTCGCCGATTGCGTACGGGGTCTGCTCGGTCATGCGGGGGCCGATTGGCGGATCACCGGCATCGATCCCGAAGGCGCCGATCTGCAGCGCGATGGCGAGACTGCCCGGTTCGACTTCCCCGAACCGGTAGTGACCCCCGCTGCGGCGCGTGCCGCGCTTGTCGAACTCGCCCAGAAGGCGCGGAAATAACGCCTCCGTTGAGGGAGTTTTGACATGGTCGCCCGTGTTATGGTACGGCGTTAGTCTGGGCAGGTATTGTGGATGCCGAAAGCTCGGTCGCAGGAGGAGGAAACGTTCGATGAAGAAGACGATCCGATGATCGGAAAAAAGAGCCGCTTCGGCCTCGACCGGCAAGGCATGCACCACGTCGGCACCGTGCACTGGAACCAGTCCGCGCCGGTGCTCTACGAGCACGCCGTGCGCCGGGGCGAAGGCGAACTCGCCTCGGGCGGCAGCTTCTCGGTATCGACAGGGCTCTTCACCGGCCGCACCCCACGCGACAAATACATCGTCGAGGAGCCGGGCACCAAAGACACGGTGGCCTGGGGCAAGATCAACCAGCCGGTATCCCCCGACCAGTTCGCCAGCCTGCATCAGCGCCTGCTCGCCTACCTCCAGGGGCGCGAACTCTTCGTCCAGGACCTCTACGCCGGCGCCGACCCGGCCTATCGGCTGCCAGTGCGGGTGGTCACCGACAGTGCCTGGCACAGCCTTTTTTCGCGCAACATGTTCATTCGCCCACCGGCCGACGAGCTCCCTGGGTTCGAGCCGGCCTTCACGATCCTGCACGTCCCGAAATTCCTCGCAATCCCCGAGCGGGACAGGATCAACTCCGAGACCTTCATCCTGGTCAATTTCGCTGAGCGGCTAGTGCTGATCGGCGGCACCGAATATGCCGGTGAGATCAAGAAATCGGTGTTCGGGTATCTCAATTTCGTATTGCCGGCGCGCGGTGTGCTGCCGATGCACGCTTCGGCCAATGTCGGCCCGAAAGGCGACTGCGCGATCTTCTTCGGGCTCTCGGGCACCGGCAAGACGACCTTGTCGGCCGACAATTCGCGCACCCTGATCGGCGACGACGAGCACGGCTGGAGCCCCCAGGGCATCTTCAATTTCGAGGGCGGCTGCTACGCCAAGGTGATCAATTTATCGTCTGTCAACGAGCCCGAGATCTACGCGACGATTACCCGCTTCGGGACGGTGCTCGAAAATGTCGTGCTGCAGCCGGAAACGCGCGTGCCCGATGTCGACGACCAGAGCCTGACCGAGAATACGCGGGCCTGTTATCCGATCGACTTCATCCCCAACGCCGATCCGCTAGGGCTGGCGCCGCATCCGAAGAACGTCGTGATGCTGACTGCGGACGCCTTTGGGGTCATGCCGCCAATCGCCAAATTAACCGCCGAGCAGGCGATGTACCATTTCCTGTCGGGCTATACGGCTCGCGTCGCCGGTACCGAAAAGGGGCTCAGCAACGCCCCCGAGGCGACCTTTTCGACGTGCTTCGGCGCGCCCTTCATGCCACGCCATCCGGCGGTCTACGCCAAGATGCTGGGCGCCTTGATCCGCGAGCACGGCGCGCAGTGCTGGCTCGTCAATACCGGCTGGTCGGGCGGCACCTACGGGGTCGGCCGACGCATGCCTATCGCCCACACCCGCGCCCTCTTACGCGCCGCGCTCGATGGCCGGCTCGCTGCGGCGCCCGTTCGCAAGGAGGCGAATTTCGGCCTCCTCGTGCCGGAAAGCTGCCCCGAGGTGCCCGAAGAGGTGCTCGACCCGCGCGGCACCTGGTCCGACAAGAAGGCCTATGACGAGACCGCCCGCGGCTTGACCCAACGCTTCGAGGCCAATTTCCGCGAATACGAGCCCTTCGTCGGCAGCGAGATCAAGGAAGTCGCGATCCGCGCCGCGGCCTAGCCGTTTCCCTGCCGCGCAGGAAAATCCAAGAAAAAGCACTTCGGCGCCGAAAACCGCGCCTTCCAGAGCCGTGAAGGCCATCGAAGCCAGCAGGGTCATGTGCTCGATCGTGTCGATCGCCGCCTGCACCGTTTTCGGCTAGAAATGGATGGCGCGCCCGTATGCGTCGAGCACGGCCTCGTGCATCGTCTCCGACAGGGTCGGGTGCGGGAAGATCGTGCGGATCAGATCGGTCTCGGTGGTTTCGAGGGTCTTGGCGATCGTATACCCCTGGATCAGTTCGGTGACCTCGGCGCCGATCATGTGTGCGCCCAGCAGCTCGCCGGTCCTGCTGTCGAAGATCGTCTTGACCATCCCTTCGGGCTCACCGAGCGCAATCGCCTTGCCGTTGCCGATGAACGGGAAATGGCCGATTTTGACTTCGTACCCGGCATCGCGTGCCGCCTTCTCTGTCAACCCGACGCTGGCGACCTGCGGCCGACAATAGGTGCAGGCCGGGATGTTGTGGACATCGAGCGGGTGCACATCGTTGACCCCGGCGATGTGCTCGACACAGATCACCCCCTCGTGGCTGGCCTTATGAGCCAGCCAGGGCGGCCCGACGACGTCACCGATCGCATAGATTCCCGGTTCCCCGGTACGCAGCCACTCATCGACGACAATGTGGGTCCGGTCGACGACCACACCGGTGATTTCCAGGCCTATGTCTTCGACATTGCCGACGATGCCGACAGCCAGGATCACGCGCTCGACATTGGCTTCGAATGCCTTGCCGTCCGCCTCGATCCGCGCGGTGAACCCCTCGCTGCCGCGATCGAGGGCCGCCACGGTCGCCGCGGTGTGGATTTTGATCCCCTGCTTCTCGAAGGCCTTGCGCGCAAAGGCCGAGATCTCCTCGTCCTCGACCGGCAGCACGCGGTCGAGAACTTCGACGACGGTCACCTCGGCGCCCATATCGTGGTAGAAGCTGGCGAATTCGATGCCGATCGCGCCCGAGCCGACGACCAGCAGAGACTTGGGGATCGCCGGCGGCACCATCGCTTCCTTGTAGGTCCAGATGCGCTCACGATCGGGCTCGAGCCCCGGCAGGCTGCGCGCCCGCGCACCGGTGGCCAGGACGATGTGCTCGGCGGCAAGTTCGGCGACGGGATTGCCGTCCTTTGCCACCGCCAGCCGACCCTTTCCCGTCAGGCGCCCCTGGCCGTCGAAAACCCTGACTTTGTTCTTCCGCAACAGGTAGGCGACGCCATTCGACAATTGCTTGGCGACGGCGCGCGATCGCGCCACCACCTTCCCGGCGTCGAAGCTGATGTCCTTGGCGGAGAACCCGAAATCGTCGAGGCGGTGCAGCAGGTGGTAGATCTCGGAGCTGCGCAGCAGCGCTTTGGTTGGAATGCATCCCCAGTTCAGGCAGATGCCGCCCAGTTGATCGCGCTCGACGATCGCCGCCTTCATTCCCAGCTGAGCTGCCCGGATCGCCGCGACATAGCCGCCCGGACCGCCTCCGACAACGATCAGGTCGAAAGTAGTTTGCGCCATCAGCGTTTTCCGCTTCTCGTCACAGCAGCATGGTCAGCGGATCTTCGACAAGCTTCTTGAAGGCGGCGAGGAATTGCGCGCCGACGGCACCATCGACGGCCCGGTGATCGCAGGATAGCGTGCAGCTCATCACGGTCGCGATTGCCAGTGCGCCGTTGTTGACGACCGGCCGCTGCGCGCCGGCGCCGACCGCCAGGATGCCGCCATGCGGTGGGTTGATCACCGCGGCGAAATCGCGGACGCCGAACATGCCTAGGTTCGAAATCGAAAAGGTCCCGCCCTGAAATTCTTCGAGCTTCAATTTGCCTGCCCGGGCGCGCGCGGCTAGGTCCTTGGTCTCGTTGGCGATTGTCGCCAACCCCTTGCGGTCGGCGTTCTTGACGATCGGCGTGATTAGCCCGTCCTCGAGTGCGACGGCCACCGCCATGTCGACCGTATCCCAAAGGAGGATCGCCTCGTCGCTCCACGAGGCGTTGGCCGCGGGCACCTGCCGCAAGGCCAGCGCCGCCGCGCGGATCACGAAGTCGTTCACCGAGATCCGGTAGGCATCGGATTTGGCGTTGAGCTCGGCGCGGAATTTCAGAAGCTCGTCGATCTCGCAGTCGACGGTCAGATAGAAATGCGGAACCGCTTGCTTTGATTCTGTCAGCCGCCGAGCGATGACGCGGCGCATCGCCGTGAGAGGACGCTCGGTGTAGGGCGGATTGCCGGCCAGCGCCAGCACGCGCGCCTTGGACAGAGCCGGCGCTGCAGCCGGTGTAGCCAGAGGTGTGGCTTGCGGCTGGTCCATGGGTCGCACCATGGGTCGGGCCGGAACCGCTGCCGGCCGTTCGGCAGAAAGCGCAGCTTCGATATCGGCCTTGACGATACGGCCTTGCGGACCGGAACCGGTGATTGCAGCAAGGTCGAGACCGGCCTGCTGGGCCATGCGGCGCGCTAGTGGGCTGGCAAAGATGCGGCCTTTTCCGTTGCCGCCCCTGGCGGAGACCGGCTGAGCCGCCGGCCGGGGCTCGGCCGCCCGCAGGGGCTCGGCGGCCCGCAGGGGCTCGGTGGCCGGCGTGCCACGGGTTGGCGTGGCCGGCTTTTCGGCCAGTTTCTCGATGGTGGAAGGTTCCTCGCCCTCCCCGAGCAGCACCGCGATCGGCTGGTTGACCTTGATCCCCTGCGTGCCTTCCGGAACGAGGATCTTGCCGAGGCGGCCGTCGTCGACTGCTTCGAACTCCATCGTTGCCTTGTCGGTTTCGATCTCGGCGAGCACGTCGCCCGAATGCACTTCGTCACCCTCTTTTTTCAACCATTTTGTGACATTGCCTTCGGTCATCGTCGGCGATAGGGCCGGCATCAGGATTTCGATCGGCATGTCCCTTCCCGCGCCGCCGCCCGATCAGCGGTAGGCGACCTCGCGTGCCGCATCGACGATGTCCTCGACCTGGGGCACCGCGAGGCGCTCGAGATTGGCCGCGTAAGGCAGCGGAACGTCTTTGCCGGCGACCCGCTTCACCGGGGCATCGAGCCAGTCGAAGCATTCCTCCATCATGATCGCGGCAAGTTCCGAGCCGATGCCAGCAAAGGGCCAGCCCTCTTCCACCGCGACGATCCGGTTGGTCTTCTTGACCGAGGCGGCGACCGTTTCGACATCGAACGGCCGCAATGTGCGCAGATCGATGATTTCGGCGGAAATCCCGGCCTTCTCCAGCTCTTCGGCAGCCTGCATCGCCAGTTTCACCATGCGCGAAAATGCTGTGATCGTCACGTGCTCGCCGGCCCGGGCGATCCGTGCCCGGCCGATCGGCACGATGAACTCGGGATTGTCCGGCACCGCGAAGCTTTCGCCGTAGACGAGTTCATGCTCGAGGAAGACGACCGGGTTCGGGTCGCGGATTGCTGATTTCAGCAACCCCTTGTGGTCGGCGCCGGTATACGGGGCAACGACTTTGAGGCCGGGGCAATGCGCATACCAGCTCGCATAGCATTGCGAATGCTGTGCCGCGACGCGCGCGGCGATGCCGTTCGGCCCGCGGAAGACAATCGGGCAGCTCATCTGGCCGCCCGACATGTAGCGGGTCTTGCCGGCCGAATTGATGATCTGGTCGATTGCCTGCATCGCAAAGTTGAAGGTCATGAACTCGACGATAGGGCGCAGGCCGGCAAAGCCGGCGCCGACCCCGAGGCCGGTGAAGCCCTGCTCTGTGATCGGCGTGTCAATGACGCGCCGCGCCCCGAACTCCTGCAACAGGCCCTGGCTGACTTTGTAAGCTCCCTGGTACTCGGCCACCTCTTCGCCGATCAGAAAGACAGTATCGTCGCGCCGCATCTCCTCGGCCATCGCGTCGCGCAGCGCCTCGCGCACGGTCATCGTCGTGGTCTTGCCGGTGTACTCGCTCTCTGCCGGCACAGCGCGCTGCGCGGCGGCTGGCGGCGGTGCCGACCGAGGCGGCGTCTTCGCGGGGGTTTTTTCAGGCGCCTTAGCGGCTGGAGTAATTGCTTCGGCGGCGGCTTCCTCGCCATTCCCGGCGATGACCGCGATCGGAGTATTGACCGCAACGTGCTCGGTGCCTTCCGGGATCACGATTTTGCTGAGCACGCCTTCATCGATCGCTTCGACCTCCATCGTAGCCTTGTCGGTCTCGATTTCGGCGAGCACATCGCCGGCCCTGACCGGCTCTCCTTCGCTCTTCAGCCAGCGGGCGATCTTGCCCTCGGTCATTGTCGGCGACAGGGCCGGCATCAAAACTTCGGTAGCCATGGCTTCGTCCAAGAAAAGTCAGGCTTCGGCCAGCACGTCCGTCCACAGCTCGGCCGGGTCCGGCTCAGGGCTGTCCTGCGCGAATTGCGCCGCTTCGGCGACCCGGTCCCTGACCTCGCCGTCGATCTGCTTGAGCTGGGGCTCGTCCGCGCCGTTCTCCAGCAATCGGTGCCTCACCTGCTCGATCGGATCGTGCTCGGTACGCATCTTGTTAACCTCGTCCCGGGTGCGGTATTTTGCCGGATCCGACATCGAATGCCCGCGATACCGGTAGGTCATCATCTCAAGGATGATCGGTCCTTGACCCGACCGCGCGTGCTCGGCGGCCGCGAGCCCCGCTTCGTAGACCGCCAGCACGTTCATCCCATCAACCTGCTCGCCCGGGATGCCGTAGGCCATCCCTCGGTGGAACAGGTCGGTGCGGGCCGAGGCGCGGTCTATCGACGTCCCCATTCCATACCGATTGTTTTCGATCGCATAAACTATCGGCAGCTTCCACAAGGCCGCCATGTTGAAGCTCTCGTAAACCTGCCCCTGGTTGATCGCCCCGTCGCCGAGATAGGTGACGCAAATCAGGCCGTTCCCGCGGTAATGATGCGCGAAAGCAAGCCCGGTGCCGATCGGTACTTGCGCGCCGACAATGCCGTGGCCCCCGAAGAAGTTTTTCTCGCGGCTGAACATGTGCATCGAGCCGCCCTTGCCGTGGGAATAGCCGCTCCGGCGCCCGGTCAACTCGGCCATGACCCCCTTGGGATCCATCCCGGCGGCCAGCATGTGGCCGTGGTCACGATAGGAGGTGACGATCGTGTCGCCTTCCTTGAGAGCCGCCTGCATGCCGACGACGACTGCTTCCTGCCCGATATAGAGGTGGCAGAAGCCGCCGATCAGTCCCATGCCGTACATCTGTCCGGCTCTTTCTTCGAACCGCCTGATCAACAGCATGTCACGGTGATACCGCAGCAGCTCTTCCCGCGAGACGCCCAGATCGGCGAACTTAACCGAATCGGTTTTGCGCTTGACCGCCATAATCGCTCCCTCCACACGGCCGCAAAAAGCGCGACCGCGAGACTTTGCCCGGAGCATGGTGACAAATCCGCGCCGTTGCAACCTCGGCCGGTTCAAATCCTGAGGAGGCAACAATTTAACGGCGGCTGGCGGGCCGCCGGCGCGGCCGACTCCATACGCCCAAGACCGCTAGCGCGCGGTCGTCGGCTGCATAACGACGATATCGTCCGGCGAGACGAGGTTCAGGGTGGCGCGGATGCGCTCGTCGAGCAGGTCCGGGTCGACATGTTCCGGCCGGAGGTTCGAAACCTTGACCTCGAAGGCTGCGCGCTGTGCCCGAACCGTCTCCAGGTGAGTGGTGGACGTGCGGATTTCCCCATTCAACCGCAGCCATGCCTTAAACCCGCGCTCGCCTTCGACGAGATGGTAGGCGAAATATCCGGTCAGCGCGACCCCGAGAACCGGACCGATGACCAAATGGGCGCGCCGCCGCATTGCACGGACTATGCTCATGGCGCGAAAGGACCATGGCAGGCCGGAAGCGTCAACTGACGCAATTGGTGCGGCCGAAGATGTTCTCCGAATGCGCTATCGCCGCAACACCGAGCGGCCGGCATATATCGCCGAGTCGCCGAGCTGTTCCTCTATGCGGATCAGCTGGTTGTATTTCGCCAGCCGGTCCGAGCGCGACATCGATCCTGTCTTGATCTGACCGCAATTGGTTGCCACCGCCAGATCGGCGATCGTGGTGTCCTCGGTTTCTCCCGAGCGATGCGAAAACACAGTTCCCCAGCCCGCTCGTTGCGCAATTTCGACCGCCTCGAGCGTCTCCGAAAGGGTGCCGATCTGGTTAACCTTGACGAGTAGCGCATTGGCGACGCCGCGATTGATCCCGTCGCGCAGCCGCTGGGGGTTAGTGACAAACAAATCGTCCCCGACGAGCTGGATATTGCCTCCGAGCTCGCGCGTCAGCTGAGCCCAGCCTTCCCAATCGTCCTCGGCCATTCCGTCCTCGATCGATACGATTGGATAGCGGCCTACGAGATCGGCCCAATAGGCGACGAGCCCGGCGGCATCGAGGGTCTTGCCTTCTCCGGCGAGACGATAGGCTCCCTCGCGATAGAATTCGCTGGCCGCCGGGTCAAGCGCCAGCACGACGTCGTCGCCGGCGTGATAGCCGGCGGCCTCGATCGCCTGCATGATCATGCCCAACGCTGCATCGGCCGAGGCAAGGTTGGGTGCAAACCCGCCCTCGTCTCCGACGTTGGTGTTGTGTCCGGCATCGGCGAGCTTTTTACGTAAAGCGTGGAAAATTTCGGCGCCGGCGCGAATCGCCTCGGTGCACGACGTGGCGCCGACCGGCATCACCATGAACTCCTGGACGTCGATCGGGTTATCGGCGTGAACGCCGCCGTTGATGATATTCATCATCGGCACCGGCATGGTGCGGGCGAATACGCCGCCGACATAGCGGTATAGTGGGACGCCCTCCTCGACCGCCGCGGCCTTCGCACAGGCGAGGCTGACCCCGAGGATCGCGTTGGCGCCGAGCCGGGATTTGTTCGGCGTGCCGTCGAGGACGATGAGTAGGCGGTCGATGGCCAGCTGGTCCTCCGCGTCGAAGCCGGACAGGGCGTCGAATATCTCGCCATTCACCGCCTCGACCGCCCGCAGCACCCCCCTCCCGCCGAACCGCGGTCCGCCGTCGCGCTTTTCGATCGCCTCGTGCGCGCCAGTCGACGCACCGGACGGAACCGCCGCCCGGCCGATCACCCCGGTCTCCAAGGTTACCTCGACCTCGACGGTCGGGTTGCCGCGGCTGTCGAGTATCTCGCGGGCATGAATATCTGTGATGGCGGTCATGGGGCCTCTATGCTGCAAGCCGGCAAGGATGCCCGATCTTATAGGCGAGCGCCGCCGCCCGATGCCACCCCCTCCGGAAGCAGCCCCGGCTGTCTCGCGGCACCTGTTTCACCTGTTTTTTCAGGTCGAGATCAGGCATCGGCCCTCCATGGCGGCACCCGATCGCGGGCGCCAAATGGGGCAGAGAGTGCAACATGATTATGGCAATTCTATCATCGCTCCTTCGGCACGACAGCATCGGCCCGCACATCCCCCGCGCTTCGCGCCTTACCCCCTCCCCGCCGCAGGCGCTTTCCAGGCGCCTCGACCGCCCGCCGATAGCTCAGCGCGTCAGCGACATTGCGCCAGGATAAAGTAGGAAACTGCACCGTAATCCCTGATAGATAGGGGATAGGGGATCGAACCGGCGATCAAATTCCGGATTGCGAGCTAGAGGGCCTCAGCGGTAGTCACGCACATCATTGAAGGGTTCGCTGCTTTTGGTACCGTAGCCGTGGCGGCGCTTGCTATTTGGGGCGACTGGGTTCGCTCAATCCTCGCGCCTCTTAAACTCACCACTACCGAGCATAATTCTAGCGGAGATCCAACGACTTTCACCCCTCCCGGGGCCCGGTGGGGGAGAGGGAGAATTCTCTAGATCGCATTCATCGGCCGAGCCTTGGCGAGGCGGTCAAAGGCGATCAGGGTTTCGAGCAGGCCCGGCAACGCTCTGAGCGGCACCATGGTCGGTCCCTCGGCGCCGGTGGTGTGGTCAGGATCTTGATGCGTTTCGATGAAAATGGCGGCAACGCCGACCGCCGCTGCGGCGCGCGCAAGCACGGGGGTGAATTCGCGCTGGCCTCCCGATCGGTCCCCTAGGCCGCCCGGCTGAGCCACGGAATGCGTGGCGTCGAAGACGACCGGGTAGCCGGTTTGCGCCATGATCGGCAGCGCGCGCATATCGACGATCAGCGCGTTGTAGCCGAAGCTCGTGCCCCGCTCGCACAGCAGTATCTGCTCGTTCCCGGTCGAGGCGATCTTTGCGGCGGCGTTCTTGATGTCCCACGGCGCCAGGAACTGACCTTTTTTGATGTTGATCGACTTGCCGGTCGCGCCCGCCGCTAGCAGCAAATCCGTCTGACGGCAGAGAAAAGCCGGGATCTGCAAGATGTCGACGATTTCGGCCACCGGCGCGCATTGTTCGCGTTCGTGCACATCCGTCAGCACCGGGAGCCCGGTCTTCTCTCGCACCTCGGCGAGGATCGGCAACCCTGCTTTCAGCCCAATGCCGCGCTGCGACTGCACGGAAGATCGGTTCGCCTTGTCGAACGAGGTCTTATAGACCAATCCGACCTTGAGCTTGCCGGCAATCTCGGCCAGCGCCGCGCTCATCTCGAGCGCATGCGCCCGCGATTCCAAGGTGTTCGGCCCGACGATGAAAACCAGCGGCAGATCATTGCCCAGGACGAAGTCGCCGATCGTGACGCGGCGCGGTGTCACGACGTCAGCCACGGCTACCCCCGCCTCCGCCCCTCTCCGCCCTTTCGGGGGGAGAGGGAGGGACCCGGTCGCAGCAGCGACCGGGAGGGTGAGGTGGGCGGCGACGCGCTTCGGAGCTGAAAGCGCCCCCGCCTCACCCCGACCCTCTCCGCCCCCAAGGGCGGAGAGGGAGGAATTGAGGCCGGATTTTCCGTGAAGAAGGGAATGGCGCCTAACCGCATTGCTGAGGCCCCCTTAAACCAGGCGCGACTGATCGAGCGCGGCGCGGATGAACGAGGTGAACAGCGGGTGCGGCTCGAAGGGCTTGGACTTGAGTTCCGGGTGAAATTGCACGCCGATATACCAGGGGTGATCCGGTATCTCGACAATCTCCGGCAGCATCCCGTCGGGCGACATGCCGGAAAAGCGCAAGCCGGTGGCTTCGAGCGTCTCTTTGTAGCCGACATTGACCTCATAACGGTGGCGATGGCGTTCGCTGATCCGCTCGGCGCGATAGATCTCGGCTACCCTACTTCCTGGGGTCAGAAACGCCGGATAGGCGCCGAGCCGCATCGTGCCGCCGAGATCGTCGGTCGAATTGCGCCGCTCGACGGTATTGCCGCGTGTCCATTCGGTCATTAGCCCGACCACCGGGTGACGGCACGGCCCGAATTCGGTTGAGCCGGCGCCGGGCAGGTCGGCGAGGTCGCGCGCCGCCTCGATGATCGCCATGTGCATGCCAAAGCAGATGCCGAAATACGGTACTCGGCGTTCGCGCGCGAAACGCGCAGCTTCGATCATGCCGTGAGTGCCGCGTACGCCAAACCCGCCGGGCACCAGAATGCCGTGCACCCCTTCGAGCTTATGAACCGCCTCGATTTCGGTCTCGAAAACCTCTGCGTCAATCCAGTCGAGATCGACCCCGACATGGTTGGCGATCCCGCCATGGGTCACCGCCTCCGCCAATGATTTGTAGCTGTCCGGCAGATGCGTGTATTTGCCGACAACGGCGATTGTCACCCGCCCCTCGGGCTTGTGAATCAAGTCGACAATTTCGCGCCAGCGGTCGAGATCGGGCTCCGGAGCATCGAGCCCGAAATGATTGCACACCTCGCGGTCGAACCCCTCCGCATGGTAGGCGCCGGGCACGGCATAGATCGTCTCGACATCGAGCGCCGGGATCACTCGGCTCTCCCGTAGATTGCAGAACAGGGCAATCTTTTTGCGTGCCTCGGGAGGGATCGGCCGCTCGCAGCGGCATAACAGGATGTCAGGCTGAATCCCGAGGCCGAGCAGCTCCTTCGCGGAATGTTGGGTCGGTTTGGTCTTAAGCTCCCCCGCCGACGCGATCCACGGCACCAAGGTCAAATGCACGAAGAGAACCCGCTCGCGTCCCAATTCGTTACCGAGTTGCCGGATCGCCTCGAGAAACGGCAGGCTCTCGATGTCGCCGACCGTGCCGCCGATTTCGCAAATCACGAAATGCTCGCCGCCGAGATCGGCCAGGATGAACTCCTTGATCGCATCGGTTATGTGGGGGATCACCTGCACCGTCGCCCCGAGATACTCGCCGCGCCGTTCGCGGCCGATCACCGTCGAATAGATCCGGCCGGTGGTGACCGAATCGCTGCGCCGCGCGGCTACGCCGACATAGCGCTCGTAATGGCCGAGATCGAGATCGGTCTCGGCACCGTCGTCGGTGACGTAGACCTCCCCGTGCTGGTACGGACTCATCGTGCCGGGGTCGACGTTGAGGTACGGGTCGAGCTTCCGCAGCCGGACCTTGAACCCACGCGCCTGCAGGAGCGCGCCGAGCGCTGCCGCCGAGAGACCTTTGCCGAGAGAGGAGACCACGCCGCCGGTGATAAAAATGAACCGCGTCATGGAACTCCAGTCTATAGCATTAGAGGCGCGCGTCACATGGTTAAAAAAGCGGGAGATTGGACGCCGTTCAACGCGCGAGGGGCGCGCTCGGCTGAGCCGGCTCCGCTGGCGGGGCTGGCGCTGCCGGAATGGCCGGCGCCGCGGGCGCCCCTTGCTCGAGAATTGAGCGCGGCGCGCGTTCGCGGTTGTTCATGACGACGAGCAGCACACTCGTCGTCATGAAAGCGGCGGCGAGAATTGCGGTCGCCCGCGTCAGCAGATTTGATGTCGAGCGGCCGGTCATAAATCCCGACATGCCGCCGCCTCCCATGCCGAGCGCACCCCCCTCGCTCTTTTGCAGCAGGACCACCCCGATAAGGGAAATGGCGACGAGGATGTGGACGGCGAGAAGCAGAATGATCATTGGCGTTACCTATTCACTCCGTGCGCCGCTGACCAGCCCCCTACCCCGCGCCGCAACTCTGCACAATCGCCCAGAAATCATCGGCGTTGAGGCTGGCGCCCCCGACGAGCGCACCATCGACTTGGGGGAGGCGCAGGATCGCATCAGCATTCTTCGGATTGACCGAGCCGCCATAGAGGATGCGAGTGCGGGGCGGTATGCGGCTGCGGATCTCGGCATGCATTGCTGCGATGTCTTCGATCGTCGCGGTCAGTCCGGTCCCGATGGCCCAGACCGGCTCATAGGCGACGACGAGTGTGGCCGCGGCAGCGTTGTCGGGGATCGATCCGGCGAGCTGGGACGACACAACCTCGACCGCCTCTCCAGCCTGACGCTGCAGCTGGGTCTCGCCGACGCACAGAACCGCTACCAGACCCGCTCTCCACGCGGCGGAGATCTTACCGCGAACGACAGCGTCGGTTTCCGAATGACCCTGACGGCGCTCGGAATGCCCGAGGATTACGTAGCTGCAACCGATATCGGCCAGCATCTCGGCGCTGACGTCGCCCGTGTAGGCGCCCTTTGGAGCGGCATGGCAATCCTGTCCGCCGAGCGCAATGTCGCTTCCGGCGAGGACGCCGCCCACCGTCGAGAGGAGGGTCGCTGGCGGGCAGACGAGAAGCTCGCAGCCGAGCACGGCGCCCGCCTCGGTTGCACGCTTCCTGAGCGCGCGCGCGACGATCTCGCCGTCCCGGCGCAAGCCGTTCATTTTCCAATTGCCCGCGACAAGTTTTGTTCCAATCGCCATGTTGCGACCCCGCTGTCCGGTCCCTATCATCTAGCCGATACGATCACACCGGTGTTCGGGCGGGTCAACCGGCCGGGCCGGCAGAAAGAGGCCACCTGCCTCCATGCTTCAAGCGATCCGCTCGAGAGCGGGATCCTTCGTCGTCAAGGCTCTGTTCGCGCTCCTGATCCTGACGTTCGGGATATGGGGGATCGGCGATATTTTCCGCAGCCGCGGTACCGACACGGTGGTCGCGACGGTCGGCGACCAAAGCATCCGCGCCGAGGAGCTGCAGACGGCGCTGCGGCGGGCGCTCGAACAGCTGAGCGCCCGTTTCGGCTCCGCGATCGACATGCAGCAGGCCAAACAATTGGGCCTTGTCGACCAGACGCTCGCCCAACTGATCGACCGCAGCCTGATCGATCAGGAGGCGGCGCGGCTGAGGCTCGACGTTTCGGAGGATCTGATCCGCAACATAATTACCGCCAACCCGAGCTTCAGGGGATCCGACGGGCGTTTCGACCGCAGCCTGTTCAACGCGGTGCTTGCCGCCAACAACCTCACCGAGGACCAATACGTCGCGTTGCTGCGCCATGACATCCCGCGCAACGACCTGTTGCACGCGGTCACGGCCGGGGCGGCAGCACCGCAACCGGTCGTCGATCTCGTTTACCGGTACCGCAACGAGAAACGCACCGCCGACATCGTCGCGCTGCCGACCGCCGGCGCTCCCGATGTCGGACAGCCGAGCGAGGACGATCTGAAAGCGTTCTATGACAAGCATCCGGATCTGTTCCGCGCCCCAGAATACCGGGGGTTCACGCTTATGAGCCTCAACCCGTCGGACCTCGCCAAGGGCATAGAAATCCCCGAGGCCAAGCTGAAAGAGGAATACGACCAGCGGCAGGACGATTTGCAGATCCCCGAGCGGCGCGATGTTGAGCAGATCCTGGCGCCCTCCGAGGAAAAGGCGAAGGAAGCCGAGGCGGCGCTGTCCGCCGGCAAGGATTGGCGAGAGGTCGCAACCACGATTGCCGGGCAAGACCCCGACACGATCGATCTCGGCCTGATGCGCCGCGAGGAGATGCCGAAAGCGCTCGGCGAGGTCGCTTTCGAATTGCCCTTGAACAAGCCGAGCGAACCGGTCAAGACCCCGCTCGGATGGCACATTTTGCGGGTCGTCAAGATCGAGCCGCCGGTCACGCAAACCTTCGATGAGGCCAAGCCCAAGCTCGAAGCCGATCTCGCGCAACAGGAAGCCGTCGATCGGATCTACAAGCTTGCGAACAACGTCGATGACGCCTTGGCGGGCGGCGCGACGCTCAGCGACGCCGCCGAAAAATTTGGGCTGAAGACGACCACAGTCGAGGCGGTCGACAACGGTGGTCACGATCCCCAGGATAAGCCGGTGGCGTTGCCGGTGTCCGCCGGCGATGTTTTGAAGCTCGCCTTTGCGACCGATGAAGGACAGACGAGCCGGGTCACCGAGACGCCGGACGGCGCGATCTTCGCGCTGCACGTTGACAAGGCCATCCCGTCCCACGTCAAGCCGCTGGACGAGGTGAAGGATAAGGCGGTGGCGGCCTGGCAGGCCGACCGGCGCCGCGAGATCGTCGCCAAGGAGGCTGAGGAACTCGCCGTGGCGGTCACCCCCGGGACGCGTCTGGCGACCGTCGCGGCCGAGAAAGGGCTGAAGGCGACGACCTCGCCGGCATTCACCCGGCATCCCGAGAACGACACTGCGGTCCCGCCCGCACTTGTCGGCAAACTATTCGCGGCAAAACCCGGCGAGGTCGTCACTGCTGCGGATGCGACCGGGTCATACGTCGCGCAACTCGACGAGGTGCAACGCCCCGAGGACGTGTCGCAAACCACGGCGGCGGGCTTGTCGCACGAACTCGACTCCACGCAACAGGTCGACCTCGCCGAGGACTTCACCCGGGCGTTGCGATCCCGCTTCCCGGTCGAGATCCACCGGGAAGCGCTCGACCGCTTTTTCTAGCGCGAGACCTCGGCGTCAATATGGACTGCTCGACTTCGGAACCGGCGCAGCGGCGCCCGAGCGCATCTCCTGCAGCGCTGCCTGGCTGCCCATCGTCATGAAGCGGTTGTCACCGCCGACGGTGACGAAGGTGAACCCCATTTCGATCATCTTCTTGGCATAAGACGGGGCGCCGCAATGGATGCCGGGCTGCACCTTGTGCCGCTTGCAGCCATCGAGCACCTTTTTGAGCGCCGCCATCATCCATTCGTCGGGCTTGTCGCCGCCGGGCGCATAGCCGAGCGAGATCGACAAATCCGAGGGACCGACATAGATCGCGTCTAGCCCGGGTGTCGAGAGGATCGCGTCAAGATTGTCGAGCGCCTCCTGCGTCTCAATCATGCCGAAGGCGACGACGATGTCGTTGGCCTTGGCGTGGTAGTCAGCGCCGCCGTAGAGCGAGGCGCGGATCGGCCCCGAGCTGCGATAGCCGAGCGGCGCGTAGCGGCACGAGCCGACGAACTTCTCGGCCTCGGCGCGGTTGTTGATCATCGGGCAGACAATGCCATAGGCGCCGGCGTCGAGCGCCTTCTGGATGTGCGCCGGGTCGTTCCACGGCACCCGCACCAGCGGCGTCACATTGGTGGTCGAGATCCCTTGCAGCATCGTCACCATCATCTGGTAGTCGATCATGCCGTGCTGCATGTCGACGACGAGAGAGTCCCACCCCATGCTGGCCATGACCTCGGCCGAAAAGCTGCTCGGGATCCCCAACCAGCTGTTGATCACCGCCCTGCCCTGCTGCCAGGCTTCCCGCACTCCATTTGGCCGCGCCATCTGATCCTCCTCGGTTTTCGAGTCGATAGAAGCCGATCCCGCCAGCTAAGCCACGGCGAGTTAAGCACCTGAACTCCTCCGCTGCTCCTGTTTTTGCAGAAGAAATACAGGCACGCGAGCCGTCGCGTGAGTGGCGATCGGAAACCGAATACGGCCCCGCCCACTTTGAGACGCGTCAGCCGTATAGCATGCCAAGATGGCAACATTGCGGACGAGGCTTGCGTGGAACGTGCGCCCGAACTATGGTCATCTCAAGGTGACCTGAGGATAGAAGTTATGGACAGGTACGTTGCCGCCGCGGAATTCAAGGCCAACTGTCTGCGCCTGATGGACGAGGTGGCACGGCAGCGCCGGTCGATAATCATCACGAAGCGGGGCAAGCCGGTCGCCAAGCTGGTGCCGGTAGAGCAAGAACCGATAGACCTGTTTGGCTATATGGCCGGGACAGCCAAGATCCGCGGCGACATCATCAGTCCGATCGAGGATGCGGGGTGGACCGGCGATGACGAGAACATCTGAGCCGCGTCCGCTGCTGCTGGACACGCATGTGTGGCTCTGGTTCATGCTGGCCAACCCCGAGTTGGCGATCAGTGAGCAAGGCGTTATCAATCGCGCGGCCGCTTCGGGCCAACTCAGGATCGCTGCGATATCGGTTTGGGAGGCGGCGCTGTTGGCGTCGCGTGGCCGCGTTGCTCTGAGCCGGCCCTTGGCACAATGGATGACAGAGGCGGTATCCGCCCCGGGCCTGTCAATCGAGCCCTTGTTGCCACAGGTCGCAGTCGAGGCGTCGTTACTTCCTGAGACATTCCATCGCGACCCGGCTGATCGGCTGATCGTTGCCACCGCGCGCGTGACGAACGCTACACTCATGACCCGCGACCGGCGCATTCTCGATTACGCCGCCCGCGGTCACCTGGAGGCTGTCGCCGCCTGAGGGCTTAGTTGGCGAGCCTCATTAGAGGAGGCGACTTTGAATGCAAGCACTCTCGCGTGCCGCAGCGTTGAACGACGCGGCGGTGTTTATCCGCGGAATTCGCTGCAACCTCCAAGATTGCTTCGCTACGCTCGCAATGACACCTCGAGTGGCTGTCATTGCGAGGAGCGGAGCGACGAAGCAATCTGGACGTGAAATTTGATGACGAAAGTCGTCAGTTCCGATGGCTAGCGTTATCGCGGATACCGGCGAAGGCGCACAAAGACGAGAGCGATGATGCTGAGCGCGGCAGTGAACATGATATAGAAGCTCGGCGAGAGATTGTTGCCGGTCACGGCGATGAGCCAAGTCGCGACAAAGGGCGTAAAGCCGCCGAAGATCGTCACGGCGACGGCGAAGCTCAACGACACGCCGATCCCGCGGACCCGGGTCGGAAAGAGCTCGGCGAGTTGCGATGGCAATACCCCGCTATAGCCGGCCTTGACGAGGCTGAGCCAGCCCGCGGCAAAGATCGCCGTCGTAAGCGAGGGGTGCGCGACCATCAGATAAAAAATCGGATAGGTGGTGAGGAAAAAGAGCCAAGCCGTTCCCGTCAGGAGGCCGCTGCGTCCGAATTTGTCGGAGAGGTGGCCGGCGAATGGCGAGACAATTCCGAGAATCACGGCGCCGACAAAGGTCGCGGTGAAGCCGGTGGCCTGCGGCAGGTGCAGTTCCTTTATCGCATAGGTCGGGATGTAAAGGATGATATAGGCTGAGCTGTTCGAGATGACCGAGGCGCCCATCGCCAGGAGGACCTCGATCGGGTGCTCACGCACTACGTCGCGCACTGGAGTGCGGGTCGGCTTGATCTCGACGTATTCCGGGGTCTCGTCGAGCCGTCGGCGAATATAGAGCCCGATGGGACCAATCAAGATCCCGAACAGGAAGGGGACGCGCCAACCCCAGTCGACAAGCTGCTCCGGCGACAGGATGGTCGTCAGCAGGATCCCGAAGCCCGACGCCAACGCGCCCGTGATCCCGGTGCTGGCCCATTGCCAACTCGCGACAAAGCCTTTGCGCGAGGCGGTTTGCTCGGCAAGAAAGGTGACGGCGCTGCCAAACTCGCCGCCGACCGAAAACCCCTGCATGAGCCGGGCGACCAGGATCAGGATCGGCGCGGCGAGGCCTATCGTCGCGTAGCCCGGCATCAACGCAGTCATCGTCGTGCCGACGACCATCAGCAGGATCGAGAGGGTGAGCCCGGCCTTACGGCCGGCGCGATCGGTATAGGCGCCGATCAGGATGGCGCCGATCGGGCGCACCAGAAACGAAACGCTGAAAGTGCCGAGAGTCGCCAGCAACGACGCGGTCTCGTTGACGCTCGGGAAGAACACTTTCGAGATCGTGACCGCGAAGTAGCCATAAACCAAAAAATCGAACCATTCGAGTGCATTGCCGAGCGAAGCGGCGACGATCACTCGCGTCAGGGTGGGTTTGGCGCGGACGGGCGGAGCAAAAGCGGCCGCGGTCATAAGGGCTCCTCCCGATGAATTTAGGACAGCTTCTTGGTCATGTAGAAGCGCGTATGGCCGGGCGGCTCGCATTCGATGCGGGCGGCGACTTCCCAACCCTGCTTCAGGTAGAACCCCGGCGCCTGAAAGTGGACTGTCGACAATACCGCGCGAGTACAGCCGCGGCGCCGACCTTCCTCCTCCGCCATGGCGAGGATCCAGCTCCCAAGCCGGGCGCGCCGCAAATCCTCCGGCAGAAAAAACCGCTCTACCCGCAAGAGGCCCAGTGACGTGCGGCCGTGCAGGCCGCCGACGACCTTCTTGGTTTCGGGATCGCGGACGAGGACGGCGAGTGCACGACTGTCCGAGTATCCCGCCTGCCCCTCGTTGTAGGCGCGCAATCCCTCCGCGATCACCGCGAGCTCGTCGTCATGCGGCGCATCGGTCAGCGTGATCCTGGTGTCGGCTTTATCGGCCACGACGAGTCCCCCCGCCAAGTGTCATGGCCGGGCTTGATCCGGCCATCCACGCCTTCGCCATCCAGTGGATCGACGCGTCAGAAGGCGCCGATCGCCGGGTCCGGTGATGACGACTTTAACAAAGACAATCGACGGCGCCACAACCCATTTTTCTAAGGGCCTGGCCCGCAGGTAATCTCACGCGTCCATGGTGGCCGCGATCTTGGCAGCGATATCGGCGCGCCATTCCTCGATCGGCTTGAAGCCGGGCTTTGCGCGGCAGGTGGCTTCGGTTTCGCGGTAGAGTTCGTCCTCGGACTTGTCGAGGTCGATCTCGAACCCTAGAGGCTGCGGCACGTACCACGGCGTGTCGCAGAACATCTCGATGCGGTTGCCTTCGGGGTCGCTGAAATAGACCGACCAGGCATTGCCGTGGCAGCGCGGGTCGATGACCTTGCAATTGGCCTCGCGCACCTTGCGGAAGACGCGCTGGACATTGGCGAGCGTGCCGACGTTGAACGACACTTGCTGCACCATCGGCGTCTCGAGATCGCCGTTGCGGCCGCGCACCAGCACGACCTGGTGGTGGTCGCTGGGGTTGCGGCTGAGAAAGGTGATGCGCCCGTCGGGCGCGCCGTCGCTGACGACGAAACCGAGCACCCGGGTGTAGAAGTCGATCATCTTCGGCACGTCGTTGACATAGAGCCCGACATGGCTCAGGCGCGGCGATTGCTCTTGCGACATCGAGTGTGTCTCCTTCCCAGCGTCAGTTGAGTACCTCCCAGCGTTGCCGACGCGGGGAAGGTATTCGCGGTGATCAAAGATACCCCTGATCCCCGGTAATTACGGTCCGCATGCTAACAGCACCGAACGATCAACAGGAGGAGTTCTTTTTATTTTCGCCCGAATTTGGCACGACGCGCTTCGGCGGCGTGGTCGAGAAACAAGCCGACCTTGGGAGGGAGGTGTCGGCCTTCTGGATGCACGATGTGAATGGGTGCGGGTGGGGGTTCGTATTCCGCGAGGATTGTCTGCAGTAAGCCTGCCGCGATATGCGGCTCCGCCTGATACGACATGATGCAGGCAAGCCCGAAACCGTCGAGCGCGGCGTCCACCGCCGCGGCGGTGGTGTTCACGACCAGCCGGGGCGTGACGGCTGCTGAAGTGACGCCGCTCGGACCGTGGAACGACCAGCGGTCGGGAATGGGTGTGACGGCTGTACAGGCCACCACCCTATGCTTGGCGAGATCGCGGGGCGTCGCCGGCACGCCGTGACGAACAATATATTGCGGATTTGCACAGACAACGCGCCGCACCCGCCCACCAGGACGGCCCGCAGTGAGGAGTCCGGAAGCTGACCAATTCTGACGCCCAGATCGAGCCCCTCGTCTACTAATGAGACGACCCGGTCGAGCAACAGCAATCGAACATCGACCTGCGGGTATTTACCAAGAAACTCTTGCACGAGAGGCACTACGTGAAGCCGGCCGAACATTACCGGCGCCGTGACATTGATCCAACCGCGCGGCTGGACCCGCTCGCCCAAATTCACTGCTTCGAGCTCGTCATGGGCTGCCAGCAGTCGCCGGCAGTTTTCGAGATAACGCGCGCCGGCATCGGTCAGCGCGACCGAGCGGGTCGTCCGATTGAAAAGGCGGGTTTGCAGACGCTCCTCGAGCGCCGCGACCCCCCGGGTGACGGAAGCCGGCGAGCGGCTCAATTGCCGCGCGGCCTCCGCAAAGCTCTGCTGCTCTGCTACGGCGACGAAGATCGTCAGGGCATCGAGCCGGTCCTGCATACTGTTGCACTAACTGAAATAGAGAAACGCGTTTTTCGCTCACTTCAGTTGTCGACTGCAATCCCTACCTTCCGCCTCGGACAGCAAGGCCAACGGGACGGATATCCGCTGTCCCATGGTCCGTGTTCAGACACCTCCTCGGGGATCCGCCGAGGACTGGCATCCATTACCGGACGGCAGAGGGTGACGGCCTCAAAATATTCTACCGCGAAGCCGGGCGCGCCGACGCTCCGACCCTGCTTCTGCTGCACGGCTTCCCGAGCGCCGGCCATGCACCCGCATCGCGGGGGTTACGGATCCATTTTTTGAGGGAGAGCGGAGATGTCCTTGAGCGATGCGAGCGTTGTTCTCGTCCATGGTGCCTGGGCCGACGGATCAAGCTGGGCAAAGGTTATCGGGCCGCTGGCGGCCGACGGTATCAAAGTGGTTGCGGCACCGTTGCCGCTCACATCGTTCCACGATGATGTAGCCGCACTCGATCGCACGCTGGAGCGAGCAACGGGGTCGGTCGTTCTCGTCGGCCATGCTTATGCCGGCGCCGTCATCGGAGCGACGCGCGACGAGAAGGTAAAGGCACTCGTCTACGTGGCCGCTCTGGCTCCGGATGAGGGTGAAACCGTCGCCGACGTTTTCTACCGTGCCGAGCCCCACCCGCAGGCTCCCCAGCTAGCCCCCGACAAGCATGGGGTGATCTATCTGCCTGAGGAAGCCTTCGCCGCGGCCTTCGCCCAACATGCCCCGGTGGAGGAACAGGTCGTGTTGGCGGCGGTTCAGCGGCCAATCTCGCCCGCCTGCATCACGGTAGCGGTGGATCGACCGCTGTGGAAGGACCGTCCGACTTGGTTCCTCGTGGCGGAAGAGGATCACATGATCGCCCATGAAACTCAGCGCTTCATGGCCCAGCGGATGCAGGCAAAGGTGCGCTCGTACCCGGTCGATCATACACCGATTGTGACCGCGCCCTCCGTCGTCGTGGACATTATTCGCGAGGCGATCGGCGAGGTAGTCTCAGGTTGACCGCGACCAGTTTCGCAACGGCTGCAAGACAGCGGAGCTGAAATCTAAAGCGGAGCTGGCATGTTACGCGGCCCCCATCGATAGGGTTACGTCGTGTCGAAGAGGAAAAGCGCTATGACCACTATCAAGTATCAAACTGCCGACGTAGGCGGGTTTAATCTGTTCTATCGTGAGGCGGGCGCGCCGGACGCTCCGAAGCTGTTGCTGCTTCATGGTTTTCCGAGCGCGAGCCATATGTTTCGCGATCTCATCCCGCTTCTGGCCGATCGCTTCCACATGATCGCTCCCGACCTGCCGGGGTTCGGGAAATCCGACATGCCGGGCCGCGGCTGCACCTTCGACCATATCGCGGAGACGATCGATCGCTTCACCGAGGTGGTCCGTTTCGATCGCTATGCGGTCTATGTCTTCGACTACGGTGCGCCGACAGGATTCCGGCTCGCCGTGAAGCATCCAGAGAGGATCACGGCGATCATTTCGCAGAATGGAAACGCCTACGAGGAAGGCCTGAGCGACGGCTGGAACCCGATCCGGGCTTATTGGGAAGACGCATCGCAGACCAACCGGGACGCACTCCGCGTCTTTTTGGCGCCTGAGACGACCGTTTGGCAATACACGCATGGCGTTCCCGACGCTTCGACTGTTTCTCCAGACGGCTATTCGCTTGATAATTTCTACCTGGCCCGGCCCGGCGCGGATGAGTTGCAGCTCGACCTGTTCGGCGACTACAAGAGCAATGTCGCGCTCTACCCGACGTTCCAAAAGTATTTCCGCACTCACAAGCCGCCTTTGCTTGCAGTGTGGGGCAAGAACGATCCGTTCTTCCTGCCCCCGGGCGGCGAGGCGTTCAAGCGGGATATTCCGAATGCGGTCGTGCGGTTCTTCGATACGGGACACTTCGCGCTGGAGACTCACTCCGCGGAAATTGCGGCAGCGATCCGCGACTTCCTGTCTCCCTGACCGGACCGGAGAATTGCCATGCGCGCGATCGTGCTGGAGAAATTCGGCGGCCTCGTCGTTATCCAAGTAAATCTTAGTCGGTTACTGCAGGAGAAGGGAACATGACGAACATGATCTCCGCGGCATTTCCGTACCAAAAACAGCGGCGGCGGGTCCTCGGCCGCGAGATGGCGTACGTGGAGGTGGGGCAGGGCGACCCCATCGTGCTGTTGCACGGCAATCCCACCTCATCATACCTCTGGCGCAACGTGTTGCCGCACCTGCAGCCACTAGGCCGCTGCATCGCCCCCGACCTGATCGGCATGGGCGACTCCGACAAGCTGCCTGACAGTGGCCCCGGCGCGTATCGCTTCGTCGAGCACCGGCGGTACCTCGACTCCCTGCTCGAGGCCCTGGATGTGCGCGAGCAGGTCACCTTCGTCGTCCATGACTGGGGCTCGGCCCTCGGCTTCGACTGGGCCAACCGCCACCGCGATGCTGTGAAGGGCATCGCGTTTATGGAGGCGATCGTGGCGCCGCAGGGCCGCGACCACTGGGACACGATGGGAATGCGTCAAGCCTTGGAGGCGCTGCGTTCTGAGACGGGCGAGGCGATGGTCCTGCAGAACAACTATTTCATTGAAGAGATCCTGCCGAACGCCATCCTGCGTAAGCTCTCCGACGAGGAGATGGCGGAATATCGACGGCCGTTCGCGGAGCCCGGTGAGGCGCGACGGCCGACGCTGACCTGGCCCCGGCAAATACCCATCGAGGGCGAGCCCGCCGATGTGCATGCGATCGCGACTCAATACGCGGACTGGCTGGGTACGAGCAATGTGCCCAAACTGTTCCTGAAGGCTGAGCCAGGTGCGATCCTCACCAATGATACGCTGGTCAACCTCGTCCGCGGGTGGCCAGCGCTGACCGAGAAGACGGTGGCGGGGGTCCATTTCCTCCAGGAGGATTCGCCGGACGAGATCGGGCGGACCATCGCCGGCTGGATGGGCGCGTTGGGCTGACGGGAGCCATGTCATCCGCGGCGCGAGTTCCTCATTCGGCCAAGCCGCGCTCAAGATGGCGGTCAACGCTGGCGTTCGGGTGATGCGACGACCCGCAATGCGATCGGAGGGATCCGCCGAGCGGATGAATGCCTCCTCCCGGGATAGATGACAAATCGGAGTTTAATCAGATGGCCGCTCTTCCTCTGATCGTCTTTGACGTCAATGAGACGCTTCTCGATCTTCAAACAATGGAGCCGACTTTCGAGCGGATCTTTGGCGAGAAGAGTGCCATGCGCCTTTGGTTCGCTAACTTCATCATGTATTCCGCGGCCCTGACTGTGGCCGGCTGCTATGTTCCGTTCACCGATGTCGGTTCGGCTGTGATGAAGATGCTGGCGGATACGCGCGGTATCAAAATTGATGAGGCGGATAAGGAAGAGCTTACGGAGAGGTTTTCGACGATGCCGCCGCACCGGGAGGTGCCGGCAGCGCTACGCAAGCTCCGGCACGCAGGTTTCCGGCTATTCACCCTCACGAACAATCTGCCTGAGGTTCAAACCCGTCAGCTTGAGTATGGCGGCATTGTCGATCTTTTCGAGCGGCGCTTCAGCGCGGACGGCGTCAAGCCATAATACGGATTTCCGTAAATTTCTGGACACGAGTGTGACTTCTGCCTCGGGCCCTGGTTCGAGAGTGCGCCACCTACTGAGTGGGCGAATCCGCAGCGCAGGCGACCGCGCAGAGTGAGCGGATCAGACCATGGTCGGTGGCGAACCGGTTCCACGCCATCTCACAGGCATCCATGATGTCCGCCAGGCTACGAAATACCGAGTTGGCGAGCCAATGGCTGCGCAGATAGTGCCAAACCCGCTCGACCGGATTGAGTTCCGGGCTGTAAGGCGGCAGCTCCAATAACGTGATGTTGCCGGGCAACACGAGTCCCTGGCTGCGGTGCCAGCCAGCACGATCGAGGATCACCACGGCATGGGCATCGGCGGCGACTTGGCTGCTGATCTCGCTGAGATGATGGTTCATCGCGGCGGTATTGCAGATCGGCATGATCAGCGCCGCCGCTTTGCCCTGCGACGGGCAGACCGCGCCAAATAAGTAGGCCGAGGCGAAGCCGAGATCCTTTGGCGCTACCGGCCGGCTGCCGGTTTGCCCCCACACCCGGGTCAGAGTGTTCTTTTGGCCGATGCGAGCCTCGTCCTGAAACCGTACCTCGACTCGCACACCGCGTGCTTGCGCCACCTGGACTCGCTCTAATTGCAATCCAAGAGTTGCGAAAATGCCGTTTGCGCCGTCGCATCGGCCTCCGGGTGGCGAGGCCGCGGCGCCAGCCAACTCAACTTTAGCCGATGCAGCAGCCGGTAGGTGCTCGACAGACTGCAATCAATCGCAAACTCCTCCTTCAATATTCGTTGCGCGTCGACCCCACGAAACGCCACCACCCCGTCCTGCTCCAGCGCGGCGCCGGCGACAATCCGTTCCTTGAGCCGCGCACTCGTCACGGCGTCGACCCGTGGCTGTCGACCTGGGCGCGGCCGATCACGTAATCCTGCAATGCCGTCCTCTTCGTAGCGGTTATGCCACTCGTAAGCCGCCGACCGGCTCAGCCCAGCCAGCCGCGCCGCTTCCTCATGCTCCATCCCCTCGAGCATGTTCGCGATCATCAGAACCCGCTGGCAGACACGCCCGGTCTCGGCTCGTGCCAAGCGCCGCAGCTCTGCCGCCCCCGGTTCGCTGCGAAAAAAGTAGGCCGGCATCGTCCATCCCCCAAACATGGTACCCTTGCCCAATCACTCTACCATATCTAGGAACCACTGGAAGCCGGTATAAGCCGTCGCCCCAAGCTTACGCCTACGTCGAGAGGGAGCTTGGGGTTGAGCCCTCCCAGCTTTGTCTTATCGCCTGCCATACATGGGACACGCTTGGCGCTGTGGCGGCCGGCTGGGGAGCAGCGCTGATCAAGCGGGTCGGCAACGATGTTTTGGGGGTGGGCCCTCAGCCGCAGATCGTCGGCGATGACCTAAATGACGTTGCCGATCAGCTCATCGCCCGACACAAGGGTCGGGGCTGATCAGCCCGTCATCGCGCGAGGTCGCCCACGCCGCTTGACGCAAGGTGACGCACCGCCGCACAAGCTTCGGCGAGGGCCCCAGTTGCAGTTAAGGGTCGCCTCCCTAGTCCAGGACTTCCTTGTTGACGACGTTGTCGCGGATCGGCTTGCCGTCGAGGACGCTGAGGATGTTCTCGACCGCGGCAACACCCATGCGGTCGACCGCTTCGCGCGTCACGCCGGCGACATGTGGCGCGGCGATAAAGTTGGGTAGCGTCAACAGCGGGTTGTCCTGCGGGGTCGGCTCCTGGTCGAAGACGTCGAGCGCGGCGCCGGCGATGCGGTTGGCCTTCAGCGTGTCGTAGAGCGCCTTCTCGTCGATGATGCCGCCGCGCGCGGTGTTGACGATAAACGCTGTCCGCTTCATATGCGCGAGCCGCGCGGCGTCGAAGAGGCCGGTCGTCTCCGGCGTCTTCGGGCAATGGATCGTGATGAAATCGGCGCGCGCCACCGCGGCGTCGAGGTCCTGCACCGGCTCGTAGCCCATGCCGCGGATCGTCTCCGAATACATATAGGGGTCGTAGATCAGGACATTCGTCTCCATCGCCGCAAAGCGCTTGGCTGAGCGCGTGCCGATCTTGCCAAAGCCGATGATCAGTACCGTCTTGCCGTAGAGATCGACGGGCATCTCCTTGTAGCGGTCCTGCCAGCGGCCTTCCTTGACCAGCCTATGCATCGCCGCGCCGCGCCGGGCCAACGACATGATCAGGAATACCCCGGCCTCGGCGACGGTGACTGAATTGGCGGTACCGCCGATCATCAACGGGATCTTGTGGCGGGTAAGCGCAGGCACGTCGACCGCGTCGTAGCCGACGCCGATGCGCGAGACGACTTCGAGCGCCCGCGCGGCGTCGAGTTCGGGGTCGCTGAACGGCTGGACGCCGAGCGCGACCCCGGCGACATCTTCCAACAGCCGATGCAATTCGGCCTTCGCCACGGTGGGCACGAAGGAGACCCCCTCGACATCGTCCCGCGCTTCGACCAGCGCCCAGCCGGCCTTCGACATCGTCGTCGGCAGCAGAAGCTTTTTTCTGTTGGTTCCGGTCGTGCTCGTCGCCATGGGTCGGTCCCTCTGTGCTGTTATGCAGAAAACCCTATCGCGTCGCCGTCCTCCTTGCCACCTCGGTCGTGTTATTTTCGTTTGAGGGGCTCAGTGCCAGCCGGGAGGAATTCGCATGCCGACCGAATTCGTGATGTTGCCGCCGCAAACCGAAAAGACCCGTGAGTGGGGTACCCGCCTCGCCACCGCTTTGCCCGAGCTGAAGGTCGTGGTTGCCGAAAACCACACTCACGCGGCTCAGGTCATCGCCCATGCCGACGCCGCCTTCGGCGTAATCCCGCCCGATTTGTTGCGCCAGGCCCAGCGGCTGCGCTGGCTGCAAGCGCCGCAGGCCGCGCCGCCGGCCGGCTATTACTATCCCGAACTGATCGCCCATGCGGTGGCGATCACCAATTTCCGCGAGATCTACAATGACCATATCGGCGCACATGTGATGGCTTTCGTCCTGGCCTTTGCGCGCGGCCTGCACCACTACATTCCGCAGCAGCTCAAACGTGAATGGAGGAAGCTGCCGCCGGATACCGGGGTCGTCCATCTGCCCGAGGCGACGGCGTTGGTCGTCGGCGTCGGCGGTATCGGCAGCGAAGTCGCGAGGCTCGCTGCCGCCTTTGGCATGCGGGTGATCGGCGTCGACGAGCGCCGCCGCGACGTGCCGCCGGGAGTCGCCGAATTGCATCGCGGCGATGAGCTCGATGCGCTGCTCCCCGCCGCCGATTTCGTAATCCTGACCGTGCCGCACACACCCGAAACCGAAGGATTTATGAACCGGGCGCGGTTTCAGGAGATGAAGAAGACCGCGTTCTTCATCAATATCGGCCGCGGCCTGACGACCCGCCTCGACGACCTCGTCCACGCATTGCAGGCCGGCGAGATCGCCGGCGCCGGCCTCGACGTCTACGAACAGGAGCCGTTGCCCGCCGACCACCCGCTGTGGACCACGCCCGGCGTGCTGTTGACGCCGCACACCGCCGGCTACGGCCCTTACCTCGACGAGCGCCGCTACGAGATCATCCTCGACAATTGCCGCCGCTTCCTCGCCGGCCAGCCCCTGCGCAACCTGGTCGACAAGGCCCGCTGGTTCTAAGTTCTCACGCGACCCGGCTCGCTTGCCAGCGGCCGGGGCCGAATTGGCTGCGGTTGACGATGCCGTGATTCTGGTCGCTGGCGGCGCCGAGCATGGCGGTGCCGCTCATAATGCCGTCGCGGATTTCGCCGTCGAAGAAATAGCAAATCGTGCTGCCTTCGTACCGTGAGGTGAAGGAGAGCTGGATCTGGTCGCCGTTCAGCCAGCCGCTGACCGGCCCCTCGAAATGGGTCGAGTGCTGACGGCCGGCGAGTTCGGGGCCGCGCTGCTCGAGGTTGAGGCGGTGCAGACGCGAGCCTTGCAGGAAATCGATGCGCAATTCCCAATCGCCGGCGATTTCGGTCTCGGGCGGCCGCGCGGTGGCCGGCGCGTGACGGCTGGCCTCGCGCAGCACCGCCGCGATCGCGTCGCCGACCTGCGTGGCTTCGCCGGGCTGCAATTGGAACGGGTCGATCGCGATTGAATTTTCGGTCGCCGAGTTGTCGTCGAGCATGATGCGCGGCTCGCCGTCGAGCACCTGCTGACGCAGCGCCAAGCCTTCGAGCGGGTATTGCCAGCGGTCCCAAAAGACCCGCAGCCGCGGCACCCGGTCGATCCCGCTAGGCTCAATGAGTTCCGACCCGGCGCCGTGCAACGCGCCAACCCGCTCGGCGATGGTTTCCAGATCGTCGTGCCACTTCTGCCGCTCGGCCGCATGGTCGCGGTCCTCAAACCAATGCTCGACCGCGGCCAGCACGCCAACGATGTCTTCCTTCGACACCTTCATCGGGCGGCCCAGCGCTTGGTGCGGCGAAGCGTTGGACCAGGCCGCCTGCACCAACCGCTTCGAGCCGAGGAGAAGACCGCTGGTCTGCGGGCCGCGCAGGAATTTGCCACCGCTGTAGACGACGAGATCGGCGCCGCGCACGAGCCACGGGCTCGGCCGCTCGAGATGCTCGGACGCGGCGTCGACCATGATCGGGATGCCGCGCGGCTTGACGACCGCGGCGATTTCTTCGAGCCGCAAGCTCCCCAGATGCTCCTGCTTGCCGAGCAGCACGACCATCGCCGCTGGCTCGGCGAGCGCCCGGTCGAGATCCTCGCGTGTTTCGATCTCGACCAGGTGGCAGCCGATCATCCGCACCGCCTGGTCGTAGGCGAAACGCTGGATCTTCGGGATGAGGACGCGGTTGACCATCCCTTCGGTGAACGGCAGGCGCAGCATCTTGACCGGATCGTTGCCGGCGACGCAGGCCGCGGTTCCGAGCGCCACTGCAGCGGCGCTGCCGCAGGTGACGATGCCCCATTCCGCGCCGGTCAGCTCGGCGAGCCGCTGTCCGGCCGCCTCCATCAGCTCGTCGAGGTTGACGAAATGACACGACGCCTCGGCCATCGCATCGCGAACCTGGGGCAGCATCAAGCTGCCGCCATGTATTGTCCGCACGCTGCAGCAATTGATGAACGGCCGGACCCCGAGCATCAGATAGGGATTGGTGTTGGGTTTCATGGCATCCCCGGAATCAATCAGCGTGAACTATAGCAGCGCAGGATGCCGTCGGCGCCATACTTGCGCTACGCCCGGCGGACCCAATTCACTGCGCTCCCTGTTTACATCACGGCGTTTACATCACGGCGTAACCAGTTGAGGAGGCAAGCCACGGCGGACAAGCAGGAAAGCGGTGGTCGCGCGGTCGTCAGCGATCCGAACGCCAATAGGACGAATGGCGGCGATAGCGCGGACCCGCGCTCGGCCAGCAGGCCAGCCAGGCTCTCGAAGGGCTCCGTTCAGTCATAGAGCAGGCCTCGCAAGTCTTGCGCGACTTGACGCAGACTAGGGGTCAATGGGTACAAAACAACGATCGCGCGCGAGAAATGGCGCAGGGCTTGCGCGTGCAGGGTGAGCAGGCTGTCGGGACCATGTGCGGCAGGTCGAGCAGAACCCGATGATGAGCTTGGCGATCGCTTTCGCGATGGGTTACTTGCTGGCAACGATGACCCGCCGCTGAGCGGCGTGTTGATAGGGGCAGCCCGACACGCTATCTCGTGTCGGGTGGCCCCGCAAAACCTGATCGACACACGCCCGGAAGGGGCGCTCGTTCTTTTCTCGGGAGGGCAGGATTCGACGACCTGCCTCGCCTGGGCGCTGGAGCGCTTTGCCGCGGTCGAGACGATCGGTTTCGATTACCGCCAGCGCCACCGGGTGGAGCTCGAGTGCCGCGCCGCAGTGAGCGAGCGCCTGCGGTGCGAATTCCCCGATTGGAGCGGCAAGCTCGGCGTCGACCACATCATCGATCTCGGCGTCCTCGGGGAGATCAGCGACACGGCGCTCACCGGCTCTACTGCGATTGCCTTCGAGAAAAGCGGCTTGCCGAACACCTTTGTCCCCGGACGCAACCTGCTGTTCTTCACCTTTGCCGCCGCCATCGGCTATCGCCGTGAGGCGCGGCATCTCGTTGGCGGCATGTGCGAGACCGATTATTCGGGCTATCCCGATTGCCGTGACGACACCTTGAAGGCGCTGCAGGCAACATTGTCGCTCGGCATGGACCACCGCTTCGTCATTCACACGCCCTTGATGTGGCGCGACAAGGCGGCGACGTGGGCGCTCGCGGACGCCCTCGGTGGTGAGGCGCTCGTCGAGCTGATCCTCGAAGAAACCCACAGCTGTTACCTCGGCGACCGGATGCACCGCCATCCTTGGGGCTATGGTTGCGGCGACTGTCCGGCCTGTGAGCTGCGCCGTCGCGGCTGGGAAACCTTCGTGCGGAGTTGGGGTGTGGCACCAGAAAGGCCCCTCCCATTCCCTCCCCCGCATGCGGGGGAGGGTTAGGCGGAGGTGGAGCAAGCATTGAGCTACGCGGTCAAGGAAATATTCTATACCTTGCAAGGCGAAGGGGCGCAGACCGGGCGCCCGGCGGTTTTCTGCCGGTTCTCGGGGTGTAATTTGTGGTCTGGCCGAGAAGCGGACCGCGCGAGCGCGATCTGCTCGTTTTGCGATACCGATTTTGTCGGTATCGACGGCACCAACGGCGGCCGCTACCGTGACGCCGAGGCGCTGGCCAACCGCATCGCCTCACACTGGCCGATGTGCGCGCCGGCGCGGTTTGTCGTGTGCACCGGCGGCGAGCCGCTCTTGCAGCTCGACCCGTCGTTGATCGAGGCACTGCACGAACGCGGGTTCGAGATTGCGATCGAGACGAACGGGACGATCCCGCCGCCCCCAGGGCTCGACTGGGTCTGCGTCAGCCCGAAAGCCGGCACCCGGCTCATCGTCGGAAGCGGTGACGAGCTGAAGATCGTCATACCGCAGCAAGGGTTGGAGCCTTTGAACTTCGCCCATCTCGCCTTCCGGCGGTTTTCCGTGCAGCCGATGGACGGACCCGCTCGCGCCCGCAACACCGAGCTGGCAATGGCCTTTTGCCGTGCCCATCCGCAATGGCAATTGAGCCTTCAAACCCACAAGCTGGCGGGATTCAGGTAATCCATCATGCGACCTTCGGGACGAGGCCCGGACGCAATGCGCCCGGTGATATTAGAGCCGGGTGTGGCGAAATATGCCGAGGGCTCTTGTCTCGCGAAGTTCGGCGACACGCATGTCCTGTGCACCGCCTCGGTCGAGGAGCGCGTGCCGCCCTTTCTGCGCAATACCGGCAAGGGCTGGGTCACCGCGGAATACGGGATGCTGCCGCGCTCGACGTCGACGCGCACGGATCGCGAGGCGGCCCGCGGCCGGCAGAGCGGACGCACGCAGGAAATCCAGCGGCTGATCGGTCGCAGCCTGCGAGCGGTGACCGATCTCGGCCAACTCGGCGAGCGCCAGGTAAAGATCGACTGTGATGTATTGCAAGCGGACGGAGGGACCCGTACAGCCGCGGTCACCGGCAGCTACGTGGCGCTACATCTGGCATTTCAACGGTTACTTTCGGCGGGTTTGTTGAGGGCGCTGCCGTTGCGCGACAATGTCGCCGCGGTCTCCTGCGGCGTCATTGCCGACGCCGCCGTGCTCGATCTCGACTATGCCGAAGACTCGCAAGCGATGACCGACGCGAATTTTGTGCTTACGGGGACCGGCGGCATTGTCGAAATCCAGGCGACCGCCGAAGGCGCGCCGTTCGACGAGCCGCTCTTCACCGAGATGCTGCGGCTCGCTCGGCAAGGGATTGCCGACCTGACCCGACGCCAACGGGCGGCACTCGGGCTTGCCTGACGCGATGCCTCACCCATTCACCGGTGACCGTCTGGTCATTGCCAGCCATAACCCGGGTAAGGTCGAAGAGATTGCAGCGCTGCTGGCGCCGTTCGCCGTCGAAACCATCGCCGCGGGTTCGCTCGGCATTCCCGAGCCGGAGGAAACCGGCGACAGCTTCGAAGCGAATGCGGCGCTGAAGGCCAGGGCCGCCGCGGAAGCGAGCGGGCTGGCGGCGCTCGCCGATGATTCCGGACTCGTGGTCCCGGCGCTCGGCGGTGCCCCCGGGATCTACTCCGCCCGCTGGGCCGGCCCGGCCAAGGATTTTCAGGTGGCCATGGAGCGGGTCCACCGCGAACTCGGCAACAAAGACCGGAACGCCAGATTTGTGGCGGTCCTCGCTCTCGCCTCGCCGGGCGGTCGCACTGAATTGTTTCGCGGAGAGATCGAAGGCAGCCTCACCTGGCCGCCGCGGGGCGATCGAGGTTTCGGCTACGATCCGATGTTCATCCCGCTGGGCGGAAATTTAAGCTTCGGCGAAATCGACCCTGAGGAGAAGCACCGCGTCAGCCACCGCGCCCGCGCCTTCGCGAAACTCGTCGAGCAGTGTTTCAGTGAACGCTGAGACGCTCGCCGTCTACATTCACTGGCCGTTCTGCCGGTCGAAATGTCCCTATTGCGATTTCAACAGCCATGTCCGCGACGATGTCGATGCGGCGCGCTGGACGCGGGCGCTCATGCGCGACCTCGAGCGCCAAGCCGAGCTCACGGCCGGACGTGCAGTAGGTTCGGTGTTTTTCGGCGGCGGCACGCCGTCGCTGATGCCGCCGGAGACCGTGGCGGCATTGCTCGGCGGGGTGCGGTTGAATTGGGCCGTTATGCCCGATGTCGAAATTACCCTGGAGGCTAACCCGAATTCCGCCGAAGCCGAGCGTTTCCGGGCCATTGCGGCGGCCGGTGTCAACCGGCTGTCGCTCGGTGTGCAGGCGCTCGACCCCGAGGCGCTGCGCTTCTTGGGTCGCGCGCATGACCGAAAGGAGGCCATCGCCGCGATCGAGCATGCCCGCGCGACCTTTCCGCAGTTCTCGTTCGACCTGATCTATGCCCGCCCCAGCCAGAGCGTTGCGGCGTGGCGGCGCGAGCTCGACGAGGCGCTCACCCTCGCCGGCGAACACCTGTCCCTCTATCAGCTGACGATCGAGCCAGGCACCGCCTTCGCCAGGCTCGCACGGCGTGGCGAACTCGTCCCGCCCGAAGAAGATCACGCGGCCGCGCTCTTCGAGATCACGCAGGAGCGGCTCGCCGCTGCCGGGATGCCGGCCTACGAAATCTCAAACCATGCCCGTCCCGGGGCAGAATGCCGGCACAACCTCGCCTATTGGCGCTATCAAGATTACGCCGGGATCGGTCCCGGAGCACATGGACGGCTGACCTTCGGCGGTGCGAAGTACGCGACCCGGCAGCACCGACTGCCCGAGAAATGGCTCGCGGCGGTGGAAACGAAAGGAACCGGAATCGAAGAAACGGCGGCGATCGAGCGCGAGACCGCGATCGAGGAAATGCTGATGATGGGCCTGCGCCTCCTCGAAGGTGTATCGCGAGCGAGGCTCGAATGCGCCGCCGGAGGTGACGCGGAGACCCTCTTCGGTTCCACCCTGGCGCCGCTAATCGAAGGCGGCTTTCTGACCCTCGATGCCGAACGCCTAGCGGCAACCTCCGCTGGCCGCCAGCGCCTCAACGCCGTGCTTGGCGCTCTTCTCTCCTAGACGAGCTCAGTAACCAACGTCTTGGAAGCTCTGCGGCGCCGGGCTGACGACGGTTGTCCCCTGGGGCACGACTTCGAGCACGGCGAGGCCGCGTTGCACGAGGCCGCTGGGTGTGAAACGAAACAATCCGTCGACGCCGGTGAAGCCGCTCGGGTTGACGATCGCCTGTTGCGAGAACGGCTCGCCGGCCGTGCCGCGGGCCAACACTGCGGCGAGCGCCGCCGCATCGTAGCCGAGCGAGGCGAGACGGGGCGGGGTGTGGCCATAGGTGGCGCTGAATCGCCGCTCGAAATCCTGCCGGGCTTCGGGGGGCGACGAAGCGAACCAGCCGCCGACGAGCGCCGGGTCGCTGCCGATGTCGGGGGTGTCCCAGAGTCCGCTGCCGAGCAACTGCACCGGCTTGGCATTGCCGCCCGCCCCTTTGACCTGAGCGGCGATCTGCTTGAGCCTGGCGCCTCCTTCCGGAAGCAGCAATGCATCGAAAGAGGCGGGCGGCGACACGGGAGGCGGCTCGGCGCTGCCCTCGGCGCCGCCGCCGCCGGGCAGCAGGCGCTGGATCGCTGGCGACACGTCGCCCGCGCGCGGGTCGAAGAACTCGACCTTTGTGACGCTACCGCCGCTGCCCGATGCGGCTTCCCGCAGCGCGTCGGCCATCAAGTGCCCGTAAGGCGAGTTGGGGGCGAGCGCCGCGAAACGGGCGAGGCCGCGTTCGCGCGCATAGCCGACCTCGCGCACCACCTCTTGCCGCGGCAGGAAGCCCATCAAGTAGATATTGCCGCCCGCGAGGCCGGTTATCGTAGAGAAGGCGATGACGTTTATGTGGGCCTCTTGGGCGATCGGCTTTACCGCCTCCACTTCGGGGGCGAGTAGTGGGCCGAGGATCAACCGCGCGCCGTCGGCGATGACCGCGCGTGCGGCGCCGGCGGCGCCAGCTGCGTTCCCGCCAGTGTCGCGCGGCACCAGGATGAGGCGGTCGCCGCCGCTCTCGAACAATGCCAGTTGCGCCGCGTCGAGCAGGGCCTGACCGAGCTCCGCATTAGCGCCCGACAAGGGAACGAGCAAGGCCACTTTCGCAGGTCCCGCGGCAGCCGTGGTCGGCGGCGACGGGGGCGGAAGCGGTGGCGGAACCCGGCCGTAACCGTAATAGGGCGGTTGCGGCGGCGCGATCGGCGCCGATACCATCGCCGGAGCGCAACAGGCAAGCGCGGTCACGGCGAGGGCGGCAAAGGGTGAGGCGAACCGCGAAAGCGACCGGCGCGGCAAGGGCGGGCTCCGAGAGGAAGGCAGGCAGGAGCCGGCACCCTAACCGGCGTCCGGAGGCGAGTAAACCCGACCCAAAGGCGCCGGCGGCTACTGACGCGGCGGCCGGGGCACTACCAGCGGGAGCATCACCCGAAACAGAGCTGCCGTCCGGGCTTTACCTCGTCGCAACGCCGATCGGCAATCTGGGAGATATCACGCTGCGCGCGTTGGCCGTGTTGCACGGCGCAGACCGCATCCTGTGCGAAGACACTCGGGTCACACGAAAGCTGCTGGCAAGGTACAGTATCTCGGCATCGCTCGGAGCCTATCACGACCACAATGCCGAGCAGATGCGACCCATTGTTTTGACTGCGCTGCGGCGCGGCGAGCGCGTAGCGCTGGTGTCGGATGCGGGCACGCCGCTGGTCTCCGATCCCGGCTACAAGCTCGTGCGGGCAGCGCTTGCCGAAGATCTGCCGGTCATCGCCATTCCGGGTCCGACCGCGGCGGTGACCGCGCTGATCCTATCGGGGTTGTCTCCGGACGCCTTTTTGTTCGCCGGCTTCCTGCCGCCGCGGCAGGCCGCGCGGCGGCGCGCGCTGGAGCGGTGGGCTGCAGTCGAGGCTACCCTGGTATTTTATGAAAGCACCCCGCGGCTCGCCGAATCGCTAGCCGACATGGCGGAGGTGCTCGGAAACCGGGAGGCGGCGGTCGCGCGCGAGCTGACCAAATTGCACGAGGAAGTACGTCGCGGGCGACTGGCCGATGTCGCGGCGGATTACCGCCTCGCCGGGCCACCGCGCGGTGAGGCCGTGGTCGTGGTTGGCCCGCCCGAGCGCCGAGAACCTGACCAGGCCGAAGTCGACAACCGCCTACGCGCGGCGCTTGCCAAACTCGGTGTACGGGACGCGGCGGCAAAACTCGCGGCCGAGACCGGAATGCCGCGCGGGGAACTCTATCGGCGCGCTTTGGCGATCCGCGACGGGGAGGAATGAGACCGGTGCGGCAGACGGCCACGCAGCGGCGGCAGCGGGCTCAACGCCGCGGGCGGTTCGCCGAATGGCTGTGCCTGTGGCACTTGCGGCTGCGCGGCTGGCGTATCCTCGCCCGCGGCTGGCGGTGCCCCTCGGGCGAGATTGACATCCTGGCGCGGCGCGGTCGCGTGCTCGCGATCATCGAGGTCAAGTCGCGAAACGAACTCGACGCCGCGGCATCGGCGCTGCCGCCACGACAGAGGCGGCGGATTGCCCGCGCCGCGGAAGCCTTTCTGCTGTCGCGCCCCGATCTCGCTCCGCTAGACCTGCGATTCGACCTGATGCTGGTGGCGCCGCTACGGGTTCCCCGGCATTGGCCCGGTGCCTGGCGCGCGAATTAGCGAAGCGGGGAGCCTTGCTTCGAGATTTCGTCCGCCGGTGCCTCGCCGCAAGTGGAAGCGGCATCCCTTTTGTCGGACAATGCCTACGGGGAATATCGCGGGGGTTCCAGCAATGTCGAAATTACGTGCCGTCCTTTGTCTCGCCAGCACGGTTGCGCTGCCGGTTACGCTGTGCGGCTGCCCGGTGGCGATTGTCGGCGGGCTCGCCGCTGCCGGCGGGACCGGCTACGCGGCGAACCAGGAACGCGGCGTCAACGGCACGTTTGATGATATAACGATCAAGACCAACATTCAGAACGCCTGGCTGCAGGTGAACCCGCTGATGCAACGTGATTTCACCATCACCGTCTATGAGGGGCGCACTCTGTTGACCGGCATGACGCCCAGCCCCGAGCTGAAAGCGCAGGCCGCGCAAGTCGCGAGCCAGATTCCGGGGGTTCGCGCGATCTATAACGAGATCGAGGTGGCGCCGGGCGAAGGCGCCTGGGCCAGCGTCAGGGACACCTGGACTTCGTCGCAGATCCGCTCGAACCTCATGTTCGCCAGTCAGGTTCGCTCGGTCAATTATACGATCGATACGGTCAACGGATCGGTCTATCTGATCGGTTCAGCCCGCACCCAGGCGGAGCTCGACCGCGTCACCGAGGCGGCGCGGAACGTCCCCAATGTCAAGCGGGTCGTTTCTTACGTCGAGATCCGGCCTGGCGCACCCGTCGTCGCCCAGCCGGGAGCATCGCCGCCTCCCGCCAGTGCGCAGATGCCCGACGCGCCTACTGCCGCCGCGCCGGCGGCCTCTGTCGAGGTGAACAAACTCTGATATAAGGGAAGGATGATCCGGCCGCCGGAGCGATACGATCCAGAGACTTGCGCAAATTTTCTGCGCGAGCTCGGCGCTTCGGGCGAACGCATCCTGCCGATCGCCGAAGCGGCCCTGGCGCTCGCCTCGTTCGAACGCCCGCGGGTCGGCCCGACGCATTACCGCGAGCATTTGCAACTGCTCGCGCGCGATGTCGGCGGCCACCCCGGGGCGGCCGGGGATGTCGCCGAGCGAGCCCGCGCTCTCAACGAGATCGTGCTCCTGAAATACGGCTATTCCGGCGATGGGCTGACCTATGACGACCTGCAGAACGCCAATCTGATGCGCGTCGTCGACCGCCGGATGGGTCTGCCAGTCGCGCTCGGTATTCTCTACCTGCATGCCGCCCGCGCCCAGGGCTGGGAGACTGTCGGGCTCGCCTTCCCCGGGCATTTCCTTGTCCGCCTCTCGGACGGTCCCGAGCGGCTGATCCTCGACCCGTTTCATGGTGGCCGGATCTGTAGCGCAGCGGAATTGCGCGAACTGTTGAAGGCGACCGCCGGTACGGACAGCGAGCTTCAGACCGAGCACTACGCTCCGGTATCGGACCGCGACGTGCTGCTGCGGCTGCAGAACAATTTGAAGGCGCGCCTCATCCAGGCGGACCGCTACGAGCGGGCGGTCATGGTGGCCGAGACCATGCTGATGCTGGCTCCCGACCTCGCCGAGCTGTGGCGCGAGACGGGATTATTGCATGCCCGACTCGGCAACATGCGCTCGGCCGCTGCCGCGCTCGAGCAGGTCGTCCTGCGCACTCCGGACGGCACGGCGCGGCATCAGGCCGCGGCGCTGCTGCAGCAGCTGCGGTCGAAGTTGAATTGAATTTTCCGGGGAGAGTTCGCCCTTTACCCCGACCCTCTCCGGCCCTAAGGGCACAGAGGGAGAGTTGTGTCACGTCGAGGTGGGTAGGAGGTCGGCATGGCTCTCGCCGTCGCGATCCAGATGGATCCGATCGATACGATCAACATCGATGCGGATTTAACCTTTGCGCTGGCCCTCGAAGCGCAGGCCCGCGGGCATGCCCTGTTCCATTATCTGCCCGACGCGCTGACGCTTCACGACGGGCGGCTCTATGCCCGCGCCCGGCCGCTCGAAGTCATGCGCAGCCAAGGCAACCACCACCGCTTCGGCTCGTTCGAGGAGCTCGACCTCGCCGGTGTCGATGTCATCCTGATGCGCCAGGACCCACCCTTCGACATGGCCTATATCACCGCGACGCATCTGCTTGAGCTGTTGCCGGGAAACGGGCCGCTCGTCGTCAACGACCCCGCCGCGGTGCGCAACGCGCCGGAGAAGCTCTTTGTCCTGCGGTTCAAGGAGCTGATGCCGCCGACCTTGCTGACCCGCGATCGCGACGTAATCCGCGCATTCTGGAAAGAGCATGAGGACATCATCCTGAAGCCGCTGTTCGGCAATGGCGGGGCCGGCGTATTCCGGCTGCGGCCGGGCGACGAGAACCTGACGGCGCTGCTGGAAATCTACGAGTTGATCCAGCGCGAGCCGGTCATGGTGCAGCGCTATATCCCGGAAGTGCGGCAGGGCGACAAGCGCATCATCCTGGTCGAGGGGGAAGCGATGGGTGCGGTGCTGCGCGTGCCGCCGGAAGGCGAGGCGCGCGCCAACCTCCATGTCGGCGCCCGCCCGGTCAAGACCGAGCTGACGGCCCGCGATCGCGAGATCTGTGCGGCGATCGGGCCGACCTTGCGCGCCCAGGGGTTGGTTTTTGTCGGGATCGACGTGATCGGCGATTGGCTGACCGAAATTAACGTCACCTCCCCGACCGGCATCCAGGAAATCGCACGGCTCGACGGCATCGAAATCGCACCGAGCATCTGGGACGCGATCGAGACGCGCCTCGGCGAGCGCGCCAACCGCACTCCCGCATGACCCGTTAGGTGCAAGCCGCTCGGCGCCCACCTAACGGTCGCGCGCCACAGTGCTTCATCGCCGTTTCTTACCCGAGCGGATAGACGAACATGTGTCCGCCGAGCGGCGTTGTGCCGTTGTTGGTGCCGAAAACGAAGCAGGTGAACACCAGAGCAGGAACCCCGGTCGGCAACGTCACAAACGAGATGGTTGGGTTGCCGAGCGACTGAGCCCCTCCGGAGAGCACGGGGCTGAGCTGTTGAACGGTGTTCGCCGTCTTGTTGACCAGGAAGAGCCGCCACGAACCGTAATCGCTGCTCGATGTTGGGCTGACCTGCGCTTCAACCACTTCGAACACCTGATTGCCGACCTTGAATATCTCGCGATCGCCGATTTTTCCGTTGCCGCCGGCATTGGTCACGAGATTGTCGACGGTCGTATCCGACGGGCTCGACCAAGTCTTGAAATTGGTCAGCGTGCCGTCGGCCTCCAGGTCGCGCTGGCCCAGAAAAAAATAATGGTGGGTGATTTCTAGCGTCGAGCTGGCGATCGCGCCGCTGTAGCTGATGCGCCCGAATTCGGGCGTCCCGTCGGCCTTGGCGAGGGCCGTTCCCGGAAGCGTAATCGCTTGCGTTGGCCCCACGGCCGGGTTGGCGATCAATGCCTCAAGCCCGCTGACCGCGCCATTGCCGTAATATTGCACTCTGACGTAGGGATGGCCGGAAGGATTGTATTCTTCGGCATAGACGACGCTGTCGTCAGAGAAAATCCGCAAGTCGGGTTGGCTCGCGGGACTGTGTATCTGGCCAATCGTGTGCCAGACCCGCAGATCGCTCGAGTAGCCGAGATAGGTCGCAAATTGCGTGCTGTTGATCTGATTGTGAAATAGCCCGAGATAAGGGTGCAGCGAATCGTCGGTCGGGACGACTTTCAAGGGCGCGGCGCCGGCGGCGTTGTTGTTTGCGTCCGTACTTTTCAGCTGATAGGCAACGAGGTAGGGCTTGTTAGGCGCCGTCTCGTTCAATATTGCTGCTATCTGCGGGGTCTCGAGAGTGGCGGCAATTGACGGAGCAACCTGCGGCGCCGCATAGTCGTAAGTCGCACTTCGCGCCGCTAGCGGCTGAACCGCTACGTTCACCAGAACTACAGCTGCGAGCACGCTTGGCGAGCGCTTATTAGCTGCGAGCATCGCTGATGTTCTCCAAGTCCTCATGATCGACTACTTTCCACTGAAGGTTTCTTGTGGCTGACTGTGGTCAAATCGCGTCCCCTTGTCAGCCATTAGCCGTGTTCGGCCAGCGCAACAAAGCAGTTGCGTGAGAACTCCAAATCTCCGAGGGTACGGTGAAGGATGCACCTACATCGCATCTACGAAAAGCTGAATGTCAAGAATAGGACAGAGTTATCTGCGGTCGCGCGCGACCAAGGGCTTATCTGAATTCTGTTAGCAAATGGGGAAGCAGCGGATGACCGAAGCACGCAACGCATTCGGCGAGCCTCTCGCCGAATGCTGCACCAAGCCGATGACCGGGTTTTACCGCGACGGCAGCTGCAACACCGGACCCGAGGATTTCGGGTTGCATACGGTGTGCACCAGGGTCGATGCCGCCTTTTTGGCGTTCTCGCAAGCGGCCGGCAACGATCTGTCGACTCCGGTGCCCGAATTTGGCTTTCCGGGTTTGAAGCCGGGCGATTGCTGGTGCCTGTGCGCCGAGCGCTGGAAGGAGGCATTCGAAGCCGGCAAAGCTCCGAAAGTCCGGCTCACCGCCACTCACGAGGCGACCTTGGAGGTCGTTCCGCTGGAGGTGCTGAAGCGATACGCGATCGACCTGAGCTGAGACCTGGAACACCCCACCCCTTGTGCCGTTGACTAGTGGAGATCCGTGAAGCGCAGGGGATGCCTGGCTTAACGAAGCTCCTCACCGATGCGGGAAGACTGTGCAGAACCAAGTAGCCAAGGTGCGGGGCGTGCAGGTATTGCGGGGCAAGGAGCACGCGGCCGGGACCATACCGCTGCAGCCGCTGCAGCCCCGCGCGGCTCCGATGCGGCGCTTCGGCGCCGGCGTATTGTGTGCCGGCCTTCGCGCTGGCGGCGATCACCCTCTATCGCCTGCTCGAAAGGCGACGCGTCACCGTGGCGGAACATCAGGAAGAGCCCGAACACGTCGGAGCGGCGCGATATCTCAATGGCGCCGCGGCGGTCCTTTCCTTCAGCGTGCTGACCGACAGCGCAATGGAGCACTACCGAGGTGCCTATCATAATCCGGCGATGTATTTGCCGCCGATCGTCGCCGGCGCCTCGCTCGCCAACAGACGGCACATGACCTTGACGCCGGCGCATTTCGGCGTCGCACGAACGGCCCTCTGCGGTCTCGCTCTTGCCACCGGCCTCGGCGGTTTCGGGTTTCACCTCTACAATATCGGCAAACGCGAGGGAGGCTTCGATTTCTTCAACCTGTTCTACGGCGCGCCACTCGGCGCGCCTTTCGCGATCACGCTCGCCGGTCTGGCCAGGCTCGCCGCCTCACGCCTCGTTCTGGAGGGCGAGCAAAAACAACCGGGACGCCTTCTTGGGCTCCCCGCCGGGCCGTTTCTGGCCTGGGGCACGGCGGCAGGGCTGATCGGCACCGTCGCGGAAGCGGCACTGCTGCATTTTCGCGGCGCTTTCCACGACCCGTTCATGTTCTTGCCAGTGACCTTGCCGCCGATGACCGCCGTCGCAATGGCGCTGGCCGCTATCAATCCCGACCTCGTCTCGTGGGCTAAACCGATGTTGCAGGCGACCGCGGCAAGGGGCGTTGCCGGCGCCGGCTTTCATGCTTACGGCGTCTCCCGAAACATGGGCGGCTTTTACGACTGGAGCCAGAATTTGCTGAACGGGCCGCCATTGCCGGCACCGCCGTCCTTCAGCGGCGTTGCGTTCGCCGGTCTCGGTCTGCGCGATAAACGCAAGGGTGGGACTTGCCGCGCGGCGCGGAAATGGTGGCCAGCGGCGTCGCCGCCCATTTGACGCCGAGCGCTTCGCAGCCGCGCGCCAGGACAAGCCCGGCCGCATTCAGCTCATGCTGACGGTAGGGGTAGCGCCCCCGCGGAGGGCCCCACGGATAATTCACCGGCCCAGAGATCTTCAGCGCATCTTCGGTCAGATCGTAATAGTGCCACATCTCCGAGCGCGGGCTTCATCGTCGATGGCTTTAATGCCTTGCCGCCATGCTTCCCGCATCGGCGGCATCCCTTCATAACGATAGCCGTCGCCCCGGTTCTTATGCAGCTTTTCGTCAATGAACGGGACGATCGGAACCGGCTGGCTGCCGCCGGCAAAGACGGCGCCAAGCGGGCCCTTGACATTCTGCGTGAGGAAATCTTGCGCGGCCTCGGTCTCCTGGGAGTGCCATCGATTGCGAAGCTGAACCGACGCCTGCTCGTCAATGCCGAACACGCGAGTGGCTGCCCTCGAAGCCTTGCGTGAGATTCCAATCAGGTTGCACCACTCATTCCAATCGTCATTGCGAGCGGCAGGCGAGGCAATCTCCGGCCGCTGAGCGCTCGATCGGTCGAGATTGATTTATCGCGCAAGGCGCGCCTCGCAATAACAGCGCGAATCTGATCGAAATCCGCTCTAGCGAGCAGCACCCAAATGTTGTTGCCAGGGAAAGGCAAGAGGCGGACCATGGCTTCATCACAAGGCCGCGCCGGCCCAAACTCCCCCCGCACCCAGCGAGGAAGCATCGAGCGCGCCGAGGCGGATGAGGGTCTTTCGATTTACGAGGACATATGAAGCCCGCAAACCTGCTTTTCATCCTGTGTGACGAGCACAACCCACGCGTGCTTGGCTGCGCCGGGCATCCGATAACCCGCACGCCGAACCTCGACCGCCTCGCAGCTAGGGGCGTACGCTTCAGCGACGCTTATTGCAATTCGCCGATCTGCGTGCCTTCGCGCGCCGCGCTGGCTACCGGGCGCTACGTCCATCGCATCCGCTTCTGGGACAACGCAATCCCTTATGACGGCAGCGTGCCGAGCTGGCACCACCGGTTGAGAGAGGCCGGGCACGAGGTCACCGCGGTCGGCAAACTGCATTTCAGGAGCGCCGAGGACGACAACGGCTTCACTCGAGAGATCATGCCGCTGCATGTCGTCGACGGGATAGGCGACTCGCTCGGCTGGCTGCGCGATCCGCTGCCGGTGCGCAAGGCGGCGTTGCGTCTGGCCAACGACGCCGGGCGCGGCAATTCGAGCTACCAGGACTACGACGACAAGATCACTGCGGCCGCGGTCGATTGGCTGAAGGCGCAGGCATCAGCGCCGTCCGGAAAGCCGTGGGTACTGTTCGTCTCGCTGGTCTGCCCGCATTTCCCGCTGATCGCGCGGCCGCAATGGTACGACCTCTATCCCGAGGCCGAGGTGCCGCTGCCGGCGCTCTACGACGCGGCAGAGAGGGTGCCGGACCACCCCTATATCGCGGCAATCCGCGAATGCCAGATCTATGACAAGGCGTTCGACGCGGTGAAATTGCGGCGTGCGCTCGCGGCCTATTTCGGGCTTGTCAGCTTTGTCGACGACAATGTCGGCAAGCTCATCGGCGCGCTCGCCGCGACCGGTCTCGCCGAGCATACGCGGGTGCTCTATTCGAGCGACCATGGCGACAATCTCGGCACGCGCCGGCTGTGGGGCAAATCGACGATGTACGAGGAATCGGCGGGTGTTCCGATGATCCTTGCCGGGCCCGAGGTGCCGGAGGGCTCCGTCTGCCGTGAACCGGTCTCGCTGGTCGATTGCTTCCCTACCGCCGTCGAATGCGTCGGCGCGCCGCCGCATCCTGACGATCGCGACCTGCCCGGCGCATCGCTGTTCGAGCTCGCGCGCGGCACCGCGCCGCGCCGGACGATCCTGTCGGAGTATCACGCCGCCGGCGCTGCGACCGGCGCCTTCATGATCCGCAAGGGCCCGTTCAAGTACGTCTATTACGCCGGCATGGCGCCGCAGCTTTTCGACCTCGATAGGGACCCGCAGGAGACGCGCGACCTCGCGCGGGAGCCAGGTCATCGGGGTCTCGTCGCCGATTGTGAGGCGGCGCTGCGCCGCGTCGTCGATCCCGACGCCGCCGACACGTCGGCAAAGGCCGACCAGAGGGCGCGCATTGCCGCCATGGGCGGCCGCGAGGCGATCATCGCCCGCGGCAGCTTCGGCTATTCGCCGACGCCGGGCACCAAACCGGTATACAACTGATCTGTTCCGTCCCGCCGGATCAAGAAGGCCAGCCGTGGCGGGTCGCGTAATCCGTCGTGCTCAGTCCGTACAGAAACAATAACCAAAAGAAGCCGCCGCCGGCGAAGATCCATTTCAGCGACGGGGGTCCCTTGAGGCGCATGAACAGGATGAAGATGATGGCCGCCTGGGTGGCTGCAATGCCGAACTGGATGACCGGGGCATACATCCCGAGCCCGAGAAAGGCCGTCCCTATACTGACACCGGTGAGCACCACCAGCACCAGCCAGGCGATGATATAAAGCAGTGCCGGTTCGTGCTTGACCCCGGATTTCATGAGCGGCCCACGAGGTAGATGCACGGAAATAAGAAGATCCAGACCGTGTCGACAAAGCTCCAGTAGAGACCGACCACCTCCAGCGGCGCGTAGTAGGCCGGGGTCAGATCACCGCGGCGCACGCGCCACAGCATGTAAAGAATAAGGCTGATGCCGATCAACAGATGCAGCGCGTGCAGAGGCGTAGCGATGAAGTAGAATATCCAGAACAGCTCGCCGGCCGGCGCCTCCGCCGGCTTCATGATGAAATTGATCGACGGCACGTCCTGATGGGCGAAATCCAAGTACCATTCAAAGCCTTTGACGCCGACGAAGGCGATGCCGAGACCTGCAGTGGCGAGCAGCCAATTTCTCAACTGGCGGCGATGCCCATCGGCCGCCGCGTCGATCGCGAGAACCATCGTCAAGCTGCTGGCCAACAAAAGCCCGATATTGACGCTGCCGCACCACAGCACCGCGTCCTTCCCCGCCTCGGCGAATTCTTTGGGGTAGGCGTTACGGTAGACGAAATACGTGAAGATCAGCGCGCCGAAAAACAATGTCTCGGTCGCGATGAACACCCACATCCCGAGTTGTGCCGTCTCGCCCTGCTGAGACAGCGTCGCATATTGGATCTCGGGGTGAATGCTACGCATTCACTGCGCCGTTCTGCGCCGTGAAGCCGCCTTCCTCGGGGTCGTAGAGATACGGCCCGGCGGTCACGACGGGTGTATGTTCGAAATTGTCCTTGGGGGGCGGTGACGAGGTCTGCCATTCGAGGCCGGTGGCGCGCCTGGGGTTCGGGCCCGCCCGCTCGCCGCGCAACAGCGACCAGCCAAGATAGCCGAGCGGCAGAATATAGGCGACGGCAAGGATCGATGCGCCGGCGGAGGACAGCACGTTCCACGACTGCCATTCCGGCGGGTAGGTGTAATAGCGCCGCGGCATGCCGAGATAGCCGAGAATGAACTGCGGGAAAAAGGTGAGATTGAAGCCGACGAAGGTCAGCAGGGCGGCCATTCGCGCCCACATCTCGGGATAGAGCCGGCCGGTGATCTTTGGCCACCAGTAATGCAATCCGCCGAAAAACGCACTGACCGTGCCGCCGACCATGATGTAATGGAAATGCGCGATGACAAAGTAAGTGTCCTGCAGGTGAACGTCGAGCGCGACGGTCGCAACGATTAGCCCGGTCAATCCGCCGACCGTGAACAATAAGACAAAGCCGAGCGCATAGAGCATCGGCGCATCAAAGGTGATCGAGCCCTTGTGCAGGCTCGCCGTCCAGTTGAACACTTTGATCGCCGACGGCACTGCGACAAAGAACGTCATCAACGAGAACACCACGGCGGAATAAATCGAAATTCCCGCCGTAAACATATGATGTCCCCAGACAAAGAAGCTGATGATCGCGATCGACATCATCGCATAGGTCATGCCGGTGTAGCCGAAGATCGGCCGCCGAGCGAAGCAGGTGATGAGCTCGCTGACCACACCCATTGCCGGCAGGATCATGATGTAAACAGCGGGATGGGAATAGAACCAGAACATGTGCTGAAACAGTATCGGATCGCCGCCGCGCGACGGGTCGAAGATGCCGACGCCCATGAACCTTTCCATGGCCACCAGAAGGACCGTCATGGCCAATACCGGGGTGGCGAGCAGCATGACGAGGCTGACCGCATAGATTCCCCAGACAAACAGCGGCAGCCGCATCCAGGTCATGCCGGGGGCGCGCAGGCGATGGATCGTCACCACGAAATTCAGCCCGGTCATTATCGAAGAAAACCCGTTGATGAACACCGCCAGTGTCGCAGCAATGACGTATCCGTTCGCAAAAAGCGTCGAATAAGGGGTGTAAAAGGTCCAGCCCGTGTCGATGCCGCCCATGATCAACGCATAGAGAAGCACAAGGCCTGACAAATTGAATACATACCAGCTGGCGAGATTGATCCGCGGAAAAGCCAAATCGTGGGCGCCAATCGCCAATGGTATAATGAAATTGCCGAGCGTGGTCGGGATCGAGGGGATGAGGAAGAACCACACCATGACGATGCCGTGCATCGTGAACATGCGGTTGTAGATGTCGGGCTGCAGCAGGCCCTCCGGCGTCGCCAGATGCAGCCGAATCAATGTCGCCGCAATACCGCCAATGAAGAAGAAGAATGTGATGGATGCGAAGAACAACAGTGCGATGCGCTTGTGGTCCTTGGTCAGCAGCCACGAGCTGATCGTGTTTTCGGAGGTCACATAGCTGGTCGGGACATCGGCGGTGATCGTCGCCATCGCGCGCGTTCCTATCTGGCAAGGGATTTGATGTAGGCGATCAGCTTGACGAGATCGTCCTCGCCGAGCTGGCCCGCGAAGTCGGGCATCACCGGCGGGTAACCGGCGACGGTAAACGTCCGCGGCAGCAGGATGCAGTCGCGGAGATAGCGCTCATCGGCCCGGACCGCGGAACCGTCCTGCAAATGCACGATACTGCCGTAGACACCGGCCAAGGTGGGGGCCAGCACCGTGCTGTTCTCCCTGTGGCAGCCGCTGCAGCCGTGTTCATGGAACAGTGCCTCGCCCTGCTGGGCGAGCGACTCGTGGACCCCCTGATTCTGGAGCCACCGCGCAAAGGCAGCCGCGTCCATGACGACGACTTCGCCTTTCATATGCGCGTGCTCGGTGCCGCAGAACTCCGAACACTCGATCAGATATGTGCCCGGCTGCGTCGCCTTGAACCACACTGTCTCGTACTGGCCGGGCACGGCGTCGTGCTTGATCCGGAACGCCGGAATGAAGAAGCTGTGGATGACGTCCTGCGATGCCAGCACCAGCCGCACCGTCTTGTCGATCGGCACGTGCAATGCATCGATTTCGCGCTGACCGCCCGGATGCTCCATCTTCCACATCCACTGCTTGCCGACGACGTAGACTTCGAGGTCGCCGGGCGGCGATTTGTAAAGCCAGATATAGACCGCCGCACCCCAGACAAAGCCGATCAGAAAGAGCACAAGCGTGGCGGTGGTCCAACCGATCTCCCACTCCCAGGTTTTCTCCGTCAGATTGGCGCGTGATGCGGTGGTGCCGGCGCGATAACGCACACAGAAGCTGAACATCAGGCCGACTACGGTCATCAGGATCAGGCCGCAGACTGCCAGCTCCGCGATGTAGAGCGCGTTGACGACCTGACCGTTGACGGCAGCGGTTCTCGGCCAGAACGGGATCCAATGGTCCATCGCCTCAACCGTGCGGCCGCCGTAGGATCGCAACGAAGGCGGCAATGCCGCCGATCATCGCTACAAGGTTGGCCACCACGAATGCTCCCTCGATGGCCAGGCTGTACCGGCCGAGCTGCGGAGTATCGCCGTGGCACAGCAGCAGCAGTCGCTTAACCAACCCCAGGGCTTTCCCGTGCACCGCACCGGCGAGAGCGCTCTCCAGCTCATTGGGCTGTGGGTTGACCCCGAGCAGATATCGGCTGATGCTGCCTTCGGGAGCGGCTACGACAAAACCGGCAGGATGGATGTATTGATCGAGCGCCGGCTCATACCGATAGGGGAAACCGACGGTATCTGCGACGCGCTGTACCAGTGACTGCGGTCCAGTCAGGAAATGCCAGCCGCCATCCCCCGCCGGGTGATGATAGGCGCGGAGATATTTGGCCTTGGCGACCGCGAGATCGGCCGGTTTGTCGCGTGGATCGATGCTGATGACCACGACCTGAAAGTCGCGCCCGGCATCGAGCGGCAGCGCATTGAGCCCGGCCGCGAGGTTCTCCAGAGTCAGCCCGCACAGCGTCTTGCAACGCAGATAGTCGAGAACCAGCACCACCGGCTTGCCGGCAAAAAATCGCCCGAGCGGCACCGCCCCGCCCTGCTCATCGACGAATTCCGCAGCCAACGGCAAATGCGCACCCGGGTGCGGCCGAAACGCGAATTCGGAAAGGTCTTCCCCGGCGCGTGCAGTGCTCGTCCCGCCCGACAATGCTAGAAGCGCCAATACCAGCACGGCTGAGGCGGCGCTCACGGCTTTCCTCGCGGGAAGCCGTCGATCCCTTTCTCGGCGAGCTCTTGCATCGCCTGCTCGATCGGGATGTGGACGATGCCCTTCTTCTTGTCGATCCAGTAATAGGTATTGAGCCGCTTGTCCTCGTCGGCGAGAAACCGCGCTAGATCTTCTGAGGGATCGGTCTGCAGCCGCGGTTGCGGTGGTTCGACCGTCAATGCGCGGCTGATGTCCGAGACTGCTCGCGGAAACGCGCCCATCAGCACGAAGGGCGTGATCACCAGGAATATAAACGTCCCGAGCAATATCCAGCCGATTATGCCGAGCGGCCAGTCCGATTTCTCGAAGGCGGTCTTTGGATTATCTTCGACGCGCTCGGCGATCTCAGCCATGGTGGATCTTCCAGGAGTGGATCGGTGCGAGCCTCACCGCGGCTGGGTAGCGCAATCCCCAAAAGAACGGCAACAGCATGAGCCCACCAAGGGCGAGGATCGCGGCGGCGTCCAGCCAGAACGGGCCGGCCTGGCGAAACTCGGGCAGCACCAGCCACCACTTGTCGGCAATCCGGCTGATGAGGATCAGGAAACATATCGTCGCGACGACGCCGCGGCTTCGCTTGCCCGGATGCGTCAGCAGCGCAAAGAACGGCACGAAAAATCCGAACCCGACGGAGATCAAGAGCGTTCCTGCCCAAGGGCTGGCGATCCGGATCAAATACCAGGGGATCTCCGATTTGAGATTTTCTTCCCAGATGATCAAAAATTGCATGAAATCGACGTAGGCCCAGAAGATCGTCGTCGCGAGAAGGATGGCGGCAAGATCGGCCATCTGTTCGCGATTTCTGCCTCCGAGAGCAGGGCTGACGGCGATCACGAGCAGCACCAATGCGACCCCGGTATTGAACCAGCCGGATCCGGCGATCATCGGGAAAATCGACGACCAGAACGCTGGCTCCAGCGACAGGATCCAGTCGATCGAGGCGAAGGATGCGGAGAAAGCCAGCAGGATCAGCCCCACGCCGCTCAGCCAGGACAGCGCAGGCGCAATCGGCTCAGCCTCCTGCCGAGGTCCCCACAGCGCAAAGGCCGCGAGAAGGTTCCACAGCACAATGTAGACCGCATAGCGCAGCAGAAAGGCGTTAGGATTGAGGTAAAAGGTATTACCCAGGCTCGGGGCGGGATGCGTCCAGCTGTAGAGCTCGTGCAGCCCGATAAAGGCCGGGATGCCGGCGAGGCTGGCGATCGGCATCGTCACGATCGCCGCGTTGAGCACGGGCCTCGCAGTCGCCATCCATTCCCCGCCGCTCAGGTCATGGACCAGTACTAGGGTAACTCCGGCCAATGGCACACCGAGCCAGAACAGAAACGTGCAGAGCCAGGCGCGGAAGACGTCCGTCACATCGATCGCGGCGCCGACCGCGCAGCCGACCACGCCGAGAACGAGCCCGCAGAATGCGGCCAGATTTAAACGGGCCCAGGCATGGTCCGCGATCATTCGAGAGTTTGCCGCTCATCGGGCGGGACGTCGGCGATCTGGGCGCTGGCGCTCGCCTGCAATGCCCGGATATAGGCGATTATCGCCCAACGATCCTCCGCCGCCACGCGATCGGCGTAGGAATACATCGCACCGTAGCCGTTGGTTATGACATCGTAGAAATGCTGGTTTGGCGCGTCGCGGAGCCGCGCTATGTAGTAGGAGGGCGGCTGCGGAAACCCGCGCTCTACGATCATGCCGTGGCCGTCGCCGACCTTGCCATGGCACGGCGCGCAATAGATGTCGAAGCGCTGCTGTCCGCGCTCGAGGAGCGCCATCGTGACCGGCGGGACCGGTGCCGGCTTCTCGTCGCGGGCGACGATATCCGGCGGCGGCAACACCGGCCAGTTCGCCTCGGCGCCGTAGGGCAGCTCGTAAGGCAGCCGCTTCGGCTGATTGGCCATGTTGTCGCAAGCGGCCATTGCGATGGCCAGGCTTGCGACAGCAATGACCGGCGTCAGCCTCACGCGGACATCTCGGCGACGCTCTCGGCGCCGCACCGCTGAAAGATCCGGCGGATGCGCTGCGGCTCGAAGCTGGGGTCGTGCGCCTCGACATAAAGAACAAAACGGTCCACCGAGGCCCGCTCGTACTCCATGGCAGAAAAGATCGGATGATAAAGACGCGGCAAACGGCAAAACACCAACAGCCCAAAGAAACCAGCTGCTATTGCGCACAGTACCATGAATTCGAAGGTCCCGACCGTAAAGGCCGGCCAGCTGTTGTACGGCCGCCCGCCGACATTGATCGGGTAGCTGAGCACTTCATCCCAGTACTGGATGAAATAACCCCACGCCGCGCCGAAAACGGCGCCAAGAAATATCACCAGCGGCAGCCACATGCGGCGGCCCGGGCGCAGCAGCTGATCGAGCCCCTCGACCGGGTACGGGGTATAGGCTTCGACCTCGCGGAAGCCCAATGAGCGGAGTTGCCGCGCTGCCTCGGTGAGGGCGTCGGGGGAAGCAAAGCTGCCGGTCAGCCCGAGCAGCCCGCGCTCGCTCATTTCGTCTCCCCTTTAGCGATGATCTCGCGCACTTCCGATATCGAGACCATCGGCAAGAATTGCATCATCAGGAAGAACAGGGTCAGGAACAGGCCGATCGAGCCCGCCAAGGTCGCCCAGTCCCACAATGTCGGGTAGTACACCCCCCAATAGGACGGCATCCAATCGCGGCCAAGGTTCGGTATGACGATGTCAAAGCGCTCCAGCCACATGCCGACGATGACGCCGGCCGAGATCAGGAAGAGCAGGATTTCGCTGCGGCGCGCGAGCGGCAGCCACAGAAGCTGCGGGATTATGATGTTTAGGCTGACCCTCGCCCAATAGGTCGGGGCGTAAGTGCCGAAGACGGTGTCGAGAAATGCAGCGCGGTCGGCTATATTGTTGCTGTAAATCGGCCCCCATGCCTCCCAGACATAGGAGTAGCCGAGCATCACGCTGCCGGTCAGCATGACCTTGGCCATTGCATTGAGGTGATAGGCGGTAATGATGTTCTGGAACCCGTAGCCATGGCGCGCCATGATCGTCAGCACGATGATCAGCGCGAGCCCGGAGATGACCGCGCCAAAAAAGAAGTAGGGTGGGAATTGAGTGGAGTGCCAGCCAGTGGTCAGCCCGCCGGCGAAATCCAGGCCGACGACGCTATGCACCGAGATGACCATCGGCGCCATGATCGCGCACATGATCAGATAGACGTTCTGGTGGTGGCGCCAGTGACGCGCCGAGCCTCGCCAGCCGAGCGCCAAAATGCCGTAAAACAGCTGCTTTCGGCGATGTTGCGCCAGGTCTCGCACAGTGGCGAGGTCGGGCAACAGCCCGGTGTAATAAAACATTATGGACATCAGGATGTAACAGAGCAGGCAGATGAAGTCCCACCACAGTGGACTGCGGACCTGCGGCCACACGCCCATGACGTTCGGATACGGGAACAACCAGTAGAAAAACCCCTGTCGGCCGAGATGCATGATCGGCATGATGCCGGCAGACGCCGCCGCGCTCAGCATCATCGTCTCGGCAATGCGGTTGGTCGCCGCTCGCCATGGCGAGCGGGTCAAGTAAAAGAGAGCCGAGACGATCGTGCCGCCGCTCGCCAGCGCGATCCACCAGACATATTCGGCGATCGCAAAGCCCCAGGCGACCGGGATATCGACCCCCCAGACGCCGATCCCGTTGATGAACAGCCACGCCATCGCTACGACGAGCGTCAGGAACAGGGCGAACGAGCCGCTGAAGCCGATCCACCACCAGCGCGGCGCCTGCGGACGCAGCACGCGATCGCTGACCTCCTCGCTCAGCGAGCGCAGAGTTACGCCCGGCTCGACGACCGGCGCGTCGCTCGCGAGATCGATAAGGTTCATGCCTTCTCGCTCTCGATCGCCGGGTTGGGATTGCGGATCACCGCGGCATAGCTGGTGCGCGGTCGCGTGTTGAGGTCTTCGAGCAGCACGTAATCGAGCGGGCTGGCCTTGCGATGAGCGACGGCGCTCTGCGGATCATTGCGATTGCCGAAGATGATCGCCTGAGTCGGGCAGCTCTGTTGGCAGGCGGTCTGGATCTCGCCGTCGCGGACCAGGCGGTCTTCCCGGTCGGCGTCGATTTGCGTCGTGCGGATGCGCTGGATGCAGTAGTTGCATTTCTCCATGACACCGCGGCCACGCACACTCACTTCCGGGTTCCACGATTCCGCCGGCCGGTCATTTTTGATTGTGTAGTCGAAGAAATTGAACCGGCGCACCTTGTAGGGGCAGTTGTTCGAGCAGAACCGGGTGCCGACGCAACGGTTATAGACCATGAGGTTGAGGCCTTCGTGGTCGTGCACGGTGGCGTGCACCGGGCAGACCACCTCGCACGGCGCGTTCTCGCAATGCATGCAGGGCATCGGCTCGAACGCGGTGTCCGGGTTGTCGGGCGACCCGGAATAATAGCGGTCGATGCGCAACCAATGCATGACGCGCTGATCGAGCACCAGATCTTTGCCCACCACCGGCACGTTGTTCTCGGCCTGACAGGCGACGACGCAAGCCTGGCAGCCGATGCAGGAATTCAGATCGATCGCCATTGCCCAGGCGTAGCGCGGGTAGCTGTAGCTGGGATAAAGCGATTCCTCGTTTCTCTGCTGCTCGAGAAAATGCGGGTTCTTCTGGTATTCGGCGAGCGTGCCCTCGTGGATCAGATCGCGTCCGGCGACGCGGTCATGCCCTTGTGTCGTGGCGAGACGCAACGTATCGCCGGTCTTGCTGAGAGTGGCCTGCGCGAGCCAGGGCGATCCGATGCTGCGCAACTGGTAGTTATCGAAGCCGACATCGACGCCGAGTTCCACCGGCTCGCCGGCCGAAGCCTAGCGGCAAGGTGATGCAGTCGGGTGCCTGGCCTGGCAGAATAAAGAACGGCGCGCGCACGCTGTGCCCGTTGGCCGCGACGGTCAGCACGTCTTCGGTCTTGATATCGAGCCGAGCCGCCGTCGCCGGCGCGATCAGCGCCGCATTGTCCCAGGTCAGGCGCGTAAACGGCCGCGGCGTTTCCAGCAACCACGCATTGTCGGCACACCGGCCGTCCCAAACGAGCGGGTCGGGACGGAAAAGCAAGGTGATAGCGGCTTCGGCCGGCACGGGCGGCGGCGAGCCGGCCGTGAGATCGGATTTTGGAGCGACCGTGACCGTAGCGGAGGCACTGTCCTTTACAGTGCCGCGGCGAAGGGATTCGTGCCAGAACACCTCGAGGTCGCCGCGCGCCTTTTGTTGCGCCTCCTGCTGCCAATAGCCGCGCACCAGCGCATAGTCCTCGGGTGAGGTGTCGGCCAGCAGCACCGCCAGCAGCTCCTGCGCCGAATGGCCGCCATACAGCCTACGCACCTGCGGCTGCTGAATTGTCACGGTGCCGTCGAAGGCGCGGGCATCACTCCAGGCTTCGTATTCGTGCGTTGCCGGGATCAGCCAGGTGCTCGCCTCTGCCGTCTCATCGGCATAGAGAGCGAGGCTGACTGACAGCGGCACGCGCTTCAGCGCGGCTGCGAAGTCGAGATCGAAGGGTGCGCTGTAGAGAGGGTTCGTCTCCAGCATCAGCAATGTGTCGACCCGGCCGGATGTCATGTCGGCGACGAGTTCTTGCAGCGATTGCTGGTGCTGCAATGGAGAAACTGCAACCGGCTCGATCGGCCGGATCGTCTTTCCGAACGCTCCCAGCGCGAGGTTAATGGCATCGGCGAGGAGGTGCACCTCGACTGGCTGCTCGCGGCCGGCGTGGACCAGAGCTCGGCCTTTGTGTTGCGTGAGGTCCTGCGCCGCCGCGGTGAGCCAGGATGCGTCCTTCATCTGCGATTGGGCCCATTCCTGCGGCCCGGCGCCGACCGCGGCGGCGAGATGGCGCATCCCGTCCAGGATCTCTTCCGGCCGCATCGGCAGCCGATGATCCGCCTTGGCGCCGATCAGGGTCGGCGTGCTCTCGATCGCGTAGACGCGGCTCATCTGGCCGCCGGTTTCGTCCGGGCGCCGGCGCTCCGCAAATTTGCGGGCGTAGGCGAGCCAGCCTGGCACGGCGGAGATCAGATCGCTCTCGACTGCAAAGATCACGTCTGCCGCGCCGACGTCGAAGACGCGCTCGACCGGCCGGCCGAAAGCGCGCTGAGACGCGGCGAACTCGTTGTCGCGATGCAAGGGCTCCCATTGATGCCACCGCATCGCCGGGAATTGCTGCTGCAGCGCCGCGATTTGCGCTGCAAGCGAGGGGGAAGTGACATTGCCGGTCAGCAGCCGCAAACCCTCGCCGCCGCGCGCGAGGAGCCGGTCACGGCGCTCATACAGCGCCGTGATGAAACTCTCCCAGGTATCGATCTGCCCGTTGCCGACGATCGACTGCGCGCGGCGCGGGTCATAGAGCGTCAGGATCGTCGCCTGCATGATCGCGCTGGCCGCGCCGAGGCTCGCTGGATGGTCGGGATTGCCCTCGACCTTGACCGGCCGCGCCATCTGGTGGGCGATCAGGACGCCGGTTGCATAGCCGTCTTGGGTCGTCGCCGTCGCGTAATAGCGCGAACGTCCCGGCACGATTCCGGGTGGCTGCTCGACGTAGGGGAGCAGCTGCCGCGAGTTGGGCTCGGGACCGCAGGCGGATAGCCCGCCCAATGCCATGGAAGCTGCCATAAGCTGCACAAACCGCCGCCGGTCGAAAGCGCCGAGCAGCTCTCGGAAACGCGGTGCCTCGCGTTCGACGACTGCCGCGAACTCCGGTGTTTCCGCCAGTTCCTCGATGGTGCGCCAATAATTTCGGCCGAGCCCGCTCATCGGTGGCACACGCCGCAATCCGACAGCGTCTCGGGATGAATGTGATACTCCGCCATCAGTTTTCCGCCGGATGGGGTATCGGCAGTAGGATGCCAATGCGGATTAAAAACCTGGTCACGCGGACGCAGATGCGGCGCCGGATCGCGGTGACAGGACAGACACCAGCTCATGTAGAGCGTCGTGGCCTTCCGGGTCAGCGGCATGTCGCCTACCGGCCCGTGGCATTCGGTGCAGCCGACGCCCTTCGCGATATGGATACTGTGGTCGAAGTAGACGTAATCCGGCAGGGTGTAGACGCGGGTCCAGCGCAGCGGCTTCCCCTCTGCGAGGCTCTGCCGCACCGGCGCGAGAATTTCCGCATTGGTCCAGATCTGCGAGTGGCAGGTCATGCAAGTATGAGTAGGCGGGATGCCCGCGTTTTGGGAAACCTCGACCGTCGTGTGGCAGTAACGGCAATCGAGGCCCAACCCACTGACGTGATGCTTATGGCTGAAGGGTACCGGCTGGGGCGGGGTGTACCGTTCTTGGCTGTTGTAGCCCATCACCGGCACGACCCAGATGAGGATCAAAAGAAACGCCACGCCACCTGCCGCCGCGAGCAGGGCGATGTTCATGAACAGATTGGCTCTCGGGCCAAATACCGCCACCAGATGCTCCGCAAACCAACGCTCCGCTCAACGCGGGCAAACGTCCTTGGTTCCCGAGCACTCGGTCTATTTGCTCTGGCACGCCCTGGTGGAGTGCCAGGCGTTATTGATCCGGATTAACGACCAGCCTCATCAAGCCGAGCTGGTTCGCTCGACGTTTGATAAACCCCGGCCAGTGGCTTGCCTCCGGCAATCAACATGGTGACGAACGCGGCAATGGCGAGTGTGCCAGCCAGAAGCGCACCTCGGTGCTCGGTCGCCCACAGCTGCAAACTGTAATTGGCGGCACGGCTGTCAAAGCGCCCATGGGTATCGGGGTCGCCGGACACCGGGTCGAACAGATTGTTGGGTTGTCCGGGGTCGGCGGGTTCGTCGGTCAGCTGGCCGGTGTAACCCTTCTTGGCAAGATATCGGTCGAGCATTCCAGGGAAGAGTTTGTTCGCCACGATCGCCTGCACGCTGGAGCCCCCGACCCAGACCTCGCGGCGCCGCGAATGGGCGGCATAGACGATCGCATCGGCTGCAATCTCGGGCTGGAAAATCGGCGGGACCGGCTGCGGCCGGCGGCTCATCTTGTTGCGCGCCCAGTTGAATTGCGGAGTATTGAGCGCCGGCATTTGGACCATAACCAGGTTCACGTCGACCCCGTCATGCAGCAATTCCGTCCGCAGGCTGTCGGTGAACCCGCGGATCGCGAATTTGGCGCCGCAATAAACCGATTGCAGCGGTATAGCCCGGTAGCTGGGGGCTGAACCGACCTGGACGATAGTGCCGCGGTTGCGCGGCCGCATTCGTTTCAAGGCGGCCATTGTGCCATAGACAAAACCGAGATACGTCACCTCGGTCGCGCGACGATACTCGTCGGGCGAAATGCGATGAAACGGGGCGAAGATCGTCGCCATCGCGCAATTCACCCAGATGTCGATCGGGCCGAACCGGTTCTCGACGCTCTCAGCCGCCGCTTCGACGGCATCTGGATCGGCAACGTCGAGCGGCAGCGCCAGCGCGTTCCCGCCGCGCTTTTCGACCTCCGCTGCTGCGGCCTGCAGCCCCTGGGTGCCGCGTGCTATCAGCCCAATCTGCGCTCCTTGCGCCGCAAAAGCGTGCGCCGTCGCGCGCCCGACCCCCGCTGATGCCCCGGTGATTACGACGGTTTCCGGCAAGATCGTCTCCTATTCGCAGGGGGGCGGCCGACTGCGGCAACGCACGGACAACACTGGCCCGTGTTGATTGTTCCGATGCGGCCGGCACCATCGAGTGGGAGAGCCATGACGCAACTAAACGCGCGTTGACTTATCGGGCACGATTGCAAAAGCAAAACGGGATAAGGGAAACTATCACGCACAAGCAGATTTAGGATCGCGACATGGAGCTAGAGGAAGCCGCACAGGCTGAAACTCCCACACCTGAAAGCCCCAAAAAAACACTCTGGGAGTTACTAAACGCGCCTTTCGTGCTTTTCGTCATGACATCGATCGTGGTAAGCGGACTTTCTTTCTCCTATCAAGGATACACCAATTACCAGAAGCAGGCAGATAATAGAAAATTGTCGATCTCACATTTGAAGACAGAAATCAGATAGGATTGATGTTCTCTCCTATTTGGTCGAGCCAACATTTACGTCCACCAGCTGGTATACCGCACACGGGGCGTTGATCGGCGAGATCGGGAACAAAACTCTAATAACATCGTGATGGGCGAATATAGCCCGATCTATCCGGAATTTGCGCGGCGAAGCGTGACCTCGCTCTTGTGGGAACTGCAAGAGACCCAACGCAAGACCATTGAGACCTTCTCCATACAAAACAGCATCGATGCGGCGCGCCGTCTGAGTGCGAGCATGAACGAGGAAGTGGAAATGATAGCGCAAGGGGTTTCAGGCAAACACGACCCGATATGGCATTTTATCAAACAGCCAGCCGAGGAGGCGTTTAAGGAGGATATCCGGTTGATCCGCGCCAGCGTCACCTATCAGGACAATCCCTGAACGCGTTGATCTGGCGCACCACGGCCACCGAAGCTCTGGGCTTTACGCTTTCAGCCGACTTACCGGCGGGCGTTGATCGACTGTCCGCGCCCTGCTGGGCTTGGTCTGTTCGTCTGGTCGCTCGTTGTCAGCCTTTGACCAACGGGCATTGGTTGGGGCCGGGCAGCTTGAAGGCTTCCTCGCCAGGGATAACTGCGATCTGCTGGTAGTAGTCCCATGGATCTTTTGACTCTGAAGGTTTCTTGACCTCGAACAGATACATATCGCGGATGAGGGTGCCGTCCTCGCGGATCTTGCCGTTATTGGTCATGAAGTCGTTGACCGGGGTCGCTTTCATCTGCTTGACGACGGTCGGGCCGTCGTCGCTGCCGGTCGCCTTGATCGCGGCCAAATAGTGCATGATCGCGCCATACACCCCGGCTTGGACCATTGTCGGCTCGCGCTTCGTCTTGTCCATAAAGCGCTTGGACCACGCGCGGGTTTGGTCGTTCTGATCCCAATAAAAGGACGAGGTCAGCTGCAGCCCCTGCGCTGCCTGCAGCCTGAGGCTGTGAATATCAGAAATAAAGACCAGGAGCCCGGCGAGCTTTTGTCCGGCCTCGACGATGCCGAACTCGCCGGCCTGTTTGATCGAGTTGATCGTGTCGCCGCCGGCATTCGCGAGGCCGATGATCTTCGCCTTCGAGTTTTGCGCCTGCAGCAAGAAGGAGGAGAAATCCGTGGTATTTAGCGGCGCCAGCACAGAGCCGAGCACGTTGCCGCCGTATTCCTCGACAACTCTTGACGTATCCCGTTCAAGGTTATGGCCAAAGGCGTAATCCGCGGTGATGAAGAACCAGGTGTCGCCGCCGGCTTTGACGACAGCAGCGCCGGTGCCGTTCGCCAATGCCAGCGCGTCGTAGGTCCAGTGCACCGAGGTCGGCGAGCAAGCCTTCCCGGTCAGGTCGGAGGCCGCGGCGCCCGATATCAGGAGCACCTTGTTCTTGGTGCGGGCGACCTCCTGCACGGCGAGCGCCACGCTCGAGTTCGGCACGTCGACAATCGCGTCGACGCCGTCACTGCCGAACCACTGGGCGGCGACCGCCGAGCCGACATCCGGGTTGTTCTGATGGTCGGCGCTGATCAGCTCGATCTTCTTGCCATCGATACTGCCGCCAAAATCGGCGATCGCCATTCGCGCCAACTCGACCGATCCCGGCCCGCCGATATCGGCGTAGAGGCCGGACATGTCACTGAGAACGCCGACCTTGACGACGTCGCCCGACATCCCGGCGGAAGCTATGGCGCTGAGCGTCAAGGCGGCTGCAACGGCGAAAATAACAGCGATCTTCATGTGCATTCCCTTTATTATTTTATTTAAAGTCGTCATCACCGGGCTTGATGGCCCCCTCACGGCATCTGTGTGCCAAAGTTGGGCTGTGGACATCACCAGCGA
>CAWBCV010000008.1:0-78646 GCA_963787425.1 uncultured Alphaproteobacteria bacterium
GCGCGGCGCGTCGTAAGGGGGTAAAAAGCGCAGACGGCCTCGGCGGACGGTTTGTGACGAGCGATGACCAGCTCGGCGGCGAGTTCACCGCCTCCGGCGTAAGGTGTAAACACGAGCGCGTCGAAATAAAGCTGGTTCAGAAATTGGGGCTCTTTTTCAGTATGATGCTCAGACGCACCCCGATGCCTTGAAAGCCGGCATGGTCCGATCGGTCCGCATAGAGGCTGGAACACCCGAGTGTTCACAGGATAGATTTCGGCTCAGCACACGAGGCTGCTGCAGTGCCGTTAGAGACCTCCGATTAACGAGATTAACTGCGCGGAGACGTCCTATTGTTGCTGTCCGCCCTACGGCTGCCGCTGCTGCTGAGGATTCCCAGCTGACCCTCTTGAGTGTGAATTGGAAGAGAAGCAGCCCAACGCGTAGCAGCCCAGTAGAGCTGCCGCCTCGAGGCCAATTTTGGTTCGGGTGGACATGCCACTTGAAGCAGGTTCATCCGCTTCACGGCTCTGAGCTTGATCAGGCTTTCCCGCACCCCCGATGATGACGGGAACGCGCTCAGCACTCTCGGGCCCCCCTCCTGCAGGTATGTAGTCGATGCTCATTCGGCTGCCCCGCGACATCGATCCGACATAAGCAGCGAAGGCCGCGATGCTCGGAAACACTCGACCGTCCACGGCAATAATTTGATCACCCCTGCGGAAGCCTGCTTTAGCACCAGGCGAGCCTTGCCGCACCTGCTTCACTCGAATTAGATCGAAAGTCATCCCCTCGTCGGTGATCTGCCGCGCGCGCTCGACATCCACGCCAAGCGCACCGTGATTATGCGGCAGTGTTGAAGCCTCTTGCACCGACAGCAGTCGATAGCCCATCTGATTTTCGGCATAGGCAAACTTAGGGGTACACAGGAAGGTGAGCGCGGTTACGATCGCCGTCACTGTCCGACTGACCATGATTGCCGCCTTCCCGATTGGACCCTAAGTGGAGTGACTATTGCGTGTTCGTCTGACCGGCGATCGGCCCTGAATTGGAGATCCGGCACCGGCGGTAACTCAGACAGACATGGTCCCTTCGTCGGGCAATTGGCCGTTTGGCGTCATGCCATCGACGACGCGGGGGAGATGCTGGCTGAGTTGCGACAGGAAGTCCTGAGGTGCCATACCGGACTGGCGGGCCATGGTCTGCACCTGATCGTCGCCGAAAACCGTATGCAACTGCTGCGGCGAGACCGGTTGGTTGGGGCCGTTGCCAACCCAGGATTGAGCAATATGGCCCAATCCAGCTTGCTCGAAGCTGGAGAGCAAACCCCCAAGGCCGCCTCCCGCCCCGGCGGTCCGGTTGCCGCTGCCGCCAAGCAAGTTCATCAGTACACCCCCTATCCCGGATGACGCCGCCGTGCCGGTTTGCTGAGATTGCAACACCTGGCCCAAGACTTGATCGAGTAAGCCCATCAGAGAGCTCCATATTACGAGTGTGGGTTACACGGTGTGAACACCCAGACAGCAGCCCGGTTTTCGTTCATTCAGGACGGGCGATCGGCATTGGAGGGATGGTCATGGCGATCCTGTTTGGCGAAGTCTTCGGCGGGGTGGGCGCCAATCCGCCTGATTTGCAGGCGCTTGCCAACCAGCACGCCCGCACCGCGCTGCGCGGCCTGTGATGCCGGGGACCGGCAGACCGCCCAAGCTGTATCCCGTCAGTTCAACGAGCAGCCCTTTCTGACGGTGCTCGCGGGTTTCGGGCTCGGGTACATCGCCGGACTGTTGATCCACGGCCGCCGGTAATCGGAAATCTCGCCGGCTGAGGGAGCGGTCCCAAGTTCAGCGAGGCCGATCCGGTTCACAGCCTCAATCGCGTCATTCTCCGTCGGGTGGGCTCTCACGCCATAAGGCAACTTTGTCACTTTGTTGAAATTCGGCTCCCTTTCAATGCTGTCAATCTGGCCGGCGTTTGCTCTCAAGCAGCCAGAACTCCAGCGGTAATTGCTGTTTCTTTTGGCAAAGGACTGTTGGGGCCGGGTTTCACGGTTCTCTCTCCCATACCCATCAGCATGCGGAGCGCATCGCGCCCGCGTGACAGGCGCGAGCGGACCGTGCCGACTGGGATGTGGAGGATCGCTGCGGCGTCCTCGTAGCTCATCCCTTCGAGGCCGACGAGCAGGATGACCTGCCGTTGCTCCTCTGGTACCTGCGCCAATGCCCGGTCTAGTTCGTGCAGTTGACGTGCCACGGTCGGATCCGTCGTGGCAACCAGGTTGGAAGATTGCTCCTCGATATCGACCGTCATACCTTCACGCATAGCGCTCCGAACCGAGTTGACGTTCTGATTATGCATGATGGTGAAAAGCCACGCCCGCATATTAGTCCCTGGCTCCCATAGGTGCTCCTTCGCGAGTGCTCGGACGAGAGTATCCTGAATAAGGTCGTCGCAGCGCGACCCGTTGCGCGTCAACGCACGCGCATATCGGCGCAGGCGCGGAATTTCCTCCTCAATACGAGCCCGGAACTCAGTCATTGAAACTCCTGTGAGGCTGTGCCGGATAATTGAAGGCGAAAACCGCCAGGGTCGCGCATGGCCCCGAGGTAGAGGTCGGGGCTCCGTTAACTCAGCAGGAACCCCAACCTTAGATCCGGCACCGGCACTCAGCTAGTTAGACGCCCCTCCGATATAGCGTGCGCGCTCCGCTGCGACTTGTTCGGGCGTGTAAGCCGGCGCGTTTTCGTCGAACGAAGTCCAACCGGTTTCCCGATATGCGGTGCCACGAACGGCCGGGTCGACCGCTTTATATCGTTGCAGGATTTCCCGGGCTGTCGATGCACGAGCGTCATCCACTCGGGCCGTGACAAGTGTCCCGCCACGCCGCACGCCTTCGGCGTAAAACTGGGCATCGCGTTCGGGTACGCCTGCACCGGTGAGCGACCCGACTAGTCCGCCTGCGGCGCCGCCCACGACCGCGCCGGTCGCGGCGCCTGCGGCCGTAGCTACGAGCCAGCCCGCGGCCACAACCGGTCCGACGCCTGGTATTGCCAATAGACCGAGGCCCGTCAGCAGACCGCCGACACCGCCAACTGCGGCCCCGATTCCAGCGCCCTTCCCGGCATCTTCGGCAGCGTTCGTCGAATGATCCTTGTTATATCGGTTATCGACATTGTTCGAAACGATGCTGATATCCGAGTGCGGGATTCCGGACGTTTCGAGAGCATTCACCGCAGAGACTGCGGAATCATACGTGTCATAAAGGGCAGTGACTGTTTGGGTCATGGCGAAATCCTCAATTCATTAGAAGATGTTTGCTGAACGTCTACTTAGTAACGACATTGCCTTGATAGTCGAGCCCGACGTCTACGATTTTGCCCTCTTTGGATGCCTTGCCTCTCCAAATCCCGTCTTTGTCTTTCACCAGACCGGAAACGTTGGAGTATCCGGCACCCTCGATGCGGGATTTGGCCTGGCCCTCGGTAAAACTGTTAGCACCGGCCGCAGGTGCTCCAGGATTGTTGGCGTTGGGACTGGAGACTGCCGGGGTACTGGCATTGGGATTTGCGGGTGGAGCTGCGGTCTGTGCAGAAGCACCGCCTGCAACAGCGGCCCCCGCCAGGACCATGATGACGGCCGTAGCCAAAAGTCGTCTCATTACCTTGTTCCGGGATTGTTTCAATTACACAGCAGGGCGAACAACTTTGAGCCAGGTCAGGTTCCGCGCACTAAACGGATGAAAGAAATTGGCATGCAGCACAGCTCACTGAACGACTTGTGAGGCGTGAGCCGCGGCACCATGGGGGTAAGCTCGGCGAGATTGAACGAGTTAACGTTTCGTCAAAGCGCGGCCATAGATAGCGGCCCGTAGATAACGTAGGAACGCATTTTCACCGCTGGCGTTGGTGAGTAAGAAAATCTTTCTGGTCATCGGAGCGGTTATGACACAAGATCGGAATCTCGCTTTAGAGGATCGCGGGCGACTTACCGAAATTCAGGATCTATTGCTTGAGCGTATTATTGAGCGCAAAGAGGCAATTGAACGAGGTCAGGACGGACGTGCGAAAGTACTTGAGACCGAAATCAAGGAGCTCAAACGGGAAAAGGAGAACATTAGAAAATGGATAACGGTGGGATCGGCCTAGCTAAGAAACCCGACCTCGGGTTAATGGACCCGCCGCCACGAGGATATGCCCCTTCCCCGAACCCCGAGCGGATATGGAATTGCCTCATCGTGCAGATGCCTGGGAGACCTTATTCGACAATTCGAGTGCCATTGTTTGGTGCTCCTGGAGCACCGGCAACGTTTTCTGTGCGAATTGTTTCAGGGCATTGTTAGAGCCTGAACGCTCCTCGTCTTTAAAAAGCTTTACTACCTTGTTGTGGTCTTCGACCATTCCCTGCATGTACTGCTCATCAAAGGGTTTGCCATGCAGGCCCAGAAGTTTCTGCCGCATCCAGGCCCCGACTTCGTCGGTCACCAGCGCGGCATTCTCGCCGACCCCATCAGCGGCACCGCAGTACTGGGATATGGCCCGACAGAGATAAACGCGCGGGTTGGCGCGCTATGGAAAGCCCTGCGCGTCTCTGCCGATCCAGTCCCCAAGTCAGCCTCGCACACCCGCCCGGAAAGCCGGGGTTCTCGACGCTCGAAAGTGGCTGCGGGAGAGAGACGGACTGTCCGCTGGAGGGAGATGGATTTCGAACCTTTGGTACCCCAGCACAAAGGCCCGCGATTTCCGACGCATTCCGCGACATCGATGTCCAAAGCCGTAGCATCGAGTTCGCACCTGACTCAGCGCTGGAGGGAGATGGATTCGAACCATCGGTACCGCATAAGAAACAACCCTTTTTGGCTGCCCCCGTTCGGTCCCGTAAATGGCCTTCCGCAGCAAAAATCGGCTCTTTCGTGCCGGGGACCGAGGGTTCGAATCCACCTCCCTCCAGCGGAGAGAGTCCGTTGCGAACTCCGGTAGGGGCCGCCGGTCGGCTTCATGACCCTATCTCGCTGAGCGGCTTACCCTCCGAGGTGCGCGCTACGGCAGCAGCCCAGAGTCGGCTCTCCCCCCGTCACTGCCTATCTCCGCGATGCCCTTGATCGAGACGTTCCTCTCGACTTATCCAGCCGCATAGCAAATGCGCCCGCATGAAATTATCGCCCGCGGCGGAAGGGATAGGCAATCGCGAGCATGATGAGCTTGGCGATCGCGATGCCCTCCACTAGCAGCAGCGCGCGGTCAGCGCCGAAAATGCGGAGCGCGCTTTCGGCCTTGCTCGCCCAGTCCGGCGGCAGCAGCTGCGTGAGCGTTTTGATGATGCGAAGATTCTGGTCTGCTGCCGTCGTCAGAAGGGAGGCATTCCAAAGCCAGAGCGCCACGATGATGACGAACGCAAGGACAAGCGCGGTGGCCTTGAACGCCCCGCGTCCGGCCCACCTTGCGAGGAAAATTGCCTGTCGCTTCACGTCTGGTGAACGGCTGTGTGCAGGGGTGTCCCCTTCCGCGCGCGGCTATGCCGAGGGACGATTTCCTCGTCGCCCGCCCCATAGCATCTTTCGGTCCCAAAAATTCTGGGATAGCTAAGCTGTCAGTTCCCCAAGTCACCCATGCGGCATGCTGCGTTGGCTCGCCCGCGTCGTGGTGATCGCAGGCCCCCTGGCCGGGAGGAGGAGCAAGGATGGACGACTTATTAATCCGCGGCGCAACCGTTATCGATGGTAGTGGCAGCGCTCCGCGATCCCTCGATGTTGCGGTTCGTGATGGACGAATTTCAGCCGTCGAGTTCGCGGCGGACCGAAACCGCGGCGCAAGAGATTGACGCGAGCGGGCGCGTCCTCGCGCCCGGCTTTATCGATATTCATACCCATTCCGACTTCACACTGCCTCTCAATCCGCTGGCAGAAGCGAAAATCCGCCAAGGTGTTACCACAGAGATCGTTGGCAATTGCGGCTTCTCGGTGGCCCCGACCCTGCCCGGCAAGGCGGAGCTTCTTGCCCACTATCTGTCGGCAAGCGCGCCGTGGCTGCCCTTTACCGAGACCGACTTCGCCGGCTACATGGCCGCTTGGCCCGATATCGCCGTAAATACCGTCATGCAAGTCGGACACAACACGCTCCGTCTAATGGCGATGGGCATGGAAAACCGTGCACCCAATGAAAGCGAGCTTCGGCATATGCAGCAAATGCTCGCGGAAACTCTCGATGCTGGCGCGCTCGGCATGTCGACCGGCCTGTTCACGCCACCGGGCCTCTATGCAGAGCCCGAGGAAATCCGCTCATTAGGCCGGGTGTTGAAGCAGCACGGCGCGCGCTATTCATCGCATATCCGCGACGAGTTGCATGGGGTCAACGAGGCGGTCGCCGAAGCGATCGACATCGGCGAGAGCTGCGGGATCCATGTTCAGATCGCACATCTGAAGCTTTCGGGCATTGACAGCTGGGGCGGAGCAAAACAGCTCCTCGATGCTGTCGGTGCGGCCCGCGCTCGTGGGGTCGATGTTCACTGCGATCAATATCCGTACGACACCGCTTCCAATCCGCTGCGCTTTCTTCTGCCCCCGTGGATACACGAGGGCGGGATGGATGCGATGCTGGCGCGCCTTGCCGATCCCTACATCCGCGCCCGCATCCGCCAGAAACTTGCCGAAAGCGGGTTTACGAATTTCGGCCGGCTCGAATCCTGGGCGGACATCCGCATCGCCAACTCGCCGACCGCCCAGGCCGGCAAAACGATCGACGAGCTCGCGCGCGAGCGAGGTCAGGACCCGCTTGACGTGGCCTGCGATGTGATCATCGCCGATCGCGGTGCTACCCGAATCCTAGTGCGCTCGATGTCCGAGGAAGATGTGCAAAGGATCGTCGCCGACCCTCTCGTCATGATCGGCTCCGATGGTCCATGCGTCGCGCCTTACGGCATTACCGGCCAGGGCAAGCCCCATCCCCGCCTCTACGGCACCTTTCCGCGAGTTCTGGGACATTACTCCCGCGATCTCGATCTCCTCGGACTGCCGCAGGCAGTCTTCAAGATGACCGGCGGCGCGGCAATGGCTCTAGGCCTCACCGATCGGGGTACTATCGCCGAGGGCAAGGTCGCCGATCTCGTCATATTTGACCCGAATGTGATTGCCGACCAGGCCACCTACGACGATCCGCACCAATACCCAAACGGGATCGAGACGGTTATCGTCAACGGCGTCACTGTGATCGACCGGGGGGAGCACACCGGGGCCCTTCCTGGTCGCCTGCTGCGCCGACGCGGCGCGATCCTCGCCAGCTCATCAGAGCCGTTGCCGCACTAACTCGAGGAGCTTCTCTTCAGCCCGTCATCACCGCCTTGACCCGTCTTGAGGCTACCGCTCGAAGGCGGCGAAGACCGCATTGAGCCCGTTTATCTGATTGCCGTCGGGCGAGAGCGGTACCAACACTGGGGTAGTGATGCCGGCGTCGCGCCATTGCTCGACCCCTTCGCGGACACGCGCCGCCGGGCCATACAGAGTGCAATCCGCCAGCCAGCGATCCGTCAAATATGCAGGTAACTCATCGGTGCGTCCGGCGGCAACAGCCGCTTCCGCCGCGTTCATCTCGTCGAGGTAGCCGGCTTCCTTCCAGTAGTTTCGGTAGTTTGGCATCGCCCAATAATGGGCCATTGTCTTACGCAGCACCGCCTTTGCCTCGTTAACGTCGTCGGAGATGCAGGTGCGAATGCGGTTGCCGATGAAGAAATCCGGGTCGCTGCGCTTCGCCGCCGGCAGAGCGCCCAGCGAGTTAGCCATATGTGCACGACTGCCATTAGCGAAGAGGAGACCCTCCGCGATCTCGGCCGAGAGCGCGATCATCCGCTTGCGCAACGTGGCGAGGATGACCGGTGGCAACGGACCGTATTCGGTGTGCGACTTGAACTTCTCGACAAAGGCGCGGATGTCGCCAAGCGGCTTGCCTGGCTTGACCTCCATGCGGACATAGGCCGGCGCATGGGCGATGCCGATGCCGAACTGGAACCGCCCGCCCGAAACCTCATGCAGATAGGCGCAGTTTTGCGCGAACTCGTCGACCGATTGCGCATAGATCGGCACTATGGCGGTGGCGAACGGAATGCGCTCGGTTCTCAACGCGAGTCCGACGCTTTGCGACATGTTGCCGAAGGAACTCGACACCGAGATCCCGGCAAAGCCCCGCCGCTCAATCTCGCGCGCGGTATCGAGCGTGGCGCGCCGGCGCCCCGGCTCGGCGATCAGGTTGAGGGCAGGCAAGGTTGCAGGCATCGGCCGGTGCTCCTTCATTTCCGGATATCGCGACTGATCATAGCTCGTGCCGACTGCGCGCGCTTCTCAAGACCAATATCGCGGAGAAAATGTCGGCGCCCATCCAGGCGAGCGCCTTGGTGCACGTAGTGCCGGTCTCGGCACCCGGCGTCCGCCTGCGACGGTTCGTTCCTGACTCGCCGCTGGAGGGAGATGGATTCGAACCCTCGGTCCCCCATCAGAAGGACAACGCTTTTCGAGGGTCCCCCGGCCAATTTAGACCCATCGCGAGCCGCGTGCCTCGGGATGCTATCCGCCGCGCACAAGATGTTGATTTAGGGGATGTTCTCCAACTCGCGCGCTCGATCACCGCACGCAAGTCCCGGCAGTACCCTAATTTGAAAACCGCTCTACATGAGCGCGCATCGTTTTTAAGAGGTCTTGCATTGTGGCGAGCAGTCCAAGCGCATCATCTGATGGCGCTCCGACTTTCGAAGGCGCTCAATGAGGGCTTCCTGCTGGGCGATGCGCTTTTCTTGCTCCGCCACATGCCGGATCGCCATTTGCTGTTCTGTCTCACCTGCCCTCATGGCGTCCTCACGATGATGGCCTCGACGCACGATTTACTCAAAATTGCACGCTAAGCTGAAAGCCGCGAAAAATCAGCGGGTGGCAGAAACGCAAGCTCGTAACCGTTGTTATGAGTGACCATATGCAATCATCGCTGCGCTTCAATTAAATAAATAGGCATCGGCGACAGAGAGATACGCTTGCCACCAGAAAAGAGGTCGCGCGTGCTCCCGCCTGAAATTGCGAGGAGAGGCGCGCTGCTAATGCCGCTTTATCGATGCCGTTACCTGAACAGCACCTCCAATGTGTTTCAAATACAGGGCGTGGCTTGTGAAAACGACGCCGAAGCTATACCGATGGCTCGACGCATGAGTGCGAATACTAGTGTCGACGGGTTTGAGCTATGGAAGGACGAACGCTGCGTCCATATGGAAACCATGCCCTCGGCAAACCGCGTCCTGGGATCATAGATCGAGTACGTAGCGCACGGCGGCTCAACGCGATTGCTCGCGCCCTCGATAGTTCGGGCCGGCAAAACAACGAGGACGAGGAGGCGGGCACCGCGCCTAAGGCATCCGATGGATCCTTGCACGGCCGCTCTCTATGTTCCGCGTGAGGATCGCGAGCTCGTCACCAACGCGCAGTGTATCGCTACCTCGGCCAGTGCGGTCGCTCGAAAATTTATTTGTTTCGCGCTCTTACCGAAGCAAATCGCAGCATCCCTCAACGTATCGAGCGCAATGCCGATACTCCGGTTAATGAAGCGGATCGAGTTCCGCGTCGGGATCAATCTCGGTGATGTCATTGTCGAGGACGGCGATATCTTCGGCGACGGCGTCAATGTTGCCGCGCGGCTGGAGGCGCTGGCCGAGCCCGGTGGCCTCTGCATCTCGCGAATGGTCCGAGACCAAATCCGCGACAAGCTCCCTTACCCGTTCGAGGACAGGGGCGAGCAGAGCGTCAAGAACATTGCTGAGCTGCGGGCGCTTTGAATAAAATCAATCATAGGAACAATCAATGGCGCGAGGCGGAGCGCGGCCTGGAGCGGGTCGGCCGGCGGGTAAAAGCGCCAACACTTCCCCTCCGTCACCGCGTGCGCGCGCCCGCGCGCGAGATGGGGGCGAAAATCAAAGGCCCTGGCCGGCCGACAAGGTCGAGCGGTGGCCGATCGACCGGCTGATCCCATACGCCAAAAATGCACGCACCCACACGGTGCCCAGATTGCGTCCATCGCGGCGAGCATCAAGGAATGGGGCTGGACGACGCTGGTGGGCGAGGACGGTGGCCTGATCGCGGGCCACGCCAGGGTGCTCGCCGCCCGGCAGCTTGGCATCGCCAAGATCCCCGTGATGGTCGCTGCGGGCTGGAGCGAGGCGCAGAAGCGGGCCTATGTGCTGGCCGACCCTCTATCAAAAGATGCTGCACGAGCCCGACGCCGCCAAACAGCGCGTCTTGATGCGGGAGTTCGAGAAGCGGGTGGTCGATTCCGAGGCGCACGAGTTTCCGATGCTGTGGTGGTACCGCATCATCCCCTACCGGTCGTATGTGAAGGGCTGGAAGATCAGCCCGAGCCATTATCTCAATCAGGACTTGTCGACCGTCTGGCTCGACAAGTAAGTACTGACTATCTCAATCAGGACTTGTCGACCGTCTGGCTCGACAAGTAAGTACTGACTACAGTCCCGTCCCGATGCACAAGATCGCGAGCTGCTTCCCCGCGATTATTCGCGTGTTTTGCAAATAGATCCAATATCACTCGAGATCGCTTGGCAGTATACGCCGGCCGAAGCCGGTTTCCTCATACCGCTCGATGCTTCACGCTTTTACAGCCCTTTTGTAAGCAGCGCCCAGCGTCTGCCGAATGGTAACACGCTGATCACCGAAGGATCGGATGGCCGGATTTTCGAGGTCACCCGAAACCACGAGCTGGTCTGGGAATATATCAGCCCTTACCGGGGGAGCCGCGGACTGACCCGCGGACTGATGAACATGGTATACCGAGCCTATCGGGCGCCCTATACCTGGGTTCCGCAGCGTCCAGCGCCAACGGAAACGCCGATTCCCCCGTTGGATAGATCAGGTTTTCGGGTGCCAGGTGCCGCTCCGCCAGGGCGCGAGCGCGAAATCTCTGTACCGGGTGTCGAAGCCGATCAGCAAGACGCGGCCTTCTGCGTGGCGCCGACAGGTAAAACTTCTAGAACAGAGGGGTTTTGAACTACGAAAAGCTGGTCATTAAGCGGTTTTGCTCAGTGTCTGGCCGTGCGCCGTATTACGGTCGAACCATCGGGGTCCATCCACGGCTGGGCTACAGTGCCAGCTTTCAGGCTATGCCGGTGATGAAGCACGCCTTGAATTCGCTGAGCCTACCGGACGGTACGCGCCCAACCTTTATTCGCCCTGGTACGACAAGTCTCTCGCCACATGTATCATGGATACGTCGAGAGGCGACGTGCCGGAGGATGCCCCTACCCTCTCAAGGTATTTTCGGTCGGGCTTCACCTGCGCATGATCGGCCGGCCAGAGGTTCGCACGCGACTCTCTCTGCTGGAGGGAGATGGATTCGAATCATCGGTACCCCCGAGAGAGAAGCCCACTTCTTCCTCGGTCGGAACTCGCTCCCCGGAACCGCCTCGCGGCGGGGACGGGCTGTCGGCTCCAACGGGCAAAGGTCAGTGCGTACAGCAACGTCAGCGCCGAGTGGAAACCGCCCATTTTGCGGATCAGCCTTTTGGCGGGTGCGCATGCCGTTGGGCCGGGTCAGCAGGTGGCCGCAGCCGGCCTTGCTCGCCCAATATTCCCAGGTGCGCCAGGTCTCGACCGAATAGGGGCTGTAGCCCCGGTTGCGGGCCTCGATCTCGCCCTGCGACAGGTACTTGATCTGGCCGCCCAGCTGCCGCGCCCGCATCAGCGCGCGTGCGTTGCGCGGCAGGTAGGCCGATAGCCGCACGACATCGATCAGCGAGCGCGCGGCGGAGGCGAACCCATGACGCGCATCAGCGCAACGCTGTTCTCCCCGAGGCATTTCGCGAGGTCGTTCGCTTGCGCCATGTTGGTGACGAGCAGGTTGGTGTCGCCGAAATCATCGGCGATGTCCCAGACCGGCATCTCGATGCCGATAAAGCCTCCCGAATGGATCACCGGCCGCAGCTTTGTCCCCTGGGCAATGCCGAAGGGCAGGGTAAGCAGTTCCGGCCCGGCGAGGCCCAGCGTCTCGCCATTTTGGCGATCAGCGGGTTGGCTGCGATCGAATTTCGTTGCCGCGGAACCCCCAGGGACGGAAGATCACGTCCCAACGGGCCGGGAACCCGGAGAATGTCGGTTAAAAATTCTTCCTCTCCCCCGCGAGCGGGCGCCGAGGGGCCAATCTTCAACACAGATAAACGGGAGGAAACGTCGCAATGGCTTCACACCGAAGGCTTGCTCTTACCCGCCGCAGCCTGCTTGCGGGGGCGTCGGGAAGCTGCGCGCTGCTGAGCCGCGGCGGCTGGGCGGCAGCGAGCCATGCCGGTGATCCGTGGCAGCAGGCCCAGCTCATCGTCGACTATCTCGCCTGGCTGGGCGATACGCCCGAACGCCGACGGCGAGAATTGCGCCAGTTCTACGTCACCAGCTTTGGCGCCGCGCAATGCGAGCTTGTCGAGGTGCCGCTCATCTATACCTCCAGTACGACGAGCGCGTCCGGTCTCGCGCCCGCGCCCGGCTCTCCCGACAATTACGCCGCGTCCTCCGCCATCGCGGCGTGCAACCGCGCCGGCGGCGGACGCGTCATCGTCCCGGCCGGCGACTGGTATTGCGCGGGACCGATCACATTGCTGAGCAATGTCAATTTCCATCTGCGCAGCGGCGCGCAAATCTGGTTCAGTCCGAACCCGGCCGATTACGCGAAATACGGGCCCTACGACTTCGGGCCCAACGGCAAGCTCGTGCGCTCGCGGTGGCAGGGCAACGACTGCTACAATTTCTCGCCGATGGTCTATGCCTGTGGCCAGCGCAACATCGCGCTGACCGGCGAAGATACCACCAGCGTTCTCAATGGCCAGGCCGGCACGCCTTACGACGGAGCCAATGCGTGGTGGACCTGGAAGGGCACGGTGGGCACGGCCGGCTATGTCAGCGGCGCGCCGTCGGAATCGACGCCCAATCCGTTGAATATGCCGTTGGGGTCGCTCAATCCAGCCCTCTCTGTCGCCGAGGTCAATTTGATCGAGTATGGCACCCCGGCGGGCGGCACCGGCAACGCATATACTGCAGACAGCTCCTACCTTCCGGCCTTGTCCGAGGCGCAAATACCGATCTCGCAGCGGGGGTTCGGCGTCGGCCATCAGCTGCCGCCGGCGATGATCGAATTCTTCGGCTGCGCCGGCGACGAAAGAGATCGCCGGCATTTGGGGAGGATGATCTATGCCCGGCTTCGCAGCTCTGCGGCTCAACTCGCAACCATACATGTTGAGCATCTTGCGCATCGTGGTGGGATTGCTCTACATGGAACACGGTCTCGCGAAAGTCCTGGGTTTCCCGCTCCAGCCGAACCATGCGCCCTACGCCCTGTTCACCTTAAATCCGGGCTTCCAAGGCTTGTTGGAGCTGGTTGGCGGATTGCTGCTCGCGCTGGGTTTGTTCACCCGCACCGTTGCCTTTATCCTCGCGGGCAACATGGCGGTCGCCTACTTCATGGCGCACGCGCCGAGAGGCTTCTTCCCGCTGCTCAACGGCGGGGAGTTGGCAATCGTCTACTGCTTCGTGTTCCTCTATTTCTGGGTCGCCGGTGGTGGCGAATGGAGCCTCGATCGCCTATCCTCGTCCGCCCTGTCGCCGAGCCGGGCCTAATCACCGTTGGCTACCCCAGCCCTGGCTCGGCCCTCGGGTGTGCTCGGCATGGCGCGCGACGTGGCCGCCTTCCATCTGCCGGCGCGGGTGGGGCAGCTCTTCGGGGTCAGCTTGTAGCGGGCTTTCCCGTCATGCTCGTGCCGGAGCCGGATTTTGACGAACGACCGAACAGAGGTTTACCGTGCACGGAGCCAGGCTGGCCCCGGCAATGATATCAACGTCGGGTCATCGGGGTCCCAGAAGGCGCCAAACGTGGAGCCCTGCCAGCCTGGTTGCCATCCGGGCAAACGCGAGCCAAGCCGCTTAGAGGCGATCTCTACGGCTCAGTTTATGTTCCGGCTCAGCCAGTCGCCCGCGCCCGTTGGCGCCGATGCTTCGCCCTCAGTTTGGCCTTGTGTTTGTTGGCCCGGATTGCCTTGCTCGATTTGGCGATGTTCTTCATTTGGGGGCTCCGATCGGGGTGGGGCTCGGCCCATATGAAGCGGTCAACCGCCCCGTACGAGGTTTCGCCTGTCCCCAGCCTAGCCATGGGGCCTTTTGGCAAGCTCGGCCATTCGATCGAGCCGGTCTGCGAGATCGAACAACTCCTCTCGGGTTTCCGGGATCTGTATTTGCCGCGCTAAGTCCCTGACCTTCTCAGCGATCTCGCGTAAATGCTCATCGCTCGGTTGCTGCTCGTCGCTCATCGTCATTTCCCCGCGTCCGAAAATGCTCACACGGGCAATGGGTGCTTGGTCACCCAAGGGAAGGAACACTGGCGAAGCGCCGTAATGCGAGCCCTCCGGCTGATTTGACGGTCGCTTGACGGTTTCGGTTCGCGCAGAACAGGCGGCTCACCCTCTGCGGCCCAAAGTCGCCCTCACGGAACTGGCTAACACTGACTGGTGTGACGCGCTTTATCGGGCAGGTTCTTGCGACTGAGGAAATTCAACCATGGGAGAACCGAAAAGGGTCGTCGCGCCAGTGGACAACCAGCATTACCGAGAGCTGGCGAGCAAACTCCGCGACATTGCGCGCCAGTGTCGCTTTCCGGGTGCGCGGCAGGAGATACTTTATCTCGCTTCGCGGTACGAGGTCAGAGCAAATCACCTCGATACGCGAAGCCCACCCGAGGATTTCGCCGCCGAGGACGCCTGTTAGTTGCCAAAGAATTTACTGGCGATACACAATGAACGACACCGAGCAACTCATCCCAAAGCTCTACCGCGAGGCTGGCGAACAACTTAGACAGTTGGCGGTGCGATCTCGTTTAGCAGACATCCGCAACGATTTGCTGGAATTGTCCGCACGTTTCGAGCGATTAGGCACTTATGCCGAGCGCGCAATCAGCCTCGGCTTAACCGGGTATCCCCACGGTGAGCTTCTTCCGGTTGCGGACGACCGTCCTCATCAGGGTCACGCCGCCCATCAGGCTCGGCCTCCGGGTCGTACACCGCGTCAACGGTCCACAACCTCGCCTGCGTCAGCCAATAATCGGATGCGTCGAGCGCGCCAATAGAGCCGCGCCAGTGGTCCGTTAGCCAATAGCGCGTCGCGTCTCCTCAATCTCCCCAATCCGCCCCGCCGCCACCGGGTCAGTCTCGCCAAACACCGTGACGGTCCAATGGTAGCAGCGTTCTCCGGGCGCCCCAATATCCCGGATCGCACACCTCGCGCCGCACCCAGGATCGACCATCAGCTCGGCACTGGGGCTGAGCTTTCGCCACTCTGCCCCGCGACGTGAGACGTTCCAGCGTCTGGACGCGGTAGCCGGCACCGTGGCGCACTTCCAGCCGGCAACGATGATGGACATCAGCCAGGCGGCCGAGGCCATGCGGGATGAGGAGATGCTGGCGGAGAGGTCGAGGACTTCATTGAGGGCTGCAGCCAGCCCGCCTACCGCGGTATGCCGATCAACGGCCAGCGGGTCGCTACCTGGTCCTCCCAGCACGGTGGTCCGGGGATACGAGGCCGGACGCGGAGTGGATACAGTGAACCTCTGCGGTGATAGGTTGCCCCCTTAATTGGTGACCTTGGAGTAGATCAGTATGCCAGGAATGAAGAGGCCATACCATCGGACGGTCCGGGCGTTTGCAAATGGCACGTATACCGGCGGAGATCAGTCTTACGTGCTTCATCCTAAATTTGCGCAAGACTTGGATATGTATGTGCGGGGTTTTCTTCTTCTTCAAAATGATCTAGCAGAACTCTTCGAGTATATCGAACCTAGCGATCAGAACCGTCGGTGCTACTCGTTTCGCATCCACCAGCTTTTATTGCGGGCATGCGTGGAGGTAGAGGCAAACTGCAGGGCCATTCTCAAGGAAAATCACTATAGAAAGGGCGAGTGGACAATGAACGACTATAAGAAAATCAACGGTTCACACCACCTATCGTCGTTCGAGGTCCAGCTTCCCGATTGGCAAGGGACGAAAAAGATCAGAAAACCATTCGAGATATGGGGCTCGGGTGGCGGGTTAAGCTGGTACGACGTGTATAATGAGGCGAAGCATGACCGACACAACGGATTTGCCAAAGCAACGCTCGATCACCTCATCGATGCTGTCTGCGGCGTGGTAGCGTTGCTGTGTGCCCAATTAGCAACGGCTCAAAACGATAACCTCGTGACCGTCTTCTTCCCGGAGGGTTTCAGGGGGTTCTGGGACGCTATTTTACGGTACGTTTCCCTGATGACTGGCCGGAGGAGGAACGATACGATTTCTCTGCTGGTGAGTGGCACCAAATTAAGGACGAGGACGATCCGTTCCTGAACTTCCAGTATAACTAACCTGAAACTTCCTTCCGCCCACTCACGGGTCATTGGCGTGGACGGGAGGGGCACTTGAGAGGCATTGGGGGCTTCCTTCCGTGTCAGCGTCCTTGGCAATGCCAAGCTTTGGAGATCGCGTTCATCGCCAGCAATGCCGCGTCGATGTTCCGATCGGCGGGTTGCGTCATCAGGGCATTGATCACGACATCTTTGATTTGCCCGGCAGTCGCGCCGGAAGGAACGCACGGTTTTAACCCAGATATTTCACGGACAAGCTCCAGGTAATCAGCGATGCCCTCGATGTAACCCAGGCAAAAGCCGCGCTGATAATATTGGTCTGAGGGTCGGCTTTCTGTCTCGCGACATTCAGTCAGCAGACTGTTGCCGTCCTTAAAGCCGGCCTGCGCCATTCCCGCATCAGCAACGAGCGCGATAAGCCCTGCGATAGCCAAGGTTCTCACGGCCACCATTTTCCTCCTGCGAGCACACAATGAGAGGCTTCAATCAGCCCACCTACCGCGGCATGCGGGTCAATGGGGTCCGAGTTGCCACGTGGTCATCCCGCGATGGATGGTCTGGCGATACGCGGCCTGATGCGGAGTGGCTTCACTGAGCCTCTACGCCAGGCGCACAGTGCCCCTGAGGCTCATTGGGATAGTAGCCAGTTTCGCAGGCCCGTTTTCGCGACTGCGATGGCCGACCGGTATATTTCGTCTTCGCTGAGACTTGCGACCATTGCCCCCATATTGAACGACCATGGCGCTTCGTCTATCTGAAACAGATAGTGGCCGTGTGCAAGGGCAGAGCGAACGCGGTAAAGCTCGTTAACAACTTTTCCTCTACGCCGCTATCAGAACAATACCGTTCCACGAACTCGCGGAAGAGCCTCGTTGGCCCCGGCCCCATATCTCGGTTGCATTCTGGGCATGGGACCGGACGTGGCCGATCAATCATGGTTTCAATAGCCTGTACGCACATGAGAAAATAGCTTGAGATACTGCGATCCCAGAGTTCCTGTGCAGTGTAAATGGCCGCTGCGGAGCGCAGGAACCGGCGGTGTCTCGCGCCGTCGAGGTTTACAAACGCCGACACAAGCCGATCCAGATTATGGGGTAAGCAGAAAGTATCGAAAGGGATGTCAGCCCGCGCCCCGCTGAGGGTGTCGCTGAAATACGCCTCCGCTGGAACCACCGGCAAGCGCTCACCTTGTTCTGTTAAGGCGCCGACAAAGCCCAGCATTCCCGGAAAACCATAGGACCTGGATGACCAGAAAGGCGTAAAATCGTCGGTGCGATTTGCCCACAGCTGTTGCGGTCGCGGGCCGCTGTAGGTGGTGATCGACCCTCGAAGGAGAACATTCAAAACCCAAGCCCACTGTATGGCGTTCTTGTGTCGGCGCCGAAAACGGAGCGATGGCGTTTGGTACGCTCGCATCGGATACTCAAGAAGGAAGGGGTGATGGGCATAAAGCTGCGGCGGCCGAGGGGCCTCGGCTGGAGCCGGCCGAATTTGCATCGGGAGAGCCCCGAAGCGAAATCCTCCAATCACCGGCTGATGAGCGAACAATATATCGACGCCGTACTCCGCGATCCGATCGTCTTTGAGGTCAGCCTCCACTTGCGCCAACAGCTCACATAACTCGGCATCGGCCAAAGCCGTTCCCGCGAAAACTCTTTCGACCTCGCCGTGGCTTATCTGAAGCTTGATTTTATAATTGCCTGCCGCGGGAAACGTGATGGCGTGCTTGCTCACACGCCAACTTGTTGTATAGCGAGAGGCTAGCACATCGAGCAATTCGTGGTGATCGATCTCATCAAGTGAGAACTGCGCTGTAATATCTTTTCCATCCATAATACAATCCTCTGGAAATTGCGTTGGCGACCAACAACCGATTTGCCAGAGCGCCGCCGGGCACAACTACATGGGGTCAGCCTTAAAATCTGCCAGAATTTGTGGGGGGTGTTTTGACCGGCCCGCGAAGCCAATTTCCCCATAGACCCTCTCTTCGCCTCTGAGGGTGCTGTCGCGATCTGTGTTGGAATTTGATGGCACGGTCTCCGGTAGAAGCAGGATACGGGGTCAGGCAGCCAGGTCAAATGCCTTGTCAGCGAGTTTCTGGTTTAGGGTCTGCCAGCCATCGACTTTGCGCATTGTGATCTGACCCGCGGCGAGCAACGCCCAGAACAACATGGCAGCGGTTTCGGCCGAAGGCAGCACCGTCTGGGTCTTGATCCGGCGCTTGAACTCCTCATGGAGCCGTTCAATCGCATTGGTGGTGCGCGCACTCTTCCATTGGTTGAGCGGCAGCCGGGTGAACGTAAAGAGCCGATCACCGGCTTCCTCGAGGCTGTCGGCGACCGCCGTGCATTTGAGCCGCCATTTGCGGATAAAAGCCCGTCGGCGTTCCTCGATTTCCGCAGCCGAGGCGGCGTAGATCATGTCGTTGTAATCGGTCGAGACCTCCTCATGCAGCCGCTGGGGGGCGTGTGCAAGCAGGTTGCGGTGCTTGTGAACCGTGCAGCGTTGGGTCGGCACGTCGCCCCAGAGCGCGACCAGCGCCTGCTCCAGCCCGCTCCCGCCGTCAACAATCAGGAACTCCGGCTTATGCAGCCCGCGCCGGACGAGATCGTCGAGGACAGCGCGCCAAGCCTCGCTGGTCTCGCCACCCATGTTCTTGACGGCAGCAGCACCTTCTGGCCGTCATCACGCACGCCGAGCACGACCAGGAGCACGATCGAGGTGGCCTTCCGGTCGAGCCGGACCCGCACCACGGTTCCGTCGAGGATCACCCGGATGATCGGTTCCTCGGCCAGCGAGCGGGCATTCCAGGCGTCCCAATCGCCCTTCACCTTTCGCCACACCCGGCTCACCGTGTCCTTGCTGACCGCACCGCCGAAGACCGCTGACAGCGCCCGGCGCACCCGTCGCGTATTGGTGCCGGCGAGATAGGCGCCTGCGATCAGCGAATCGGCCCGCTTGGTTCGCCGCTGGTAGGCCCGCAGCGCCGCGCTCTTCCACTCGGTTGTTTTGCCCTCCGCGGTGGCAAGCCTGGCCCGCGGCACGGCGATCTCCACCCGGCCGAAGGTCCCCAGCAGCGACCGTGATCGGTGGCCATGCCGGTGGCCCCCCGTCGCCGATCGCCGCCCTCCCGGAAGCCCAAACAGCGGGCTTCTGACGAGCCCGGCACCTGAAACTTCCTTCCCCCACTCACGGGTCACTGGAGTGGACGGGAGGTCGCCGGTAGGAGTGGATATTGCCCCCCATCAGTCTCGCATGGCGCGTTACAGCGGTAGCCAAGTTTTCTGCCTGATTGCCATTGAATGGAAACTTCGCCCCGCTAACTTCGTGTGTTAACGCGCATCAACTCTCGTTATCATGGAGCCTGCAATGATCAATTGGCCCGAAATGCTACATCACGCGGAAGACTGGGCCGCCGGCTTTTGGGCCGGAACTGGCGCCGCTTCGCTTATAGTGATCGCCGGGGCCGGGATGGTGCTGCTCATTCGCGGCATTTGAAGCCGGCTAGCGCGCGATTGCTCGCCGAAGGCGCAGTGAGCGTCTGGCGCTTCGGCTCTGGTTCTGGCGACGGTGTGCGCATGCCAGCGGTGGCGCTACCCCGCTTGGTCCCGGTCACCACCATATCGACCCGCGGGGCTGCCGCAGCGGGAGCAGACCAGCCGCTCGCGCCAATCGGGCACGGGCGTTTCGGCGCCGTATCGAGCAGCGATCTCGGCGGGATCGGGCTCGACTTGGTGACCGCATTGATTAGCACAAACGACCCTCTCAACGGCTCTGAAGTTAGCTATCGACATTTTGCCGCGCCCTAACCAGGATGATCTCCGCGGTTCGTAACGGCGCACCGCCTATAATAAACGGGAGGACAGGATGAGGGGGCTTCTGCTGGTTGGTACAGCATTACTGGGGCTCGCTGCGTCGGTCTCGGCCGCCCACGCGACGCCAATCGACTTCACTTTCACCGGCGGCCTTGTCAGTTTCACGGTGCCGACCACCGACACCTATCAGATCCTCGCCTTTGGCGCGCAAGGTGGAAACAGTAGCTTTGGCGGCACAGGCGGTCGAGGCGCCCAGATCGGCGGCGATTTTAACTTGACTGCCGCGGAACCCCTCCAGATCGCGAGCGGCAGCGGCAGCGGCAGCGGCAGCGGCAGCGCCGGTAACGGCGGGCAGGGCGGCGGTGGGGGCGGTGGCACCTTCGTTGTTGGTCCCGGTAACGTGCCGCTGGTTATCGCTGGTGGCGGCGGCGGCGGCGGCGGCAACGCTGGTGGCGCTGGTGGCACCGGCCAGAGCGGCGGCAGCGGTTTAGGTGGCGGCAGCGGCGGCAGCGCCGGTAACGGCGGGCAGGGCGGCGACGGCGGAGGAGGTGGCGGTACGCTTGGGCGCTTCGGCGGTGGTGGCGGTGGTGGTGGCTTCTTCACTGCCGGTGGTAATGGCATCTGTCCATTTGGTCTCCCTTGCGGCGCCGGAGGGGACGGCGGCTCCTTCCCAGATCTTGCTGGAGGCAGCGGCGGCAGTTTCGTCGGCGTCATCGGCGGGGACGGGGCTTTGGTGGCGGCGGAGGCGGCGGGGCTGATCCAGGTGGGGGTGGAGGCGGCGGCTTTAGCGGTGGTGGAGGTGGCAACCGGTCCTCTGCGGGCGGCGGCGGCTCCTTCGACGCCGGCACGAACCAGATCCTGGTCGCTGATTTTCAAAGCGGTAACGGCGAGGTCGTGATCACAGAACTCGCGGCCGCGGTGCCCGAGCCGGCGTCGATCGCGCTGCTCGGCGTGGGCCTTGCTGGCCTTGCCGCCATTTCGCGGCGTCGCCGAGCAGAGAGATGAAACTCTGAAATAGTTGCGGGGCGCCGCGCGGGCCAGCTCTCCGAGCCGAGCGCCCATTTCACCGGCGCTGGCCGGTAACCACCATATCGATTTTGCAGCTGCCGCATTTGGAACAGACCAGCCGCTCGCGCCAATCGAGCACGGGCGTTTCGGCGCCGTACCGGGCAGCCATTTCGGCGGGATCGGGCTCGACCTGATGGGCGCAGTCGCGGCACCGCACGATCACGGGACACGGGCGGTGGCAGCCCGTTGCCGAGTGTCATCGGCCGGCCGGGCTCGACAGGCCAATCGACGTTAACGGAAGATAAAGCCAATGGATTGCAAAACTCCGGTTAGCAATCCCTGCCCTCGCAGAGGGGGTATTCGTTCCTCTGGACGCAGAACTGGCGGAAGGTAAAGCCAATACACAATGCAAAGAGAACGGCGGCTGGTCGATCGGGTGCTCCGACTATGGAGAGAAATGGCGCATGGAGGGAAATTTCCGCGGCGCGACCAAATTGAACCGTCTATGCTCGGTGAGGATTGGGCGAACTGTCTGGTTATCGCCGTGCAATCGCCGGTCCAGTTCTCACATTTTGTCGCTGTCGGGGACAACCTATCCGGTGTGCGCTGCCCCAACAATAACTTGGCGGGCGTACTCCTATCACATCTGCCAGAGGTCCTCTCGGAACGCCGTTGCCTAATGATCGAGGGCCGCGCGCGGCTTCGCGGGGTCGGCGTCCTGTATCGGAGCGCCCTCTACCCGCTATCTGAGGACGGCGTCGCGATCGACCACGTTTTCGGCGCGGCAAACTACCGCCCGCTGCTCGAAAATGAGGAGCTGATGGTGCGCCTTATTCGGACGAAGTGGCTTTAAGTCGCTGGCCTTGGAGGTCTACCTACTCCGACCGCTCAGCGCGCAGCATCTCGGATTACTGCCGCTTGCTTCGATACTGAGCCAGCTTTTCGCCTATCAATTCGGGCAGCTCGCGGCGGCGCTGGGCTCAATCGGCGTTGCGTCAGGGCCACCAGCTATTAGGAATGACGGTGCTTGTCCGATTACAAACGGTGCAAGGGGGCGGTAGTGTCAGAGGCAAAGGGGGGACGCTTACTGCCGACCCCCCATACCCATAGGAGGGATGGAGGGGCTGCGGCAGCTCCGAGGTGGTTGGACTGTAATTGCTCTGCGTCGGCGGGTAGCAGCTCGCAAGAGCCCCGAGCATAATCAAAGCGAAGAGTGTCTTGTCGGGCCGCATCGCCCTACCTCGGTTGAACTCGCCAACTGGTTATGTATCGACTTGGGGATATCCGTCAACGAGAGAAAGGCTCGCTTCTTCTAGCGGCCGGCCCGGCGCCTTCCGGCCCGAACGGCTCGCGGCGGCGCATAGACCTTCCGCGGTGGCAAGGGATCGCGAACCGGCTCCGGTCTGAGCTTGGCGAGTATGCCCTTCAGCGATCGCAGCCGTGGCGAGAGGAGCTATCGCCAAATTTTGGTGACGGCCTGAAGATCAGGCGGCGGCTTGAGGCGCGGCAGAAGTGCCGATGACCTCGATCCCGTCGGCGAACTTCACACCCAGGATCAGTTTTGGCAACTGGTTGTGTCCGTCGATGCGGCGCCAAGTTTTCTGGGCGCCTTCGACCAGCTTGAAGACCATGGCGAGTGCGGTCTTGTTCGACAGGCAGCCTTTTGATCGGACGGTGCGGTGCCGGACGGTCGCAAAGGTGCTTTCAATGGGGTTCGTGGTTCGTAAGTGCTTCCAGTGCTCGGCGGGGAAATCGTAGAACGCCAGCAGCGCGTCGCGATCCTTGGTCAGGCAATCGGCCGCTTTGTCGTATTTGACCCCGTAGGTTTCGACAAAGGCTTCCAATGCCGCAACGGCATCCTTCTTGGTCTCGGCCATCCAGATCTCCTGCAGCGCGCGCTTGGCCTTGGTGTGCAGGCTCTTTGGCAGCTTGTTCAAGATGTTCGCGGTCTTGTGGACCCAGCAGCGTTGCTCGCGGGTTGTCGGCCACACCTCGCCGAGCGCCTTCCAGAACCCAAGCGCACCATCGGCGACCGCAATCTGCGGCGCAGTTGTCAGGCCGCGACGCTTCAAATCGAGCAGCAGATCACGCCACGACTGTGAGCTTTCGCGAATGCCATCGGTGAAGCCGACAAGCTCCTTCCTGCCTTCAGGCGTCGCGCCGATGATGACCAGGATGCACTGCGCCTGCTCCTCGAGCCGCGCCTCCAAATGGATGCCGTCGGCCCAGAAGTAGAGGTAGCGCTTTGCCGACAGATCGCGCTTCTGCCAGCGCGCGTGCTCCCGGCTCCACGCCTCCTTGAGGCGGGCGATGGTCGATGCCGATAGACCGGGCGCGTCCGTGCCGACGAGCGCCGCCAGCGCTTCCTCGAAATCGCCGGTTGAGATGCCCTTCAGGTAGAGGATAGGGATCAGCACTTCCAGGCTCTTCGACCGCCGCGCGTACCGCGGCAGGATCGATGGCGAATACCGGATGCGCTCGCCCTCGGTAGCTTCGCGGTCGCGCACCCGCGGCTGGCGAACGCAGACCGGGCCGATCCCGGTCATGATCTCACGCTCCGGGAGATGGCCGTGGCGCACAACGCGCTGCTGGCCGGTCGCGGTCTTCAGATCGGCGTGCTTTGCGAGAAACTCGGCAACCTCCGCTTCGATGGCTTGGCCCAGCAGCGCACGCGCGCCGTTACGCAGGATTTCCGTCAGGGAATCGCTAAAGGCCCCTGGCTGGGTGAGCTTGATCACGTTACTGTCGGACACGGCGTATCACTCCTTCATTGGAGAAGTGGAGGCGTTGAACACCACCACGATACGCCGCCTTACCCCGTCACGCCGTCACCAACTTCTCGCCATAGCTCTTCCCGGCAGGTGGCCGAGCCCTACGCGTTTATCGATTTCCCACAATCCTACAGGTCAGAGGGGAATAAGAGAACTCTCGTGCTGCACCACCATTGACCATGTTGTACAATTGAGTGCCGCCGCACGCCAATTTCCAGTCGTGGAACTCATACACCTTGTTAGTTCCCAATATGACGGCAGCGTTGACGATCGGAAATGTAATCTTTTTCTTCTCCAGATCGACCTTTGGATCTTGAGTCAGCGCAATCGGGCTGTTCCCTTCGTATAACCGTCGAGGATCGCGAGACTGCTTTTCTATCGATACCGGCGTGGTTTTCGCTTGGCCTAGGCTTTCCTGCGCAGCAGCCAACGAACTGGTCAGTTTCTCGATCTGAGCCGCAGCCGCTTCCGCCCCTTTCAGTTTGGCCCGATAATCGATAAGCAGCCGCTCTTGCGATAATATCCTGTCATTCAAGGCAGCAACGCGTTCGCGATGGAAATGCTGGAAGGCGAAATAGGAGACGCCCAATGTGATAATCACAGTTAGAGCAACCGCCTCCGGTGCCCCCCTGATTACCCGCGCGTTGGCTACGGCACGATCATTAATTCGCGCAGAAAAGCCATGCTCCATGTCCGAGACCCCCGCACTGGTTGATGTGACGAGATTTGGTTAGCACGAAAACAGGTCGGACCACCGCTGCGCGCCAAGTAGCCGTATTCGCTGTGTGATCCGAGAAGTCTCGAGGACCATTGGAGAGAAATTGCCCGAATCGTAGGCTGTGATAGTACCGACATCCGGCGAACGAATTGGCCGACTGAACGGCGTCGAATTCGCGCTTGACCGACGCGGACGAGCCGCTGGTCCGGGACCGAGTCGACGAACGCCGACCAAAACGATGCGCGCTGGCGTACAGTCGCCCGTCTCACTACCCGACCGAAAAATCAGGTAAGAGCAAGCAAAGGTGAGCTAGTTAGGAGGCCGCTGGTTCCGATCCGAACTTCTTAGAAGCCAAACGCAAGCGGTGATTGCCGCAGCAAAAAGCCCAACGGCGGCAAAAGAAATCCCAACACGCTTGGGTGGGGCGGCTTCAAGCGGATTAGAATTGATTTTTAGAATTTACATTCTCATTATCCTCGGTGATCGAGCTTACGAAATGACGAGACCGTTGAACTAACCAAGTCCACGGCCAATCAGAGTTATGCTTGAGCCCTCTTGGATCTGAGTTCCACGGGAGGATTTTGGGATTAGGCTCCGAAATGCCAAGCGACTGATTTTTGGCTTCTTTCATCATCCATTTGTAGGGTGACATCGGACAAACTCGGTGGGCCGGGTAATCAACAGTACCTCCTTCGGCCCCACCACCAACGCCAGCGGAAATCCTGTCTATCAACGCGGGATTTATGAGAATAATAATGACCTGCCCTTCTCTGCTAACGACAGTCGATTCTGGTCCTCCCGATAAGCTATCACCTTAGCAGAACGTCGCAGAACGGAGCGAAACCATGCCAACAACCTACGACAGTGCAACGGTCGAGCTTGCGATGACGCTCAGCACGCTCGCCTACGTGGATGAGAACAGGACCGCCACCCAGCAGCAGATGATCAACGAGATCAACGCTGGTCTAGAAGAGGCAGGATATGAGGCTTGGCAGGTCGTCTGGGGACCGGCTCTGAATGTAGACCGCAGCAATTTGGCCTACGTCGCCGGGAGCAGCGTAACTGGCCAACTCGCAGTTAGCATCCGCGGTAGTGATTTCTCGTTCTGGCTCAATTGGATCGAAGACCTCGCAGCGATCAGAGTTGTATCGTATGATCAGTTCGTTCCTAGCGCCAGCAAGACTGCGCAGATCGCCTTCGGTACCGCCATCGGTCTCCGGCAGGTTTTGGGTATGCGCGATGGAACGACAAGCCTTGAGAGCTTTCTGACCGCAGCCCCCGAAGGGACGCCGGTCCTAATCACCGGGCACAGCCTAGGTGGTTGCCTCGCCGCGGCACTCGCACCTTGCGTAGCAGACTGGAGAGGCAGCGCGTTCGGCATCTCGGTTTATACCATTGCCGCACCGTCTCCGGGCAATGCGGATTTCGCCGCCTATTACAACGCTCTGTTCACTGATCAATCGTGCGACAGCACCGCCTTCCGCTTTTTCAACAGCCTGGACGTGGTGCCCAATGCTTGGGCAAGCCTCGCCACGGTCGAGACATATTACCCACCTCTGGTCGCCTGCCCCCCAGACATCATCAGAATCATTGGCCGCGCCGAAACAGCGGTAGCTGGAAAATACTGTCAGCTTGGCGAGCTTGCGGCGGGTAGCGCAATCGAACTATCCGGCACTATCATCACGCCCTTCGGTGCACACCAAGGTCGCATGGAGCGCAATGCCTTTGAAAATGCGCTGTTTTTATGGGAGGCCGCCCAACAACATGCCTGCACGACGTATCAAATGTTGTTACAAACGGGTTTGATGCTTCCAGCGGTCGGCAGGTTGAAGCAGGCGCTTACCGCGTTGGAGAGGTAAGAGCATCAACTCGACAAGCCCATATTTTAGACTGATCTCATTGGCCATCCGCAAGGCCCGAGGTCCGCTGGACAAATCAGAAGTCAGGCCAGGAGCACGACGCCCTGACCCGCTGGCGTAAACTCGTGGCTGATCCTCCACGAGGTAACAAAATGGCGAATTGGAGGGCGCTTTAGCGTGACAATTCAGGCCGACGACTGTCTGAGACCGACTCGAAATCCTTGTCGTCAGAGCCGAGGCCAACTTGCTGAAAGCCTGCTCCATGAAAGGCGACGGTCTTCCGCTCCGGCTCCAGGCGTGACCACAAAGTTGGTCTTGGCCATAAGGCGGGCACGATGTATGGGCAACACCCATTCGGTCTTGAGCCGAACGGGTGAGAGAGCAAGGAGGTCGAGATGCAGATCAAAGGGGGCTGCCTCTGTGGCGCGGTGCGCTACACAGCAGAGGCCAACCCGACGAGCGCAACAGTGTGCCATTGCCGGGATTGCCAAAAATTCACCGGGAGCGCCTTTGCCGCACTGGTTCGAGTGGCCAAGGAGGCGATGACCATCGAGGGCACACTCAAAACGTTCAGTAGCATCGGCGGCAGCGGCAATCCGATCCTCAGGCATTTCTGCCCCGAATGCGGCTCGTCGATCGCCGAGGAGCCAGGAACGCGGCCCGGTATCATTATTCTAAATGTCGGGACGTTTGATGATCCGACCATCGCGCAACCGGGACGGGAGATTTTTCGTGACGACGCGTTGCCGTGGATCGAGGTGCATGGCGAAATCCCGCGCTTCGCAAAACGGCCCGATTGAGATCCAGGAGTGGTAGATTGCGCTGGGTGCCGAACCAACTGATCCGCAAGATCCTGGAGGCGGGCGTCTGTGCCCCGAGTGGCGGAAACATGCAGCGATGACGGTTCCTGGTAATCCGCGATCCGAAGGTCAAGGAGACTGTCGGGGCCTTGTATAGGCGGGCTTGGGGATGAACGGGTGGCCCCGAGGTATCGGGCCGGTGAACCGGCTCCTGGCACCAGCCGGGAGCGGTTTGAGAGGATGCTGGCGGCGGCGGAATATCTGGCCAACCACATCCATGAGGCCCCGGTCTGGATCGTACCTTGCCTCGAAGGCGGCACCCCGACCCGCACGTCTGGCTCGTCGATCTACCCTGCGGTGCAGAATATGCTGCTGGCGGCGCGAGCGCTCGACCTGGGCGCGACGCTGACGACACTGTATTTGCAGTTCGAGAAGGAAGCGGAGGCCGCACTCGGTTTGCCGCCCGGTGTCCACTCCTATGCCTTACTGCCGATCGGTTACGCGATGGGCCGGTTCGGTCCGGTTCGCCGTGTTCCGCTAACCGATGTCGTCTTCGAGGACCGCTGGGGCCAGCCTTGCCGGGATCTGTAGCGACCTAGAGCACCCTGCGTCCTTCCCGAAACGGCTGGCGGCGCAATTTGCCAGCCTCAGTTATCGTCGTGTTCGATCCGGAAGGCGTTTTGGTCACCACCGTCATACAGTCGCCATTTTGAAGCAAATGCAGCCGGGCAGGCACTTGCTCACAGGAAGTGTGACCGTAATGCGACAGTGGTCAAATAAGTCTGTGTTTTGCGTCGCCACAGGGAATATGAGCCGCCGTAACACCAAAAGCGTTTCATCTCAATCATATAGAAAATTTGCTTAAACTTTATGCAAACGTCTACGAATCGTCAAAATCGCCTTGTCAAGCATCCGGTGGGCGGATGTTGTCCACAAGGTTATCCACCGTTTTGGTGGATATATTCGGGTGCAAGCAAAAACTGTTTATTTGAGGATGTTTTGCACAAGATGACGAATTTTTGACGGAATACGTGACAACATTCTGACGGGTTCCGGTAACCACAGGATTCGTCGTCCCAGGTCGAAATCGTTCAGCGGCACGAGATCGGTATCTTCCTCCGCTCGTCCCCGCGAGTTCATCCTACGCGGGGTAAGGACAGCTTTTTTGCAGCTTCCCCGCTCGGCTTCCCGGATATTATGGTTAACGATAGGTTTGGGCATCAAGGGTCTGCGGCACCTCGAATGCCGAGAGAAGAGCGGACAGGACCGACCCGTGAGCGACGATGTAGAGCCACCATCGTGCCACTCCGCTGTTTCCCGGCGCGGTCATCCTGCGCGATTTCAGCCAGATGCAGCGGCACGCTGATACGATCCCAAGGTTCGCCCCAGCAGTAGGGCTTATCGTGGCGCTGCTTCTGTCAATCGGCCTTTGGGGCGCGGTGTGGCTGGTGGTCTCCGCATTGGGCTCGGTATGGCCTTGGTAACGCGGACGCAACTTTGAAAGCGAGAGGAGCAGTGACAGGAAACTATTGAGGGAGGACCAGATGCCGTCGATTTTGAACGAAGCCTTGGAGTGGCTCGACCGCGCCGAACAAGCGCGGGAGGTGGCTGGGCAGTTGAACGATCCTGGCGCGAGGAAAGCGGTCTTGGCGCTTGCCGGAAGCTTCGAACGGCTCGCCCGCGCCGCCGCTGCCCCAACTGCGGCCCGGAGAAGAGAGTTGGCCGCGCAAGACCAGGAAAGAAGCTGATGATTCCTCCCGTGCGTTTCTCAGCCAAACAGCAGCCGCGTCTCGGGAGGTCGATAAGAATGAGTCAGCACAGAGGGCTCCTAACCCCAGAGGAGCGAGCCAGGATCATGCAGCTTCAAGATCTGCTGATCGACCGCTTTGTCGAACACAGAGAGGCGACGGCAGCCGGTCAAGAAGAACGCGTTAAGATCGTGGAGGCGGAAATCGACGGTCTCCTGGCCGAAAAGGCTGAAATCGAGAAATGGGCGGCTGTGGGCTCGGCCTGACCGCCCCAATAAACTGACCGGACTTCTAAAAACACCGCGATCAACTACCAATGCGCCGGTTCTGGCAGCGGTTTGCATCCGAAAAACTGGACATACTGAACGCAATACGCAGAGATACCTTCATCGGCTTGTCCGTCATTTGGCTAACGTAGTCTCCGCTCGTGCATCAAAGGCGGGACATCAAGCAATCTAGACAAAGACCGCTTAAGATCTATGTAAAATATCTCGTAACCTTAACGCGGCTGTGCCAGATCAATACTGTAAGAAGGGACAGCAAAAAGAGCGCCGTATTCGGAGTTATCCCCGCGAGAGGACACAGGTCATGTCTCACCACGATCGCGATGCCGAGATTGCCGCTTTCATCCTAACCAAAGGAGTAACCCGCTGTCCCACTGCGTGTGTGGTCCCCACCCAAAGCTCGCCTAGCCTCCCCGATCAAGCGGCGCTCGCAGAACACGCAGTTGCCCGCGACCAATTGCTGCGGACGAAAATCGCCACTCGCTGGCAAGTTTTCGGCTCATTGCGGTTTCGGAATTGAGCCTTGGTGCCGTTCTTATAATTCACCTGCAACGGAAATCAGGCGCGGCAAGCGCGATCCCGGAGTCCCAGGAAGGCATCCCGCGGTGCTTGGGCGCGACTCTGACGACGCTGTACCTGCAATTCGAGAAGGAAGCGGAGGCCGCTCTTGAGTTGCCGCCCGACGTGCACTCGTATGCTCTGCTGCCGATCGGCTACCCCATGGGCCGGTTTGGGCCAGTCCGCCGCATACCGCTCCGATGTCGTCTACGAAAATCGGTGGGCCAACCTCACCAGGATCAAGGCTCGCCAGTATGAGGTGGGCTGCGGCTCACCTCGCTGGCCGACTTATCCTGGCGCTCGCCCAAGTAGACGACATGCCTGAGCAGACCGTCTGGCGTCCATTCGACATAGCTGACCTCGACGACCATTTCGGGCCGCACCCAATGGACCCGGCTAAGCACTAGCGGTGAGCCAAAACGGCTATTGCGTGGCGGCGCTATAGCGAGCGGCATTTTGTCGACCACCAAAGGCTGAAGACGCTGCCACAGGCGCTCCAACTCGACGACGGGCATGCCGGTCCCGGCTCGGCCTGCATAGATGAGCTTGTCGTCTGGTGTGTAGTAGCCCAGGGGCAGCGAACCGATGCGATGTCGGCTGCCCTCGGGGTCACTCCATCCGACCGCGACAAATTCCTCCCGGTTGAGGCACTTGGTCTTGAGCCATGTACGCCGGTCGGGCTCATACCGGCCATTGGTGCGCTTCGACACAATGCCCTCAAGAGTGTGTTCGCAGGCTAACCGATGGAATGCCGTGCCATGCCCGATCTGGTGATCGTTGTATCGCAGCGATTCTGCCGCACCATTCAGCAGAGATGCCAACCGGGTCTTGCGGTCCACTAGCGGCAAAGCAGTCAAATTCTCGCCGTCTAAGTGCAGCAGGTCGAAGAGGAAGAAGACCAGCGATCCCTCACCGGTATCGGTCGCGTTCTGGATAAGGTTGAATGCCGTCGTACCATCAGGGCGCACGCCGCAAAGTTCGCCGTCAAGGTAGGCGTTCCGCGCCGGGAGCCCAGCAATAGACTTGGCGATGGTGGGGTATTTCTCTGTCCAGTCGTTGCCCCGGCGCGTCAGGATTTGCGCTCTCCCGGCGTCGAGCCGGGCATGCATCCGATATCCGTCGAACTTGATTTCGTGCCGCCAGTCAGGGCCGTCAGGTGCCTTCTCAGCGAGCGCGGCGAGTTGCGGTTTGATCCAGGCCGGTGGAGAAGCCGGTTTAACCCTTCGGCGGGTAGAGAGCGTGTCCGTAGGGTTCGTGCGAGCGGATTTCATCATCGCTGCCATATACCAGGAGTTCGCGTTTTTTTGGGCGCATCATGTCGCGAGTGCGTTCAGTTTTCTCGGCCTTGGGGTGCCGCAGACCGAGGCCGCGCTGACTTTATCGCCGGTCGGTTCGCAAACGGTGTCGCTCACAGTATCTCAAAAATCGAGTACCGAGCTATGTTGGGCGGTAATCTCTCGCCTACGCCCACAGCCAAGATCTTGTTCAGCCAAGCGTAGCGCTCGGCTCCAGTTTCGAATACCGGCGCGACTCGGAAATAATATTCGCTCGGATCGACGGTCTCGCCCTGTGCCAGCCGCGCCATAACTTCCGGTGGTCCATGCCGCATTCCGGCGTACCGAACGTAGATCAACGCGCCATCGTCCGCTTTTAAGGTAATTCGAACGTCCTGTTCCAAAACACCATCCGGGCGCATAAGCAGCCAATCGCCGCCATCGGGAAGTACCTCTCCACGCAGGCGAGGGCCTTCGAAAGAGCCGCCAATGGCGGGGTAGTAACGCCGCGTGCCGCGTAAGCAAGGGCACTTCTGATTTATTTATTCGAGTTTCGGTCCCCCTCGCTTCGAACAGGTGCCGACCTGTTTGAGATTATACGGACTACTGGGTGGATGCGGCGGCTGAGGCCCGACCCGTGCCGAACGAACGGCTTTAGTTTTCGAACATCGGATGTCGGCTATGAGCCGGTCGGGGCGGATTTGTGCGAACGCGATCACCTAGAACCGGCTGATCGTTTCCCCGCTGAGTGGCATTCTGAGTCGGTTTCTGGTCGGAGACGTTAGGCTGCGGTCGAATTCTAATATCGTTAATGTGATCGCGCAGGCAGTCACACTGCAACTCCAGTTCCTCCAATATTTCCCGCCGCGGTAGATCGATGCTTTCCGCAAACAACTTACCAAGGGCATCGCGAAATTGTTCGATTTTCATGGTGTTCACCAGTTTATATGTGCACGAACTGGGAGCAAAGAAATGCGATCATGAGCAACTAGAAAGGGGCGTCACTGCGCCTCTCGTCCTCGCTGGTTCATAGCTCGTGTATTTCTTTCTGAATTTTTATAACAAATGCCGAGAATTATCTCAATTCGATTGTTAGTTAATGATTTTGGAAATCTGGGCTCGCCCATCCAGCAGGCGTCCATCTACCCAGCGGTGCAGAATATGCTGCTGGCGGCTAGAGCCCTCTACCTCGGCGCGACTCTGACACGCTGTATTTGCAGTTCGAGAAAGAGGCGGAGGCCGCTCTCGGCTTGCCACCCGGCGTCCATTCCTATGCGCTGCTGCCGATCGGCTACCCCATGGGCCGGTTTGGGCCAGTCCGCCGTGTCCCGCTCGCCGATGTCCTTACGATGATCGCTGGGGCCAACCCTTACTGGGATCTGTAGCGATTTGGTTGCGTTCACCCGCAGATGCTTATCCGGCAGGACAGATCGGCTCGCATCGGTGATCCTCAACGTACGCGGGCGTAGCTAAAGCAGTCTCGCGGTTCGTCGCTGATGTTCGGGTGCAGCAGCCATCGGCGCAGCAGGCCCTCGCGAATGAAACCGGATTTCTCCAATACGCGAGCCGAACCGATGTTCTCGACATCGCACACCGCGCCGATGCGGAACACTGAAGGCTGCCGCAACGCCCAGACCGTGACCTCGGTCAGAACTTCGGTCATCAAGCCTTGTCGCCACCAGGGACGTGCCAGCACATAGCCGCAATCGAGACGGTGCGGAGCACGTTGGCGCAGCGCAAGTGCTCCCCGGACAACATTATCGCCGCGGCCCACCAGCATGTAAGTGCGCTCAACTTCGGATGGCGTGGCCATGCACCGTTCGACATAGGCTTGGGTTTCGCTGCGGCTGCGGTGTGGTCGCCATATTAGGTAACGGACTACTTCTTCGTCCTGAGCATAGCTGCCGAAGATGGCATCGACATCCATAATTGTGACTGGCCGCAACAGGAGACGGGCGGTCTCGAAGGTATCCGGTGGCATGTCAGTGAACTTCGTGAGGCATTGGAACCGAGTTTCGTCGAATGGAGCCAATTGCTGGTATCGTCCGGCACTGCGAGTATAAGGGCTTTCATCAAAGACCCAATAGGTGGGCCTGGAAGAACCGGACGACCCGTCACACGGCATCGATGGTCGCGGGATCGGTATCCGGCCTCTTAGATTGTCCGCTCGCGGCGTGATGAGGTTTCCGAGCTACTGATTAGATTGGCAACGGTATTACCTTAAACCAAAGGAAGAGGGGAATCTTCTTCCAGCGCTCCATATGGCTGCCTTTATCAGTCGTATCCGGGACGGGCTCTCGCAGCGACGCGATTGCCAACCCCACATTTTCCAGCGCAGCCATATAGCTTTCCAAGGGCTGTGACCAGCCAGCGAAATACATTTTTAGCCCTTTACGCACCTCGGTACCCTCGAAGCGCCAGATGCTTTCTGTGACCAAGGCTTTTCAAGCGCCGATATTGGCGTCTAGCCTCGGACAGCTCGCGACTTCGTTCGGCGGGTTTTTCGCCACTTGCACCGCAATGTACCTGTGCCTGGCCGTGTCGCTGTCGATCACGCTGCCAATGTCGGTGCTCGCGGCCGGGTTTCTCGTTCGCATTTTCATTATCCAACATGATTGCGGACACGGCTCGTTCTTCAAATCGCGCTGGGCAAACGAGCTGATCGGCAGTCTGTGCAGCCTGATGACCCTGACGCCCTATGCTTTCTGGCGGCGGCAGCACGCCAGGCACCACGGTTCCTGGAACAATCTCGACCGACGCGCGGCAAGTGGGCTGGATATTTACTCGTCGTGCATGACCGTGGCGGAATACCGGGCCCTCGGACGGTGGCGTCGACGCCTGGTCCGTCTCACCAATCACCCGATCGTCGCCAACCTGCTGCTGCCGCCCTTGGTGTTTGTCATCCTCTATCGGGTGCCGTTCGACGCGGCCAAGGGATGGCGGCGCGAGCGACGTGGGGTTTATCTGACCAACCTTGCCTTGGCCGTTTTTATCGGCGGCTTGGGTATCTGTCTCGGCTACGCCCGTGTCGCTGCCATCCAGCTACCGATCATGGTAATCGCTTCAATCGTCGGCGTCTGGCTGTTCTCGATCCAGCACCGCTTTGAGTATGCGCAGTGGATGCCGGACGCAAGCTGGAGTTTTTCCGCAGCCTCGCTCGGAGGCACTTCCCACCTTCGTCTGCCGCGCCTACTCCAGTGGTTTACCGGCAATATCGGCTTTCACCACGTGCACCACGTGAACCCTCGGATCCCGAACTATCGGCTCGAGGAGTGCCACAACGCCGATGCCGGGTTTCGATCGGCGTCAACGCTTACCCTGCGTACAGGGCTTCAAGCCTTGGGCTACGCATTGTGGGACAGCGATCTGGAGCGCCTGGTGCCGTTTCGCTTCGCCGCCGTAGGTTAGGCGATATGTGCGGCATCAGCCAGCAGTCCGAGGATTCACGTATTGGCCTTCGTCTGCCCAGGATTAATTGACGGCGACTGCTCCCTCGGTTCGCTGCTGACTCGCCGCTGGAGGGAGATGGATTCGAACCATCGGTCCCGGCACGAAAGAGCCGGTTTTTCTTGCGGAAGGCGAATTGCGGGACCGAGCGAGGGCAGCCAAAAAGGGTTGTTTTTTTATGCGGTACCGATGGTTCGAATCCATCTCCCTCCAGCGGAGAGTCGCGTGCGAACCTGACTTTCGGGGGTCATCACGAGGTGCGGCGGCCGGTGCCGCATCCGAACCCGCATAGATCGGGATCCCCATTGCCGATCCAGTCTCAGTGAACGACATCGAAGGCGAGTAGTGCGGTGCCGCTGGGAACTCTCGGTCCTTGCTGGGGATCAGATCACGCGCCGGTCCAACCGCAGTAGCTGCAAAGTCACGATGTACTTCGCGGTAAAGGCCACTGAATTTAGTGGGTCAATGGGATTCGCCGGCGGAACATCGCGAAGATCAGCTCCCAGTCGCGGTTGGCCGCGCGTTTGTCGTAGATGTCGCGGTCGGGCAGCGCGTAACCGTGCTCGGCGCCTCGGTGGAATTCGTGGCGGTATTATTCCTCGCGGTCGACAAGCCCGATTTCGAGCTGCTGATTAAGCAACGCTTCCGCCGCCAGATCCTGGTGTGCAAAGCGGAAGTTAAATTCCTGCTCACGGTGCGCCAACCCCGTGGTGACGTTGGCCCGCGAGAGGTCGATGTCCTTGTCGTGGTCTTTACGGCCCGCGGCGACCGATGGCCATCATCCGGCCGGGTGATGGTGTGTGCGGCGCAGGTGACGTTCCCGCGTTCAATCGCGATGTCGCCCGCCAGGCGACCGAGCCAGAGCTTGCTGAGCCACGGCCACAATAGTCCGACGACAACCATATAAAAAGGAGCCTCGTCTGCCAATAACGAGGCTCTTCTAAGTTCAGGACCGCTTCGGTTGGGGGACAAAGTCGGCGGCCCGTGTTCCTACCGGTATGATGTTGAACCAAGTGCCGTCAGCGAAACGTCAATGCCGCTCCCCCAGCATCCGCCCTGCGAACTCCCCGCGCCGCTCGCCGACCCACAGCACGGCTGGTTGACGGTACGGCGTAGAGTTTCCCATCGCGCTCTTCGATGGTAGCCGAGCTGCTCGACCGATATGATCTTTCACTTACCGATGTCGAAATCCGCGATGCACGGCGTGAGCGGCGCGAGTACGAGACCTACGTCTAACCCATCTTTCGTTCGTGCTTGCTTTGATTGCGACGGTGCCGGTCGTTTGGACAGCTTCCGGGGAGAATAAGCTAAGGCTGATAGCCGGCTGCTGGTTTCACGATTCCCCAAAATCAAATTCATGCTGTCTTGCTGCGGGGTGTTGTGAAGCTTGTGGGCAGCCGCCGACCTGTGGGCAAGGTGGGGGAAACGCGTAGCGTTTTCCCCGGCTTGTCCATAGGGGACCGCGCTTGCGCGGTCAGGCGGGGATCGGCGCAGCCGACTGTCCACAAATTCACAGCACCTCCTCGGCATCGCGTCAGGCGGCCAGTGCCCTCGCAGCCGTCGATTGGCCGAGGTAAGCCTCGTCCGGTGTTCGCCAGCCGAGCGCCTGATGAGGACGTCGCAGATTATACCAGTCAAAAAACGCGCCAAGGCTGCGCTTCTGTTCGATGCCGTTGGCGGCGGGGCGCAGGTAGACCCATTCGTGCTTCACGGTCCACCACAAGCGCTCGACGAAGATGTTGTCGTGGCAGCGCCCGCGTCCATCCATGCTGATCTCGATCCGGTGATCCCGCAGCATATTGGTGAACTCGTCACTGGTGAATTGCGCGCCCTGATCGGTATTGAAGATGTCGGGCTTGCCGAACCGGGCGAGGGCCTCGCTCAGCGCCTCGACGCAGAACCCCGCCGTGAGGGTGTTCGACAGCCGCCAGGACAGCACTCGTCGGGTCGCCCAGTCGATGATCGCGACCAGGTACAAAAACCCTTGCTGCATGGGTATGTACGTTATGTCAGCTGCCCACACTTGGTTCGGCTGGTCGATCGTTCTGCCGCGCAGAAGGTACGGATAGACCTTGTGCTCGGGATGCCGCTTGCTGGTGTTCCGCTTCGGTCTGACTGCCCACAGCCCGAGCTTCCGCATCAGCCGCCGCACGCGTCGGCGGCCGACCGAAATCCCATCCCGCAAAAGCGCGACCTGCAGCCGGCGGCTGCCGTAGACCGGATTGTCGGTGAAAATCCGGTCGAGCCGCTTCAGAAGCTCGAGTTCCGCCGCAGATTCCGGCCGAGACCGGTAATAGAAGCTGCTGCGCGCAACCCCGAGCAGCATGCATTGCCGGCTTACGGACAGCCCTGCTTCCGGCGCGATCATCGCCCGCCTCGCAGCAATCGGGAGATGGCGGGCTGCCCGGCAAGAAAATCGCACTCGACCTGCAGCTGCCCGATCTTGCGGTGCAGATCGTCGATCACCTTCTGCGCATCCTCAGCCGACGGCGCCTTGCTGCCGCGCGCAAACAATTCGCCCGCACGCTTCACCAGCTCCTGCTTCCAGTTGCTGATCATCGTCGGATGAACCCCAAACTCCGCCGACAGCTGCGCCAGGGTCTTCTCCCCCGAAAGCGCCGCCATCGCCACCCGCGCCTTGAATTCCGCGTTGTGCTGCTTCCTCTTTATACCCACGTCTCACGCCCCTTTGGACCGGTCAGCCTTTAGCTTATCTCGCTGTCCAAAAATCCGGAGCCGCCGCAGATGGCATCTGTATTGAGGCGCTCTCTGCTCGAAAGATCCCTCACCGCGCGGCAAGCGACGATACTGCCGCCGTGGGCATCGTCACGGAAACGGGGTGAGCGCGAGCGGTCGATACGATAGCTTCTGGCCATGGCCTTGCTCTCCTATCGGGGAGTTCGTCATACATCGCATCGACATGCTTAGGATGGCTGATCATTCGTTCTGCAATTATGTTGACCAACCGGAAAAGTTTGGACGCTGTATCCTGATCATCTCGAAGATCCAGGGTGCCGGGGTGTACTGCGTCATTTCCTACCACTCGCACCACATCGAGGGATTTTTGGACGACCGGATTTAGACCTTTCTCAACCAGACTCGCGATGTCGGCATTGAGGTTCTTCCCAGTCTCCCCGAGATGGCTACATAGCTTTTGAATCGCCAATCTAAGAAGGGCGGCGGCTCCGCGTGGAGACAAGTTTAAGATACTGCTGCTGATCGATAATGATTGGATTTACTGTCCTTCTATAGCTAACGAGTTTTTGGAAGAGTTGTGGAAGAACAGAGAAGAGAGGGGACGGTTCCAAATGATGAGGCCAGTCGGACGAAGCTTGAGTGAGGGGCATCCGCTGGAATAGCCCTTCCCCCCGGTTTCTAGATCATGTGGTCTCCCCCGGTTTACACCGCCGCACGCTCCCCGAGCCACAGAGGGGCAAACCTGACCGATATGGTGGTGACCGGCGAGCGGCGCTGAAGCGTTTATTAATCGTTGAGCGCAACCATAACTGGCAAACCATCTGAGAAGGCCAAGATGCCATTTATTCGAGTTTATTAAGAAGACGAAGACGAAGTAGGCGAAGAAGACAAGATAGTCATGATTCCAAGAGAATCGCCAATGGAGATGGCAATACATGAAACCATTCACGTCTTAGTTCTCCGTCTTGATGGTTTGGATATTAGAGATGTTGTTGATCAAGATGATGCCGCGCGAACTCGATTGGTCGAGCCCCAAAAATACACTGTTGCCGCTTTGATGGCACCCGAGGTTTATATGAGCCTCAATAACATTGCTTTTACCGATCTTTCTGTATCGAGTGATAGAAACTCAGTTGCGGACTGTTTCCGTCCTGAAGCTGTCGAAGACATCCGAAAGGTCAATCGAGAATTGTTGGAAATCATTTTTCAGTGTCCTTATATTCGCGTGGCTATAAGCATCCTAAGTGCTCGCATGGACGATGAATTGCGCGAGCACAAGGTAATGAATGGCACTTCTATCCATGAAATTATCGACCCCGTATTGAAACATTCTCCGCATGCGGATGGCCTGAGAGAGAGGTTGAACCGGGTGGACTTGACCAATTCCCATGTGGCGTAGGATCGTCGCACCGTTGGTTAGGCCAAGGTTCATACCCCGGATATAGGGGCGAGTCTCGCCACCCAACGCTAAAAGCGATCCACGCCAAACTCAGACCCGAACCGATCCGTGAGCCGTTACCCCCGCCGAAGCATTATGAGCCGCCGCGATTCATCCGGGGACGGCGACGGCGCGGTTAGCCCCGTTGTGGCCTGGGAATTAGAGACCTGACTTCGGGAGCTTGGGATGAACCGCCGGTGTGGTGAACAGCCGGTGTGGCCCATCGGACCGCAAAATCTCCCGGAGATCGTAATAGGGGAGCGTCACCTCCCAGGTGCCAGCCGCGAAAGGCGCGACATGGTACGGCGGGAAATATAGGGTCAAGCCTTCGCCGGAAAAAGTAAAATACACTTTCTTGTTGTCCTCGAAAGTTGTGCCCTCTACGAGCCAATCCTTAGCAAACCCATCCCCATCATATATATTTGAGAAGAATTCTTTTAATTCGTTTGACAGTGAGCGTTCCCAAGCTTGCTTTTTTAGTGCTTCTATAGATAGCGCTCCCAATGTCTTTCTGTAATCATATTTGAAAAAATAAGCTAATGGTAAAAACTGGACAGATGGTAGCAATGCAAAATTTTCCGTAACGTACCGAAAATTTTCGTGTGCGCCCCCAGTATACACCATGGATGTGAATACAATGCTCAATGCCGATTCAGAAAGGAACGTGGTTCTGTAGTCCTGGATGGTTTTGTAACTCGCTATACCAAACTCCTTCTTACTATCCCAAAGAGATGGGTTTTGATCCACCCGATTTGAACGAAGTTCATGCAACGTCGAGAGACAACGGGCTTTGAACACATGATTCAGTTCTTCGCATGCTTCGGCATTCGCCCCGCCATGTAGCTCGGGATAGCTCAACCTCGCAAAATACCCTGGCAAACCGTCCCACTCTTCCTCCATCACTCTGGTAAACACGGTGAATGTTCCGCGCTTCTCCCCTTGTTCCTGTAACAGCGATTGTTCGTGTTTGGCCTTCTCAAGCGTTGCAATAACGCGATCCCAACCATCTGCTTCGAACAAATCCGCGTATTGTAAATCTGCCAGACGGGTCGGAACGGCGGACGAATCGAGTCGCACGGGAATCAGATATATAGAGCCTTCAGGTCGCCGTTTTTGCTGTTCGAGGAACCCCGCTATCTCTACTTGCACGAAGCCTGTCTTAGAAATGCTTTTGCTGCTGAGGAAAACCAGTGCGGCGTCGCATATAGAAATGGCCTTTTGTATAGCAAACTTCCAATCCTGCCCGGGTGAGATGTCGTGGTTATCCATCCACGGCTGATATCCAGCTTCCTTAAGCCTTTCGTAGATCTGCCCAACCCTTGCCGAGTCTTCCTTGGCGTATGACAGAAAAATGATCATGAATAATGACCTACCTCCACCACGACGCTGATGTCATCTTTCTCGATCATTTTCATCCTGTTTATCGTCACCGCTTGCTTCGGCTCCCATCCCGAACTCTGCTCGCATGCTCGCTCCCTGGTCTTCTCCGGGTGCGAACGCAGATTATAGCGCAGCGTCGATCCCTGCTCCATGGCACGTGAGCCGGGCGGGGATCAGCTATCAAAATCGCTTACGATGCTACGATGAGCGCAGCACGTCGCGTCCTGGCGAAGAGGGGGTTATGCCGAGAAGACCGGCTCCAGTGGGAGAAACCAAAGCGGAAAAATTTCAGCGGTTGGCCACGCTTAGGGCCAACCAGATTTTAGAAGACTTGAGGAAACTCGGCAACCTGTCAAATAAAAATCATTACCAATATTCAGAAGAGGAGGTTCAGCGGATCTTCTCTACTATTGAGGGGGCAGTCGCGGACGCCAAAAGCCGTTTTCTCGGGCGCACGCGACGCGATTTCCGCTTATGAGGCTTTGCTGAAATCGCGTGTCGGGCAAGGGAGGCGCTAGTCCGCTCACGGCTAGAAAATTATCCTTGTCAAATGCGAATGTGTACCACATTATAATGTCCTGGTACATATCACGGTGATATGCATAGTGCCAGGAGGGTACCATGCCACTCAGACCACCGACCAAGCCGCCTGAACCGCCGCCCCAGCCAGTCGAGGATGGGGTGAGAGCCGCGAAGAAAAGTTCGCCCGCCTCGCCACCCGACGCGTCAACCACATCCTCCATGAGACAAAGGTGCTCGGCAATCTCGCGAACCGGAACAACTACTCGTACACCGACGAGCAAGTCGCCCGGATATTCGAGGTGATCCAAGGGTCGATCGTCGTGATGGAATTCTTGAACTCGCAGGGCGTTAAGCCGGACCTCATTTCGGCACAGGGATTTGGCGACGGGAATCCGGTTGCTTCGAACGACACAGCACAGGGCCGCGCGCAGAACCGTCGTGTCGAGCTGTCAGTTGCCGGTTCCGGGTGTTGAGAGTTCCGCCTTACGCCTGGCCGAATCCACCGGGGCAGCCTGCGCGAACCAGACTTTCCTCGGCGTCAGTCAATCCAATACCCGCAAGGGTGGTGGGCTGTGGCGGCCAGACTGTGACGCAGCGCCGGACCAATCGGGGCATTGTCGGTATAGCCACTCACCAGGATCTTGTTCTGCTGCGTCGGCGCCAGCTTCGCTGCAAATTTCCCAGACCGGCATTACCGTGACCAGTGCCACCGTAATCGCCTCAGGCTACTCGGTCGCGCTTAATCCGGTTGCGCTGATATTGAGCCCGACCGGGCTCGCCTATGATGCCCAGACTGATACGCTTTATGTCGCATCGACCAACGACAACGAGATCTTCGCGGTCCCGCATGCCGGCTCCAGGACGGGATCCTCGGGTACCGGCACAGTCGTTTTCAATGATAAACATCTGCGTGGGCCGCTGGCGCTGGTGTTCGCGCCCAATGGAAACTTGCTCACCAGCAATGGTGACGCGGTCAATCCCGATCCGACGCAGCCCAGTGAAATCGTTGAATTCACCAAACAGAGCAAGTTTGTCAGCCAGTTCAATGTGGACGCGGCGCAGGGCGACGCGTTCGGCATCGGTGTGGCGAAGGTCAGCTCCGATGTCACCCGTGGTCGACGATAACGCGAACGACATGACGGTGTTCGATCTCAACGTGCCGTCAGGCAATTGACTGCGTCGGACCACACCCGCGACCACCAGCGACCGATCAACGACGGCCTGTTCCGCCACAGGCATAGGGAATAGCCGCCACGAAGCCCGTGGTGCGGATCGACATGTGGCGTTGAATTTCCAAATAACCGGGCAGCGACGCCTGAAACAGCCAAACCGGCACTGTCAAGTTGGGGCGCTCTAGTCAGAATACGGGGGGGCGCGGACTGTCGTCATGCCGCGTTGGTCGCGCTGCGCCATTGCGCCGCCGCTTCTGATCGGAAGATCCGAAGAGTCGACCAGGAGACGAGATGGCGCTGGAGGTTGAAGGTATTGTGGACGGCAGCGTGAACGCTCAGAAAGCGTTGCGCCGATGCCGCTGATTTGAAGCGTTGCATCTTGCGCTCGCGTCGGCGCACCACTTGATGCGAATTCTCCGCCCGATTGTTTTCTCGCAGGCCCTGCTCATGGTGGCAGGAAAGCCCGAGATGCCGGAAGGCAGCGCCGTAGGAGCGCAACTTGTCGGTCGTCACCCTGGTCGGCGCGAAGCCCTGTTTGCGGAGCAACTTGCGCATCAGCTTGACGGCCGCCGACCGGTCGCGACGACGCTGGACCAGAATCTCGAGGACCTCGCCCTCGTGGTCGAGGCACGCCACAGATACATGTACTGGCCCGCGATCCGGACGACCATTTCGTCGAGATGCCAGCGATCGCTTGGTCGAGGACGGCCTCGTCGCAGGCCCCGCGCGATCGCCGGTCCGAATTTGAGCACCCAACTGCGAACGCTCTCGTAGGAGATGTCGAGCCCGCGTTCGGCAAGCAGCTCCTCGACATCGCGATAGCTCAGGGTGAAGCGAAGGTACAGCCACACGGCGTGCTGGATGACCACCGGCGGAAAACGATGCCGGCGATAGGAGATCGGAGCCATACCCGCAGCCTACGCCGAACCCCTTCGATCCAGCAGGCCGTTTTTCCTGACAGTGCCGTTAGGGCACTTGAGGCGAAGGATGTTAGACCTTTCGCATCCCATTCCAGTTCAAGAAACGCTACCGCTTCATTAGCGCCCGTATGTAATCGCCGCCTGCCTGGAGCGCCCGCTTCCCGGCCTTCAGCTCAGGATGGAACATGTGCCAGACATGAACCATCTCGGGCCAGATCTGCAGATCGACTCGGACGTCGGCGGCGCCGGCGGCTTTGGCCAGCCGGATCGCGTCGTCGAGCAGGGTCTCCGCCGCTCCGACTTGGATCAGCAGCGGCGCCAAGCCTTTAAGATCGGCGTAGATTGGCGCGGCCAGTGGTGAGCGCGGGTCGGCGCCGCTGAGATAGAGCCCGGCCATTTCGAGCAGACCCGGCCGCTGCACCATCGGATCAGCCTCGCCCTTGGTCGACATCGTCTCGCCGATCGCCTCCATGTCGACCCAGGGCGAAATGCACCAACCGCAGGCCGGCTGCGCCAGTCCGGCCTCGCGGATCGCCAGCATCGCCGCGACGACAAGACCGCCGCCGGCACTGTCGCCGGCGATCGCGATGCGACCCGGGCTGATACCGCGGGACAGCAGATACCGGTAGCCGGACAGCGCATCCTCGACTGCGCCTGGAAACGGGTACTCCGGCGCTAGCCGGTAATCGAGCGCCAATGCCCATATCTTCGCGGCCCGGCCAGCCTCGGAAACCAGATGCCGGTGGCTGACGAGTGAGCCAATCACATAGCCGCCGCCATGCAGCCATATCAGTGCCGCGTCGCGGGCGTCATTCGGGGTCGAGGTCCATTCCGCCCGTACCCCGTTCGCCGTCGCCGGCTCGACAGTGACGTCGGGCGCAATCTTGTACTCGAGCGAACGGGCGTCCATGTCTTTGCGCCGCTGCCGGTAGTCGTCGGAACGCACCCGACTGGCCAGCTTTTGGCGCAGCGCGCCGATCTCCGTATCGTTCATGGATTTCTCCCTAGTGTCGTTGCATCACCCTAGCATGGCCCGCTGAGCGCCGCGATAGAAGGCAAGGTCCAGGCGCGCATGCATGCGTCAGCCGTCGACGTTCGGGTCCGCTCGCTTCCGGGTGGGCCGACAACTTCTGAATTGGGTGTGCCGGGTTCAAGCTGCGGCTTCACGATATCGACGACGCAAAGCTTTCTGAAGATCCGAGCTCGCGCCGGAACGCCGGCGCGAGTTCGCAGCCAACTCAGTCTTGGTGAACGGGAACGTCACGGAGCCGACAAGGCGCGGTCCCGAAGCGTGTCTACGCGTCCGACGGCGCCGCAGATTTTCCGTTGCTCGCGCCTGTCGCGTGTCCGTTGGTTTGAGGCGTCCCCGAGAGACCGATAGCCCAGCGGCCTGCTTCACTCCGAACAACCTGGCCCTCGCTCTCCATGCGCTCCAATGCCATCTCGGTTCGGTCGGCATGGTACTCGATCGCTTTGGCGATCTGGGCCGCCGTCATCGGCTGGCCGGAAAACGACAACTCCCGCAGGATCAATTCGCGGATCGGCCGGCGCCCGCGCCGCCGAGGCTGTTCCTCGGCTGTTGCCCTATCGTCGCCGCCGCGGGGATCAGCGGCAAGCTCTCTGTCCTTTCCCGATGAATCGTTACCGGCAGAAGTTTCGCCTAGCAGTGCAAGCGCCGCCTGAAATCCTTCCTGCCGGGCTTTAATCAGCTTGGCTTCTTCGGCCTTTTGTTCGCTCAGGGCGAGTGCCGTCTGTCGGTCGGCTTCCAAGCCAGCCAGGTACGCGCGAGCGCGCTCAAGTAGTTCTTTCATCTGAGGCCCCGTTCCGTTCATTAACCTTTATTCAATGATCGGACGGCCAACTGTTCTCAACTATTTTAGAATGCTTAACGCACACAGCCTGTGGTGTTTTTACGTTAATTTCTCATGTAGAGCCACGCGTTGTAGAAGACCGCCGGGATCGCGATCAGCGCAAAGCCCGTGTGCTTTTCCCTATGGCCTTCAGCACACTGCCGGTCATGGCGTCGATCGGCGCCTTTGTGCCGGTGCGGTTTGGGAAGAAAACTGTCGGCCAGCTGGAAACGCCCAGCCGAGGGGTTCCCGGAAAGCCTGACAAGGTGATCGTCGAGCGTTTGCCTCGAGGATCGTCTACGACGCGGCAATCTATCCGTGCGTTGCTTGACTGCCGGCGAGTGTAATGGTGATGTGCCCCATCGTCGTGTCGGCCTTCGCGCCATGCCAATGGCGTTCACCCGCCTTGATGTGCACGACATCACCGACATTAATTTCGCGCCGTTCATGCTCGGTGGCAACCATGCCGGAACCGGAGGTTACGATCAACACCTGGTCGCAGTTATGGGTATGCCATCCCGTGCTGCAGCCTTGGCTGAAGTTCACGACGCTGCAGTTATAGTTGGCAGAGTCTCCAGGCTTAACGATCGTCTGGCGCGACCGGGAAACAGGGCCTGTGTACCCTTCGATCGGCTCCGCACCTTCCATTGGGGCATTCTGCACATCTTTGAGTGTGATCACCTTCATGACAACTCTCTCCTCGTGTTTGTCGGGCATTGAAGATATTCGAAGCCCGTAACTGCACCTCTCTCGCTCATGGCGGCCGTCCCAGCGCGCCGCGCGCAGCTAGGTAAAGTCCGGCATGCAAGGTGCGCATGAACCTCGGGACAAACGATGGGGCCGATCAGGCTTGCGATCGCGTCCAGTTATGGACGCCCTGGAGCGTCTCACCCATAAGAAGGGCGCGGTCGCTGTCGGACAGGCGGTCGGTGACGCGAAACGCCGCGACCCCTTGCTCGTAAGTCAGCAGCCCGACCGCCCTGGTCCAGTCGGTGCCCCACATGCAGCGATCGAGGCCAAAAACTTCGAACACGCGGCCGAGCGGGTCCCAGATGTCCTTGTACGGGAAGGGATCGTGCGACAGCGTGCACGCGCCGCTGATTTTGACTGCGACGTTATGGTGGGCCGCGAGCGCCAGCAGCTTTGGCAGATCGGCGAACGGCTCCGCCGGAGGCGGCGGCTCGTGCGGCTGTGGCAGGCCAAGATGGTCGATTACCAGCCGCGTATTAGGGTTTCGCGCCGCCAGCTGCCCGGCCTGGTTCCAGGCGCCCCGTACACGCCAGGTTGACTGGGAGGGAGTGCTGCGCCGCTGTGGCCAGAACACGGTTGATAGCGGGGTCGGCGGGGTCAGTCGAAACGTTGTCTCTCAAGAAGACCCTGATCCCGACCGTGCCGTTGGTGGAAGCCCAATCGGCGATTGTATCGAGTACGGCTGGATCGGTCGGATCGACCGGCTTGACCAGCCTGAACCGGTTGGGATGCGCCGCGTAGACCTCTTTCGCGTAGCTGGCGTCGTAGCGATACATGCTGAACGGTGAGACCAATACCGCGCCGTCGACGCCGACGGCGTCCATGGCGGCCACCATCTGATCGCCGGTAACCTCCGCCGGCCCGTAGAGAGTGCCGAGCCACGGGCGGCCCGGATGGTTGCGTTCGTAGGCGTGAACCTGGGCATCTAATATCAGCATGACTTCCGACCCCCACGGAACCGATGTCGTTCGGGCACGGTATATCCGCGATCCCTGCGCGACAAGGACAAGCGTTGATTTGACATTGACGCACCAATCACACGATGGCCGGGATCGCAGTGTTCAGCCGTCGGTGCGCTGTGTGGTCATCGTCTCCATCTGATCCCTTCCCAAAAGAAATAAATCCAGGTGCCCTGGCTCACCTCGCTGACGTAAGTATCGACCAGCGCCCGGCCGAGGGGCTTCGCGTAAATGGCGGCGAAATGCGCTTTTGGCATCAATTTACGGAGCACCTTGGCGGTGCGGCCGGTATCGACGAGATCGTCCACCACCAGCCAGCCGCCGCCATCGCCAACAACCGCGGGAGGCTTGATGACTGTGGTCTCATTCGCCTGCTGCGGATTGTAATCGTCGGGCCCGTAGCCGATCCCACACGGTTATGTCGAGCGCGCGCCACCGTAGGGTCTGTTCCGACATCCGCTGGGCGCATGCCGCGCAGCTGGATAAGGCCGGTTGCGTGGCTTCGGTAGACAGCCCCCCAACTCGCGAGCGGAGGAACTTGGCGTGGCGCCGGGGCCGCCTTATTGGTGCACGGGCAGCCGCTTGTGGTGCGCTGTATCTGGTTTCGGCGTCCGCGGGCGAGACTTCAAAAGCCCTCGCATCTTCTCGACCTCCGGGTTCCTCCAGCCCATTCGGGGCAGGTCTGCCGTTAACAGGGACGGAAAGGTGGTCGTTTTCGGCGCCGCGCCGACTTCTGAGGTAACCGGCGCAATAGGCGGGGAGGACGGCCGCATCTTTAGGAATGTCCCGCCGGCAGCAATTCCCGCGAGAAGCACAACAAATCCGTATCGCAGCCAGACCCTCCCCCAGTCTGCGTATTGTTCGGGGTACAAGCCCCGTAGAATTTGCGCGGCATGCGGGTCGGTCATCCAGGTCATCCGCGGTCTCCGTGCTGAAAGGAGGCCCGGGCTCTCGATGCGGAGAGAGCGCCGGTATAGAGGAATACGCGCGGCCAGATCGCTCGGCGAGACATCGGGTCTGGGGATCCGCAAGAACTTCCCAACGACGGCGTTGTTGACCAGAGTTCGTGCGCAATCAAGAAGGTGCTGGTTTGATCTTCTGACCACCGCCAGACAGCATTCAAAAAACAACGCGCATTCAACGTCTCGGCCGCGATATGCTTGCGGCCGTCTCCTGCTCGAATTCGGCTGGCTGGTAGCCGGGGCCGGAGCGACGCGAACGAGCGCACGAATTGGCCAGTTTTCCGAGCACCACTTTGCGGGCCACGCGCCCATCAGCATTAGGGCGCCCAGCGCGCCGATCAACAACCTTCGCCTTCACATACACTGACGATCCGGCGGAAGGAATCGTCTGCGCTTATTTCGTTTCGAAGTTGGTTCGAGGAAGTTCGCACTGGACTTTTCCCTGGAGGGAAGTGGATTCGAACTTGTATGGGGCTTTTCCTGTCAAGTGGTTGTTTTCGATTTATTGCCAGTTCTTTGTTCGGAGGTGTGTCCAGGTAAGGCTAGCATGTTCAGCAGGAGGCAGTCCTGCCGGGGTAAAAGTCAGAGCCCCGTAGTTTGGATAGCGGAGGAGATGGAAACAGAACCTTCGAAGCCTATCGACAAGATCTCCCGAGGGGAGAGCACGAGTCACCGGGCTGGCGCCAGCGCGCTCGCCCCCACGCTGCTGACGATTTTGCGACGATCCGAGCACGCATGGAGGAATTGCGGCGCGAGCGCGCCCAAGCATCGGCTGAACGCGCGGTCATCGTGCCGCGAGTACGAGACCGAGCATGAAAGGGGTCGGCCGCTCTGATTAGGCCAAAGAACCGCGGGCCCGACCAATGTGCCCCGGTGATCCGCTCGGCGACGTTGAAGCTGTCGGCAGACAGTGAAATGGTTCGCACTCAACTCTCTGCTGGAGGGAGATGGATTCGAACTCCCGGTCCCTCGTTTGCGAAATTGGCGAAATTCGCGGCGAGCCGGGACCTTTCAGCTTCACGGACGACGGCTCGTCCGTGCTGCCATTCGCCGGCAGTCGCCAGCTTACCTATATGTCGGCGGCGGCACGAAGCCGCCAATCTCAGCCGCCAGCAGGCGGGCGAATTCGATCGTCGTCGGGTCCTCATTCTCCGGGCCGATGATTTGCAGGCCCACCGGTAGTCCCTCTTCGGTCAAGCCAATTGGCGCCGCCGTTGCCGGTAGATATGACAGACTGGCGAGCCCCGCAAAAAATAACTGCTCCGCGTACGGCGCCGACTTGCCGTTGACGCTGACGGTACGTTCATCGCGATTGGGGTTGGGGTTGTGCGGGAAAGCGGCCGTCGCCGCCACCGGCGTCAGCAACACATCGAAGCGCCTGAAGAATTCGTGCCAAGCGTATCGCAGTTTTGTCCGCGCTTCGTTGGCGTTGCCCCAGGCCCGGTGCAATAACGTGGCGCCGCGCGCCACCGCGGCGCGGTCACTCATATCGTCCTCGGTGAGCGTCGCAGCGATCTCCTGCTGGCGAGCGAAATCGTCGTCGCGCATGCGTGACGCCGTCGCCGCTCGCAACAGCAGCATGAATAGACGGTGGTGTTCCTCGTCGTCTATCCCGGGTCGTGCTGCATCGTCGACCATCGCTCCAGCACGCACGATGGCATTGATGGCGCGATCAAAGAGGTCAGAGACGCGACTGTCGATCCGGCATAGCGGAGACGATGCCCACACGGCAACGCGAAACTCGCCGAGCCGACGGTGGCGCGGCGGCGGCAACACGACCCGCCAGGCGGTCCGCTGCAACAGGTCGGGTCCGGCAAGAGCGCGCAGCGCGAGATCGAGGTCCTCGGCGTGGCGCGCCATGGGGCCGACCACGGATATGTCGGTCGGCGTCACGATGCCCGGCGGCGCGTGGCCGCGCGTCGAGATCAGCCCCCAGCTCGGTTTGTGACCATATACGCCGCTGTAATGCGCCGGGTTGCGCAATGAGCCGGCGATGTCGCTGCCCGCACCGAGGGCCGACAACCCGGCGGCGAGCGTCGCCGCCTCGCCGCCCGACGAGCCGCCGGGCGAGCGGGTCGGATCCCAGGGGTTATTGGTGGTGCCGTAAATGTCGTTGTAGCTCTGTGCGTCGGCGAGCATGTAGGGCACGTTGGTCTTGCCGAAGATGATGGCGCCGGCCTGCAGCAGGCGATCGATCATGAAGGCGTTGCCGGTGGCGATATTGTCCTTCCAAAGCGGATTGCCAAACGTCGTCGGCAGGCCCGCAATGTTGAACAATTCCTTGACCGTCATCGGAATGCCGTGCAACGGTCCCCAACGCTCGCCGCGCGCAAGGGCGGCATCGGCGGCGCGGGCGCGTTCTCGCGCCTGGTCGACCTGCCAGACGACGATTGCGTTCAGCGCCGGATTATGCCGTTCCGCGCGCGCCAGGTAGACGTCGAGCAGTTCGACGCAGCCGATGTGCCGGTCGCGAATTTCGTCTGATAGCTCGGTTGCGGATGCGAACGCACGATCGCCCATGCCCATGCCTCCTCGCGGCGTGACGTGGCACCTTATCAGTCGGGGCCGGGGCCAGCCAATTGTCGGAGCAGGCGCCGCTCGGGACCGTCTCGGCTAATATGCAGTTTGGCCAACCAGACGGGCGACACATTAGGGGCTTGTGACCCGTGTCTCCCGTTGATTTCCTGCAATGGAGAAAGTGGCGCGGACAGCCGATAAGATCCACTCATGGCGTGAGACCAGAGGGCACGGAACCCGCCTTTCGCGCCGGGGACCGAGGGGTTCGAATCTCGTCCCTCCGGCAGCGAGTCGGGCGAACTCCGAAGCTCGGTCCCGCACAAGAATTGGGTGGAGGGTTGTCTGCGCTGTTTGTCCGGTCTTCCTTGGGGGACTGGAAGTTCGAATCCATCTCCCTCCAGCGGCGAGTCCGGTGCGAACCCGAGTTTTCGGGGCAAATCCCATCGATGGTCAACGAATGATCTCGCCATGGAGCAATCCGATTGCGAATTTTGATCTCCGGTGACGACCTATGATATAGTTAATATTGGTCAGTGCCGGCGCGGAGATTGCTCAATGAGCAGTGTTCGGGATTGGACCACGGGATTCGTGATTGGTACGATATTGCTCGGCCCGATAATCGCATTCCTGACCGTTGTCGCGGCAGAAGTACTGATCGATTTTCTGAAGGAAAGGGCCGTGATCACGGCGATTGCAGTTTGCGCCGTCGTGGCTGGCATGATTGGGTGGGTTCTCTTGTGGTTACTCTTTCGTAGGATGTCGCCTTATCGGGTTTTCTTGTGGGTTTTCTTCCGTAGGCTGACGAACACATCAGATTGACTCGGCCGTAGCTTCAGCCCGGGCAGCGCTGGACCGCGCGGCGGACCAATAGCGTCAATTCGTGCCGAGCATTATTCGGCCGCAGCCTGGGGTTAGATTCGCACGTCACACGTTCAGTCGGTGCATTTGTCCTATCGGGTAGCGAGTACCGGACGCGGCACCGGACGGGACGATGCTGTCGATTTCCGCAAGGTCCTCGGCGGTGAACACGATGTCCGCGGCGCGCACATTCTCCTCAATGTGCTTGCGCGATTTCGCGCCGGGTATCGGGACGAGGAAGACTCCCGCACGCTTTCCCTGGGCCATTGGCCACGCGATGGAGAGCTGGGCGAGCGTGGCGTTCTTCCTGCGCGCGATGGCCTCGAGTGCAGAGTGCAGCCCGAGGTTCTTCTCGATATTGCCACTCTGAAAGCGAGGTAGCCTCTGGCGGACGTCGCCCGCTGTCAATTCCTCCACTTTGGGAACCTGGTCGCTCAGCATCCCACGTCCGAGGACGGCATAGGCCATCATTGCCATGCCAAGTTCCTTGCAGGCGTCGATCTGGCCTTGCTCTTCCGCATCGCGCGAGAACAGCGAATACTCCATCTGCAGCGACACGAGCGGATGAACGGCGCTGCCGCGCTTCAGCAACTCGGCCGAGCACTCTGAGAGCGAGATGAAACGTGTCTTGCCTTCCTTGACGAGCTCGGCCATTCCCCCGACGCTTTCCTCGATTGGCACGTTCGGATTGACGCGCGACATGCAGAAGACGTCGAGCGTCTCGATCCCAAGATTTTTCAAGCTCCGCTCGCAGGTTTGACGCAGATAACGCGGATCGCCTCCACCGCGCGTAGAGTCTGGGCCGCCGTCGCGTGGGCTGCCGCTCTTCGAGTGGATGACAACATCATCTCTACGGCCGCGGATTGCTTCGCCGATCAAGCGGTGATTGTGGCCCTCGCCGTAGCTCGCCGATGTGTCGAGAAAATTGACCCCGATATCGAGCGAGCGGCGAATGGTGGCGATTGACTCCGCGTCGTCCGCCGGGCCATAGACCCCCGACATGCCGTAACAGCCGAGACCGATGGCTGAAACCGTAAGATCAGAATTGCCGAATCTGTGGCGTTCCATGAACGAGCCCCCGCGCTTGCAGGCGTTTGGATCAGATCTGCCTCCAAACTAGAGGCCGGTTCAAGAGGCAGCCGTGTTGTGCGCGCTCATCGACCGATGTGAGCGAGCGGGGTCGGCCACTTTGACTTCAGTGTTGGCAGGGGACGCCCTTCGTCCGGCCATATTTCGGCGATGGCGATGCCGCTTTCGCCGGCCACCGCGTAGAGGAGGTAGGTCCGCCCGTCTTCCTCGAAGATTGCGGGATCGCGGAGTTGGTTCACATGCCCGTAGGCTGTGCTGCGCACGGATGGGATCAGCGGCGCGTCGGCACCTTCCCACGAACGCTCGGGCCGGAGCACTTCAGTGGCCGAGCTTTCCTTCCAGCCGTGCCAATCGCCGGTGAGGTCTATGCGGCTGAGCAGAATTCGTTCCGGTGCCTCGCCGACTTGCGTCCAGAACACCGACAGTTCATTGCCGCGCTTCAGCACGGCTAAATGCCGCATGTTCGGGTTGAACAGCACTGGACCCGGCTCGAACCCGTGCAGCCCATCCTTCGAACGATAGAACCGCCCTGGCATTGTAAGGGCGTACGTCATGCCATCATGCGAAAATACCCGCATGTAGGACGGTCCGAGGATCTCCGGCTGTGCCTCGAAATCTATACCGTTGCGGGAGGTCGCCACGCGGCTGACCTGCGTTCCCACATCCTCGAGCCCGTGGAAGTACATTACGATCCGCCGGCTGGCGGGATCGACATGGACATCCGGTGAGGCGATGTGCGGGGTCGTGATCTCCGACAGTATGTCGTGGGGCATCAGCGTACCCGTCTGCTTCCAGCGCGCTTCGAACCGCGCAACTTGATCCGGCGAGGCAATCGGGGGCTCGGTCAGAAAACGGGATTGCGCAAGTTGCAAACTGCCGGGCGCATAAATTGTCCAGGGCCCGGTGGGGTGATCGGCGTAGGCGAGGCGGATGTAACTGCCCTTGTGGTCAGCAAAATAGAGGTAGTAATCGCCGAGCCGGCCGTCGATCCACTCAGGAACCCGAATCATTGAAGGACCCTGGATATTCGCTCCTATGGTCGGATGGAGCTCGGCTGAAATGATCGGTCGGTCGAGCACTCGGTGGGTGCGCACGCCCAGCTCCTTCCCATACGCCGCCATGAGATTCGACCTAGCCTATCACCCTTGCGAGGCCGAATCCGTTGTTCTCTTTTGGGCGCAATCCGCCCATGATCAGGCGGGCCGCTTTCGCCGGCGCCGTTGACAGCGGCGGTAAGTTCGGCGAGCGCTTATCCGCCCCGTTTTGCCCAAGCCGACGGCTCAGTGGCTGACCGAAAATGAATTGAGTGATTTCAGTCTGTTGTGGAACGATGGTTGTGTCGAGCAATCAACGAGGCACAAAATGTGGACCGAAATCACTCGTCGGAAGTATGAGCGAGAGGGCCAGCGCTACGCAAGCGATGTCACGGATGCGGAATGGGCGCTGATTGAGCCCCTTATGGCGGCGCCCAAGCCTCTGGGCCGGCCGCGCGAGATTGGGCTGCGAGCGGTGCTGGACGCGATCTTGTATATCGCGCGGACCGGCTGTCAGTGGCGGATGCTGCCGAAGGACTTTCCTGCGTTCACGACGGTGCAAGGCTATTTCTACGATTGGCGAGACAACGGCTTGTTTGAGAAGATCAATTTTGAGCTGCTGCTGCAAGCGCGCGAAACGGCGGGCCGCGAAGCCAGCCCGTCGGCGGGAGTGATCGACAGTCAATCGGTCAAGACGACCCTATGAAGCGCGCAAGTTCGGCGTGCATTCCGCGATGCCGTCGATCGCAGCCAAGCGGAAATGCCCGGATCTGATCTTCGTTGCGCCGAGGTTCGACGCTTACAAGGCGATCTCTCTGCAGATCCGGGAGATTTTCGCCGAATACACGCCGATCATCGAGCCATTGTCGCTCGACGAAGCGTATCTCGATGTCACCGAAAACCTCAAGGGCATCGTCTCGGCGACACAGATCGCCGAAGAAATCCGGGCAAGGATCCGGGCCGAAACCGAGCTGACGGCTTCGGCCGGCGTCTCCTACAACAAGTTTCTCGCCAAACTCGCCTCGGATCACCGCAAGCCGGACGGGCTCTTCGTCATCACTCCAAAAATGGGGCCGGAATTCGTCGAGACATTGCCGGTCAGGAAGTTTCACGGCATCGGACCTGCGACGGCCGCCAGGATGGGGGCGCTCGGGATCAAGAACGGGCTCGACCTCCGGGCCCAGACCCTGGCCTTCCTGCAGCAGCAATTCGGGAAAGCAGGCTCCTATTATTACTGGGCTGCGCGCGGCATCGATGAGCGGCCAGTGCGTGCCGATCGCATCCGAAAATCCGTCGGCGCCGAAAACACGTTTCCCGCCGATCTCTTCACCTACGAAGCGGCAAGCGACGCGCTTCGAGAAATCGCCGATAAGGTGTGGGAGTACTGCGAGGGCTCCGGTCTCCGCGGCCGCACGGTCACCCTCAAGATCAAGTTCGCCAACTTCCAGCAGATCACGCGAAGCCGCACGGGCCAGGTGCAGATCAAGACGCGAAGCGAGCTCGAAGAGCTTGGCAATACGCTGCTCGAACCTCTCTTTCCCGTCTCGGAAGGCGTTCGGCTCCTGGGTATCTCCTTGTCCTCACTTGGGGCGGAACAGTCCGAAGGCGAGTCGGAGTTCAGCCTGCCGCTTTAGGGGGCGCTCCCGCGGATGCGGGGCAGCCCTAGGCGGCGATCGGCTCGATCAGGCTCGCGTCGTTATACTTGACGTTGCCGACCCGCGCGTTCACGGGCCAGCAGGTCATCCCGCCCGAGGGGATCGGCCTCAGCAGGGCCTTGAGCGCGCACGCCTCCGCCGGCTCCTCCCCGAGCCAAACCGGCCAGGCGTTGGGTTTCAGGACCACGGGCATGCGGTTGTGCAGCTGCGCGCACAACTCGTTCGGAGTGGTGGTGATGGTCCACTTCGACCGGGTCGCCAGCAACGGCAAAGACGATCGGGATCGTTGATGACGGTCGAGCTCCCCCCGAAGGTCAGGTTTGCAACCAACTCTTCGCTGGAGGAAAGCGGATTCGAACCATCGGTCCCGCTCGGAGAAAAGCGGTCGTTCCGAAACGCGAGCATCCGCGAGCTGCATCGCGCAGCCTACCGGGGCGGCCGCAAACGATATCGGCGCGGACGACCGTCGGGCAGCCGGCGATCAGATCATAGCAACACGGCTGCGGCGTCGGAGCTGCAGGTGAGACCTGTGGGCTGAACGGCGGTAACCTCAATATCTTGAGCGAGGCGCGGATACATGCGCCGGAGCTGGTCAGCGACCAAGTCAGCGTCGACCCGATCGAAGAAGTGCTTTGCTCGTCTTTGGTCAGTAGAGAAGTTCGACGCTGATGCGTCATACCATCCGATGATTGTTTTGTCGAACTTGTTCCGAAGGGTGATACAATACATGATTTCGGGTCTTCACAGCTGGATTTCTTGAAACCTTGATGTGGCGGGCAGGCTCAAAGCCGATTTTCTCGTGATACTTTGGACAGTGCGTCACGTTAAAATCACGTCGCTGCCGTATGCTGTCACGAAGCAAAGGTCCTGCATTTTGGCTGTCTGTCTAACCGGCCGGCAGCTCATGGCGATCTCCTAGCATGCAAGGATATCGGCAGAGAAAATGACAGCATGCTTTCGCTGACGTTAATTTTTCGTAACTTCCATTTGGCGGCACGGGGTGCGGATCGGTGGCGGCAGGCTCCTCAACCAACTCCGCAGCCCTCAGAGTTCGTCTGACTCACCGCTGGAACAAGCCAGATCGAACCGTCAGTACCGCGTGAGACGACCAAGGTTTCGAGAGAGGAGCTCGTGTCGGCTCTCTTGCCGCAACGGAGAAGGCGGCGCGACGAGACCCGATATCACGACGACGGCGGGGGTCTTCCGCGGGACCGACGGTTCGAATCCGGCTTCCTCCATCGCGGAGTCTCCTGCGAACCCAACTCACGAGTGGGACAGCCTGGCTAGTTCGCTGCCGGCGCAGCGAACACCCAGAATCCAAATTTCGCAAACGAGAGGCACGATCGTCGATGCGGTCCTCGCGAAGGCGGGGATCATCAATGCACCGTCCTCGACCAAGAATGCCGAGAAGGCGCGCGATCCCGAGATGCATGAGACAAGGAAGGGAAATCAGTGGTATTTTCGGTATGTAGCCTTGTCATCCCGGGTGTGCGGTCGGACGCCGTCGCCAAACCAGCGGGGATCGAGCCGGAGAGTTCCGTGGCGAGGTATTCGGCAATGTCCTTATAAGCTTCGTTCTGGGACAAATAGGCGAGGACGACCTCGAGGTCGCCCCAGGGTGAGGTGGGGTAGAAGATGCTGCGACTGGCATGCTTGTAGCCGTAGCCGGCGCTGACGCCCTTTTCGATGAGCACCGGGGCGACGAGCGCGATCGCCCAATCCACCGGCCAACGCGACATCGCATAGGCTCGACCTAACCTTGACAGTAGATGAGACAGCCGATGCCCGCGGAAATCCGGCCGTATCCAATGCGATCCGGCGCAGAATACGACCCCGCCGATCTGTCCGGCGGCCGGCGCCATCACATTGCAAAGCTGGCCCTCGCCGTGACCGGCATAGAACATCGAGTGCGCCTCTTCGGCCAAGCTCGTTTCCGGCCAGTAATAAATCCGCCCGGCTTGCGTCAACACGATGTCGCCAGCCTCGTTTTCGCCGGAAATCCAATAAGAATTTTCGGGCGACAAATCGCAATGGGCCGGATTGTACATATTAACTAATTTGAACCAGTTGCCGCGGGCGACTTCCCGCTCGTTCAAATACAGCAGTTCGCCGAAATCATGTCGCAGCCGCAAACGCAGACCCATCTGCCGTACTGCCTTGTCGCCTTCGAGAACAAATCGGGAGAGAAGGCGGGCCGGACCATGCTTGATTGTCAGCGCATCCGGCAGTCGCAAATTGTTTTCCGGGACAATATTAGGGTAGATGAGGGTCATGATCATCTCCTCTCGATGGAATGCTGCCGATATGGGATATCTTCAATTCTAGAGGATTGCTGCCGTCGACAACCAATCCTTGAAGAAATCTAAAAGGTCTTCCGCCTTTTATACAAATTGTTGATTTCCGTCAAACGAAAACATAGCTAAAGAACGGAAAGTATGATATCATGTAGTTTATCTAAATTTTTCTTTAATTTACCTAAAGTCGAAGGCGGGTGTTATGCCTGTCAAACCGCCGGGCCATTGACCCAGCGGGCCGAAGATGAGGCCGGATCAGATATTGATTTAGATATTGTCACCACACGGCAGCAGTATGAAGCATTGGTCGAACCATTGCTTGTTCAGACGCTCGACATGACGCACTCAATCATAAAAGCCAACGGTTACACCACCCAGGACATCGATCGGATCGTTTTCGCCGGTGCTCCATCAAAGAGGCCGTGGATCAGGGAACGAGTTCCGCGCGAGCTTGGAATAGCTGCCGATCTATCTGTCGACCCGATGACAGCGGTTGCTATGGGTGCGGCCATTTACGCACCGGAGCACGTGCGGCGCGATCGCATCTTTACCGGACCGCCACTCTGATGGGCACCGGCCGGGCGAGCGCGGCATCGAGTTCCTCGATCGTCCGGCCGCGGGTTTCGATGCCGATGAAGAGAAAACCGACAACGGCGAGCAGGTACCAGGCGGCAAAATAGTTGAAAGCGGGCACGAGCGCGTCAAGCGTCGCCTGCGGAGCGACATAGTTGGAGGTGCCGGCGATGACCGCCAGGCCGGCTGGGCCGATGAATTTGGCGATGTTCGAGCAACCGTAGACGAGACCAAGCCGCTGGCTCGCAACTTTGCCGGCCATAGCTCGGCCATGTACGGAAAGACGACCGAAAAGCTGGCGTTCGAGAAAAAGCTGGCCAAGAGCAGCAGCAGGAAGAACGCCGATGCGGCGCCGATATAGACGTCGTGCAGGTAGCCGGCAAGCATCGTCCCGCAGCCCGCCGCAACAGACAGAAGAAAACCGGCCCAACGGCGGCCGAGCGCATCCGAGAGCCAGGCACCGAGGGCGCGTCCGGGGATGCCAATCAGCGCGATCCATACCGATAGGTAAGCAGCCTCGGCGGGCGTCACCTTCAGCACCAGCACTAGCCGGGTGGCGCCCCACAGCGCCACGCCGACCGCGCCCGTCGAACTGAGCCCGGTCAGAATCGCCGCGGCGAAGCTGCGCGGAGGCTTTGTCACGGCAACCTTATCGAGCACGCATCGAGAGCCAAAACTCGCCACGCGTCATGCCGCTGCGACGGCATCTTGCCACTCTGCGGTTACTGAGTTTTTTTAGTCTCACGCGCGCGCGTGAGACTAAAAAATCAAAGCCAGGAGATCAAGGCGCGTGGCGCTAGGAAGCGGGTGGGGCGGTAGGGTAAAGGCTAACTAGCCAAGGGCTTTGCCCTTGATATCCCTCGCCTCTCGGCGCGCACAAGGTGAGATGGCGATCGACTATCCTGCCGGCTTCGGATCACGGGAGCCGGCCATGAACGCGTTCTACGAACATCACAAGGACAGCATCCGGTTCGGCTATCGGTGTTTTGACCGAATTCTGCTCAACGGCCTTATCCAGCCGTTCCAGCAGCCCGAGAGAGTGGTGGGTTTTTTCAGTACCTATCGGCACCTCCATCCGGTGAGCCGGGATATCCTGCGCGGGGCGGCTGAACAGTTTCAGCTGTGGGTGAAAGAGCAAGCCGACAATTGGAACGCTCCGATCGTTGAGCCTCCTAGAGGCCGTCGCGACGAATTTGTCGACCCCTACTTCAGGGGCGCAGGACCGGATCAGGTAATCGTCATTCTCAAAGCCAGAGAGCCCGCGCGGATCATGACCGCAATCGGCGACAAGAAGCTCAACCGCTGGCATCTTCAGATCGCCGACCGCTGGATCGTGCAGTACAACTTCTATATCTCCGACCAGTATTGGGGCCGGATGTTCGTGCGCATGTGCCCCTACCTTCCGTTCTCTGCTCGGGTCTGTCTTAATCAGCATCACTGGCTGGCGAACCGCATGCGCGAGGAGGGGATCGATTTCCAGCAATGCTCGAATGCATTTCTTCGGTGCGGAGCACCCGAGCGTCTTCAGCAGCTAGCCGACACCCTAACCGCCGAAGACCTAGCAAGTTGCGGCCGTAAATGGCTGGCCCGTCTGACTCCGTTTTTCACTGAGACAGAGCGCAAACAAGCGGGTTGCCAGCATCGGTTGTTCTTCTCGCAGATCGAATTCTGCGACAACCTGATCTTTCATCGGCGGGCCGCCCTCGACAAATTGGGGGAGCGGCTCCTCGACGCCAACCGCACCATCGGTCAACCAAACAAGATCACCGTCATCTTCGGCCGCAAGGTCACGAAACAATACCGCGGCAAATTGCAAACCGAGATCGAAGACATGAACCTGCCCAACCCAGTTATCCGCAGTCACTATCGCAATGGCTTCATCAAGCAATACGTGCGTGACCACGCCATCCTCCGTACCGAGCCGGCCAGTAACAACGTCACCGACTACGGTGTAAACAAGGCTATCGAGCATCTTCCGGCGTTGCGTGACAAGATGGCCGCCGTCATCGACAATTACTTGGATGTCCAGCAGGATATCCTCGAAACGTTTGTCGATCGCGGGCAGCTCCGAAAGCTCACCAAACCCACCCTCACCCCGACCGGCAAACGCGTCCCCGGTCTCAAGCTCGACAATCCTCGACAACTCGCCTTAATGCACGCTCTGGTCCGTTCGCAGACTCTTTGCTGGAGGGAAATGGATTCGAACCATCGGTACCCGGTCGAAACTCGCTCGCTGGAACCGGCTCCGGCGGGGACGGGCTGTCGGCTCCAACGGGCAAAGGTCCAGCAACGTCAGCAATGGCGCCGAGCGGGAACCGCCCATTTTGCGGATCTGCGCCCGTTCCAGTCCGGCCGCGCGCTGCGCATCGCGATGCTTGACCGGCTGATCGCCCGGATGAAGACCCTGCCCTACCCCCAAGCCCGGACGCTCGGGTCAGAATTACAGCAACGCTAACATTTGGATCGGCTCTAATGACGTTGCGCGTCCAGACAAGCACTGTACTGGGCGGTGGTGAGCAATCTCCGCACGCAACCTGTTGCCTTTGCTTCCTCGCAATCCTGCGCGCTTAGTTCATTGTGGACTACGCCTGCGATGATGCAGGTTCTTCCGCTGACATTCGCAGACTTGTTTGCTTGCAGACATGATGTGTACTGATCGGGTGTGAGCAAGTGCCGGACGCAGCCTGTTCGTTGCGCTTCCAAGCAATCGCCATCTGGAATGTCGTTGCGGATCTGGCCTCCGAGGAGGCAGCGTGCTTGTGCTGGCGCGGCGACAGTGATCGCTAGACCAGAGACCCCAAGCAATCCCAGTCCAGAGAGTCCGATCGAACTGACACCAAAGCTTACCACCATGAAGGCCACGGCTGCCGCTCGAACTAACCCCTTGGCCAGTCCCGGCGAAGCTAACTTTATGCCGATAAGTCTTTCCATCTTGGCATCCTCCCTGAGAAACCCTTTAAAGCCGTAAGCTATATGTAAGTCAGCCGAATTAAATGTTAACGGGATCATTACCGTTGGCCAAAGCAACTGGTGCGCGCAGCCAGCCAGATCAATCCAATACTGTTCGCCGTCGCGATCGGGTTGGTTGCCCTCTACGTCACCTGTCTCGGTGGGATGATGGTCAGGGTGCCGGTCATGCATTTGGATGTTTGCGTGTCAAATCCGGCGTCACCGCAAGCGGGCGAGGCTCGACCGAAGCAGACCAGCTTTACGCGCCGGGATAGATCGGGATTTTTGATAAATCAAACTCCGAGCGGGTCCTGGAATGCCTGGCAAACCACGATCGCAGCGGTGCGCTTTGGAAAACTGCGCCTATGATACCCAATCGCCGCCGCCCAGATGGCTGGGGATTCAACTCACTTTCCAATCTCTCTGACGAAGTTGGCTTTTGCACTACGACATCGTTCATGACTCCACTCCGCATGAATTGGGTTCGCAAATGTGACCACGAGACCGGCCCTTCCATCTGTGGCATTTCCAATGATATTTCGGAAAGTCGTCGAACAAGTGTGAACTGGGTCACACTGGGAAAAACTTTGATAGGCGGATCGGCTGCCGGTGACGACTATCGATCCACTAAAGCATAGGATCGTCAGAGGGGCCGTTTCGTCTCATCGACCGTTAAACCCGCATTCCCCCCGGTAAGCGTCTGATGGACCCAGCGGTTCGAGCGCCGGGCGGACAAATCCAAGCCTCGTCGCGACACTGCTGCCGTTCCGCATCGGTGATGCGCTCGCGGCGCCGCTCCGCCTCCTCCGCCAAGACAACGGCTTTGACCGCCGCTGAGTTCGGATGGGGAAGGCTCAGGCCAGCACGACGTCCGACACCAATTGCTTCCCGCGAGTTTCCGGGCTGAAGAGCAGCGCCCGGATCTAGCCAAAGAAGAGCAAGAACGCTGTGCCGCTTTGGATTCGGCTTTCCCTCCGCCGCCTATGGTCGTCGAGAACCCAAATTTCATCCCTGTGATTTTTCCTGGTGACGAGGTGCCGGATTCTGGCATCGCGTTAGCTGTAACTGGTGCGCAGTTCCTCAGCCGCGTCGTTTGCATTTGCCGAGGACGACGCAACACACACCGTCATCGCCAACCCGTCCCCGAGCGCGATTGCTTCCTCCGAGGAATTCAGGTTCGCAAACGACTCTCCGCTGGAGGAAAATGGATTCGAACCATCGGTCCCTGGTACGAAAGAGCCGGTTTTTGCGGGACGAGCCGCGGTCTGGTTGGAGAGGCGAAAGGTGAACTCGAGAACAGCTTCGCCGAGAAGCCGAATCCTCGCAGGATTTTCTGCCTGATCGCCCACGTGCAACGCCGGGATCACTGGGCTCGAGCTGCATCAGCGCTTGTCGGCTTCTGGGAAGCCCATTCCAACCGTCCTGATCAAGGCGTATCCTGACGACGGCGTTGGGGAGCGCGCTCTCCGCCGACGTCATCGGTTACCTGGAGCAAGCCCTTTGAGGAGGATGACCTGCTCGCTTGCGTCCGCTCGGCTCTTACACCCGCCGTAGCGGCAGGAGGTGAAACATGGGAACAAACGGCGGTTCCGTGCAGTGTGCTGGCGGTAGTCTCGGCCAGCACCGTCACATTTGCGCTTTCTTCAACGGCTTCGACGAGCAGCACAGGGTGCTTCGCTCGTTCATCAAAGAAGGATTCGAGCGGGGGGACAGGGCCTTCCATATCGTGGACCCCGAGTTGCGGGGAGAACACCTCAGGCTGCTCGCCGAAGCCGGCATCGAGGTGGAGCAAGTAATGGGTACAGGCCAGCTCGAGCTGCGGCGCTGGCAAGACGCTTACCTGCGCGACGATCGGTTTGATCAGGACGCGATGCTGAGCTTGCTCGAAGAGGTGCTCCAATCGGGGGCGGCTTCCGGTTATCCGCTCACCCGGTTTGTATCTTGTGTGGAAGCGGCGCTGGTCGACAAAGCAGGCGTAGATAGCTGGTTGGAGTACGAGACACGCGTCAACTACGTGGTTCCCAAATACGACGATCCGGTCATCTGCACCTACGATCTGTCGAAGTTCAGTGCCGGCATAGTCATGGACATGATGCGGACGCACCCGGTCGTGATTATCGGAGAGGTACTGCAGGAGAATCCGTTCTTTGTTCCTCCTGACCAGTTCCTGCTCGAAATCCGGGAGAGACGCCGGTCCGCACGAGCGCGATGATCACAAGCCGATGGCGATGGGTCCCGAGGCTGACGCCCTGCGGCTGCGAAGAGCGCTCAGGGACCTCGTGGCACTGTCTACTGTCCCCGCGGCGTGGGTTGGGAGAGAGCCGCCTGCCATCGCCGCCGGGCTCGCCGACGTGCTGGTCAATTCATTGTATCTCGACTTCGCTTTCGTGCGCTTGTGCGATCCCAACGCGGCTGCCGCAGTCGAAATCACGCGGGGAAACGCATGGCAGGGATTTCCGGAATGGCTGCAACATCATCTCGCCGTCAACCGCCGCCTGGCGCGCCGGGAAATCGTTCGTGACATCGGCGGTGGCGCGCAGGGAGGCCGCGGCATTGTCATTCCCATCGGCATCAATGCCGAGGGTGGTCTGGTTGCTGCGGCGTGTGATCGCGCCGACTTTCCCACCGAAATCGATCAGCTGCTGCTCTCCGTGGCCGCCAACCATGCCGCGACGGCATTTCGGACGGCACGCCTCGTGGACGATCACCTCCGCGCCGAGGAAGCGGTACGCGAGAGCGAGCGACAGCTTCGCAAAGCCCGCGACGAACTCGAGACGAAGGTGGCAGAACGGACCGCCGAATTGCAACGGAGCGAAGCCTATTTGGCCGAAGCGCAGAGGCTGAGCCACGCGGGCAGTTTTGGCTTGGATATTTCCAGCGGGAAACTCTACTGGTCGGAGGAAAGCTTTCGCATCTTCGAATGCGACCGAACCGATCAACCAACCGTAGATCTTGTGCTCCAACGAACTCATCCGGCCGACAGAGCCCAGGTCCAGCAAACAATCAATCGTGCAACGCAGGACAGGAAAGGTTTGGATTTTGAACATCGATTACTGATGCCCGATGGAAAAATCAAAAACGTCCACACTGTAGCTCATCCTGTTTTCGACGAGTCCGACGATTTCGTTGAATTCGTGGGAGCCTTGATGGATGTGACCGAACGCCGGCGGGCGGAGGAAGAACGGCAGGCGCTCGCCCACGCCAATCGCATCACGACCATGGGGCAGCTGACGGCCTCGATCGCCCATGAGGTCAATCAGCCGATCGCGGCGGTAGTCACCAACGCACACGCCGCTTTGCGATGGCTCGATATGCAGCCATCCGATCCGCAAGAGGTTCGGCTGGCTCTTGGTCGGATCATCAAGGACGGAGGACGAGCCGGCGACGTCATCGGCCGGATTCGCGCGCTCATCGCGAAGGCGCCGGCGCGGAAGGACAGGCTGGAGATCAACAATACGATTCTCGAAGTCATCGCCCTCACGCGTGCCGAAATGCACAGGAACGGGGTCTCCCTGCGGACCCAACTCGCGCCGGACTTGCCGCTCGTTCAAGGAGATCGAGTCCAGCTGCAACAAGTGATGCTCAACCTGATCCTCAACGCCGTCGAAGCGCTGAGCGGAATAAGCGAAGGGTCGCGAGACCTGCTGATCAGCAGCGAGGACGGTGGAGCAAACGGCGTGCGCGTTGCGGTGCAGGATTCGGGCCCGGGACTAACACCGGAGAGTTTTGATCACCTCTTCGACGCATTCTACACGACCAAGCTCGGCGGAATGGGGATGGGATTATCGATCTGCCGTTCGATTATCGAAGCGCACGGGGGGCAGATATGGGCGACGGCGAATATCCCACAGGGTGCCGCCTTTCAGTTCGCCCTGCCGCCCCGAGATACTTGACCCTCTCCCCCTGCTTGCGGGGCGATGGCAGGGTGAGGGGCAGATTGAGTTCCGACCAGATAATCACGAGCGCCTGAACCAGATCGTCGATGTCTGCCTCGCTGCGCAGCGGCGAGGATTGACCAACCATATCTGGCGGGCGCTGGTCGAGAAGGCCGGCTCAAGATCGACGACATCCCGCAGACCTGGGATGGGTTCTACGATTTTTTCAAAGGTGTACAGAAAAAGCTGCGCGAGCAAGGCGTGCGCAACGTCTACGTCCTCGGTTTCCAGCTGACTACCAACGGCGGCGATCCGAACGCCTTTTTTGACCAATGGCTGATCGCCTATGGCGGCCAAAACATAGTCAGCAAGACGGTAAACTGCACCTTGTTGATCCACAGCAACGAAGAGAAGGTAGAGGATTGCTACTGCTATTCGGCGTAATGCCCGCGAACGCAGAACTCACGTGCTTGACTTCGACATCAGTCGTTAGCGAGCCAAGCCATTTGTTGATCTCGCTTTCAATCGCGTTTATTTCGGTAGCGCCGGAGGCGAGAAAAAGTTTCACCTGCATAGCGTCTCTCCTGATTTCATTTAGGCTGAAGTCCGCTCGCACTAACCGCGCCTTTGCTTTCTTCAAGGGAACCTGCACGCGCGGCATCTACGACAACATGAACACGGCGGTCGAAACCGTGTTCATCGGCAAAGACCGCCAGTTCAACCGCCGCTTTCTGCGAATGTGTGGCCATTACCTGGTCGAGCTAACCGCTTGCACGCCGGCCTCGGGCTGGGAAAAGGGGGGTCGAGAACCAGGTCGGGGCGGTGCGCGAGCGGCGGCCAGATCTACGTCACCCCCGATTTCGCCGCATTCCTGGACCCCGAAACCGCGGCGTGGCTCGACAAATACTACTCGATCGATGAGGATTGGCAGTCCGAGGACCGGCGGCGCCTTCTCGACGTCGCAAGGATAGCAGCGGTGCGGTGCCGCTGACCGGATCGACGGTCTCGGTGCCGGTCGCAAGGTTTACGTTGCTTGAGGGGTGGCACAAACGGGCCATCATTGCGGCGACAAATAAGGGAGCGTGCGGTATGAAGCTGATCAGTTTTGCGGTATCGGGACGTAGTTCGTATGGCGCGGTCGTTGGCGACGGTGTAGTCGATTTGGGGCGCCGGCTCGGCGATCGGTATCCGACCCTGCGCACAGCGATTGCCGGCGGTGCACTCGATGATGCAGCAGCCGAGGTCAGCGGCGGAGCACCGGATGTCGCATTGTCGCAGGTTACGGTGTTGCCGCCGATCACCGATCCGGACAAGATCATCTGTGCCGGCCGCAATTACCGTGCCCACGCTGCCGAGGCGGGCGGCCCGCCACCGGAGAACCCACAGGTCTTCTTGCGGCTGGTCAACACCCTTGTCGCACACAATCAGCCCATGGTGTGCCCGAGGATATCGGGAGATTTTGATTACGAGGGAGAGCTGGCCGTCATCATCGGCAAGCCCGGCCGCCACATCGCCAAACCAGACGCACTGGGCCATATCTTTGGCTACACCTGCTTCAATGACGGCTCGATCCGAGACATTCAGTTCAAACATTCGATTGCCGCCGGTAAGAACTTCCACGCGACTGGTGGGTTTGGGCCCTGGATCGTTACCGCCGACGAGATTTCGGACCCGACCCGCCTACACCTGGTAACGCGTCTAAATGGCAAGGAGGTCCAGCACACCGGCATCGACGATCTCATCTTCGACATCCCGACCCTGATCTCCTATTGCTCGGACTGGACGCCGCTGGTTCCTGGCGATGTGATATCGACCGGCACGCCGGAAGGGGTCGGCTTCGCGCGCAAGCCGCCCCTGTGGATGAAGCCGGGCGACGTGGTCGAGGTCGAAATCGACGGCGGCATCGGCGTTTTGCGCAACCCGATCATTGCCGAGAGCTGATCTCGGTCCGAGCCAATGAAAGCCATCCTGCTGCATCGCACTGGCGACCCGTCGGCGCTCGAATATGTCGACGTGCCGACGCCGCAGCCTCGGAAGGGTGAGGTCCTGGTCAAGGCCGACACGATCGGTGTCAGCATGCCGGAAGTGCTGGTGCGCAAAGGCGTCTACGCATGGATGCCGCCATTGCCCGCAATCCCGGGGATCGAACTCGCCGGAACGATCGTCGAGCAGGGCTCGGGTACTACTCAGCTTGCTGTCGGGCAACCCGTCTTCGTCAGCGCCCGCGATCTACCGGTGCGTGCTGGATGTTATGCCGAATACATTGCCGTGCCGGCGCATGCCACGCACCCGCTGCCGCCGGGCTGTTCGCTCGAGGCGGCAGCCTGCTTGTCAAATTACCAGGTCGCTTATCACCTGCTGCATACTGCAGCTCGCGGGGTCGCGGCAGAATGGGTGCTCATCCACACTGCAGCAGGCGGGGTCGGCAGCGCAGCGGTGCAGCTCGCGCTCATCGCCGGTATGACGGTGATCGGGGTTGCCGGCTCGGGGGCAAAGCGGCATGCGGTTGAGGCTCTCGGTGCACAGCAAGCAATCGACTACCGCAGCGAAGATGTGGTCTCTCGGGTGTGTGAGATTACTGGAGGACGAGGCGCCGATCTGATTCTTGATCCGATCGGCGGCAAGGGCTTCGGGCGGAACTTTGCGATGCTCGCTCCGCTCGGCATGGTGATCTCCTACGGCCGGCTCGATGGCCCGCTGGATCCCGACTTCGGGTCTGCGATGCGCGCCCATTCCGGCCAGAGCCCGGCGGTTCGCTTCTTCACCATCCACAGTTTCGACGACCGGCCTGACATCCGGGCGGCGACGATGAGGACGCTGTTAGCCCATCTCGCCGCTGGAAGAGTTCGCCCGCTGATTTACGATCGCCTGCCGCTCGCCGAGGCTGCTCGCGCCCACCAGCTCCTTGAGAGTGGGGCGGTTATCGGCAAGCTGTTGCTGAAGCCGTGACCGCGGCGGCCTCACCCTTGCCGCACAGACGCCGATGATCAGTCCGATAGAAGGCTCGGATCGCCCGCCCCTTTTGCCGGTCCGGACCGGGTATGGACGGTGCGGGAAATCGCAAAGCACGCCGCTGTCGGCGGTCGTGGGCCGGTAGTGGGCTACTAACGTCCGCTTCCGGTCGACGGCGGTGCTCCAGGTTCCAAAATCCGCGGGCGCGTCAGAAATAGTTGTGTGCCGGGCGGCACGCGCCCAATTCGATGCGTCGCGGGGTGACGAGCTGCCGCACCGTTTTAGCCGGCGGTGGCGGTTGGGCATCCTGTCCGACTGAGGAAGGCGGGTATTGGAGTGCGCCTTCGAGTTCGGCGCTTCGGGCCTCCGCGCCAACCAGCGCGGCAAATGCGAGCGCCGCAGCCAATAAATGAAAACCGCGCAGCTTGTGCATCAAGGATCCCTCCCGAGAGGTGAACCCTGGCCAATGACCCGATGGTTCAACCAAATCCCTTTTGGGACGACCGGACTGCCGGTCTGGGTGCAGGCGAGTACTCCAGCCGGACGCCTACTCTGTAAACGGTACAATGGCCGCTTGTGTATATGAGCGGGGCTCAAAACAGATATTTGTCACAAGGGCAGATTTCCGCGCCTGGTGGGGTGCTTGGCCTAACCGCCCCGAACTGCCGGGATGCTGGGTCCGACCAATAGCACTGGTTTCGGCTAATCCTTGGCTGACAGCCCGGAGCGAAACGATGGAAGCGGATGTTACTGGGTGCTAGAAGCCACAAAAGGATCGGTCGATTGGGTCCATCAATTTCGGCGCCCTTTGCTCAGCAACCGGGAACGCCAGAGCCTCCGGGCACCCCTCCGCAGCCGCAGCCAGACCCTACGGCACCGCCGCCTTACGAGGAGCCGCCACCACCGCTTCCGATACCCCGGCCAGACGAGCCGCCAGTGATCGACGACCCGCCGCCGCGTCGCAACTTGGAGGAATTTAGGGTGCGGTCACCACCCGCCTGTTGGACAACCGCCCCTGCTTGCTTTCGTGCTGAATTGGCCGGTCTGAGGAAAGGATCTGAGGATGAAACGGCTTGTTGGGTTCGCCGGAATGTTGCTGGCAACATCAGCCGCAGCCGGGGAGCCGGGTAACGCTATCTTGCAAAGCGCGACGGTTACCACACCTCGGCATGCCATGGCCGGGCAGAACGGTGCAGCCGGCCTGATCTGCGAAACCCGTGCGCGCCGTAAACCTGCTCCAGAACTGGAGGTGACGATCACTCCGCCGACGGTCAAGATCCCCGACAACGCCAAGCGAGGAATGCGATTGGCCAAGATCACGGTTCGGTGGAGCAACGGAGAGCCGTTTCGTGGTGAAGTTCGGCTTACCAAAAACACAGCCGGCATCTGTCAACTGTCTGACATGGAGCTGCAATTGAGCCGCGACCTCACGAAGGCTGAGGACGCCACGACCTCGGTGTGTACTGTGACTGCGATCAAGTAAGCGAACGGCATTGGGCGCGCTCCCGGCGCCCATACCGAGCGGCATCTCGGCGGGATCGGGTTCGACCTGATGCAATCAACGCCTCACACGACCAGCCGCGCATGGGCCGCCGCGGCACCGCCGAGCGTTATTGGAGGGCCGGGCTCGGATTTCACCGAAACGCCGTTGTGCTTTGATCGCGTGAAGCCAGCCCTGCTCCTTCGGCGGCCTGGCGGATGGGGAGACCTCGGGAGGCGGATGCGGGCCGGCAGACACCGGCTCCTAACCTCGCCCGAGAAATGAGCACCACGGGGGGCGATCGAGAAGGTTGAAACAAATCTGTCATATTGGCTAAGCAGTAACCCTGCGGTGATGGCCGCCTCGCCTAACTTAGGCGGGTTTGGCTGGTAAGCACTGGTGCAAGAGATGGTGTTTGCACTGGTGTTAGGGACGGTGCGATGGCGAGGGTTGAGGTCATAACAGGCCCAGAACGGCGGCGGCGTTGGAGCGCTGGGCAAAAACGAGCGATTGTTGCGGAGAGCCTGGCGCCGGGCGCGGTAGTCACGGACATCGCTCGTCGGGCAGAGATTGGCCCTGGCCAGATTTATCGCTGGCGGCGAGAGCTTAGGGTCGGCCATGGTTTTCGCTCAGGTTCTGATCGCGCCGGCCGGGGATGACGCCGGGTGTCCTGCGGCACCGGCGATCGAGATCGAGTTTGCGGGGAAGGCCCGCATGCGCATCCCGGCTTCGATCCCGGCCGGGTTGGCGGTGGCTGTGGTCAAAGCGCTGTCGGGGCGATGATCCCGGTCCCTTCGGGGGTGCGCGTCTGGCTGGCAGTCGGCCACACCGACATGCGGCGTGGGATGAACAGCCTGGCGCTGCAAGTCCAAGAAGTATTGAAGCGCGATCCGCATGGCGGCGATTTGTACGTCTTCCGCGGCAGAAGAGGTTATTTGATAAAAATTCTGTGGCATGACGGCATTGGCATGTCGCTCTACGCCAAGCGGCTGGAGCGTGGCCGGTTCCTGTGGCCGTCGCCGGCCGACGGCATCGTCGCGATCAGTGCGGCGCAATTGGCCTACATGCTCGACGGGATCGATTGGCGGAACCCAGTGCGCACCTGGCGCCCGGAGGCGGCCGGCTGACAGCCTGCCGCTTGACCTGATCAGGGGCTGCGACCGATTGACTCACCCTGTGGTTGAGTAACGCTCGGTCGTAGCGATGTGGGATAATCGGGCCCGTGACGACGACGCCCGAGGACCTCCCCGACGACATCGCCGCGCTGCAGGCGGCGCTGGTCGAGGAGCGCGCAAAGCGCATCGAGGAAGCGGCCAGGGCGGCCCGGGTCGAGGCGGAACTGGCGGTGGCCAAGGCCAAGGCCTCCGACGATCAAGCGGTGATCGCCCATCAGCAATTGCAGATCGCAAAGCTGACGCGCCAGCTCTATGGCCAGCGCTCGGAGGTCAAACCGCCGGGCCATTGACCCAGCGGGGCGAAGATGAGGCCGGATCAGATATTTATTTAGATATTGTCACCACACGGCAGCAGTTTGAAGCATTGGTCGAACCATTGCTTGTTCAGACGCTCGACATGACGCACTCAATCATAAAAGCCAACGGTTAGACCACCCAGGACATCGATCGGATCGTTTTCGCCGGTGGTCCATCAAAGAGGCCGTGGATCAGGGAACGAGTTCCGCGCGAGCTTGGAATAGCTGCCGATCTATCTGTCGACCCGATGACAGCGGTTGCTATGGGTGCAGCCATTTACGCAGAGAGCCGTGAATGGGCAGCGACGGGCACTAAACGAAAGGCGGCACGAGCATCGACAGGGACCGAGGGTTCGAATCCACCCCTCGACCGGGGAGTCCGCTGCGACCCTGACTTCGCTCCACGGGTCGTGGCTACCCTCCATCGGGTCGGAGCTGCTGTGCTGGGTGCTTTTCGGCACGTCGGGCGCATTGTCGTTTCGCACTCCGTTCGCAGCTGAACGGCAATACCCGCGCAGGTTGTACAAACCCCGTGGATGGTGGCCTGTCTGCCCCGGACTTCCCCGCCGGGGTTTTTCTTTTGCTTCTCTTGCGTAAGCGGTCGGCTTATCCGTCAGCGACCGCGAGGCGCGCGCCGATCGTGAGTGCAGCGAGCTGATAAACCGCGTTGCGGCCGGCCCGCCAATCGGCAAGCTCCTCTTCATCAAGGCGCTCAGGCATCCGCGGTTGCCATTCGCTTGGCTCCGCCCGGATCACCGCGCCCGGGTCCAGCTGGCCACAATCGATGCGCATCGTGCGGCGGCATCTCGCGAGCCCACCTGTGCTTCATGACCCCATCCAGCTTATCCGTTCGGCAACAGCCGAGGGACCCTTCGTAAGAGCGGTACCGAAGGTTCGAATCCATCTCCCTCCAGCGGCGAGTCGGTAACGAAACTCGGTTCAGAGATGTTTTCCTTTCCAGCCCCCGCGGTGATGTGGCGAGCGCCCAGCGGGCGTTAGCTTCTGCTCGCCCATCACCTCAAGGCGCTTAAGCTGCCAACCCTTCCTGCGCGAATACGACAAGCTCGCCCAGCAATGCGCCGCGGCGAGACGTCCTCGGAAGTGCGCGCCACTTACGGTTGCTCTTCGGTGATGACCTTGAACTCGGCCAGCAGGGCTGCACCGAAGCTGGTCGACAATGCGACGTCGGCAGCATCGCGGCCGCGTGCGATCAGTATCCGACCGATCCGCGGCTTATTGTGCGGTGCGTCGAAGGTATACCAACCGCCCTCGAGAAGCACCTCGAACCACGCGCTGAAGTCCATCGGGTCCGGAACCGGAGGCACGCCGATATCGCCGAGATAGCCGGTGCGTACCGCGCCGGGATATTCATGCAGCGGCACAAGGCGATCGATAGATGGGCAAAGTCTCGGCAAACGCCGATGCCGAAGATCGGGAATTCGCGTCCAGGCCCGACCGCGGCGTGGCGCGGCTTCGTCCGACCCGTTCATCAACTGCCCCGCAGATCGGCAATACTGCGGTACCTGACCGCTGGATGATCTGCGCCGAGCCGCGCGCGACCTGGGCCGTAGAGCTTCTCGCGCAGCGTCCCGGGCGCGTAATCCCTTTTGTAACGCCCGCGCGTCTGCAGTTCCGGCACGACCAGATCGACAAAATCGGCGAAAGTCTCCGGCATCACCGCGTAGGCCAGGTTGAACCCCTCAGCGGCGGCTCGCGTTAGATATGGCATGAGTGAGGATAGGTCCCGCCGGGACCAGATCGAGCAACGCCTGAAAGCAACCGAGGAACGCTTTCGGATCGCCCAGGTTGCGGGCGGGATCGGCTGGTTCGAGTGGGATCTTGGGACCGACGCGTGGGAATGCACACCCCACGTGGCGTTCTTGTTCGGTTTCGACCCTGAAACGCCGCGACCCCTTTTTGCGGACTGGCAACCGGCGATCTTCATTGATGACGTGCCGAAGTTGCGTTCAGCGGTCGAAGTTGCGAGTGAACGGGGTCCCTATTACGTTGAATTTCGGGTTACGCATCCTGACGGCAGCGTCCATTGGATCGCCGGGAAGGGCGAGATCACGAAAGACGAGACCGGTCAGGCTAGGCGTGTGGCCGGCGTCTATTACGAGATCAGCGAGCGCAAGGCTCTCGAAGCCCAATTCCTGGCTCTCAATGAGAGCCTGGAAGAGCGCGTCGCCGATCGCGCCCGTCAGCTTGCCGCGACCGCTGCCCAATTGGAAGAAACTGAAAGTCGGTTTCACCTTCTGATCGATGCGGTCACGGATTACGCGATCTTCATGCTCGACACGGCGGGCAACGTGGTCAGTTGGAACCCCGGAGCGGAGCGAATCAAGGGGTATTCATCTGCCGAAATTCTCGGCCGGCACTTCTCGCGCTTCTATACCAAAGACGACCGCCAAAAGGAATTACCGCGGACTGCCCTCGCAATGGCAGCGCGGTCCGGAAAATACGAAGCGGAGGGTTGGCGCTGTCGCAAGGACGGAACCACCTTCATGGCTAGCGTCGTAATCAACGCTATTCGCGATGCATCTGGCCGCTTATTGGGGTTCGCGAAGATCACGCGGGACATAACGGAAAAGAAGGCGACTGAAGAACAACTTCGTCAGGCCCAAAAAATGGAGGCGGTTGGACAACTGACCGGCGGGGTCGCCCACGACTTCAACAATCTCCTGACCGTGATAATGGGCAACTTAGAACATCTCGATCGCGTTCTGCCGCCCGATCAACCTAGTAAAAGAATGATTGCGGCAGCGCTCCGCGGTGCATCACGAGCGGCGATGCTTACCCATCGGCTGCTCGCGTTTTCTCGCCGCCAGCCGCTCGCGCCAGAAGTCCTCTCGGTCAACAAGCTCGTGGCCGGCATGTCAGATCTGATGCGCCGGACGCTCGGCGAGGCAATACTGATTGAAGCGGTATTGGCGGGCGGACTTTGGCCCACTTTGGCGGACAGTAATCAGCTTGAAAATGCGCTCATAAATCTAGCCATCAATGCCCGCGACGCCATGCCCGAAGGGGGCAAGCTAACCATTGAGACCGCCAACACGCATCTCGACGAAGCTTATGCCCGTATGAACGATGAAGTTCAGCCCGGCCAATACGTGGGAATCTTCGTCACTGATACTGGTATCGGGATGGCCCCCGACACAGTTGCCCACGCATTCGAGCCCTTCTTCACGACGAAAGAAATCGGCCAAGGGACGGGATTGGGTCTTTCTCAGGTCTTCGGATTTATCAAGCAATCGGGTGGACACGTAAAGATCTACAGCGAAGTCGGCGAAGGCACGACGGTCAAGCTATATTTGCCGCGATATCGGGGGTCGGAAAACGTTGTCGATGAGAGACTGGAATCTCATCAGCTTCCGCAGGGTCGATCGGAATTGGTCCTGGTCGTTGAGGATGACCCGGATGTGCGTGATTACACCGTCGAGATGGTTGGCGATCTTGGGTACTCGGTGTTGAGCGCTTCGGATGGAGCTAGCGCTCTTCGATTATTGGATTCGAACCGCGAAATCAGCCTGCTTTTCACCGATGTCGGGTTGCCGGGCGGTATGAATGGTCGCCAACTCGCCGAACAAGCGCTGCGACGGCAACCGCGGCTGAAAGTCCTCTACACGACCGGCTACGCCCGAAACGCCATCGTCCATCAGGGACGCCTCGATTCGGGCGTCGAGGTCATCTTCAAGCCGTTCACGTACTCCGATCTTGCGACAAAGATCCGCCGAGTATTAGAGGGTTAGGCGCTTCGGGGCGAAGCCCGACAAAAAGATTGTGGATCGGTCAAACGGCGAGCCCGAGTTCATGGAAGACGCCTTTCATTGCGACTCGGATGGCTTGGTAATGGGCGTCGATTGGTTTTGGGTTGTGCGCCCCGCGGGCTGGGTGGCGAGGTTGAGCGGCGGCCTACAGCCGTATAGGCCTGTGCCACATTCCAACACAAATCGCGACGGCACCCGCCGGAAGTTCGCAACAAACTCCCCGCTGGAGGAGAGAGTCTCGAGCGAACCCGTCTCTGAAGTGGGGTTCCTCGGGCCTGGCAATACGGCACGATTCCGAGAGGTTTATGGATGATAACGGAAGCGGAAAAGGCTATTTCGGGCTCGAAAACGGCGGAATTTCAGTCTTTGCCCCTTGGCAGCTTCTCCTGCTATCTCGATCCTAAACTGCTGATAAGCTTTTCGTTTCTGCCGTTAGCGGGTGTAGCCGCTGGTGAATTTACCGTCTATAAAAAGAGCCGGTCCACCGCATTTATCCGCCGATCCAGCTAAAAACCTCCTCTTATTCAGCCACTTAGAGAGCCAAAGCGCGTATACGAATTTACCCCGATGGTGGCGCTCTTGTCCACTACCATTATTAGGATCGCCTCGTCTAACATACCCTCTTTGATTGTCACCTCGCATTGTTGCTCATACGTCAGGCGCGACGGCAACTGGATCCGCATCGGGTTCGGCTGGGACCCCGGGCAGGCCGGCAAGAGCCAGGCACTTCATCTGGTGCGCACCGCCCTCAGCGGCTTCACCGTTTAGAGAGTGGCGACAGCCTTACGCAGTTCGGTCGCTGTGCCGGGCGGGCAATGTGAAGATCCTGCGCGGAGCCTGGAACGAGGAGCTGCTCCGCATCCTCGAAGGCTTCCCCGATCTGGCCCACGACGACGAGGTCAATCCAGCAGCGGAGCCTTGGAAATGCTCGTTGCCGCGCTATTTCCGCAAAGATCACCTGGCGGGGGAGGTGCTAAACCAATGCCACACCCTTACTGGCTCCAAAACGCGATCCGGCGCAATCCCAGATCGGCAAGCCCGGGAGAACCGATCGCGGCACCTCCCGAATTTGACGAAGCCACAGATCGTGACGGCGTGCCCGTCGCGCCGGTCCAAACAAAACCACAACGGAAAAAGCGGCCCATCCGGCGCGAAGCGCCCTATTGGGCGATCGGCCGGAAAACCGCGATGGATTGGCTCGAGGAAAACGGGTTCCCCGAGCCTGGGGATGGCGGGCAGGCCGCCCTCGAACGCTACGTGGCCGACGTGCTTGCCGCGCGGGGGTATCATCCTGCCGAGTCGACGATTCGTGGATACGTGCGCAGGTGGATCGACGAGTACCGCGGTCGCGTCAACAAGGGCTCGCTACGCGCGGAGCCGCACCTAACCTATTGATCGAGTAAGGCCGATTTGATCTGAAATCGGCCTTGATTGGCCCAATCGGCCAACTCGAGCCGCGATATATGAAAAATTCCCAAATCAATGATCGAGGGGATCACATGTCTACACCCCTACCGCTTGCCGGCGAACTCGCCGACGATCTTCTCTATGGCGCCGATGCGATCGGCGCATATCCGTTCGGGCGCGAGGACGCCCGCGCGCGGCCCGCCGGGTACCACTTGGTCTTGGAGCCGCTCCGCAAACCGGGTGCCGATTTTCCGGCTCGGCGCGGTGATCTGCCCGACCCTAATGCTGCTGCGCTCGATCGCCGAGCGTGAGGGTGGGGCAGCATGAGCCGGCCGCACACCGAGCCGTCCTCCGACCGAAACATCTCAAGCGATCCATCGTTCGAGGCGCCGTGCGGCGTCCATGCCGAGAACCCAGGTGCCGCATAGCGAGTAATATAATATCTCCGAGACGTCGGCCTTTCAGCGGTGGTCCCGCCGATCACACTCAGTGCTGCGGCTCCTAATATCAGCTCGCTCATGTGCGAGCCTGCGCTCGATCCGCAGAATAATTGCGAAGAAGAGATTGCGGTGATCCGCATTGGCCGAGCCGTTGGATCCATTCCGACGTTACAAAACCGGTCAGGAGAGTACCGGCTTTGGTTATTACTTTAACTATTAAACAGGCGAAAAATGTTGTTGACACAATCGGAGTTCGCGGGTGCGAGGTCGACACGTCCGTGGCCGGCCGACCAAGTCGAGCGCTGGCCGATCGAGCGGTTGGTGCCCTACGCGAACAGTTCCCGGCTTCATAGCGAGGCCGACCTCGACAAGATCAGTGCCGCCATCCTCAAATGGGGATGGACGATGCCGGTGCTGGTCGACGAGGAGGGTATGCTGCTCGCCGGCGAGGCGCGTGTCAATGCGGCGGCAAAGCTGGGGCTGAACTCGATCCCGGTGATCGTCGCGCGTAGCTGGAGCGAGGAGGAGAAGCGTGCCTATCGCCTGGCCGACAATCAACTGGCGGCGCGAGCGAGCTGGGACCCCGAGCAGCTCCGCAACGAGCTCCGCGAGCTCGAATCCGCCGGTTTTGACGTCGACCTGATCGGCTTCGACCCGGATCAGCTCGAAACCATCCTGGCCACTTTGGGATCGAGCGGTCTGACGGATCCCGACAGCGTTCCGGAAGTCCTCGATCAACCGGTCGCTGGGCTCGGCGACATATGGCAGTTGGGAGACCACCGAGTTGGCTGCGGCGACAGCACCATCGCGGCGGATGTCGCGTCAGTGCTGGCCGGGTCCGCGCCTCACCTGATGATCGCCGATCCGCCTTATGGGGTCAGCTACGAGCCGTCCTGGCGAGCGCGCCGGAAGCTCAGCAGGGGCAAGCTTGCGCAGGGCAAGGTGCTGAACGACGATCGCGCCGACTGGCGGGAGGCCTATGCGCTGTTCCCGGGGGACGTGGCCTATGTCTGGCATGGGGCCCTGCACGGCGACGTCGTCGCCGCCGATCTGGCTGCTTGCGGGCTGCAGCTTCGTGCTCAGATCATCTGGGCCAAGCAGCACTTCACGTTGAGCCGCGGCGATTATCACTGGAAGCACGAAGCCTGCTGGTACGCCGTGCGCGAGGGCAAGGGCAGTCATTGGCGCGGCGACCGCACGCAGACGACGGTCTGGGAGATCGTCAACAACAATCCGTTCGGCAACCGTCAGCGCGAGCAGAGCTGGGGGCACGGTACCCAGAAGCCGGTCGAGTGCATGCGCCGTCCGATCGACAACAACAGCCGGCCCGGACAGGCGATTTATGACCCGTTTCTCGGCTCGGGGACGAGTTTGATCGCGGCCGAAATGACCGGCCGCGTCTGCTGCGGTCTCGAGCTCAACCCCGCTTATGTCGATGTCGTCGTGCGGCGCTGGCAGCTCTTCACCGGGCGCGCCGCCAAGCATCAAGCCTCCGGTCAATCATTCGACGAGCGCGCCGGAAGCTCGGACCGCGATCAATCAGGAGCCGCCCATGGCGAGAAGAGCATTTGTCGTGAATGAGGCGATGCGCGAGAAGGTGCGGTACTTGGCGGGTGTCGGTGTCCGTCAGGACGATATCGCTAAGATTATTGGCTGCGCGCCGAAGACATTGCGCAAGCGCTTGCGTGATGAGCTCGATCGCGGGGTGGCGGAGGCCAATGCGACGATCTCCGGCTATCTGTTCGCCGCCGCGAAGGCGGGCAATATCACGGCGATCATCTTCTGGCTGAAGACGCGGGCGAATTGGCGGGAGAGGATGGCACCGGATGACCCAATTCCGGGCACCGACGCCGAGTCGAATTCAAAGGTGGTCCTCGTCCTGCCCGATAACAGCCGAGATCCTGAGCTGACGCAGGTGCTGCGAAGCGCGCAACAGAAATACTTCGCTGGCAGACGACAGCCTCGGCGGCTCCCATAGCCCAGCACATAATCTCATGCTGATGACCGAGATCACAGGCCGCAAGGGGACCCGGGCGGACCAAACACACCGTGGTCATTCTGCCCGACAACGGTCATGACCCGCTCCCCGGCAACGAGCGACAGATGGTCTTGACCGGCGGGTAATAAGTGTCGTCATCGCCACGGACCACGATCTCGGCGCAGCTCGGACCGCAGACCGAGTTTCTGCGAACCGCCGCCGACATCTGCATATACGGCGGCGCAGCGGGTGGCGGGAAGACGGTCGGACTAATCCTGGAGCCGCTGCGCCACGTCGGCCGGATCGCGAACTTCACCGCCGTCTTCTTCCGGCGCACGACGCCCCAGATCACCAATCCCGGAGCGTTATGGGATGAGAGCCTCAACTTCTATCCGTGGGTCGGCGGTACTCCGCACGTCGGAGTGCACGAGTGGCGCTGGCCCCGCGCCGGCAAGATCAAGTTTTCGCATCTGCAGCTCGAAAGCACCATTTACGACTGGCAGGGCGCTCAGATCACGTTGATCTGTTTCGACGAACTGACGCAATTCTCGGCGCATCAGTTCTTCTACATGGTCAGCCGCAACCGCTCGACCTGCGGCGTCAGGCCTTATATCCGCGCGACGTGCAACCCCGATGCGGACAGCTGGGTCGCCGACTTCCTGGCATGGTGGATCGACCCGGAGACCGGGCTGCCGATCCCCGAGCGGGCCGGCGTTCTGCGCTATTACATCCGCGTCGCGGGCAAGATCGAGTGGGCCGATCGGCCGGAAGATTTGACGCAACACCTGCCGCGGCCGGAGGAATGCCACCGGACTTCGAGTCGCCGCGACCGATCAGCGTCACCTTCATCCCGGCAACGGTGTTCGACAACCCGGCTCTGTTGCGGGTCAACCCGGAATATTTCGCCTGGCTGCTGTCGTTGCCGCTGCTCGAACGTGAGCGGTTGCTGGGGGGCAATTGGAAGATCCTGCCCACTGCCGGGCTCTATTTCAAGCG
>CAWBCV010000009.1:0-144181 GCA_963787425.1 uncultured Alphaproteobacteria bacterium
AGTTTTGAAGTGCGCCCGATTTCGCATCCTGTTCTTTTCCCCCGTCGCCGATTGATGCAAGGTGGCGGTGAGTGGCAGGAGTTTAGGGGAATGGCCGACGAATCTGTTTTGCGCGACCTGTTCGACCGCTGGGAGCGTGTTTGGCATGAGGGCAAATACGACCTCGTTCCGGAATGCCTCGGGGGCATTACATCCGGCACGACGAAGCCGGTGACCGGACGGTGACACGCGAGGCCTATGCGACGGAAATCGCCAAGGTTCGAGAGGAGCAGCCCAATATACGTGTCGTTGTCTATGACCACTCGTTCAAAGACAACTGCGCGTGGTTTCGCTTCGCGTTCAAGTGGCCTGATCCGAAGACTGGCGCGCCGCGCAGTCGGGCAGGCATGCAGTCCTACCGGATCGAGGCTGGCAAGCTCGCTGAGACTTGGCTGGCGTTGCTCCCCCTAGGCTCCACATGGACAGACGCGGCACAAGAGCATTGGACAAGCCCGCCGCATAATTCTTGATTTGTACAGACGGTAGTTTGACGTGCGGTCGATCATCCGATTGCAACCGAGTCTCCGGCGGAGCGGGCCATGCCCAACTGCGATCCGCGACAAGAAATGTCGTCAATGTAGGGTTGACATGGAATGTCAACGCATGGTTGACTGTCATCCTGGCGTTGACAGTGGAGTAGGATCGTGCCGGAAGCGGAAGCCACACAGACCCGCAATCGGGTATATCGCTGTTCCTTTTGCGGCAAGTCTCAAACGGAGGTAAAGACGCTCGTCGCGGGAGCCGGCGTATTCATTTGCGATGAATGCGTGCAACTCTGTCAGTCGATCATTGCCAAGAAGGCGGCAACGCAAGCACCGCAAGAGGTGCCGGATTTGCTGTTGCCCGACAACGCACTAACCGAGAACTTGCTGAAGACCCTCGCCGGATACAACGGCGCATTCGAGTTGGTCGACTCCGCCATGCAGGACATCGTCGACATCCTCCGTGAGCGCGAGGTGAGTTGGGCAACAATCGGGCAGGCGCTCGCCGTATCGCGGCAGGCGGCATGGAAGCGGTTCGGATGAAGCGGTCGCTGGAAAGCCGCGAATACTTAGCCGCCGTGTTTTTGCAGTCCCGGACCCAAGATGTAGGTTGAAGCCATCCCCCAAAACTGGGGGCAACTCGGTTGAAAACCGCTCGCGCCTGGTCGCTCCTGCCGGGTTGATCGCTCTGCTGAAAAAAGCGGCACAGATCTAGGGATAGGCTTCCGCCTCCCCCGGACTTAGATCCGGGGGTCGGCACCTTCTCCCGCAAGTCCAAAGAGGGGCCCAGTACCTCGATCGTCATGCCCGGCCTTGAGCCGGGCATCCACGGGCCGACAGAGCGTTCGCCGGCAACTCGTAGATGGCCGGGTCAAGCCCGGCCATGACGGTTTCGCTGAATTTTCCATCTGAATCTGAGCACTAGCCGACGCCGATACCATCGCTTGCGTTATTTCGCAGACCCGATCATTCACGAGAGAATGGAGGCCGATTTGCCTATCGATGCTCTGAGCCTCGCCGGATGACCGGTGGACGGCGATGTCGGGCTCGCATTGGTAATCCCCGACGCGCTTACGGCGCAGGCGCCATTAAATCCGCAAGACCCACCGCTTGGAGCCGCGTTGGTGGGCAACCTGTTGCGACAAAGTGCTCGGACGCGATTGCCTCCAGCGGTGGCGGTGTCCCACCAACCCACGCTATGATTTACGAGATTTTACCGAAGGCGGGGGGGCGCCGCTATGGCGCGATGAGGCGGTTCCGGATGATTGGCCTGTGCTCGGGATTGGATTTCGCCCAGCCGCATCCAAAGGCGGCCCGGGCGCCCAAGACCGGGGTGTGGGATATCTCGTCGGCTCGATCATGACGCCCGCATTCCTTGGCGTCGTCGGCCGAACCGCCGACATCACTCTGGTCGTGTGCCTCTTGATGCAATCGGCGTTGGCGTTCCGCATGTCGCAGACAGTGGCGCTCCACCTCTGGTATCGGCGTAGCGGGCTCGAGCGGGAACGGCTTGCGCTTACCCAACCGCTTCCTGCCGAGGACGAACTTCCGGCCGTTCTCATTCAGATTCCCACCTTCAACGAAGGTCACCTTGTGCGCCGCGCCCTGGACGCGGCCGTATCGTTGGATTGGCCGCCCGATCGGCTGCAGATACAGCTGCTCGACGACAGCACCGATGGGAGCGCTGAAATAGCCCGGGCGACCGTTGCCGAGTTCCGCCGGCAGGGTCACGACGTCATTCTGATCCAGCGCTCGCACCGCGCCGGCTTCAAAGCCGGGGCGCTGACGGTCGGGCTGGCTTGCTCCAGCCAGCCGTTTATCGCAGTGTTCGACGCCGATTATGTTCCATCCGCAGATTTCCTGCGGCTGTGTTTTCGACCGTTGCTCGGGGATCCGCGTCTCGCCTTTGTTCAAGCCCGATGCGACTTTCTGAATGCCAGAGAAAACCGCGTGACACATGCGCAGCAGGTCATTCTCGAGAGCCATTTTGCGGTGGAGCAGCCGACCCGATGTTGGGCGGGCCAAATCCTGCCATTTAATGGCACCTGCGGCATTTGGCGGCGGGCTGCGATCGAGGCTGCGGGTGGATGGCATGGCGACACGCTGACAGAGGATCTCGACCTCAGTTACCGCGCCCAGATGAAAGGATGGCGGGCCTTGTATCTGGTCTCCGTAGCCGTGCCGGGGGAGCTGCCGAACAGCTTGGCGAGCTGGGGGCAGCAGCAATGCCGCTGGAACAAAGGCTTTGCAGAGACGGCCCGAAAGCTTCTGCCATCCATCTGGCGCAGCGCTCTGCCATGGGGACGCAAACTCGACGCGGTACTCCATCTGGGTGGTTGCGCGTTAGGGCTGCTGGTAGTGGCAACGGGGATTTTGTGTGGGATCGACGTTCTGCTTGGGACACCGAGTTATTCCTTGGTCCTCCCGCTCGCAGCACTCGGCTTGCTGCAAGGACTAATGGGCGCGTTCGCAATGGCGCTGCTGAGCAGCAATTTCCTGCGGCGGTCCGGGGTCAATTCCCAAAATCGGGGCTTCGTAACGACGTGCCGGCTTACTCTATACACGCTCCTGATGCACCACTATGCTGCCGCGCTGTCGGCCGGCAGTGTGATCAACGGCATGCGCGGCCGCAGATCAGGCTTTGTACGGACACCAAAACAGGAACCTATCTCCGGTTCATCTGGTTGAGACCGGTGCTCGGGGTTCGGTCACGTGATCGAGCCGTAGCCGGCCATCGGAGAGCCTCGAACGGCGCATACCACTCCCGGCCAAGAGCAACCCGCCGACGATCGCGGGCATCGCCGGCAGCAGATAGAGAAGTGGCAAAAGCTCGATATGGTATATCGCAATCGAGATTATCGGATCGGGCAGTGTGTTCGTGGCAAATGCAGAAGCTACTGCGAGCACGAACAGAAGCGTTTGCCGCCTTTCCTGTCGCCTCGGCACCAAAAGTCCCAGCACGAGCACGACATTGCCGACGCAAAGTAGTGGATTGACAATTCGGCGATGCCCCTCGACCAGCCATTGCGCCCAGACCAGCGCGTCTTCCCTGGCCTCGATCGGCGGGTTGAGCAGCCGTGTGATGGGTTCTTCATAGAAGCCGCGTGGGCGCTCCGTCCCTTCTGGGGTGCCGATGCGCACAGGCAGCGAAAATCTGTCGAAGTCAACCTTCTCGATCCCGGTGGCGGTATGGACAAAGTAGGCTCCGGTATCCATCAGGAGCAAAAGAGACTCCATCGCTTTCGAGAAAGCGTCCGCGCCGCGACCAAATTTCGGTGAACTCGTGTTCCTTGCGACCATCCAGCGCCACGATGTCCTCGAGAGTGGTGCCGTCGGGGCTCCGTCGGGCGAACGCGACCGATACGCCGGGGATGATCTCCTGCTGATATCCCGGCTGCAGTACTTCGACGCCGACATTTGCCGCCGCCTGAAAGCGAATGTCCTCGAGGCTGCGCCAACTCAGCGGGAGCAGGCACAGCGAATTGAGGGCGCAAAACGACGCGGCAAGCACCGCGACGATGATCCCGGGACAAGCAATCTGACAACTGCTCCGCCCGGCGCTCCGCAAACTCAACACCTCATTATTTTCAATCCACTGGTAGTATCGGCAGGCGACGGCAATCGAGACGATTTCGGGGGTCGCGTGGTAGAAGATGACCGGCAGGATGTGAAGCCAGAGCAACAGGAGCCGATCGAGGGAGAGCGCACCGCTCATCACGAGGTCGTAGAGCTGCGGCGACTTATGCAGAATCTGTTCGATGACTATCACCGACATGATCGCCGCGGTGGCGACGGTCAGCCGGCCAAGCATGTGGCGATAAATCGTGATCAGAGATGCCCCGCCGGTTTTGATGCTTTGTCGGCCCGACTCGATGGTGAGTTCGGCCTCGACACCCCGTGTTTCCGCGGCCAAGCCGGAGGATCGGCGCACCGCCCCTGCGGTTTCTTTACTATGAAGACGCCGATCGCGCAATCTTTTGGGGGCCGTGCGAGGGTTCGGGATGTCGGACTTCATCAACCCTCGGGATAGGACGAGGGGTTCGACACGCCTCCCGGATGGGTCCGATCAGATGTCTGACCACTTGCGCAAAGCGGTGCGGCGAACCGCGTGGCACGAGAGGCGCGCGCTGGCGCCGCTGAGCGTCGGATGGCGCCACCGCGAGCTGATTTTGGCGGTGCTGCGGCGGGAACTCGCGGATCGATTCAGCGGGTCCGCGTTCGGCTGGGTATGGGCCGTGGTCGGGCCGTTGATTACGCTCGGAATTTATACGGTGACGCTTACCAAAGCCATGCAGTTACCGGTGGCCACCGCGCATGGCAACGCGTCGAGTTATGCACTTTCAACCTTTGTCGGCCTCATCGTCTTCGGCCTGTTCGCCGAACTTTGCAGCCGCGCCCCGTTGTTGATGCACGAACACGCATGGTTTCTCAAGACCTCGATCTTTCCGAGCGAAACGCTCGCTTGGACCGCGGTACTACGCGCGCTGAGCTATGCCGGCATCAGTTTTCTCGTCCTTCTGGTCTTCGAGCTCGCGCTCAATGGGATGCCGCCACTCTCTATCCTGTTGCTGCCATTCATCGTTGTGCCGCTGGTCATGTTTCTGCTTGGCATGGTGTGGTTCCTGGCGGCGATCGGAGCCTTTACTCGTGATATGTCCTATCTCATGATCACTTTTGTCCCTTTGGCGATGTTTGCGACGCCGGTGTTCTATCGGGTCACGGACCTTCCCGGCCCGTTACGCGCGCTCGCCTACGCCAACCCGCTCGGGACGGCAATCGAGATGGTGCGTGCTGCGGTGCTCGAGGGGGTCTTTCCACCGACGCTCGCTTGTTGTGGGTTTCTGGTCGTGTCGCTCGCGGTTTGCCGTGGCGGGTATGCCGTGTTCGAGCGCTACAAGGGCATCTTGATCGATGTCATCTGATCCAGCGATCCGATGTCTCGGCCTGGGCAAGGCCTATCAACTCTACGCCCGGCGGACCGACCAGGTAAAACAGATGTTGTTCGGGAGTTTCCATCGCTTTTACCTGGAATACTGGGTGCTGCGCGATATCGACTTAGAGATGCAGCGGGGGGAATTGGTTGGGATCATCGGGCGGAACGGCGCCGGCAAGACAACTCTGCTGCGGCTATTGTGCGGTATAACGCAGCCCACCTGCGGGGAAATCAGCGTGGCGGGACGGATCGCCCCGATCCTGGCGCTCGGCGCCGGCTTCGATTGGGAGATGACGGGCCGCCAAAATGTGCTGATCAGTGGCGCGGTCCTTGGACTGCGCAGGTCAGAGATACTCAGGCGCGTACCGTCGATCGCCCAGTTTGCCGCGATCGGCCCGTTTATCGATCAGCCGGTGCGGCTCTATTCCGCCGGCATGCGCTCGCGGTTGGCCTTCGCGATCTGCGTTCACGCCGAGGCCGACATCCTGATCGTCGATGAGGCGCTGGCCGTCGGCGACGCCGCTTTCACACGCAAGAGCCTCGCCTTCATGGAATTGTTCCGACGCCGCGGCACACTGATAGTGGTTACGCATGATATGCAGCAGATCAGGGGCTTGTGTGACCGGGTCATCTGGGTGGATGGCGGCGGCATCCGCGCGAGCGGCGGAGCTGCAGAGGTCATTCAGCTTTATGACGATGCGAGCGAAACTGAGGAGGAAGATGGTATCCGCCTTCGCTTGAACGCCGAGGCGCGCGCTGCACTATCTCAGGGCCCCGCGAATTGGCGGCACGCGAAATGGCGAAGCTGGTAGTGGCCCGCCCGATCCAGGGCGGCTAAAGGCTCAATACAGGACCCTAAGCGGGTGACCTCCCGGCGAGACCTGGCGGCCGGTCTCGTTTGTTGCTACGCTAGGTAGGCATCCTAAGGTTGACAGGAATGATCGTGAAACCGTTGATCGGGGCACTCGCCGCGGCGATGCTGTTGACGGCGTGCTCGCAAGTACCGCCGCAATATTTCGGGCCACAGCTGGCGTCGGCCAGTGGCGAGGTCGAGCCGCAGGCGATCAACTCGCCGGCATATGCAATACGGCCGCCGCTACCCGGCCAGCCCGGTTATCTCGAGACGATCCGGTATATCGATGATGGGGTCAAATATATCGACCCGTACGCCGAGTTCTTTATCTCTTACGATGGCCAAATGTGCTTTCGCGGGTTGGTCAATCGTCAGCAGCCATATTTTGAAAATTACCAAAACTATTGGTGTATGTACCCGACCGCGGTCAACAATGTGGAAGCACTGGAGGACGACATCAGTTATGTGAATACGGTCCGGCTATGGTGCGTGCTGGCAGCACCGCAATGTGCCCGCAGGATCGGGTTTCCTAATTTTCTGGATGAAAGCGCTTGGTTCGGGAACAGCATAGCGGCGCAAACCCGCCCCTCTAGAGAGCAGCGCAATGCGATCGAGTATCTGATCTACCTGATGGGTGGGAACGCAGCTGGCGCGCAGCCGCTGCGATTACGTCGCCCCACACCTCTCGCGATATCGCGGGAGGTGCGGGGCAGGAATACCGGCTAAACCGAGTAATACATCTGGAATTCGATCGGGTGGGGGGTGTGCTCGAAGGCGTACACCTCCTCCCACTTCAATTCCATATAGGCTTCGATCTGGTCCATGTTGAAGACGTCGCCCTTCAACAGGAAAGCGTGGTCGTTGCGCAACTCGCCCAGGGCTTCGCGCAATGACCCGCAGACCACCGGGATGTCGGTCAACTCTTCCGGCGGTAAATCGTAGAGGTTTTTGTCGATCGGGTCGCCGGGGTGGATCTTGTTCTGGATGCCGTCGAGCCCGGCCATCAGCATCGCGGCAAAGCCGAGATACACATTGGCGGCCGGATCGGGATAGCGCACCTCGACCCTCTTGCCCTTTGGGCTCGATGTATAGGGGATGCGGCAGGCGGCCGAACGATTTCGCGAGGAATAAGCGAGCAGCACCGGCGCCTCGAAGCCGGGGATCAGCCGCTTGTAGCTGTTCGTCGTCGGGTTGGTGAAGGCGTTGATCGCCTTGGCGTGGCGGATGATGCCGCCGATGTAGTAGAGCGCCGTCTCGGACAAATCGGCATAGAGGTTGCCGGCAAAGACCGGCCGCTCGCCCTTCCACACCGACTGGTGCACATGCATGCCCGAGCCGTTGTCGCCCATCACTGGTTTCGGCATGAAAGTCGCCGTCTTGCCGTATTGGTTGGCGACATTCTGCACGACGTATTTGTAGATCTGCATATTGTCGGCGGTGCGTACCAGGGTGGCAAATTCAGCCCCCAGCTCAGCCTGCGCCGGTGCCACTTCATGATGATGCTTTTCGACCGCGAGCCCCATGTCGTGCATCACCGACAACATCTCGGCACGCATATCCGATTGGCTGTCGACCGGCGGCACAGGGAAATAGCCGCCCTTGATCGGCGGCCGGTGGCCGGTGTTCCCGTCGGGAAGTTTCCTGTCGCTGACGTAGGGGCCCTCTTCGCTGTCGATCTCGTACATCGCCCCTTTCATCGTGGCCGAATAGCGAACATCGTCGAAGATAAAGAATTCGGCTTCCGGCCCGAAAAAGGCTTTGTCGCCAATGCCGGTCGCGACGAGGTGTTGCTCGGCCTTCTTCGCGATCGAACGCGGGTCGCGGGCATAAGGCTGCCCGGTCATCGGCTCGTGCACATCGCAAAAGATGATCAGCGACGTCTGGGCGGCAAACGGGTCGAGGACCGCAGTCGAACAGTCGGGCACCAGCATCATGTCCGAGTCGTTGATCGCCTTCCACCCGGCGATCGACGACCCGTCGAACATTACCCCGCCGTCGAGGAAATCCTCGCTTATCGTCCGTACGTGATGCGCCAGATGCTGCCATTTACCGCGCGGATCGGTGAACCGGAAGTCGACGTATTTGACGTCGTGCTCCTTGATCATATCCATGACTTTTTGGGTATCAGACATTGCAACTTTCCGTTCGATGTTTAACAGGTTTTAGGAGCACGAGATCGCCTCAAGGGATACCCACGGCGTCTCTCAGATGGCGTCCGGACCGCGCTCGCCAGTGCGGATGCGGATCGCTTCCTCGATCGTCGTGACGAAGATCTTGCCGTCGCCGATGCGGCCGGTGTGGGCAGCCTGCTGAATTGCCTCCACAGCGCGCTCGACGAGCGTATCCTCCATGACCACCTCGATCTTCACCTTCGGCAGAAAGTCGACCACGTACTCGGCCCCGCGATAGAGCTCGGTGTGGCCTTTCTGGCGGCCGAAGCCCTTTGCCTCGGTGACGGTGATCCCCTTGATCCCGACTTCGTGAAGAGCTTCCTTCACCTCGTCGAGCTTGAAGGGCTTGATGATCGCCTCGATCTTTTTCATCGACTTCTCGTCTCTCTCAGCCAAGGCACCGACCTCGGCGCGTTTAGAGCATAACCTATGCCAGTGCCCGTCGGCGACAGGGAGACCCGAAATCGCCGCGGCCAGCTGCCAATTTGCCTATTTTTGTAGCAGGAATTTGCTGAATTGATAGTCGCCTCATTCAGCTGGTTGGCCGATTGCCGAGATATTTCCGGATTCGGTCGATCGCCTCGCCGATCGCCTCTCGGCTGTTGGCGTAAGAGAACCGCAAATAGCCCTCGCCATATTCTCCAAAGCTCGTGCCGGCGACCGTTGCCACCCCGGCCTGCTCGAGCAGCTGTCCCTGCAATGCACGCGCGTCGTAACCCGTCCCCGTAATATTGGGGAAAGTGTAAAAGGCGCCGCCCGGCTGCTGACAGCTAAAGCCGGGCAGCCCGTTCAACGCCGCGACGATCATTTCGCGCCGCTCGGCAAACGCCCTCACCATGCGGTGGACCGGCTCGCGCGGGCCGGTCAGGGCGGCAATCCCGGCGTACTGTGCGGCCGCGTTGACGCAGGAATGGCAGTTGATCGCGAGCCGCTCGGCATGCCCGAACAACGCCTTGGGCCATACCGAGTAACCCAGCCGCCAACCGGTCATCGCATAGGTCTTGCTCCAGCCGTCGAGCAGGATCAGCCGATCACGCAGCGAGGGATAGCGGAGGAGGCTGACATGCTCGGCGCCGCCGTAAAGGATCTCGCCATAGATTTCGTCGCTGAGCACGGCGACCTGCGGGTGCCGTTCGAGTCCGGCGACCAGCCGGTCGAGCTGGTCCCGCGGCACGACGCCGCCCGTCGGATTGGCCGGGCTATTAATGATGACGAGCCGGGTGCGCGGCGTGATCTTGTCGAGGACCTCGTCGGCGCGGAACGAGAAGCCCGCCGCCTCGTGCAGCGGAATCGGCACGGGTGCCGCTCCGGAAAACCGGATCACGCTCTCGTAAATCGGGAACCCGGGGTTGGGGTAGAGGATCTCAACACCACTTTCGCCGAACATCAGGATCGCGAAAAACATCGTCACTTTACCGCCGGGAACGACCAGGACCAGGTCCGGCGAAACTTCCACCCCGTGACGGCGCAGGAGATCGGCCGCGACCGCCGCGCGCAAAGACGGAATACCGTTCGCCGGCGTGTACCCGTGATGACCGTCGGCCAGCGCCTTGCGCCCGGCCTCGACGATGTGCTCAGGGGTCGGGAAATCCGGCTGGCCGATGCCGAGATTGATGATCGAGCGGCCCGAGGCGGCGAGCGCATTGGCGCGGGCCAGCACCTCGAAGGCGGTCTCGGTCCCCAGGACACCCATGCGTCCCGCCATCTGCAGCATCATCTCCTCCCCGGCTACTCGATCTCCATCAGATTAGCGCAGCTTTGGTCAACAAGCACCTAAGCCGACGACAAGCCGCTCGGCGAACAGGCAATCGAGCGCTTCGGCGAGATCGAATGCAGGATCCGCCGCCCCGGCTGCCGCCGCTGTGCCGAGCGCGAAGCCTTCGGCCAACGCCCTGCGGAACGCAAACACTCCGGCGGCGAGCCGTTGCCAGCTGAAGCCCTCGTCGGCGCGCCGCATCTCGACGGCGGTACCGCCGCTCGCGAGATCCACCGTGCCAACCTCTTTCCGCTGATTCGCCAGCCAGATCGCATCGATAGGCCACCCCGAAGCGAAATAGCTGACGGACGGCTGTAGAGAGATTTTGAGTAAAGATGCGCCTTCGGGCGCAATCGCGGCGAGCACCTCTATTTTCAGCGGAGACGCCTCACGCACCGTCGCGGCGATGTTGAGGGCCCATTCAAAGCGCGCGACGTCGGCCAGATAGGGGAGATCATTACACGCCTCCAAGCCGGCGAGAAAATCGGCAAAGTCGGCGCCGTACTCGACGAGGCAACGCGAATGCGGCGGGTGTTCGCGCAGGTATTCATGCGCGGCGTACGCAAAGAATCGCTTGTCGACGAGCCGGCAGACGACTGGGAAAGTGCGTTCCAGGACGGCGCCGAGCGTCGCAAATGCGTGATTGCGGTAGATGCGCACTCGCGCCGCCGGGTCGAGCCCGTCGTCACGGATGGCGCCCACGAGCGCACCAGTGTCGCCGCCAAGTATCGCTCGGCGGAGCTCCAGTTGCAGTTCAAGCAGTGTCGACATGCCGGTAGAGATCGGCCAGCTCTTGCGCCTGCCGCGCCTCCTCCAACAGGACTTCCAGGTTGGGAAGGTTGGTGTCCCACTCGATCAACGTGGGCACGGCGCCGAAGCGCCGGAGCGCTTGGGCGCAGAGCTCCCAGACGGGTTGCGCTACCCGTGAGCCGTGGTCGTCGATCAGGACATCCACGTCCTCCGCGACGTGATGGCCGGCGAGATGGATCTCGCCGATCACGTCCGCGGGCAGCGCGTCGAGATAGGCGATGGGGTCGAACCCGAAATTTTTCGCGCTGACGTAGATGTTGTTGACGTCGCAGAGGATCCCGCAACCGGTTCGGCGGGCGGTTTCGGTCAGGAATTCCTCCTCGGCGATCGTCGAATGGCAAAAGCGCAGGTAGGACGCCGGGTTCTCGATCAGCAGCCGTCGCCCGAGCGTCTCTTGCGCCTCGTCGACGTGCCGGCAAAAGATTTCTAAGCTCTCCTCGGTATAGGGAAGCGGCAGCAGGTCGTTCAGGTAAGCCCCGCCGATCGCGCTCCAAGCCAGGTGCTCGGAGACCAGCACCGGCTCTACCCGCTCGATCAGCGCCCTCAGGCGGCCGAGATGAATGCGGTCGAGCTGCTCGGCGGTTCCCAGGGACAGGGCAACCCCGTGAACGCTCACCGGGTAGTCGCGGCGCAATTCCAGAAGGCGGTCCAGCGCCGCCGTTTCGGCCATGTAATTCTCGGCATGCACCTCGATGAAACCTAGGCGGGGCCTCGTGGCCGCGATCTCCGCCGCATGCGGCAAGCGCAGGCCGATTCCCGCATTGCAGTTAGACAGCCGTGGAGGCTCGGTCACGATCACAGCTCCAGCTGACCGCCTGGCTTAAAACGAAGTGGGTCTTCCCGACGGATTATCGTCGCCCCCGCGAAAGCGGGGGTCCAGAGCCTGCCCCTGGCTTGAACAGGGGGGAAACCGGTGCGGCCTTGCAGCCCCTGGATTCCCGCTTTCGCGGGAACGACGGGTAGGAGCGGTAGCTTCTGAGAATTCTCGCTTCATCTTGGTCACCATTCAATGCCCCGGGAAACGGGAGTCCACTGCACCCGCCTTGCTGCGCAGACCCGCTGCTTCGCCCGCGAGGCCACGCAATCGGATCCGAATACCGTTATAACGGGAGGTAGGTTGCACAGCGTGTAGAGCCCACTCGGTGTCCGAAAGCGTCGATCATCTCCTGCCCGAGGCGCGTTCGGGTCAACCAGCAGCCTCACGCGCGGATGCTCCGCCGAGAGTTCCCGGAAGGCAAGGCTACAAGCTGGGCTTGCGTGGGGCGCTTACCGCTCTGGTGCTGGGGACCGTGGTTTTGACCGCGTTGCTGATCCATCTGTTTTGGTCGGTTGCGGCACGCGGCAATGTCGGCGATGTGGTCGGGCAGCTCAATCGGCAGATTGTCGAATCGATCCACCATGAATTGCACGGCGTGCTCGACGATGCCTCGTCAATGGAGGAGGCGGTCCGATCGATCTTCTTTCAGGGCACGATAAAGGTGACGGACGAGGGCAAGCGCGAGTTCGTCTTTCTGGCGTTGCTGCGCTCGCAACCGAGCCTCTCGTGGATTTCGCTGGGCTTTCCCGATGGCGGATTTTTCGGCTCACGCAAAGCCAGCGACACCGAAATCGACATGATCGAGGTCAAATGGGACCCGGCGACAGGAACCGCCCGCCAACGGACCGATTATTACACGCCGGAAATCGGCGACATCATGTTCAACAACCGGGAGTTCGAGCCGACCACCTACAATGCGACGGCGCAGCCATGGTACCGCCGCGCCGTCGCGGAGAACGCGCCCGGCTGGAACCGGATGTCCAATTTTCCCGGCAGTCATCGCCAGGCCATCAGCATCTCGACCCCGCTGATGGTCGATGATCGATTAGTCGCCGTTATCAACGTCGTCATCGATCTGTCGCGGCTGTCGCAATTCCTGTCGAGCCTGGAGGTGGGCAAGTCCGGCACGGTTGTCGTGCTCGATCGCAACCGCAACATCATGGCATCGCCCGATCCAGGCGCGATCGATCGGCAGCAGAACGGCGAAATGCCGAACCTCCGAAGCCTGAGCCAGAAAAGCAGCCTGCTGCTGGCGATAAGCGAATATCTCGGTCGCGGCAGTGTGAATCTGCCTGCCCTCTCTGATACGCGACAGGTCAGATTGACCTCCTCCGAGGACGGCCGCGACTACTTTCTCACTTTTGCACCGTTGGGTTTCGACGATTGGGTCGTCGCTACGGTCATCCCGGCCGGTGATTTTCTGGCGACGATCGAGCGCAACGCAAAGCTCCTGCTCGCGGTTCTCGGGTTGCTCACGCTCGTAATCGCGGCGCTGGCGATCTTGTCGGCCAACCGGCTGATCGGCGCCCCACTGCTTCGCATTGTCGGGCAATTGAAGCACATCGAGAGTTTCGAGCTCGACGCGATTACGCGGATGAGCTCGCCGCTGCGCGAGCTCAACAATCTTTCGGCTGCGCTGACCCAGATGAGCCGGGGCCTCGCATCGTTTCAGAAATACATACCAACGGCGCTCGTTCGCACCTTGGTGGCGCGTGGCGTCGAGGCTCGCCCAGGCGGCCGCCAGCAGGTCCTGACCGTCCTCTTTACCGATATTGTCGGCTTTACCGGACTCTCCGAGCGGCTCGGTGACGCGATCGTGCCGGTGTTGAGCGACTATCTCGAACTCGCCTCGGTGGCAATTTCAACGCGCGACGGAACAATCGACAAGTTCATCGGCGACGCGGTGATGGCGTTTTGGGGCGCGCCGACGCCGAACGATCGGCATGCAGTCGATGCTTGTGCCGCGGCGCTCGAATTCAAACGCCGCCTGGGTCAGCGCTGCGCCGAGCCAGGCGGTGACAGAGGAGTGCCGCTGCGCATGCGGGTCGGCATCAATACCGGGCGAATGCTGGTCGGCAATATCGGCTCCAATGAGCGGCTGAGCTACACGGTGATCGGCGATGCCGTCAACGTTGCGAGCCGCCTCGAAGGGGTCAACAAACGCTACGGAACCGAAATCCTGATCGGCGAGGACACGCGCACAGCCGCGGGTGACGCCATCCTGGTCCGGCGGCTCGATTGGGTCGCCGTCTATGGCCGCACGCAAGGGCTTGCCGTCTACGAACTGCTCGGCATGGCCGACCACGGCGCTTTGGAGACGCCGGAATGGGTTATAGCATTCGAGGCCGGCCTCGACACCTACGCGCGGCGCGATTGGTCGGGCGCGGCCGAGCTGTTCGAGAGCGCGATTGCCATTCGCGGCGATGATCTCCCTTCGCAGATATTCATCGAACGCTGTCGAAACTATCTTGCGTCTCCGCCCCCGGAGGATTGGACTGCGGTGTCGGTCCTCGCCGAAAAGTGATTTGCCGACCCCGGTAGCGCGCTACAGAACGGAGGCCCGCTCGCAATGGAGATCCGTATGAAGCCTTCTGTGCTCATCGCCGCCGCGGTCGCCGCCGCGGCGTCTCTGCCGATGCCGGCGGATGCGGGACCAGCGCCGGCTCCGCCTTACAAGGCGGAGAAATGCTTCGGGGTTGCCGCTGCAGGCCAGAACGACTGCCAGACTGCGACCCACTCCTGCGCCGGCGAGTTCAAGACAGCCGCCGCAAGCAATTCCTGGATCTACGTGCCGGCGGGTACCTGCATGAAGATCAACGGCGGAAGCCCTACCCCGAAGGAATCCTGATCGCTCAAACGGCCGCCGCGATACTGTTCTTCGCCGCATCGCGCTGATTCGGCAGTGCGAGACGATAATGCGGCCGGTTTCCGTCCCCTGGTCCCGTCGGCCGGCCAAGACCTTGTCCTGCGAAGCAGCCTCGGCTGCCGGGCTGCGGCACGCCCGAATGTCGGCGTCTCTCGTGTTCTGCGCAAACGGCTTCGTCGTGGCGAGTTGGCTGCCCCATATTCCCCAGGTCAAGGAGCGGCTCGGGCTGAACGATTTTCTGCTTGGCATTGCGCTCTTTTCGATGGCGGCCGGTTCGGTTCTGGTGCTGCCGTTGGCCGGCTGGTCCGCCGGGCGGTTCGGGAGCGATTTGACGACCCGGACGGCCGGGCTGGCGCTGTGTCTGCTGCTGCCGGCGCCGGTGGTGGCGCCGGACCTCATAACGCTTATACTGTCCTTGCTGCTCTTCGGGGCCGCCAACGGCATGCTGGACGTGTCGATGAATGCCCAGGCGGTGCTGATCGAGGATCACTATCGCCGCCCGATCCTCTCCTCCCTGCACGGGCTCTACAGCACGGGCGGCCTCGCCGGCGCCAGCCTCGCCGCGGCCGCCGCCTCGGTCGGCATCCCCGCTCCGGTTCAGACGCTCGGCCTAACGGTTGTTCTGATGCCATTGCTGCTCGCGATATCTCGATATCTGCTGCATGGCGAGGCTCGCGGTACGTATCGGGGCGCGGTGTTGGCGTGGCCCTCTCGCGCGCTGCTCGGCCTCGGGGCTTTGGCGTTCTTGGCGCTCATGGCCGAGGGTGCGATGGGCGACTGGGCCGCAGTCTTTCTGCGCGAGTACCGGCGCGCCGGCATGGATGGCGCCGCAACGGGTTTTGCCGGCTTTTCTCTGGCGATGGCGGCCGGCCGGTTCGCCGGCGACTGGGTGCGGCGGCGTTGGGGTGCAGCGATCTTGCTGCGCGTCGGAGGGCTCGCGGCCGCTATCGGCATGACGACGGCGCTGACTATGCCTGGGCTGGTCCCCTCGGTGCTCGGCTTCACCCTTTTCGGCCTTGGGCTCGCCAACATGATCCCGATCCTGTTTGGCGCTGCGGCCGGGGCCCGGGATACAACGCCGGGTGTCGGCATAGCCGCGGTTGCAACTACCGGCTATCTCGGATTGCTCGCCGGCCCGCCGCTTATCGGAATGACCGCCGAGCTCGTCGGCTTGCGCCTGGCCTTGGTTACGATCGTCTGCGGCGTGCTCGCCGTTGCGGTCTTCGCCGGGGTGGTTGGCAACAATACGACCGGTCGTCCCGAGAGAGGCGGGTCACGATGACGAACATGGTGCGCTTCGGCCGAGCGATCTGCGGCGACTTCCATCAGGCCGAGCGCCGCGAATGGTGGCTCGCCAACGGGCGCGGCGGCTATGCCGCCGGCACGATCGCTCTCAGCCTGACGCGGCGGTATCATGGACTGCTGGTCGCGCCGGTGGACCCGCCGCTGGGGCGCCGGCTGCTCTGGGTCAAGGCCGATGCGGAGCTCGTCGATGGCGAGCGGAGCTGGCCACTGTTCACCAACCGGTGGAGCGGCGGGACGATCAGCCCGGCCGGTCACATGCATATCGAGACCTTTCGTCTCGATGGCGGCATCCCGGTCTGGCTTTTCGCCATGGGGCTCATTCGCGTCGAGGCTCGGATCTGGCTCGAACCGGGTGCCGATACAACCTATGTCGCCTGGCGGCTCTTGCCCGGTCCCGACCAAGGTCTGCAGAATCTGTCGCTGCGCGTTCGGCTCATGGTCAATGACCGCGACCACCACGGCCAGACGACGGCCGGAGAGTTCGCCCCGGTGATGGAGGCCGAGGAAGCTGGCCTGCGGGTATGCCGGCCAGGATTCGCACTGACCTTGCGCAGCTGTGGCGGCCTTATTACGCCGGCTCGGCAGTGGATCGAAAATTTCGATCTGCCGGTCGAGCGCGAGCGCGGTCTCTCCGACCGGGACAACCATTTGCAGGTGGGGGAAGCTCGGCTCGATTTGGTTCCCGGTCAATGGGTCGGCGTTGTCGGCGGTCTGGAGGGTGATTCGTCTCCCGATTTGGAAGCCGCGCTGGAACGCCGGCGAAATTGGCAGCAAGGCGTGCTCGACCAGGCAGCCCGGCATGTCCCCGAAATGGCGGCGCCGCCCGACTGGATCGCGCAACTGCTGCTCGCCGCCGACAGCTTTCTCTTCAGCCGGCCGCTGACTGGCCAACCTGACGGCAGATCGGTGATCGCCGGTTATCCCTGGTTCGGCGACTGGGGGCGCGACACGATGATCTGTTTGCCGGGCCTGACGCTCGCCACCGGTCGGCAGGAATGGGCGCGCGGCATCCTGCTGACGTTCGTGCATTTCGTCGACCGCGGCTTGTTGCCCAATGTCTTTCCCGGCGCTGGCGACAAGCCCGACTACAACACCGCCGACGCGACCCTGTGGTTCTTCGAGGCTTGGCGCGCCTATATCGAGGCGAGCGGCGACCGCGAAAACCTTGCCCGGGCTTTTCCGGTCCTCGCCGAAATCGTCGACTGGCATCTCAAGGGCACACGCTACGGGATCCGCGTCGACCACAGTGACGGGCTGCTCAGGGCCGGCGAATCCGGAGTGCAGCTCACCTGGATGGACGCCAAGGTCGGCGGCTGGGTGGTGACCCCGCGCATCGGCAAGCCGGTCGAGATCAACGCACTCTGGTACAACGCGCTGTGCACGATGGCCGGCTTTGCCGAGATGCTCGGCCAGCCTGCAGATCCTTACAGCAAACTTGCCGGACAGGCCCGTGTCAGCTTTGCTCGTTTCGCCGACGAGCGGACCGGCGGGCTCTGCGACGTAATCGACGGCCCCGCCGGCAATGACGGCTCGATCCGGCCGAACCAGATCCTGGCGGTCAGCCTGCCGCACTCGCCGCTAGCGCCCGATCAGCAGAGACGCGTCGTCGCGCTGTGCGGCGACCAGTTGCTGACCTCCTATGGGCTGCGTTCGCTCGCGGCCGGCGAACCTGACTACAAGCCGCACTACACCGGCGATCCGCGGCACCGCGACGGCGCCTATCATCAGGGCACGGTGTGGGCTTGGCTCCTCGGTCACTACGCATTGGCGGAATACCGTGTTTACGGCGATGCCGAGCTGGCGCTGGCGCGCCTCGCGGCGATGCGCGATCATCTCTTCGACGCCGGGCTCGGCACGGTCAGCGAGATCTTCGATGCGGCGCCACCGCATCGGGCCGGCGGTACGCCGGCGCAGGCCTGGTCGGTGGCCTGCGTCCTCGAGGCGTGGTGGCGCCTCGAATCCGCAAAACGGATGCCGGCGCAAGCCAGAGCGGCCGGCCATGCCGAGGAAACGGGAGGTGAGCGATGAAGCACAACCCAGTCTCCGACGTCATCGATTTCCTGCTCCAACCGGCCTGGACGACGGGCGTCTTTTGGCTGCTCATGCTCGGCAGCGTCGCGATCGCGGTCTACGCCTTGGTCACGATTCCGGGCCAGCGCCGCGGCGTCCACCTCTGCAACTGGGTGTTCCGCTTTCTGATCGGCTGCTTGTGGTGGCAACAGACATTGTGGAAGCTGCCGCCCTATTACACCCTCACCCCGGACCAGCCATTTGGCGAGACCGGTCTTGCCTATTGGATGGGGCTCATGGGCAAGTCCGCCGCGATCCCGCTGCAAGCGGATTTTGTTAACAACATAGTGCTGCCGCATTTCTACCTATTCGCACCGATCGTCTACTCGCTCGAAGTGCTGACGGCGGTATCGCTGATCCTCGGGATCTTTGTTCGCTTCTGGGGCATTATCGGTGCATTGCAAATTCTCAATCTGTGGCTCGGTCTCTACAACGCCGAGGGCGAATGGCCGTGGACCTACTTCTTCCTTCTCCTGTTACAACTGATCTTCGCAGTCCATCGCTACGGTCGCAGTCTTGGCCTCGACGCGATCATCATTGCGCGATGGAGAACGCCACACATTATCGGCCGGGCATTCTTCGCTGCGGTGACGTGACACGGTGGGCTCGACGGGCCATCGTCGATGACCGTTATAGCGGGTGCAGATCGCCGAGCAGTGTCGGAAGTAGCTCCGACACCGTCGGATGGATCGGCATTGTCCGCTGCAACAAAGTGTAGGGCGCTTTGGCGTACATCAGGTCGAGGATACCGTGAACGACCTCGTCGCACCCGGTCCCCAGTAGGGAGGCGCCGAGGATTTGCTTGCTCTGCGCATCGGCCAAGATCTTCATAAACCCGGCCGTTTCGCCCTTTTCGACGGCACGGCCGACGCGGGTCATCGGGCGCGTCGCGATCAGGGCGGGCTTGCCGCTGCTCTTCACCTCGGCCTCGGTCATTCCCGCTCGGCCGAGCGGCGGATCGATATAGAGCGCGTAGGCGGTAATGCGGTCGCTGACCCGGCGCGAGCCGCCGTCGAGGAGGTTTGCCGCGACGATCTCGAAATCATTATAAGCGGTGTGGGTGAAAGCGCCTTTGCCGTTGCAGTCGCCCAGTGCCCACACCCCTTCTACGTTGGTCCGCAGCTGATCGCCGACGAGAATGTAGCCTCGCTCGTCGCGGGGGATACCGGCCGCGTCGAGCCCCAGATCGTCGGTGTTCGGCCGACGGCCGACCGCGAGCAGCAGGTGCGACCCGCGAATTTCGGGAGGTCCGTCTGTGCAATCAACGCCTATCAGGACATCGTCGCCCCTCCGCGCGACCCGGATGCATTCCGCGCTGACGCGCAGGCCTATGCCTTCGCTTTCGAGAATTTCGGCGATCGCGGCAGAAACGTCGGGGTCTTCGCGGTGCACTAGGCGTGGCGCCATTTCCACGACCGTGACCTCACTGCCGAACCGCCGGTACATCTGCGCGAACTCCAACCCGACATAGCTGCCGCCGACGATCACCAGATGGCGCGGCACAAAATCTATCGCCATGATCGAACTGTTCGTCAGATAGGGCACCCGATCAAGCCCGGGCCAGGTTGGCACCACCGCCCGGCCGCCGACATTGATGAAAATCTGTTCGGCGGCGAGGACTGCGTCACCGACCTGAACCTCGTGCGGCGCGACGAAGCAGCCATGGCCCTGATAGACCGTGCAATTCGCCAAGCTCCTGAGGCTTTGTTCAACCCCCATGCGCGACTGTTCGGAAATCCGGTCCTTTCTGGCCTTTACCCGTGGCATGTCGACATTCACCGAACCTTGGAGGCCGATGCCGAACTCGCCGGCTCGGCGCACCATATGTGCCGCATAGGCGCTAGCGACCAACGTCTTGGTGGGAATGCATCCTGTGTTGACGCAGGTGCCGCCGAACGCCGCGCGTTCAATGACCGCAACGCTCATGCCCGCTGCCGCCAGGCGTCGCGCCAGGGGCGGTCCGGCCTGCCCGGTGCCGATGACGATGGCATCGTAGGTGGCTACTCGGATGTTCGCTTTTGCCATGCATGCCCCCTAAACACCTTTGGTGATCGGACAGCAGAGATATTAGCCTGAGGCTCCGCTCGAAAGGGAGCTGAGCCGATGGCAGAAGGTTTGCGCAGAACATTTCGCAGCGCCGAGGCGCTGCGGCTCGAGGAAATCAGGCACGGCAAACATTGGCGGCGCTGGGGACCGTATCTCAGCGAACGTCAATGGGGAACGGTGCGCGAGGATTACAGCGAGCACGGCACGGCCTGGGAATATTTTTCGCACGATCAGGCACGCAGCCGCGCCTATCGCTGGGGCGAGGACGGGATCGGCGGCTTTGGCGACGACCAGCTGCTGCTCTGCCTCGGCTTGGCATTGTGGAACGGCCGCGACCCGATCCTGAAGGAACGCCTGTTCGGGCTTACGAATTCCGAAGGCAACCATGGCGAGGATGTCAAGGAGCTCTATTACTACCTCGACGGCACGCCTACCCATTCTTACATGCGGATGCTGTACAAGTATCCGCAAGCCGCTTTCCCCTATACTCAACTGGTCGAAGAAAACCGACGGCGCGGCCGGACTGAACCTGAGTTCGAGCTGATCGACACCGGCGTCTTTGCCGATAATCGCTATTTCGATGTCGAGATCGAATACGCAAAGGCGGATGTCGACGACATCCTGATTCAGCTGACGATCCACAATCGGGCGGCCGAAGCGGCAATGTTGCATGTATTGCCGCAGCTCTGGGCTCGCAATACCTGGTCTTGGAAACCCAATTCGATGCGGCCCCAGCTTGTTGCGCGCGAGGATCATTCGATCTCGATCGATATCCCGCGGATGCCGCCGCTGCGGTTTCATTGTGATGGCCGTCCGGAATTTCTATTCTGTCAGAACGAGACGAATATAAGGCGTCTGCACGGGATCGACGCACCGGGCCACCACTTCAAGGACGGCATCAACGATTATATCGTGAACGGCGATACCGCAGCGGTGAACCCGGATCCTCGGGGCACCAAAGTCGCGGCGCATCATCGGCTTAGCCTGGCGCCCGGAGAAAGCGGCCGGTTGCGTGCGCGACTGACCCCCGCCGGGCATGCCTCTGGTCTCGACGATTTTGACCGCGAATTCGATCAGCGCCGAGCCGAAGCCGACGAATTCTACGCTGAATTGCAGCAGGACATCGCCGACCCTGATGCGCGCCTCGTACAGCGCCAAGCGCTCGCCGGCATGCTGTGGTCAAAGCAATTCTATTACTTCGATATTCCTGAATGGCTGAACGGCGATCCACTGCAACCTCCACCGTCCCCAGCGCGGCGGCACGGACGCAATTCCGACTGGCCACATCTGAATAACGCCGACATCGTTGCAATGCCCGACAAATGGGAATACCCATGGTACGCCGCATGGGACCTTGCCTTTCATGCGGTCACCCTGGCACTGATCGATCCCGGCTTTGCCAAGAACCAGCTGCTGCTGCTGACGCGCGACTGGTATATGCACCCCAATGGCCAATTGCCCGCTTATGAATGGGCCTTCGGCGACGTCAATCCGCCGGTGCATGCATGGGCGGCATGGCGCGTCTACGAAATCGACCGCGAGCAGCACGGGGGCGAAGGCGATTGGGATTTTCTCGAACGCGTCTTTCACAAGCTCATGCTCAATTTCACCTGGTGGGTGAACCGCAAGGATGTCGAGGGCAGGAACATCTTCCAAGGCGGGTTTCTGGGGCTCGACAATATCGGAATATTCGACCGGAACACAAAGCTGCCGAACGGCGGATACATGAACCAGGCGGACGGCACCGCCTGGATGGCGATGTACACGCTGAACCTGATGCGCATTGCGCTCGAGCTGGCGCTCACCGATCATGTCTACGAAGACATCGCTTCCAAATTTTTCGAGCACTTTCTCTACATTGCCGAGGCCATGACCAATATCGGCGGTAACGGGATCGGATTATGGGATGATGAGGACGAATTCTATTACGATGTTCTGCACCTGCCGGATGGCGAGCGGATCCCATTGCGAGTGCGCTCGCTGGTCGGGCTGATACCGCTCTTTGCCGTCGAGGTGCTCGATGCCTCGGTCTTCACTCGACTGCCGCGGTTCAGCGCCCGGACGCATTGGTTTCTCGAGCACCGGCCGCACCTCGCGCGGCTGGTATCGCGCTGGCATGACGCAAGTACCGGCGAGCGGCACCTGCTGTCGCTGTTGCGTGGTCACCGCATGAAACGCTTGCTCAACCGGATGCTCGACGAGACGGCGTTCCTATCCGACTTCGGTGTTCGTTCGATGTCCAAATTTTATGAAGAACATCCCTATGTATTCGAACGTGCCGGCCAGCGGTTCAGCATAAGCTATGTCCCGGGAGACTCGGCTACGGAGGTGTTCGGCGGCAATTCGAACTGGCGTGGTCCGATCTGGATGCCGGTGAATTTTCTTCTCATCGAGTCGCTCTACAGGTTCCACAGCTATTACGGCGACGACTTCAGGATCGAATGCCCGGTCGGCTCCGGCACGATGCTGCATCTGGGCCAAGTCGCGGCCGAGCTGTCGCGCCGGCTGAGCCGCATTTTTTTGCGCGGACCGGATGGAAAACGACCGGTCTTCGGCGACTCGCCAATTGAGCAGAAGGACCCGCATTTCCGCGACAATGTGCTGTTCTACGAATTCTTTCACGGCGATACCGGCCGTGGTCTCGGCGCCTCGCACCAGACCGGCTGGACCGCGCTGGTCGCATTGCTGCTGCGCTCTTCTTCCAAGGAGGCGACGGATCGGCAGATGGCGCCGGCGGCCGTGGCAGAGGCTGCGCTGGCCGATAAGTGATGTTCTTGCTGTCTGGGAGCTTTGTAAATGCGTGCCAAACAAGTCCCTGCGCCCCGCATTGAAGAAGGTTCAGAACCCGAAGCCAAGCTTGAAGGCCAGGCCACCTACGAAATGGCTAATTTGCGGCCCGAGCGCACCGGGCTCCCGTTTGTCGTGTTCATTTCGCAAAGAGGCGGAGCGCGGCACGATGTCCGAGTCAAAGTCGCCCACACTCCAAGGGTTCGAGCTTCCGAGATGGTAACGGTCGCTCTCCGCCCCTCAGTCCGGGTAATAAGAGGCAGACTCGATCCGCGCGATTTGGCTCTTCTGCGGCAATGGATCGACATCAATGAACAAGTGCTGATTGATTATTGGAACGGTGTTATTGGATATACCGAAGACGCGTTGAATGCCCTCAGGCCGATCCAGGCTGCGCCCGACTGAAAGGGTTGGGCTACATTGAGAGACTGCGTTCTCGACCGCCTGCCGCGCCGCTTCCTCTGGGTCTGGAACAACGGGCCGATATCGACGTCATCTGCAAAGTGGTAGAAGTCGCTTTGTGGAGTCACGCTAATGATCGATATTAAGGTCTCCGACGGGGAAGGCAACTTCGGGCCGCCGGTGAGCGATATGTGGACATTGCGCCTTACATACTCGGTAACTGACTTCAACGCCGTAGCGGATTGATAGCACTCTGCGCCGAGGATGAAACCTCCTCAATAGGGTGCTCCCATGTACATCGAAGCGGTTCCCAACCGCGGCTCACCCCCGGCCATCCTGTTGCGCGAGAGCTACCGCGAGGCGGGCAAGGTCAAGAAGCGCACCCTGTTGAACCTTTCCGACTGGCCGCACGAGCGGATCGCCGGCTTCAAGGCACTGCTCAAAGGCGGCACCGTCATTCCCAAGGACCAGGATGCCATTACCATCCTGCGCTCGTTGCCGCATGGTCATGTCGACGCGGCCCTCAGCACCGCGCGCAAGATCGGCCTCGATCGGCTGCTCGGCCAAAAGCCTGCCCCGGCGCAGGCCGGGGGCAACCGCTGCCGCGACCTCATCCTGGCCCTGGTGGTCAGCCGCATCCTCGATCCCGGGTCCAAGCTTGCCGCCGCCCGGGCGCTGTCGCCGGACACCGCGACTTCCAGCCTTGGCGAGCAGCTCGGTCTCGGGGTGGTCGACGAGAACGGGGCGCGACCTCGCCCGCATTGCCACCGCCGTGGCCCGCAAGCGCCAGCCGCTGCGCGGCAAAGCTGAAATCGGCCTCGCGATCGGCGCCGTGCTCGACAAGCACAAGATGGCCAAGCACTTCACCCTCGACATTACCGACACCCGCTTCAGCTTCGCCCGCAGGACCGACGAAATCACGGTAGAGGCGGCGCTCGACGGCCTCTACGTCGTGCGTACAAGCCTGCCCGCCTCCGCTCTCGACGACACCGCCACGGTGCGTAGCTACAAATCCCTGAGCCTGGTGGAGCGCGCCTTCCGCTGCATCAAGACCGTCGATCTCCAGATCAGGCCGGTCTATCACTGGCTGGCCGATCGCGTGCGGGCCCACGTGTTTGTCTGCATGCTCGCCTACTACCTGGAATGGCATATGCGCCAGCGCCTGGCGCCGATGCTCTACGACGACACCGACAAGGAGGCGGCCGAAGCGCAACGCTCCAGCGTCGTCGCCAAAGCCGAGCGCTCCCCCGCCGCGGTCACCAAACAAACCACCGGCCGAACCGAGGACGGCCTTCCAGTCCACAGCTTCCGAACCCTTCTCGACGATCTCGCGACCCTCACCCGAAACACCCTGGTGACCGCCATCGCCCCCGAGCAACCCTTCACCTTGATCGCCCGGCCAACCCCCATTCAACAAAAGGCCCGCGACCTCCTCGGCCTCTCCCGTACCCAGTAGGCACCCTCAATAGCGGATAATTCTTACGCTAAATCAGAGACTTGCGTGTTCACAAAGACGGAAGCTCCGTCTAGTGTTAACGGCTGGCTGTTTTTGCTGTTTTTTGCAGCGAATTATCAGCGATCGAGATCTAGTTTCCGCGGAAATCCTGGGCCACCGACGCTCCAGCGAACGGAAAAAACAGCAAAGCCGACTCGATTACACAACTGTTTGCTGCTGTTTTGTGTTGAGAATGGAAAGAATACCGAAGCCGACATGATCGCTCGCAAAAGGGTCTCAGCAGTTTCGTCGTGATATCTTAATGGTAGCATACCATAAGGCTAGCATTTTGTCAATTTCACAAATACCTTGGTAACAATAAGAAGCACGTTGGCTTCCGGTCGCGTGCTCGGGTCCCCGTGATGACCGGGGTGTCTGCCTCGGGCCCTCAATTCACCTGCCGCTGGGCGATGGGAAAATCCTCGACCGTCTTCGGCATCGCCATCATCGGCCTCTGATTCCCGCTCGTCAGTTCCTTCACTCGCCTGGAGACGTAGCCCTGCAAATCCGAGATCATGATCACCGGAACTTGCGGGCGCGCTGCGGCGCCACGCAACCCCTCCACCAAGGCTTTGGTGAAAGCGCCGTTGTTCCATTCCTCCTTTTCCTGTGACAGTCGTCGCCGGTGGACGAGGTGAAGACGACAATGCCGTTCTCAGCCGCCCTCAGCTCATTGGCGACTTGTCCACGTCCGGCTGGACGTCTGTTGCCCTGGTGCCCATCACCGCGCCGGCATAGCAAGTATCGAAGAAGAAGATTTTCTTGCCGCCGATCTTTGTCAGATAGTCCTTGAGCTCAGAATCGGAGATCGTGGTGCGTTCCTTCCGATTGTCGTCATAATCATAAGGCAAAAAACGGTAGTGCTGATCTGGTGTCTTCATCCCGTGACCGGCGAGGAACACCATGGCGACATCGTTGGTGTCGGTAACGGCGTGGATGATCCAGTCAAGCCCATCGAGGATCGCATCCCTCGAGGCATCAGCGTCCCGCAAGCTCTCATGGCCGGGCGGCAAAATGACTTTTTCGTAGAGCCCACCAGCCTGCGCCTTGGCCAGCGCGACGAAATCATTTGCGTCCTTGGCTGCGAAATGAAGGTTCTGGCGCGCGTCCTTGTAGTTGCTGACGCCGATGGCGAGTACATAGAGCGTCAGCTTGGGCTCGGTGCCGGCGCCTGTCCACTGCACATGCACTGAAGCGGGCACGCTCGCGCCATTGTCGTTATAGGCGATCACCGAAACTTTAGAATCACGACGCGGGATCTTGATGTACAGGATTCCCGCGCGCGCCTCGCTCTTGTCCGCGAGCCGGTGGTCTTCCGCCGCTATCTTACCCCATCAATTTGAGCCTCTACGCGCAATTTGTCGTTAGCTGAGGGCAGCCGCACCGAATAGCCGAGCTGCAAACCCGTGCGGTGTTCACGCGCAGGATCCTTCGGGTCGTCGATCTGGATCACCGGGGTCAGCAGCGAACTGACGGGAGCGGCCTTCGCGATTACCCGGCCCGCCGCCTGGTCCGCTTCCCGGACAGCCTCGGCGACATCCAAATTGGACGTCTGCAGCACGCGCTGGATCACGTCGGGCCGCTAGAAGCGTTCGCGGAACTGGGAGACGGGGTAGAAGTCGGGCGCCCCGTCGTACCCGTGGTTGACATGCCAGCCGATCAACTCGTCGGCGCCGGTCGCGTCATCGTAGTAACCCTGAGGGGTCCAGAGAATCCACCGCTGGCCGTCCGGATGGATGAACAGCGCCAGCACCTCCTGGCCGTCGGACATCCTGAGCCATCGGATCGTGCCATCATCGAACGCAGCGACGATCAGCCGACCGTCTGCGGTGACGTTGACCTGCCACGCTGTGCCCGGAACGGGTCGGGGTGGCCAGACCTCACGCCCGTTAGCATCGAACGACCGCATCCGCCAGTCGGCGCCGAGAACGAAATGTTCACTTCTGGGAACGACGGCCAGGCTTTGCGATCGCTCGTAGGGGTACAGTTTGAGCGGCGTTCCGTTCACCGCCGGTGCCGTCGAATCCTGCCAGTTTGTGACAGAAAGACCCGGGGCTTGCGTAGCCGGAGCGACAAACGAAGCGTCGGTTTGGGGATCGACATCGATCTGGCGGCGGCTTAGGACAAATCTATAAGTGTGAAGGGGCTCCATGAATCGAACTGGACCGTGTCGCCACCCTCCGAGATCTGCAACGGCCGGCGGCCGCCGACTAGAACGAGAGCTCCAAAACCTTGTAGCTGGGTTGGTTTCGCGTCGGTTTGGATCACGCCAAAGCTAGAACTCGTCATGGCCAACATCGGGCCGTCTTTCAGCCTCAGGATCTGCCTGATGTCTTGCATGGCGGTGGGGATATCGACGAAAGCGCCGCGCCCGCCATCGCTCCACCGGCGCACCTGCCACACATTGTTGACCTGGCAATGGCCGCCCGCGAACAAGTATTGGCTGTCCTCCGACCAACCTACCGCGTTGAGACCGACGTTCGGCACGTCGGCCGTGTTGGCTTTGAAAAGAAGTTTCAGGTCGGTGCCCGACAGGACCACAACATCGTTAGTATCGTCGTGACCGACGGCGGCCCGGGCACCGTCTGGGGAGAAGGCCGCTGAATAAGAGCGGTGTCTCCGCGTTTCGAAGTGAGCGATCGGCTTGTCATAATGGTCGGCGGCGTATCGCCGGACAGACCCGTCCAAAGATGTCGTGATCAGGCGTCCCGAGCGATCGAAAGCCGCCGAATAACTTAAATCGCCGTATTCCGTGTCGCTGGGCAGCGGTTTGCAACCATTGCTGGCGTCGAAAACGCGAATACCAATGCTCCCCCCCAATGATGCGGCTAGGTGCCGACCATCGGGCGAATAGGCCAAGTGAGCCACAGAGCTCGGTAGTTCCGTCAGGCGCTGCGTCAACTCACCAGAGGCTCTATCGAACAGAAAGATATTCTCGGGTCCCGCCGAGGCAGTCCAACCGCCGACTGCGACGGTTGTGCCGTCCGGGGATATCGCCACAGCGTAGGCTTTGCCGATATCCCCCTGGTCTATAGGTAACCGCAGCACCCGCAACGGACGCGCATTCGGCAGCGACCATACGCGCACAGTTTTGTCGTCTGACGCCGTCACCGCAAAGCGGTTCGCCGCGTCCGTATCGATTTGGCGGATGAGGGCGCCGTGCTTTCCCGTCTCGATATGCAGGATCGGCTGGGTCGGGAGTTCGGGGGCCGCATCCTGAGCCTGTCCCTCGGCGCCGGCACAAAGCATCGCGGCGAGCACCGCCAAGCCCCTCAGCATTCGTCGCCACTGGATCGGGATGAAAACTAGCTTCCTGGAAAGCTCCCTCCCCGTCATCGCCCCTCCTCTCAATCGCGCCGCATCACGGCTTCGCCAGCTCCGCAAAGGACCGCCATTCCAGGTGCTGCAGCTCGCTCATTATCGCATCGCGGTGTTCCTTGCGGGCCTGGCGGAAGGCGTTCCAGATTGAGATCCCGCGTCTGTGATCGCCTTGACTAGCTCTGGCACCGCTTGGACCACGTCCGGCAGGCCCGGTCGGGCGCCCGGCAATTTATCAACTTCGGCGGATACAAAGGAGGTAAACGCGATGCGCTTTTCCGCCGCTTCCTTCAGCACTTCGTTGAATTTCGCCGATCTCGCCGGGTCCTCCCCGCTCTGGAGATCGAACCGCAGCTCGGCAATCAACCCGTCGAACTCCGCCTTGGCGTCCGCATAGAGCTTGATCCCACGGACGTATAGACCGGGGTTGTCCTTGGCGACTGTGATCAGGATCACACCGTATTGCTCGGCGGCGGATTTCTCGTGCCCGAGGAAGCGGATCGCGTCCGAAAGCGTTCCGGGCTCCGATTGCTGCGCCCTTGCGGAAATAGAAAGCAGCGATACCAGTACAGCGGCGACGAAAAGCCGCCGAGCCACGCACCTCTCCCTGAGTGGGGTCATTGCAACCGCTTGCCCCTATTTGGCCCTCGCATTGGCGTCAGGATGTGCCGGCCGTTCGTCGCTGGCAAGCGGGGTTAACCACCCAAAGCAATCAGATCGTGTGGGCCGTGCCGTGAAAAGGTCATTCCGGGGCGCGGCTGCAGGCCGTGAGCCCGGAAGCCATGGACACGGGCCCGGCGAAGCTAAGGCAGGCCGGTGTTCATTGATTCCGGGCCTGCCCTTGCGGGCATCCCGGAATGACCCCAGGGTGGCGTTCAGCGTGGCACGAATGGCTTGAAATGCTTTGAGAGCGCCAGGCCTTGGCGCTGGTAGAAGGAGCCGATCGGGGTGCCGTAAAGCTTGTCTGGTCTGGCGATCAGCCGCTCGTAGACGAGGCGGCCGATGATCTGGCCGTCCTCAATCAGGAACGGCACTTCGTGCGAACGCACTTCGAGGACGGCGCGGCTGCCGGCTCCCCCGCTCTCGGGGGCGCCGAAGCCGGGATCGAAGAAGCCGGCGTAATGCACCCGGAATTCGCCGACGAAGGTGTCGTAGGGCAACATCTCAGCGGCGTGGTCGGGCGGCACGACGACGGCCTCGCATGACGCCAGGATATAAAAGTCGTTGGGATCGAGCACGATCCCCTCACCCCGACGCGCGTAGACCGGCTCCCAGAAATCGCGCGGGTCGTAATGCAAGCTGCGGTCGATATCGATCACGTCGGTATGCCGCCGCGCCCTTCTACCCGACGATCCCGGTCGCCTTGTCGCCGGCAACATCGACGGTAAAGGCGAGCCCGTTGCGGATTGTCTTGGGCCCGGAGGCACCCTCGACGAGCCCGACTTCCTCGTGCAGCCGGCGCAGCGCCATATCGCTGAAGCCGGGCGAGCCGCGCCGGATTCGCAATTGCACCAGGCGAGAACCGGTGCGCACCAGGATGCGGAAGGCGCGCGGCGACATCTCGGCAAAAAGCGGACCCTTGTAGCCCTCGCGGACGCGGTCGAATTCGGTGCCGCAGTCGGTGATGATCCGGACAAACACATCGAGCCGGCCGGTGGAGCTCTTCGGGTTGGCGGCCGCCGAGGTGCGTTTTCTGAGCGACACATATTCGAGCAACGGGACGATATAAACGCAGTCCTTCTCGAGCACCGCGCCCTGTGTCAGATCAATGCGGTGCATCGAGAGGAACTCGAGCTTGTCGCGCACGCTCGCCTGCGCGCCGGGCAGAAAGCTCGCCCGCACCCGGTGGGCGACCTCGCCGAGCCGGAGATCGATGCTTGCCGGTTGGATCTGATCGTCACCGATCGGCTGTGGCGACAGGATCTCCCGGCCTTGCACCACTGCCTCGCGCAACAGCTGGGACGGCAACAGGCCGGTCGTCAAATCCCGGTGGCGTTCGGCCTCGACCGCGTCGGGCGTCGGAAACAACTCACTGCCTTGCGGCTCGGTCATTCTGCGATCGGTTGGGTCGCTTCGGCGAGCCAGCGCGCGGTGTCACGGTCGACCAATGGGGTTAACGTGTCTCGGACCCTCGCATGATACGCGTTCACCCAGGCGATCTCGTCTTCGTCGAGCAGCGACGGCTCGATCAGGTTGCGGTCGATCGGGGCGAGGGTGAGCGTTTCGAAGCCGAGCATCTCGCGCTCGGCCGAGCCGTCGGCCGGCTGCACCAGCACGAGATTTTCGATGCGAATGCCGTAGGCGCCGGTCTTGTAATAACCGGGCTCGTTCGAGACGATCATGCCGGGCAGCAGAGGCTGCGTGTTCGCGGCCTTGGAGATGCGTTGCGGGCCCTCGTGCACCCCGAGATAGCTGCCGACGCCGTGCCCGGTGCCGTGGTCGTAGTCGAATCCCTCCTGCCACAGCGCGCGGCGCGCGAAACCGTCGAGTTGTGTCCCGGTGGTGCCCTTCGGAAAGCGGGCCAGGGCGAGCGCGATGTGGCCCTTAAGCACGCGGGTGAACCGGTCGCGCATCTCGGCCGAAGGCTCGCCGACCGCGATTGTGCGCGTCACGTCGGTGGTGCCGTCCAGATATTGGGCGCCTGAGTCGAGCAAATAAAGAGTGCCGCGTTCGAGGCGCTTCTCGGTCTCCGGCATCGCCCGGTAGTGCACGATCGCGCCGTTCGAGCCGGCGCCCGAAATCGTCGGAAAGCTGAGGTCGCGGAAGTGCTCCCCTTCCCGGCGGAATGCCTCCAGCCGGTCGCTGGCTGCGATCTCGGAAAGTCGGCCATTCGGCGCCTCGCGCGCGAGCCAGGCGAGGAAACGCGTCAGCGCCGCGCCGTCGCGGTGATGCGCCGCCCGGGTGCCGTCGATTTCCGCCGCATTTTTGCGCGCCTTAGGCAGCAGACAGGGGTCGGCGGCGCGATGAATCTTCGCTCCCGCCTTTGTGAGCCGGTCGAACACCCAGGAGGCGGCGGTTCCCGGATCGGCCTGCACCCTGCCGCCTTCGGCCGCAAGCGCGTCGAGCGCCGGTCCCAGTTGCTCGGGCGGCAGCACGGTGACGGCGTTGCCGAGATGGCGTTCGAGCCCGGGGACGAGCTTGCGCCGGTCGATGAAGAGGCTGACGGAGCCGTCCTGCCGCAGGATCGCAAATGACAATGGCAGCGGGGTGTGCGGCACGTCGCCGCCGCGGATGTTGAGCAGCCAGGCGATCGATTCCGGCATAGTCAGCACGACTGCCGCGACCCCCTCCTGTCGCAAACCGCCCCCCAGCCGGGTGCGCTTCGACTCTGCGCTCTCGCCGGCGAATTGCTCTGGATGCGGCACGACAGGTGCGATCGGCGCGGCTGGTTGGCCGGGCCAAACCTTGTCGAGCGGGTTGTCGTCTGCAGCGCGGAACTCGGCACCGGCTTTTTCTGCGGCGGCGCGAAACCGTTCCACCTCATGAGGCGTGTGCAGCCAGGGATCGTAGCCAACAATCTCGCCCTTTTTGAGCGCCGTGGCGAGCCATTGCGCCGGTGGTTCCTCTACCAAGTGATGGATCTCGAACGAGCCCGTATCGATTTGGGCCGCTGCCTGCAATGTGTACCGCCCATCGACAAATAGCGCCGCGCAGTCGCGCAACACGATCGCGAGACCGGCCGACCCGGTAAAGCCGGTCAGCCAGGCGAGGCGCTGACCGCGGGGCGGTACATATTCCCCCTGATGCTCGTCGGCGCGTGGCACGATGAACCCATCGAGTCCGCGGGACACGACTTCCTTGCGCAGGCGGCCGAGACGCTCCGATCGCGGGTGCCGAGCGAAATCGTCGCGTGAAAGGCCGTCGTGGTAGTCGGCGGCCTTGGCGGCCCGCAGCGCCTCGAGACAGCCGGCAAGCTGTTGCGGCATCGGGTCGGCGACGAGCACATGCCAGCCGGTTCCGATTTCGGCCGGGGCGGCCAAAACGCCCTCCATCAGCGCCTCGACGGCTTCGGGTTCGTACGCAGAACCCGCCGCCTTCAGCAATCGCGCCATCTCGTCCCGGTAGGGTGGGGTTACAATCGAGTTCATCTACCGTTCCTTTTTTCTGCATGGCTGAATTGCAGGGCCGGCGTTGCTCTTTTTGCAGCGCAGCACCAGATCTTTGTGCGGCGCAGCATAAGCGGCGCACAGGAGTTCTAGCCATGACTGTAGTCAATCTTCTCGTCTCCGCCGGAAGGCGCTTTTCCGAGTGGCGGCACCGGCAGCAAGCCTATGCCGAGCTGATGGCGCTCGACGACCACTCGCTCGCCGACATCGGGCTTCACCGATCGCAAGTAGCCAGCCTTGTCGAGGGGTACCGTGTGCCCGACCCATCCTCAGCGCCGGTGCCTTTCCCGAAACCGGAGAAGCTCGCCCGGCCAAAGGAGGCCTGAGCGGTCCTTCGGCCAAGCCGAATTCACAGATGGGGGCTTCGGCCCCCATCGTCATGTGTGACCCATGCCCGCGGCGCATCACCAGCGTCGACCACCCGTCGATGACCAGCCGATGATCGAGCACGATGCCGCAGCCGCGGTGCGCTGCGAGCACGATCGGCTCCTGCCGCCGCAATAATCCCGACAACACGGCGCGTCCATCGGGCGCCAAGCTGCGAGCAAGGTCGGCGGCCATGACCGCCAATGGGCGCGCGAGGATATTGGACAGGATCAGATCATAGCGTGATTTGCGGATGAGCCGATCACGGTAGCCCGGTGCGTTGCGGCTTTGCACCAGACCCCCTACGCCGTTGCGCGCGGTGTTGTGGCGGGCAACGCTGATCGCCCTCGGATCGATATCGCCGGCCAGCACCCTGCGGTGCAGCAGCTTCGCCGCGGCGATTGAGAGAATCCCCGTTCCGGTCCCGATATCGAGCAGTCGGCGAAATCCCCGTCGGCGCAATCCCTGGCGGCGTGCCAAGCGCTCGAGAGCCAGGAGACAGCCGCACGTCGATGGATGCTCGCCGGTACCGAATGCGGTTGCCGCATCCACGACGATCCCGATCGCTCCGGCAGGCACACCGCAATGATGATGCGAGCCGTAAATAAAAAATCGGCCGACCCGCAAGGGTGGAAAGGACAGCTGGTTCTCCGCGAGCCAGTCGCGAGCCGGCAGGCTTTCCTCGCCGAATTCGGCCAGAGTTCCGCCCGCGGCGGCTGCAGCAAGCGCGACCTGCGCCCCGAGCTCAGGGTTCGGTGAAGGCGATTGCCGATAGGCCTCGACCCGCCATTCCTCGGGCGCGGTCTCAAACGCCGATACGGCGTCGGCATTGTCGTCGAGGAGCGCAATGACGGCATTCGCCGCATCCGCGCCGTGAACCTGCGCGAACAGGCGCCGGACGGAGTTGGTGGTCGTCATTCCGGGACGGCCCACAGGGCCGTGCCCGGAACCCATGAACACAGGCCCGTGCCATGTTTTCTTGGGCAGGTGTTCATGGATTCCGGTTTCGCGAGCTACGCCCGCGCCCCGGATTGACGAGCTTCTGGCATTCACTCATGGGCTCACGCGTGCTCGACGAAGGCGTCCATAATCTTCTTGTCGCCGGCGACGTCGAAATGGATCGCGAGCTTGTTGTCTTCGACCGCGGTGATCGTGCCGTAGCCGAATTTCTGGTGAAACACCCGGCCGCCAATAGCGAAGCCGCCGACCCGGCGCAATTCCTCGCCGCGCCGCGGCACCGGGCCCGCATTGGCCAGCAAGGGGCGGCGCGGAGAGGCGACCGGCCGCCACGGCGCAGCCGGCGGGACCTCGATCGCGCTCGTCCATCCGGCGTCCCAGGAGGCGGCGGGCTGCAGGCCGAGCTCGGCGACGATCTCGACATGTTCGTTCGGCAGCTCGTCGACAAAGCGGGAACGGATCGTATTCTGCCATTGGCCGTGAATGCGGCGGTTGGCGGCAAAGGACACATAGGCGCGGTGCCGGGCTCGGGTCAGCCCGACATAAGCTAGCCGGCGCTCCTCTTCGAGCGCGGCGAGCCCGTTCTCCTCCATCGCCCGCTGGTTCGGGAACAATCCCTCTTCCCAGCCCGGCAGGAAAACCGAGTCGAATTCGAGCCCCTTGGCGCTGTGCAGGGTCATCAGATCGACCATGTCACCGCCGGCCTCGGCGGCATTGTCCATCACCAGGCTGACATGCTCGAGAAAGCCGCCGAGATTCTCGAACTCGGCCATCGCAACGACCAGCTCCTTGAGGTTTTCGAGCCGGCCAGCCGCGTCGGGTGAGCGGTCGGCCTGCCACATCGCAGTGTAGCCCGATTCGTCGAGCACGATCTGCACGAGGTCGGTGTGCGAAATGTGCTGGGCCCGCGCTCGCCAGCCGTCGACCGCACTGATGAATGCGGCGAGCGCGTTGCGCGCGGCTGGCCTCATCCGGTCTCCGGCGATCAACATGCGTGCCGCTTCGATGAGCGGCAGCCTTTCGGCGCGGGCACGGCTGTGCAGCTCCTGGACTGTGGCGCTGCCGATGCCGCGCCGAGGGGTGTTCAGAATGCGCTCGAAGGCGAGATCGTCGGCCGGCTGATTGAGAAGGCGCAGATAAGCTAGCGCGTCGCGGATCTCCTGCCGCTCGTAAAACCGCGGTCCGCCGATCACGCGATAGGGTAGCGCGAGCGCAATGAACCGGTCTTCGAACTCGCGCGTTTGGAACCCGGCGCGCACCAGGATCGCGATTTCGCTGAGCGCGTGCCGCCTGCGCTGCAGCGCCTCGATCTCGTCGCCGACCCAGCGGGCTTCCTCCTCGGCATCCCACACCGCCCGCACCACGACCTTTTCGCCCTCGTCCGCTTCGGTCCACAAGGTCTTGCCGAGGCGGCCGCGGTTTTGCGCAATCATATGCCCCGCCGCTCCTAAAATGTGCGGCGTCGAGCGGTAGTTCTGTTCGAGCCGGGCGATCGTCGAGCCCGGGAAATCCTTTTCGAAGCGCAGGATGTTGCCGATCTCCGCGCCGCGCCAGCTGTAGATCGACTGATCGTCGTCGCCGACACAGCACAAGTTTCGGCGCTTTTGCGCCAGCAGTCGCAGCCATAGGTACTGGGCGACGTTAGTGTCCTGATACTCGTCGACGAGCAGGTACCGGAAGCGCCGCTGGTATTCGGCGAGGATGTCGGGATTGCCGGTGAACAGGCTCAAATTGTGCAGCATCAGATCGCCAAAATCGACGGCGTTCACCGTCATCAGGCGCTCCTGGTACTGGCGGTAGAAATCCACCGCCCGGCCCTGCGCGAAACCGCCGGCATCGGCGGGCGAAACCTTCTCGGGGCCGAGACCGCGATCCTTCCAACGCTGAATTTGTCCGAGCAGAAGGCGGGCGGGCCAGCGCCGCTCGTCGATGTTCTCCGCCTGCAAGATCTGCTTCAACAGCCGGATCTGGTCATCGGTGTCGAGGATCGTGAAGCTCGGCTTGAGCCCGATCGCCTCGGCGTGCCGGCGCAGAATGCGCGCGGCGATGGCATGAAAGGTGCCGAGCCAGACGCCTTCGGCGGCGCGGCCGATCATCGCTTCCAGCCGCTCGCGCATCTCGCGCGCCGCCTTGTTGGTGAAAGTGACGGCGAGCAATTCGGAGGGAAAGGCGCGGCCGGTGGCGATCGTAAAGGCAAGGCGGGTGGTCAGCACGCGGGTCTTGCCGGTTCCGGCGCCGGCGAGCACCAGCACCGGCCCGTCGATCGCCTCGACGGCCCGGCGTTGTGCGTCATTGAGGCCGCCGAGGTCGAACACCTCAGTGTTCGGGCGGGTGAGGACAGCAGGTTCGGACATGCGTTGCATGATATAGCAAGAGCGGCCCCGATGATGCACCCTCACCCGCCGAGGAAGCCGAAACCAGGCCCTTGATGCACGTCGCGATCGTTCTGCTGATTCTGATCCTGACCTATATCGGCATGGCCGCCGGCCGGATCGCGTGGCTGCAGGTCGATCGTACCGGGATCGCGCTGCTCGCAGTCATCGCGCTCCTCGCCAGCGGCGAGATGACCCTCGATGATTTCGGCAGCGCAGTCGATTTGCCGACCCTCGCCTTCCTGTTCGCGATGATGATCATCTCGGCCCAGTTCGCCGAATTGGGTTTTATCGATCTATGCGCCCGCACGATAACCGAGACCAGGCATGGTACGGCGACCCTGCTGGCCCTGACGGTCGCAATCGGCGGCGGCCTGTCGGCCATACTCGCAAACGATATTCTGATAATAGCAATCTCGCCCTTGCTGATCGCCGGAGCGCAGAGCCGTGGGCTCGACCCGCGCCCGCTGGTGATTGCGCTCGCTGCCGCAACCAATGCGGGCTCCGCGGCGACCCTGATCGGCAATCCGCAAAACATCCTGATCGGGGCGCTCGGCCGGCTCGACTTTTGGCTCTTCCTCACGATTTGCGCCGTGCCGGCGATGTTCACCCTTTTCGTCATCTTTCTGGTCGTCTGGCTGCAATGGCGCTCGCGCATCAGTCAGACCGTGCTCGCCGCGACACTCGATGCACCGCCGATTACCGTTCACCCGCTCGACCGCAACCAGACGATCAAGGGGGCTGTCGCCGTGCTGCTACTGCTCGTGTTGTTTGCGACGCCGCTGCCGCGCGAAACCGGCGTGCTGATCATCGCTGCTCTGTTGCTCGCCAGCCGTAAAATTACCAGCCGCACCATGATTGCGGCGGTCGACTGGCCGCTGTTGCTTCTCGTCGCCTGCCTTTTCGGGATCACTGGAGCACTCAACCAATCCGGAGTTGCCGCCCACATCCTCGACTTCCTTACTGAGCATGGCCTATTGCCGAACAGTCTCGTGTTGTTGACGCCGTACAGCCTTTTAGCGAGCAACACGATCGGCGGGGTCCCCGCGGCGATGCTGTTCCTGCAACTTTGGCCGAGCGCGCCACCGGGCGTTTTTTATGCTTTGGCCTTGTTGTCGAGCCTTGCTGGCAATCTGCTCCTGACCGGCAGCTTGACCAATGTGCTGATCGCCGAGCGGGCCGATCGGATGGGAGCAAGGCTTACCTTTGCTGAACACGCCCGGACCGGGGTTCCGATTGCGATCATATCGATCGGTTTTGCCGTGTTTTGGTTGGCTTTAACGCAAACCTTGCCGGCTCTGCCGGAGAGGTAGTCGCAAGGAACGAGGAGAATGCGCTTGACTTCCCGTCCTCTCCGCATTGGCACCCGCGGCAGCCCGATGGCGTTGCGCCAGACCGCCATCGTCCGCGATCGCCTGATCTCGGCACATCCCGAGCTTGCCGAAGCGGGAGCGGTCGAGATCGTGACGGTCCGCACGACCGGCGACCGAGTGCAGGATCGCCTGCTTGCGGAGATTGGCGGCAAGGGGCTCTTCGCCAAGGAGATCGAAGAAGCGCTGCTCGCCGGGCACATCGATCTGGCGGTGCATTCGCTGAAGGATATGGAGACTTGGGTTCCGGGTGGCCTGGTAATCGCGTGCGTGCCGCCGCGTGACGATCCGCGCGACGCGTTTGTCTCGGCGAGCGGGGCGAGCTTTGCTTCCCTGCCTCACGGCGCGAAGGTCGGCACTGCTTCACTCCGTCGCCAAGCCCAATTGCTGCGGCATCGACCGGACCTCTCGATCGCGCCGATCCGCGGGAACGTGAACACGCGGTTGCGCAAGATGGAAGCCGGTGAAGTCGACGCATTGGTTCTGGCGCTGTGCGGCCTCGTACGCCTGGACATGAGCGGGCATGCGACTGAAATCCTGCCTCGCGAAATCATGCTGCCGGCGGTCGGCCAAGGCGCGCTCGCCCTCGAATGCCGGACGGCCGACAAGACGGTGCGTCAGCTCGTCGCGCCGCTCCATGATCCGATCTGCGCTGCCTGTGTTGATGCCGAGAGAGCGATGCTCGCCGCGCTCGACGGGTCATGCCGCACTCCCATCGCTGGGTTTGCCGAGGTCGATGGCGATCGTTTAAAAATCGAAGGGCTGTTGCTCAACACGGACGGGAGCAAAGAGATCCGCGGCCGGTTCGAAGGCGGCATGGAGGACGCCGCCCAGCTCGGCGCCGAACTGGGCAAGGACCTAAGGGATCGCGCCGGTCCGGACTTCGGGCTCGGCTAGCCCGGAACCGTTTTCGGCCCAAGCCGACCGCCGCCTTGGCAGGCCTGGGCGCGCAGCCACTCTTCCGCCGACAGATGACCCTGATAAACCTCCGAATACAAGCCGACCGGCCAAGTCAGTACAAAGACGATTTGGTTGACGATGTCGATGTTCCGGTTTGGGCAAGGGCCCGGCAGCAGGAAGCCGGTCGCCACCAGCGCGACCCCGATTGCGAGGTAGAGGCCGACCACCCCGTTCATTGCTTTGCCCCCCTTCATTGCTTTGCTAAGTCACACCTTAACTGTTTCGGGCCGTCTCGAATTCTGCGGATTCCTCATTCCGCCGCCTGGGCGAGCGGGCGCATTGCGGCGCGCAGTTGGGCTTCGTAGGCATCGCGCCAGCCGAAATTCTCGTCGGCGAGGAAGTCGCCGCTGCGGACGTTGATAAAGGTGTCCGGGTCGTCGACACCGGGCGGGATCGTGCCGTCCTTGCGGTACGCGCGAGCGGCGCGCAACAGGCGCCGACGGGTGCGAGTAATCATCTTGTCGCTTGGACCCAGATGCTCGAAGCCGTGGTCGGTAACGGCACCCATACTCTCGGTTATCGCCTGGTCCTGGGCCTGTATGCCGACAATGCCGGTATAAATCCCGCCGTTCTTTTGCGCTTCCCGGTCGATCAGCCAGTCGTTCCCCTGATTGCCGGCGAGCCGCCAGCGGCCGTACCAGTCCATGGTATTCGGCACGAAATCCATCGTCAGCTTCGAGCCGGGAAGGACGCGGCTATTGCTGAGCGCCGCGCGCGAGGCCGGCGGGCCTTTCCAGGTCAAGCCGACGAACATCGTATGAGTGTCGTCCATCGGAACCCAGGCGCGGCTGTTGACCCGGTCAAAGGCGCCCTGCGGCGTCTGCGTCCAGAACGGGAACAGGAAATTGGCAAAGCGCCAATAGGTCTGACCCGCTTCCGCCGGCCGGTAGGCGGCGTACACCGTGCCCCAATCGGTGTCGGCGACATGATATTTGGGCGCCCGGTTCGCCACCGTCCAGCGGATCAGATTGTCCGCCGGCACATCGGCCGGATCGACCGAGCCGGCGTGCAAAAACCCGAAATGCGAAGTGTCGATGTCGCCTTCGAGCGCCTGCAGCCAATTGCATTCGCGTTGCGCGAAGACGATCTGCAGATCGCTTTCCGGCAACAAGGAAGCCTCGATCCCCGGCAAGGGCGGCGCCTTGGCGCGCTCACCCATATAGACCCAGACCAGGCCATTGCGCTCGGCGACCTTATAGGCCCTCGCCTTGACCTTCTCCTTGTAGTCCTGATGCGGCGGCGTATTCGGCATATCGACGCAATTGCCCGCTGCGTCGAATTTCCAGCCGTGATAGACGCAGCGGATGCCGTTTTCTTCGTTGCGGCCGAGGAACAGCGATGCGCAGCGATGCGGGCAGCGGTGGTCCATTACCCCGATGAGGCCGGAGCTATCGCGGAAGGCGATCAGCCTCTCACCGAGCAGCATCAGCCGTATCGGTGCGCCGTCGCGCTCCAGCTCCGACGACATCGCCGCCGGAACCCAATACTGCCGCATCATGTCGCCCATGACGGTACCCGGGCCGACACGGACCAGGTCTTCGCTGTCCTTTTGCTTGCTCATCGCTGACCTCACGACCAGAGGGCGAAGCCGAGGCCGGTGCCCGACCCTGCCGGCGTACGGTAACCGGGCACGTAGCGCGACCAGGCGAAATCGAGATGCTCGACGGCGCCGGCGACGCAGATCCACATGCGGATCTCCGAACTGCCGGAATTGAGCTTGCTCCTAGGCAATGATTGCAGCGCATCGGCATCCTTGCGGGCGCAGGCGTCGAGAACCCCGCGGTCGAGCGCTTCGTCGACGACGAAGTGGCTGAGCCCGCCCGAGCCAACGATGCCGACCCGCGCGCTGCCCGGATAGTTCTCGACCGCCTCCCGGATCGCCTGGCCGAGCTTGTAGCAGCGCCGCGGCGTCGGCTGGTTGGGCGGGAAATAGGTATTGATGAACACCGGCACGACCGGCAGCGTCGGGTCATCCATGAGCCGCTTGCGAACAAAGGCAAAGGCATGGCCTTCGCCCTTTCCGTCGGGCAAAGCGTCCGACGAGACCGGATCGAACTCGCGATCGACGAGGGAAGTGGTCAGGTGCAACGCCAGCCCGCTTTCGACCGGGTACGCGCGCGGCTCCGTTTCTTCGTAGTACCGCGCCGTCGCGCGCCGCGCCCAATCCGGGCCCGAAAAGCCGTTGAGCGGCACGTTGCGGATCGTGTCGCCACGGTAGACGACAAAGCTCGGCAGGTTGTCGTTCTGGTAGATTTCCTTGTGATCGTCGCCGATGACGATCAGTGCGTCGAGCTCGGCGCGCCGCAGGGCATCCCTGAGATCGGCAACCCCGGCCTGCGCCTCGGCGTGGCGGGCGGCGAACCGCTCCGGCGTCAATTCGGCTGCGACATGCGGCCCCGCCCGATGCAGCAACTCTTCGTATGTCATCGGCTGCCCCTCCTTGTCGAGGAAGTCGCGAACCGCATCGCGGTCGATGAAGCGCGGCCAATCCTCGGCCGGGGCATTTAGCATCGGTGTGTGTGACGTGCCGATCCCGAGGACGAGCTCAGCCATACCAGTTGCTCCTTCCCGCTTGTGGGCAATGAGGGCTTGATCGAGCGTAAGATCGATGGCCCGAGCAGGTCAACAGCAGGTTGGTCGGAGTGCCTGCGTGGTCATATAAACGAGGATTGGCGGGCGAGCGGGCATCGAGATGATGGATATCGAGAGAACGAGGAAATTCGTCGATCAGTGCTGGGGCGACGAGATTGTTCCGACACTGGTCGAATATATACGCATCCCCAATAAATCCCCGTCCTTCGACCCGGATTGGGCGGCGCACGGCTACATGGACGAGGCCGTGCGGTTGTTCGAGCGCTGGGCGCGAGCAAGGCTCGCTAATGTATCGGGCGCTACATTAGAGGTCGTCCAGTTGCCCGGACGGACCCCGGTCATCGTGATCGACCTGCCGGGCGAGGTCGACGGCACCGTGCTGCTCTACGGGCATCTAGACAAGCAGCCGGAGGTGACCGGCTGGACCGACGGCTACGGACCTTGGATCCCTCGTCTCGAAGGCGACAAGCTCTATGGGCGCGGCGGTGCGGACGACGGCTATGCGATGTTCGGGGCGCTGAGTGCGGCGCTAGCGCTGCGCGACCAGTCTGTCCCGCACGCCCGTTGCGTCATCCTGATCGAGGCCTGCGAGGAGTTGGGCAGCTACGACCTGCCGCACTATGTCGATCACCTTGCCGAAAGGCTCGGCAACCCATCCCTAGTGATCTGTCTCGATTCGGGCTGCGGCAATTACGATCAGCTCTGGCTGACAACGTCACTGCGCGGTCTGGCCTCCGGAATCCTGACGGTACGGGTACTCGAGGAAGGGGTCCATTCGGGTGACGCCTCCGGCATTGTTCCCTCGAGCTTTCGGATATTGGGTCGGCTGCTGTCGCGTCTCGAGGACGAGGAAACAGGGGCGGTGCGCCCGGCGGAGCTCTACGCGCAGATCCCGGCCGATCGAGTGTCCCAAGCCCGGCGTGCCGCGGCCGCGCTCGGGAGTGCCGTCTACACGAAGTTTCCCCTTCCGGCCGGCACCTCTCCGGTGACGGAAGATTTGACCGAGCTCGTGCTCAACCGCAGTTGGCGCCCGCAATTGGCGGTGACCGGTATCGATGGCCTGCCAAAGCCGGCCGATGCCGGCAACGTGCTGCTGCCATATACGACCGCAAAGCTCAGTCTACGCCTGCCGCCGACGGTCGACGCGGCACAGGCCGGCACAGCGGTGCGCGCCCTTCTCGAGAAAAGCCCGCCCTACGGAGCGCAGGTGAAGTTTGAGGTCGAGTCGAGCGCGCCCGGCTGGAACGCCCCGGCCTTGTCGCCCTGGCTCGAGCATTCTCTCACGCGCAGCTCCCAGCTCGCCTTCGGGGCGCCGCCCGCCTACATGGGAGAGGGAGGCAGCATCCCGTTCATGGCAATGCTCGGCGAGAAATTCCCACAGGCGCAGTTTGTCGTCACGGGGGTGCTCGGACCGCATTCCAATGCGCATGGCCCGAACGAATTCCTGCACATCCCGACTGCCCGGCGAGTTTCGCTAGTGATCGCGCAGGTTCTCGCCGACCATGCCGCGCGATCCGACGCCGCATAGCCGTCTGATTCAGCCGGTTCCCGGCGCTGGGGTCCCGAGCCACGGGCGTTGAGTTGTGGGCGCGCCTATGTGATAGCCTTGGAGATAGCCGATCCCCTCGGCGCGCAGCAGGGCCGCATCCGCGTTGTTCTCCACGCACTCGGCAATCGTGCTCAGGCCAAAACCCTTAGTGAGGCCAACCAGGTGACGTAGAAAGATCCGATTTTCCGAGCTGTCCCCGAGATTTCGGACAAAAGAGCCGTCAATCTTGACCGTGTCCACAGCCAAGCTTTGCAGGTGTCGAAGCGAAGTATGTCCGGCGCCGAAATCGTCCAGTGCGACACGACACCCCGCATCCCGCAGCGTATCGACGAAACGGGCGGTCTCCTCGATGTCGCTGAGCGCCGCAGTCTCGGTGATTTCGACGATAATGCGTCGGGCGAGATCGGGCCGGTTGCGCAACCGGGAACTCAAGGCACGCAGCCACGGCCGGTCGCAAGCGGTCAGCCCCGACACGTTGAAGCCGAGCCTTACCCCGGGATGCGTGCCTAGCTCCTGAACGGCTCTTTCGAGGACGAAGCGATCGATCAGGCCAATCAGTCCGAAATCCTCGACGGCCGTAATAAACTCGGCACCAGGAAGAATGTTCCCTGCCTCGTCACGTATCCGTAGCAGGCACTCGAAATAGTCGATGATCCCCGTCGCGGCGGACACCACAGGCTGATAGGCAAACAATAGGCGATTTTGGCGCAGTGCGGCTTTTACCGTGCCTACTATCGCGGAATTGCGCCGTTGCCGGCCCCTCTGCGTGCTATCCGGGTGATGGTACACCTGTCCGGCGCCTCGGCTTTGTTGCGCTCTATGAGCGTCCGGTGACGGGGATTGCGCGACCGACCCGTGCCGGCCCGCACAGCGCGATCCACCGTGTCAGCGCCCGGGAAGCCGCGCTCGAACGTAAGCTAGCCCTCGAGATCTTGAAGAATTCCTAATCGCGACCTGCCAGATCAGGGTGAGCGTCGTTCAGGCCGGAGTGTGCGAAGCCAGAAAGGGCAAGACGGCATTGCCGAACTCACGCGCGCGGACGTGCACTAGGAAATGCCCGCCTCGTGGAAAAAGTTTGACCTCCGCCGCCGGAATCAGCCGGGCCAGTTCTTCGGAAAAGTAGGCCGGCGTGACGATATCGTCCTCGGCGCCGACGACCAGGGTCGGGGTCTTGATGCGCGCCAGCTCGTTCGATCGGTCGAACGCCAACATCGCATCAATCCGGCTCGCGACGATCTCGACTGGCGCGAAGTTCGCCAGGTTCTGAGCCTCCAATTGGCGAAGCCGTTCGTTGTTCCGTGCGACCCACCAGCTCGGGTACCAGTAAAGTGTGGCCGATTGCAGATAGGCGCTTGGCCCGAGCCGCAGCAGAACCTCTTTTCGGAACGTAAAAAGCCGGCGGAAATAGGCGTCGGCCTTGGTCCAGGTGGCGGACAGCACGACGCTCGCTAGCCGGCCGGGATGGTCGATTGCAAGGACCTGGGCGATGGCTCCGCCGGTCGAATGTCCGACGACATGGGCACGCTTGATCCGCAGTGCATCCATCAGGCTGACAACGTCAGCCGCCATCCGCTCGACTGTGTACCCGATCCGGGCCTGATCGCTCTGCCCGATGCCGCGATGATCGAATGTGATGACTTCGAACCGCTTTGCGAAAGCCGCGATCTGGTCCTGCCAAAAGGATGCGAACCCGCCTAGTCCGGAAACGAACAGGATCGGGAAGCCCATGCCGTGCCGCTCGTAATAGAGTGAGCAGTCGCCGATTGAGATGCGAGGCATCAATTCGCGGTTCACAGGGGATGAGCGCCCGTCGGTATCATCGGCGGGGGTGACTGTCAACGCGAAGGGCATGCGCGGCACGCAGACGTGAACAGCGTTACCCTATGCTCGCGCAAACAGCCTGCCTAAGTTTTGACACATCGGAACCGTTGAATGCATCGACACCGCCCGGTTGAGCAGGAACACCCATATTTATCGGGAACCGATTTGGCCAAGCCCGGGTCGTGGTCCCATCACCATTCGGCTAGGCTGGGAGGCGAGTTGAAGAAAATGAGAGAGCAGGAGCAACAGATCGGAAACCGTCGTCACGAGTTCGGGTGACGAGCGAAGCGCCGAAGGCAACTCACCATCAAGGGCCGCTCCTCCGCGCCGATCGTCGAGCCGGACCCAGGACATCGACCGGTATGTCGGAGCCCGCATCCGCGAGCGCCGCATCATGCTCGGCCTGACGCAGCAACAGCTCGCCGATCTTATCGGAGTAACCTATCAGCAGGCGCACAAATACGAACGCGGCATCAATCGCGTCTCGGCCGGGCGACTGTTCGAGGTCGCGCAGGTTTTGAGCGTGCCGGTTAACTACTTTTTCGATGGGCTGGACCAGGAAAACGATCGCGCGATCAGCCCACGTGAGAGGATGTGTCTGGAGCTTGCCCGCAATTTTGCCCAGATCCCCAATGAGCGTCACCAGGAAGCCCTGAGCCAGCTCGCTCGGGTACTCGCCGCCGAGCATTAGGGAAGGCACAATGGTGAAGGCCCCGGCAGCGGGACCTTCACCGGCCACACCAATAGGACGTTAGATAGGTGGCCGCCGCCGGCCGGCTACCCCCATGACCAGGGCGATCACGAAGATTACCAGGAACACAAAGAAGAGTACTTGCGCGATACCGGCAGCAGTCGACGCCACGCCGCCAAAGCCGAAGAAGGCGGCAATGATTGCGATGATGAAAAATACCAGCGCCCAGTAGAGCATGTCGTCCTCCATTGAGGGGCCCGCCCGAGATGCGCGGCCTCTCCGTCGATAACAGGACTTTTCGCGCGCTGGTTCCAGAAAGATACGGAACGACGCGCCAAGCGGTCGGGTACTCTAATGCTTTGGGGTTTCTCGCCGCCGCGCGAGAGATCAAACCGGAACGCCGATTTCTGCCCGCCCGCTTGGACGCAAGACCTCCGGGGGGGCCGGTGAATCGATCCACATTCGGAACCACAGTTCCAGCATCAAGAGTGCCCAGAGCCGGGTGTGGTGGTCACGCGTGAGCGTGCAATGTTCATCTAGCAGGCAGCGGACATAGTCCGCGCGGAACAGGTTGCGGTCCCTAGCGCTCCGCGACAGCAGAACGTCGTAGGCTAGTTCCTTGAGCTCGCTGCGGAACCAGTGATCGACAGGACAGCCGAACCCCATTTTGGGCCGGTATAGCAGTTCATTCGGCAGATAGGGTTCCATTGCGGATTTGAACAGCGCCTTGGTCTCGTTGCGCGCGAGCTTGAGTTGCTCGGGTAGTTCCGCCGCCCACTCCATAAATACGTGGTCGAGAAGCGGTGAGCGAGATTCGAGCCCGTGGGCCATGCTGGCGACATCGACCTTTACCATCAGGTCGTCGGGCAGATAGGTGTGGATGTCGGCCCAGTTGGCGCCGGAGACGAGGCTGTCCGCCTCAGCGAAATAAGGTTCTATGAGATTGAGCGCGGCTCCTGCGAGGTGCTCTTGCATCGCATCGCCATAACCGGCCGCTTTGTCGTCATCGGTAAAAAGGACAATCGTAGAGGCATAACGCCGGCTCGGCCGCTGATCGGGAGCTTGGAGCAACGCACGAATTTGAGGAAGTTTAAACCGGCGTTGCAATGCGGGCGGTGCCAGCGCCAGCGACTGCCCCAGACCAACCCGGCTCCACCGCGGCATGCCGTCGAGTCGGGAAAGGTGGTGCATGGCCTTGTATCGATTGTAGCCGAGGAAACACTCGTCGCCGCCGTCACCGTTGAGCGCCACAGTTACTTTGCGGCGCGCCATCTCCGAGACGTAGTAGGTCGGAATGGCCGAAGGGTCCGCAAAAGGCTCACCGTAATGCCAGATCAGCTGCGGCAGCACCGCAATCGCATCGGGTTCGACGACGAGCTCCTCATGGTCGGTCCCATAACGCTCAGCCACCATCCGGGCATAGCGAGTCTCGTCGTATTCCTTTGGGGAGAACCCGATAGAAAACGTCTTCACCCTCCCGCCTCCGACGCGTGCCATTGTCGCGACGACTGCCGAAGAGTCGACACCGCCGGACAGAAAAGCGCCGAGCGGCACATCCGATATCAGCCGCAGCCGCACTGCCTCTTCGAGCTGTGCGACGAGCTCACGGCGCAGCTCCGAAGCGGGTCGATCGCGCCGCGCCCTACGCGGCTCCGGCAAACGCCAATAGCGCACGAGCTCGGGCTCGCCGAGCCTGCCGTCCGGCAGCGCCTCGAGGACGAGATAGTGCGCTGCCGGCAACTTACGGAGACCGTCAAAAGCGGTCTGCGGGGCCGGGACATACCCAAAGGTCAGATAACTATCGATCGCTGATAGATCCGCTGCCCGAGACAAACCCGGCCAGGTGAGCAGAGCCTTTATTTCGGAGCCGAACAGGAAGGTCGTTGCGGTGGGAGAGTAATATAACGGCTTTTTCCCGAGCCGATCGCGCGCCAGGACCAAGCGCTGTGAGCGCCGGTCCCAAATGGCGAGGGCGAACATGCCGCGCAGCCGTGAGAAAATTTTGGGTCCCCAGGCCTGCCAACCATTGACGATGACTTCAGTGTCGCTTCGGCTGCGAAACGGGTAGCCCAGCGCCTCGAGCTCCTGCCGGATCTCGGCGAAATTGTAGATCTCGCCATTGTAAGTGATCCACGCGCTGCCGTCGGCGCTGACCATGGGCTGATGACCAGCCGGCGAAAGATCGATGATGGATAGCCGGGCGTGTGCAAGACCGGCTCGGCCATCAGTCCAGACGCCTTCGTCATCCGGCCCGCGATGCCGCAGAGTCGCGATCATCCTCCATAGCCGCGCCTCCAGCTCATTGCGAGTCGCTGCAGCCGGGACTATAAGAAAACCGCCAACGCCGCACATTCGAGCGTCCTATTGATGGATGGGAACAAGAGCGCGCGGCCGCGCGGGTTTTTCAACTTCCCACCCAGGGTTTTTGCATATCTCGCGATTATGCTTACGATATTTGCTTCAACACGGCGATGATACTCGGATTGGATAAATCAGCGCCGTGCGAATATCCTTGCGTACCTTGAGACGCTGGCCTGCAATGTAATTTGGCGCGATCTCGTTAAGTCGGATATGGTGTTGGAGGTTTGCTCGCTTTTAGGATTGCGCGACGGCGTCTCGCCTCGGCTGCGATCCCCAATGATATGGGTACCAAACTGCGTCGCTTCAGCTCCCGGAGTGCCGCGCGCGCCTGCTCGGCAACCCAGCTCTCCATTGACACTGTTTCCAACGCTGGTCAGCGCATTGTACATAAAATTGGGCATCGCCATCGCGAAAAACCCTTCTTTTGATTTCGCTGTTTGGGCCCCTTGTTCTGATCGGCTTGAGTTCGTAGGTGGCCGGACGCGGCTCCGCCCGGTGAATCACGTCAAGCACCACACGGGCCAAAAAAGGCGCCGCGATCGGGGACGGGCCGTCAGGAGGCGCCAACCGTCTGATGGATTGCGGCGATCCGATCACGATAGGTATGCCGTTCCGTGACCAGAGCGTAAGCGGCCTCGGCGACCCGTCGCCGCTCGGTCGGATTGCAAAAGCGCGTTATCACCTCGCCGCGATTGGCGAGATCGGCGTCGAGCGCGATATAGTGCTCATCCGCAGTCAAGATGTCATTGTATCGACCCCGCAGCAGGATTTGGCAGGTTCCGGTTCCCGCCGCGTCAAAGTGACGGGAGGAGATACATTTTGAATAGACCGGGCAGCGTGGGCGGCCGGCAAAGAAGCGGGCTTCGATATCTGCGAAACTCACCTCCCCCTCATCGAATGCCTCGTGCCGGAGCGGCGAAACCTTTAGTAGCGCCTTGAGCCAAGTCTTAGCTTGATAAGGAAGGCGTCGGCTCAGAGAGTGTAAGAAGCCGTCGGCTTTGATCGCGCCGGGGCCGGCCCGTGCACTCAGGAATTCACGTATCTCCAGAACGGTCCGGTCGTCCTGCTCAAGATACCATGATCCGGCTTCGGTCCCGATCGTCCCACGGCAATCGTTGAGAAACCTGGCCCAGCCGCCTCGATTGAGGCGGCTGCCGGTATCGATGTCGACTCGCAGCCCAAATTTCGGGCCGATCCGGGAAAATAAATCATGCACCTGGTTGCGCTCGTCATCGCCGATGAACGCCGGGTAGCGAGCGCTGCGCCCGCCGATATCGATCGGGCGAAGCGAATCCGGCCTGTCGGGGCGAAAAACCCCGTCGTTCAGAGCATGGGGCAGAGCGAGCACCCGGGCACCGGTATCGGCGTATAGCCATCGCCCGGCCTCGATCGGCAGCTGCGTCCCGACATAGTCGGCGCCGACCGTGCGCAAGAAATCCCGCTTGTCCCCTAGTCGGGCCCACGGGAGGTTGTATTCATTGCCGACCAGCATCAAAAAGCGGCCGCGCCGTGCCTTTAGCGCGCCACTCAGGGGCTGGATGTACTCGAGCGTATCGGCCGAGCACGAATGCAAGGCGACGACCAGCTCGCTGTCCTCGACCACTCTGGCTGCTGCGCAACGCTGATCGCGTCGAAACAGATTAAAGGTGGTGACCGCGAACAGTGACGAGCGCTCGAAAGCCTCGACCCAATCCAGGTAATAGGAAGATCTGGTCGCGTATCGGAGCGTCAGAATGACGGCGCGGATCCGGCTCTCGGCTGGCATTTCAGAAAATTGATTAGAAGCTCCACCGCGCGATCCGCGGCATGCCCATCGCCAAACGCCGAGATCTCCCGGCGCGGCGGGTAGTCCGGTCCCTTCCACAGTCAATTCCAGCCGGCTTTGATGGTCTCCTCCCACTCGGTTTCGCTGCGCATCGTCACGCAAGGAACTTTGTGGAAATAGGCTTCCTTCTGTAAACCGCCGGAATCGGTGAAGACGGCAACCGCCGATCGCAGGAGCCGGTGCATGTCGAGATAACCGAACGGCTGGCACGCCAGTATGTCGCCGAGATCGAGGCGCCACTCCGCGATCCGCTTGCGCGTCCGAGGGTGGACCGGGAATACGATGATTCGATCGCGTGCCTGCCGGCGCAGGAACTCCACGACCTCAGCGAGTGCAGCTTTGCTTTCTGTGCTTTCGGCCCGATGCACCGTGGCGAGAGCGTAAGAGCGCTCGACAAGACCCAGCCTGTCGAGGATTTGTGACCGCTGAGAGAGGGCCGTGGCAAAGCACGCCGCATCGTACATTACGTCACCGATGTTATGGACGCGGTCGATGATTCCCTCGCGCCGCAGATTGACAACGGCGGTTTCGGTCGGGCACAGCAGCAGCGTGCTGAGATGATCGGTCAGCACGCGGTTGATCTCCTCGGGCATCCGGCGGTTAAAGGAGCGCAGGCCCGCCTCAAGATGAGCGATCGGAACATCTTGCTTGGCTGCTGCCAATGCGCCAGCAAGGCTCGAATTCGTGTCGCCGGGCACGAGAACGAGGTCTGGCCGCTCCTCGGTGATGATCCGCTCCAGCGCCGCGAGCATTTTGCCCGTCATCTCGCCGTGGCCGCCGCCATGAATACCCAGATTGACGCGCGGCGGTTCGAGGCCCAATTCCTCGAAAAAAATCTCCGACATGCCGGGATCGAAGTGCTGGCCGGTATGGACGAGTATCTGGCTGATCCCGTCATGGGCCGCAATCGCCCTCGAAACCGGGGCTGCCTTGATGAATTGCGGCCGGGCGCCGACGACGGTCAGGACCCGCAGCTCGGTCATTCGACCGCATCACGTAGTTGCGGCAAGAAACGGGCATGCTGCAGCATACAGCGGCAGATCGTGTCGCGGTTGCTGCGGGTCCATTCGATCGTGCGCCGCAACCCTTCGCGAAGCGGCGTTGCTGGTGTAAACTCCAGCTCTCGGCGTGCTTTCTCGGGTGCTCCGAACCGTTTGCCGGAGCGATCCCATTCCCGGGCGGGGGCGAGGACGATCGGGGTTTGATTACCGGTGAGTTGGTTAACCAGGCGGGCGAGATCGAGAATCGAGGTCTCGACGCCGGAGGCGATATTGTAGGCTTCGCCAACGCGCCCGCGCAGGGCGCAAGCGATCAAACCGTCCACAATATCCTCGACAAAGATGAAGTCGCGGGTGGCGACGCCGCCATTTTCGACGGGCAGCGCTTCGCGCCGCAAGGATTTCCAGATAAATGTGGGTGTCACGTTGCGCCACACGGTGTGCGACGTTCCGCGCCATTGTCCGGCACCCAGTATCTCGCCCGGTCCGTAAACATTCTGAAACCGCGCCGTCACAAACGGCAACCCGTGACGCATGAAATAATAATTGCCATACATCTCGCCGACCAGTTTCGAGATGGAGTAAGGGCTATCGTGAAACAACGAGACTGGCGCGTCCTCGGCTGTAGGGCTCGCCTTATCAAACGTCTTTTCTGCCACGGCGCAACCCGCCGCCGAGTAGACGACTTTTTTTAGCGCGTTTAAGCGCTTCAAACGGTCGAACAGCTTCAACGTCGTCCATGCGTTGTTATGATGATCGGCAAGCGGATCGTGGATTGACGACTGGTTACCGTGATAACAGGCCAGGTGGAACACAAAATCGAGATCGAGCGGTAATGCTCCGAGCACCTTATCCGCGGTTATCGAAGCGAACACGAAGTCCACAGCGGGATGTTCCGGCACGTTGCTTATATCGGCCGACAATAGATTATCAACTATAATCAGGCGCTGCGGCTGCAATTCCAATAGCCGGCGGATGAGGGCGCCGCCTACGAAACCAGCGCCCCCGACGACAAGAATCGTCGACCCGACAAAACCCGATTCTGTCACGGCTTTTCGGCCGGCGGGGGCTGCAAGTGACTATGGATGGCCGTGACCCCGTAGGTGTCGTACCAGCGGACCATATGGGTGATCGATTCGGAAAGGCCCAGTTCCGCTCTCCAGCCCAGGGCGGCGCGGGTGCGGGACGGGTCGAGCACCACGGCGGGGATATCGTCAGCTGCTGGCGGTACGATCGGGACGGGTTGCGGCAGGGTGATCCCGAGACAAGCCGCTACCGTGTTGAATACCTCTGCGATCGTATGGCCCTCGCCGGTCGAGACGTTGAAGATGCCGGTCGGGGCATCGTCGCGCAGCACGATCCTCATCAGCGCCAGGAAATCTGAGATGTCCAGGAAATCGCGCACCGTATCGGTGCAGAAGCATCTTTGTCCGCGCTTGAGCCGCTTATAAAAGGTTGGAATGGGACCGATCGCAAGGCGCGGTCCGGTAATGTTGGCGAGCCGCAGCGAGACCCATGGGAGGTCGCTGATCGCGAGGTAAGCCTCTCCGGCGGTCTTGGATATGCCGTAGCTGGTAAACGGGCGCGTCGGATGATCGACCGGTATCGGAACGCGCTCCGGCCGCCCGTAGCACAGCGCGGTCTGAAGATACACAAACCGCTTAACACCCACGTGCCGCGCCGCCTCGACGGTGTTGATCGTACCCGTGACATTGGTAGCTACATCTTCTCGCCAATCGTTCGGATCCTTGTACGAGGCGGCGCCGTGTATCACGTGTGTTGGCGCGAACCGGGCAAAGGCGGCATCGACCAATTGCCGGTCGGTAATCGTGCCGTCGACGATTTCGAGCCGGGGCGACGCAGCCAGCGCCTCGCGACTGCCGGTGGCGAAATTGTCAATGACGAGTATCTCGTCCCCTTGCGCTAGATATTCCTCGATAAGATTGGCGCCGAGGCAGCCGGCCCCGCCGGTAATGAGGAACCTCACGAATTCCGCTCGGTCCGGAGATGGGTGTATCCGCCTTCTACGCCGTGCTGCCGGTAATAAGCGACTGTCTCGGCAACGATCTCGTCGAGCGGCGTGAACTCAACATGGCCGAAATCACGGAAGGTGCGACTCGGGTCCAATAGGATGGTAGGCGCGTCGTCGGCTCCGAGCGGACGAATATCCGGCTCGGGGTAATGATTGAGCTGCATCGCCCGGACAACTGTGTCGTATAGCTCCCTGATCGCCACATCCCTTCCCGATGAGAAGTGGTATGTGCCGGTACCGGTTCCGCTCGCCGCCATCAGAACAGTTCGGGCTAGGTCGCGCACGAATACAAAATCGCGCCGCGCCTCGGTGACGAAGCAACGCTTCGCTTGCGACAAACGATCGAAAAAAATCGGCAATGGCCCGCTGACGTTGCGCGGGCCGACGATATTTGCAAGGCGGAACGTGACCCAGTCGACGCCGCTCAGCTGGATGTACTGCTCGGCCGCAGTCTTTGAGATCGCATAGCTGCTGTTCGCCGGATTGAGGGGATGAGCCAACGTGATCGGCTGCTCCAGCGGCTTGGTACCGTAACATAGCGCCGTCTGAAAATAGATCAGTCGCCCCACCTTGTGGTCCTTGCAGGACCGAGCGATGTTGGCGCTGCCGACGCCATTGGTCAGTGCATCTCCCCGCCAGTCATCGGGGTTCTTGTAGGATGCCGCGGTGTGCACCACGACGTCGGGACGAAAGTCGCCGATCAGCCCGTCGACGACGCGCTCGTCGACGATGCTGTCCTCGATCAGCTGCAGCCGAGGCTGAGGTTTCAAATTATCGCGCCGGCCGGTCGCGAAATTATCAATCGCGAGGACTTCGTCGCCACGGGCGAGCAGCAGATCGATGACGGTCGAGCCGACGAGACCAGACCCGCCGGTTACGAATACTTTCATATCGGCTTAATCCCCTTTCACCAATTTATTGCGCAGCCCCGGCAACCGGCAAGGTGTCAAAAGATGCAGCTTCCGCCAGCATGCGCCGGTAATAAGCGGCACGATCATGAAAGATCTGGTGCCATAGCTCAAGGCACAGCAACCCCCACACCTTACGGGAGAAACGGCCGGCGTTTTCGAAATTGGCGAGCACGGCTTCGGCATTGAGAAATGGGCGCTGCCGGGCATGACGGCTGCGGAACGTGTCCTGCACGAGGTCGCGCAATTCCCCTGAAAACCATTCCTTCAATGGGACCGGAAAGCCCATCTTGTCGCGCCGATCGGTGATCGCGGACGGCAAGACGTCGGCATAAGCGAGTTTTAGAAGGTGCTTCATCCGGCCGCCCTCGAATTTCACATCGGCCGGGACAGTGGCGAGGAATTCGATGAGCGGATGGTCGAGAAGGGGCACGCGGCTCTCCAGCCCGTGTGCCATGCTCATCCTATCCTCGACCTGAAGTAATGCCGGTAGCAGACACTTGAAATCAAAATGTGTCATCTTGTCAAAATAGGCCTCCTTCTTAACGTTGCTATTGTTGTTAAAAATTGCTAAGAAGTCGTCAAACACGCGATCCTTGTCTAAAAGTGTCCAATCAATTTCCTTTTCCATGTCCGTTGAGCGGTCGACCAGCCGAAAATATCGGTCATCGAGGCCATTGAACAAACCTTCTCGCCAGAACTCCTTCATCATCGGCTTGTATTCGCGCAGTAGACCGAGATTCGGCACGATCGATTCGATCGTCACGACGAAATTGCCGTTTTTATAGCTCCCATCGAGGGCGGCTTTGATGCATTGCTCGAAATAAGCCAGCAGATATCGCGCGTATCCGCCAAAGATCTCGTCGCCACCTTGTCCGCCCAACACGACCTTCACGTGGCGCGCCGCGAGCTGCGAGACGATGAATTGCGGGAATGAGCCAGGTCCTGCCACCGGGAAATCGAGATGGTAAAGAACGTCGTCTATGTGGTCGCGAAACTGCCGGGCAGTAATGTCGATGAGATGCAATTTGGCGCCTGCCTGCTCCACCGCGACGGCGGCGTAATCGCTCTCGTCGTAGCCCTCGAACTCGGTGAAGCGGCCGTGAAAACAGTCGTCGATACCTCGCTCGGCTTTGCCGGCAAGGATCGCGATCAAGCTCGAATCGATGCCCCCCGAAACATAAGCGCCGATCGGCACGTCGCTGCGCAGGTGAAACTTTACCGAGTTCGTCGAGCAGCTCGGCGAGATGCCGCTCGAAATATCGTGCGCTGTGGTCGCCATCGATTTCATAATAGACGTCCCAATATCGCCAGACGCGGACATTGCCATTCTCGACGGCCAGCGCATGCCCCGGAAAAAGCTGCTTGACGCCGCGGAACAGGGTGGCTTCGCCGATCGTGTACTGGAAGGTTAAATACTCGGCGAGCGCGGCGGGATCGGTTTCGATTTCAGGCAAAAACGGCAGCAATGCCTTTGCCTCGGAGGCAAAGACAAATCGATTTCCCACCAGTGCATAGTAGAAAGGCTTGATGCCGAAGCGGTCGCGCGCGCAGAAAAGACGCCGGCGCCGGTCGTCCCAGAGGGCAAAGGCGAACATGCCGCGCAATCGATCGAGGCAGCCGGTGTCATAGCGGTCGTAGGCCGCCAGGATCGCCTCAGTGTCCGAGTTCGAATGGAATTTCCAGCCGGGGGACAGCTCGGCGCGGAGCTCGAGATAATTGTAGATCTCGCCATTATAGGTGATGGCGGTCGGACCAGGCGCTACCATTGGCTGTTGCGCGGCATCGCTCAGATCGATGATCGCCAAGCGCCGGTGGGCGAGCCCGACTGAGCGTGCCGGTGAGATCCAGGCGCCATTTCCGTCCGGGCCGCGGTGGGCGACCAGGCGATCAAGCACCGCGAGCGACGAAGCCAACCGGGGGATCCCCTTTCCGTCGATCGAAACGATGCCCGCGATGCCGCACATTCTATGTCTTTCCCCGGTGAAGCAGAATTAAACCGAACCGATCGTCACGCCATCGCTTCGGCCTGTCGGTGGATGCGAATCGGCCGGTGCGTAACCTCGTCGACAAGGCGACTAAGCCGCAGTGACTCTGTCTCCCACCGCAACTCGCGTGCAAACGCCGCGACTGCAGAACGCAAACCGGCGGTGTCGTCCGCAAAACGGAAAATTGCCGCGGCCAAGGAGGGCGGGTCTAGACGATCGAGACGCGCGCCAACGGGGTGGCGGCCGATCGCCGCTTCCATCTCTGGCAGCGCCGCACGAACGAGCGGCAGTCCTGCGGCAATCACCTGGAAAAAGCCGTTGGGCAAAGCATACCGGTAATTCGCGGAATAAGGTTCGTAGATCACCAGACCGATATCGGCGGTGCGAATAAACGGAACCACTTGGTTCGGCGCGACGTACCGCCCGAAGTGGACGCGGGAGGCTGCCGGATGTCGGCGAAGCCTCTCGCTGTCGGCCTCGTAGCCGCGTCCGACGAAGGCAAGGTGGAAACGCGTCGGGAGCATGCCCAATGCATCGACTGCCGTGTCGACCGCCATCCCCGGCTTTCGGTTCCCGACCACAACGCAGAGGCGATCGGCCGGCGCCAGGGACAATGATTTGCGCAGATCCGACGCGACAACTTGGTCCAGCCGCTCGTCATGGTAATTCCGGATGATAGTGGGACGCCGACCGAAAGTTCGCTCCATCAGCGCGGCGATGCCGTCACTGACCGTTACCGTGGCATCTGCCGCAGCCATGAGACGCGCTTCGAGCACATCAAAAAAGGGCCTCACGCGGTGGCGGTCAAAGGCGGCCTGACGTTCCGGCGGCTCGATGCCGCGATAGAAATCGTGCGCGTCGTAAATAATGCGGGCCCCCGTGCGCGCTGTTATCGGGGCAACCGCGCGATGAAACTCGAAGGAATGCAGGTAATAGAGCTCGGCCGGCGGGACCCACCGGCGCGGACGCCAGCAATGGTGCCACCACTCCCAGCCGCGGAAAGCGAGATAGAGGGCGAGCTCGCCACCGCCTCCCAACCGGCCACTGCGCGCCATCGCGACAGCGCGGCCGCCGGCGCTTCGCCTTGGTGAGGTAAAGGCGCGGCGGATGGCTTGGGATCCTAATGAACGGACTTCGACTGCGTTTCCCCAAAACCGGGTCGCACTCGCCCGGCCCTCGATCACGATCGAATGCCAGCCTGCCTCGCCGAGGCTCCGCGCGATACGGAAGGCCCGGCTATCGGCCTCGAGCGGCAACGGCGTAAGTGATACGATGGTCCCGCATGCTGGGCTCGGCGTCATCCTCAGGCCGCCACCGCGAATACGCGGCCCCAAATACCCAGATTGATGATCCGCCAAAGGGAAAAATCGACGGGCCGACGCCCCTCGATCATATCGGCCACATGAACACGCACACCGCGCGGGTTGAACAGCTGAGGATAACGCGCAAGCGTCTGTTCGACGCCGGCCAGTACCATCTCGCGCAATGGCCCGCGGAACCACTCGTCCTCGGGTGTAGCGAAACCGAGTTTGTCGCGCCGATTGCGTACTTTCTCTGGCAGGATTCCTCGCATCGCCTCCCGCAATACGCGCTTGGTGTCGGCGCCGACGATTTTGTGATGATCACCGATCGCGATCGAGAATTCGACCAGGCGGTGGTCGAGAAACGGCACCCGTGCCTCGATGCCGTGCGCCATGCTGTTGCGGTCTTCCCAGTGCAACAGCATCGCCAAATTCGATGATTGGGTCAGCACAACGCACAGATCGCCGAGACCGGCAACTGGCGGCCGGCCAATGCTCTCGCGGGCGGTCTCGAACGGGCTGCGGCCGAGGTGTGGGCGCAACGCTTCTCCGTCGAGCCAATTGTGTTGCAATAAGCTCTGCCGCTCGCGCCTCAGCAACCGGACCAGCTTCGCCGGAAGCAATGGCAACAGAAAATCCCGCGCTTGTCCCGCAAAAGATACCCCATGCCACGCCTGTCGCTGCAACATTGCGTGCAGCAGCGCCACAAACCGCCGCTTTCTGATCAGATCGGCGAAATAATAAGAAAAGCAGCCGTGATAACCGGCCAGCTGCTCATCAGCGCCCTGGCCGTCCAACATTACTTTAAGACCGGCACGCCGCGCAGTCTCGAACACGGACCATTGGGCGAAAATGCTAGTGCTGCCATAGGGCTCGTCTTGGTGCCAGGTAATTCGCTCGGCTAGTGCAAACGCGTCCTCGCAGCGCGGGTAGCACCAATTCGGAAGGCTTTCGGTGCGTTCGACCACCGCCTCCATATACGGGCGCTCATCGACGCTCTTCGCGTCATAGCAGGCGCTGACGCAATTGACCTTGTCGCCGTCACCTGCGGCCGCCAGCTCGCGCGTCATCAAACACACGATCGAGGAGCTGTCGAGCCCGCCTGAGAGGCACGTGCCGACCGGCACGTCGGAACGCAGCTGAAGGTGCACGGATTGCGCCAACAGCGAACGAAATTGCACACCCGCCGCACGCTCATCCAGCGCGAGCGCGCCTGGCTCCAAAATCCGATACCACCGACGGATTTGCGCCATCTCGCCGGGCCGCCAATGCTGCAGGTCGATGCGCGTGCATTCGCCGCCGCGCAATTGGCACACGCCTTCGAACAATGTCTCGTCGGTGTGCTCCATGATCCCGGAGGACAGGAAATCATAGGCGCGGGCAATGTTGAGTCGCGCCGAGAAGCCCGGCAGTCCTACAAACTGTTTGATTTCGGAAGCGAAGGCGAGGCCGGCCGGGGCGACAAAGAAATAAAGCGGCTTCACCCCGAAATGGTCGCGCGCCGCAAAGGCGATCTGCGCCTCTTGGTCCCACAGGACGAAAGCAAACATGCCCACCAACCGGTCGAGCGCGGCCTCGCCCCATTGCGCCCAGGCGGCGAGCAATACTTCGGTGTCGGACCGGGTTCGGAAGCTGTGCCCCGCCGCCCGGAGCTCTTCCCGCAATTCGAGGTAGTTGTAGATCTCGCCGTTATAGACGACCCAGTATCGGCCGTCCGCATAGGACATCGGCTGTTGCGCCGCGTCGGACAGATCGATGATGCTGAGACGGCGATGGCCAAGCGCGGCCGGGCCCCTGGCGCTATCCAAGACCCGCCAGCCGGAGCCGTCGGGCCCGCGATGCGCCACCGCGTCGATATGGGCAAGATCAGGCGCGAAGCCGAGGGAAAACCAGATGCCGCACATTGGCGGCTCTCAAGCCGCCTGTGGCAACGGGCGGCTAAGCACAGCCCCGTAAGCACTGACGAGTCGTTCTGCCTCCCGCTCCCAACACAACTCGCGCGCCGCCTCGAGCGCATTGCGCTTGTAGCGGTCGATGCTGGCGGGACCGAGCGCATTGATCGCCTCGGCGATCGACTGCGGATCAACACCGCGAAAAGTCACGCCGAGGTTATATTCGCGGACCAGCCACGCCATCTCCGGCAGGTCCGTCAGGCACAGAGCGAGCCCCGCCATCACGTACTCGAAGAATTTGTTGGGCAGCGCGAATTCGTTATGCCGGGAGCTTCCCGGCAGTGCAAAAAAGCCGATGTCGTAGGCGGCCGCTTCACGCACCAGCTCCGTCATCGGTACTGGCGGGGCCAGCGTAATGCAGCTCGAGAGCCCGCGCTCCGCAATGCGGCGGCGCAACGCGTCGAGATAATCGCTGCCGCCGGGACCGCGAATCGTCAAATCGAACTCCGGCCGCCAGTCGGCAACGCTGTCGATTGTCACTTCGAGCCCGCGGCCCGGCGTCACGATGCCATGGTACAGCACCCTCATATGACCGGGAGCGGTCGGACGGAAGGAAATGGGTTCGAAATGTGGAGTATTGCGGATGACGATGCCCACTTTGGGCAGCCGATAGAGCTTTCCTAAACGGTCCGCTATTCCGGATGATACCGCCGACACCACGGCCGCCCCATTGATGAATTCCCGCTCGATGGCGCAGACCACCGGCCGGTGCCACAACCGCCATTTGAGGTTGTCGCCGTACTCCTCGGCGGCGAATTCGTGCGTGTCGTAGCAATAGACACCGCCCTTCTCCCGCGCCAATCGGGTTGCGAGGGGCAGCATTGTCCAATCGTTGGCCAGCCACACTGCGGCAGTGACTTGACTGGCGCAGTGGTATATACAGCGGATGTTCTCGGAAAAGGACCAATAGATGTCCTGCGCAAGTCCTGGCCTCAAGCGTACGGCTAGTAGGCGCAGAGCGAATCTGACGCGACCTCTCACGATCATGCGCGGCAAACGATATGCGAGACGGCCGATCGACCGCAGCGCTTTCGGCCAAAACGAGGGGCGAAGTCCAGGAAAGAGTGTTGCGCCGCATCGAACGGCCTCGAGCGGCGGTTGCGGCAAATCTTCGCCGGTCAGAATTCGCCATTCCGGTGCGCCTGAGCGAGCCCCCGGCAGACCCACGGCAGTAACATCCCAACCGGCACGGTGGAAAGCCTCCGCCTGGCGCCGCACTCGGGGGTCATCGGCGATTGCCGACAACGCTAAAATGCAGATCGTGGGCCTTTCGTGCGGCATCGCCGTTTCGCCGGTCGGCACCGCGTCAGATCCCGCGGGTCCTTTGGAACAGTCGGCGGACGTACCGGCCGTCGAAGACCGCCAGCGCCGCTTTCGCGGTTTGTCTGCCACATGTTCGAAAGGCATGCTCTCTAATTTGAAGGATGAGGGCGTTCAATCTCGCGATTTCCGCTGTGTACACGCGGTCGAGGCGGGCTATTTCTTCTCGCAGCACCCGGTTTTCATGTGCCAACTGTTTGCACTTGAACAGGGCGAAATGTTGGGGGGCGTTCGTTGGGCGCTCCCTCAGGCTGGCAAATGCCGCCGGATCGAAATTGCCGTAGCCGGAGCCGCCTTGCGGCAGCCGGAGCGGCACGCCGAGCTCGCCGGCTTTTCGCAAGATAGTACGGTCGATCAGCTCGACGAATTGCCGATAACTGAACTCACCCGAGCCGACGAGCCGGTCGTACGCACGATCGGCCATGGCTTCGAGAGCTTCGAGATCGTCTAGCCGGGAAAGAACCGAATCGATGTTCGAGAAATCCTTCTTCAGTTCGATATAATGCTCGTCCGGTTCGATCAGGCCCGAGTACCGTCCGGTAAACAGGATCATCGGGGTGCGCAGCACCGCAGCCTCAAAGACCCGTGGCGATACCTGCCCCATGTCGTATCGGGTCTCGATCGGATCGGTATAGACGCGGAACTCTTTATGGGGCACCGGCCCGCCCCGGGCGGCCAGCAGCTCTGCGTACTTGGCCTCGATTGCGCCGTCGAAATCGAACACGTTCGACCCGCTCTCCGAGCCGAGATTGGCGCGGCAGGATCCGATAAACTCATACCAGACCGCGCCGTATAACCGCTTGTCATCGGTCCATTCGATGTCGTGGGGGATGCCCCGCTCGGCACAGATCTCACGCATGCGTCGCCCGATTTCGAGCTTTTCAAAAGCGAGCCGCCCATAGCGGCCGCCGATGTCCCGCCCGCGGTAGCCGACCACCACGGGACGGTCCCGCAGGCGTCGGGTTGGCTGGCCCCGCAGTTCGGGATTTTCGGGAACATAGCCCGTCAGGACGCCGATAAACTCCGTCTCGGGAAACATCTCTCGCGGGTAGATGTGCTCCAGCATCGCGGGAGGCACGCAAGTCAGAACCGCATGAAAACCGATATCCTGAATCGCTCGGCGAAGCTTGCCGGTGCGATCGTATTCGTCCTGGACCGCCAGCAGCTTGACACCCCGGAACGCCTTCAGCTTTCGAACGTAGTCGGGACTGAGATGATTATCAAAGGGCAGACGCGCACAGTAACTATGGAAGACCGCGTCGAACGCGTTCAGATCGAAGTCGAGCTCAGCGTCATTGGTGACGTGGACGTACGCAACCTCGAACTCAGAGTACCGGGATATGCTGTCCAGGTATTCTGCGGTCGTCGAGACATAGTTCGAAGCATTGGAATAGGCCACGAGCAGCCGGCCAACGCGTCTATGCTCGACTTGGTTGGCGCTCATTTGCGTGCGGTTGCATAAATTTCCAGGCCGCAAAGACCGGGCCACCTTGTTTGTAGGAGCTCCGAGCGAGACCGCTTGTTGAACGGCGGCTCCTGGCTGATATTACGACGCTGGTACCGAAACTCGGAAAATTCGCGACACAAATAGCGCAATGATTTTACCGAAATGAAATCGGTATGAGGCGCCACCGTCCCTTCGCTGTTATGGTCGTAATCCCACTTTTCGCGTTCAGTCTGCGGTGCGCAGATCCCGCGGTAACCGGAGCTTTCTTTCCACAGATAATTCAGAGTCTGACGCCGGGCCTGCATCCAGCGGCGGTACGAGTAGGCATAGTAGACCATTACCAGGAGGGATCCGCCTGGACGCAATAGTCGCGAGCATTCAGCGATCGCTCGGCGCATGTCGCCGGTATGGTGAAGGCAGCCGATCGTGATGATATGATCGAAACTGTCCCCGGGAAATGGCGCGGCGAGAATGCTGCCCTGCTCCGCCCGTCCGGGCAATCCCAGTTGCCGCAGCCGGTGGCGCACCATTTCGACTGGACCAGCGGCAATATCGAGGCCGACATATCGTGCGCCGCTCTGGGCGATCTTCTGTGCCAGCGAGCCGTAACCCAACCCGACTTCCAATACGTCGCGGTCCACAAGTTGCTGCAATGGCACGTGATCGAACAGGTAGGGGTATAAGTCGAAATACCAAGCGTCGAATTTCTCGAGGGATTTGGGCGAGCTATCGGTTACTCCAAGCTGACGCGCTTGGCTCGTTCCACAGAGCTCGTCCCAGAACGCTATATTTTGCTCGTCGACACTGGACACTGTGGCTTCAGGCAATCGGGTTCCCCAACTATGCCGCCGCGACGTAGCGCTCGTACGCGGCGATTACGCTGTCGACGGGGCCGATTTCCTCGATCCGCCCGGCGCGCAGCAGCAGCGCCTTGTTGCAGAACTGGCGGATGACATCGGTTGAGTGCGATGCCAAAACCAGCAGGCTCGCGCGTTGCATCAGCTGCTCGATCCGCTGCTGCGCCTTGATCATGAACTGCGCATCACCGGCGCCCAATACCTCGTCGAGCAGGAGAATGTCCGGTTCGATCGCAGTGGCGATCGCGAAGCTCAACCGAACTTGCATGCCACTCGAATAGGTGCGCACCGGCATTTGCAGGTATTCACCAAGACCGGTGAACTCGGCGATCTCGTCTGTTTTCAGCCGGATCTGGCCTGGGGTCATGCCATAGAACAGACAGCCCGTATAGATATTTTCCAGGCCGGTGTCCTCGACGTCGAACCCGACACCGAGGCTCAGCAGTGAGGCGACTTCCCCTTCCATGCCTATAGCGCCGCTCGACGGCGCGTAGCCGCCCGACATGACCCGGAGCAACGTCGATTTGCCGGCCCCGTTATGACCGATGAGGCCAAGCCGATCCCCCTCGTGCAGTTCGAAAGAAAGATTATCGAGGGCCCGGATCGTGACCCGCTTGCGCCGGCTCCCGTCATTTCTGACGATCCCGCCGACACTCGACCGGAACAGCAGCTTGCGCAGACTCCGATCGGAATCGTAGATCGGAAAGTCGACGCAGACCCGGTCGAGCACGATCGCGGTCATCGGCTCACAGCCAATAGGCGATCCGGGAGTAGAACCGGCGCAGAAACGCCGAGGTCAGCGCGAAACCAAGCAGCGCCGCCGCGCAAAGATACACAAACGACAGCCGGTCCGGCGCTCTTCCGAGAAGCGGCGCCCGAACGATATCGACCAGGTGGTAGGCAAAATTCGCGTCAGCCAGCAGGAATCTGGCGGCCGGCACGGAGTTGAGCTGCTGCGGTTGCCAGAACACCGGCGTCACGAAGAACAAGATCGTCGAAAGGTTGGCGACGAGTTGGATCACGTCGCGAAACCGGGCGCAGATCACTGCGAGCAGCAAGCTGATCCAGAGATAGTTCGCCATCGCGAGCGCCAGCCCGACCGGCAGAAGAAACAGGCTCCGGTTTGGGGTTATCGCGAAAATGAGCGCCACAAGCGCGAAGACCAGCAGATTATGACCGAATACGATCAGATTTCGGGTCAGCACGCGAAGCACGAAAACCGAATAGGGAATACGAATGGCTTTGATCGAAGCCTCGGCAGCAATGAGGCTGGAGCCGCTTTCGTTGACAATCGTGATGAACAGCAGCCACGCGATATAGCCGGCGCAAAAGAACGGCAGGTAAACCGAAATTTCGATATGCCATAAAGTTGCATTGACAAAGCCGAGAGCCCCGACAAGCGTCGCCGTACTCAGCACTGTCCAGAACGGGCCGATAACAGTACGGCGGTACCGCGAACGGATGTCCTTCCACGCGAGATTGAACCACAAATGCCAGCGGCCAAAGCCCTCGCGCAGGTCGGTCCAAAACGGGTCTTGCGGCGACGGCCCGGCGGCCCGGCGGGCCCCGCGCAAATCTCGAGCCAACGGGCGCGGTCTGCGGGCGAGATCGATGGTCATTACGCGACCGAGCTTCCTTAATCGAGGGCCCGCCTCAAGGCATCGGCGATACGTCGCTGAGTGGGCTCGGCGAGATAGGGGTGCATCGGCAGGCTCAATACCTCGGCAGCCAGCTTTTCGGATACCGGCAGACCATTGCCCGATATCGGATAATGCCGATAGGCCGTCTGCTGGTGCAACGGTTTGGCATAATAGACCGCAGTGGGCACGCCGGCCTCTTTGAGCCGGGCCGCTACCGCATCCCGGTCGCGGCTGTTTGGCAAACGCACAGTGTATTGCGCCCAGACGCTGGTGTCCCCTTCGGGGATGTCCGGGATGTGCACAATGTCCCCGAGCAAATCCCCGTATCTCTGGGCCAGCTGGCTGCGTGCCTCGATCTCATCGGCAAAGATCGACAGCTTCTGGCTCAATACTGCCGCTTGTATCGTGTCGAGACGGGCATTCATGCCGATGCGCACATTATCGTATTTGTCGCTGCCCTGGCCGTGCACCCGCAGGCTCTTCAACACGGCCGCGATGTCGTCATCGTCGGTGAACACCGCGCCGCCGTCACCGTAACAGCCGAGGGGTTTAGCGGGGAAGAAGCTGGTCGTCGTAATGTCGCCCAAAGTCCCAACGTTTCGGCCCTTGTAGGACGCGCCAAAACTCTGCGCCGCGTCGCATATGACCCACAGCTCGTGCGCCGCGGCGATCGCCAGAATCTCGTCGTAGCCGGCCGGCAGACCGAACAGGTCGACCGGGATGATCCCGGCCGGCTCGAGCCCGAGGCGCTTGGCTGTCGCGATGCCGGCCTCGAGGCTCAGCGGATCCATGTTGAACGTATGTTCGAGCACATCGACAAAGACCGGGACCGCATCGAACCAGGCCACGACTTCGGCAGTAGCGGCAAACGTGAACGATGGCACTAGCACCGCCTGGCCAGGCTTGATGCCCTTCGCCATAAGCGCGAGCCCCAAAGCGGCGGTCCCGTTGGCGCAGCTGAGCACGTGCTTGGCGCCGCAGAAGGCGGCGAGCTCCTGTTCGAAGATGGCGACCTCGGGACCCATGATGTATTTGCCGTGGTCGACGACGCGGAGAATGGCCTCGTCGACGCGACGGCCGAGGCGCCGCCGTTGCGCGCCCAGATCGATGAACTCGATCGGCGCGACGCCGGCCTGGAGGATGGCGGTATCCGGCATCAGACGATCTCCTCGATCCGGTCGGGCCCAGCTTCCCGATAACGGCGCCCCGAGCGAGGGCAGGCGAGGTCGGGCCCGAGCCGTTCGCCGTCATGGCTGACCCAGCCGATGCGCCGGGCCGGCACACCGGCCATCAGCGCGAAGGCCGGGACATCCGCGGTCACCACCGCGCCCGCGGCGATGAAGGCGTATTGGCCGACTGTATGACCGCAGACGATCGTCGCATTGGCTCCGATCGTCGCGCCGCGCTTGACCAGCGTCGGGCGGAATTCGTCCTTACGCTCGATGCCGGCGCGCGGATTGTTGACATTGGTGAATACCGCGGAGGGGCCGCAGAACACCCCGTCTTCGAGGGTGACGCCCTTATATATCGAAACGTTGTTCTGGATCTTGCAGCCGTCACCGATCGTCACGTCGGGACCAGCCATGACATTCTGGCCGAGCGAGCAATTCCGGCCGATCCGGGTACGCGGCAAAATGTGCGCGAAGTGCCAAATGCGGGTACCGGACCCGATCTCGCAGGGCTCGTCGACATAAGCCAACTCGTGCAATTGCGCGCCCGGATAAGAGCGCGTCTTTTCGGCCGGCGCCGGGGCCGTTGCCTGCGCCTTCTTTAGGGCGGCGCTCGCCCGCGCGAGTACCCGCAGCACCCGCAACCCCTCCGGGCCATCGGTGCGCGGCTTGCTGCCGTTGGCGATGCAATCGAGAAAATGTCGGCATTCGAGGTTAAGCGGCTCTCCTTCGTCGAGCGGAACCGGATCAGCCTCTGCCTTTTGCGGCACCGGCATCGTCTCGCGCCACTCGATCCGATGCGGATAGAGCAGCAGTTTGCGGCTCCAGGGTTGCGCGTCGTCAAAAACCGCCATCCCGCGATCGCCGGTGACCACGAGCCTCTGCTCCTTGAACGGGTGCAGCCAGGACACAAAAACATGCGCCTGCTCGCCGCCCGGGAAAGCAAGAAGGGTGGTCGTCACATCGGCAATTGCCTTATGCAGATAATAGCCACCCTGCGCGGTCACCTCGGAAGGTTCCTGCCCGACGAGGGAGAGAATCATCGACAGGTCGTGGGGCGCGAACGACCACAGGATATCCTCCTCACGCCGCACTTTTCCCAAGTTCAAGCGGGTCGAGGAGATGTATTCGAGCCGCCCGAGCACTCCTTCGCGCACCAGTTCGCGCAGCTTTATGAAGGCCGGGTGGTACTGCAGCAGATGACCGACCATCAGCCGTCGGTCCGCGCGGTCCGCCATGCCGCACAGCTGCTCGGCCTCGGGGACCGTCAGGGCGAGCGGCTTCTCGACAAAAACGTGCTTGCCGGCTTCGAGTGCGCGTGATGCGAGCTCGGCATGGAGGGCTGCCGGTGCCGCGATCGCGACACCCGCAATCTCATCGTCACGCAATACCGCATCGAATTCAGCGACCCTCGTGTGGTGCCGCTCGGCGAGCTGGCGCGCCGTGTTGCGGTCGGGGTCGCAGATCGCGGCCAGGGCACCAAGTTCAGCAAAGTTGCGAACCAGATTCTTGCCCCAATATCCACAGCCGATCGCCGCCACCCGCACCGGGCAATTCCCCTCCCGGCCGGCCATCAATGCGTCCTTTGGCAATTCTTTTCCCCATGCTACCGCAGTTCGGGTGACTGGAACGTCCCCGAAGAAATTGCGCCCCCGCCACGCCGCGACCGGTTCGCGGCGCCAGTCCCCCGCCAGTCAGGCGGGTTCCACGACCTCGGCGCGAAGCTGTGCCCGCACCGTGCGGCCGAGTAGCTCAAGCAGCACCACGATCCGATCATGATCGCGCAGCTCGACCAATCTGCCGACCATGTCCTGGAACGCGCCCGTCGTCACGCGCACCAGCTCACCGAGCCTCAGCACCTGACGCGAATCGAGCCGGTCGAACCCGCCCGCGTTCTCTCGCTCCCGAATCGCGGTGACGATCTCGGCCGGTACCAACGCCGGCTCGTCTCCGGCGCGGACGACATCCGTCACACCGACAGTCGACAAGATCGGACGCCACGGCATCGTCGCGCGGTCCATCCCGGCAAAGAGATACCGCGGAAAGAGCGGCCGCAGCACGATCTGCCGGCGGCGTGCATGGCTCACCTTCGTGCGGTAACGCGGCAGATAGGCGGCATAGCCTTGGCGCATCAGGTGTTCGAGCGCCTTCGGCTCGGCATGCGGCTGCGTGTAGACCGCGTACCACTGCGTCACGGCACTGGCTCGTCATTGATAGCCGCGGTGACCGGCGAGATGCGCAAGACGCTCGGAGCGACCACCGCGTGCCGGGGCAGACCGCTCAGCTCCGCCAGCGAAGACAGGGTATCGAAACTCGCCTGCGGCGATTGAGTGTCGGTCAGGATGATACCGTCGAGATCGCCAGCGTTGCCGAACGCCAACGCCGCTGCGAGGTCAGGAACGACCGGCAGACCGCCGGAGCGGCGCCCCGCCAGGCGCAAATCGATGACGCAGATCACTTCGACCGCAGTTTCGCCCGCGCTCAGAGTGGCGATCTCGGCGAGGTCACCGGCACCGTAGAGCGCGACTTTCCGCCAACCCAGCGCCTCGCATTGCCTAAACAAGGCGACGCAGTCGCTGCGCGAGCGGCGAAAGAAATCGAGCGACACCGCCAGGTATTCGCCGGTCAAGCGGCTCTTTTCGGCAAAACCTTGCGGGGTCAGGTAATAGGCATAGCGGTTCAGCGGCACCTGGCTCATCTTGATGAGGCCCTTGCGCACGCAGCGCCGCAAATAGGCATTGGCAAGACCGAGCGCGATGCCGAGTTCGTTTGCGAGCTTGCGCTGAGTGATCGAGCTGTCGCGCTCTATCGAGCTGAGCACGCTCAGCACGATACCCGGATTGCCGGTCTCTTGAAGCTGGCTTTCGTCCCCCACACCCGCTGCCCTTTCCGACCCGCGGCCAAGCTATCGTGTTCACGCCGTGAACGTCAAGACTGCAGATTGCTCCGATACCCCATCGAGATCTCGCTCAACCGGCCCGCAGGTACTGCACGGCTTCGTCGCGGCGGAACAGGTAGAGGAGGGCGCGCAGGGCCTGGCCGCGCTCGCTTTCGAGGTGGGGGTCGCGTTCGAGCACGAGGCGGGCGTCGTCATGGGCGATCGCGACCAGCTCTTCGTGGATCGCGAGATCGGCGAGGCGCAGGGTCGGGAGGCCGCTCTGCCGCGTGCCCAGCACCTCGCCGGCGCCGCGCAACCGCAGATCCTCCTCGGCGATGCGGAACCCGTCCTCGGTCTCGCGCAGGATGGAGAGGCGCCGCTTCGCGACGTCGCCGAGCGGCGATGGTACAGCAATAGGCAGGTGGAGGGCTTGTCGCCGCGCCCGATGCGGCCGCGCAATTGGTGCAGTTGCGCGAGACCGAAACGCTCGGCATGCTCGATGACCATGACCGTCGCCTCGGGAACGTCGACCCCGACCTCGATCACCGTCGTCGCGACCAACAGATCGAGTCGCCGCCGCCGGCGAAGCCGGCCATCGCACGGTCCTTGTCGGCCGGCTTCATGCGGCCGTGCACGAGGCCGACCCGGCCCGGGAAGAGCGGCGCCAGCGCCTTGTGACGCTCCTCGACGGCGGCGAGATCGGCCGTCTCGCTTTCCTCGACCATCGGGCAGATCCAATAGACCTTGGCCTTGCGCGCCAGGGCACGGCCGACCGCCGCAACGACGTCCTCGATGCGCTCGAGCGCCACGGTCCGCGTATCGACCGGGTGCCGTCCCGGCGGCTTTTCCGTGAGCCGCGAGACGTCAAGATCGCCGTAAGCGGTCATCATCAGGGTGCGCGGGATCGGGGTCGCGCTCATCAGCAGGGTGTCGGCGTCGCGGCCCTTCGCGTAAAGGCCGAGGCGCTGCTCGACCCCGAAGCGGTGCTGCTCGTCGATGACGACGAGGGCGAGGTCGCGGAATTCGACATCCGGCTGTAAGAGGGCATGCGTGCCGACGACGGCCGGGGTCAGGCCCGAGGCGAGGCTCGCCAGCATCGAGGCGCGGGCTCGGCCTTTTTCGCGCCCGGTCAGAAACCCGATCTCGACGCGGGCCGCCGCGGCGTGGCGCTGCAATGTCGCATGGTGCTGGCGGGCGAGGATCTCGGTCGGCGCCATCAATGCTGCCTGGCCGCCGCCCTCGATCGCGGTCAGCATTGCGATCAGCGCGACGACCGTCTTGCCGCTGCCGACATCGCCCTGCAGCAGCCGCACCATGCGCCGCGGCTGCGCCATTTCTGCCGCGATCTCGGCCAACGCGAGACGCTGCGCGCCGGTCAGCGCAAAGCCGAGCGCCGCTTCGACCGGGCGGGTCAAGACGCCCGTGCCGACGATCGCCCGCCCCTTCTGCCGATGGCGCCGGGCGCGAACCAGCGCCACCGCGAGCTGGCTCGCAAGGATCTCGTCATAGGCGAGCCGCTCGCGCGCCGGGGTGGTCGGCGAGAGATCGGCCTCGGCCTCCGGGGCATGCGCCCGGCGGACCGCCTCGGCCCACGCGGGCCAGCCGCGCCTCTCGCGCAGCGCCGGGTCGATCCATTCCGGCAATGCCGGGAGGCGGTCGAGCGCCGCCCCGACCGCCTTCTGCACGACGCGCGGCGACAGGCCCGCGGTCAGCGGATAGACCGGCTCGATCGGCTTCAGGCGGTCGAGCTCGTCGGGCCGCAATACGAGGTCGGGGTGCGGCCATCTGCGGCATGCTGCCGTAGAACTCGACGCGGCCGCTGACGACGCGCTCGGCGCCGATCGGGAATAGCCGCGCGAGCTGGTCGCCCTTCACGTTGAAATAGACGAGTGTCAACGTGCCGGTATTGTCGGTGCACAGCACCCGATAGGGCCGGCGCCCGAAGCCCGGCTGGTGCGCCTCGACGCGCACCGCGATCGTCGCGATCTCGGTCCGGCTCGAGCTGCGCGGATCGGCGGCGAGGCGCGCCGGTCGATGATGCCGCTCGGCAGATGCCAAACGAGGTCGAGGACGAGCGGGCCGGCGAGGCGCTCGAACAGCTTTGCTATCTGCGGGCCGATGCCGGGAAGCGCGGTTACCGGCGCAAACAGCTTGTCGAGGATGGCGGGACGCACAAACGATCTCTATATCCCGGCGGCGGGCCACCGCCAAGGGCACACCCGCGTGACCTCACCATCAGAAATTCGCCGCAAGCGGCTGTTGTTCCGTTCCTGGCATCGCGGCACGCGCGAGAGCGACCTCATACTCGGCCGTTTCGCCGATGCGCATCTCGCCGGGTTTGACGAGGCGCAGCTCGACCGCTACGAGGCGCTGCTCGACTGCGCCGACGCCGACATCTTCGATTGGGTCTCCGGCCGCACCGCGCCGCCCCCCGAACATGACCACGACGTCACCCGCCTCCTCATCTCCTTCAGCGACCTCCCCACAGCTGAGTCGCCTACCCTCTCGCCGCGCTGCGAAGAGGGCTCCAGGCGTCGACGCCTTCTCCCGCCTCGCCCGCTCCGCGCGACGACGGGTCCCGCGTTCCCCGTGGCGATGACGGTGCTCCCGACGTTGCGCGCTCGAGCCAGCGGCCGCGCGCCGTCACCTTGTTCGGCGCGCCGGAAGGGTACGACGCGGCGGCGATCGGACGTTCGCTGCCGGGCGTTGGCTGCATGTCTGCCGCGACGACGGCCGGATGGCGCGGTTTGCCGCGGCGCTGGCGTTTTTTCATCCCGAGATCGAAGCGCTGACCTTCCCGGCCTGGGACTGCCTGCCCTACGACCGGGTCTCGCCAAACGGCGAAATCGTCAGCCGGCGGATCGACACATTGACGCGGCTCGCGACCGCCCCGCCCGACAAGCTGGTCGTGCTGACCACGGTCAACGCGCTGGTCCAGCGCGTGCCGCCGCGCCGGCTCTTCGACGGCCGCGTCCTGACATTGCGGACCGGCGGTCGCGTCGGGCTCGACCGGCTGCAGAGCTTCTTCCGCAACAATGGCTATATCCGCACCGATACGGTGCGCGAGTCCGGCGAATTCGCGATCCGCGGCGGCATCGTCGACCTTTACCCCGCCGGGGCGGCAGAGCCGCTGCGCCTCGACTTCTTTCGGCGACACGCTCGAAACGGTTCGCAGCTTCGACCCGCTGACCCAGCGGTCAACCGGGAAGCTCGACGAGGCGGTATTGCGGCCGGTCAGCGAGGTCTTGCTCGACGACGATGCGGTGCGCCGCTTCCGCTCGCGTTACCGCGAGCAGTTCGGCGCGACCGGCACCGACGACCCGCTCTACGAATCGGTCAGCGCCGGGCGGCGCTATCCCGGCATGGAGCACTGGCTGCCGCTTTATTACGAGCGGCTGGAAACCTTATTCGACTATCTGCCCGGCGCCGGGATCTCGCTCGATTACCAGGCGGAGGAGGTGCGCGGCCACCGGCTCGAAGCGATCGGCGATTTCTACGCGGCGCGCCACAACGTCACGCCCGCGGCGCGCGCCGGTGCGCCGATCTATCGCCCGATACGGCCCGACCAGCTCTACCTCGACCACCGCGAGTGGCAGGCGGCGTTGCATGGCCGGCCGGTCGTGCAGCTGTCGCCTTTCGCGGCGGATCAGAGCGACGGCGACGCCTTCGATGCCGGCGCCCGCCCGGCGCGCAGCTTCGCCGCCGAGCGCGCCGACCCGAATATCGTGCTGTTCGAGGCGGTGCGCGATTACCTCGAAGCCGAGCGCAAATCCGGCCGCAAGACCGCGGTCGCCGCATTCAGCGCCGGGCTCGGCCGACCGTCTCCTGACCGTGTTGCGCGAGCGCGGCGTTTCCGACCTGCGCCGCATCGCCGATGGCCGGGAGCTCGAAGCATTGCCGGGCTCGGCGGTCGGGCTCGCCGTATTGCCGGTCGAGCAGGGCTTCGCGACCGACGATCTCGTGTTGCTCGGCGAGCAGGACATTCTCGGCGACCGGCTCGCGCGCACCTCGCGCCGGCGGCGCAGCCTCGACCAGTTCATCACCGAGGCGACGGCGCTGACGCCGGGCGATCTCGTCGTCCATGACGATCACGGCATCGGCCGCTACGAGGCGTTGGAGACGATCGACGTCGCCGGCGCGCCGCATGATTGCGTGCGCGTGCTCTATGCCGGCGACGACAAGCTCTTCGTGCCGGTCGAGAACATCGAAGTCTTGTCGCGCTTCGGCTCGGAAGATGCCGGCGTGCAGCTCGACCGGCTCGGCGGGGTCGCCTGGCAGTCGCGCAAGGCGCGGGTCAAGAAGCGCATCCGCGACATCGCCGGCGAGTTGATCCGCGTCGCCGCCGAGCGCCAGCTGCGGCCGGGCGACGTCGTGCAGCCTCCCGAGGGGATCTACGAGGAATTCGCCGCCCGGTTCCCCTATCCCGAGACCGAGGACCAGCTGAACGCGATCGCCGACACCTTCGCCGACATGGCCTCGGGCAAGCCGATGGACCGGCTGATCTGCGGCGATGTCGGCTTCGGCAAGACCGAGGTAGCGTTGCGCGCCGCCTTCATCGCGGCGATGGCCGGCTCGCAGGTCGCGATCGTGGTGCCGACGACCCTGCTGTCGCGGCAGCACTACCGCAGCTTCACCGAGCGCTTCGCCGGGCTGCCGTTGCGGATCGCGCAGCTGTCGCGGCTGGTCCCCGCCAAGGTGGCGCGCGAGGTCAAGAAGGAGCTCGCCGACGGACGGCTCGATATCGTGATCGGCACGCACGCATTGCTCGCCAAGGACGTCCGGTTCGCCCATCTGGGGCTCCTGATCGTCGACGAGGAGCAGCATTTCGGCGTCGCGCAGAAGGAAAAGCTGAAGCAATTGAAGGCCGATGTGCATGTGCTGACGCTGACCGCGACGCCGATCCCGCGCACGCTGCAATTGGCCTTGTCGGGGGTGCGCGAGATGAGCCTGATCGCGACGCCGCCGGTCGACCGCCTGGCGGTGCGCACGTTCGTGATGCCGTACGATCCGGTGACGGTGCGCGAAGCGATCATGCGCGAGCGCGACCGCGGCGGTCAGATCTTCTATGTCGTGCCGCGCATCGCCGATCTCGACGAGGTGCGCGAGCGGCTGCGCGAGAGCGTGCCCGAGATCAAATATGCGGTGGCGCACGGGCGCATGGCGCCCTCCGAGCTCGAAGACGTGATGACCGCGTTCGACGAGCGCGCCTTCGATCTGCTGCTGTCGACCAATATCATCGAAAGCGGGCTCGACATCCCGTCGGCCAATACGATGGTCGTGCACCGCGCCGACATGTTCGGACTGGCGCAGCTCTATCAGCTGCGCGGCCGCATCGGGCGCAGCAAGCTGCGCGGCTATGCCTATCTGACCCTGCCGGAGAAGAAGAAGCTCGCGCCGACCGCGCAGCGCCGGCTCGAAGTCATGCAGACGCTGGACAAGCTGGGCGCCGGCTTCCAGCTGGCGAGCCACGACCTCGACATCCGCGGCGCCGGCAATCTCTTGGGCGACGAGCAATCCGGGCACATCCGCGAGGTCGGCATCGAGCTCTACCAGCACATGCTCGAAGAGGCGGTCGCCGCGGCCCGCACCGATGGCAGCGAGGAGGCCGGCCCGCGAGGAATGGAGCCCGCAAATCACGATCGGCACGCCGGTGCTGATCCCGGAGAATTATGTCCCCGATCTCGGCGTGCGCCTCGGCCTCTACCGCCGCATTGCCGGGCTCGCCGACCGCCGCGAGATCGACGGTTTCGCCGCCGAGCTGATCGACCGCTTCGGCCCGCTGCCGGCCGAAGTCGAGAATCTGCTCGAGATCATCGCAATCAAGCGCTATTGCCGCGAAGCCGGCATCGAAAAGCTCGAAGCCGGTCCCAAAGGGCGCGGTCATCACGCTTGCGCGAAAACCGTTTCGCCAACCCCGCCGGCCTCGTCGAGCTGATCCAGCGCAACGCCGGCACCTTGAAGCTCCGCCCCGACCAGAAGATCCTTTATCAGCGCAACTGGGACGACGCCAAAGCCCGCCTCACCGGCGCCGTCAAACTGGTGCAAACCCTCGCCAAAATCGCCCGCACCGCCCAACCCGAAGCCGACACCCAATTGCCAAAGCCGACGCCGTCGTTGGCCAAGCCGAGGGTGGCGCGAAGGGCGTGAGGACCTAGGGGGGTTGAGCAACGCGAACCCACCGATACTTTCCGAAGCGGCGAGAATGATGGGGTTCGCTGCGCTCAACCCATCCTACCACTTTGCCGCCGCGGAGCCGCCCCTGATTTCAGGCGCGTGCGCGTCGGGGTGGAGGCAGTGTGGCAATAACCAATCACCATCAAATTACCGTATTCACATTGCATGCTGCGCCCCATGAGCATTCAGCAACCCAGGCCCCAGCGCATTACGGTGTGCGGCTCCGACGGGGGGCATCTGCCACAACCAAAAGAAGAGGTTTTGCTGCAGATTTGCTGCAGGTGCAGCAACGAGCGATTACAGATGCAATTCAGGATTGTGGTCATTCACGCGCGCTGTGCCCGGTACCAGTCGAGGATCTCCTCGCCGGTCCAGAACAGCACGTCGCGATAGGCGCGGATGTGGGCGAGGGCGGCGCGGAAATATTTGAGGCGGTGCGGCGCGCCCATGATGTAGGGGTGCACCACCAGCGCCATGACCCGCGCCGAACGCGCGCGCGTCACGGTAGAGCTGCTCGAACTGGTCGACCGCGCGGTCGTAATATTCGCCGGCCTTGTGATGCTGGATCAGCATCATCGCGACGTCGTTGCATTCCTGCGTGTACGGGATACCGACGATCGGCTTGGTCCGGGTCTTCAGCAAAACGGGCTGGTCGTCGAGCACCCAGTCGCAGACATATTCGTAGCCCTCTTCGACCAGCAGGTCCGGGGTCTCCCAGGTCTCGGTGAGGCCGGGGCCCAGCCAGCCGCGCGGGTTCTTGCCGGTGAAATCGCGGATCGCCGCGGCGGTCTTGCGGATGTCGTCGCGCTCGTCGGCGACCTTTTGCATGTTCTTCTGGGTGAAGCCGTGGCCGATGAATTCCCAACCGCGCTCCAGCGCGGCGCGCGGCGATCGGCTCGTACCGCCCGATCGCCGATCCGTTGACCGCGAGCACGGCGCGGATCCGATGCTCGTCGATCGCCTCGAGCATGCGCCAGAAACCGACCCGGTTGCCGTATTCGTGCCACGCCCAGTTCGGGATGTCGGGCATCGGCGCGCCGCCGGCCGGCGGGGTCAGCACCGTGCGCGGCATCGGCTGCGCCGGGTCCCATTCCTCGATATTGACGATGACCCAGACCGCGAGCCGTGCCCCGTCGGGCAGCGAAGAGCTTTGGCCGGTGCGCAATGGCCGAAAAGTCGAGACGTTCGGTCGGCAGCATCACTGGTCGGGGTTCCCCCTCGCGCCGCCATGTACCAATCGAGGATCTCGGCGCCCGTTCCAATGCAATACGCCAGCGAAGCGGTTGACATGGTCGTAGACGGCTTCGAGGTATTTGATGCGGTGCGGCTGGCCGCTGATGTAGGGGTGGATCGCGATCGCCATGATCTTCGCGCGCTCGGCGCCCTCGCGATAGAGCCGCTCGAAGCTGTCGATGCAGCGCTGCGTGAAATAGGCCGACTCGTGGTGCTGAACGAGCATCATCGGGATGTCGTTGAGCTCGACCGAATAGGGCAAGGTGACGAGCGGGCCGTGAGCGGTGCGGATTTCCGTCGGCTCGTCGTCATAGACCCAGTCGCCAATATATTTGACGCCCGCGGCGGCGAGCAGGTCCGGCGTGTCCTCGGTCTCGGTCAAGCCCGGCCCGAGCCAGCCGACCGGCCGCCTCGCCGGCGAACCGCTCGAGCATGCCGAGCGATTGATCGATCATCGCAAACTGATCCTCGACCTGGTGGATCGGCATCTGCTCCCAGGCGTGGCCCATGAACTCCCAGCCGGCGTCACGCGCCGCCCGCGCGACCCGCTCGTATTCCTCGCAGACCCGCGCATTGATCGACAGGGTCGGGCGGATCCCGAGCCGCGCGAACAGCTCGAAAAAGCGCCATACCCCGACCCGCATCCCGTATTCGTGCCATGCCCAGTTCGGCACGTCGGGCAGCAATACCTGTCCGGTCGGCGCCGGCAATACCTGCCGTGCCATCGGCCGCGCGATGTCCCAGAATTCGAGGTTGACGATGGTCCAGACGACGAGCCGGGCGCGGTTCGGCAAGACCAGCGGCGGCCGGTCGACGATCGCCGAATAGGCGCAGCGTTCACGCGGGATCATGATGCCCTCCCGATGTTTGCCGGATCGAGCATAACCCTTTCCGGTGGCGCGGCGATTGGCCACCCGGTGCAATCCTGCAAACCAGCGGTGCAAAGTCTACATTCCAGAAATGCCGCGCGCAGCTCACCTTGCACCGCCGGTCGCGTCGGGAAAGGCGGGCCAGGAACAGGGGAGCCGATGAGATCACAAAATTTCCGTGGCAATGTGTTTGTCGCGAATTTGCCGCCGGAGATCTCCGACGAGCAATTGGCCGAGGCTTTTGACGCTTTCGGGATCGTCTTGAGCGCTACGGTGGCCCACGATCCAGAAACCGGAAAACGGCTGCGCTACGGGTTTGTCGACATCGCGACCGAGCGCGCGGCAAAGCTCGCGGTTGCATCGATGAACGGCGCAGCAATCGACGGATACAACCTGGATGTGCGGATCAGCGAGCGTCCGGTAACCGCCAAGAAGCCGCGGGCCGCCGTCCCCCAGCCGGCGGTGTGCCGCAACGCGCGCCGCGCCGCGTGATGCCGCGGCCCGGCGACGGTGACGACGAAAGGCCGGACAACTTCACCCCGCGCCCGCAGCCGAGAAGGCAGCCCACCTTTCAGGTGGAGCGCCGCTCGCTGCCGCGCCGGTCCGGTTAACCCGCGCGAGGTCAAGCCGAAAAATCAAGCCTGGCAGATAAGGTAGATGCCAACCCCAGCATCGCAACGCCGCTGGCGCGCGCAATCCACGGTCCGGCCGGAAACAGCTTTTCGATAAGGACGAAGGTGGTGATCGCCGCCATCCACACGAGGCTCATGATGCCGGCCGCGAACAAGAGCGCCATCAAAAACCAGCAGCAGCCGAGACAGTAAAGCCCGTGCTCCAGCCCCATCCGCATTGCGCCCGCGCCGCCCGCCCGCCAATGGTTGAGGACGAAGTCGAAGGGCGAGCGGCAATGCGTCAGGCAGACCGATTTTAATGGGGTGAGCTGGTAGATGCCTGCGGCAACGACGACGATGGCGCCCAGTACCGGGGCGAGCCTTCCCGTCGTCGGCGCGATCAGGGCAGCCCGCTCGAGCCCCCAATCGGCGAAGGTCGCAAAGAGGCCGAACAGCCCCCAGGCGATCAGATATCCCGACGTGAACACCACTGTCGGAACAAACGGCTGGCCGCGCTGGCGCTTGTGGCGGTTGATCGTCGCAAAGGTCAGGATCATCGGTGCGGCGCTGGGCAGCATCATGCCCGGCATCATCGCCCACCAGATCGCCATGTTGAGGGCGAAATCGCTGGCCGTCCAGGGGGTGAAGACCGTGGGCATCGCGATGTCCGCCATCCCCTCCATCGCGCCCATTTGCCGATAGACGTAGAACCACGAGAGTGCGGTAATGCCGGCGAGAGCCGACCAAATGACGACCCGGTCGCGCAGCAGGAGCGCCGCGACGGGGCTGCCGCCGTTTACCGAAGCGGTAGCAGGCGGGCTGGTCAGCGCTCAGGCCCCCCAACTGAAGGGCGCGAAATGGCCGTTGTTGCCCTTACCCACGAGATCAAGGTCGAGGCCAAAGCCGTGCATATGCATTTCCTTGGCGCGCGCCAAGGCCAGGCGGCGGCCCGCCGGATGCGCCGTGTTGTCGATGTAAAACGGCTCGCCGCTGCGGTTGCGCGAGGCGACGCCTTCGATCTCGAAAGACAAAACGTGGGGGATCAGGGTCGAGCGCTTCAGCCCATCCAAATCGAACTCAATGGGCTTGTAGGCGATGCCGCGGAAATCGCTGACCAGGTTTTCGCGGATGAAGGCCGGCGGGCCGCCCGCCTGCCCGCCGACGATCGCAGCGAGCGCCCGGCGTTGCGCGTCATCGGCCCGCTCGTCGACAACGCCGGCGAAGACCCAATTGCCGTCGGCCATGACTTTGCCGGAGCGGATCACCAGCGCGAACTTCAACCCGTCGAGCGCGATATCTCCGTAGCTTCCGGCATCGATGCGAAACACCAGCCCCGCCGTGCAGTGGTCGTACGTCACCGGCGCCTGCGGGTTCGTGTAGATGCACGGGCACAAGTAGTCGCAGTTGCAGCTCTCCATATACTCGCCGCGCATCGTCCATTTCTGCTCTGCCATGATGCATCCTGTCTGATAACGCGTCCGCTCGTCATTCCCGCGAAAGCGGCGAAGGCAGGGGCTCCAGCGGCCGGCTCCCGGCCTCGCCGGGATGGCGAAAGGGATCGAGTCCTGCTGTTTCCTGTCCAGGATGCGCTGGTGGAGGTTGCGCACGATGATCCCGGTCAGCCTTTCGTCATGGACGAAGAGACGCTGGCCGATGGGGTAGGGATCCTGCTGGTGACCTCGAGCGGCTCTTTCAGGATCTCGTCGGGGCCGAAGCCGCGATCGACGAACCGCTCGATATACCCGACCCAGTTCTCGACGATCTGGCCCTGCTCCTTCAGGTAGGCCTTGGTGCAGGGCTCGCCGTGCCCGGGGATGATCGTCTCGACGTCGAGCGCCTCGATGCTCTGCAATGCCGCGAGCCACTCCCATGGGTCGCATTCCTGCAGCCAGCTGCGGCATTTGTGGAACACGTTGTCGCCGGTGAACACGACCCCTTCTTCCGGAACGTGCACCGAGGTCTGCGGCGCCGTGTGGCCGGGCATATGGATGATGTTGAAGGTGTGATTGCCGACATGCAAGGTCAGCGCGTCGGTAAAGGTCAGGGTCGGCGGGTTCACCGCCGGGTAGTCCGGGTGCCCGACCAGAAAGACGCTGTCGGGATCGGTTTCCTTGAAGCGCTCGCGCTTCTCCTCGAGCGATCCGAAAGCATAGAGGTAGCGGGGCTCCGGATTTTTGGACAGCGGGATAAGCTAAAGGCTGACCGGTCCAAAGGGGCGTGAGACGTGGGCATCAAGAGGAAACAGCACAGCGCGGAATTTAAGGCGCGAGTGGCGATGGCGGCGCTTTCGGGGGAGAAGACCCTGGCAGAGCTGTCGGCGGAGTTTGGGGTTCATCCGACGATGATCAGCGACTGGAAGCAGGAGCTGGTGAAGCGTGCGGGCGAGCTGTTTGCGCGCGGCAACAGGGCGCCGGCGGTCGGGGATGCGCAGAAGGTCATTGACGATCTGCACCCAAGATCGGCCAGCTGCAGGTCGAGCGCGATTTTCATGCCGGGAAGCCCGCCATCTCCCGATTTCTGAGAGGCGGGCGATGATTGCGCCGGAAGCGGGGCTGTCCGTAAGCCGGCAATGCACGCTGCTGGGGATTGCGCGCAGCAGCTTCTATTACCGGCCGCGGCCGGAATCTGCGGAGGAACTCGAGCTTCTGAAGCGGCTCGACCGGATTTTCACAGACTGTCCAGTCTACGGCAGCCGCCGGCTCCAGGTGGCGCTGTTGCGAGAGGGGATTTCGATGGGCCGCCGGCGCGTCCGGCGGCTGATGAGAAAGCTCGGGCTGTGGGCGGTCAGACCGAAGCGGAATACCAGCAAGCGGCATCCCGGGCACAAGGTCTACCCATACCTCCTGCGCGGCAAGACAATCGACCGGGCGAACCAAGTGTGGGCTGCTGACATAACCTACATACCGATGCGGCAGGGATTTTTGTACCTGGTCGCGATCATCGACTGGGCGACCCGGCGGGTGCTGTCCTGGCGGCTGTCAAACACGCTCACGGCGGGGTTCTGCGTCGAGGCACTGAGCGAGGCTCTCGCCCGGTTCGGCAAGCCCGGCATCTTCAATACTGATCAAGGCGCGCAATTCACCAGCGATGAGTTCACCAAGATGCTGACGGATCATGGGATCGCGATCAGCATGGACGGACGCGGGCGCTGCCATGACAACATCTTCGTCGAGCGCTTGTGGTGGACTGTGAAGCACGAATGGGTCTACCTACGCCCAGCGGCCAATGGAATCGAACAAAAGCGCAGCCTTGGCGAGTTCTTTGACTGGTATAATCTGCGACGTCCTCATCAGGCGCTCGGCTGGCGAACACCGGACGAGGCTTACCTCGGCAAATCGACAGCGGCGACGACACTGGCCGCCTGACGCCATGGCAAGGAGGTGCCGTGAATTTGTGGACAGTCGGCTGCGCCGATCCCCGCCTGACCGCGCAAGCGCGGTCCCCTATGGACAAGCCGGGGAAAACGCCATGCGTTTCCCCCGCCTTGCCCACAGGTCGGCGGCTGCCCACAAGCTTCACAGCACCCCGCAACAAGACAGGATGAATTTGATTTCGGGGAAAGGTGAAACCAGCAGCCGGCTACCGGCCTTTAGCTTATTCCTCCCCGGAAGCTGTCCAAATACCGGGACCGTCGCTGGTCTCGACAAAGCTCGGGTTGCAGCCGGCGAAATAGACTTCGGTAAACGAGTGTGGTCCGACCCTGCGCATCGCCCTCTCCTCTCTGATGACTATTCCGCGGCCACCGGCACCGGCGTGTGGCGGAGCCCGACCCGGGCGCCGCCGGCGCACAGCAGGCTCAATAGCAGCAGTGTGGCGACGACCACCAGCACGAGTTCGGGCCGTCCGGCATCGATGATCATCCCGTAGGGCACCGGCATGATCGCGCCGCCCAAGGACATGCCGGAGCTGACGAAGCCGAACACCTTGCCGATCTGTCCGGGCGGCGCCGCATCCTTGACCATCACATCGCGGGGCGTACGGCTCGCCCCGGTCATGATGCCCGCGACGAAAAGAACGCCGATGGTCGGCAGCTCGGCGAGCGAGACGACGCCGATCAGCAACAACAGCATCGCGGCGCCGACGGTCAGGATCACGACGAACGGCAGATGCCGGTCGGTGCGGTCGGCGACCCAGCCGCCGACCAGCACGCCGCCGATCATGCCGACCATGTAGCCGGTCAAGGCCGAAGAGGCTGCCTCGATCGCCACCCCGTGCACCTGGTGGAGGATTGTGATCAACCAGGATTGGATCCCCGCCCCGGCCATCGACGACACCATGAAGAACGCAAAGAACATCAGCACCGAGCGGCCCAGGAGCAGCCGAGTCCCGGAATCTGCCGCTGCCGCGCGGCGGCGCGGCTGCCGCGCCTGATCGGTGAGGATGCGGCTCTGCGATAGGATCGCCGCCACGACAGGAAGGCCCAGAAGGCCGATGAACAGCAGCGCGCCGCGCCAACCGAGCAGCAGCATCAGCGCGGCCGTTGCCGGCGGGGCGGCGGCAAAGCCAACATGACCGGTAAAGGTGTGAAAGGCGAAGGACCGTCCCAATTTCGCCCGACCGACCGAGCCGCTGAGGATCGCGTAATCCGCCGGGTGAAAGACCGAATTTCCGGCCCCGGACAGCAACGCCAGCCCGACGACCTGCCAGTAGGCCGTGGCGAGCCCCATCGCCGCGATCGACAAGGTCATCAACAGAGTCCCGCCGATCAGGAATCGCCGCGCGCCGTAGCGGTCGACGAGAAACCCCATCGGGGTCTGCATCACCGCCGCTGCACCTGCCATGACCGCCATCGCCAGCCCCAGCTCGGCGAACGAAACATCGAACGTCTTCTGCCAGGCGATAAAGAGCGGCGGGAGGCAGAGCTGATAGAAATGCGACAGAAAGTGCCCGGCGCCGAGCAGCGCGTTGACCCGGGCATCGCGACCGAGGGCGAACCGATACGTCATCCGCCCATGTTGCTATAAAAAGCGGCACCCGGTCGAGCACAGAAACCGCCCGTCAGCCCCCCAACTTTGTTGGGTACCCGGTAAGCTGTGATTTCAAGCGTAGGACGGAAAAGCGGAACGTATTCCGCCTCCCACAAATCCGGACATACTCCCAGCGAGCCGGATTATAGCCGCCATTGGGTCCCGGGGAACTTTCTGCTTTACGGAGAACTTGCTCGATCGCCGTTCGGCGCACATGGACTAAATGCATTTCAACCCCGTGAATCACGTATCCCGACGGGTGGAGGGGCGGCAGCGATGAACCGCAACAAACGGGCGAGCGGCCGTGAGATCCAGGCATAGGGGCAGCGGAAGAATGCGTAACGAATGAAGGAGGCGGAATGCGCTACGCTTTTCCGTCCTACGCTTCCGAAGATGTGGGTCAAACCCATCACCCAAAAATCGTCGTCGCTGGAGTTCACTTCAAAATGCCAACGCAGTTATTGCTATTTTTGATATAATTTGGTATCAATGCAGTTATCGCCGTTTGGTATAATGTGGTATCAACATCGACGTGAATGTATGTGGTCCCCAAATCAGCCGCGCGATTCCAAATAGTCAATAACAGCCAGGATCAGCGATCACGGCCGCTGTTTTTTTGGCGCACTGCGGCTGGGCTCAAGGATTTCTGCGGAGTGAACGAGATCGATGGCTGATCATTCGATGGAAGAACTGCAAAAAACAGCCCAGCGGGGCCGAGGGCGCCAGTTTGTGAGGGCCAGTTGGGCGGGCCTTCGGGCCGCCGCCCGCGAGGTCCGGGGTCGCTTGACTAGCTCCTTACCGGGTCCTACGGTTCGTACCTGACGGACTGGGTCATTTTGGCGCAATGAGCCGAAAGCACTCGGCGGCAACGGAGGAGGTCTGTGATGGCGGAGTACAAGCTGATCTCGGCGGATTCTCACATCGTCGAACCGCCGGACATGTATACCGGGCGCATCGAGCCGAGGTTCCGCGACCGGGCTCCGAAGATGGAGCGCCGCAAGACCCCGAGCGGCAGGGAATACGACGCCTGGGTGCTCGATGGCACGCAGGTTGGGACGCTCGGGGCGATCATGCAGGCCGGGCAGCGTTTCGAAGACCCCTCGCAGATCGATTTCCTCGGCGTCTGGGAGGATGTCCGCAAGGGTGGCTACGATGCGCACGCGATGATCCGCGAGAATGAAGAGGACGGCGTCTGGGGATCGTGTCTGCAGCCCAGCCAGGGCCTCTTCTGGTACCGCATCCCGGACAGCGAGCTGCTGACTGAGATCTGCCGGGTCTACAACGACTGGATCGCCGATTTCTGCAAGCCCTATCCCGAGCGTTTGAAGGGGATCGGCATGCTCAATGTCGACGATGTCAACGAGGGCTGCCAAGAGCTCGAGCGGTGCAAGAAATTGGGCCTCGTCGGGGCCTTCATCCCGGTCTCCCCATTGCCGGACAAGCCCTATAGCCATCCGATCTACGACCGCCTGTGGTGGACCGCGCAGGACCTTGGGTTGCCGTTGCTGTTGCACATTGCGACCCCGCGCAACGGCGTCCCCGGCAACGAATTCACGATGAATGTCGCCGAGATGACCGGCGCCGGGCGCTCCACGACCGATTACTGGGTGCGGTACTCGCTGTCGTCGATGCTGTTCGCCGGCGTGTTCGACCGTTATCCGCGGCTCAAGGTCGGCTCGGTCGAGCACGAGACCGCGTGGATCCCGCACTGGCTGCAGCAGATGGACTTTACTTATCGCGAGAGGCCGGTCTTCACCAAGGGCTGGAAATCGCGCGAAGGCCTCCTGCCGAGCGATTATTGGCGGCGCAACATGTTTGTCGAGTTCATGGAGGACGAGCTCGGCGTGCAAATGCGCGACAAGATCGGCGTCGAGACGATGCTGTGGGGCAGCGACTTTCCGCACGCCGAATCGACCTGGCCAAAGTCTCAGGATTTCTTGGGACGTATCTTTAAGGGTGTTCCCGAGGAGGACCGGCGCGCGATCACCTCGGATAATGCGGCGAAGATGTTCGGTTTCAGGCCGAATTAGCGCACAGCCTCTCACCCCAGCCCTCTCCCCGCCACGCGGGGAGAGGGAGAAGCCCCGTTTCTTCCATGCCTAATGGGTTTGTTCCGGTGGCCACGGCCTCCGAGTTGTCGCCGGGCCAAATGAAGTGGGTTGCGGTCAATGGCGAGCGCTTGGTTTTGGCTAATGTGGATGGTGCCTTTTATGCATTGAGCGATGTCTGCGGTCACCGCAATGCACCGCTTTCACGGGGCAAGCTCGACGGATATTTGATCGAGTGCCCGCTCCACTTCGCCCAATTCGATGTGCGTACCGGGGAGCTCGTGAACGGACCCGTATCGACTGCGATCGCTGTCTATCAGGTCCGCGTCGAGGGGGAGACGGTGTACGTCAAACCGTAGGGCCCCCGCGGGTCCGGCCGACTACGAGCGTATGCCTAACTTTGGCAAAACAGAGTTCGCATAGAATTCGATGACTTTCTTTTGGTCCGGTTGTCCCGAGTGGACGTTGACGATCGTCACGCCGCTCTCGAAGAGCTTGTTGATCGCCTCGACATGCACAGCGGGATCGGTTCCGACCGGCCACTCACTGATTATCTGATCGAGAGGCACTTGGCTGTCCGCCTGCTGCTGAATCTCAGCCGGATCCGCGACGTTGTAGTATTTTTTGAAGGCCTTCGGCAGAAAGCGCCAGAATTCGGCCGCCTGCTGCGCCTCGTCTTTATCACCGACCACGACAAATTGCTCGACCAGAACCGGCATATCGGCGGGATTTTTTCCGGCGTCTCTGGCGCCGCCGTCCCATTCCGATTTGTACTGTTTCCAGCTGCGGGGATCGGTAATGAGGCCGTCACCATGTTGGCCGGCCAGCCGCATCGATTTCCGGCCGTTTGCGGCGGTTAGAAGGGGAATTGGTTGCGGCGGCGGATCGTAGAGCTTTGCCTCGACATTGTAGTATTTGCCGTGATGCGAGACCTGCCCGCCGCTCCACAAGGCGCGGATGATGCCGATCGCCTCGACCAGGCGCTCCCAGCGCTCGGGCCATTTCGGCCAGATGCCGGTGGCGGCTTCCTCGTTCAAGGCTTCCCCCGATCCGACGCCGAGAAAGACCCGGCCGGGGTACAGCAGGCTCAACGATGCAAATGCCTCGGCGACCACCGCCGGATTGTAGCGCAAGGTGGGGCAGGTCACGGTGGTGCCGATCCAGGCGGGGTTTGTCCGTTCCCCGGCCGCCGCGAGGGTGACCCAGGCTTCGCCGCAGTGCCCTTCGTTGGCCTGCCAAGGTTGCAGATGGTCGCTCGTCGCCAGCAGGTCGAAGCCGGCATGCTTCGCCCAACCGCCGATGTTGACCAGCTCGGGTACCGTGAACTGTTCGTGCGCCAACATATAACCGACCATCCTTTTGTGCTGCAGGCTGCCGTTGGGGTTGGTCGCGTTCGCTCTCGGCTGGCTGGCGGTACCGAGCGGCTGGGCGGCGGCGGAAGCCGAGGCGGCCCCTGCCGCTGCCATGAAGGCGGTCGTCGATTTCAGTATTTCCCGCCGGCTGGGGGGAAAATCACGCCCTCCAGTGGCGCTGACGTCCATGATCATCCTAAATCTCCTGCTAAGCCTCCCGGTGGAGACCTGCTGTCTCGGGATATGCCCGATACGACGCGTTACTCCGGTCAACGCGCCGTTTGGAGAGCGGGTTCCGGAAAGCTCCCTCAGCCTCACCCGGCTGGAGTTTAACCCTTCAGAGCCGCGGCGGCGCGGGCGACCCGCTCGCCGCGGTCGCGCTGGCGCGGTTCGGCGCGGGCGAGGACCGCCTCGAGAACCGCCGGGTCGGCTTGCTCCGGCGAGCCCGACGCGAATGGCGGCGCCGGGTCGTATTCGATGCCGAGCTGGATCGCTTCCGCCGCCGCTCTTCCGGCGATCTCGGCTGCGACGGTCAGCGCCACGTCGATGCCGGCGGTGACGCCGCCGCCGGTAAAGAACTTGCCGTCGACGACAACGCGCTGGGCGACCGGTTCGACGCCGAAGGAACGCAACAGGTCGCGCGACATCCAGTGCGTAGTGGCACGCCGCCCACGCAGGAGCCCCGCAGCTCCAAGCACCAGCGAGCCGGTGCACACCCCGACGACATAGCGCGCCTCGGCTGCGACGAGCCGCAGAGAGGCGAGAACTTCGGCATCCTCGAGCAACGGATTGATCCCCGGGCCGCCCGGGACAAGGATGAGATCAAGCGGTTCGGAAGATTCCAGGGTCGCCATCGGCAGGATCGTCAGGCCATGCTCGGACCGCACCGGATCCAGGTTCTTCCACAACAACAGGGTCTGCGCGCCGGGCAACCGGGCAAGGACCTCGTAGGGGCCAGTCAGGTCGAGCTGGGTCAGGTTGGGGAACACCAGCAGCCCGCTGCGCAAGCAAGTCGTCTCGCTCATCACCCGCTCCTCGTGGAACCCACGCTTCTTATCTCTATCTGGTGAGGGAAACTCGGGCAATGCGGAGACCCGCCATGCCTCTGATGCTTGTCAGTCCGGCCATCCCGCCGGGCGGAGAAATACCGGCGTAATACACCTGTGACGATGCCGATATCTCGCCGCCATTGTCGTGGACGCGCGTGCCGGCAGGAACAGAGAGCCTCGTCCTTGTCGTCGAGGACCCTGACGCACCTTCCGGCGTGTTCCGGCATTGGGCCGTGTTCGACATTCCGCCCGCCTCCCGCGGTCTCGATGCGGGCTATTCGGCAAACCGGCCGATCGCGGCATTGCACCAAGCGCGCAATGACTTTGGCAAGACCGGCTACAGCGGCCCTTGTCCGCCCAGAGAGGCCGGTACTCATCACTATCACTTCCGCCTGCTGGCGATTAGCCGGCCGACCCTCGATCTGAGGGCCCCAACCGTGACGCTCGATGTGCTGAGGTCTGAACAACCTTAGGTTATCCAGCAGACCGAGCTTGTCGGCACCTATCACCGTTAAATCGGACCTTCTCGCCGGCATCGGCGCGGGGGCCGAATATGCCGACGATGTGGTCCGGCTGCCACACGGCCGGTCGGCAGGCGACAACCTGCCGTTGGTCGCTTTTGGCCTGATCAACCTGTTTTTTCTGGAGAAGAACAGGCCCGATTCCCGGAAAAGTTGCATCCCAAAGCCATGCGCCTCGACTGATATAGAGTTCGCCGTGATGTTGCCCGGACCCGATTGTCTGGTTTCACGACCCCACATAACATACGAATGTGGCAATTCCTCGGTGCTTATTACGCATGATCACAGCAGCCTTGCGGCGGTGCATCTCGAAAACGGGTACGCAATCATCCGCAAGTCAACCACGTCCTCGACGGTGATCGGCGTCTTGAAGGTGGCGCGCGGGTGTTCGCGGCCCCTTCGCGCTGCACGACCGGGACCCTCGCCAGTAGCTCATGCGTCAGGCCATAGGTCTTCATGTAGCGCAGGAATGGAATCGTGAAGAAAGTCGGCGGTCCCATCGGCCCACGCCCACCCCAATCCGCGTGAGGAGGTGGTGATTATTCGTCACCCCCGCGAAGCGGGGGTCCAGAGCTTGCCCCTGGCTTGAACAGGGGGCAACCGTTGGAACTCGAGGCTCCTGGATTCCTGCTTTCGCAGGAATGACGATGGGATTGACGTCGGTTCTCGACACTCTCGCCGGTGCCGAGGAGGTAGACCGGTCCCCTGTTCGCTGCCAGGGGCAAGCTTTGCGGGAGGTCGCGGGGGCGCTCGGCCGCGACCAGGATCAAGGCGCCGCCGTCAGTGGATGTCTTCTTGCTCGTCGAAGGCTTGGCGCAGGCGGGCGACCGAGAAGCCGGGGGCTTTCGAGGCGTCGATGATCACCTTTTCGCGCCGCGCGATCAGCGCGGCGGCGGCGGGGATTTCCTTGACCGCCTCGGCCGGGATAACGACGGCGCCGTGGCGGTCGGCGTGAATGACGTCGTTCGGGGATACGGTCATGCCGGCGACGCTGACGGTGCCGCCATAATCGACCAGATGAACATGAGCGTGGGACGGCATGACCGAGCCGGCGAGCACCAGGAATTCGGGCGCCATCGCGTCGAGGTCGCGGACCGAGCCGTCGGTGATGACGCCGGCGCAGCCGAGCCCCTTGTGGACATGGGTCTGGACCTCGCCCCAGAACGCGCCGAACCCGGTATCGGGCGCGTCGATGTCCTGGATCACCGCGATGCTCGGCAAAGGCTCATCCGCGATATGCTGGTAATAGCCGAGCCGCACCTCTTTCGCCTCCTCGCGGCCGCGCGGGTGCGGTTCGCGCGAGCGGATGATCGCGGTGCGGGCAAAAGCGACGACCGGCTTCATCTCGGGAAAGGCGGCGAACAGCGGTCTGCGGGTGAACCCCATGGCACGGCGCGCTGGAGCGACGAGTTCGAGCGCATTGCAGATGGTCGGCGTGTCGAACGCCTTCAGAGCTTCAAGATCGGCATGGTCTGGCAGGCGGGGCATGGCAGGTTCCTCGGACCATCATCGTCGGAGCCCAGCCTTTATTGGGAACGCCCGCCGTCGGCAAGGCCCTTGCTGCTAGTGCTCGGACACATTCAGATGATTCGATGCCGCGCCTCCCTCCTTCGTCTTCCCGTGGGCCTTCAGCCCACGGACTTGTTCCGTGGGCTGAAGGCCGGGATCCATTTCCGTGATTGGCACCGGCCCCCTGTTCGCTACCAGGGGCAGGCGTCGCCGGTGTGACGCACTTTTTTGGGGTAGCATTGGTCCCGCGTCGACCAATAAATCGCCTGAATGGATCAGAACACTAGGTACCCACTATGCGGCTGCCGATCAACACCCCGAGCGGGATAACCACCGACAAGATGACGAGCGCGACCGCAAAGCAGCGTTCGGCCCGGCTCCATCGTTTCCAATCGGAAATCCAATCCTGCATAAGACCCCAGCCCCCCGGTCCCCCGGTCAAACGCACTCCTTGCGCAGAAGCGTAGGTAACCGATCAGCATGTAAAAAATTCGACGGAAGTATGGCCTTGTGGTGATAAAGAAAACGTAATCTCGCCTAAAGTGTTTACGCGTGGCCGCCAATGGAGGAGAAAATGTATGATCCGAACCGGGTGAGACAGTTGCGGCGGCTGCAGGGCCACCCTTTCCACATCGGCAAGCTGGGCCACGTCGTGCTCAACGTGAGCGACGTGGAGCGATCGGCCCGCTTCTATACCGAGCTGCTCGGTTTCGAGATCTCGGACATTTATCCCGAGGAGATGGTACCGGGCGGAATGGTTTTTCTGCGCTGCAACCCGGACCATCACGGGATTGCGCTGGTCGGTTCGCTTAAAGAGCCGGCGGCGAATGCCGACCTCAACCATATCGCCTTCGAGGTGGCAACGCTCGACGAAGTCGTGCGGGCGCACGACCATTTGCGCCGGCACGGGGTCGAGATCGACTTTGCCGGCCGGCGCCGCGCCGGTTGTCAGATCGCCGTCGAATTTCGCGATCCCGACAATCACCGGCTCGAGATTTACTGGGGCATCGATCAGATCGGCAGCGACGGCCATGTCCGCCCGCCGAGCGAGTGGAAGGGCGCCCGCAGTCTGACGGATGCCATCGCCGACCCGGTGCGCGGCCAGGATACGACCTTGCACGAGACATCGCTGCTCGAGCGTGACCGCTGATGCTCGACATCTCGGCAGATGTCGCCCCGCCCCGGCCGGTGCGGCTGGACGAATACCGGCCGCCCGAATTTTTGATCGACACCGTCGATCTGGTATTCGAACTCGGAGACAGCGATACGCGAGTCAAATCGCGCCTCCGGATCCGGCGCAACCCGGAGGGTTCCGACCGCAAATCCGCGCTGCAATTAGACGGCGAGGAACTCGCCCTTGTCTCGCTGGCGCTCGACGGCGAGCCACTCGGCGCCAACCGCTATCGGCTGCCGGCCGAGGGTGGCCTGATCCTCGCCGATGTGCCGGATGCCTTTACGCTCGACATCGAAACCCGGATTTCCCCCGAGAGCAACACCGCGCTCTCCGGCCTCTACATGTCGGGCGGCAATTTCTGTACCCAATGCGAGCCCGAAGGCTTTCGCCGCATCACCTATTTTGTCGACCGGCCGGACGTCATGGCCCGCTACACGACCACGATCGTCGCCGACAAGTCCTGCTTTCCGGTGCTGCTGTCGAACGGCAACCCTGTCGAGCATGGCGAGATGGGCGACGGCCGTCATTGGGCAAAATGGGTCGATCCTCATCCCAAGCCCTCCTATCTGTTCGCGCTCGTCGCCGGCGATCTGGTCGCCGTGCCCGACCGGTTTACAACGCGCTCCGGAAAAGAGGTGGCCCTCGCGATCTGGGTGCGCCGCGGTGACGAGGACAAATGCGGCCACGCGATGGCCTCGCTGAAAAAGGCCATGCGCTGGGACGAGGACGTCTTTGGCCTCGAATACGATCTCGACGTTTTCAATATCGTCGCTGTCAGCGACTTCAACATGGGGGCTATGGAGAACAAAGGCCTCAATATCTTCAACACACGTTATGTATTGGCCAACCCCGACACGGCGACGGACACCGATTACCAGAACATCGAGGCGGTTATCGCCCACGAATACTTCCACAACTGGACCGGCAACCGGGTGACTTGCCGCGACTGGTTCCAGCTCTCGCTGAAGGAAGGGCTGACCGTATTCCGCGACCAGGAGTTTTCCGCCGATCAGGGGAGCCGCGCGGTGCGGCGCATCGCCGAGGTGCGCACCTTGCGCGCCATCCAATTTCCCGAGGATGACGGCCCGCTCGCCCACCCGGTGCGGCCGCAGAGCTATATCAGGATCGACAATTTTTACACGCCGACCGTCTACAACAAAGGCGCCGAACTGGTGCGCATGATCCATACGCTGATCGGCAAGGAGGGCTTTCGCCGCGGCATGGATCTCTACATCCGGCGGCACGACAACCACGCCGCGACGATCGAGGACTTTGTCGCGGCGATGCAGGATGCTGGGGGCGTCGATCTCGGGCAATTCAGGCGCTGGTACGAGCAGGCGGGCACTCCGGAAATCACGATCGAGGATCGCTGGGATGCAGCTGCGCGCAGCTACGAGCTGACCGCGCAGCAGAAGGTGCCGCCGACGCCGGGGCAACCGGATAAATTGCCGATGCTGATCCCGTTGGCCATAGGATTGATCGGACCGGAAGGCGGTGAATTGCCGACCCGAATGGAAGACGAAGCGGCAAGCCGGATCGGGACGCGCGTCCTTCCGCTTGCCGATTTGCGACAGAGTTTTCGCTTTGTCGATGTGCCCGCGCCGCCGGTGCCGTCGCTGCTGCGCGGCTTTTCGGCGCCGGTCAAACTGAAGGACGTGCCGCTTGAGCGGTTGAAGTTTCTTGGCGTGCACGACACCGAGCCTTTTGCCCGCTGGGAAGCCGGCCAGCAGGTTGCGACCAAAATTCTGCTCGACCGGATTGCCGGTCATCAGCGCGGCGAGGCCCCCGCACCGCTCAACTCGGACCTTATCGCGGCGTTTCGGCGCATTCTAGCCGATGCCGACCGCGATCCGGCATTCGCCGCCGAGGCTCTTAGTTTGCCGAGCGAGGCTTTTCTCGCCGACCAGCTTGCCGTTGTGGATGTCGACGCCATTCATGCCGCCCGCGAAGGCGCCCGCGCGGCGGTTGGTGAAGCCTTGGCGGCGGAATTTACTGCGGCTTACCGAGATCTCGCCGGTGCGGGCCCCTACAGCATCGACGGCAGATCGATTGGCCGGCGAGCGTTGCGCAACGCCTGCCTTGCCTATCTCGCCGCCGCCGACCCCGCCACGGGTGCGGCGCTCGCCATGGTGCAGTTCGAGGCCGGGCAAAATATGACGGATGTGCTAGCGGCGCTGACGGTGCTCGTCGACCTCGATCGATCGGAGCGCGCCATCGCGCTCGCCCGTTTCTACGAGCTGTGGTCGCATGACGATCTGGTGACCGACAAGTGGTTCGCCTTGCAGGCGCGCTCGTCGTTGCCGCAAACCCCCGACCGCGTGCGAGAGCTGACGCGCCACCCGGTTTTCGAACGCAAGAACCCGAACCGGGTTCGCGCCCTCGTCGGCACCTTCGCGCAGGCCAACCAGCTGCGCTTTCACGATGCGAGCGGCGCCGGGTATCGCTTGCTCGCCGACGAGGTCATCGCCCTCGATCCGCTCAATCCGACGACGGCCGCGCGTCTCGTCCAGGCCCTCGGCTCGTGGCGCCGCCACGAGCCTGGTCGCCAAGCCCAGATGCGCCGTGAACTGGAGCGCGTTCTCGCCGCCCCCGATCTCAGCAAGAACACATATGAGATGGTATCGAAAAGCTTGGCCTAGTCGCGGCTGTTCCGGACCGGTTTGGCGATTGACGCCGACGGGCCCCGGTCCGCGCCGGTAAGTCCTCCGCTCGACTGCAGCTATGATTTGCTGACGCTGGGCGAAACATTGCTGCGGCTGTCGCCGCCCGGCCAGCAGCGGCTCGATCAGGCGCGGCTTTTCGAGATCGGGGTCGGCGGCAGCGAACTCAATGTTGGCTGCCTGCTCGCGCGGCTCGGACGCCGGGTCGCCTGGGTGTCGAGGCTGCCTATGGGGCCGCTCGGCCGGATCGTCGATGGCGAGGCGCGGCGGCATGGGGTCGACACCCGCTGGGTACGATGGATCGAAAATGCCCGCTTAGGGCTGATGTTCTATGAGCCCGGACCCCTGCCGCGAACCAGCCGCGTCATCTATGACCGCAAGCACTCGGCGGCTTCGGAGCTCGCCTTCGAGGATGCACCATGGGAGTCGCTGCTTCAGGCGAGCGCTTGGCTGCATCTTTCGGGCATCACCCCGGCGCTCGGCCCGAGCTGCCGGGCGCTGGTCCTGCATCTCGCCGCGCTCGCCGCGGCGGCCGGCAAACCGGTGTCCTACGATTTGAACTATCGCGCCACCTTGACCAACCCGGCGGACGCGAGAGCCGCGCTGGAAGCGACGGTGCCACATCTGCACTTGCTCGTCCTCGCCGAGCGAGACGCGCAGAATGTGCTGGGGTTCGCTGAGGCAGGCGAGGATCTCGCCACCGCGATCGCGGCACGTTATGCCGTGCCGCTCATCGCGCTGACTAGGGCGCCCGATGCCGAGCCCGGCACCCTGCTGCTCGCGCGCGGCGAGTTCCGTTACGCGCCCCGTTTGGAGGTAGAAGTCGTGGACCGGATCGGCGCCGGCGATTCGTTCGTTGCCGGGCTGATCCATGGGTTGCTCGACGGCGATGTTGATCTGGCGATTCGTCTCGCCAGCTTTGCTGCAGCAATCGGGCTGGCTACACCGGGCGACATTAATTACCTCGGGATCGAGGACATCGCTCGCTTCCACGCTAACAGGCTCGGCGGGCTCGAGCGCTAGCGGGGCCGATCTCGCTCAACATTTCACGTATTGACAGGTCACCAAGCCGGTCACGATCGGACCGGTGACTTGATTGAGCGCGGTGAAGAACTTGTAGATCTGTGCAGCCGGGGCATCGGCGACAAAGATGACGTCCTTGTCGTAGACCGGGAACTCTTGCGCGAGCGCATAGGCTTTGCCGTCCCGGAGATCGAAACGGTAAACGACCGGCGAAACGCCTCCTGTTGTGCCGGCGGCGATCGGTTGTTCGAGTGCCTGGAGCACGGAGTTCGGCTCGTAGCGGAACAGAAACACGCCTTCCGGCTTGGCGAGGTCATCGCGCAATCCCTGCGATTTCGCGAGCGCCTCGCCAAGTGTGATGTTGCGCGCATCGAAGGCGATTTTGGCGTTCCGACCGGTTGCACCGAAGACGCTGAAGGTTTGCGGCACCCGTAGGAGGGTGACCACGTCGCCGGGTTGCGCATAGAGATCTTCGGCCGGGTCCGAGACCAGCTGTTCCAAGGGGATCGTCGCGGTCACCCCGCCACGCGACAATCGGACGAAGGTTTCGTGGACCGGAGCCTTCGCGCCGCCCGCCGCGGCGATGATTTGCAGCAGCCTGTCGCCGCCGGGCGAGAGGGGCACTCTCGCACCAGCCGCCGGCGCAGCCTGGATGAGGTTCGGAGATACTCCCACACCAGCCGCTACCGCGGCCGGGGCCTCGACCGGGTTCGATAGATTGCCGATGAAGTTGTCGATGGAAGTTTCACCGGACCCGACGGAGCTCACCTGCCCAGGTTCGTTTAGGAGCACCGTCACGGCATTGGCCGCGCTTTTTTTGACGATCACCAGGACCTGCGGCCCGAGCGCTTTCCCGGCAAGTCGCGCCTCGATCGCCTGCTGCACCTCCGCCGGCAATCGGCCGGCCGCCGGCACGCGCCCGGCATAGGGCACGCTGATCGCCCCATCAGCTCCGACCTCCTGGTCCGGGATCGTAGCAGACCGCCGCCCGCCGGCCGCGCCGATAGCCTCGGTCGAAAACAACTCGCCGGCACTCGGCCGCTGCTGCTCCTGCGGGCGGCCCGTTTCCGTTGGCCGGCGCGGGATGCCGAATTCGTTCTGCTGTTCACTCTGTGGCGGCCGCAACTCCGGGGCAAGCGGCTCGATCCCTGACCTCCCGCCAGTCGGAGCCGGAGCCGATGGCGCTTCACTGAAGAGCCCGCCGGCTGCGCTTTCCCAAATCAGCACCGAGACGGTATCGCCGATCGCGATCTTGACCTCCGGAGGCTGAGCATCCTTTTGGAAGCGAAGCGCGAACCTCTCCTTTGGCTGAGCGATCAGGGCGCCGACCACTCGATCGTCGACCTGGACGACGTCGAAGAGGATCTCGCCTCCAGCCTGCTGTTGGTCGAGGACGTCGCTCGTCGACGGTCCGGCCCTCGGGATCCAGGAGCATCCGCCAACCGACAGGGCCATGAGGTAGAAGAGGAGGACCGCTGGCTTCATTGGTTTCGGCGTTCCCAACCAAAGCGGCAAAACCACTATCACAACGAACGGCGATTCTAAACCCATCGTCAATCCTGGGCGTGCCCCGGCAAGCAGGCATGCTAGTATCGGAGTGTCGCACGCTGGGCGACGTCAACTCGCGGCAAAGGGATCGCGAATGCAGCTTCAGTTGCAAACCTGGTAGGAGGTCGAGTCTTAATCTTCAGACCAGCCGAGGAATCATCCTGCCGATCGGCTCGACCGAGCAGCATGGGCCAAACGGCCTGATCGGCACCGATGCGATCTGCGCCGAGGTGATCGCGCGAGGTGTCGGCGAGGCGGCCGGGGCCCTCGTCGCGCCGACTATCGCGGTCGGCATGGCGCAACACCATCTCGGCTTTGCCGGGTCGATGACATTACGACCGAGCACCTTGATCGCCGTCCTCGAGGACATGGTCGAGTCTTTGGTGAGACACGGTTTCGAGCGCTTCTATTTTCTCAACGGCCACGGCGGGAACGTCGCAACCCTGGCCGCCGCTTTTTCCGAGATCTACGCGACGCGCAGTCTGAGCGTGGCTTCAAACACGCCGCCGATCAAATGCCGGCTGAAAAATTGGTGGCAGAACCAGGAAGTGTACGATTTGGCAAAGAAACTTTATGGCGATGCCGAGGGCAGCCATGCAACCCCGAGCGAGGTCGCCGTCACCCAATTCGCCTATCCGGATGTAATCAAATCCGCCACCTTCGACCCGCCAGTCGTGCCGCGGGGCGATTTCGCCGATGCCGCCGATTACCGCCGCAAATACCCGGATGGCCGCATCGGCTCCAACCCCGCTCTGGCGACCCCGAAGCGGGTCGCCGCCGCGGTCGCCGCGATAGTCAAGGATTACCAGGGTTGGGTGGCGGCCTAGTCAGGCTACCGAGAGTTCGGCCATCAGCGCCGTGCCCTTGGTCTCCGGGCTCAGCAAGAGCGAGACGACGACGCTGGCGGCTGCGACTACAGTTCCAACCAGCATCGGAACGGCATAGCCCAAATTGTCTCGACTGCTGCCATCCGGGCACCTTCCTGTATTTAGCGATTCCTTCCGCAGGAGACGCGTCTTCAACCCTTCCACCATGGAATGTTTCTTCACAGGAGCCGACCAAGGACCAGTGGTACGCCTGGTGGGCAGCATGGCTGGGCTGGACGCTCGATGCCTTCGATTTCACCGTCTTCCTGCTGATTATCAAGCCGATCGCGGATGAATTCCATGTACCAACCACTGAAGTCGCCATCGTCTTTACGCTGACTTTGTGGATGCGTTTGCGATACGGGTTGCGTTTTAGGCGATGACGAGGTCGGGCACCATTTCGACGCCTTTGGTCTCGGGTCCGAGCGCCAACGCGAGGATGAAGTTGAGCAGCCCTAGGATCGCGCCGATCAGCATTGGGATCGCGAAGCCGAGGTTCCATGACGGGTTGGTCGCGAAGTAGGTGAGGAGCGGCGGCACCATCCCGCCGGCGATCGCGCCGACGTGATAACTGAACGCGGACGCCGTCGCGCGCACTTCGGTTGGGTACCGCTCGTTCAAAAAGGCCGGGATCTGACCGTACATCCCACCACCGGCAAACAGGCCGATCGCGATAAAGCCGCCGACGATCACCAATGTGTCTTCGGACAGCAGGTAGATCGGCACGATGATCAGCGAGATGGCGGCCGGGATGATCATCGCCAAGCGCCGCCCGATGCGGTCGGACACCAAACCCCAGCTCGAGCTGGCCAGGAATACAAGCACGTTGGCTAGCATGATCGGGGTCGCGATCAGAGCGGTACTCAAATGCAGATCCGTTTGCAGATGGGTCGCGAACAGCGCATTGATCGAGTAGTACGTGACAAAGCCGGCACACTGGAACCAGCATGCATTCAGTACGTTGCCGATGATGCCGCGGCGGAAGATCGCGGCGAGCGGTGCCTTGACCTCACGCTTCGACGCCTTCTGCAACCGCTGATTCTCGACCCAAACTTCGGGCTCCTTGACGAAGAAGCGGACATAGACGATCGCCAGCGCCGGGGCGATGCCGATCCACAGCATACCGCGCCAGCCAAAGCGATCGAACAGCAACCAATAGCACGCGCTCGACAGCAGGAAGCCGAGACCCCAAGAGCCCTGCAACACGCCGCTCATTAAGCCGCGCGAGCGCTGCGGCCATTGCTCCATCGCCAGTGCGGCGCCGCACGGCCACTCGGCACCCATACCGATGCCGAGCAGCGTACGGAACAAGAGAAGGAACCAGAATGTCGGCGAGAACCCGGCAATGAAGTTGCACACCGAGAACCAGGCGATCGAAATCATCAGCGGCTTCTTGCGGCCCATCCGGTCGGCCATCCAGCCCGCCGCCGTCGCGCCGATAAGGCGCATCCACAGGGTCAGGGTGAAGACGATCGCGACATCCGTCAGCGGAACGTTAAATTCCTTCGCGATCGGCGCCATGATCAGCAGGAATACGGTGAAGTCGAACGCGTCCAAGGTCCAGCCGAGCCAAGCGGCAACGTACGCGTACCACTGATCCTTGGTCGGTTCCCTCCACCAGGGGATAGCCCTTACGGTCTCCGCCGCCGCCATACTCCACCTCTCCGTTCATGCCGGCTCGTAAAACCGAGCCTTGCAAGAACTGTAGTAGAGCGTTGCGCGATTGTCTCTTGTTTTTTGTGATTAATTTCTAATCACTTCGTTTCTACCGTGCAGCCTGCGTCATAGCGAAGCACCGGCGATCCGGCGCCCGCGGCTCGTAGCCGCACCCCGTGATCAGGCGACGACGAGATCTGGCACCAAGACCCTGCCCCTGGTTTCCGGTCCGACGAGCAGTGCTGCAATGAAGCTGACGAGGCCGCCCAAGGTCCCGACCATCATCGGAATGGCGAAACCCAGATGCAAATCGATGGCGAGATAGGCGAGAACCGGCGCCACTAGGCCGCCGAAGATTGCACCCTGGTGATAGCAGAAGCCGGCTGCCGTAGCGCGCACCTCGGTCGGGAACCGTTCGGCGAGATAGCTCGGATTTTGACCAAAGATGCCGCCCGCGGCAAATAGCCCTTGCAGGGCAAAAAACACGACGATCATCGTGTAGTTGGTGCTGAGCAGGTAAAGGGGAACCACTGGGATTCCGCAGATCGCCGGAAGGATCATCGCCCAGCGGCGGCCGATGCGGTCTGCCACCCAGCCCCAAGCCGAGCCAGACAGAAAAAACAGCACGCTCTGGAGCATGATCGGCAGTGCCACTAGCCCCGGGCTCAAATGCAGATCCTTCTGCAGATAGGTCGGGAACAGACCGCCGATCGAGTAGCCGACGACAAACCCGCTCGCCATCCACCAGCATGCCGTCATTGTATTGCCGAGCATGCCGCGCTTGAAGATGCTGAGGAGCGGCAGACGAACCTCGCGTTTCTGCACACGTTGCAGACGGCGGTTCTCGACCCAGACTGCGGGTTCCTTGACGAAGAAGCGGATGTAGACGAGCAGCAGCGCCGGTAAGACGCCGAGTATCAACAGGCCGCGCCAGCCGATCGAGTTGTAGAGAAGGCCGTAGGCGGCGCTCGACAGCAGCGCGCCGAGACCCCACGAGGATTGCAGGACGCCTGCCATGAAGCCGCGCGAGCGGATTGGCCAGCTCTCCATCGCGAGCGCCGCGCCGGCCGGCCATTCGGCGCCCATGCCAATCCCGAGCAACGCTCGGAACAGAAACAAAAACCAGAACGTCGGCGACAGGCCCGCGATAAGATTGCAAACCGAGTACCAGGCGATCGAGATCATCAGCGGCGTCTTGCGGCCGACCCGATCGGCGAGCCAGCCTGAGGCGGTCGCGCCCACCAACCGCATCCATAATGTCAACGTGAATACCGCGGTGACCGCTGTCAGCGGGACATTGAACTCCTGCGCGATCGGCAGCATGATCAGCAGGAAGATTGTGAAATCAAAGGCATCCAACGTCCAGCCCAGCCAGGCGGCTACCCAGGCATGCCACTGGTCTTTGGTGGGTTCCTTCCACCAGGGGATGGGTTTTGCGGTTTCGATCGTCGCCATCGCCCTTCCTCCCGTTCAATACAGCCCCTATCACGAAGCCTTGCAGAAACGGTAGACCGGAGATGCGAAAAAGTCTCTTATTTTTTTAAACCTTGTAACTCGCCGACATCGGTCCGGCGATGCGGCGGGAGCTATGGACGAAGATCACAGCGGCGCGATGCGGGACCCGGGTGCCGCCCTGGCGGACGGTGCCGCCGCGGCGCAATGGCAGCGCACGCTTTAGGTCATGGTGGGCATTCAATTCATCATGACGGGGGCGTTCTCGGTGCTCAGCCCGATCATGCCGCTGCTGCTGCCCGAGCTCGGGGTCGAGACGGCGAGCGGGGTCGATCTGTGGGCAGGCGTCCTCAACGGCGTCACCTCCTTTGTCGCGGCCTTTGCTTCGCCGGTGTGGGGGCGCGTCGCCGACCGCCATGGCCGCACGCTGATGCTGGTGCCCTCGAGCCTCGCAATCGGCGTGTTCACCGCGCTGATGGGCGTCGCGGCTAACGTTTGGCAGTTTTTTGCATTTCGTGCGCTGATGGGCGTGTTCGCCGGATTGTCCAGTGCGGCAATCGCGCTGGTGGCGAGCCAAGTCCCGGAGGGGCGGCTCGGCTATTCCCTCGGCTGGGTCAGTACCGGCCAGCTCGTCGGCTCCCTGGCCGGTCCGCTGATCGGCGGCGCATTGGCCGATCTGACCGGCAGCACCGCATACCCTTCTACTGCACCTCGGCGACGATCCTGCTCGCGCTGGTCTGGTTTGCTGTCGACGAGCGCTTTGTGGCGCCGAAGGCGCGCGGCAGCCGGTCGATCCTCAGCAGCCTGATCGCGGTCGCGAGCACGCCTGTCCTGTTGGCGTTGTTTTTTGTACTGATGATGGCGCAATTCGGGGTTCGCACGGCCGGGATAACGTGCCACGGCCTTGCGGTCGCGCAGGTGGCGCGACAGGATCTCGTGCACCAGCATGTCGGCCGTCTCGATGCCGATGCCGATGACCCGCGCGAGCAGCGGACCATCGCGTGGCTGCGTTCTTCAGGGTTCTGCTCGAGCCTGAGCGAGCGCGCCGCCTCGATCTCTCGGATCTGGCCCATAATGAAGCGCAGACGCGCCATATCCCGCTGCAGCTCAGCCAGTGTGTTTGGCGGCAGCAGCGCAACCTCGGCGGTAAGCAATCTCATCAGCCGCTCGGGCGCCCCCCGCCTGCGCGGGGGCAGGCCCGCGCAAGGTTGGCTTAAAACCTCGAATGCCGAGGCGGGCCAGGGCGCTCTTCATCCGGTTGCAATGCGGGTGCGCTCGCTGACCAGGTTCTCGCGCTCACGGTTCGGCCGCTTGGCATCTTCCTCTTCCAGTGTCGGAACCCTTGCCATGCTGCAGTGACGCGGCTCGCCGCGCAGCCACCCGAGGAAGGCGCGCTCCAAGAGCTCGGTATCGAGCCGGTCCGTCTTCGCCCGGCGATGTTCGCGCGATACTGCGACACTTGTCGGGTGGATCACGTGAGCTTCGATGCCCCATCTGCGCAGCCACCGCGCCAGCCAGAAGCCGTCCCGACCAGCCTCGTAGGCCACCGCGATCCGATCGATTGCACGGCCCGCCTTGGCCATAGCTCCAATCGGCCGGTGGATCGGCAGTGTTTGGACACTGCCTAACCGCTCTGAGACTGTTCTCTGGTGAGGTTCAGCCTGTCGGCCATCCGGGCCAAATCAGGCAGCGAAGCCGCCTGCATCTTTCGCATGACCTGGCCACGATGGACTTTTACCGTAATTTCGCTGACGCCGATCTTGTAGGCGATCTGCTTGTTGAGACGGCCGGCCGCGACCAAGGCCATCACCTCCCGCTCGCGGGGGGTGAGGGTCTCGAAGCGCGCCCGCAACCCGGTGAGAGCTTTTTCGTTCTCCAGCCAATCGCGGTCGCGCGTGATGCCAAGCTGGATCGCGTCGAGCAAATCCTGGTCGCGGAATGGCTTGGTCAGGAACTCGATCGCTCCGCCCTTCATCGCCCTGACGGACATCGGGATGTCGCCGTACCCGGTGACGAAGATGATCGGGAGCTGGATGTTCGCGGCGGCGAGCTCTCGCTGGAAATCAAGGCCGCTTCGTCCGGGCAGCCTGACATCGAGCACCAGGCAGGCCGGCCCATCCGGCCGACCGGCCTTGAGGAATTCATCCACCGAAGTGAACAACTTCGCTTGCAGCCCGACGGAACGGAGCAGGCCGCCGATCAACTCCCGGATTGCGGGGTCATCATCGACGACGATAACGGTCGGTGTCGCCTCGGCCATGGTTGGCTCTCGCCAGAGCGATCTGGTGTTCGCGAACCGGCGGCTCAGGCACCGGCCCCGCCGACACGCGGCTGCCCGCGTTAGGCGTTCGCACCTGCTATATTAGGCTAAAGAAATGGTCAAAGTCGAGCCAGAGCCAAGATGACGCATCAAGCCCGCTCATGGCGGAGCGCGACCTTTGCGCTGCTCCCCGCCGCGACCGCCGCACTCGCAGCCGCGATCTTCGTTGCCGAAGTGAGGACATCGGAGAAACTCACGGCCGCATTGTTTTACGTCGTCGTGGTGCTGTTGGCGACACGTTTCCGCAATGCACGAGGCCTCGTATTGGTTGGCGCCGGATGCGTGGGTCTGACCGTGTTGGCCAACTTTTTGCCGACGTTGGGCGGGGCGGAGGCCAGCGTCATCAAGACGACAATTGGTGCCGCGGTGATCGGGCTAGCGACCTTTCTCGCGCTGCGAAGCCAATCGGCGGAAGCGGCGCTGCGCGAGCGAGCCGCCCTGCTCGATCTGACACATGATTCCATCGTCGCACGCCGCTTCGACGATGATGTGATCACCTATTGGAGTCGCGGCGCCGAGGAATTGTACGGCTGGCAGCGCGCCGAAGCGGTGGGTAGGGTTGGTTCCGAACTCAGGAAGACCGCTGTTCCTCAGCCGCTCGACAAGATCAAGGCCGAACTGCTGCGCGTCGGCCGATGGGAAGGCGAGCTTGTCAATAACAAACGGGATGGCACACCGGTCCTCGTGACCAGCCGCTGGTCGCTGCATCGGGACCGGCACGGGCGGCCAGCAACAATAGTTGTAACCAGCAACGACATTACCGAGCGCAAGCGGGCCGAGCAGGCGCTGCGAGAGAGCGAGGAACAGTGGCGGGAAGTATTTGAACATAATCCCGTCATGTATTTCATGGTCAGTCCAACCGGGATAGTCATGTCGGTGAACTCCGCTGGTGCCACTCAACTCGGCTACACGGCCGACGAGTTGATCGGGCAATCGGTGCTTAACGTTTTTTTTGAGGAAGATCGCGAGGTCGTCAAAGGGCACATGGCAACCTGCCTCGAGGATCTCGGCCATTCGCATAGCTGGGAGATTCGCAAAATCCGCAAGGGCGGCTCCGTTATCTGGGTTCGCGAAAATGCCAAGGCCGTGCGGCGGGCTGCCAATGATGCGATTATTTTGATTGCGTGCGAAGACTTTACCGAGCGCAGGCGGGCCGAGCAGCGCCGCGACGCTTTACATGCCGCCACCCGCGTACTCGCCGAGGCCGATAGCCTCGGCACCACCGCTCCGCATTTGCTTCGGGCGATTGGCGAGAACCTGGAATGGGAATGGGGCGCTCTCTGGAGTATCCATAGAGAGGGTACTCCGCTCCGCTGCGATTGCCTTTGGCATGCGCCGGATATTGCGACCGCAGAATTCGACACGGTCTGCCGCGAGCGGATCTTCGCGGTCGGCGAAGGGCGGCTCGGGCAGGTTTGGCGAAACGCGAAACCAATCTGGATGGTCGATGCGACAACCGATCCCGAATTCTTGCGCGCCTCCGCGGCATCGCAAGCGGGGCTGCATGGAGGCGTTATTTTCCCGATCCTGCTCGATACCGAGGCCCTCGGGATCGTCGAGTTCTTCAGTTGCGCGGTTCGGGAACGGGATGAAGAGCAGCTTGCCACACTGTCGGCGATCGGCAGCCAGATCGGCCAGTTCATCAAGCGCAGGAGCGCCGAAGCGGGGTTACGTGCGAGCGAGGAACGCTGGCGCCGGCTGTTCGAGACCTCCTCCGCCGGCATGGCGCTGTTTCGGGTCGAGGGGGTGTGTACCGCGGCAAACCCGGCGCTACGACGAATGCTCGGCCTCAGCGAGGACGAGATCGTTGGGCATAACGTCCTCGAACTCAATCACCCTGACGAACGTGCGGCGACCGCTGAGGCTCTCGCGCGGTACCGGGCCGGCACGCTGACCGAGCGCAACGTTGAAAAAAAGTACGTCAGAAAAGACGGCACCCCGGTGTGGCTGAACATCACGAACACCCTGGTGCCTGCAACCGAAACCACTCCTCCCTTTCTCCAGGCGGTCTATGTCGACGTCACCGCACAGCTGCAGGCCGAGACGGCGTTGCGCGCGAGCGAAGAGCGCTGGCGGGCGATTTTTGACTCTGCGGCCGTCGGTATTGCCGCGGGGGATCTGCGCGGGGGCCTTTTCAACGTTAATCCGACATTCCAAAGAATGCTGGGATACACTGAGGAAGAGCTGCAAAATTTACGCGCATTCGAATTTACACACGAGGCCGATCGGGCAGAGACGCGGCGGCTTTTCGCCCGCGTCGTTTCGGGTCAGCAAGCCAGCTATCGCCTCGAAAAGCGCTATCGACGTAAGGACGGTGCGATCGTATGGGCGGACGTCAGCTCGTCGACCGTACCCGCGACAGAAAACACGCCGGCATTTCTTGCCGTGATGGCGATAGACATCACGGAACGCAAACAGGCCGAAGCGGCGCTGCGGGAAGCCGAGGAGCGTTTTCGCACCCTAGTGCAATTCTCGTTCGACGTGTACTGGGAGAGCGACGCGCAGCATCGGTTCATTCGCCAGGAGTTCGCAGAAAGCGTTACTGACGCGCCGGCGCCAGGCTCCGAGATCGGTAAGACGCGCTGGGAAGTGCCCTACCTGGAGCCTGACGCCGAGGCCTGGCGCAAGCACCGCCAGACGCTCGATGCCCACCTGCCGTTCCGTGATTTCGAGCACGCGCGGCCTACGCCCGACGGCGGAAAGCGCTACGTCTCCGTGTCGGGGCTGCCGGTATTTGACGAGACGGGGCGCTTCATCGGCTACCGCGGCGTCGGCCGGCACATCACTGATCGCAAGCGGGCCGAGGCGGCCTTGCGCGCGAGCGAAGAGCGCTGGCGAGCTATGGTTGAGACCGCTGCCGTCGGCATTGTAACCTTCGGTTCCGGCCACAGGAGATATGTGAGCGCTAATAAGAGCTTTCAGCGAATGACCGGCTATACCGAGGACGAGCTGCAAAATCTGACGCCGCTGGATATTACTCACGAGGACGATCGGGCAGCGTTGCAGCAGCATGTTGATCGGATCGTCGCTGGTCCGCAGCGCAATTATCGGATTGAAAAGCGTTACCGCCGCAAGGACGGTGAGATCGTTTGGGCTGACATCAGCACCTCTGTCGTCCGTGCGACGGGCGTCACCCCAGCTTTCCTTGCCGCGATGGTTGTCGACGTTACCGATCGAAAGCGTGCCGAGGCGGCTTTGCGCGCCAGCGAGGAGCGTTGGCGAGCCATGTTCGAGACCGCCCCGGTCGGCATTGCAACTATTGATTTCGAACGCAGAAGGTATCTGACGGTGAACGAGAGTTTCCAGCGGATGACCGGCTATACCGAAGAAGAGCTGCGAAATCTCACGACGCTGGAGATTACTCACGAGGACGATCGGGCCGCGATGCAAGAGCGCATCGATAGTCGTACTGTCGGGGTTCTGCAACGCAAGCGTTACAGGCGCAAGGACGGCGAGGTCGTATGGGCCGACGTCACTTCGTTTGTCATTCCCGCGACAGACAGCACGCCAGCCTTCCGCGGTACAGTTATCGTCGACATCACCGATCGCAAACGCGCCGAGGCAGCCTTGCAGCAGGCCCAGGACGATCTCGCCCGCCTCAATCGGGTAATGCTGCTGGGCGAGATGACGGCCTCGATCGCGCACGAAGTCAACCAGCCGATTGCCGCGACATTGACAAACGCGCATGCCGGTTTGCGCTGGCTGGGCGCGCAGCCGCCGGATCTGGAAGAGACCAGGCAGGCGCTCGGCCGTATCGTCAGAGACGGCAATCGAGCCGGCGAGGTCATCGACCGCATCCGTGCGCTCGTAAAGAAAGTTCCGCCGCGGCGAGAACTCTTGGACCTCAATGAAGCCATCCGCGAGGTCATCGCACTGACCCAGACCGACATGCAGCGCAATGGCGTCAGGCTGCAGACGCGGCTTGCGGGCGACCTCCCGTGGGTTCCGGCGGATCGGGTCCAGCTGCAGCAGGTGATCATGAATTTGCTCGTCAATGCGGTCGAGGCGATGAGCAGCCTCGGCGACACGTTGCGCGAGCTTACGATTGCCTCTGGCAAGGACGATGCGAACGCTGTGTTCGTCGAAGTGCGGGATACCGGCCCAGGGATTGATCCGGCGGATCTCGATCGACTGTTCCAGTCCTTTTATACGACCAAGCCCGATGGGATTGGCATGGGACTGGCGATCAGCCGCTCGATCATCGAGGCGCATGGCGGGCGGTTGTCGGCAGCAGCGGACAAGCCCCACGGCGCGGTCTTTCAGTTCACGCTGCCGGGCGAGGAGAAGTCGTCGCAGGGCGCGTCGGAGCCACCGCGTTTGATATGATGAGGTCAATTGTTGTTCGGCACAAAGGGGATTGAACATGCCACATTCTACCCCCGTACCGCCTGAAATAGTCAGGAAGTGGCAAGAGATGGTAGATCTAACTGCCGAAATCATGCATGTCCCCTCTGCCTTGATAATGAGAGTAGAGCCCCCGAACATCAAAGTCTTCGTATCCAGCGAGACCAAGGGGAATCCGTACGAACGGGACGAAGTCGCATGCCTCGATACAGGGCTTTATTGCGAGACCGTGATGAAGACCCGGCAGCCGCTGCTTGTCCCTGACGCTCTCCGGGACGAACAGTGGCAATCGAACCCTGATATTAAACTGGGAATGATCTCTTACCTGGGGGTCCCGGTCGTTTGGCCCGATGGCGAGGTATTTGGAACAATTTGCGTTCTAGATAAAAAACCGAACGAATATAGCGAGCTTTACCGCAAACTCCTGCTGCAGTGGCGCGACGTGCTGCAGGCTGATTTGCAATCCTTGGCGACACTGCACAGAGAACTCGAAGAGCGCGAAACGAAGCTCCGGCGTCTAGTCGAGGTCGATATAATCGGAATCTTCACCTGGGATCTCGAGGGTCAAATCATCGAGGCCAACGATGCGTTTCTTCATATTGTGGGATACGACCGTGAGGATCTTGCCTCCGGCCGCTTGCGTTGGACCGATCTCACCCCGGCCGAATGGCTCGACCGTGATGTTCGGCAATTTGTGCCGGAGCTCAAGCTGAGCGGCAGGTTGCAGCCGTTCGAAAAAGAATATTTCCGCAAAGATGGCACCCGTGTCCCCGTGCTGATCGGTATCGCGGCGTTCGACAAAGAATGCAAACAAGGCGTCGCCTTTGCCCTCGACCTGACCGAGCGCAAGCGCGCGGAGGCCGAAGCACGCGAAAGCGAGCGGCGCTACCGCGAGCTCCAGATGGAGCTGGCACACGCCAATCGCGTCGCGACCATGGGACAGCTCTCGGCCTCGATTGCTCATGAAATCAATCAGCCGATTGCCGCAGTCATCGCCAATGCCAGTGCGGGTCTGCGCTGGCTCGGCGCGCGACCGCCGGAGCTGGAGCAAGTCCGACAGGCGCTCGCTCGCATCGTCCGGGACGGCACTCGAGCCGGCGAGGTGATCGCCCGTATTCGTGCGCTCGTCAAGAAAATGCCACCGCGCCGAGAACTCTTGGACATCAACGAGGCTATTCGTGAGGTCATCTCCCTAATCCAGGCCGAAATGCAGAGGAATCGTGTCGGGTTGCAGACCGGGCTTGCGGACGACCTGCCGCTCGTCCCGGGAGATCGGGTGCAAGTGCAACAGGTAATCGTCAATCTCATCGTCAATGCCGTCGAGGCAATGAGCGGCGCGAGCGACGGGCCGCGCGAGTTGACGATCGCCTCTGGTGCTGACGACTCGAATGACGTGTACGTAGAAGTGCAGGATACCGGGCCGGGACTCGATCCGGCAAACCTCGACCGGCTGTTCCAATCCTTTTACACGACCAAGCCCGATGGGATTGGCATGGGACTGGCGATCAGCCGCTCGATCGTCGAGGCCCATCGCGGGCATCTATCGGCAACACCGAACGAACCCCGTGGCGCGGTCTTCCGCCTCACGCTGCCGGTGGAAGAGACGCCCTCGGGGAACCCACAGCGGTCGCGCGCTTAGTGCTCTCAATCAAACGGGTGGTACAGGGCAGCGGTCGAGTTTGGCCATAATGGCCTGGGCGGATTTGGTCCAGAAGCACTAGCCGGCGCGAACTGGCGCGGATACGCTGCGCCGGGAAGACGTTTCCGAAGGTGTAGCCAGCCTATACTCAAGTATAATCGCGGTAAGCCGCTCCGCCGACCGATCTTTCCTTTGAGCTGCCAGAACCAACGCTAGTGCAATGGCGGAAACCCATGTGGCGCATTAATATTCGTGATTCAAATTAAGGACCGAACTTGCCAAAGAAAGCCGTTATAGCGATCGTCGACGACGATCAGTCGGTGCGAGAGGCTCTGACGAGCCTCGTCAGGTCGCTGGGCTATGTTGCAATGGCGTTCGAATGCGCCGAGGATCTTCTGAAATCCAGACGCCGGCGCAACGTGTCCTGCGTGATTGCAGACGTGCAAATGCCGGGGATGACCGGAATTGAGCTTCATAATCGACTGGTCGCGTCGGGTGAGCCCATTCCCACCATTCTCATCACTGCCTTTCCCGACGAAAGGTCGCGCGAGCGCGCTCTGCAAGCCGGGGTGATTTGCTATCTCACCAAACCGTTCAGCGAGGACGACTTGCTCGCGTGCATCCGTTCCAATCTCGGGCGCCGTTAAGCGGCTGGTGCGGGATCATGACCCCTCGAAAAACATCTGAGGCGGTCATTTTCAAGACCTTGCCGATCAACTCAGATGTAGTCGGCTCTATCGATCTGGCATAACCCCTTGTTTAATCCAAGAAGCCAAGCGGGACAAGTCGGCCACGCGTTCTCGGCTATCTCGATACCGTGCGGCGCCTCGCCGGGGTGGCGGTGTTGCGTCGAGCGCGGAGATTAGGTCGCCTTCGGGCGTGGTTGTGGGCTAAATGGTCTCCCTTGTGTCAAAAACCCTCCCCGCGGCTGACTACGGAAGGGTTTTCTCGAGAACGCGGCACACAGGGCCGCCGCAAGGACGCGCGCGGGGAGCCGCACGCAGACGGGATGCAAATCAGCCCAGCGATGAGAACCGTAGCACATTCGAGTGGGCCCTTATTTGACCGCTCTCCGCCATCCAGCCGATGAACAGGCTGCACCCCCACTCCCCTCCCTCGCTAGCCTAGCGGAGGAGAGAAGGGAGGGGGCAGCGGCGCAGGTCGCGGTTGTTTCGTCGATCAGTGAACAGCCGGCAATCCGGCAACGGGAATGCGCGACGAGCCTCGAAGCCGCACGCTCAGCATCTGGCGCGCATCCTCTAGGCGGTCCGCGCCGAGATAGGCCTTCATCAGCGTGAACTCCACTAAATCGAGCTGCGCGCGGCTGCCGCCGATGCGTTCGAGTTCGTCGGCAATCAATTCAAGCGCATCGATCGCGGCGAAGAAATCTCGCCGTTCGAAAGCGGCGAAGGCTTGCGAAACCGCCGGAACAACTGGGCCAGATGGATAACGACCCTTGCGCGCGAGCTCGTCCATCTGGCATGCGCGCGCCGCCAGCGCCGCGTCATTGCCAGCCACGACCTGCGCGAGCGCGATGTGCATGTCGGAAAAGGCGACGCCAGCGCGCGGAAACGCGCTGTTCGCAAAATGATGCATCATGCGCCATGCTTCGGCGTCACGCGGATGCCCAGCGAGTTCCCACCGCCACAAAAACGAAACCGCATCGGTCACTTTCGCGCGCGGCGGCCCGCTGTGTACATCCGGCGAGAAGGCTTCCCTGAAAAGCCGGAACGCTGCCGCCGCATCGCCGGCCTCGAGGTGGCCGAGCGCGAGATGCCAACTCAGGTGGCTGTATAGCAAGCCGTTACTCGGATAGGAGGTGGAGAGCCAAGACGCCACAAAGGCGCGGGCACCGTTTACATCGCCCTCCTCATAGCAGAGGTGCGCACGGGCATGCGCCGCCCAAGGGTTGTTCGGGTTTTGCGCGAGGGATCGTTCGATCTTTGGGCGGGCGGCATCTCGCTGTCCATTCTCGGAGAGCGCCATGCCATGATGGGCTGTGAACCACCAATCGTCACTGTAGATCGGGGCGAGCCTATCGAGCAGGCCCAGCAACACGCATTTCTGCCGGGCGCGGCCGGAACTGCCGATCAGGCCGTTGGTGAACGCGGTGGTGCCGAGTACTACGGCGTCGCGTGGCCAGGCGTTCAGGTGCGCGGACACTGCGGAAAGTGCGGCTTCGGTGTCGCCCACCGAAAGCAATTCGAAAAATGCGATGTGGCTGGCTTCCCGCGCGGACAGACCGGCGGTGAGGGAATTGGCCGCCGCCATCGACGCGCGCGCCGCCGACGCGTCGCCGCGCTCCAGCAGCGCGTGCGCCCTGGCGGCATGGGCGAGGGCAAAACTGGGATCTGCGGCGATGGCACGATCGAACGCCCCGATCGCGCCGGGGTACATAGTCAGCTTCGCCTCACAGCCCTCTACGTAGGCGTCCCGCGCGGCAGACGACGTTGTAGACAACGGGAGTCCGTACCGGTCGGTCAACATGAGGTCCTCGTCGCGGAATTCGCCTCGAAGGATATAATCCACCTTGGCGCATGCGGAACGGGCAATCTAAGCCCGCATGGCCTAGGTTGCTCCTCCAGCGGCGTTGATGGAAACGTGCCAGTCTGCCGCGTGCATCACCGCGGCGGCCGCAACGCCCGAGGAGGGTTTGAGGAACGGCGCGATAAGAGGAGGTGCCGGAGTGGCTCGCGTATTCATAACGGGATCATCGGACGGCCTCGGCCTCATGGCGGCCCGGCACCTGATCGACCAAGGTCATGAGGTCGTATTGCACGGGCGAAACCAGGGTCGAAGTCGCGACGCCCTCGCGGCGGAGGCCGGCGCGACGGGAGTTGTCTCCGGAGACCTTTCTACCGTTGCTGGGGCAAGAACAGTTGCCGACGAGGTCAACAAGCTCGGCCGCTTCGACGCTGTTATCCACAATGCGGGCATCGGCTATCGGGAGAGGCGGGTGGAAATCGAGCCCGGAGTTCCGAGCGTCTTCGCTGTCAATGTGCTCGCTCCGTACATTCTGACGGCACTGATCGAAAGACCGAAGCGGTTGGTTTATCTGAGCTCCGGCATGCATCGCGGCGTGCGTCCGCGAATGGACGATCTGCTCTGGACCAAGCGATCCTGGACTGGCTCGTCAGCTTATGCGGAGAGCAAGCTATGCGATGTTTTGCTCGCATTTGCCGTCGCTCGACGCTGGAAAGACGTGAAAGCAAACGCACTGGAGCCTGGATGGGTAGCGACAAAGATGGGTGGCCCTTCAGCGCCGGACGATCTCCATCAAGGGTGCGTAACTCAGGCCTGGCTCGCCATAAGTGAGGAGGAGTTCGCGCGATCGAGCGGTGGGTATTTCTATCACCGACGCCCTCGTGCGCCGAACCCGATCGCGGCCGACCTCGCGACGCAGGAGGAGTTGCTGGCCGAGTGCGGCCGCATCTCTGGCGTACGTCTTGATTGACTTCTGCACTTCCGGCGCCCGCTGGTCAAGGTCTGAGGGCAGGCGGAGCTGCTGGCAGGGGTGCTGAATGGCATTGTCCGATGCCATTGAGCCTTGGAGCCGCGTGGCGCCAATCAGACGATCGACCTTCCCAAGCGTCTCGTTGAAGCCACGGGAAGGCACCTGCCGTACGCTCTCGATCGGAAAATCGAGCAGGTGAACGGTCAGGAGTGCCAGGGCAAGAGAAGACGTGAAAAACCCGACGAAAACAGCCCTTACGGAAGCTCCCCACGGCGGCGCGCGTCATGTCGAACGCGGCCCGCTACGCTTCGGATCGGACTGCAGGCTCCAACTTGGGCCTATCCCCTTTTCCTGCGCCGTCATGAATGGCAGTCATAAAGGCCGATGGTTCGACTGGCGCAGCGTCATTTCCCGCGGCCTTGAGGCGCGTTGGGCCGCCCATCAGCTGTTCGAGTTGGCCCGGCAACAACCACCTCCGGAGGGAGTTGAATTCGAACCCCGGCACGTTATGCGCTAGAAAACGTAAGAGACGACCGATCATAGGAAAATCCGCCGGCCCGTAGAAAGCGATGTCGCATGCAAGGTCAACTTCGTGCTCAACCGCGACGTCGAGCAAGGCGCAGAAATCTTCCAGCGTTGTCGCCGGTGCGTCCCGGATTTCGGTGACAAGGGAATTGATATCGAGGAGCAGCCGCGCTTGCCGCTCGCGCATTGGTGCGAGGTCGGCCGCCCTGCTCGTCCGGGCGGCGTTGATTGCAAGCGCGAGCTCATGGTGCTCGTCCTCGAGCTCAGCCCATCGCTTGTGCAACACAGAGGTTGAGGAGTGCAGGAATTCAGCCACTGTTTACCTCCCTTGTCCCTGATCGAGATCAATACGCACGACGGTACGATCGTCGAGCCGATTATTACGAGCCATTTGCGTCAGAGTTAAAGTTCAAAGCCGGCCTTCCCGCCGGTTGCCGATGCATGGGATCGGGTTTACCCGGCGACACCTTCGTGAGATATAGCACAGGTGCCAATCGCGACCGCTTGCTCACTCGAAATAGATGACATTTTGTTTGCGTGTGCACTTACAATATGGTTAATGGATTCCGGCGTAGGGAGGGCCGGCAAAGGGATACGGCGCCCGAGATGCCCGCTTCGCGTCATCCGGGACGCCCGGAAGGGGCGAAGGCGGTGAAATCGAATCTTAGCCCGACTGAAGAATACATCCCTCCTTATGCAGGCGGGTGGGTGCCGCGGGCGTTGCCAAGAATTTATCTGGTCGGCGCCATGCGGGCGATCGCGCCCGGCGGGGCCGATTTTTTGCCCCGCGGACGGAAAACTCGCGGGTTACTGGCCTGTTTGTGCCTCGCGCAAGGCGAGCGCATCTCGAGAAGTCGTCTTGTCGGCCTATTGTGGGATCGCTCGGCTGACGCGCAGGCCCGGATGAGCCTGCGTCAATCGCTTTCGGAGCTCAACGGCATCGTTAATCGCCACGTTTCGGGCCTTGTGGAGATCGGTCGCGACAGCGTCCGCATCGATGTCCGGAAATGCTGGATCGACGCGCTCGCCATCCTCGATGCGAGCGTCGACGCGACCGCGGACTCCAGTAACCTCGTCCGGCCCTATAGCGAACGTCTCCTCGAAGATCTCGACGGGATCACGCCCTCGTTCGATCACTGGCTCGCAGGCGAGCGAACGCGCTTCGAGGATCGCGTGCGAAAAATTTTGGAGGCCGAGCTCGACCGCCTGACTGAGCAGAACGCGAAACCGGAAGTGCGGGCGGCGGCCGCGCGCCGACTGATCAACTTCGAGCCGACACATGAGGGCGCCGTGCGCAGCCTGATGAAGGCGTTTGCGCAAATGGGCGATCGCGCCCAGGCGATCCGCGAATTCGAGCGTTGCCGGCAGGCGCTGGTGACCGTGCTCGACTTGCCCCCCTCCGAGGAGACCACTGCCGTCTACGAAGCGATACGGGTCGAATCGCCCCAGATGGCTTCCCCAACGATCTTCGCGGGACCTGCAGGCGTCGAGTTCGAGTGAGACCGCGCCGGCGGATTTGCTTGCTCCGTCTCCCCCGCGTTGGCACATCGAAAAGCAAAGCGATCCCGCTGCCGTTCAGGGGTACGACCCCGGGCACGAGCGCAGGCGTGAACCCTCGATCGCAGTGCTGCCGTTTCGCAACATCACTGGCGATCCGGCACACGACTTTGTAGCCGAAGGACTCGTCGAGGATCTCATTGAAGCGTTGTCTCGCGTCCCGAATTTTTTCGTGATCTCTCGGCTGTCGACACTGGCCTTCAGGAACCAGGATCGCCACCCGCGCGAGATCGGCAATGTGCTTGGCGTCCGCTACGTTCTCTCGGGCAGTTTGCGGGTCCTCGGCGATCGGCTGCGTTTGACGATCGAACTGACCGACACGCAATTGGAAGCGCCGCTGTGGCTCTCGAGGCTGGATGAAAGGTTTCTCGACCTCTTCGAGGTGCAGGACCGCTTGTCCGAGATGATTGTTCAAAAGGTCGCGCCCCACCTGCATGCGGCCGAGATGAAGCGCATCCGAGTCAAGCGGCCGGACAGCCTCGAAGCCTATGACCTCTTTCTGCGCGCCCAAGAGAACATGCACAATTCCTCGCGCCCGGTGTTCGAGACGTCGGAAGCGCTGTTCGACGCCGCGCTCGCGAAGGATCCGCATTACGCAGCTGCTCGTGCCTGGCGGGCTTATTGGCATGTGCTGCGCGTCGGACAAGGGTGGTCGCCCGATCCGGCGGACGACGCGGCACAGGCCGACCACTTTGCGCGGTCGGCAATCGAATGCAACGACATGGAACCGATGGCGTTCGCCGTTCACGGCCACGTTGCGTCCTATCTATACAAGGACTTCGATCTCGCATTCCGCCGTTTCGAGACGGCGCTGCGCATCAACGCCAATGCTGCGTCGGCATGGCTGTGGAGCGCAGCGGCGCAGGTCTGGTTGGGCAACGGCCCGCGGGCCGTCGAGGAGATCAATAAGGCAATGGCGCTCTCGCCCTACGACCCGTTGATGTACGCCTATAGCGGCATTGCCGGAATGGCCTATCTTGCCGACGGCCAGTACGAGCGGGCGATCGAGTGTGGTCTGCGGTCCTTGCGCGAAAACCGCACCTATACCCATGCGTATCGGCTGCTTGTAATGGCCTTGGTGTTGGCTGGCCGGGAGGACGAAGCACGAGTACCCGCACGGCGACTGCTCGAGCTCGAACCTGGGTTGACAGTAGCAAGCTTCCGGCGTCGTTACCCCGGCAGCGCCAGCCCGCAGGCCGACCTCTTTTGCGATGCCCTCGCGAGGGCCGGGGTACCGCGTTCTGGTCAGAATGACCCTGTGACGACGCCGGAATAAAATCTGGCTACAAGCGGCTTAATCGGCCAACTCGCCAGGAACAGAGTTTTTTCGTTGTGTGGCCAATCCCGCCGCGGCATTGAAGCCGCAAGCGGGCTCTGGCGAAAAGGCATTATCGCGCTCGACACTCGAAATGCTCTGCTCGCCGGTCGTAGCTAGCCGCGAGCTGCAGTAGCTCCCTTCGCGCGCCGGGGAAACGACACTGGCGGGCCAGCTTGCGAAGCCCGCGCGCCACCTCTCGATAGTGTGCACCGTCAAGACGCGGAACGCTGACCCGTGGCAAGATCATAGGTAAAGCCGGGGCGGGATTTCGTGACCGCCTCATAGATAGAGCCCTACAGATGTCTGGAGCCGGCCGCGAGCGTCACCCAGCGAAAGATGATGTGAGAAAACTGCAGAGGGAGTAGCCAATCGTAAAAGCCTCGCCTCAACAGACCGCTTCACCGGCCCCGAGAGGGGCTCTTGCACGGCGGGTTCTGCGATATTGTTGAGTGCGGGTGGTGCGCAAACCAGGGAGGCCATGGATCTCGAACGCGCGTTCCCACGACAGGAGTTCTTCCTGCGACAGCTGATAGACACGGCAAGCCTCCTCGATCGTAATCTCACCGCTGCGCACCGCGGCGAGCAGCGCGGCCTTGCGACGTACAACCCATCTTTTTGTGTTCGGAGGTGGCAGGTTAGCCATGAGCGGCGTCCCGGCCACTGATTCGCTGGAAAGTGTTTCATCACGCGGCACGGCGGACGCTGACGATCCGGTCTCGCACGGGCGAGGTCCGCTGGTAGCCGATCTGGTCGGAAGGATAGCTGCATTTCCGCTGGTTCTCGGTTCCACCGCCCAACCCTCCGCCATTCTCGATCGTTTCACGGATTTTTCACGATTTCTAGCGTGTTTGTCACCCTTTTTTTTATTTCTTTGAAGTCTCAGAAAAGGCTTCTCCCGCGCCGCGATTAAGTGGCTACCACAGGAGATCAAGGATGCTGGACGGGTGCTCCCCGCCGCGAGCTCCATGCAACCCTTATGCCGCGACTGGTCCACTCGGCGGTGAATCACAAATTCTCACGCATTTTTCACGATGAGAAAAATTTTTTTTCACGATGACTTGTTGCGCTCTCTGAGAATGTCGCGCTCGTTAACGATGAGCAATTTTGCTCTACGTGCAATCTGGGAGAGGCAAGATGAATTCCACTAAACAGCTAACGCGCGGATCGATCACCGCCGGCTTCCCGTCGCTGCGGCAGCCCAAACCCGAGATCGCCGACCGCGGCGCCGTCCGGCTCGGCAGCGGCTCGATCACGGCCGGCTTCCCGCCATTGCGGCAGCCCAAACCCGAGATCGCCGACCGCGGCGCCGTCCGGCTCGGCAGCGGCTCGATCACGGCCGGCTTCCCGCCATTGCGGCAGCCCAAACCCGAGATCGCCGACCGCGGCGCCGTCCGGCTCGGCAGCGGCTCGATCACGGCCGGCTTCCCGCCATTGCGGCAGCCCATGCCCGAGATCGCCGACCGCGGCGCCGTCCGGCTCGGCAGCGGCTCGATCACGGCCGGCTTCCCGCCATTGCGGCAGCCCATGCCCGAGATCGCCGACCGCGGCGCCGTCCGGCTCGGCAGCGGCTCGATCACGGCCGGCTTCCCGCCATTGCGGCAGCCCATGCCCGAGATCGCCGACCGCGGCGCCGTCCGGCTCGGCAGCGGCTCGATCACGGCCGGCTTCCCGCCATTGCGGCAGCCCATGCCCGAGATCGCCGACCGCGGCGCCGTCCGGCTCGGCAGCGGCTCGATCACGGCCGGCTTCCCGCCATTGCGGCAGCCCATGCCCGAGATCGCCGACCGCGGCGCCGTCCGGCTCGGCAGCGGCTCGATCACGGCCGGCTTCCCGTTGCGCCGCTAGCACCGTCGATAATCGCCGCGGGAAACGAGAAGCAGCGATGGCGAAGCAGGCCGAATCGATCATTTGTAGGTTCTACCGGCTCATCCCCAATGCTCCGGTCCCGCGGCGGGCCGACCGCTCGGCCGATGGCATGCTTCCGACCCGGGGGTATCGTTATTGCGAGGCCCTCGCGTCCGCCTCGGCATTTGGCTGGTATATCTATCCGCCGCTGAATTTCAGCTTGGTGTGGGATGGCGTCGAAATCGCCTGGACTTACGCAGGCGCCGAGGATTGGTACCCGTTGCGGGGGGCTCAGTTTCCAGGGTTTCGACAATTATTCGAGGAGGTAGCACCCGATCCGGTCAAGCCTTTGGCCCCGCCTTTTTTGGTCGTCGCGCGAGAGCCCGGCGTCGTACAGATCTGGAGCGGCTATTTGGCGCGGACAGCGCCGGGTTGGGCATTGCTTTCTCGGGGTCCCGCCAACATCCCTCGAACCCAAGGCTACGAGCATTTCGAAGGCATCATCGAGTCCGAAACCTGGTTCGGCCCGCTCTTTACCAATATCCGCCTGACGCGCACGAACTCGCCTGTCGAGTTCCACGTCCGTTATCCGCTGTTTCAGGTGCAGCCGCTGTTGCGCCAATGTTACTCCGAGACTTCGTTTGAGATCGTCGGCTTGTCGGAGATGAGTGCGGCTGATTGGCAAACCTTTGAGGCGACTATGAAACCCAATACCGATCAGATGCGAATGCTGGGACATTACGCCGTGGGTACACGACGGCGCAGCCGGAAGAAGTCATGAAGGCGGTTTGCGGGTGGTTACCACAACTCCGACCACGACAATCCCGGTTCCGAGCCACGCCACCGCCCTGACTTGCTCACCGAGGATGGCCCACCCCAACAGGGTTGCCCAGATCGGCTGGAGATAGGCTACGAGCGCGGCTGGAACCGATGCTGTGCGCGCCAAAAGACGTAAATAGAGCGCGGTCGGCACCGCCGAGCAAACTACCCCGACGATCGCCAGCAAAAGCCATACTGAAGCCGGCTGGTTCCACTCGCCTCGGGGCTCGAACAGCAAAGAAATGACCACAGCAACTGCGGCGCCGCACGCTTGCTGACCACACGCCAAAGCCGCAGGATTTGTCGAGGCAATATGACGGCCATAAATGGTTCCGCAAGCATAGCATAATGCGGATAAGAGCATCGCTGTTATGCCGAGTATGGATCCACGGCCGCCGAAGACCCCGATTGGCCCGACGATCAGCAGGATGCCTGTCAGCCCGGTCACGATCCCGATGAATTGGCGGGGCCGGAAAGGCTCTTCGACAAAGAAAAAATGCGCCAACACCGCGACCATCAGCGGAACGGAAGCTTGCAGCATCGCCACCACGGCACTGTCCACACGGCTGACTGCGACAGCGGTCAAAACATTGGCCAGCCACCCGTTTGTGGTTCCCAAGACGATCATGTGATGGAAGTTCTTCAAACCAGAAGGCCGCAACGAACTCTGGCTAAGAGGAAGCGGTCGATTCCACAATACCAGCCAAACGAGCAACGCCGACATGGCGATGAACCCCCGTGACGCCGCGAACGCGAAAGGATGCATCGACGCGGTAATTAGTTTCACGAAAACGAAGCTGCTGCCCCACGTTCCCGAGATTACGATCAGATTTATCCACAGCGTGGAAAATCGTGTGTTCCCCATGGCCCTACCCCAAATCAACTTCGACTGCTCACGGCCGACGCAGTATGGGGAAAGCGGTCGGACGATCAAATACGATCGCTTTGCTTATCAAACCAGCCGCCGCGCTGCTCCCATACCTATGCTTGACGGCGGTCGAGCGGACGCACGTTGATGTTGTTGCAGAGGGAGATGTCGTTCACCGCTGCTATTCACCGCCGACCCGCGCCGGTGAAAAATCCCCGCCAATTTGGCGGTGTCGATCGATACGCACCCAAGCGATTTCAACGACATGTTCGCGCGATGACGAGCGGTCAGCGACGAGGTGGTCGTGTCGACAGGTGCCGACCTGGCAAAGCCGAGGGCCAGTTGCGCGTTCTAACTAATCGGCTTCCATAGTACCCTGATACGGCGGCACAAGACATGGAGGAAATGATGAGATCGGCATATGGACGGCAGACACCACTACCTGATTACGACCTGACCTGCGTCGAGCCGGGCAGCCCGATGGGGGAACTCCTGCGCCGCTAGTGGCTACCGGTCTGCACGTCGGATGAGCTTCGCCGATTTGCCGAGGAAGGTAAAGCTGCTCTGCGAGGAGCTTGTGGTCTTCCGCGACAAAAAGGAGCGTGTCGGCGCGCTAGCGCCGCACTGCTCGCACCGCGGCACCTCTCTCGAATGGGGGAGGGTCGAGGAGGAAGGGCTACGTTGCTGCTATCACGGGTGGCTCTAATGACACGCAAGGCCAGTGCATCGACATGCCCTGCGAGACGGAGGAGTTCCGTAGGCGTATGGATGTTTGGCACCCCGCTTACCCGACCTTGGAATATGGCGGGCTGGTGTTCGTCCATATGCCCGCCCGGTACCGAACGGCTCTTCCCGATGTACGACATCGTCGACACCAGGCACCGCAACGATGTCGCACTGCGCGGCATGCGCTTATGGGGCGAGTATTCCGTCGGCTTTGTCAAAGACTGCAGCACTATGAGAACATCGTCGATCCGTGGTATCTGCTGATGCTGCACCAAATGATCAGCGGCGACCCAGTTCGAGGGGGCGCTGATGCAGGGTGCCCCACAGATCGGTTTTGAGAACACCTCGCTCGGGGTTCGCTATAGGGTAGTCAAGGATCTCCCAAACGGCAACCGCTTGGTGCGCCTTGCGGAATACATTGTCCCGAACGCGTTCCTGATCCCTAAGCCGGCGAAGCCGGAACCAAACAGGTTAAAATAGACGCAGGAGACGCGGGGAGCAGGAGGGGAGGTTGAGGCAGCCGCTGACGGAGCGTTACCGCGAGCGCCTCGCCGGGGTGCTCTCCTGCTATGACCGGATCATCGTCACCGGCACGCTGCCGGGAGCCTGTTACGCGAAGGGAATGACGGGATTTCTTTCTGCGCGGCAGATCCGGATCTTCGACTATCCGCGATTTGCCGAACCACTTCGCGATCGAGTACGCGAGCGCGCCGCCGAGTTGGCGAGTGCCGCTGGCATTACCATCGAACACATTGCCAAGAACCACATCCGCAAGGAGGACGTCGTCGCCAGGGTGCTTGTCGTCCGCGGCGACCGTCCCGGCCTGGTGCATATCATCTCGGCGATGGAAGCCTGCCACACCTACAAGCCCTGGCATGACAAGCACACGCATCGCACCTTCTTGCGGCCGGATACTGGCAAATGCCTGCATTACTACTTCTACTTCATCGACGCCGAGTTGGGCCTGATCTATCTGCGCGTGCCGACCTGGTGCCCGTTCCGTCTGCAGTTCTATTGCAATGGGCATAGCTGGCTGGCCCGCCAACTCACCGCCGCCGGCGTCGGTTTCACCCTTGCCGACAACGCCTTTCTGCGCATTGACGACTGGGAGCGCGCGCAGGCCCTCGCCGACACCCTCTCGCCCGACCACCTGCATCGCATCCTCGATCACTATGCCCAGCAGTGCTGTCCGGTGCTCGACGTCTTCGCCCAGTCCTACCACTGGAGTTTCATGCAGGTCGAATACGCCACTGATCTGGTGTTCCGCACGCCGGCCATCCTCAAACCCCTCTATGAACAGCTTTCCCGGCAAGCCATCCTGACCGTCAAAGCCGAACACGTCGCCACCTTTCTCGGCCACAAGATCACTGCCCAACTCGCCCAAGAGATCGGCAGCCAATTCACCACGCGTATCGAGGGCACCTGCGTCAAGCATCGTTTCAGTAAGTCCTCGATCAAGATCTACGACAAATTCGGCCTCGTCCTACGTATCGAGACGACCACCAACGACGTCTCCGCTTTCAAGCACTACCGCAAGGTGGAACATCGCCAAGGCCCGGCAACTCGCGCCCTGGCCCCCGTCAGAAAGACCATCTACAGCCTCAAGGACTTGCGTGAGATCTTGCTAAGCTGCAATCGCCGTTACCTTGAATACCTCTCCAGTCTGGACGACTTCTCGGCTGGCATCCGGACGCTCGACCGTCTCACCCAACCCCGTCCGCTCAAAGGCCGAAACCTCAAGGGCCTCAACTTTTTCAGCCGCGCCGAACAGACCCTGCTCGCCGCCCTCCAGCGTCCTGGCTTCAATATCGCCGGTCTCCGCCGCGCCGACCTACTGCCGCTCCTCGGCCAATCCTCTCCCGCCACCCTATCCCGACAACTCGCCCGTCTGCGCCATCTCGGCGTCATCAAACGCGTCCTCGGTACCTATCGCTACTATCTCACCCGCGCTGGCCGCGCCGCCATCGCTGCCGGCCGCCGTCTCACCGAACACACCATCATTCCTGCTCTGGCCTGACAAATCTGCTCACAAAATGCAAACACTCAGGTCGTAAGCGACTAATATCCGCGAGACCGGCACGACGCCGAAGCGCAAGGAGGGTTGCACTGGGCTCTCTGGGGCGGTTCCTATTGACAACGAAAATGTGACGGGCTTGAGCGCGGGTGAGCGACGGTCTCGATCCGATGAATGTGGTACGGGATGAGCGACTGAACCGAACGATACCCACCAACGCGTGGAACACGATCCTGTCGCCCGCCGAGGTATCCGTGCTTCAGGGCGAGGAGGTGCGACGGAGAATTTAACGGCGACGATCCGCAATGTGCGACGAGAACAGGCATAGAGATCTGCCGAACTCGCCTATTCCGCGTCGGGCTGATTTGCAGGGTGGGCATCGGCAAAAGCCGGGAGGGCCATGAAATTGTCATAGACGCCAATGACCCTGGGACAAGGGTCCGAGTGGAAGGCCTAAGATCTTGGCCGGCGTTACCTGCGTGACAAGACAAATATCCGCGATGGTCGGCCGGTCGCCGTCGCGGAGCCCCGCTCGAAGGATGTTCGGCGAGCAGCGTCTCTATCTCCTGCGAGCCCGCTCCGAGCCAATGCTGCATACGGGCCAGTCTTTGCTCGCCGCCTGACCCAAGTCGGCACCATCTGCGGCTTGATCGCCCGGTATGCCGCGGTGAACTGGTCGCCCTTTTCGAGGTACAGGAAGCTGTGCTCACGCCCGACGCCCTTCAAATTCAGCGCGATGCGCACGCGGAAGCGCGCCTGCGAGCGGTAATATGTGTAGAGCTTCATCTTTCCGGGCACGCCCGATGATCTCAGCGACAGGCAATAACGGGGGTTCGATGACAGAAAAAGGGCCGCCGGTATTCCTCGACTACGACGAGGCCGCACTCGATGCGGCTTATGATCAGGCCGCCTATGCGCCCAACCGCGAGCAGTTGATCAGGCGCCGAATCACCGACAGCGAATTGGCGCGGCTACGTGTCGGCGAGCCGGAGCGGATCGCTTACGGATCGGCCGAAATCGAGCAACTCGACATTTACCGTGCCCGACGCGCCGCGGCTCCAGTCTTCGTGTTCATCCATGGCGGTGCCTGGCGCAGCGGCCGTGCAAAGGATTTTGCGGGTCCAGCAGAGATGTTCCTGGCCGCCGGCGCGCATTATGTCGTGCCCGACTTCGCCTGGGTGCAGGATGTCGGCGGCAGCCTCGTAGTGCTTGCCGATCAGGTTTGTCGCGCCATTGCCTGGGTATACGACAATGCCGCGCATTTCGGCGGCGACCCGAGCCAACTTTATGTGGGCGGCCAATCCTCGGGCGGGCACCTCGCCGCGGTCGCGCTGACGACGGACTGGCCGGGCAATTTCGGCTTGCCAGCGGACATCCTTAAGGGCGGCATGTGCATCAGCGGCATGTACGATCTGATGCCGGTGAGGCTGTCTGCGCGCAGCAGCTATATCGAGTTCGACGACACGACGATAGCGGCGCTGAGCCCGCTACGGCATCTCGACCGATTGCGCGCGCCGCTGGTTGTCGCCTACGGCACCTGCGAGACGCCCGAATTCCAGCGCCAGAACCGCGAATTCGCCGCTGCGGTCGAAGCCGCCGGAAAGCCGGTGACGCTGCTGGTCGGAGAGAATTACAATCACTTCGAACTGCCAGAAACCCTCGGCAACCCATACGGTCTCTTAGGTCGGGCCGCGCTCGATCTGATGGGTCTTAGAAAACACTAGTATCCCGAGGACGGATTGACCTGTCTTCCGACATCGTGACCGGGCCTTCTGGAATTTCTGCCAGGCCGTGTCCCCTGTCCTGGTGGACGAGAACTGGCGCCGACGCACACGGATCCTCCCCGTTTATCTCAGTTTCAATTTGCTCCCCAGGCTCTCTGCCGTTCTCGCGATCCCTGACCTCGCGAAGCGCTGTTCCCATTCCACCCAAAATTCGGCATCGCTCCCACTTTGTTGCACGGATCAGCAGTTGGGCGAAGTCAGCCCTCCGCATCGACATTTATTTGACGCGAACGTATTCCGGCCGCCCAAGCTTCAGCATACGGTTGAGCGACGCGACAGCAATGGCCACCTCGGTCGTCTGCCGCCCTTCGGTCCGCGAGCGCAGCGCGTCACCAATCACTCGCTTGTAGCGGCCGATATCGGCTTCTACCAAGGCACGCCAATTGTAACCAGATGCCCGCTGCCAGCCCATGCGGCCGCGCTCGGCGATCAGCTGCAGGTGCCGGTCGCGCTTGGTCGGCGCGGTCTGTGCCGTTGCGCTTGGCACTGCGCTCGATCGTGGCGGCACAATGATCGCCGCATCCGGATGACGCTGACAGACCTCACGGTAGACATCGTCCCGATCGTACGCCCCATCGCCAGTAAACGACGCAACCGGGCCCGCAATCTGCTCCAGCAAGGGACCGACCCGCGACCCGTCATCGACATCCTTGCCGGTCAGCTCGGCGGCGATGATCTGTCCAGTGTCGGCGTCCACCCCGATATGGAGCTTTCGCCAGGACCGACGCGTCCTTGCGGCGTGCTTCTCAACCAGCCACTCACCGGGGCCGCAGAGCTTGAGCCCAGTGCTGTCGACCAGCAGGTGGACCGGTTCGCCGGCCGGTCGCGGTTGCGACACCGGCAATGTCTCGCCGCGTCGGCTCATGGTTGAGTGGTCCGGCGCCGCGAGATCGAGATCAAGCAGCCGAAGCATCGATGCGACCAGTCCTTCGGTCTGGCGCAGCGCCAGGCGGAAGACCGCCCGCAGCGTCAGCGCCGTTGTGATCGCCAAGGCCGAGTAGCGCGGCTGGCCGCCGCGCGTGCCGCGGGGCTCGGCCTTCCACGCCGCAATCGCCGCTTCCGTGAACCACACGGTCAGGCTGCCGCGCTGGCGCAAGGCGCGGTCATAGGCGGCCCAATTCGTCACTCTGTGCCGCTGCTTCGGGATGTGATGACGGCGATCTTGGTTCGCTTTGAATGGCACGATGACTGTCCGAGGGTCAGGAACCGGGCCGCCCTCCTATACCGGTCACTCCTCGCCCGACAAAGACCGATCCCTGCAACAAGGTGTCGGGGTGCGCGAAGTCCGATGGGCTCGATGAATTCGGGATCTTTTCAGGTCCACTAAGCGCCGCTTCTGTGAAAATAGAAAACCCCGGAGGGGGAAGACCGGGGCTTTCAGATCGAACGATCGACAGTTGGGATCGTCCAGATTTAAGCTAAGATGGCTCCCCAGTTGGTGTCTCGTGTCTCTCCTGGGCTCCAGGCGTGAGGACCGGGTGCCAACGAGACGAGGCAAAACGATGGCGGCTACGCTTCACAGAGGAGACGGAAACATGGCACAAAAAGGTCGCGGGATTTTCATGGTGTACGTTGATATCGACGCCCAGCACGTGCAGGAATTCAACAAGTGGTATAACAAGGAACATCTACCGGAATTGCTGTCGGTGCCCGGCATTCTCTCAGCGGCCCGCTACGAGGCGGTCAAGGGTGGCCCGCAGTACCTGGCATGCTATGAACTGGAAAGCGTGGCGGTGATGCAGACGCCGGCGTTTACCAACCGGCCGCGGACGCCGTGGGGACAGAAAGTCTCGCCGTCCGTGATTGGGAAGAATTTGACACGCATTGTCGGGGAACAGATTTACCCGGACGGCATGGAAATGCCGGAGCGTGGCATGGCGCCGGTGTTGCAGATTGGCCGCATGTCCGTCCCCGCCGAGGTCGATGCGGAGTGGAACGCCTGGTACAGTAGGGAATATGTGCCAGGCTACCGCAAGGTGCCGGGAGTGATCTACGCCCGCCGCTATCGGGTTCTCGAGGGTACCAGCGGCTACAGCACGGTCTACGAATTTGCCAGTACGGCCGTGCCCGAAAGCCCGGAGTGGAAGGAGCAACAGCAACATTCCTCGCCCAATTCGCCGCGCATGCGGCAGGCCATGACGCATGCACCGGGTTCTGCCGGGGTGTACGTACGGGTGGATCCCTAAGCCGGCGAAGCCGGAACCAAACAGGTTAAAATAGACGCAGGAGACGCGGGGAGCAGGAGGGGAGGTTGAGGCAGCCGCTGACGGAGCGTTACCGCGAGCGCCTCGCCGGGGTGCTCTCCTGCTATGACCGGATCATCGTCACCGGCACGCTGCCGGGAGCCTGTTACGCGAAGGGAATGACGGGATTTCTTTCTGCGCGGCAGATCCGGATCTTCGACTATCCGCGATTTGCCGAACCACTTCGCGATCGAGTACGCGAGCGCGCCGCCGAGTTGGCGAGTGCCGCTGGCATTACCATCGAACACATTGCCAAGAACCACATCCGCAAGGAGGACGTCGTCGCCAGGGTGCTTGTCGTCCGCGGCGACCGTCCCGGCCTGGTGCATATCATCTCGGCGATGGAAGCCTGCCACACCTACAAGCCCTGGCATGACAAGCACACGCATCGCACCTTCTTGCGGCCGGATACTGGCAAATGCCTGCATTACTACTTCTACTTCATCGACGCCGAGTTGGGCCTGATCTATCTGCGCGTGCCGACCTGGTGCCCGTTCCGTCTGCAGTTCTATTGCAATGGGCATAGCTGGCTGGCCCGCCAACTCACCGCCGCCGGCGTCGGTTTCACCCTTGCCGACAACGCCTTTCTGCGCATTGACGACTGGGAGCGCGCGCAGGCCCTCGCCGACACCCTCTCGCCCGACCACCTGCATCGCATCCTCGATCACTATGCCCAGCAGTGCTGTCCGGTGCTCGACGTCTTCGCCCAGTCCTACCACTGGAGTTTCATGCAGGTCGAATACGCCACTGATCTGGTGTTCCGCACGCCGGCCATCCTCAAACCCCTCTATGAACAGCTTTCCCGGCAAGCCATCCTGACCGTCAAAGCCGAACACGTCGCCACCTTTCTCGGCCACAAGATCACTGCCCAACTCGCCCAAGAGATCGGCAGCCAATTCACCACGCGTATCGAGGGCACCTGCGTCAAGCATCGTTTCAGTAAGTCCTCGATCAAGATCTACGACAAATTCGGCCTCGTCCTACGTATCGAGACGACCACCAACGACGTCTCCGCTTTCAAGCACTACCGCAAGGTGGAACATCGCCAAGGCCCGGCAACTCGCGCCCTGGCCCCCGTCAGAAAGACCATCTACAGCCTCAAGGACTTGCGTGAGATCTTGCTAAGCTGCAATCGCCGTTACCTTGAATACCTCTCCAGTCTGGACGACTTCTCGGCTGGCATCCGGACGCTCGACCGTCTCACCCAACCCCGTCCGCTCAAAGGCCGAAACCTCAAGGGCCTCAACTTTTTCAGCCGCGCCGAACAGACCCTGCTCGCCGCCCTCCAGCGTCCTGGCTTCAATATCGCCGGTCTCCGCCGCGCCGACCTACTGCCGCTCCTCGGCCAATCCTCTCCCGCCACCCTATCCCGACAACTCGCCCGTCTGCGCCATCTCGGCGTCATCAAACGCGTCCTCGGTACCTATCGCTACTATCTCACCCGCGCTGGCCGCGCCGCCATCGCTGCCGGCCGCCGTCTCACCGAACACACCATCATTCCTGCTCTGGCCTGACAAATCTGCTCACAAAATGCAAACACTCAGGTCGTAAGCGACTAAAGTCCAGGGTGCGCTAGATGTCCATTTTGTAAGTCCTGTGCCAGCTGTCTTGGAGCCGCGTGCGGATTTCACCAGAAAGGTACGGTTTCACGCGGCGAGCAAACGGTGAGGCAAAGCGCACCCAGGGCCGTCAAGTCTCATATAGCGTGTTCAGCGTTCGTCACACGTTGCATTGAAGCCATGTTGCGGGCCTCGTGGAAGAAAACGGTTTAAGATCGGAAGTCTCGCAAGGGGCGCGGTCACGCCGCGGCGACCGGCTCGATCAGGCTCGAAATCGTTATTGCGGACATTGCCGACGCGCGCGCTCACCGGCCAGGATCGGTCGCGGGGATGCGCATCACGGGCCAGTTCAAGCTCGGGAGGCAGCCTCATTTCATTCGGAAGCGGTTACGTAGCGCTAGGCCGAAAAGGAACAGTAGCACGGTACCAGCGGTGGTCTGTAACGCGGCGACGACCTTCAGGAGACCGGGTAGGGTCTCAATGACCTGGGGCTTGATGAAGTCCTTGCGGAAGCCGAGCACACCGAAAGTGTTGGCGAGACTGAGGCCGACCGCCTGCCAAAATTTAGTTGGCCCGAAATACAGCCAAAATAACAGGGCTCCGGCAGCAACTGTAACGAGAACCCAAGACAATGGCCGAACGTAACTGCGCCCGTAATCGCAGAGACGGCCATAGACCGCGATCGCAAGACCGAAAGTGGGGCGATATAACGTGATCGTCGGGACCGACATTGTGAACGGGGGCCACGCGAAGGACCGGCCTAACAGTTTCCGGGAGCGTGGCACGATAATTGTCTCTGGCATCGAAATTGGCTTCCAATCACCGCGCAAGACGCGGCGCGATTGCAGTTCTAGGGCGAAAAAATCGAGCTCGTCGTCATGCTTCTTCAACCGGTCCATTTCCAGCTTTAAGCACGCGTACGCGTCGACGAACTCTCCGGCTTCGAAGGGGTGCATTGGTGGGGTCGGCCACTTCACCCGACGCCAGACTGTACCTTCGTGCAGTTTGGCGCCCAAGAAGCTCGGAGGTTTGGCGCTGAACGTCGCAGCTTCGAATGACGTTGGGCCTTTCATTTCCGCATTAACGAATGAAGTCGTAGATCGGAAGGTCGCACCCTCGAACTGCGCCAAGTCGGAGAAGGTCGTGCCGTTGAAGAAGGCAAAGCTGGAGGAGGTCGCCTCCCCGAAGTTGGCTATGCTGGAGAACGTCGCGTCCCTGAAGTTGGCGACGAAGAAGGTCGCCTTCCTGAAGACCGCCATGCCGGAGAAGGTCGCGCCGTCGAAGTAAGCAACCCCGGAGAAGGTTGCGCCCTCAAAATGGGTCAGATTGGAGAAAGTTGCGTTCCCGAAATAGGTCATGCCGGAGAAGGTTGCGCCCGGGAAGAGGGCCCCGCCGGAGAAAGTACCGCCCTCGAAGTGGGCCTCGGCGGAAAAGATCGCCCGCTCGAAAACGGCCTCACCTAGAAGGTCGTGGCCGCGAAGTAGGCGTTGGCGGAGAAGGTCGTGATCGCGAAGTTGGCTACGGCGGGGAAGGTCGCCCCGTCGAAGTGGGCCTCGGCGGAGAAGGTTGCGCCCTCGAAATTGGTCAGGTCGAAAAAGAACGCGCCCTTAAAGGAGGATGCGTCGATGAAGGTCGCGCGAGTAAAATTGGAAGCGACTGGGAAGAAAAAGCCATCGACCCAGAACGGGCGACTGAAATCGACATTCGAGAGGTCGATTTGATCGTCCGGTTTCAACTCCGGAATTACAATGCTGGCCGTACTGCCTGCGCTTCGATGACGCTCGATGAAAGCCTTTTCGAAATCGGCCAGCTCCTCAGCAGAGAAAGGCGCCGTCTCCTCGGCATGAGACGGTACGTTCAGTAGAAATCGATCATCTGCCGTCAGCCATCGGGAAATGTAACGGTTCCAGGCTCTACGGTTTCGAGCCTGCAGCTCGCGGTCGTTGGGCGTCGGTTGTCCATATAGCGTAGCTATTAAGTACCAGGAATTATTTTCTGGTTTGATCCTGCGCACCCGATCAATTTCGCTGGTCATATCCGTGGTCCGAAGCGCCGAGTGGCGCATTGAGCGACCGGAATGCGAGCCGCCGCCGAGACTGACGATGTCGGTGTCGCCGGTGACCACATCGATCGTTTCGACCGGGACCGCGAGCACGGCGCCGACGACCTGCGCGAAACTTGTCTCATGCCCCTGCCCGCTCGGCCCGGTGCCGATCACGACCTTGACGCGGCCCTCGGAGGTAATCGTGATCTCGCTGCGTTCGCGCGGCGCCCCGATCGAGCTTTCGACATAGTTGGCGAGGCCGAGTCCCAGCAATTTGCCGCGCGCCTGTGCCGACCGCCGCCGTGCCGCAAACCCGTCCCAATCGGCGATCTCCATCGCGAGGTCCATGTTGGCCTCGTAGGTGCCACTGTCGTAGCGTGCGCCAACCGCGTTCGGATACGGCATCGCCTCCTGCCCCACCAAATTCATGCGGCGCAACGCAACGCGGTCGATGCCCAGCCGGCGCGCCGCCTCGTCGACGACCCGCTCGATCGCATAGGTGACCTCGGGCCGGCCCGAGCTGCGATAAGCGTTGGTCGGCATCGTGTTGGTGAAGACGGCGCGCGAGCGTAACGTCGCGGCCGGAATATCATAGGAGCCGGTGACCAAGGCCGACCCCTTGCCGAGCGGCGACAACGAGGCGCACCGGGCACCGACATTGCTGACATTGTCGGCCCGCAATCCGAGAAATTTGCCGTCCGCGCGGATGGCGAGTGCCACGCGGGTCAACAGATCGCGGCCCTGGAAATCGGTCAGGAATACTTCCGAGCGGGTCGAGGTGTATTTGACCGGGCGGCCGAGCTTACGCGACGCCCATAACACGAGCCCGGATTCAACATAGAGCCGGTTGCGCGTCCCGAAATTGCCGCCGACATCAAGCGACACCACCCGGACTTTATCGGGCGGGATGCCGAGCACCGCCGCGAGCTCGATCTTTTGCCGCACCGCACCACCGCTGCCGGCCCACAACGTGCCGCGGCCGGTGGCGGCGTCCCAATGGCCGAGGGCAGCGCGGGGCTCCATCGGCACCCCGGTCACCCGACCGACATGGAATTCCATCTCGACGATGTGGTCGGCGATCGCGAAGGCGCGCTCGGTCGCTGCCGGGTCGCCAAAAAAAGTGTCGACCAGGACGTTGTCGGGGACCTCGTCCCACACCGCAATGGCACCCAGGGTGAGCGCGCCCTTGATCTGCGCGATCCACGGCAATTCCCGATAGTCGACCGCGACCTCCTCGGCGGCGTCCTGCGCCTGCAGAGCGGTTTCCGCGATGATAACTGCGACCGCCTCTCCGACATGGCGCACTCTGTCGGATGGCAGCAGCATCTGCGGGCCGATAAAGATCGGTCCACCGCCAGGGCCGGTCAGCTTCATGTCATAGCGGGTCTGCGGCACTGGGTTGTGAGGGATCGGCGAGAGACCGTCGGCGGCGCAGTCCTGTCCGGTAAGGATTCCGAGGACACCGGGCATCGTCAGCGCCCGCCGCGTGTCAATTTCTACGATTCGGGCGTGCGGATGCGGTGAACGCACGACTACCGCGTAGCTCTGGCCCGGGAGGGTGAAATCATCGCCGAAGCGTCCGCGGCCGGTCAGCAAGCGCTCGTCTTCCTTGCGTCGCAGCGGCTGCCCGATCGCACCAAGGCTCGTCGAATCAGGTAATTCGATCACATCGTTCATCTCGGGACCTCGGGGTCATGACTGATGCTGCTCGCTGCAGTGTAACTCGCCGCTGCACTGTCTTACATTGAGACAAGCGGGTCATGAGCCCAATCGACTGCGGCTCCCAAGCGCAAGTCGAACAGTTTCGCGTCCAAGCCGACCGTTTCTCTCGCCTCGTCTGATGCCGCAGAGGCAGCTGACAAAAGGGTTAGCGCGTTCCGAGTGACGAACCTCGTGAGGCTCATCAGCAAGGGGGTTTCGGCGCAGATAAGTCGTGGAACGTCCAAGGCCTTGCACGCACGAACTTCAGCTCGCCCAGCTCGTCATCGCCGACAACAACCTGGCGCTGAACGCCGGCTGGGACGAGGAGCTGTTAACGATCGATCAAGCGCCGGCTGCAGCACGGCTATACGGTACACGGGCATCTGAGGCCGCTCAGCGGGCGCGAACAGGCCCTCGATATCAAGGGGGGCAATTCCCTTCTTCCCTTCCCAGACCCCGGCCTGCCACGTGTCAAGCTTGCTCTTCACAAGCTGGTTAAGCTCGGCTTCGCCGAGGATCTGGCTGGGGTCATAATCCCGCGAGCCTATCAAGCCGATTGCCGCCGCTGCGCGCAAAGACTGCTCTCGCCAGGGGTCGGGGACCGGTTTAAGACGCCTCAGCTCAGTCAGCGCGTCTATGTGACCCTGCGCAGCGAAGTGCCGCAGTGTGTAGACGAACGTTCGCCAATTACGTCGGTATCGCCGCGCCGATCCCCGCCCGCCCGCTTTGGGTTGCCGGGGTTGTTGGTGAGCGGCAAGTGAGCGGGGCTTCGCATGGGCTTCCGATGGCCGGGGAACCAGGTTCGCAATAAACTCTCTCCTGGAGGAAAGCGGATTCGAACCATCGGTCCCGCTCGGAGAAAAGCGGTCGTTCCGAAACGCGAGCATCCGCGAGGTGCATCGCGCAGCCTAGCGGGGCGGCCGCAAACGATATCGGCGCGGACGACCGTCGGGCAGCCGGCGATCAGATCATAGCAACACGGCTACGGCGTCGGAGCTGCAGGTGAGACCTGTGGGCTGAACAGCGGTAACCTCAATATCTTGGGCGAGGCGCGGATACATGCGCCGGAGCTGATCAGCGACCAAGTCAGCGGCGCCCCGATCGAAGAAGTGCTTTGCTCGTCTTTGGTCAGTAGAGAAGTTCGACGCCGATGCGTCATACCATCAGATGAAAGTTTTGTCGAACTTGTTCCGAAGGGTGATACAATACATGATTTCGGGTCTTCACAGCTGGATTTCTTGAAACCTTGATGTGGCGGGCAGGCTCAAAGCCGATTTTCTCGTGATATCTTGGACAGTGCATCACGTTAAAATCAAGTCGCTGCCGTATGCTGTCACGAAGCAAAGGTCCTGCATTTTGGCTGTCTGTCTAACCGGCCGGCAGCTCATGGCGATCTCGCGGCATGCAAGGATATCGGCAGAGAAAATGACAGCATGCTTTCGCTGACGTTAATTTTTCGTAACTTCCATTTGGCGGCACCGGGTGCGGATCGGTGGCGGCAGGTTCCTCAACCAACTCTGCAGCCCTCAGAGTTCGTCTCACTCACCGCTGGAGCAAGCCGGATCGAACCGTCAGTACCGCGTGAGACGACCAAGGTTTCGAGAGAGGGGCTCGTGTGACCAGCACTCGCTAGTAGAGTTCTCATGACTAATCTCCCTAAGTAGTGTTGAAGCCGCTCACCTTAACATTGAGGCGCTTGGCAGTCAAACCCGCCCAACGCGAGACCGGCGAAGCGCAACGTGGGTCGTGCGCCCGATGCAACCGCGCCGCTCGCGGTGGCGGGCGCATAGGCGGCATGCCTCCTCGTGGCATCAAGCGGCGGTAATGCGAGCTTCCGCTTTGGGTCGACTGCAGTCCATCCTGTATCGCGTGGAAATCGGCAGCAGTGGGTCTGCCCTTCACCCGAGACCGTCAGGTACCGCTATTGCGGATGAGGAGTCGGCTGCGGTGCAATCCTCACTATGTATGGGCTTGCCCCTCAAAGAACCGCATGACCTTCTCGTTTTCCACCCGATCACTATTGATAATCTCATTTAGTGGTCGGCGCGAGGCGCCAATAATACGGAGCATAAGCGCTTGCATCAGTTCGGTACGGGGTTGAGGCATTTGCGCTCGGGTGTCCCGTTTGTCGATCACGTCCACGCCCAAGGTGTCTATGATAAATATCTTCAAGCCATCAGTGGCTGCGGTCTGAATGACGCTGTTGATGTGAGAGTCGCCAAAGCTATACCCGATAACCATAAGGTGGGTGTCCGGCTGAGATAGCATCGCCTGAAATTCATCCTGGTATCGGGTCAACACGCGAAACGTACCGATAGTCGCAGTCTTGTTGCCGCCAATCACGAGTAACCGTTCCCCTTGCGGTTCCGCAAACCAATTGTAGGAGCCATGCAGCTTATAGATGGGCTGATAATTCTCACGTGTGATGAATTCCGAATCCGGCGTCATGGGAGCGCGCAACTTGAAAGTAGGTTGGGGCGGCTCCTCTATAAATTTCATGTAGGGTAAGTAAGATCCGCACCATCGATCAGACCATTTGACCCCGGCATAAAGTGTTTCTAGAAGGGCGTCCTGATTGAGCGTGAATATCGCATCGAATTGCGACAGAAAGCGCTGTAAGCGAAGTTCTGATCCTGGTCCGCGATGATCTAGCATATTGAAAGCCGTTTGCATCGCGTCGAACATTCGGATCACCGCTTGCGTGAGCCTGTCTAAACGTTGTTTGGTTTCGTCGGATTTGTTAGATGCGTAAGCGTTTTGTACCATTGACAACGCACCCTCGAAGCCTTCACCCCCGAGTTTCGCTCCCCACAAGATATTTCTGAGGTAGTCGTCAATCCCGGGTGCGCCGAGAAGATATTCAAAGGCCTCGTTGGCGAGCCAGCCACCCCAATTTCGGCTGAAACCGGCTCCTGTGAGTAGGTAGTGGGACATCTTTAGGTTCGGTGAGCCTCCCCGCGCGAAAATTTCATCCCGTCGAAGCGGGTCCCCAAGCGAATTACGCGAACCGAGATCCGAAATCTAGCCCGAAATCAGTGTCAGCTCCTAGAGCCACGTGGAGCGCCATGTCTTAGATGGGTCAAAAAAACCGGCCGAAGACCAGCTCGACTGAAGGCCCGCTTTGGGTCGAGAGGGGCCCTCCAAGCCGTGCACCACTAATGCAGTTCAGCGTTCCAACCTGCCGCGCGCAACTGCTCCTCGGGCACGATCAGCCGTGTCGCCATCACTGGGCGTGGGGATGTGCCGACCCGCAACTCGCCGATGATGCTTAGCAGCATATACGCCTCCTCTCGAGCGAACCGCGCAGTTCTACACTGAAATGTTGGGATTTACCGTGAAAGCCCGAGACCGGACCGAGCGCTCGGGTCTGGGTGTGCCCATCGACCTGGTCTATCTAGATCTAGGCGGCACCGTCGTCGAGCTGATCTCATATGAAGGCGGAGCGGTCGACCCGGCCCCGCAGACTGAACATCTCGGATACCGCATGATGGCGCTCGGCGGACATCTGCGGCTATCACATCGAGCTCAGGCAGTGTTCCGATGCGTTGATGTGTTCACGACAAGCGTCCGGTAGAGGAGAGCGTCCAAGATCATCTACTGAAGTCCACCTACATCTTCAAAATCGCTGCGGGTGAATTTGTGGGTTGATACACATTGTCATTTAGTAAGATACTGAATAATCTAGATAAAAGTCGCTCTTAAAGCGGAGGGAGATGGATTCGAACCCTCGGTCCCCCGGCTACGGTCGCTCGCCGAGTTCGTGAAGCCACGCTCGCCACCCCGGCCTTTTCGCGCTGGCGGCGTGGGTCGCGCCCGCGCGCCCCCAGATTCACCGAGGACAAAGCCCTCTTTGCCTTCTCGGGCAACGTTCAAGATCTCTCGCGGAGGATCGGGATCGGTCGGGCCAAAATAGCGGACGAGAGTGGGATTCCCTGATCAAGCCGGAAACTTCCCTGATCGCCGATTTAAATTCCCTGCAAGGCCGCATAATATTTGTTCGGATGCGTAGGGAATTGGCTTCTAACCGGTTTCGGGATCGAGATGATCCCAGCGTTCCGTGGCGAAAAGGTCTCTGAGCGGGTGGCCGCCGAGTGAGGGAGGATATCATGACGGGGGATGCGAAGGGCGAATACCGCGGCACCGGATACCGCAACGATGCCGAGCTGCAAGCTTGGTTGGCCAAGCGCCCAAGCGAAGCGGCGCTGGAGCAAGGGCTACCGATCATTGATCCGCATCATCATTTCTGGGATACGCCGCAGCGCGGGCGTTACCTGTTGCCGGAATTGCTCGACGACCTCAGCGGTGGTCACAACATCGTGTCGACCGTCTTTCTCGAATGCCGTTCAATGTACCGCAAGGACGGGCCGGCCGAGATCGCGCCGGTCGGCGAGGTTGAGTTCGTCAACGGCATCGCGGCAATGAGCGCCTCGGGCGGTTATGGCCCGTGCCGCGTCGCCGAGGCGATCATCGGCCACGCCGACCTGACCCTCGGCGCCCGCGTGCGCGAGGTATTAGAGACCGAAATCCGAGTGGGCGGCGGGCGCTTTCGCGGCATCCGCCACGGTGTGTCATGGGACAGCAACGACTCGATCCAGAAGTTCGCCACTCGCGTGGTGCCGCCGCATCTGGTGCGCGACCCCAAATTCCGCGAGGGCTTTGCCCAGCTCGCGCCGCTCGGCCTCAGCTTCGAATCCTGGCAATACCACCCGCAATTGCCGGATGCGATCGACCTTGCCCGCGCCTTCCCCGGCACCACGATCATCCTGAACCATGTCGGCGGGGTCCTCGGCGTCGGCCCCTATAGCGGCCGCCGCCAGGAGATCTTGACCGGCTGGAAGAAGGACATCGCCGAACTCGCCAAATGCCCGAACGTCAATGTCAAGCTCGGCGGCGTCGGCATGACCTCGTTTGGGTTCGACTTCCACGAGCGCGATGTCCCGCCGTCGTCCGAAGACCTCGCCGCGGCGTGGCGCCAATATATCGAGCCCTGCATCGAAGCTTTCGGCCCCAGCCGCTGCATGTTCGAGAGCAATTTCCCGCCGGACAAGCAATCGGGCGGCTACACCGAGCTGTGGAATGCCTTCAAGCGCATCACCGCCAACGCGTCGGCCGTCGAAAAGACCGAGCTCTACAGCGGCACTGCGGCGCGGGTGTACCGTCTGACGGTACCCTGATCCGGTTCGAACTCGGGTGCAATTTGGTTCCGTTGTCCTTGACGTATTCCAGAGTGAAGGTCGTAGCTTTATGCTCACACCCACAGTCGCCGCGGTCTGCAGTACGGTTGCGCAAAAGCTTGCACATGCCGCAACCGTTCGAACCGATACTGAGAGACTTCCTCCTATCCCGCTTCCGGCCGGGATACGCTCCCGTTACGTAAGCAATATCAACGAACTTACTTTTCACGTCTTGGAAGCCGGGTTCGAGGACAAAAGCCGACCGTGTGTACTGCTCCTGCATGGATTTCCGGAGCTTGCCTATGCTTGGCGCAATGTAATGCTGCCCCTCGCTTCTGCAGGATTTCATGTACTCGCGCCGGACATGAGAGGCTATGGTCGGACCATGGGGTGGGACGACAGTTATGACGGCGACGTTTTCATGTTCCGTCAGACCAATTTGGTCAGGGATGCGCTTGGGCTGGTATCGGCTTTTGGACACCGCTCCGCTGCGGTGGTAGGCCGTGATGCCGGTTCGCCCGTGGCCGCGTACTGCGCCCTGATCAGGCCGGACGTATTCCGATCCGTCGCCATGATGACGGCGCCGTTTGCCGGACCGCCGCCGCTCCCGTTCGACACGGTGGATGGCACAACGCAAGCTGGAGAGCCTCCTCGTAATGCGACGGGCATCAACGATGAGTTGGCAAAGCTTCCGCGACCACGTAAGCATTACCAAGTGTACTATACGACCCGAGAGGCGAACGAGAACATGTGGCACTGCCCGCAGGGCGTTCACGCGTTCCTCCGCGCCTATTATCACTACAAAAGTGCTGACTGGAAAGAGAATAAGCCTTTCAGACTAAAGTCGCTGACGGCCGAAGAGCTAGCCAAGATGCCGACCTATTACATCATGGACCTCGACAAAGGCATGGCGGAGACCGTCGCAGCGGTGATGCCAATTCCGGCGGAGATAGCCGCTTGCAAGTGGCTCCCTGACAATGATCTAGCGGTCTATAGTGCAGAGTACGAAAGGACCGGATTTCAGGGGGGCCTTCAGGGTTATCGGCGTACCGGGTCCCGATTTACCGCGGACTTGCAAACGTATTCTGGACGTACGATCGACGTCCCCTCACTCTTCATTGCCGGCAAGAGCGACTGGGGCGTTTTCCAGATGCCCGGTGCGTTTGAGCGGATGCAGAGCGCCGCCTGTACGCAGATGCGCGGCGTCCATCTTATTGACGGAGCCGGACACTGGGTTGAACAGGAGCAGCCAGAGGAAGTCAGCCGGCTGCTCGTTCAATTTCTTCGAAGTGCAGCTTAAAATTTTCTTGATCACTGCCAAGGTAACGTCAGCAAAAAGCGAAATTGACCCTCGGCATAGGCGCAACTGAATACAGATCGGCGGGAACTCATTGAGATCAGCATGCAGCGGGTTGGCAAGCGGGTCCTGGAGATTGCCATGAAGGCTACGTCGAGCAAGACCGCTCGAATCAACCCGTCCATTTCGCTTTCCGTCCCCGAGGGGGCACGGCGCCGATTTGTCGCTGTGCGTGGTCTTCACCGTTTTGCCGCGCACCGTGCCAGCCGGGCCCATCTGCTTCATCAGGCGCGCAGCCTGGGAAGCGGTCGCGCTAGGCTGCCAATTCAGCGATGCCGCGCCCGGCCGTTTCGGCGGTAATGCCCGCGGCGAGACGCTCTTTCAGCTCGGAAGTCAACGTCGGATTGCCCAAGGTCACGTTCCGCCTTGTCACTCGATGCGAAGTTCGCTCCTAACTCGCCGCTGGAGGGAGATGGATTCGAACCATCGGTACCCCGTCAGGAGAGCCGCCGTTTTGAGCCTGCCTCCGTCCCCAGCCGAGGCGGTCGTTGTCGTCGCGGAGGTTATGGTCCCGGCGGAGATCGCCGCCCAGATCGCGCGGTTGAGATCGCCGACCGCCGATGGTGCGCTTCCGAGCCTCCGCTGGAAAGTCGAATAAAACCGTCTCGACGAGTTGGTCCTTCACGGGGCACCGATGCTTCGAATCCATCTCCCTCCAGGGGCGAGTCCGCTGCGAACCCGATTTCGGCCGGCCAGGGTCACCGGTTGGACGCGCGAGCGCACGCCCAGATACGGACCCCGCCACGGGAGGACGAAATGTACAAGGCCTCAGCCGGCGTTCTGCTGCCAGCCGCGCAGCGGAGCGCCGAAGGCGCAGGGCTTGATAGTGGCTCTCCGGTCGCAGCACAATCCGCCATGCCGTCGATCGCGCTCCCTGAGGCGTCACGGACCGCAGACGATTTACCAAGGCTGCCCACCATGGCACCTCAGCTTCAGTCTCAAAATCTACATTAGCGTCCTCGGTCTGTGGCATGACCGTGGTCGGTCGTGTCGATCCACGCGCCCGGAACGGCACGCTGAGACCGATGACGCCGCGATTGTAGCGCGGCGATCTGGATGGGCTTCTCACCTTGATCGTCGCGCCGCACGCGATAGCGTCCGGACGCAGCTGCGCCGCATGCCGGGCTACCGAGGCACCCCAATCGTGGCCGGCGATCACCGCCTGTTCGGCCTCGAGAGCATCAAGCAGAGGAAAGACCGTGGCCATTCGCACGGCGAGCCCGGCTACATCAGAAGGAGGCCGCGGCGCGACGGGATCTCAGCCGTGTCCCGTTCCGAGTTGTCCCCGAAGTTCCGCCTCTTCCATCGGTGAGAGACACGCAGTCGCTCCAGTTGACGGCAGCGGCGCTGTATCCACCCTCTTCAAACCGGTCTCGATGGAGTCTGTGGCAACAGCCTCCGCTTATGGCTCACTTAACCGGAAGCATTAGGTGCTCATAGGGTGATCCGGGCCACATCACATAGGGTTTCGTCGGGTCGGCATCGGCCGTTCGGGGATAGCCTGCCATCGTCTTGGCGGCGGGACCGACGATCATCACGTGAGCGCCCGTCTTGATCCAATGATTGCCGGGCTCGGATTTGGTCGCCCAGGGATCGGTATTGCTCGCGCCCGTGTCACCGTTGAGCATGTAGATAAATCCGACTTTGTCGGGCGGGGGAGCGTGGGTCTGCCATGCATGCGCCCACTCCATTTTGGCGGCCAGCACATCGGGTGAATTGGGAGTCACGTGTTCTGCGCTAGCGATCAAGTCGGTGGCCCGGTCGACGCGGGCAGCATATGGGTCCGTATCACGGCGGCTCGATTGGTTAGTTTCAATAAGCATCGTCGCGACACCAACCTTGGCAGGCACCGAGGTCGGGTCCAAACGGAGGGCCTGTTCGAAATAGCCAGCCGCGATGGTATTCCGGATATCGCTTCTAGGCTCTTGGAGAACCGCCCTGGCACGCAACACCAGATCATAAGCGGCTGGGTCAGCCACCGGATTCCTGGGCTGCTGCTTCGCCTTGTCAAATTTGATATTGAGTGCTGCGCCGATGCGCTGGACGGTGCTGTCCTGCCCGGCCTGAAGATCGCGAAGCGGCTGGTCAAACCGGTCTGCCCAGACATGGGTGCCATCATTGGCCGAGATAAGCTGCGCATTGATTCGAACGGCATGATCTAGCCTGCGCACACTGCCCTCCACCACATAGCGGACGCCGAGTTGCCGGCCAACCTCGCGAATGTCTACCTGCTTTCCTAGATAAGTGAACGCCGACTCCCGCGCGACGATAAAGACCCCTTCGAGATGCGACAGATCGGTTGTCAAGTCCTCGGAGATCCCTTCTGCGAGGTACTCTTGGTCATGGTCGTTGCTCAAATTGGCGAACGGCAAGACTGCGATGGAGAGGGGTGGAATGCTGCTATCGGCGGCCAACGGTTTCGGATCGGGTATCGTCCGATGCGTATTCAGCCACACGCCGAGACCAGCCGTAGCCAGGAAGAGCGGGACAAGCACGACGACCATCGCCCGCTTACGCACGCGACGCTGTTTGACTGTCCACGTCCCGGCGCGGCGATCGAGGTGTACCACGAAAGCTTCAATGGGTTGGACAATGTTCTTCAAATGGAGCGGACCCATCGGCTCGAATTGCAGGTCTAGCCTTTGTTGCACGTGATTTTGCACTGCGGCGGAAACGCATACGCCGCCAGGCGGACAGACTGCTTGGAGCCGCGCGGCAATATTGACACTGTCGCCGTGGATATTTTCGCCGTCCGATATCGCATCACCCGCGTTGACCCCCATACGGAAGCGGATGCGGCGATCCGGTAGATCACCGTTATCGAACTCGGGTATACGAGTTTGTATCTCGACCGCGAAGCGCACCGCCGAAAGCACGCTCGAGAACTCCATCAGCAGGGAGTCGCCAGCCGTATTGTCGATTTTCCCGCCATATCGCTCAAGCGCTGGATCAATGAGGGTGTGGCGAAGGCGAGCCAACCGGGCATAGGTGCCGATATCGTCCTGCTCTATTAGACGACTGTAGCCCACCATATCGGCATGCACGAACGCCGCGAGCCTTCGCGGTTCTGTCCCACTTGCAACAGGGAGGCCACCCGAGGCAGATTGCATTTGAAGGCCCCCTCACCGGCGGCTATCTTATATCAATAGTTTGGTCTTTAGGAGGAGATGCTTTTTGCCCACCTCGCCGTCTTTTCCGCGATGAATCTCGTTTATCAAGTGCTACGCAAGCCGACCGAGGTGTTTGCTCCCGTGGCTTCCCCGCTGCGGCTGGAGAAGAAGCCGCTCGTCGTGATCCAGAAATGCTCGCAAAAAATATCGCGGAACGTCTTCTCCTTCATTGTCGCGCGCAGCCCATGACTGATGCGCCACAGCAGGAACGGCAGACCCTCTCCCATATGCCTCAGAATGATCTTCAGGTTGGGGTGGGCGTCGAACACGCCGCTCAGAACGAAGCGCACCCCCTGGGTGGCGGTCTCAACCGTGAAGCCCCAGGCCGCACGCAAGATGCCGGGGTGCGATTGCACGTAGTCTTTGTAATAGGCCTCGATGACCACAGGGTGCGGCAAGCCAGGATGGATATAAATCGGCACGGCTAGTTTGGCCGCCCGCTCCAGAAACGCTTGTCCGCGATGGTGCGCTGCCACTGTGACTGCGCCGGTCCAAACGCGATGAGGATTGTGTCGTCTAGATCGAACAGGATGGCGCGCGGCAATTTCATGTGTGGCCGCAGGCACCTGCGGGCCAGACCGCCAGAACTCCGGGTCGTAACCGAAGGAGATGCGGGCGCCGAAATTTCCCGGCGCTTCGAGCCGGTCGAGCGTGGCCAGTCTCGCCCCGTGGTCTGGCCTATAGCGCGGCAATCGCCGCCGGTTCAGCGTTCGGCAGAAATAGCAGTCATCGGCAGCAAGGACGATTTCGCCGCTGTCGAGCCGCAATCTGAGCGACTGCATCTCTTCCAACATCATCACATTAAAAGCGGAGAGGGCTTGGTAACCCTCCCGTGACCCTGCCGCAGTGGCTCAGCCGTCCTTGACCAACATCGCCAGGATCGGTTCGAGGTAGTCGTCGGCGAGTTGCTTGAGCTCGTCATCGGTGCGATCCTGCGCCGGCTGCGGGATAAACACCAACCGGTGAACACCGTGACCGGCATGTTGACGGAAAGGCGGCCTCAACCCGGACGGCGACGGACCGGTGCAGCCGACCAATAGCGCCGCTTCCCGACCGAGCATTGTTCGGCAGCAGCCTGGAGTTAAAATTCGCACGTCACACGTTCAGTCGGTGCATTTGTCCCATCGGGTAGCGAGTACCGGACGCAGCACCGGGCGGGACGATCCGGTCGATTTCCACAAGATCCTCGGCCGTCAGCACAATGTCCGTAGCGCGCACATTCTCCTCAAGGTGCTTGCGCGATTTCGCGCCGGGTACCGGGATGATTAAAACTCCCGCACGCTTTCCCTGGGCCATTGGCCACGCGATGGAGAGCTGGGCGAGCGTGGCGTTCTTCCTGCGCGCAATGGCCTCAAGCGCCGAGCGAACTTGGAGGTTTTTCTCGAGATTGATGCTGTGAAAGCGAGGCAGCTCCGCGCGAATGTCGTCCGGCGCCATTTCTTCTACCTTAGGCAGCTGAGCGCTCAGCATCCCGCGCCCGAGCACGGCATAGGCCATCATCGCCATGCCAAGTTCCTTGCAGGCGTCGATCTGGCCTTGCTCTTCCGCATCGCGCGAGAACAGCGAATACTCCATTTGCAGCGAGACGACCGGATGCACGGCACTGCCACGCTTCAGCGACTCGGCCGAGCTCTCTGAGAGCGAGATGAAACGTGTCTTGCCTTCCTTGACGAGCTCGGCCATTCCCCCGACGCTGTCCTCGATCGGCACGTTCGGATCGACGCGCGACATGCAAAAGATGTCGAGCGCCTCGATTCCAAGATTTTTCAAGCTCTGCTCGCAGGTTTGACGCAGATAACGCGGATCGCCTCCGCCGCGCACGGCGTCTGGGCCGCCATCGCGGGGGCTACCGCTCTTCGAGTGGATGACAACATCCTGTCTGCGGCCGCGGATTGCTTCGCCGATCAAGCGATGATTGTGACCTTTGCCGTAACTGGCCGATGTGTCGAGAAAATTGACTCCGAGATCGAGCGCGTCGCGAATAGTGGCGATTGACTCCGCGTCGTCTGCCGGACCATAGGCCCCCGACATGCCATAACAGCCGAGACCGATGGCTGAAACCCTAAGATCAGAATTGCCGAATTTATGGCGTTCCATGAACGGGCCCCCCTTATTGTCATTTGTATCAGATCTGCCCCCAAACTAAAGGCCCGTTCAAGAAAGCAACCGTGTCTCGAACCCTCGATCCCCCATCTACGAACGCCAAATTGCGGAGAAAGGCGGGATTCCCTGATCACGGCGGAAACTTCCCTGATCGCCCGATTTAATTCCCTGCAAGGCCACAAAAAATTCCCTGTTAGGATGCGTAGGGAATTGGCGACCCAATCAAATCACAGGTGGGCACCAGCCCTTTGACCGCAAGGCTTCGCGGATCTCATTGAATGCCAATCTGCAATATTTCGCAGTGTCCACGTCCACATCCGCCCGCTTGGCCAGTTCCTCATCGGGCAAGTTTTCGTCATCCAACAAAATGCGTGCCACGCGACCGTAACGACGCTCTCTTCCTCCCCGCGACTGACGCGTCATAGTCAATTCCCTTTGCGCTCTAATGCCGTTTGCTCAGTTGCCTTGATCTCTATCGGCTCGGCAGATCCGTAGGCCATCTGAAAGGCCATCGCGGCCATCTGAAGCCACATTACTCGATCTTCGATTTTCCACTCTGTAGTGCCAGTCGGCGGGAGCTTTTTGACCAAAGCCAGAATGAGACCATCGAGTGGTGGCAGATCATCGCCGCCGCCACCACCATTCTTGTTTTTAACTTTTTCACTCTCCTTTTCGGAATCGACCGGTCGCGTGCTTGGCGTGTCAGGAAATGACGGCCGAACGAGCCGATCTTCCCCATGAGCAAAAAACCCAGCCTGCCGCGCGGAGCGCATGAATGCCTGTCGCGCCTTCCCCGTTTGCTTCGGTGACACGCCGACGTCGCGCATAAACTTTTCAAGTGGCGCGGCACCGGGGAGCGTATAGCCATCGTGATGTTCAAAGATGCGCTGGTAGAGCGGCACATGGAGGAAGGCGTCTACTCGCGCGGCCGGTTCAGCGGCCGGGTCGGCAATTCGTCGCCCAAGCGCGGTCAGCGATACTTCACGACGCGCATTCTCAGTCAGCCCGAAGATCGCCGCATTCGACAAGCGCGCGCGGAACGTCCCGCTGCTGATTGGCTGATCTAGAAGGGCCGCTAGCTGGCTAAGGGTACAGGAAGTTCCAGCGTTGGTATGGATCGTCCGCGCAACCGCCACAGCATCGTCCAGATCGTTATAGGCAAAACCGATCGTCGATCGCTCGCGCTTGCTCTCTCCTTCTGCATCGACGTATTGCGCGCTGTCTGCCGCATTTCGCTCGTTCTCGCCATGTTCCAAGGTCATAATAGGCACTCCATTCCGTGCCGGCGGCACGCTCGAATGCCCTTATACCTACACAGGCGTGCTTCCGCAATAAATTTTTGCCTTATAGCGCAATAACTGTTTGACGGTCGAATGCGGCGTGGTAGAATGCGCGAAGAAGGACAGGTAGCACATGCCGACAGCGTGAGAGCCCCGGCCGAGTGCCGACCCGGATGCGGGGCGATGATCAAAACGAAGGACCGCTTCCCCACGCCTTGATCAAGCAAAGGAAGCGGCCCGCTGGTCGGTACTTCAAAGGCGGAGCCGGTCACCGTTGACGCGATGCCGGCCCCTAGACCACAACACCGGGATTGGGCCCTGTCGTCATGATCATCCCCTGGAATATAATCGAGTTGACGCTCGATTTCCACGGCGATGACGAGGGTCCACCCCGACAAGGGATTGGCCCCATGTCGCAGCATTTCTTGCTCAGCGCCGCCGCTCGCACGTTGAGTCTTACCCGCATCATGCGGATGACGGATGACGAAGCGCGGTACACGTTCAAGCGCATCCGTTGGTCTTCCAATGGCGGCGAACCGTTCTGTCCGCACTGCGGCTGCCTGACTGGGGGTCTCATCGCGCAAGCCTCATGTTCGCACGCAGCGCTGCCGTCGAAGCGGTGCTCAGCCCAAGAACGCGCACGACTTGGCCAACGGCTTCATCGGGAGCGCTGTCACCCGAGCTTCAATCATTGATCCCGGCCGGTGATCTCATGGTCGTCGTCATCGCTTCTCGGTGGTCGGCATAAAACTTCGCCGGCCATTGCGCGTCCGCAAGTGGTGGTACCTCCGGATCGAATGCCCCGACCTTATCGTGCTGTTCGGAGGACCCGGCGGGATGTGCGGCAACGCGTCTCGGCTCCTATGGGGGCAATGGTCTGCTGCCGACGGAATACGGCCGGGCCCGGTCACCGAGGAGCGGGGCGCCTTTGTTCCCCAGAAACCCTAAAGCCGGTCCATCATTTCCCTGCGCCTGGGCCTTTGGCGACAGAAGGTGGCGGGGTCGACGGCAGGTAGCTATTGGTCCACCAGGTCTCTTTGGACTCGTCCGTCGTGACGATTTGGGTGCGTGAGGGACCGTCGTGAGCCAGAATCTGGATGCCCGTCTGCTTCCGGATAGTGTGGCAATCGGGCGCCTGCCCTGGTGTTGTAGCACTCGAACCATTGGCGATTTGCGTCTGATATCCGACGAGATCGTCGCGCGACTTGCATATGAGCGCGCCTTCTTCCAACCGTGGCCATATCTCGGGCAAGAACGGTGTCGTCGGTGCCGGAGACCGTTGCGGTGTCTGTTGCTGGTTATTTTGCCGGCGGCCATGACCGCCGCCGATCTGTGCATGGGCCGAGGCCATTGCGCCGAGGAGGAGCAGCAGCGCCATCGCCAGCCCACGCCAAGGGAGACGCGCCCTCGCGGCGTTGCCTGGTGGTCTGCGCGGCTTAACGTGATCCATCCCTATCGCCCGACATCATTTGCGTCTGGTGTTTCGCAGCGGAGTTTAGCACGGCCAACCCGCTGATCGGTCAAAGCGCACAATATCTCGGTGAAGCCTGCCGCGATCCCGGATGGTCGGGAGCGATATAGAAGGGCGGCATTCCCGGCATTAGCGTGGCAACGGGCAAATCCCAGGGAAGTAGCGGACGGCCGAGGCATAGACATTGCATTGCGGCTTTAGGCGGCCGAGAGCCACCAGGGAGCCCGGGGGATGGAAACTGCCAACACCGGCAGGGAATGGTCCGAGATGGATATCATTGACCTGCGTCAATGCATCAAAACCGGCAACTCCGCGGCGCAGACGGCGACATTCCTCCGCCGCACCATCGGCGAGGTAAGCGAAAAAGCGGCGGAGCTTGGGCTGTCGTTCTGCGGGACATAAAATCAGCCCCCCGGGGCGCCGGCCGAAATGGGCGGATGCGGTCCGAATTCCAATTATCGCTTCGGATGCGGCACCGGCCGCCGCACCTCGTGATGACCCTTCGAAAGTCAGGTTCGCACGCGACTTTCCGCTGGAGGGAGAT